>NZ_AP045076.1:0-257500 GCF_055384585.1 Mesoterricola sp. JemC181
CAGGTTCGCCGTCAACCCTTGGCAGAGGCCGTCCGAATGGCCGCGAGGGCCTGCCGTGCTCGTGTCACCTTGGCGAGGATATCGTTCGCGGACGCGGTCCAAACAAATGGTTTCGGAGCGGCATTGTGTCTCGCGATATAGGTGTGGATCGCTGCTTCGAGTTCCGGGACGGATCTGAAAATACCCCTTCGGATGCGGTTCTCCGTGATGTCCCGGAAAAATCGCTCCACCATGTTCAACCACGATGAACTGCTGGGGGTGAAGTGAACGTGGACCCTCGAATGGCCTTTCAACCAGCTTTTGACCGCCGGATGTTTGTGGGTGGCGTAGTTGTCGCAAATGATGTGCAGAGCGAGTCGCTTCGACGTACCCCGCTCAAGCCGCTTGAGGAACTTCAGCCACTCCTCATGGCGATGACGTGGCATCGTGGCCGAGATCACCGTACCATCCAGCGTGTTCATGGCCGCAAAGAGGGTGGTCGTTCCATTGCGCTTGTAGTCGTGCGTCATGGTGCCGCAGCGACCCTTCTTCATCGGTAGGCCAGGCTGAGTCCGGTCCAGGGCCTGAATCTGGCTCTTCTCATCTACGCTCAGCACGATGGCATGCTCCGGAGGGTCCAGATACAGGGCCACGATGTCCACCAACTTCTCTTCGAAATGAGGATCGTTGCTTAACTTGAAACCAACGGTGCGGTGCGGCTTGAGGCCATTCTGACGCCAAATGCGTCCCACCGTGCTCTCGCTCACCCCGGTGGCCTGCGCCATGGAGGCCCGGCTCCAGTGCGTGGCATTGACGGGCTGTTCCTGCGTCGTCTTATGGAGCACCTCTTGCCCCTTCAAAGCAATCACCCAAGACTTCCGGCCTCGACCTGGGCGTTCCCTCTCGAGGCCATCGAAGCCCGCTTCCTCCCATCGCTTGAGGCATTGCCAAGCAGTCCGATGATCACAGCCCAAAGCCTGGCCGATGTCACGAAAGGACTCGCCAGAAGCTCGATGAAGAACAATCTTGGCCCGCAGGACGCTGCGCGCAGGCAAGGTCCGGCTCCGCGCCATTTCCTCAAGGCGTCTGAATTGCTCCACAGTTAGATCAACTCGCCCCACTTGCGCCAAAGTTCTCACCTGCCGCTTGGATGCGACGAGCTGTATTGGCGTTACAGGTATTTCTGGCGGCCTACACTAGGAGCCTGTCTACGTAATAGGAGGCCCCGCGATGATGGCACCGGGGCTAGCAAATCAAGGAAGGCGAGGAAAGCCGCAGCGGGACTGCGGTTGACGAGCCTGACGCAGAGTTGCTGGCCCCGCTGCCATCACCCGAAGGGCGGCGCCCAGAAGCGCGCTTATCGTGTGCAAGTCCCTTGAAGGATTGACCTAATCCTCCTGCGGGCCTTGCGCTCGATAATCACGCTTCTGGGCGCCGTCGCGGGGCCTCCTATTACGTAGACAGGCTCCTAGCGCGTCTCGCCGGCCTTGAACTCCACCCAGGGCTGGGTGGGGCGGCTGGGCATGATACCCGTCAGCCATTCGAACTGCGGGTGGTCCGCCAGGAATTTCGGCGCGTCGAAGGGCATGCCGCAGGCGCTGCCGAAGCGCCCGGCGAAGGCCATCCGCCGGGCCATGGCCGCGTCCAGGACCTTGCCGTCGGTGGTGCCCGAGGGATCGAAGGGCGCATCCCCCGGGGACTCGGCTTCCAGCTCGAAGTGGCCGCAGAGGGTGCGGCCCCCGGGGTGCTCCTCCCGGCGCGAGACGTCCCAGTGGTCCGCCTCGAAGGCCTTGGCGAGGGTAACGTCGATCTTCCCCCGGTGCTGGGCCATGAGCTGGCGCCACCGAAGGCGCCGGGCCACCTTGGACGCGTTGATGTCGGTCTCCCGGGTGGTGGTCTCGAAGCGCAGGATCCGCGGATCCTCGGCGATGTTGGAGCCGGTGAAGAAGCCGTCCGTCTTCCGCTCGAAGCCCACGTAGCGCAGGCCCAGCTCCAGGCGCGCGATCTCCTTGCGGTTGATGTCGCCCAGCAGCCACGCGTTGGCGTAGCCGCCGTTGTTGCCGGTCTTCATGACCGCGCACCAGCTGTCGATGCCGTCGGCGTACTGCGTGGCGCGGCGCATGCGGGCGAATTCCGGGATCCCGCCGGCCTCGTAGGGCTGGAAGTCGCCGATGGTGGTCTCGGTGCCCACGAGCCCCGCGTCCGTGACGAAGAAGTCGGTGCCGCTGTGGATCCAGCCCGGGACGCCCTGCATGAGGATGCGGTGGCCCTTGTCGGGCACGATGTCCAGCACCAGGTTGGTCTGGGGGTCCTGGTACCCGCTCATGTTGTTGTGGCCCATGACGAGCCCGCCGCCGGCGGTGTAGGAACCGATGGCGATGAAGGCGCTGCAGGATTCCTTAACGTGCGGCTCGGGCTTCGCGTCGCGGATGCGGGCCAGCTCCTGGGGCCACCAGTAGCCGGAGAGTTCCGTGGAGCCGTTGTAGACGGCGAGCTCGTCCCGGGTGGTGGCGACGCCCGCCGCCCCGAGCCCCTCGGCCATTCCGGCGAGTTCCTCGAGGTTCTCGGGGTCGATGCCGGGCACGAAGAACGCCCTGGCCTTCTCCACCAGGCCCGCCCAGGGGGTGGCGGTCTGGCGCTCCCAGCCCTTCCGGATGGAGTTGATGCCCCCCTCGATCTCGCGCGCCAGCAGGTACCCGTGCTGGAAGCCCCGGGCCCGGGGCCCGCCCTCCAGGTGCAGGTAGATCCAGCCGGCCCGCTCGAAGCGGCTCCCCTTGGCGCAGAGCGCCTTCTGGGCGTCGGTGAGCGGCGCCGCCAGGAGCGGGACGCAGGCGAAAGCCAGCAGCATGCGCATTCTCATTCCTCCCCTGCGAGCACTTCCCTGGGCTTGCCGGCGCCGCGGTCACCGCCGATGATGCCCTCGTCCTCCATGCGGTCGATGATGCGGGCCGCGCGGCCGTAGCCGATGTTCAGCTTGCGCTGGAGCAGGCTCGTGGAGGCCTTGCGCTCGCGCTTGACCACCGCCACCGCCCGGTCGTAGATGTCGTCGCCGGCGGACGCCACCTCCTCCGTGCCGCCCAGGGCCAGTTCGTCCTCGGTCTCCATGGCGCAGAGCAGGGCCCGGTTGTAGTCGGGGCGCCCCCGCTCCTTGAGCCACTCCACCAGGCGCAGCGTCTCCTCCTCGGTGAGCAGCGGCGCGTGGATGCGCTTGGGGCGCGCGTTGCCGGGGGCCAGGAAGAGGGCGTCGCCCTTGCCCAGCAGCTGCTCGCCGCCGCCCGAATCCAGGATGGTGCGGCTGTCGATCTTCGTGTTCACGCGGTAGCTCAGGCGGCTGGGGAGGTTGGCCTTGATCACGCCGGTGACGATGTCCACGGAGGGGCGCTGGGTGGCGAGGATGAGGTGGATGCCCACGGCCCGGGCCTTCTGGGCGATGCGGGCGATGCTCTCCTCCACTTCGGCGCGGCAGACCATCATGAGGTCGGCCAGCTCGTCGATGACCACCACCACGTACGGCAGGTGCTCCAGCACCGGGGGCCGCTCGGGCCAGCGCGGGTTCGGGGTGCGGTCGCTGATGTCGATCTGGCCTCCGGCCTCCACGACCTTGGCGTTGAAGCCCTCGAGATTGCGCACCGACAGCAGGGCCAGGCGCTTGTAGCGGTCCTCCATCTGGGACACCACCCACTTCAGGACGCGGCCGGCCTCCTTCATGTCGGTGACCACCGGGGCCCACAGGTGCGGGATGTCCTCGTAGATGCCCAGCTCCACCATCTTGGGGTCCACCAGGATGAGCTTGACCTCGCTGGGCATGGCCCGGAGCAGGAGGGAGCAGATCATGGCGTTGACGCCCACGCTCTTGCCGCTGCCGGTGGAGCCGCCGATGAGCAGGTGGGGCATCTTGGCGAGGTCGGCCACCACGGGGTGGCCCGCCATGTCCTTGCCCAGGGCCAGCGTCAGCAGGCTGCGGGCGTCCTTCTGGGAGGGGTCGCGGAAGGCCGGGCTGTCCACCACCTCCCGGAAGCTGATGACCTCCCGGTGGCGGTTGGGCACTTCGATGCCCACCAGGTTGCGGCCCGGGATGCGGTCGATGCGGACCTTCTCGGCCTGGAGGCCCAGGGCCAGGTCCTCCTCCATGCTCAGCACCTTGGCCACGGGAACGCCGGGATCCGGCTGGAACTCGTAGACCGTCACCACCGGACCCGGCTGGAGGCCGGTGACCGTGCCCTTGACCTTGAACTCGGTGAACTTGGCCTGCACCAGGGCCCGCGTCGCCTCCAGCAGGGCCATGTCCTGGCGGTGCTCGGCCTGGGGCGGGTCGAAGAGGCGCCTGGGCGGGAGTTCCAGGCGGTCCACGATGCCGGGCCCCGCATCCTCCTCGGGCGCGGGCTTTTGCGCGGCCGGCTTGGACGGGGCGGGCTTGGGCTTGGGCCTGGGCGCGGGCAGGGACGGCAGGGGGTGCACCGGGGTGGGCTCGGTGAGGCCCAGGGGCTGCTGCTCCATCACGCGGCCGTAGGCGTCCTTCTCCACCTTGGGGGCCACCAGGGGGGCCTTGGGCGGGGGCGGGGGGGGCAGGTTGCGCAGGAGCAGGGGGGGCGGAAGGGGTTCGGCCGGGGTTCCGTACCGCTCGGCGATGAGGATCGCCGGATCCTCGGGGATGTCCTCGGGGCCCACGTCCAGGTGCAGCGAATGGATGACGGGGAGGTCCAGGTCCCCGCCGCGGTTGTTCTTGCGGTAGGAGGCCGAAGCCTCCACGGCGCGGGCCATGGCGTCGATGCCCTCCTGCTCCTGCCGGTGGCGTTCCGATTCCCGGGCCATGTCGAGCGCGTCCTGGGCGTCCAGGTCCGGCACGTCGCGCTGGGCCGACACGCGCAGGAAGGGGCGCCTGATCATCTCGATGAACTTGCGCGCGCCCTTCGCGGGCAGCGGCTTGAACCAGGGCAGGGCGCTCTTCCCGAGCCAGCCCGCGACCACGTTCCCGGCGCTCCGCGCCAGCACCGGCGCCAGGAGCATCACGGCCAGCGCGATGAGCAGCGCCAGCACCAGCGGGAGCCCCACGGGCCCCAGCAGCCTGCGGCAGGGGGGCCAAAGGGTCTGCCCCAGCCAGCCTCCCCAGCGCAGCGCGATGACCTGCGAGGCGTCCCCGTGCCAGAGGCGGGGCCCCAGACCCCCGAGGAGCGTCCACACGGAGAGCGCCAGGGCGGCCCAGGCGATGCGCCGGGGCCAGAGCGTGGCGCCCGAGGGGAAGCATTCCCAGAGGATGTACGCCGGCACGAGCCAGGAGCCCGCGCCCACCAGGGTCTGCAGCGTCCCGGCGAGAAGGGCCCCGAAGGTGCCGCACAGGTTGTTGATGGGCATGCCGACGCCGCCCTGGGAGAAGGGGTGGGGATCCAGCGGATGGTAGCTCAGGAGGGACAGACCCATCACCAGGGCGAAGGCCCCTGCCAGAACTCTGAGCAGGATCCTGCCCATACCTTTCACGCTTCCTCCGGTCATGGATACTGAGTCTAGCGCAGGAGGGCCACGCGCCGGACGGGTTCCCACCTGGGTTTGCCGAGGCCCTTCACGTAGTCGCCGATGGGGACGAAGTGCCAGCCGTCCTGGAGGGCCCGGTCCAGGAAGGGCCCCAGCACCTGGCCCGGGCGGTCGCCGCTGGGCCTGCCGGAACCCAGGTGCATGAGCACGATGAGCCCGTCCCCGTCCTGCTTCTCCATGCGCGCCCGCAGCTTGTCCAGGATGGCGTTGCCGGTGCGGTAGAGCCTGCGTTCCTTGACCGTGGCCCAGTCCAGCGTGTCGGCGCCCTCGCTCCAGCCCACGTGGCGGTAGCCCAGCTCCTCGGCCCACTTCCGGATCTCGGCCGTGTGCTCCCCGTAGGGCGCGCGCCAGACGGGGTCCATGGGCCGCCCCAGCAGGCGGAACAGGGCCCGGTCCGCGTCCAGCAGCTCCTGCTGGACGCGCTCGCGAGTCCACCTTGGATCGCGGCGCATGCCGGGGGCCATGTGCGGGTGGGTGAGGGTGTGGTTGCCGATCTCGTGGCCGTCCCGGTCGATGCGCCGCACCAGGTCCGGGTATTTGCGGATGAAGTCGCCCGTGAGGAAGATCGTCGTGCGGATGTTGCGGGCCTTGAGGGCGTCCAGCACGTCCAGCGCCACTTCGGAGGTGGAGCCCCCGTCGAAGGTCATGCAGATGCGGCGGTCCCCCTTGGGACCTCGGAGGACGTTGGCGCCTTCGCCCGCCCCGGGCCAGGCGGAGGCTTCAGGGAGCTTCACCGGGGGAGGCACCGCGGGCTTGGCCGAGGGGGAGGGCGTGGCGGGCACGTTGGAGGTGGAACGGGCGACGATCACCGGGGCCGGGGCCACGCGGGGCGGCACCTTGGGGTTCGGCGGCGGCTCCAGGCGGGGCCTGGGCGGCGGGGGCTGCGCGGGCGGGGCCTGGGTGGGCGCGGCGGGCCTGGGTGCGGGCGCGGGAGCCGGGGGCGCCTGCTGGGTCGGCATGGGCCGGGCAGGAAGGGTTCCCGTGGAGCGGACGGGGGAGGGCTTCTCCTGGGGCGGAGCCACCGGCACGGCCTGGGGGCGGGGCGGCGGCGGGACCTGGGAACGTTGGGCGCCGCCTCCGGACACGGAAAGGGGAGGCTGGACGGGGAAGGGGGCCGGACGGGCGGGTTCCGGGCGTACAGGCGGCCTGGCCGAGGCCGCACCGGGCGTGGACGCGGGCGGCTGCGCCGGGGTGGGAACCGGACGGGCAGGTTCCTGCCGGGCCGCGGGCCGGGCAGGGGTTGGAAGGGCCTCGGGGGGCGGAGCCACGGGGGCCGCGGCGGGGCGGCCCGGAGCCGGGGGCGGGCCGGACCGCTGGGGCGCGGCCTCGGGGATGGGCACCGGCGCGGCCGCCCGGGTCCGGGGCGGAGGCGTCTTGTCGAACTCGAATTTCATCAGCAGCTTGCCGCCTGCCCGCAGCTCGGCGACCTCGCCCGGGGGCGGCCGGAGCAGCTCCCAGCGCACGGGGCCGAAGGGCAGGGACCGGGTCTCGTTCAGGGTGGTGCCCTTGAGGGTCACCTCCACGGGATCCTCCACCTCGCCGGTGATCACCACCAGGCCACCCACGAAGTGCCAGCTCCAGGGGTCCAGCACCAGGGCCATGGACGGGGCCGGAGGGGGCGGCGGCGGAGGCGGCTCCCGGCGGCAATGGAGCAGGGCCAGCCCCGCAAGGACCGGCGCGAGGCGCAGGCAGCCGGAGGCCGGCCCGCCCCTCACCGGGCTTCCCGGGAGCAGGAGGCCCAGTAGTTGGCCTTTTCCCGCACCTTGACCCGCGCCACGCCGAGGCCCGCGGCCTCCAGGCAGCGGAAGAGGTCCTGCGCCAGGAGCTCGGCGGTGGGATTCCGGCCGGCCAGGGTCTCCTGCTGGTTCAGGAGCGAATAGTCCATGCGGGCCACCCAGGCGTCCAGGGCCGGGCCCGGGTCCTCGCCGGCGGCGCAGGCCACCTCCGCCTCCCAGTTGTGGCCGTGGCGGGCCTCCACGAACCCGGGGAGGTCGTGGAAGTGGTCGGCCACGAAGGGCCGGCGGACGGATTGGAGGAAGGTCCCCATGTCCCATTCTATCCAGGTTCCCGCCCCTTGAAATCCTCGCGATGGCCGGGCCCGCCCGCCGCTGGCATCATGGAGGGTGGGCCTGCCGGCCCGTTGGAGGATGGATGCGCGGGTTGCCAGCATTCCTGACCGCACTGCTGCTCATGGCCTGCAGCGCAGTCCAGGCACAGTCCCTGAAGGGGTTCGATCCCGAGCGGGACGTCCAGGTGGTCCTGCGCAAGGGCGCCGTGGTGGTCACCGTGCCCCAGGGCGCGCACCTCAAGGCCTCCTTCATGTCCGTGGCCCTCAAGGAGGGCGCCAAGGGCACCCTCAAGGCCGGCCCCATGCCTCCGACGAGGGAAAAGGACGAACTGGGCGACGGCATCTGGCACGACCGGGTCGTCATCCCCGTGGCCGGCGAGGGCCTCAAGGGCGACGTGGAGCTGGTGGTGGAGTACCAGCCCTGCACCGAGGGCCAGGGCGGGGTATGCTTCCCGCCCACCGACAAGGTGCTGAAGGTGAAGGCCACGGAGATCCCGGCCCTGGCGGGCAAGGCCCCCGCGGCCGCCGATCCCGCTCCGGTCCCGCCGGCCGAAGCGAAGGCCCCGGCCCCGCCCGCTCCGGCTCCGGCCCCCGCCGCCTCCCCCGCCCCCGCCTCCCGGGAGAACCTCTTCCTGATCTTCCTCGGCGTGTTCGCCGCGGGGCTCCTGGCCTCCCTCACCCCCTGCGTGTTCCCCATGATCCCCATCACCATGGCCGTCATCGGGGCCAAGGGGGGCGGCAAGGCCAGGGGCTTCGCCCTGTCCATCTCCCTCGTCCTGGGCATGGCGGTCACCTACACGACCCTGGGCGTGGTGGCGGCCCGCACCGGCGCGGCCTTCGGCGCCTTCGCCCAGAGGCCGGCCTTCCTCGTCCCGGTGGCCGTCATCTTCGGCCTGTTCGCCCTGAGCCTCTTCGGCGCCTTCGAGATCCGCCTCCCCGACGCCCTCCAGCAGAGGCTCCAGGGCAGCGGCTCCCGCAAGGGCTTCCTGGGCGCGTTCCTGGTCGGACTGGTGCTGGGGCCCCTGTCGGCGCCCTGCGTGGGCCCGGTCATCGGCACCGTGCTCCTGGCCATCGCCCTCAAGGGGGATGTCCTGCTGGGCGCCGCCGAGCTGTTCACGTTCTCGCTGGGCATGGGCGTGCTGTTCGTGATCACGGGCACCTTCACCGCCGCCCTGCCCCGGTCCGGCGACTGGCTGGAGAAGCTCAAGCAGTTCATGGGCCTCCTGGTCCTGGGCTTCGCGGTGTGGGTGGTGCGCCTGATCCTGCCGCTGTGGATCGACTTCGCCCTCTGGAGCCTCGTGCTGCTCATCGCCGCCTCCTTCCTGGGGGCGTTCCAGCCCGCCGCGACCCTCGCCGCCGGGGTGCGCAAGGGCCTGGGCATCCTGGCCCTGGCCATCGGCGTCCTCCTGGGCGTGCTCGCCACGGCCGCGGGCTTGGACCTGAAGCTCCCCGCCGCGGCCGCGCCGGCCGCCGGGGCCACCCAGACCTGGCTCGAACAGGACCTGGAAGGCGCCCTGGCCAAGGCCAGGGCAGGCAACAAGGTGGTCCTGGTGGACATCTACGCCGACTGGTGCGCCCAGTGCAAGGAACTGGACGAGAACACCTGGCCCGATCCCGCCGTGGCCTCCTGGATCCGGGAGAACGCCGTGGCCATCCGCATCGACACGGACCGGGTCCGCAAGGACCTGGCCGGCAAACTGCAGATCCGCAGCTACCCGACCGTGATCCTGCTCGATGCCGAAGGGCGCGAGCTCCGGCGCTCCATGGGCTTCCAGAAGCCAGGCGAGATGCTGAAGTTCCTCAAGGGCTAGGAGCTCCACGCAATTGGAAACAGGCTAGATGCCGAACTGCCGGAAGTGGTGGTCCAGGTGCTTGAACAGCAGCCTTCCCCATTGGTCCTGGCTGAGGGTCCCGAAGAAGGGGTGCTTGACGTCCCCGATGGCGGAAGGCCCCGCGGAGAAGGTGTGGAACTGCGTTAGGAAGCGCGCCTTCTCCACCTGGAATTCCTTCGGTTCCACGATCCGGAACTCCGTGGCGGTGGGGGCGCCGGGCCTGAAGGGCGTGTCGTTGTAGGCCAGGCGCTTGAAGATCCAGCCGAAGAGGGCGGGAAGGCCGGATTTCACGGGCAGTTCCCCGGTGGCCATGCGCATGGCCCCGGTGCAGTGGGCCAGCATCTGCGCGGCGTCCATGCGGCCCCACAGGGCGGGGGCGGAGGGCTGCAGGGCCTGGAGCCGGTTCAGCAGGCCGGCCTGGACACTGTGCTCGAAGAAGTTCTTCATGGCGTGGCCTCCAGGAGATCGTGAAGCTGCCTGAGTGCGTCTTCCGTCCGGCTGAGGTACCAGGTGAAGGCCCTGCCGTCCACCAGGCGCACCTCGGCGCCGCCCAGGCGCCGGGCCAGCTCGTCGCGGTGGCGGCGGGTGAAGCGGTAGGGTTCGCTGGGCAGCAGCACCACCTGCGGCGCCAGGGCCTCCAGGTCGGCGTCGGCCAGCACGGGGTAGCGGTCCGGGCCCACGGGGAGGAGCCCCGCCTGGCGTGCCAGGTCCGATACGTAGGTGTCGGGGCCGGCGCTCATCCAGGGGTCCTTCCAGATGAGGGTGAGGGTCCGGCGCCCCTTCTTCCGCACGGGGCGCAGCAGGGCCTTCAGGGAGGCCTCCCGGGCCCGGCCGGCCTCGGGCGCGCCCACGGCATCGCCCAGGAGGCGGAAGGCCCGGAGGCAGTCCTTCAGGGACCGGATCTCCAGCACCAGGAGGGGCACGCCGGCCGCCTCCAGGGCCCGGGCGGCCTCCAGCGTGTTCTCGTCCCGCTCCAGGATCACCAGGTCCGGGCGCTGGGACAGGATGCGGGGGAGGTCGGGGTTCTTGGTGCCGCCCATGGGGGGAACGGTGTTGCGGATCCAGGGCGGCTCCACGCAGAAGGTGGTGCGCCCGGCCAGGCGCGATGCCAGGCCCCACTGGGTCAGCAGCTCCGTGACGCTGGGAACCAGGGAGATGATGCGCATGGGGCCCGCGCTCAGGGCCGCTGGCGCGTCGGCGGGCGCGGCCTTGCCGGTGGAGGCGGCCGAACCCAGCGTCCGCCCCGTGTGGGGGTCGGCCATGCGCCCCATGCCGGTGGGGCAGAGGTCCCGCACAACGCAGCCGGCGCAGTCCGGCTTGCGCGCGTCGCACACCCGCCGGCCGTGGAGGATGAACTGGTGGTGCACGTCGATCCACTCCTCCCGGGGGAACCGGCGGCACAGGTCGGCCTCCACCTTCTCGGGGGTGCTGCCCTCGGAGAGGCCCAGGCGGCGCGCCACCCGGAAGATGTGGGTGTCCACGGGCAGGGCCGGGATGCCGAAGGCGTTCGACAGCACCACGTTGGCGGTCTTCTGCCCCACGCCGGGCAGCGCCGAGAGCGCCTCCAGGGTGTCGGGCACCACGCCGCCGTGCCGTTCCAGCAGCGCCATGGCCATGGCCTTGAGGTTCCGGGCCTTGTTGTGGAAGAACCCGGTGGAGCGGATGAGCCCCTCCAGCTCCTCCAGGTCCGCCGCGGCCATGGCCGCGGCGTCCGGGAACCGCAGGAAGAGCGCCGGGGTGGTGATGTTCACCCGGGCGTCCGTGCACTGGGCGCTGAGCACGGTGGCCACCACCAGCTGGAAGGGGTCCAGGTGGTCCAGGGCGCAGCGGGCGTCGGGGTAGGCCGCCTTCAGCCGGTCCGAAAGGGGGGAGTTGGAGGGGGCCTTCCTTGCCATGCCACCAGCTTAACCCGTTAGAATCAGGGCGAGGTGCCGAATGACCTTCCAGCCCACTGGCAAGCTCGATTGCGTGGAGACCGCCCAGCACTACCGGGACCGGGTGAAATCCAACATCCACAAGCTCGGCTCCGCGCCCGGACTGGGCGTGATCCTGGGGAGCAACGACCCCGGCAGCGTCCTCTACCGGGACCTGCTGGTAAGGGACTGCGAGGAGCTGGGGATCCGCCCCTCCATCCACGAGGTGGGCAGCGGCATCCAGGTGGTCAAGCTCATCGCCCACCTCAACCAGGACCCCGGCACCAACGGCATCTTCATCTTCTACCCCCTGCGCTACGACGAGCTCCGGGACGACGAGATCATGGACCTGGTGGCCCCCGGCAAGGACATCGAGGGGCTGCACTCCATCAACATCGGCTACCTCAACAAGTTCCGCAAGCGCATGTCCGAGGGCATCGACCGGGTGTGCATGGTGCCCTGCACCGGCCGCGCCGTCATCAAGGTCATCAAGCGCGGCTTCGGCGGCGACTACTTCGACGGCAAGACCGTGCTCTGCATCAACGACAGCCTGCGCATCGGCCGCCCCATCACCGCCATGGTGGCCAACCTCAAGGCCACCCCCATCCTCTGCCACCACCACACCAACCCGGCCCACCTCGAGGGTTTCATCAAGATGGCCGACGTCATCGTGAGCGCCGTGCCCGCCGACGGCTACTCCATCCCCACCGCCTGGATCAAGCCCGAGGCCCTCTGCGTGGACCTCAGCCACCAGGGCAACTTCGACTACGACGCCCTGGACGCCAAGGGCATCCAGTACACCAACACCAGGCGCAACAGCGTGGGCAAGGTCACCCGGGCCATGGCCCTGCTGAACCTCACGTACGCCGCCGGAGTCTAGCTCCTTCCTGCCGGATCCGCCAGCAGCGAGGCCCTGGACGCGCGCCACACCTCCAGCACCTGGTCCAATAGCGCCCCGAAATCGTCCAGCCGGATGGCGTTGGGGCCGTCGCTGAGGGCCTTGGCCGGGTCCTCGTGGACCTCGAAGAAGAAGCCGTCCACGGCGGTGGCCGCGGCCCGGGCGAGGGTGGGGATCATCTCCCTGGCGCCGCCGGTGGTCTTGCCCAGGGCGCCGGGCTTCTGGACGCTGTGGGTGGCGTCGAAGATGACCGGGCAGCCCGTGCGGCGCAGGTGGGGGAAGCCCTGGAAGTCCACCACCAGGTTGCCGTACCCGAAGCTGGAACCCCGCTCGGTGGCCCACACCGGGCCGTGGCCGGCCACGCCGCGCACCTTCTCCACGGCGTGGGACAGGTCCCAGGGCGCCAGGAACTGGCCCTTCTTGATGTTCACGGCGCGGCCCGTGGCGCCGGCGGCCAGGAGGAGGTCCGTCTGCCGGCACAGGAAGGCCGGGATCTGGAGCACGTCCACGGCGGAGGCCACCAGGGGGCACTGGGCGGACTCGTGCACGTCCGTGAGCACGGGCACGCCGTGGCGGGTGCGGATCTCCGAGAGGATGTCCAGGCCCTCCTCCATGGAGGTGCCCCGGTAGCTGTCCTGGGACGTGCGGTTGGCCTTGTCGAAGCTGGCCTTGAACAGGAAGGGGATGCCCCGGGAATCGGCCAGGTCCTGCAGCCGGGAGGCCAGGAAGTGGGCGTGGTCCCGGGATTCGATGACGCAGGGCCCCGCGATGAGGAAGAAGCTGCGGTCGGTGTGGGGGTGGTTGAAATCCATGGTCGCCTCGATCCCGCTGGCTGGGACCCTTCGGACCCCAGGTATGAGAACCTATTGTCTCAGGAGCGGGGCCATGTCCAAGAGTTTGATCACGGATGATCTGAATCGCCGCCTGGTGGCAGCCCTCCAGAAGGAGGGCCGCATCAGCCACGCCGAACTGGCCGAGCGCCTCGGGGTCAGCCGGCCCACGGTCATCGACCGCATCAAGCGCCTGGAGGCCGAGGGCGTCATCGCCGGCTACAGCGCCAACGTCACCCCCGAGGCCGTGAACAAGCCCTGCGTGGCCTTCGTGGCGGTGCGCTTCCACTCCGGCGGCGACGAGGGCGCCGAGGACCGCTTCCTGCACGCCCTGGAGGCCGAGCCCGACGTGCTGGCCGCCTACAGCACCGCGGGCGCCGACTGGCTCCTGCTCAAGGTGGTGGCCGAGACCCCCCTGGACCTCCACGGGCGCCTGCGGCGCATCAAGACCCTGGGCCCCCAGGTGACCACCCGCACCACCATGGTCCTCAAGACCTACTTCGAGAAGATCGGCCCCTCCCCCTTCACCTCGGAGATCGTGTGAAGGCCTGGATCGCCTATGCGGTCTGCGCGGTGGTGTGGGGTTCCACCTACTTCGCCATCGCCCTGGGGATAACGTCCTTCACGCCCTTCGGCATGGTGGCCACCCGCTACCTGCTGGGCGGCGCCGTGGCCTTCGGCCTCTCCCGGCTCCTGGGCGAGGACCTGCCCCTGCTCCGGGACCTGCCCCACCTGGCCTTCGTGGGCGTGCTCCTCCTGGGCTGCTCCAACGCCCTGGTCACCTGGGCGGAGGGCTTCGTGGCCAGCGGCGTGACGGCGATCCTCTGCTCCATGACCCCCCTGCTCTACGGCCTCATGGGCCGTGAGGCCCTGGGCCTGCGGCGGTGGTGCGGCCTGGGCCTGGGCCTCCTGGGGGTGGTCATCCTGTCCCGGCCGGGGCAGGCGTCCTTCCACGCCGGGGGCATCGCCGCCATCCTCCTGGCCACGGTGACCTGGGCCTACGGCACCCTGCACGGCAAGCGCCACGTGAAGGGGCGCGGCCTCTTGGGCCAGGTGGCGGTGCAGATGGGCGCGGGCGGGCTCCTGGCCCTGCTCCTGGTCCCCTTCACCGGGGGCTTCCTCCACGCGCCCGTCACCCTCAAGGCGGCCCTTGCGGTCGGCTACCTCACGGTCTTCGGGTCGGTGGTGGCCTTCAGCGCCTTCGCCTACCTGGCCAAGGTGTGGCCCCCCACCCGCATGGGCACCTACGCCTACCTGAACCCCCTGGTGGCGGTGCTCCTGGGCTCGGCCTTCCTGGGCGAGCCCTTCGGCCCGCGCCTGGTGGCGGGCATGGCCGTCATCCTCGCCAGCGTCGCGATCGTGCAGTTCCAGGCCCGCCCCGTGCCCGCGGAAAACGCGTGAAATGGGAGTAGGATAGGCCCATGTTGCCCAAGAGCACCGCCCTCCTCCTCATCGACGTCCAGCTGGCCTTCGATGACCCCTACTGGGGCCAGCGCAACAACCCCCAGGCCGAAGCCAACCAGGTGGCGCTCGCGACCGCCTTCCGGGCCCAGGGGATGCCGGTGGTGCACGTCCGCCACGACAGCCGGGACCCCAATTCCCCGCTCTTCCCCGGCGAGCCCGGCAACGGGTTCAAGCCCGGCACCGCCCCGCTGCCCGGAGAGGCGGAGTTCCGCAAGAACGCCCATTGCGCCTTCGTGGGCACGGACCTCGAGGCGCACCTGCGCGAGCGCGGCATCGACCGCCTCGTCATCGCAGGGTTCACCACCAACCACTGCGTATCCACCACCGCCCGCCTCAGCTGCGACCTGGGCTTCAAGACCGTCGTGGTGCGGGACGCCTGCGCCACCTTCGACCTCGAGGACATGGACGGGAACACCATTCCCGCCCAGGTGCTGCACGATACCGGCCTCACGGAACTCCACGGCGAGTTCGCCATGGTCCTGCCCACCGAGGCCATCCTGCAGCTGCTCTGATGGACGCCCCCCTCCTCCTCGCCCTGGCCTGCGCGCGCCTCCAGGCCGGTGAAAGCGCCGTTCAGAACGCCTGGTGCTCCCCCCGGGCCCTGGCCCTGCAGTGGGCTCCGGACCGCCGGGCCGGGCTGGAGCCGGGCCTGGCCTGGATCTTCCTCCTCAACCCCTCGCCCGAGCTCTGGCTCCTCCACGACAAGGACGAGGCCTACGCCCACCTCAAGGCCGAGGCCAAGGGGGACCTCTCCCGGCGCTGGAGCCAGGAGCTCAAGGGCGCCCGCCTCACCGAGGTGGAAGGCGACCCCCGGGAGCGCTGGGTGGGCCTCATCTTCCGCCGGAGGGCCGTCACCGGCCGAATCGAGGCCGCGCGAATGGCCTTCCAGGCGTTCCCGGGCCGGGCCGGGCTGCGCCTGGACGGCCTCGACCTCAACCCGGCCCGCATGGGGCTGGGCCAGGCCATCGCGCCGACGGCTCCGGAGCCGCGCCTGGAGCCCCCCGCCTTCCTGCGCTGGAAGGAGCTGTACGGCGACGGCCTCCAGGCCGCCCTGGACGGCACGGTCCCCGGAATCCTCCCCGGCGAGGGCACGCTCCTGGCAAGGCACCTGGCCTGGTCCCGGGAGCGCGCCGCCCGCATCGTCCTGGCCCCCCGCCAGGCCCGCACGGACCGCAAGCTCGTCGCCGAACGCAAGCGGCTGGAGCGGTATCGCGCCGCGCTGGCCTCGGACAGGGAGAAGCACCGCGCCGGCCTGGAGCACCGGGCCAAGGCCACCGCCCTCTCGGCCGAACTCTACCGCCTGAAGGGCACCACCCTCAAGGCGACGCTCCTGGACGGCACCGAGGTGCCCCTTCCGGAGGGGCGGCGCGCCGAGGACGCCGTGCAGATCTGGTTCGCGGCCGTCAAGCGCGCCGAGCGCGGCGTCGCCCGGGTGGAGGAACTGGAGCGGGAAGTGCGAAGGCAGTTCCTGGAACTTGAACAGAAGGAGGCCGCCCCGCCCCCGGCGGAAAAGCCCCCCCAGCGCGCGAGGAAGCCCATGGAGAAGAAAGAGACGGCCAGGAACGACGGCAAGGGCCGGGCCTTCCGCTCCGTCATGGTGGACGGTTTCGAGGTGCTCATCGGCAAAGGCGATGCCGACAACGACCAGCTCACCTTCAAGGTGGCCGCGCCCCTGGACCTCTGGCTCCACGTGGCCAGTACGCCCGGCAGCCACGTGGTGGTGCGCAACCCCGACCGCATCTCGGAGTTTCCCAGGGCCGTGGTGGAGCGCGCCGCCGAACTGGCCGCCTTCTTCAGCAAGGCGCGGGACGGCGGGAAGGTGGAGGTCCACTACTGCAGGGCCGCGGACGTTTCCAAGCCCCGCGGGTTCCCCCCCGGCAAGGTGCTGCTCAAGCAGTGGAAGAGCGTGAGGGTGTATCCGAAGGAATAGGGATGAGGCTCCGCCCGGCCCTCGACCCGCCGGCCATCCCGGTGCGCCTCAGCCCACTTCGATGTCGCGCAGATCCTTGCCCGGCTTGAAGCGGATGCTCCTGCCCTTGGGGATGTCGACGCTGGCGCCGGTCTTGATGTTGCGGCCCATCCCGCGCTTGCGCGGCCGGGGCTCGAACACGCCGAAGCCGCGGATCTCGATCCGGTGTCCGTCGAGGAGGGCCTTCTTCATCCGGTCGGTGAGGAGGTCCACCACCTGCAGCGCGGTGGCTTTCGACACGGGAAGTGTCTGCATCAAGGTTCCGGCGATGTCGATTTTGATCATGAACGCCTCAGTCTTTGGAAGGAATGAAGATAGCTTAGACCTGTAGAGCACGGGGAGTGCAACATTAATATCAGGTGACAGATACCAAGGGAAGGTTCATTCCAAAAAAGATGCGTCACCAGCGGGGGTCCCGCGCCAGCAGTTCCTCTGCCTTGTCCTGGGCCAGGGGCCTCGAGAAGTGGTAGCCCTGGCCCTGGTCGCATGACAATTGCTGCAAATGCATCATTTGCTCAACCGTCTCGATGCCTTCCGCCGTCACCCGCATGCCCAGGGACCGGGCCAGGGAGATGATGGCGGCCACGATCGCCGTGCTTTCGGGGTCCTTGCCCAGCCCGTCCACGAAGGACTTGTCCACCTTCAGGGTGTCCACCGGAAACCGTTTCAGATAGCTGAGGGACGAGTACCCCGTGCCGAAATCGTCGATGACCAGGTGGATGTCCAGGCTCTTGAAGGTCTTCATCGCCTCCAGGGACGCCAGGGGATCCCGCATCATGATGCTTTCGGTGATTTCCAGCTTGAGGGTTCCGGGCGCCATGTCCGCGGCCCGGAGGGCCTCCAGCACCGTCGGGATGAGGTCCTTGTGCTGGAACTGGCGGGCGGAGATATTGACGTTCATGAGGCGGGGCGGATCCGCCGGGAAGGCCCGGCTCCACGCCCCGGCCTGGCGGCAGGCCTCCTCCAGCACCCATTTGCCCAGGGGGACGATGAGCCCGGTCTCCTCGGCCAGCGATATGAATTCCAGCGGCGGGACCAGGCCCCGTTCCGGATGGATCCACCGCACCAGGGCCTCGAAGCCCTCGATCCGGCCGGTGCCCAGCCCCACCACCGGCTGGTAGTGGAGGATGAACTCCCCGCGTTCCAGGGCGCGCCGCAACTCGCCCTCCATCTGGAAGCGGGCCAGGGCCTTCGCGTTCATGCTGGGGTCGAAGATCTCGATGGAGCCCTCGCCCTTGGCCTTGGCGCGGTACATGGCCACTTCAGCGTCCCGGAGCAGCTCGGCAGGGAGCGTCTCGGAGCTGGAGCTGATGGCGATGCCCATGCTGCAGGTGGTGAACACCTCCTGGCCGAAGATGTTGAACGGGGCGTTCAGGCCGTGGCTGATGCGGTCGGCCACCGTGAGGCCGTCGTTGATGCTGGTGATGTCCTCGAACAACACCACGAACTCGTCGCCGCCCAGGCGGGCCACGGTGTCTTCGGGCCTGAGGCAGCCGCGGAGCCGGCTGGCCACCTGGATGAGGAGCTTGTCGCCGGCCTCGTGGCTCAGGCTGTCGTTGACCACCTTGAAGCGGTCCAGGTCCAGGAAGAGAACCGCCGAGAAGAACTTCCTGCGGTCCGAGCGGATGATGGCCCGGGACAGCCGCTCCATGAACAGGGCCCGGTTGGGCAGGCTGGTGAGGCTGTCCCGCAGGTGCTGCAGGGTCAGTTCGACCTCGGTGGTCTTCTGCTGGGTCACGTCCTCCAGGGTGCAGATCACCTCCACCAGGACCCCGTCGGCGTTGCAGCGCGGCTGGGCCGTCACGGAGAGCCAGGCCCAGTCGCCGGTATCCGCCCGCTCGATGCCCACCACCTCGCCCGGCACCCGGCGCCCGTCGGCCAGGGCCTTGTTCCAGGGGAGTTCCTCCGCTTCCAGGCCGTCCCCGCTCGCGTCGATGATGGCGAACTCCGGGTTGCGCCAGGCCACGGCCTGGAGAGCCTCCCTGCTGATCCCCAGCAGGTTCGGCGCCGTGAGGTTGCAGAGCACCAGGACGCCCCGGGTGTCGATGGTGAGCACGCCGATGGGCAGCAGGTCCACGTAGGCCTCGAGCTCCTCCTCGGCGACCCGTGCCTGGCGGGCGTTTTCCCGCTCGTGGAGGCGCGCCCGGAGGAGCATGGCCCAGCCCGCCGCGCAGAGCGCCGCCCCCGCTAGGAGCCCGGCGGACGCGATCCCCCAGGGCCGAATGCCCAGCAGCGGCTCAGGAGCGAGCATGCCCAAATTCCCTCAAGGTCCTACGCCCTCCGGCAGAAATGGGTGGGGAATGCCCGCCTCGGGTCGATTCCCCTTCCAGGGTGGATTCTTTCCAGCATAATTTACGACAGCATCGGTGCCGCAGGGGAGCGTAGATCTTGGAAGACATCAATTTCTTTTTCAGCAAGGCCCAGGGTGCCCTCAAGCACCCCTCCGAACGCAAGCGCGCCGAAGCCATCCTCCTGCGCTGGACGGCGCTGTGGACCGGGCCCCGGCGGAGCCTGACCACCACCAATTCCAATCACGGCGCCTTCCTCCACTTCAACCAGCTCATCGGCGCCACCTGGTCCTCCGTCTTCACCTTCCACGCCTCGCCCCGCCACGGGCTTTCCCTGAAGGGCCCGGACCCGGACCGGATCCGGAAATCCCACCGAGACCGCGACAAGGCCCTCGACCGCAGCGGCCTGGATGCCCTGTTCGACGACTGGTCGGCCCACGCGGAGGCCCGCCCGGCAGGCAATGCCGTGGAGTTCTACCTGGAAGAGGCTTCGGACGAGGTGTGGGAGGCCTGCCTGCAGGAGGCGCTCACTCGTCTTTGACGAACTGGGGGCGGGCCACCCGGTCCGCCTCGCGCACGCGCTTGATGGCCTGGTCCCGGTCGCTGGCCGCCAGGGCCGTGGCGATGCCGTGGGCGAGCACCGAGAAGGCAGCCATGCTGTGCGAATAGAGCAGGTTCTCCCCCGCGACCGGGATGGTGTTGTCCGCCAGCCGGGTGACCGGTGACCCCAGCTTGTCGGTGAAGGCCAGGATCCGCAGGCCCCGCTTGCGGGCATAGCCGGCCGCGTCCAGGGTCTCGGTGGAGTAGGGGTGGAAACTGAAGGCCACCAGGAGGTCCTCGGGTCCCAGGTTGGAGGCCTGGGCCGCGAAGTCGGCCGGGCTGCCCTCCACGGTGGGCAGGCCCGCCTGGGTGAGGAGGTAGGCCAGCTGGCTGGCCATGAGCTGGGACACGCCGCGGCCGATCACGACCCGGTGGCGGGCCTCCCGCAGGCTGCGCACCACGTCCTGCAGCAGCTGCTCGTTCACGCCGTGGACCATCTGCTCGATATTCTGCACGTCCCGCCGCGCCACCTCCAGGAGGGTGGCCGCGGCCTCCTCCGGCGCCTGGAGGAGCCGCTCCCCCCCATAGGAGCGCTTCTTGGCCTGGGCGACCAGGGCCTGGCGCAGTTCCATGAAGCCGGAGTATCCCAGCTTCTGGGCGAAGCGAACCACCGTGGCCACGCTCGACTGGCTGCGTTCGGCCATCTCCTCCACACCCCAGAAGGCCGCCTCGCCCATGCGCCCCAGCACGCAGTCCGCGATCCGGCGTTGGCTCGAAGACAGCCCCCTCGCACCGTGGATCCTCGCTACCAGGGAGTTCTTGGGGGTGATCATGCACCTAGACTATCAGGCGGAAAAAATTTTTCACCCGCCGATATGGAACATTTCCACCCGGGTCCGCGGAACGGTGCCCTGGGTCCTCAGCTCGGAATAGCGGTCGTCCCGCACCCGCCACCGCTCCAGGATCAGGCCCAGCAGCTGCGAGTCGTCCGCGCCGGCCCGCAGGGCCGTCTTCAGGTCCAGGCCCTTGGACGCAAAGAGGCAGGTGTAGAGCGACCCCTCGGCAGAGAGCCGGGCCCGGTCGCAGCCCGCGCAGAACGGCTCCGTCACGGAGGAGACGAGGCCCAGCCAGCCCTTCCCGTCCAGATAGCGGTAGTGCCGGGCCACGCAACCGGCGTCCAGGGCGTGCACCCGCTCCATGGGCCAGCGCGCGCCGATGAGGGCGGCGACCTCGGCGGAGGGGACTACGCTGTCCATTTGCCAGCCGTTCCCGGTTCCGACATCCATAAATTCGATAAACCTCAAATTGTGCCCCTGCTCCCGCGCGAAGTCCGCCAGGGGCAGGATGTCCTCCTCGTTCACGCCCCGCTTGAGCACGCAGTTGAGCTTGATGTTCCCGAAGCCCGCGTCGCGTGCGCTGCGGAGACCCTCCAGCACCTGCCCCAGAGGCACGGTCGCGTCGGACAGCCTGTGGAACTTGTCCGCATCCAGCGTATCCAGGCTCATCGTGATGCGGTGGAGGCCCGCCTTGCGCAGCGGCTCGGACTGGGCCGAAAGCAATGAACCATTCGTCGTAAGAGTGACTTCCCGGAGACCCTCGATCGCGGTCAGCCCTTCGACCAGGAGCGGCAGGTCCTGCCGGAGCAGGGGCTCCCCCCCCGTGAGCCGGACCTTCTCGACCCCCGCAGAGACAAAGAGCCGCGCCAGGCGTATAATTTCCTCAAAGGTGAGGATTTCCCTCCGTTCCAGGAACTGGAAGTCCGAGCCGAACTTGTCCCTTGGCATGCAATACGGGCACCGGAAGTTGCACCGGTCTGTCACCGATATACGCAGGGCCCTCATCGGCCGGTCCAGGGAGTCCAAGGCCTTCATGGATCCAGATTACGGCAAAGCGGCATGCCAACTTGGTCAAAATGGAACTTCAACCCCGGGAAACACATGGCATTTTTTTCACGGTTCTTCTCCTCCCCTGATCGCACGCCCCTTCCCTCTCTCGACGAAGTGCTTGCCTCACGTGGCATTCCTGCGGATACGCCCGGCCTTGAGCCCTTCAAGGGCGAGTTCCTGCACCTGAAAGGCGAGGAACGCAGCCACTGGGCAGACGCCCTGGCGGCCAACCTCGCCGGCGGGTGGCCGCTTCCGCCGGATTGGCTGGACGCCCAGTACGACCTTCAACCGGAGATCGTGCCCCTCTGGATGGCGGAACGGGATGGCTTCTACTACCGACCGCACATCGAAGGTCTGGCCTTGCGCATCCGGGTGTGCGGTCAGGTCATGCCCGCCCCCTGGCTCGTCATTTGGGGCATGAGCGCCGAGGATGTGACCGAGCGCGCCATGGACCAGCTTCGCGAGAAATCCAAGGGCAAGCCGTTCAAGCGCCTCCCCTCCGGCATCTACAAGGGTGAGTTCGACGACGGCCAGGCAGCCGCCCGCATCCTCCTGCCCGAGCTGTGGGCGGGCCTCTTCACGGGGCAGAACACGTTCGTGGCCGTGCCCAACGAGGACTGCCTCCTCCTGGCGCCCCAGGTGATCCTGCCCAAGCTGCTGGAAGGCATCGCGGCCGGCCTGGCAGGTCCCGGCCGCCGCATCGCCGGCACCATCTACCAGCAGGTCGAGCACCACCTCCTCCCCGCCAACCTGCAGGACCCCCACCCCATCGCCCAGCCCCAGCGGGAGCTCCGCCAGGGCGACCTCGCGGAGGCCTACCGCGCCCAGGAGCCCCACCTACCGGCCAGCCTGGGCGTGCCCGCGCCCATGGGCCTCCTGCGCACCCAGCAGGGCCGCTCCGTGAGCCTGGCCACCTGGCAGGAGGGCGCCCCCGCCCTGCTGCCCGAGACCGACCTCATCGCCTTCATCGCAGCCAACGGAAAGCCCCTTGGCATCTACTTCCGGCAGACCCTGCCGCGCATCAGTTCCCTCCATGGCACCGCCGTGGACATCTGGGGACCGCGCCGCCTGCGGTACGAAGGCTTCCCCACGGCCCTTGAGCTCGAGCGCCTGGAGTGTTTCGCCACCGGAGAGCAGATGGCCTCCCTCATCAAGGGCGCCAATCCGGCCCCCGCCGCCCGGCAGAGCACCGCCGCCCTTGCCAGCCAGGCCAACCCCGGCGCCCTTTCGGCCCAGGCGTCCAGTCCCGTGCCCGCCCACCTCCGGGGCCTCAGTCTGGGCGTCCAGAACGACGACTGATGCTCCGCACGGCGCTGGCATTCCTCGTCCTGGCCATCCGCCTGGGCGCCCAGACGGGAAGTCCGGCCCTGGACCAGGCGGCCAAGAGCGTCGTCCTCGTCCAGGCCGAGACGGCCCCCGGCCAGTTCCAGCAGGGCAGCGGGGTCGTCCTCGACCAGGGCTTCGTGGCCACCAACGCCCACGTCGTGAAGAACGCCTACCGGATCCGGGTCCTGAAAGGCGAGCATTCCTGGCAGGCGGAGGCTTTGTGCCTCGCAGCCGACCGGGACCTCGTCCTCCTCAGCCTTCCGGGCCTGCCGCTCCCCCCAGCGGTTCCCATCGCCCCGGGCGCCCTGCGCACCGGCCTTTCCGTCCAGGCGTTGGGCTATCCTGGCGGCCTGGGCGTTCGCACGGAACCGGGCCGGATCACCGCCCTCTGGACCTTCCGCGGTGACCGCCTCATCCAGACCGACACCCACAACCGACCCGGTTCCAGTGGGGGCGGATTGTTCACGGAGGATGGCCGGCTCGCCGGGATCACCACCTTCTCCCTGTTCCGGGACGCAGGCGTCGACTTCGCGGTGCCCGTGGACTGGGTGCTCGCCCTCATCCAGGACCGCTCCGGGGCGCCGGGCCTGGCCTGCCCCCTGGTGGTGGTGGACCGGCTGCTGGTGGATTTCGGGGACTTGATGCAGCAGGACCCGGGCAATGAGGCCAACTGGAGCAACCTCACCCGGTGGTGGGTGCGGGAATCCCCGGACAGCCCCGATGCGTGGTTCGGCCGGGGCACGGCCCTGGACCAGAGCCTGCGCCGGGAACCGGAGGACGCGGCCCTGCGCGAGTCCGCCCTGGCCGCCTACCGCCGCGCCGTGACCCTGGCCCCCGGCCACGCCAGGGCCTGGAACAACCTCGGCGCCGAACTGGACACCCTCAACCGCTTTCCGGAAGCCCATGCCGCCTTCCGCAGGGCCGTGGAGGCCGACCCCGGCTATGGCCTCGCCTGGCTCAACCTGGGGTCCAGCCTGGTCAACACCCGCGCCTATGAAGAGGCCGCACAGGCGCTCGAGCGCGGCCTCCAGCTGGAGGGTGACCAGGCCATCGCCTGGGCGCGGCTGGGCTACTGCGAGCTGAGCCTGGGCCGGCTGCCCGCGGCCATGACCCACTACCGTCTGGCCCTCCGTTACGAGCCGTTCCGCGCGGAGTGGTGGGGCGAGCTCTACAGGGTCGCCATCCGCGCGAGGCAGCCTGAGGAGGCCGAGAGGGCCCTGGCCCGCATCAGGGACCTGGCGCCGGAAATGGAGCAGGACCTGAATCCCTGAAGGTGCCGCCTCCCCCAAAGGCAGCCAACCAGATTCCGACAGGCGGAGGTTCCCCACCCGATGCCCCCCGCACCGGATAGGAACCCGCCCGCCGGAATCCCGGCTGGCTGCTAGCTGGGCCTCAATCCGATCTTCGCCCGGATCAGAGCCTCGATTTCATCGGCCAGCTCGGGGTTGTCCGCGAGCAGCTTCTTGACGTTGTCGGCGCCCTGGCCCAGGCGCGAGTCCTTGTAGCTGTACCAGGAGCCGCTCTTCTGGATGATCTCCAGCTGGGTCCCCAGTTCCACCAGTTCGGACATGCGGCTGATGCCTTCGCCATACATGATGTCGAACGTCGCGATCTTCAGGGGCGGGGCGACCTTGTTCTTCACGACCTTGACCTTGGTCTTCTTGCCCACCACCGAGGAATCCTCGTCCTTGGCCGCCACCAGGGGATCCCCGGTGTTGCCCTTGATGCTCTGGATGCTGCGCACGTCCAGCCGGACCGAGGCGTAGAACTTCAGGGCGTTGCCGCCGCTGGTGGTCTCGGGGTTGCCGAACATCACACCGATCTTCATGCGGATCTGGTTGATGAAGACGACGCAGGTATTGGTTCGGCTGATGGAGGCGGTCATCTTCCGCAGGGCCTGGCTCATGAGCCGGGCCTGGAGGCCCACCTGCATCTCGCCCATCTCCCCGTCGATCTCGGCCTTGGGCACCAGGGCCGCCACCGAGTCGATGACGATGATGTCCAGGGCGCCGCTGCGCACCAGCTGATCGCAGATCTCCAGGGCCTGCTCGCCGCTGTCGGGCTGGCTGATGAACAGGTTGTCGATGTCCACGCCGAGCTTGCGGGCGTAGTCCGGGTCCAGGGCGTGCTCGGCGTCGATGTAGGCGGCCAGGCCGCCCTTCTTCTGGGCCTGCGCCACCATGTGCAGGGCCAGGGTCGTCTTGCCGCTGGCTTCAGGGCCGTACACCTCCACCACGCGCCCCTTGGGCACGCCGCCCACGCCCAGCGCGGAATCCAGGGAGATGGACCCGGTGGAGATCACGTCGATCCCGTCGATGTTGAGCTGCTCGCCGAGCTTCATGATCGAGCCCTTGCCGAAGGCCCGCTCGATGTCCGCGAGGGTGCGGTTCAAGACCTTGAGGCGGTCGTCCTGATCATTGGCAGTGGCCATGGAAGCTCCGGGGAACGGAAGGGGGGATTCACGAAGGGGGACGGTCCGGGACCGGCTACCCAAGAATGGGGGCGAAAAGCGAAAAAAACAAGAATTTTTTTCCGGGCCGGCACGCCCGTCCTGGTTTTCAGCGGCCCAACCGATAGTATGGATGGATTCCCTTCCACCCGCCGGAATCGATCCCCGCCATGGAAATGCACCCCCTGCTCGCCCAGCACATGGCGAATCTGGTAGCCTCGGGCGCCCCGCTCCCGGAGGGCCCGGCGTGGACGGCGTTCCTGGAATCGGTGAACGTGGGGCTCACGGCGGGTCCCGCCGCCGCCGAACTGGCGCGGTACCGGTCCCTGGTGGACCACCTCCGGGAGGTGCTCTTCCAGATCGACCGGGACGGCAACTGGTCCTTCCTCAACCCGGCCTGGCGCGCCATCACGGGCTTCTCCGTGGACGAGAGCCTCGGGCAGCCGTTCCTGGGCAACATGCACCCCCTGGACAAGGGCCGGTACCTGAACATGCTCACCTACGCCCTGGAGACCGGCGAGGACACGGTGCGGGGCGAGTTCCAGTTCCGAAAGCGGGAGGGAGCCTACTTCTGGGTGGAGATGTACACCCGCATCACCACCGACGCCGAAGGCGTCGTCATCGGCGTCTCCGGCACCATGAACGACATCACGGAGCGCAAGCTGGCCCAGGCCGCCCTCAACACGCTCACGTCCCGCCTGCGCGCCCTCATCGAGAACATGCAGGGAGCCATCCTCGTGGAGACCGAGCACCGGGGCATCGCGCTCATCAACGAGCCCTTCTGCCGGATGTTCGACATCCCGGTCCCGCCGCACCTCCTTGCCGGCAGCGAGGCCACCGAACTCATGGATCTGGCCCTGGGGGCCTTCCTCTACCCTGAGGACTTCCTGGAGCTGCAGTCCTCGCTCCTGGCCGAACGCAAGGTGACCAGCGGCCTCGAGGTCCCCCTCGCGGACGGCCGGGTGCTTTCCATGGACTTCGTGCCCATCGACGCGGGAGAGGACCTCTTCGGCCACTTCTGGCTCTTCCACGACATCACGGGCCGCAAGCGCTCCGAGGCCCAGCTGGCCCAGGCCGCGCTGGACATGGAGATGAAGAACTGGGAGCTGAGCCAGGCCCGTGACGAGGCGGTGCAGCTGGCCGGGCTCAAGTCGGAATTCCTGGCCAACATGAGCCACGAGATCCGGACGCCGATGAACGGCATCATCGGGATGACGGAACTCATCCTCAACACCGCGCTCTCCGTCGAGCAGATGGACTACGCGACCACCATACGCACCAGTGCCGCGACCCTCCTGCGCCTGATCAACGACATCCTCGACTTCTCCAAGATCGAGGCCGGGAAGATGGAGCTCGAGCGCATCGGCTTCGATCTCCAGGGCCTGCTGGACGACCTCCTTGCCATCCTGGGCTTCAAGGCCCACGGCAAGGGCGTCGAGCTGGCCACCTGGATCCAGGGGGCGGCGCCCACCAAGCTCCTGGGCGACCCCACGCGGCTCCGGCAGGTGCTCTCCAACCTCACCGACAACGCGCTCAAGTTCACCGCGGACGGCTCGGTCACCATCCACGTCCTCGTCGCCGAGCGCACCGCGTCCTCCGTGCTCCTGCGGTTCGAGGTCCGGGACACCGGCATCGGCATGTCGCCCGAGGTCGCGGGCAAGCTTTTCCAGTCCTTCTACCAGGGCGATTCCAGCACCACGCGCAAGTACGGCGGCACCGGGCTGGGGCTGGCCATCTGCAAGCGCATCGCCGAGCTCATGGAGGGCGCCATCGGCGTCGACAGCGTCCCGGGCGAGGGAAGCGTATTCTGGTTCACCGCGCGGTTCCAGCCCCAGGACGCCCCCCAGGAGACGGGCCTGCCCGACGCCCCCTTCCGGTTCTTCCTGGCCGGGCTCCCTCCCGCCACGGCAGGCGTCCTGGACGCCCAGCTGAAGGCGTGGGGCTACGAGGCCACCGTGGTGGAGCCCAGCCTTGACGGCCTGGCCGTCCTGCGGGAGCGCTGCGCGGCCCTGGACGACAAGACGCTCCTGGTCTTCGGGTCCCAGGGCGGGATCCAGGCCGGCATGATGGAGTTCCTGCAGGCGGTGCATTCGGCCCCGGGCCTGGGCGGGCTCCGGCTCATCATGGCCCATTCGCTCTACGAGCAGGACGAGGCCCGCAAGCCCACCTCGCTGCCCATCACCGAATTCCTGCCCCTGCCCATGCGCAAGTCCCACCTCAAGGCCCTCCTGGAGCGCAGCAAGGACGCCGTGCCCCTGCCGGCGGTCGCCGAGGCCGCGCCCCGGGAGGGGATCCAATCCCAGGCCCGCCTCCTGGTGACCGAGGACAACGCCGTGAACCAGAAGGTGGCCATGGCCATCCTCCGCAAGCTGGGCTATTCGGCGGACCTGGCCAACAACGGGCTGGAGGCCGTGGAGATGGTCCTGGCCCGGGAGTACGACCTGGTCTTCATGGACTGCCAGATGCCGGAGATGGACGGCTTCCAGGCCACCCGAGCCATCCGGGCAAGGGAGGGGGGGGAGCGGCGCACCCCCATCCTCGCCATGACCGCGAACGCCATGCAGGGGGACCGCGAACGGTGCCTGGAAGCCGGCATGGACGACTACATCCCCAAGCCCATCACCATCGTGGACCTCAAGAGCGCGCTCCACCGATGGCTTCCTCCGGCCTGACCCATGACCAATTCCGACCGCACCATCGACAACGCCTACGCCATCCGCATGATGCTGCAGCGCCTCTGCGTGGCCAGCATGAAGGTCTCCCTGGGCTGCCGCGACAAGCGGGGACTGTTCCAGATCCTGTTCCAGGAACCCGGCCGCATCGGCATCCGGCTGGGCCCCAAGGAACTCGAGGAATGGGCCCTGGCGCCCGAGGAGAGCGTCTCCATGACCTTCGACGACCGCGGGTTCCGGTACGAGACCGTGCTCGCGTTCGTCGGCCCGTCCGAGCTCGAGGGCGTCCCCTGCGCCGCCTTCACCCTGCCCCGGACCCTGCGCCGGGCCGACGACAACCGGCTGGCCCACTTCGCCCCGGACGTGGCCCCCCTGGTCACCTTCAGCAACAGCAAGAACGCGGTCCTCGACGGCGAGATCCGCGGCTTCGGCAACGACGGTTTCGAACTCGCGCTTAAGGACTCCTCCCAGAAGATCGAGGACGTCCTGAGGATGGGCGAGGAGTCCACCCTGGACCTGGCCCTGGAGGACGGCCTCCTGCTCACCGCCTCCGCCCGGGTCGCCTACTTCGGGGCGAACTTCGTGGGCATGAAGTTCACCGAGCGCGTGGACAAGACCCTCCTGGGCCAGTACCGCACCTGGCTGGACACCCAGCAGCGGATCCAGGCCCAGCGGGACCGGGAGAGCTTCGAGTCGGGCCGGGCCCCGGCCAAGGGCAGCAACCTCCCCCAGGCGCGGCTATGGGTGGACCGCCAGCCCACGATCCTCATCCTCACCGAGCGGGAGGAGTTCGCCCGGCACATGGCCGAGGCCCTGGGCCGCAAGTTCGGCGTGATCAGCCTCGACTACATCACGGGGCCGGTGCGCCCCTTCCTCAAGCCCTTCGGCGGGGACGAGGCCGACTGGGGCCGGGTGAAGCTGATTCTCATCCACAACCATCTCCGGCTTGCCAGTCCCCTGGAACTTTCCAGGCAGGTGGTCGAACAGGAAAAATGCACCCTCCCCATCATCCTCGCCGGGACCGACGAGGACGAGGATCTCAAGCGGAACCGAGCACTGGCCGCGGGCGCCGTGGATTTCCTGCCGGTCGAGCCCTTCAGGATCCTGTCCGTTCTCCGCAAGCTGGACGAAACGCTCAAGTTGTTCGCCTAGGACAACTTGGCAGGGAGTATCCTGGTCCCATCACCAGGAGGACATATGAACTCGAAATTTGTGAAGGCCCTCGGCCCGATCATTCTCTGGCTCGTGCTGCGACTTCTGCCCGTACCGGCGGGCCTGACTCCGGCCGCGTGGCACTTCTTCGCCGTCTTCGCCGCGACGATCCTGGGCCTGATCCTCGAGCCCCTGCCGCCCGCGGCCGTCGGGTTCATCGGCGTCTCCTTCGCCGCCATCATGTGCTACGTCTCGCCGACCCCCGCGGGCTCGGTGGCGTGGGCCCTGGCGGGCTTCTCCGACAAGACGGTCTGGCTCATCTTCGGCGCCTTCATCTTCTCCATCGGGTATGCCAAGAGCGGCCTGGGACGACGCATCGCGCTCCTCCTGGTCAAGCTCCTCGGGCGCCGGACCCTGGGCCTGGGCTACGCCATCATGCTGGCGGACCTGGCGCTCGCACCCGGAACCCCCTCCAACACCGCCCGCAGCGGCGGAACCATCTTCCCCGTCATCAGCAACATCCCCGCCCTGTACGGCTCCGAGCCCGGCCCCACGGCCCGCAAGATCGGCTCCTACATCATGTGGACCGCTTTCGCCTCCACCTGCGTGACCAGTTCCCTGTTCCTCACGTCCCTGGCGCCCAACGTGGCCGCCCTTTCCATTCTGCGTTCCGTGGGCAAGATCGACGTCACCTGGATGAACTGGTTCATGGGCTTCCTCCCCATGGGCGTCCTGCTCCTGATCCTGGTTCCCGTGCTCACCTATTTCATCTACCCCCCCGAAGTGAAGGTGTCCGAGGAGACCCCGGCGTGGGCCGCCGGTGAGCTCAAGAAGATGGGCGCGTTCAAGTTCTCCGAGGGCGCCATGGCCTTCCTGGTGGTCCTCGCGGTCTTCCTGTGGATCGTCGGCTCCAACAAGGACATCCGCCTGCCGCTGCTGGGCTCCAATTTCATCGACGCCACCGCGGTCGTGTTCTTCGTCATCTCGGCCATGATCGTGCTGGCGATCGTTTCCTGGGACGACATCCTGGCCAACAAGGCCGCCTGGAACGTCCTGGTGTGGTTCGCGACCCTCGTGACCATGGCCGACGGCCTGAACAAGGTGGGCTTCGTCACCTGGGTGGCCAAGGCCGTCGCCGCGCACCTGGCGGGCTTCTCCCCGATCCTGGTGATGGGCGCCCTGGTGGCCTTCTTCTTCTTCGTGCACTACCTCTTCGCCAGCCTCACGGCCCACACCGCCGCGGTGCTGCCCGTGGTCCTGGCCTCCGGCCTGGCCATCCCCGGCATGCACGCCAAGGCCTTCGCGCTCCTGCTCTGCTTCTCCCTGGGCATCATGGGCGTGATCACCCCCTACGCCACGGGCCCCGGCCCCGTGTACTACGCCAGCGGCTACATCTCCACCAAGGCATTCTGGGGCCTGGGACTGTTCTTCGGCCTGCTCTTCATCGCGGTCACCCTCGGCCTGGGCATCCCCTGGCTGACGGTCATCCGCCCCGTGGGTTAAACCCGGCCCGGTTCCCTCCGTATCCTCACCGAACGGAGGGAACCATGCTTCGCCTTGCCCCTGTCGCAGCCTTCATCCTCATCGCCCCGCTGGCGGCCCAGACCGTGATCGTCCAGCCCGCCCCCGGCGTCAAGGCCACGGAGACGCGCACCGTCCCCCTGGCCCCGGGCGCGCCCCTGAAGGTCCGCAACGTCAACGGCCACATCCGGGTCGCCGTCTGGGACCGCGCCGAGGTGGAATTCACCGGCGCGTTCACCCCGGCCAGCGGGAAGGAGCAGGTCAAGGTCGTCCTTGAGCCCAAGGGCGGCGGCCTGGAGATCCGGGGCGAGCACCCGAAGGAGTCCCGCAACGGCCCGGTCTGCGACATGGACCTCAAGGTGCCCCGTTCCGCCCTCGCCTCCCTGGAGACGGTCAACGGCCTGGTGGAACTCAAGGACGTCACCGGCGCGGCCGAGTGCCGGACCGTGAACGGCGAGATCAGCCTCGAGGGCCTCAAGGGCTCCCTCAAGGCGGAGACCGTCAACGGCGGCATCCGGGGCCGGGGCCTTTCCGGCCCGGTCAGCGCCAAGACCGTCAACGGCGGCATCAGGCTTTCCGCCCAGGGCCTCACGGGCCGCCTCAAGGCCACCACCGTCAACGGCGACCTGCGGATCAGGAGCGAGGGCGCCAAGGACGTGCACGTGTCCCGGCGCAGCTTCGAAGCCTCCTTCGGAGACGGGGCCCAGGTCCTCCAGCTCAAGACCGTGAACGGGGACATCACCCTGGATTGATCTACACTGGCCTGAGCTGCTGAGGACAGCCCGACCATGCCGGCATTCCCCCCCCACTTCCAGTTCCAGCTCCAGGAGCTGTTCCGCCTGCGGCGGGACGTGCGCCGCTTCCGCCCGGACCCCGTGCCCGAGGACCTCTTCACCGAGCTGCTGGAGGCCGCCCACCACGCGCCTTCCGTAGGCCTCTCCCAGCCCTGGCGCTTCGTGCGCGTGGACGACCCCGCCCGGCGCGAGGCCGTCATCGCCGAGTTCCAGCGCGCCAACGACGCGGCCTCGGCCCTCTACGACTCCGAACGGGCCCGCCTCTACCGCAGCCTCAAGCTGGCCGGCCTCAAGGAGGCCCCCATCCACCTCCTGGTGTGCGTGGAGACGGACCCCGACTCCGGCCACGGCCTGGGCCGCCAGACCCAGCCCGAGACCCTGCGGGACTCCGCCGTCTGCGCCATCCAGAACCTCTGGCTCACCGCCCGGGCCAAGGGCGTGGGCGTGGGCTGGGTGAGCATCCTGGAACCGGACCGCCTGCGGACGGTCATGGACCTGCCCGCCACCTGGGGCTGGGTCGGCTACCTCTGCATCGGCTGGCCCCTCGAGGAGCCCGAGATCCCCGTGCTGGAGATCGCCGGATGGGACCACCGCAACCCGCTGGCGAAGCACCTTCTGCAGCGGTAGGCCCCGTTCATTTGAGCCGCACCGGGCACCCCGCCACGAAGAGCCAGGCCTCGTCCGCCGCCTTCGCCGTGGCCTGCCCCAGCCAACCGGCCAGGTCCCGGAAGCGCCGCAGCGCGGGATCGGCGGGTACGGGACACCACCCCACCTCGTTGCCCACGACGATGACGGGCCAGGGCAGGCGCGCGAAGGCCTCCAGCTCCCCGTTCCAGGCCTGGAGGATCGCCTCGTCGGAGGCCTCCATGCGGTCCCCCAGCCAGAGCGTGAGGCAGTCCAGCACCACGCCCGAAGGCGGAGGATCGAGGCTCTCCAGGGCGGCGGCGACGTTCCGAGGCGCCTCCAGGGTGCGCCAGCCGGGGCGCTCAGCGCGGTGGCGCGCCACCCGCGCAGCCATCTCCCCGTCGCCGGGTTCGGGGCGGTAGGTGGCCACGAAGACGGTGTCCCCGCCCCAGGCCGCGGCCCGCTCCACCGCCCAGGAACTCTTCCCGCTGCGCACGGGCCCGGTGAGGAAGAGGATCCGTCCCATGGTCAGCCCGCGGGCCGGTTGTGGAAGCGCAGCACCCCGCGGCCGGCGGCATACGCGTCCACCCGCGTGAGGCCGTAGGGCTGCCACGACAGGTCCAGGGCGCGGGTCGCGGGCAGGCCGATGTAGTGGGCCAGGATGGCCCGCAAGGGGCCCCCGTGGGCCAGCACCAGGGTCGCCCCGTCCCCGTCCAGGGCCCCCTGGAGCGCCAGGAGGGCCCGGCCCGAGCAGGCCAGGAAACTCTCGCCGCCCGGGGGCACGCCCCGCACCGGGTCCTGGAAGAAGGCCTCCGCTTCGGGTACCTGGTCCCACGGAAGGCCCTCCCAGGCTCCGAAGGACTGCTCCGAGAGGCCCGGCAGCACGAGGCTGGGCAGGCCCAGGTCCAGGGCGTGGTCCCGGGCCCGGCCCAGGTCCGAGGTGAGGACGCGCTGGATGCCCAGGCCGAGCAGTTCCTCCTTCACCCGGGGCCACTGGGCCCGCCCCTCCGGGGTCACGGGCAGGTCCAGGCGCCCCAGGGGCGCCCCCTTCGCCGCGGCCTCCGTGGGCCCATGGCGGAGCAGGTAGAGGGGCATCATCTCGCCACCAGCGCCAGCAGCACCGCCCCCTCCACCAGCTGGTTGCCGGCGCCCAGCAGGTCCCCGCTCTGGCCCCCCAGACGGCGCTTGAGGTAGAGGGCCCAGAGCCCCAGGGCGCCCAGGGCGGCCAGGGCCGCCCTGCCCAGGCCCGGGCAGTTCCGGCAGAGGCCGTTGGCCAGGAGCAGGAGCGCCGTGGCGCCCAGGAAGGGCCCCCACCTCCCTTCGCCCCCCACCTCCTTCGCGAGCCCTGGCGCCACCGGCGGCAGGAGCCCCATGAGCACGCTGATCGACCACCGCCCCCACGCCATGGCGAGGGGAAGGGCCCAGAGGGCCCGCCGGTCCAGGGCCACCAGCGCGCTCCAGCGCACCGCCAGCAGCACCCACAGGGCCATCGCGCCGTAGGCCCCGATGCGGCTGTCCTTCATGATCTCCAGCACGCGCTCCCGGGTCCACCCTCCGCCCAGGCCGTCCATGGCGTCCGTCGCCCCGTCCTCGTGGAACCCCCCGGTGAGCATCAGCCCGAAGCCCACCGCCACGGCAGCCGCGAGCGGAGCCGGCCAGACCCGCAGTCCCAGCACGAACACGCCGGCCGTCGCGGCCCCCACCAGCGCCCCCACGAGGGGAAACCAGCCTACGCCGCGCGCGATGTCCTCGACCCGGGTGGCCCGGCCCGGCACCGGGACCCGGGTCAGGAAGCGGATCGCCGCCACCAGGCTAGCGGTCATGCGCGGCTCACGCCCGCGCTGCCGAAGGTGGCCATCTCGCGCAGCACCGCGCAGGCCGAGCGCAGGATGGGCACGGCCAGCGCGGCTCCGGTGCCTTCGCCCAGGCGCAGGTCCAGGTCCAGCACGGGCTCCTTGCCCAGGTGCTCCAGCAGGTGCCGGGACCCGGGTTCGGCGCTGCGGTGGCTCCACACCAGGAAGTTCCCCAGGCGCGGTTCCAGGGCGAGCGCCACCAGGGCCGCGGCGCCGGCGATGTAGCCGTCCACGATCACCGCCCAGCCCCGCGCGGCCGCGCCGAGCATCGCCCCCGCCATGGCGCCGAACTCGGCGCCGCCCACGTCCGCGAGCACGCCCAGCGGGTCCGAGGGGTCCGGGCGGTGCCGCGCCAGGACGCCGCGGATCACCTCCAGCTTCCTCCCCAGGGCCGCGCCGGCGACCCCGGTGCCGGGCCCCACCGCCTCGGCCGGATCCAGGCCCGTGAAGGCGCACACCAGGAGCGCGGCCACCGAGCTGTTGGCGATGCCCATCTCGCCCACGCCCAGGAGGGCGAAGGGGTGGTCAGGCAGGAGCGCCACCTCGTCCAGGCCGGCCCGGAGCGCGGCCTCCGCCTCGGCCCGCGTCATGGCCGGCCCCGCCAGGGGGTCCCGGGTGCCCCTCAGGATGTTCCGCTGGGCCACGCCGGGAAAAGGGCAGGGGGAGGCAACCCCCGCGTCGATGACCCGGTGGTGGATGCGGTTGGCCCGGCAGAGCGCCGAGATGGCCGCGCCCCCTCCGGCGATGTTGGCCATCATCTGGACCGTCACTTCCTGCGGATAGGCCGAGACCTGGTGGCGCGCGATGCCGTGGTCGCCGCCGAAGGTGAGGATGTAGGCCTCGGGATCGGCCGGGCGCAGCGTCCCCGCGATCCACGCCAGCTGCGTGCCCAGCCCCTCGAGGCGGCCCAGGGCCCCGAGGGGCTTGGTGAGGTCGTCCACGTGGCGCCCGACGGCCTCGCGAAAGGCCGGGTCGAGGGCGGGCAGGGTCGGGAGGCGCATGGGGATCCTTGTCAGGGCAGTTCCAGGGCCAGCCCCTGGGCGGGCGACGCCTTCACGCGGAAGACGGAGCCGATGAGTTCCGGGGTGAGGATGGCCTCGGGGGGCCCGAAGCCCACCATCCGGCCCTGGTCCAGCACCATCACGTCGTCGAAGCGGAAGGCGGTGCGCAGGTCGTGGAGGCTCACCAGGAGGGTCGAGCCGGCGGTGGCCAGGTCCCGGCCGAGCCGGAGCACCTCCAGCGCGTGGCGCACGTCCAGGTTCGCCGCGGGTTCGTCCCACAGCTGCAGAGGTGCGCCCGTGGCCATGGCGCGGGCCAGGAAGACCCGCCGCCTCTCCCCCCCGCTCAGCTCGGTGATGGGGCGCGTCTCCAGGTGCCGGATGTCCAGGGCGTCCAGGGCCGCCTCCACCCCGTGGCCGTCGTCACCCCACGCGTGGCGCCCCTGGGCCACCACCTCCCGCACGGGGAACGCGAAGTCCGCGTGGCTCTCCTGGCCCAGCCAGCTCAGCGTCCGCCCCCGTTCCAGGAAGGGGATGCGGGCCAGGTCCCGCCCCTGCCACCGGATCCGCCCGCGGGCCTGGAGGAGGCCCGCCAGCACCTGGAGCAGGGTGGACTTGCCCGCGCCGTTGGGCCCCACAACAGCCACCATGCGGCCCGGAGCCAGGCCCACGGACAGGTCCCTCAGCCGCGTCCCCAGGGTGAGGCCTTCGGCCTCCAGCACGGGCTTCAGCACGGGTTCCTCCGGAGCATCCAGAGGAGGAAGGGCCCGCCGATGAGGGCCGTCATGGCGCCCAGGCGCAGGCCCCCCGGCACGAAGCGGGTGGGCAGGTCGCACAGGAGCACCAGGGCGGCGCCACCCAGCATGGACAGGGGCAGGAGCCTCCGGTGGTCGGGCCCGAAGGCCAGGCGCAGGAGGTGGGGAACCAGCAGGCCCACGAAGCCCACCACGCCCCCCACGGCGGTGGCCAGGGCCGTGAGGACGGTGGAAAGCGCGATGAGCTGCCAGCGCAGGCGCCGCACGTCCACGCCCAGGCTCTGGGCCGAGGGCTCGCCCAGGCTCAGGAGATTCATGGGCCGGCCCAGCGGCAGCAGAAGGGCGCAGCACAGCAGGACTCCCGGCAGCCCGATGGCCACGTGCTCCCAGGTGCGGTTCTCGATGCCGCCCATGAGCCAGAAGAGGATCTGCCCGCTCACCTCGAACTTGCCGGCCGACAGCGCCAGGAGGAAGCTGGTGCCCGCCCCGAAGAAGGCGTTGAGGGCCACGCCCGAAAGCAGCAGGTGCTCGGGGCTCGCGCCGCGGCGGGCCAGCACCAGGACCGCGCCGGTGGCCAGGAAGGCCCCGGCGATGGCCGCCAGGGGCACGGTGAGGAAGCTGGCCTGCCAGCCCAGGGCCAGCACCGCCACGGCCCCCAGGGCACCGCCCGCGCTCACGCCCAGGAGGCCCGGAGAGGCCAGGGGGTTCCGGAAGAAGGCCTGCATGGTCACGCCCGAGGCCGCGAGCCCGGCCCCCACGGCGACGCCCACGAGGGTCCGCGGGAGCCGCAGGTCCCAGAGGATGGTCCGGTCGAGGGCGTCCCCCCGGCCCACCAGGGCACGCAGGAGCGCCATGGGCCCGAGATTGGAGTCGCCCAGTCCGAGCGACGCCACCACCGCCAGCAGCAGGACCAGCGCGAGGATGGTGCCGGCACGGCGCCTCACCGGAAACGCTCCGGGTGCAGGGCCCGCGCCAGGAACTCGTAGGCGTCGATGCGGGCCTGGCTGGTGGCCGACATGAGGGGCCCCGGCACCTCGACCAGGTTCCCGCGGCGCAGCGCATCAAGGTATTTGTAGGGGGCCGTCGCCTTGAGACGCTCGGCCATGCGCTCGCCCTTGTCGGTGACCAGGACGTCCACCTTCCACCTCAGCACCTTCTCGCCCGGGGTGGGCTGGTGGCCACGGAGGCCCTGTTCCGCCGCGACGTTCAGGGCCCCCGCGTGGTCGCACAGGTCCTGAAAGGTGGTGCCCGCGCCGGCCGTGAACGGATAGAGGCCCACGGACAGGACCCGCACCGGCTTGACGCCCTTCAGCCTGCGGTCCAGGTCCGCCACCCGGGCCTTCCACTGCCCGATGAGCTCCTCGGCGCGTTCGCGCCGGTCCAGGGCGGCCCCGATCTTCCGCGCGGAGTCGTAGAGATCCTCCAGCGTCTCGAAGCGGTCCACGACCACCAGGTCCACCTTGGCCCGGCGCAGGATGGTCAGGGTCTCGGGCGCCGTCCACGCGGCCGCCAGCACCAGGCCGGGGCGGAAGTGGAGCACGTCCTCGGCGGTGCCGGTGCGCAGGCAGGGGTACTTCGCGTTGGCGCGCACATCCGGGGTGAAGTCCGGGTCCCGGGCCAGGTGGCTCAGGGCCGCGATCTGGCCCGGCGCCGCCAGGGCCACCAGGAGTTCGTCGGTGCCCACGGTCTGGCTCACGACCCGCACGGGCCCCCCCGCCCAGAGGAGGGCGGGGAGGAGGAGGGCGGACAGGAAGCGGCGCATGTGCAGGAGTGTGTCCAGTAAAGGGGAAGGTTTCTAGAAACGGTAGCGCATCTCGAGGGTCACCGTCGGGGGCTGGGCCGGGAATCCGAAGATCTGCGAGGCGTCGTTCTGGAAGTCCCGCTCCCGGGCCAGCCACTGCGCCACGGTGGTGCGGGGCTGCAGGAGGTGGTCGGCCCGCAGGGAGAGGACCACCCCCGGCCCCAGGGGCAGGGCCGCCTTGAGGCCCAGGTCGTTGAAGTGCTCCTTGAAGGCCGTGGGCAGGCCGTAGTCGTAGCGGGGACCGATCCAGGACCACCATCCCTCCAGCCTCAGGTCCCCGAAGGTGCGGTGGCCGTTGAGTCCCAGGGACTGGAACGGCTTCCGGATCACCGCGCCCGAGGAGAAGCGCATGGCGGGGTCGGCGCGCTCGTCCCGGAACTCCTGGTTCCGGTAGAAGCCCTGGAGGCTCCACGACGCGGTGCGGTAGCCCGCCGTGGCCTGGGCCGACTGGAGCCGCAGGTCGGAACCGTTGCGGTAGATGCCCGAGTAGTAGCCGCCCCAGGACGCGGGAATGAACTGCCCCCCGTTGGCGTCGAAATAGACCAGGTTCCCGTAGAGGGTGCGGGAGAGCTCCAGCCCCGCCGTCCAGGGGCCCTTCTCGTACGTGAGGCCGGCCTGGGAGGTGAAGCTGCGCTCGTTGTCCAGGGCCTGGCCCTGGTACTGGGCGTTGTAGATGGCCTGGAAGAGCAGGGGATTGGCGAAGGCGGTGCCCGCCGAGGCGTAGGCCCGCAGTCCGCCGCCCAGGAGCCAGTTGACCCCGAGCTTCCAGGTGGCCCGGGAAACCCGGGTTTCCGCCGCGCCGGGGAAGGTCAGCCGGTCGCTCTGGCCGCGGACCGTGGCCACCACCCGCAGGGCGTCGGCGAACTCCGTCTGGTCCTCGAGGAAGACCGCCAGATGCCTGCCCGTGGCCGGGTCCAGGGTGCCCGCGAACCGGGCCGTCTCCTGGTAGGCGTCGAAGCCCGCCTGGAGGGTGGAGGTCCGGGCCACGCGCCAGGTGAGGGCCCCGTTGGCCTGGTCGCGCCGGCTCGTGTACCGCTCCGTGGCCGCGCCGTCCGTGTAGTTGGGCTCCAGCCGGGTCTGCAGCGCCTGCCCCAGGGTCAGCTCCCCCAGGATCGCCGGGGACAGGGTGGAGCGCAGCGTCGCGCTGAGCACCTCGGTGCGGCTGAAGTCCTGCCGGGAGGGGACGTATTGGGACGCGTCCCGGTTGCCGGAACCATAGTCCGCGTAGGAGATGGGAATGGGCACGCCCGCGAAGGCGTTCCGGTAGCTCGCGGTGAGCAGGGTGTCGGCCCCCAGCTGCTGGCCCCCGCCGAAAAATACGCCCGAGGAGCGGAAGGGGTTGTCCGCCGGGGTGGCCCCGTCCTCCTGCTGCGCGCTGACCGAGGCCCGCACCCAGCCCGAGGTCCACCCGTAGGCTGGCGCGAAGAGGCCCTGGCGGATGGCCTGGCTCCCGGCCCCGGCCCGCAGCTGGCCGCTGAAGCCCTCCCGCGCGTGGCCCGCCGAGTACAGCGCCACCACCCCGGCCTGGGCGTCCGAGCCGAAGCGGGTGGAGCAGGGCCCCTGCTGCACTTCGATGCGCTCGATGCCCGCCAGGGAGACCATCGAGAGGTTCACCCCCCCGAAGCCCGTGGCGTCCGAAAGGCGGATGCCGTCCAGCATCACCACCGTGTCCTGGGCCCGGCCCCCGCCCAGGTTCAGGGTGGCCGCGGTGCCCACCCCGCCCGAGGAGAACACCTGGCCCGGCAGGAGCAGCCTCAGCAGGTCGCCCAGATTGTCCGCGCCCCTCGCCTCGATGGCGGCCCTGTCGACCACCAGGACGGGGTTGGGGGTCCGCACCAGCTCCACCGGCGTGGCCTCCGCGGTGACCGTGACCGTGGCCGAGGCCTCGGACCGGGGCGGCGGCGGTTCCACCACCGGGCCTCCGGCCCACAGGCTGGCCCCCACGACCAGCGGGAAAAGGATTCTTGAATTGCCCATTGCATGCTCCGCGCATGAGGCCGGGGAACGATGAAGGCCTCGCCGGATGGGCAAAGTCCCTCCCCGTCCCCACGACGGTTGGGTTAATGCAGGACCGGTCTCCGGGCTCGCACGCGACAGGCATCTTGCGATGCCCCTGGATCCTTCCCGGGGATACGCCCCAGTGGCTCCAGCAGGGTCTCCCGGTCCATGGCGCTCGGCCCGGGGTGCATACCGTTGCGGGGCAGCGCAGGATTCAAACCTGCTTCCCGAACATCCAGCACACGCTGTAGGGGACAAGGTTCGCAGGAGGCCGGGACGAATTCAAGGTGCATAATGGGTGCATGGCCACCAAACCCCTCCCCCAGGCGAGTCCCAAGCTCCTGGCGATCCAGAAGGACCTCCAGCAGCTGGCTTCCATGGCGGGCTACCTCAACAGCGCCATCGACCTGCCGCAGCTGCGCCTCTCCTTCACCCTCTATGGCCGCGTCCTGGTGGCGGGCGTGGAGGAGGGCCTGGCCATCACCCCGCGCCTCCAGGCCTGGTCCGATCGGTTGGCCGTCCGGCTCCGGGAGGACAGCTCCTCGGCGGTGCTCCCCCCCCAGATCCAGATCTCGGCCCCCCAGCCCCTGCCCAACGGCGAGGGCTACTACGTCATCTCCACCATGACCTTCAATTCCAAGGTCACCGAGCAGGGCTACCAGCGCGTGCGCAACGCCATCCTGGCCGCCTATCAGGCCGCCGTGAACCTGCGGGAAAAGAAGATCTGGGGCGACGAGGAAGCCTAACGCACGGCCTCAAGGAAGGCCCGGCTCGCCCGGGAACGGTGGCTGAGCGTCTGCTTGACGGCGGAGCTGAGCTCCCCGAAGGTCTGGCCGTACCCCTCCGGAACGAAGAGCGGATCGTAGCCGAAGCCCTGGATACCCCGGGGTTCGGGGGCGAGATGCCCTTCCACGGAACCGCCGAATGTGACGGGGTCGCCGTCCATGGGCGCCCAAGCCAGCACGCAGACGAACCGGGCCGACCGCGCCGCGCCGGGGGGCATGAGCGCCAGGAGGCGCCGGTTCTTGGCGTCCTGCGCCAGCCCGGGGGCGAACCGGGCGCTCAGCACGCCGGGGCCACCCCACAGGGCGTCCACGCAGAGGCCCGAATCGTCCGAAAGCACGCCATCGACCGGGCTTGTGCCGTGGCGCCGCCACCAGTCCCTGGCGAAGGTGGCCTTCTGCAGGGCGTTGTCCTGGAAGAACGCCCCTTCCTCGGGAATGTCCGGCGCATCCGCGGGCCACGCCAGGAACTCGACGCCCTGGAGGAGTTCCCCGAATTCGCGGAGCTTTCCCGCATTGCGGGAGGCGAGGAGGATCTTCATCTACATCTTGGTATAGGGGTCGGGATTATAAGGGTCTTCATAATACGGATCCACCGTGGGTGGCTGCCCCTGCGGCGCCCAGGTTTCCGCAGGGGGAACCCAGTTTTGTGAAACATCATCCGGCTGATTCATTCGGGACCTCAAGGGAGAACGAGATGAACGCTATCACGATTGATTCAGTTCTCCAATGGACAGCGGTCACACTCTGTTATTAATATTTAATTATTTCGAACCTGGGGGCAAAACCTTATTTGAGGAGCTGGCCGCAGGCACCCTGCACGTCCCTGCCCCGGCTCTTCCGCACCGTCACGAAGCATCCCCGGGCCTTCAACCGGTCCAGAAAGGCCTGGAGGCGTTCCTCCTCCGGCTGCTGGAACGTGGAAGCCGCATGCTCGTTCATGCGGATCAGGTTGATGTTGTGCCCATGACGCAGCTCACCCAGCCAGTCCGCGAGCCGGTCCGCGTCCTCCACGGTGTCGTTCTCCCCGGCCAGCAGGACGTATTCCAGGAGGAACTTCTCGCCGGGGGCCAGCCCCCAGGCGCCCAGGGCCTCCCGCAGGCGCTCCAGGCCCCACACGCGGTTGACGGGCATGACCCGGCTCCGCGCCTCGTCCGTGGTGGCGTTGAGGCTCAGGGCCAGCCACGGGCGGGGGCGCAGGCCGGAAAGCCGCTCGATGGCGGGCACGAGCCCGGACGTGGACACCGTGATGCGCCGGGTGGAGATGTTCAGGCCCCAGGGATGGTTGAGGATCCGGATGGCCCGGTGGACGTTGTCCAGGTTGTGCAGGGGCTCGCCCATGCCCATGAACACCAGGGTGATGGCGTGGGGCTGGGCGGGGCCCAGGGTGCGGATGAGGCTCAGCACCTGCCCCACGATCTCGCCCGCGGAGAGGTTGCGCCGGATCCCCATGGCGCCGGTGGCGCAGAAGGTGCAGCCCATGGCGCACCCCACCTGGCTGCTGATGCAGAGCGTCACCCGGGGGTTGCGCACGTCCCGGGGCATGTGGACCGCCTCGATGCGCTCCCCGTCCCTCAGGCGGAGGACGACCTTGGTGGCGCCGTCCTCGCTCGGGTGGCGTTCCACGATCTCGGGCAGCGACGTGTCAAACGAGGCCGCGATCCACTCCCGCGCCTCCCGGTTGAGGAAGAGGCCCTCGGGCCGGTAGGTCCAGGGCCGCTGCAGCCGGTTGAAGACGTGCTCGGCGCGCCCGGGGGCCCCTTCCAGGTCCTCCGGCAGCAGCCCGAAGGCGGAGGGCCGTCCCGCGGCCTCGGGGGCCGGGGCGTCCCAGGGATGGGCGGCGTCCGTGGTCATGCGATGGAGATCCCTTCCAGGCCGCTCACCTCGTGGGCGTTGAAGCTGGACCGCACCAGCGGCCCCGCGTAGACCGTGCGGAACCCCAGCGCCTTGGCCTTGCGTCCCAGCTCGGCGAAAGCGTCCGGATGCACGTAGCTCCTCACCGGCAGCTGGTGGCGCGTGGGCCGCAGGTACTGCCCGAGGGTGAGGATGTCCACGCCCGCCTCCACGAGCTTTCCGAAGACCTCCAGCAGCTCTTCCTCGGTCTCCCCCAGCCCCAGCATCAGCCCCGACTTGGTGCGGAACTCGTCCCCGAAGAGCGCCGTGCCCAGGCGCTTGGCATGGGCCAGGACGTCCAGGGAGCGCTGGAAGCGCCCCGCGGGCCGGACCTCGGCATAGAGGCTGGGCACCGTCTCCGTGTTGTGGTTGAACACGGCCGGGCCCGCGGCCACCACCTCGGCCACGGCGTCCAGATCCCCCAGGAAGTCCGGGGTGAGCACCTCCACCCCCACGCCCGGGTTCAGGCGCCGGATGGCGCGGATGGTGCTCGCGAAGTGGGCGGCGCCCCCGTCGGGAAGGTCATCCCGGTTCACCGACGTGAGCACGGCGAACTTCAGGCCCAGGGAGGCCACGCGGAGGGCCGTCTCCTCCGGCTCCCGCGGGTCCAGGGGCAGGGGCTTGCCGCTCTGGATGGAGCAGAACCCGCAGGCCCGGGTGCAGGTGTCGCCCATGAGCAGGAAGGTGGCGGTGCCGTGCGTGAAGCAGTGGTTCCGGTTGGGGCAGCGGGCCTCCTCGCACACCGTGTGCAGGGCGTATTCCCGCATCCCGGCCTTCATGGCGTGGAGATCCGAGAGCTTGACCTTCTCCTGGACGATCCAGTCCGGGAGGCGCGGGTGGCCCTCCAGGACTTCGCGGCCGGATCGTCTTGAGAATCGAGGCATGTACGGGCTCCCTTGCCCTCCCAGGATAACCCGGCGCCTCAGCTTTTCCCCACCACCCCTCCCACCGGGCTGGAGGCGCTGGCGTACAAGCGACGAGGCATGCGGCCGGCCTCGAAGGCCAGGCGCCCCGCCTTCACGGCGTAGTCCATGGCCCGGGCCATCTTCACGGGGTCCGCGGCCTCGGCCACGGCGGTGTTCATGAGCACCGCGTCCGCCCCCAGCTCCATGGCCACCGCCGCGTCGCTGGCCGTGCCCACCCCCGCGTCCACGACGAGCGGCAGGCCGAACCCCCCCACCACGTCCCGGAGGATCTGGAGCACGTAGGGATTCTGCACCCCAAGCCCCGAGCCGATGGCCGATCCCAGGGGCATCACCGCCGCGCAGCCGGCCTCGCAGAGCTTTTTCGCCAGGATGGGGTCCGCGTTGATGTAGGGCAGCACCACGAACCCCTCCTTCACGAGGATCTCGGCGGCGCGCAGCGTCTCCTCCCCGTCGGGGTAGAGGCTGAGGGGGTCCCCGATGACCTCGAGCTTCACCCAGTCCGTCTCCAGGGCCTCCCGGGCCAGGCGGCACACCCGCAGGGCGTCCTCCCGGGTGTAGCAGCCCGCGGTGTTGGGCAGGAGGGCCATGCCCTTGGGGATCCAGTTCAGGATGTTGTCGTCCCCCTTGGCGGACAGGTCGAAGCGCCGCACCGCCAGGGTCACCATCTCCACCGCTCCGGCCTCGTAGCAGGCCTTCATGGTGGCGAAATCCTTGTACTTGCCGGTCCCCAGGATGAGGCGGTTCTGGAAGGTGCGGCCGGCGATGGTGAGCATGGGGCGACTCCAAAAAAGGAAGGTACCAGTCTACTGTAGGGAGGAGGCACCCCATGAAATCCCATCGCGTGACCCTGACCCTCCACCAGCCCGAGCGCATGGGCTTCGTGAACATCACCCCCGACGTGGAGGAGGCCGTGGACGACAGCGGCGTCCAGGAGGGCTTCTGCCTGGTCAACGCCATGCACATCACCGCCAGCGTCTTCATCAACGACGACGAGCCGGGCCTGCACGAGGACTACAAGCGCTGGCTGGAGAAGCTCGCCCCCTTCAACGAAGGCAGCGACCCCGCCCGGGGCGGCTACCTGCACAACCGCTCGGGCGAGGACAACGGCGACGCCCACCACAAGCGCCAGATCATGGGCCGCGAGGTGGTCGTCGCCATAACGAAGGGCCGCCTGGATTTCGGGCCGTGGGAGCAGATCTTCTACGGGGAGTTCGACGGCCGCAGGGACAAGCGGGTGTTGATCAAGATCATCGGTGAATGACGGGGGCGCCTTCCCTTTCTAGGCGATCGACACCTTCACGCCGGCTTCCCGCAGGTTCTGGAGTTCGGCCGGATCGGCGCTGGCATCGGTGATCAGCTCGCTGACCTGGGCCACCGGGCAGATCCGCGCGAAGGCCATGCGTCCCACCTTCGAACCGTCCGCCACCACCAGGGTGCGCCGGGCATGTTCGATGAGGGCGCGGTTGGTGTGGGCCTCCACGTCGTGGTGGGTGGTGAGCCCGCCCCGGACGCTGATGCCGTCGACGCCCACGATGGCCAGGTCGAGATGGATGCCCTCCAGGCTGGCTTCGGCCAGGGGTCCCACCAGTTCGTAGGACTCGCTCCGGGCCGTGCCCCCCGTGACGATGAGCTTGATGTTGGGGCGCAGGGCCAGGTCGGAAGCGATGTTGAGGGCGTTGGTGACGATGGTCAGGCCCGTGCGGGTGGCCAGGACCCGGGCCACCTCCGTGGTGGTGGTGCCGCCGGTGAGCCCGATGGAGAGGGTGCCTTCCCCGAGCATGCCCAGGGTCGCGGCGGCGATGCGGCGCTTCTCCTCCTTCTGCCGGCCGCCCCGGTACCGCAGGGGCAGTTCGTAGACCAGGCTGTTGGCCACCGCGCCACCGTGGGTCCGGGAAAGCAGATGCTGCTCTTCCAGCATTTCCAGATCCCGGCGCACCGAGGCGGTGGACACGCCCAGTTCCTGGGCCAGGTCCGTGACCCCCAGGGTGCCGTGCTTGGCAAGCCGGTCCAGAATCAGGCCGAGGCGTTCTTCCTGTCGCATCCTTCAAAATAGCATGAAACGAAAAACTTTGTTGTTGCATTTTGATCGTTTTTGCTTAAATTCAATCAAGACCAATCAAATTCAATGCAGCATTGAGACACGAAACCACGTGACCAGCCACCATCTGCCGCACCACCCCGGAGGGCCCACCATGCTGTCCAACCATCTCGTCCCCAGGGCATTCGCCGCTTTGGCCTGCGGGACTCTCCTGCCCCTGCTGGCCGCGGATCCCGCCCCGGCCTTCGACTTCAAGGTGCGCGCCGGCCTCACGGCCGGGGACTTCCGGCGGGACCACGCCGACAACAAGGCCATCGGGTTCGCCGTTGCCGGGCGCTTTCCCCTGGGGGCCACCCGGGCCCTCACCGTGGAACTCGGGTTCGACGTCCTGCCCGGCCAGCCCAGGGACGCCATGCCCGGCAGCGGCCCCGTCTACTACGACCCCCAGAACCCCACCACCTCGTACAACGGCAGCCCGCTGGCGCTGAGCGCGGGCAATTCCATCGATTTCCGCAAGGAGCGCGCACAGGGGTTCAGCCTTCGCGCCTCGTACACCGACCAGCTCGGGGCGGGCTCCATGTACTGGTTCGCCGGCGCCAGCCTGGACTTCTACAAGGTCTCCGCCGAACTGACCGGCACCCTCATCCCCGTGGACGCCCAGGGCGCTTCCGTGCCCGGAAACGTGCCGGTGGATCCCGCCGACCCCGCGGGCCCGGTGAGGGACTACTACGAGGGCTGGGCCATGGTCCGGGAGAAGACCCGGGCGGCCCTGGGCCTGCACGCGGGCGTCGGCGCGGCCCTGACCCGGGATGCCCGGCTCGAACTGGCCATCCGGAACATCGGCATGAACCACTTCGACTACAAGCCTTTCACCTATACCGGCAAGGCCCCCGTCCTCGAAGAGAGCACCCGCCGCGGGTTCGTCTTCGAACTGTCCCTCGCCTTCAGGATCTGACGCCCGCGAATAGGAGATCCATCCATGCTGCAGCGAAGATTGTTCACGCCGATCGCCATGATCCTGGCCGCGAGCCAGCTGTTCGGCCAGGAGACCACCGGCATCGCGTCCGGACAGATCATGACCCGGGCCGGCAAGCCCATCCCCGGCGCCCTGGTGCGCCTGAGCTCCCCGAGCCTCCTGGGCGACCGCACCGTCACGTCCAGCGAGACCGGCCAGTACCGCGTCGGCCTCCTGCCCAACGGCAAGTACGCCATCACCGTCACCGCCTCCGGCTACATCACCATCAAGGGCCAGTTCCAGGTGGTGCCCGGCCAGACCGCGCGCCAGGACGTCATCCTCACCCCCATGGTGACCCAGGGCGCCACGGTGGAGGTGGTGGACCAGGCCTCCCAGGTGGACAAGACCACCACCGTGACCTCTTCCACCTTCTCCATGGACAGCCTGAACGAACTCGCCGGCTTCAACATGGACGCCGTCATCCAGCTGTCCCCCGGAATCACCGGCACCCTGGACCCCAACGTGGGAGGCTACGGCGACGACGCCCTCTCCATCCGCGGCGGCATCCAGCACAGCACCAAGGTGATCCAGAACGGCCTGAACATCACGGAGGAGGGCGGCGGCTACCTCAACGAGCTCACCACGCTCATGGACATGATCGAGAGCATGTCCGTCATCCAGTCCCCGCTCAACGCACGGTACGGCAACACCGACGGCGGCCTGGTCTCCATCGTCACGACCCGGGGCAGCAACACCTTCACCGGGAGCCTGCGGGCCAAGTACCACAAGAACTACTGGCAGGACAACGGGCCTTCCTACGCCCGGCGCAACGGCAGCCCCGGCGATCCGGTTCCGCCCAGCGACGACTTCTCCAACCGCACCTACGAGATCTCCGTGCGGGGCCCCATCTGGAAGGACCACATCACCTTCGCCTACGGCACCCAGCAGACCCCCAACCACTCCTACAACGGGCTCGTGGGCAACACCTCCCTCAACGGCCTGCCCAGCCAGGCCACCTACACCTTCGTGCCCGGCCAGGGGGTGGTGCCCGCCAACACGTACGGCCTGGGCGGCCTGGACACCATGCAGGACGTCTCGAAGTTCCACCAGTTCGTCGTCTTCGCCCAGATCACCGAGAACCACAGCCTGGAGTGGAACTACACCCAGAACGACAGCAACGCCTACTGGGGCATCCCCCGCTTCGGCCGCATCGACACGGTGGGGGCCTCCACCGACGACTACCACCATCACCTCTGGAACCTGGGCTACAAGGGCGTCCTGGGCGAGGCGGGCGTGCTGGAGGCCCGGGTGGGCCACACCTACCGCACCTGGCCCCACCCCTACAGCCCCGGCAAGGCCTCCATCTGGACCACCTTCATCCCCGGAGCCCACGACGCCGACGGCCTCAACCCCGTCACCAGCCTCCTGGACGGCTACGCCTCCGGGGGAACCGCCTACAACATCAACGGCTACAATGCGGACCGGGGCGACACGATCCTGAACGACTCCCTCCTGGTGAACTTCTCCCGGGAATTCTCCCGTGGCGGCTCCAGGCACCTGGTGGACGTGGGCGTGGACCTCGAACGGTTCAAGTGGGGCATCCAGGTGGGCGCGGCCAAGGACCAGTACATCGTCCCGGGCCAGGACCCTGCCACCGGCCAGTTCCTGGTCTACAACGCCGCCACCGCCACCCTGCGCGACCTGGATCCCACCTACGGCGCCACCCCCGTCCTCAACGACGGGCTGGTCAACCCCGGCCTGGGCGCCCCCGGCTCCGACACCCACTTCCCCGGCGGCCTGGGCCTGATCCCGCTGCGGGTGAGCCGCACCGGCTCCGAGGGCGGGGACATGCGCAAGCAGACCACGTCCATCTACCTCAACGACCTCTGGACCATCAACAGCCACCACAGCATCATGGCCGGCCTCCGCTACGACCGGTTCAAGGCGAGCGACGAGGTGGGCACCTTCGTCTCCTACGGGCGCCTCAACCCCCGGTTCGAGTACAAGTTCGACCTCGGCGGCGACCAGGCGCGGCTGATCAACGTCTCGTACGGCGAGTTCCAGGCCAGTTCCCCGGGCTCGCTGTTCCTGCCCGCGGCCCACGGCCGCTACGGGAACCAGACGGTCTCCTACTGGAGCCAGGGGTCGAGCGCGCCCTACTACGTGAACCTGGCCCAGCTCCAGGATCCGGGCAACTACACCGCCCTCACCCGCACCTACGCCGGCGACACCTTCACCATCGACCCCAACTGGAAGAACCCGGTCTCCCACGAGCTCACGGCGGGCTTCCGCCGGGCCTACGCCAACGGCGGCTACTGGCGCGCCACGGCCATCTACAAGACCTGGTCCAATCTCTTCGACTGGTTCCCGGGCGAGGTCTACACCGACGAATCCGGCTCCGCCAACTTCAAGCGGGTCCTTCGCAATGATCCGGATTCCAGGCGCACCTACAAGAGCCTCGAACTGGAATGGATGACGCCCGTCACCGGCCGCCTCACCATCTACGGCAACTACACCTTCGCCCGGATGATGGCCAACACCCGCTACAACATCGACAATCCCGACCGCACCACGAGCCAGATCGCGAACTTCCGGGACTACTACGGTTCGATGTACGCACGGGATCAGTACAACCCCATGACCCTCCGTTCCCCGGAGCACATCTTCAACCTGTACCTTTCCTTCAACCTCAGCCAGGGCAAGGTGAAATCCAACGTCACCCTGCAGGGCTCGTACACCAGCGGCAGGCCCGAAGGCCGCTGGACCACCGTCAACATCCCCGCGCCGACCCTGGCGGGCTACAACGACGCCAACGTCCAGAACACCGGCGGACTGCCCAATTCCATTCTCCTCACGTCCGACGGCAGCCGCATGACCAACACGGACCTGACCACCCTCAGCCTGAAGTACAACCTCGAGATCGGCCTGTGGAGGACCGTGAAGGGCTTCGTGGACGTGACCATCGGGAACGTCTTCAACGCCAAGCGCCGCGGCCCCTATACCCTGGCGGGCACCGGCCTGGTGGACACCGCGGGCCAGCCCCCGCAGTACGCCAGCAACGGGTGGCGCGCGGCCGACGACGTCTCGGACGTGGGCACCGGCAGGGTCGCCGGCAGGTCCATCACCTTCGACACCGGCATCCGGTTCTGAGCGGAGATTCCATGACTGCCACCCACGCACTGCTCACCTGCGCTCTCGTCCTGTCCCTCGGCGCTCCGGCCCGGGCCGCGGACACCCGGTTCCTGCTTTCCGGCGGCCCCGTCGTCAACCAGGGCAGCACCGTCGACCTCACGGGGAAGACCACCGGCGGCTACACCGCCGAGGCCGGCGTCCAGTTCGGCATCCCGTCCTTCGGGCCGGACCTCCTGGTATACGCCGGCTACGCCCACATGCCCAGCCGGGACGGCACGCCCGACCGGCCCACCTTCGAACTGAGCGGCACCCGGGTGGGCGTCGATCTGGTCTACCGCCCCTGGGAGGGTGTCCCCCTCGCGATCCGCACCGGCCCCTCGGTCCACGTGTGGAAGGGCACCCAGCGGGGCGGGGATCCCTCCCTCTACCCCGCCGACAACCACCTGAAGGCCGGCTGGCGCCTGGGCCTCGACTACGACCTCACGAGGAACTGGTCCGCCACCGTGCTCTACACCTTCACCGAGTGGCGGTCCAATGCGGACATCGACCTCGCGACCACCAATCCCAGCCGTCCGGCGTACGTCAGCCTCATGGCCACCTACCGGTTCTGATCCGGATTTCCTTGGAGCCTCACTGCATGAGCGCAGTCTTTTCCCAATTCGACGAGGAGGCCCGGGCCACCCTGGGCGGCCTCCACACCCTTCCCGAGATCCTCGGCCAGCCTGCGCTTTGGCGCAGGATCTGGACCCGGCTCCGCGGGGAGAAGCACCGCCTCTCCACCTTCCTCGACCCCGGGGCCCTGGGCCCGGACCGGGAGATCGTCCTCACCGGGGCCGGCTCCTCCGCCTACATCGGCGAGCTGCTCCAGGGCCGCTACGCCCTGCGCACCGGGCGCGCCGTGCGGGCGGTGCCCACCACCGACATCGTCACCAACCCCGAGGAGGCCTTCCCCCGGAACGTGCCCACCCTGCTCATCTCCTTCGCCCGTTCCGGCAGCAGCCCCGAAAGCGTGGCCGCGCTGGACTGCGCCGAAGCCCGCCTGGAGGACGTCCGGCACCTCGTCGTCACCTGCAACCCCCAGGGCGCCCTGGCGAACCACGCCACCCGCGGCCCCCGGGAGGTGTTCGTCCTGCCGCCGGAGGCCGACGACCAGGGCCTGGCCATGACCGGGAGCTTCACCGGCATGGCCCTGGCCGGGCTGCTGCTGGCGGACCTGGAGGGCCTGGAGGCCGCCGGTGCGCGGGTGGAGTGCCTCGCGAAAGCGGCCGAGCACCTCCTGGCCACCCAGGGCGACCTGTTCCGCCGGCTGGGGGCCCTGCCCTTCACCCGGGCCATCTTCCTGGGTTCGGGCGCCCTGAAGGCCGCCGCGCGGGAGTGCCACCTCAAGCTCCAGGAGCTCAGCAACGGCGCGGTGATCTGCGCCTACGAATCCTTCCTGGGACTCCGCCACGGCCCCAAGGCCGCCATCAACGGAGAGACCCTCCTCGTCTTCCTGTTCTCGGGACGCCCCGGCCACCGGGCCTACGAGGCGGACCTGGTCGATGAGATCCACGGCGGCGCGCAGGGGCTGTTCCACCTTGGCGTAGGCGACGGCCTCCGGGACCCCTCGGACCGGGAAGCCGCCATCCCCCTGGACGGCTCCATGGACGACGAGGAGCGCGCCATCTGCGCGGTCCTGACGGCCCAGATCCTGGGGGTCCACAAGGCCATCGCCCTGGGCCTGCGTCCCGACAGCCCCTCCCCCACCGGAAGCATCTCCCGCGTGGTACGCGGCGTTACGATCTACCCAGCCAGCGAAAGGCAGCGAGGATGACGAGAACCACTGACGTACTCGTGGTCGGCGAACTGAACGTGGACCTGATCCTCGACGGTCTCGCCGGCCTGCCGGAACTCGGCAAGGAGGTCCTGGCCGAGGCCATGACCCTCACCCTGGGCAGCTCCTCCGCCATCTTCGCCAGCAACCTCAGCACCCTGGGCACCAAGGTCGCCTTCCTGGGCCGGGTGGGCGAGGACCTGTTCGGCGACCTGGTGGTGGAGCGCCTGCGCGCCAGGGGCGTGGACACCGCCCTGGTCCTTCGCACCCCGGCCCACGCCACGGGCGCCACGGTCGTCCTCAACCGCGGCGAGGACCGCGCCATGGCCACCTACATGGGGGCCATGGCCCAGCTCACCCTGGCCGACGTCACCGAGGAGCGCCTGGGCTCGGCCCGGCACCTGCACTTCGCCTCGGCCTTCCTCCAGCCCGGACTGTTCCAGGAGATCCCGGCCCTGTTCCGCCGGGCCAAGGCCTGCGGCCTCACCACCTCCTTCGATCCCCAGTGGGACCCCGCGGAGCGCTGGGACCTGGACCTGGCCGCCATCCTGCCCCATGTGGACGTCTTCCTCCCCAACGAGCAGGAACTCCTCAACCTCACCCGGAAGGCCACGATCCCCGAGGCCCTGGAGGCCCTCCGGCCCCACGCGCACACGGTGGTGGCCAAGCAGGGCGCCGCCGGGGCCACCGCCGCCCAGGGACATGCCATCCGCTTCCAGCCCTCCTTCCTCAACAGCCGGGTGGTGGACGCCATCGGCGCCGGGGACAGCTTCGACGCCGGGTACGTCTCCCGCTTCATCGCCGGGGACACCTGCGAGGCCTGCCTGCGCCACGGCTGCCTCATGGGCGCCGTCAACACCACCGCCGCCGGGGGCACCGGAGCCTTCACGGACCTGCCCGCGGTCCTCGCCGTTGCCCGGGAGCGCTTCCATGCCTAGCCTGCGCGAGAAGCTCCTGGAGATGAGGGACCGCAAGGGGGCCCTCCTGGCCGCCAACTACTACAACGCCGAGACCCTCCGCGGGGTCCTGGAGGCCGCCGCGGATCTGGGCCAGCCCATCATCCTGCAGATGACCCGCGGCTCGATCGACTACCTGGGCCTGGCCGTGGCCCTGGCCATGGGCCGCGCCGGCCTGCGCCAGCACGGCGTCGAGGGGTGGATCCACCTGGACCACGCCCTCAGCCTGGACCTGGTCGCGGACTGCCTCCAGGCCGGTTTCGACTCGGTGATGATCGACGCCAGCGAGCAGGACCTGGACCGCAACATCGCCGTGACCCGCCAGGCCGTGGCCCTGGCCCGGGCCACCGGGGCGAACGTGGAGGCCGAGCTGGGGTTCGTGGCCAAGCTCGGCCAGGAGGCCGACCCCGCCGGCCTCACCGACCCCGGCCAGGCCGCGCTGTTCGTGGAGGCCACCGGCGTGGACGCCCTTGCCGTCTCCATCGGCACCGCCCACGGCTTCTACAAGGCCGAGCCCCGCCTGGACCTGGAGCGCCTGGCCAGCATCCACCGCCTCACGGGCGTCCCGCTGGTGCTCCACGGCGGTTCCGGCGTGGGGGAGGCCTCCATCCGCGCCGCGGTGGCCCGGGGGATCTGCAAGGTCAACGTGGCCACCGAGACCAAGGACGCCTTCGTGCGCGGCATCAAGCGCGAGCTCCTGGCCTCCAGCGGCATCGACATCCGCGCCATCTTCCCCCCCGCCATCCGCGACGTGAAGGACCTGATCGCCTCCAAGCTGAGGATGCTCATGGACGAGGACGGCCATGCCTGACCTCCTCACCCTCCAGAAGGACCGCCGCGAAGGCCGGGTGCGCGGGATCTACGCGGTGTGCTCGGCCCACCCTCTGGTCCTGCGCGCCGCCCTGGACCAGGCCGCGGCGGACGGGACCCCCACGCTCATCGAGGCCACCTGCAACCAGGTGGATCAGTTCGGCGGCTACACCGGCATGACCCCCGGCGCCTTCGTCGCCTTCGTCCACGCCCTCGCCGCCGAGGCCGGCTTCGACCCCCGGCGCATCATCCTGGGCGGCGACCACCTGGGCCCCAATCCCTGGCGCGGGGAGGACGCCCGGAGCGCCATGGCCAAGGCGGGCGACCTGGTGGAAGCCTACGTGGCCGCCGGTTTCCAGAAGATCCACCTGGACGCCAGCATGGCCTGCGCCGGCGACCCCGCGGTCCTCCCCGGGCCGGTCGTGGCAGAACGCGCCGCGGCCCTCTGCCTCCGGGCCGAGGAGGCCCGCCAACGCCACCCGGGGCCCGCGCCGGTCTACGTCATCGGCACCGAGGTGCCGCCCCCCGGCGGCACCCAGGACGGCGACCCCGGCCTGCGCCCTACCGCCCCCGGGGACGTGGCGGCCACCCTCGACATCACCCGGGCCGCCTTCCTCCGGCTCGGCCTGGACGGCGCCTGGGAGCGCGTGATCGCCCTGGTGGTGCAGCCCGGCGTCGAATTCGGCCAGGCCGAGATCCACCCCTACCGCCGCGAGGCCGCCCGACCCCTGGCGGCCGCCCTCGCCTCCCGGGCGCCCTGGATGTACGAGGCCCACTCCACCGACTACCAGACCCCCGAGGCCCTGCGCCAGCTGGTGGAGGACCGCTTCGCCATCCTGAAGGTGGGCCCCTGGCTGACCTACGCCTACCGGGAGGCCCTCTTCTCCCTGGAGGCCATCGCCCATGAGCTGCACGCCTTCAACCCCGCGCGCCCCCGGCCCCGCCTCGCCGAGGTCCTGGAGGCCGTCATGCTCGGCAACCCCATCCACTGGAAGAACCACTACCATGGGAAGGAAGGCGAACTGGCCTTCGCCCGCAGGTTCAGCCTGAGCGACCGTTCCCGGTACTACTGGGCCGACCCGGACGTGGTCGCCGAGGTGGCGCGCCTCTTCGAGCTCACCGAGGGTCCGCTCCCGCTGGAACTGCTCAGCCAGTACCGCCCCCTGGAATACGACGCCGTGCGGGAAGGGCTCCTCCCGCCCACCGGCAGGGCCGTGGCCATCCATGCCGTTCGCCGCGTGCTGGGGCACTATGCCGCCGCCTGCCAACTCCAAGGATCCCCATGCTGAAGCAGACCTGGTTCCTGTACACCCTCGTCACCGTCCTCGCCTGGGGCCTGTGGGGCGCGCTCATCGATACGCCGGCGGCCGCGGGCTTCCCCGAGACCCTCGGCTACATCGTGTGGGCCGTCACCATGATCCCGCCCTGCCTGGTGGCCCTGGCCCGGGTGGGGTGGCGGGTGGAGACGGACCGCAGGTCCGTGGTCTACGGATGCCTCGCGGGCTTCCTGGGCGCCGGCGGGCAGCTGGTGCTCTTCAAGGTCCTGCGCATCGCGCCCGCCTACCTCGTCTTCCCCTTCATCGCCCTCTCGCCCCTGGTCACCATCATCCTGGCCCTGGTCATCTCGCGGGAGCGGGCTTCGGCGCGGGGGTGGGCCGGCATCGCCCTGGCCCTGGCAGCCGGCATCCTGCTGGCCTACGCCCCTCCCGGAGCCAAGGCCGGCCCGGGCCTCCTGTGGGTGGGCCCGGCCCTGCTGGTGTTCCTGGCCTGGGGCTTCCAGGGTTTCGTCATCTCCCACGGCAACAAGTCCATGCGCGCCGAGAGCATCTTCTTCTACATGACCGTGACGGGGCTCCTCCTGGCGCCCGCGGCCTGGTTCATGACCGACTTCAGCAGGACCATCAACTGGGGCTTCCGCGGCCCCTGGCTGGCGGCCCTGATCCAGGTGCTCAACGCCGTGGGAGCCCTGCTCCTGGTGTACGCCTTCCGCCACGGCAGGGCCATCATCGTCTCCCCCCTCATCAACGCGGGCGCCCCCGTGGTGACCATCGTCATCTCCCTGGTCCTGTTCCGCACGCTGCCCCTGGCCCCGCAGGCCCTGGGCATGGCCGCGGCCCTGGCGGCGACCCTGCTCATGGGCTGGGAAGACGAGAAGCCCGCCCAGGCCTGAACCCGGAGGTCCCCCCATGACGATTTCCAAGCTCCTCCCGGCCCTGGTCTGCGTCGTGGCCGCGGCCGCGCCGCTCAAGCTGGCCGGACCCCGCGCGGAATTCCAGGTGCTGCCCTCCGGGCGCATCCTGGCCACCCGGCTCGAAGGAGGCCGGCGCCTCACCCTGGACGCCGGACCCGGCCGGGAGGCGCCGGTGCTGGACCTGCGCCGGGCCCAGGCCGCCGGCGGCCGCATGGAGGTGCCCTTCCTGGGCGCCCCCGCCAGGACCCTGATCCTGGAGCTGCGGGGCGAGGCCCTGCTCGCCTCCATCCGGGTCGTCAACCCCCAGGCCCGGCCCCTCCCGCTCGCGGCCCAGACCGTGCTCCGCACCCGGATGGCAGCGGGTCCCCTCCATTCGTTCCAGGGCTCGAGCGTCGAATGGGGCGAGGACGAAGTGCTCGAGCCCGGACCCGGAACGCGTCCCAACGCCATGGGCGCCATGAACCCCAATGGCCTGGGCGGAGGGATTCCCGTCGCCGCGTTCTGGAACGCCGCCACCTGCGCGTCCCTGGGCTTCCTGACGACGGGCGCCTGCGCCCTTCCGGTCACCGGCGGCCCCGGCGGCACCACCGCCGCCCTCGTCCTGCCGGCGCGGACCCTCGCGCCCCACGAGACCTGGACCTCCCCCCGGTGCTACGTCTCGGTCCACGCCGGGGACTTCTACGATCCCCTGCGGCTCTGGTCCACGCTCATGGGGCGGAGCCCCAAGGCTCCGCCCGCGACGGCCTACGAGGCCACCTGGTGCAGCTGGGGCTACGGCTTCGACATCACGCCCGCGCAGATGGAGGGCGTGCTCCCCAAGCTCAAGGACCTGGGCCTGGCCTGGGCCACCCTCGACGACCGCTGGTTCGACGCCTACGGCGACTGGAAGCCCCGCCCCGACACCTTCCCCGGCACGTCCCTGCGCGACCTGGTGGACCGGTACCACAGGGCCGGCGTGAAGGTGCAGCTCTGGTGGCTCCCCCTCGCCGCCGAAATCCCCAACGGCAAGGGGGAGTCCCACCGCTACCGCCAGTCCCGCGTCGCCCAGGACCATCCCGAGTGGCTCGTGCTGGACCCCGCGGGCCGCCCCGCCCTGATGGTCCGGGACCTGGCCGTCCTGGATCCCGCGCTGCCCGAGGTGCGCGCCTACTTCCGGGCCATGGCGGCCGGCTTCATCCGGGATACCGGCTTCGACGGCTTCAAGATGGACAATGTCTACGCCGTCCCCCCCTGCTACAACCCGGCCCACCACCACGCCTCCCCCGACGAATCCACCCGCGCCGCCGCCGAGGTCTACCGGGAGATCCAGGAGACCGTCCACGCCCTCAAACCCGAGGCCGTCATCCAGATCTGCCCCTGCGGCACCCTGCCTTCAGCGGACTGGCTCCCCTTCCAGGACCAGGGCGTCACCGCCGACCCCGTGGGCGCCGTCCAGGTCCGCCGGCGCATCAAGATCCTCAAGGCCCTGATGGGCCCCGCCGCCGCCGTCTTCGGCGACCACGTGGAGCTCAGCGCCATGTCCCGGGAAGGCCATGACGACTGGTTTGAAACCGGCGAGGATTTCGCCTCGACCCTGGGCACCGGCGGCGTGGTGGGCACCAAGTTCGTTTGGCCCCCCACCGGGGTGGTGCCCAAGTCCGGCCCCGTGGACCTCACCCCCGCCCGGGAAGCCACCTGGCGGAAGTGGCTCGCGCTCTACGACCGGAAGGGCCTCTCCAGCGGCACCTTCCTGAACCTCTACACCCTGGGCGTGGACCGTCCGGAAGGCTACGCCGTGGCCAAGGACGGCATCCTCCACTACGCCTTCTACGCCCCGGGCCCCTGGCGGGGCGAAGTTGAACTGCGGGGCCTCCGGCCCGGCTCCTACCGGGTGCGCGACTACGCCGAAGGCCGGGACCTGGGCACGGTGACCTCCGCCGAGGGCAGGCCGCCCCGCCTCGCCGTCGCCTTCACGGACCACCTTCTCCTCGAGGCCGCCCCATGAACCCAGCCGCCATCCTCCTCCTCGCCACGACCCTCGGGGCCCAGTCCCCCGACCAGCTCCTCCTCAAGGACTACCGCCCCCGGTCCATCTACCGGATCCCCGTCACCCGCGTGGAGAGGGCCCGGTTCCCGGTGGTGGACATGCACTCCCACGCCTACGCGGAAACCGATGAACAGGCCGCGGCGTGGGCCGCCACCATGGACCGGTCCGGCATCGAGCGCACGGTGGTGCTGGTCACCGGCGGGGGCGCCGACTTCGACGCGGCCGTGAAGCGCTACGGGAAGTTCCCGCGCCACTTCGAGCTCTGGTGCGGCATCGACTTCACCGGCTCCGGCCGGCCCGGATTCGCGGAAGGCGTCGTGGCCGAGCTTCGCCGCTGCCGCGCGGCCGGGGCCAAGGGCGTGGGCGAGGTCACGGACAAGGGCGGGGGCCTCGCCGGCAACGCCGGGGGCATGCACCTGGACGACCCGCGCATGGATCCCATCCTGGAGGCCTGCGCCGACCTGGGCCTGCCCATCAACGTCCATGTCGGCGAGGACCAGTGGATGTACGAGCCCGCGGACGCCTCCAACGACGGCCTCATGAACGCCTTCACCTGGAAGATCGCCGACTCCCCCGCCATCCTCCGCCACGACCAGGTGCTGGCCACCCTGGACCGGGCCGTCGCCAGGCATCCCCGGACGACCTTCATCGCGTGCCACCTCGCCAACTGCTGCCAGGACCTCGCCCAGCTGGCGGCCCTCCTGGACCGCCACGCCAACCTCTACGCCGACATCGGGGCGCGCTTCGCCGAGACCGCCCCCGTGCCCAGGGCCGCCGCGAAGTTCATCGGCAGGTACCAGGACCGGCTCCTGTACGGCACGGACATGGGCATGGACGCCGCGATGTACCAGATCACCTTCCGCATCCTGGAAACCGAGGACGAGCACTTCTACGAGGTGGAGCAGTTCGGCTACCACTGGCCCCTGTACGGCTTCGGCCTGGAGCCCGGTATCCTGCGCAAGCTCTACCGCGACAACGCCCTTGCCCTCATGAAGCGCGTCGCGCGGAACTGACATGCCCCTCCTCCTGATCGCCGCCCTCGCCCTCTCGGCCCCCTCCGGGCTCAGCATCCAGACACCCCTGCTGCGGGTGGAGTTCGACGACCACCTGCGCAGCCGCGTCGTCACCCGTTCCGGGGACCGGGAGCGGCCCCTGGGACCCTTCTCCGAATCCGACGCCCTGGAAGGGACGCGGGCCACCTTCACGGTGGTGGCCCACCGCAGGGAACCCGTCGCCGACACCTTCGGACAGGGGGAGCGCCTGGTGCTCGAAGGCGCCTCCGGCCCGCTCCGCAAGACGGTGGCGGTCACCGTCTACACCGCCTGGCCGGGTCTTGCCCTGTTCGACGTGGACTACACCAACGCCGGGCCCGCCCCCATTCGCACCACCGGCTGGACGCGCAATGCCTACACGCTGGACGCGGCCCCGGCCTGGTGGTCCTTCCAGCCGGGTTCCTACGAGAAGCGCCCCAACTGGATCCTGCCCCTGCGCCCCGGCTTCCGCCAGCGCAACTTCCTCGGCATGAACGCCACCGACTACGGAGGCGGCACGCCCGTGGCGGACGTGTGGACCCGCGAGGGGGGCCTTGGCGTCGGGCATCTCGGCAAGGAACCTGAAGCCGTGTCCCTCCCCGTGGCCATGGACCGGGGCGGCCGGGTCCGCGTCGGGCTCCGCATGGACGGGTCGGCCTCCCTGGCCCCGGGCGCGACCCTGCGCGGCCTGCGCACCTTCATCTCCGTGCACCGCGGGGACTGCTTCGAGACCCTGGCCTCGTACCGCCGCCTCATGGCCCTCCAGGGATTCAGGATGGCCGAGGCCCCCCCGGCCGCCTTCGACCCCATCTGGTGCGCCTGGGGCTACGGCAGGACCATGCGCCCCGCCCAGATCTACGGCACCCTGCCCACCGCACAGCGCCTGGGCTTCGCATGGGCGACCGTGGACGACGGCTGGCAGGACAACTACGCCGACTGGCGCGAAGACCCCGGGAAGTTCCCCGCCGGCGGCCCGGGCCTGAAGGCCATGGCGGACCGCATCCACGCCGGCGGCATGCGCGCCCAGCTCTGGTGGGCGCCCCTCATGGGCCAGCGCGGCAGCCGCTTCGAGCGGGACCACCCCGGATCGGCCCTGCTGGAGCCTGACGGTTCCCGGCGGCGGATCTCCTGGTGGCCCACCTACTACCTCTGCCCCGCCGACCCAGCCGTGATCGAGCACACCCGGGCCCTGGTCCGGACGATGATCGGAACCTGGGGCTTCGACGGGCTGAAGCTGGACGGCCAGTACCTCAACGGCATCCCGCCCTGCCACAACCCCGCCCACCACCACGCCGACCCCGGGGAGTCCTCCCGGGCCATCCCCGCCTTCATCCGCATGATCACCGAAACCGCCCGCGCCCTGAAACCCGGGGCCCTGGTGGAATTCTGCCCTTGCGGCACCGCCTATGCCTTCCACACCATGCCGGAATTCAACATGGCCGTGGCGTCCGATCCCCACGACTCCTACCAGGTCCGTACCAAGGGCAAGCTCCTGAAGGCCCTCATGGGCGACGGCGTGGCCTACTTCGGCGACCACGTGGAACTGAGCGACCATGCCGCGGATTTCGCCTCCACGCTGGCGGTGGGCGGCGTGCCGGGCTCCCAGTTCGTCCTGCCTTCCCTGGCCCGCAAGCGCAGCACGTCGGACCTGACCCCGGCCCGTGAGCGGGACTTCGCCAAGTGGCTCGGGATCTACGCCGCCACCCGGCTCTCCCAGGGCGAATACCTGGGCTCGCTCTACGACCTGGGCTTCGACCTGCCCGAGACCCACGCCGTCCGGAAAGGGGAGGTCCTCTACTACGGAAGCTTCGCCAGCACCTGGAAGGGCGCCCTGGAACTGCGCGGCCTGGAGCCTCGAGCCTACCGGATCACGGACTACGAACACGGCCTCGACCTGGGCACCGTGCAAGGCCCGACCGCGAGCCTCAAGGTCGCCTTCAAGGGCCACCTGCTCCTGCGGGCCACCCCCCAGTAGCTACGCGGGCGGCTTGGCGGCAGGCCGTCCGTTCCCTTCCTCGTTCGACGCTTCGGGCGAGCGCGGCAGGCGGATGCCCATCACAATCATCGGCGAAGCGAGCCCCCCCAGGACCGCGCCCCAGCGGTGCGCGCCGGGCAGGCTGACCCAGCCCGCCCCCCCCGGCAGGAAGGCGGCCCCGGACCAGGCCTCCGCCACCAGCTTCGCCCCCAGCAGGCCCAGCAGCAGGAACCCTTCCGCCCGCGTCCCCCGCTCCCGCGCCAGCGCGGCCCCGGCCATGGACCAGGCGGCGCAGGCCAGCCCGGAGGCCCCCCGGTACGTGCCCCCGTTCAGCCCGGGCAGCAGGACCAGGCTCAGCACCGGCGCCACCAGGAACAGCCCCAGGAGCATCCGCGGCCAGGCCCGGACCGGCACCAGCGCGAAGGGGACGCCAAGGGCCGCCAGGTCCAGCAGGGCGTGCCCCACCCCGAAATGGACGAGGTGGCACGTCCAGAGGCGCCAGAGCCCGGCCCCCCCGAGGACGAACGGGTTCAACGCCGGCGCCGCCACAGCGCCGCGGCCAGGGCCAGCCCGGCCAGGACCTCCACGCCCCCGAAGGACCCGCCGAAGTCCTTCCCGCCGGTCTGCTTCAGGGACTGGCCCTGCCGGTCGATGACGTCGACGCCCTTGCGTCCACCGGACGCCACCTGGGCCTTGAAGGTCTCCACCTCGGTCTCCAGGTTTTTCGCCAGTTCCTTCATGGCCAGCTCCAGCCCCCGGCCGGAGTTCGCCCGGAGCCGCTCCTCCCGGTTCACCAGCGTGGAGCTGCCCTTCACGACGCTCTGGCCCGGGGCCCGCAGCAGGAAGGTGCGGGTGGGCACGTGGAAGACGGCGGCGTCGATGAGGGTGCGGGTGTCGTTGCTGTCACCGGGGAGCACGTAGGCCCCGACGATGGAAAGGTAGGCGAAGGCGTACCACTTGGGGTCGGTGTACTGGATCTGGTCCACGCTCACCAGGGCCATGACGTCCACCCCGTACATGCGGGACACCTGGTCCAGGTTGTCGAAGCCGCCCCGGGCCGTGAGGTAGCTGGAGGGGATGACCTTGATCTCGCCCACCCAGGACCTGCCCTTGAAGGCCTCCTTCACCACGTCCAGGAGGGGCCTCTCCCCCGCCGGGGTTACGAGGTTGGAGACCCTCCAGGAGCCGGTGGTGGAAGGCACGAAGACCACGCCCAGCTTCAGGGGCAGGGTCAGGCGCGCCCCGGCGGGGTTGGGCGCCGGCGCCGCGTCCCGCTTGGGATAGAGGTAGTCCATGAGCCCGCTGCGCTGGGAGCGGGTCTGGGGCCCCAGGCAGCCCGGGGCCAGCAGGAGGGCCATGCCGGCCATCATCGCGAAGATCGGCTTGGGTCCTGCGGCCATGGCTGCTCCGGGTGGTTGAATCAAGGGATTGTATTACGGGAAGCGCAATCGGGTGCAAAATGGGCGCATCCATCCCAGGTGTCCCCATGCGCCCGCCCATCCTCATCATCCCCGGCCACCGGAACTCCGGACCCGGCCACTGGCAGAGCCTCTGGGAGGCCACCCTCCCCGGAGCCCGCCGCGTCGAGATGCCCAACTGGGACTTCCCCCACCGCCCCGACTGGGTGGAGGCCCTGGACGCCGCCGTGCGCAGGGCAGGGGAGGACGCCCCCCCCATCCTCGTGGCCCACTCCCTGGGCTGCCTCGCCGTGGCCCACTGGGCCGACGCCTACCGGCGCCCCATCCACGCCGCGCTCCTGGTGGCCCCAACCGACGTGGAGACCCCCGAAGGCCTGGCGGAGTACCCGTCCTGGGCGCCCATCCCCCTCCACAGCCTGCCCTTCCTGAGCCGGGTGGCGGCCTCCAGCAACGATCCCCACGTGACCCTGGAGCGGGCGCGGTTCTTCGCCGACGCCTGGCGGAGCCGCTTCACGGACGTGGGGCCCAAGGGGCACCTGAACACCGCCTCGGGCCATGGTTCCTGGGCCCAGGGCGAAGGGCTCCTGGAGGACCTCACCTGACGAGCATCGCCTCCAGCCTGGCGTCCCCGTATGCCGTGGCCCTGGCCAGCAGGTCCTGGGCCTGGGCCAGCAGGGACGCGCAGGTGGCCTTCATGGCCTCGTTGTAGGCGGCGTCCTTGATGTCCTTCAGGTTGATCAGCACGTTCCAGAGCCCGCCCCGCACGCCGGCGAAGGCGATGGTGAAGCCCACCATCGTGTCGGTGATCGAGGCCGGGTTCCCGTGGTGCATGGCCAGTTCCGCGGCCTCCATGGCCTCCAGGCAGGTGCGGGCGGTGCCCAGCGGCACGTCCACGGCCAGCTTCAGGCCGTCCTGCATGGCCTGCTCGCGCGCGGCCTTCTCCGCGGGGGTGCCCGCCGGCAGGCGCCGGGCCTCCATGTACGCCGTGAAGGCGTCGGTGTCCTCGTCCACCGCGAGCACCAGGGCGTCCTTGGCCTTCTGGGCCTTCTCGGCCGCCTCCCGCAGTTCGGGGGCTCCCGTCTGGGTCAGGTTGGCCACCATGGAGGCGAGGGCCGCGCCCAGGGCGCCGGCCAGCGCCGCGATGGACCCGCCGCCGGGCGCCGGGGTGTCCCGGGACACCTCGTCCACGAAGGCCGAGCCCGTCATGGCCATGAGGCCCTTGGGATAGGCGCGGGGCAGCCCGATGACCTTCTTCTCCACGTCGAAGGGCGAAACGTCCGCCAGGCCCATGGAGAACACCGCGTTCTCAAGCACGTCCCCCACCGGCACGAAGGGGCTCTTCCCCTGGACGCGCAGGTAGTGCTGCCCGGCCTTGTACAGCGCCTGGAACGGCACCAGCCCCACGATCTCGCTGCCCGTCACCACCAGTCCGCGCTCCACGGCCATGCGCCGGGTGGCCTCCAGCACGTCCACGGGGCTGGTCACCTTGTAGTCCGTGAGGTTGATGGAGAGCTGGGCCCGCTTGTACTGGTCCACGTACCACCCGATGGCCTTGCAGTGCCTGAAGAGACCGGCGCGGTGCACCTTCCGTCCCACGACCCCCTTTCCGGCATCGATGTCGTTGAGCTTGAGCAGGTGGCGCAGGTCGTAGCCGTGCTCCGCCCGGCAGTGGGCCTCCACCTCCTCGAAGCTGGCGAAGTCGGACCCGCAGTTGCCGCAGGGGAAGCACCCCTCCCTGTAGAACAGGATCTCGCCGGAGCTGTAGTAGGCGTCCTTCTGGCCGCGGCGGGCCACGCGGCCCTTCTCGCGCAGCTCGAAGGCGATGTCGGTGGCGTGGTTCTTGTCCCGGCTGTTGAGGGTGACGTTGTAGGCCACCAGGAACTCCCGGGCGCCGGTGATCAGCGCGCCGGCGCGGGCGTCGAAGCGCGCCGGGCCGAAGTCGGGGGCCCACTGGGGATCCTTGAGCTTCTCCTCCAGGCCCTCGTACTCGCCCTTGCGCACCACCGCGAGGTTCCTGCGCTCGGGGCGGCTCGCGGCGTGCTCGTAGAGGTAGACCGGCAATTCCAGCTCGCGCCCCACCCGCTCGCCCAGGGTCCGGGCCAGGGCGGCGCAGTCCTCAAGGTTCACCCCCTCCACCGGCACGAAGGGGCACACGTCGGTGGCGCCCATGCGCGGATGGGCGCCGGCGTGGGAGGCCATGTCCAGCACGCGCGCGGCGGTGCTCACCGCCTGGAAGGCGGCCTCCACCACGGCCTCGGGGCTCCCCACGAAGGTGACCACCGTGCGGTTGGTGTCGGCCCCGGGATCCACGTCCAGCAGGCGCACGCCGGCCACCGCCTCGATGGCGTCGGTGATCTGGCGGATCTTAGCCAGGTCGCGGCCTTCGGAGAAATTGGGAACGCATTCCACCACCTGGTGAGCCATCGTGTGCCTCGCGAAAAATCGTTCATTCAAAGATGCCCTGGGGAGCACCCGGGGCCAAGCGGCTTGTGACAACCATCGCAGGGGGAATGCCCGTGATTCCGTTCTAGTTATTGAATTTCGTGGATTTTGCGACCAATTCTCGCTATTCTGTTCCCTCGTTCTGGAAGGCGCTCCGGTCTGCGTCCTTCACCCGGCCGGAGCCGGGTTCCTGCTTCGAAATCCCATTCCTGCCCTGACCGGGGCCCGCGCACACGAAAACGCGGGAGGGCCCAACCAGGAGCATCAATGTCATTCGATAATCTCGGCCTCATGCCGGAGCTGCTGCGTGCTGTGCGCGACCAGGGCTACGAAGTCCCCACCCCCGTCCAGGAGCAGGCCATCCCCGCCATCCTCGACGGCCGCGACCTGCTCGCCGGCGCCCAGACCGGCACGGGCAAGACCGCGGGCTTCGTCCTGCCCATCCTGCAGCTGCTGGCCCCCAACGCCAACTCCAGCGCCTCCCCGGCCCGCCACCCCATCCGCTGCCTCATCCTCACCCCCACCCGCGAGCTGTGCATGCAGATCGAGGAGAGCGTGCGCACCTACGGCCGCCACCTTCCCCTGCGCTCCACCAGCGTCTACGGCGGCGTGAACATCAACCCCCAGGTCAAGGCCCTGCGTTCGGGCGTGGAGATCCTGGTGGCCACCCCCGGGCGCCTCCTGGACCACTACGGCCAGAACAACCTGAACTTCTCCCACCTGGACTTCCTGGTGCTGGACGAAGCGGACCGCATGCTGGACATGGGCTTCATCCGCGACATCCGCAAGATCCTCGCCCTGCTGCCCACCAAGCGCCAGAACCTGCTCTTCTCCGCCACCTTCAGCGACGAGATCCGGGACCTGGCCAGCGCCTTCCTGAAGAACCCCGCCTTCATCGACGTGGCCCGACGCAACGCCCCCACCGACCTGGTGGAGCAGATCGTCCACCCCGTGGACCGGGACCGCAAGCGCGCCCTCCTCTCCCACCTCATCCGCAGCCAGCGCCTCCAGCAGGTCCTGGTCTTCTGCCGCACCAAGCACGGCGCCAACCGCCTCTCCGAGCAGCTGGAGACCGACGGCATCGCCTCCATGGCCATCCACGGCAACAAGAGCCAGCCCCAGCGCATCAAGGCCCTGGAGGACTTCAAGGCCGGCCGCATCACCGTCCTGGTGGCCACCGACATCGCCGCCCGGGGCCTGGACATCGACCAGCTGCCCCACGTCGTGAACTACGAGCTCCCCCACGTGCCCGAGGACTACGTGCACCGCATCGGCCGCACCGGCCGCGCCGGCACCGAGGGCAAGGCGCTCAGCCTGGTCTGCGTGGACGAGGCCCGGCTCCTCAAGGACATCGAGAAGCTCCTCAAGCGCGACCTCCCCTCCGAAGTGGTGCCCGGCTTCGTGCCCGACCCCAACGCCAAGGCCGAGCCCATCGTCCTCGGCCGCGGCGGACAGCGGCCCGGCGGCGGCCAGCGCCCGGGCGGCGGTGCCCGGCGCCCCGGCTCAGGCGGAGGGCGTCCCTCCTCCTCCCGCGCCCGCAGGTAGCAGCGCCCCGAAGCTCCGCCTCAGGTCCTCCACATCGAACGGCTTCTTGATGAATCCCGAGAAGCCGTAGGTGCGGGCCAGCTCCTGGCCCTGCTCCGGGTCGCAGCCCGAGAACAGGAGCCCGGGCATGCCCGGACGCAGCTCCCGGATCAGCCGGAACGCCGTCGTCCCGTCCATGCCCGGCATATTGGCGTCCATGAGCACCACGCTCACCCCGTCCCCGGCGCTGCGGATGGCCTCCACGGCCTCCTCCCCGCCCGAGGCCAGGAGCACCGCGCGCCCCGTCATCTCCTCCAGCAGCCGGGACACCACCCGGAGCACCTCGGGGTCGTCGTCCACCACGAGGATGGCCCCGGGGCCCCCCTGGATGGGGGCCAGGTCCGCCACCGCCCGGCCGCCCACGGACCAGAGGATGCGGATGCGCACCCCGGAGTCGGGCATGCTCTCCACCCACAGCCCCGCGCGGTGCGCCCGGGCGATGCCCAGCACCGAGGAGAGGCCCAGGCCCCGCCCGGCCTCCTTGGTGGTGAAGTAGGGGTCGAAGATCCGGTGCAGCTCCTCCCGCAGGATGCCGGGCCCGTCGTTCTCCACCACCAGCTCCACGCACGCGCCGGGCGGCGGGTGGAGGATCCACACGCCGTCGGCCGGGTTGAAGGTCCCGGGCCGCCGCGCCAGGACGCGGATGCTGCCCTTGTGGTCCCCCATCGCCTCCACGGCGTTGACCACCATCGCCTTCACGCAGTGGGCCAGCTGGTCGGGGTCCAGCACCACCCTGGGCAGCCCCGGGGCGGCCGCCGCTTCCAGGCGGATGCCCGGCGTGGCCAGGTTCCCGGCGATCTCCAGGACCCGCGCCCCCAGGTCCACCGGCACCGGCGCGCTGGCGCCCTTGCCGCTGTACTGCTGGATGAACTGGGTGATGCGCTTGGCCTTCACCAGGGACCCGCGGGCCCATGCCAGGGCCTGGGCGGCCTTCGCCGGGTCCCCGGAGCTGGACTCCAGCAGATCCAGGCTGGTCCAGACGCCTTGAAGGATATTGTTGAAATCATTGGAGATGTTCCCAGCCAGGAGCCCGAGGCTCTCCTGCTTGGCCGTTTGCCTTAGCGCCTCCTCCGCCCGGCGGAACCGGCTGATGTCGGTGCAGGTGGTGAGGTAGCTCACCACGTCCCCGCTGGCGTCCCGCTCCGGCGAGGTCCTGCCCAGCACCCAGAGCTCCTGCCCCTTCGTGTTCAGCAGCCGGAACTCCGTCTCGTGCACCTGCTTGAACTTGCGCGCCGCCTTCCAGCCCTCCAGGATCCGCTCCCGGTCCTCGGGATGGATGACCTTGGCCCACTTCCGGCTGAGCACCAGGGCCGCGGACAGGCCCGTCATGCGCTCATAGTGGCTGTTGACGTACATGCAGGCCCCGTCCAGGCCGAAGCGGAACACGATCACCTCGACCGATTCCGCCAGGGAGGCCAGGCGCCCCTCCGTGGCCTTCAGGTCCGCCTCCGCCGCCACGCCCTCGGTGATGTCGTGCAGGGTCGCCCACAGGTAGGTCTTGCCCTTCACCTCCACCGGGGCGGCGTACACCTCCACCTCCCGGGTCTCCCCGGAGGCCAGGCGGTAGGTGCGCTGGACCTTCTCCCCCCCCATCAGGACGATGTGAGCCATCTCCTCGGTGAGCCGGGGCTCCTCCATGCCGTTGAACTGGGAGATGCACATGGTGCGCAGGGTGGCGAGATCGTAGCCCAGGAAGGCCTCCGCGGCCGGGTTGGCGTCCAGGATCCAGCCGCCCTCCGGCGCCAGCAGCAGCTTGATGCCGTTGTCGGCCAGGAACAGCGCCCGGAACTGCGCCTCCCGCTCCTGGAGCCCATCCAGGAGGGCCCGCATGCGGGCCTCGCTCTCCCGGTGCGCCGTCTCCATGCGCTGGTAGTCCGTGATGTCCTGGCACTGGCACACGGATCCGGCGACCTCCCCTTCCGGCCCGATCCACAGCGCCTTGCTGAAGAGGATGTGGCGCACCTCGCCGTCCTGCCTCCGGATGTCGGCGGTGTACACCTGCCGGCCCCCGGTCCGGAACAGCTCCTCGTCCCGGGCCTCGATGAGCCGCGCCTCCTCCGCGGGCACCAGGTCCCGGACCCTCCGCCCCAGGATCTCCTCCCGGGACCTGCCCACGTAGAGCTCCATGGCCCGGTTGCACCCGACGTAGACGCCTTCCCGGTCCTTGAAGAAGACCGGGTTCGGGAGACTCTCCAGCACGTCGCGGAGGAGGCCCTCCTCCAGCGCTCCCCGGTTGGCGTCCTTGCGCTCGATCATCGTCCTCCCCGGCCACCTGCGTTTCTGAGGCAGTATAAATAGGAGAGGTTGGAAATATTACCGATTATTTCTCCGGTCCCCGACGACCCGGGCCGGCACCCCCCCCACGATGGCCCAGGCCGGCACGTCCCGGGTCACCACCGCCCCCATGGCCACCACGGCGTGGTCTCCGATGGAAACCCCGTCCGTGACCCCGGCGTTGGCCCCGATCCACACGTCCCTGCCCACCTGGATGCCCACCGACCTCACCGGCTGCTCCCGCACGGGCCGGCCGGGATCCAGCCCGTGGTCGAAGGCGTAGAGCGCCGCGCCGGAGGCGATGCGGGTCCCCTCTCCGACGGTGATCCCCTTGGCCCCCCCGTCCAGCGAGGCCCGGGCATTGACGGAGACGTCGGGGCCCAGGGTGATGGGCCCGTGCAGGAAGGCGTCCGCCGCCACCGAGCACCCCGCCCCCAGCACCACCGCCCGCCCCGGCTCCCCGAAGATCCGCGCCTCCGGCGCCACGAAGCATCCCGGGCCGATCTCCACCGTCTCCTGGTCCCTCAGCCGCGCCTGCACCTCCTCCTGCCAGGCCAGGGCCCAGGTCCGGTGGCGGTCCTTCAGGGCGAAGTACAGCCAGGGCATCCAGGACAGCCTGAGCTTGTGCTGGTCCCGGTAACGCGCCAGATCGACGTCCATCGGTTCTCCATCCCGTCCGGAACCTTTTCCCGGCGCGGCACCCAGATTCTAGCGGGAGACGGGTCCCTGGCGGCGGATGCGGAAGGTGCACGGCCGGGGGAAACCCCGCGGAAGGGGACGGACGCCACCGGGGTGGGACCGTGCAGGCTACCTGGGGGAGCGCCCCCCCTCCAGTCCCGCTCGGCCTTCAGGGTCAGTCCTGAATCCCGGCGGGACCTCCTCGCCGGAGCACCCGCCCAAGCGCCATGGGACCCGCCACGGTCGTCAGGAGGATCGCTCCCACGATCCCCGCCTGCACCGCAGGGGAGAGCAGGGGGGCGCCATGGAACTGGCTCTGGGCCCCCACCGCCACGAAGATCAGGCCCACCTCTCCGCGGGGCACCATCCCCCAGCCCACCACCGAAGCCCGCAACCCGCCCCCGGCCACGTAGCCTGCAACATACTTCCCGGCGATTCCAAGCGCCCCCAGCACCCCCGCGAACAGCAGGGTGGACGGCGCCGCCAGCGCCCGCACGTCCACCCGCGCCCCCATGAGCACGAAGAAGATGGGCGCCATGACCATGACCAGGGGGTGGAGCAGGGATTCCAGCGAGTGGGCCTCCCGCTCCTCCAGCAGTTCCACGTTCGCGGGCTCCAGGATCAAGCCTGCCGCGTAGGCGCCCACGATGGGCGCCAGCCCCGCCAGCCCGCTGAGCCAGGCCAGGAAGAAGGCGAAGGCCAGTCCCAGGGGCAACAGGACCTGTTCGCTGCGCAGCCGGCTGGCAAGCCTGAACAGATGCGGCGTGACCCAGCGCCCCAGGGTCAGGGCCCCAATCAGGAAGACCAGGGCCAGCCCCAGCGTCCGCCCCAGACGGCCCCAGGGCAGGGAGCCGCCCCCTTCCGAAGCCGCCACCAGCCCGCTCACCGCCACCAGCACCAGGAGGCCCAGCACATCGTCGATGACCGCCGCTCCCACGATGACGCGTCCCTCCTTCGACCGCGCCGCCCCCTGCTCCCGCAGCACCTGCACGCTGATGCCGATGCTGGTGGCGCAGAGGCAGGCCCCGATGAACAGGTCCACCACGAAGGGCGTCCCGGCCGGCAACAGGAACTTGGCCCCGAGGAGCCCAGCCGCCATGGGCAGGACCACCCCCAGCGAGGCCACCCGCAGCGAAGCCGCCCCCACCTTCATCATCTGGGACACCGTGGACTCCAGCCCCACCGCGAACATCAGCAGGATCACACCCAGGTTGGCCAGCACTTCCGCGCCCGGGGAGGCCGCCACGTCCGGAAAGGCCGGCAGGACCTGGTGAACCGCCGCCAGAACAAGCCCCGCCGACAGCTCGCCCGCAACGGACGGTAACCCCACCCGCACCGCCACCTCGCCTCCCAGCTTGGCAGCGACCCAGATGAGCGCCAGGAGGGCCAGGGTCCCCGCGAAAGGATCGTTCACCAGCATCGCGAGCACCATTGGACCCCCCCTGTGCAGGAATTTCCCATCCTACCATTCAGGGCCGGAACGCCATCCCATCCTCCAGGAGGGAGCGCACCAGGGCGCGGTCCTTCCGCCAGGCCGCCTCCGCCGCCCCGAGCTCGTCTGGCCCGAAGAAGGCATCCTTCCGCCGTTCCTCCACCCGGAGCCGCAGGACGCGGCCGTCCGGCTCCAGGGCCGCCTTCCAGGAGAGGACCCGGAAGCTCGTCTCCCCCGCGGCCTCGGCCAGGATGGGGCGGACCGCCGCCGGCAGCTCCAGGGTCGCGTCCAGCACGACCGTGCCTGTGCGCCGGGACACCACCGGAAGCTGGCGCTTCCTCCCCGCCGGCGCGAAGGCCGGAGGCAGTCCCGGCAGTCCCAGGGGTGTGCGCAGCACCCACGCCGAACCTTGCTGCCCAAGCGCCCCCGGGCCCGAGAGCTTGAGGGTGACGCCGAAGGGCCGCTCCAGGTCCAGGGGATCCCCCAGCTCAAGGACCTCGACCTTCCCGTTGATGGCCTGGTCCAGGACCTCCGCCTCCACGTACGCCCGGAAATCCGCGCGGGTCAGGGCCTGGGCCCGGCTCCGGAGCCCCCAGAGGCCTCCGGTCTCCAGGAGCCGGGCCTCGCCCGCGAGCCCGCCCGAGGCGTCCACGGTTCCCTTGAGCGTGACGGTCACGGCTCCCGCCATCACCGCACCGGCCGGCACGGCAGCCCACTGGCCGCCCCCTGGCAGGCAGATGAGAAGCTTTCCGTCCCGGTGCGCCGGCCCCAGCCGCCCCAGGGGCGTAAAGGGATCCGTGGGGTCCACCAGCAGGAACCGCCCTTTGGGGGTGACCACCTCCGCCTCCAGGCCCAGCGGCGTCTCCAGGCGCAGCGCCGCAACCACGTGGTCGAAGGTGTCCCGCGCGGGCCCCGCGATCTCAGCGTCCAGCACGGGTCCCACCTGCATGCGCGCCAGCACGGGAAACCCCTCGAACCCCGCCGCCCGGGCCTGGGCCAGGTAGAGGCAGGTCAGGTCCTTGCAGTCGCCGTAACCCTTGCGCGCCACCTCCACCGAGGTCTCCGGGACGTTGGAGCGCTCCGGGGAAAGATAGACCTGCTTGTAAACCAGATCCCGCCCCAGCCGCCTCCAGATGGCCTGGAGCCCCGCCAGCCCCGGACCCGCGCCGGGCACGGGCAGCACCTTGGGAGCGAAGATCCCCTGGTACCAGCCCGCCAGGCTGTCCCAGGAGGCCAGGATCCCCGTGCCCGCCCAGCGCGGGTCGAGGAAGCGCACCTCCACCGCCGGCAACTGGCGGTGGGGGAAGGGGCTGGCCGGCTCGGCCAGGGGCTGGGCCGGCACCTGGGCCACCCGCACCGCGGCGCCGCCCTGCCCGGCCGGAAGCCAGGGCTGGAAGCGCAGCCTGCGCACCTGGATCCCGACCCCGTCGCCGGCGGAGGCCTCGAGCTCCCAGCGTCTTACGGGGTGGGTCTCCATCACCGGGCAGGTCCACGGATCCTTCAGGGAGGTGAACGCCTCCTCCACCTCGAAGGCCACCAGGCTGCCCTCGGTGGCCCGGCGCAGCTGGGCCACCTGGGCCGTCCTGCGGTCGAAGGAGGCCTCCGCCGTATCCCCGAAGGTGGCCTTGTCGCGACCTTCCAGCTTCACCAGCTCGCCGTCCGGCCTGAGGTTCCAGCCCTTCAACTCCCGGATCCGCGAGGCGCCCTCCAGCAGCCCCCGCCGCACGAAGCCCGCCTCCTCCAGCCCCCGGCCCCGGAGGATCTTCACCAGGCGGAACTCCCGGATGCGCACCTCCCCGTTCCCCGCGTAGGCCAGTTCCCGGCGCGACAGGAGCACCCAGGCCTCGGCCCCCGCAGGCGGCGTCTCCAGGGCCGCCTCCCGGGCCGGGGCCTGGGCCCAGCCCGGCAGCCGGCCCAGATCCGGAACCGCCGCGGCGGCCTGGAAAAGGCAGAGCGCGACCAGGCCCAGGGCCCTCATTTCGCGGCTTCCGCCGACTTCTCCAGGGTGATCTCCGGGTAGACCACCGCCCGCACCGCCTGCAGGTAGTCCTTGAGGGACCCGTAGGCGGCGGGAAGGTTGTACGCGGAGAGGGTGCTGGCCTTCATGCGCGCCGTGAGGTCCCCGCTGTCCGGGTCCTGGCGCACCTCCAGCGTGACCGTGCCCCACTGGGTGGACTTGATGCGAACGACGGGGGCCGCCAGGATGTAGCCCCGGGGCACCTTGACCGTGCTCTGGGCCTCCTGGATGCCCAGGTAGGGCAGGATGATGGGATCCATCCGCTGCGCAGGCAGCGAAGCGGGGAGGTACAGCGCCGCGTCCATCCCCGGGAAGGGGTTCACCTTGAGGATCCGCCCCGGCTCCACCGGCAGGGTGGCCTCGGCAGTGCAGGCCAGGGGCCGGGTCACATCCAGGGCATGGGCCACTTCCGCCCGTGACACCGTCAGCCCGCCCTTCTCCAGGGTCCCCTTGAACCACGCTTCCCGCTGGGTCGGCGACTGCTTGCCCAGCGTCCTGCGCGCCAGGAGGGCGGAGGCCCCCGTGAAGGCCGCCTCCACCCGGACCCTGGCAACCTCCTCCGTCAGGTCCACCTGGTAGGTGAAGGTCCGCCCGTTGGAGCTCGCCGGGGCGAACCGGATCTCCTGGAATCCGGCCTTCCAGGTGACCCCGTCGAAGGTCAGCGCCTTGGTGCCCTGGTAGTAGTAGGGCACCTCGCCAGGCGGCACCATCCGGCCCAGGGGATCCAGCCACAGGACCGGCTGCCCGGGCTCCTCCACCCCCAGCAGGTAGTGGGTGAACTGGTACGGCGTGCGCACTTCGGGATTGACCACCCACTGCCTCCGGTCGGCCACCATGGCCACCTTGGGCTGGAGCCCCTCGTCCAGCAGCACATGGAACAGGACCTTCACCATGCCGCCGTCGTTCACGAACCCCGTCTTGGCCGCGTAGTTCAGGTTCGAGACCCCCGCCTCGTCCACCGCGTGCCGGGCCAAGGGATCGGGCTTTTCGTCGTACAGCAGCTGGTCGAGGTTCACCATCCGCCTGGAAAGGCGCTCGGCGATGAGCCGGGCCCGCTCCCGGGGCCCGCCCGTCAGGTCCTTGCGGACCTCGGCCGAGAACGCGCGGTAGGCCTCCCCCTTGGCCACCTTCTCCAGGAACCAGTGCTTGTAGGCGAGGTCCACGACCTTCTGCCAGTACTCCACCGCCGGCCCCTTGGCCAGGTAGGCCAGGCCGTCGATGGGCCGGTAGAAGAGCACCTTGGGCACCGGGCGGTGCACCTCCAGGGAGAAGGGCGCCTGGGGCAGGGCCGGCAGGTTCCGGAACAGGTAGGTCGACCCCATGGACCCCGAGCCCTCCACCATGTCATACCCGCTTGTCGAGAAGAACAGGAAGGGCCACCCGATCTCCTTGGCGCGCTGCACCATGGCCACCTTCGTGGGGTATGCGGAACCCAGGCTCCAGAAATGGAAATCTCCGCAACGCACGGGCAGCGTCCCCTTGTCCTGGAGGGACATCCGGCTCAGTTCCGCCTTTCCCCGTTCCGTGGCCTCGCGCCAGCGCACCTCCACCACGCAGTCCGCCGTCACTCCCGGAGGGATCAGCACCCCTTCGTTCACCGACCCGTCCACGGTGGAAACCACCTTGCGCACCAGGAAGTCCTCCCGCCTGCCGATGGCCTGCACCTTCCCGTCCGGCTGCGTAACCTGGCCCTCGAGCGAGAGGAGATCCGGCGGCAGATCCGTGAATTCCACCGCGGCCATCCCCGCCTGGCTGAGGATCCGCACCCGGATCGTCTGCTCGAGGTAGTTGGGCTGGAAATCGAGCTTGCGCTCCAGGATGACGGCCCCCCCCGCCACCAGGGCCGGATCGCCCTTCATGGCCCAGGTTTCGTTGGGGATCGGTGCCCATCTCGCCCCCGCCAGCGGCAGGGCAAGGAAGGAGAGGAACAGAAGGGCAGTCCGTTTCATCAGAGCCTCGGATCGGGTTGGGATTATCGACAAGTTTCCCATCCCTACCGTTTGGCCGTAAAGCTATTCCGGGCGCAGCGCGACCATGGCGTCGATGAAGAGGAAAAACCCCTTCGAGTTCCAGGACAGCCTCAATAGGCCACCTTTGGCCCCCCACGCGGGAAAAGCGAAAGGCCCTCTCGAGGGCCTTTTCACATCCTTGATTCGTTTGGTGCCCGGAGACGGATTTGAACCGCCGACACATGGATTTTCAGTCCATTGCTCTACCAACTGAGCTATCCGGGCCTAGCGTTCCATCGTATCAGGCCCCCCCGAGTTTTCAAGTGCGAAACCTGCGCTGGTCGGGCATGCTTGAATGTTCGGAGTGTCTTCCATGGCTGCCAATAGCAAAAACAAGGTCATCCAGGTCCAGAAGCCGGCCCAGAGCCTGCAGGCCTTCCAGAAGAAGGTCGCGTCGGGCGAGGACATCCAGACCGGCCTGCTCAGGCCCATGCTCATCACGGCGGGCGTCGTGCTTGGCCTCGGGGTCGTGGTGTTCGGGTTCAGGTACTGGCGCGCGGCGGGCATCGAGCGGCACGAGAGCGAGCTGGCCAATCTCCAGCTCGAGGTCTCGGGCGACAGCACGGAGCCGGTCCCCGCGGCCGAGGTCGAGAAGCGCATGCGGGAGAAGCTGCCGCAGCTGGAGGCCCTGGCGCGCAATGCCCCGGGCTCCGAGAAGGCCACCACCGAGGGCATCCTGGCGTCCTGGAAGCTCCAGCTGGATGGCAAGGGCGAAATCCCGGCCGTGGCCGGGGACGCCTGGGGCAAGCTGCGCCTGGCCCAGAAACAGGTCGCCATGGGGCAGGGCGCCGAAGCCCTGGCCACCCTGGGCGCGCTCCGGAAGGACGCCGATCCTGACCAGTCCTGGGCGCCCGTTTTCTGGACGACCCTCCTGGACGCGGACCGTCTCAAGGGCGACCGCACCCAGGCCCTCAAGGATTTCGCGGACTACAAGGCCCGTTTCAAGACCCAGGCCGACCCCGCCGTGGAGCGCATGCTCCAGGGCGTCTAGGCCCATTCGAATCGGGGGAGGGGGCCCGGCGGACCGGGTCCCGGTCCCCGCGCGGAGGTACCAGCCATGAGAATGTACGATCTCATCTACACGAAGAAGACCGGCGGGAAGCTCAGCCCCGAGCAGATCGCCTATTGGGTGGAAGGCGCCGCCCGCGGCACCGTGCCCGACGAGCAGAGCGCGGCCCTCCTCATGGCCATCTGCTGGCGCGGCATGGACGTGGAGGAGACCCTCGCCCTCACCCTGGGCATGCGGGACTCCGGCGACAAGGTGAACCTCGCCTCGGTGCCCGGCGTGAAGGTGGACAAGCACTCCACCGGCGGCGTGGGCGACAAGACGACCTTGATCCTCGGCCCCATCGTGGCCTCCTGCGGCATTCCCTGCGCCATGTTCAGCGGCCGCGGCCTGGGCCACACCGGCGGCACCGTGGACAAGTACGCGGCCATCCCCGGCCTCAAGGTGGAGCTGAGCCAGGACGAGTTCCGGCAGAGCCTGCGCGACACGGGCTTCGCCAACAGCGCCCAGACCGGCGACATCACCCCCGCGGACCGCAAGCTCTACGCCCTGCGCGACGTCACCGCCACCGTGGAGTCCATTCCCCTCATCACCGCCAGCATCATGTCCAAGAAGCTCGCCGGCGGCTCCGACGCCCTGGTGCTGGACGTGAAGTGCGGCGGCGGCGCCTTCATGAAGACGCTGGACGACGCCCGCACCCTGGCCCAGAGCATGGTCGCCGTCGGCCAGGCCCACGGCATGAAGATCAAGGCCCTCATCACCCGCATGGAGGAACCCCTGGGCCGCGCCATCGGCAACGCCATGGAGGTGATCGAGTCCGTGGAGATCCTCAAGGGGATGCACGCCGGGTCCGACCTGGCGAAGATGAGCTTCCGCCTCGCCGCCGAGATGCTGATCCTGGGCGGCGCCGCCGCCGACCTCGCCGCGGCCGAGGCCCTCGTGGCCGACAGCATCGCATCCGGCCGGGCCATGGCCACCTACCGCACGTGGGTCGCCGCCAACGGCGGGAACCCCAAGGCCCTGGACGACTTCAGCCTCCTGCCCGGTGCCGCCCACAGCGTGGACATCCTGGCCGAGACCACCGGCTACATCCACGCCATGGACAGCCGCAGCCTGGGCATCAAGGCCATGGAGATGGGCGGCGGGCGCTCCTCCAAGGACGACGTGCTGGATCTGGGGATCGGCATCGAGGTGCACGCCAACGTGGGCGACAAGGTCGAGAAGGGCATGAAGATCCTCACCCTTCACCACAACGGCAAGACCGGGAACCCGCTGCCCGCCGGCTGGATCGACATCCAGGCCGCGCCCGTGGCCAAGGCCCCCTGGCTTTTGGAAACTATTTAGCTAGAGCCGCTTCCACCGCCGCCTTCAGTTCCGGGCTGTCCGGCTCCACCTGGCTGGGGAAGGCCTTGAGCACCTTCCCGTCCTTCCCCACCAGGTACTTGTGGAAATTCCACTTGGGCTCCCCGAAGCCCTCGGTCAGGAACGCGTACACGGGCGCCTTCCCGGCCCCCTTCACCTCCACCTTCGCCGCCATGGGGAAGGTGACGTGGAACTTCGTGGTGCAGAAGGCCTGGATGGCCTCCGCGCTCCCCGGTTCCTGGCCTCCGAACTGGTTGCAGGGAAAGCCCACGACGGTGAAGCCCCGGGACCGGTAGGCTTCGTGGAGCTTCTCCAGGCCCGCGTACTGGGGCGTGAAGCCGCACTCGCTGGCGACGTTCACGGCCAGCACCACCTTGCCCTTGAGGGCCGCGAGATCCATGGGTTTGCCGTCCAGGCCGGCGACGGTGTACTCGAAGAGGGACATGGGTGCCTTTCCTTGGGAGGGGGCGCCGGCCGCCAAGGCCACGCAGATCAGGGGTGCCGCAAGCTTGTGCATGGGTTCTCCACCCCTATGTGACGCCCCCGGCCCCTCCCGCGTTACCGCCTTCCGCCGTTTCCGTGGAAACTGGTGGATGAGGTGCATCATGTCCCTGGACTTCCAGAGCTTCCTGACCCGGCTGGACGCGCGCGGCGAACTCGCGCGGATCCGCGCCGAAGTCGACCCCCACCTGGAGGCCGGCGCCATCGCGGACCGGGTCAGCAAGAGCCCCGGAGGCGGGAAGGGGCTCCTCTTCGAGAACATCAAGGGCGCCACCATGCCCGTGGCCATGAACGTCTTCGGCAGCCTGCGCCGAATGGAGATGGCCCTGGGCGTGGACGGGGACCCCAGGGGCCTGGACGCCGTGGCCGCGCGCATCGAGAAGCTCATCCAGGAAGCCATGCCCAAGCCCGGCGCGAGCTTCCTGGACAAGCTCGCCAAGCTCCCGGTGCTGGCCGAGGTGGGCGCCTGGATGCCCAAGACCGTGCGCAGGGCAGCCTGCCAGGAGGTCGTGTGGCGCGGCGAGGAGGCCCGCCTTTCGCGGCTCCCGGTGCTCACCACCTGGCCCGAGGACGGCGGCCCCTTCATCACCCTCGGCCTGAGCCACACCCGCCACAAGAGCGGCCTGCGCAACATGGGCATGTACCGCCTCCAGGTCTACGACGACCACACCCTGGGCTTCCACACCCAGCTCCACCATGACGGCGCCCGCGCGCGCCACGGCTACGCCCCCGGGGAGCGCATGCCCGTGGCCGTGAGCCTGGGCGGCGATCCCGCCCTGTCCTACGCGGCCACCGCGCCCCTGCCGCCCTTCCTCTCGGAGATCATGTTCACCGGCTTCCTGCGGGGCGAGGGCGTGGAGATGGTCCGCTGCGTCTCCAACGACATGGAGGTGCCCGCGGACTCCGAGATCGTCATCGAGGGCTGGGTCGATCCCGCCGAGCTGCGCCGCGAAGGCCCCTTCGGGGACCACACCGGCTACTACTCGCTGGCCGACGACTACCCCGTGCTGCACGTGGAAGCCATCACCCACCGCAAGAACCCCGTGTACCCGGCCACCATCGTGGGCCGCCCCCCCCAGGAGGACGCCTACCTGGGCTTTGCGACGGAACGCATCTTCCTACCTTTGCTGAAGATGGTGCTCCCCGAAGTGGTGGACATGCACCTGCCCCCCGCCGGCGGCTTCCACAACCTGGCCATCGTGGCCATCCGCAAGGAGTATCCCGGCCACGCCCAGAAGGTCATGAACGCCATCTGGGGCACGGGCCAGATGATGTTCACCAAGGGCATTGTGGTGGTCGATGCCGACATCGACCCCCATGACGCCAACGAGGTCCTCTTCCGCATCACCAGCAACGTGGACCCCCGCCGGGACCTGCTCTTCACGGACGGCCCCCTGGACGTGCTGGACCACAGCAGCGACCGCTTCGCCTTCGGCAGCAAGGTGGGCGTCGACGCCACCCGCAAGAGCCTGAAGCTGGACAACTTCCAACGGGAGTGGCCCCGGGACCTGGTGTTCCCGGACGCGATCCTGGAACGGATCGCCCGGCGCTGGTCCGAGTACGGAGTCTCCTAGCGTTCCACGTGGAACATCACTCCCGGGCGTCCACCACGATGGCGGGTTCGGGGGTGGGGCACCCGAAGGAGCAGAGTCCGCACCCCGTGCAGAAGTCCGGTACGACCTCAGGGTGGGGCAGGGCGCCCTCCTTGGCCTCCCCCATGCGGATGGCCACCCCCGGGTAGGGGCAGCGGTCCACGCAGGTGGTGCAGGGCTGGCTCGCCTCCCCTTCGCGCTCGTAGGTCAGGCACAGGCGCGGCTTGACCCGGGCGGTGCCCATCTTCACGGCCGGGGGGCCCTCCAGGACCTGGTCGCCCACCTTCCGCTTGGGCCAAACCAGGGCACCCTCGGGGCAGGCGGTGATGCAGGGCAGGGAGGTGCACAGGAAGCACGGCATGTTGCGGGTGAGGATGTAGGGGGTCCCCGTGGCCAGGGCCGTCTGGGGCCCGGCCTTCAGGATGGAATCCTGCGGGCAGGCCTCGATGCACTTGTCGCACCGGGTGCAGGCCAGCAGGAAATCGAACTCGTCCAGGGCCCCCGGGGGACGCAGCAGGGAGGGCCCGGCCCCCGTCACGGCATCCTCCACCCGCATGGCCACGAAGCCGGCCATGAGGGTGCCCAGGGACTTGAAGAAGTCCCCCCGGTCATGCGGTTCGTCCAGGTGCTTGGCCATGGTCCTAGAGCTCGAGGAGACGCAGCACGGGCATGAGCGTCCCCCACAGGATGGGGTCGAAGCCCAGGGTGAGCACGCCCGCGCGCCCCTCGTCCGAAAGGCTCAGGTGGGCCAGGAGCTCGGGCGTGATGGACACTTCCCGGGAGGAAGGCGGGTGGTCCGACCAGGTGACGCCCTGGGGCGCCTCCAGCTGCGTGAGCGCGCCGCCGGGAGCGGCCGTCAGGTGCAGCACCAGGAGATCGCCGTGGAAGGCCGGCACCCGCACCTCCACGAACCGCCCCCGGGGGAACTGCGGGATCACTTCGAAGGCGGCGCGGTAGCCCAGCTTCTCGATGCTGGGATCCTCCCCCTTGAGCACGGCCATGGTCTGCTCCAGGAGACCGTCCAGGCCCCTGTCGCCCTGGAAGGCCACGGACCGCAGGTGGGTGCCCCCCACCTCGCCGATGCCGCCCACCAGCCGGGGGAGGGTGGCCAGCACCTGCTCCACCGCCGGGCGGTTGCGCAGGGCGAGCTTCCCCTTGGGCCAGGGCCCGTTCAGGGGCATGGGCTCCAGGGACGCCTCCGCATCCGGACGCAGATCCAGGATGCGGCCCTTGAAGCCTTCCAGGATCTCCGGCAGGGGCGTCTCCGCGAGGATGACGAGCTCGATCTCCTCCAGGAGGGCGGGACTGGGCGCGAAGATGACGACGTCTCCCAGTTCCTCCTCGACGGTGGTGGGCCCATGGGAGAGCGGCAGCACCGAACAGTCCCTCGCCTCGAGGGTATCCACCAGCTCCCGCCCCAGGAGGGCGCCGGCGCCGACAACGGCAATCTTAAGCATGAAAGACCTTTCTAGACACGTACGGAAGCGGCATCGGCGGGCATGTGATCCGCCAGGGCGGCGGCCACGTCCCGGGCCAGGAAGGCGCGCACCTGCTCCCCGGCGCGGCCCGTGAAACGGCGGGCATCCAGGAGGCCCGTCAGTTCCGATTCATTCATGTTCCACGCAGGATCCTCCGCCAGCAACCGGAGAAGCGTATTGGGCTGCCCTTCCTCCTTGATGCGCCTGCCGGCTTCCATGGAAGCCACCCGGAAGCGCTCATGGAGGTCCTGCCGGTCGCCGCCCCGCTTCACCCCTTCCATGAGGAGTAGCTCCGCCGCCATGAACGGCAGTTCCGACTGCAGCCGGGCCTCGATCATGCGGGGGTAGACCACCAGGCCGGTGGCCACGTTGCGCAGCAGCACCAGGATGGCGTCCACGGCCAGGAGCCCCTGGCTGAGGGTGAGGCGCCGGTGGGCGGAGTCGTCCAGGGTGCGCTCCATCCACTGGGTGGAGGTGGTCTGGTACGAACTGGGCATGAGCCCGGTGACGAAGCGCGCCAGGCTCACGATGCGCTCGCTGCGCATGGGATTGCGCTTGTAGGGCATGGCGCTGGAACCGATCTGGCTCTTCTCGAAAGGCTCCTCCACCTCCTTCAGGTGCTGAAGGAGCCGCAGGTCGCAGCCGAACTTGGAGGCCGAGGCCGCGATGCCGCAGAGCACCTGCCCGATGCGGTCCTCCAGCTTGCGGGTGGCGGTCTGGCCGGAAACGGGGATGGATCCGCAGCCCACCTTCTCGCAGAACCTCGCCTCCAGGGCCTCCACCTTGGCCCCGTCGCCGTCGAAGAGCTCCAGGAAGCTGGCCTGGGTGCCGGTGACGCCCTTGAGGCCCCGCACCGGCGTGGTGCGCAGCACGTGATCCAGATCCTCCAGATCCAGGAGCAGGTCCTGGATCCACAGCGTGGCGCGCTTGCCCACGGTCGTTGGCTGGGCCGGTTGGAAGTGCGTGAAGCCGAGGCAGGCCTGGTCCTGCCAGGTCGCCGCGAAGTCCCGCAGGCACGCGATGACGTCCTGCAGGCGCCGCCGGATCAGGCGCAAGGCCTCCTGGGCGATGAGCAGGTCGCCGTTGTCCGTGACGAAGCAGCTGGTGGCCCCCAGGTGGATGATGGGCCGGGCTGCGGGCGCCTGCTCGCCCCAGGCGTGGATGGCTGCCATCACATCGTGCCGGAGCGACGCTTCGAAACGGGCGACCGCATCCAGGTCCACCGCGTCCTGGGTGGCCCTCATCTCCGCGATCTGGGCCTGCGTCACGGGGAGCCCCAGCTCCGCCTCGCTCTCAGCGAGGGCGATCCACAGGCGGCGCCACACGCGCATGCGGTACAGGGGCGAAAGCAGCCGCACCATGGCCTTGGAGGCGTACCGGGACGCGAGGGGGTGTTCGAAGCTTTCCAGTTCGCTGGCATCGCTGGGGGGCAGAATGGGCATGGGCCACCTTTCCCTTTCATTTTGGCAGATCGGACGGGAACGCGCTTTTATGCCCTTCTTGTGAGAAGATTTCTGTCGGAAACCTATGAGGTGTTGCCATGCCCATGTACGAGGCCCTGCGCGTTGCGGACCCTGCCATCTTCCAGGCCCTGGAGCTTGAAGTCCAGCGCCAGCGCCATCATCTGGAGCTCATCGCCTCCGAGAACTACGCTTCCCGGCCGGTCATGCAGGCCATGGGCAGCCACTTCACCAACAAGTACGCCGAGGGCTATCCTGGCCGCAGGTACTACGGCGGCTGCGTCAACGTCGACACCGTCGAGGAGCTCGCCCGCACCCGCGCCAAGCAGCTCTTCGGGGCCGAGCACGCCAACGTGCAGCCCCACAGCGGCGCCCAGGCCAACATGGCGGTGTACTTCTCCGTCCTGAAGCCGGGCGACACCGTGCTGGGCCTGGACCTGGCCCACGGCGGCCACCTCACCCACGGCCACCCCCTGAACAGCTCCGGCATCCTCTACAAGTTCGTCGGCTACCACGTGGACCGGGAGACCGAGAAGGTCGACATGGACGAGGTCCGCCGCCTGGCCCTGGAGCACAAGCCCAAGCTCATCGTGGTCGGGGCCTCCGCCTACTCCCGCACCTTCGACTTCCCCGCCTTCCGCGCCATCGCGGATGAAGTGGGCGCGCTGATGATGGTCGATATGGCCCACATCGCCGGCCTCGTGGCCACCGGGCACCACCCCAGCCCCGTCCCCTTCGCCGACTTCGTCACCACCACCACCCACAAGACCCTGCGCGGCCCCCGCGGCGGCCTCGTCCTCTGCAAGGAACGCTTCGCCAAGGACCTGGACCGCGCCCTCTTCCCCGGCGTGCAGGGCGGCCCCCTCATGCACGTGGTGGCGGCCAAGGCCGTGGCCCTGGGCGAGGCCCTCAAGCCCGAGTTCAAGGTCTACCAGGAACAGGTCGTGCGCAACGCCGCGGCCCTCGCCAAGTCCCTCATGTCCCGGGGCTGGCGCGTGGTCTCCGGAGGCACCGACAACCACCTCATGCTGGTGGACGTCTTCCAGCAGGGCATCCTGGGCAACGAGGCCGAACAGACCCTGGACAAGGCCGGCATCACCGTGAACAAGAACGGCATCCCCTTCGACCCCAATCCCCCCCTCAAGCCCTCGGGCATCCGCATCGGCTCGCCGGCGGTCACGACCCGGGGCATGAAGGAACCTGAAATGGAACGCATCGCCGGCTGGATCGACATGGCCCTGCGCTTCCGGGCGGAAGAGGGCTCCACGGCCCGGATCCGTCAGGAAGTCTTCGAACAGACCGGCCTTTTCCCCATTCCCGAATAGCCTTCAGGGGAACCTTGCATGTCTTGCCCTTCCAAAGGCCGGATCCTGGTTGTGGATGACGAGCCACTCATTAGGGAAATGGCGCGCGAGATCCTGGAGAACTCGGGGTACACCGTGTCCGAGGCGGTGGATGGGCAGGCGGGCCTGGATCTGTTCCTGGAATCGCCCGGAGGCTTCGATCTGGTCATCCTGGATCTGGTCATGCCCCGCCTCCACGGCTTCCAGGTGATGGACCGGATCCTCCAGGCCGCCCCGAAGACCCGGATCCTCATCAGCAGCGGCTTCTCCCCCGACACCCGGCCGGAGCTGACCCGCGCCACCCCCACCACGGCCTTTCTCGCCAAGCCCTACCGCAGCAAGGACCTTCTGGAACAGGTCCGCCGGCTCCTCGCCGCGGAGGGCTAGGCCAATGGGCGCAGATGCCACGGACCGTCCGCCCCTCATGGGTCCAGGGAGTCGTACGTGTGAGGTCGAGGTGTTCATGCTTTTTCGGCACGGCTCCTGATGGAGGCCGATGGGATCTTCGTCTACGGCTCCCTCCGGGAGGGAGGCCGGAACCACGCCTGGCTGATGCGCACGAACCCCGAAGGCCTTACCGGGGCCCACGTTCCGGGGAGGCTCTTCCACCTCCCCCCCACGGGCTTTCCGGCCGTTGTGCCCCTGGAGGAACCGCCCCTGGCCCCGCCCGGCCCGGGCTGGGTGGCGGGAGCCTTCGCAGGCTACGAGGACGAAGCGGCCCTGGCGAACGCGCTCGATGACCTGGACCAGCTGGAGGATGTGGAAGGCGGTCTTTTCGAGCGCATCGTGCTCCCCGTGGTGCTGGACTCGGGGCACCGCTATGGGGCCTGGGTCTATGTATTTCCTCCCGACCGCCTGCCCCGCCTCGAACGGGAAGGGGTCGAGCTGACCACCGGGGACTGGAAAGAATATCTTGGGGATTGAGGGTTCCAAGTATTATTGAATCTATGCATCCACGGCATTTCAGGTCCGCGGTCCTTGGAAGTCTCTTTCTTCCGGGCCTTGTCTGTGTCCTTCCCGGCCCCCCCCTGGCCGCCCAGGAAGGCACGCCGGCTTCACGTAAGATAACTGACCTAAAGAATAAGGTTGAGTCCGACAACCGCGCGCACCCTTCGGTCTCCCTGGCCGCGGAGGAAGAGGCCCTGGCCCTGCTTTCCCGGGACCCGGATCCGGAGGCCGAGACCTGGTTCCTCCTGAGCCAGATCCGGGACGCCATCGTCCTCAAGGAATTGAAGAAAGCCGCCGCGTCGGTGGAGCGCTCCCGGGTTCTCGTGAGGCGAACAGGCAACCAACGCGACCATTTCACGCTGGAGGTGGAAGCCGCCAATCTGCTCCTGGCCCAGGAGCATCTCGCCGAATCCAAGGCCGCGGCCGAGGCCCTCCTCCCCGCCCTGGAGGCCTACCGTGCGAACTCGCCCCGGGATCAGGAGATGGGCCGCCTCCTGGCGCGCGCCTACCGGAACCTCTCCACCACGCTCAGGAACCTGGGCCGGCTTTCGGAGGCCATCCGGATCCTCCAGAAGGCCCAGCGGACAAGCGAGGACATTAACGACCGGGCAGGCAGGGCGCGGATCCTCGATCGCATGGGCTACCTCTATGTCTACATGCGCCGTTTCGACGAGGCCGTGGCTTCCCACCGGGCTGCCATCGCCGAGGCGGAGTCCCTGGGTGATGTCCGGCTGCAGGCCCCCTTCCATCTGTCCCTCGCCAACGCCTACGGCTCCATGGGGGACTCCGACCGCCAACTTGCCGAGATGCGCACGGCTTCGGAACTGGCCGGCCAGGTCAGCGACTCGGCCACCCAGCTCCTCATCTCCGTGAACATGGCGGATGTGTACTTGGGCAAGAAGGACTATCGCAAGACGCTGAAGTTTGCCGACGAGGCCATGAAGCTGGCAGTCGCCGCCCAGGATCCAGGGTCCATCGCCGTATGCCAGGTGAACCGGGGCATCGCGCTCAATCGCCTGGGCAGCAGCGCCGAAGGGCTCAAGGCCATCCAGGAGGGCCTCGCCCATTTCCGGGCGTCCGGGGCCATCAACGACTCCGCCGAGATCACCGGCAACCTTGCCGAGGAGTTTGCTTTCGCCGGGGACTACCGGCGAGCCTATGAGACCGAGGTCGAATTCAAGAATCTGGCCGACTCCCTCAAGGCGTCCCAGGACCAGAAGCACATCGCCGACGCCAGTGCGGCCTTCGAAAGCGACAAGCAGCAGCTCCAGATCCAGGCGCTCCAGCGGGACCGCCGCAATCAGGCCCGCCTTCGCCTCCTGTGGATCGCCCTGGGAGTCCTGGGCTTCGGAATCGCCGGCGTGCTGGTGCTGAGCCGGCGCCGCCTGGAGTCCGCGAACAAAGCCTTGGCGGACATGAGCCTCCGGGATCCCCTGACCTCCCTTGCCAACCGCCGCTACCTCACCACCCGCATCGCCGAGGACCTGGCCCAGGTCAACCGGCTGCAGAGGCTCGGCAAGGCCAGCAACGGCAAGGACCGGATGATGGCCAATATCGACGTGGTCTTCCTCATGATCGACATCGACCATTTCAAGGCCGTCAACGATGAGCATGGCCACGTGGCCGGGGACAATGTCCTCAAGCAGTTCGCCGGCATCCTCTCCCAGACCATGCGGGACTCGGACACGGTGGTTCGCTGGGGTGGCGAGGAGTTCTTCGTGGTGGCCAAGCACACCTCGAGGGCGGACGCCCACCTGGTTGCCGAACGCATCCGGTCCCGGGTGGAGGCCTTCAACTTCGACCTGGGCAACGGCGGGTACCTCCACAAGACCTGCTCCATCGGATACGCCTCCTACCCCTTCTTCCGCCGGGAACCCGCCAAGGTGGCCTGGGAGAAGGTGGCCGAGGTTGCCGACCAGTGCCTCTACGCGGCCAAATCCATGGGACGCAACACCTGGGTCGGCGTGCACGAGGCCGTGGACGCGCCCGAATCCCTGCAGGAGATCATGGCCGGCTACCCCAATGTCTCCGGTCTCGTGGCCAAGGGCGTGCTCATGGCCGAAAGCCACCAGGACCAGGCGATCACCTGGGCCTCCTAGAAGCCTAGTCCATGCGCAGGGGGCCCAGGGCGAGGGCCACCAGGATGCCCAGAAGGATCAGCACGAGGTTCGCGACGTAGGCGGCCGGGATCACGGGATGCTTCTGGAAGGGGTGGAAGGACGGGTGGAAGTGCACGGGAGCCTCCTTTCCCGCTGGTTGCACTCCAAGGATGGGTCGGCCCGGCTTTTTTCGCCGTGAATTTTGCGCCGTACGCACCGGCGGCGCGGAACGATCCCCAGGATCGTCCCGCGCCGCGTTCAGACCGACCTGCTAGTCCAGGCCAAGCTTCTGGGGTTCCCCGGTCTCGTCGGGGCCCGGCTGGCCGCTTTCGCCTTCCACGCCCTCATCCTCGTCGTCCAGGGCCTGGGCGCTGGCATCGATCTTCGCCAGGCCAACCACGCGGTCGGCATCGGAAGGAAGCGTGAGGAGCTTGACGCCCATGGCGGCGCGGCCGGTCTTTCGCACCCCGTCGATGCTGAACCGGATGACCATGCCCTCCTGGGAGATGAGGAGGCAGCCTTCACCCTCCTTCACCAGGACCGAACCCACCACCTTGCCGTTGCGGACGCCCGCCCGGATGTTGATCACGCCCGTCCCGCCCCGGCCCTGGAGCCGGTAGTCCTGCAGGAGGCTGCGCTTGCCGAAGCCCTTCTCGGTGACGGTCAGGAGCATGCCATGGCTGGCGGTGCTCTCGTCGGGAACCTCGCCTTCCGGCAGGTCAGGCAGGGCATCCGTGACTTCCATGTCCACGATGGCGTCGCCCGTGCCCAGGCGCATGCCCCGGACGCCGGTGGCGGTGCGGCCCATGGCGCGGACGTCCTCCTCGGGGAAGCGGATGGCCTTGCCCAGGGCGCTGATCAGCAGGATCTGCTGGCTGCCGTTGGAGACCCGCACCGACACGAGGCTGTTGCCCTCCTCGATGTTGAGCGCGATGAGGCCGTTGGACCGGATGTTGGCGTAGGCGCTCAGGCTCGTCTTCTTCACGGTGCCGTCGGCGGTGGCGAAGATGAGGTGGTTGTCCTCCGGGAATTCCCGCAGGGCCATGAGGGTCACGACCTTCTCGTCGTCCTTGAGGGAGATGAGGTTCTTGATGTGCTTGCCGCGGGTGGAGGCGGCGGCCTCGGGCAGGTCGTAGACTTTCAGGGCGTAGGCGTAGCCGCGGTCCGTGTACACCAGGAGGGTGTCGTGGGCCTTGGTGAGGAAGAGCCGCTCGACGAAATCCTCGTCCTTGGTCTTCATGCCCAGCTTGCCCTTGCCGCCCCGCTTCTGGCGCCGGTAGGCGGCCAGGGCCGTGCGCTTGATGTAGCCCGCCTTGGACATGGTGACGACCATCTCCTCGTCGGGAACCACGTCCTCCATGCGGATGTTGCCGGAGAAGGCCGAGATCTCGGTGCGCCGGTCGTCGCCGAACTGGTCGGCGACGTTCTTGAACTCCTCGCGGATGACCTGCATGAGGAGGGTGTCGTCGTTCAGGATGGCTTTCAGGGCGGCGATGGTCTGTTCGAGCTCGCGAAGCTCCTCGAGGATCTTCTCCCGCTCCAGGCCGGTGAGGCGCTGGAGGCGCATGTCCAGGATGGCCTGGGCCTGGCGTTCGGAAAGCTGGAGGCCAGGGTTCTTCTTGATGGCCGCTGCGGTGGCGAAGGCGCCGTCCATGAGGCCCTGCTTGGCCTCCTCGGGGGAGGCGGCGGCGCGGATGAGCTTGATGACCGCGTCCAGGTGGTCCAGGGCGATCTGCAGGCCCATGACGATGTGGTGCCGCTCCTCGGCCTTGCGCAGCTGGAAGAGGGTCCGCCGGGTGACCACCTCGCGGCGGAACCCGATGAACTCCTTGAGCACTTCCCGGATGGTGAGAATGCGGGGCTGGCCGTTGACGATGCACAGCATGGTGATGGGGAAGGAGTTCTGCAGGGGGGTCTGCTGGTAGAGCTGGTTGAGGACGATGTCGCTGGCCTCGCCCTTCTTGAGCTCCACCACCATGCGGATGCCTTCCCGGTCGCTCTCGTCCCGGAGGTCGCTGATGCCGTCGATCTTCTTCTCGTGCACCAGTTCGGCGATCTTCTCCAGGAGGGTGGCCTTGTTCACCTGGTAGGGCAGCTCGGTGAAGACCAGCTGTTCACGGTCGCCGGCGCGCTTGATCTGCTCGACGTGGGACTTGGCCCGCACGATGCAGCGCCCGCGCCCGGTGCGGTAGGCGTCCAGGACGCCCTCCGTGCCCAGCATCAGGCCGCCCCCGGGGAAGTCGGGGCCCTTGATGAACTGCATGATGCCATCCAGGCCCAGGGTGGGGTCGTCCACGAGGGCGATGAGGGCGTTGCAGCACTCCCGCAGGTTGTGGGGCGGGATGCTGGTGGCCATGCCCACGGCGATGCCCTGGCTGCCGTTCACCAGCAGGTTGGGGAACCGGGTGGGGAGGCTGAGGGGCTCCTCCATGCTGTCGTCGTAGTTGGGACCCCAATCCACGGTGTCCTGTTCCAGGTCCGACATCATCTCGTTGGCCAGCCGGGAGAGGCGGGCCTCGGTGTAGCGCATGGCGGCCGCGCTGTCGCCGTCGATGGAGCCGAAGTTGCCCTGGCCGTCCACCAGCACGTGCCGCATGGAGAAGGGCTGGGCCATGCGCACCAGGGTGTCGTAGATGGCCGAGTCCCCGTGGGGATGGTACTTGCCCATCACGTCGCCCACCGTGCGGGCGGACTTCTTGTAGGCGCGGTTCCAGTCGTTGCCGCCTTCCTTCATGGCGTACAGGACGCGCCGGTGCACGGGCTTGAGGCCGTCGCGCACGTCGGGGAGGGCCCGGCCCACGATCACGCTCATGGCGTAATCCAGGTAGGACTTCCGCATTTCCTTTTCTATCTCGATGGGCTCGATTCGCTGGTTCTGGGTCATTCAGGCTTCCATTCGTTCCACGTGGAACAGGTGCGAAAAAGGCAAGGTTTTCAAGGGGAACTTAGACGTCGATGTTCTCGGCCAGCAGGGCGTTGTTCTCGATGAACCGCCTGCGGGGCTCCACGGTGTCGCCCATGAGGATCGTGAAGATCTCGTCGGCCTCCACCGCGTCGTCCACCTGGACCTGCAGCAGCGTGCGCCGCGTAGGATCCATGGTCGTCTCCCACAGCTGCTCGGGGTTCATCTCGCCCAGCCCCTTGTAGCGCTGGATGCCGAGCCCCCGCTTGCCTTCCTCGAGGATCATGACGAGCATCTCCTCGGCGTTGGCGAAACTGAGTTCCTTGGATTTGGTCGTGATGCCCGCCTCGGGTTCCTCGCCTTCCACCGGGGCGGCGGGCGCATTGCTCCGGCGGAGCTTGAGGCCGCCCCCCTGGAAGGTGGCCAGGTCCGTGTGGAGGGCCTTCAGCCGGCGGAACTCGCCCCAGTGGGAGACCTGTTCATCGATCCACAGGGTGATGGGCCGGGAGAGGTGCATGCGGGTCAGGCGCAGGCGGTGCACGGCGGGGAGGGTGACCCCGTCCACCACCTCGGCGGGGATGGTCTCGAGTTCGCATTCGCCGAGCTTCTTGGCCAGGAGCCGGACCATGAGCTGCCCCAGATCCTCGTCCGACCCGAAGCGGGCCTCGTCCAGCAGGCCGTCCTCCAGGAGGGCGTCCACCAGGGGCCGGGCGTAGCCGCGCCGGTCCAGCTTTTCATACAAGTGTTTGACTTCGCCCCACTTCTTCATTTCGCGGACCAGGGCGGGCCCCTGGTGCTCGCTGCCGTCGGGCAGGGTCAGGACCCAGCCGTCCAGGGCCTTGTTGAAGAGGTACTCCTCGAGGGCCCGCTCGTCCTTGAGATACCGCTCCTGCTTGCCCTTCTTGACCTTGTAGAGCGGCGGCTGGGCGATGTACAGGTGGCCGCGGAGCACCAGCTCGGGCATCTGGCGGTAGAAGAAGGTCAGCAGCAGGGTCCGGATGTGGGCCCCGTCCACGTCGGCGTCGGTCATGAGCACGATCTTGTGGTAGCGGAGGTTCTCCACCTTGAAATCCTCGGCGCCGATGCCGGTCCCGAGGGCCTGGATGAGGATCCGCAGCTCGTTGGAGCCCAGGATCCGGTCGAACCGCGCCTTTTCGACATTGAGGACCTTGCCCTTGAGCGGGAGGATGGCCTGGGTGCGCCGTTCGCGACCCTGCTTGGCCGAACCGCCGGCCGAATCACCCTCCACCAGGAAGATCTCCGACTGGGCCGGGTCCTTCTCCTGGCAGTCCGCCAGCTTGCCGGGTAACCCGGCGCTGTCCAGCGTGCCCTTGCGCCGGGTGAGCTCGCGGGCCTTGCGGGCCGCCTCCCGGGCGCGTGCCGCCTCGATGGCCTTTTCCAGGATGGCCTTGGCCTCCCTCGGGTTCTCCTCGAAGAAGCTGGTGAGGCGGTCGTAGACGATGGTCTGGACGATGCCCTTCACTTCACTGGAGACCAGCTTGTCCTTGGTCTGGCTGCTGAACTTGGGATCGGGCACCTTGGCCGAGATGACCGCCGTCAGCCCTTCCCGGACGTCCTCGCCCGAGAGCGTGACCTTGGCGGACTTGAGCAGGTTGTTCTTCTCAGCGTAAGTATTGATAACGCGAGTCATTGCCGCGCGGAACCCCTCGAGGTGCGCGCCGCCGTCGCGGTTGCGGATGTTGTTGGTGAAACAGTAGAGCGTCTCCTGGTAGGTGTCGTTCCACTGGAGGCTCACTTCCACCGCGATGTCGGACTTGGTGTCCTCGATATGGATGGGGGGCTTGTGCAGGACGGCCTTGTTCCGGTTCAGGTGCTCCACGAAGGCGTCGATGCCGCCGGCGTTGAAGAAGTCGTGATGCTCCCCGCTGCGCTCGTCGGTGATGCGGATGTGGACGCCCTTGTTGAGGTAGCTCAGTTCCCGCAGGCGCTGGCTGAGGATCTCGAAGGAGAAGTCGAGCTTGAGGTGGAAGATCTCCTCGTCGGGCTTGAAGCGCACCCGGGTGCCCCGGCGCGTGGTGGGCCCCAGGAGGGCCAGGGGGGCGTCGGCCTTGCCCTGGGTGAAGGTCATGGCGTGCTCCTTCCCGTCGCGCCATATGGTGAGCCACAGGCGCCGGGAAAGGGCATTGACGCAGGAGACGCCGACGCCGTGGAGGCCGCCGGAGATCTTGTAGGAGTTGTCGTCGAACTTTCCGCCGGCGTGGAGGACGGTCATGATCACTTCCGCCGCGGACCGGTTCTCCTCCTTGTGGAGGTCGGTGGGGATGCCCCGGCCGTTGTCCTCCACCGAGCAGCTGCCGTCGTCGTGGATGTAGACGTCCACCCGGGTGCAGTAGCCCGCAAGGGCCTCGTCCACGGCGTTGTCCACCACCTCGTAGACCATCTGGTGGAGGCCGCTGCCGTCGTCCGTGTCACCGATGTACATGCCGGGGCGCTTCCGGACGGCTTCCAGATCGCGCAGCACGGTGATGTTGTCGGCGGTGTAGGTGGGTTCCGTTTCCTGCTGTTTGGCCTTGCTAACTTCTTCGGTCATCAATACTCGCTTTTCCTGGTTTCAGGGGGTGTTGGCTAGCTGGGATTCGCGAACTTAACGGGCATCAGGATGTACCTGAAGCTCATATCCTCGATGCTGGGGGACATGAAGATGCCCTGTCCCACATCGTCCTTGAACTGGTAGACGACCTCCTCGCCGGGGATGCGCTCGAGGAGCTCGGTGAGGTAGTCGATGTTGAAGGCCAGCTCCAGGGGGTTCTCCTCCCCGGTGAAGCTGATGGTGCCCTGGTTGACGCCTTCGTCGGGATGCTGGAAGAAGACGCGCAGGTTCGGGAATTCGAAGAAAAGCCGCACGTTCTTGTTGTAGTCGTCCTTCTTCAGGCCGACGACCCGCAGCGTCTTGAGGAAGTCCTCCCGGTCGACGATGACCTTGCGGGGCAGTTCGGAGGGCAGGACCTTCTCGTAGGCGGGGTAGTTGCCCGTGACCCGCCGGGTGGAGAACTTGAGGCCGGGCTGGTCCATGAAGAGGCTGCGCTCGTCCCAGGAGAGGGTGAGGTGTCCGTCGTCGCCCAGGCTCGAGGGCAGGAGGTCCAGGGCGCGCCGGGGGACGATGATGCGGGCGTCGGCCTCGAGGCCCGTCTCCATGGGGACTTCCACCACCGCCAGGCGGAACCCGTCCGTCGAGACGACGCGGATGAACTTGCGGCCCATGTGCAGGAGCACGCCCGAAAGCGCGGGCTTGGTGGCGTCCTTGCTCACGGAGATCGAACCGAGGTTGATCGCCTTGCGGAACAGGGCGGAAGGCACGACGACGCTGGGAAGGCCGGCCTCGGGCTTGGGCAGCTCCGGGAAGCCTTCGCCGGGCTGGATGTTGTGCTCCGAGTTGAAGCCCTTGGCGCGCAGCCAGATGCGGTTGCCGGTATCGGGCCACTCCAGGGTGAGCAGGCCGTCGGGGTAGACCCTCACGGTCTCCACGAACTTCTTGCCGGGGATGGCGACGGTCCGGTTGCCGCGCCCCTCGACGGGGATGACGGCCTCGAAGGCCAGTTCCATGTCGGTGGCCTTCAGTGTCATCTCGTGGTCCTGAACTTCCACCAGGACGTGCTGGAGGATGGGCAGCGTCACCCGGCGTTCCAGCGCGTGCTTGAGTATCCCGAGCGTCTTATCAAGACGTTCCTTGGAAACCTGTACTTGAAAGTTCATGATTCACCCTGATTATGCTGAGTGGCGGGCCAACCTGCGGAAATGACAGTCAAACCCTTAGTGTATCTGGAAAGGACGCCTCTGGGCAGGTGTGGGTCTCGGAGGCGGTGATGCGGATTGCGGGCCCGAGCCCGGAAGGGGATCACCCTGGGCGGGCCTTCTCCGCAGCGGATCCACAGGGGGGTCGGGCCCGGAGTGTGGAAACGTAACTTAAGATCTTTAATATCATTGGATGCTGTTGAGCAGGGAGTGCACCAGCTTGTGGAAATCGGCATCCTTCTGCATGCGGTTCTTCACCGAGTCCAGGGCGTTCATGACCGTGGAATGGTGCATGCCGTTGAAACTGTTGCCGATTTCGGTGAAGGAGGCGGCGGTGAGTTCGCGCGACAGGTACATGGCCACCTGGCGGGGCAGGAGGATGACCTGCTGGCGGGTCTTCTTCTTCATGAGGTCGCTGAAGGAGATGTTGAAGGTCTCCGCGGTCATCCGGCAGATGCGCTCCATGGAGATGGAGGCGGTGGCCTCGGAGCCCGTCTGCCCCAGGAAGGCCTCCTGGGCCACCCCAAGGCTGGGGGAGACGCCGAGGAAGCTGCTCTGGAACACCACGCGGGTGAGCAGGCCCTCCAGGTCGCGCACGCTGCCCTTGGCCTTGTGGGCGATGAAGGTGATGACGTCCTCGGGCACCTCGGGAAGGTCCTTGAAGACCTCGTCGTCGAGCTTCTTGCGCAGGATCGCCACCCGGGTCTCGAAGTCGGGGGGCTGGATATCGGCCGTGAGGCCCCATTTGCAGCGCGTGATGAGGCGGTCGTGGAGGCCCTCGAGCCGCTGGGGCGGCTTGTCGGAGGTGATGACGATCTGTTTGCCGTACTGGAGGAGGTATTCGAGGATGTAGAAGATCTCCTCCTGGGTGCGCTCCATCTTGCCCAGGGTCTGCACGTCGTCCAGGAGCAGCAGGTCGTTCTGCTGGTATTTCTTGCGCATGGGCTCGGTGTTCTTGGCCCGGATGGCGATGGTGAGCTCGTTGAAGAAGTTGTCCACCTTGAGGTAGGCCACCCGGAGGTTGGGCGCCTTGGCGAGGATGCCCTTGCCGATGCCGATCATCAGGTGGGTCTTGCCCAGCCCGGAGCCTCCATAGATGAAGAGGGGGTTCATGTTGAGGGTTGAATTGGGCTTGCCGTGGCTCTCGACCACGGCGTTGGCGGCGGCGAAGGCCAGCTGGCTGCTGGGGCCCACCACGAAACGGTCGAGGGTGTAGCGGTGGAAGCCCTGGGGGAAGGGCGAGTCCAGGGGTGTCTCCTGGACGGCGGGGTGCGCGCCCTTGCCCTTGGCGGGCTGGACCGGGGCCTTGGCGTCGCCCGCGACCATGAAGGCCAGGCGGAGGTTGGCCAGGTCGCACTGGACGAGGACGTCGTGGAACTCCTCGGCAAGCTGCTGCTCGATCCAGATCCGCGCGGAGGGCGACGGCACCTGGATCAGGAGGGTCGTGCCGTCGAAGTTGACGGCCTTGCACGGCTCGATCCAGTCATGGAAGGTGCGCTCGGGGAGATGGGTGGCCAGGCCTTTGCGAAGGGTTTCCCAGAGAGCGTGTGAATCGTTCGTTTGCATGGGAGGCCCTTTTTTCGATGGTGAACCCGCGCTGCCCGAAGCGGAAAACCGCTGCGGGCCTGGCGTCGGGTTGGTCCCGGAACTCCGGTCTGGATTCGGGAGAACTACTTTATCACCTGGAACCGGAGGTTGGGACCTCTCTTTGGGGTTGAGAGATCGAAGACCTGCTGGTAGCCTCAAAGGTTCGCCCTTTCCCTCCGGATGGGGCCATGAGGTGGATCATGAAGCGGACCTTTCAGCCCAACAACCGTCGCCGCGCCAAGACGCACGGCTTCCTCTCCCGCATGAAGACCAAGAACGGCCGTCTGGTGCTCAAGCGCCGGCGCGCCAAGGGCCGGCACGTCCTCGCACTCTAAGTGCCATGAGGGTGGCCGGGACCTATCGGGTCGTGCGGCGCCAGGATCACGCGGTCCCCGAAGTGGTTCCCCGCCCGCTGCTGGGCAAGGAGCAGGCTTTGGACGTCCGGGTGTGGCGCACGGCCGTAGGCGTCGAGCCCATGCTCCTCGTCAACGCGTCCCGCAAGCAGGGGCGCGCCGTGCAGAGGAACCGGTTCAGGCGCAGGGTCCGGATGGCTTTCCTGCACGTGCTTCGTGAACAACCTTCCTTAGGAGGCAGCCTCGGCGTGGTGTGGGTCCGTCCCGCACGCAGCGCCAAGAAGGGCTGCCCATTCTCGTACCTGGAAATCGTCGGCCAGATCCGTCTGGCCCTGAGCCGTTGGGAATCCCGATGAACAACCGGAATATGGTGATCTTCGTTGTCGCCAGCATCCTCATGCTGGTGGGCTACAACTACGCCATGAACAAGTTCTATCCTCCGAAGCCGGTGCCCCCGGTGGTGAAGATGGCCCAGACGGCCAACCCGGCTCCCGCCGCTCCGGCGATGCCCGTCCCTTCGGCCGCCACAGCTGCCATTCCGGCTGCGGGCGCCGTGGATCCCCAGGCCCGGTTCACCCTCAAGACCTCCGCCCTCGGTCTCACCTGGCGCAAGCAGGACGGCGCCCTCGTGCAGGTCGAATGGAAGGACGGCACCCCCTTCCTTCCCGAGGCCCGCAAGGACAAGGACGGCCATGAGGTCTCCCTGGACTTCCCCGGACTGGGCAGCGCCTTCCAGACCCGCTTCGAAGGCGAACCCGTGGTGACTTCCGTGGAAGGCGGACGGAATGTCGTCTTCACTTCCACCCAGGGGGACAGGCTCACCTACCTGGTGCCCGACAAGGGACATGTGGTCGAGATGCGCTGGTCAAGCCCCCGGGGCGCCGGCCTGAACCTCCTTCCCATGCCCTCCAATCTATTGAATGTGCACAGCTTGGGCCGGGTGTTCACCCTTGACGCCAAGGGCGTCAACGACGTCGCCTGGACCGACATGATGAAGGATCCCTTCTTCAGCTTCGTGGGCGCCAAGCGCAAGGTCCTTCCCCCCGCCTCCTCCAAGCTGGGCATGGACGCCGGCGTGGACCTGAGCTCCAAGGGCCAGCGGGCCTGGTATTTCGCCGCCATCTGGGACGCTTCGGCGACCACCGTGCGCGATGCGGCCCAGGGCTACAACCTCCTTCCCGACGCTTCCGGCAACGCCTCGGCCCGCCTCTACCTGGGCCCCAAGCAGGCCGAGGAGCTGGGCGCCTTCCACGCCCCGGGCCGTCCCGCCGACGGCAAGATCTTCCAGAAGATCCTGGACTTCGGCTTCTTCGGCCTCGTGGCCCAGCTGCTCTTCCTCATCCTGCGCGGCATCCACCAGGTGGTGCCCAACTGGGGCTGGTCGATCGTCCTGCTGACCCTGGTCATCCGCGGCGCCCTGTGGCCCCTGAACACCAAGACCACCGTCCAGATGATCCGCATGAAGGAGCTGGAGCCCCACCAGAAGGCCCTCCAGTCCAAGTACGAGAAGTTCGGCAACGACATGGCCAAGAAGGCCGAGATGCAGAAGGAGCTGATGGCCTTCTACAAGAAGAACGGCCACAACCCCATGGGCGGCTGCCTGCCCATGGTGCTCCAGATGCCCGTGTTCTTCGCCCTCTGGTCCATGCTGAACGCCGTCTACGAGCTGCGGCACGCGCCCTTCGCGTTCTGGCTCAAGGACCTCTCCGCCCAGGACCCCTTCTACGTCCTGCCCATCCTCATGGGCGTCTCCATGATCGTCCAGCAGGCCATGACCCCTTCCGTGGGCGACCCCACCCAGCGCAAGATGATGATGGTCATGATGCCCGTCATGTTCACCTTCTTCTTCGCCTCCACCCCCTCGGGCCTCTGCCTCTACTACCTGATGTTCAACCTCATTGGCATCCTGCAGACCTGGCTGGTCATGCGGTCCTACAAACCCCAGCCTGTGGTGGTCTGATCCGGAGGAAACATGCGCAAGGCCGCTTTGCCCCTTGAACAGGTTCCCGAACGCGTCGCCCAGTTGTGCGGCCACCTGGGCCTGAAGGTCACCGCCGAGCCCGGCCCCTCCGGGGACGAGACGCTCTTCCCCAACCGGATCGTGCTGGATGGCCCGGACGCCCATTGGCTTGCCGCCAACAAGGGCCTCGGCCTGGACGCCCTCCAGTTCCTGGTGCACGAGGCCCAGGGGGAGCGGGAGGAGAACCGGCAGGCCTACCTGGACGTCCAGTCCTTCCGCCTCTTCCGCATGAAGGAAGTGGTGGCCATGGCCGCAATGGCTGCCGAGCGGGCCAAGACCCTGGGCAGCTACACCTTCGCCTCCCTGAGCCCCCGGGAGCGCCGCTGGGTGCACCTGGTGCTCAGCCGGCAGCCCGGCTTCACCACGGAGAGCGAAGGCACCGGCACCTTCAAGGCCCTGAAGGTATCCCGGGTCTAGACCCCCGGGGGTCAGCATGCTCGACCCCATCTGCGCCCCGGCGACCCCGCTCCTGCCCTCGGCCATCGCCGTGGTGCGGGTTTCGGGTTCCGGGCTGGCTGATCGCCTAAGGCCCCTGGTGACCCTGCCTGCCGCCCGGCAGGCCGGCCTGCGGACCCTTGTCTGGGACGGCTACCGGGAGCGCTGCCTGGTGCTCCACTTTCCGGGGCCCGGAAGCTACACGGGCGAGGACCTGGTTGAATTCCAGCTGCACGGCAACCCTCTCCTGGTGCGGCGCTTCCTGGAGCATCTGGGGGGGATGGGCATCCGCATGGCGGAGCCCGGCGAATTCAGCCGGCGGGCCCTGCTCAACGGCAAGCAGTCGCTCCTGGAGGTGGAGGCCCTCCGGGATCTGGTGGCCGCGGCCACGGACACCCAGCTGCGTCAGGCCCAGGCCCGGAGCGGCGGCGTGCCGGCCTGGGTCGCCGGGGCCAGGGCGGCCCTGGCCCCCTGGATGGCCCGGGCCGAGGCCAGCGTGGACTATGGGGAGGACGAGGGCATCGGCCTGGATGTGGAGGCCATGCAGGCCGCCCTGGCCCCGGCCGCCGCCCTGTTCCACGTGGAACAGGGCAGGGCGGCGGGGGCGAAGTGGCTCCGGGACGGTATCCGGATCGCGCTGGTGGGCCGGCCCAACGCCGGGAAGAGCACCCTTTTCAACGCCATGTCCGGCCAGGACCGGGCCATCGTGACGGATCTTCCCGGCACGACCCGGGACGTGCTGGAGGTGCGGGCCCAGTGGGCGGGCCTCCCGCTCTACCTTTTCGACACGGCGGGGCTGCGCCATGCCGAGGACCCGGTGGAGCGCCTGGGGGTGGCCCGGGTTCGGGAGGTGCTGGAGCAGGTGGACCTGATCCTCCATCTGGTGCCCCTGCCGGACGCCGCACCGGACCCGGATATCCTGGAGCGGCTGGAGCCCTTCCGGGCCAAGGTGCTCACGGTGCGCAACCAGTCGGACCTGGGGGGAAACCCCTGCGGAGATCCCTGCGTCTCCGCGGCCGCGGGCGACCTGGAACCCCTGGCGGAGGCGCTCCGCCGGAGGTTCCTGGGGGCCCTGGCGCCGGACGCGTGCCTGGGCGCGCTGGATACGGCCCGGCAACGCGGGATCCTCGATGACCTGGTGGTGCAGATGGACCTCCTGGGCCAGCTGGGACCCGCCTCGCCCCCCGAGCTGGCCGCGTCCCTGCTCCAAGGCGCCTGGGGCCTCCTGGCGCGGCTCACCGGGGAGGACCGGGCGGAGACCTCCCTGGATCAGCTGTTCTCAGGGTTCTGCCTGGGGAAGTGACTTAGACTGGATCCGGAGTGCCACATGAATCCTGGTTTCGAGGCGGTCATCGGTCTGGAGGTCCACGTCCAGCTGTCGACCCGGTCAAAGATGTTCTGCGGCTGTCCCAATGCCTACGGTGGGGAACCCAATTCCCGCACGTGCCCGGTGTGCCTGGGCCTGCCCGGGGCCCTCCCGGCGCTCAACGCGGCGGCGGTATCCGCCGCCCTGCGCCTCGGCCTGGCGGTGGACGCGGATCTTCAGCCTCGGAGCACCTTCTACCGCAAGCAGTACGTCTACCCCGACCTGCCCAAGGGCTACCAGATCACCCAGGGGCCGGTGGCCATCGTCGAGAACGGGCATGTCATGATCCCGGGGGATCCGGTGGTGCGGGGATCCGAAGGCCCCGTTCGGGCGGGCATCGAGCGCGCCCACCTGGAGGAGGACGCGGGGAAGTCCATCCACGATGCCCACGGGCGGCATTCCCAGGTGGACCTGAACCGGGCCGGGGTGCCGCTCCTGGAGATCGTGGGCGCGCCCGACCTGCGCAGCGCCCAGGAGGCCTCGGACTACCTGAAGACCCTCCACCGGCTGGTGACGTTCCTGGGCATCTGCGACGGGAACCTGGAGGAAGGGTCCTTCCGCGCCGATGCCAATATCAGCGTGCGGCGTCCCGGGGAGCCCCTTGGCACCCGGGTGGAGATCAAGAACCTCAATTCGTTCCGGTTCGTGCGCATGGCCCTGGACTACGAGATCGCCCGGCAGACGGCCCTTTTGGAAAAGGGCGAACGCTTCGATCAGGAAACCCGGGGCTGGGACGCGGACAAGGGCGAGACCCGGAGCCAGCGGAGCAAGGAAGCGGCCATGGACTACCGCTACTTCCCGGAGCCGGACCTGCCTGCCCTGATCCTCACCGGGACGGAGATCGAGGCGGCGCGCGCGGCCCTGCCGGAGCTGCCGGAGGCCCGCTGCAGGCGGTTCATGGCCCAGCACGGCCTGACCGCCTACGAGGCCGGGATGCTGGTCCAGACGCCCGCCTTCGCGGCCTACTTCGAGGAGGTGGCCCGGTGCTCCGGCAACGGCAAGCAGGCCGCGAACTGGATGCTGGGCGAAGTGAGCCGGACGTTGAACGAAGGCTCGGGAAGGCTCGAGGAGCTGGGATTGCCACCCGAACACCTGGGCGAGCTGATCCGCCTGGTGGTGGAGGGCGTCATCAACCTGAATACCGCCAAGGAGGTGGTCTTCCCTGCGCTGCTGAAGGGGGAGGGGACCCCTGCCGGGCTGGTGCGGAGCCGGGGGCTTGCGCAGGTGACGGACCGTGCCGCCGTGCAGGAACTGGTGGACGGGGTGCTTGCGGCCCACCCGGGCCAGGTCGCGGAGTTCCGCGCCGGGAAGGTGGCCCTGCGGGGGTTCCTGGTGGGGCAGGTCATGAAGGCCGGCAAGGGGCAGGTCGATCCCAGGCTGGTGAACGAAGCCATCGACGAAGCGCTGGCACGGTAGGAGGACCCCATGGAGGAACGGCCCGAGGACCCCAGGGAAGGGCCGCCGCACGGGGGCGACCCGGATGCATGGAAATCCGTGGTCATGGGGCAGGCCTCCCGGGACCTGGTGCCGCCGCACCCCGAACCTCCGGAGACCCTGGAGGCGGAACTGGAGCGGGAGGCGCTGGAGGACCCCGCGGCCCATTCCAGGGAGGACCCCAACCCGCAGCCGACCCTCTGGCGGCTGGTGGTGCTCATCGTCGTGGCCGTGGCCGCGCTGTCGGTGGTGTTCGGCCTGGCAAGGTGACATGGAGGCTGCTGCCTGGGGGTGATACCATGGCCGCGATGCGGGGCGCGCCAATGCCCCCTGGGGAGTAAAGCATGGATCCGAAGGGTTGGGGCCTGAGCACGACTGCCATCCACGCCGGCAAGGGGCACAACGGAACCCGTTCCGTGACCACGCCCATCTTCCAGACCTCGGTCTTCGAACTCATGGAAAACGCCGAGGGCGCGGAGTTCGCGAACGCCATCGAACCGCCGCAGTTCTATACGCGGTGGGGCAATCCCAATTTCAGCGAGGTCCAGCAGGTGGTGGCCTCCCTTGAAGGGGCCGAGCGTGCGCTCGTGACCAGCTCGGGCATGAGTGCCTTCTCCACGGTCTTCGAAACCTTCTTGCAGCCGGGCGACCACGTGGTGGCCCCGGCCGCCGTGTACCTGGGTACCGAGCAGCTCCTGCGGCGCTGGGAGGCCCGCAAGGGCCTGAAGGTCACGTGGGTAGCCAATACCCTGGATGTGGCTGAATGGGACGAGGCCGTCACGGAACGGACCCGGCTGATCCTGACGGAGACGCCCTCCAATCCCACCCTGGCCGTCACGGACCTGGCCGCCATCGCCGCCATTGGCAGGCGCAAGGGCGTTCGAACCGTCGCCGACAACACCTTCGCGACCCCCATCTTCACCAAGCCGGTGGAACTGGGCATCGACCTGAGCATTTCCAGCGCCACCAAGTACCTGGGCGGCCACTCGGACCTGGTGGCCGGGGTCATCGCCGGCAGCGAGGCCGATATCACGGCCTGCTGGGCGACGGCCAAGCTCACGGGTCCCACCCTGGATCCCATCGCCGCGTGGCTGCTGCACCGGGGCCTGAAGACCCTCTACCTCCGGGTGCGCCGGGCTTCCGACAACGCGCAGTCCCTTGCCGCCTGGCTGCTTTGGCAGCCCCAGGTCGCCCGGGTGGACTACCCGGGCACGAAGGACCATCCGGGCCACGACGTGGCCACGCGGCAGATGCATGGCGGCTTCGGGGCCATGATGAGCTTCGAGCTGCGGGGTGGCCTGGTGGCCGGACAACGGTTCTGCGAGGCCCTCGGGATCATCACCCGGGCGGTGAGCCTGGGCGGGGTGGAAAGCCTCATCCAGCACCCGGCCAGCATGAGCCACCTGCGCACGGCCCCCGACGTGAAGGCCCGGCTGGGGATCACGGACGGACTCCTGCGCTTTTCCGTGGGCATCGAGGACGAGGCGGACCTCAAGGCGGACCTGGAGACCGGGTTCCTGGCCGCCGATGCGGCGAGGTAGGACGTGCGGCTGATCCTCAACGGCAAGGAACGGGAGACGCCCGACCTGGGCACGGTGGCGGACCTGGCCCAGTGGCTCATGCTCCCGGCCTTCGGCAGCGCCGTGGAGCTGAACGGGGTGGTGGTGCGCAAGGGCAGCTTCGGGACCACGTCCCTGAAGGACATGGACAGCCTGGAAGTGGTCCGCCTGGTGGGCGGGGGCTGATCAGAGCACGGCCAGCACGTCCCAGGATCCGCCCGGGAAGGCGGAACGGGCCCTCAGGACGCCCAGCCGGGACACGTCCAGCTTGACCGGCGCGCCATGGGCGGGTTCGTCCGAGACGAAGCGGTGGAACTCGTCCACAAGGCCTTCCTCCAGGAGGCGGCGGGCCAGGATGCCGCCGCCTTCGAACAGGACGCGTCCGACGCCCCGGGCCGCCAGTTCGTGGAGCAGGTGCTTCAGGCTGATGCCTCCGGGGCCCGGGGGCAACTGGAGGTCCTCCACGCCGCGGATGGGCGCACAGTCCTCCACGAGGGCCCTCAGGACGGGTTGGCCGGCAACGGGCAGCCATACCTTGCGGGTCCCGGGAAGCCGCCCCTGGCTGTCCAGGACCACCCGCAGGGCCTGCCGATGGGGGGCGGTAGGGTGGGGCCAGCGGTCGGTGAGCCGGGGATCATCCACCTCCACGGTCCAACGGCCCACGACCAGGGCCTCGGTGGCCCGGCGCAGGGCGTGGGCGAGGTTCTGGATTTCCGGGGAGGTCACCTGGGTGCTCTGGCCTTCTGGCCCCAGCGAGCCGTCGGCCCCCAGGGCCAACTTGAGCACCACCCAGGGAAGGCCCGTGCGGATCAGCTTGAAGAAGGGGGCGTGGAAGCGGGAACAGGCCAGCCCCAGGACGGATTCCGTCACCTGGATGCCGTGGGACCGGAGGATGGCGATGCCCCCGCCGTCGACCCGGGGGTTGGGGTCCTTGACGCCCACAACCACCCGGGTGACGCCGGCGCGGATGAGTGCGTCGGTGCAGGGGGGGGTGCGGCCGTGGTGGCAGCAGGGCTCGAGCGTCACGTAGGCCGTGGCGCCCCGGGTGTCCTGGTCCCTCAGTTCCGCGTCCCGGAGGGCCATGATCTCGCCGTGGGGGTCGCCGGCCCGCGTGTGGACGCCCTGGCCGATGACGGTCCCATCCTGCACGAGGACGCAGCCCACGGGCGGGTTGGGGCTGCTGAGGCCCACGCCCGACATGCCCTGGCGGATGGCCAGAGCCATGAAATGCTCGTCCCCCGTCAGGGTGTCCGGATCCGGGAAGGGCCCGCCGCAGGCCAGTTCCCAGGCAAGAAACTCGGTGAGGGGCCGGGGTGCTTCACACATCGAGGAGGCCATCCACGAAGGTCTCGGGATCGAAGGGAATCAGGTCGTCCACCTGTTCGCCCACGCCCACGAAGGCGATGGGGAGCTTCAGACGTTCCAGGATGGCCACGGCCACGCCGCCCTTGGCGCTGCCGTCCAGCTTCGTGAGGATGAGGTCCGTGATGCCGGCGGCCTGCTTGAAGGCCTCGGCCTGGACGAGGCCGTTCTGGCCGGTCGTTGCGTCCAGGATGAGGATCACGCGGTGCGGGGCCTCGGGGATGACCTTCTGGAGGCTGCGGCGGATCTTCTCCAGTTCCCGCATGAGATGGTCCTTGGTGTGGAGCCGCCCGGCGGTGTCCACCAGCACCCAGGGGATGCCCTTGGCCAGGGCGCTGGTGGCGCCGTCGTAGGCGATGGCGGCGGGGTCGCCTCCCATCTGGTTGCGGATGACCGGAACGCCCGCGCGCTTGCCCCACAGCTCCAGCTGATCGATGGCGGCGGCCCGGAAGGTGTCGCCGGCGACCACGAGGACCTCCTCCCCCCGTTCCTTGAGGTGGGCGGCGAGCTTGCCCAGGGTGGTGGTCTTGCCCACCCCGTTCACGCCCACCAGGAGGCACACCTGGGTTCCCTGGCTGGCGAAGGGCCGCGGGGGAACCTGGCGCAGGATCTTCAGCAGCTCGTCCTTGAGCACGGCCTTGGGGTCGATGTCCCCGGAACGCTTCATCTCGAACCTGAGGCGGTCCATGAGGCGCTTGACGCCGTGCACGCCCAGGTCGGCCTGGAGGAGCAGGTCCTCCAGTTCCTCCAGCTGGTCCTCGTCCAGGCGGCGCAGGCCCAGGAGCCGGCCCATGGGGGCCAGAACCAGCTCCTGGGTGCGCTGGAGACCCTGTTTGAATTTGTTGAACAGATTACCGAAAAGACTCAAAGGAACCTCGGGGGGGCGGGGTGCGCCGTTCCATGTGGAACATCGCCCTATCGCTTGATAATAGGGAGGCTAGGGGTGAACGGTCATTTCCGGGCGCGGGGCTTCTTGCGCTTTTCCGGGCGGACCCAGCCTTCCAGGGCGAACTCGAAGACCTCCTCCACGTGCTTGACGGGGTGGAACCGGAGCTTCTTGCGCACCTCGGGGGCGATCTCCTCCAGGTCCTTCTGGTTGGCGAAGGGGATGATGATCTCCCTCACCCCCACGCGCAGGGCGGCCAGGGCCTTCTCCTTGAGGCCGCCGATGGGCAGGGCCTCGCCCCGGAGGTCGATCTCCCCGGTCATGGCGAAGGTGTTGAGCACGGGCAGGCCCTTGAGGACGGACAGGAGCACGGTGGCGATGGCCAGGCCGGCGCTGGGGCCGTCCTTGGGGATGGCCCCTTCGGGGAAGTGGATGTGGAGATCGTTCTTCTGGAATACTTCGGGGTCGATCTCGAAGGCGTCGCTGCGGCTGCGGATGTAGCTCAGGGCCGCCTGGGCGCTTTCCTTCATGACATCGCCCAGCTGGCCGGTGAGCACGAGGGCGCCCTTGCCGGGCATCTTGAGGGCTTCCACGAAGAGCACCTCGCCTCCCGTGGACGTCCAGGCCAGGCCGGTCACCACGCCCACCCGGGGGGCCTTGAGCCGCTCGTCCTGGAGCAGCTTCACGGGGCCCAGGAGGTCATGGACGTTCTTGTCGCTGAGGGTGATCTTCGTCTTCAGGTCGCCTTCGGCGACCTTGCGGGCCACCTTCCGGCAGACGGTGCCGATCTCCCGCTCCAGCTGGCGCAGGCCGGCCTCGCGGGTGTAGCCGGTGATGATGGCCTGGAGGCCCTTGGGGCTGAAGGTAACCTGCTTGTCGGTGATGCCGTTCTTCTCCAGCTGGCGGGGAATGAGGTGGCGCTCGGCGATGCCGATCTTCTCCTCCAGGGTGTAGCTGGAGAGGTGGATGATCTCCATGCGGTCCCGGAAGGCGGGCTGGATGGGGTCCAGCTCGTTGGCGTTGGTGAGGAAGAGCACCTGGCTGAGGTCGATGGGCACGTTCATGTAGTGGTCGCGGAACGTGTGGTTCTGCTCGGGGTCCAGCACTTCCAGGAGGGCGGCCGAGGGGTCGCCCCGCATGTCCCGCCCGATCTTGTCCACTTCGTCCAGCATGATCACGGGATTCATGGACTTGACCTGGTGCAGCGCCTGGATGATCCGCCCGGGCATGGCCCCGACGTAGGTTCGGCGGTGGCCCCGCACTTCGCTCTCGTCATGGACGCCGCCCAGGGAGATGCGGCTGAACTTCCGGCCCAGGGCCCGGGCGACGCTCTTGCCCAGGGAGGTCTTGCCGGTGCCCGGAGGGCCGACGAAGCAGAGGATGGTGCCCTTGTGGTCGGGGTTGAGCTTGCGCACCGCCAGGTACTCCACCAGGCGGTCCTTGATCTTCTCGAGGCCGTAGTGGTCCTCGTCCAGGATGCGCTTGGCCTCCTTGAGGTCCAGGTTGTCCTCGGTGATGGTGCCCCAGGGCATTTCCGTCATCCACTCCAGGTAGGTGCGGGTGACGGCGGTCTCGCTGCTGTCGGGGTGCATGCGCTCGAGCTTCTTCAAATTGCGGTCGATCTCCAGGAGGGGCTCCTCCGGGACCTTCATCTTGGCCATCTTGTCGCGGAAGGCTTGGATCTCCTCGGCCAGTTCGCTGCCTTCGCCCAGTTCCTGCTGGATGGCCTTGAGCTGCTGGCGCAGGTAGTACTCCCGCTGGCTCTTGTCCATCTCGCCGCGGGCTTCCATGGTGATCTTCTGCTGCACTTCCAGCAGGTCGATTTCCCTCATGAGCAGTTCGTTCACGCGCTTCAGGCGCTGGGTGGGGTTGGCGATCTCCAGCACCTCCTGCATCTGGGGGGGCTTGAGATCCAGGTTGGAGGCCACCAGGTCCGCCAGGCGTCCGGGGCTGTCCAGGTTGGAGGCGATGACCAGCACTTCCTGGGGCAGGTTCTTGCCCAGGGCCACGGCCTTCTCCAGCGTCTGCTTCACGGAGCGCAGGAGGGCGTCCAGCTCGATGTTCCGCTCGGAGATCTCCGACTCGGACAGCACCTCCACCTTGGCCTTGAACTGGCTCTCGGTCTCGGTGAAGTACTCCACGCGCACGCGCTGGAGGCCCTGCACCAGGGCCCGGACGCGGCCGTCGGGGAGCTTCAGGACGCGCATGATCAGCGCCGCGGTGCCCACCTTGTAGAGGTCCTCCGGGCCCGGGTCGTCCATCTCCATCTGCTTCTGGGACAGCAGAAGGATCATCCGGTTCTCCACCAGCGCGGTGTCCACGGCCCGCAGGGACTTCTCCCGGCTCACGGAGAGGGGGAGGATCACGTAGGGGTAGACCACCACGTCGCGGAGGGGCAGGACGGGCAGCACGTCGGGGATCTTGGGGGACTCGTCAACGACCTGGGGGGCTAGGATTTCTTCGGCCACGGGATACCTCGATGTCTCAGTTTAACTTGATGTGCGTCAGCGGGTCTTGCGCCGCTTGGGGTGCCCCGGCCGCTCCGGTTCGACGCCGGGGAAGAGCGGGGTGGATTCGAAGGGAAGGCCGTCGGCCGCAGGAGTCGTTTCCTTGGGGTTGGGCCGCGCGGGAGGCGGGGCGGGGGGCGCGGGCCGGGCCGCCGGGGCCTGCCTCGCCGGGGGCGCGGGGGCGGGGGGAGCCACCATCAGGCCCTCCAGGGCCTTCACGAAGTCCGGGAGGTCCTTGAAGTCGCGATAGACGCTTGCGAAGCGGACGTAGGCCACGGAATCCAGCCCCTTGAGGGCGTCCATGACCATCTCCCCAAGCTGCCGGCTGGGGAGTTCCCGGTCGCTCATCTCCATGAGGCGGGCCTGGATGTCGCCGGCCACCTCCTCCAGCTTCCCCAGGGGCACGGGGCGCTTCTGGCAGGCGGCGGTCATGCCCCGCATGAGCTTGTGGGGGTCGAAGGCCTCCCGGCGGCCATCCTTCTTGACGATGAGGATGGGCAGTTCCTCCAGGCGCTCGTAGCTGGTGAAGCGGCGCCCGCACTTGAGGCACTCTCTGCGGCGCCGGATGGCATCCCCTTCCCGGGATTCCCGGGAATCCACCACCTTGTCTTCGATATGGCCACAGAAGGGGCAACGCATGTCTCCAGAGTAACCCAAAGGCGTGGCCCGGAGCCGCGCTGTTCCACGTGGAACAGCGCCCCCGGCTGGAAAAAGCCTCATCCTGGAAGGGTCCCGGGCCGATAATGAAGTGCCATGGCAGACGGCGTTCCATCCATTTCCTCCTCCCCCCCAGCGCCGGACCCCAGCCGCGCGGGGCAGGCCGCGCCCGTGAAGCCGGGGGACTCCGGGACCACGGCCCCGACGGGAGGCTCAGCCCCCAGGAAGGCCGCCAGGAGCGGCGCCGACACCCTCAACCTCTCACCTGAAGCCAAGGCCCAGGTGGCCAAGCTGCAGGCCCGCGATGCGGCCGTGAAGGCCCACGAGGCTGCGCACATCGCCGCGGGGGCGGGCGTCGTCACCTCGGGGGCCAGCTACTCCTACCAGCGGGGGCCCGACGGCCGGAACTACGCGGTGGGCGGGGAAGTGTCGGTGGACACCTCGCCCGTGAAGGACAATCCCCAGGCCACCATCGCCAAGGCTTCCCGCATCATGGCGTCCGCCCTGGCGCCCGCGGATCCTTCGGGCCAGGACCGGTCGGTGGCCGCTGCGGCCGCCGCCATGGCCTCCCAGGCGGCGGCCGAACTGGCCAGCAAGGGGTCAAAGGCGGCTGCTCCGCAGGCGGGGACCGGGCAGAAGTCATACGGGGAAGCGGCCACCAAAGGCGAAACGCCCGGTGGTCTGGTCGATACGGTGGCCTGAAGAGGCATTCCCGCCGATCGGTGGCTGAAACGGGCGAACGGTTTCCCGGCCGCCGGTTCCGGGAACCGGAGGGTGAAAACCGTCACACCCTAGCTTGAACCCCTGAAGGCGAGGCATAGGGCCCGGCGCCATGGTACCCTTCACAAGTGAACGGTTGATCATCGTTTCCCACTCTTATGAGGTTGCCCTATGCGCTACCTGCCCACGGCCCCTTCGGAGGATCGCGCCCTGCTTGACGCCATAGGCGTCCAGAGGGCGGAGGAACTCCTTGTGGGGATCCCCGAATCCCTTCGTCTGCACCGGGAACTGGAGCTTCCCGGACAGCTGTCCGAACAGGAGGTCCTGGCGGAACTGCAAGGGCTGGCCAACCTGAACACGAGGTTCACGGCGCGCTTCCTGGGCGCCGGGGCCTATGACCATTTCGTGCCATCTGCCGTCGATCAGATGATCAGCCGACAGGAGTGGTTCACGGCCTACACGCCCTACCAGCCCGAGATCTCGCAGGGCACCCTCCAGCACATCTTCGAGTACCAGACCCTCATGTGCGACCTGACCGGCCTGGAAGTGGGCAACGCCAGCCTCTACGACGGCGGCACGGCCTGCGTGGAAGCGGCGCTCATGGCGGTGCGGCTCCAGAAGAAGAAGAACACCATCCTCATCTCCCAGGGGCTCCACCCCCACTACCAGGAGGTGCTCTGCACCAACATCACGCCCCACGAGGGCCTGAAGCTGGTGGTGGTGAACCTCAAGGACGGCGTGACCGACCTGGAGGACCTCAAGGCCAAGCTGGACGGCGACGTGGCCGCGTTCCTGGTGGGCTATCCCAATTTCCTGGGCTGCGTCGAGGACCTCACGGCCATCGGCGAACTGGCCCACGCCGCGGGCGCCCTGGTGGTGTCCGTGACCCAGGAGGCCCTGAGCCTGGCCTGGTTCGAAGCCCCCGGCCGCGCCGGCGCCGACATGGCCTGCGGCGAGGCGATGTCCTTCGGCAACCGCCCCAACTTCGGCGGGCCCTTCCTGGGCTTCCTCACGGTCAGGGACGCGCAGAAGCGCGAGATCCCCGGGCGCGTGGTGGGCCAGACCCGGGACCTGGACGGCAAGACCGGCTATGTGCTCACCCTCACCGCCCGGGAGCAGCACATCCGCCGGGACAAGGCCACCAGCAACATCTGCTCCAACCAGGGGCTGGTGGCCCTGCGGGCCAACATCTACCTGCAGCTGGCGGGCCCCGAAGGCCTCCAGGGCCTGGCGGCCCAGAACGCCGCCAAGGCGCAGTTCCTTCGGGAGCGGCTCCTGGAGCTGCCGGATTTCACGGCGCCCTACGCCGCCCCCTTCTTCAACGAGTTCGTGACGGAGTACAAGGGCGACATGGCCACCCTGCAGGCGGAATGCGCCAGGGAAGGCATCCTGCCCGGCCTGGACCTCACGCCCTATGCGGCGAGCCTCAAGAACCGGATCCTGTGGTGCGCCACGGAACTCAACAGCCGCGAACAGATCGAGCACCTCGTCGAGGTGCTGGCCCGCGTTCCCAGCGTGGTCGGATAAGGACGAAGCCATGATGAACCGCACCCGCGAACCCCTCATCTTCGAACGCTCCGTGGCCGGCAAGGTCGGCATGGACCTGCCCCGGCTGGACGTTCCCGCCGCCAGGGACACCCGCCCGGCCCACCTGCGCCGCACCCCCTTCGACGCGCTTCCCTCGGTCACCGAGGTGGACGTGATCCGCCACTTCACGCGCCTTTCCAAGTGGAACTACGGCGTGGACGACGGCCTCTACCCGCTGGGCTCCTGCACCATGAAGCACAACCCCCGGCTCAACGAGAAGACCGCGGGCCTGGACGGCTTCTGCGACAGCCATCCCATGGCCGGCGCCCCCTACGTCCAGGGCAACCTGGCCGTGATCCACACCCTCCAGGAGTGGCTGAAGGAGATCACCGGCCTGGCCGCGGTCACCCTGCAGCCCAGCGCCGGCGCCGCCGGGGAGCTCACGGGCGTCATGCTCATCCGCTCCTTCCATGTGGCCCACGGCCGCAAGCGCCGGGTGATCCTCATCCCCGACAGCGCCCACGGCACCAACCCCGCCACGGCCGCCATGGCGGGCTACGACGTGGTCGAGATCGCCTCCCAGGGCGACGGCACCGTCAGCTTCGAGGACGTCGCGGATGCCTCCGGCAAGGTGCGGAAGGGCCTCACGACCCTCCTGGCCGAGCTGGGCGGGGAGGTGGCGGGCCTCATGATCACCAACCCCAACACCCTGGGCGTTTTCGAATACCGCATCAAGGACATCTGCGACGCCCTGCACGGCGTGGGCGGCCTGGTCTACATGGACGGCGCCAACATGAACGCCCTGGTGGGCGTGGCCCGGCCCGGGGACTTCGGCGTGGACGTCATGCACCTGAACCTCCACAAGACCTTCTCCACCCCCCACGGCGGCGGCGGACCCGGCTCCGGCCCCGTGGCCTGCACCGCGGCCCTGGAGCCCTTCCTGCCCCGGCCCGTGGTCGTGCGCGAGACGAAGGCCGTGGGCGAGGGCCAGGTGCCCCTGCACAGCTACCGCCTGGACTGGGACCGCCCCCAGAGCATGGGCAAGGTCCACACGTTCTTCGGCAACTTCGGCATCCTGGTGCGCGCGCTCACCTACTGCGCCAGCCACGGCGGCGACGGCCTCAAGGCCGCCACCCTGCGCGCCATCGTGAACGCGAACTACATCCGCAAGCAGCTGGAGGGCACGTACCACCTGGAGTACCAGACGCCCACCCTCCACGAGGTGATCTTCGACGACAGCTACCTGGCCCAGCACGACATCCACACCCTGGACGTGGCCAAGGGGCTCATCGACCGCGGCTTCCACCCGCCCACCATCTATTTCCCGGCCATCGTCCACGGGGCGCTCATGATCGAGCCCACGGAAAGCGAAGGCAAGGAGGAGATGGACGCCTTCATCGATGCCATGAAGGACATCGCCCGGGAAGCGGCCGAGAACCCCGAAGCGCTCCACCAGGCGCCGGTGCTGGCCCCCATGCGCCGCCTGGACGAGACCACAGCCGCCCGGAAGCCCGTGCTGCGCTGGACCCGGCCCCAGTAGAATCCTCCGAACGCCATCCCCCCCGGTGCTCCGGGGGGGATTTCATTGTGCGGGCTGCCCGGCCATGGTCCAGGCGAGCAGGATCAGTTGGGCCGTATGCTGGCCGGCCTGGGCGAGCTGTTCCCGGACCGACCGGCCCTGGCGCTGACCGAACCGCACCCAGTAGGCGTCGGACCGGGTCCGGATTGCGCCTGCCGAAGGGTCGGAAGCGCGGTCATCCGCCAGGAGGGCTGGGACCAGGGCCCGGCTCTGCTCCAGCCAGCGCCAGGGGGCCTGGAGGAGGTTCGGCTCCAGGGCGGCGGGGCGCACTTCAGGTTCAAGGGTCATGCGATCCACCAGGTCGCTTTCCCAGCGGCTGTGGATGCCTCTTTGCCCGGTAGATTGCCCGTCATAGTCGGAGACCGTGTGGAGCGGCACGTGGCTGTCGCCGACATAATGGCTGAGGAGGGAGGCCTGGTAGGCCACCCGGGCCCGGTCACCCTTCCGGAAGGCCTGGGCGAGGTCCCTCACCCGGTCCTGGATCACCCAGGGCACCTGCCCGGACCTCTGGAAGATCGCCGGCCCGACCTTTTCCCGGGCTTCGCCCAGGAGGGTGGGAACCCCCCCGGGGTAGCGGTCCATGTCGAGGAAATGCCGGGGACCTTCCAGGGGGTCGTCCTTCCACGCGTCGGGATCGCTGCTGTGGGCCTCCACGAAGCCCTCCTGGCCCTTGAACCAGGCGGCTGGGCCCGCTGGAAGGTCCAGGATGGCCAGGCGAGCTACCATCCGGTGCCCCTTCCGCCCCCAGGCGGCCAGGGGGGAGGGGGCGAGGATGGCCATGAGCATGAGGAGAGGGCAACAGCGCATGGACCCATCTTAGTGTGCCCGTGTCGCAACATTCGAAGGGGCGTCCTGCCGGGAAGGATGGGAGACCGGGACCTGGGGCCTTCCGGCGCGGACCCAGGCGAACAGGATCATTTCAGCGGTGCGCTGGGCGGCCAAGGTGAGCTGTTCCTTCACGTGGGGTTCCTGCAGCTGCCTGAAGGCGGTCCAGTAGGAGGCGTCCATGGTCTCGAGGGGAATGGGGGGGCCCAGCCGGGCATCCTTGTCGTCGCGAAGGAGGCCCGCCACAAGGTTGTTGGACTGCCGAAGCCAGGCCCAGGGTGCCTGGGCCGGCTCCGGGTCCAGGACCGCGGGCCGGACCTCGGGCTCCCAGGCCTGGGCCTCGACGAGGCGCTTGACCAGGCCCTCCTCCCAGCGGTGGTGGACCCCGTGCTGGCGGGTCTCGTCCCCGTCATGGTTGGTGGTGGTGTGCAGGGGCACCTGGAGGTCGGCCACGTAGTGGCTGAGGATGGAGGACCGGTAGGCGACCTCATGCGGGTCGGCCGAGGAGAACGCCTGGGTGAGGTCGCGGACCCGGTCGAGGATGGTCCAGGTCAGCTGGCCCGAGGTCCGGAACCGTTCGGGGCCCACCTTGTTCATGGCGGCGTTCTCTTCCAGGGGGACGCTGCCCGGGCCTCCGTAGGGCTCGCATTCCAGATAGTGCCGGGGGCGTTCGGTCGGGTCGTCCCATTTCCATTCGTCGGGGTCGCTGGCGTGGTCGGGCAGGGCCGCCTCCAGCCCGCGGAACCAGAGGGCCAGGTCCGGAGGGAGGTCCCTCAGGGCGCCGGCGGCAGCCAGGCGATGGCCCTGGTCGCCCCAGGCGGAGGCCGGAAGCGCCGTTAGGGCGGTGATGGCAAGGAGGCAGGAGAGCTTGTTCATGGTTCCTCGGGGAAGGGGCTCGGGAGCCGGATTGAGGCTCGAGTCTCTCTTTCTTTCCCTTATGATGGAACGGAACCATTTGTAAAATTAATTCATTCGCTTTCCCGGAAGGTCACCTTGTTGATCTCGGCCAGGGTCGTGACGCCCTGGCGCACCTTCTCCACGGCGCTCTCCCGGAGGCTCTGCATGCCGTAGCCGCGGGCGGCCTCCTTGATCTCGCGCACCGAAGCCCGGCGGGTGATGAGTTCGCGCAGATCGTCGTTGAGGCCCATGAACTCGATGATGGCCTGCCGGCCGCGGAATCCGGTGCCGCTGCACTCGATGCAGCCGACCTTCTCGAAGAAGGTGGCGGTCCGGGCCCAGGCCTCGGTGAGGCCGTTCTCCTTGAGCTCCTGGGCATCGGGCGCCGCGATGGGGCGCTTGCACTTCGTGCAGAGGGTGCGCACCAGGCGCTGGGCCAGGATGCAGTTCAGGGCGGACACGAAGTTGTAGACCTCCACGCCCATGTGCTGGAAGCGGCTCAGCACGTCCAGGGTGTGGTTGGCGTGGACCGTGGTGAACACCAGGTGGCCGGTGAGGGCGGACTGGATGGCGATCTGGGCGGTCTCGGAGTCCCGGATCTCGCCCACGAGGATCTTGTCCGGGTCGTGGCGCAGGATGGACCGCAGGCCCACGGCGAAGGTGAGGCCCTTCTTCTCGTTCACGGGGATCTGGGTGACCCCTTCCAGCTGGTATTCGACGGGATCCTCGATGGTGATCAGCTTGTCCTCGGGGCTGCGGATCTCGCTGAGGACGGCGTACAGCGTGGTGGTCTTGCCGCTGCCGGTGGGGCCCGTGACCAGGAACATGCCGTAGGGCTCGCGGGCGAAGCGGCGCAGGCGGGTAAGCTCCGCGGGGGAGAAGCCCAGGATGTCCAGGCTCAGGCTCTTGAACTCCTCGCTGAGGTTCTCCTTGTCCAGGATGCGGATGACCGAGTCCTCGCCGTGGATGGTGGGCATGATGCTCACCCGGAAGTCGATGGCCCGGCCCCGGACCTTGAGCTTGAAGCGCCCGTCCTGGGGTTTCCGCTTTTCCGCGATGTCCAGTTCGGACATGACCTTGATGCGGCTGATGATGGGGGACGCGAAGCGGCGGTCGATGGGGTCGGCCGCCGCGTACAGGCTGCCGTCGATGCGGTACTTGATCTGGAACCCGGTGCTGGTGGTCTCCAGGTGGATGTCCGAGGCGCGGCGCTGAAGGGCGTTGAAGATGGTGGTGTCCACCAGCCGGATGATGGGGGCCTCTTCCTTGTCGGTGAGGTTCTCCAGGTCCAGGACGTCCTCGTCGATGTCCTCCTCCCGGAGAACCTGGACGCGGAGGGCCTCGCCGGCCTCCTCCATGACCTTCTGGCCCGATTCGGACTTCTTGAGCACCACCTGGATCTGGGCGAAGGGGGCCGCGGCGAAGCGGAGCGGGCGCTTCAGGTGCATGCGGAGGAGATCCTGGGCCACCACGTCGAGGGGGTCGGCCATGGCCAGCCAGAGGGCGCCGTCCCGCTCGTGCACGGGGACAAATCGGTGTTTCAACATCAAATCCAGGGGGATGGCCTGGAAGAGGGCGAAGTCCACCGGTTCCCGGGTCAGGTCCAGGGTGGGGTAGAGGGAGGCCGGGCGGTACTCGGTCTTGGTAAGTTCCTCTGCTGCCAAGACCGTGGTCATCTCGCCGGCCAGAAGAGGGTTTCCGGGATCGGATTGGGGGGCGGGTGGGGGTACCATGCTTAATAGTGTGTCGGTTTGCCCAGGGGTTCAAACGGTCTTATTGACTAAATTCCCCGGGTATCCTTCATTGACCGGCCTCGGGCCTGGATACCACAATGGAATTCCAAACGATTGCTCCCCCGGGAGGTGCCATGCGCAGTTATGTTCCAGTTTTATTGCTGATACTGGTCGCCATCGCTTTGCCGGTGGTGATCTGGGGAATTTCCAGAGTCGTTCGTCCGCATTTACCTACAGCTGCGAAATACTCGACCTACGAATGCGGCATCAAGACCGTCGCCGAGGCCCGGGAGAAGTTCTCGGTGCGCTACTACCTGGTGGCCGTCATGTTCCTGGTGTTCGACGTGGAAACGGTCTTTCTCATGCCCTGGGCCATCCAGATGAAGGAACTCGCCGTCTTCGGCCTCGTCGAGATGGGCATCTTCCTGTTCCTGCTTCTTTTCGGTTACGGGTACATCTGGTCCAAAGGAGCCCTCACATGGGAATGATGAATCAACCCTCCACCTTGGAGAACATCCTCATCACCACCAAGGTTGAGAAAGTCATCAACTGGTCCCGCGCCACCAGCGTCTGGCCCATGACCTTCGGCCTGGCCTGCTGCGCCATCGAGATGATGGCCGCCGGTGCGGCGCGGTTCGACTTCGACCGGTTCGGCTGCGGCATCTTCCGCGCCTCCCCCCGGCAGGCCGACCTGATGATCGTGGCCGGCACCGTCACCTACAAGATGGCGCCCATCATCAAGCAGCTCTATGACCAGATGCCCGAGCCCAAGTGGGTGATCGCGATGGGCAGCTGCGCCACGGCGGGCGGGCCCTTCGACAGCTATCACACCATCCAGGGCGTGGACAAGGTCATCCCCGTGGACGTCTACATTCCTGGCTGCCCGCCCCGGCCCGAGGGGCTCCTCTACGGGTTCATGAAGCTCCAGGACAAGATCATGGCGAGCAGCATGGCTGACCGCTACAAGGAAATCTTCGAGGCGGTGGGCTGACCATGGCAATTATCAAAGTCTGGATCGACGAAGGTTGTATCGTCTGCAACGCCTGCGAGGCGGAGTGCGCGGATGTTTTCCACGTCACGGACGATACCTGTGTGATCAACGCGGCGGTGAGGGCCGATGGCCAGACCACCGAGAACCGGGCCGAGATGGCGCCCCTCAAGGCGGACCTGCAGAAGAGCCTGGAGGCCGGCATCGTCGCCGCGGCCGCCGGGTGCCCGGTGACCGTCATCAAGTTCGAGCAGGTGGCCGATGCCGCCCCCGAGGCGCCCGCGCCCGTCAAGGCTCCGGAACCGGTTGCCGTCGAGGCCCCTGCGCCGGCCGCCCCGGTGCAGGCCGCGCCAGAACCGGTGAAGGCCCCCGAGCCCGCGCCGGCGCCCGTCAAGGCTCCGGAACCGGTTGCCGTCGAACCCCCCCCCGCGCCCGCCCCGGAAGCGCCGGCGGCTCCGGAGGCCCCGGCGGCCTATGTCTATGACCTCAAGGCCGCGCCCAACCGTCAGGTCGTGATGCCCAAGACCGTGCCGCTCCCGAGCCTCAGGACCTACCTGGAGGAGCAGGCCGCCCTGGCCGCCGCCGACGAGGCCAAGTGGAAGAAGACCCTCGCCGACTACGAGACCGCCAAGGCCAAGGCCGAGGCCGAGGGCAAGGACGCCCCCAAGGCGCCGGTGCGCCCCGTGCCCAGGCCCGACGCCAATGACATGAAGTTCCCCGCGCCCCAGGCGCCCACGGATCCCGATCTCCTGAGGCTCATGGAGGTCCTGGGCGACAAGGTGGAGGAGGCCTACCAGCAGGGCGGCGAAATGACCTGCCAGGTCCACCGGGACGCCATCCGGGAGGCCCTCGAGCTCTGCCGCGAGGATCCGGCGCTGCGCTACGAGATGCTCGCGGACGAGACGGCGACCCACTATCCGGCGGCCCAGGGCTGGGCCTTCGCGGTGGTCTACCATCTCACCAGCATCCGCCGGCACAAGCGCCTGCGCCTGCGCATCCTGGTGCCGGAGGGCTACGAGCCCGCCAGCGCCGTCCCCGTCTATCCCACGGCCAACTGGCTGGAGCGGGAGATCTGGGACATGCTGGGCATCCGGTTCCAGGAACACCCCGACATGACCCGCATCCTCTGCCCCGAGGACTGGGAGGGCCACGCCCTCCGCAAGGAATATCCGACCCCCGGCCTCGGCCAGCGGGACATCGATTTCCGCGAGGACCGGAGCGGCGTGCTGATGCGCCTCGCGATGGAGAAGGCCGGGAACCTGGGCATCAACCTCCATCCGCCCAAAGCAGAATAGGAGTTCCTTGTGTTCAAGAACGAGGAGATGGAAATAAACATGGGACCGCAGCACCCGTCAACGCACGGGGTGCTGCGCCTGAAGCTGAGACTGGACGGGGAGGTCGTCAAGAAGTGCACCCCCTGCATCGGCTACCTCCACCGCGGGGTCGAGAAGATCTGCGAGAACAAGAGCTTCTTCCAGGGCCAGGTGTGGACGGACCGCATGGACTACACGTCCGCCATCGCCAACAACCTGGGCTGGGCGGAGTCCATCGAGAAGCTCTTCGGCATCACGGTGCCGCGGCGCGCGGTGTACATCCGGACCATGCTCAACGAGTTCAACCGGCTGGCCTCCCACCTGATCTGGCTGGCCACCCACGGCCTCGACATCGGCGCCATGACGGTGTTCATCTACACCTTCCGCGAGCGGGAGGCGATCCTGGACATCTTCGACGCCTTCTGCGGGTCGCGGCTCACCACCACGGCCTTCCGCATCGGCGGGCTGCGCGAGGACCTGCCGCCCGGGTTCGAGAAGAAGGTGCGGGACTTCCTGGCCAAGTTCCCCGACTGCATCAACGAATACGAGACCCTCCTCACGGAGAACCGCATCTGGAAGAAGCGCACCATCGGCGTGGGTATCCTGAAGGCCGAGGACGCCATCGCCATGGGCGTGACCGGGCCGGTGCTGAGGGCGGCCGGGGTGTCCTACGACATCCGCAAGGCCTTCCCCTACGCGGCCTACGCGGAGATGGACTTCGAGGTGCCCACCCGCACCGAGGCCGATACCTACGCCAGGTATCTTGTCCGCCTGGAAGAGATGCGCCAGAGCGCGCGGATCATCCAGCAGTGCATCGACGGGCTGCCGGAAGGTCCCGTGATGGCCAAGCTCCCCAAGGTGCTCCGCTCCGAGGTGAACGAGGTCTACCACGCCACCGAGGCCCCCAAGGGCGAACTGGGCTACTACCTGGTGGGCGAGAAGGGTTCGCTGAACCCCTACCGCTTCCACGTGCGGGCCCCGGGCTTCATCAACCTCCAGGCCCTGCCCATGATGATCGAGGGTGGCCTGGTGGCCGACGTGATCGCCACGATCGGAACGCTTGACGTGGTCCTGGGAGAGATCGACCGATGAACGCAACCCCCGAGCTGACCCTCCTCCAGACCTCCGTGATGGCCGTCATCCAGGCCGTGTGCGTGGTCCTCTTCATCTTCATCATCGTGCCGCTGACCATCTACGCGGAACGCAAGGTGCTGGGCCACGCCCAGGACCGCCTGGGCGCGACCCGCATCGCGGGCCACCGCGTCGGGCTCACGGGCTGGCTGAACCGCGGCATGTGGCGCATGGGCAAGGTGCCCTTCCTGTCCTACTGGCGCGGGCTGCCGATGCTGGTGGGCGACATCGCCAAGCTGTTCCTCAAGGAGGACATCGTCCCCACCAAGGCCGACCGGGCCATCTTCCTGGTCGCTCCCGCCCTTTCGCTGATCGCGTCGGTGGTGGTGTTCGCGGCGGTGAGCTTCTACCCCGGCGCGCTGTTCACCTTCCCGAAGTTCGTGCCGATCCTCGGGGGCGTGCCCTTCAACGGCTTCATCACCGACATGAACGTGGGCCTGCTGTTCATCCTGGGTATCGCCTCGGTGGGCGTCTACGGGATCGTGCTGGGCGCCTGGGCCTCCAATTCCAAGTACCCCCTCCTGGGCGGCCTGCGATCCGGCGCCCAGATCGTCAGCTACGAAGTGCCCCTGACGCTCAGCCTGCTGGTGCCGGTGGTGCTCACCGGGACCCTGAACTTCAACGAGATGACCCGAAAGCTGGCCCTGGAGACGTCCCCCATCGCCGCGCCGCTCATGGCGGTGGGCTTCCTGGTCTACTTCACCTGCGGCTTCGCCGAGACCAACCGCATGCCCTTCGACATGCCAGAGGCCGAGAACGAGCTGGTGGCCGGGTTCCATACGGAATACTCGGGCATGCGCTTCGGGTTCTTCTACCTGGCCGAGTACATCAACATGGTGGTCGTGGCGGCCCTGGCCAGCGCCTTCTTCCTGGGCGGACCCTACCTGGTGCCCTTCGGGCTGCACCGCTTCGTCCAGAACTGGCCCCTCGTCGGCGCGCCCAACGCGCTTTGGTACGTCGTGAAGATGATCTTCCTGCTGTTCGTCTTCATCTGGGTGCGGGGGACCATTCCCCGCTACCGGTACGACCAGGTCATGGCAGTGGCGTGGAAATATCTGATTCCTTTCACGCTTGTCCTTGTGGTGCTGGCTGCGGCCGTGCGCTACGCGGCCTAGGGGAGTGAGTATGCGCAAGTTCCTAAAGACATTGTTCCCGGTCGACATCTTCAAGGGCATGAAGCTGACGGGCACGCACTTCGCGAAGGTGTTCGCCACGGCGAACCGGCGCAAGGTGAAGATGCACGTCACCGAGGAGTACCCGGAGGTGCCCGTGAAGCTGGCGCCCCGGTTCCGCGGGCGGCTCACCATGCTCAAGGACGAGCAGGGCGAGATCAAGTGCGTGTGCTGCCTGGCCTGCGAGAAGATCTGCCCGACCCAGGTGATCACCATCGAGAGCGGGAAGAAGGAGGGGCGCAAGACCAAGATCCCCACCCGCTACGACTTCGAGATGGAGCGCTGCATCTTCTGCGAGTTCTGCGTGGAGAGCTGCGGGTTCGACTCCATCATCCTTAACCACCAGTTCGAACTGGCGGCCTACAACCGCGAGGACTTCTCCATCGGCATGCTGGGCGAGTCCCAGAACATGTTCGGGCTGACCCCGGTCGGCAAGTTCTCCTATTCGGACGAGGACTGAACCCATGGTCGAAACCTTCCTGGCCTTCATCGGACACAACATGTTCCTGCTCTTCGGCCTCATGGCCGTGGGCGGGGCCCTGGCCCTCGTCTTTTCCAAGAACGCGGTGCACAGCGTGGTGGGCTTCCTCTTCGCCATGCTCTCCATCGCGGGCTGCTACCTCTGCATGAGCGCCGAGTTCCTGGCGGTGGCCCAGCTCCTGGTCTACGCGGGGGGCATCGTTGTGCTGTTCCTCTTCGTGGTCATGCTGGTGGAGATGACCAAGTACAAGGAAAAGGGCCTGTTCCAGTCCCAGACGCCCTACGCGCTGGTGGCGGTGGCCGTCGGCGCCGCGGCCATCGTCGGCGTTTTCGTGAGCACCTTCTTCACCAAGGGCGCGGAGGTTGCGCTTACGCTCGACCCGGACCTCGCCCGGGGCCTGGACGTGGCCAAGGAGAACTCCCAGGCCGTGAGCCGAGGGCTCTTCGCGGGCTACCTGCTGCCCTTCGAGATCCTCTCGGTGATCCTGCTGGTGGCCCTGATCGGCGCCGTGACGCTGGCCAAGAAGGAAAGGGTGTAGACCAATGGCATCCATGAATACCGTCCTCTTCATCTCCTTCCTGCTGTTCTCGGTGGGCGTGGCCGGGGTGCTCGTGCGCCGCAACGCCCTGGTGATCCTCATGTGCGTGGAGCTCATGCTCAACGCCGCCAACCTGAACCTCGTGGCCTTCGCGCGCCACGCTGGCACCGTGGCGGGACAGGCCTTCGCCCTTCTGGTGATGGGCCTGGCCGCGGCGGAGGTGGCCATCGGCCTCGCGCTGGTGGTGGCCCTCTACCGCAAGAAGGACACCATCCAGGTGGACCAGATCAACCTTCTCAAGGGCTGAGCATGACCCCTCCTTTGACGACTTTGACCCAGGTGAACGCATGATCATGGAACACGCAGTCCTGAGCACGCCACTCCACAGTTCCGTGCTCTGGCTCATCCCCTTCCTGCCGCTGTTCGGCGCCATCCTGAACGGCGCCACGGGGCGCACCCTGAAGAACAACAAGCTGGTGGACCTCATCGCCCTGGGTTCCGTGGCGGCGTCCTTCCTGCTGGTGTGCTGGACCTTCATCCAGCTCATGGGCATGGAGCCGGCGAACCGGTCCGTGACCCAGACGGTGTGGACCTGGCTGAGCCTGGGCGACGCCCAGGTGCTGGGCGGGCTGACCCACAACACCATGGCCTGGGCCTACAAGGTGGATCCCCTCTCGGCCTGCATGGGCCTGCTGGTGACCGGGGTGGGCTTCCTCATCCACCTGTTCTCCACGGGGTACATGGCCGATGAGCGCAAGAACGGCGAGTACTACCGGTTCATGGCCTACCTGAACCTCTTCATCTTCTCCATGCTCAACCTGGTGCTGGGCGCGAACATGATCATCATGTTCCTGGGCTGGGAAGGGGTGGGGCTTTGCAGCTACCTGCTGATCGGCTTCTACTTCGACCGCGAGTACGCGGCGGTGGCGGGCAAGAAGGCCTTCGTCACCAACCGCATCGGCGACTTCGGGTTCCTCATCGGGTTCTTCCTGATCTTCATGATCTACGGCTCGGTGGACTTCGACACGCTCATGGGCATGACCCGGGACATCCTGGCCCGGCCCGAGATCACCCTCTTCGGCGTCTCCCATGCCCCCACCTGGTGGTTCAACCTCATCGGCTGCTGCCTGTTCCTGGGCGCCTGCGGCAAGAGCGCCCAGATTCCCCTCTACGTCTGGCTTCCGGACGCCATGGCGGGCCCGACCCCGGTCAGCGCCCTGATCCACGCGGCCACCATGGTCACCTCGGGCCTCTACATGATCGCCCGGCTGAACTTCATCTACGTCAACGCGCCGGCGGCCCTCTCCCTGGTGCTGTTCATCGGCGCCCTCACGGCGCTGGTCGCGGCCAGCATGGGCCTGGCGCAGTACGACATCAAGAAGGTGCTGGCCTACTCCACGGTGAGCCAGCTGGGCTTCATGTTCATGGGCATGGGCGCGGGGGCCTTCTCGGCCGGCATGTTCCATGTCTTCACCCACGCCTTCTTCAAGGCCGCCCTCTTCCTCGGGTCCGGCTCCGTGATCATGGCCTGCCACCACGAGCAGGACATGCGCAACATGGGCGGTTTGAGAAAATACATGCCGTGGACCTTCGCGTCCATGGGCATCGCGACCATTGCCATCGCCGGCATCTTCCCCTTCTCGGGCTTCTTCTCCAAGGACGAGATCCTCTGGAAGGTGTTCGAGGGCTGGTTCGCGGGCGGCACCTACCAGGGCTCCACCCTCAGCCTCGTGGCGTGGTGCATGGGCATGATTGCGGCCTTCATGACGGCCTTCTACATGGTCCGGCTGATGGCCATGACCTTCTTCGGCGAGTACCGGGGCGCGGGGCATGACCCCCACCACCTCACCGTCCCCTCCGAGGTCCACCACGCCGCCGATGACCATGCCGGGCACGACGACCACGCGGGCCATGACGCCCATGCCGGCCACGCGCACGCCCCGCACGAGGTGCCCTGGAACATGTGGGTCCCCGTTGCGCTGCTGGCGCTCCTGGCCCTGGTGGGCGGCTTCCTGAACATTCCCCACAGCCTCCACTGGATCGGCAGCGGCCACTTCAGCGAGTGGATCGCCCCGCTGCTCTACCAGACCCACGCCCACGAGGCCCACGGCGCCGTCCCGGCCATGGAATACATCCTGATGTTCGTGGCCACCGTCGTGTGGGCCCCGGCCGCCATGGCCCTGGCCTGGTGGTTCTACGGCGCGGATCCCACCTGGTCCAAGCCCAGGGCCTTCGTGAAGCGGTTCCCCGAGCTGTTCGAGTGGGTGAACGCCAAGTACTACATCGACGAGTTCTACGAAGCCGCCTTCATCGGCCCCTGCAAGCAGCTGGGGGCCCAGCTGTGGGCCTTCGACACCTGGGCGGTGGACGGCATGGTGAACGGCGCGGCGCGCTTCACCCTCGTCAGCAGCCACGCCCTGCACTGGTTCGACGCCAGGATCATCGACGGCCTCGTGAACCTGGTGGCGTGGGTGCTCCAGCAGGTCGCCGGGGGCTTCCGCAAGCTCCAGAGCGGCCGGGTCCAGAACTACGCCTTCGTCATGTTCCTGGGCTTCCTGGTTTTCGCCTTCTGGAAGTTCCTGGCCTAGCCCTTCCTGCTTTCGCTTGTTCCGTTCGACCGTTAGACGATCTCTGGAGTCACCATGAGTCCCTGGCAAAACCTCCCGTTGTGGGTCACCGTCCTCCCCCTCCTCGGGGCCCTCTTCCTCCTCTTCGTGCCGAAGGAGAGTCGAAGGACCTTTGAACTGGGGGCCCTGGCCTTCACGGTGGCCGACTTCCTCCTGAGCATCCCGCTCTGGTTCCAGTACGACCGCTCCAGCGCCGCGGTCCAGTGGGCCTATTCCTGCGACTGGATTCCGAGCATCGGGGTCAAGTTCAGCGTGGGCATGGACGGCATCAGCCTGGTGCTGCTGCTGCTCACCACCCTCCTGGGGTTCATCGTGGTGTGGTGCTCGTTCACGGCCATCCTGGAGCGCCACAAGGAGTACTACATCTGGCTGCTGGTCATGCAGTTCAGCATGCTGGGGGTCTTCATCACCCAGGACATGTTCCAGTTCTACCTCTTCTGGGAACTGATGCTGGTGCCCATGTACTTCCTGATCGCCATCTGGGGCGGGCCCCAGAAGCTCTACGCGGCCATCAAGCTCTTCCTCTACACCCTGGCGGGCTCGGTGCTGATGCTGGTGGCCATCCTGGCCATCTACTTCCTCCAGTTCAAGACCACCGGCCACTACGACATGTCCATCGCCTCGTTCCAGGCCATGGCGGCGACGGTCGGCGCGCAGTCCCACACCTTCCAGACGCTCCTGGCGGTGGCCTTCTTCCTGGGCTTCGCCATCAAGGTGCCCATGTTCCCCTTCCACACCTGGCTGCCTGACGCCCACGTGGAGGCCCCCACCGCGGGCTCCGTGGTGCTGGCCGGCGTGCTCCTGAAGATGGGCACCTACGGCTTCCTGCGCTTCCTGCTGCCCATCGCCCCGGACGCCACCAAGGAGCTGATGCCCTGGTTCATGACCCTGGCCATCATCGGCGTCATCTACGGCGCGCTCGTGGCCATGATCCAGAAGGACATGAAAAAGCTCGTGGCCTACTCCTCCGTGAGCCACCTGGGCCTGTGCATGCTGGGCATCTTCGCCCTGAACCCCAACGGCATCACCGGCGGCATCCTCCAGATGCTCAACCACGGCATCTCCACGTCCGCGCTCTTCCTCATCGTGGGCATCGTCTACGAGCGCCGCCACACCCGGCTCATCGCGGAATACGGCGGGCTGTCCAAGACCATGCCCATCTACGCGACGGTCTTCCTGATCATGACCATGAGCAGCATCGGGCTCCCGGGCCTCAACGGCTTCATCGGGGAGTTCGCCATCCTGCAGGGCGCCTTCCAGGCCGCGCCCTGGATCGCGGTGGTGGCCACCACGGGCATCATCCTGGGCGCCGCCTACATGCTCTGGCTCTACCAGCGGGCCATGTTCGGGCCCATCAACGAGACCAACACCAAGATGGCCGACCTGAACCTGCGCGAGATCGCCTACTTCGTGCCCCTGCTCATCGCGGCCTTCTGGATCGGCCTCTATCCCAAGCCGCTCCTGGCCATCCTGGACAAGCCCGTCGAGAAGCTGGTGACCCAGGTGAACCCCTCCTTCTACAAGCAGCAGCCCCTCACGGCCGCCCAGCGCGAGGCCGCCAGGCGCGGCATGGCCGCCATGGCCGCCCCGGCCCATGCCGAGGGATCCGCCGAAGGGCACGCCGAGACCAGCCATGGAGGGGGTGAGTAATGTCCTTCGCCGCCGGCTTGTGGGGGACCCTGGTCAGGGATCTTCCGCTCATCTACCCGCAGCTCCTCATCCTGGTGGCCGCCACGGTCATGCTCTGGCCGGGCGACATGTTCGTGCCCAAGGGCGGGAAGAGCCAGTGGGCCTTCATCACCGTCCTGGTCCTCGTGGCCGCGGGGTTCCTCGTCAGCCGTACGCCTCCGGGCGCGGGCTTCTCCCGCATGTATCAGGTGGACGGCATCACCCGGGGCTTCCAGTACCTGTGCCTCGCCGCGGGCGTGATCACCGTGCTCCTGAGCCAGCTTCAGCTGGACCTGCACAAGGACCAGTCCGTGGAGTACTACTCCCTGATCCTCTTCTCGGTGACGGGCATGCTGTTCCTGGTGGGGGCCACCGACCTGGTGTCCATCTACTTCTCCCTGGAGCTCATGGCGCTCTGCATCTACATCCTGGTGGCGTACTTCCGCGAACAGGAGCGGAGCATCGAGGCGGGGGTGAAGTACTTCCTGCTGGGGGCCTTCTCCAGCGGCATCCTCCTGTTCGGGATCAGCCTCCTGTTCGCCGCCACGGGCGGCGTCACCACCAACCTCGCGGACCTCAACGAGAAGCTGGCCCTTCTGCCCATGTCCAGCAACCTGCTGGTGTTCCTGGGAATCCTCATGGTGCTGGTGGGCTTCTGCTTCAAGGTGGCCGCCGTCCCCTTCCACATGTGGAGCCCGGACGCCTATGACGGCGCCCCCACGGCCATCACCGCGTTCATGTCCATGGCCCCCAAGGCGGCCTCCCTGGCGGCCTTCGCGCGGGTCTTCGGATCGGGCTTCGGCGGCCTCCACGGCGAGTGGATGGCGCCCCTGGCCTTCGTGGCCGGAGCCAGCATGATCCTGGGCAACATCGCCGCCCTCCGTCAGCAGACCATGAAGCGGCTGCTGGCCTATTCCAGCATCGCCCACGTGGGCTACATGCTGCTGGGCGTGCTCAGCTCCAACGTGCCGGGCGGGGTGCAGGCCATCTGGCTCTACATGCTCACCTACCTGCTCATGCAGAGCGGGGCCTTCGGGATCATCATCTACCTCCAAGGCAAGGGCGAAGGGGAGCGCATCGAGGACTTCCGGGGGCTGTCCCGCACCCGGCCGGTGCTGGCCTTCGCCATGATGGTCATCCTGCTGAGCCTGGCGGGCATACCGCCCCTGGTGGGCTTCTTCAGCAAGTTCTACCTGTTCAAGCTGGCCATCGAGCAGGGCCACGTCACCCTCACGGTCATCGCGCTGCTCACCAGCGCCGTGGCGGCCTACTACTACCTGGCCGTGGTGGCGGCGATGTACTTCAAGGAGCCCGCCGAAGGCGAAGTCAAGCCCATGGGCGGGATCACCGGCCTGGTGGTGGGCGTCTCCTGCGCCCTGGTGCTGGTGGGGACCCTCTTCGGGGCCTACCTGCTGGACTGGGCCGCCACGATCCTCTAGAGCACCTGGTCCCGTCGCCGGCAGCCTCCCCCCGGGGGACTGCCGGCGATGGCCGTTAGAATAGGCGATAATCAGACCAGAGGCGGGTGCCGGCATGCTGTTCCAGCGCAAGGACAAGGGGGTCGATCCCCGTGAACGGGCCCTGTGGGGCGATCTCATGGGGCTGGGCATGGTGTTTCCCATCGCCATCGTCGCGGGCTTCTTCCTGGGGCGCTGGATCGGAGGGCTCTTCGGGCACCCCCGGGCCGGCATGTGGGTGGGCCTGGCGTGGGGCGTGGCCACGGGTTTCTGGGAGCTGTACAAGACCACCGTGCGGCTGGACCGCTATGACGAGGCCGAAAAAAAGGAGAAGGACGATTCCCATGGCGGCTGAGGACGGGGGGACCCACCACCTGGTCCGCATCAACCGGATCCAGCTGGCCCTGGTGCCCCTGGGCGCGGCGGGGTGGGGTCTCGCGCGGTCCTGGCGGGGGGCCCTGGTGTTCGCGGCGGGCGGAGCGGCCAGCCTCCTGTTCTGGAACCTCCACCGGTGGGTGGTGACGGGCATGCTGACCCCTTCCGTGAGGCGGAGGTGGCTCTTCGGGTTCCTGGTACTGGCCAAACTGGCGTTGATCGTGCTTCTCCTGCGTGGGATGATGGTCTGCTTCCCTTCGGAAGTCCTACCCTTCGTCACCGGGATTCTCCTTTTCAGCGTTTCCATCGTGCTGGAAGCGTTATGGTTGATCTTCCGGCCTGACTGAGCACCCGAGGTCCCCACCATGGAACACCATGCGTCTTTTCTCGCGGTCCTGCTGACCAACCTCCTGGGGCTGGCCAGGCACCCGTGGGGCGCCTTCGCCCACGGCGAGGCCCTCTCGGTCCTGGAGCGCTACGACCACCTCCTCATCTCGGTCCTGGCGGCCCTGGTGACGGTCATCCTGGTGCTGATGGTGCGGGCGAAGCTGGTGCGCGTCCCGGGCCCCCTGCAGCAGACCATGGAATACCTGGTGAGCTTCGTGCGCACCCTGGTGTCGGACAACGTGGCGCACCATCCGGACCGCTACGTGCCCCTCATCGGCACCCTGGGCGTCTTCGTCCTGCTGAACAACCTCTTCGGCCTGATCCCCGGCCTGGGCTCGGGCACGGCCAACTACAACGTGACCCTGGGCTGCGCCCTGGTGGTGTTCCTCTACTACAACTTCCACGGCATGCGCGAGCACGGCGTCGGGAAGTACCTGGGCCACTTCGCGGGCCCGGTGTGGTTCCTGTGGATCCTCATGTGGCCGCTCGAGGTCCTGGGCCTGTTCTCCCGGATTCTCAGCCACAGCCTGCGCCTGTTCGGCAACATCGCCGGCGAGCACGTGGTGACCGGCATCTTCTTCGGCCTGGCCCCCCTGGTGGTGCCGGTGCCCCTGGCGATCATGGGCCTGTTCTTCGGCCTGATCCAGACCTTCGTGTTCATCATGCTCGCCACGATCTACGTGTCCGGAGCCGTCGCGCACGAGCACTAGCCCCGTTTCCAACCGGACGTCGGGATTCCGAACCCCGCGCCCCCCTTTTCCGAGGTTTCCCATGAAGAAGTTCTTCGTCACCGCCTTCCTGTTCACCCTGGCCGTCGCCGCCTTCGCCCAGGTCCCCGGCGCCGCCGCCCCCGGCATCTTCGAAGGCAAGTTCCTGGCCCACATCGCTCTCGCCATCGCGGCCGCCGGCTGCGGCATGGCCCAGGGCAAGGCCGTGGTCGCCGCCTGCGAGGGCATCGCGCGCAACCCCCAGGCCGCCGGCAACATCCGCACGACCATGATCATCGGCCTGGCCCTCATCGAGGCCCTGGTGATCTACGTGCTCGTGGCCGCCTTCGCCGTCAAGTAGACCGGAGTCCACCGGGACGGGGCCCGCGCCCCGTCCCGGTTTTTATTCAAAGAAATCCTTAGCTTTCGTCGTTTTTTTCGCAGTACAATCCTCCACGGCAATTGGCGGTGAGGTTGTCTTCAATATTCGAATATGGAGGCCCCATGTTGAACATTCAGACCCGCCAGGAAGGCAACGCATCCGTCGTTACCATCCAGGGCAAGGTCAACTTCGAGGTGACGGCCCAGCTGCGGGACGTGATCCGGGACACCGTGACCACGCTCCAGCCCAAGCTGCTCGTCATCAACCTCGAGAGCGTGTCCTTCATCGATTCCTCGGGGTTGGGGCTTCTCGTGGCCGCCCGGAACAGCGTGGACAAGAACAACGGCAAGCTCCACCTCTGCGCCCTTCCGCCCCAGGTGAAGAAGACCTTCGACCAGACGAACCTCACGAACTACTTCTCCATCTTCACGACGGAGCAGGACGCGCTTCGCGGGGCCTGAGGCATGCAAAAAGGCGTCGTGCTGGTCGTCGATGACGAAGCGCCCATACGGGATATCCTCAGCTTCTACCTCAAGCGCGCCGGCTACACGGTCCTCCTGGCCGAAAACGGCCGGGTGGCCCTGGACGAGATGGCGAAGCTGCAGCCCGACCTCATCCTTTCGGACCTCCGGATGCCGGAGATGGCCGGGGATGAGCTCTGCCAGGCGGTGAAGGGGAACCCCCGCACCCGGGACACGTTCTTCGTGCTCGTGTCGGCCCTGGACGGCACGGCCTCCAAGATCGGCGGGCTGAACCTGGGCGCCGACGACATGATCTCCAAGCCCTTCCACGCCCAGGAGGTGATGGCGAAGGTGGAATCGGCCTTCCGCATCATCGGCATGCAGAAGGAGATCAAGCGCCAGAACCTGGAACTGACCCGTTTCCAGGAACGGATGACCGCCGAGTTGAGTCTCGCGGCGCGCCTCCAGGTGGGCCTGCTGCCGCCCATCCCGGGGCAGGCGGGAAACATCCGCTACACCCACCGCTATCTGCCCGCGGAGGGCATCGGTGGGGACATCTACGCCATCCTCAACCTGCCCGACGACAGCGTGGCCCTGATGATTGCCGACGTGAGCGGGCACGGCGTGACCGCCGCCCTCATCTCCGCCATGGTGAAGACCTGCTTCGAGAACCAGGTGCGCTTCGGCCACGGACCCCTGGCCTGGGCCCAGGCCATGAACCGGGACCTGGCGCGCAGCACGCTGGCGGAGCAGTTCGCGACGGCCTTCCTGGCGCGCCTGGACCCGGCCTCCGATATCCTGCAGTACGTTGCCGCGGGCCATGTGGCGCCGATGCTCATCTCCCAGGGTGCTTCCGGCGGTCCGCGGATCCCCACGGTCCTGGGGGAGCGGGGCTTCATGCTGGGCATCGACGAGGGCCTCCAGTTCCACCAGCAGACCTGCCCCTTCATGAAGGGCGACCGGCTCATCGTCTACACGGATGGTCTGGTGGAGGTGGAGCGGGAGGACCGGTCGTTCCTGGGGGACGAGGGTCTCCTGGAGATCTGCTCCGACCTGCCCGCCGACGAGGAGGCGGCAGCGGACCACATCGTGCACCGGGCGGTGACCTTCAACGACTCCACGCCCTTCTCGGACGACGTGACCCTCGTGGTGTTGGACAGGCTGGGATAGCAGGCACCTCCAACGGTGGGCATCCCTATCCGGAGCGGTCTCCCTTGGCCGGACGGCCGGGTCGGACCAGAGCCCACCATTCGGGACGCCGGAGCACCAGTCCCGCCCAGAGCGCCACGCCCAGATAGGCCGGGAACAGGGTGTGGCTGATCCAAGGCGCTCCGAGGCGGAACTGGGCCGATGCCGCTCCGCCCAGGAAGGCCGTCAACCAGAGGGCGCCCAGGCCGGCGGTCGCCGGCCAGACGTAGAGCAGGGCGCCGCCCAGGACCAGGAACCCGATGACCGGAACGCTGGTCTCCGCAAACCCAAGCCCCACGGTCGCCTGGACGGCAGGGTTGGCGCGCGCGATCTTCGTCAGGCCGTCCATCAACAGGAATAGCAGCGCGACTCCGCTCAGAAGGCGCCCTGTCCAGATCCGGGTGGCTGCCATTTGAGACCTCCTCTCAATTCGGATGGCGATTCAAATATGGTTTACCATATCCAAATGGTCAAGAGGGTCCGACGAAACTACGACAACACCTCCCGGGCCGGGCAGGCGGCTCTGACCCGCGCGAGGGTCCTGGAGGCCGCCCGGAGGCTCTTCGCCGAGCGGGGACTGGACCGGGTGACCCTTGAAGCGGTCGCCGCCGAGGCGCAGGTGTCGCCCGCCACCATCTACGCGCAATTCAAGTCGAAGGCGGGGCTGCTGGGAGCCTTGATGGAGGCGTCCATGTTCAATGACCGATATCGGGCCTTGGCGGAGAAGGCGGATTCCGCAGGGGACCCGGTGGACGTGATGCGGGTGACCGCCTCCATCGCACGCACCATCTACGACGGTGAAAAAGAGCAGCTCGGCCTCGTCCGCGGGGCCGCGGCCTTTTCCCCTGAACTCCGGGCTGTCGAGCAGCGTTTCGAACAACTCCGGTACGACCTCCAGGCGGCCCGGGTGCGGCGGGTCCTGGAGGAAGGCTTCGCCAGGCCCGGCCTGGGCCTGGATCAGGCCCGGGACATCATGTGGATGGTCACGGGAAGGGACCTGTACCGCATGCTGGTCGTGGAGCGGGCCTGGACTTCGGATGCCTACGAACAGTGGCTTTTCGAGACCCTCAGGCGGACCTTGCTTTCCGGGCAAACGGGTCCGGACTAGCCCAGCTCGGCCAGGGTCAGGCGGATGCCCTCCTCCAGCTCCGTCATGGGCTTCGCGTAGCCCGCGGCACGCAGGCTGGTCAGGTCGGCCTGGGTGAAGCTCTGGTACTTCCCGGCCAGTTCCTGGGGGAAGGGGATGTAGTCGACGCGGCCCTTGCCCAGGTGGGCGATGAGGGCCTGGGCGATGGCGTTGAAGCTCCTCGCCTTGCCGGTGCCGGCGTTGAAGATGCCCTGGGCCACGGGGCCCTGGGCGAAGTGGAGGCCGATGTCGACGATGTCCCCCACGAACACGAAGTCCCGCACCTGCTCGCCGTCGCCGTAGCCGCCGGTGCCGGTGAAGAGGCGGCAGGCGCCCTCCTCGCGCAGCTGCCGGAGGAGCTGGTGGAGCACGGACATCATGCGGCCCTTGTGGTCCTCCCGGGGGCCGTAGACGTTGAAGTAGCGAAGGCCCACCACCGTGCTCCGCACCTGGGGCAGAAGGTGGCGGACGTGCTGGTCGAACAGGAGCTTCGAGTAGCCGTAGACGTTGAGGGGGCGCTCGTTGGCGGGGTCCGGGACGAAGGCGGGGCCGGGGCCGTAGGTGGCGGCGCTGGAGGCGTACACGAAGGGGATGGCCTTGGAGAGGGCGTAGTTCAGGAGGGCCTTGGAGTCCCCGAAGTTGTTCTCGAGCATGTAGCGGCCGTCGCCGCCCATGGTGTCGGAGCAGGCGCCGTTGTGGAGGATGGCGTCGGCCTGGAGGTCGAAGGTGCCGGCGTCGAGGCGGGACCGGAAGGCCCGCTTGTCCATGTAGTCCTGGATGACCAGGTCCGAGAGGTTCCGGAACTTCTCGGAGCGTTCGAGGTTGTCCACCACCAGGATATCGGTGCGGCCCCTCCGGTTGAGCTCCTTGACGACGTTGCTGCCGATGAACCCGGCGCCTCCGGTAACGATGATCACGGGGTCCTCCTTGTATGGATTATCGCTCAGCCGTCGCGTTCGGGGCTGGAATCCCCGAAGCGGGCCATCCAGGTGGGGCCGACCTCGGCCAGGATCATGGCGCCCAGGATGATGCCGCCTCCCGCCAGCTGGAGGGCCGAGAGGCGTTCCCGGATCCCGGGCACCCACCCGGTCATGGCCAGGAGGGCCGTGAACACGGGCTCCAGGGAGTAGAGGATGGCGGCCTCGGTGCTGCCCAGGTGGGCCTGGAGGGTGGACATGAGGTAGAACGCCAGGGCGGTGGCGAGGATGCCGAGGTAGGCCAGGGCCACCCATACGCCCGGGGCGGCCAGGGCCTTGCGGGCCGTCTGGAAACCGTGGGGCGCGGGAAGGAGGGACGTGATGGCGAGGGAGACCGCGGCGATGGTGGCCACCTGCATGAAGGCCAGCACCCAGCCGTTGGAGCGGCGGCTGAAGATGCCGGTGAGGGCGATATGGAATCCGCAGCCCACGGCGCACACCAGGGTCAGGGAGTCCCCGCGGTTCCAGCCGCCGAAGCTTACGCCCGGGGTGTGCACCAGCAGGAACAGGCCGACGGTGGCCACCAGGGCGCCCAGGCCGTGGGCGACCTTGAGGCGGTGCCCCAGGAGCACGCTGGCCATGGGGGTGAAGAGCACGTAGAGGCCGGTGATGAAGCCGGACTTGGTGGTCGTGGTGGTCTCGAGGCCGCTGGCCTGGAGCCAGAAGATGGCGGTGAGAAGGAGGCCCAGCCACAGGCCGTCGGTCACCGAGCGCCGCTCCAGGGGCACCTTGAGGGCCAGGAGGAGGATCCCCAGGCAGGTGGTGCCGATGAGGAAGCGCAGGCTGAGCATGGCCCCCACGCTCAGGCCGGCCTGGAGGGCGTACTTCATGCCGGCGAAGCTCGCGCCCCACACCACGGCGATCAGGAGCGTCCCCACCACGGCGGACGTGTGTTTCAGACCTCTGGAATCCGGCACGGCGTCAGCGCAGGGAGGCGGCGACGCGGATTTCCACTTCCGGCTGGTCGGGGCTGTCGGTGGTCACGAGGATTTTTTCGCTGTACATGCCGGCCTTGGCATTGGCGGACAGGACCACCTGCAGGTCGTGGCGGCTGGCGGCGCCCTTGCCGCCACCCTCGACCCTGAGCACCGGGTTCGTGGTGCGGGCGGAGAGGATGCGGAAGGGCTTGCCGTCCACCTGCTTGAGGACGACCTTGGAGCGCTGCTCCTTGCCGGCGGGCTCGACCCAGGCCACGCGCCCGGGCTCGGCCACCACGGAGGCGCGCAGCTCCCACTGGACGGTCACGTTGATGACGGCGGCCCGGGGATTGTCGGTCTTCACCACCACCGCGTCGGTGCCCGACTGGCGGGAGGCGGGGATCTTCGTGCCTTCCAGGAGGATGTCCACCCAGGCGTCGTTGCCTTCGGGGCGCACGGAGCAGCTGAGGTAGGGGGCGCCCGGGGACCTGGCGTCGGTGACGTGCACCGGCTTGCCGTTGCCGGAGACGAGCCGCACGGACACCTTGCGGGGGGAGGTCCTCTGGACGTCCTGCAGGAAGACCGCCTCGCTGGAGGGCATGATCTCCCGGAGAACCTCGGCCTCGAACGTGAGGTCCACGGTGGGGTTGGCGGGGTCGTTGGAGACCACCTGGATGGACTTGTGCACCGGGCCCCGGAAACCCACGGGGTTGAACGTGGCCTCGACCTCGGTGCTCTGGCCCGGGTTGAGGGTCCACTGGCCGATGACGGTGGAGGTGCAGCCGCAGGAAGGATTGAGCCGGCTGATGTTGAGTGCGGCGTTGCCCTTGTTGGAGACCTTGAAGCGGTGCACGGCCTTGGCGTCCCCGTACAGCTTGCCGAAGTCGAAGTGGGGCTGGTCCACGGAAATGGATGGGGCCTGGGCCAGGCACAGGGCCGGGACCATCAGGCTCAAAAGGAAGGGACGCATAAGCAACCTCGGGCGGACTGACCCATTCTAAGCTGAAACCAGGTCCATGAGCGTCCTCCAGGCCCGCTCGGGGGTAATGCCGGCCAGGCAGGGGTGCCCTTCCACCGCGCACACGGGCTTGAAACAGGGGGCGCAGGGGATGCCGTCCAGGCGGATGCCGGCGGTCTTCGGGCCCCAGGGCGTGCTGCCTCCGGGGTCCGTGGCTCCGTAGAGGGCCAGGGTCGGGGTGGAGCAGGCGGCGGCCAGATGGCTCAGGCCCGAGTCGTTGCCCAGGGCGGCCCGGGCGCCCCGGAGCCAGGCGGCGGCCTGGACCAGGGACGTGCGGCCGCAGAGGTTGTGGGTGGCGTCCTGGGCGACGAAGTCGCACACGTCGCGCTCGTCGGGGGTGCCCAGGACGGCCACGGCGAACCCATCCAGGCGGGCCAGGCGGGCCAGGTCACGGAAGTGCTCCCGTGGCCAGGCCTTGGAGGGCCAGGTGGAGCCGGGCATGAGGCAGATGTAGGGCTCGGCGGGCAGTTCCACGGTGACGGCCGGGGCGTAGTCCGCGAAGGGCATGGGGGGCAGGTCCGGCCAGCGCCGGGCCAGCACGGCGTGGTAGCGCTCCAGGAAGGGGCCCTGGGCGTCCCAGAAGGGGCCGCTGTGGGTGTTGAAGATCCCTGCGAGGCTCTCGTCCACGCCGATGCGCTCGGGCACGCGGGCGATCCAGGCCGCCAGGGCGGGGCGCAGGGATTTGGGGAAGTGGATGCTCCTGGCGGCCCGGTGTTCCCGGAGGAGGGCGGCCATGGCGAAGGGGCCGGGCTTGCCCCGGTCGGGCACCACGGCATCGGCCAGCTCGTGGCCCTCCACCAGGGAGACGGCGGGGTTGGGACCCCAGACCACGATGGGGCCTGCGCCGACGGTCCGAAGGACGCGGAGCACGGGGAGCTGCATGGCCGCGTCCCCCACGAACCGGGGGAAGCGCACCCAGGTGGCGCCCTGGGGGATCACGCGGGCCCCCGCAGGCGTTCCAGGTGGGGCAGCATGGAGGCGGGGTCCAGCCGGTCCATGCCGCCCTTCAGGTCGGCCTCGGGGCCGGGATACTGGACCACCTGGACCCGGCGCCCCAGGGGGGCCCAGCGGCTGGGGCCGCGGTTGGAGCTGAGGCCCATGAGGGCGAGCACCGGCACATCCAGGGCCGCGGCCAGCTGGGTGGGACCGGTGGAGGGCCCCAGGAAGGCGTCGCAGGCCGCGATGCGGCCCAGGAGGCCCCGGAGGTCGGTCTTCCCCAGCTTCGAGTCCTCGGGCGGGGCGAGGATCACGGGGTGCCAGCCGGCGGCCTTCAGCACCGGCAGGGCCCGGGCCCACCAGGCTTCGGAGGGGTAGGCCGAGGAGCCCGAACTGCGGGTGGCGATGCCGAGCAGGGGCCGGGGCAGGGTGGCGAACTCGGCCAGGCCCAGGTCCCGCTCCTCCTGCCGGAGCCGGATCCGGGGCGGCGCCGGGAAGCCCCCCTCCCAGCCCCAGGGGCGGAGGAAGTCCAGGACGTTCTGGGCCTCGTGGCGGCCCGTGCCGTTGCGGCCCCTCCAGAGGACGTGGGTGGCGTCGAGGATCTGGCGGCCCCGGCTGCGGGCCACCCGCACCGGGACGCCGGCGGCCCTGGCCGCGGTGATGACGGCCACGTCCCGGTGGCCGAGGTTGAGGACGGCGTCGGGGGCGATCTCCCGCATGAGGGCGGCCAGGTCGGCGTCCGCCTCCCGGATGTGGACGCCCGGGAGGCCCTCCAGGAGCGGGGCCGCATAGGGGGACACCAGCCAGTGCACCTCGGCCTCCGGCATGCGCGAGAGGATGCGCTCCATCACGGGGAGCGAGATGACCACATCGCCGAGGGCGTCCGTCCTGCCGAGAAGAAAGCGCATGATTGGATGGTTCCTCATTCCCCAAGGCTGGTCAACGCTGAGATACTGGGCCCGAGCCTCCGCCCCCCGAAAAGCGAGCCCATGCGCCCTCCCATTTCCCCCAAAACCATCCTGCTGGTCGAGGATGAGGCCAGTTTCCGGGACGTCCTCCAGATGGGACTGGCCCCCCAGGGGTTCGAGACCGTCACCGCCGCGGGGCTGGCCGAGGCCCGGGCGGCCCTGGAGGCCCGCCCCTTCGACGCGGTGGTCTCGGACCTGCGGCTCAAGGACGGCAGCGGCATCGACCTGCTCACCTGGATGAAGGAGCGGGACCTGGACATCCCGGTGGTGATCATGACCGCCTTCGCCACCACCGAGACCACGGTGCGGGCCCTCAACCTGGGCGCGGTGGACTTCCTCACCAAGACCAAGAACGACATCCAGGAGCTGTCCAAGGTCCTGAAGGGGATCTTCTCGGTCTCGGTCTCCCCCGGGCCCGACGTGCGGGACATCGGGGACCTGGTGGGGGTGGGGCCCACCATCCGCAAGGTCCAGGCCCTCGTGGGCAAGATCGCCCGGGCCGACACCACCGTGCTGGTCACGGGGGAGAGCGGCACGGGCAAGGAGATCGTGGCCCGGCTCGTGCACCGCTACTCGGACCGGGCCAAGGGGCCCTTCGTGCCGGTGAACTGCGGGGCCCTTCCCGAGGCGCTGCTGGAATCCGAGCTCTTCGGCTACGAGAAGGGGGCCTTCACGGGAGCCAACCTCACCAAGCGGGGCCTGTTCGAGGAGGCGGAGGGGGGCGTCATCTTCCTGGACGAGATCGGCGAGATTCCGCTGCCCCTGCAGGTCAAGCTCCTGCGCGTCCTCCAGGAGCGGCGGATCCGGCGCGTGGGGGCCAACGAGGAGCGGGCGGTGGACGTCCGGGTCATCGGCGCCACGAACCGGGATCTGCGGGACCGGGCCGAGAAGGGGCTCTTCCGCCAGGACCTCTACTACCGCCTGAACATCCTCCACATCGAGCTGCCCCCGCTGCGGGAGCGCCAGGAGGACCTGCCGGTCCTGGTCGAGCACTTCCTGGCCAAGTTCTGCCGGAAGCTCAACAAGCCGACCATGGGGCTGGGGGAGGAGGCCATGGCGGTCCTGCGGGCCTGCCGGTTCCCGGGCAATGTGCGGGAGCTTGAGAATCTCATGGAACGGTGCGTCGCCCTGAACTCCGGGGGGCCCATCGGCGTGGACCTCTTCCCCGACGACCTGATGTCCCGCAACGCGGGCGGAGGCCCCATGGTGGCCGGGGCCCTGGACATTCCCCCGGGGGGGTTCGACCTGGAGGGCTACCTGGGCGCCCTGAAGGGGCACTTCATGCTCGGTGCCCTGGAGCGGGCGGAGGGCAACAAGACCAAGGCCGCCCGGCTCCTGGGCATGAGCTTCCGTGCCTACCGGTACTGGCTGCAGGAAATGGGAGGCAAGGGGACGCCCGCCCCGGCCTTCCCGGTACCCGAATCCTTCCCCCCCGCGGAGGCCGCGGAAGGCGACGCCAAGGGCGACATTCCCAATGATTTCTTGTAAAATCCTTGACCTGTGGCACACTGGGATGCTTGGACAAGGTCGTCCGGGTTACCCATACTTATCTCTACCCTGGACCTCCCTTCCCCGGAAAGAGACATGAAAAAGAACAAACAAGCTGGCTTCTCGCTGATGGAACTGCTGGTCGCCATGATGATCATGGCCGTCCTCGCCACCATCGGTATCCGGAAGTACCAGGAGTTCTCCGCCAATGCGCGCTACATCAAGGCCCACGACACCGTGAAGACGGTGTCCGAGGGGTTGGACTTCTACTACCTCAAGCATGGGAAGTATCCTGACTTCACAAGCTTCGAAGCGATGGTGGAACCCAACTCGGTGCTGGTGAAGGAGAACAACATTCCCGTGAACGTGGCTTCGACGGACCCCTGGGGCAACCCCTTCGAAGGGAAGTCCGGCAAGGGCGGCTACGAGCTGAAGTGCGCGGGCGACCCGGGCGGCTCCGCCGACCGGCCTCCCTTCACCGCCGAACCCGGCAAGAACACCGGCCCCTCCGGCGCAGCGCCCGCAGGTCCCGAGAAGGAACCCGCGAAATGATTGATCTTTCCCAGCTGCCCCCCGAGGGCGTGAGTGTGGACGGCGTGACCGGCGCCCTGGACCTGGGGGACGGCACGCGCCTGCGCGAAGCCACCTGGCAGGTGCGGGTGATGCCTTCGGACGCGGATTTCTTCCTCGAGGTCAAGGGCGAGGCCACCTGGGAAGGGGGCTGCTCCCGGTGCCTCGAACCCCTGGACCTGGGCATCGAGGTGGAGAGCCAGTTCCTGGGCAGCCGCGACAAGGAGCTCGCCGTGGGCGGGTCCCACGCGCTGGGCAGCCAGGACCTGGACGTGGTCTTCCTGCCCGAGCCGGTCCTGGACGAGGAGGCCCTCGCCCGCGAGCACTTCCTGCTCCACGCCCCCATGCATCCGCTCTGCCGGGAGGACTGCAAGGGCCTCTGCCCGCAGTGCGGCAAGAACTGGAACAAGGGTCCCTGCTCCTGCCACCCCGAGCTGGTGAAGGAACCGGGCGCCCTGGCCAAGGCCCTTTCGGGCCTGAAACTCAACCTGGAAGACGCCTGACCCGGCTTCCTCCCTTTTCCCAAACCGACCACTCTCCGAGGAGTCAACCATGCCGAATCCCAAGCGCCGCCATTCCCGCGCCCGCCGCGACCGCCGCCGCACCCACGATTCCCTCGACACCATGAGCTCGAGCACCTGCCCCAACTGCGGCGTGCCCAAGATGCCCCACCGTGTCTGCCCCTCCTGCGGCTTCTACCGCGGCAAACTGACCGTGCGTCCCGCCCAGACCGTCTGAGGCCAGGGTGGACGCTCCCGCCATCTACCGGATCGCCCTGGACGTGATGGGCGGGGACAACGCCCCCGTCGCCCTTCTCGAAGGGGCCCGGGCGGCGCTGAATGCGCATCCCGAACTCTTCCTCCACCTCGTGGGGGATGAGGACCGGCTGCGCCCCCTGCTGGGCCACTTCGGCCTCAAGGGGGACCTCTCGTCCCGGTTTGCCATCGTCCACGCCGCCAGCGTCGTGGACATGGACGACAAGGCGACGTCCATCCTGAAGGAGAAGAAGGACTCGAGCATCCGCGTCGCGGCTCAGCTCGTGCGGGAGGGCAAGGCGGACGGCGTGGTGTCCATGGGGCACACCGGCGCCGCCATGGTCGCGTCCAAGATGGTCCTGGGCACCCTCCCGGGGGTGGACCGGCCCTGCCTGGCGACCATCCTTCCCAACATGACAGGCCGTCCCACCGTCCTCCTGGACGTCGGGGCGAACATCGACTGCCGGCCGGAGCACATCGCCCAGTTCGCGGTCATGGGATCGGTCTACGCCGAGGAGGTGCTTGGCATCGCCCGGCCCCGCGTGGGCGTCCTGAGCGTGGGCGAGGAGGAGGGCAAGGGCTCCACCACCACCCGGGAGGCGGCCCAGGCCCTCAAGGACATGGACCTCAACTTCACCGGCAACGCCGAGGGGCGCGACATCTGGAACGGCAAGTTCGATGTCATCGCCTGCGACGGCTTCGTGGGCAACGCCCTCCTGAAGTCCGCCGAGGCCCTGGCCGAGGGGCTCATCCAGGGCATGAAGGGGGTCTTCAAGGAGAACCTCCTCACCAAGCTGGGCGCGCTGCTGACCATGAACGGCCTGAAGCGCTTCGCGGCCAGGCTGGACTACGCCGAGTACGGCGGCGCGCCGCTGCTGGGCGTGAAGGGCATCTCCATCATCGGCCACGGCCGTTCCAACTCCAAGGCCGTGCACAGCGCCATCCGCGCCGCGCTCATGGCCTGCGAGCACGGCGTGAACGACCACATCCAGGAGACCCTGGGACGGCTCATGTCCCAGGCTGGCACCCAAGAGACATCCTGAGGCAGGGGTCCCCCCCTGGACAGAACCGCGCTCCCGGATGTCGCCCGCATTCGGGAGCGCATTTTCCGCACGTCCGCACCGTTGGAGCCCCCATGAAATACAAGCGCATCCTCCTGAAGCTCTCCGGCGAGGCCCTCATGGGCGAACAGGGTCACGGCATCGACCCCGAGGTGGTGGCCATGATCGCCGACCAGGTGAAGACCATCCAGGGCCTGGGGGTGGAGGTGGGCCTGGTCATCGGCGGCGGCAACATCTTCCGGGGGGTGGCCGGTGCCACCAAGGGCATGGACCGGGTCACCGCCGACCACATGGGCATGCTCGCCACCATGATCAACGCCCTGGCCCTCCAGGACGCCCTGGAGCAGCACGGCGTGGAGACCCGGGTCATGTCGGGCATCGACGTGCCCAAGGTGGCCGAGAGCTACATCCGCCGCCGGGCCATGCGGCACATGGAGAAGGGCCGGGTCGTGATCTTCGGGGCCGGCACGGGCAACCCCTACTTCTCCACCGATACCGCAGCCGCCTTGCGGGCCAACGAGATCGACGCCGAGGTGGTGATGAAGGCCACCAACGTGGACGGCATCTACACCGCCGATCCCAAGAAGGACGCATCGGCCACCAAGTACGAGCACATCTCCTTCCAGGAGGTCCTGGAGAAGAACCTCAAGGTCATGGACGCCGCGGCCATCTCGCTGTGCCGGGACAACCACCTGCCCATCCTGGTGTTCAACATGAACGTGCCGGGGAACCTGCTGGCCGCGGTCAACGGGGACGTGGTGGGCACGCTCGTGGGGTAGCCATGGACCTCTTCGCCGGCCTTCCCGACACCTCCGTCCTCACCGGCGCCGACCTCACCGAGGGCTACCGGCGCGACGAGTCCCACGTGGTGGGGGACCCGCCCCTGGCGGTGGCCAGGCCCCGCAGCGCCGCGGCCCTGCGGGAGCTGGTGAGGCTGGCCAAGGCGGAAGGGTTCGCCCTGGTGCCCCGGGGCGCGGGGACGGGGAAGGCGGGGGGATGCGTGCCCCTGGGGCGCGCGGTCGTGGTGGACATGGGGGAATTCCCGGGGAGCATCCGGGTGTCGAGGCCGGACCTGGCGCTGTGGGCGCCGGCCAGCGCGATGCTCCGGGACGTGAAGGCCGCGGCCCTGGCCGAGGGCCTCTTCTACCCGCCGGATCCCAATTCCTGGGAGCAGTGCGCCTTTGGGGGCAGCCTCGCCACCAACGCGGGAGGGCCGGGGGCCTGCAAGTACGGCATGACCCGCCACTGGGTGCTGGCCGTCGACGCGCTCATGGAGGACGGGGAGGTGCACACCTTCGGGATCCCCAGCGTGAAGTGCAACGTGGGGCCCAGCCTGGGGCAGCTGCTGGTGGGCAGCGAGGGGATCTTCGGGATCATCACGGGGGCCGCGGTGCGCCTGGTGCCCGCCCCCCGGGAGCGGCTCACCCTGCTGCTGCCCATGGAGCGCTGGCACGAGCTGCTGGACCTGCCGGGGCGCCTGGTGGAGGCCGGGTACCTGCCGTCGGCCTTCGAGTTCTGGGACCCGGCGGTGCTGCGGGACCTGCGTGAGCACGGCCCCGAGGCCGCGCGCCGGATGCCGGGCGAGGCCCTGGCCCTGCTGGAGTTCGACGACCGGGACTGCGGGTCCGAGGCCTTCCTGGAGGGCCTGGTCGAGGCGCTGGGCGATCTGGCCGAGCACCTCCAGTCCGCCACGGACGCGCGCCAGCGGGAGGCCCTGTGGGCGGTTCGGCGCACCACCTCCTCCCACCTCAAGGAGCGGTTCCCGAAAAAGGTCAGCGAGGACATCGTGGTGCCCCGGAGCCGCATCCGGGAGTTCTTCGAGGCGCTGGAGGCCCTGGGGCTGCCCACGGTCACCTACGGCCACCTGGGCGACGGCAACCTGCACGTGAACCTCCTGGCCGCCGGCGAGACGCCGCGTCCCGAACTGGACCGCCAGCTCATGGAGCTGTTCGGCCTGTGCGTGCGGCTGGGGGGCACCCTCAGCGGCGAGCACGGCATCGGGCTCGCCAAGCGCGACGCGTTCCAGCACTTCGCCGATCCCTTCCAGATAGCGGCCCTGCGCTCGATCAAACGGGCCCTGGATCCCGTCGGCATCTTCAATCCCGGAAAGGTGGTCCTGCCATGACCCTCATCCTCGGCCACCGCGGCCTCTCCTCCACGCACCTGGAGAACTCCATGACGGCCTTCCGGGCCGCCCTGCAGGCCGGCATGGACGGCTTCGAGCTGGACGTGCAGCCCACCACCGACGGCGTGTGCTGCGTCCTGCACGACGACGACCTGGGGCGCACCGCCAAGGCCGGCGGCGTGCTCCGCAAGCTGCGCGCATCGGAGCTGCCGCCGCTGCGAAACGGCGAACCGGTGCCCCGCCTCTCGGACGTTCTTGAGCTGGATGCGAAGCTGGTGAACGTGGAGCTGAAGGGCGAACCGGGGTGGAAGCAGGCGCTGGCGGCGGTGGAGGCGGCCGAGGCTTTGGACCGGGTCCTCTTCAGCAGCTTCGAGCACAGCGAGGTGCTGCAGCTTTGGGCGGCCTGCCAGGAGGCCCGCTGTGGGTTCCTGTGGGAGACGGACGAGGCGGACGACCTGGACGCGGAGTCCCTGGACGATCTGCCGGAGAAGCTCACCTTCCATGTGCCGCTGGCGTCGGTGAGGAAGCGGCCGGAGTTCTGGAAGGCCTACGCGAAACGATTGGCGCTGTGGGGAATGAAGACCCCTGGCGAGGCCGCGGGGCTGGGGTTCGAGCCGGGCATCCTGATCACGGACGGGGTCTGAACAAGGATGGAATGGATTCAGGCTGAGAGGTTCCGCTGCAGGCGGCCCAGGGCCACGCCGCCCCAGAGCCAGGCTCCGGACACGGCCAGGGCGGCGCCGGCCAGGGGGAGGGAGACGGCGGCCATCAGGGTCGGGGTCCAGGTGCCCAGGAGATCGCCGGCGCGGTAGATGAAGGTGTCGATGAAGGGCTTGGCCTTGTACTTCTCTCCGGGGCCCAGGGGGATGTAGAGGATCTCCCGGGCGGGGCGGTCCACGGCGTAATGGAGGCCCCGGCGCAGCACCTGGAAGAGGGCCAGGGTGCCGAAGGTGGGCAGGGCCCACAGGGCGCCGAAGCCGACGAGGGTGAGGACGGGCATGATGCAGAGCACGACGCGCATGCCGGCGGCCTTGATGAGGCGGCTGGAGAGGAAGACCTGGGTGAAGAGGGTGAGGACGTTCACCCACACGTCCAGGCGGGCGAAGGCGGCGGTGCGGGCGGCGGAGCCGGTGAAGGCCCGGGCCACGATCTGGCCCTGCTGCATGTAGAGGAAGGTGGAGGTGATGGTATAGAGCAGGATGTAGAGGCCGATGAGGGCCAGGTAGGGGGAGCCGGCCAGGAGCCGCAGGCCCTGGAAGAGGCCCGGGCCCGGTTCCCGGGTGGATGGGGCGCCGGCGCCCATGCCGAACCGGGTGGCCAGGGTTCGTACGCACAGGATGGCCAGCTCCAGGCAGAGGATGGTGACCAGGAGCAGGGTGCCGGCATCCACCTTCAGGGTCGTGAGGGCCGCGGTGGCCGAGGCGCCGGCGATGGCCCCCAGGGTGCCGCCCATGGCGATGAAGCCGAAGAGGCGCTTGCCCTGGTCCTGGTCCAGCCCGTCGGTCATGAAGGCCCAGAATACGGACACGGCGAAGAGGTTGAACACGCTGAGCCAGATGTAGAAGGCGTAGCCCAGGCCGGCGCCGCCGTGGCCGGGCAGGAACCGGAACAGGACGTAGAACACGGCCAGCGTGGCGCCGCAGAACCGGTAGGCCATGGGAATGGACCGGCGCCGGGGGAAGCGCGAAACCAGGGCCGAGAAGGCGGGGTTGGCCAGGAACATGAAGGCCATGGTCCCGGTCATGAGCCAGGGCAGCTTGTCGGCGCCCCGGGCGATGCCGAAGGCCTCCCGCATGGGGCGCAGGAGGTAGTAGCCGAAGAGGAGGAGGAAGAAGTAGGCGGTGGAGAAGAAGAGGACCGCGCCCTCGCCGGGGCGTACCAGGACGAGGCGGGCCAGGATGCGCTGGGGGAGGGAGGGTGCCATGGGGCCTCGAAAGTCGGATTCGCTACTATATAGCTAAACGAGGTATAGTCTTGAACGTTTATTGATCATCACGGGGGCCTCCATGGTTCTGACTCGCCGCACCTTCCTTCAGACCACCGCCGCCGCCGCGGCCGCCGCCGCCCTGGGAACGGACGCCCTCGCGGCACCCGCGCCCGCCAAGGCCGACAAGAAGCTGCCCAAGCCCCTCCGGATCCTCATCCTGGGCGGCACGGGCTTCCTGGGCCCCGCCACCATCGAGGCGGCCCTGGGCCGGGGGCACCAGGTCACCATGTTCAACCGCGGCAAGACGCGGCCCGACCTCTTCCCCGCCGTGGCCCGCCTGCAGGGCGACCGGGACCCGAAGAAGGGCGAGGGGCTCACGTCCCTGGAAAAAGGGGAGTGGGACGTGGTCATCGACAACTCGGCCTACTATCCCCGCCACGTGGCCGCCTCGGCCTCGCTCCTGGCCAAGCGCTGCAAGAGCTACATCATCATCTCCAGCATCTCGGCCTACAAGGAGCCCAATCCCGAGAACGGCACCGAAACGGCGCCCCTGGCTGTCCTGGCCGACCCGGCCGTGGAGGAGATGGGCAAGGAGTACCAGAACTACGGAGGCCTCAAGGCGCTGTGTGAGCAGGCTGCCGAAAAGGCGATGCCCGGCCGTGTGGCCGTTGTGCGCCCGGGCTACATCGTGGGGCCGGACGACGCCTCCGGGCGCTTCGCCTACTGGCCGGTGCGCATGGACCGGGGCGGGGAGATCGCCGTGCCCGGTTCCGCGGACGACCCGGTCCAGATCATCGATGTGCGGGACCTGGGCGCCTGGCTCGTGCGGCTGGCCGAAGATGGAACCACGGGCCTCTTCAACGCCTGCGGTCCCGAGCGCAAGCTGCCCTGGGGCCGCCTGGTGGCCGCCTGCGTCCAGGCCACGCCCGCCAAGTCCACCCTCACGTGGATCCCCACGGAATTCCTCGCCAAGCAGGAGGGCATCGAGTTCCCCATCTGGGCCCCCTATGCGGGCGAGACCAAGGGCTTCCACACCTGGAGCAACGCCCGGGCCGTGGCGGCGGGCCTGCGCTTCAGGCCGTGCGAGGAGACCGCCAAGGACACCCTGGCCTGGTACAAGACCCAGGAAAAGGTGGAAAAGGGCCGGACCCGTCTGGCCGGGCCCAGCCCTGAAGCGGAAGCGAAGCTCCTTGCCGCCTGGAAGGCGGCAAGGAAATAACTAGAAGGTCACCCGGGCGCCGATGGCGTAGTTCCGGGGCTGGTTGGCCTGGAAGGCCTGGCCGCGCTTGCCGAAGCCCGAGAAGGGCGACGGGCTGGTGTTGGGGGAGCCGTCGCTGTTGATCTTGATCCCGTCGTAGTTGGCGCCGTAGTCGTAGTTGTTCAGCAGGTTCTGGACCGCCAGGTAGGGTTCGATGGTCACGGCCTTGGTGATCTTGAACCGGTGGGCCACCTTGGCGCTGATGTCCAGGTTCCAGCGGCCGTACTCCGTCCCTATGTATTCGATGGGATGGGACTGGTCGAAGCCCCCGGCCGTGCCCAGCTCGTTGTTGTACTGCTGGGTCACGTCATAGGCCTTGCCGCTGTGCCAGGAGCCCAGGAACGAGATCATGGTGCCGAAGTCGAACCTGTGGGAGTAGCTGAAGGACCCCTCGATGCGGTCGGTGCCGGCGCTGATGCGCTCGGAGCTGGTCTTCCAGTTGTACTGGGCGCCCTCGCCGTAGAGGCCGCCGGTGTTGCCCGAGGCGTCGAAGGCGCCTCCGGCGCCGCCCTCCGAGGACTTGGCCTCCTTGAAGGTGATGGAGAAGATGAAGCTGTTGTTGGCGTCGGCGTAGGAATACTTGGCCTGCAGCTGCTTCATGCTGGCGGTCTGGTTGGAGAAGAAGATGGTGTCGCCCAGGTCGTTGCCGTTGGCATCCAGCTCCACGAGGTTGGGTGCGGACCCGTCGGGGCCGGCCAGCTGCGTGGTGAGGTGGCGGCTCTTGGAGTAGACGAGGGTGACGTCCACGCCGCTGCGGTCGTTGATGCGGTAGGCGAATCCGACATTGAAGGCGTCCGTGGTGGGGTACTGGAAGTCGCTGGAGAGCAGGCTCTTGCCGCCGGTCTCCGGGGTGGCCGTGGCGAGCCAGCCGTTCACGGTGTTCCGGAAGTAGTCCCGGAGCCCGCCCACGTTGTTCGCGTAGTTGTAGGGCGTCAGGTCCACGGGCAGGACGATGTTGTGGCCGTTGACCTGCCCGATGACGCTGCCCGCGCTGAAGTTCGTCACGTTGCCCGAACTGAAGGGCGTGATGTGGTTGTAGGCGAAGGCGGCGGAGTTCCGGGCGCGGATGGGAAGGCCGTTGGACAGGTTGGAGAGGCCCCGGCTGAAGCCGGTGACGTTGTCGATCACCTGGGCGACGAAACGCCCGGCGCCGAACTTGATCACGAGCTTGTCATCGCCGTAGGGGCGGTAGAGGGCCTGGAGGCGGGGCTCGAAGTATTTCTTGCCCGTGGGGGCGCTGCCGTCCATGCCGGACAGGATCGGGTTGTACTGGTGGATGTAGGAGTAGATGTCGGAATACCGGTCCTTCAGGTAGTCCAGCTGGGTGTCCCAGTCCAGGCGGGCGCCGAAATAGACGCTCCAGTTCGGGTTGATGGTCCAGTCGTCCTGCAGGTAGATGCCATACTGCTTGTAGTCGATGCCCTTCTGGAGGCCGTTGGCCACGAAGGCGACGGCCACCACGTTCTGGTTGGCGGAGACGGTGCTGTTCCAGCCGGTCTTGTAGTTGATGACCTGGCCCGTGACCGGGTCCACGCCCTCCACCACCATGCGGTAGAGGCCGGTCTCGCCGAAGAACAGCTGCTGGTCCGCGTAGGTGGTGCGCTGGTAGTCGATGCCGCCCTTGATCGTGTGGGACCCCGTGATCCAGGTGAGCTCGTTCTTCCATTCCCCGCGCTTGATGCCGGTGTTCTGCAGGGCGTTGGGGTCGATGCCGCCCCAGCCCCAGTTCTGGGCGTCGGTGCGGTGCCCCGGGAAGCCGGCGGGGATCACGGCGCTGTAGCTGCCGCTGTTCACGTAGTCCAGGACGGCCGCGGGCGAGCCGTTGCCCGGCGCGCCCTGGGAGTCGGGCGAGATGAAGTTGGCGTAGCTGAAGTAGCTGTAGTGGCTCTCCAGCACCAGGTTGGAATTGATGTTCCAGGTCCACCGCGCGCCGGCGGCCCAGGTGAGGTCCCGGTCGGTGCCCAGGGCCGAGGGGGCGATGTTGCCGGCGAAGGAGGTGGTGCGGGGGAAGCCCTGGTGGGCGATCTTGTCCTGGCTGGTGCCGTAGTTGAGGCTGAGGTTCTGGTCCTGGGAGATGTTCCAGTCCAGCTTGGCGTAGACGGTGCGCTTCAGGCTCTCCTGCCGGGTGCCGCCCAGCTCGGGGTAGAGGCTCAGGGCGTAGGGCTGGAAGGGGAAGGAGGCGTCCGTGGACTGCTGGCGCTCGGCCGAGACCATGTAGAAGAGCTTGTCCTTGAGGATGGGGCCGGAGACCGTGAAGGCGTAGCTGCCCTTGGTGTTGTCGTTCTTGGTGCCCTCGTCGGTGACCCGGGCCCGCATGGACTGGTTGGTGTACTGGGCCGAGAGCAGGCCGGTGAAGTCGTTGGTGCCGGACTTGGTCACCACGTTGAAGAAGCCGGCGGTGGACCGGCCGAATTCGGCCTTGTACTGGTTGGTCACCACCTGGAACTCGGCGATGGCGTCGATGGGAACCGACAGAACGTAGCCGCCCACGTCGGTGGAGTTGTTGTCGGCGCCGTCGACCGCGAAACTGGTGCCGCGGCCCATGCCGTCGCCGGTGGTGATGTAGGAGAAGGCCTTCTTGGTGGGGTCCACCTGCGACCCGGAGACGATCTGCACGCCCGGGGCCAGCAGGGCGGCCTGGTTGATGTCCCGGCTCACGATGGGCAGGGAGCTGATGACGTCCTGGCCCACCGTGGTGCCCATCTGGGCGGAGGAGGTGTCGATGGCTTCGGCCTGGGCGGAGGTGGCGAGGATCTCCACCGTGGCTCCGGCCTGGGCCGTCGGCCACTTGAGGAAGTTGGCGAAGGTGTCCTGGCCCAGGACGACGGTGGCCTGGCTCCTGTAGGACTGGCCGCCCTGGGCGTAGGTGATCTGGTACTCGCCCAGGGGAAGGGCCACGAATGCGAAGAGACCGCTGGCGTCGGTGGCGCCGGACCTCACGAAGGAGGTCCGGGGGTTCGTGATGGTGACGATCACGCCCGACTTCGGGTTGCCCTTGGTGTCGGCGACCCGGCCCTTCAGGGCGCCGGTGGCCTGCTGGGCAAGGAGGGGGGCGCCGGCGACGAGCGCCAGGGCGGCGAAACGTATGTAACGGGGGAGTGCGCTCATGGCGATGGTCTCCAGGGTGGCGGAAGCGCCGTCGAGAAAACGTGTGCTGAAACACCTTCCTCTCGACATGGAAGGATCCCTGCCCCGAGGGGACAGGGATGACCGGTGAGGGCGGGGACAGGGATGGGGAGCCAATGCATCGAATGCATATGTAAAAAACGAAGCTAAAATGAATCCGACCGCGGTCATTGGCAAGGGGGCGATCGAAAAAAAGTTAAAAACACGGGAACTTTTATATTTATTCAAGCACTTTGGCCAATTTTTATTAGGGAATCATCCCATTTCCCCCTGGATACGTATTCACGACCCTTCGGTATGGAATAAATCGGCAGGAAATAAATTCGTCGGGGAACTCCGGGAACCTTCCCGGGATCCCGGACACCTTTCCTTTTGACACGGGTTCCACCCGGAAAACGGCTGACTGGCTCCCAGCCGCGGAAGGAATGGACCCGTTGCCCGAGAGAACAGGAAAAAGGCCCCTGCGCAACCAGGGGCCTTTCGTTCGTTCAGTTCACGGGGTCCGTGACGTAGAGGTCCGAAGTCAGCACTCTGACGAAGGAGTAGGCCAGGGAACGGCCGTCGGGGGTGATGGCCACCCCCTTCAGCTGCCCCACACCGGAGCGGTCCGAGGGACCGGCGTCCGTCCATGGGGTCCGGCGGCCGGTCGCCAAGTCCAGACGGACGATGCGCGCCGGAAGGGCCGAGAGGTCCGCAAGGAAGATGGAATCGCCCGAGGCGTGCCACTGGATGGGAACGTCGGCCTCGCCGAGGCCGCCCAGGTCCTGGAGGCGGCGGCCGTCCAGCGAGGATATGACCAGGTGGCCCTTCAGGGGACCCAGGGCCACCTTGGCGCCGTCGGGGGCGACCACGCAGAAGGCCTCCGGGGCGAGGGCGCCGGGCCAGGGCCGCGCCGGACCGCCGGCCACGTCCTGGATGTAGCCCCGGAAGACCCCATCGGGCCCGGTGCCGCCCATGAGCACCTGGCGGTCCCCGTCCACGAACACGGCCCAGTCGGCCCGGATGTCGCGGGCCAGGGGCCTGGGGGCGCCAGGGCCGGCGGGGAGGAGGGCGAGAGTCTTTCCGGCGTCATTGGAAAGGACGGTGGCCCAGCGGCCGTCCCGGGAAAGGCTCAGGGGGTCCCCGTCGCCCAGGCGCACGGCATCCGCGCCGTCGGTTCGCCGCAGGTAGGCCCCGCCGGGACCGGAGCCCTCCAGGGTCTCCCCGATGAGCACACGGCTGCCGTCCGGGGAGAGGTCCGCCAGGATGGAGGTGTGCAGCCAGGAAAGGTCGCGGTCCACGCGGTCGCCGGGGCCCCGGAACAGGAGGGTGGTCTTGTCCACGGACTGGTCCACCAGCAGGCGGCCGGTGCGGGAGATGTCCTGGACGTTCATGCGTCCCAGGACGGTGTCCAGGATGCGCTGCCGGCCGCCCAGGGTCACCGAGCGCAGGTCCCGGCGGTCATCGGGGTGCCGGTAGGTGAAGAAGATGCGCCGGCCGTCCGGGGACCACTGGAGGGAGTCGCACCCGCCCTCCACGAGGACCGTTCGGTGCCCCTCCAGATCCACCACGGACAGCGATTCCCGGCCGATGCCCAGGTGTTCCAGGAAGGCCACCCGGTCGCCCCTGGGACTGACCCTGGGGCAGTCGAGGATGTAGGGGGTGACGGGGGGGCCGTCATAGAGCCGGTGGCCGATGGGGTAGTCCAGGACGAACTGGCCCTTGGGGCCCGCCCGCACCACCGCCATGGACTGGCCGTCGGGGCCCCAGTCCGCTGCGAAGACGTTCTCCAGCAGTTCGCGGGGAGCGCCGCCGGAGAGGGGGGCCAGGGCCAGGGTGCCCTCGGCTGCGCCCTGTTTGCGGAAGAGCAGGGCCATCTCGCCGGTGGCGGAGATGGAGAGGATGCGGGTGCCGGGAGGCAGCCCCAGCGGGCGCGCGCCCACGCCGTCGGTTCGGCCCACCATGAGCTGGGCGGGCTGGCCGTCGTTGGCCAGCCCGAATACGAAGGTCTGGCCGTCGGGAGAGAAGCGTGCCCCCTCCATGACGCCCCGGCGATAGGTGAGGCGGTGGTAGACCACGGGTTCGGCCGCGGTGCCGCGGCGGCCGGCGGCGAACGCCAGGGCCGCCAGGGCCAGGACGCCGGCGGCCAGGGCCGTGCGGAGGGCCCAGGGGGGCAGGGGCCGAAGGCGCGGCCGGAGGAGGATGGCCGATTGCGGAAGCGAGGCGCCCTCCAGGGCGAAGACCAGGTCCGTGGCGGACTGGAAGCGCCGCCGTGGATCCTTTTCCAGACAGCGGAGGAGCGTACGCTCCAGCACGGGGGGCAGGCCGGAACCCAGGGCCGGGGGGTCCTCCTTCAGGATGGCGTGCATGGTCTCCACCATGGAGGGGCGGCGGAAGGGGGGCGTGCCGGTGACCAGCTCGAAGAGGATGATGCCGAAGGAGAAGAGATCGGACCGGTGGTCCACGGACCAGCCGTTGACCTGCTCGGGGGACATGTACCCGGCGGTGCCCATCAAGGTGCCTGCCTGGGTGAAGGCCTGGGAGGCGCGCCATTCACGGGTCTCGTCCGGATCGCCGGAGGGGTGGGCCAGGAGCTTGGCCAGGCCGAAATCGAGGATCTTCACGAGGCCGTCGGGGTCCACGAAGATGTTCTCGGGCTTCAGGTCCCGGTGGATGATCTTCTTCTCGTGGGCAACCGCCAGGCCCCGCGCCACCTGCACGGCGATGGCCAGCGCCCGGCGGACGCCAAGGGGCGGGCCGTCCAGGAGGTCCCGCAGATTCCGGCCGGAAAGAAGCTCCATGACGATGTACGGGGCGCCGTCCACCATGCCGGTGTCGTACACCTGGAGGATGTTGGGGTGGTTGAGCAGGGCCACGGAGCGGGCCTCCTGCTCGAAGCGCCGGAGCTGGTCCGGGTCGGCGGCGAAGGCGGGCTGGAGCACCTTGATGGCCACGTCCCGCTCCAGGCGCGGATCCCGGGCCCGGTAGACCTCGCCCATGCCGCCGGCGCCGATGGGGGCGAGCAGTTCGTAGGGACCGAGGAGGGTTCCGGGCGGGAGGCTCATGGGAGGAGCTTCAATCTACCAGCAAACGCGGGTCGATCCCCAATGACTGGAGCAGGTCGCCGATGAAATAGAGGGAGCCCGAAACCAGGCGGGGAATGGCTTCGGGGGCCCTGAGCCGGGCCGCGGCCTGGGCGATGTCCAGCACCTCGCAGCCTTCGCCCCACACGGCGCGAAGGGCCTGGGAGGTTGCGTAGCGGGGGTTCTCTCCGCGCACGAGGGTGACCCGGGCCGGGCGCATGCGGGCCAGCTCGTCCCGCATGCCGGCCAGGTCCTTGTCGCCCATGGCGCTGAAGTAGAGGTGGGGGCTTACCCCGGTGGCCACCGCGTGGTCGGCCAGGCGCCTGGCGCCGTCCAGGTTGTGGGCGCCGTCCATGGTCACGCCGGGCAGGCCGGGCACGGCCCAGAGCCGGCCGGGCCAGGCGGTGCGGCCGATGCCCTCCCAGGCCCTGGCCTCGGGCAGGCCGAGGCGGCGGAGCACCTCCCAGGCGGTGGCGAGGTTCTCCAGCTGGTGGGCGCCGGCCAGCGGGATGCGGTGGCCCTCCACGAGGCTGTGGTCCCAGGCCAGGGTCTGGGCGGCCATGGCCGGGGCGGGGTACAGGATGGGGCGGCATTCCAGCAGGGGCCACACCCATGCGGGATCCAGGCGCGGACCGAGGACCAGGGGGCGGCCTTGGCGGGCTGCGCAGAGCTTCTCCCGGGCGATGGCCTCCCGGGTGGGACCCAGGTACTGCATGTGATCCAGCTCGACGTTGGTCAGCACGGTGATCAGGGGATCGGACGCGTTGGTGGCGTCCCAGCGGCCGCCCATGCCCACCTCCACCACGGCGATGTCCACGGCGGCCTCCCGGAAGGCCAGGAAGGCGGACGCAATCATCAGCTCGAAATAGGTCGCCTGGATGCCCAGGGCCGCTTCGGCCTTGAAAGCGTCGGTCAGGAGCGCGTCCAGGTGGGCGGCTTCCAGACCGGCGCCATCGATCCAGATGCGCTCACCCGGGGACACCAGGTGGGGGGAGGTGGTCCACCCGGCCCGCAGGCCGCAGGCGCGCAGCGCGTTGACCAGGAAGGCGCCGGTGGAGCCCTTGCCGTTGGTGCCGGCCACCAGGATCACGGGGCAGCACCGCTCGGGGCGGCCCAGGCGGGCCAGCAGGCCCCTCGGATTCTCCAGGCCGCACTTGATGCCCCAGTGCCCGCGAGCCTCGAGCATCCGCAGGCGGGCCAGGTCACCCATGAGGATCGGTCATCCAGTCCAGGGCCGTGGCCACGAATTCCCGCAGGCGGTCCCGGGGCACCACCTTGTCCACCATGCCGTGGGCCTGGAGGAACTCGGAGCGCTGGAAGCCTTCGGGGAGGGTCTGCTTGATGGTCTGTTCGATGACCCGCGGGCCTGCGAACCCGATGAGGGCCTTGGGCTCGGCGATGTTCAGGTCGCCCAGCATGGCGTAGCTGGCGCTGACGCCGCCGGTGGTGGGGTCGGTGAGGATGGAGAGGTAGGGCAGGCCCGCGGAGTCCAGCCGGGCCAGGGCCGCGCTCACCTTGGCCATCTGCATGAGGGAGAGGGCCCCCTCCTGCATGCGGGCCCCGCCCGAACAGCTGACGATGATGAAGGCGCAGCGCTTCCCGAGGGCCCGTTCCGCGCCCAGGCGGAGCTTCTCGCCCACCACGCTGCCCATGCTGGCGGCGAGGAAGTCCCAGTCCATGACGCCCATGACGACGGGGTGGCCCTTGAGGGTCCCCTCCACCACGAGCACGGCGTCGTGGTCGTGGCCCAGGCCGTGGAGCTTCTTGAGCTGGTCGGCGTAGGGCTTGGCGGCGGAGAATTTCAGGGGGTCGCCGCTGCGGAGTTCCCCGAAAAGCTCCTCGTAGCCGGGGTCCATGACGGACTCAAGGCGCTCGGCGACGCCGATGCGGAAGTGGTAGCCGCACTTGGGGCAGACGTTGCGGGTGTTGGCGAGTTCGGCGCGGTAGATCAGCTCACGGCAGGCGTCGCACTTGATCCACAGCCCTTCGGGAACCCGGACGGTGCGCTCCTCGACCGCGGTCTTCTGCTGACGCTTCTTGATGAACCAGGACATCGCACCCCCGGACGAGAACCTTAACGGCTTCCCGGCCCCTTTTTCAAGCCTTCGAAGATGCGGTCCAGCTCCGCTTCGCTGCCGTAGTGGATCTGGAGCGATCCGCCCTTGCCCCTGGGCTTGATCTCCACGCGGGTGCGCCAGGCCTGGGTGAGCTCCTCGGCCGCGGCTTTGATGAATACGGCATGAGGATGGTGGTGCCGCCGGGCCTTGCCCTTCACGGTGCGGGCGAGCTTGTGCACCCGGGCCTCCAGGGCCCGGACGCTGAGCTGCTTGTCCACGATCTCGTCGGCGAGCTGGTCCAGGACCCGGGCGTCGTCGACGCCCAGCAGCACCTTGGCGTGGCCGGTGGAGAGCTTGGCGAAGGACACCATTTCCTGGATGCGCGTGGGCAGGCGCAGGAGGCGCAGGGTGTTGGCCACCTGGGGGCGGGATTTGCCCACCCGGTCGGCCACTTGCTCCTGGGTGAGGCGAAGGTGCTCGCCCAGCTGGAAGTAGGCCTTGGCCTCCTCGATGGGATTCAGTTCCTGGCGCTGGATGTTCTCCACCAGGGCGAATTCCAGCAGGCGGTCGTCGGGGACGTCCTTGATGACCACCGGGACGGTGGCCAGGCCGGCCCTCTTGGCGGCGCGCCACCGGCGCTCGCCGGCGATGATCTCGTAGCGGTCGCCCACCTTGCGGGCGACGATGGGCTGCACCATGCCGTGCGTCTTGAGGCTGGCCGCCAGATCGTCGAGCAGCGCCTCGTCGAAGTGGAGGCGGGGCTGGTGGCGGTTGGCCACCAGGGAGCCCACGGGCACCTCGCGGTTGCTGGTGTCCTCGGGAGCCAGCTGGCTCATGAGGGAGGTGAGGCCCCGGCCCAGGGCGGGTCGTTTGGGGGTGGTCATGCGGGTCCTCGCGGGATGAGGGGTTCTTCGATCCCCAGCCACTCCTTGGCCAGATTCAGGTAGGCCTGCGCCCCCTTGGAACGGAGGTCGTAGAAGGCCACGGGCTTGCCGTGGCTGGGCGCCTCGGCCAGGCGGATGTTGCGGGGGATCTGGGTCTGGAAGACCTTGCCGGGGAAGGCTGCGCGCACTTCCGAGGCGACCGCCGAGCCCAGGTTGGTGCGCTCCTCGGCCATGGTAAGGAGGATGCCGCCCAGCTTGAGGGCGGGGTTGGGCCCGGCCTGGATGCGGCGGATGGTCTCCACCAGCTCGGCCAGCCCGTCCATGGCGAGGAACTCGCAGGGCATGGGGATGATCACCTCGTCCGCGGCCGTCAGCGCGTTGAGGGTGATCATGCCGAGGCTGGGCGGGGGATCGATGAGGATGTAGTCGTACTTCCCGAGGACGGGCTTCAGGGCCCGGCGCAGCACCTGCAGCTCGGGCAGCTCGAAGAGCTCGAATTCCAGCTGGGCCAGGTCCTTGCCCGCGGGCACCACCTGGAGCATGGGCACCTCGGTGGTCAGGACCAGGGCCTCAACCGGCGCGCCCTTCATGAGGGCGTACGAACCCGCGCGGTGGTCGGGTTTGGGGAAGCCCAGACCCGTGGTGCTGTGGCCCTGGGGGTCGAAGTCCACCAGGAGCACGAGCTTTTCCATCATGGCCAGGGATGCGGCCAGATTGATGGCGGACGTCGTCTTGCCGACGCCGCCCTTCTGATTGGCCAACGCGATGATCCTGGCGGTCATGACAGGACCTCGGCGGCGGGGTTCGGGATTGGGGGCACCTGGGAAACCTCTGCGTGGAACAACGAAAAGTCTAGCAGGTTCCACGGCGGGTGTTCATTAGGTCGTTAAGGGATTCCTCGACCCGGGCCAGCACGCCGTCCCAGGTGTGGCCGTCCAGCTGGCGGAAAAGGCGGAAGGTCGGGTACCAGGGGGAATCTTCCCGGTCCAGGAGCCAGCGCCAGTCCGGCACCAGAGGCAGGAGAAGCCAGGCGGGCACCCCCATGGCGCCCGCCAGGTGGGCCACGGCGGTATCCACCGTGATCAGGAGGTCGAGCTTCGCCAGGACGCGGGCCGTGTCGCCGAAGTCCCGCAACAGCGGGGCCAGGTCGCGCAGGTTGTCGAAGGGGAGGCCGCCCTCGTAGCCCACCTGGAGGCTGTACCAGTCCACGCCGGGGACCCGGCCGAGGGCTTCCAGGCTGGCGAGGGGCAGGGTGCGCAGGGCATCCAGGGAATGGTCCCGGGTTCCGGCCCACACGAGGCCCACCTTCAGGTTCGGGGAGGGGAGCACCGCGTCGGACGCGGGGGAGGGCTCGGGGGGCGCGAAGACGTAGGGCACTTCGGCGGGAATGGAGTCCAGGCGCGTGCCCAGCACCCGGGGGACGGAGAGCAGGGGCAGGTGGAGGTCATAGCGCGGCACGGGGTCCGCGAGGGTGAACCAGGTGTCCACGCCCTGGACCGACGCCAGGACGGAGACGAGCTGGGGCTGGACCAGGGCCGCCACCCGGCCGCCGAGGGCCCGGATCCGGGCCGCGTAGCGGATGAACATCAGCGTGTCGCCGAAGCCCTGCTCGTAATGAAGGAGCAGGGTCCGCCCCGGGAAGGGGGAGCCGTCCCACAGGGGCGCCGGGGTCTCGACCCGGGGGAAGACCTCGTTGGGAGGCTCGAAGCGGCTTTCATAGCCGTCCCAGCCCTCCTGGAAGTTGCCGTACGTGAGCTGGAGGAAGGCCATCTCCATGCGGGCCTTGGGCCCGGTCATCTCCTGGTCGATCACTTCCTTCCACAGGGGCAGGAGTTCGGCCCAGGCCCTGCGCGGGAGCAGCTGGTCGATGAGGTAGTGGCGGATCCCGGGATCCCGGGGATCCAGGGCCCTGGCCCTGCGGAAATGGTCGTCCGCCGAGGCGCCCTGACCGGCGAGGCTCAGGCCCAGGGCCAGGTGGCCGGAGGCGTTCCCGGGTTCCAGCTCGAGGAGGGCGCTGGCGTAGGCCTGGGCTTGGGCGTAGCGCCCAAGGCCCAGGCAGGCGCCGGCGACGTTCTGGAGGGCCGCCGGATGGCGGGGACAGGCCTCCAGGACCTCCCCGCCGAGGGCGAGGGCCTCCTCGTGCCGGCCCAGGCGGACCAGGAGGCTGGAGAGGTCGACCTTGACGTCGATGCGCCCGGGATCGGTGCGGAGCAGGAGCTTGTAGGCGAGAACGGCCCTGCCGGACGCCCCCTCCCGGTCCAGGCGGCGCGCTTCCTTGAGGGCGGAATCAGGATCCATGGCGTTCGCTCGCGAGGCGGTTGAGGGATTCTACGATTCTCGCCACCACATCATCCCACCGGCTGCCGTTCTGCTGACGGAACAGGCGCAGGGTGGGGTACCAGGGGGTGTCCTCCCCTTCGAGAAGCCAGCGCCAATCCGGCAGGAGCGGAAGCATCAACCAGACGGGGAGGCCCATGGCGCCGGCGAGATGGGCCACGGCGGTGTCCACGGTGACCAGGAGGTCCAGCTGCTCCAGGACGCGCGCCGTATCCCCGAAGTCCCGCAGCCGTGGCGCCAGGTCGCGCAACCCCTCGAAGGGGAGGCCGCCCTCGTAGCCGACCTGCAGGCCGTACCAGTCCACGCCGGGGACTCCGGCCAGGGCTTCCAGCCCGGTGAGGGGCAGGGTCCTGAGGAAGTCGAGGGTGTGGATCCGATTCCCGGCCCACACCAGGCCGACCTTCAGGTTGGGCGAAGGCTCGACGGCGCCGTCCGCCGGGGAGGCCCCCCGGGGTGCCCGGAGGTAGGGGATGGGGGCCGGAATGGACGCCAGGCGGGTGCCGAAGACCCGGGGGAGGGACATGAGCGGCAGGTGGAGGTCGAAGGGAGGAACGGGATCGGCGAGGGTGAACCAGTGGTCCACGCCCGGGCACGATCGGAGCACCGGCAGGAGCTCGGGCTGGACCAGGGCCGCCACCCGCCCGCCCTTGGCCCGGGCCAGCGAGGCATAGCGGATGCACATGAGGGTGTCGCCGAAACCCTGCTCGTAGTGGAGGAGGAGGGTCCTGCCCTCGAAGGGGGAGCCGTCCCAGAGGGGCACCGTCGGTTCGAGCCTCGGCGCCGCGCGGTTCGGCGGGGTGAAGCGGCTTTCGTAGCAGGTCCAGCCCTCTTCCAGGTTCCCGTAGGTGAGATGGAGGATGGCCTTCTCGAAGAGCGCCAAGGGGCCCTCCATGGTCCGTTCGATGACCTCCAGCCACAGGGGCCGGACTTCGGACCAGGCCCTCCGCTGGTACAGGGACCGCAGAAGGGCGATGCGGATTCCGGGATCCTCCGGATCGAACTCCCGGGCCTTCCGGAACAGGGCCTCGGCCTCGAGGGTCTCCCCGCGCGCCGCCGCGCAGAGGCCGAGGCCCTGGCAGGCCCATGCGCAGCGGGGATCGAGCTGGAGCAGGCCCCGGCAGTGGCGCTCGGCATCGTCGTAGCGCTCCAGGGCCAGGAGCGTCCCGGCGAGGTTCTGCAAAGCGCCCCGGTGTCCGGGCCGGGCCTCCAGGGCCTCGGTGCAGAGGTCCAGGGCCTCGGGGTAGCGTCCCATCTGGAGCAGGAGGCCGGCGAGGTCGACCTTGGCCTCCAGGCATCCCGGATCCGTGCGGAGGACCAGCTTGTAGGCCAGGGCCGCGCGGCCGGGCTGTCCCTCCCGGTCGAGCCGCCTCGCTTCCTGGAGGCTGGCCTGGGTTTCAGGATCCATCGGCGAGCTCCCGGGCGAGGTTGGCGAGGACCGGGGCCCAGGCGCCGGGGGAAGGCTGCCGGTGGATCCGCACGGAGGGGTACCACGGGCAGGCCGAACCCGACATGAGCCACCGCCAGTCGGGGAAGAAGGGCAGGAGCAGGTGCGTCCGCACGCCCATGGATCCGGCCAGGTGGGCCACGGCGGTGTCCACCGTGACCACGAGGTCCAGCTGGGCCAGGGCCCACGCGGTGTCGGAGAAGTTCCTGAACTCGGCGGCCAGGTCGGCCAGGCCCGGCAGGGGCGGCAAGGCGCGGGGGTCCATCTGCAGGCTCAGCCAGCGGGTGCCGGGCACCGCGGCAAGGGGCGCCAGGAGCGCCGGGTCCAGGCTGCGGCGGGCGTCGTCCTTGTGGGCGGGGCTGCCGGCCCACACGAGCCCGGCCTTGAGCCCGGGGCCCTGGAGCTTCAGGCGAAGGGCCTCCGGGGGGACGTGGCCCGCCGGGGGGCCCATGGGCGCGGGGGGCGGCAGGTCCCCCGGCGTGCTTCCGAAGATCGCGGGCAGGTCCAGGAGGGGCGCGTGGAGGTCGAAGGGGGGGAGTTCGTCGTCTTCGGCCAGCACCTGGTCCGCGCCGGGGACGGCCCCGAGCAGGCCCATGAGGCAGGCGTACGTCTGGAACAGGACGCGGCCGCCCAGGGCCCGGGCCATGGGCAGGTACCGCGCGAACTGCAGGGTGTCGCCCAGGCCCTGCTCCACCCAGACCAGGAGCGTCCTTCCGGGGAAGGGGCCCCCGTCCCAGGCCGGCTCGTGGAACCCGCGCTGGTTGTCCATGCCCTGGGGCACGTCGAGCCTCGCGTGGAAGTCGGGCCAGGCCTCCCGGTAGCGGCCCTGGAGGAGGCGCAGGTAGGCGAGGTTCCACCGGGCCTTGGGCATGCCCGGGTCCAGGCGGAGGGACTCCAGGAGCAGGGCCTCGGCCTCCCCGAACCGGCCCAGGCGCATGAGGGTAAAGCCCAGGTTGAGATTCAGCTCCGGGCTTTCCGGGCGCATGGCCCGGGCGGCGCGGTCGGCCTCAAGGGCCTCGTCCAGGCGCCCCAGGCGGGCCAGGACGCCAGCCTGGTTGGAGGTGGCCACGAGGTTCCCGGGGTCGAGGGCCAGGGCCTGGCGGAAGTGGCCCAGGGCGCCCTCCAGGTCCCCCGTGGCGTCCAGGACGCTGCCCAGGCCTGTGTGGGCCGCCGGGTTGGCGGGGACCAGGTCCAGGGATCTGCGGCAGGCCTCCAGGGCCTCCTCGTCGCGCCCGAGGGCGTGGAGGATGGACCCCATGTTGCACCAGGCGTCGGCCAGGGAGGGATCCCGGCTGATGACCCGCCTGTAGGTCAGCAGGGCCCCGCCCAGGTTGCCGGAACGCTGTTTGGCCAGGGCCTCCTGGAGCCAGGAGATGATTTCCGGCCTGGGTTCCTCCATGGGGGCGCCTCCGGGCTTCAGGATAGCAACGAAGGGTCGGCGGCGAAGGCCCCCATCACGGCCACGGGCCCCGAGAGCCAGAGCTCGCGCCAGCCTTCGCCCTCGGGGCTGGCGGTCACGGTGACCTCCCCGCCCCGGGGCAGGAGGCGCCAGGTGCGGATGCCGGTGCGCCGCGCCAGCCAGGCTCCGGCCACCGCGCACCCCGTGCCGCAGCAGAGGGTCTCGCCCTCCACCCCGCGCTCCCAGCTGCGGATGCGGGCCGCTCCGGGCCCGAGCACCTCGAGGACGTTGACGTTGGTGCCACCCGGAAGGGCCGGGTGGCGCCGCAGGGGCACGGCCAGGAGGCCCAGGTCGAGGGTCGCCACGCCGGGACGCTCCAGGACCAGCTGCGGGTTGCCCACCCAGCCGAAGGCGTGGGGGCCTTCGAGGGGGGCGGGGAAGGGGCGGAACCCGGTGCCGGGGCCCGACGGCATGAGGATCGCCACCGCGTCGCCTTCCCGGCGGAGGCGGACAGGCTCGCCGCTGGAGACCACGGCGATCTCGCTGCCCGGGGGGGCGCCGGGAAGGGCCAGGGCCGCGCGGGTGCCGTTGGAGCAGAAGGTGGCGGCGCCGTCGGCGTCCCAGTGCTCCATGCCCCAGGGCCGGCCCGGGAGGGGCCGGGCCAGGAGGAAGAGGCCGTCCAGCTTCCGGCCGGGGCAGAGGGCGCGGGCCCACGCGGGGCCGTCGCCCCCGGGCGGGAGCTCGTCCCAGGCGTAGGCGAAGGTGTTGCCCGAAGCGGAGGCGACGGTGAACATCAGCGCCGGGCGCCCCGCTCGCGGAAGGTGTAGATGGTCTCGCCGGGGCGGGCGAGGCCCTGCTGGCGGGCCAGGGCCTCGTAGAGCTCGGGGTCCCGGGCGGCGAGCCGCTTGACCTCCTCGCCCAGTTCGAGGTTGGCCCTGCGCATCTTCAGGAGCTGGCGCTGCTGGTCGAGGAGCTCGGCCTGGCGCTTGTGGAGGCTCCCGATGCCGCTGGGCGAGAAGAGCAGGATCCCCGTGGACGCCAGCCCCGAGAAGGCCAGGACGCCCCAGAGCGTGCTGGACTTCAGGAGGAGCGACGTGTTCATGGGGGTCCTATTTGCCGACGAAGGCGCCGAAGGCTTCCGCCCCCGCGTAGCGCGCGGCGGCGCCCAGCTCCCATTCGATCTGGAGAAGGCGGTTGTACTTGGCCACCCGGTCGGAGCGGCAGGGGGCGCCGGTCTTCAGCTGCCCGGCCCCGGTGGCGACCACCAGGTCGGCGATGAAGGTGTCCTCGGTCTCGCCGGAGCGGTGGCTGATGACGGCGCGGAAGCCGGCCTTGTGGGCCATGTCCACGGCCTTCAGGGTCTCGGTGACGGTGCCGATCTGGTTGAGCTTGATGAGGATGGCGTTGGAGATGCCCTCCTTGATGCCCCGGGCAAGGATGGCCGGGTTGGTGACGAAGAGATCGTCGCCCACCAGCTGGATCTTGTCGGCGAGCTTGGTGGTGAGGAGCTTCCAGTTCTTCCAGTCGCTCTCGTCGCAGCCGTCCTCGATGGTGAGGACCGGGTGCCGGTCCACGAGGCCCGCGTAGTAGTCCACGAGCTGGGGCCCGGTCTTCCGGCTCCCGTCGATCTCGTAGCCCTTGTCCTTGTAGAACTCGCTGGAAGCGCAGTCCAGGCCCAGGTAGAAGTCCTTGCCGGGCTTGTAGCCGGCCTTCTTGATGGCCTCCTCGATGAGGGTGAGGGCCTCCTCGTTGCTGCCGAGGTTGGGGGCGAAGCCGCCCTCGTCGCCCACGCCCGTGGAGAGCTTCTTGGCCTTGAGCACGCCCTTGAGGTTGTGGTAGACCTCGGCGCACCAGCGGACGCACTCCCGGAAGGAGGGGGCGCCCACGGGGAGGATCATGAACTCCTGGATGTCGACGTTGTTGTCGGCGTGGGCCCCGCCGTTGAGGATGTTCATCATCGGGACGGGGAGGGTGCGGGCCGAGGCGCCGCCCAGGTAGCGGTACAGGGGCTGGCCGCAGGCGTTGGCCGCGGCGCAGGCGATGGCCATGGAGGTGCCCAGGAGCGCGTTGGCCCCCAGGTTGGACTTGTTCTCGGTGCCGTCCAGGTCCAGGAGGAGCTCGTCCAGTTCGGACTGCTGGAAGGGATCCATGCCCTCGAGGGCGTCGTTGATCTCGGTGTTGATGGCCTGCACGGCGCCCAGGACGCCCTTGCCGAGGTAGCGCTTCTTGTCGCCGTCCCGGAGTTCGAGGGCCTCGCGGCTGCCGGTGGAGGCCCCGGACGGAACCATCGCCTGGCCGATGGTTCCATCATTCAGTCTGACCCGGGCCAATATCGTCGGATTTCCTCGACTATCCAGGACTTCGAGGGCGGAAATTCGATCTATCAATTTCATGGCTTTATCCGGGTCTGCTTTCGTACGGGGTTTAAGACGGGGAGGAATGTCCTAACTAGCTTAAAGTAGGGACATTATTACTTCTTGACGGCCTTCTTGGCGGCCGGCTTCTTGGCGACGGCCTTCTTGACGGCCGGCTTCTTGGCGACGGCCTTCTTGGGGGCGGCCTTCTTGGCGACGACCTTCTTGGGGGCGGCCTTCTTGGCGACGACCTTCTTGGGAGCGGCCTTCTTGGCGACGACCTTCTTGGGGGCGGCCTTCTTGGCGACGACCTTCTTGGGGGCGGCCTTCTTGGCGACGACCTTCTTGGGGGCGGCCTTCTTGGCGACGACCTTCTTGGGGGCGGCCTTCTTGGCGACGACCTTCTTGGGGGCGGCCTTCTTGGCGACGGCCTTCTTGGGGGCGGCCTTCTTGGCGACGACCTTCTTGGGGGCGGCCTTCTTCACGGCGGGCTTCTTGGCCGCGGGCTTCTTGGCGGCGGGCTTCTTGGCCGCGGGCTTCTTGGCGGCGGGCTTCTTGGCCGCGGCCTTCTTCACGGCGGGCTTCTTCGCCGCGGGCTTCTTGGCGGCGGCCTTCTTGGCGGCCGGCTTCTTGGCGGCGACCGGCTCGGCGGCCGTTTCGACGGGAGCGGTGGTCTCGTCGGGCTGATTGATGTGTTCCATTGGGAACTCCTTTTTGCCCTTGCGGGCGGGTTGGGGGGATTGGGTGGTTGACTGTGGTTTGCCGGTTGGAACCGAACCACCCGCCTTCGGTTTGTCGCTTTCGACGACACCCGCCGCGGCCTTGGCGGGCCTGGTGCCCTTGGCCGCGGGGCCTTGCTGCGCTTCCTGCTTGCCCTTGGACTTGACGGGCTTCTTGATCACCTCGACACCGGCCAGGATCTGCGCCAGTCGCTTGCCGGGATAGAACTCATCCAGCAGGGCGTCCCCGACGATGACGCCATGTACTCCCATCCCCTCCAGCTGCTGGATCTGCTGGAGGGTACAGACGCCGGCTTCCAGGATTCGCAGGCATCTGCTCTGAGGGACCTTCTTCATCAGGGTGAGCGCCTCCTCCCACCGGGGCTCCCATGTGTCGAGGTCACGGCCCAGCACACACACGATATCGGCATCGGCCTCCAGGGCCCGCTTCAGGTCGGCCTCGCTGGCCACCTCCACGATCACGTCCAGGCTCTTGGCCCGGGCGAGCTTCGAGAGGGCCGCGAGGCGGTCCGGCTCCAGGAGGGCGGCCATGAGCATCACGGCGTCGGCTCCCAGGATCTTGCTCTCCTCGATCTGGTACTCCTCGAAGATGAAGTCGTGCCGGATGAGGGGCACCTTCACGGCGGACCGCACCTCGGACAGGTGCTTGTCCTCGCCGAAGAAGAGGAAGCGGTCGGTGGCGACCGAGATGGCCCTGGCGCCGTTCTCCACGAGGCTCTTGGCGTGGGTGGAGGCCCTGTAGGCTTCCCTCACCTGGCCACGGAGCGGGTTGCCTCCGGCGGTCTCGGCGATGATGGAAATGCCGGGCTGGCTCAACTCCTCCTTGAGGGAGTGGTGCCCCTTGTAGGCGTCCTTCACCGCTGCAGGGCCTTTTTGCTTTTTGATCTCGATGTCCAGCGCCTTAAATATCTGGACTTTTTTCAACATTTACAACCCCCGGATCTCACTGCTTCCAGACACGTTTTTGTACCAGGAGCCTCATGAGAATGTTCTTACTACAAACCACTAAACCAGCGTTCCTAAAGAGGTCAACAGAATTGTGAATTCTTTTCGCGATTGCGCCCGAGATTTTTTCATCGAAGGACCATTTTCGGAATCGCTCCGGATGCCCCAAACTAGGGGCATACAGGAGCGCGCCCATGGAAGCCACCGTTCTCGACCACCCACTTTGCGACCACAAGATCTCTCTGCTGAGGGACCGGAAGACGCCTGGAATCCTGTTCCGGCGGGTTCTCGAAGAGCTCGGCCTCATCCTCGCGGTGGAGTGCACGCGCCATCTGCCGACCGAGCCCGTCGCCGTAGAGACGCCCCTGGAGCGGACCCAGGGGCGCCGCCTCACGTCCCTCGATCCCGTGGTGGTACCCGTCCTCCGCGCCGGACTCGGGCTGCTGCCCCCGTTCCTCCAGCTCCTGCCCACGGCGAAGGTCGGGCACCTCGGCCTCTACCGCGACCACGATTCGCTGGTGCCCGTGCCCTACTACCGCAACTTCCCGCCCCTCCTCGACCAGAGGTACGTCTTCATCCTCGACCCGATGCTCGCCACCGGCGGCAGCGCCTCGGAGGCCGTGAGGCAGCTGAAGGTCGCCGGCGCCCAGCGCATCACCCTCGCCTCGGTGCTCGCGGCGCCCGAGGGCGTCGCCCGCCTCCAGCAGGACCACCCCGACATCCGCATCTTCGTCGCCGCGCTGGATCGCGAGCTCAACGACAAGGCGTACATCCTCCCGGGCCTCGGCGACGCCGGGGACCGCCTCTTCGGGACGCTCTAGGAAGCCCGGGGGGGGCTTCCGGGCACCGATGCCATGGCAGCCTCCCCGGAGGGCTCCTGGGGGCCTTCCAGGGTGAGGGCAGGGCCATTCCGGCGCCGGAACCAAGCCCGGCTTCCTTCCCTTTTCATCCCCGTCCACCCCCGGCAAGGGGCCGACGCGACCCGCGGCGCAACGCTCTGGCGCGCCGCGGGAGCCCAGGCCTCAATTGGCCGGGGATGGACGGGGATGGGAAAGGATTGAAAAAATCCTGGCAATCAACCCCGGGCAGGCTTGTAGCCGCTCAGGGCCCGGCTGCCCTTGCTGCGGGCCAGGAGTTCGTCCCGGACGGCCCCGCGGATGGCGTTGAGGTGGTTCACCTGGGTCTCCAGGCGCCGGCCCAGCTCCTGGGCGCGGGCGAGGATGTCGGGCCACCGGGGGCCCTTCTCGGCGCCGGCCAGGGCCTCCTGGAAGGCGGCGTGCCACCCGGCCACCTTGGCCGGGTCGGGGTCGTCGATGAGGGTCGCCAGGAGCCGTTCCAGGTCGTCCAGCGAAGCCGCTATCCTGCTGTCGCTCATCCCACCATGCCCTGGGGGGAGAAGGCGGGAGGCTGGGCCGTGCCCTGGCGCTGGTCCAGCTCGGCCCAGGCGGCCTTCATCTCGCCGATCTGGCGCTCCAGGACCTCGAGGCGCTCGGCCTGGTTCTTCTGGCTGGCGTCGAAGAGCTCCTTCAGCCACCAGTCGTAGATGCGGGTGAGGTTCACGACCAGCTCGCCGCCGCCCTCGTGGTCGAGGCGGATGGCCAGCTCCTCGACGATGGAGGAGACCCGGTTCACCATGCGCGCCCGGGTGGCGATGTCCCGGCGGCGGATGGCCGCCACCGCCTGGATGAGGAACTTCTGGGCCCCTTCCAGGAGCATGAACATGATGTGCTCGGGGGTGGCGCCGTTGATCTGCTGCATGAGGTACTGGTTGGCGACAGCACCGCCGTAGTTCGGGTTCATCGGGATCCCCCACTTGAGTTTCGTCTTCCGGAGGTGATGGCTAGATCCCCGAGAGACTTTGTCCTGCCGCGTTCAATTGTCCCACGGTGGCTTCGAGGTTCGAATAGAGCTTCTCCAGGCTGGCCTTGCTTCGGGCCAGGAAGTCCTGCTGCTGGAGTATCTGCTGGGAAAGCGTATAGTTGGACGCGCTCAGGTCCTGGATGATGCCGCCGATGTTGCCCGAGGTCACGGAGGTGAGGCTGGTGTCCAGGTCCTGGAGCAGCCTCGAGATTCCGGTGGAGACGCCGAGGGTGCCCGAGGCCCCGCTGGAGGCCTTGACCACAAGGCCCTCCAGGGAGGTGCCGGTCACGCCGTAGAAGTAGCCGTCGGTGCTGGTCAGGGTGTTCGTCTCGGTCGTCCCGTCGGCCTTTTGGTTCTGGAAGGTACCGGTGAGGACCCCGTTCACGGTGGCCACGTTGAAGGAGATGGGGGACTTCGTCGTGTTGCTGCCGGATCCGACGAACGTCAGGAGGGGGCTGGTCGAGGTGGCGGAGTTGGCGAAGAGGTTGCTGACGCCCGCGGGGTCCTTGGTGAGGGCGGCCTTGAAGGCGGTCGTGTCCAGGCTGATGGTGCCGTCCTGGTTGGTCTTGAGGCCCACGCCCGCCGCGGTGGTGAAGGTGGCCGTGCCGGGCAGGCCCGAGGGGGCCCCCATGAGGGTGCTGGAGACCTGGGCCACCATCTGGCGCAGGCCCATGTCCATGTTGAACAGGCCCTTGGTATAGGATCCATCCGAGTTCTGGGTGAAGGTGGTCTTGGACTTGTAGTCGTTGTAGAAGGTGTTGAACTTGTCCACCACGTCCTGCATGGCCTTGGCGGCGGCGTCCTGGTCCTGGGTGACGGAGAGGGTCGTGGCCTTGGTGAGGTCCGTCTGGGCCTGGTTCAGGTTGAAGGTGACGCCCTGCACCGCGTCGCTGACGGAATTGGAGGACCGGTGGAGCTCCACCCCGTTGAGGATGAAGTCGGAGTTGGTGGCGGCCTGGGAGGTCGACGTCCCCGCGCCCAGCGTGCTGCCGGCGGGGGCCGTGAAGGAGAAGGAGGTGGCCCCTGAGGCCCCCTGGCCGGTGTTGTTGGCGCTCAGCACGAGCTGGCTGGAACCGTCGGCGCCGGTCTGGATGACCGCTGCGTTGACATTGATGGCCGTGCCGTTGGCGTCCTTGGCGTTGTTGATGGCCGCCGCCAGTCCGGCAAGGCTGTCGTTGCCGGCGCTGACGGTCACCGTGAAGGCTTTGCCGTCCATGTCCGTGAGCGTGTAGTCGCCGACCCCGATGGCCGCGTTGGGGAGCATGGTGGTGGGCATCACGAGCCTGGCCCGGGTGGCCAGGCTCTTGACGATGACGTCGTACTGGCCCGGGGCGGCCCCGCTGGCCGTGGCGGTGACGTAGGCGCCGGTGGAGTCCGTGCTGGTCACCTTGTTGCTCTGGAAGCCGCTCGTGCCCAGGGTGGCCATGGAGATGGAGAGGCTGGTCAGGTCGGTGGAGAGGGTCTGCAGGGCGGCCGTTTTGGAGTTGTTGACGGTCTGCTGGGTCTGCATCCGGACCATCGGCTGGCTCTGCTGATTGATGATCGCGGCGATGAGCTGGTCGGTGGGCAGGTTGGTCGACAAGCCTTGGAAGCTGATTCCGGATGCCACTGGACCCTCCTTTCCCGGTGCGGGGCAAAAACTGCTGCCTCAGAGACTCTTATCAAGAAGAATGCCAGAGTGACCCTGCTTCTCGGCCATGCGGAGGTTCCGGGCCTGCTGCACCACCTCTTCGGGCGGGAGCTGGCGAATCACCTTGTTGGTGACCGGGTTGACGACCCTGAACACGACGATGCCGGCCTGGTAGTCGGGCTGGAACTGGAGGTTGGAGGGCAGGCTCTTCAGATAGGACTGGAAGGCCTGGGCCGCCTCCTCCATGGTCATTTCCGGGGAGACCTGCTTGTTGGATACCCCCGAGGCGGTGGAGAGTTCCAGCTTGGTGGCCGCCTGGGCCGTCGCGGCGGCCTCCTGGATGGCCTTGCCGGAAGCGGAGGCGACGGTGGTGGGCGTGGCGGTGGTGGTGGTGGGCCTGACTGCGCCCTGGACGGACTCCGCCTGGGCCGCCGCGTAGGCCGCGGCTGGAGGGCTTGGACCCGGACTTCCGGTGGGACTGATGGGATCAGACATGGATTCCTCCTGGATTTCCATGGGCATGGGAGGAGGACCTTGCGGCCCTCCCCCCATGTTAGCTATCCGATGGAGTCAGTACTTACTGAAGGAGGGCCAGGATCTGCTGGGAGCTCTGGTTGGACTTCGCCAGGGCGCTCGTTCCGGACTGGTTGAGGATCTGGAACTTGGTGAGGTTGACCACTTCGTCCGCGATGTTGGCATCCATGATCTGGCTGCTGGCGGCGGTGAAGTTCTGCACCTGGACACCGAGGATGTCGGAGGTGGCGTTGAGCTGGGCCTCGTTGGCGCCGATGCTGGCGCGCATGCCGCTGACGGATTCCAGGGCGGCGGCGAGCTTGCTGACGACGCTGCCGGCGGCGGTGGAGCTGGCGAGGTTGTCGCCGGTGGTCCCGTTGGAGACCAGGCCGAGGGCCGCGGTGCTGGCGGTGGCGACGGAGCCCAGGGAGACGGTGAGGGAGCCGTAGTCGCCCGCCTGGACGGCGACCGAGGTGGTGGAGCCGGCGGTGCTGCTGAAGATGGCCGCGCCGTTGAACTTGGTGGAGACGCCGATGTTGCCCATCGTCTTGATGATGTTCTGGAACTCGGCGTCCAGGTTGGCCCGGTTGGAGTCGCTGATCGTGCCGGTCTGGGCCTGCTGGGCCAGCTGGGAGGCGCGGGTCAGGAGCTGCGTGACCGAGTCCAGGGCGCCGTCAGCGACCTGCAGGTAGGAGACGCCGTCGTTGGCGTTGCGCTGGGCCTGGGTGGCGATCTTGATGTCGGCGTTCAGCTTGTTGCCGATGGCCAGGCCGGCGGCGTCGTCGGAAGCCTTGTTGATGCGCTTGCCGGTGGTGAGACGCTCGATGGTCTGCTGCAGGTTGCCACCGGTGATGCCCAGCTGACGGCTGGCGTTCAGGGCTGCAACGTTATTCAGAATGGAAGTCATGGCATCCTCCGTGATGCTAATGGCGGCATCCGTGCCGCCGGGTTTTAGGGCTCGGGGGTATCCCCGCAAGGTTCTATTCGGCCTGAAAACCTCCGGCCTTTAGTAATTTATTCCATCTCCCGGGACGAATTTCCCTTCGGCCATAGATATATGATGGCGGTCAGGATTTTTCCGGCCGCCCGAGGATGGAGCGGAAACGGCCGAGGAGCCCCTTGGGCTGGGGCGGGGCGACGGGGTCGGATTCCCGGGCGTCCAGGTCCACGTCGGGCGGCACCTGGGTGGAGGGGTCCAGTTCCAGGGCCTTCCGGTAGCAGGCCGCGGCGTTGGCCTCGAAGCCCTTGCGGTGGTAGAGCTCGCCCATGGAAGCCCAGGGCGCGGCGGCCCGGGGGCGGAGCTTGGAAGCGGTCTGGAGCGCGTCGATGGACCGGGTCGACCAGGCGGGGTTGGCCAGCCTCAGCTGGCCGAGCATGAGCCAGGCGTCGTAGGCCACGTCCAGGTCGGGCTCCAGCTGCACGGCCTGCTCCAGCGTGCGGATGGCCTCCACGGTGCGGTCCATGAGGACCTGCTGGCGCGCCTTGCGCACGAGGCTCTTGGCCCGGGCCGAGCCCTCCAGGGGCTGGGGCGGCGGGGGGGGCGGCACGTAGGCGGGGACCTCCTGCTGGAACGGGGACTCGGGCGGCTGCAACGGGAGCGGCTGCTGGAAGGGGGAGGAGGGCTGGAACCCGTGGGGCTGGGGGGGCGGCGCCTGCGCCGCGAAGGGATCCGGGCGCGCGAAGGGATCCGGCCGGGGGCCGGAAGGCGGCGCCTGGAAGGGGTCGAGCCGGGGCATGGGCGCAGGGGGCTGGGGCGGCGTGCGCGGCGCGGCCTCGTCGGAGTAAGGCTCGGAGAGGCCGTAGGGATCCTCGGCCCTGGGCAGCGGGTGGCTGGGCTCAGGTTCAAGGTCCAGGAACTCGGGGTGCAGGGCGGCCTGGTCCAGCTGGATCGGGGGCTCGAGGGGGGGCGGAACGTGGATCCGGGCGCGGCCTCCGCCCGGCGGGAAGATCAGGGGGAACTCCTTGGGTCCCTTCAGGGGCAGGGGCGGCATGGCAAGGTGGGGCGTGACCGGCGTCTGCGCCGGGGGTTCGGGCGGCTCGCCGCTGACGCTGGGCAGCGTCCCGCCACACAACACCAGGGCCCCCAGGGCCCACAGGGTGATGATGAAGCGGCCCGCGGCCTCCTCCTCCAGGTTGCTGAGGGAACGGAAGGTCTCGAAGCTGATGGGGTCGGCGCCCAGGAAGGAGAGCGCATAGGCGGTTCCGGGGGTGAGGGGCAGGTCGCTGAGGCTCTCCACCAGGTCCCGGCGGCCCTCCCAGCGCCACTCCGTCTCCCGGTCCAGGACCGTCAGGAGGTCCATGAGGTAGTGGGACTCCTGGAAGGTGTTCCAGATGAAGTGGCGGTGCTGGAGCTTGAAGTGCAGGTCCTGCTCCAGCCGCTTCTCCATGGGACCGGCGTGCCACGTCCATGCAAGCACCGGGTGCTCGAGGGCGTGGATCATGATCTGTTCCTGCAGGGCCTGCAGGTGGAGGTCCCGCTCCTCGAGGTTCATCATGCCCCACTGGATGACCTTCTCCCCGATGCGGTAGCGCTCGTCGTTGGCCAGCAGCTCGTTGAGGGAGGCGAGGTCGAGGATCCCCTGGCGGAGCAGGTAGTTCCCGAACTGCTCTCCGGCCACGTCGCTCTTGAGGTGGATCAGCTCGCCCCGGCTGATGAAGAGGGTGCGCACCCCGTCGTTGTGTTCGAGGATGAGTTCGCCGCTCACGGCCTCCTGGCGCATGGCGCCCATGAGGACGGGCAGGTTCTTGATGGCCTCGGTCACGGGTTCTCCGGTGGTGAAATTACGTCATTATAGGCAAGGTCCGCCGCCGGGCGCGTCCAGAATCGAGCACAACAGTTATTATTGATGACGATGGTGGCAGCCTCCCGGTGGGCCATCCAGGAAAAGGTTGGGAAGATCCCTTGGAAGGTGGCCATTGAAACGCACGGGCAGGTCCCCATCCCCGCTGGAGGCGGGGCTCGCCTACACCTTCCGGGACGAGGCGCTGCTGCGCACGGCCCTGACCCCGCCCTCCTCCGGGCTGTCCCCGGACAACCAGCGGCTGGAGTTCATGGGGGACTCCATCCTGGACCTGTGCGTGTCCCTCCTGGCGTACCGCGAGCACCCCTCCTGGCCCGAGGGCTCCCTCTCCAAGCTGCGCGGGCTCATGGTCTGCACCGACGCCCTCCATGCCTGGGCGCTGGATCTCGGCGTGACGCTGGTCGCCGGTCCCCGGTCGCCGAAGAAGGGCGGAGCCAGCCTGCGCAACGCCCTGGCCGACGCCATGGAGGCCCTCCTGGCGGCCGTGTTCCTGGACCTCCAGGCCGCGGGGGGGAACCCCCTGGACGGCGTCCTCGCCATCGTCGAGGGCCGCTTCCTGGAGCAGATCCGGGCGGCCTACGTGGGGATCTGGGAGGCCAAGGACCACAAGACGACGCTGCAGGAGCGGGGGGCGGCGCTCGGACTGCCCCCGCCCGTCTACGAGCTGCTGGACCGGCAGGGCCCCGACCACGCCCCCTCCTTCACGGTGCGGACCGTGGTGGGCGGCTTCGAGGCCGTGGGCCGGGCGGGGAACCTGAAGGGGGCGCAGATGGAGGCGGCGCGCCTCCTGCTGGCGGCCCTGCCCAAGCCTCCTTCTTGAAGTGGTCCGCATCGGTTACCATCACCACCATGGACTGAGGATTGAAGACCCCTTGAAGATCCTGCCGACAGTGAACATCCAGAATGGACGCGCGGTCCCCATCGTGGGGGAGGGCGAGGGCGTCGACCTCCTGCCCCTGGTGGCCTTCCTCCTGGACCAGGGCTGCCACCGCCTGGCGCTGGTGGACGTGGACGCGGCGCGGGGCCAGGGCAACAACCGCGAGCTCATCTCCCGGGCCATCCAGAAGTTCCACGCGGGCCGCCCGAAGGTCTGCATCCAGGTGGGCGGGGGCATCCGCAGCTCCGACCAGGCCCAGTACTTCCTGGACCAGGGGGCCACCTGGCTCGCCGTGGGGACCATCCTCCAGCGCTCTCCCGTGATGGTGGAGCAGCTCCTGGCGCGGTTCCGCGAGCACCTCACCGCCGCGGTGGACGCCCGCGGCGGCGAGATCCTCCCGTCGGGCTGGGGCGGGATCAGCGGCGAGACCGCCGAGGCCGCGGGCCGCCGCATCGGGGACTTCGGCTTCAAGCGGCTCCTCTTCCTGGACCTTCCCGCCACCCGGCCCGCCGTTCCGGACTTCGCCACCGCCCGCACCCTGTCCCTGAGCTCGCGCCTCTCCATCTGGATGGGCGGCAGCATCCAGACTGCCTCCCACCTGGCCCAGGCCCGCGAAGTCTCCGGCATCCAGGGCCTGGCGGTCGATGGGCTCCTCCTCCGCGGCGACGCGGCCCTCACGGCATCCCTGACCCTTCCCGGCTGCTGAGGAGGGGGTGTGGCTGAGCCCGAGGCGCCCTTCGTCCTGAGCCTTCCGGAGCCGGACCGGCTCCACTTCAGGAACCTGGCCCTCATACGCCCCCAGATGCCCTCGGAGCGCCAGATCGAGCTCATCGAGAGCCTCGGGCGCAACCTCTCCTCCCCGAGGCTGCTCACCCTCATCGCCCGGACCCCCCACTGGCTCGTCCACGCTCCGGTGCTCCACGCCCTGGCCGGCAACGAGAGCACGCCCGAGCCCATCCGGCGGGACCTGGAGATGGCGGTTTCGCTGTTCGACCTCATGCGGGAGATGGAGCGCGCCCCGGAGGGCGAGAAGGCCGAGCGTTCCGAATCCATCAAGGCCATCTACCAGGACCTGCCCCCGGACCTGAAGCCCATCGTCAAGCAGCTCGCCAAGCAGCTCGCCAGACCCGTGAACGCCTCGGGCACGACGATGGAGATGCCGCCCCTGCCGCCGGCCGAGGCCGACTGGGAGGCCCTGACCCTGCCCCCCCAGGGCCGGGGGCCCTCGCCGCTGCCCTACCGGATCCCCAAGCAGGACCGGGCCACGGCCGCGGAGGCCACCCTGATCCAGGAGGACCTCCAGAAGTACCTCGCGGACGAGGAGCCCGAGGTTCGCACTGCGGCCTTGCGCAACCCGGCACTTTCCGAGGAGATCCTCCTGGCCTGCCTGCCCGGGGCCGGACGGGAGCTGTTCGAGGAGATCTACCAGGAGGCGCGCTGGTACTTCAAGGACCCCGTGCGGGAAGCCCTGGCCGAGGCCCCCCGCTGCCCGGCGGCCATGGGCCGGAAGATGGACAGCACCCGGGATCTGGTGGCCCTCCTGGAGCGGGGCGGCCAGAACCGGCGCCATCTGCACCGCATCGTGAGCCTGTTCACCCAGTTGGAGGAGTCGGAGTACCAGTACCTGACCTTCTGGGCCAAACGCAGGGCACCCAACATGCTGCGGGTCATCAAGATCTTTTTCGACCGCCTCCAGCGGCGCCGGACGAACCAGGCCAGCGGTCTTTCCCCGGTGCAGTCCGAGGGACGGTGGGTCTCGCTGGAGGAGCGGGTCTTCATGGCCAACCAGGCCACCCAGCCGGACCAGATCGTGGCGGCCCTGCGCGACCCGGACCCCCAGGTGTTCACCGTGGCGCTGGAGAACCCCGGCCTCACGGCCCGGGAGCTCATCTCGGTCATCCCGCACCTGGACAGCATCCGCGCCGAGCGCCTGGCCTTCAGCCGCACCTGGAGCGCCTACCCCGCCGTGCGGGAGGCCCTGCTCCACAACGTCCATCTGGGCGAGGACACCGCGCTCGGCCTGCTCCGGAGCCTGGAAGGCCCGCCCCGGGTGCTGCTGGAGCTGCTGCGGGACCAGCGGGTGCCCCACCTGTCCGTGAAGAAGGCGGCCCTGGACCTGCTCCGCGCCTCGTACGAGCAGATGACGGTCCCCCAGCGGATCGTCGCCCTGCGCAGCTCGGGCGGGGAGCTCATGCGCCACCTGCCCGCGGAGGTCCTCAAGGACGAGGACACCCTGCGCCTGCTGGTGGCCGATCGCCAGCTGGACCCCACGATCCTCCTGCGCCTGGCCCGGAACAAGCAGACGCCGCGCCCCATCCTTGAGCTCATCGCAGGCCACGCGGCCCTCATGGCCCACCCCGCGGTGATGACCGAACTGCTGTTGAACCCCAAGACGCCGAGGGAGGCTTCCACCCGCATCTGGGCCCTCCTCTCGGACAGCGAGCAGAAGCACCTGCTCCGGAGCCCGCACCTGCCCACGGCCCTCCGGGCCTTGGCGGACTAAGCGATTCCCCCCGGCAGGCGTAGCCAAGACGAACGGAGAATCCATGAACCTGCCCCGCCGCATCCCCGGTGCCACCCTGGGCGGAGCCATGGTCCTGGTCGTGGCGCTCGCCTGCGGCCGGCAGCGCTCCGCGGGGCCCGATTGGGTCGCCTCCGCCCCGGCCGGTTCGGTGATGGCCCTGTCCGGCCAGGCGGGCTGGCTTCTGGAACAGCGGAGCTTCCAGACCTACCTGGCGAAGTTCCCCTACGCCGACCAGACCCTCGACCTCTTCCTCAAGAAGGCCCGCATCAACCCCCACCAGGAATCCGGCCGCATCAACTTCTATGTGATGGGCTTCCCCGACGGCAAGACGCCGCCGGACTTCCTCATCCAGCTGGGCGGCTTCAAGGACCAGCGGGCCGTGCAGATGGCCATCGCCGAGGCCTTCCCCGCCGAGGGGTCCCTCCCGGTGAGGAAGAAGGAACTGCCCATCTACGTCATCCTGGACATCAACCAGTACCACATCCGGGCCGTGGCCGATCCGGCCGGCCGCATCTGGCTCGGGGAACTGCGCTCGCTGGCCAAGCTGGACGCGGGCACGTTCCCGCCCCGCCATCCGGTCTCGAACGCCGCGGAATGGGTCAACGCCGGGGCCCCCTTCCAGGGGTTCATCCGCACCCAGGCCCTCCTGGACGGTCTCTCCGGCAACGTGCCTCCCGAACTGGCCCGGAACCTGCCCCAGGGGATCGAGGCGCTCGCCTGGAGCGTGACGCCCGGCGAGGGCGGCAAGAATGGCCTCCACCGCTTCGAGCTGGCCATCACGGGCTCCCCCGAGGGCATCGTGCAGGTGGCGCCCTGGGTCCAGCGCTTCATGGCCGCCGCCTCCAGCCTCCAGGGGGGCCAGGCCGGGCAGGCCCCCGAGATCCTTCAGGAACGAAAACGCATCGGCCTGCGCTGCCAGCTCACGGGCGAGCAGATCAACCAGGCCCTGGCCAAGCTCTCCCAGCCCGGGCTCTCCAGCCTGGTGCACCGGCCATGACCGGAGCGGTCCTGGAAGAGCGCCCTCCGGAATTCTGGATGATGCGCCTCAAGGCCGGACAGGAGGAGGCCCTGGCCCACCTCATGACCCGCTTCGAGAAGCCGGTCTTCGCCTTCCTGTACCGCCGCCTGGGGGGGGAGACGGGGGTCGTGCAGGAGCTCACCCAGGATGTCTTCCTCAAGTGTCTCCAGCATTGCCAACGTTTCGAGGAGGGCCGGCCGGTCGCCGCGTGGATTTTCACCCTGGCGGCTAATGCGGCGACGGACCATCTCCGTAAACGAGGTCGGGAGCTGCCCCCGCCCGAGACCTTTGACGCACCCGACCCCCACCAGCCCGCACCTTGGGACACGGTCGACCAGAGCCGGCGGATCCGGAGCCTGCGACAGGCCCTGGAGGGCCTGACCCCTCGGCAGCGGACCATGGTCCTGGCCTACTACGTCCACGAGCACCCCGTGAAGCGAATCGCGGACGACCTGGGCTGCGCCGAGGGCACCGTGAAGGCCACCCTGTTCCAAAGCCTCGCCAAATTGAGAAAGAACCTGGAAGTGACCCATGAAACCCGAACCTGAGATCCTGAGCGACGAAAGGGCCTTCGAGATCCTCGAACAGCCCGAGCTCTGGCCCGACGACCCGGAGACCCAGGCCCGCCTGGCCAGCCTCCTGGAAATCCACCTCGCCCTCCTGGGGGCGGGTGTCGCCGCCCAGGCCGCGGAGGGCGCTCCCGCCCCCGTGCCCCTGATCCGCCGCTTCCCCTGGCTCATGTCCGCCGCGGCGGCCGTGCTGGTGGCCCTGCCCCTGGCGTACCACGCCGTGAACGCCCGGGAGATGGCCGTGGTGGCCAAGGACCAGGCCCGCATCCAGGACCTGGCCCAGAAGCGGGCCCAGGACCGGCTCTGGGCAGCCTTCTTCCAGCAGTCCTCCACCCTCATCCAGGATTTCACCAAGAACCCCAAGGCCTGCGAGAGGAAGAACACCGAGGACCGCGCCGCCGAGCGCGAGATCGCCCTGGCCCTGCTCCAGTCCAGCCACGGCCTCTCCTCCCAGCTCGCGCCGGCCCCCGAGGCCGAGGCGGTGCGGGAGGACCTGCACGCCTGGCTGCGGGAGCTCTCCCTGGAGGATCCCTGCATGGACCCCCAGCGGGCCCAGGAACTCAGGCAGTGGGCGGACACGCACGGCCTTGAGGACGAAGCCCAGCGGCTCAGCCGGCTGCTCAAGGGAGGGTCGATTTGATCCCGCTGGTCCTGGCCTTGGCTCTGCTGGCCGGCCCCGCGCCGGATCCCGCCCCCGAACCCTCCGCGGCCTGGACGGGCCCGCGGGAGGGTCCGGCCGACGCGCTCCTGCGCGAGGCCAAGAACCTCAGGTATGCGCAGCGCTGGTTCGAGGCCGCGGCGGTGTACCGGAAGTTCCTGGCGGCCCATGCGGACTCCCCCCGGGGGCCCGAGGCGCGGTTCTGGCTGGCCGCTTCGCTGGAATCCGACCAGCGCTGGGACGAGGCCGCCGACGCCTACACCGCCTTCCTGGAGGCCCACCCCGACCAGCGGCTCCTGGGCAAGGAGGCCCGCATGAACCGCGTGCGCTGCTGGGGCATCCGCCAGGGGCAGCAGCCCCGGGCCACGCCCGGGCTCCTGGAGGCCCTGAAGGACCCTTCCGTGGATGTGCAGGTGGCTGCCGCCCTCCAGCTGGCCAAGGTCTGCGATCCCCGGGCGGCCGAGGGCCTGCGCAAGGGGCTCCAGATTCCGGGCTACGCCGACGCCTGCGCCTCCGCCCTCACCGTCATGGGCCTGAAGGCCGTGGCGCCCCCGGACCGCCAGGCCCGCTTCCTGGTCATCCGCATCAAGGAGGCCGGCAAGCCCGACACGGTCACCATCCGCCTGGCCCTCACCCTGGCCCGGGCCGTGGGGAACTACCTCACCGACGCCCAGATCCGCCAGGCCCGCGCGAAGGGTTTCGAACTGGAGGGGATCACGGACCAGGCCGCCTCCATGCCCAAGGGGAGCGTGCTCCTGTCGGTTGACGACGCCAAGAGCAGCGTGCAGGTGACGGTGGAGTAGGGCTGGTAGAGTAGTTGGATGTCGAACTTTGCCCGGTTCTACCGCGAACACCTGAAGCGCTTCCTGCCCCTGATGGTGGGGGGATCCCTGCTGCTGACCCTGGCGGGGTCCTGCCAGGGGGCCATGATCGGGATCACCAACCTCATCTTCCGCTTCCTCATGGGCGTCAAGGAGGACCCCTCCTCCAGCGTGTCCAGGTTCAGGCTGCTGGCTGAACTCAAGGCCTGGGCCCTGGCGCACCTGCCTTCCGAGGCGCTTTTCCAGGAGAAGATCTGGCTCCTGCCCGCCCTCCTGGTACTCGTCTTCATCCTCAAGGGCTTTTTCACGTACAGCGGCACCCTCCTGATGGTCCGCTCCGGCATCCGGGCCACCATCTCGCTGCGGGAGCGGCTCTTCGCCAAGCTGCTGAAACAGGAGCCTGCCTATTTCCAGCGCCACCCGGTGGGGGAGCTCCTCCAGCGCTGCATCAGCGACGTGGGGGCCGTCCAGGGCATCGCCTCCAACCAGCTGGCGGACGCCACCCGGGAGATCACCCAGGCCCTGGTCATGCTGGGCTACGTGATGTACCTGAACTGGCAGCTGAGCCTCACCATCTTCATCGCCGGGCCCCTGGTGGTCCTGCCCATCAAGAAACTCAGCCAGAAGATCCGCAGGATCAACCACCGGAACATGGAGGCCTCCAGCCACGTCCTCCAGCGGCTCAAGGAGGTCTTCAGCAACATCCGGGTGGTGCTGGGTTTCGCGCGGGAGCCCTTCGAGGAGGCCCGGTTCCACGACCTGAACAACGAACTGTTCCGCCTGGGCATGAAATCCGCCCGGGTCTCGGCCATCTCCCACCCCATCATGGAACTGGTGGGGGGGGTGCTCCTGGCCCTTCTATTCATGTACGCCACCGGACAGGTGCGCTCCGGGCGCATGAGCGGCCCCGATTTCCTCACCTACGTCCTGGCCCTCTACAGCTTCTACGACCCCATCCGGCGGCTCACCAAGCTCAACAGCGACATCCAGGTGGCCCAGGCCAGCCTGGACCGGGTCTACAGCGTGCTGGACCGGGAAACGGAAATGGCCGCCCCGGCCAACCCCCGGCCGGTGCCGGTCGTGCCCGAACGCCTGGCCTTCGAGGACGTGCGCTTCACCTACGAGGGGAAGAACGGGCGCAACGAGGTGCTCAAGGGCATCAACCTCCAGGTGGCCAAGGGCGAGACCGTGGCCCTGGTGGGCGGCTCCGGCGGCGGCAAGACCACCGTGGTCAACCTCGTGCCGCGCTTCTTCGATCCCACCGGGGGCCGGGTGACCCTGGACGGCACGGACCTGCGGGACTTCGACCCCCGGGAGCTGCGCCAGCGCATCGGCATCGTCACCCAGGAGACCCTGCTCTTCATGGACTCGGTGCACGACAACATCGCCTACGGCAAGGACGCCACGCGCGAAGCGGTGGTGGAGGCGGCGAAGAAGGCCCACGCCCACGACTTCGTCACGGCCCTGCCCAGGGGCTACGACACCCCCCTGGCGGAGACGGGCTCGACCCTCTCGGGCGGCCAGCGCCAGCGCCTGGCCATCGCCCGGGCCCTGCTCCAGGATCCCCCCATCCTCATCCTGGACGAGGCCACCAGCGCCCTGGACACCGAAAGCGAGCGCGCCGTGCAGGACGCCCTGGAGGTGCTCATGCGCGACCGCACCACCCTCGTCATCGCCCACCGCCTCTCCACCATCCAGCGGGCCACGCGCATCTGCGTCCTGCGCCAGGGGGAGATCGCCGAGATGGGCACCCACGAGGAGCTGCTGGCCCTGCACGGGGAGTACGAGCGACTCTACACGCTCCAGTTCCACCCATGAAGCGCACGGACTTCCACTTCGACCTCCCCCCGGAGCTCATCGCCCAGCATCCCGCGCCCGCGAGGGACGGCGCGCGGCTCCTGGTGGCGGACCCGGTCACCCGGACGCTCCAGCACCGGTCCATCCGCGACCTGCCCGGCCTGGTGCCGGAGGGGACCCTCTGCGTGCCCAACGACGTGAAGGTGCGCCATGCCCGGCTGCCGCTTCGGCGGGCCGGGGGCGGCGAGGGGGAGGCCCTGCTGCTGCGCGCTCTGCCGGGCGGCTGCTTCGAGGCCCTGGTGCGGCCCGGGGCGCGCCTCAAGCCCGGCAAGGCCGCCCACGTGGTGGACGCCGCGGGCCAGGTGCTGGCGGAAGTGCGCGTGGAGGAGGCCCTGGAGGAGGGGCTGCGCCGGGTGCGGGTCCTGGGTCCCGGCGGCGGAGAGCTGGACTGGGACGCGGTGGACGCCATCGGCCGCCTGCCCCTGCCGCCCTACATCACCCACCCCGCGGACGCCGAGGACGAGGGCCGCTACCAGACGGTCTTCCACGCCCGGGACGGCGAGGCCGTGGCCGCGCCCACCGCCGGCCTGCACTTCACGGAGGAGCTCATCGGCGCCCTGGAGGCCCGGGGCTGCCTCTGGAGCCCGGTGCGCCTCCACGTGGGCCTGGGCACCTTCCGCCCCATGACGGCCGAGGATCTGGGCGACCACGTCATGCACGAGGAGCGCTACGAGGTTCCCGAGGCCACCGCGGCCCTGCTGGAACCGGTGCTGCGGGAGCGGGCCCGGTCCCTGCTGGCGGTGGGCACCACCAGCCTGCGGACCCTGGAGGCCGCCTGGGACGGTTCGTCCCTGCGGCGTTCCGGCTCGACCCGCATCTTCATCCAGCCCGGCTGCCGCCTGCGGACCGCGGACCTGCTGCTCACGAACTTCCACCTGCCTGAGAGCACCTTGTTCGTGCTGGTCTCGGCGCTTCTGGGCGTGGATTTCGCGCAGGAGGCCTACCGGGAGGCCATCCGGGAGCGGTACCGGTTCTTCAGCTACGGCGATGCGATGCTCATCTTGAACGCGAGACCCGAACGCTAATTCCTCGGGGGACCTCGGCGATGCGTTCTGTTTCAAGCCCTTTTGGCGCATCCGACTGCAGCGCCGGAGGTCCAGGGAACGAAGCGCATCGCCGAGGCCGCCGAGGGGCCGAGGTCCGCCGAAAAAACATTAAATAAGTATCTTTATTATTGCATTTAGGTTTGATTTACACACGGACGTGGCAATCGGGCGTGCCGGGCAAGCTACGATGGATGTGGAAGAGGTGAAATTCATGGACATCATGAACACCGTAAAAGCCCTGGATACCAAGGCTCGCCGCGTATGGGTGGAGGCCGGCCGCATCCAGCTCGAGACCGAGGATGGCCGTACCGCGTCGGTGCCCATTTCGTTCTACCCCCAGCTGGCCTGGGGCAAGGAAGAGGATCTGAAGAAGGTGCGGCTCCTGGGTGGCGGGCAGATGATCCACTGGCCCCGGCTGGAGGAGGCGCTCCGGCCCTCCGACCTGCTGCGGGACGCGAAGATCTGCTGAAAACCTTAATCGGGTAAGGATGCCAGGAAGGCGCGGGTGTCCGGCGTGGCCCCCGGCTGGGTGCACACGTAGGCGGACAGCTGCGCGGCGCGCCGGTGGACGGCGGGAAGCGGAAGTCCCTGGACCAGGCCCGCCGCCAGGGCGGCGGTGAAGGCGTCGCCGGCGCCCACGGTGTCCACCACCTCCACCTTCACGCCGGGTTCCACCAGGGGGGCGCCCCCGGCATGGAGCTCGCTGCCCCTGGAACCGAGGGTGAGGGCCACGAGTTTGAGGCCGTACCGCCTGCGCAGGCCCTCGGCTCCGCCGGCGCCGCACATGTCGGCCACCAGGGGCAGTTCGTCCTCGTTGAGTTTCAGGACGTCGCAGAGGCCCAGGAAGGCGCGCACCCGCTCGGGGCTGTGGTAGTCCTGGCGGAGGTTCACGTCGAAGATGCGCAGGCAGCCCGGGGACGCGGCGGCCAGGAAGCGGCGCACGGTGTCCAGGGTGCGGGGGCCCCGGGAGGCCAGGGTCCCGAAGCAGATGGCGGCGGCCCCGGCGGCCACCTGGCCCAGGTCCGGCGTCCAGGCCAGGGCGTCCCAGGCCACGTCCGGGTGGATGGCGTAGGTGGGATGGCCATGGGGATCCAGGGCGACCGCCACGGTGCCGGTGGGGAGCGCGGGGTCCACCTGCACGGGGCCGCCGTCCACGCCCAGGGACCGGAGGCGCTCCAGGGCTTCGCGGCCCAGGGCGTCGTCCCCCACGCGGCTCACCACCGACCCGGCGCAGCCCAGGCGGGAGGCGTGGCAGGCGAAGTTGGCGGGGGCGCCGCCCAGGCGCCGCCCGCCAGGGTAGATGTCCCACAGCAGCTCGCCGATGCCGACGACCCGCGGTGCCATCAAAGGTAGTCCATGAACTGGTGGAGGACGGGGATCTTGTGGCGCTTGCCCTTGCAGGCCTGCAGCACGGAGATGACGGACATGGCCAGGCACCACATGAGCCACACGGGCAGGAAGAACCGCAGGAACACCCACCCCAGCAGGGGGAACAGGCCCATGATCGCCAGGGCCAGGGCCAGGCTCACCTCGGTGAAGGCCAGCAGCACGCCCTGGCGGGAGTGCCACAGGAGCTCCTCGTCATCCCTGCGCCGAAGGTAGGGCAGGAAGGCCCAGGGTCCGGCGTAGCAGAGGATGAGATCCCTCAGGCGGTCGCCCGTGTAAAGGGGGGCAGGGGACTCAAGGGACACGTAGCGACCTCCGGACTTAAAATAGCATCAGCAGGGCCACGCAGGCCATGAGGATGGCGAAGCCCTTGCGGAGCCTGGGGGCGTTCAGGCGGGTGGCAATGCGGGCGCCGCCGTAGGCGCCGAACAGGAAGCCGACAGCCACGCCGGCCATGATGAGCCAGGGCAGGCCGCCCTGGTGCCGGGCGTAGACGATGACCCCGGGCAGGCCGATGGGGGCGAGCATGAAGGCCAGGCAAGCCGCCTGGGCCTCGTGCTGGGGGAGGTCCAGGCTCCACACCAGGAAGGGGATGATGACGATGCCGCCCCCGATGCCCAGGAGGCCCGAGAGCAGGCCCGCCGCGAGGCCGATGCCCAGGCCGGGCAGGACCATCTCCCGCGCCGTGGGGACCCGCGTCTCCCGTCCGGGCGCCAGGGGCTTCTGGAGCCAGGTGCGCACGGCCAGGATGGCCAGGAAGACGCCGAACACGGTGCGCAGGGGGCCGTCGGGGATATGGGAGGCGAGCCGGGCCCCGCTCCAGACCCCGGGGAGGAAGGCTGCGGTGAGGCAGCCCACCAGGGGCCAGTGGATGCGGATGCCCCGCTGGCGGAAGTGGAGCACCGCGGGCAGGCCGTTGGGCAGGAGCATGGCCGCCAGGGTCACCCCCTGGGCCTGGTGCTGGGACAGGCCCAGCAGGAGCCCCAGCATGGGGATGAGGATGATGCCCCCGCCGATGCCGAAGAGGCCGGAGAGGATTCCGCCGCAGAGGCCCGCGGCCATGGATCCCGCGGCAAGTACCAGGGGTGCCGTCATGCGAATGCCTCCTTCACCACTCTAAATGGGGGCCGGTCATGTTCCAATGGAATGGATTGGAATGACAGCCCCATGCAGATTAAGTTCTCCGAAGATGTGATCCTCGACAGCCGCCGCGCCATCCTGATGCCCCGCCAGGAGACCCTGGTCATCGCCGACCTGTTCCTGGGCCTGGGCGCCGGGCGGAGGAAACGTCCGGATGCCCTGCCCAACGGCCAGCAGCACGAGATCTGGGAACGTCTCCTGGGCCTGCTGGAGGACTTCAAGCCCAAGCGGGTGGCCATCCTGGGCGACATCAAGCCCAACCAGGGCCATCTGGAGGAGGACGAGGCCGAGGAGCTGCGCCTCCTCTTCCGCAAGCTGGGCAACCACGGGCGGGAGGTCATCCAGGTGGTGGGCCACCCCGAGCGCAGCTGGGGCCCCTCCCTGGAGGGCACCGGGATCCAGCCCATGGACACCTACCGGGTGGGCATCAACACCCTCATGCACCGCCGGCGCATCTTCGTGTATCCCCGCCACGATCCCCCCACGGGCTTCTGGATCAACGGCGGCCTCCACCCCCTTTTCGCCGTGCCCATGGCCGGGCCCGACCAGCAGGAGGAGTGGCTGCGCTACCCCGCCTTCCTCTACACCGGCTTCGCGCTGGTGATGCCGAGCTTCGTGTCCTACGCCCAGGGCTGGGAAGTGATGCAGCCCGAGCGGCTCCCCAAGCAGGCCCGGGCCTGGAAGGTTGTGGGGGACAACCTGCTGTCGCCGCTGTCCCTGCCGGACCTGCCGTCGCCGCCGGACAGCCAGAAGCTGATCACCAGGCCCCCGGCACGGGGAAAGCACCGGGAGAACCGGGGCGAGGAGAGCTAGCGGCCCAAGGCTGGGAGGGGTGGATGCGTTCCAGGAAGATCAGGGCGTCCAGTTCTTCGGGGGCGTTGATGGCAAGGGCGTGCGGGCGGGAAGGGTCGAAGCACAGGGGTATGAAACGGACGCCTTGGGGCGAATCCAGCCAGCGTCGAGTCTCTCCCTGGGGCCGGCCAGGGCGCAGGTCGAGGAGGAGCCGCGGCAGGCCGGTGGATCCCAGGGCTTCGTCCAGGGTGGCCCGGGGGTCCGGACCCACCTCGAAGGGGACCCAGGCCGGATCTTCCCGGCCGGCCTCCAGGGCCATGAACCCGCCGCGCCGGAAGGTCATCGCGACGGGTACGTAGTCGGCCCCGAGTTCCTGCGCGAGATGCCAGCCCATGGTGGGCCATCCCATCGAGTTCCGGAGGGATCTGGCGACGTGGCCGCAGTGGGCGAAAACCAGCACGCGGCCTCGAACGCCTTCCTGCCGCAGGACCCACCGGACATTTTCGGCCATGGCCAGCTCCCGGGCCCGGGACCCGCCCGTCAGATCCACAGCCAGTGGAATGAATTGGCCCAGCGCCACCAGCGACCGCCGCTGCCTTTCCAGGGACCGGGAGTCCAGGGCCGTGGTCAGCGCGTCGAGCCGCCGTTGAAGAAGCTCCAGGGCGGCCCGCCACCGGTCGGCCCGGGCCTGATCGCCCGGAAAGCCAGCCTCCTGGGCAGAACCGAGGTCCCCGAGTACCCTCTGGAAGTGGGACGCGGTCCTGGGATCATGCCGGCGAAAGAAGGTGAGGGCCCAGCGATAGGCGGGTCCAGGATCGGCCGGATCGATCCCGTAGATCCTGAATCTCGAATCCCGCGGCCTGGGGCCGTTGAAACGGCGCAGCCACTGGAGCAGGTCCCGGATCTCGCCGGTACGGTAGGCAAGGGGAAGGGCCTGGACGGATTCGGATTCTTCGCCCTGGATGAAGGCATCGAGCGTGAAGCCATCGCTGGGGGAAAGCTCCAGCGCGATGGCCCGGGGTTCTCCGCGACCGCCAAGGCACTGGATCACCTCGTGGACGATCTGGCGGAATTCCCTGGACCCGTGCGTGGCCTCCCCCAGGCCCAGCACGGCGCCGGACCTCAGCAAACCGTCCAGGCGGCCTGGGTCCCCGGTTTCCAGCGGGACGGCCTGGGCCTGAAGCCAGCCCACCGTTTTCCGCGGGGCGGGTGACGGCTCCGGAACGAGCACTGCGTTCCGGTCCTGGGGCACCCGTCCAGCCTCAAGCCACTCGCCCGGGTGCATCAGCCCCTTCGCCCACGGAAGGAAGAAATACGTCCCGGGGGCAACCGCGACCTCGTAGCGGCCATCTCGGATCCGGACCAGACGGACCGAAGCGGCCGTCAGGAGGGGACCCCCCAGGGGAGGCACAAGCCCCAGGATACCGTCCAGGGGGTGGCCCCCGAGGTCCCGGATCTCGCCGCGCAAAGGGGACCCGCCGCCCTGCAGCTGGAGCGGGAAAGGCAGGGTGTAGGTGGAACCCGGGTCCACGGAGAACCGGCTCACATTGGCACCGATGAAGGCCGGATGGCTCACCGAAAGGCCGTGAGGACCCGGCGGCAGCGAGAAGCGGAAGCGGCCCCGCCGATCCGTCCGCTGCCAGGCCACCCTTTCGAAGCCGCTCCAGCCCTCTACCGGATCAAGCGGAAAGACTGCGACCGCGGCACCCGGTTCAGGTTTGCCGGAAGGGTCGAGTACCTGACCCTCCACCACCCCCGTCACCGGGCGGCAGGAGAGGCTTCCGCCCAGAAGCCAGCAGAGGATCGCAGCCAGGGCCAGCCCGGGATGCCGCCTCGCGTTCACAGACAGCCGGCAGCGGTGATCAGTTGCGGACCACGTGCGGCTTCCCGTAGCCGGTGGCCAGCCGATGCTGGAGCATGTGGACGCTGTGGTTCGGGTCGGGAGGTCCCAGGATTCCGGGGTTCGCCTTGACCAGGGCATCGAACCTGGCCTGCCCGGCGGCCAATTGCTGGTCGCGGATGCCCCCGGGACGAAGGTAGGGGTCATCATCCCTGTTGAGATGCGTGGTCCGGACAAGGGAATTCCAGGGAAACCGGGAGATCATTCCTCCGGTGACCCCATCGAGCACGGAATCGTCAATGCGCGGCAAGGAGGGTGAAACGGTTCTCATGGCGTCTCCTTTCAGGGAAGGGCGGAATCAGCGGCCGGCTTGCTGAAGCCGGGCCGAATTCCGTCCAGGAAGGAGTGTCCTGGAGGCCGGGGCAGGTTCCCCGGTGGGGCTTCCCTCCCCGGGTTCCGTCAGTCCAGCATTCCCTTTTCGCGCATCCAGTCGTCGTTGAAGATCGTGCTCAGGTAGCGCGAGGCGCTGTCGGGGAAGAGGATGGCCACCCGCGCATCGGGCGCCAGGGTGGGCGCGATCCTGCGCAGGGCGTGGATCACGGCGCCGCTGGAGCCGCCCACCAGGAGGCCCTCGGTCCGGGCCAGTTCCCGGGCGGCGAGGAAGGCATCCCGGTCGGACACCTGGACCATCTCGTCGATCACGGAGAAGTCCGCGCAGCCGATGAGGAACTCGTCGCCCAGGCCTTCCAGGAGGTAGGGGGCGGCCTTGCCGGGTTCGCCTGTCTTGAAGAAGGGCGTGAACACCGAGCCCACCACGTCCACGGCCACGATCCGGACGGCGGGGTTGCGCTCCTTCAGGTAGCGGCCCACGCCCCCGATGGTGCCGCCGGTGCCCATGCCGGCCACGAAGACGTCGATCCTGCCGTCCATCTGGTCCCACACCTCGGGCCCGGTGCCCAGGTAGTGGGCCTCGTTGTTCTCGCGGTTGTTGTGCTGGTCGGGGAAGTAGCAGTGCGGCGTCTCCCGGGCCAGGCGGGGGGTGATGAGGTTGTAGCTGTCGGGATGCTCCGGGGGCAGGCTGGTGTCGACCCGGACCACGTCCACGCCCAGGGCGGTGAGCTGGTCCAGCTTCTCCTTGGAGGTGCGGTCCCGCACCACGGCCTTGAGGGTGTAGCCCTTCTGGATGGCGGCCAGGGCCAGGCCCATGGCGGTGTTGCCCGAGGAGTTCTCCAGGATCACGTCGCCCGGCTGGAGGCGCCCGTCCTTCTCGGCCTGCTCCACCAGGTACTTGGCGATGCGGTCCTTGCTGCTGCCCATGGGGTTCAGGTACTCGAGCTTGACCCACACCGGGAAGGGCATCCCGGCCGTGATGCGGCGCAGGCGCACCAGGGGGGTGTTGCCGATGACGTCGAGGAGGCTGTCGTAGACCCGCTTGTCACGCATCGGCGGGGATCTCCGCCACCAGCTCGATCTCCACCTTGGCGCCCCGGGGGAGGGCGGCGACCTGCACGGTGCTGCGGGCGGGCTTGGCGCCGCCCAGAAGCTTCTCGTAGACGGCGTTGAAGGCGCCGAACTCGGCCAGGTCCGTGAGGAAGACCGTGGTCTTGAGGACATGGGACCAGTCGGTGCCCGCGGCCTCGAGCACGGCGGCGAGGTTGGCCACCACGCGCTCGGTCTGGGCCTCGATGGGGCCGGTGACCAGCTCCATGCTGCCGGGCACCAGGGGGATCTGGCCGGCGGTGAACAGGAGGTTTCCCGAGATGCAGGCCTGGGAGTAGGGGCCGATGGCGCCGGGGGCGTTGGGGGTGGCGACGGTCTTCATGACGGACTCCTTGGGGTTCAGCCCTTGCCCCAGCGACGCTTCTTGCTGTGGCGCCAAGGTTTGGCACTGGGCTGGGCGGGCATGGCGGACTCGAAGGGGGATGCGGCGGGTTCCGCGGCGGCCTCGGGCTGGGCCTCGGGCTCCTCCATGTTCCCGACCCCTTCCTCGATCTGGATCTGCACCACCTGGGCGGTGCGGTGCATGAGGGCCGCCAGGCACAGGCTGGCCTCGATGCGGGCGTGGGGCAGCGGGCCCAGCTGGATGAACACGGAGGGGTCCGCGGGGATGGCCCGGGGCAGGGCCACTTCGGGGATGGGCACGGGCGGGGTGTCGAAGGCCTCGTCGGACATCCGCAGCCAGGGCTCGACCATCTCGTTGCGCCGGGGCAGCAGGTCCACCACCGAGACGACCTTCTTGGGGCGGCCGCGCTTGCGGGGGGCGGGCTCGGCGGAGGCGGCGTCCATGTACCCCTGGAGGGCCGCGAGCACGTCCTCGCGGGTGCGCCCGCGCAGGTCGAAGAGCAGCCAGGGATCGCGGTCCAGGGCCTCGGCCATGATGTAGCACACCGCCGCCACGTGCTTGCAGGGGTTGGCCCAGTCGGGGCAGTCGCAGTGGGTCTGCAGCTCCTTGGGCACCCGCGGGTAGAGGCTTGCGCCGGATTCCCGGAAGGTCTCGTCCAGGCCCTGGGGCATCTCGCCGGCCAGGAGGGAGGCCACGAAGCGGCTCTCGGCGTAGATGCGCTCCAGGGCCTTCTCCCACTGGGAGGAGGAGAGCGCGGGCAGCCCGAGCGTCACGTTGTAGGTCTTGCGGCCGTGCACCTTGGCCTGGATCTCGCCCGGGGTCACGGTGAAGTGGCTGACGGCGCCCTCCTCGGCGTACTTCTTGCCGCGGGGGAGGCGGTTCTCGAAGTCGTCGCCCAATTGCTCCAGGGCCGTGATCCAGAGGCGGCCCCACCAGGTGGTGCCGAAACGTTCGCTCATCTGGCTCATGAGAGCACCCCCTTCCGGAGGGCGGGCTTGGGCTTGCGTTTCACCGGGGTGCGGGACTTCGCGGGGAGGACGTCGTTGACGTCATCCTCGGACGGGTCCTCTTCAGGCAGGACGGCGGCGGCGTGGCCGTTGCCGTTGGCCTCCTCCTCGCCCATGATGTCGGCGTCGGGCTCCAGGAGCACCAGCCGCCTCAGGGCGTCGTCGTCCAGCTCCGTGAGCCAGCCCTCGCCCGTGCCCACCACGCGGTCCGCGAGGTCGCGCTTGGATTCCAGCATGCCGTCGATCTTCTCCTCCAGGGTGCCCATGGTGATGAACTTGTGCACCTGAACGTTGCGCGTCTGCCCGATGCGGTAGGTGCGGTCCGTGGCCTGGTCCTCCACGGCCGGGTTCCACCAGCGGTCGAAGTGGAAGACGTGGGTGGCCGCGGTGAGGTTGAGGCCCACGCCGCCGGCCTTGAGGCTCAGGAGCATCACCTTGGCGCCGTCCTCGTCCTCCTGGAAGCTGCGCACCATCTCGTCGCGCTGCTCGCGGCTGGAGCCGCCGTGGAGGAAGGGGGGTTCGAAGCCCAGGACGTCGTTGAGGTGGATCTGCAGGCGGTCCCCCATCTCCTTGAACTGGGTGAAGACCAGGGCCTTCTCCCCGCTTTCCAGCACCTCCTCGAGCATGTCGGTGAGCCGCTCGAGCTTGCCGCTGCGGCCCTTGTAGGGGCCGGTCTGCTTGAGGAACTGGGAGGGGTGGTTGCAGATCTGCTTGAGGTGGGTGAGAAGGGCGAGGATCCGGCCCCGGCGCTCGATGCCGTTGGCGGCCTCCAGGTCCTTCTCCATCTGGTCCACGCGGGCCTGGTAGAGGGCGGCCTGTTCCCGGGTGAGCTGGGTGTAGACCTTCATCTCGTTCTTGTCGGGCAGGTCCTGGATGATGGAGCGGTCGGTCTTGAGCCGGCGCAGGATGAAGGGACCCACGCGCTGGCGCAGCTCGGTGGCGGCGTCGGCGTCGCGGTACTTCTCGATGGGCGAGGCGAACTGGTCCTTGAACCGGGACTCGCTGCCCAGGTAGCCGGGAAGCGCGAAGGCGAGGATCGACCAGAGCTCCAGGAGGCGGTTCTCGATGGGCGTGCCGGTGAGGGCCAGCTTGAAGGGCGCGCGCAGCTTGCGCACGGCCTTGGCCTGGTAGGAGCCGGCGTTCTTGATGGCCTGGGCCTCGTCGACGACGACCATGGACCAGGCCCGGGCGCCGAAGACCTCCTCCTCCCGCCGGATCACCCCGTAGGTGGTCAGGACGATGGTGTGGGGCCTGAAGACCTTGGGCAGCCGGTCCCGGTTGTTGCCGTGGTGCACAAAGAAGGGGATGGTGGGCGCGAACTTGGCGATCTCGCGCTCCCAGTTGCCCAGCAGGGAGGTGGGGCAGATGAGGAGGGTGGGGTTGCCCACGTGGGGGTCCTGCTGCTGGCGGTGCAGGAGCAGGGCGAGGACCTCGATGGTCTTGCCCAGGCCCATGTCGTCGGCGAGGATGCCGCCCAGGCCCAGCCGGGACAGGCCTTCCAGCCACGCCAGACCCCGGAGCTGGTAGGGGCGGAGCATGCCCTTGAAGCCCGCGGGCTGGGAGATGGGCTTGTCGGGCAGGACCTTCAGGTCCTCCAGGGCCGCGCCGAAGTCGCCGGCCACCTCCACCTCGATGGCCTCGGACACGCCCGGGATGTGGGCGCTGCCGGTGAGCGCGGCGGCCAGGGCCTCGCCCCGGCTCATGCTCTCGAAGCCGGCGCCGCGGCTGGCCTGGATGACCTGGGTGATCTGCTTGAGGGTCTCGGGGTCGAGCGCGACCCACTTGCCCTTCCAGGCCACCAGCGGATGCTTGAGGCTGGCCATCTGGGCGAAGTCCTGCAGGTCGAGGGTGTCGTCCCCCAGCATGAGGGACCAGTCCGCGGACACGGAACCGTCCAGCCCTTCCTGCACCGCGCCTTCGTCGCCCGCGGCCTCGATGCGCCGGGCGCCCAGCTTGACCTTGGCGCGCAGGCGCCTCGCCCCGCCGAATTCCGCGAGCTGCTCGGGGATGTGCACGAGGAAGCCGGCTTCCTTGAGCTGCGCGGCGCCCCGGGTGAGGAACTGCCAGGCCTCGGTGGGCAGCAGCGGAAGATCCTCGGGCTGCTTGCCCGAGAGGGCCCCCTGCAGGGGCGGGAAGAAGGGCATGGCGCGGGCCAGGCCGCGCAGCAGGACCTTGCGGGCCTCCAGCACCTCGGGCTCCACGGAAGGCTCCCAGAGGCGGGCCACGGGGATGAAGTCCTCCTCCTGGGTCTCCAGGCCCACCCGGAGGATCCAGCCGCCCTCGGAGAGACGGTCGGCCTCCTGGATGGCATCCACCTCGGCGGGCACTGGGGGCGCCTCCAGCTTCAGGCTGGGACGGATCCACTGGACCCGCGCGCCCTCGCTCCACTGCTCGAGCTGCTCGCCCAGGGTGCGCTCGGTGACGCCGATGGTGGGGAACTCGTTCATGGGGTGGCTGAGGGCCACCATGAGGCGCTCGTCCCAGGGCAGGCGATCGCGCTTGTGCCCCCGGAGCCGGTGGATGAGCCCGAGGCGCGGGTCCTCCCCCTGGCGCAGGGAGCCGGCCACGAAGCGCACCAGGAAGTCGGCGCCGTCCTCCAGGAAGGCCTTCAGGATGAAGGCCGCCGCGGGGGGCTGGGCCAGGTCGTCGTCCACGTCCTCGGTCTCGAGGGTGCCCAGGGCCAGGCCCTTGGTGAAGATCCACCCGTCGTCCTCGGGGAAGGCGAGCACCGACGGGGGCATGGATTTGAGGAGCTCATCGAGGGCTTGGCGGTCGGCGGGACTGGTGAGGCTGATGCCCCAGGTGGCCCGCCAGGGGTTGCCCCGGGTGTCCAGCTGGGGGAGCAGGGCGCCGCGCATGACCATGGACTGCAGGAGGCGCAGGGCGGAGGCCCAGAAGGCGAGGCTGCCGCCCACCTTCTCCGGATCGGTGGCCATGGAGGCCAGCCAGGGCAGGGCCCGCTGCCAGCGCAGGGGCACGGTGTGGGTCTCCACCAGGCTGGAATCCGGCAGGAAAAGGCGCGCCCGGGCGGGCGTCAGCCGGTCGCGGCCGTGGAGGTTGCCGGGCAGCGTCCTCAGGGTCCGCTGCCAGTCCTGGCTGCTGCCCTCCCCGGGCATGCAGAGGAGAAAACCCCGGTCCAGTGGACGATACTGGAGGATGGGCCGGGTCATTCAGTTACCCTCAATAATGGGAGAAGCATCATGAAAATCGGCTTTGCTAGCGATCATGCAGGTTATGACCTCAAGGAGCGCCTGAAGGCGTGGGCCTTGGCCCAGGGACACGAGGCGGTGGACTTTGGAACCTATGGCCATGCCTCTGTGGATTATCCGGATTTCGCGCACCGGGCTGCGGAAGGTATGGACTCGTGGGAACGCCTTGTGCTGGTCTGCGGGTCCGGCATCGGCATCAGCATTTCAGCCAATCGCCACAGGGGCCTCCGTTGCGCCCTGGTGACTTCACCCGAGCACGCCAGGCTGGCCAGGATGCACAATGACGCAAACGCCATCGCTTTCGGCCAGCGGCTGACGGATCCGCTTCAAGCTGAATACTACCTCAAAACCTTCCTGGAAACCCCCTTTGAAGGGGGCAGGCACGAATTTAGGGTGAAAAAGATCGAACCGGGAGCCTAGAACGATGAGAATGCCAGAAGAATCAAGGCCTTTGACGCTCGAGACGGGCGTCCAGCTCCATGCGGAGGGTTCCTGCCTGGTCCGCCTGGGGAACACGCACGTGCTCTGCTCGGCCAGCCTCGAGGACCGCGTGCCGGACTGGATGCGGGGCAGGGGCAAGGGCTGGATCACCTCCGAGTACGGGATGCTGCCCCGGGCCACCCACACGCGCTCGGCGCGGGAGGCGGCCAAGGGGAGGCAGCAGGGCCGGACCGTGGAGATCCAGCGCCTCATCGGCCGGAGCCTGCGCCAGGCGGTGGATCTCACGGCCCTGGGAGAGGTGCAGCTGACCCTGGACTGCGACGTGGTCAACGCCGACGGCGGGACGCGCTGCGCCTCCATCACCGGCGCCTGGGTCGCCCTGGCCCTGGCCCTCAAGGCCCGGGGCCTGGAAAAGGCGCTGATCCATCAGGTGGCGGCCGTAAGCGTTGGTATCCTGGAAGGGTGCCCCGGCCTGCGCCAGGGGCTCATCCTGGACCTGGAATACGAGGAGGACCACCGTGCCGCGGTGGATTGCAACCTGGTTGCCTCGCGCCCCACGGGCGCCGGGAGCGAACTCGCCGTGGTGGAGTTCCAGTCCACCGGGGAGGGCCGCAGCTTCAGCAGGCTCGAGGCCACGTCCCTCCTGGACCTGGGGCTGACGGGATGCGCCGCGCTCATGGAGGCCCAACGCAAGGCCGTCGCCCTGGGATGAGGCTCGGAGCGGCGTTCCTGGCGCCCGCCCTGGCCTTCGCCCAGGGGGCGTTCGAGGTCAAGGTCGTTCCGCCCGACATGGTCTTCACCTTCTCGCCGAAGGTGGAGCTCCCGGGGCGCCCGCGCGTGGCCCTGGTGCTGAGCGGGGGCGGCGCCCGGGGCGTGGCCCACATCGGCGTGGTCGAGCGCATGGAGGAAGTGGGCATGCCCGTGGACAGCATCACGGGCACCAGCGCCGGGGCCCTCATGGGCGCGCTGATGGCGGGGGGCTTCTCGGGGCGGGAGATCGAGGAGCTCTTCACCCGGGTGGACTTCAACCGGTCCTTCCTGGACCCGCTGGGGCGGACCCTGGGCCGGACCCTCCAGGAGGACGAGGCCGAGAACGGCACCCTCATGTCGTTCCGCCTGGAGGAGGGGGCGCCGTCCTTCGCCCTGGCGCTGCGGGAGGGCGTCGAGATCCGAAAGACGCTGGAAGGGCTCATGACCCGCGCGGACTACTTCTCCGGAGGGGACTACGACCGCCTCAAGCACCCCCTGCGCGTCGTGGCCACGAACCTGGAGACGGGCCGGGGGAAGGTGTTCGAGCGGGGCGACCTGGTGGAGGTCCTGCGGGCCTCCATGGCCGTGCCCGGGGCCTTCCGTCCCGTGGTGATCGACGGGCAGCCTTACGTGGACGGGGCCCTGGTGGAGAACCTGCCGGTCTTCACGGCCCGGGGGATCTTCCACCCCGACGTCGTGCTCGCGGTGGACGTGAGCATGCCCTTCCAGAAGGCCTCGGTGACGAACTTCTTCTCCCTGGCCGCGCGCAGCCTCGACCTGGTGGTCGAACGCCGGCAGTGGGAGAGCCGCGCGGCCGCGACGGTGCTCGTGCGGCCCGAGCTGAAGACCACGGACTTCCTGGAGTACGGGAGCCAGCTGCCCGCCATGATCCAGGCCGGCCGGACCGCCTTCGACGCCGGCCTGCCGGCCCTGAAGCAGGCGATGCTGGGGCTCGAGGGGGACCGGGACCGGTTGCCCGTGTCGGCGGTGGCCGTCAACACCATCCGCCCCCTGGAACCCGCCGCCTCGGCCATGCTGGCCCGGGTCCTGCCGCCCGGACTGCCCGTGCACCGCCAGGATGTGCTGGTGGCCCTGCAGCAGCTGCTGCTCCACGGCTGGGCCAGGGACGCCACGGCCCGGGTGGACGGCGAGGTCCTGCGCATCGACGTGACGCCCTTCAGCCGCATCCGCTCGATCTCGGTCCAGGGCAGCCCCCGCCTCGTGCGGGTCCTGGAACATCCGGCCCGGGCCCAGTTCACCGTCGGCGAACCCTTCAATCCCGAGGCCTTCGGCACCTTCCTCAGCGGCTTCGTGCACCACCTGGTCACCGCCGGCACGCCGCTGGTGGACGTGCGGGGTTCCGGATTCGACGAGACGAGCGGGGAGCTGCTCGTGGTGGTCCACGAGCCCGCCATCCGGGAGGTCCTGGTCCGGGGGGCGCGGGCCGACTTCGAGTCCCGGTACCTCCAGCGCCTCCTGGCCCACGCCAAGGGCGACATCGTCCACACCACGCGGCTGCGCAACGACATCGACCTGGCCGAGCGCAGGCTCCACCTGTCCGAGCTGCGCGCCCAGATCCGGCCCGCCGCGGGAACGCCCGACGCCGACCTGGAGCTGACCCCCGTCCACCACAAGGCCATGGCGATGGACCTGAGCCTGGGCTACGAAACCAGCCTGGGCGCGGCCGCGGGCCTCACCTACCGCACGGAGAACTTCGGGGGGTTCGGCGTGGAAGGGGAGCTTTCCGGCGCGCGCAACCGGCTCCAGCAGATGGCCTCCCTCGCCCTGCAGGGCCCGGTATTCCTGTCGTTCCCCGGGTTCGCAATGGAGTTCTGGGCCTCCACCTTCCGCCAGCGCCTCGAGCGGGCCCCGGACTACCCTTCCGCCGAACTGGCCCCGGGCGCCGTGGGCGCCGTGGTCGCCACCCAGGACCTGGGCGTGGGCGGCTCCGTGCGCTACGGCAACATGGGCACGGGCAAGGTGGGACTGGCCACCACCTGGCGGGAGGCGACCCGCGACTGGGCAGGGTCCCGGGTCCTGCGGCACCAGCGCACCCTGGAGCTCTCCACGGAATGGGACAATTTCGACCGGCACACCTTCCCCCGGGAGGGACTGCTGCTGCGGGGCCGCTACGGCCTGGGGGAATGCCTCCCCGACCAGCTGCCCGCGAGCACCTTCCGCTTCGGCTACATTCGCGCACGCGGCCTCACCACCTTCGGCTCCGCCCGCGCCAGCGCCAACCTGGGGCTGGACCTGGACCTGGAGTGGGGCTACGGCCGCAACCTGCCCCTGGACCGGTTCTGGAACCTGGGCGGGACGTCCTTCCTGGTGGGCTCCCAGGCCCTCGGCCTCCAGGCGCCGGGCTTCGGCGTGGCGCGGCTCGGAGTGCCCCTTCGCATGGCGGGGCCCTTCGGGCTCTCCTTCCAGGTGGTGCCCAGGGTGGACTACGCGGTGGCCTCGGGCGGCGCGCAGGACCTGTTCCGGGACCGTCGCCTCCTGGGCACCGGGGCGGTGGTGCGCACCATCTTCGCGCGGTTCTACGTCGAGCTGAGCTACGGGTTCATGCGCCAGTACCGGCCGGGGCCGGGGTGGGGGGCCTCCTCGGGCTCCTTCAACGCCCTCATCGGAACCCAGCCCTTCGACATATGGAAGCGGTGATGGACCGGACGCTGGCGTCGGCGCTGGCCCGGGAGCAGCGGGCCTTCCTGGCCCGGCAGCGGGGCGCGTGGGCGCCGCACCTGGAGCACGCCCGGGCCTTCCTGGGCCAGGGCCTGCGGGAGGCGCGGGGGCCCGCGCTCATCCTGGGCGCGGGCTCGGGGCTGGAGGTGCCCTGGTTCCTGGCGCCGCCGGGGACCGTGGGCTGGGACGCGGATCCCTGGAGCCGCGCGCTCACCTTCGTGCGGCACAGGCGCTGGGCCCCGTGGGTGTTCAAGGACCTCACGGGGGGAATGGAGGAACTGGCGGCCACCGCCCAGCGGACCGCGCGCCAGCCCTGGTCGGGGCGGGTGCGGGCCACCCGGGCCGCCTCGCGGCGCCTGGCGGGCCTGGTGGGCACCCTGGACCCCGCCGCCGGGCCCCTGCGGGCCTGGATCGCGGAACACCGCCCCGGCACGATCCTGGCCGCCAACGTGATGGGCCAGTTCGGCGTCCTGGCCCAGAGGACCGTGGAACGGGCCTTCCGCGGCGCCAGCCCGTGGACGGACGAGGAGGAGGACCCCCTCGAGGCCGCGCTGCGGACCTGGACGGCCCGGGCCGTGGGCTCCTTCCTGGCCGCCCTGGGGCGGAGCGGCGCGGATATCTGGCTGGTGCACGACCGGGGCGTGCTCTTCGGGGAGGCGCCCTTCCGGCTGGGCCCGCTCGCGGAGCCATGGACCGCGCAGCTGGAGTCGGAACTCCCCCTGGAGGCGGAGGATCCCCTGTGCGGGGTGGACGTGGCCCGGGCCTTTCCCGGAAGGCCCGCGGAGTTCCATCAGCGCTGGCTCTGGCCGGTTGCGCACGGCCAGGTCCACGTGATGGAGGCCATGCGATTCCGTCCATCCGCCGATGGTTCCGGGGCGGGTTCCTGAGTCATAATCCAGGGAAGCGAAGTCTCACACGGGGCACTATGGCTGATTTTCGACGTCTCCTCCTCGGCCGCCGACTGGCAAGCGACGAGACCCACCACAACAGGATCAGCAACCCGATCGCCCTCGCGGTGTTCTCCTCCGACGCGCTGTCCTCGGTGGCGTACGCCACGCAGGAGATCATGGCCTCCCTCTCCACCGCCATGGGCCACGGCGGCGCCGTGATCGCCGGCGCCGCGGCGGCGGCCGTGTTCGGGCTGTCGGTGCCCGTGGCCATGGGCATCACGACCCTGCTCATCATCCTGGCCTTCAGCTACCGCCAGACGATCCTCGAATATCCGGGCGGCGGCGGGGCGTACATCGTAGCCAAGGACAACCTGGGCGAGATGGCCGCGCAGACCGCGGGCGCATCCCTGCTGGTGGACTACATCCTCACGGTGGCCGTGTCCGTCTCCTCCGGCATCGCCGCCATCACGGCCGCGATTCCGGCCCTCCAGGGGTACAACGTCTCCCTGACACTCCTGGCCATCGGGTTCATCGCGACGGCCAACCTCCGGGGCGTGAAGGAGAGCGGCACGCTGTTCTCCATCCCCACCTACGGGTTCCTCCTCGCGATCCTGGGGCTGCTGGCCATCGGCACCGTGCGCTGGGTCTTCGGCCCCGCACTCGCTCCGGCGCATGTGGAGGCCGCCGCACACCAGGCGCCGCGGCTGGCCGGGCTGGCCTTCCTTTGGGTCTTCATGCGCGCCTACTCCGCGGGCTGCACCGCCCTCACCGGCGTCGAGGCCATCTCCAACGGCGTGCCGGTGTTCCGGGACCCGCCCGGCCAGAACGCCGCCAAGACCATGATCTGGATGGTCTTCCTGCTGGGAACGATGTTCATGGGCATCACGCTCCTCAGCCACCACTACGGCGTGGTCTACCGCCACAGCGCGGACCCCACGCTCGTGCAGGAGACGCTGCTCTCCAACCTCTCGCGGCAGGTGCTGGGCACCGGCGGGGTCCTGGTGTCGCTGCCTGCGAAGATCTACTACTACGTCGTCCAGGGCTTCACCTTCGCCATCCTCGTGGTGGCGGCCAACACCGCCTACGCCGACTTCCCGCGCCTGGCCGCGCTCCAGGCCAAGGACGGCTTCCTGCCCAACCAGTTCACCAGCATGGGCGACAGGCTCGTGTTCTCCAACGGCATCCTCATCCTCTCGGTGCTGGCGGGGGGGCTGGTGGTGCTGTTCCACGCCAACACCGACGTGCTCCTGCCGCTGTACGCCCTGGGGGTCTTCCTGGGTTTCACCATCAGCCAGACCGGCATGGTGGTGCACTGGTACCGCAAGCGCGGCCGCCACTGGCAGTCCAAGATCGCGGTGAACGGCGTGGGCGCCTGCGCCGCGGGCATCGTGATGCTCGACATCGCGGTCACCAAGTTCACGGGCGGCGCCTGGATCGTCACCGTCCTTGTGCCGCTGCTGGTCATGACCTTCTTCAACATCCACCGCCACTACATCCGGGTGAAGTCGACCCTGGCCGCGAGCCGCACCGACGCCTTCCTGCCCTCCAAGCACCACGCCATCGTGCTGGTGTCCGGGCTGCACGCGGGGACGGTGCAGGCGCTCTCCTACGCCCGCCTCATCTCCGGCGACCGCGTGGAGGCCCTCACCGTGGACCTGGGCTCCGACGGGTTCCACGAGAGCCCCGCCATCCAGAAGCTGCGCGCGGACTGGGCGTACTACGGCATGGGTGTGCCTCTGCGCAGCGTGCCCAGCCCCTACCGCAAGGTGGTGGAGCCGATCCTGGAGGAGGTCAAGCGCTTCAAGCTCGCCGAACCCGAGGTGTGCCTGACCATGATCCTGCCGGAGTACGTCACGTCCAAGTGGTGGCAGCGGCTCCTTCACAACCAGATGGCCTTCCGGATCAAGGCCTCGCTGATGCTGATCCCCGGGGTGATCGTGACGTCGGTTCGGATGCACCTGCCTGAGTAGCGGCTACCGCATCCTCGCGTAGGGCATCTGGAGGATCTCCCGGCCCGAGAGCAGCTCGGCCAGGGTGCGGTGGTCAGGGGTCAGCACCATGCACAGGAAGGACAGCGGGAAGGCGCCGGCCGAGACGAGGTGCAGGAGGGAGAAGGCCATTCGGCGTTCCGGCTGGTCCGTGTCCACCGCCAGGCGCAGGACGCCCATCATGGGGGACTGGCCCACCAGGACCAGGGGAACCATGAGGAAGGCCCATGAGATGGTGGTGTGCAGGGGCAGGAGGTAGGCCCAGAACTCCGCATAGACGCGCGAGGGCCCGGCGCCCGAGGCCAGGCACGCCACCAGGGCCAGGAAGGCGTTGAGAGCCGCCAGGGCCGCGAACTCCCCGGCCTCCATCTTCACCACGGGCCAGAAGGAGTCCAGGAGGTCCAGGTCCTGGGCGGGCGAGGCGGGGAGCTCCGGCATGGGCGGGGCCGCGTCGGGGAGGGCCTCCATGGGCTCGAGGATGGTGAGGGGTTCCACCCTGCCCAGGGCAGGCGCGGAAATGCTCTGGCGCTCCTCCCCGGGCTGGGACGCCACGCCGGAAAGGGCGCTGGCCTGGAAAAGGAGGGGGCGGGGCAGGGGCCGGCGCTGCACGGCCAGCCCGCACACCGGGCACTCCTGGGCCAAGGGCGTGATTCGCGTGTGGCAGCTGGGGCACTGGGGGCGGGTCACGGCGTCAGCCCAGGAGGGGGATCCACGCGGCCCGGGTGGCCTTCCCCATGGACTGGATCTCGTCCAGGAGGCGGAGCCTGGCGGGCCAGGTCCGGTCCTGGGGGAACATCGCCCGCCCCTGCTTGAGGAGCTCCCGGGCCTCCGTGAAATGCTCCCCGGCTGCCTGCACCTGGACCAGGGCGAGGTAGATCATGCGGGCCCGGGCCTTGAGGTCGGGGTCGTCCGGGTTCCTCCGGAGCTGGTCGCCCACGGCGTTGCGGGCCGATTCCAGGTCGCCGTCCTTGATGCTGCGCTCCAGGTCCTTCTCCGATCCCACCGGCGGGACCGAAGCCAGGCGCCCGCGGGCGCGCCCCAGGAGCTGCGCGGCGGTCGGATCGCCCGGGTCCAGCCGCAGCAGCTCCTGGGCCCGGTAGAAGGCTGTGAGGGGGTCGTCGCCGAGGGCGCGCATGCACTCGCTCCGGATCTCATCCGGGGTCTCCCCGAGGTGGACGACCTGGGAGCGGCGGGCGATGGGCGCCATGGCGCTGGCCTTGGCGGCGGCGACGGCCTGGGCGAGGGCGGCGTTGCGCTGGAAATGGCGGTAGCCCAGGAGGGCCAGGGCGAGCAGGACGGCGCCGCCGCCGGCCAGGGCCAGCCGCGAGGGGCTGTCCAGCCACCTGGGCAGGGGGTGGTCGCCCAGGAACGCGGGCAGTTTCAGGCCGCTGCGCTGGGGAGCCTTGACCGTCAGGGACCTGGGGGGGTCCACGGGGGCAGGGGAGGCCGGGGGGGCGGGCTCCGGAGCCGCGGGGGTCTCCTCCCGGGCGCTGAGGACGGCCCGGGCCTGCTGGTAGCCCTGGAGGACGCGCGCATCCCGCGAACCGGCCTCCATGAGGCGCTGGAAGGCGAAGGCGGCCTCCTCGTGCTTCTGGTTGCGCAGCAGGTTCTCCGCGGCGAGGATGCGGGGTTCCAGGTTCTCGGGGACGGCGGCGGCCTTGGGAGGCGGCTCCGGCCTGGCCGGGGCGCTGGCCGGGGAGGCCTGCTCCAGGTCGCGGCGGGCCATCTCCAGGTAGCCGATGGCGTCGCGGTGCGCGGGTTCGAGGGCCAGGGCCTGCCGCCACTTCTCCATGGCCTCGTCCGCCATTCCCATGTCGTAGATCTGGACGCCATCGCGCACCAGCTGGTCCGCGCGGGACGTCTCCCCGTCCTCGGCCCGGGCCTCCCGGGAGGCCGCGGGGGCCGGGGAGGGACGGGCTCCCCCGGCCACGGGCGCGAGGCCCAGGTCCCTGCGGGCGTCGTTGGCATAGGCCAGGGCGAGGGTGTTGTGGGGGTCCGAGGCGAGGATGCGCTCCCACTTCTTCAGGGCATCCTCAACCTGGCCCATATCGTAGAGGGTGCATCCGTCGCGAAGAAGCTTGTCGGTCTCGTCCTCGGGAGGGGGGGGAGGAGGGGGGGCCTCCGGGGCGGCGGCGGGCGCGGCCTCGGTCTCCAGCTTGCGCCGGGCCCCGTCCAGGTAGCCCTTGGCCAGGGCGTTGTCCGGGTCCTGGCGGAGGGCCAGTTCCCAGGTGGTGACGGCCTTGGCGACGAGCCCGGCGTCGTAGAGGGCGCACCCGGCATCCAGCAGGCTGTTCACCTCGGGACTGGGGGGCGTGAGGGTCTGGCGGTTGGGCTCGGGCTCGGGGGCGGCCCGGAGGCCGTCCTGGGTGGCCCGCGCGTCGAAGTGGGCCTTGACCTTGTAGAGCCCGGCCCTGGCTTCCTCGCTGGCGGGGTCCCGCTTCAGGATGGCCTGCCAGATCTGGCCGGCCTTCACGATGTCGCCGGCATCGAACAGAGCCTTGGCCTGATGGAGGTAAGGTTCGAAGGGCGTGGCCACGGTCAGTCCATTCCGATGATGTTGGTGTCCCGGATGAGCAGCATGAAGGTGCTCCTTCCGCAGGAGAACTCCTGGCGGTCGGCAAGCTTGGTGGGGCCTGCGATGGGCGCGCTGCCCACGAAGGTGCCGTTGGTGGAATCCAGGTCGCTGAGCCAGACGGTGCCGTCCGGGTGGATCTCGATGCGCGCGTGGCGCCTGGAGATCTCGGGATCGTTGATCACCACGTCCCCCTCCTCCCTGCCGATGATGGTCAGGGGGGATTCCAGCACCCGCACGGTGGAGGCGAAGGGGCCGGTAAGGAAGGCCAGGGTGAACCGGAGTCCGGAAGGCATGCCGTCGTTCCGGAGGCTCGTGAGGTCGAGCATGGCGTCGCGGCCCCTGCGCCGGCTGGTCTCGGTGGCCTTCGGGGGGGGCTCGGGCTGGGCCGGCGGCAGGGGCCGGGGCGTGGGCTGGGCCGGCGGGGGCTCGGGGACCCGGGCCGGATTCATGACCTCGAACGTCTCGCCGCACTTCGGACACCGGAAGCGCTTGGACGGCGCCCCCAGGAAGCGCTCTTCCCCGTACTGGAACCGGGATGCACAGGATGGACAGATGACGATCATGAATTCCCCAGGTATGCCAAGGCCAATTCTACTTCCTTCTTGTGGCAAAAAAGCTGAACTCATCCTTGATGGGGATCCCGGGGGGCAGTTTGAAGCCCGTGACGCCGGCTGGAAGGGGCTGGTTCGTGGTCAGGGGCCCCAGCTCCAGGAGCCAGGAATCCCCCCCCCGCTCCACCCAGTTCAGCTGGCGGGGCAGGTAGGTGTCCTTGTCGACCCATATGAGCAGCACCTGCATCCGCTTCTTGACCGAGTAGCTCCGGGGCTCGAGGGTGAGCAGGATGGAGCCCGCCACGCCCTTGCCGTCCCCGACGGAGATCTTGAAGTAGTCCGAAAGGTAGGAGAGCCTCTGCCCCAGTCCCAGGAACTTGCGGTTGGCGTTCTTGATGATCCCGATCTTCAGCTGTTCGGCGGCGCCTTCGGCCGGGCTGTACGAGATCAGGGCCTTGGGCGTCAGGTGCAGGACCAGGTCCTCGGGCGGGGAGAAGCTGAAGTGGACGAAGTCCGATTCCTGGAGGTAGAGGGTGCCCCGGGTGACGGTGGGGGTCTTGAGCATGGCCCTGCGGATCGTGAGGCTGAAGGGGGCCTGGAGCGTGGCGACCTTGGCCTGGGCGGCGTCGAACCGGGACACCACCTCCTGGACCGTGGGCTGGGCCGCGAGGGGGATCAGGGTCAGCGCTGCGAAGGCGGCCTTCCGGAGGAACCCGCCCATCAGTTCACCATGAGGCTCAGGCCCTTGAGGGGCTTGTCCTGGCCGGCCTGGAAGCCCACCGCGAGGAACATCCTGGCGGTGCGCAGCTGCAGGGTCGCGCCCAGGCGGGTCACGCTGGCGTCGCCGATCTTCCGGCGTTCGCCGCCCACCAGGAAGATCACGGACTGGCTCACCTGGTACCGCAGGGAGGCGGAGCTGGACTGCTGCTTGACGGGGAAGGGCATGCGCATGGCCCCGTTGATGTCGCTCTCGAGGGTGAGCTGGGTGTTGGTGCCGAGGTCCAGCTGGAGGGCGCCGCGATACTGGGGGTTCATGGTGACGTCCCAGAGACGCTTGCCGTTGAGCTGGTCGGCGGTGACCCCCACGCGCAGGCCCTGGGCCAGCTCGGTGGTGAAGCCCGCGTCCATGGCGACCATGAGGGTCTTGCGGTCGGTGGTGCCGTAGCCCAGCGCGAGGTCGTCCGCGGCGTAGCGGAAGGGGAAGGCGCCGCCCGGGGCGAAGGTGTAGACGCCCGGGGGGAGCTGGTTCAGGAAGGGCTGCGTCAGGCCCAGGGACCACTGCTCGATGCGCAGGTTGAACCCGGCGGCGGTGCCCGAGGCCAGGGCCCCGCCGCCGAAGTGGACCCGGTTCACGATGGCCCGGCGGCCGTCCACGTAGGAGGCGTTGTTCTGCAGGGCGGACCCGCTGGACAGGTGGGCGGGGTCCAGGTCGGGGTGGGCCGTGACCGTGTGGAACTCCTCGCGGGTGAATCCGAAATTGGTGGCGTCCCGGGTCCCCGTGAGCCCGTAGGCCCGGGTGCGCTGGGCCCAGGGGGCGTCCTTGAGCTTGCCCAGGGCGCCGGTCACGACGGCGGCGTCGCCGGAGGTGGTGTCCTGGAACAGGGTCCGGTTGTCCTGGGCCCGCTGGTCGCCGTCCACGTAGGCGAGGTACCAGCCCGCGGGGGCGCGGTCGAAGCGGGCCGGGTTCCCCAGCGGGTTGATGCCCTCGGAGAAGACCTTGGAGCCGCCGAAGGCCGGCGCGTCGTTGAAGAGGGGTGTCTGGGCCGCGAGGGGCAGGACGGTGGCGGTGACGGCCAGCGCCGTCCGGGCGAGAATTCGGGGGGTTGTCATGGAATCATCCTCCGCTCAATTTTCAGGGTCCGCAACAAGGAGAGGCGACGCCTGGCTCGCGACATGCAGGGCCGTGGCGGTGCCCCGCAGGATCCCCTCGGCGGTGAACCGGGCCAGTTCGGGATCGTTGTTCTGCTCGCTGAGGTGGGCCAGGACCACGGTGCGCAGCCGTCCGGACAGCACCCGGCCCAGGAGCTCGCCCATGGCCTCGTTGCTGAGATGCCCGACCCGGCTCAGGATCCGGGCCTTGAGGGCCGGGGGATAGCCGCCCTCCCGCAGCATCTGCACGTCGTGGTTGGCCTCCAGCACCAGGAGGTCGAGACTCCTGCAGTGGTCCTCCACCAGGGCCGTGGGGTGGCCCAGGTCCGTGACCACGGCGGCGCAGAGGCCCCCGGCCTCGATGCGGTAGGCCACGGAGTCGGCGGCGTCGTGGGGGGTGGTGAAGGGCAGGATGGTCAGGCCGTTCCAGTCCGAGGCCTCGCCCGCCCGGAGCGGGATCCAGCGGGAGCGGGGGATCTCGATGCCCTGGATGGCCTGGACGCGCGCGAGGGTGTCGGGGGTGGCGAGGATGTCCCAGTCCGTTTTCCGCAGCAGGACGGGGATGGCCGCGATGTGGTCCGAGTGCTCGTGGCTGATGGCGACCCCGCGCACCTGCGCCGGGTCCAAGCCGACCTCCGCCAGGCGCAGCCGGATCTGCTTGAGGGAGATCCCCGCGTCCACCAGGAGCGTCGCCTGGCCCTGCGAAAAGGCGTGGCAGTTCCCCTTGGATCCCGAGGCGAGCGAGGCGTAGCGCATGCCCCAGGATAACCTGCGCCGGGGGTTGCTGGGTTTTCCCTCCTTGGTGCTACACTTCTCTTCATCAAATGACGAATCCCGCACCCGATACCCCAATCCAGTCGCGCCTCGCAGAAGCCTACCGGGACCTCCCCGAGGCGATGCGTCGGATCGCGGACGTCCTCATGTCCGACCACCTCCTCGGGGCCCTCTGGGGCATCGAGTCCATGGCCCAGCGCGCCAACGTGAGCGTGGGCACCGTTGTCCGCTTCGCCAAGCGCCTGGACTACAAGGGCTTCAGCGAATTCCGGGACGCCCTCAGGGCGGCCTGCCACGAGCGGAGCGGGGATGCGGAGATCGAGCTGCTGGAGGCCCCCACCGACATCTACGGGGCCCTGGCCGAAGTGGCCCGGCGGGATGGTGAGAACCTCAACCGTCTCATCCAGATGGTCGACCACACCACGCTGGAGACGGCCGTGGCGATGATCACCCAGGCCCGGCACCGCGTGATCCTGGGCCGGGGCGTCTCCCACGTCATGAGCCTGATCATGGCCTTCTACCTCACCCAGGCCGGCCTGCCCTGCATCGCCGCCATTCCCTCGGACTTCTCGAACCAGGTGGCCAACCTGGACGAACGGGATCTCATGATGGTCCTCAGCTTCGCGCCCTACAGCCGGGAGACCGTGGACTCCGCCATCTTCGCCAAGGCCTCGGGCGTGCCCGTCCTGGCCTTCTCCGACCGCGCCGATTCCCCCCTGGCCCCCTACGCCGACATCCTGATCCCGGTGCCCAGCGAGGACCTCCTGTTCAGCTGCAGCGTCACCACCTTCTCGGCCCTTGCCCACGCCTTCGCCATCGTGGCCGCCAGCCAGGACCAGTCCGGCACCCTGCACCGCCTGAAGGCCGCGGACAAGGTGGCCCAGCCGCTGTTCGTGGACCACTGGCTGCCGATGCGGCCGGGCGGGCTCAGGGTCGAGCGCAAAGGCTAGTGGATCGGCCCCTGCCGGTCGCGGAGGGACAGGCCTGGCCTGCCTGACAGGGCTGCCTGCACTTCGCTGAGCATGGACAGGGCGATGAGTTCGGGGGATTCCGCACCGATGTCCAGGCCTGCGGGGTAGTGGAGGAGGGCCCGGGCCGGCGCAGGCAGGGGGCCGTTCTCCTCCTGAAGTTCCCGGATGAGCCTCTCGCTGCGCTTTCGGTTGCCCTGGAGGCCCAGGTAGCCCAGGGGGGCCTTCAGGAGCGCGGCCAGCGCGGCCTTGTCGGCCTCGTACACATGGCTCACCACGAGGGCCGCGGTGCGGGCGTCGAAGGGGATGCCTTCCAGGGACTCCGGCGGGTGTCCCACGGCGATGCGGTCGGCTTCGGGGAAGCGGGCCGCGGTGGCCAGGCCCGGGCGGTGGTCAGCCAGGCCCAGGAACCAGCCCAGTTCCTTCGCAAGGCGGAACAGCGGCATGGCGTGCTCCCCGGCGCCGAAGACCCACAGGGCCACGGGGGGGGCGATGGGTTCCAGGAGGAGGTCCACCTCGCCGCCTTCCAGCCGGACGGTGCGGGCCTCGGCGCCGGCGGGCCGGAGCAGGGCCGCCTCCAGGGCGGGGGGGACCGGCTGGAGGGCAAGGCCGTCCTCGAAGACGAACCGGTCCCCGGGCGCGGCGGGGACCTCGCCCCGGGCCCCGAAGACCGTGGCCACAAGGCCGGACTTCCGGTTTCGGAACAACCGCTCGCAGTGCTCCAGCCAGGGCGGCACGGCCCCGGGCTCCACCCGCTCCAGGAGCACGTCGGCCCGGCCCGCGCAGCCCATGCCGGTGCCCCAGATCAGGTCGATCTCGCTGCCCAGGTCGAAAGTGACGAGCAGGGGGCGGCGGCCTTCCAGCACCGCCGCCACCCGCTCCTTCACGTCGGTCTCCATGCAGCCGGCGCTGATGCCGCCTTCCTGGAGGCCCCCGGGGCGGAAGACCATCCGGGCCCCGGGCTTTCGGTACGAGCTGCCCTTGGTGCGCACCAGGGTGGCCAGGGCGGAGGGCTCCGGAAGGGTTCGCAGCGCGGCGGCGATCTCCCCGAACCCCCGCATGGCTAGAACCGCTCCCAGAGCTTCACGGCCAGTTCCCGGCTGCGCGCGGCCAGGGCCGCCTCGTCCAGGCCGTTGGTCAGGACCTTGCCCTCCATGAGGATCCGGCCCGCGCAGATGGTGGTGTCCACCGTCGCCTGGGAGATGCCGAAGATCAGGTGGCCCAGGACCGTGTTTCCGTCCAGGGGCGTGGGGGCGTGGTAGTCCACCAGGATGACGTCCGCGGCGGCCCCCTCCTCCAGGGTGCCCAGGGGGAAGCCCCACAGCTGCGTCGCCAGTTCGGGGTTGCGGGTGAAGAGCGTGCCGGCGACCTCCATGAAGGCGCAGGTGGGGTTGTCCTGGCGCAGGTGCTGGGCCCACATGGCCACGCGGATCTCCTCCAGCATGTTGACGGTCATGGCGTCCGTGCCCAGGCCCACGCGCACGCCCCGGCGCACCAGGCCCAGGACGTCGGCGATGCCGACGGCGTTGTTGAGGTTGGACTGGGGGTTGTGGGCCACGAAGGTGTCCGTGGCGGCCAGGAGCTCCTGGTCGGCCTCGTTGGCGTGGACGCAGTGGGCGGCGATGCTGCCCCTGCCGAGAAGGCCGTGGGCGGCAAGGCGCGCCACGGAGGTCTGGCCGTGGTGCTCGAGGTTGAACTTCACGTCCGAGGCGGCCTCGGCCACATGAACGTGGAAGCCCACGCCCACCTCGCGGCCCAGCGCGGCGGCGCGGTCCAGGGTGGCGTCGGAGAGGGTGAAGGCGGCGTGGAGCCCGAAGAGGGCGCGCAGGTGGGGATCCTTCTCGGCGGCGCAGCGCCTGGCGAAGGCCGCGTTCTCCTCGAGGCCCGCGTCGGTGACGGCCTGGCCGTCCCGGTCGGAAACCTCGTAGCAGAGGCAGGCGCGAACGCCGCTTCGGCGCACCGCCCCGGCGATGCGGTCCAGGGAGCCGGTCGCCGCGAAGGGGCTGGCGTGGTGGTCCACCAGGGTGGTGGTGCCCTTGCGCACGGCGTCGGCGAGCACCACCTCGGCGCTGACGTCCACGTCGTCGAGGCTGAGCTTTCGGTCCAGGCGCCACCAGAGGTTGTCCAGCACCTCCTGGAAGTTGGCGCTGGGGGCGGCCTTGCCCAGGCCGCGCACGAGGGTGGAGTAGAAGTGCATGTGGGCGTTCACCAGGCCGGGCATGACGACCTTGCCGGTGGCGTCCAGGGTGCGGTCGAAGGGGCCGGTGATGTCTTCCTTGGGGGCGATGCGGGCGATGCGCCCGTCTTCGAGGAGCACCGCCTGGCCTTCCAGGACCCGGCAGGGGCTCCCGAAGGTGATGACGGTTCCGCCGTGGATGAGGATTCGCATGGGGATCTTTCCAGGTACGCAGGTCAAGGGAAAGGCCGGTGACGGGTGGTGATCATATCACCCGTCACCGGCCATATCAGGAGAAGCCTAGGACCGGGCCACTTCCTGGTTGAACTTCTCGATGAGCTTGTCGAAGGCCGCGGCCTCCTCCGTGAAGAGCTGGCGCCAGTACTCGGGATCCCACTGCGCGCAGATCTCCTCGTAGGTCTTGCCCTGCTGCTCGACCCAGGTGTAGTACTTCAGGTTGTGGATGGCCTTCTTCTCGGGGTAGGTGAGCTCCTTGAAGTGGTCCACGCCCTGGCGCTCGAGGCTGCCGATCATCGTGGTGGCGGCGTCGACGGCCGTGAAGGCGCCGTGCTCCGTGGTCTGCTCCTCCAGGCGGGAGCGGTACATCTCCACGCTGTCCGTGAAGATCGTGAAGATCACGTCGTTCTCGTCCAGCTCCCAGTACTTGGCGGCCTTGATCGCGGCCAGCATGTTGCAGACGCCGCTGATGCCCAGGAGACCCAGCTTCTTGATGACGTCCTGGCTGATGCCCAGGCCGGCCAGGTGCTTCTGGCCCTCGGGCTCGTTGAAGAGCCGGAGGATGCGCATGCAGTCCTCGTCGTCGATGGCCGCGACGGCGTCCGTGTTGCGGACGTTGTGGACCCAGGGCACGTGCTTGTCGCCGATGCCCTCGATGCGGTGGTCGCCGAAGCCGTTCATGAGCAGCGTGGGGCACTGCCAGGCTTCCGTGGCGATGACCTTGGCGCCGGGGTGGAGGGACTTGAGGTAGTCGCCCGCCGCGATGGTGCCGGCGCTGCCGGTGGCGCTGGCGTAGCCGGCCAGGCGGGTGCTGGGGGTCTTGATGGCGTTGAAGATGTCTTCCATGGCCGGGCCCGTGACGTTGTAGTGCCACACGGGATTGCCGAATTCCTCGAACTGGTTGAAGATCACGTGCTTGGGATCGTTCTTCAGCTCCCAGCACTTGTCGTAGATCTCCTTGACGTTGCTCTCGCAGCCGGGGGTCGCGATGACTTCGGAGCCGATCTCGGCCAGCCAGGTGAAGCGCTCCTGGCTCATGTTCTCGGGCAGGATGGCGATGGCGGTGCAGCCCAGCACGGCGGAGTCGAAGGCGCCGCCGCGGCAGTAGTTGCCCGTGGAGGGCCACACGGCCTTGTGCTTGTCGGGGTCGAACTCGCCGCTCACGAGCCGGGGCACGAGGCAGGCGAAGGCCGCGCCGACCTTGTGGGCGCCGGTGGGGAAGTACTTGCCGACCAGGCCGATGATGCGGGCCTTGACGCCGGTGATCTCCCGGGGGATCTCCAGGTGGTTGGGGCCGCCGAAGAGCCCGGTCTCATGGTCGTTCTTCCAGGTGATGCGGAAGAGGTTGGCGGGATCCACGTCCCACAGGCCCACATTCTTGAGGCGGGCCTTGACGGACTCGGGGGCGGTCTCGGGGTGGCGCATCTGGGCGAAGGTCGGGATGATGATGCCCCGGTCCTTGCAGCGCTTGGCTGTGCGCTTGACGACTTCTTCGTTGTAGGTCTTGACGATTCTTGACATGGGATTTTCCTCTGGGGCCTACAGGTGGAGGGCCTGGGCCCGGTTGACGATCTGCTCGAGCTTGGCTCCGGGATCCTTCAGGCGCGTGAGGAACATGAGGGCGCTGATGATGAAGGGCTTGTAGGCGGCTTCCTGGTAGGTGGGGATGCGGTACTGCTCGAAGACCTCGGCGGAGACTTCGCCGGCCTTGCAGCTCACGTCGGTGATGTCGGCAGGCAGGCAGTGCATGTAGAGGGCCTTCTTGTCCGCGGTGCGGTCCATCATCTTGCGCGTGCACTCCCAGCTGGTGTACTTGGCGTTGTTGGCCAGGCACTCCTTCTCGAGCTCGCGCAGGCCTTCCTTGTCGGAGACCTTGAGCATCTCGGTGCGGCGCTCCATGACGTGGTAGGGGGCCCAGCTCTTGGGGTAGACGATGTCGGCGCCGTCGAAGGCCTCTTCCATGCTGTTGGTGACGGTGAACTTGCCGCCGGACTTCGCGGCCTGCCTGCCGGAGAGGTCGACCACGTCGGAAATGAGGCCGTAGCCCTCGGGGTGGGCCAGGCGCACGTCCATGCCGAAGCGGGACATGAGGCCGATGATGCCCTGGGGCACGGACAGGGGCTTGCCGTAGCTGGGGGAGTAGGCCCAGGTCATGGCGATCTTCTTGCCCTTGAGGGCTTCGAGGCTGCCGAAGTGCTGGCGCAGCCAGGCCAGGTCGGCCAGGGACTGGGTGGGGTGGTCGATGTCGCACTGGAGGTTGACGATGCTGGGGCGGCGGTGGAGCACGCCGCGCTCGGTGCCGTCCGTGAGGGCGTCGCCCACCTCCTTCATGTAGGTGTGGCCCTCGCCCAGGAACATGTCGTCGCGGATGCCGATGACTTCCGTCAGGAAGCTGATCATGTTGGCGGTCTCGCGCACGGTCTCGCCGTGGGCGACCTGGCTCTTCTGCTCGTCCAGGTCCGACAGGCCCAGGCCCATGGCGTTGGCGGCGCTGGCGAAGCTGAAGCGGGTGCGGGTGGAGTTGTCGCGGAAGATGGAGATGGCCAGGCCCGTGTCGAAGGCCTTGTAGGAGTGGCCGGCCTTGTGCAGCTGCTTGAGGGTGTCGGCCAGGGTGACGATGGCCCGGATCTCCTCCTCGGGATGCTCCCAGGTGAGGAGGAAGTCCTTGTGGAACAGATCCGTCTTCAGGCCCTGGAAGGCGCGCAGGTTCTCGGTGATGGTGGGGGTCGTGGTCATGGGGATCCTCCTTGAGGGATCAGGTGAAGGGAAGCGTTTCGGGATCGGGTTGGAGGGGGACCCCCATGGGGCGGTCCGGTTCCAGGAGCCGCCCATCCTGGACCCGGGGGACGCCCCGGAGCAGCACTGAGCGGAAATGGAGCTTCGTGGTGAAGCCGGGGAACGGTTCGAAGGTGGGGACGCCGGTGGAGCGCACGGGACGCTCGGGACCGTCCGGATCGAGAACCACGATGTCGGCGTCCATGCCGGGCAGGATGGCCCCCTTGCGGTCCGCGACCCCCGCCCGGAGGGCGGGGTTGAGGGCGAGGTGCGTGGCCAGGCCCAGGGCGGAGCGGTCGGGATCATCCTCCCAGATCTTCCAGGTGACGTGGGGCAGGGCGCCCAGGCCGGGCATGCCGTTGGGGACCTGCCGCAGGTCCTTGCCGTTCCAGCTGTCCTTGTCCTCGGGCCGGAAGGCGCAGTGGTCCGTGGCGATCATGTCGAAGGCGCCCTCCCGGGCCAGGGCGCGGAATTCCTCCCGGTGGCCGCGCAGGGGCGGCGAGCAGAGCCAGTGGTGGCCGTCGGGGCGGTCCAGGAAGGTGTCGTCCAGGTAGAGGTACTGGGGGCAGGTCTCCATGGAGACGTCGCCCTCGGCCTTGGCCCGGACGATTTCCCGGGCGCCTTCCAGGGTGGAGACGTGCACGACGTGGAGGGAGGCGCCCTTGGCCAGGGCCAGTTCCGTCACCCGGCGGATGGCCACCACCTCGGCCTCCTCGGAGCGCAGCCGCGTGTGGCTGTGGGCCCTGGAGAGGTCCAGGGCCGAGGGTTCCACGTGGGCGATGATGTCGTCGTCCTCGCAGTGCACCATGAAGGTCGCGCCCAGCGGGGCCAGGCGCTCGAAGAGGTCCCCGAGGCCCTGGTAGCTCACGTAGAGCCCCGCGGGCCGGTACGTGGTGTAGAGCTTGATGGTGCGGTACCCGGCCTCCAGAAGGGCCGCCAGGAAACGCATGTCGCCGTGCGCGAAGGTGGTGGGGGTGAGGTGCCAGAGCACGTCCCCGTGGCAATGGTCCAGGGCCTTGGCCCGGGCGGCCACCATGGCCTGGCGCAGGCTCTGGCCCTCGGCCTGGGTCACGAAGGTGCAGAGGGTGGTGATCCCGTTCAGGACCGCCTCCCGGGTGGCGGTCTCGTAGCTGTCGGCCAGGTAGAAGCGGCCGATGTGGTCGTCCACGTGGGTGTGGAAGTCCATGAAGCCGGGCAGGACGTAGCAGCCCGAGGCGTCGATGTCCCGGTCGGCGGGGCCCACCTGGCCGACGGTCCTGACAAGGCCGTCCTCCACGAGGACGTCGGCCTTCACGAGGGTGTCGCCCTGGGCCACGCGGCCGTTGCGGATGGCGAGCTTCATCGGGGTACGGACTCCAGCCGGGGTTCGATGGCGGGTGGGATGGAGATGCGGGACAGGGGGGCCTCGACGTCCTTCAGGCCGTTGCCCGTGGCAAGGATAACCGCCCGGGCGCCAGATGCCAGGGCCTTTGCGCTCGCCTGGAGCTTCACCAGCCCGGCGTAGGCCGTGGCGCCGGCGGGCTCCGTGAAGATCCCGGTGCGGGCGGCCATGGCGGCCTGGGCGGTGAGGATCTCGTCGTCGGTGACGGTGAGGGTGAGGCCGCCGCTCTCCAGGATGGCCCGGCGCGCCCCGTGGGCGTTGCTGGGGCAGGTCACCGAGATGGAATCGGCCCGGGTGGTGGGGTTGGCGGCGTCGGAATAGACGCCGGTCTCCACGTACCGGTGGATGGCGTCGGAGGACTCGGCCTGCACGCCGATGAGGCGCGGGAGGCGGTCGATGAGCCCGGCCCGCTTGAGGTCCACGAAGGCCTTGTGCACGCCGCCGATGATGACCCCGTCGCCCACGGACACGAAGATCGCGTCGGGGACCAGGAAGCCGGCCTGGGCCCAGATCTCCAGGCCCGCGGTCTTCTTGCCCTCGATGGTCAGCGGGTGGTAGGCGGTGTTGCGGTTCAGGCCGGCGCGCTTGTCGGTGTATTCCAGGGAGAGGCGGAAGGCGTCGTCGTAGGTGCCCTTGACGGGGATGACGGTCGCCCCGTAGAGGACCATCTGCACCAGCTTGGCCTTGGGGGCCTTCTCGGGAACGAAGATGAGGGCCCTGGTGCCGCTGGAGGCGCACACCGCGGCCAGCGCCGAGGCGGCGTTGCCGGTCGAGGCGGCGACGATGAGGTCGATCCCCAGCCGCCGGGCCTCGGCGACCACCAGGAAGGACGCGCGGTCCTTGAGGCTGCCGGAGGGGTTGAGGCCGTCGTTCTTGACCCAGAGTTCCCCCAGGCCCAGCTCGGCGCCGAGGCTCCCCACGCGGGCCATGGGGGTGTTGCCCACGGGCAGGGGCGGATGGAACTCCGTCTCCACGGGGCAGAAGAGGTTCCAGTCGGGGCGGTCCTGGCTGAAGGCCGCGGCGATGGCGTCGTAGTCGAAGACCGCCTCCAGCACACCCGCGAGGGGGATGCCGGGACGGTAGGACTTCCCGCATTCAGGGCACAGGTAGCGGACCTCGTCGCGGGAATACGTGCGGCCGCAGTCCGTGCACCGGTAGCAGAAAGGAGTCATGGCGGAAGTCCTGGCGGAAAACGCGCGGGGGCGAACCCCCGCGCGGCGTTGGATCGGGTTCTAGAAGTGGTATTCCACGGAGAACTGGAAGGCGGTGGTGCGGGGATTCACGACCTGGCCGGCGGGGGTCTCGGCGAGCGTGGCATGGGTGGGATCACCGAACTTGTTGTCCCAGTACTGCATGCCGGGGCCGATCTGGAAGGTGCCCTTCTTGGCGCCGAACACGGGGCTCACGTCGAACATCCAGTGGATGTTCGCGAGGGTTTCGGGCTTGGTCTCGACGTAGGAGCCGTCACGGCCCTTGGCGCCGGTGTAGGTGGCGAAGCCCTTGACCGTGGTGTTCACCTTGCCGAGGGGAACGTTGATGCCCCAGGCGGCGGCGATCTGGTAGGTGGGGTCGAAGGTCACGTCCATCGCGCCCTTGGGGTTGAAGGTGCCGAAGGAGTTGTGGTTCTTCTCCTTGTAGTACAGGAGGGCGACGCTGAGGAACCCGGGGACGTTGAAGGACAGCTGGGGGCCGGCCATGAGCTTGTACACGGCGGGGGCGAAGCGGGTGTTCTTGGAGGCGTAGTCGAAACCGAAGGTGAACTCGACGTCGCGCACGGGGCCGAAGCCGGTCTTGGTGTTGAAGACCTTGCTGAGGTTCAGGGTGTGCTTGTAGGTGGCGTAGAGCTCGTGGGCGCCGCCGGAGGTGCCGGGGCCCTCGGAATTGATGGGATCGTTGCTGTCGGACTGGATGAGATCCACGTTGAAGAAGTTTCCGCCGTAGGCGTAGCCGGAGACGTGGTTCAGCGCGACGTAGGTCTTCGCGATGGAGACCGGGATGCCGGGCTCCTTGTATTCGCTGCCCCTGCGGACGGCGATGGACGTGTCGCTCCAGTTGGCGGCGCTGGCGGGGACGGCGGCAAGGGCCAGGATGCCCAGGGCGGCGAGAGTGAGCTTCTTCATGCGTATTCTCCTTGGTTTAGGCCGGGCTGAAACAGCGTGGCCAAATGGGTGGGGGGGGAAACTTGAAGAAATGATGACTCAAATGTCGTCTTATGGGTGCTCAGGCTTCGCTCGCCTTGGTGGCCATGATGGATTCCTCGCTCGCTTCCTCGCGGCGCTTCAGCTGGTTGAAGAACAGGTTGAGTGCGACAGCAACGAGGGACGCCAGGAGAATTCCGCTGCCGAGCAGGGGTTCGAGGGGTTTTGGCATTTCGCGGAAGAACTTGTCGGCCACGAGGGGGATCATGCCGAAGCCGATGCTGATGGCCACGATGTAGAGGTTGTTGCGGTTCTTCTGGAAGTCGACCCCGCCCAGGATGCGGATGCCCGTGGCCGCGACCATGCCGAACATCACGATGCCCGCGCCGCCCAGCACGTACACCGGCACCGAGGCCACCACGAAGGCCAGCTTGGGAATGAGGCCCAGGGCCAGGAGGATCCCGCCGCCCATGACGCAGACGTAGCGGCTTCGCACGCCGGTGACGCCCACCAGGCCCACGTTCTGCGAGAAGGAGGTGTAGGGGAAGGTGTTGAAGATTCCGCCGATGAGCGTGCCCAGGCCGTCCACGCGAAGGCCGTCGGAGAGCTGCTTCTGGTCCACGGGCTTGCCCGTGATCTCGGAAAGCGCCAGGAACATGCCCAGGGACTCGATCATCACCACGATCATCACCAGGCACATGGTGAGAACCGCGCCGAACTGGAACGTGGGCCAGCCGAACTGGAAGGGCTTGACGATCGCGAACCAGGGCTGCGCGCCGATGTTGGCGAAGCTCACCCGGCCCAGCCCGATGCAGATGACCATCCCCAGCACGATCCCGGTGAGGACGGCGATGTTGGCGAAAAATCCCTTCACGAACCGGATGATGAGGAGGATGGCGACGAGGACGGTCGCGGCGATGGCCAGGTTGCCCAGGGAGCCGTAGCCCGGGATCCCGGGATGGGGACCGCCGGCGGCCCAGTTGATTCCGATCTTCATGAGGGAGATGCCGATGACGGAGATGATGCTGCCCGTCACCACGGGCGGGAACAGCGGCAGAAGCCAGCTCACCACGGGCGCGATGAGGACGCCGAACAGGCCCGCGGCGATGACCGCGCCGAAGATGCCCGTGATGCCGATGGCGGGGTTGGCGGCCATGACGACCATGGGGCTCACCGCGGCGAAGGTCACGCCCATCATCACGGGCATGCGGATGCCGAAGCGCCCGAATCCCAGCGCCTGGATGAGCGTTGCGACGCCGCACGCGAAGAGGTCGGCGTTGATCAGCATCGCCAGCTGCTCCTTGGGGAGCTTGAGCGCGCCGCCGACGATGAGGGGAACAGCGACGGCGCCCGCGTACATCACGAGCACGTGCTGGATCCCCAGGAGCGAGAGCCTGCCCAGCGGCAGGACCTCGTCAACGGGATGGACCCCAGGTTTGTTGCTCATTTCAAACTCCGTGGATGCGCCCCTCCGGGCGGAATGGGAAAGGGAGGGACTCCATGACTTCCTGGCGGCGGCGCGGGGGCAAGATCTGTTGATTTGCCTGTAAGTGTAAAATAGAGGACCCGCTCGTCAACAAAAAATTTCAGTCCCTTGAAAAAATTTCATCAGGCCGGCAGTTCCGCCTGGGCGAACAGCAATCCAAGCAGGGTGGCGCACGGTGCGAGGTCGACCTGGGACCCCTCGGGCAGAACGCCGACGGCCTCGAAGCCCAGGAGATCCCACCCCGGGGCCTGGAACCTCGCCAGGACCTGCCCGGTCCGGTAGACGGCGATGCCGTCGCGCACGTCCAGGCGGTGCTCCTCGCCGCCCAGGCGGGCCTTGAGGCCCACGCCGCCGTCAAGCGCCTCGAAGCGGAACGCGTCGCCCTTGGCCTCGTTGAACCCGTCCTCGTCGATCCAGAACTTGGGCTTGTCCTTGTAGGGCGCGCCGCTGGCGGGGCAGAAGGTGTCGCAGTTGCCGCACTCGTTGCAGAAGTCCCCGACGTTGAGGGTCTGGACGCTCTGGGCCACCTGGAAGTCCCGGGCGCCTTCCGCCACGAGCCGGCCCTGGCGCACGACCAGGGTGGGCACCTGGAACGTGAAGGGCTCGACGGCGTAGGCCAGGTTGGCACGGTTGGGGCAGACGGTGACGCACAGGCTGCACAGGTCGTCGCAGTCCAGGCAGCGGCTGGCTTCCAGCGCGGCGGCCTCGGCGCTGAAGGCGTGGATGACCTCGGCGAAGCCCTCGCGCTCGGTCAGCGGCAGCACCGGGACGGTCTGGGGCCGTTGCGTGCGGGCCTTCTTGTCCATGGCGGCGGCCGCGGGAATGCCCTTGGCCAGCTGGGGCTCCGCGGGGATGGCGACGCCGTGCCTGCGGGCGATGGCTTCCGCCGCGGCCCGGCCGTCGGCGATGGCCTGGATCACCGAGGAGGGCCCGTGCACGGCGTCGCCGCCGGCGAACAGGCCTTCGAGGCTGGTCTCGCGGGTCATGGGGTCCACGTCCAGGGTGCCGTCCTTCTTGCGTCGGACCGCCAGGCCCTCCAGGAAGTCCAGCACGGGCTCCTGGCTGATGGCGGGGATGATGGTGGTGGCGGGCAGGGTCTCGAAGGCGCCCTCGATGGCCACGGGACGCGGCCGGCCCGAGGCGTCGCGCTCCCCGAGCCTCATCTTGCCGCACACGAGCCCGGTGACCTTGCCGCCGGTGATCTCCACGGAATCCGGGGCCACCAGGTCACGCAGGCCGATGCCCTCCAGGATGCAGTCCTCCACCTCGGCGGGATCCGCGGGCATCTGGGCCCGGGTGCGCCGGTAGACGAGGGTGACTTCGCCGTCCTTCACCAGGCGCCTGGCGCTGCGCGCCGCGTCCATGGCGGAGTTGCCGCCGCCGATGACCAGCACCCGGCCGCCCAGGTCCATGGGAGCGCCGGAGCGCACCTTGTCCAGGAACTCCAGGGCGTCCATGACCCCCGGGGCGTTCTCGCCCGGGATGCCCAGGCGCTTGCCCTTCTGGGCGCCCACGCCCAGGAAGACGAAGGGGAAGTCCCTGCGCAGTCCCTCGAGGCTGATGTCGCGGCCCAGGGCCTTGCCGAAGTGGAACTTGACGCCCAGCGCCCGCAGGCGGTCGAGGTCGGCATCCAGGCTCTCCTTCGTGAGGCGGTAGCCGGGGATGACCCCGCTCACCATGCCGCCCATTTCCGAGCGGGCCTCGAAGATCTCGGCCTCGAACCCCATGCGGGCCAGGAAGTAGCCCGCGGACAGCCCCGCGGGTCCGGCGCCGACGATGGCCACCTTCACGCCCTTGGCGGGGCCCGCGACGGGCGCGGCCGGCGTGGCGTTCTCGAAGGCGAAGCGCTTGATCTCGCGGATGGCCAGGGGGGAGTCGTAGAAGTTGCGCACGCAGCGCTCGGTGCATTTGTGGTCGCAGACGCTGCCGGTGATGCCGGGCTGCGGGTTGGTGCGGAGGATGACGTCCATGGCCTCCCCGGGCCGGCCGTGGGCCACGAGCCACATGTAGTCGGGGATGTTCTGGTGGGTGGGGCAGGCCTCGGCGCAGGGCGCGGCGATGCAGTCGAAGGAGCCCAGGGCGCGGTCGCCCTTGAAGACCAGGGGCCGGGCCCGGCGCGTGTAGGTGTCGTCGCTCGCCGCGCGGATGGCGTGGCGGGAGAGGTTGAACCGGGCTCCGTGTCCGCCCGAGACGGCCTTGACGAAGCCGGGCAGGTCGGCGGCGCCCGTGGACGTCATGGCGTCCTCCAGGTTCACCAGGTACTGCTGGAGCCGGGCGTAGCCGCCGGGCTTGAGCAGGTCGGTGCACACCGTGACGGGATACATGCCGTCGGCCACGAGGTCGGGGAAGTTGTTGGCGTCGGCGCCGCCGCAGAAGCTGATGGGCACGGCGCCGTCCAGCTCCTCGGTGACGAGGTCGGCCAGGGTGAGGGTCAGGGGGTGCAGGGAGCGCCCCGACATGTACATCATCTTCTCGCTGGCGGGGAACACGGGCCGGTGGTTCACCACCTCGAGGGTGTTGGAGAGCTTGAGGCCGAACTGGTTGGGGCGGCCCTTGGCCACGGCGGCCAGGTTCTTCACCATCGCCATGGCGTCGGCGAACTTGGGATCGTGGCCGAAGGCCTCGTCGGGCACCTCGATGTCGAAGCCCAGGGTGTCGTTGAGGATGCCGCGCAGGCGCTCGGGGCCCAGGAGGGTCGGGTTGAGCTTGACCCACGTGTCCACGCCCAGGTCCTGGATGAGGTAGGTGGCGATGCGCTCGATCTCGGCCGGGGGGCACCCGTGCATGGTGGAGAGGGTGATGTGGTTGGAGAGGCGGGAGGGGATGGCCAGGTCCCGCACGGCGGGGTAGGCGCGGGCCACCTTGTCGATGGCCGCGGGCAGGGCGTCGGAGGCGTCGCGCATGTGGGCGATGAAGCCCTGCACGCGGTCGGTCCGGATGCCCTCGAGGTTGTAGCCCACGCTCATGTTGAAGTGGGTGCCGGGATCCTTGAGGCCCAGGCGGTGGGCCAGGGCATGGATGAGCACCCAGGCGTTGAGGTACTCGTCGAAGGACTGCTCGAGCTTGAGCTCCTGGCTCCACTCGCAGTTGTAGGTCTCGTCCGCGGAATCGATGCAGGGCCGGCTCACGGCGAGCTCGTCGAGGATCTGGACGGTCTTGAGCTCGATGAACCGGGCCCCGCACAGCCAGCTGGCCACGATGTTCTGGCTCAGCTGGGTGTGGGGTCCCGCGGCCACCCCGAGGGGGGCGGCCACGGTGTGTCCGAACATTTCCGTCGCCAGCTTGGCGTGGGGGATCTGGATGTTGGCCTTGGGGATGCCAAGGACCGTCTCCCGCGCGTCGAGATCGCGGAAGATCCAGCTGGCCATCAGCTCGAGCGGGGCGGGGCGGAATGCTTTTTCCATCGGGGTACCTGTCTGGCTTGTGGGGCAGGGAGGTTGAGGGCTACATCGCCGCGTAGACGGTGGGGAACCGGGCCAGGAAGGCCGCGGCGTGCTGCAGCTCGCGCTCGTCCAGGCATTCGCCGATCTTGTGGGTGTTCTGCTCGATGCCGGTGCCGAACCCGATCATGGCGGGGTGCTTGTAGATCCCGTTCTCGACCCACTTCTTGTCCTTGCTGCCGGGGACGCTGTAGTCCATGGCCATCGGGTAGCCCACGCCGTCGGTGGAGAACACCCAGCGGTCCACACGGGGCTCCTTGGTGATCACGCCGCCGGTGCCGACCTTGCCGTCCACGTTGGGGGAGATGACCTTCTTGTACGACGCCACGGCGGCCTGCACCGCGGGATGCTCCTCGGGGGTGACCCAGCCCACGTACACCTGGGGGTTGTTCAGCACGAAGCCCTTCCAGCTGGCTTCGGTGTAGGTGGGGATGGAGACGTCCACCCCGAGGCCGGCCTTGCGGGCGGCGGCCACCGCGTCCAGGGCCTCGACGTCCGCGCAGGACTGGTCGGGGGTCTCGCCGATGGTGAGGCGGCGGTCGAAGCGGAAGGTGAACTTCTCCGGAACGGCGCAGTCGCTGGGGGTGTCAAGTTTGGACCAGGAGGCCGTGCGGGTGCCGTGGCCCAGGAACGGGTGGTCCAGGAAGCCGACGCGGCGGTCGTACTTGTCGGCGGCCTCCTTCAGGATGGCTCCGCCGAACTCCAGGGGGTTCTTGCCTTCCCAGGGCATGGAGCCGTGGCAGGACTTGCCGGTGACGGTGACCTCGATCTGCATGCGGCCGCGCTGCCCGCGGTAGATGCCCAGGGCGCCGTTCTTCGAGCAGCCGGAGCTGTCGGTGAGGATCACCACGTCGGGCACGATCTGGGGCTTGGCGGTGGGGAAGACCTTGCGGACCAGGTACATCGGGCCCGCGCCGTCGTTGTCCTCCTCGCAGACGGTGGCGTAGGAGCGCACGATGACGCCCTTGAGCGCGCCCTCGGCCTCGAGTTCCAGCATGATCTTGGTGGCGATGGCGGCGCTGATCACGCCGCCCAGCTGGTCCGCGGAGCCGCGGCCGAAGATGAGGTGGTTCCACTCGCCTTCGGGAGGCAGGTAGCCCAGTTCCTTGTTGAGGAAGGCCTTGTTGACCTTGGAGGGGTCCACGATCCCGTCGAAGCAGTCCACGCCGCTGTTGGCGAGCCACTGCGCGCGCAGGGGCTTGACGGTGTCGGTGTGGCCGTCGATGTAGATGACCTTCTTCTTGTCCGGGTCGATGCCGTCGTTGGGGTCCTCCACGAACCAGACCAGGTTGCCGAACTCGTCGAAGAAGGCGTCCTCGTCGCGGCGAACGGCCTTGATCTCGACGATCTTCCTGCGCAGGTAGTCGATGCGGGGGAACTCGTGGTTGGAGGTGCCGCAGGCGGGATCGCCGCCCTGGTCCAGGGGCTTGTCCACGTAATCCGCGGGGATGCGGATCGCTTCGCGCAGCATTTCCGAGGCGAGCGGCAGGTACTTGGCCGCGAGCTCGGAGATGCGGGTATCGAGGTTGGTCAAGACGCCTGAACTGGACATGGAGTCCTCCGGGTGGGGAAGGGGGTCGGCGCGCCGGCGACGGCGCCGGGCCACCCTGGTTGGGAAAGGATAGAGGCGGCTGCACCGGGCCTGGATCACAGCCGGATGTGCTTCATGAAGCCGCTCCCGCATTTCGGGATTTCAAGTTTGGACCACGTTGACAGGATCATTGTGGGAACAAACGACCCACAGATCAATAAAAAATTTTCACTGGAAAAAAAATTTTTTACCTATTATTTATTTTTTGAAAAAGGGGCCCTTAAGCTCTCTGACGGGCCAGCGACGGAGCAGGAAATAGCAAGCCAATGAACAAACAAGCGTGCATGGCAGGCTCCCTTCCAGCCCGAAGGCTCCCCCGGTCAGCCAGAGGGGCCGGGCGTGCGGAATGGGGACAAAGCAGCCCAGCGCCTGGGTGCCGCTGACCCCGAAGCCCAGGAGCGCTCCCTGGCACCAGTTCCAGCCGACGTGGAGACCCAGGGGCAGCGCCAGGCTCCGGGTCCCCAGGTAGGCCAGGCCCAGCGCGGCCCCGGCCAGGAAGATGTTCACGGAGGCCAGGACCCGCGTGGAGCCCGTCATGCCGGGATTGGAGACGTGGGCGCCGGCGAAGAGGACGGACATGAGGAAGAGGCCGCCCCAGGAGCCCAGGCTCCACTCCACGCGCTGAAAGATGTAGCCGCGGAACGCGAGCTCCTCGCTGAAGGCCGGCAGCAGGTAGAAGGCCGCGCCCGAGGCCAGGGCGGATGCCCCCGCGCCCTTCGCGAGGTGGAATCCGCCCGCGCCGTAGGCCAGCAGCGCCGACAGGAGGATGATGCCGCACCCCAGGGCGGCGCCCAGGGCGAAGTCGCGGGCCCACGCCGTTCCGGGGCGCAGGCCCAGGGTGGCCAGGGGTCGGCCCTCCAGGGCCAGGAAGAGCGTCGAGGCCAGGAGCAGCACCGCGCAGAGGCCGGCGGCCCGGGGCACGCCGGGGACGGCCTCCAGGAGGAGGCGGTAGCCGAGCGCCGCGGCCGCATAGAAGAGCAACGCCCTCCAGCCGGGGCGGAGGGCGTTGCCGGATCCCAGGAGCAGATCGCCCACTAGAGCGGGATGTTGCCGTGCTTCTTGGGGGGCATGGACTCGCGCTTGCCTTCCAGGAGGTTGAGGGCCCGCAGCAGCTTCTTGCGGGTCTCGCGGGGCATGATCACCTCGTCCACGTAGCCGAGGCCCGCGGCCACGTAGGGGTTGGCGAACTTCTCGTTGTAGTCGGCCACGATCTCGGCGCGCTTGGCGGCGGGGTCGTCGGCCTTGGCGATCTCCTTGGCGTAGAGCACGTTCGCGGCCCCGTCGGCGCCCATGACGGCGATCTCGGCGGTGGGGTAGGCGAAGTTGAAGTCGGCCCGGATGTGCTTGGACGCCATGACGATGTAGGCGCCGCCGTAGGCCTTGCGGGTGATGATGGTGAGCTTGGGCACCGTGGCTTCGCAGAAGGCGTAGAGCAGCTTGGCGCCGTTCTTGATGAGGCCGCCGTGCTCCTGGTTGACGCCGGGCAGGAAGCCCGGGACGTCCTCGATGATGATGAGCGGGATGTTGAAGGCGTCGCAGAAACGCACGAACCGCGCCCCCTTCTCGCTGGAGGCGATGTCCAGGACCCCGGCCAGGTGCGCGGGCTGGTTGGCCACGATGCCCACGCTGCGGCCCTCGAGCCGCCCGAAGCCGATGACGATGTTGCCGGCGTAGGCCTCCATCACCTCGAAGAAGTGCTCGTCGTCCACCACGCCCTTGATGATCTGGCGCACGTCGTAGGGCTTGCTGGGGTCCTCGGGGATGATGGAGTCCAGGGCCGGGTTCTCCAGGGGCATCTCGATGAGCGGGGCCCTGCGGGGCGTCTCCTGGAGGTTGTTGGAAGGCAGGAAGCTCAGCAGCTCCCGGGTGTGGGCGAGCGCGGCCAGGTCCGAAGGCACCAGGAAATGGGCCACGCCGGACTTGTAGCCGTGGGCCGAGGCCCCGCCCAGCTCCTCCTTGGTCACGTCCTCGTGCGTGACGGCCTTGATGACCTCGGGGCCCGTGACGAACATGTAGCTGGTGTTGCGCACCATGGTGATGAAGTCGGTGATGGCCGGGCTGTACACCGCGCCGCCCGCGCAGGGACCCATGATGAGCGATATCTGGGGCACCACGCCCGAGGCCATGGTGTTGCGCAGGAAGATCTCCGCGTAGCCGGCCAGGGAGTTCACGCCCTCCTGGATGCGGGCCCCGCCCGAGTCGTTGAATCCGATCACCGGGCACCCGACCTTCATGGCCATATCCATGATCTTGCAGATCTTCCGGGCATGGGTGAGGGAGAGGCTGCCGCCGACGACGGTGAAGTCCTGGGCGAACAGCGCCACGGGGCGCCCGTCGACGCGGCCGAAGCCGGTGACCACGCCGTCTCCGGGCATCTTGGCCTCGCCGGGGGTGGGGTTGAGGGCCAGGGCGTCGACTTCCTCGAAGGAGCCCTCGTCCAGGAACGCGGCCACCCGCTCCCGGGCGGTGAGCTTGCCGCCCTGGTGCTGCTTGTCCACGCGGGCCGGGCCGCCGCCCTTCATGGCCTCCGAATAGCGGGACCTGAGGGTGTCGAATTTGTCCTGAAGGGTCATCAGTACTCCTTGGTGGGATCGGGGGCCCGCACGACCGCGGCCTTGCGCAGCGGCACCAGGGCGCCGGGGGTCGCGGGTTCGGGGGCCTCGTCGGCCTCGGCCTCGGGCAGGTCCTGGTCCAGGGCCTCCGCCGGGATCACCACGGCCCGGCGCAGTTCCACGGATTCCATCGCGGGTCTGGGGGGGACGCTCGCCGGGGTTCCCCCCACGAGCAGGATGAGGCAAAGGCCGATCATGATTTCAACTCCCGTACGCAAACCGTTCATTGTAACTTTGCGCGCAAGTCACGGCCAACGCCTATTTGGCTGAGAGCTCATCTCAGCGCTGCCGCCAGGCCGCCAGGGTCCGGGCGATCTGCTTCAGGTGGGTGTCCAGGTGACCCACATACAATTCCAGGAGCCGCTCCAGGGTGAGGGTGCCCCGCTCGGGATGCACGAGGGTCTGCTCCCAGGCCGCCTCCGGCAGGGCGCGCAGCTGCCGGGCCAGCATCTCCCGCAGGAGCCGGAAGAGGTCCAGCGCCTCGCCCAGGGGCTGGGCGGCGTCATCCAGGGTGCCGGCCCAGCGGTCCTGGTCGTAGGGGACGATGGTGGTGCCCGGCTGGGCGATGATGGTGCGGGCCCGCAGGTAGCCGTGCAGCTCGCTCTCCGCCAGGTGGAAGAGAATGGCGCGCGGGCTCCAGGCCCCGGGTGCCGGGCGGAAGTCCAGGGCCTCCGGGGGAAGGGCCTCGACCGCCTCCCGGAGCATCCGGGGACCCTGGGCATAGGACATGAGCAGTTCAGCACGAGTCTGCGAGTTCATGGTTCACCTGCGGTTCTTATACAGCCGAAGGCGCTGGAAAGCCACCCATGAAAAAAGACCCCCGCCGGAGCGGGGGTCCTTTTGGCTGGAACGGGTCTAGAACTTCAGCTTGCAGCCGAAGCGGAAGGACCGGGCCGGCTGGTAGTCCGTGGCGGAGCCGAAGCGCCCGACAGGCTGGGGGTTGCCGTAGCGGTCGGTGTACTGCTCGAGCACGGCCGTCTCGGGACGGTGGTTCATGACGTTGTAGATCTCGAAGAAGGGCTCGATTCGCATCTTCCCTTCCAGGGGCATGTCGTAGTGGAAGTTCAGATCCAGGCGGGTCAGCCAGGGAAGGCGACCCTTGTTGCCCAGCTTCAGGTCCTGGAAGTCGGCATTGGCATAACCGCCGGGATCCGGCAGGACGGGGTTGCTGGTGCTGCCATCATCCTGCTGGCTGTAGGGGCGGCCGCTCTGGGCAAGGAAGTTGAAGCCTAGGGCGAGGTCGCCCTTGCCCACCTTGATCTTCTTGTAGCCGTACGCCTTGAACTGGTGGGTGTGGTCGGTGGGCAGGTAGCCGGTCCCGACATAGGGCCAGAAGTCATAGGAGGCGGTGATGCCACCGTCCGGTTGGCCGTTGGTGGCGCTGATGAGACCCTCGTAGTTGCCGTAGTCCCTGCTCCACGTGTAGCCCACGAAAAGGAAGGTGTCTGAAGTCTTGTAGGTATAAGTGACGTCGACGGCCTTGTATTCGTTGTAGGCCTCGGGATACAGGCTGTTGGTGGTGGAGACCTTCTGCCCGCTGAAATTGGAGGTCCAGGAGACCGACTTCCCGGGGTTCCAGATGATGGCCTGTCCGCCGCCGCCACTGGTTGCGCCCATCGCAAGGGAACCGGGATCGTGCGGGTCGATGGCGTAGCCGTCAACATCGGTGATCTCGGAATCCTCGATGGGATCCGTCAGCTTGCGGTAGTGGGCGTGGATGCCGAAGGTGCTTGAGGCCGTCGCCTGGTAGTCGTACCCGAGCAGGATCTCGGTGCGCTTGGGCAGCTTGAGGCCATCGGCGAGAGGGTCGTTGGACCAGCCGGTGGAATAGTCGATGTCGTCGTAGTTGGTTCCGGTTACGGTCACGGTGTTCGTAGCGCGGTTGAAAGTCGCGGTGCTCTGACCAACGCCGGTACCAGTATGGGTCCCGCCGTAGTAGAGGAGGTGGTAGTACTCCTTGCCGTAGGTGCGGATGGCCATGCGCTGGGGGATCTGCATGTAGTACTGAGCGAAGCTACCGGAGACCTTGGACTTGCCATCGCCGGTGGCATCGAAGGTGAAGCCGATGCGGGGCTGGATGTAATCCGTGAACTTGAAGTGCATGAACGTGGAGCCATTGGCGCCGATCTGCTTCTGGTCCTCCATGCGGATGCCATAGAAGAGGTTCAGCTTCTTGTTCACCTGCCAGGTGTCCTGGAGGTAGATCGCCTGGAAGTAGGCGTTGGCTTCGGAATCGTTGTCGTAGACGTTCCGCACGGCCCTGAGGAACCCGCCGGAGTTCTGCAACTGCCAGGTCTGGCCACCATTGCGGTGGGTGATGTCGGAGTAGTTGGACTTCAGGTAGGAGTAGCCCACCTTCAGGGAGTGGTCGGCACCGATGACCCAGGTGAGGTCGCCGGCGAACTGGGTGGTGGTGTTGGTCTCCTTGGCGATGTTTCCGGCGCCGCCCGTGGCCCAGTACGTCAGGGGATCGGCCAAGCCGTAGCCAGGGCCGCCAGAGGCGTAGTAGGTCCGGTCGCGGATGAGGGACAGGGTCGAGTTGGGCGTGACGTCGTTCTCGGCCTTGGCCTGGCCCATCTTGAGGGACATGGTGACGTTGGGAGACAGCGTGGAATCCCAGATCAGGTTGAAGTTGCTGGTGTTGTGGACCGTGTCGCCACTGGTGTCGGCGTTGCCGCGGCCGTCATAGAGGTTGCTGGGGGAACCGGCGCCGCGGTCCTGGGTGGCCGTGGAGCGGTTGCCGAAGTAGCTGAGGGTCAGCTGGTTGTCCGTAGTGACGTAGTACTGCAGCTTGCCCATGAACTGCAGGTCGGGGGTCTTGGTGGCACCGGCCGACAGGTCGCTCAGGTTCAGGTAGGAGGGGCTGTTGGTGAGGGTATAGTTGACGCCGAAGGAGTAGAAAAACTTGTCCTTGACGAACGCGCCGCCCACCCGGGCGCCCACGTCGGTGACGCTGGCGGCGGGGAGTTCCCGGAACCACGTCGTGCCCTTGGCCTTGGGGGAGAGGGAGCCGGGGATGTGGCTGGCCCACACGGAACCCGCGAAATCGTTGGTGCCGGACTTGGTGAGGACGTTGAACACGCCGCCCATGGCGGAGTATTCAGGCTTGTAGCCGCCGGTCTGGATGTCGACCTGGTCCACGAAGTCCTGCACCATGGTGACGCTCTGGCCGCCGTAGCGCATGTCGTTGGTCTTCAGGCCATCCACGGAGAAGGAGTTCTCGGCGCCGGAGGCGCCGCCGATGGAGATCTCGAGGCCGAGGCCGGCATTGCCGTTGCTGGCGCCGAAGCCGGACGTCGTGACGCCGGGGGTCATGTAGGCCAGGGAAGCCATCTCGCGGCCCGTGGGGACCGCCGAAAGGGTGTCCAGGCTGAAATTGGAACCCGTGGTGGTGCTGGTGGTGTCGATGGTGGCGGAGGAGGCGATGACTTCGACGACCGCCGAGCCTTCCTTGTCCATCTTGAGGTTCGCCGTGGTGGCGGTGTTGATGGTGACCGTCACGGTCTGGCGGGTGGCGGAGAACCCGGCCTTGGTGACCTGGACGGTCCAGGCGCCGGCGTTGAGCAGGCCGGCCTGGAAGTGGCCGTCGGCGCCGGTGACGATGGTGCGGCTGACCTGGCCGGACGTGAGGCGGACGGTGGCCGCCGCAACGGGGTTGCCGGCCTTGTCGGTCACGTGTCCATTGATGGCGCCGGTGGTGACGGTCTGGGCGACCAGGACCTGGCCGGCCACGAGGGTCAAGGCTGTCAGTCCGAGCCTTGTGAGGTTGTTGCGCATAGGATTTGGCTCCTTTGAAGGTGAGGTGGGAAACACAACTTCTGGAAAAGCACGGCATAGCCGTCCGCTACCTAGTGGACTCCTTTCATGAGAGCGGATTTTCAGTCATGGAGTGTGGCAAATTCATGACAATTAGTGGGATTCATTAAGCCTTGGAAAACAGATTTTTCAAGAGTTAATTTCGTGATTTTCCGGGGTTTTTTCGAAAGACAACGTAAGACGAGGCTTTTTAATATTAATTTTTCATTGATAATTTTGACATATATGACTTTTTACTTTTGAGATTCGGATTTATTTATTCATTCTAAAGTTGTTGCTAAGGATGTTAATAGATGTTAATTGTTTGAAAATTATCACATTTATTTATTAATCATCTTCGATTTTGCGGACTGAGAAATGCCATTACCTGGTCATATGGCCTCGTCGGAGCCTTGCGGCGAATTAGTCGGCCCGCTCATGGTGGATATGCGCATGGATCAGCTGCAATCACCCCAGAATAACCGTAGGCCCCTGCAGCAGGTGCTCTGAAATTTCATACATGTTCGACACCCTGCCTACCGCCAAAGCCTCGGTCAATTTATAGAATTCCAGACATGTGCCGCAGGCGATGACGTCCACCCCACGGTCGGCGGTCTTGCGGAGGTTTTCAAGGGAGTCGGAACCCTCGACGGCCAGGCGCACCCCCGCGTTCATGAAAATGATCCTCATGGGCGGAACGTCGCACTCGGTGAGGGTGTAGAGGAAGCCGCGCATGAGGAGCTTCGCCAGGTCCGGGGAACCGTTGCCGATGCCGTCGGAGGTGATCAGCACGGTGGGGGCCCCGGCGGGGGCGGGTTCCGCGGGAGCGGCTTCGGGCGCCTCGCCCGGGGCTCCGGGCCGCAGGACGATGCGGGTCAGAGCACCTTCCGAGGCGACGCCCTCCACTTCGCATTTGGCCCAGGCTGCGAATTTCAGGATGTTCTCCCGTGCCGCGGCGTCGTCCACGAGGATCTCCAGGGAGGAGAAGCCGCCCTCGGCAAGGGCCTTGCGGGTCAGGATCACGGGCTGGGGGCAGGGCAGCCCCTTTGCGTCGAGGGTTCTACGGGTAGGGCTCATAGCGCCTCCTGGGGCTTCCGGGTTCGGGGTCGAGGACGCGCCACAGGCCTTCGGGGCCGCTGGCGCGAAGGGGTTCTTCATTGCCGGCCGGGTCCACCAGCAGGCAGAACCCGCAGCTGCTCCGGATCTGCCGGGGGACCGGAATGAGGTCCACCTTCAGCCCCTCGGCCTTGAGCCGGTTCTCAGCCCGAAGGGCCGAATTGCTGGATGGGTAGGTGGCGAGAAGGAGCACTAGAGTATTCGCACGGAACCGGGGGCGCCGCCGGTCTCGCCGATGATCCAGCCCCCGGCGCCTGCTTCGTGCAGCGCGGCGGCGGCGGCCTCGGCCTCCTCCGCGGGCAGCGCGGCCAGGAGGCCTCCTGAGGTCTGGGGGTCGAAGAGCAGGTCCAACACCAGGGCGGGCACCTCTCCGGCCACGCAGGGGAGTCGGCCCTCCCGGTTCCGGTACGTGCCCTCGGGGATCAGGCCCATGGAGGCGTATTCCTCCACCCCGGGCAGGAGAGGCACCTGGGCGAAGCGCAGGGTGAGGCCGCAGTCCCCGCCGGCCATCTCCGCGGCGTGCCCGGCCAGGCCGAAGCCGGTGACGTCGGTGACGGCCATGGGGTGGAATCGGGCCAGGACCTCGGCCGCGGCGCGGTTCAGGGTGGCCATGGAGCGCTCCGCGGCGGCCCGGGCCTCCGGGGAGGCGCACTGGGCGCGCAGGGCCATGTTCACCAGGCCCGTGCCGATGGGCTTGGTGAGGATGAGCCGGCCGCCGGGGCGAAGGGTGTTGTTCCGCCAGGCCCGGGCGGGGTCCACCAGCCCCGTGACCGCATAGCCCAGCTTGGGCTCGGGGTCCTCGATGCTGTGGCCGCCCAGGAGGGCGCAGCCGGCCTCCACCAGGGCCTCCAGGCCGCCGGCGAGCATCTCGCGGAGCGGTTCGATGCCCAGGGCCTTGAGGGGGTGGCACACCAGGGCCAGGGCGGTGATGGGGCGGGCGCCCATGGCGTAGAGGTCGGACAGGGCGTTGGCGGCGGCGATGCGCCCGAACAGCCGCGGGTCGTCCACGATGGGGGGGAAGAAGTCGACGGTCTGCACCAGCGCCTCGTGGGGTCCGATGCGGAAGATCCCCGCGTCCTCGCTCCCGGCGAAATCGGCCAGCAGGTCGGGGTAGGCGGGCTGCTCGAGCCCGCAGAGGGCCTTGGCCAGGACGCCGGGGCCCAGCTTGGCGCCGCAGCCGGAAAACCGGGTGTAGGACGTGAGGTTCAAGCGAGCAGCTCCTTCATGGCGTCCAGGGTCGCCTGGATCTCGAGCGGGGTGGTGGAGAACCCGGGCGAAAAGCGCAGGGTGCCTCCGGCTTCCAGGGTCCCCAGGGTCCGATGGGCCGCGGGGGCGCAGTGGAGGCCCACCCGGGTGCAGATGTCGCGCCTGTCCAGCTCCAGGGCCAGCTCGCCCAGGTCCCGGCCCTCGACGGTGATGGAGACCACGGGGGCCCGGTCCTCGCCGGGGCCGGGACCCTGGACGGCGACGGAGGGCAGTTCCAGGAGCCCGCGCACGAGGTCGTCGCACAGGGCCCGTTCCCGCAGGTGCAGGGCGGCGCCCTCGGACTCCAGGAAGCGCAGCGCGGTCCAGAGGCCCGCAAGGCCGGGCACGTCGGGGGTGCCCGCCTCGAACCGGTCGGGAAGGATCCCGGGCTGGATCTCGCTCTCGGAGGCGCTGCCGGTGCCGCCCATGAGCCTCGGTTCGGGGCGGGCGCCGGGGCCCAGCAGGAGGCCGCCGGTGCCGGGCGGCCCCAGGAGGCCCTTGTGGCCGGAAAAGGCGACGTAGTCGCAGCCCCGGGGGATGGGCAGATGCCCCGCCGTCTGGCTTGCGTCCACGCAGATGGGCACGCCCAGGCGCCGGCACAGGTCCGCCACCTCGGCCACCGGGGTCAGGCAGCCGGTGACGTTGCTCGCGGCGGTCAGCACCAGGAGGTCGGGGGCCATCCACAGGGCGGCCTTGAGCTCGACGGGATCGGGCCGGCCGCGGCCGTCGAAGGGGACCACCCGGACCCTCACGCCCCGGGTGGCCTCGAGGTGGCGCAGGGGCCGCATGACGGCATTGTGTTCCAGGGAGGAGACGGCGACGGTCCCGCCGTCCGGGACGCTGCCCAGGATGGCCAGGTTCAATGCCTCGGTGGCGTTCCGGGTGAAGACCAGGCGCTCGGCATCGGTTCCGCCCAGGAACGCGGCGCAGGCCTCCCGGGCCCCGAAGAGGGTGCGGCTGGCGTCCCGGGCCAGCCTGTGGCTCGCCCTGCCCGGACTGCAGGCGCCCGAAGCCAGGCACGCCGCCACCGCCTCCGGCACGCCCGGCGCCTTGGGGTGGCTGGTGGCTGCGTTGTCCAGGTAGATCACGGCGCACCCAGCATGAGGAGAGCCTCCAGGACCCCGCCGGCGATGGCGCGCGCCTTGTCGGAGACGGAAAAGCAGTGTTCCCGCACGCACCTGGGATCCACGTCGGCCACCTTGAGTCCCGCCCGGGCCTCGAAGCCGGGCCGGATGAGGCCCCGCACGACACCGCCGATGGCCGAGGGCACGGGCTCGCCCCCGATGGCCAGCACCGGATCCCCGGCCGCCACCGTGTCCCCGATGGCGCAGAGGGCCTCCACCCTCCCCGCCCGGGGGGCGTGGATGACCCGCTCGGAGCCGTGGCCCGCGATGAGCCCGGGCACGCCCGTGTTCGCCTCGGCGGAGCCGGAGAGGAGCACCCGGCCCAGGTCGTGGCCGCGGTTGGTCTCGACCACCGCGTGCGCGTCCACCCCGGCCGTGAAGCCGGGCCCGAGGGCCACCACCACGGGGGCCATCTCCAGGAAGGTGCCCAGGTTCCGCTTGGCGATGATGGCGTCCACCAGGGCCGCGGGCCGGAGCCGGGTCAGCAGGTCGCCGCGGGGGTCCTCGAGCACCGCCACCGGATCCCCCGGGGCCCATCGTTCCGGCAGGGCGTCGCACCGCAGGGCGCAGAGGCCCTCCACCCGGGCGGAACCGTCGTACATGGCCTCCGAGAAGCTCACCGTTCGCCGGATGGCGCTGGGGTGGGCCGTTTCCAGGGCCACCACCCGGAACCCGGCGCGCACGAGGCGCAGGATCACCCCCGTGGCCAGGTCTCCGGCCCCACGCACCACCACAAGCCGGCCTTCGATCATCGTCACGGGGCGTCCTCCTCAACGAGGATGACGCCATCGGGGGCCAGGAGGGAACCCAGCAGGACGCGGCCCGGGAAAAGCCCGGCCAGGGGCGGGAGGGCGCCGAGCGTATCGGCCTTGTTCAAGAGAAGGACCCGGGCGCCCCGGGCGTCCTTGAAGAGGCCCCGGGGGTGCCGGACCAGGGCGGCCAGGTGCTCCCAGCGGATGGGTTCAAGGGGAGCGCAGCCCGTGATTTCCGCGAAAAGCCCCGGGCGGTGGGCCACGGTCCCGTCCAGGGGCCGGCCCAGGCAGTCCAGCCCGACGACGCCCACCACCAGGTCCGTGCCCGGAGGCAGCACGGGTTCGTGGGGGGCCGGGGCCTTGACCGGCAGGCGCCGGGAGCCGTCGGCCTCCACCAGGACCAGGCCCCAGGACCCGCGCAGGACAGGGATCCAGGACGGGTGGATGCCCTTGACCTTGCCGGGGGCGTCGGCCTCCCGGGCCATGAGGATCGTGAGGCCGGGGGCCGCGGGGGGCACGGGGCCGCCGGTGAAGGGGCCTTCCAGGGCCGGGTCGAAGACCATCCTGCCCTCCCGGCCCGGTTCCAGGCGCGGGTCGGCGAGGTGGGTGGTGGTGGTGAGGAGCACGGGGCGGGGGGCCAGCTCCCGGGCCAGGCGGAACAGGGCCGTGGTCTTGCCCCCTGCGCCCACGAACGCGATGACCCCCCTGCCATCCGGCAACAGGGGCAGCAGGGCGTCCGCGAGGTTCATGGGGTGCCGCGCCGGGCCTTCCGGGCCGGAATGCGCGCCTGGATCCAGGCGGCGTCGCGGCGCACCGCGATGAGTTCCCCGGCGATGGCGACGGCCAGCTCCTCCGGGGTCTCGGCCCCGATCTCCAGGCCGATGGGGGCGCACAGGGCCTCCACCTTGCGGGCGTCGAAGCCCTCCGAGGCGACCTGGGCCAGCACGAGCCGGGTCTTGCGGGAGCTGCCCATGAAGCCGGCGTAGCGGTAGGTCCGGCCCAGCACCGCGCGCACGCACTCCAGGTCGCAGAGGTGGCCCCGGGTGACGATCACCACGTAGGTGGAGGGGTCGAAGGCATAGCGCTCCACGATGGAGGCGAAGGCGCCGCAGAGGGTGGCCGTGCCCGCGGGGAACCGCTCCGGCTCCACATACTCCGGACGGTCGTCGCCCACGGTCACCCTAAAGCCCAGCCCCGGCGCCAGGGCCGCCAGGGCGCGGCCCACGTGGCCCCCGCCCAGGATGAGGAGCTTCTCCCGGGGAAGGACGGGATCGAAGAAGAGGCCTTCGGCCTCGGCCAGCACCGGGTGCCCGGAGGCCAGGGCGTGGGCGGCCATGGCGGGGTCGGCGCCCTCCACCCGGCCGTGGGCCCAGGCGCCCGCGGAATCCAGGACACCCGCCTCGCCCGTGGCGAGGCGCTTGACCAGGACGATCCGCTCCCCGCGCTCGAGCAGCGCGAGGGCGGCCCGGTAGGGCGCCGCGTCGGCCAGGGGCTCCACGAGGATCCGGCTGGTGCCCCCGCAGACCATGGCGGGCCCCTCGGCCTCCATGCCCTGCATGTCGATCTCGAGGATGAGCGGGGCCGCGCCTCCCAGGTTCTCCCGGCAGGCCGCCAGGACCAGGGACTCGCCGCGCCCGCCGCCCACGGACCCCATCACCAGGCCCCCGGGCCCGGCCAGGAGCATGGAGCCCGCGTGCCGCGGGGCGGAGCCCTTCACCTTGAGGACGGTGCAGAGGACGCGCGGTTCTCCCGCCGAAGCGAGGGCCCTGACGATCTCGAGGCTCATCCCTTCTTCCGGGTGTAGGGCGTGCCCGCCAGGGGCAGGTCCACCCGGAACACGCCGTCCCGGTGGAAGTAGGCCCCGGCCACGGCCGGCGCGGTGGGGATGGTGGTGATCTCGCCCAGGCCCTTGGCGCCGTAGGCCAGGGGATCCGGGTTCTTCTCCACGATGATGGACTGGATGGGCGGCACGTTGGCGGCCTTGAACAGGCCCAGGGTGCCGTACTTGGCCATCACCTCGCCGTCCTTGAGCGGGAAGTCCTCGGTCAGGGCGTAGCCCAGGCCCATGACGACGCCCCCTTCGATCTGGCCTTCCACCTGGGTGGGGTTGATGGCCTTGCCGATGTCGTGGGCCGCCACGACCTTCTCGAGCCGGCCGGCCGCGTCCAGGAGCACCACCTGGGTGGCGTAGGAGTAGGCGACGTGGCTGACGGGATTGGGCTTGTCCGAGGCGAAGGGATCGGTGACGCCGTTGTACTCGCGGTAGTATTCCCGGCCTTCCAGCTGTTCGAGGGTGTGGCCTTCCAGGTCCAGCTTCAGGTCCTGGGCGGCGAGGCGCGCGGCCTCGCCGTTGAAGACGGTCTGGCGGCTGGCGGTGGTGGTGCCGCCGTTGGGGGAGTTCGAGGTGTCGGGGGTGGCCACCCGGATCTGGCCCCAGGAGAGCCCCGAGGCGTTGGCCACGAACTGCATGAGCACCGAGGCGAGGCCCTGGCCGATGCACGCGGCGCTGGTGTAGATGACGGCCTGGCCGTCCTGCACGCGGATGCGCACCCGGCCCACGTCCGACAGCCCCACGCCGATGCCGGCGTTCTTCATGGCGCAGGCGATGCCCGCGTCGGGGCGCTGCTCGCAGAGCTCCTTCACGGCCAGGAGCGTCTCCTTGAGCGCGGTGCCAGCGTCCACGATCTGGCCGTTGGGGAGCACGTCCCCGGGCTCCACGGCGTTGAGCCAGCGGATCTGCCAGGGGGTGAGCCCGACTTCCTTCGCCAGCAGCGTGATGCAGGACTCCATGGCGAAGCAGGACTGGGTGACGCCGAAGCCCCGGAAGGCCCCGCCCGGGGGGTTGTTGGTGTAGACGCCCGTGCCCACGATGTCCACGTTGGGGATCTTGTAGGGCCCCGCGGCGTGGGTGCAGGCCCGCTGCAGCACCGGCCCGCCCAGGCTCGCGTAGGCGCCGGTGTCCTCCAGGAGGTGCGCCTTCACGGCCGTGATGCGGCCCTGGGCGTCGGCGGCCACGGTGTACTCCATCTCGAAGGCGTGGCGCTTGGGGTGCACCTTCAGGCTCTCCTGCCGGCCCAGGGTGACCTTCACCGGGACCTTCAGGTGGTTGGCCAGGAGCGCGGCGTGGTGCTGGACGATGAGGTCCTCCTTGCCGCCGAAGCCGCCGCCCACGTAGGCGCTGATGACCTTGACCTGCTCCGGGCCCACGCCCAGGACGCCGATGATGCCCTTGTGGTCGTCGTAGATGCTCTGGGTGCCGGTGTAGACCGTGAGGGTGCCGTCGGCCTCGGGCACCGCCAGGGCGCTCTCGGGCTCCATGAAGGCGTGCTCGGTCTCCGGCGTGTTGAAGGTCTTGACGATGAGGTGGGCGGCCTCGGCGATGGCCTTGTCCGGATCGCCGCGGCGCAGGACGGTCTTGGCCAGGAGGTTGCCCTTGGGGTGGAGCCTGGGGGCGTCCTCGTCCAGGGCGCGCCGGGGGTCCGTGAGGGGCTTGAGCTCCTCGTAGTCCAGCTTGATCATGGCCACGGCGGCCTTGGCCTGGGCCCGGGTCTCGGCGGCCACCAGGGCGATGGCGTCGCCCACGTAGCGGGTCGCCTCGCCCACGGCGATCATGGCGGGCCAGTCGTGGATGATGTGGCCCTGGTGGCGCTCCCCGGGCACGTCCGCGGCGGTGAGGACCGCCTTGACGCCCGGCATGGCCAGGGCTTCGGTGGCGTCGATGCCCTTGACGAGCACCCGGGCCTTGGGGGGACGCAGCACGGCGCCGTGCAGCATGCCCGGGCGCCTCATGTCGTCCACGTAGAGCCCGGTGCCCAGGGCCTTGTCCCGGGCGTCGGTGCGGCAGATGCGCTCGCCCACGGCCAGGGCCATGTCGGAATCGGCGGGGACGGCCGTGCCTTCGCGCAGCATCTTCGCGGCGTTGAGCACGGCCTTCTCGATCTTCACGTAGCCGGTGCACCGGCACATGTTCTGGGCCAGGGCCTTGGTGACCTCCTCGGGCTTCGGATCGGGGTTCACGTCCAGCAGGCCCTTGGTGCTGATGAGCATGCCGGGCATGCAGAAGCCGCACTGCACGGCGCCGGCGTCGGCGTAGGACCAGCCCAGGACCTCCTTCTCGCGGGGGCTCAGGCCCTCCACGGTGACGACCTTCTTGCCGTCCAGCTTGTCCATCTTGAACAGGCAGGCCCGGGAGGCCTTGCCGTCGATGAGGACCATGCAGGATCCGCAGGCGCCTTCCGAGCAGCCGTTCTTCACGGAGGTGATTTTCAGTTCCTCCCGGAGGAACTCCAGGAGGTTCATGTCCTTCGACGTGACGATTTCCCGGCCGTTTACCTGGAGCGTGGACATGTCGTCGCCTTTCACTGGGTGGCCCCAGTTTACCGCAGGTGGGTTTTTTTCACTCGTGGGTAAATTTTTTTATGACGGGAAGTCCAGCTTCTCGTAGCGGGGGTAGCCCAGCTCCACCCACTCCTCCTTCCCGGACCGGATGATGTTGCCGAAGATGAAGATCAGGGGCGGGCTGGACAGGTCCCCGGGGTGCACGCCGATGATCCAGGGGTGCTGCTCGTTGAGGCGGTAGTCCTCGGTGGAGCCGATGCGCTCCCGCAGGCCGTCCATGTAGGCCGACGCGTAGGCCAGGGCCGACTCGGCCGACAGCACCTGCATGCCCTCGGCGTGGAAGGTCCGGCCGGTGTTGCTGCGCAGGAACAGGGCGGGCTCGGGGAGGACGCGCACCAGGGAGGTGGGGTACGTGCGGCGGAGGGTGTCCAGCAGGGTCTCGAGATTGGGTTCCATGCTCAATACCTCATTTCGCGGTTGAAGGGGACGCCCAGGTGCGTGGGACCCCGCATGCGGGCCTTGCGGGCCAGGGAGAGCACCAGGATGACCAGGACGTAGGGGAGCATCACGGCGAATTCGTAGGGGAACTTGATGCCGGCCACCTGGATGGCGAGCTGCAGCGACTGGGCCAGGCTGAAGAGCAGCGCGCCGCCCAGGACCCCCAGGGGGCTCCAGCGCCCGAAGTACACCAGGGCCACGGCGATGAATCCTCGCCCCGCCACCAGGTCGTCCGCAAACATCTTGGCCTGGCAGAGGGAGAGGTAGGCGCCGCCCAGGCCGGCCATGGCCCCACCCACCATGAGCGCCTGGTACCGCACCCGGTTCACGTTGATGCCCATGCTGTCCGCCGCCCGGGGCTCGGTGCCCGCGGCCCGCACCTTCAGCCCCCAGGGGGTCTTGAAGAGGAGGTACCAGCTGGCCGGGACCATGAGGAAGGCGATGTAGACCATGGGGTTGTGGTTGAAGAGGATGCCCCCGAGGAAGGGGATGCGGGAGAGGCCGGGGATGGCCCAGGCCGGCAGGCCCTCCACGCCGGTCACTCCGCCGACGAAGTGCCGGAAGAGGGTGCCGGCCACGCCCCAGCCCAGCATCTGCAGGCCGATGCCCGCGATGCCCTGCTCGGCCCGGAAGGTCACCGTGACCAGGGCGAAGAGGAGGCCCAGGACGACCCCGGCCGCCGCCGCGACCGCGAAGCCGATGACGATGCCGTAGGGGGCCAGGGGGCCGGTCTTGAGGTAGAAGGCCGGAAGGAAGCCCAGGAAGGCGCCCATGCACATGATGCCCTCGCAGCCCAGGTTGAAGACCCCGGCGCGCTGGTTGAACATCTCGCCCAGGGAGGCCAGCAGCAGCGCCACGGAGAAGGGCACGCCCAGCGACAGGATGTTGTAGACGAGATCGTGGCTCATGAGGGTTCTCCCGCGTCGGGCTTCCGGAACCGGGCGAAGAACCGCGCCGCCCGTTCCTGCGCGTAGGGGTTGTTGAGATACATCTTGGCCGAGACGATGCAGAGGATGAGCACGCCCATGAGGACGAGGATCATGTTGGCGGGGACGCCCGCGGACCTCTGGGTCATGTCGGATCCCACCAGGAGGAGCCCGAAGAAGAAGGCCGCCGGCACGATGCCCGCGGGGTGCAGGGCCCCGAAGAGCGCCACCACGATGCCCGCGAAGCCATAGCCCGAGGTGATGTTCTCGATGGCGCGGTGGTGGACGCCGCTCACCTCCACGGCCCCGGCGATGCCCGCGAAGGCGCCCGACAGGCACATGGCCGCCACCAGGGAGCCCGGCACGTTGATGCCGGCGTAGCGCGCGGCCTTGGCCTCGGCGCCCGCCGCCCGGAGACGGAAGCCCCAGGTGGTGCGCCACAGGAGGAACCACACGCACACGCAGAGCACGAGGGCAAGGATGAGCCCCATGTGGAGCCGGGTGCCGGGCACGAGCCGGTCCAGGAAGGCGGCCTCGGGGAGGCGCATGGACTGCGGCGTGCCCGAGCCCGTCTCCAGCTCGCCCGGGTCGATCATGGGCCCCCGCAGGAAGAAGGTGTAGAACTGGGCGGCGATGTAGTTGAGCATCACCGTGGAGAGGATCTCGTTGACCCCCAGGCGGGCCCGGAGGGTTCCGGCGATGGCGGCCCAGAAAGCGCCTCCCGCGGCTCCGGCCAGGATCACCAGGGGCAGCAGGACGGCCTTGGGCCAGGCGGGCAGGGCCAGGGCGGTGGCCGTGGCGGCCAGGATGCCGATGAGCATCTGCCCCTCGGCGCCGATGTTGATGATGCCGCTCCGGAACGCGATGGCGATGCCCAGCGCCACCAGGATGAGGGGCACGGCCCGCACGAGGATCTCGGTGAGGCCGAAGACGTCCTTGAAGGGCCCCGTGAAGATCGTCACGAAGGTGTCCACGGGGCTGGCCCCGATGGCGGTGAGCACCAGGGCCGCGCCCAGGGCCGCCGCCAGGGCGGCCAGGACCACGATGGAGCTGCCGTAGAGGAGCTTGAAACGGTTCATTCGGCCACCCCCGCCATGAGCAGGCCCAGCTTCTCGCGGGTCGCCTCGAGGCTGGTGAGGACCTTGAGGATCCGCCCCTTGTAGATGACGGCGATCCGGTCGGAGAGATTCATGATTTCCTCGAGCTCCTCGGAAATGAGGAGGATGCCTCCCCCCGCGCGGCGGCGGGCCAGGAGCTGGGAATGGATGAATTCCTGGGCGCCCATGTCCACGCCCCGGGTGGGGTACACCGAGATGAGGGCCCTGGGCTCCCGGGCCAGCTCGCGGGCGAGGATCACCTTCTGGATGTTGCCCCCGGACAGGGAGCCCCCCGCCGCTGAGGTGGAGGAGCAGCGGATGTCGAAGGACCCCTTGAGGGTCTCGGCGTTGCGGGCGATCTCCCCCAGCTTGAGCACCACGGACCAGCTGAACTGCGGGGTGGGGAAGTCCTTGAGGACCAGGTTCTCCTTCACCGTGAACCTGGGCACGATGCCCTCGTGGTGCCGATCCTCGGGAATGTAGCCCAGGCCCGCGGCGATCATGGCCGCGGGGCTCCGGTTGGTCATGTCCTTGTCCAGGAACCGGACCGTGCCTGATTCCACGTGCCGCAGGCCCGTGAGCGCCTCGGCCAGCTCCCGCTGTCCGTTGCCGGAGACGCCGGCCAGGCCGAGGATCTCGCCGGCATGCACTTCCAGGTTGAGCCCGTCGAGGGCGAAGTGCCCGCGGTCGCCGCGCACCTTCAGGTCCCGGGCCTCGAGGATGGCCGGGCCCTCCACCAGCAGGCCCTCGTTGCGGGGCAGGTGGATCTCGCGGCCGGTCATGAGCGCGGCCAGCTCCGCCGGCGTGTGGTCCTCGGTGCGTCCGTTGAAGACCACCGCGCCGTGGCGCAGGATCGCCACCCGGTGGCTGAGTTCCTTCACTTCGTGGAGCTTGTGGCTGATGAAGATGATGGAGAGCTCGGCCGTCATGCGCTTGAGCCGGTCGATGAGATCGTCGGTCTCCTGCGGGGTGAGGGCGGAGGTGGGCTCGTCCAGGATGAGCAGCTGGGCGCCGAAGCAGAGGGTCTTGATGAGCTCCACCCGCTGCTGCTCGCCCACGGAGAGCTGCCAGACATAGGCATCAGGGTTCACCGGCAGCTCGTGGTGCTCGGAGACCTCGAGGATCCTCGCCCGGGTGGCCTTGAGATCCAGGTTCATGAACTTGTGGTGCTGCTTCAGGCCCAGGGCCACGTTCTCGGTCACCGTCATGTTGGGCACGAGCATGAAGTTCTGGTGCACCATGCCGATGCCCCGGGCGTAGGCGTCGTTGGGGGTGTGGAAGCGCACCTCCTCCCCGTTGATCGATATCGTCCCCGCGTCGGGCTGGTAGAGGCCCGCCAGGATGTTCATGAGGGTGGACTTCCCGGCCCCGTTCTCGCCCACGAGGGCCAGCACCTCGCCGCGGGCGACCCGCATGGAGACGTTGTTGCACGCCAGGATGCCGGGGAAGCGCTTGGTGATGCCGGAAAGCTGGAGCTCGTTGATGGGCTCGGCTGTTGCCATGGGGGTCTCCGGTAGAGAACGGACCCCGGTATGCCTAGGGCAGACCGGGGTCCATGTTCCGGTGTTGCCTTAGAATTTGACGGCTTTCCAGTCCAGCTTGAGCTTGCCGGCGGTGAGATCGGCCTTGGCCTTGTCCACGGCCTTCCTGATGGCCGGGGTCAGGACCTTGCCCACCTTGTCGTTGTAGGCGAAGACGAAGCCCTTGTTGGCGAAGTTGAGGGGGATGTTCTCCCCGCCCTTGACGCCGGCCTCGCGCTTGGCGATGAGGACTTCGACCACCGTGGTGTAGTTGTAGCTGGAGGCCGCGAGCACCCGGGGGGACTCGGCCACGTGCAGCTGGGAGATGTCCTGGCCCGCCCACCAGATGTTCTTGTCGGCGCTGGCGGCGACGGCGCGCAGGGCGCCCATGGCCTGCTGGGAGGAACCGGTGAGGAAGTCCGCTCCGGCCTTCATCTGGGTCTGGGCCAGCTCGGAGGCCTTCACGAAGTCGCCGAAGCTGCCCGTGTGGGCGACCTTGACGTTGACCTTGGGGTTCGCGGCCTTGGCGCCGAGGACGAAGCCGCGGTCGTACCGGGCGGCGTCACCGCCGTCGACGGGACCCACGAGGCCCACGGTATTGGTCTTGGTGACCATGCCGGCGATGATGCCGTTCAGGTAGCCGGTCTCCTCGCTCTCGGGCATGTAGGTGAAGACGTTCTTGCCGCCGATGTCGGCGCTGGTGCCGAACACGAAGGTCGTGTCCTTGAAGTCGGGGGCCATCTCGTTGACCAGGTTCTTGTACTGGGCGCCGTGGCAGATGATGATGTCGAACTTCTTGGAGGCGTACTGCCGGGCAGCGGAACCCGCGTCCACCGGCTTCATCTTCTCGCTGTAGCTGTACTCGACCCTGGCTTCGCCGTATTCCTTCTGCACGGCCTTGATGGCGTCGTGCATGGACTGGCACCAGCCCTTGTCGTCCACGGTGGACTCGACGATGAGGGCGATCTTGACCTTGGCCTTGGGGGGGGCTGCGGAGAGCCCGCAGGTGAATGCAAAGACCGCTCCTAGAGCGAGAACTGGCTTCCTCATGGTCTGCCTCCTGGTTGGGGTGAAGGGATTTGTCGTTCGCAAGTGTACCCGGTCCCGGGCGGATGACTGGTTTTTTTCCTGGAATAATAAAAATTTGTCCACCCCGTTGCCTTACCCTGGTAGCCTCCCCGGCAACGAAACGGAGGTTTCCCCATGGTCGACCAGCCCGGACCCACGTCCGCCCAGATCCTGCGCCATCTGCGCCGGGCCAACGCCATCGCCGCCCGGGCCGTGGCCATGGGCCACCACCCCTTCGGGGCCCTGCTCGTGGCCCCCGACCACGAGACGGTCCTCCTGGAGCAGGGCAACGTCAGCACCGTGAACCACGCAGAAAGCGTCCTGGCCCGCACCGCGGACATGAACTTCTCTTCAGATTATCTCTGGGAATGCACGCTTTACACCACTGTGGAGCCCTGCGCCATGTGCGCGGCGACCCAGTACTGGGCCAATATCGGCCGGCTGGTCTACGGCCTGGATGAGCGGCGCCTGCTGGAGCTGACCGGGGACGACCCGGAGAACCCGACCATGGACGTGCCGGCGCGCTACATCTATGCCCACAGCCAGAAGGCGATCCAGGTCACCGGGCCGGTCCCCGAGGTGGAAGGGGAGATCGCCGAACTGCACCGGGGCTTCTGGAAGAGGAAGTAGATCCTTCCTCGCCGAGGAAAATAGGATCTATCGGCCGCTCTTCTTCCAGTCGGCCAGGAAGCCTTCGATGCCCTTGTCAGTCAGGGGATGCGCCAGCATCTGGTCGAAGACCTTCGTGGGGATCGTCGCCACATGGGCGCCGGCCAGGGCGGACTCGGTGACGTGGCGGGGGCTGCGGATGGAGGCGGAGAGGACGTTGGTCTCCAGGTCGTAGTTGGTGAAGATCGTCACCAGGTCCTCGATGAGCTCCATGCCCACGGCGTTGATGTCGTCCAGGCGGCCCACGAAGGGGCTCACGTAGGTGGCGCCGGCCTTGGCGGCCATGAGGCCCTGGGTGGCGCTGAAGCAGAGGGTGACGTTGGTGCGGATGCCCTCGGCCTTGAAGGCGTGGGTGGCCTTGAGGCCCTCGGCGGTCAGCGGCACCTTCACCACGACGTTCTTGTGGATCTTGGCCAGGAGGCGGCCCTCCTTGATCATGGTGGGGGCGTCCAGGGCGATGACCTCGGCGGAGATGGGGCCGTCCACGATGGCGCAGATCTCCTCGATGATCGCTTCGAAGGGCTTGCCGGATTCCTTGGCGATGAGACTGGGGTTGGTCGTGACGCCGTCCAGGATCCCCCATTCGTTGATGCGCTTGATTTCGCTGATGTTGGCAGTGTCGATGAAGAATTTCATGGGGTCTCCGGTGGGGCCTGGAGGTCGCGCGCCCCGTCGACGTCGGGACCGGCCGGGGCGCGCGGGGTTCGCCTGCCAAGCACCCCCATTCTCGCAGGTCCCCGGGGGCGCAGGAAGTGGCCCTGGTTACAATGGGGCTCAGGAGACCTCCCATGCCCTTGACCGAACTGGCCGTCCTGGACCGCGGATTCGTGAAGCTGGTGGACCACATGGGGTCCGACCTCAGCGTGGTGAACGCCGCACGGGTGTCCTTCGGAAAGCGCAAGGAGGTGTACGACGAGGCGGACGGCAAGCTCATTTCGTACCTGGCCGAGCACGACCACACCTCGCCCTTCCGGCACACGGCTCTAACTTTTCATGTGAAGGCACCGATCTTCGTCTTCCGGCAGTGGATGAAACACCGCATTGCCAGCGAATTCAATGAAATCAGCGGCCGCTATGTGGAGTTCCCAGAAGATGAATTCTTTGTTCCCGAGACCTTTCGCCGCCAAGCCAAGGTGAACAAGCAGGGATCCGAGGGCCAGGTGGACGGCGAGGCGGGAGACCAGGCCCACGCCCTGTTCCTGGACGCCTGCCGGAACGCCGTCGCCCAATACAAGAAACTCATCAGCCTGGGCGTCTGCCGCGAGCAGGCCCGCTGCGTCCTGCCCCTGGGGCTCTACTCCGAGGTCTACTGGACGGTCAGCCTCCAGGCGGCGGCCCACTTCATCCGGCTGCGCACTGACGGCCACGCCCAGTGGGAGATCCAGCAGTACGCCCACGCGGTGCGCCGCATGGTCGAGGAGCTCTTCCCCAACTCCCTCAAGGCCCTCCTGGAGAACGTCCACCCGTGACCCTCCCGCCCCTCAATCCCGCCCTGTTCCACCTGGACGCCGACCACCTCTGGCTCATGCACTGCTCCGAGGGACCCGTGCCCCGGTCAGTGGTGCGCAGCATCCGGGCCTACCTCCACAAGGAGCTGTGGCCCTGGGAGCTGAAGTGGAAGGAGGACTACCTGGGCATCCCGGACGCCCTGCGCCGGGAGGCCGCCAGGATCGTGGGCGGCGAGGCCGCGGACATCACCCTCACCCCCTCCACGTCGTCGGGCCTGGTGGCCGTGGCCCAGGGGATGCGCTGGAGCCGCGGGGACGAGGTGGTGGCGCCCCTGGGGGAGTTCCCCACCAACATCTGGCCCTGGAAGGCCCTGGAGGCGCGCGGCGTGCGGTTCCGGGAGATCCCCCTGTGGGAGGGGCACCAGGCCGGGGCCGCCGCATGGAGCTCCACGCCCCCCGCGGCCGGGGACGACGTGGAAGCCCGCCTGCTGGCCGCCCTGGGCCACTCCACCCGGGTCCTGGCCGTTTCCTGGGTGCGTTTCCAGGATGGCCTGAGGCTCGACATCGCCTCCCTGGGCGCGGCGTGCCGGGCCCGGGGGGTCCATCTGGTGGTGGACGGCATCCAGGGCGCCGGAACCCTGCCGGCGGACCTGTCGGGGGCCAGCGCCTTCGCCTCGGGCGGGCACAAGGGCCTCCTGGGCCCCCAGGGCCAGGGGTTCCTTTGGACCGACCCGGCCTTCCGCAAGGACCTGATCCCCATGGGGTCCTGGATGTCGGTGGAGGAGGGCACCGCCTTCGACCGCGCCTCCACGGACCACGACCGCGCGTGGCTCGCGGACGGCCAGCGCATGGAGCCGGGGACCCTGAGCATCGTCTCCTGCGCCGGGGCCCTGGAATCCTTCCGCACCGTGAACGAGGCCGGCATCCCCGCCATCGCCGCCCACATCCGCCTCCTGCAGGAGCGCTTCCTGGAGGGGCTGGCGAAGAACCCCGCCTGGGCCGGGGAGGCCGGGCGCCTGCGGACCTTGCTGGAAGCGGGGCGCCTGGGCTCCATCCTGAGCCTCCACCACGGCGGCCGCGGACCGGCGGCCATGCACGAACTCCTCATGAAGGGCATGCGGCGGGGCGTCTACGCCTCCGTGCGGGAAGGCTACCTGCGGGTGGCCTTCCACGGCTGGCACGAGCCGGAGGACGTGGAACGCGTGGTGGATTGGCTGGAATAGTCGCTCTACCATGGAGGGTCGCCCCGGAGAATCCATGACCCCACTGCTCCTCAGCCTGCTGCTCGCCGCCGCCCCGGTGGTTCCCGACGGGGGGACCGTCGTGGCCAAGGGCCAGAGGTTCCTGGCCGAAGTGGCGCGCACCCCCCAGGAGCAGGCCCTGGGCCTCATGCGCCGGCAGTCCCTGGCCAAGGACCGCTGCATGATCTTCCTCTACCCCGAGGAGGGCAACCGCAGCATCTGGATGAAGAACTGCCTCATCTCCCTGGACGTGGCCTGGGTCAGGGAGGACGGCACCATCGTGGAGACCGCCGAGGCCGTGCCCCCCTGCTCCCCCATGCGGGGCGACGACTGCCCCACCTACGGCGGGGCGGTGCTGTCCCGGCACTTCGTGGAGTTCCCCTCAGGCACCCTCCGGCGCCTGGCCCTGCGCAAGGGGGACCGCCTGGGATGGAGCCTGGTCCTCAGCGACGGCGCCACCGTCACCGGCGGCCTCCCGGTGCCCGCCGAGGGCGCGAAGCACAAGAAGGGCAAGAAGAAGTAGCTACCCGACCGGGACGTCGGCCTCGGGGACCTTCTTGACGGGGGGCTCGACGCCCCTCCACCCGGTCCTCCAGGCCAGGTTCATGGCCAGGGAGCCCAGGATGAACGCCGCGAAGAAGTAGACGAAGAACCGCTCCCGCAGCACCGGGATCATGGCCAGGACGAAGAGGATGGCCAGGGTCAGGAGCCGGGCCGCGCCCGGGCTCGCGGAGCGCTTCTTGAAGCTGGGGAAGCGCACGGTGGAGACCATGAGCAGGCCCACCAGGACCAGCAGGGCCGCAAATACGTAGGCCACCCACGGCCGGGTGGGGGCTTCGGGCCAGCAGAGGATCACTGCGGCGACGCAGGCGGCGCCCGCGGGGATGGGCATGCCCACGAAGAAGCGGGAGTCCACGAACCCGACCTGGACGTTGAACCGGGCCAGGCGCAGGGCCCCGCAGGCCACGAAGAAGAAGGAGGCCCCCCAGCCCACGGCGCGCAGCTGGGGATCGGCCAGGCCGAGCTGGAAGAACCCGTAGCGGTAGGCCAGGATGGCGGGGGCCATGCCGAAGCTGAGGACGTCGGCCAGGGAATCGAGCTGAACGCCGAATTCCGTGGCGGTATTGGTGGCCCGGGCGACGCGGCCGTCCAAACCGTCGAATACACCGGCGGCGAGGAGCAGGCCGGCGCCCCACAGGAAGTTGACGCCCGGGTGGTCACCCGCGGCGTTGATGGACATGACCACGCTGGAAAACCCGCAGAGGACGGACAGCAGCGTGATGGCGGAGGGCAGGGCGAACTTGGACCGGGCCACGACCCGCCGCCGGCGCTCCCGGCGCTCCTCAGGGTTCATTTTCTGTTTCATGTACCCGATTCTCCCACTAAACCCTTGTGAGGCGAGCGAGCAAATTTACCAGTCCGGCTCCGGCACCGATTATGCTGGCAACCCCCTGGAACCCTGCCTACATTGGGAAGACTTGACTGGAGGGATCCATGGACAGGGTGCTGCAATTCGTTCTGGTGGTGGTGCTTCTGGTCCTGACGGGGTTCATCGTTCCCCTCCTGCTCCAGCTGATGCGCACGGCCAAGGCCGTGGAGGCGCTGGCCGAGAGCGCCCGGGAGGACCTGCGGCAGATCTCACGGGACGTGCACCAGACGCGCGAGAGCCTGGACCGGGTGACGGGCCTGGTGGAACGGAGCCTCGAGTTCCCGGCGACCGCGGGAGGCCTGGCCGTGGCCCTGGTGCGGTCCCTGACCGGCCTTTTGGACCGCGGGCCCTCACCTTGGCTGGAGGCCCTCCTGACAGCGGTGAAAATCGGCATATCTTTCTTCAAGCGGCCCCCTGGGGACGCCACTGAAAAGGAGACGCCACATGAGTGATTCAAGGGATACCACGGGTTCCACGCTGCTGTTCTTTCTCCTGGGTGCCGCGGTGGGCGCGGTGGTGGTGGCCCTCACCACCCCGAAGACGGGCCGGGAGCTGCGGGGCGACCTCAAGGACATGTCCAACAAGGTTCGCGACAAGGCCCGCCGCCTCGGCAACGAGATCTATTCCAACGCTGCCGACGGCGTGTCCGACGAGGCGTCCCGGGGCTGATCCCGTATAGACTGGGTGCCGTGGGGCATTCATGCAGCTGGTGGTCATAGGAGGCGGGCACGCGGGCATCGAGGCGGCGAACATCGCGGCCAGGATGGGGATGCCCACGGTCCTCCTCACCATGAATCTGGACCAGCTCGGTCAGATGAGTTGCAACCCCAGCATCGGCGGGGTGGGCAAGGGGCACATGGTGCGCGAACTGGACGCCCTGGGCGGTGCCATGGGCCGGCTCGCGGATGCCACGGGCATCCACTTCCGCATTCTCAACGCCAGCCGCGGGGTGGCCGTGCGGGGCCCCCGGGCCCAGGCCGACCGGGTCAAGTACCGCACCGCCTCCCGCAACCACCTGGAGCGCCTCCCCGGCCTGCGCCTCGCCCAGGGCCTGGCAGCCGAGCTGAAGTGGGCCGGGGGCCGGCTCTGCGGCGTGGACCTGGTGGACGGCTCCTTCCTCCCTTGCGACGCGGTGGTGGTCACGTCCGGCACCTTCCTGAACGGCAAGGTCCTCATCGGGGAGCGCAAGCTGGATTCCGGGCGCGCCGGGGAGCCCCCCTCCACCCATCTGGCCCAGCAGCTGCGGGCGCTGGGACTGCGTTGCCGGCGCCTGAAGACCGGCACCAGCCCGCGGGTCAACGCCGACACCATCGACTTCAGCCTCCTCGAGCCCCAGTGGGGGGACCCGGTGCCCCGCCCCTTCAGTTTCTTCAGTCCGGGGATCCACCAGCGGCAGGTGCCCTGCCACATCGTGCACACCACGGCGGAGACCGAGCGCGCGGTGCGGGAGAACCTGGGGCGGTCCTCCATGTACGGGGGCCACGTGGAAGGGGTGGGCCCGCGCTACTGCCCCTCCATCGAGGACAAGTTCGTGAAGTTCCCCGGCAAGGACAGCCACCAGATCTTCGTGGAGCCCGATTCCCTCGAGACCCGGGAGATCTACCTGGCCGGCCTTTCCACCTCCATGCCCGTGGACGTCCAGGAACGCATGGTGCGAAGCCTCCCGGGCTTCTCCCGCGCCGAGATCCTGCGCCCCGGCTACGCCATCGAGTACGACAGCTTCGACCCCCTCCAGCTCACCCGGGGCCTCCAGGTGAAGGACCTCCCGGGCGTCTGGTTCGCCGGGCAGATCAACGGCACCACCGGCTACGAGGAGGCCGCGGGGCAGGGCCTCATGGCCGGCGTCAACGCCGTGCGGAGCCTGCGCGGCCAGGAGCCCGTCGTCCTGGGGCGGGACCAGGCCTACATCGGCGTCATGATCGACGACCTGGTCACCAAGGGCACCGACGAGCCCTACCGCATGCTCACCGCCCGGGCCGAGCACCGCCTGGCCCTGGCCTGCGACCTCGCCGACGCGCGGCTCCTGGACGTGGCCCGGGAGGTGGGGGCCCTGTCCCCCGGGGAGCTGGCCACGGTGGAGGCGCGCATGGATCGCCGCGTCCGCCTGCGGGAGCAGTGCGAGGCGGCGTGGGTGGCCCCCACCTCCCCCTTCGGCCCCGTCGCCGTCCGGGCCGGCCTGACCCTGGCCTCGGGCATGACGCTGCTGGACCTCCTCCGGCGCCAGCAGATCACCCCGGAGCTGGCCGACGCCGCCCTGGACCTGCTGGACGGCTGGAATCTTCCCCAGGAAGGCTGGGATCCCGACTGGGAGCGGGACATCCTGCTCTTCGAGACGCGCTACCAGGCCTTCCACGAACGGGAGACCCGCCTTCTCCAGGGCCAGCGAGCCTGGGACCACGTGCGGATCCCCGTGGACTTCCGGGTGGAGCACCTGCCCGGCCTGAGCACGGAAGTGAAGGAGAAGCTCCAGCGCCACCGCCCCGAGACCCTGGGCCAGGCCTCCCGGATCCCCGGCATCACCCACGCCGCCGTGACCCTCCTGCACCTGCTCCTGGAGCGGAACCGCCCCGCCTGAAGTCAGGTATTTTCCTTTCTCGCCGAGGCAGCCGAGGTTCGCCGAAAAAGCTCGGTCAACCCAGTCTTTTCACCAGGTCCTTCAGATACTCCAGGAACGGCTCCCGCAGGTCGTCCCGCTTCAGGGCGAACTCCACGTTGGCCTTCAGGTAGTCCAGCTTGTCCCCGGTGTCGAAACGCCGCGCCGGGATGGGCGCCGCCACCAGCCGCCCCGCCTCGGCCATGACCATCAGCGCGTCGGTGAGCTGGTACTCCCCGCCCACGCCGGGCTTGATGCGGGCCAGGTGCTCGAAGACCTCGGGCAGCACCACGTACCTCCCGACCACGGCCCACCGGCTGGGGGCATCCTCGGGCCGGGGCTTCTCCACGATGTGGTCGACGTCCCACCAGGGCAGGCCGGGGGATCCCGGCCTGCTCACGATGCCGTAGCGGGACACGTGGCTCTCGGGCACCTCCTGCACGCCCACCACCGACTTGCCCGTGGCCTCGTAGGCGGCGATGAGCGCGCCCAGGGCGGGGTCGTCCTCGTCGAAGACGTCGTCGCCCAGGAGGAGGGCGAAGGGCTCGTCCCCCACGGCGTGCCGGGCGCAGAGCACGGCGTGGCCCAGGCCCAGGGGCTCACCCTGGCGCACGTAGGAGAACTGGCCCAGGTGGGTGATGCCCTGGACGAGCTTGAGGTCCTCGCTCTTGCCCCGGCGATCCAGGGCCTCCTCGAGCTCGAAGGCCACGTCGAAGTGGTTCTCGATGGCCTGCTTGCCGCGACCCGTGATGAGGACGATGTTCTCGATCCCGGCGTGGATGGCCTCCTCGACCACGTGCTGGATGACGGGCTTGTCCACCAGGGGCAGCATCTCCTTGGGCTGGGCCTTGGTGGCCGGCAGGAACCGGGTTCCCAGGCCCGCGACGGGGATGACGGCTTTCCGGATCTTCTGCATGGCCAATTATGGCATGGCGGGGAGGGGGAAGCGCATGGTGGTGCCCTTGCCCTCCTCGCTCTCGATGTGGATCTCGCCTCCGTGGGCCCGGATGATCTCGCGGCAGATGGCCAGCCCCAGGCCGGTGCCCTTGCCGTCGGGCTTGGTGGTGAACATGGGCTTGAAGACCTTGGGCAGCACCTCCGGCGGGATGCCCATGCCCGTGTCGGCGAGGCTCACCAGCCAGCGGCGCCCCTCGGGGTCGGGCTCCACCGTCAGGTCAAGACGGCCCCCGTCGGGCATGGCGTCCACGGAGTTGTTCACCATGTTCAGGAAGAGCTGCTCCATCTGCTTGCGGTCAACGTGCAGCACGCAGGGATCCGGCGCCTGGAGGCCGAAGGTCACCCCGTGGCTGGCCAGCGTCGGGCTCCAGAGGCGCTGGAGATCGGCCATCAGGGGCCCCAGGGGCACGGGCTCGGGGTGGATCCGGGGCCGGCGGGTCGTGCTCATCATCTTCCGGACGATGTCCCCCACCCGCTCGATCTGGCCGCGGATGACGCCCAGGCGGTCCCGGGTGCGTTCGGAGACGTCGCTCTGCCCCTCCAGGAGCTGCAGGTGGCTGTTGACCAGGTTGAGCGGGGTTCCCACCTCGTGGGCAAAGGCCGCCGTGAGCTGGCCGGCCACGGCCAGCCGCTCCTGCTGGCTCAGCTCCTCCCGCAGCAGGGCGTTGCCCTCCATGAGGTTCTCGAGCTCCTGGTTCTTGGCCTGGAGGGCCGAGAGGGCGTCGTGGATGCGGTTCTGGAGGCCTGCGTTGAGGCCCTTGATCTCGGCGATGAGCTGCTCCCGTTCCAGGGAGGCGCGCTCGAGCTGGGCCGCCATGAGGTTGAAGCGGTTGGCGATGATCCCCAGCTCGTCGTTGCTGCGCACGTCCGTGCGGGCCGAGGGATCCCCCCGCTCCAGGCGGGTCATGGCGTCCGTGATGCTGCGGATGGGCTCGGTGACCACCGTGGCCAGGATCACCCACAGCAGGATGAACTCGCCCAGGAGCACGAAGGGAAGCCTGACGTAGGTGTTCCGGAGGTTGTGGTCCCACACCGTCTCCCAGTGCTCCAGGTCGCAGTAGGTGCGGATCAGGCCCAGGGGCGGCTGGCCCTTCTTGGGATTCTTGATGGGCAGGTAGAACTTCCAGGCCCGGTTGCCGGTGTTGAGGTCCACCAGCTCGGCCTGGGGCCCGCCCCGCATGTAGCTGCCGATCTCCTTGCCGAAGGTCACCCCCGCGTCGTCCGCGGAGGACGTGACCAGGGCCACCTCGTCGGCGCCCTCCCGCCTGAACACGTCGATCTGGAAGATGCTGCGGTCCTCGCCCGCCAGGCCTTCCAGGAGCTCCTCGAGGGCGCGCTGGTTCTTGAAGTCGTGCAGGTCCTTGTCCCAGCGCTGGAGGATCTCCGTCTCCACCACCGACGAGGTCTCCCAGGCCAGGTTCCGGGTGTAGTTGAGGATCTCCCGGCGGCTGTTGCGCGTGATGGAGTAGGCCACGGCGATGGTGAGCAGGCTGGTCACGAGGGCCGTGACGATGAAGAGCTTGGCGTGGAGGCTGCGGAACCACCCCAGGGGGACGTATTTCATGGGTTCCCTTCACCGGGCAGGCCGAGGCCCTCCCTCAACGCGGTCCTGAACGCGGCCAGCGGCATGCCCGCGGCCGCGGTCCGGAACCGCTCGTAGGCGCCCAGCCGGGCTTCGCCCACGTAGGCCAGGAGCTCCAGCGTCCCCGAGGCGAGCCGGGCGCGGCTCCTCGCCGCCAGGCCCTCGTAGAGATCCTGGAGGAGCTCCTCCAGCATGGCGAGGTCATGGTGCTCCCCCAGGGCCGTCTGGAGTTCCTTGAGCTGTCTGAGCCGGGCCTCGGGCGGGGCCTCGAAGGCCGCTCCCAGGACCTCCAGGGCATAGCGGAACCGCTTGACCCGGATGCGCGCCGCGTGGAGGGCGGGCGGGTCCTCCCGTTCCAGGAGCCCCGGCAGGGGCGAGAACGCCGCCTCCAGCCTCGGGTCCAGCGCGTCCCAGGCGTCCGCGGCCAGGTTTCCGGGAAGGAAGGGGTCGGGAAGGCTGGGCACCTTGAGGAGGTCGGGCAGGCGCTTCAGGGAGAGGCCCTCCAGGTCCCGGGCCATGGCGCGGCGGGCTTTGCCCCGCTTGGCTTCGAGCACCTCCAGGGCGTGCTCCAGGGCCGAGCCCGTGGCCAGCCCCGGCACCGCGAGGCGCTCCAGCCACGCGCTGTGCACGTCCAGCTCCCGGGTCAGGCCCAGGGCCCGGGTGAGCTCGCGCAGCCTGCGTCCCTGGCGCCGGAAGCCGGGGTACAGCTCGGGCCGCACCAGATCGAGGACGCTCCGCAGCCTCCGGGAGCCCACCCGCACCTGATGGAGCCCTTCGGGGTCCTGCTGCCAGGCCGGGTCCGCCAGGAGCCCGGCAAGGTGGTCCACCCGCGCCTCCAGGGCGCGGTGCAGGAGGATGCTGAGTTCCAGGGCATGCATGTGACCATCATAGAGAAGAAATAATCCGCACGCCGTTCCCGGATGCGAAATTTTGGCGTAAAATCCCTGGACGAGGTACGGATGGACAGCATCAACATCAAGGGCGCCCGGGAGCACAATCTCAAGAACGTGGACCTGGTCCTTCCCCGGAACAAGCTGGTCGTCATCACGGGGCTGTCCGGCAGCGGCAAGTCGAGCCTGGCCTTCGACACCCTCTACGCCGAGGGGCAGCGGCGCTACGTGGAGAGCCTGTCCGCCTACGCCCGCCAGTTCCTGGACCAGATGGAGAAGCCCGACGTGGACAGCATCGAGGGGCTGTCCCCCGCCATCTCCATCGAGCAGAAGACCACCAGCCGCAACCCGCGTTCCACCGTGGCCACCGTCACCGAGATCTACGACTACCTTCGGCTCCTCTTCGCCCGGGTGGGCCAGCCCCAGTGCATGGCCTGCGGCCAGCCCATCGCCAGCCAGACCATCCAGGAGATGGCGGACCAGATCCTCGCCCAGCCCCAGGGGATGAAGATCCAGGTGCTTGCCCCGGTGGTGCGCGCCCGCAAGGGCGAGTACAAGAAGCTCCTGGCCGACCTGATGAAGCGCGGCTACATCCGGGCGCGGGTCAACGGGGCGATGCTGGACCTCACCGACGGCGTCCCCGACCTGGACAAGCAGAAGAAGCACACCATCGAGGTGGTCATCGACCGCCTCAAGAACGCCGAGGGCATCAGCACGCGCCTGGCCGACAGCCTCGAGATCGCCTGCAACCTCGCCGAGGGCTCCGCCCTGGTGGACCTGGGGGGAACCGAGCGCCTCTTCTCCTCCAAGCTCGCCTGCAACAACGCCAAGTGCCAGCGCTTCGGCATGGGCATCCCGGACCTGGAGCCCCGCTCCTTCAGCTTCAACTCGCCCTTCGGGGCCTGCCCCACCTGCGACGGCCTGGGCTTCAAGCGCCAGTTCGCCGAGGAGCTGATCGTGCCCAACCCCGAGCTGAGCATCAGCCAGGGCTGCATCGTCGCCAGCGGCTGGAAGTCCGCCGGGGAGGACGGGTGGCGGGCCCAGTTCCTGGGCCAGCTCTCCAAGGCCCTGGCCTTCAGCCTGGACACGCCCTGGAAGAAGCTCTCCGCCGACGTGCGCCGCGTGCTCCTCTACGGCCTGGACCGCAAGATGAAGTTCGTCTACCAGAACAAGGGCAACCGCTACGAGTTCATGCACAACTTCGAGGGCGTCGTGGGCAACCTCGAGCGCCGCTACCGGGAGACCTCCAGCGAGGAGATCCGCGCCGAGATGGAGGAATCCATGCGGATCACCCCCTGCGAGGCCTGCGACGGCACCCGGCTCAAGCCCGAGATCCTGTCGGTGTTCGTGGGGGGCCTCCACATCGCCGCCGTGAGCGCCATGAGCGTGCGGGACGCCCGGGTGTGGTTCGGGAACCTGCGCCTGGAGGGCAAGGACGCCGTCATCGCCGGCAAGGTGTTCAAGGAGATCAACGAGCGCCTGGGCTTCCTGGACGACGTGGGCCTGGGCTACCTGACCCTGGACCGCTCCGCGGCCACCCTCAGCGGCGGCGAGGGCCAGCGCATCCGGCTGGCCACGCAGATCGGCTCCAAGCTCCAGGGCGTCATGTACGTCCTGGACGAGCCCAGCATCGGCCTCCACCAGCGGGACAACCAGAAGCTGCTGAACACGCTCAAGGAGATGCGGGACCTGGGCAACACCGTCCTGGTGGTGGAGCACGACCTGGAGACCATCCTCGCCGCCGATCACGTGGTGGACCTGGGTCCCGGCGCCGGCGAGCACGGCGGCTACGTCGTGGCCCAGGGCACCCCGGAGGAGATCAGCCGGAGCGAGGCCTCCATCACGGGCCACTTCCTCTCCGGCAGGGAATCCATCGCCGTGCCGCGCAAGCGCCGCAAGGCCACCCGCGGCCACATCCAGGTCACCGGCGCCCAGGAGAACAACCTGCGCAAGGTGGACGCCGCGTTCCCCATCGGCCTGTTCACCTGCGTCACCGGCGTCTCGGGCTCAGGCAAGAGCACCCTCGTGAACGAGATCCTCTACAAGGCCCTGGCCAACCAGCTGCACCAGGGCGCCCACGTGGTGGGCAGGCACAAGGCCATCAAGGGCCTGGAGCACGTGGACAAGGTCATCGACATCGACCAGGCCCCCATCGGGCGCACCCCCAGGAGCAACCCCGCCACCTACACCGGGCTCTTCACCCCCCTGCGGGACCTCTTCTCCCAGCTGCCCGAGAGCAAGGCCCGGGGCTACACGCCCGGCCGGTTCAGCTTCAACGTCAAGGGCGGCCGCTGCGAGAAGTGCGAGGGGGACGGCGTCCTCAAGATCGAGATGCACTTCCTGCCCGACATCTACGTCACCTGCGAGCAGTGCAAGGGCAAGCGCTACAACCGGGAGACCCTGGAGATCCACTACAAGGGCCACAGCGTCTCGGACGTGCTGGCCATGACCGTGGAGGAGGCGCTGGCCCTCTTCGGCCCCATCCCCGTGCTGGCCAACAAGCTCCAGACCCTGTCGGACGTGGGCCTGGGCTACATCCGGCTGGGCCAGAGCGCCACGACCCTGTCCGGGGGCGAAGCCCAGCGGGTCAAGCTGGCCCGGGAGCTGTCAAAGCGTCCAACCGGGCGCACCCTCTACATCCTGGACGAGCCCACCACCGGGCTCCACCTCAAGGACATCCAGAAGCTCCTGGAGGTCATCGGGCGCCTCATGGACGCCGGCAACACCGTCGTCGTGATCGAGCACAACCTGGACGTCATCAAGACCGCCGACCACATCCTGGACCTGGGCCCCGAAGGGGGCGCCGAGGGCGGCCTGGTCATCGCCACCGGCACGCCCGAGGAGGTCTCCCGGAACAAGGCCAGCGTCACCGGCCGCTATCTGCGGCCCTATCTTAAATAATTCTAACCCTTGGTGTCGATCGTCCTGCCCAGGTGGGCCGGGGGCGGAGCCTTGGGGGCCTCCGGAGCCTTCTGCTGGGCCTGGACGGGGGCCTGCTTGGGCGTCTCCACCTTCGCGGCCTGCTGGTGCTGCTGGATGCCGGTAACCTTCATGCGAACCCCCTGGAAAAGCAGTCAAGCGGATGTGTCGATGGTGCGGCCAACGCCGCCGGAGCTGTCGATGAGGCGGGCCAGGTCGGCGCCCTCGGTCCGGGCCATGTCCAGCACCTTGCGCTCCACGCCCACGCCCAGGGCGGACCGCGTCAAGGCCGCCTGCTGGCCGATGATGCTTTCCACGGAAAGGCCTGCGTCCACGGGAGTGCTCCTGAACTGAGCTTATCGGTCCTTGACGGGCTTCACTTTAGGCAAACGCGCACGCAACAGCGCAGCGGCGTCCTGGAGGGAGAGTTCTCCGCCCTTGATCTGGGCCGTAGCCGCCCGGTTGACCTCGGCGATCGCATCGAAAACCTCGCGTCGGTGGACCTGCACCTCCTTGGGCGCCTTGATGCCCAGGCGCACCCCATCCTTGCTGACGCCCACAACCAGAACCTCGATATTGCCATTGATAATGAGCGATTGATCCAGCTTCCGGGTGATGACAAGCATGGGGACCTTTCAGGCTACTTGTCCGAAATAACGGGAAACTTGAGGGGGAACTGCTCGGTGTTCAGCACCACCTGCCGCCCCTGGCGGGTGCGCAGGTTGATGAGGATGGGGCCGGCCAGGTTGGCGGTCATGTGCCGCGGGTCCTCGGGAATCACCACCAGGGCCAGCACCAGGGCCTCGGAGGGGTCCTCGATGGCGAGGGCCTTGGCGTCCTCCCCGGACAGGGGAACCTGGTAGTCGATCTTGATGGCGGCCACATCGATGCACACGAAGTGGATGTCTTCCCGGTCCATGGGCTGGAGGAACTTGAGGGGGTAAGCGTCCGAGGGCTCGAGCAGCATGAAGCGCCGGAGCTCGGCGAAACCGATGAGCCCGGCGGGAAAGGCGATCTCCCCTTCGTCCCGGGGCAGGAACACCGGGTACTGCAGCGGGAAGACCCGGGTGTCGAGCTGGGCCTGCACGCCCTTGCGGGTGCGGGTGTTGATGACCAGCGGCCCCGCGAGGTTGGCCGTCATGCGGCGGGGATCCTCGCCCGGCACCACCACGATGACGAGGACCAGGGCGTCCTCGGGCTTCTCCAGGGCCAGCGCCTCGGCATCCTCCGGGGAAAGCGGAACGTCGTAGTCCAGCCTCACGGTCGCCGCGTCCATGCACGCGAACGAGATGTCCGGCGAGGCCACGGCCTGGAGGAACTTGAGGGGGTAGGTCCCTTCCGGCTCGAAGACCCGGAATTCCGTCAGCGCCGGGAAGCCCGCGAGGGCCCTTGGGAAGGTGACGACGTAATCTTCCTGACTCATCCGCGCTCCTGGGGCATGGTGGTGATCCATCATCCCATCGACCGCCAGCCCCGGGCCTCTTAATTCGAGTCGAACACAGCCCAGAGCTCGTCCAGGCGGGTGCGCCTGAACCTGGGGTTGGGGATGCACCGCTCCAGGGCCTCCTTGGACCGGGGGGGATGCTCCAGCCGTGCGAGGATCCAGCGGTTGCCCAGCTCCATCACGGCGGCCACGTCCCCCTGGTTGCCCCACACGTGCCGCAGATGCGTCAGGCGCCGTGCCCTCTCGACGGCCGCCTCGCCCAGGCCCATGTGGCGGACCTTGTCCACCACCGGGTGGTCGCTGGGGGGCCGGTAGCTGCGCACCCGCTGGATGGTGCGCCGCATCTCGCCGGGCAGCTGCGCCAGCCTTGGCCCCACCTCGGGATCCTCGCGCTTGGCGTCGGCCTCGGCGGCCAGGGTGCGCAGCAGGGGCAGCAGCAGGGCCGCGTCCCGCGCCGCGTAGCTGATCTGGGCCTGCCTCAGGGGGCGGTACATCCAGTTGGAGTCCTGCTCCTCCTTGGGGATCTCCACGCCCAGCTTGAGGCGGGCCATGGTCTTGAGTCCGGGCTGGGGATAGCCCAGGGTGCGCGCCAGGAGCATCGTGTCCATCACCGAGGAGGGCACCACATCGTAGATGCGCTTGAAGACGATGCCGTCGCCGGAGAAGTCGTGGACGATCCAGGGAACCTCCGCCATGGCCTCCAGCGTGGGCTTCATCAGCTCCGGGATGGCGATGGGGTCGACGAGCCAGGACCGGTCGTGGGTGGCCACCTGGAGCAGCGCCAGCACGCAGTGGTGGAAGCCCGTCAGGCTGCATTCGATGTCCACCGCCAGCAGGTTGGCGGCGAACCAGTGGGGCAGCGCCTCCGCCAGCGTCTCGGGCGAATCCACGTACGAGGTTGGGAGGTCGAAGTGAGCCAGTGACATCCCTAGAGTGTGCCCGAAATTCGGATCGTCTAGACTGGCAAGGGAGAATTCGATGGGCAAATCACTGTTCTGGGCCACTTTTGTTACGGTCTTCCTGGCCGAGCTGGGCGACAAGACCCAGCTGGCCGCCATGACGGCCACGGCGCGGTCCGGGGCGCTCCTCACGGTCTTTCTCGCCGCCAGCGCGGCCCTCGTGTGTGCCACGGCCATCGGCGTCCTGGTGGGGGGCGCCCTCTTCAAGGTCATACCGGAACATATGGTGAAATACGCCGCCGGCACCGCATTCATCGCCGTGGGGATCTGGGTCCTCGCTAAAGGCTAGCCAGGGCCCGGAGCACCTGCTGATCGTGCTCCGCGGCCTTGACGTCCGACAGGATCTCCCGGATGACCCCGTCCCTGCCGATGATGAACGTGACCCGCTTGGCGATTCCCAACACCGGCATCCGCACCCCGTAGGCGTCGATGATGGCGTGCCCGGGATCCGCCAGGATCGGGAAGGGCAGGTGGTACTTCTCCGAGAAGGCCGCGTGGCTCGTCACGTCGTCGGCGCTCACGCCCAGGACGACGGCGCCCTTCGCCTTGATCGCGGCGAAGCCGTCCCGAAGGGAGCAGGCCTCCTTGGTGCAGCCCGGCGTGTCGTCCTTGGGGTAGAAGTAGAGCACGACGGTGGATTTCCCGGCGAAGTCGGCCAGCTTGACCATCCTGCCGTTCTGGTCCTGGGCGCTGAACGCCGGCGCCGGCATTCCGGGCTTCAGGCCGGCCGCGGAAAGGGACAGGGCGGCAAGGGCGGTCGCGAAAAGTGTTCGAATGCTGGACATGCGCCTTCCTCCACTTGTTTGGATGCCGGGAATGCGGACCCGTTCCTCAGTCGGGGAGCTGGAAGCGGATGGCTCCGAGCAGGGCCACGGGGCAGGTGACGGCCCTCAGGATGCTGCCTCCCAGGGTGACGGCCTTCCAGCCCGCTCCCGCCAGGGCCGCGAACTCGGTATCGGTGATCCCGCCCTCGGGGCCGCTGGTGAAGGCGATGGGGCCCGGCACGGGCCGCGGGTTGCCCTCCCCTGCGCGAACCTCGTAGGCGACCCAGCGCTGGGGCACGTCCACCTGCAGCAGGGCCTCGAAGGCGGCGGGCTGCCCCAGGGCGGGGATCCGGGAGCGGTGGCTCTGCTCGCAGGCTCCGCGGATGATCCGCTGCCAGCGCTCGAACCGCGCGAGGGTCTTGGCGGCGTCGTATTCGCTGCGCTCGTAGGCCACCGGCTGGATGGAGGTTGCGCCCAGCTCCACCAGGCCGGGCAGCACGTCGTCCAGGAGCGAGAGCTGGGCGGTCAGGGGGACCCAGGCCTGGATCGGGAAGGCGGGCTCCCGGTGCTCGTCCAGGGGCCTGACGAGGCGGGCCACGGCCCGGTCCTTGTTGATCTCGGCCAGGTCGGCCTTCCAGGGCCCCGAGGGCAGCACGAGCTCCAGCGCGGCCCCGGCGCCGAGGCGCAGCACCCAGAGGTGCTTGGCCTGGGCGGGTTCCAGGGGCAGGAGGGAGCCCTCCCTCGGGGAGGCGGCATGGGTGAGGAAAAAGCGTGGGAGGCTCATCCTGGCATCTTCCTCTAAACTGGGCGTCTGGAGGCAACTTGTTCCACGCACTGCTCGATTCCGCACCCTGGTGGGCCTGGCTGGGGTTCCACATCCTGGTCTTCGCCATGCTGGCCCTGGACCTGGGGGTATTCAACCGCTCGGCCCATGAGCCGACGATAAGGGAGTCCGGGATCTGGTCCGCCGTCTGGATCGCCCTGGCCCTGGCGTTCAACGGCGTCATCCTCATCTACATGGGGCCCGTCCACGCCGGGGAGTATCTTGCGGGCTACCTCCTGGAGAAATCCCTCAGCGTCGACAACCTCTTCGTCTTCGTCCTCGTCTTCACCTCTTTCCAGGTTCCCCGCAAGAACCAGCACCGGGTCCTCTACTGGGGCGTCATGGGCGCCCTGATCATGCGGGCCGTCATGATCCTCGCGGGAACGGCCCTCCTGCAGCGCTTCGCATGGATGACGTTCGTGTTCGGCGGCTTCCTCATCTATACGGGCGTGAAGATGCTCCTCCACCGGGACGACGAGCCCGGCGATCCCCGGGACGGGGCCGTGGCCCGGATCTTCCGGCGCTTCCTGCCCTACGACCCGGACGCCGGCTACACGAGGCTCCTGGTCCGCAAGGGCGGCCGGACCTTCGCGACGCCCATGTTCCTGGTGCTGGCCGTGGTGGAGGTGACCGACCTGGTCTTTGCCGTGGATTCCATCCCCGCCGTGCTGGCGGTGACCCGCAACCCCTTCATCGTCTATACGTCCAATGTGTTCGCCATCCTCGGCCTGCGCAGCCTCTACTTCCTCCTGGCGCGCATGGTGGACCGTTTCCACCACCTCAGCATCGGCCTGGCCGTGATCCTCGCCCTGGTGGGCGTGAAGATGTGCATCGCGGAGTGGATCCATATCCCCATCTTCATCTCCCTCGTGGCCATCGGCGCGATCCTGGCCGGCTGCATCCTCTCGAGCCTGTGGGCCACCCGGCCCGGGAAAGGCAGGGCCTGATGCGCATCTGGAACCACACCCTGGAGGCCGCGCCGCCCGAAGGCCCATGCGTGGTCACCCTGGGCAACTTCGACGGCGTGCACGCCGCGCACCACGCGGTGCTTGAACTGGCGGCCTCCAGGGCCCGGGAACTGGGCCTCACGGCCGCCGTGGTCACCTTCGACCCCCATCCTTCCGTCATCGTCGCACCCGAGCGCAAGCCCAAGCTCCTGATGACGCTCCCCCAGCGCCTTGAGGCCTTCCGGGCCGCGGGCATGGACCTGGCCTGGGTGATCCCCTTCAGCCGCTCGTTCTCCGAACTGAGCCCGGCCCAGTTCCTCCAGGGCCTCCAGCGGGCCCTCGCCCCCCGCGAGCTGCACGTGGGCCGGCAGTTCCGTTTCGGCAAGGACCGCGCCGGCACCATCGAATCGCTGGAGGAGTGGGGCCGCGCGGCCCGCTGCGAGATCCATTTCCACGCCCTGCGCGCACCGGACGGCGGCCACCTGTCCTCCACCCGCATCCGTGCGGCGCTCGAGGCCGGGGACGTGGAGGAGGCCGCCGCGCTGCTGGGCCACCCCTACGCCCTGACCGGCATCGTCGTGGAGGGGGAGCGCCGGGGGCGCCAGATGGGATTCCCCACGGCCAACCTCGCCTGGGAGCAGGACCAGCTGCCCGCCAACGGCGTCTACGTGACCGAGGTGACCGGGGCCCACCTGGCTGAACCGCGCCGGGGCCTCACCAATGTGGGGGAGAAGCCGACCTTCGAGGGCCGCGCCGTCACGGTGGAGACCCACCTGCCCGGCTTCCAGGGGGATCTGTACGGGGCCCACCTGACCGTGCGCTTCCTCCACCGCATCCGGGGCGAGATGAGGTTCTCCGGTGTGGAAGAGCTGCGAGCGCAGAT
>NZ_AP045076.1:260000-2265000 GCF_055384585.1 Mesoterricola sp. JemC181
GAAGGACGTGGTAAGCTGCGAAAAGTCCCGGGGAGTTGCACGCGAACATTGATCCGGGAATGTCCGAATGGGGAAACCCTGTCAGGTGAAAGCCTGGCAATCCCTTAGCTGAATTCATAGGCTTTGGGAGGCGAACGTGGGGAAGTGAACCATCTCAGTACCCACAGGAAAAGAAAACAACAGTGATACCGGAAGTAGCGGCGAGCGAACCCGGTAGAGCCCAAACCTCCTACGTGTAAGCATGCGAGCGTTGCGTAGGGGGGGTCGAGGGACCCACATGCCAGTCACGCATGACTGGTGCAGAGTTACAAAGTGCACGGATAGTGGAACGGTTTGGAAAAGCCGGCCATAGAGGGTGATAGCCCCTTACGCGAAATCCGATGCGCCTCTGGTTGGTGTTCCCAAGTACAGCGGGGCACGAGAAACCTTGCTGGAATTTGCGGCGACCATGCCGTAAGGCTAAATAGGTCCATCAGACCGATAGTGAACCAGTACCGTGAGGGAAAGGCGAAAAGAACCCCGATGAGGGGAGTGAAATAGAACCTGAAACCGTCAATCTACAAGCAGTGAAACCCCTATGGTAAACCAGGGGAATCGCGTGCCTTTTGCATAATGAGCCGGCTAGTTATTTTCAGTGGCGAGGCGAAGCCGATGAGGCGGTGCCGTAGGGAAACCGAGTCTGAATAGGGCGAACAGTCGCTGGGAATAGACGCGAAACGGGATGATCTATCCTTGACCAGGATGAAGTTCGGGTGACACCGAATGGAGGTCCGAACCAGTGTGGGTTGAAAACCGCTTGGATGAGTTGAGGATAGGGGTGAAAGGCCAATCAAATTCCGTGATAGCTCGTTCTCCCCGAAATAGCTTTAGGGCTAGCGTCGGATGTTTCGTCGTGCAGGTAGAGACCTGAATGGACTAGGGGGCTTACCAGCTTACTGAATCCAACCAATCTTCGAATGGCACGCCGTGAAGTCCGGCAGTCAGACTGCGGGTGATAAGATCCGTAGTCGAGAGGGAAAGAACCCAGATCGCCAGCTAAGGTCCCAAAATCTATGCTAAGTGGAAAAGGATGTGGATGTGCTTAGACAGCCAGGAGGTTAGCTTAGAAGCAGCTATCCTTTAAAGAAAGCGTAATAGCTCACTGGTCAAGCGGGTCTGTGCCGACAATTCAACGGGGCTCAAGCATAGTACCGAAGCTGCGAACTTTGTGGTAGGGGAGCATTCCCTACGTCTGTGAAGGTTGACCGTAAGGACAGCTGGAGACATGGGAAGAGACTCTGTCGGCATAAGTAGCGTAAAGACGGGTGAGAACCCCGTCCGCCGTAAGACTAAGGTTTCCAACGCAAGGTCAATCCGCGTTGGGTTAGTCGGTCCCTAAGCCGAGGCCGAAAGGCGTAGGCGATGGAAAGCTGGTTAATATTCCCGCACCATGTGTGGTTCGTTTGTACGATGCAGGGACGCAGGAAGGTAGGGACGCAGCGCTATGGAATGTGCTGCGAAAGTTCGCAAGGGTGTCCGCCAGGGAAGTCCGGTGGGCATGAGCCCAAGCGCTCTGACGAAAAGTCCTGATCCTACACTGCCGAGAAAAGCTGCTAAGGAGAGCCACGTGTGACCGTACCGCAAACCGACACAGGTAGTCGAGGAGAGAATCCTCAGGCGTTTGAGAGAACTCTGCTGAAGGAACTCGGCAAATTAACCCCGTAACTTCGGGAGAAGGGGTACCACGGTAGGGTTCATAGCCCGAGGTGGTGGCACATAAATGTTCCAGGCGACTGTTTAACAAAAACACAGGTCTCTGCAAACTCCAAAGAGGAGGTATAGGGGCTGACGCCTGCCCGGTGCCGGAAGGTCAAGAGGAGCGGTTAGCGCAAGCGAAGCTGCGAATTTAAGCCCCGGTGAACGGCGGCCGTAACTATAACGGTCCTAAGGTAGCGAAATTCCTTGTCGGGTAAGTTCCGACCTGCACGAATGGCGTAACGATCTGGAAACTGTCTCCAGCAGAGACTCAGCGAACTTGTAGCACCGGTGAAGATGCCGGTTACCCGCACTTAGACGGAAAGACCCCGTGCACCTTTACTACATCTTGACATTGAGGTTGGCATTGTGCTGTGCAGGATAGGAAGGAGACTTTGAAACTGGCTCGTTAGGGTCGGTGGAGTCGTCGTTGAGATACTTCCCTGCGCAATGCTGATCTCTAACTCACGCCCGTCATCCGGGTGGAAGACAGTGTCAGGCGGGTAGTTTGACTGGGGCGGTCGCCTCCTAAAGAGTAACGGAGGCGTGCAAAGGTTCCCTCAGGCTGTTTGGAAATCAGCCGCAGAGCGCAATGGTATAAGGGAGCTTAACTGCGAGACACACACGTCGAGCAGATGCGAAAGCAGGTCATAGTGATCCGGTGGTTCCGCATGGAAGGGCCATCGCTCAACGGATAAAAGGTACGCCGGGGATAACAGGCTGATCTTGCCCAAGAGTTCATATCGACGGCAAGGTTTGGCACCTCGATGTCGACTCATCGCATCCTGGGGCTGAAGCAGGTCCCAAGGGTTCGGCTGTTCGCCGATCAATAGCGGTACGTGAGTTGGGTTCAGAACGTCGCGAGACAGTTCGGTCCCTATCTAGTGTGGGCGTAGGAGATTTGAGAGGACCTGTCCTTAGTACGAGAGGACCGGGATGGACTGACCTCTGGTGTTCCAGTTGTGTTTCCAAATGCAATGCTGGGTAGCTATGTCGGGAAGTGAGAAGCGCTGAAAGCATCTAAGCGCGAAACACCCCTCAAGATGAGATCTCCCCACGAGACCCGTCGTAGACCACGACGTTGATAGGTCGCATGTGTAAGCGCGGTAACGCGTTGAGCTGAGCGATACTAATTGGTCCACTGGCTTGACTTTTCATCAATCAATTGCATCCAATCAATGAGACAATGCTTATGTTTAGGCTCGTCTCGCCTCACCCTTCGCTTCAACACTTCGAAGTCTGACCCCTTCGTCGTGGCTTTACCCTGGAGGTCACACCCGTTCCCATCCCGAACACGGCAGTTAAGCTCCAGAGGGCCGATGATACTTCCTGGCACACAGGTGGAAAAGTAGGTCGCCGCGACGTTAAAATCCAAAGCCCCCCATTCGATGGGGGGCTTTTTTTTTGTCCGGTTCGCTGGGGTGGGGTGGCGGGAAGGTCACCTCCAGAGGATCACACCCTTCGCGGTCAATATGAAATTATCATTTCCGTTGCACACCTGGGCGCCGTGACGAATTTCGCTGTAGGGCGTCTGGATCAGCACGGGCTTGCTGCCATTGTTGATCACCATCGTCACGGAATGGAACGGGCCCGACTTGAAATTGGCGGTCTTTCCCGGGGCAACGAACTGGGCCGAATGAACCCAGTTGTCGACGAAAAAGATGGCGTCGGATCCTGAATCGTTCCGCACCGAATAGGAGCCAGCCCAGGCGGCGGAGGCAGCTGCCAGGATCAAGGCCGGCAGGAGGAGGGTTTGAACCTAGCCGCTCCGCGGCAGGGGTGACCAGCGCCCGTCCAGCCCGATCGACCAGGAGGACTTGCGGAAACTGCTAATTGCAGGCTCCTTGGTTATGGCGGTGTGACAGCACCGTCCCCATAACCAAGGAGGAACTGCATGCGTGCAGATAGTGTATCTCTGTCCCGATTTTCCGGCGATCTCCGAATGGCGGGTCGGGCGGAAAGAACCATCGAGAACTATGTCGGGTCAGTCCGGCGATTCGAGGACTTCCTCGGCCAGGACTTGGCCGATGCCAGCCAGGAGACCGTCCGGCGGTGGGTGGACCACCTACGTGGCCAGGCGGTCGGAGCTTCCCGGCTTGGGCAGCACTACGCCGCTCTGAAGTTCCTCTACGCCAGGACCCTGGGTCAGCCGGACAAGGTCGCCTGGATCACCCTTCCCAAGGCCAAGGCGCACCTGCCCTCGATCCTGGGCCGGCCGGAGATCCAGCGTCTCCTGGACGGGTTCACCACCGCCAAGTACCGCATGTTCTTCACCCTGATCTACGCGACCGGCCTGAGGATCAGTGAGGCGAGCTTGCTGGAGACCCGGGACATCGATTCCATGCAGAAGGTGATCCACGTACGCCATGGCAAGGGCGGCAAGGAGCGGATGGTGCCCATGGATGGCAAGCTCTACGGCCTGCTGAGGGCCTACTACAAGCATGAGCAGCCTCCCAAGCCTTGGCTGTTCGCCTCCAAGTCCGGCAACGCCATCTGCCCTGAGACGGCCCGCAGGGCGCTGTTGTGCGCGGCGGCAGCCTCCGGCATCGGCAAGATCGTGGGTCCGCACATGCTCCGTCACGCCTTCGCCACCCACCTGCTGGAGAACGGGGAGGACCTGCGCCGGATCCAGGTTGTGCTGGGCCACGGCAGCATCCGGTCCACCCAGATCTATACCCAGGTCTCCCCCAGCCAGATCGCCGCCATCCGCAGTCCGCTGGAGGACCTGCCGGATTGAGGCGTGGGGCCCCGGCCCCGTTTCGACATCGGCGAAATCGTCCGCAAGCACCGCCCCGACCTGGAGGCAAGGCATCGCCTTGCCCCAGGACAGAAGAAGATGCTGACTGCGATCGGCCGCTGCCGCACCGCCGCCCTCGGCGGGCACAAGCTGGTCTGCGAACACGGCGACTACGAGCGGATCGCCTACAACTCCTGCCGGGACCGCCACTGCCCCAAGTGCCAGGCCCTGGCCCAGGAGAAGTGGATCGCCGCGCGCAGCAAACGGATCCTCACCATCGGCCACTTCCACGTGGTGTTCACCCTCCCGGCGGAACTGCGGGCTCTGGCCCGGCTCTACCCGGCCGTGGTCTACCAGGCGATGCTGCGCACCGTGGCCGAAACCCTGCTGGAACTGGGCCGGACCCGCAAGGGTCTGACCTTCGGCCTGACCCTGATTCTGCATACCTGGACCCGGGAGCTGACCTTCCACCCCCACGTCCACGTCCTGGTCAGCGCCGGAGGCCTCGCTCTCGACGGCGGCGGATTCATCCGTCTCAAACACCGCTTCCTGTTCCCGGGGGCCATGCTGGGCGACGTGTTCCGCGGCAAGCTGCTGGCCGCCCTGGGGGTCCATCGGGACGGGGGCGGCTTTCCGGAATGGGAGGGCGCAAACTATGCCCGGCTTGTGGCGTCCGTGGCGGACAAGGACTGGGTCGCCCACGTCAAGAAGCCGTTCCGAAAGTCCAGCCACGTCCTTCAGTATCTCGGGCGCTACACCCACCGGGTGGGCATCGCCAACTCCCGGATGCTGGAGGTCACCGATGAGCAGGTGACCTTCCGCACCAAATTCGGCCGTACCGCCACCCTGGAGCCGGTCGAATTTCTCGCACGCCTGGTCCAGCACGTGCTGCCGCCAGGGTTCCGAAAGATCCGGCACGCCGGGCTCTACGCCTCCGCCCAAGAAGGTGGCTTGCTGGACCAGGCCCGGGAGGCTCTCGGCGATGCCAAGGCCAAGCCATCGGCCTCGCCGGTTTCGTGGCTGGAGCAACAGATGAAGGCCTGCCCAGTCTGTGGGGGCATGCTCCACCGAACCCTCCTGAAACCTGCCGCCTCCCGGGCACCACCCGATTATGAGCCCCTATGCTGACCGTCCCCACAACGCCCATCATGTCCCGCGCCAGAACCTGTCCCAAAGCCAGGCCAGGGACCGTCTGCGTCCGCGCCGGAAAGCAACGGCACCAGGCCACAGGAGGGCGGAAATCGGTTGCCCTGGAGCCGCAAGCCGAGCCATCCTGGCTGGCCTCCAGCGCCCGACCTCGCCCGATTTGCCCATAGAAGCCCAATCGCGCCGGCCCCTGCCGCTCCGGGCAAGTTCAAGACCGTAAATCGGGTTGCGCACGATCGCACCGACCCACGCCGGCGCTCTGGTTCCGCGAACCCGATTTACTAACTATTTGAGATGGCTGCTCACGGATGAATTCCTTTCCGAGGTGGGTGCTCCTGGCCGTCACAGGGAACGCGCTGGATGGGGTTGATCGGCAATGAAAGCATAAATAAAATATGAACCACGTCAAGGTCGGGCCCCGCTCGCCTCCGGGACCCTTCCCTCCCGGCACTCCGCCTTCCGCGGCGGCGTTCAGCGCCTGCAGGCGAGGTAATCCACGCCGCCAGCGCACTCGGAATTGCCTTTGAGGAAGGTCGGTGTGAACCTCACGCGGGTGACCGTCCTGAATCCTGCCCGGTACTTCAGGCTCGCCTCCAGTTCCGGTACCAGGTAGGTCGTCTTCCAGAACGCAAGGGCGCCTGCCCGGGTCGCGCCGTCCAGGCTCAGCCAATTCATGGGCACATGAAGCATGCCTGGCAACCAGGGCTGGAGGCCTCCGCCTTCGCTCCGTTTGGCGTCGGCCTTGAGCATGGCCAGATGCAGGGTCCGGCCGAACTGCCTGGCATCGTAGTCGCGATCGCCGGTTGGTCGTTGGAAATTCAAGGGCTCATTGGGGTTCCCGGGGTCGGTTCCGAAGGCGAGGGCACCCCAGCTCTCCAGGGGCAGAAAAAAGGTGCCGTGTTCGCTCATTAACTTATTAATGAAAACGTAGTGGATCGTCGTCCATTCCGTGAACTTGACCACGGAATGATCGAAGAGGACGGCGTCGACCTTTCCGGCCAGGGCGCTGGCCAGGTAGCCGAGGTGCCTCGGCTGGTTGAAGTCCAGCTGGACATGGGGCTCGGCCGAAGGGTCATGGGCCTCGATGCTCACGAAGATCCACTTGGGAGCGAATGCGGGAGGGTGGGAGGCCTTCTGGAAACGGGCGGCCTCCTGCGTGCGCGCTCCGAGCACGAGCTGGACCTTGCCGCGGTGATCCGGGTTGGCCCGCCAGGCCTCCAGGGCGGCCCGGGCCTCCATGCACTGGGCCCAGACCTGCGCGTCCGTCGGGGTGGCGCCGGCCGAGGTTGCGGCAAGCGTGCCCGCAACGAGAGCTCCTTTGAGAATGTCCAACACCTTCCCCCTCCCCCGCGTCAGATTGATTAATAGTTCGTTGAAGCGCCCCGAGGTTCCCCGGCAGGATGGCGATGGCACGGGAAACCCGGCGCCAACGCGCTTCCGGGGACGCCGCGACACTTGGAGCGGGCGCGGTGTGCGGGTTTGGAGTAAGCTTGAGGTTTGACGCGAGGATCGCCATGGCAGTTTCAGTCCGTCTTCCCGATGATTCCATCCGCGAACTGCCGGATGGGGCGACCGGCGCGGACCTTGCCCTGAGCATCAGCCCCCGCCTGCTTGATGCCGCCCTGGCCTTGCGGGTGGACGGCAAGCTCACCGACCTGAAGGCCCCCCTGACCGAGGGCGCCAAGGTCGCCGTGGTCACCAACAAGGATCCGGAGTCCCTCGATGTGATCCGCCACTCGGCGGCCCACCTCCTGGCCCAGGCGGTCAAGCGGCTATTTCCCAAGGCCAAGGTCGGGATCGGCCCGGTCATCGAGGATGGTTTTTATTATGATTTCATGGTTGATCCCTTTTTTACTCCCGAGGATCTCGTCGCCATCGAAGCGGAAATGCATCGGCTCAGCCAGGAGGCCGTCCCCGTGCAGCGCGAGGAACTCGGCCGTGACCAGGCCGTGGCCCTGTTCCAGGGAATGGGCGAAGGGCTCAAGGTTGAACTGGTTTCGGACATTCCGGCCGATGAGCGGATTTCCGGGTACCGCCAGGGCGACTTCTATGACCTCTGCCGCGGCCCCCACGTGCCGGACACGGGCAAGCTCAAGGCCTTCAAGCTTCTGAACACCGCCGCCGCCTACTGGAAGGGGGACGAGAAGAACGTCCAGCTCTGCCGCATCTACGGCACGGCCTTCCACACGGCCAAGGAACTGGAGGAGCACCTGCGCCTCCTGGAGGAGGCCCGCACCCGGGACCACCGCAAGCTGGGCAAGGAGCTGGGCCTGTTCTCCTTCCACCCGGAGGCGCCGGCCTCGCCCTTCTTCCACCCCAAGGGCACCATCGTTTACAACGAGCTGGTCAACTACATGCGTGCCCTGTACGCCAGGCAGGGCTATTCCGAGGTCATCACCCCCCAGGCCCTGGACGTGGCCCTGTGGAAGACCAGCGGCCACTACGACCACTACGTGGACAACATGTACTTCACCACCGTGGACGAGCGGGAGTACGCCCTCAAGCCCATGAACTGCCCCAGCCACTGCCTCATCTACGGCAACGGCCGGCACAGCTACCGGGACCTGCCCATCCGGTACGCGGACTTCGGCCGGCTGCACCGGTACGAGCGCTCCGGCGTCACCCACGGCCTGACCCGGGTGCGCACCTTCTGCCAGGACGACGCCCACATCTATTGCATGCCCGAGCAGATGAAGGAGGAGATGGCCTCCTTCCTGGATTTCATCCGGAACGTCTACCACACCTTCGGCTTCGACGAGCTGCGGGTGAACCTGTCCACGCGGCCCGAGAGCCGGCTGGGCAGCGATGAGATCTGGGACCACGCCGAGGGGGCCCTGGCCTCCGCCCTGGACGAAGCCGGCATGCCCTACAACATCAACGCGGGCGACGGCGCCTTCTACGGGCCCAAGATCGACTTCCAGGTGCTCGACGCCCTCAAGCGGCCTTGGCAGCTGGGCACCCTGCAGGTGGACTACTCCATGCCCAGCCGCTTCGGTCTCATCTACGTCAAGGCCGACGGCTCCGAGGGCCAGCCCGTCATGCTCCACCGGGCCATCCTGGGCAGCCTCGAGCGCTTCATGGGGATCCTCATCGAGCACTGCGCCGGGGCCTTCCCCACCTGGCTGGCTCCCGTCCAGGTGGCCATCCTGCCCATCACGGACCGGGCCCACGATTTCGCGCGCACCATCCGGGACAGGGCCCTGGACCTGGGCGTGCGGGTGGACCTGGACCTGCGCAACGAGAAGGTCAACGCCAAGATCCGGGACGCCCAGCTGAGCAAGGTTCCCTACATGCTCGTGCTGGGGGACCGGGAAGCCGCCGCCGGCACGGTCTCCGTGCGGCATCGCCACCGGGGCGACCTGGGAGCCCAGCCCCTGGAGGGGTTTTTCGAGAGCCTGATCCAGGAGATCCGGACGAGGGCGCGGTGATCTTTGCTTTATTTTTTGGGAAATGACTGATAACATCACTTTCCTTGCAATGATGGGGAGGAACGTATCCGAGCTAACGAAACGAGAATCAACGATGGCATCCGCGCAGCGGAGGTCAGAGTCATCGACGAGGATGGAACCCAGCTGGGTGTAATGACCCCGCATGAGGCCGTCAGAGTCGCTGAGGCCAAAGGCCTTGATGTGGTTGAGGTGTCCCCCACCGCCAACCCCCCGGTCTGCAGGATCATGGACTACGGCAAGTACAAGTTCATGGAAGCCAAGCGGGAACACGCCGCCCGGGCGAAGCAGAAGAACATCGTGGTCAAGGAGGTGAAGTTCCGCCCCCGCACCGACGACCACGACTTCGATTTCAAGGTCAAGCACATCCTCCGCTTCCTCGAAGAGGGGGACAAGGTGAAGGTCGTCGTCATGTTCCGGGGCCGCGAAGTGGTCCACCGGGACATCGGCTACCGGATCATTGAAGACGTGCTGACCCGGATCGGCGAGCGATGCATCGTCGAGAAGCCCGCCGGAATCGATGGCCGCGACATGCACGCCATCATCATCCCCAGGCCGGTCGAGCAGTTGATCAAGAAGGTCAAGCCCACCAAACCCCCAACCCCCGCGGCCGACGAACCTGGTTCCACGCCAGAAGGGGCGAAGGTAGCCGGATCGCTCTGATCCATTCACCCGCTAGAGGTATGTCATGCCCAAGCTCAAGACCCACAAGGGCGCCCAGAAGCGCTTCAAGAAGACCGGCAGCGGTCTCTTCAAGCGCGGCTGTTCCCACCAGCGCCACATCCTGACCAGCAAGTCCAGCAAGCGCAAGCGCCAGCTGGACATGGGCGGAATGGTGGACAAGTCCGATCTCGGACGCGTCCGCGCCATGCTGCCTTACGCCTGATCAGGAAACCCACGACCCCGGCGGCTGACGCCGCCCCCGCAGTGGCCTTCAAAATCCTCCGGGATTGCCACAAGGAAAGGAAGAACAGATGACTCGAGTCAAACGTGGCTTTAAGCGGGTTCAGCGCCGCAAGCGGATGCTGAAGTTCGCCAAGGGTTTCTACGGCGCCAAGTCCCGCCTCTACCGGAGCGCGAAGGAAGCCGTCGAGAAGGCCCTCCTCTATTCGTACCGCGACCGCAAGGTGCGCAAGCGCGATTTCCGCCGGCTCTGGATCGTCCGCATCGGCGCCGCCGCCGAGCAGAACGGCATGTCCTACTCCCGCTTCATGGGCGGGCTGAAGAAGGCCAGCATCGACCTGGACCGCAAGATCCTCGCCGACCTCGCCGTGCGCAATCCGGAGGCCTTTACCAAGCTCGTGGCCGTGGCCAAGGGCTGAGCGAAGCAATCTCCACCATCGCAACAGACCGGAAGGCCGCATATGCGGCCTTCCTCTGTTTTGAGGAAACGCCATGGAAACCTCCCTGCTGCCACCCGAGATCGAAGAGGCCCACCGGATCTTCCCCGAGGCCCTCGCCGCCTGCGCCGACCTGGACGCCCTCCTGCGCCTGAAGGGCGCCTATGTGGGACGCGAGGGCAGCCACGCCGCGCGCCTGATGGAGCTGCTCAAGGCGGCCCCCAAGGACCAGAAGCGCGAGCTGGGCGCGGCCGCCAACGCCCTCAAGACCCGGTGGGAGGAAGGGCTCAAGGCCCGCCAGGCCGAGCTGGAGGAGGCCCGCAAGGCCACCGCCGCCCTGGCCAACGCCTGGGACCCGGCCCTGCCGCCGCCCCTGCCGGCCCAGGGGGCGCTCCACCCCCTGAACCGCCTCATGGACCGCCTGGTGGACGTGTTCCGCCCCCTGGGCTATCACGTGGAGGAGGGGCCCGAGGCCGAGACCGAGGAGCACAACTTCGACGGCCTGAACATCCCCGAGGACCACCCCGCCCGGGGCAGCGCGGACACCTTCTACTTCAGGGACGCCGACGGCCTCCTGCTGCGCACCCACACCAGCCCCGTGCAGGTGCGGGTCCTCAAGCGCATCGCGGAGAAGGGCCCCGACGGCCTTTCCGCCCTCGAGCGCAGCGGCGGCATCCGCTTCCTGGCCCCGGGCCGGGTCTACCGCAAGGACGAGATCGATCCCACCCACAGCCCCATGTTCCACCAGGTGGAGGGCATGCTCATCGGCAAGGGCATCGGCATGCACCACCTGAAGGGGACCCTGGCCTACGCCATGAAGGCCCTGTTCGGGCCCGGGGCCGAGGTGCGGTTCCGGCCCAGCTACTTCCCCTTCGTGGAGCCGGGCGCCGAGATGGACGTGCGCTGCCCCCTGTGCGGCGGGAGCGGCTGCCGTGTCTGCAAGGGCTCGGGCTGGGTGGAGCTCCTGGGCTCCGGCCTCATCCACCCCAACGTGCTGGCCTACGCCGGCATCGACCCGGCGGTGTGGAGCGGCTTCGCGTTCGGCATGGGCGTGGAGCGCACCGCGATGATGGTGAGCCAGACCCCGGATCTCCGGCTCTTCTTCGAAAACGACCAGAGGTTCCTCAAGACCATGGGAGGGCTGGACTGATGCTCATCGAACGCGGCGCACTGCACCAGGAGCTCCCGGCCCTCGCGGGAACGTCCACCCCCGACCTCTGCGAGCTGCTCGCGGGCCTCGGCTTCCCCGTGGACGGGGTGGAGACCGTGGACGGCACCACGGTCCTCGACGTGGACATCACCGCCAACCGCGGCGACGCCCAGTCCCACCGGGGCATCGCCCGGGACCTGGCCGCCAAGCTGGGCGCGGCCCTCACGGCCCTCCCCGTCCAGGCGCCCGCCCCGGGCGAGCCCCAGCTCCCGGTCCGCCTGGAGGCCGGCGAGGCCGGCCCCTTCTACGCCACGGCCGTGCTGGAGCTGGGCAGGGCCCAGGGCACCCCCGCCGCGGTGAAGGCCTTCCTGGGCGCCCTGGGATCCTCCGCCAAGGACATGCCCGCGGTGGACGCCTCCAACGAACTGCTCCACCGCTACGGCCACCCCACCCACGCCTTCGACGCGGACCGCATCCAGGGCTTCCTGGCGGTGCGCTGGGCCCGGGACGGCGAGACCCTCGTGACCCTGGACGGCGTGGAGCGCAAGCTCACGCCCAGGGACCTCCTCATCGCCGACGGGGCCGGCCCCGTGGCCCTGGCGGGCGTCATGGGCGGCGACGCCACCAAGGTCACCGGGGCCACCCGCCGGGTCCTGCTGGAGAGCGCCTGGTTCGATCCCCGCACCGTGCGCGCCATGGCCCACCGCCACGGGCTGCACACGGACGCCTCCCACCGCTTCGGCCGCGGGGCGGACCCCGCCATGGCCGTGCCGGCCCGCGACCTGCTCGCCCTGCGCCTGCGGGACTGGGCCGGCGCCACGCTGCAGTCGGCCTGGAGCGTGGGCGCGCTGCCCACCCCCAAGGCCCCCGTGGCGCTCCCCTGGGCCATGGTGGACCGGGTCGCCGGGCACCCCGTGGATCCCGGCCGGGCCGCGGACCTCCTGCGGGCCCTCGGCTGCGCCCTGGAGCCGGTCCCCGGAGGCGCCCGCGTGACGCCCCCCACCTGGCGCCACGACCTGGCCTGTCCCGAGGACCTGGCCGAGGAGGTCCTGCGCCTCCTGGGCTACGACGGCATCCCTTCCGTGCTTCCCCCCCTGGAGAGCAGCCCGGAACCCCTGGCCCCCGGGTATCTCAAGCGGCGCAAGCTCGCCTCCCGCCTGGCCAACCTGGGATTTTTCCAGACCGTCACCCTGGGCTTCGGCGACCCCCAGGAGGACGTCCTGGGCGACGGGCCCGCCCGGCGGACCCTGGCCAATCCCCTGGGAGAGGATTATTCCCTCATGCGCGGCACCCTCCTGCGGGACCTGGACAAGGTGGCCCGCCTGAACCTGGAGAAGGGCGCCCGGGACGTGCGGTTCTTCGAGATCGCCCCGGTGTTCGAGGCCCGGCCCGGCCAGCCCCTGAAGGAGACCTGGACCCTGGGCCTCGTGTGGGGCGGGGAGATGGGCGGGGAGGACCCCCTCACCCCGCCCCGGAAGCTCTCCGGCCCCGAAGGCCGCAGCCACCTCCAGGGCGTCCTGCAGGCCCTGGGCGTGCCCCGGGCCGAGATGGAGGCCTTCGGCCGGTGGGAATTCACCGAAGGCGGCGGCACGGTCCTGGGCTGGCACTTCGAGCTGCCCATCGACGCCATCCCCGACGCCGGGGAACGGGTCATCCCCCGCTTCGCCCCCTTCAGCCGCTTCCCCACCGTGGAACGGGACCTGTCCCTCCTGGTGGGCCTGGACCAGCCCTACGGCGCCCTGACGGCAGCCATGGAGGCCGCCCTGGCGGCCACCCCCCTCCAGGACCTGCGCTGCGTGGACGTCTTCCGCCACAAGAGCCTGCCCCCGGGCCGGCAGGCCTGGCTGATGCGCCTGAGGTTCCAGGCCATGGACCGCACCCTCACCGGGGAGGAGGTGGAAACCTGGGTTCTTTCGGCCCTGAACGCCGCCCAGGGCCTCGGAGTCCAACTTCGGGGCTAGAATAAATCCTAAAGAGGCCCCCATGGACGTTCTGAAACAGCTCGAGACGAAGCTTCAGGGACTGGTGCAGCAGCGGAACCAGTACCGGGATGAACTGGCCGCCCTGAAGGCGGACATGGGAAGCAGCGACGAGGAGCTCCGCAACCTGCGGCGGCGCCTGGAGGACCTCCAGGCCGACCAAGCGGCCTGGCAGAAGGAAAGGGACGGCGTGAGGAAGCAAGTGGAATCAATTCTTAAGATGGTCGAGGGCATCGAATGACCCCACCCAAGGAGGTCCAGCTGGAGGTTCTGGGCCGGTCCATCCGGATCCACTCCACGGCGGGTCCCGAGGACCTGCCCCGGGCCACCTCCATTCTTGAGGACACCTTCCGCGACATGGAACGCGCCTATGAGCTAAGATGGGGTGTTCCACCATCAGCGCTGGACACATCCACATGGCTGCTGATGGGGGCCCTGAACCTGGCGCACCGCGTGGCGCGACTGGAACAGGATAAAAGTCGGCAGACACAGGACCTGGAACTGACCCTCTCCAAGCTACTCGACGATGTTCCGGACGAAGAGAATCCCTCGGTCGGCCCCCTTTTCAAGGGGACGGAAGAGGAAGCTGGAATCTGATCCCTGCGAGGCCCGTGAGACGGCCAAGCGCTTGTTCCGTATTACGCCACGGGAGACCTTCCCCCCAGCCTTGTGCGTTCCGCGCGACGGCGCGCCTTAAACTGGGAACCTGGTAGCCCCCCTACTTGCTAGGGAACACGGCAAGCCTCCACGACCGAGCGGGGATCCTCAATCGTCCATGGGTTCTGAAGCCGACACCTCCAACCCCCCCTAGGAGTTGTCCCATGAACCCATTGGATTATGTCTTTCTGGCCCTCGCGGTCCTGGCCGCCGTGGGGTTCTTCTTCCAGATGAAGAAGGCCCAGGCCGCCGTGGTGGATGTGTCCAAGGCCACGGCCAAGGCCGAGGCCGAACTGAAGGCCGAGCGGGACCGCCTGCTGGCCGAGGCCGAGAAGGAGGCCGGGAAGGTCATCAACCGGGGCCAGCGCGAGGCGGACGCCCTGCGCAAGGAAGCCGAGCTCAAGGCCAAGGAGCAGGCCCTGCAGGCCCGCCAGGAGGCGGAGAAGCTCGCCAACGAGCGGCTGCAGACCCTCGAGAAGCAGGAGCAGCGCCTCCAGAGCAAGGAGGACAGCCTCGACAAGAAGCTCACCCAGGTGGACCAGAAGCAGAAGGACGTGGAAGCCAAGACCGAGCGGGTCAAGGAGGAGCAGGAGAAGCTGGCCGCCCTCCAGGCCGAGGCCAAGCGCCTGACCGAGGAGCAGGCCCGCAAGCTCGAGGACATCGCCGGCCTCACCCGGGAGGACGCCAAGCTCGAACTGGTGAGCCAGCTGGAGTACACCGCCAAGATGGACGCCTCCAAGCTGGTGCGCCGCATCGAGGACGAAGCCGTGGAGGAGGCCCAGAAGAAGGCCCGCTGGACCATCGTCTCCGCCATCCAGCGCCTGGCCTCCGACGTGGTGAGCGAGGCCGCGGTGAGTTCCGTGCAGCTGCCCAGCGACGACCTCAAGGGCCGCATCATCGGCCGCGAGGGCCGCAACATCCGGGCCCTGGAGAAGGCCACGGGCTGCGACCTCATCGTGGACGACACGCCCGAGACCATCGTCGTGAGCAGTTTCGACCCCATCCGCCGGGAGGTGGCCCGCCAGGCCATCCTCAAGCTCCTGGCCGACGGCCGCATCCACCCCGCCCGCATCGAGGAGGTGGTTGAGAAGACCAAGATCGACATGGACCAGCACCTCAAGGAACTGGGCGAGGCCGCGGCCATCTCCCTGGGCTTTCCCGACGTGCACCCCAAGCTCCACAAGCTCATCGGCCGCCTGAACTACCGCACCAGCTACGGGCAGAACGTCCTGGAGCACACCAAGGAGGTGGCCCGCATCGCCGAGTACATGGCCGCCGAACTGGGCGCCGACCAGAAGCTCGCCCGCCGTGCCGGCCTCTTCCACGACATCGGGAAGGCCATCGACCGGGAAGTGGAGGGCACCCACATCGAGATCGGCATGGAGCTCCTGAAGCGCTTCGGCGAGAAGGACCCCGTCATCCACGCCATGAGCTGCCACCACGGGGACTTCGAGCCCAAGACCGTGGAGGCCATGCTCATCACCGCCGCCGACGCCCTGAGCGCTGCCCGCCCAGGCGCCCGCCGCGAGATGCTGGAGACCTACGTCAAGCGCCTGGAGGCCCTGGAGGCCATCGCCAACAGCTACAAGGGCGTCCAGAAGAGCTTCGCCATGCAGGCGGGGCGCGAGATCCGCATCATGGTGGACGCCGGCCAGGTGAACGACGACCAGGCCTTCTGGCTGGCCAAGGACGTCACCAAGCGCATCGAAGGGGAAATGCAGTACCCCGGCCAGATCAAGGTCACCGTCATGCGCGAGACCCGGGCTGTGGAATACGCAAGGTAGCTCCCCTCTTTTCTCGGCGAACCTCGGCCCCTCGGCTGCCTCGGCGATGCCTTTCTTTTCCATGATTTGCGGCGCAAAGGTTCTGTGCTCCGCAACGGCTTGAACCAGAAAGCATCGCGGGGGCAGCCGAGGGGCCGAGGTTCGCCGAGGAATTGGGATGGGTCAGCCCAGCTTCTTCCCGTCCCACCGCAGCGCGATGACCTCCTTCAGGCTGCATGCCTTGACGCTTGAACCCTGGAAGATGGCGAGGCACTCGCCGTCCTTCCGCCGCACGGAACGGTAGAGGATGCCCGGCTCCCCCCCGGCCCGGCAGGCGGCGCCGAAGGCCTGGGAAGGCCCGTAGTCGTCCTTCCGGCGCAATTCCCCCCGCCCTTTCCGAACGTCCGCGAAGGAGCCGCCCACCCGCAGGGCCAGGGACTCGAAGATGCGGGCGGCGCCCGCCGGCTCCCCGCTGTCCCTCAGGGCCTGCCCGTGGTGGTAGGCCATTTCCGCCACGCAGGTCTCGGGCGTCCCTCCGGCGTAGACGGCGCGGAAGGTGCCGTCGCAGAAGCGGCTGGCCGGGCCGCGGCCGGGCATCTGCAGGTAGGCCCGCAGCTGGGGGAGGCGGTCGGGCCTGCGGGCGCCGGAGGGCCAGGACTTGAAAACGCCCGCCCGGGCCAGCAGGGCGGCTAGTTCGGGCCGGTCCCCGGGCGGGACCAATTGGGCCAGGGGGGAGACGGAAAGGAACTTCAGCTGGTGCCAGGGATGGCTGAGGAAGTGGACGTGGTTCACAGCAGGCCCATGGACGCCGTCTTGAGGTAGCCCAGGGTCTCGATGAGGTCCTCCATGCGCCCGTCCAGCATGCGGTCCAGGGGCCGCCTTCCGCCGAAGACCGGCGCCTGGTTGGCCCGGGTGGTCCAGGCCACGCCGTCCGGGAAGACGCTGCCCGACAGCTCGTAGATGCCCAGCACGTAGGCCATGCGGTCCACCTTGTCGCCGTCCACGTCGCGCAGGTCGCCGGTCTCCAGGCGCTTGAGCCAGACGGTGTAGGTGCTCTTGGCGATGCCCAGCAGGGCCAGGCGCTCCTTCACGGGCAGGCCCCAGCGCTCCGCCACGGCCAGGAAGGTGCGGAAGGCAAGGGCCGAGGGGTCGTCCTGGACGGGAAGGGCGGTGTTCGGACTCCGGGACATGGAGATCCTCCTCCCCCCAGATTAGGCCGATAATGGCCCGAAGCAACAATAGTGGCCTTCAGGCGAAGAACCTCATGAAGAGGAAGATCCCGCCGTTCCAGAGTCCGTGCACGAGGATGCTGGTGAGCAGGTTGCCGGTGCGCAGGAAGGCGAAGCCCAGGACGATGCCGAGGGTGCCCAGGGTGGGCAGGCCCAGGGGCTGAAGGTGCATGGCGCCGAAGAGCAGGCCGCTGACGGCCACGGCCAGGAGCCAGCCTGGGCGCCTTCCCAGGCGCGCCTCGAGCCGTTCCCCCAGCCACGGCAGCAGGAGGCCCCGGAACAGCAGCTCCTCGAAGACCGGCGCCACCACGGCCACCGTGAGGAACAGGAGCCCGACCGAGAGCGGCCCGCGCATGCGGGAGAGCAGGTCCATCAGGTCCTTCTGGGGAGGCTCGGCGGCGTGCAGGAAGGGGCTGAGGGCCACGGAGACCGCGAGGACGGCGGCGAAGGCCAGGGCGAAAAAACCCAGGCCCGACGCCAGCGCGCGCCCCGCGCGACCCGGCGCCACCCGCGCCGCCAGTTCGCGAGGTCCGATGTCTTCGGCCCAGCAGAGGTAGGCGGTGCCCAGCAGGGCGTGGAGGGCGTAGGTGAGAGGCAGGGCCGCGGGGCGCAGGAAGGGCAGGAGGATCAGCGCCGTGCCGGTGACGAAGCCGGCCCCCAGGTGCGTGAGGAACCAGCCCAGGAGCACGATGAGCAGGGCCCTTCCCGACATGGCGAACCTGGGCGGGGCGTGGGGACGGGCCGGGACCGCGGCGAGGAAGATGGCCATGGCCAGGCCGCCCAGCGCCAGCACCGCGGCGGCGAGCCCGGCGGCCGCCAGGGCCGCCAGCCGCGGCAGCACCCAGGCCGAGGCCCGGGCCTCGGCGGGCTTCGGATCGCCGCCGGCGCGGGCCGCGCACCGGGCCTCGAGCATCCCCGCGGCATAGCCCTCGCCCAGGGCCCGGAGGACCCCGGCCAGCTCCCCGGGGAGGGGCGCGCGCCCCGCGCCCTGATAGGCCCAGGACCAGATCTCCCGGAAGGTTGCGTCGGGGACCGTGCCGGAAAGGCGCGCGCCCGAGGCGAGGTCGCCGCGCTCCGCGGCGTGCACGGCGAGGATGGCGCGGTCCCAGCCGGGGGCGGTCCTCTTCTCGAGGCTGCCCAGGGCCTCCCCCGAGCCCAGGGCGGTGCCGGCCAGGGCGCCCAGGACCCGGGGCGCGGCCAGGGTCACGTCGGCGATGCGACCCTGGAGCTCCACCCGGGTGGAGGGGCGCGCGGGCCTGGCGCGGCGCGCGCCGGCGTTGAAGCCCACGGCGAGCACGACCAGCAGCGCGAGGGTCGCGATGAAGGGATCGGCCCACGTCCGGTCAGGGTTCCAGGGCTCGTGGCCGCGACTGTCCATGACCCAGGATGATACATTGTCAGCAGGAGTCCCCATGGCCTTTTCCCAGTCCATCGACGTGCGGTTCGCGGACCTGGACGCGCTCGGGCACGTGAACCACGCCACCTTCGTCACCTACCTGGAGTGCGCCCGCGTCGGCTGGTGGGCAAGGCTCCTGGCGGGCCGTCCCTTCCAGGAGGAGGGCTTCGTCGTGGCCAAAGTGGAGCTGGACTACCGCAAGCCCATCCTCCTGGGGGACGCGGTGCGGGTGGACCTGCGCTGCTCCCACCAGGGCAACACCAGTTTCTCCCTGGCCTACAAGGTGGTGCGCGCCACCGACAACGTCGTGCTGGCCGAAGGGCAGACCGTGCAGGTCATGATGGACTTCGCCACCGGGCGCCCGAGGCCGCTGCGGCCCGAGACCCAGGCGTGGCTTCGCACGCAGGAGTAGGCATGAGGCTCGGAACCGCCTGCTGGGCCGAGGGCCCCACGGAACGCCGGGCCCTGGTGGCCCAGCTGCCCAGCGATCCCGCCCGGGTCGTGGATCTCAACCGGCTGGAGCGCCTGCGCCTGGCCAAGCTTGGCGAGGGCCGGGCCGAGGCCCTGGCCGCGGAGCTCGTGCCCCCCAGCCTGCGTCAGCTCCTGGAAGGCGGCGCCAGGGCCCTGAACCGGGCCCGGCAGGTGGTGGCCTACGCGGAGAAGTGGCAGGGGCGCCAGGGCCTGCCGGAGGCCCTGGCGCCCCTGGCGGCCCAGGTGGAGCTGCTGCCCTGCCTGCCGCGGCCCGCGGCGGTCCGGCGCTGGGACGGCACCTTCCTGGACCATCTGGCGGTGCAGGGCCCCGGGGGCATCCTGGGCCAGCCGCCCACGCCCACCCTGGCCTGGGTGGGCCTCTTTGGCGGGGCCGTGGCGGGCTGCTGCCTCGCCCTGGACAACGCCCCGGGCGTGGTGCTGGGGGCCTGGCTGGAGCTGGACATGGACTGGACGGGCGCCCTGGAGCTGGGCCTCGGGGGCCGGCGCCGCCGCGTGCCCCTGGACACCTGGCGGGACCTGGAGCCCCGGGATCCGCGGCCGGCGGAAGTGGTCCTCGCGCCTCCGCCCCATTTCCGCGCGCTCCCGCAGCAGCCGGGAGGCGTGGCGCGCATCGCGTCGCCCCTGGAGACCCTCACGCTCCGCCTCGCGGAGTCGCTGGTGCATCCCACCCTGCAGTAGCCCCTAGCCCAGCGCGAGCATCCGCTCCACGGGCCCCAGCGCGCGCCGGCGCAGGTCCTCGTCCAGGAGGATCTCGGGCTTGAGGTCCCGCAGGCAGAGGTAGAGCTTCTCGATGCTGTTGAGCTTCATGTAGGGGCACAGGGCGCAGTTGCAGCCGCTGTCGGCGGGGATGGGGACGAGCTCGGCTTCGGGCCGGAGCCGCTTCATCTGGTGGAGGATGCCCGCCTCGGTGCCCACGATGAATTCCGTGCCCGGATCCTTCTCCACGAACTTCAGGAGGGCCGCGGTGGAGCCCACGAAGTCGGCCATGCGGCTCACGGTGGCGTCGCACTCGGGATGGACGATGACCTTGGCCGCGGGGTGGCGGGCCTTGAGCTGGGCCAGGCGGGTGGCGGTGAACTGCTCGTGGACGATGCAGAATCCGGGCCACAGGACCATGTCCCGCCCCGTCTGGCGCATGACCCACCGCCCCAGGTGGCGGTCCGGGGCGAAGACGATCTTCCGGTCCCCGGGGATACTCTCCACCACCCGCACGGCGTTGGAGCTGGTGCAGATGATGTCTGAGAGGGCCTTCACGCCGGCGGAGCAGTTGATGTAGCTCACCACCACGTGGTCGGGGTAGTCCTTCAGCCAGGCGCCGAAGGCGTCGGCGGGGCACCGGTCCGCGAGGCTGCACCCGGCGTCCAGGTCGGGGATGACGACGCGCTTGCCGGGGTTGAGGATCTTGGCGGTCTCGGCCATGAAATGCACGCCGCAGAAGGCGATGACCGAGGCCTCGGTGCGCGCCGCGGCCTGGGCCAGCTGGAGGCTGTCGCCCACGAAGTCCGCCAGGTCCTGGATCTCGGGCTCCTGGTAGTAGTGGGCCAGGAGCACGGCGTTGCGCTCCTTCCGGAGCCGGGCGATCTCCGCCAGGAGGTCCAGGGCGGGGTCGATGGTTTCCAGGTCGGGGACGTAGGGGGCGGGCGCGCTCATGGGGTGATTCTACCGCACTGTCGAAATTTATTTTTTACAACCACTAATCATATTAGATAGTTGGATTTACACGAATCGCTTGAGGGGGCATGGGGGACTCCCTATCCTGTGACGTGAGTCACACCCCTAGAAAGGTCCCGGGCCCCGTCCCCGGCGGCTCGCTTTTCCCATTCCGAGGAGGGATCATGTCCAACGCCCAGACGATCAAAGGTTCCGACATCCACAGCCTCGACGAGATGAAGGTGAGCCGCTTCTTCGGCTGCAACACCTTCAACGAGCGGACCATGCGTGAGCGGCTGCCCCGGGAGGTCTTCAAGGCCTTCCGCCACAGCCTCAAGCGCGGCGAGCCCCTGTCCCCGGAGACGGCCCACGGGGTGGCCCAGGCCATGAAGGAGTGGGCCCTGGAGCACGGCGCCACGCATTTCACCCACTGGTTCCTGCCCATGACCGGCGCCACCGCCGAGAAGCACGACGCCTTCATCGCCTGGGACGAGGCGGGGGTGGTCATCGAGAAGTTCAGCGGCAGCCAGCTCATCCAGGGCGAGCCCGACGCCAGCTCCTTCCCCTCGGGGGGGCTGCGGGCCACCTTCGAGGCCCGGGGCTACACCGTGTGGGACGCCACCAGCCCGGCCTTCCTCATCGAGAGCCCGCTGGGCACGACCCTCTGCATCCCCACCGCCTTCGTGGGGTACCACGGCGAGGCCCTGGACAACAAGCTGCCCCTGCTGCGCTCCATGGAGGCCGTGAGCACGGCCGCCCTTCACGCCCTGGGCCATTTCGAGAGCCGGGCCACCCAGGTGGTGCCCCAGTGCGGGCCCGAGCAGGAGTACTTCCTCGTGGACCTGGACCTGGCCCGGGATCGGCCCGACCTCATCTTCGCCAACCGCACCCTCCAGGGCGCCCGGCCCCCCAAGGGCCAGGAGCTGGAGGACCACTACTTCGGCAGCATCAAGGAGCGGGTCCTGGGCTTCATGCAGGACGTTGAACTGGAGTGCTTCAAGCTGGGCATCCCCGCCAAGACCCGCCACAACGAGGTGGCCCCGAACCAGTTCGAGCTGGCCCCCATCTACGAGCCCGCCAACCTGGCCTCGGACCACAACCAGCTCCTGATGGAGATCATGAAGCGCGTGGGCGAGCGCCACAACCTGGCGGTGCTCCTGCACGAGAAGCCCTTCGCCGGCGTCAACGGCTCGGGCAAGCACGTGAACTGGAGCATGGCCACGGACGAGGGCCACAACCTGCTGGACCCCGGCAAGACCCCCGAGGAGAACCTGCAGTTCCTGTACTTCCTGGGCGCCACCCTCAAGGCCATCCACCGCCACGGGGGGCTCCTGCGGGCCTCCATCGCCTTCGCGGGCAACGACCACCGCCTGGGGGCCAACGAGGCCCCCCCGGCCATCATGAGCGCCTACCTGGGCTCCCAGCTCAACCACATCCTGGAGGCCATCGAACGCGGCGACGTGGCCGACGCCAGCGAGAAGCAGCTCCTGGACCTGAAGCTGGGGAGCCTGCCCGCCCTGGAGAAGGACGCCACGGACCGCAACCGCACGAGCCCCTTCGCCTTCACGGGCAACAAGTTCGAGTTCCGCGCCGTGGGCTCCTCCCAGGCCATCGCCTTCCCGCTCACGGTCATCAACGCCACGGTGGCCGAGGCCCTGGACGCCATGAACACGCGTATGGACGAGGAGATGGCCGCCGGCAAGGGCACCCGCGCGGCCGCCATCGCGGTCATCCGGGAGGCCATCATCGAGACCCGGGCCATCCGGTTCGAGGGCAACGGCTATTCCGAGGAATGGACGGTCGAGGCCGAGCGCAGGGGCCTGCCCCACGCCCGGGACACCGTCGCCGCCCTGCGCATCTGGGAGGAGGCCAAGTCCAAGGAGGTCTTCAGCCGCAGCGGCATCCTCACCGCCGGGGAGTGCGATGCCCGCCTGCACATCCGGCACGAGCAGTACCAGAAGGCCCTGTCCATCGAGGCGCAGGTGCTGCGGGAGATGGCGGAGACCCTGCTCCTCCCGGCCATCGTCGAGGACCTGGGGGCCCGGGCCGACGCCCTCGGCAAGCTGGCCGCGGTGGGCATCCCCGTGCCGGCCCCGCTCAAGGCCGCGCTGGAGACCCAGACCCGGCTCGCCGGGGTTGCCCAGGAGCGCCTGGTGGCCCTCAAGGCGGCCATGGTGGCGGCCGAGGCCCTGGAATCGCACCACGCGCGCACCGAAGCCTACGGGGGCAGCGTGCGCCACGCCCAGGACCTGCTGCGCGACGTGCTGGACCAGCTGGAGAAGGACTGCAGCGCCGCCCGGTGGCCCATCCCTGTCTACCGGGAACTGCTGGCGCCCCTTATCTGAAACGCATTTTCGATCAAAAACCCGGACGGTTGATGGGAGACTCGGAGATTGGCCTCTCCCGGCCGGAAGGTCCGCCATGCCCGACGACATCACCCTGCACGTGCCGCCCCCCATCCTGGCGTCGGTGTCCCCGCGGCGCCGCCACTGGATGGAGGCGCTGCACATCCCCTACGAGGTGTGGGCGCCCGAAGTGGACGAGACGCCCCGCCCGGGCGAGGATCCCGAGTCCATGGTGGTCCGCCTGGCCCAGGCCAAGGCCGAGATCGTGGGCATCGTGAACCCCGACCGCTGGGTCATCGCCGCCGACACCACCGTTGCCGTGGACCACCACATCCTGGGCAAGCCCGCGTCCGAGGCCGACGCCGTGCGCATGCTCATGCTCATCCAGGGCCGCAGCCACCAGGTGCACACCGGCCTCTGCCTGCGCCGCAACAGCGAGGTCTACACCCTGGTGGACACCGCCAACGTGTTCCTCCGCCCCCTGCAGAAGAAGCAGGCGGAATGGTACGCCGCCTCCGGCGAGCCCATGGACAAGGCAGGGGGCTACGCCGCCCAGGGCATCGCCGCCCTGTTCATCGAGCGTATCGAAGGCAGCTTCGCCACGGTGATGGGCTTCCCCGTGGAGCGCTTCTCGGAGCTGGCGCGCCGGCTGGGCCTGCTGGGGCTCTGGGTCGGGATGCCCTAGAAGGCCCCTCTGGAAACTCCCCCTTGACGGGCGATCCAAACTACACCAAATTGAGTAGACCAATTTGAGTAGTCGAGGCCCCCATGACCCACCCCCCCCGCCCCACCGAAGCCGAGCTCAAGATCCTCAGGATCCTCTGGGACCTGGGGCCGGTGCCCGTCAAGGACGTCCAGGCCGCCCTGGCCTGCCACCAGGAGTACACCTATACCGGGGCCCTGCGGATGCTGCAGGTGATGCTGGAGAAGGGGCTGGTGGCCCGGGACGAGTCGGCGCGCTCCCATGTGTACCGCGCGGCCCATCCCCGGGAGTCCATGGAGCAGGGGCTCGTGGCGGACCTGCGGGACCGGCTCTTCGGGGGGTCGGCCCTGGCGCTGGTGCAGGCGGCCTTGCAGGCGGGATCGGTCTCCCCCGAGGAGAAGGCCCGCATCCGGCGGCTGCTGGGGACGTCGAAATGAACGGCGCGGCGCCGGCGCTGGGGTGGGCCCTGGTCCATTCCGTATGGCAGCTCGCCGCGGTGGGGGCCGTCGCGGCGGTCATGCTGCGGGTGGCGGGACCGGAGCGGCCCCGGGCCCAGTACGGCATCGCCCTGGGCGCCCTGGTGCTGTGCCTGGTCCTGCCGGCCCTGGGCTTCGCCCAGGGGCTCGCGGTGGCCGCCGAGGCCATGCCGGGGCCCGCGGGCACGGAACCGGCCCTGCAGGCCCTCCAGGCCGCTCCTCCCGTGGCTGAATCCGGGAGGCGCCTGGCCTGGGTGGCCGGGCACCTGGGCTGGGTCGCGGCCGCCTGGAGCCTGGGCGTGGCCGGGATGGCCGCGCGGCTCGGAGGGGGCTGGCTGACCACCGTGGCCTGGCGCCGCCGGGCGCGTCCGGCGCCCGATGCCTGGCAGGGGCGCTTCGCGGGCCTCGCGCGGGCCCTGGGCGTGCGGGGACGGGTGCTGCTCCTGGCCTCGGCCCGGGTGGCCACGCCCGTGGCGGTGGGACTCTGGCGTCCCGTGGTGCTGGTGCCGGCGGCCCTTTTCACGGCCCTGCCCGAAGCCTACCTGGAGGCGCTCCTGGCCCATGAGCTGGCCCACGTGGCGCGCCTCGACTACCTCGTCAACCTCATCCAGGGCGTCATCGAGGTGCTCTGCTTCCACCACCCCGTGGTGTGGTGGCTGTCCCGCCGGATCCGGACCGTGCGGGAACACCTCTGCGACGATCTGGCCGTCAGGGCCATCGGCGATCCGCGGCGCCTGGCCCTGGCCCTCGACGCGCTGGACGACGTCCAGCCCAACCTCACCTCAATGGCCCTCGCGGCCCGCGGAGGAATCTTGCACGAACGCATACGCCGACTCCTGAACCCGCCCCCAGCCACCTCGTCGTGGTCGCCGGGGCCCGCCATCCTCCTGCTTGCGCCCTTCGCCGTCCTGGCGCTGCGCGCGGGCGCTCCCGCGGCTCCACCCATCAACGCCGATCCGGGCGCCATCGCCGGCCTGGACACCCTGGCCGCGCGGGAGGGCCTGGATCCCCAGCTGCTCAGGTCCGTGGCCTGGGCCGAAAGCGGCCTCAATCCCAAGGCGAAGAGCCCCCTCGGGGCCCTGGGCATCCTGCAGGTGATGCCAGCCACCGCCACGCGCTTCGGCGCCCGGAACCTCGCGGATCCCGCGGAGGTGGCCGCCGCCGGCGCCCGCTACCTGAAGTTCCTGCTGGACCGCTACCAGGGCGACACGGCCCGGGCCGTAGCGGCCTACAACTGCGGCGAGGAGGCCCTGGACGCGGGACGCGCCGGCACCGAGGCCGAGAACTACCGCGGCCTCGTGCTGGACCTCCTGAAGGCCCGGGCCGTGCAGCCCGCGGCGCCCCTGGGGCAGGGGTGGGTGGACGGCACCCTGCGCCGCACGGGATCCACCTGGACCGTGTGGACCCGGGTGAGCCACCGGGGCGGCCTGAAGCTGGAGTTCCTGCCGGATAACCCGGACGGCAAGCCGTACGGCACGGTGAAGGCGGGCGGCGGGGAGCCCCGGGACGCCTGGACCGAGTCGCGCCCCAGCGTGGTCATGGACCTGCGCGGCGGCACCACGGTCCGCGTACGCTGCACGGATGCCTCGGGAGGCGCCTCCGGCGAGGTCCGCATCCCCCTGGACGCGGCCTGGAAGACCTTCGCCTTCCGCATGGAGGCCCGTCCCTAGAAATCCTGCCGGGAGCTTGACATCTACATTTTCTTTCGTAGATTGATACTACGAAAGAAAATGTAGGTGATCCGTGCGACACGCCTCCACCCAGCCCACCGATGTGGAACTGACCATCCTCAACGTCCTGTGGGACCGGGGTCCCTCCACGGTGCGCCAGGTCCACGAGGTGCTGGCCGCCCGCAAGGACGTGGCCTACACCACGGTCCTGAAGATGCTCCAGACGATGTTCGACAAGGAACTGGTGGTGCGGGACGACACGGAACGCAGCCACGTCTATGCCGCGGCGCTGGAGCGGACCCAGGCCCAGCGCGGGCTGCTGCGGGACCTGCTGGACCGGGCCTTCGGGGGCTCCGCGCGGGAGCTGGTGATGCTGGCGCTGCAGGCCGGGAAGCTCAAGCCCGCGGAAAAGGCGGAGATCCAGAGGCTCCTGGACGGGAGGAAGCCATGAGGACCCTGGGCCCGGAGCTGCAGAGCCTGGCGTGGGCCCTGCTGCACTTCCTCTGGCAGGGCCTGGTCATCTGGGCCGCCACGGCCCTGGCGCTGCGCCTGGCGCGGGGGCCGAGGGCGCGGTACGTCCTGGCCTGCCTGGGCCTGGCGGCCTGCGTGGCATGGCCCCTGGCGACCTTCCTGCTGGGGCTGCCCGGAGGGCCCATGGCGGGTCCGGCCCAGCCCATCCGGCTCGCGGCGGAGGCCCTGGTGCCGGCGCCCACCTGGCCCCTGGGACTCAAGGTCCGGCTCCTGCCCCACCTGCCGGCGCTCTTCACGGCCTGGGCGGCGGGGGCCCTGGTCCTCGGGCTGCGCCTGGCCGGGGGCTGGGTCCGGGTGCAGCGGCTCCGGTGGACGGGGCTCTCCCTGGCCAGGGACCTGCAGGACCGGGTGGAGGTCCTGGCGGGGGTGCTGGGCCTGGGGCGCCCGGTGCGCCTGCGCATCAGCTCCCGGGTGGAGATGCCCGTGGTGCTGGGGGCGCTGCGCCCCCTGATCCTCCTGCCGGCGGCAGTGGTGACCGGACTGAGCCCCGCTGCCCTGGACCTCATCCTCGTGCACGAGCTGTGCCACGTGCGGCGCCACGACTACCTCGTCAACCTGGCGCAGGGCGCCGTGGAGGTCCTGCTCTTCTACCACCCGTGCGTGTGGTGGATCTCCGGCCGCGTTCGCGCGGAGCGGGAGCTCTGCTGCGACGACGCCGCGGTGGCCTTCGGGGGTGACCCTGAGTTCTATGCCCGCACCCTGAACCGTCTGGACGATCTCCGGACTCCAGCCCCGGCCCTGGCTGCCGGAGGAGGCAACGTGATGCTGAGAATCAAGCGGCTCCTCGCTCCCCGCCCCGATCCCGCGCGGATCCCCTGGGCCGCGCTCCTCTGCGGGGCGGCGCTGTCGGTCATGTGCGGGGCGGGCCTCTGGGCCCGCACCGCCGAGACCCCCAGGGCCGCACCGAAAGCGGTCCCCGTGAAGGCGGAGAAGGCCCCCGCTGCCCCGGTCCGTCCGGCCCCGCGGGAAGAGGCGTCCCCCAAAGCGCCGGAGGCCGCCCCGGGGAGCACGCGGGAGAGCTACCTCACCCGGCAAGCCTTCTTCGAGTGGAAGGAGGGAACCCTGGCCGTGATCGTCGTGAAGAACCTGACCCAGGGCGAAATCCAGGAGGTCCTCCGCAGGATCGACCTCCTGGCCGAGGACCAGCAGGGCAAGGGCCGCTTCGGGGGTAGCTGGGACTTCCCCGGGGGACGCATGACGGAAAAGGAAGCGGCGGCCTGCCGCAGCTTCAGGCTGGAGGGCGTGACCACCGCGGCGGTGCGGCGGGTGCTCTAGGTGTCAGGCCGATCCACAGGTCTCCGCCCACGTGGAACCCTTCCAGCGCGCGGATGCCGGGAGGGCCACGCGGCCCTCCGGGGTTCCGAAAGGAGGTTTCGAAAATGAAGTCCATGCCGGGGGCGTAGAAGATCCCCCGCGGGAACTTCCGGTCCGGAGGTCCCACCTTCCGGACGGGAGAGAGCTCTGTAATTATGTGCAGCAATATTAATATTTCCAAATTCCTCCAGGATCTGGTTCCCGCCGCCGCGGGGCTGACCCTCCTGCTCGCCTGCGGTGGCGGCTCGGGCAAGGGGGGCGCCGCCGCCGTGCCCGAGGTGGCCCCCGGCTCAAGGGTGCCCGAACTGGTCTCCATCACCCCCGGCAAGGGAAAGCCCGGCGACCTGGTGAGGATCTCGGGAAGGAACCTCCTGGGGGCCAAGGTGACCTTCGGCGGCGGGGAGGCCGTGGTCCGGACCCGGACCGACACGGTAATGGTGGTGGTGGTGCCCGCCGGCGCCAGCGGCACCGTCACCATCGCCGCCCGCAACGACCAGGGCGCGGCCACCCAGGGCATGGACTTCACGGTGGAGGCCTCGCCGGACCCGGCACCAACCCCCGACCCGACTTCGACGCCGGCCCCCACTCCGGCTCCGACCCCCGACCCGATTTCGACGCCCGCTCCGGCTCCGGCGCCTGACCCATCTTCGACGCCGACTCCGACGCCAACCTCGTCTCCGATGCCGGCTCCGACCCCGACTCCGACGCCAACCTCGTCTCCGGCGCCGGCCCCGACCCCGATTCCGACGCCAACCCCGACTTCGACGCCGACGCCAAAACCGACACCGGCTCCGACCCCACCTCCTGCACCCGCTCCCACCATCACCGGGCTCAACCGGCTCACGGGACCGGTGGGTGCCGACGTCGTCGTGACCGGGACCGACTTCACCTCGGTCAAGGCCGTCAGGTTCGCCGGCATCCCGCTGCCCCCGGGCTCCTACACCGTGGCCGGACCCGACCGCATCCTGCTGCGGATTCCGCCGGCGGCCCCGGCGACCCTCGCGCCCATCGAAGTGGAGACCTTGACGGGTCTCGCGCAAAGCAGGCCGTTCCTGGTGTCGCGGTTGCTGGACATCCGGGTGGACGCCATGAGCCCCCTGGCGGGTCCCCCGGGGACGGTGGTGACCCTGCGGGGAAAGGACCTGGACCGGGCCGGCCCCCTGATGAAGGACGGCGTGGAGATCCCGAACCAGCTGCTCGTGGACGGGACGACGCTCCACGTCCCCATCCCGCCGGGCATGGCCAGTGGCCCGCTGACGTTCCGGGCGTTGTCCGACGGCACCGTGCCCGCGACCCCGGCGTTCACGGTCACCGCCCCGCCCACGCAGCGGGTGGCCTTCCTGGACACCCCCCTGGCTCCAAAGCGGGTCCAGCCCGGGGCCATGCCGTTCCTGGACCCCACGAATCCGGGCTTCGACCTCCTGGATTTCCCGGCGGGGATGCGAACCCAGCAGTATGGGGTCCTGAACTTCCCCAAGGCACCCCTTTTCCATAACTACGATCCCTACCTGGACAACGTCCGCCCGGGCAGGCACACCGGGACCTTCTGCACCCTCGCCCTGAAGCTGCCCCAGGCCTTCCTGGAGGCGGTGCCACGGACGCTCCGGGACAAGGTCCATGCCCTTGGCCTGGCGGAGGACCGGGTGGACCTCTACTGCGTGAGCCAGGACATGCCGTACCTGGATGACGCCGGCTACCTGTTCCGGCCCCACTACTGGACGGACCCGGACGCCCCGGCCACCGTGACGGCCCCTGGCGCCTACAACGAGAACCGCACGGTGGATGTGGGCCTGTTCGACGCCGCCCCGGCCTTCCACTTCCAGGGGCACGGACCGGACGATTTCTTCCCGGGCCCCGTGCACGTGCATGACGACGGCCGCTTTGTCCTGTCCTCACCGGCTGCCGTCATGAACCTCGAGGGTCTGGACCACACCACCACCGCGGCCTTCTGGACCCTGGTCCGGCTTGGGGACCGGGCGGCGGCTACCCTCCACCTGTTCCTGAACGATGCCGACCAGATGGTCATGAATGCCCGCGCGAAGACAACGAATTCCGTGCGGAAGCTGTTCTGGACGGCCGCCACCATGCCCGGCAATCCGGCCGCCCAGAAGCTCACGGCCCTGATGAGGCCCGTGGTGTCCGCCGTCCACGCGGGCCCGGCCTTCTCCGGCCACCGGGATCTCCTCGTCACGGGTTCGGGCTTCACGGGCGCCACGAGGGTGCGGCTGGGAGCGGTTCCCGCCATCATCTTCAAGGTGCTTGGCGACAACCTCATTCTCGCGACCGTCCCCGACATGGGGGGCGGACCCTGGATCTGCACCGTCACCACGCCTCTGGGCGGGGAGGGCTCCTAGATCCGTTCGCCCCCGGGGCCGAAGCGGCGCTCCTCGAAGAGGAAGGCGCCGGCCCTGTCCCGGGCCAGCACGGTGGAGGCGCGCGTCCCGTAGGCCTCGGACTGAACGAAGACCGCGGAGAGCAGGCGCTCCCACTCCAGGGGGACGCCCGTGGCGGGGAGGCGTTCGTCCGGGACGATCTCCCGGTCCGCGAGGATGTCGAAGCAGGGGTTCAGCGCGGGGAGGGAGGCCAGGGCCAGGGCGAAGCGCTTCCGGGCCGTGGCCAGCTTGGGCCAGGGGGTGTCCAGGAGGTGGTTGGACACGCCGTACACGCCGGGTTCCAGGCTGCGGGGAGCGCCGTCGCGGTTGGAGCGGTACCAGAGTTCCCCGGTGTCGGCCACCAGGAGGTTGAAGCCGGAGTGGAGCGAGCCGTCGATGGCGGCGGCGAAATCGCCGGGGGAACGGTCGCCCAGGAGGAAGTCGCGGGTGAGGTGGCCCCGGGAGAGGCTGCCCTTGGGCACGCCCGGTTCGCGGACATTGGTGACGGCGGCGAAGCGGCCGTCCTCCCGGATGCCGAGCCAGGTTCCACCGGCCTCGAGGTCCCGGCCGGCCGTCACCCGGGGGTCCTCCGGCCAGGGAGCGGCCGGGGCGCTGGGGCGGGCGTGGAACTCGTCACGGTTGGCGGCCACCACCAGGGGAAAGCGGGGGTGGGCCTGCCAGGCGACGAGGATGAGGCACATCAGTCCTTGGCCTCGCGCTTGCCCTTCTTGGGATTGAAGTCCTCGAGCATGCGGAACTTCACCCCTTCGACATCCTTGAACTGGCCGTCGCGGATGGCCCACAGGGCGAAGAGGACGAAGCCCGCCGCGAAGGCGATGCCCACGGCGGTGAAGACGATGATGAGGGTCCAGTTGGGATGGTCCATGGGAGTTCCTTAATTGGCCACGAGGAACAGGTCGAACTTCCAGGCCAGCACCAGCGGCACGAAGAGCATCAGGAAGAAGAAGACGAGCATCTTCACCAGGAAGGGGTTCTCCTGGAGGATCTTGAGGAGGGATACGGGGGGCTCCTCGCCTTCGGGGCGGGGCGTTTCGAGGGGTTCGGTCATGGGCGGCTCCTCACTTCTCGGCCACTTCGCCGAAAAGGGCGACGAGGTAGAGAAGTCCGAAGAAGAACAGGTAGAAAAGCAGGTAGCGGAGCATCACCACGTAGTCCTTGGCCTGGGGCTCGGCCTTCTTGGCGGGGGTGGCCATCCTAGTCCTCCAGCACGGGTTTGACGTCCAGGCCGGCCTTGAAGGCGGCCAGGGCCTCCAGGAAGGCCACCCGGTCCTTCATGGTCACGAAGAACATGCCCACCTTGCGGCGGTCGGTGGTCTTGCGGAGCTTGGGGTTGCGCTTGCCTTCGAGCCGCTCGCGGATCATGAGGTTGCCGGTGCGGTAGTGGCAGTCCCCGATGGCGCAGCCGCACACGAAGGTGGCGTCGGCGCCGTTGGCCAGGGCGGCCTCCATGAGCGTGGGCTTGACCATGCCCGAGCAGGGCACGATGACGAACTTGGTCTCCGGGTCGTCCAGCAGGGCCTTGTTCGCGTCCAGCATGCGCTCCACGGGGAGGCTGCGCTCGCACACGAAACCGATGATGGTGCGCTTGGTTTCTGACATTCAGGCTCCCTTCTTCACGAGGGCCAGGAGATCGGCCTCCAGGGTCTTGGAGTGCAGCTCGGGCAGCTCGATGGCCTGGAAGGGGCAGGCCCCCACGCAGATGCCGCACTCGCTGCACCGGGCCGCCTGCACCACGGCGATCTGCTTGAACTTGCTGCCCGGGGCCCGGTCCACCATGGTGATGGCCTCGAACGGGCAGTCCAGGCTGCAGAAGGTGCAGCCCGTGCACTTGGCTTCGATGACCTCGGCGATGTTGGCCCGGCGGTCCTTGGGGTAGAAGGGCGCCACGCACAGCAGCACCGTGGAGCCGCCCAGGATCAGCCAGGTCCAGGTGGTGCCCACGTTCTGGATGAGCCAGTAGGGGAACATGTACCAGGCGTCGTAGCGGATGGTCTCAACCAGGGTGCCGATCTGGGCCGGGGCGTCGCTGGCGATGTAGGCGGCCTGCGCGGCGATGCGGGGGTCATGGCCGTACTTGGCCAGCAGCTCGTGCGTGATGTTGATGGCCGGCAGGGTGCCAGCGGCCAGGAGGATGAAGCCCAGCAGCAGGAAGTTGGTGGCCCGGCTGGGGGTGACCACGGGTTCCTTGAGGCGGATGAAGTGCATCCACACGAGGAAGAAGATGAACACGGCCCCGCCCACGTGGAAGAAGAGGAAACGGGTGAGGGTGTAGTCCGTGATGCCTTCGCCGCCCACCAGGAAGCTCGACAGGGCCGCGCCGATGACGGGCACCCCGTCGAAGAGGTGCTGGGTGGCCACGACGATGTAGTAGGCCCGGGCGTCCCACACCAGGAGGTAGCCGGTGAGCCCCACGAAGAGCACGAAGATGAGCAGGCCCACGCCCGTGACCCAGGGCAGCCAGCGCCAGGCGCGGTGCCGGTCCGTGAAGTAGACCCGGAACATGTGCAGGAGGGTGACGATCATCATGGCCGCCGCGCCCCAGCGGTGGATGCCGCGCACCACGGCGCCGTAGGGGATGCCCGCGGCCAGGTTGATGGGATCGCCCGGGGTGGGGAGGGCGGAGATGTAGTTCACGCTGGACCAGGCCCTGTCCAGGGTGGGGATGTAGTACATCCACAGCAGGATCCCGGAGAAGATGAGGAACCAGAAGGTGTAGAGGGGGAGCGCCCCGTGGAAGTACAGGGGGTTGTGCTCCTGGGTGGTGAGGAAGTTGACCAGCTTCTCGAAGCTGACCGTGAGGCTCTTGGTGAGGCGCAGGAATTTGCGGTACATGTCGTCCCCTACTGGTCCAGGGTGGTGCTCTGCTTGCGCAGGTAGGCGGCGCCCACTTCGGCCAGGGCCGCGACCACGAAGGCCCAGCCCAGCCACTTGACCACGTCGAATTCGCGGAAGGGTTCCTTGTTGGTGGTCTCCAGGCGCATCTGCGCCGGCACCGGCACGCCCGGGGGCGGGCCCACTTCGGTGAGCACGCTGTGCAGGATGAAGTACCCGAAGATGCCGAGGCCGGTCAGCAGGAAGATCACACCGAAGATGGGTCGCTTGCGCATGGGCTCAACCTTGGTCATGTTCGTCGCGTTTCAGGAAAAGGCGGTCGGCGATGCGATCGAGGAGGGGCCGGGGGCGGGTGATGCGCCCCCGCGCCTTCTCCTCCGCGTAGACCACCACGGCCAGGGAGATCATGAGGAGCAGGAAGCCGGTGAGGGCCGCCAGGATGCCGGCGTAGGTGCCCGGGGTGGGGGTGGCCTTGAAGGCGTTCCACCGGCTGAAGGTGGCGCTGAGCACCCCCACCGCCAGGACCGTCCCGGTCCACTTGCACGCCTGGATCTGCCGGAGGGAATACATGTCAGGCCCCCGCAGCCTTGGGCTTGGCCTTGGCCAGGGCCGCCAGCTCCTCGGCCTTCTTGCGGCGCCCCCACCGGCCCAGGCCGATATAGATGCCGGAGGCGATGATCCCGAGCCAGGCGGCCACGTGCACCAGCCACAGCTCCATGCCCGGCGGCTTTCCGGGGCCCTTCTTGCTGGTGAGCCAGAGGTTCAGGCCGGGGCGGTTCTTTTCCAGCCACTCGAAGGCCATGTCCGGGGTGGCCAGGGGGTTGGCCTGCTGCAGCCGGGCCAGGACCTTGGGCATCTCCGTCTTGCCGAGCACGTTCCACTCCCGGATATCGCCGAAGTAGTGGTACAGGGTGTTGGCGGACATGCACACGAGGATGAAGGCCACGAAGAAGAGGTGGAAGGTCTCCCACCAGCGCTTCTGGTCCCGCCGCATGACGTAGGCCCAGTCCTGGAGGTAGCCCGCCAGGAGGAAGCCGCCCATGGAGAAGTACCACAGCGGCGCGTCCCGGTGCAGGTCGGCGATGCCGTTGAGGATGAGGAAGCTGAAGACGATGAAATAGATGAGCCCGCCGATGCCGATCCAGTTGAAGATCTGGCGCTTGCCCCATTCCCGCTCGGGCCGCCGGTCCAGGAACATGGAGGCCAGCACCAGGAAGGGGATCGCCACGGTGAGCACGGTGGCCAGGTAGGGATCCTGGAGCTTCAGGAAGTGATACATGGCCAGGAAGTACCAGTCCGAGAGGATGGGGTTGGGGGTCACCTCGGGGTTGGCGGGGCTGCCCTGGGCCGCGGGGATCATGATGGCGATGGCCAGGATCACGCCGAAGACCGCCAGCTTGGCCCAGTGGCTGATGTTCATGCGCTTGAAGCCCAGGCGGTACACCCGCAGCTCGAAGAAGATCATCGGGATGAAGCTGAGCATGAAGTGGAAGGCGTAGAACCGGGTCACGGTGGCCGGACCGATGCTGGTGCCCCCCAGGAGGATCTGGGCGGTGGTCTTGCCCTGGTTGGTCCAGTTGATGAAATCGCCGCCCGGGAGCCAGCTGGGGTTCTGGTCCAGGTAGGTGGGGAAGGTGGCCATGACCTTGGTGGCCCACAGGGCGCGCTGGTTCCAGATGAGGAGGTAGCCGGTGAGGCCGGAATACATGCCGATGATCAGCAGCAGCAGGGCGATGATGAAGGTGAACTCGTTGCCCTGCTTGTATTCGCCCGTGAACCACATGCGGTAGACGCGCATGGTGGCCAGGATGATGAAGGCGTCCGCCCCGTACTTGTGGAGGCCGCGGGTGAGGGAGCCGATGGGCACGGGGCCCCAGCGCCAGTTGTGCTGGATCCGCTCGATGGAGTGGTAGGCCTGGTCGGTGACCGGCACGTAGTAGATCATCAGCACCACGCCGCTGAGGATCACCAGCATCCAGACCCAGTACCACATGCCCCCGAGGGTGTACCAGGGATTGGACTTGGCCTGTTCGGTGCGGCCCTCGTCGAACAGCTCCATCTTCGTCCACCGCTCCTGGAACCACTTGAGGAAGGTGGCGGGGGCGTCGAAGAGGCCCCGGATGAGATAGGGAATGGCCTTAACCAACGCCGCCTCCTTCCGTGCCGGTGATCAGGATCTGCCCGTCCTTGATGTCGAAGGACATGGTGCGCGGGGGCCGGGGCGCCGGGCCCGAGACCACCTTGCCCGGCAGCAGTCCCTGGAGGTTGACTTCCGTCTTGCGGGTGGGGTCGTACACCGAGAGGTGGCAGGGGCACGCGAAGTAGGGATGCGTGGGTGCGGGGGGCTTGTAGTTGTACCCGCCGGCCAGTTCCTCGGGGCTCTGGACGAAGTTGAACGTGCAGCCCAGGTGCGGGCAGATGCGCTGCACGACGACGAACTTCGACTTGGGATCCTTCGGATCCGCGAGGTCGTCCGGAAGGCGCACCACGAAGCCGGGTATCTTGGCGCCCTGGATCTTGCGGCTGGAGTACTCCACGGATTTCCGGATGTAGATGAACTCCTTGAAGTCCCAGGGCTGGGTGAGTTCGCTCAGGGCGGCCACGATCTGGATGCTGCTGCCGGCCTCGTCGGGGGGGGCCACCAGGCCCTTGACGCCCCCGACGGTGGTGGGCTTGAAGTACCGGATCAGGGCACTGGCGGCCAGCACGGCGCCCCCGAGGATGGGGATGCTCGTGATGGCCTTCAGGAAGAGCCGGCGCTGGTTCTCCTTCATCACAATCTCCTATTCGTGCTCATAGGTGCGGCTGCGGACGCCGTCCACCAGCATCCAGCGCTGGTCTTCGGTGAGGACGCCGCGCCAGCTGGGCATGGCGGACCACTGGTGGACGAACTGCTGGAGCGACTCGGGCGTCATGGAGGCCCGGACGGAGGCGGGGATGGTCTTGAACTGGCCGCCCTCGGAGATGCGCCAGAAGAGGAAGGCGTCGGTGCTCTGGGCGAGGGCCTTGCGGTTGGAGAAGTCGAAGGGCGGCGGGTTGAGGGTCCGGGCCAGGGGGCCGTTGCCCTGGGCGGTGTCCCCATGGCAGACCGAGCAGTTCTGGCCGTACAGGTCCCACACGTCCTTGAACTGGGTGGGGCTCGCGGCGGCGATGGCGCGGCTCCAGACATAGTAGACGGCGTTCCACACCGGGACCGGGTCCCCGGTGGCCACCAGCTGGTCGCCCCGCAGGTCCTTGATGGCGCGCATCCAGCCTTCGCCGGGCTTGCCGCCGGGGCCGGGGTGCTCGAAGAATCCCTGGGAGGGGTCGCCCTCCATCTTCGGGGCGCGGCCGTGGGCGATGAGCCGGTACAGCTGGCTGGGGGTGCGCTGGAAGCGCCAGGCGCGGCTGGTGAAGTCGGGGCCGACCTTGGGGGGGACCACGGGCCACCGGCCCTCGGCGGCGAGCTCCTTCACCTTCGCGCCGTAGTCGGCGTGGGTGGGGGGCAGGGCGGCCTGCTTCCGGATGTCGGCGGCTTCGGCGGCCGTGAGGAGGGTGCCGTGGCAGGAGGCGCAGTTGGCGGTGTAGGTGGCCCTGCCCTTGAGGGCGGAGGGGAGGCCGAGGGGGTACGGGGTCTCGGCGCCGGGCTCCAGCCCCGCGGGGGCGGCAGAAGCCGAGAGGACGACGTCCTTGCCGGCGCCGCGGCGGGTGGACAGGCCCTTGTCGGCGCAGGCCAGGAGGAGGATGGGCAGGAGGAGGAGGTATTTTCGCATCAACCGCTCCTAGGTGCCGCTGGGCCGGATCCAGGCCAGCACGGCCCAGATGAGGATGACGAGGTACATGATCACGAGGGCGAAGGGGGCCTTGCCGTGGCCGACCTTGGTGCCGGACACCTCCTCCATGAGGTCCTCGTCTTCCTGGTTGTCCTTGCCGGGTTCGTTGGTCATGGGCACCTCACTTGGCCGGGGCGGCATGGACGGGAGCCTTCTCGTAGTCGCTCTCGTTGCCCTGCAGCTTGCCCAGGCCCTTGTTCTGGGCGACGTACTTGAGGAAGGCGGTGAGGGTGAGCCGCTGGTTGGCGTCCAGGGTGTACTCCCACCGGGGCATCTGGGTGCCGGGCACGCCGCGGCTGATGCGCCAGTACCAGGCGTCCGTGGTGTAGGTGGCGAACTTGTCCTCGTCGAAGTTGGCGGGCCGCTTGGTCATGGTGAAGGCGGCCTGGCCCTTGCCGTTGCCGGCCACGCCGTGGCAGGGGGAGCACTGGTTGTTGAACAGGCCCTTGCCGTAGTTGGCCAGGAGGCGGTTCTTGTCCGAGATCTGGCCCTCCTTGAAGCTGTTCTCCACCCAGGCCCGGGCCTCGGGGTCCAGGTTGCGGGCCTCGTCCAGGGCCTCCTTGTTCGGGAAGGCGGGGGTGGCCAGGCCCTGGAGGGCGCCCTTGGCGTTGGCGGCCTCGTGGCTGGAGCCGTACATCAGCTCCTCGATCTCGGCGGTGTACTTGAAGGGCACTTCCGAGTGCTCGCCGTAGAGCTCCTCGTTGAGGGCCCGCTGCTGGGCCACGTCCAGCTTCCACATGGCCACCTTCTCGGTGACGCCGTTCAGGTCGCCGCCCTCCCAGGTGTAGTCGCGCACCTTGGCCCACTTCGTCTCGCCCGTGGCCTCGTACTTCGCCTTGCCGTCCTTCACGTCCAGGGCGCGGGTGCCGTTGGGGCCCAGGCTCTGCAGGAAGGCCGTGAGGTCCGTGAGCTCCTGCTCGGAGAGGTAGTCGTAGCGGGGCATGATGGAGCCCGGCTTCACGTACCGGGGGTTCTTGTGGTGGAGCATGTGGTACTGGTCCGGGAACTTCCCGCCGATGTTGGCCAGGTCGGGACCGGTGCGCTCGGACCCCAGGAGGTGGTAGGCGTCGTAGTAGTAGTCGGAGGACTTGGAGCGGCGGCCGTGGTCCCAGTCCTGGGGGCGGCTCACCATGGAGTGGCAGTACCAGCACCCCTCGCGCTTGTAGATCTCCCGGCCCCGCTGCTCCTGGGCGGTGTAGTCGCGCAGGTCCCTGGGTTCGGGGGGCTTGAAGGTCCACCGGGGCACCAGGACCACAACGAAGATGATGGAGGCCATGATGAGGGTGAGCCCGAGGGCCGGGTAGAGGTAGTTGGCTCGCTGCGTGGTCATGTATGGACTCCTAGCTCTGCACGCGGGCGGTGGCGGTGGCGGGCGCGAGGGTGGCGGGCTCCTCCAGGGGGCCCTCCACCGAGGCTTCGGCGAACACCAGGGTCTTGACCACGTTGTAGAGGAACAGCACCTGGCCCAGCACGATGAGCAGCCCGGAGAAGGCCCGCATCAGCATGAAGGGGGCCACCATGATCACGCCCCGGTAGACGGGGATGCCCTCCTCCCAGGCCGAGGCCTGGATGAGGCCGCCCACGGTGAGCGCCACGATCATGAGGATGGTGCCGATGAGCGAGAGCCAGTAGTGCGCGTTGGCCAGGCGCCTCGAGTACCACTGCCGGCCCGAGACCCGTGGCGCGACGTAGTAGATGGCGCCCCAGCCCACGAACCCGAAGGTGCCCAGCAGGGCGAAATGGGCGTGGCCCACCACCCAGTGGGTGAAGTGGAGGTACCAGTTGATCCACCGGGTGGCCTGGAAGGGGCCCGTGAAGCAGGTCAGCAGGTAGAAGCCCAGGGCGGTGATGAAGAACCGCAGGGGCAGGTGGGTGGCCATCATCGACCATTTCCCCTTCATGGTCAGGAAGAAGTTCACCAGCACGCTCATGACCGGCACAAGCAGCATCACGGAGGAGATGACGGCCACGGCCTTGAGCCACTCCGGCACCGGGCTCTGGAGCAGGTGGTGGGTGCCCGTGGGGGTGTAGAACATGGCGATGGTGCTGAAGCCCACGATGGACAGGAGATGGGAGTAGAGCGGGTTCCGGGTGATCTTGGGCAGGAAGTAGTACAGCAGGCCGATGCCGTTGGTGGTGAACCAGAGGCCCAGGATGTTGTGGCCGTAGAACCAGTTCGCGATGGCGTCGCCGATGCCGGGCACGGCGAAGAACACCCGGTTGCCGATGAGGTAGACCACGGGGAACCAGAGGGTGGTGCCGGCGATGTACCAGATGGACACGTAGAGCTGCTTCTCCTTGCGGTTGAGGACCGTGCCCCACACGAGGACGATGTAGAGGATGAGGGCGCCCATCATGGCGATGTCCAGGAACCAGGGGAGCTCGGCGTATTCGCGGCCCTCGGTGATGCCGTTGGTGAGGCAGAGGATCCCCGCGACGATGACGGCGTTCCAGGCCACCATGAGGACGTTGCCCCAGCGCTCGCTGTAGAGCCTCGTGCGGCACAGTTCGGGGATGACGTAGAAGATGGCGCCGACGTTGGCCATGGATATGAAGCCGAAGGCGACGACGTTCACGTGGGTGGGGCGCAGGCGCCCGAACTGGAGCTGCGGCAGGTTGTGCACGAGGTCGGGCCAGTAGTATTCCGATGCGGCGACAAGGCCGAACAGGGTTCCCACCAGGACCCAGACGGCGGCGCTGATGAGGAAGCGCCTGGAGGCGCTGTGCTCCTCGTCCGCCCACGCGGCCAGCCGGCTGTCCCAGTTTTTGGTAAGTTCAACGCTTTGTGCCATCTAGCACGCTCCGCAATGACCAGGTTTCGGTACCACAACTATAGGAACTTAATGCCACATTGAAACCATTCTTGTGACACGCAATGAATTTGATTCTGCGTATCACTCGCATATCCGTCAAAGGAAAAATGGCCCGCAACGCCGCGTCTGGCGCGGGTCCAAACACGATGCCGCCATCGTGTTTGCACCCGGCCCGGGGTAGAATCCGCCCATGGCCCTCCCCACCCCAACCTTGCGCGGCAGGTCCCGGTGAGCCGGGGCTGGAGGCTTGACGGACGCTGGTACAAGGCGGTCCAGGAGCTGCCCGTGCCCGAAGGGAGCCAGGGCTGCACGTGGTGGGTCGTGCGGCGGGACGGGGACGGTCCCCGCAACCTGCTCCAGCTCTGGGAACCGCTGCCCGGCCCCAAGGGCCTGGACAGCATCAAGGCCGGGTTCCTGGAGCGCTTCAGCCTCGGGGAACCGGCGGATCCGCCGGTCTGCCATCTGGGCTTCGACGACAAGGCGGCTTGGTTCCTCCAGGGGCTGGACGGGGTCCCTTTCCTCCGGCTCTGGGGCGATGAGGACGAAGCGGGCCGGGAGAGCCTCGTCCAAACGGTTCGCGAGGCCATGGGGCGGTCCCGCTTCCCGCGCCTGCTGGCACCCGAGGTCATCGGCGTGAAGCCGGGGCGCATCCTGGTGCCCCGGGTGCTGGGCACGGCGCCCTGGGGGCACGACGGGCTGGTGGCCCTCCCCGACGTGCCTGCCCGCAGGGTCGGGAACCCGCGCATCTGGGAGCAGCCGCCCGAGCTGGTGGAGGCCTCGGGCTGCCCCATCCGGGGGCGTTCGCAGGAGCTCACCTACACCAAGTCGCTGATGTTCGGCCTGGGTTCCAGCGTGCCCATGGAGCGCGTCCTCCTTCTGCAGGGCGAGGAGGGCCTGGGCCAGGACCGGCTCTGCGACTGGACCGCGGCCGCGGCGGAATCCGAGGGCATCTGGGTGTGCACCACCGAGCTGCTGCCCGGGGAAAGGGCCGGCGGATTCCTGGGGCGCCTCCTGCAGGAGGCCATCGCCGGCCTCGAGGCCGACCTCTACGCCGCGGAGCCTGCCCTGGCCAAGGCCCTCTCCCGCCGCCTGGCCACCTTCGCCTTCCTGCGCGGGGGGCGCAGGCCGGGCTTCGCGGAAAGGAAGCTGGACGTGGAGGAGGTGGAGGCCGCCGTGGGGGCCCTGGACTACGCCCACGCGAACCACCCGAGGCTCATCCAGGTGAGGGGCCTGGAACTGGTCACGCCGGAGATCCTGGACCTGCTCCGGGGCCTGGTGGGGCATTCGAGGATGCCCTGGCTCCTTTCCTTCCGGGGCGCGGGCAGCTGCCAGGGGCTGAAGTCCTACCTGGAGTCCATGCGCAACCAGGACACCGCCGCCACCGTCTTCCTGGACCGCCTGGAGGATGCGCGGCTCCCGGAAATCCTGGGCGACCTCCTGGGGCCCCACGCCCTTCCCGCGGCTTTCGTGGCGGAGGCCTGCCAGGCCTGCCTGGGCAACCCGGGACTGCTGCAGGGCATCCTCGAAATGGCCATCCTGCAGAGGCGCCTGGTGTGGGCAGGCGGCTGCTGGACCTGCCCCGGGGGGGAGGCCCCGGCGCTGGACACCCAGGAGGGCCGCAAGCAGGCCATCCTTGCGGGCCGGCTGGAGCGGCTGGGGCCCGAGGCTCTGGCCGCGGTCCGCACCCTGGCCCTGGCCGACGCGCCCCTGGACCAGGCCACCCTCGTCAGGGCCCTGGGCCTGGACGCCGACACCGCGGAGGAGCCGCTGGGGACGCTGGTGGGCGCGCGCCTGGCCCTGCTGGCGGAGGGGCGCTACCGCATCCCGGGCCCGCAGGTGCGGGATCTGGTCCTGGGCCACGCAGGGGACCTGCCGAGGCTGGCCCGCGCCCTGCTCCGGGCCATGGAGGAGGAGGGACGCAGGCCCGTGCTCGCGGTGCGGCTCCAGGCCTGCGCCCAGGACCGCGGCACGGCCCTGGCCCAGGTGCTCGCGGCCGTGGAGCGGGAACTGCCGGGCCCCCTGGAGGCCCAGGAGGTGGTGAACGAGGCCCTGGACCTGGGGCCGGACCCGCGCGAGCAGGCCAGGCTCTGGGAGTTCCTCTCCGACGCGTGGACCCTGGGCCCCGGGGGCGAGCACGTGGCCTGGGAGTCCGCCGGGGAGCGCTCGCCGTACGAGCTGGCCTGGGAGGCCCTGGACCGGGCCATCCGCGCCCTGGGCGAGCCCGGCCCGGGCGCCGACGAGGAGGAGCAGGCCGCAAGGCTGCATCGCAAGAAGGCCTTCCTGGAGATACGCCTGCGGAGGTTCCGGGACGCGCACCAATCCATCCGCATGGCCGCGGCGTGCCTTGCGGACCATCCCTTCCATGCCGAACAGCCCCGGCTCCGCCTGGCCCTGGGACGGCTCCACGTGGCCCAGGGCGCGGGCACCAAGGCGGTGCGCGCCATGGAGGAGGGGCTCTCGCTCCTGGCCCAGAAGGGCGCGGGCGCCGGGCACAAGGACCATGTGGCGCTGCTCCTGGAGCTGGGCCGGGTCCAGGGGCACCGGGCGCAGTTCCAGCACGCCGTGGCCTCCCTGGGCGCGGGCAAGCGCTTCCTGGAGCACGAGGGGGACCACAGGAGGCTCGCGGGCGTCGCCGAGGCCCTGGGCCAGGCGCACCTGGGCCTCGGCCAGATGGAGGCCGCCTGGCAGTACTTCAACGATGCGCTGGGCCTCGCCCGGTCCCTGGACGACGCCGGGCTTAAGGCGGCCTGCCACCTGGACCTGGGCATGCTGCGCAGCTGCCAGCAGCTGCTGGGGCCGTCCCTGGCCCACATCGACAGCGCCCTGCGCCGGTACCAGGCCATGGGCGACCGGCCCCTGGCCGCGCGGGCCCTGGCGTGGAAGGCGCGGACGCTGGCGGCCCTGGGCGACTTCGTCCAGGCGGAGTTCCTGCTCGTCAAGGCCTCGGAGGGCCCCCTGGAGGCGGCCACGGCCCTGGAACTGGGGGAGGCGGTGTTCCTGGGCGGAGAGATCGCCGCGTTCAGGGAATCCTGGCGCGACGCCCGGCGCCTGTACCTGGAGGCCGCCAACCGCCTCGGCGAGGCGGGCTACGTCTGGCGGGAGCGCCTGTCCCGGCTGCGCTACATCCAGGCTGAGACCCTGGAGGCGGGCCCCCTGGCTCCCGAATCGGCCTGGGTCCACCTGGAGCGGCTCAAGGGTCCGGTCGAGGGCACCGGCTCGCGCTGGCTGGAGCTGGAGTGGCACCGGGCCCATGCGCTGCTGCTGTCACGGTCGGGCACGGGGGAGGCGGTGATCTCGGAGGCCCTGCTGGCCTGGGGCGAGGTGGTGGCCCTTGCCCGGGAGCTGAAGTTCCACGCGCAGGTGCTGGAGGCCGAGACCCGCAGCTCGGAACTGCTCCTGGCCCGGGGGGAGCGGCTGGGCGCCAGGTCCCGCATCCAGGACGCCCTGCCCAGCCTGCAGGAGCTGTGGTCCCGGCTCCCCTCCCCATACGAGGAGAGCTTCCTGGCCCGGCCCGACCTCCACGCCTTCCGCCAGGCGTTGGAGGCCACGGGGATGCGCTTCACCCTGCCTCCCAGATCCGATCATCTGGCAGACTGGAGCCCCACCCAGGCCAACCTGCCCCCGGTGCCGAACCCCAGAGTGAACCCATGAGCCATGCCCCCGCCTCCAGCCGTTCCGTGACCGTCCCAGACCTGCAGCGCATGCGGGACGGGGGGGACCGGATCGTCATGACCACCGCCTACGACGCCGTGACCGCGCGCATCGCCGACGCCTCCGGGGTGGACGTGGTGCTGGTGGGCGACAGCGTGGGGAATGTCTGCCTGGGCTTCGAGAACACCCTGCCGGTCACCATGGCCATGATGGCCCACCACCTGGAGGCCGTGGTCCGCTCCAGGCCCCGGGCGCTGCTGGTGGTGGACATGCCCTACCTGAGCTTCCACCTGGGCGCAGAGGACACCCTGCGCAACGCCGGCGGCTTCATCCGGTCCGGGGCCCAGGGGGTCAAGGTGGAGGGCGGGGCCCGCCGGGTGCCGGTCATCCGGGCCCTGGTGGAGGCGGAGATCCCGGTCATGGGCCACCTGGGACTCACCCCCCAGAGCCTGAACGCCATGGGCGGCTTCAAGGTGCAGGGGCGGGAAGCGTCGGCGGCCGTCGAGCTGCTGGAGGACGCCCTGCGGATCCAGGACGCCGGCTGCTTCAGCGTGGTGCTGGAGGGCATACCGGCCGAACTGGCAGAACGGATCACCCAGGAGTTGTCAATTCCAACGATCGGAATCGGCGCCGGCCCGGGCTGTTCCGGTCAGGTACTCGTATTCCATGATATTCTCGGCCTCCTACCAACGCCTTCAGCAAAATTCGTCAGGACATACATGAATGGTTTCGAGAAGTTGACGGAGGCCATGGTCCATTGGGGCGAGGATGTGCGTGCCGGAAGGTTCCCAGGACCCCAAGAGTCCTATATGCTTCCAGAACCCGCACGGGATCAGGTCAGGGCCTGGAAGCCCACTCGCTAGGTTTCAGCCATGCGCATCATCCGCACCATCTCCGAACTGAAGGTCGCCCTCAAGGCGCTCCGCGAAAGCCACAAGAGCATCGGCTTCGTGCCGACCATGGGCTACCTCCACGAGGGGCACGCGTCGCTCATCAAGCAGAGCACCGCCCGGTGCGACGCCACGGTGGTCTCGGTCTTCGTCAATCCCACCCAGTTCGGCCCCGGCGAGGACCTGTCCCGGTACCCCCGGGACCTTGAGCGGGACCAGAACCTCTGCCTGCGCCTGGGCGTGGCGATCCTCTTCATGCCCGAGGCCGCCGAGGTCTACCCCACGGGCTTCTGCACCTCCATCTCCGTGGGCCCCATCGCCGATGCCCTGTGCGGCGAGTTCCGCCCCGGGCACTTCCGGGGGGTGGCCACGGTGGTGGCCAAGCTCTTCAACATGGTCCAGCCCGACCTGGCCTTCTTCGGCCAGAAGGACCTGCAGCAGACCGCCATCATCCGGAGGGTGGTCAAGGACCTGAACCTGCCCGTGGACATCCTCGTGGCCCCCACGGTGCGGGAAGCCGACGGGCTCGCGCTCAGCTCCCGCAACGCCTACCTCACCGAGGCCGAGCGGGCCCGGGCCCTGGGCATCAGCCGGGGCCTGTTCGCCGCGGCCGCCGCCTTCGACGGGGGCCAGCGGGACGCCGCGGCGCTGGCCGCCCTGGCCCGCAAGGGCATGGAGGGCGCGGGCGAGATCCAGTACTGCCAGGTGGTGGACCCCTCCAGCCTCGATCCCATCGCGGGCATGGTCCTCCGGCCCGCGGCGCTTTGCGCGGCGGTGGTCGTCGGGGGCACGCGGCTCATCGACAACGTGCTCCTCACGCCGTCGGGCGAGCCGATGCAGTTCATCAGCCACCTGGAAGCCTGATGGAGCGGACCTGGCCGAGATCCTCTTGGCTCGGTCCGGTCGCCCTGGTCTTCCTGGTCATGGCGGTCTACTGGCAGGTCCGCCACTTCGGCTTCGTGAACTTCGACGATCCTTTGTACGTCACGGACAACCCCAAGGTCCTGGGGGGCCTGTCCTGGAGCGGGCTCGGGTGGGCCTTCGGCACCGGGACCGGGGGCAACTGGCATCCCCTCACCTGGCTCTCCCACATGGCGGACGTGACCCTTTTCGGGCGGAACGCCGGGGCCCACCATCTGGTGAGCGCCGGGATCCATGCCGCGAACACGGTCCTGCTGTTCTGGCTCCTGGAGGGCATGACCGCGGAGGCCCGGCCCAGCTTTCTGGTAGCTTGCCTGTTCGCAATCCATCCCCTCCATGTGGAGAGCGTGGCCTGGGTATCGGAGCGGAAGGACGTCCTCTCCACCTTTTTCGGTATGCTTGCCTTGCTTGCCTATGTGCGGCATGGCAAGCAACCCGGCGGACCATGGCTCAAGGTGAGCTTCGGGGCTTTCCTTCTGAGCCTGATGTCCAAGTCGATGCTGGTGACCCTGCCCGTCCTGATGCTCCTGCTCGACGCCTGGCCCCTGCGCAGGGGCGGCACGGTCACGCCGTGGGCTGACCGGATTAGGGAGAAATGGCCCTTCTTCCTGGCGGCGGGGTGCATGGCGGCCATCACCGTGGTGGCGCAGCGGGCCGGAGGAAGCCTGTCCAGCCTCCAGGCCCATCCGCTGCCGGTGAGGCTGGCCAATGCGGGACTCGCCGGGGTGGGGTACCTCCGGATGATGGTGTGGCCCTCCGGTCTCGCCGCCTTCCATCCCTTTCCGCCCCTGGGTGGGCTGGCGGTGAAGGGCGCCCTGGCTCTTTCCGCCCTGGGTGCGGTGACGGCCACGGCTTTCCGGGCGCGCGTGGCGCGGCCCTACCTTTGGATGGGCTGGGCCTGGTTCCTGATCACCCTCCTGCCGGTCATCGGACTGGTCCAGGTTGGGATCCAGGCCATGGCCGACCGCTACACCTACCTCCCCCTGGTCGGCCCGTTCTGCATGGCGGCCTGGGCCGGGGAGGAGGTGGCCCGGACCCGGCCGCGCGTGATGATGGCGGCCTCCACGGCGGTGGTGGCCGTCCTCTCCTGCCTGGCCTGGGCCCAGGCGTCCACGTGGCGGAGCAGCGTCGCGCTCTTCCGGCATGCGGTGGACTCGGGCAATGACGGTGCGCTTGTGCGAAAGAACCTTGGCCTGGGCTATTTGCTGGAAGGGGATGCCGAAAATGCAGTCCGGGAGTACGGGCGGGCTCTGGCGATGTCGCCGGGCGATGCCCAGGCGTACGCGGGGCTGGGCAAGGCCCAGTGGAGCGCCGGGCGCCGCGAGGAGGCCCTGGCTTCCTTCCGCGAGGCCCACCGGCTCCGCCCGGGAGGCGAGGCCCTCTACCGCCTTGGCCGCGCCCTGGCGGCCCTTGGGCGACGGGAGGAGGCCCTCGCGAGGTTCCAGGAATTCCTGGGCCTGGCTGGAGTGGACCCGGCTTCGGGGATGGTCGAAGATGCCCACATGATCGCCGGCCTGCTGCTGGCGGGCCTTCACCGGCCCCAGGAGGCCCGTGGCCATTTCGAGGCGGTCCTGCTGGCCGATCCCGGAAACCGGACGGCCCGGGTCAACTTCGGCCTTGCGGACGGGGCCGCTCTGGAGCGGGCGGGACGCTGGCCGGAAGCCTGGGAGGCCTATCGAGGCGTCCTGGCGGCCGATCCCGGCAACGCCGAGGCCCGATCCGGCCTGGAGCGGCTGGGAAACGTAGCGGTTGGCGGTTCAACGCTGGACGGAAAGCCCTGAGGGCCCCATTATTCATAGCTGGCCGGGACCCCCTTTTCGGGCCTGGACCGGAGGAAGCCATGCTCAGGAATTTCATGCTCGGGAAGATCCACCGCTGCGTAGTAACCCGGGCCGATCTCGACTATGTCGGCTCAATCACCCTCGATCCGGTCCTGATCCGGGCCGCCGGGTTCCTGGAGAACGAGAAGATCGACATCTACGACGTCACCAACGGTTCCCGGATCAGCACCTATGTGATCCCTGGAACGGAGGGGTCCGGCGAGGTCGGCATCAACGGCGCTGCCGCGCACCATGTGAGGGCCGGTGACCTGGTCATCCTGGCCGCCTACGGCTGGATGACGGAGGAGGAGGCCGCCGCCCGGAAACCCAGGGTGGTCTTCGTGGACGCGCACAACCGCATCCTTGAGACCGTGGACCGGGAACGGACCCCGGATCGCCTGGCGTTCGCCGGCCACACGAGCGCCTGAGTGGAGGCCGGCCCGGGACCCAGGCGGAACGGGTTGGCCTGCGCCTTCCTCCTGCTTGTGGTTCTCGCGACCTTCGGCCGCCTCCTTGGGGCCGGCTTCCTGTCCTACGACGATCCGCAGTATGTCCTCAACGCCCACGTCCTCCACGGGCTCACCTGGGACAACCTCCGGTGGGCCTTCACGGAGGCCCATTACGCCAACTGGCACCCCGTTACCTGGCTCTCCCACATGGCCGATGTGGCCCTGTTCGGTGCCGCGCCGGGATGGCATCACCTGACCAGCGTCGTCCTGCATGGACTCAACGCCATGCTGCTCCTGCTCCTGCTGGAGGACACCACGAAGGCCTTCTGGCCGAGCCTTGCGACCGCGATGCTCTTCGCCATCCACCCCCTCCACGTGGAGAGCGTGGCCTGGATCGCGGAGCGGAAGGACGTCCTGAGCATGTTCTTCGCCCTGCTGACCCTCATGGCCTACGTCCGGTACACGCGCTCCAGGTCCCGGGTGTGGCTGGCCGGCACGCTTCTCCTCTATGCCCTGGGGCTTATGGCCAAACCCATGCTGGTGAGTCTCCCGATCCTGATGATCTGCCTGGATCATTGGCCGCTGGGGCGGACCTGCAGGCCGTGGGGACGATCCATGGCCCGCCTGGTCTGGGAGAAAGGACCGTTCCTGCTCATGGCTGCGGCGGTCTGCGTCATCACGGTGGTCTCCCAGGCCGGGAGCCGCGTAACCTCCACGGAGTCGCCCTTCGGGCACAACCTTCTCAACGCCCTTGCGTCCTATGGCCGATACCTGGGCATGACGCTCCTGCCCATGGATCTGGCCGCCTTCTACCCCGCGCTTCCCCCGGGGAGGCTGGCGTGGCTGGCTGCGGTCTCCCTGGCGGCGCTGGTGGTCCTCACCTGGGCCGCCCTTCGCCAGGCCTGGGAGCGGCCCTACCTGCTCGCGGGCTGGGCCTGGTTCCTCGTCGCCCTGGTTCCGGTCGCAGGTTTCTTGCCGGTGGGCGCCCAGAGCATCGCGGACCGGTACACCTACCTGCCCCTGGTGGGCGTTTTCGCGGCCCTGTCCTGGCTCGGGTCCGATGTGCTCCGACGGTGGCGGGTGCCGCGGGGCCTGGCGGCCGCGCTGCTGGGCCTCCTGGCCGCGGCCGGGATGGCCAGGAGCTGGGTGGAGGCCGGCTACTGGAAGGATGACCGGACGCTCTTCACCCGGGATCTGGCCGTGGTGGGGAACAACGCGGTCGCCCACCTCTGCCTGGGCCTAGGCTGGTACCGGGACGGGGCCAGGGAGGAGGCCGTGCGGGAATTCCGGGAGACCGTGGCCCTGGTCCCGGGCCATGGCCTGGCCTGGTACTGGATGGGGGAGGCCCTGCTGGGGCTGGGGCGGGAAGATGAGGCGCGGCAGGCCTTCGGCGCCGTCTGGAGCCTTGAACCGGAAAACTACCGGGCCATCCTGCGCCTGGGCCCGATCCTGATGCGACAGGGACGCTACGGGGAGGCGATCGCGCCCCTCCGGGCCTACATCGCACTGGAACCCCGGCGCCTGGAGCAGGAACCCGACGCCAGGGCCCAGAAGGTGGGAACCCGGGAAGCGAGGCGGATGCTGGGCCTGATCCTGCGCCAGTTGGCCAGGCCAGAGGAGGCCTGTGCCGAACTCCAGGCGGCGGTCCAGGCCGATCCCCAGGAGCCGGGCCTGCTCCTCAATCTCGGCCTGGCCCTACGGGAAGCAGGCCGACGGCAGGATGCCCTCGAACAGTTCCGTCGCTGCGTGGCCCTGGCTCCCGCTTCGTCCGCCGCGCACCTGGAGTTCGGCAGGGAGCTTGGACTTGCCGGCCGGGTCCAGGAGGCCGCCCGGGAGATCCAGGTCGCACGATCCCTCGGCGCCCGCGAATGAGGACGCCTCCGGCACCCCGGGACGCGTATTTTTCTAATCGAGCTTCCCATTATTCCTTAGACTTGCTAAAAGAGTGTCAGCCCCTGGCCAGGCAGGACCAGGAGCAACTGGGGAACCGCGCGAGGCGTTTCCGCCGAATTCTTGAGAGGTGTAAGCCATGGAAGTCCGACGGTCCCTCGTGGTCAATGCGACCCCGCTGGAGATGCGCATTGCCCTACTGGAAAACGGCCAGCTCTGCGAATTGTTCATCGAGAGAACCACCCAGGTCAGCCAGGTGGGGGACGTGTACAAGGGGAGGGTGGCCAAGCTCCTGCAGGGCATGCAGAGTGCGTTCGTGGCCATCGGGGGCGCCAAGGACGGGTTCCTTTACCTGGACGAGCCCGAGACCCACCGCCTGCCTTCGGAGGAGGTGGTCGAGGAGGAGGAGGGGGGCGAGGGGGTCCTGGAGTTTCCCGCTCTGCCCGTGACCCTGCCCCCCGTGAAGGAGGGCGAGGAGATCCTCGTCCAGGTGGTGAAGGATCCCATCGGCAGCAAGGGGCCCCGCCTCTCCCGCCACATCAGCTTCCCGGGCCGGTTCCTGGTGCTGATGCCGGGCATCGAGCACGTGGGCATCTCGCGCAAGATCACCAACCCCGCCGAAAGGGAGCGGCTACGGGCCCTCATCAAGGGCCACGCGCTGCCCGGCGAGGGCTTCATCGTGCGCACCGCGGCCATCGGCGAAAAGGACGAAGACCTCGTCAGCGACGTGGCCTACCTGCGCGAGCTGTGGACCGACCTCCAGGCCAGCTGCCAGCACCTCCAGGCCCCCAGCCTGGTGTGGAAGGACTTCCGCCTGCTCCAGAAGGTCCTCCGGGACCTCTTCCGGGAGGAGGTGGCCAGCTTCTGGGTGGACCGGGACGACACCTACCGCGAAGTGGTGGACTTCGTGAGCCGGCTGCACCCGGAGTGGGTGGGCCGCATCAAGCACTTCACCTCCGACCTGCCCATCTTCGAGGCCTTCGCCATCGAGAAGGAGATCGACGCCGCGCGCCAGCCCAAGGTCTTCCTCCGGCACGGCGGCAGCATCGTCATCAACCAGACCGAGGCCCTCGTAAGCGTCGACGTGAACACGGGCAAGTTCGTGGGCAAGAAGGACCTGGAGGAGACGGTCTTCCTCACGAACATGGAGGCCATCCCCGAGATCGTGCGCCAGCTGCGCCTGCGCAACCTGGGCGGCATCGTGGTCATCGACTTCATCGACATGATGGACCCCGCCCACCGCGAGGCCGTCATGAAGCGCATGCAGGAGGAGCTGGAGCGGGACCGGAACCACGCCCGGGCCGTGGAGATCAGCGATTTCGGGCTGGTGGAGATGACCCGCAAGCGCACCGGCCCCAGCCTGGAGCGGCTCCTCACCAGCGCCTGCCCCCACTGCGAGGGCTCGGGCCGCAGGCAGAGCGCGGAGACCGTGGTGCTGGGCGTCTACCGGGAGATGGCCCGCCAGGGGGAGCGCCTGCGGGGCGCCCAGCTCCGGCTAACCCTGCATTCCGAGCTCAAGAACGCCCTGCAGCCCGAGACCCGCGAGGGCGTCAACCAGCTTGCCCGGGCCCTGGGGGCCCATATCCTCTGGCAGGAACGCGGCGACGGCCCCGTGCATCAGATAGACATTGAAGTGGTGCCAGGCCGCTAGGAGTCTGCCGATGAGCCGATCCGAACTCAAGGACGACGTCTTCCTCCGCATGGCGCTGGAGCTGAGCCGCCTGGGGACCTGCTGCCGGCTGAAGGTCGGCTGCGTCCTGCTCAGGGCCGACGGCGGCCTGGCCTCGGGCGGCTACAATGGCGCCCTTCCCGGCATGCCCCACTGCACGCCGGACACCTGCGGACCGGGAACGCGCTGCCTCCATACCAGCCATGCCGAGGAGAACGCCCTGGGATTCTGCGACGGCCCCGTGCACACGGCCTACGTGACCGACGAGCCGTGCCTGACCTGCACCCGGGCCCTGGTACGCCGCGGGGTGCGCAGGGTCGTCTTCCTGCGTCCCTACGCGAGCATCGCCGACCAGGAGCGCCAGGAGCGGCAGGGGATCCTCGCCCATTTCGGCGTGACCTGGGAGCAGGTGGATCCCTCGAGCTGAACCGGCCAGGGTAGGGGCGCGGACCTTGCATGTCCCGGCTATGCTGGGAAGGACCCACCCTGGCTCCCGGAAGGACCGATGATCAAGGACAAGAAGCTCGTCGTCGTAATGCCCGCCTACAATGCGGAACGCACCCTCCTGAGGACGCATCAGGAGGTCATGGACCAGGGGATCGTGGACCTGGTGATCCTGGTGGACGACTGCAGCCAGGACGGGACCGCCACCCTGGCCCGGAGCCTGCCGAACACGCTGGTGCACGTGCACGAACGGAACGTGGGCTACGGGGGCAACCAGAAGACCTGCTACAGGCTGGCTCTGGAGGCCGGTGCGGATGTGGTGGTGATGATCCACCCGGACTACCAGTACACCCCCAAGCTCCTTCCCGCCATGGCTTCGCTTATCGCCAACGGCCTCTACCCCTGCGTCCTGGGTTCCCGAATCCTGGGCGGACGTGCCATGGCCCAGGGCATGCCCGGGTGGAAGTACCTGGCCAACCGCTTCCTCACCATGTTCGGCAACCTGATGATGGGGGCCAAGCTGTCGGAATACCACACAGGCTACCGGGCCTTCTCCCGCCAGGTACTGGAGACCATCGACCTGGCCCCCGACAGCGACGACTTCGTCTTCGACAACCAGATGCTGGCCCAGGTGCTCTGGCACGGGTTCACCATCGCCGAAGTCACCTGCCCGGCCAGCTACTTCGCCGAAGCCTCGTCCATCAACTTCCGGCGCAGCGTGCGCTACGGCTTCGGCTGTCTTGCCACCGCCCTCCACTACCGGATGGCCCGCCTGGGCCTGTTCCGGTCGCCGCGCTTCCGGGCCGGACGCACGCCCGCATGAGAAGCGGCGCCTCCAGGCTGGCGGTCCCGGGCGTGGCCCTTGCCCTCCTGGCTGTGGTCTGGGTGATCTTCGGACAGGTGCGGGGCTTCGAGTTCCTGAACTTCGACGATCCCCTGTACGTGGCCGGGAATCTCCACACGGCAAAGGGACTGACCTGGGCCAATCTGGGCTGGGCCCTGACCTCCGGGGCGGCGGCCAACTGGCATCCCCTGACCTGGCTTTCCCACATGGCCGATTTCTCGCTGTTCGGGCCGGACCCGGGCATGCACCACGTGACCAGCGCGGTCTTCCACGCCGCCAACGCGGTGATGCTCTTTCTCCTCCTGAAGGCCATGACCGGGGATCTCGGGCCCAGCGCCTTCGTGGCGGCCCTCTTCGCGGCGCACCCGCTGCACGTGGAGAGCGTGGCCTGGGTGGCCGAGCGCAAGGACGTGCTAAGCATGTTCTTCCTGCTCCTCACCCTCGCGGCCTACCACCGGAGCTGCTCGGACCGGCGGTTCCGGCCTGCGGTCCTGGCCTGCTACGTCCTGGGGCTCATGGCCAAGCCCATGCTGGTCACGCTGCCCGTGCTCCTGCTGATACTGGATCGCTGGCCCCTGCGCAGGGCCGCTCCCTGGAAGGATCTGGTCCTGGAGAAGCTCCCGCTGTTCGGGCTGGCGGCCGTCTCTTCGCTGGTGACCTTTCTCGTCCAGCACAGCGGCGGGGCCGTGATCACCATGGCCCGGCTGCCCCTGGGCTACCGGGTCGGCAACGCCCTGCTCGCCTATGCCAAGTACCTCCGGAAAATGGTCTGGCCCTACGATCTGGCGCCGCTCTACCCGATCATCGCGGCCGACATCCGGATCTGGAACAGCCTCCTTGCCGGGGCAGCCCTCCTGGCATTGTCCATCCTGGCCTTCCGGGAGAGGCGCAGCCGGCCCTACCTGCTGGCGGGATGGCTGTGGTACCTGGTTTCCCTCCTGCCGGTCATCGGGCTGATCCAGGTGGGCTCCCAGAGCATGGCGGACCGCTACACGTACATCCCCCTCCTGGGACCTTTCCTGGCCATCGCCTGGGGCGGCCGGGACCTGGCGGCCGGACTACGGGTCCGGCCCTGGATCACGTGGGGCTTGGGGTCGCTCGCAACGGTCCTGTTGATGAGCCAGGCCCGGGTCCAGGCCGCCCACTGGCACGACAGCCTCACCCTGTTCCGCCACGAACGCGCGGTCGCCGCCGACAACATGGTCGCCCGCAACAACCTGGGGCAGGCCCTATTTTCCCGGGGCAGGGCGCAGGAGGCCATCGTGGAATACCGCGCGGCCGTGGCCATGGACCCGGGCGTCCGCATGGCCCAGATCAACCTCGCCCGCGCCCTGGCCTGGTCGGGGCAGAACGAGGAGGCCCTGGCCGGCTTCCGGCGCTGGATCGAGGTCCATCCCCAGGACCATCAGGCCATGGATGACATCACCTACCTTCTCCTGTCCATGGGGCGGCTGGAGGAGGCGATCCCGTACTGTCTGGGCATCCTCGCCCTGGAGCCGGTCCGGCTGCGGGACGATCCCGACACGTTCCGCCAGCTGGACAAGTCCCAGGACGCGCGAATGCGCCTGGGCCTCCTTCTGCGAACCCTGGGGCGGGACGCGGAGGCGGTTCCCTACTTCAAGGCCGCCGCCCAGCTCAATCCCTCCAGCCCGGCTTTCGCCCTGAACCTGGCCATTTCGCTGGATGCGTCCGGGGACGCCCCCCAGGCCCGGGCCTGGTTCCAGCGGGTCCTGGTGCTGCAACCGGGCAACGGCGAAGCCTGCCGCCGCCTGCAGGCACTTCAGGAACGGGCGGGCAGGGTCATGGCGCCGGGGGCGCGAGGATCTTCATGACCTTCTCCTTGGCCGCCGTGTAGTCCGCCTCCGGCACCGTGTCCACGGCCTTCAGCTGGTAGCCCTGGTAGAAGAGCTTGTTGGCGCCGCCGGCCTTCAGGGGCTTGATCACTTCCAGGTCGCTGCCACGGGCGAAGGCCACGGTCACTTCCTCCGCCCGTTCCTTTGCGGTGGAATCCGTGTTCACGAACCAGATGCCGTCCGGGGCCACCGCGGTCTGCATGGCGAGGCGCTCCACCGTCATCTCCCGGTACAGGCCGATCTGGTCGGAGGTGAACAGGTCCCGGCCCAGGGTCTGGTACCGCAGGGGCGCCGTGGGGTAGCTGGTCTCCAGGGTCCGGCGGGACAGGGGCCGGTCCTTGGCGATGGCCTCGCCCAGGGCGTCCCGGATGGACAGGACGCTGACGGTCGAGGCCACCGGCGGCGCGCCGGGGGCCGCCTTGAATTCCGGGCCGTCCACCTTGAGCATGATCCGCGCCTCCCAGGGATCGATGTCGTACCCGTGGACCCCTCCCAGGCGGATGGTCTCGGTCACGTGGTAGAACCGCTCCCCGTGGTCCGAGAAGAGGACCTTCGTGGCGCCCCCGTAGTCGGGGTCCCGGTCCAGGTTGTTCCAGATGCCGGACCAGGCCCGGAGCACGCTCCGCATGCGGATCCGGTAGGCCGTGAAGGGGTCCCGGCGGAGGTCGTAATTGGCCGCGCGCGCCACCGTGACCTGCTGGCGGGCCAGGTAGGGCTCCAGGTTCCGGGGGACCATGGTCCACCACCTGGGCAGCTCAGCCAGTTCCTCCCGGTTGAGGAAGATGGGCTGGTGGGCGAGGCAGGAATGGAACATCACGAGTTTGGCGCCCCGGCCCAGCCGGATGGCCTCTTTCAGGCCGCCGTCCAGGGGGGCCCAGGGATTGGTGGTGGGGAAGGCGCGGCCCCAGTTCTCCCAGTCGGCGAAAAGTGGGAAGGCCGAGCTCAGGTTCGAGTTGACGAAGTTCTCCCACCCGGGAGCCGGCATCACAACGTCGTCGAAGCTCGCCACCTTGCCGGTGAGGCCGATGGTCCCGCCATCATCGATGTAGAACCGGGGCCGCCAAGCCTTCTTGAATGCCTGGTCAATTACCGGCAGGGGCTGCTGGCCCATGAGCTCCTCCCGGGTGGGGGGCGCGTGGCCGATGGTGTAGAAGAGGGGATCGCCGCCCCAGAGGATGTGCCAGAGGAGCCGGGTGGCAGGTATCACCGTGTAAGCGTTGGTGTAGGACGTCCCCTTCCAGTCCGTGGTGGCGGCCTGGCCGACGTCTTCGCGCAACCCGTCCAGGCCGATGAGCAGGACCTGGGTCTTGTCGGTGCCGCCCAGGCTCGTGGTGAGCAAGCGGGGCAGCCGCTCTGGGGCCCAGGGGAGGAGGGACCAGGCCAGCAGGAGGCACGCTGTCAACGCGGTTCCTTTGAGCCAGCCCAGGCCGTGCTTCCGTATCCAGAGGACGGGGTAGGCCAGGGAGGCCGCAAGGAGCAGCGGGTAGTCGACCCAGAACGGCAGGAGGCGCATGCCGGGGATGAGCCAGAGGGTCGAGGGCACCTGCCACCAGAGGATGAGATGCACCCAGACCAGGGCCGAAAGCGTGAACAGGAAGCCCTCGAGCGGGCGCCAGGTCTTGGACCAGCCAGACTGGAAGGCGTTGGCCAGGACCAGGGTGGAGCCCCACAGCAGGAGGGCGGCCCCCAGGTAGAAGGGCAGCAGCAACCGGGTCACGAACCGGAAAGCGAAGTGCTTGACGGGAGGAAGGCTGAACCCGGAGGTCATCACCGAGGTCAACCCGGCTTCAGCGCTCCGCATGCGCACCGCCATGGCGATCGCGAGCGCCAGCAGAGCCACGAGCCCCGCCGCCAGCGGCGCGGCCCACCGTCCAAGTTTGTGGCCCATGCGATTCTCCGAAAAAAAAGGAGGAGCCGGAAAGCTCCTCCTTTCAATTTAGCTCCCTGCCCATTACTCGATGGCGGAAACCTTGGCGACGTGGTTGGAATTGGCCACGACACCATTGATCAGGACGGCGCCGCCGAGCCAGCCGGGGGTGGTCCCGTTGGGGTACTGGATCGCGAATTTGGCCTGGCCCTGGACGGTGGCGAGGGCCTTGATGTTGGAGATGGCGGCGGACTGCGTGGTGCCAAGACCACCGGCGGCGTTCACGGCCGAGTCGAAGGCCTGCAGGGAGCCGTTCCAGGGGTTCTTGTCGGAACCGCCGGTCTGGGCCAGGTACTTGCCGAGGCTGGTGGTGATCTGCGTGGAGGTCAGGCCCATCTCCTTGTACTTGTCGTACTGGCCGATGAGGTCGCCGACACGCCCTTCCATGTTGGAGATGGCCGTCTTGTCGCGGGCGCGGGCGCGCTGGCTGAGCAGGGCGGGGATGGCGATCGCGCTGATGATGCCGATGATGGCAAGCACCAGGAGCAATTCGATGAGGGTGAAGCCGGACTGTCTCTTCATAAGATCTCCTTCGTGAGATGGACCCTAATGCAAGCAATTCCAGTGCCATTAGGGAGGGGGGGGAGGTTGGGGTGAGGCGGCCTATAGCATATTATCAGTTGAGCAAAGCGGGAAGGTTGGGAAAAAGTAATCTTTCGCTCTGGGATCGGGTCGCTGTGTGCCGTCCCGCGTCACCCGGGATGACGCAAGGCGTCCAGAGGGGGGGGGCGTCGGGTTTCCAAGGAGGGATCAGGGGTAAATTTTCCTAAGTATTGCAAAGTTCTGCAAGACTTTGAAGCCCAGACCGGCGATTTCCAGGTTCATGACCGGATAATTTCTCGCCGAGACATGGGTGTAGAACTTCCGGACCCCTCGCTGCTTCAGTTCATTTATCAGGAAGAAGTCGGTGATCGCCCCCAGTCCAGTCGTCTTGAGGGCGGGGAGCACGCCACCGACGAACATGAGCACCTCGTCCGCTCCCAGGTACTTGTGGGTATTGAACCCCACGATCCGGCCGGACTCCCGGTTGACGAGCTTGAAGAGCCGCTCGTCCGCCATGCGGTAAGACTTCTCCACGTACAGGTGGTATCGGCGCCCGGAGACCCCCGGATCGCTGACGCTGAGGATGGGATCCACGCTGAACCGGTCGGCGACGAACGTGGATCCGGCGATCGCCAGGACCTCCGCCAGCTCCGCCTCGCCGGCCACCGGGGAGAATTCAAAGGGGAAGGCCGACGTGTCCCGTTCCCGGGGCCGGCCCACCAGCTTGAGCTGCAGCTCCAGGAACCGGAACCCCATTTCCTCCAAGTGATGGATGCCTTCCAGGTCCTCGATGGGCACCTTGCAGACGCAGTAGCGGGGGTCGTGCTGGGTCCGGTAGGCGGCTTCGAAGGACGGGAAATCCGCGTGGGGTGAGGGGTCCCGCAACTCCAGGACGGTCCGCCCCAGGGCCTGCGAATCGATGGCGATCTTCTCGACGAACATGGGGGGGCCTTCAGAGAGCGATCATGTGGTCCGCGTGGAACGTTTCAACCAGCTGCTCGGGGTAGGGCCGCTCGAGCATGTAGTTGATGTCCCCCTGGATCCGGGCCGCATAGAGGTCGTACGCCGCCTTCTCGTCCATGGCGGACAGGAAGCCGTCCCCACAGGGCGCCTGAAGCATCAGGCCGGTGGCCACGGCTTCGGCCTCGAAGGCGCCGTTGGAGGCGGGGACGACGTCCTGGTGGCGCACGTACAGGGTGTAGGTGTCCTCGTAGGCGCGGCCCGAGGCTTCGGTGATGAGCCCGGTGAACGGGCGCGGGTAGCGGTAGGGCACTTGGAGCCGCTCCTCCACGAAATGGGAGAATGTGAAGCACTTGGAAGGGCGCACGCCGAGGAAGAGGAAGTGCGCATCCCGCTCGCGATGGAGAAGGTCGAAGGTGCAGCCCTCCCCCACGGAGTTCCGGCCCACGTCGGTGACGAGGTAGGGCCTGGCTCCGAGCAGCGCGGTGGACATGAGCGGGTCCACGGAGCGCCGGGCTTCCGGCCGCTTGCGGATGTATTCGTTCAGCGCACCCATGTGGGAGCGGGAATGGCGGACATCGAAGTCCTCGCCGTTGCAGAAGCTGAAAGTGAAGGTGGGAACCAGGAGGGTGCCCGCGCCCAGGTCCAGGAGGGTCTCCAGGAGCGCGCCCAGGAGGCCATCGCGGCCGAGGTCGGAGTTGGGCTGGCCGAAGGAGATGTCCGTGTGGACATAGAGGATCTGGTGGCCGCAGGCGCCGATCTGGCGCAGCCCTTCGGCGAGGGAGGCCCGGGTGACCCACTCCCCCGAGCCGGCGCGGAACAGTCTGCAGTCGCTGGCCATCCCAACCTCCTAGAGTCCCTTGCAGGCGCTGAAGCCCCCGTCGACGACAATGTTCTGTCCCGTGACCCACCGCGCCCCGTCCGAAAGGAGGAACTTCACGTAGCTGGCCACGTCGGCCACCTCCCCCAGGCCCAGGGGGTGCGCCTCCCGGCACCGGTCGAGGTAGGCCGCCGGCAGCGCTTCGGTCATCGGAGTGAGGACGGCTCCCGGCAACAGGGAATTCACCCGCACACGGGGCGAGAGCTCGGCGGCCAGGGCTCTCACATAGGCGTCGGCAGCGCCCTTGGTGGCGCAATAGATGCCCTGGCCCTTGGCGCCCAGGCGGCTGTAGATGCTTGAGATCAGCAGGATGTCGCGGAGCGCCTTCCCGTTGGGCGCAGCCTGGAGCAGGACCCGGATGATTTCGGCGGCGGAAAGAAAGTTCACGTTCATGGCGCGCAGACTGTCTTCGTAGGCGTCGAGCCGGGTGGGCCTCACGCTGACCTCCCCCGCGCAGTGGACCAGCGCGGAGACGCGGGTGCCGGAGGCCTGAAGGAAGCCGCGCAGGTCCTCCGCGAGGGTCTCTGCCCGCGCGAAATCGGCAGTCCACACCAGGTGGTCCCGCCCCGGGCAGGCGCTACGCACCGCTTCGAGACGCTCCCGGTCCCGCCCGTGCAGGATCAGCCTGCGGTCTTCGGCCAGCGCCAGGGCCACGCCGCGCCCGATCCCTGAGGAGGCGCCCGTGACCAGGGTGCAGGCCGGGGCGTCCATCACCTGCCCAGCTTCGCCCGAAGCAGGTCCTCGAGGTCCCCGACCTTGCGCACCTTGAGGAACTCCTCGGAGGAGACGGGAACCTTGTAGACGGAATCGATCATCGCCAGGATGGTGAGGACCCCGAGGGAATCCCAGTTCTCGAAGTCGCCGATGTCGGACTCCCGGCGGACGTCCTCGCACTCCAGGATCTCGCGGAGCTTCTGGTAGAAAACGTCCATGGGCACTTCTCCCGGTTCCATCAGTAATTCACAATTTCGCAGAATTCCATGTTCCCAATGGTCATGAGAATCGAACTCCACGTCAATCCGACCCCGAACCCGGCGAAACAGACGGTGAAGCGCTGGTCCTTCAGCTTTTCGCCCAGGTTGAGGCAGACGTTCGTGGGAATCGTCACGCCGCTGGCATTGCCGAACTTCTCGACGACGTTTCCGGGCATCCGCCCCGGGGGGACTTCCAGCTTCTCGGCGAGTTTCTGGATCATGAACTTGTTGGGCTGATGGAACAGGAACCAGTCGATGTCCGCGAGCCCGATCCCGGCGGTCTCCGCAAGGGAGAGGATCATGGGGGGGACCTCGGTCATGACGAAGGTGAACACGTCCTGGCCGTTCATGACCAGATGGTCCTTGGCCCGCAGGTTGCCGGTGCCGTCGTCCACGGGGGCCGCGGTTTCCGGCGTCGACGGCATCCTGAAGCCGCCGGCGGGGATGGCCAGGGCGTTCCGCAGCGTCCCGTCCATCTGTATGTTGGCGTGGATCCGGCCGCCCTCCGGGTCCTTCTCCACGACCGTGATGGAAGCCCCGTCTCCGATGAGCGGGAAGCTGTTCCGGTCCTGCCGGGACGTCTTCCGGCTGAGGACGTCGGCGTTGAGGAGCACCACCTTGCGGATGGCCGGCTGGTCCAGGAGGGCGAAGGCCTGCAGGAGCCCGATCTCGAAGCCGGCACAACCCTGGTTGATGTCCAGGCAGATCATGTCCCGCTTCAGTTCCAGCAGGCCCTGGATGATGTTGCTGGTCGGAGGCATGAACTGGTCGGGCGACTGCGTCACCAGGACCAGGGCGTCGATGTCCTCCTTCCGGAGCAGGCCCCGGGCGAAGAGGTCCTTGAGCCCGAAAACGCACAGGTCCGAGACGCAGACGCCGTCCTCCACGATCCGGTGCTCGTCGAAGCCCATGAGCGGCTTGAGCCTCAGGGTCTTCTCTTTGGGAAAGGTGTAGTTGCCGGTCTCGTCGTCGAACCTGGAGACGTTGGCCGGCAGGACCGTGAGGATCCCGGAGATCTTCTTCCCTTCGTAGGTCAGGTTCATTTCTTTTGGCTCTTCTCGATCAGGTGTCCGATGGTGGCGAGGTTGGCGAAATTCTCGGGCACGATGTCCTGGCCGTCAATGCGGATGCCGAAGGATTCTTCGAGAGCCCCGACCAGGGTCAACAGGTCGAAGGAATCCAGCATCCCGTCCGCGATGAACGATTGGCTGGTGGAGAAATCGAATTCAGGCCGGATCTCGTTCAGGATGTCCAGGACAAGCTTCATTGCGGTACCCCCCTGATCATCACCTGGTCCACGAGGCCGTCCGGCGCGTAGCCGTAGTGGCCGTACTTGGCGATGGCGTCTGCGTTGGAATCGAGCACCCACAGGAGGTAGCGCCTTACGGCGGGGTTCCTGTGGAAGTAGTCACGAATCAGTCTAGCGCCGATGCCCTGGTCCCTGTGGCCGGGGTCCACCAGCCAGTAGCGGAGGGTGGAACTGGCGCCGACCGTATCGCAGTAAAGGAACCCGGCGATTCCGGTTCCGCTGCGGACCAGCCGAACCCGGCCCGCCGCCACCGCCAGGTCCAGCTCCCCGCGGGACGGGAGGTGCTCCTTGAGGGGATCAAAGCAGGCCTCAAGGTCCCGGAGCAGGGCGTCGACGTCCGCCGCCACCGCCGTCTCGGTCTCCGCGGGTGGCGCGGGTGCGGGCGGAGCGCCAGGGACCGCGATCCGGGCCAGCCGGGTGAGGCGTGAATAGGTCCTGAAACCGGAGGCATGGAACCAACCACCCATCTCCTCGACCCGGTCCGGGCGGCCCAGGAGATCCAGGGTCAGGGGTCCCTCCCCCTCGAGGTGGCCAAGGGAACCGGCCAGGGCCGCGGGGTCCGCGGCGCAGAAATGGACATGCCGGAACCACCGGTCCCTGCGCAGGAACAGGGCGCATCCGCCGGTCTCCAGGCAGGCGAGATCCCCGCGCGCGATCCATTCGCGGGCCTTCTCGGGATCCAGGTAGAGGTTGGTGACGAAGGCTCCCGCCCCGGCCCTGACCGAGTTCACTGCGGCCATGAGGGCTTCGAGGCCGTGGACCCGCGCGAAGCCGCTCATCCGAGGAACTCCTCCTGAAGCCGCTTCCGGTCGATCTTGCCGTTGGGATTACGCACCATGGCCTCAACCTGATGGAACACGGTGGGCAGCATGTACTTGGGCAGGACCTGCTGGAGCCTCTTGCGGATCTCCGCTGGCGTCACCTGCCGTGCGCTTTCGAAGACGAGGACGATCTCCTTCCGGTCCCGGTCGTACAGGACGCAGGCGTTGGCGATGTCCTCCACCGAGTTGACGAGGACGTGCTCGATCTCCCCCAGTTCGATGCGGTAGCCCAGGTGCTTGACCTGGAAATCCTTGCGTCCGTCGAACAGGATCTCGCCCGCGGCGTTGAGGTGGACGAGGTCCCCGGTTCGGTAGATCAGCTCGGGGTAACGGGTATTGAGGGGGTTCTGGACGAAGGCCTTGCGGGTCTTCTCGGGGTCGTTCCAGTAGCCCATGGCCAGGGAGGTCCCGCGCACGCAGAGCTCGCCCTGGGTTCCCGGCGGGGCCGGACGACCGTCCTCATCCAGGATCAGGATGTCGGTGTTCCGGCAGGGGAAGCCTATGGGGAGCGGGTCTTCGTCGGCGAATTCCCGGTCCACCGCATAGTAGGTGCAGTCCACCGTGATCTCGATGGGACCATAGAGATTGACGAACAGTGCCTCCGGGAAATGGCGGCGCCAGTAGTTGAAGTGCCGGGTGGGGAACACCTCGCCGGCGAACAGCACGTTCCGCAGCGCCTTGGGTTTGGCGGCGGCAAAGGTGTCCTGGTTGCTGATGTTGACCATCACCGTCGGGACCCAGAAGAGAAAGGAGATGCGTTCCGATGCCAGGAACTCCACGAGCCTGGTGGGGAAGATGCCATGCTGCTCGGGAATGATGACGAAGGTGCTGCCCTTGGCGAGGGTGTACCAGAGTTCCAGGGTATAGATGTCGAAGTGGAACGGAGAGAGGCTGCCGATGCGCTCCTCGGGCCCGAACCCGAACCTCCCGAAGAGCCAGTCCATGAAGTCGATGATGCTCCGGTGGTTGAGGACGACGCTCTTGGGGGTGCCCGTGGACCCCGAGGTGTTGATGATGCATGCGGGGTCCGTGTCGATGACCTTTTCCAGGCGGCAGAGGATGGCCTCGGCGTCGTAGGCGGCGCCGGGAAAGTCCTCGACGAACAGGAGCCTGTCCGGCGCCACGCCGAGTCCGGCCGCGGCCTCCGCCAGATCCCGGGACGTGATCAGCAGGGCCGGGCCGACATTTTCAACCACGTTCCGGATGCGCTGGGCAGGCGATTTGACATCGAGGTTCGTATAGCAGTTTCCGCTGCAGAGGATGCCCAGATCGGCGACGATCGTCGCCGTCCCCTTGGGCAGCAGGACCGCGATGGCCTCGTTGAGGGACCCGGTTCGGGCCTGGATAGCGGCGGCGCAACGCAAGGCGTGCTGCCGGAGCTCCTGGAACGAGGTGGCCGTCCCGTTGTCCTCGATGGCCACCTTGGCGGGGTGGGTCCGCAGGGCGCCGTTCCAGAAGTAGTCCAGCAGATTGAGTTGCATGGTCCCGGCCCCTCCTGTGCTTCATTTCCGGGGGCGGTCGGAAAGGCCGATGCGGTCCCGGATGACATATAGCGGTCGGCGCTTCGCCTCGTCAAAGGTCTTGCCGATGTAGAGTCCCAGGATCCCCAGGTTCATGAACAGCAGGCCGCTGATGAACCAGAGTGAGACCATCACGCTCGCCCAGCCTTCGATCCTGATTCCGACGAAGAAATGCCGGTAGAGGATGTAGATGATGAACGCGAAGGACACCAGGGCGATCAGAAAGCCGAGCCGGATGAACAGCCGTAGCGGCTTGTTGGACTGGGAGACGATACTGTCGACGGCCAGCCGGATCAGGCGTCCGGAGGTGTAGGACGTCAGCCCCTCGTAGCGTGCCGCATGGTCGATGTCGATGGCGGTGGTCCGGAATCCGACCCACTTCGCGAACAGTCCGTAGGAGCGGTTCTGCTCCCGCATTTCACCGATGCTCTGGGCGACCTGCCGGGAGATGATGCTGAAGTTGGCCACGCAGCCGTCAATCGTTTCATCAATTAGGTATTCGTATAGCCGGTAATAGGCGCTGGACATGGCCTTCTTGAGGAAGGCGTCCTTGCGCGCGTGGCGCCGGCCGAACACGGCGTCATAGCCTTCCTGGGCCTTCGCGTAGAGCTTCGCGATTTCCTCAGGCTGATCCTGGAGGTCGCAATCCATGACCACGATCCACTCCCCCTGGGCATGGTCGAGACCTGCAGTGATCGCGAAATGCTGTCCGAAATTCCGGGAGAGATCCAGGCCCTTGACCCGGGGATCGGTGCGGGCGAGCTCGCCGATGACGTCCCAGTCGTTCTCTGGACTGTGGTCGTTGACCATGAGGATCTCAAAATCCGGGGTGATCGCTTCCAGGGCGAGCCTGAGTCGGCGGTAAAGTTCCGGCAGGATCCTGGCGGCCTTGTAGACCGGAGTCACAACCGAAATGTGCACCATCAACGCCTCCGGGATGTTCCGAGAATACCCCCATTGGAGGCCGCCCGGTACCGCTGCCAGAGAAGGAACGCCAGCCCCAATGCCGCCGAAGCCAGCGAATAGCCGCGAAGAAGGAGGGCGGCGCCCTGGGCCCGTGCCGGCTCCACCCCCGCCAGGACGAGCATGCCGGTGATGCCCAGCTCGCAGATGCCGATCCCGCCGGGAATCAGGCTGAAGATCCCCAGCAGGGCAATCCCGGACATCAGCGCGGCCAGATCCGGGAGACGCAGGTGGATCTGCAGCGAGGCCAGGACCCCGTACCACCCGGCCAGGACTAGCAGCCATGCCGCGGCGGTGGAGGCCAGCGCCCCCGTGAGCCGGCCCGGCGAAGCCACCAGGTTGCGAAAGCCGGTTCCCCACGCCTCGAACCGGCCGGTGCCGGGGATCCTGCCCAGCCATGGCGCGAGGAGAAGTCCGGCCAGGGCGATGGAGAGCAGGGCGGCGGCGAGCATCCGTCCCTGGGCCGGCAGGTACCGGGGGTAGCACAGGAAGAAGAGGAGGAGGATGGAGGCCAGATCCAGGCACCGTTCCAGCAGGAGGGCCGAATAGCCGCGCTTGCGGCCCAGCCCGGAACCGCTGTGCCCGGCTTCGACCTTCAGGATCTCCGCCCCCTGGAGCGGGACGACGGATCCGAGTCCCACCGCGATCCCGATGGCGAGGTACCGGTCCAGCAGGGACCCGGAGCGGGCCTGGTCGGGAAGGAGGCTCTGCCACCTGAAGGTCCGCATGAGAAAGAACAGCGGGAGGGTGCCGGCCGTGGCCCCGAAGAAGACCAGGAACCGGGCCTTCAGGAGGATTCCCCACGCGCTCTGCCACTCGAAGGTCAGGCCGACCCAGACGAGGAAGCCGACGGCCAGGGCCCAGCCGAGGAGGGCGGGGAGCCCGGGGCGCCTCATGGGCCGGGGCGCCGGGCCACGACGAGCAGGGAGGCGCCCCAGGGCCAGCGCACGCCAGCCTTGATGAGCAGCCGTTCCAGAGCCATCACGAGCGCGAGCAGGGTGTTCTTCCAGGGAGCGATCTCGAATTCGGCCAGGGGTTCGAACGCCTCCCTGTCCCGGCGGCGGCGGACCTGTACCAGCAGGGGAAGGAGGAGGGATACGAAGGAGGTGGCAAGGACGGGCCGCAGCCCGGCTCCGGCCAGCCTGTCCAGGAGCATGGCGCGGGTATACCGGCGGACGTGGGACGCCTTCTCGTCCACCACGCTCCACAGCCACGGGTGCTGAGGGACCGTGACCATGACCGTTCCTCCGGGCTTGACGGCCGCGGCGACCGCCACCAGGACCTGGTCGTCCTCGGGGATGTGCTCCAGCACATCGAAAAGGCCGATCACGTCGAATTCCGCCTCGAAGGGCAGCCTCCGGGCGTCGAGCTGAAGGAAGTCGGCCCCGGGCACCCGCTTGGCGGCGAAGGGCAGGCCCTCGACGTGGAACTCGGCCCCGGTGAAGCGGGTCGAGGGGAAAAGGGCCGCGAGGCCCTGCAGCACGAACCCCGTGCCGCAGCCGACCTCCAGGAAGGTCCCGGGACGGGGGGCGTGTCTGCCCAGGGCCCAGGCGATGAGGCGGTTCCGGCTCCTGAACCAGAAATGCCGGGCTTCCTGGCCGGCCAGATCCTGGAAGGCCGCCTTGGAGAACCCCTCTCCGTCGGGGACCTCCCCGTAGAGGATGGGGATGCCCTCCCGCACCTCCGCGGCCCAGCCGCAGGCGGCGCAGCGCCAGGCCGGCTCGGCGAGGGGAGCGGAGCATCTCACGCAGCGCCTCATGCGCCGAAGAACCCCGCGACGGCCCCGATGATCGCGTCCTGGTCCGCGGGGCCCAGGTCCGGCCAGAGCGGCAGCCGAAGAAGGCAGTCGCTGTAGCGGTCGGAGTTGGGGAGCGGCCCCCCGTGGTGGCGGGGGGCGAAATAGGGGCTGCGGTGGAGGGACTGGTAGTGGAATACGGCATTGACCCCGTGGGCCTTCAGGTGCTCGATCAGCCGGGTGCGGGTCGCGAGGCTGTCCAGGACGAGGTAGTAGATGTGCCCGTTGTGGACACAATGGGCGGGAATGCGGGGAAGCGAGGCATGGCCCGCCGCTTCCAGAGGGGCCAGCGCGGCGTGGTAGCGGTTCCACACCTCCATCCTCCGGACCTGGATGGCGTCCAGGTCCACCAGCTGGGCCCAGAGCACGGCGGCCGTGATTTCCGGCGGGGAGAAGCTGCTCCCCAGGTCGACCCAGGTGTACTTGTCCACCTCGCCCCGGAAGAACGCGGCCCGGTTGGTCCCCTTCTCCCACATGATCTCCGCGCGGGCGGCGAGTTCCGCGGCGTTGATCATCAGGAGGCCGCCCTCGCCGCACTGGATGTTCTTGGTCTCATGGAAGGAGAGGGCGCCCAGGTGCCCCAGGCTGCCCAGCGGCCTTCCCTTGTACGTGGCCTCGACCCCCTGGGCGGCGTCCTCGATCACCCGGATGCCCCGGACATCTGCCAGGGCGAGCAGGGGGTCCATGTCCACGGCGACGCCCGCGTAGTGCGTCACTACGATGGCGCGGGTGGCTTCCGTCACCCGGTCGGCGATGCTGGCGACGGCCATGTTGGGATGGTCCGGACCGGAATCGGCGAAGATCAGGCGGGCGCCTCTCAGGGCGAAGGCGTTGGCGGTGGACACGAAGCCGTACGACGCGAGGATGACTTCGTCCCCGGGGTCGATGCCGCAGGCCAGGGCGGCGAGTTCCAGGGCATCCGTGCAGGACGTGGTCAGGAGCGCCTTCCGCAGACCGTAGCGCTGCTCAAAAAAGGCCTGGCACCGCCGCGTGAACGCAAAATTGCCTGAAGTCCTGCCGCTTTCGAAAACTTGCTGGATTAACTCCACTTCCCTACCCGTGAAGTGGGGCCGATTGAAGGGGATCATCGAATCTCCTGGGGAATGGCGGCGGGAAGCGAACCTAGCGTAGTTCCTCCAGAAGCCTGGACGCCTTGGCGTCCTTGGGGTCGAGGGCCAGGGCGGCCCTGGCCGCGGCCTGGGCTTCGTTCTTGCGGCCCAGGTTCTTGAGGATCTGCCCTCGCCGCCAGTGGGCCGTTCCGTAGCCGCCGGACCCGCCCTCCAGGGGCGCCTTGAGGACCTGGTCCAGGAAGGCCAACCCCTGGTCGGCGTGGACGCCGGTCCGGGCAGAGATCTTGCCGAGCTCAAGCTGGATGAGGCTGGGCGCGTCCACCGCCGGCAGGGCGGCAAGGGCCGCGTTCCAGGCCTCCTCGCCCATGCCCGCGTCGATCAGCGCGTCGCAGACCGAGCACAGGGCACGGGCGCTGCCCCTGGCACCGGGCAGGAGCCTGCGGGCCTCCCGGGCCAGGCGCCGCTTCTGTTCCTCTTCACCGAGGTCCTTGCGGGTCTCCCGGCTGCCCAGGGCGTCCAGGTAGGCCATGGTGACTTCCGGATCCTTCGGAGAAATGGCGAGGGCCGTCCCGAAGGCGGCCTCGGCCTGCGGCCACTCCCCTTCCATGGACAGGATCGTGCCCTTGAGGGCCGAACCCTTGCCTGGGTCCAATTTACGGACGACTTCGGCGCACTCCAGGGCCCGGCGAGTGGAGCCGCCCAGGATGCCCGGGAGCTGCTCGTAGCCGAGCCCCAGCGCCATCCAGGCCGCCACCAGGCCGGGTTCAGCCTTCACCGCCCCGCGGAGGTCGTCCATGGCGGCGGACACGCCCCGGAGACTGCCCAGGTTCTTCTGCTGGATGGCGGTGCCGGCCCTGGCCAGGGCCCGGGCCAGAAGAGCCTCCCCCAGGCGGGGGTTGAGCTCGGCGGCCCTGCGGCCCGCGGCAAGGGCCTCGGGCAGGCGCATCATGGCGGTGAGGGCCTGGGACCGGGCCGCCAGGGCCAACGCGTTGGCGGGGTCGGCCTTCAGTTCTGCGTCAGCGGCGGCCAAGGCCTTGAGGTAGTGCCCGGCGTCCAGGTCGGGGCGCGGGGAATAGCCCCCGGCCGCCAGGGCGAGGGTGAGGATGGAAAAGGGTACGGCCCGCAGAATCATGGTCCGAGTATAGGACACGGTGGCGGTCACGCGCCGTTTGGGCTAATTTGAGAGGTTGTCGCAGATTTCGACAGAAGGGGGGTGGCCATGCTCATGAAGGGCAAACGCGGGCTGGTGGTGGGGGTAGCCAACAAGTGGTCCATCGCCTGGGGCATCTCCCAGCGGCTCCTGGCGGAGGGGGCCGAGGTGGCCTTCACCTACCAGAACGACCGCCTGGGCAAGAACGTCAGGGAACTCACGGCCGACCTAAAGGATCCCATCCTCATCCCCATGGACGTGACCTCGGACAAGCAGATCCTCATGACCTTCGAGCTGCTCAAGCGGGTCTGGGGGCACCTGGACTTCATCGTCCACGCGGTCGCCTATGCCCCCCGGGCGGCCCTGGAAGGCCAGTTCCTGGCCACGAGCCGGGAGGACTTCCGCATCGCCCACGACATCAGCGCATACTCCCTGGCGGCCCTGTGCCAGAGCGCGGCGCCCATCATGGGCGAAGGGGGCTCGGTCGTGGCCATGTCCTACCTTGGCGGCACCCGCGTTGTGCCCAACTACAACGTCATGGGCGTGGCCAAGGCCTCCCTCGAGGCCAGCGTGCGCTACCTCGCAGCGGACATGGGGCCCATGGGGATCCGGGTGAACGCCATCTCGGCAGGCCCCATCAAGACCCTGGCGGCCTCCGGCATCGCCGGCTTCGGCGGAATGCAGCGCCACCACCGGAACCGGGCCCCCCTGCGCAAGGACACGGACGCCGCCGAGGTGGGGGACGCAACCCTCTTCATGCTGAGCGACATGGCCCGCGGCATCACGGGGCAGGTTCTCTACGTGGACGGCGGCTTCAGCATCATGGGCGATTAGGGGCCGTGCCCAGGCAGACAGGGCACCTCGCCGTCTGACCTGCGGCCCCTCATGCGTTGTGGGCCGTAGATTCAAGCCGTTCCGTGAACAATGGTCTAGAACCCCCCAGGCACGGGGCAGAGGGAGGGCGCGCCGTCGTTGCCCGGAACAGGGACGCGCTGGACGGTGGGCCCCACCCAGGACAGGGCGCTGGGCGAGGCGGGGTCCATGGCCAGCTGGTGTGTCCCCTTGGCGATCCAGGTGATGCCCTGAGGGATGATCTGCCCGTCCAGGGTGACGGGGCCGGGATCGGGCTTGAGGGGGATCAGCGCGTACCTGCCGGACCGGAGGCAGGTCCAGGTTCCCGGCTCCGCGCTCGTCCTGGGCGAGGCCCCGAGGACCCAGAAGTCCTTGTGCAGGAGGAGGTAGTTGGCGGCCAGGAAGGCCCGGTCGGCGGGGGGCAGGTAGTTGAGCCGGTAGCTGGGCAGCACGACGGGGGGAACCCGGTCACCCAGGTTCGCGAAAAGGGGGCGCTCATGGAACTGGCCCTGGTTGGCCCAATTGATGACCCATTCATAGGTCGGGGCCTTCCGGGTCGGCACCATCCCGATGCCGTCGTACACCGGGTCGTCCGGGCCCGTGAATGCCTCGGTCATGGCCATGATCTCCTCCTGCCGGTCGTTGGGCATGGAGAACAGCTCGGCCACGCGCATGGCCCAGGGCGTCAGGTGCAGGAGGAGACCCAGGGAGACGAGGAAAGGAAGGCCCCGGGCCTCCCGGAAGGCCCCGGGCTCGAGCCAGGGGCGGCCCAGGGCCAGGATGGCGACCAGGGCTCCGGCGCTGAGCGTGGCGAGGTTGTATGGGAAGGGCGTGGGGTTGGCGAGGAAGGCGAAGGCGCACAAGACGAAGAGCAGCACCTCCGGGAACCCGGCCTCCTCCTCCCAGGCCTTGCGCAGCCCCCGGCGGCGGAGCTGCGCGGCCCCGAGAAGGACGAGCCCTCCCATGGCCGCGACCAGAAGGGGCGACGTCCCGAGGAGCATCTGCAAGGTATGCCAGGGCGCGAACCGCTCCGAGGACACGGCCACACGAAGGGCGTTCTGACCGTTGGCGCCCAGGGACTGGATGCCCGCGTGGGCTTTGAGCGCCCAGCAGGCCAGGTAGCACCCGGCGGCTCCCAGGAGCCACCACCCGGCCCGTCGCGCCCGGGTTGCCCAGCCGCCGGGCTCCAGGCCCACTAGCAGGGCGGTCAAGGGCGCCCAGACGGCGATGGACTTGAACAGGCAGGCATGGAGCAGGAGGGAGACAAACCCCAGGGACAGGAAGACCAGGTCCCTCGGCAAGCGGGTGCGCCGCGCGAGGATCCACAGGACCAGGAGACCGGTGATCAGGATGTTGTCGTGGCGGCATTCGAGGGCGTAAGCCCACCATGTGGCCAGGGTTCCCGCCAGGACCAGGCCCTTCGCTCCATGAAGGCTGCGGACCCGCATGCCGGAGGCCCGCACCGCCAGGGCCGCGTTCACCCAGAACAGGGCCCAGAAGCAGGCCCGGAAGACCAGGAAGGTGGTCGCCGAGGTGGAGCCGATGTGGGCCAGGAGCGAAAGCGGATGGAGATGGAGCTGGCCGCTGGTGAAAAGGGACCCCGTCCAGCCCTTGGCAAGCACCGTGGCCATGTACACGGTCTGGGCCTCGTCGACCTGGTAGACCCGCGTCATGGCCAGGGCGAAGGACAGGGCCATGAGGCCGCAAAGAACGGCCAACCAGAAACGGAGCGGGCCCTTCTGGGAGGGCGCCCCTAGCATCCCAGGGCTTCCAGCGCCGCCAGGACCTCCTGAACGTGCCCCTTCACGCTGACCTTGGGCCAGGCCTTGCGCACGACGCCCTTGGGGTCCACGAGCAGGGTGGACCGGATGATGCCTTCCATCTCCTTGCCGTACATGACCTTCTTGCCGAAGGCTCCCATGGGGGCGAGGAGCAGCTTGTCCGGGTCGGAGAGGAGGGGGAAGGGCAGTTCGAATTTCCCGGCGAACTTCGCATGGGAGGCGAGGGAGTCCCGGGAGATTCCATACACGAGGGCGCCTGCAGCCTGCAGGCGGGTCCAGCTGTCCCGGAAATCGCAGGCCTCGGTGGTGCAGCCCGGCGTGGAATCCTTCGGATAGGCATAGATCACCGCCCAGTGACCGGCGAGGGTCGCGTTGGTGACGGTATTTCCCAGGTGATCCACAAGGGAGAACGGGGGGAGGGGTTTGCCGACAGGACTCAAGGATGCCTCCACGCAGATGGAAAAGGCTAGCACCCTGGTAGGATTCTGTCTGGAGGCGCTTTGGACCGATCCCCCCGACATTGGAAGCCCTGGTGGTGGAAGCTGGTGGCACCCCACCGCAAGATCCTGTTCCTGGGCCTGTCGGCCTCGGTGCTTTGCAGCCTCGCCGCGGCCTGGGTCCCCTTCTGGTCGGGCCGGGCCGTGCACGCCCTGGAACTGCGCCAGTGGCACGCCAGCCGCCAGGACCTCCTCTGGATGCTGGGCTTCACCGTCTTCGCCGGCCTGGGGCGCTACCTCATGCGCAACACGCTGATCGGCCTGAGCCGCGAAGTGGAGAAGCGCCAGCGGGAGGAGCTCTACGACTCGCTCCTGGCGCGGCCTTTCTCCTTCTATGAGCAGAGCCGGATCGGCGACCTCATGAGCCGCATGGGCGACGACGTGAACACCGTGCGCATGGCTACGGGTCCCGGCCTCATGAGCCTCCTGCAGACCGCCAGCCTGCTGCCCATGACCCTCGTCCTCATGCTCCACGCCAGCCCGCGCCTGGCCATGGCCGTGATCATGCCCTTCACCCTCCTGGCCGCGGGGTTCTACCTCATCGGGAAGTGGAGCCACCGGATCCAGCAGAAGATCCAGGTGGTCACTTCCCAGCTCAACACCTTCAGCCACGAGACCATTTCCGGCGAGAAGGTGGTCCAGGCCTTCGGCCTGGAGGACCTGCGGGTGGCCGAATTCGAGGGCCTGAGCCGCACCCAGGCCCGCATGAGCATCCAGCAGACCATCCTCTTCGGCGCCTACATGCCGCTGTCGGCCTTCACAGCCGGTCTGGCGGCCCTGGTGCTGGTGGCCTACGGCGGAAGCCTGGTGCTCCGCGGCAACCTGACCCTGGGCGACCTCACGGCGTTCACGGGCTACCTGGCCACCCTGGCCTGGCCCATCATGAGCCTGGGCTGGTCCGCCAACCTCTTCCAGCGGGGCAAGGCCGGGCAGGAGCGCATCGACCAGGTCCTGCAGGATCCCGGCGGTGTCCTGCCGGAGCACGCGCCCCTGACCCCCCTTTCCGGCCCCGCGGCCATGGAGCTGCGGGCCGCCGCCCACCGCTTCGACTCGGGCCGGGGCATCGGCCCCCTCGACCTGGAACTGCCGCCCGGCTCGCGCCTGGCCGTGGTGGGCGGCATCGGCTCGGGCAAGACCATCCTCCTGCAGGTGCTGGCCGGTCTGAGGGGGATCCAGGAGGGCACCCTGACCCTCGACGGCAGGGTCCTGGACCAGGGCCTCCTGCGGGAGCACTGGGCCGGCATCGGCTGGGTGCCCCAGGAGGCCTTCCTGTTCAGCCTGTCCCTGCGGGAGAACCTCGCCCTGGGCCGTCCCGGCGCCTCCGAGGAGGAGCTGTGGGAGGTGGCCCGGGTGGTGTGCCTGGACGACCTCATCCGGCGCCTGCCCATGGGCCTGGACACCGTGGTGGGCGAGCGGGGCGTTGTCCTCTCCGGCGGCGAGCGCCAGCGCACGGCCCTGGCCCGCGCCCTCCTGCGCAAGCCCCGCCTGCTGCTCCTGGATGACGCCCTGAGCGCCGTGGATTCCGAGACCGAGAGCCGGATCCTGGAGAACCTGCGCACCTTCCTGGTGGACACCACCCTGGTGCTGGCCACCCACCGCGTCTTCGTGGCCGAATTGTGCGACCACGTGCTGGTGCTGGAGGACGGCCATGCCGTTCAGCGCGGAACCGCCCAGGAGCTGGCCCAGGAGCCCGGCCACTACAGCCGGATCAAGCGCCTCCAGAGCCTGGAGCGGGAGATCCTGGGCGAAGCGGCTTCCTAGAGGGCCTTCTATTTCTAAAACACCCTAGACCTCCGGCCAGTGGTGCTTGGGGTACCTGCGGGCCAGCCCCGGCCTCATCTCCTTGTAGACCCGCTGCCAGAACCCCGCCAGGTCCGTCGTGACCTGCACGGCGCGGTTGTTGGGGGCCAGGAGGTGGAGCACCAGGGGAACCTCGCCCCCGCCGATGGCGGGACCCTTCTTGAGGCCGACGAAGTCCTGGAGCCGGGACGCCACCCAGGGGGCGCCGTCCCCGTAGTTCACGCGCAGGCGGCGCCGGGGGATCTGGATCCATTCCGGTGCCCAGGCGTCCAGGAGCCGCGCGGTCTCGGCCCCCAGGGCACGGCGCACGGCGCCGGGCCAGTCCGCGGCCTCCAGTTCCTTCAGGCTGGCGAGGCCCTCGCAGGCGCCGGTGAGCAGCACCTCGCGCAGACCGGTCTCGTCCGGGATGGCCAGGTCGGGGCGCAGCCTCGCCAGGAAGGCCAGGCGGGGCAGAAGGCCTTCCAGGGGGGCCGCGCCCGTGGCGGCCCGGGCCAGCACCTGGGCCGCGCCGGGGTGGCCGGGAGGCGCGGGGCGCCGGCTCTCCATGAGGAGCAGGTCCTCGAACCAGAGGCGGGAATAGAGGTCAACGCGGCCCGTGCCCCCGTTGAAGGCCAGTTCCTCGGTGTCGCGGATGGCGTCCGGGAACGCGTCCAGGAGCCAGTCCGGCTCCAGGCGCGAGGCGGCCTGGACCTGGATCTGCCCGCCCACGCCGTCGGCCTCCAGGGCCAGGATCCACCCCGCCCGGCGCACCCGGCACTGGGGCGCGAGGCGCGCGCCGCCCCCGCCCACCAGGGTGCAGGTGCCGTTGCCGCCCACCCGGGCGATGCGGTCGGGGTAGGCCGCAACCATGGCGCGCAGGAGCCCCTCCTCGTCCTCCTCCAGGGCGCCGCCGCCCAGGGCCCTGAAGGCCAGCCGCGCCTGGCGCAGGGCCGCAGGATCCGTGCCCGCAGGCTCCAGGTAATGGTCGATGCGGGCGAGGACATCGGAATCCAGCGCATGGCCCTGGGGGGCGCCTCGGGGGGCCAGGTCCTTGCGGGCGACCAGGTCCCCGGTTTCCAGGAGCACGGCCGCGAGCCTTGCGAGGTTGGGGATGCCGGCGTCCTCGCCGGCGGTCACCAGGCGCGCCAGGCGGGGGTGGAGGGGCAACCGCGCCATGCGCCGGCCCAGGGCCGAGATCCGACCGTCCTCCATGGCCCCCAGGCTCTCCAGGAGCTTGCCGCCGGCCTCCAGGGCCTTTGCCGGGGGCGCCTGGAACCACTCCAGGCCGGCGCCGATGTCCAGGTCGGCCAGGGCCAGAAGCGGTTCGGCCAGATCCGTGCGAAGGAGCTCGGCGGCATCGAAGGGAGGCCGGGCATTGAACTCGGCCAGGGAGAAGAGCCGCAGGCAGACCCCGGGCCCGGTGCGCCCGGCCCGCCCCGCGCGCTGCACGCAGCGGGCCTGGCTGATGCGGACGGTGCGCAGCCCCGGCAGGCCCGACCAGGGGGAGTGGAAGGCCTCCCGCCCCAGGCCCGAGTCCACCACGGCACCCACCCCCTCCAAGGTCACGGAGCTTTCGGCCACGTTGGTGCTGAGGATGACCTTGAATCGCTCGCTGGGGGACACCGCCTCCTGCTGCGCATCGAACGGGAGGCTCCCGTGCAGGGGCAGAAGCCGCAGCCCGTGGGTCTCGGCGGTCCGGGCGCAGCTGCGCAGGCAGCGGCGGATTTCGCCGGCGCCGGGGAGGAACACCAGGGTGTGGCCCTTGAGGCCCTCCCGGTAGAGCCGGTCCACGGCACCCGCCACCTGGTCCTCCAGGGGGGCGGACTCGGGCCGCTGCTGGTGCCGGATCTCCACGGGCCACTGGCGCCCGGGGCAGGCCAGGGCGGGGGCCTCCAGGAAGGCCGAGATGGGCCCGGGGTCCAGGGTGGCGCTCATCACCCCCAGCCGCAGGTCCGGGCGCGCCCCCTTCCGCAGCCGGCGCAGGAGGGTGATGGCCAGGTCCGTCTGCAGGTGGCGTTCGTGGAACTCGTCCAGGAGGACCGTGGAGATGCCGCGCAGGGCGGGGTCGTCCTGGAGCCTGCGCAGCAGCAGCCCCTCGGTGACGAAGCGCACGCGGGTGGCGCGGGAGACCTTCTGCTCGAAGCGCACCGCGTAGCCCACGGCGCCGCCCAGCGGCTCCCCCAGTTCCGCGGCCACCCGGGCCGCGGCGAGGCGCGCCGCCAGGCGCCTTGGCTCCAGCACCCAGCACTCGCCTTCGGCGAGCATCCCCGCATCAAGCAGGGCCCGGGGCACGCGCGTGGTCTTGCCCGCGCCGGGCTCCGCCCCAAGAACCAGGCAGCCCCGGTCGCGCAGCGCCTCGACGATCGCCGGGAGGAAGGGGTCGATGGGCAGGGGGGAAAGGGTCAAGACCGCTCCCGGAGCGCCTCGGCGAAGCCCCGGAAGATCCCCAGGGCGCTCAGTGCCGCCGGATGGTCCATGGCAACCAGGTTCTCGGGATGCCACTGGACCGCCACCACCCACCGGGAGGTGTCGGCGGCCTCGAGGCCCTCAACCAGGGGCCGCCCGTCCCTGGCGGTGCCGTGCCAGGCCACCGCCCGAAGGCCCGGGGCCAGGCGGCCCACGGCCTGATGGTGCCGGCTGTTGACCTCCACCGCTTCGGCCCCCACCAGCGCGCGCAGCCGGGAGGCGGGGTCCACGATCACCCAGTGGGCGAGTTCGGGAGGGAGGCTGGAGGAACCCAGGCAGTGACGCTCCGGCCCGCAGCCGTAGTGATCCGGGATGTCCTGCACGAGGCTGCCCCCCAGGGCCACGTTGAGCAGCTGCTCCCCTCGGCAGATGCCCAGGATGGGCAGGCCCAGGTCCCAGGCCCGGCGGGCCAGGGGGATCTCCAGGGCGTCCCGTTCAGGGTCCGGCTCGGCCTCGGGGTGCACGGCCTCCTCCGGATCCCAGTTGGCGGGGTGGATGTCGTCCCCGCCGGTGAGGAGCACCCCCCGGAAGCCCTCCAGGGGGGGGACCGGGTCCCCGGGGCCCACAAGGAGGATCTCCCCCTCCCAGCCCCCCGCCCGGACCGCCGGAACGTAATGTCGGCCCGCGGATGACTTGTCTCGGCAGGTTATGAGAAGGCTTGACACGAAAACTCCCGCTATCATCATTGTCACCCTACCACCAGCTCAGACGGACTGAGGCATTCGGTGAGGCGGAGAGCTCCGCCACCTACAAGGAGGAAGAACATGTCCGGATCGTTGAACAAAGTGATGCTGATCGGAAACCTGGGCCGGGATCCCGAGCTCAAGATGACCCCGTCGGGCCAGGCCCTGGCGCGCTTCTCCGTGGCCACCACCGAGACCTGGAAGAACCCCCAGGGTGAGAAGCAGACCAAGACGGAGTGGCACAACATCGTGGTTTGGGGCAAGCAGGCGGAGATCGCCGAGAAGTACCTGCGCAAGGGCAAGCAGGTCCTCATCGAGGGCCGCATCCAGTACCGTGAGTACACCGACCAGGCGGGCGTCAAGAAGACGGCCTGCGACATCCGTTGCGACAACTTCGTGATGCTCGGCCGGCTTGAGGAAGGCGGCGGCCGGCCCTCCGGCGGCGGCGGCGCCGACGAGTACGAGCCCACCGGTGCGCCCGCTCCCGCTTCGGGCGGCGGTCAGGTCTACGACGACGACATCCCGTTCTGAGGGGTGCCGGAGCCGACCGTGTAGCTTGATTTGAAAAAAGCCCATAGGAATATGGGCTTTTTTCATGATTGAAGCCTCGAGTCCAGGCTGGGGTCGCCCTACCATCCCGGGAACCATCGGGCACTCCCGGACATTGGGTAACGATGGAAGTGCCCCGATGATGCGGTCGTTCTTTCTCTTGATGGCGCTCCTGGCGGCGGCGGGCCTCCACGCCCAGACGCAGGGGGCTGCCCCAGCTTCGGTGGCGCCAGGTGCAGGGATGGAGTTCTGGACCGGCCGGCCCCGGTGTGGTGCCAATTGCATGAACGGAAGCCCTCCATCCAGGGCCTATTTCAAGGAAGCCCGCAGGCAGGGCATCCAATGGCTCCGCTTGGCCTACGACAAATGGAAACCAGCCAGACGTGATTTCCTGCTGGGAGACGCCAGCCGGTACGAGGGACTGGTGGCGGCCGATCTGAAAACGCTCAAAGCCACCCTCGATCGCGCCCATGCGGAAGGGATCAAGGTCGTGGTGGTGCCCCTCTCCCTGCCCGGGATGCGCTGGAGCCAGAACAACGGCGCCCGATTCGACGGACGGATCTGGCGGGACAAGGAAGGGTGGAGACAATCGGCGAGGTTCTGGGGCGACCTCGCCAAGGAGCTGAAGGGCCACCCGGCCGTGGCAGGGTACAACCTGGTCAACGAACCCGCCCCTGAACGGGAGGGCGGCGCAGCGGAAGATGCTTCGCCGGAGGAACTGAAAGCGTGGTACGCCACCGTGAAAGGGTCCGCCTGCGATCTTCCCGGGTTCTACAAGCTGGTCCTGGCCGCCGTCCGGAGGGTTGACCCTGACATGCCTGTGCTGCTGGATTCGGGGTGGTACGCACGGGCCACGGGTTTCACGTACTGGCCGGATCCGGTGGGTGATCAAAAGACGCTCTACGCCTTCCACATGTATGAACCCTACCCTTGGTCCAGTCCGGCGAATTTCCGGCGGGCCGAACCGTGGGTATACCCCGGCCCGGTTCCTTCCGTTTCCGGGCGGGAGCAGGAATGGGATCGGGCGGCGATAGCCCGTTTTCTGCAGCCGGCCTACGACTGGGCCAGGGAACAGGGGATCCCGGCCCATCGCATTGTGGTCGGCGAATTCGGTTGCCACCGGCTCTCGCCGGGGTGCGCCACCTATCTGGAGGACGTGCTCTCGGTGGTGGAAGGGCAGGGGTCCCACTGGGCCTTCTACGCGTTCCGGGAAGACACGTATGACGGTTTCGGCTACGAATTGGGCACCTGGAAGGCCCCTTGGGCCTTCTGGCAGGCCCAGAAAAAAGGCCGGCCCTGGAAATGGGAGCGGACCACGACGTCTCTCTATGAACCCATCGCCCGCCGCCTCAAGGCCGAAAGGGAAAGGCCCTCGCGCCCGGCACCTTCCTGCAGTAGAAACGGATCGTGTTCCCCATGGGCAGCGCCAGGCTCATCGCGGACACCAGGAAGGCCAGGGGACCAAGAAGCGTCCCCAGGAGGAGGTGCAGCCAGGTCCAGGGGCTTCGGCGCAGGGAGATGCCCGCGGGGTTGCCCATGAGGGCCCGGTACAGCCGGCTGGGTTCGCCCGGGAGGAGGTTGAGCCAGTTCTGGAGGGTCGTGAACGCCGAATATTCCAGGGAATACCAGGTCCGCTCCTCGACCCTGAAGCCGCAATGCTCCACCAGTCCGGCCAGGGCCGCAGGCGTGAGGAAATGGAGGTGGTGTGGGTAGTCGAAGCACAGGTTGCGGCGTCCCAGGAGCCTGAATCCCCAGGTGCGGAAGTTGGGGACCTCCACCACCAGGAGTCCCCCGTCGGCAAGGAGATCCCGGGCACAGGCCAGGTAGGCCCTGGGGTTCGCGAGGTGCTCGAGCACATGGAAGAACGTGATCACATTGAAGGAGGCCGGTTCCAGGCCAAGGTCCGGCAGCTCCCCCACGGCGACATCAATGTTCCTGAGGCGCCGCGCCGCCTCGGCCGCGGTGCGGGACACCTGGGTGCCCTTCACCGTCCAGCCTTTCGCCTTGAAGAGGGCCAGCAGGTCCCCGCGGCCGCAGCCCACGTCCAGGATGGAGTTCCCGCCCCCGCACCTTGCCGCGACGGCCCGGTACCTTGAGGACTTCAGGCCCACCACCAGGGCCTCCGCCAGACCCAGGAACCGGCCGCCGGAGTCCTCCTGGTAGTAGTCCTCCTGGTAGAGTTCCGCCTGCGCCGCGGGTTCGGGCAGGGGATCCAGGCTGGCGCCACCACAGGCCCGGCACCGGACCACGGCGGGCTCGCCGGGCCTCCACGGTTCCAGGGGTCCTCCTCCACAGAATGCGCAGGCCACGGCTCGTCTCAGGCCTCCGGCCCGATGCGCGTCCCCGCGCACAGGACGGTGTTCTTGGGCACCACGACGATGCCGTCCTGGACCACGTAGTCGCCCGCGTCCAGCTCCGTGCCGCGGGGGAAGGGCCTGATGACCACGCCCGCGCCGATGCTCACGTTCTTGTCCAGGATGGCGCCCTCGATGTGGCAGTCGGGGCCGATGCCCAGGGGCACCTCCTTGTGGAGGCGCTGGTAGTAGTCGGCGCCCATGACGATGCTGTCCAGGATGCGGGTGCCGGGGCCGATCTGGCTGCGCACGCCGATGATGGAGTGGGTGATCTCGCCGCCGCCCTCGATGACGCAGCCCTCGCAGAGCAGCACGTCCTTGAGCTTGGTGTCCGAGCAGATGGAGCCGGGCAGGAACCGGGAGTGGGTGTAGATGGGGTGGTGGGCGTCGTAGAGGTTGAACTCGGGGTTGGGGCGGGTCAGCTCGAGGTTGACGTCGTAGAAGGAGCGGATGGTCCCGATGTCCTGCCAGTAGCCGTCGAAGTCGAAGCCGGAGACGTTCATGCGGCTGATGGCGAAGGGGATGACGTGGTGGCCGAAGTCGTCGAAGTCCGGGTGGCTGGTGAGGAGGTCCACCAGCACCTCGGTCTTGAAGAGGTAGATGCCCATGGAGCCCAGGAAGGGGCGCTCCGGGTCGTCCCGGCTGACCATGGCCTCCTGGGCCTCGGGCGTCTTGGGCTTCTCCACGAAGTTGACGATCCTGCCGTCCGGGGTGCGCTTGAGGAGCCCGAAGCGGTCCGCCTCGTCCTTGGCCACGGGCTGCACGGCCACGGTGATGTCGGCGCCCTTGGCGATGTGGTGGGCCACCATGGGGGCGTAGTCCATGCGGTAGAGGTGGTCCCCGGCGAGGATGAGCACGTGCTCGGTGCCCACCACCTGGATCTGGAACAGCTGCTTGCGGATGGCGTCGGCGGTGCCCTGGTACCAGCCTTCGCTGGTGGGGGTCTGCTCCGCGGCCAGCACCTGCACCCAGCCGGTGTGGAACACGTCGAACTTGTAGCTCTCGGAGATGTGCCGGTGCAGCGAGACCGAATTGAACTGGGTCAGCACGTGCATGCGGAAGATGCCGGAGTTGATGCAGTTGCTCAGCGGGATGTCGATGAGGCGGTACTTGCCGGCGATGGGGACGGCGGGCTTGGAGCGCATCTTGGTGAGCGGATAGAGCCGCGCGCCGCGGCCCCCTCCGAGAATCACGGCGAGGACGTTGTTCAGCTTGGGCATGGGTGCTCCTGTCTAAGGCCGGAGGCAAGGCGAACTGGATCGGTATATCCAAAGTAAGCCCAAACCGGCCCCCTGGGGGGCCGGAATGAGCCATTGTGATGAAAAGCGTCCTAGCGGTCCACCTTGATCACGATGGAGTTCGAGAACATGTCCTGGAACCCCTTCCGGTCCGCGCCCAGGATGAGGAGGTAGGGCAGGCACGCCAGCATGCCGCTGACCCAGTGGCCCACGAGGCGGAGGATGGCCTGGCCCCAGTCGATGTTGCCGGCGGGGTTCATCTCGGGGACGACGCGGAGCTTCATGATCTTCTTGCCGATGGTGGCCCTGAATTTGACCATGCTCCAGAGCATGAAGACCATGTAGCCCAGCCCCAGGAACGGGTACAGGAGGCAGCTGAAGAGGACCGTGATGCCGTGGGAGACCGCGCCCAGAACCGCCGAGGCGACGATGAACACGACGAACAGGAGCAGCCAGATGCCCACGTCGATGAGGTAGGCCACGAACCGCGTGCCGAAATCCCCCCGCTCGATGGCGCCGCCGTAGATCAGGGGCTGGGCGTCGTCGGGGACGCCGGGCAGGTAGGGCTGCAGGAAGGCGGGGGCGGGGTTGTCGCCCTGGGGGGCCATGGGACGGGGGGCCGGGGGCGGGGGAGGAGCGGGCGGGGGCGGGGGCGCCTGGGGCGCCGGTGGCACCGGGGGCTCCAGGGCGATGGGGGCCGGCTCGGGCGCTCCACCCTGGATCTTGGCCATCTCGTCCAGGTTCATGCGGACGGTGCCCAGGGGGTTCACGTCCTCCACGGGCCGGGGGTCCACGAAGGTGAGCTGCATCTGGCCGAGGGTGATGCGGTCCCCGTCCTTCAGGGATCCGGTCTCCACCTTGATCCCGTTGATGAGGACGCCGTTGCTGCTGCCGAGGTCCTGGACCTCGTAGCCCGTGGCGGTCCTGCGGAGCACGGCGTGGTGACGGGAGATGCTGGGGTCGGCCAGGCGGAGGGTGTTGTCCAGCTCCCGCCCGATGCTCACCTCATTGTCGACCAATTCAAATTCGCGGGCTCCATTACTCTCTTGAACGAGCAGTTTTGCCATGGTCTCCCCTTTATTTTCTGGATCTCTTGAGCAGTCTAGTGGTGTCCTATGGGTTATGCAAACAGTCAACCCCCCCGGGCCCGGCTAATTTGCCCCGGACGGGCTTCAACCTTGACCTGACCCCCTGGATTCAGCCAATCTGGCATCCCTTCTCCCCCGTGGAGGCCGCATGGTCCTTTTCAACGCAGCTACCAAAGAGCTGACCGCCAAGATCGTCTATTACGGCCCCGGCCTCTGTGGCAAGACCACCAACCTTCAGCATGTCTATGATTCCCTTCCCCAGGACGGCCGGGGGAAGATGCTCAGCCTTGCCACCCAGACGGACCGGACCCTCTTCTTCGACTTCCTGCCCATCGAGCTGGGGACGATCCGGGGCATGAAGACCCGCATCCAGCTCTACACCGTGCCCGGCCAGGTGTTCTACGACGCCACCCGCAAGCTCGTGCTCAGGGGGGCCGACGCCGTGGTCTTCGTGGCCGATTCCCAGGCCCAGGCCCTGGAGGGCAACAAGGAGAGCTTCCAGAACCTTATCGACAACCTGCGGGAGCAGGGGTCGGAGCTGGAGAAACTCCCCCATGTCATCCAGTTCAACAAGCGGGACACGCCCAACGCCCTGCCCACGGACGTGCTGAACCGGGAGATCAACCGGTTCGGGGTCCCCACCTTCGAGGCCTGCGCCACCCGGGGGCAGGGGGTCCGGGAGACCCTGTCCGGGGTCGCCAGGCTGGTCCTCAAGCACCTCACGGAGAAATACGGCGGGGGCGCCCCCGCGGAGCCCCAGCGCGACATGTTCCCCGCCCGCCCCAGCGCCCGCGCCGAGGCGGCCAAGGAACGTATGCCTTTGGAAGTAGAGGAGTTGGGCGCAGGCGAGATGCTCGAGGAGATCGACGAGCTGCCCGTGACGGAAGCCGGCGGGATGCCCACCGGGGAACCCGGGGCCCACCCCAGCACCAGCGTCGTGGAAGTGCCCGTGGTCCTGGACCGCAGCCTCTTCAGCAGCTCCGGCCCCGTGGAGATCCGCCTGAAGCTGTACCTCAAGTAGGATTTGGGGGTTCGGGCCGCATCGGGCAGACTATAAGGTTCAGGCCCGAGGTCTAGATGCAAAAACCCGTCGTAACCCGCTTCGCCCCCAGCCCCACCGGCATGCTCCACATCGGGGGGGTCCGCACCGCCCTGTTCTGCTGGCTCTATGCCCGGCGGCACCATGGGACGTTCATCCTGAGGGTGGAGGACACCGACCTCACCCGCAGCACCGACGACAACATCCGGATCATCGAGGAGGGGATGGAGTGGGTGGGCCTGGACTGGGACGAGGGTCCCGTCCCCGGGGACCCCAACGCCTACCGCGGTCCCCACGGCCCCTACCGCCAGATGCTGCGCATGGACCTCTACCGGGCCAAGATCGCCGAACTGCTGGACAAGGGCCTCGCCTACCGCTGCGAGTGCAGCCGGGAGGACCTGGACGCCCGCCGCAAGCAGGCCGATGCCGAGGGCCGCCCCTTCATGTATGACGGGCGCTGCCGGGACAAGCACCTGGACGCCTCCGTGCCCAGCGCCATCCGCCTGCGCATGCCCGACGAGGGCGAGATCGTGCTGGAGGACCTGGTGAAGGGCCGCATCGCCGTTCCCGCCTCGAGCCTGGACGACTGGATCATCGCCCGCCAGGACGGGACCCCCACCTACAACTTCTGCGTGGTGGTGGACGACGTGGACATGGGCGTCACCCACGTGGTGCGCGGCGACGACCACGTGGCCAACACCCCCAAGCAGATCGTCCTCTACCGGGCCCTGGGCTACGACCTGCCCGGGTTCGCCCACGTGCCCATGATCCTGGGCAAGGACAAGCAGAAGCTCAGCAAGCGCCACGGAGCCGCCAGCATCACCGAGTTCCGGGACGAGGGCTACCTGCCCGTGGCGGTGCGCCTGTGCCTGGCCAAGCTGGGGTGGACGCCCAAGGTGGACGGCAAGGCCGCCGAGAGCGTCGAGGAGGAGCTGCTCACCGACCAGCAGCTCATGGACAACTTCGACCTGGGCGAGATCCAGAAGGCCGCCGCGGTCTTCGATATCGACAAGCTCAAGTGGATCAACCAGAAGTTCATCCAGCGCCTGGACTGGACGGAGATCGCGCCGCACCTGCGCTGGCAGTGGCAGATGCGGGGCCTGGAGGCCGCCTGGGACGCCCGGTCCGACGAATGGAAGGCCCTGGCCATCGGCTGCAACAAGAACCGGGCCACCCTCGTCGAGATGGCCGACACCCTCGCGTTCCTCTTTTCCGGGGCCGCCGAGCCGGCCGAGGCGGACGTGGCCAAGTACCTGACCTCCGCCGTGCGTCCAGCCCTCCGGGAGGTCCTGGCCCTGGAAAACTACGAGCACGACACCCTGAAGGCGGACGTGGATGCCATCCTGGCCCGGCACGGCCTCAAGCTCAAGGACCTGGCGCAGGCCCTGCGCCTGGCCTTCACCGGCAGGCTGGTGAGCCCCCCCATCTTCGACACCATGGCCCTCCTGGGCCGCGGGGACGTGTGCGCCCGCCTGGAAAAATGGATCTGACATGACCAACGAGACCCCCGCCCCCGAGACCCGCAGCCTCAACTTCATCGAGGAGATCATGGAGGCCGACGGGGCTTCCGGCAAGCACGGGGGCCGCATCTGCACCCGCTTCCCCCCCGAGCCCAACGGCTACCTCCACATCGGCCACGCCAAGTCGATCTGCATCAACTTCGGCCTCGCCGGGAAGTACGGCGGCACCACGAACCTGCGGTTCGACGACACCAACCCGGTCAAGGAGGACGTCGAGTACGTGGACTCCATCCGCGACGACGTGCGCTGGCTGGGCTTCGACTGGGCCGGGGAGCGCTACGCCTCGGACTACTTCCCGTTCCTGTACGACTACGCGGAGTACCTGATCGGCCAGGGCAGGGCCTACGTGTGCGACCTGGGCGAAGAGGAGATCAAGGACTACCGGGGCAACTTCTTCAAGCCGGGGCGAAACAGCCCGTTCCGCGACCGGAGCCCCGAGGAGAACCTGGACCTCTTCCGGCGCATGCGCGCCGGGGAGTTCGCGGACGGCGCCAAGGTCCTGCGCGCGAAGATCGACATGCAGAGCCCCAACATGAACATGCGGGATCCCCTCATGTACCGCATCAAGCGCGCCCACCATCACCGCACCGGCGACGCCTGGCTCATCTACCCCATGTACGACTACGCCCACGGCATCTCGGACGCCATCGAGCGCATCACCCACTCCATCTGCACCCTGGAGTTCGAGGACCACCGCCCCCTCTACGACTGGTTCCTGGCCCAGGACACGGAGGGGAAGTTCTTCTCGAGGCCCCACCCCCGCCAGATCGAGTTCGCCCGGCTCAACCTCACCTACACCGTCATGAGCAAGCGCCGCCTCCTGGAGCTGGTGAAGGAAGGCTTCGTCAGCGGCTGGGACGACCCCCGCATGCCCACCATCACCGGCCTGCGCAGGAGGGGCTACACCGCCGCCAGCATCCGGGCCTTCGCGGACAAGGTGGGCGTGGCCAAGCGGGACATGGTGGCCGACGTGGGCCTCCTGGAGCACTGCGTGCGCGAGGACCTGGCCGGGAGCGCCCCGCGCGCCATGGCCGTACTGCGCCCCCTGAAGCTGGTCATCGAGAACCTGGCCGAGGGCGAGGTGCACTGGCTGGACGTGCCCAACCATCCCGAGAACGAGGCCCTGGGCCGCCGCAAGGTCCCCTTCTCCCGGGAAGTCTTCGTGGAGCGGGAGGACTTCCAGATGGAGGCCCCCAAGAAATGGTTCCGCCTGGCCCCCGGGGCCGAAGTGCGCCTGAAGAACGCATGCCTCGTGCGCTGCACGGGCGTGGTGCAGGATGCCGCGGGCGAGGTCACGGAGCTCCGCTGCACCTGGGATCCCGCCTCCCTGGGCGGGGACGCCCCCGACGGCCGCAAGGTCAAGGGAACCCTCCACTGGGTATCGGCGGCCCACGCCCTGGCCTGCGAAGTGCGGCTCTACGACCGGCTCTTCACCGCCAAGGACCCCATGGACGTGCCCGAAGGCGAGGACTGGCGGCACTTCCTGAACCCCGGGAGCAGGGAGATCCTGGCATCGGCCCAGGTGGAGACGTCCCTGGCCAAGGCGAAGCCCGGCCAGGCCTTCCAGTTCGAGCGGCTGGGCTACTTCGTGGCCGACCCGGACGGACGGGAGGGGAACCCGGTCTTCAACCGCACGGTGAGCCTCAAGGATTCCTGGGCCAAGGCGGAAGCCAAGTAGCCCGGTATTTCCGCTATCCTGGTGCCACGTTCACACGGGACAACGGGAGCAGGACCATGAAACTCCGAGTCGCACTGATGCTTGGGCTGGTCGTGGGGCTGGGCCTCGGCACCGGCTGCCGCCGGAAGAAGGCCGCGCCCCCCGTCACCGCCTGGCTGAACCTGGACCGGCAGCCCCCCGAGGAGGGCGCCATGGGCGTCCTGGACGGCCCCGGCAAGGGCCAGCAGGACTTCACCGTCTACTGGGTCAAGGCCCGCGGGGGGACCACCCTTCCCGGCCTGGAGTTCCTGGACTGGTTCAAGGGCCCCAAGCCCGAGAAGGTCATGGCCGTGGAATGCCTCAGCCTCTCCGGGCCCCTGGTCACGGGCGAGCCCAGCGAACACCCCGCCGTCTTCGCCCTGGACAAGGGGCGTGCCCTGGTGTGGGGCGGCCCCCTGGGCTGGGGCTGGGTGGACCTGGCCGCGAGCCGGGCCCAGGTGACGACCCTGGAGAGCCATCTGGAGGCCATCCTCGCCAACTCCCGCGTCTGTGTGAAGGAGCGCACCAGCCACGAGGGATGGACCCTGCACAACCGCCTCATGCTCAGCCTGGCCCTGCAGCCCGTGCGCACGGAACCCCGGGACGACGCTCCCTACGCCTCCAGCGGCTTCCCCGACGGGCGCATGGTGGGCGAGGCCCTGTGGCGCACCTCCGCCCCCCGGGAGTTCGCCCCCGGCCGCAACACCCCCCCCCACAGCCAGGAGGACCTGGACGTCCAGCGCACCCCCCGCAAGGTGCGGGACATCGTGGTCTCGCCCCTGGAGCGGCGCGGCGACTGGATCCAGGTGGCCTTCCCCGAGCCCGGCTACCCCACCTATCTCGTCGACGCCTCCGGCCTGGGGGAGAACGCCGACAACCAGGCCCTCCTGGTGAAATGGAGCGCGCAGCCGGCGGGCTGGATCCGGCTCTACCAGCGGGGGCCGGTGGAGGGGACCTCGATCCGGCTGTGGTCGTGGACCTATTACGGAAGCCGGGACTGAATCCGGACCGCCTTCAGCGGCCACAGCTGCGGCAGCGGCCCGGCGCCGCAGTCCGGGTAGTCCATCCCGAGGAACAGCCTGATGTGGTCCGGCGCGAGCCCCAGGCTTCCGGCCTGGGGGTCCGCGCCAAGCCAGCCGTGGCCCGGCAGGTAGCACTCGGCCCAGGCATGGACGAGGTCCGCGTCATTCTCCGGCGCGTAGAGGAGGCCCACGACGTACCGCGCCGGGATCCCCCGGCTCCGCATCAGGGCCACGAAGAGGCTCGCGTATTCGCTGCAGGTCCCGGTGCCCTCCCGCAGCACCGCGAGCGCGTCCTTCGGGGACGCCGTCCCTTCCGAGATGGCCTTGGCCAGGACCGGATCGTAGGTCACCGACCGCGACACGAGGGCCAGGCCCGCCCGGATGACCTCGAGGGTGCGGGTCCCGGGCAGGGCGGCCGCGAGTCTCGCGATCCCCGGGTCGCCGCACTGGATCCGGTCCGTGGGAAGGAGGAACCGGGCCACGGCCGGGTCGTATCGGAAGCGCGGGTCGAGGACCCCGTCGCCGGGCGGCCCCTCCCGGGTGTCGGGGACGTCCACCACCGCGACCGATGACTTCCCCCGTTCTTCCAGGCTCCGCAGCTCCTGGGGGGGTGTCGCCAGGGCCTCCCTGGAAAGCCTCCGGGCCGTGATCCGGTAGGTCCGGGGGGACTCGGCGAAGGACGGCAGGGAACCCAGGAGGAGGAGGCCCATAAATCCTGCTCGGGCGATGGGTGGCACGGGGACCTCCGTGGGCTGTGCCTGAAGGATATCGCGGTACCCGGAAAGGGAAACGGCCCGCCCCGGAGGGCAGGCCGTTTCGGGCATGCAGGGGTTCTAGGCCTTGCGCCACTTCCAGGCGGCGACCACGGCCTTGACCGTGAACGCCGTCACCGCCAGGGCGCCGATGCCGAACAGCACGTCCCCGGGCAGCCGCAGCCAGGTGAAGGCCCGCATGAGGGGGCTCTGCACCACTTCGGCGCTGCGGGCGTACCATGTGCCGTGCTGCAGGCTCTGGACGATCTGGTGGAGGCCGCTGGGGATGAGGCTCATGACGAGCATCAGCACCAGGCCGAGGTTGAGGCCCCAGAAGCCGACCTTCAGCAGCCTGCCGTCCCAGGCGCGGTCGGGGGTCATGCCCCGCAGCGCGAAGAGCATCAGGGCGATGGCGAGGAAGCCGTAGACCCCGAAGAGGGCCGCGTGGCTGTGGATGGGCGTGGTGTTGAGGCCCTGGCCGAAGTAGAGGATGGACGGGGGGTTGATCAGCATGCCGAAGACGCCGGCGCCGATGAGGTTCCAGAAGCAGACGGCGGCGAAATACTTGAAGGGCCACTCGTAGCCGCTGCCCAGGGCGCGGCCGGCCCGCAGGCTCTGGGCCAGCTCGAAGCCGACGATGGTGAGGGGGACGATCTCCAGGGCGCTGAACATGGAGCCCAGGGCCGAGATGAAGGCGGGGGAACCCGTGAAATAGAGGTGGTGGAAGGTGCCGATGATGCCGCTGCCCAGGAAGAGCACCATGCTGAGGTTCACGGTGCGCAGGGCGGTCTTCTCGCGCAGGAGGCCCAGGCGGGTGGAGAGCAGGGCGATGGCGACGGTGGCGAACACCTCGAAGAAGCCCTCGACCCAGAGATGGACCACCCACCAGCGCCAGTACTCGGCCAGGGCGAGGTTGGTCTCGCGGTTGTACATGAAGCCCGCGGAGTAGAAGAGGGGGATGGCGACGGCGGCCAGGAGGAAGAGCTTCAGGAGGCCCAGGCGGCCCTTCTCCTCGGCGAGCGCGGGGCGCAGGGCCCGCACGACCAGCACGAGCCAGCCCACCATGCCCACGGTGAGAAGGATCTGCCAGAGGCGGCCCAGCTCTACGTACTCGTAGCCCTGGTGACCCAGCATGAACGAGCCGCTGAGCTTGCCCAGGATGGCCTGCTGGCTGCCGGCGAGGGCGCCCACGACCACCACGACCAGGGCCAGGAGGAGGCCCGCGACGCCCAGGTACTGGCCCTTGGGCTCACGGCCGGCGAGCTTGGGGCCCAGGTAGAGGCCCGTGGCCAGCCAGCAGGTCGCGATCCAGAACACGGCGAGTTGCAGGTGCCAGGTGCGGGTGGCGGCGTAGGGCAGGATGCGGGAGAGGTCCACGCCGTAGACGGCGTTGGACTCGATGCCGAAGTGGACGGTGAGGACGCCCATGAAGATCTGGACGAGGAAGAGGGCCATGGCCACGGCGAAGTAGATCGCCGACCAGCGCTGGCTGGGGGTGGCGGGGGCGGGGACCATGGGCTTGGGGTCCGGGAAGGCCTCCTCGGGCTGCGAGGCCTGGAACCAGACCATGAGGCCCACGCCCAGGATCAGCAGGACGATGGAGAGGATGCTCCACAGGTGGCTGATGGGGGTGATCTGGTTGCCCACCAGGGATTCCTGGGGCCAGTTCTGGGTGTAGGAATGGTCCTCCCCCGGCCTGCGGGCCGCGGCGGTCCAGGCGGTCCAGAGGAAGAAATCGGCCACCCGCTCCCCTTCGGCCTTCGTGGGGATCCACCGGGCGGGGATCGAAGCGTCCTTGTCGCCCTCGGAGACCGTGCGGGCCAGCTCCTGCCGGGTGGCCACGTAGGCCGAGGCGCGGGCGGCGTCCAGCGTCAGGACCCCGTCCTTGAACGTGTTGGTCTGGAAGGCGGCCTGGGTGCGGGCCCGGGCCTCGGCGTCGGAGAGGCCGGCGGCCCGGGCCTGGGCCAGCGTCAGCTCGGCCCAGCGGTGAAGGGCCTTGGCCGTCCAGTCGGGGGCCAGGTAGGCCCCATGGCCCCACACGGACCCGATGTGCTGGCCGCCGTGGCCCAGGTAACTCTTCTGGCCAGCCAGGATCTGCCCGGCGCCCACCAGTTCGCCCCCGTCGGGGCCCACCACGCTGGCGGGGATGGGCGGGGCGTTCAGGGCGATCTGCCTGCCCCCGATGCCCAGCACCCCGAAGCTGGCGATGAGCACCAGAAGAAGAATGAGCCAACGTTGTTTCATGACTACCTCCAGCGACCAGCCTGGAGGACGCGGCCCGCCCCCGCCTTGATCCGGGTCAAGGGACCCTCTTTTTCCTCGCCCGGAACCCGGTATGCTAACAACCACGCCGTTTGTTCTTATATGATCCCCCTGGTAATTTGGAAGAGCCGGGCTTCCCAGTGGAAGCCTGCCGGAAAGCTGCCCGATGGAATTCCTAGCCCGACTCCTGCACCTCCAGCCCCAGACCTTCTGGATGATCGCCAAGGTGATCATCGTCTTCGCGGGTCCCCTGACCCTGGCCGCCATCCTCACCTGGGTGGAGCGCCGGGGCAGCGCCATGATCCAGGACCGCATCGGCCCCAACCGGGCCCTGCTCTTCGGACGCTGGCGCCTCCTGGGCCTGCCCCAGCTGGCCGCGGACGGCATCAAGTTCTTCCTGAAGGAGGACCTGGTCACCACCGACGCCAACAAGCTCCTCTTCTGGCTGGCCCCCTTCATGGCCTTCGTGCCGGCCATGATGGGCTTCGCGGTCATCCCCTTCGGCCGGGCCCTGGTGTCGGGCGGCCAGACCTACCACATGAGCCTCCTGGAGCCCGGCAACGGCATGGGGATGCTCTACCCCCTGGCCATCGGCTCCGTGGCGGTGTACGGCATCCTCACCGCCGCCTGGTCCAGCAACAACAAGTGGTCGATCCTGGGCGGCATGCGCGCCTCGGCCCAGATGGTCAGCTACGAGCTCGCCATGAGCCTGGCGGTGGTGGCCATCTTCCTGCGCACCGGGGGCTACGATCCCCACGAGATCATCAATCACCAGGCCGTCATCTGGAACGTGGTGCCGCAGTTCTTCGGCTTCCTGGTGTTCTTCGTGTGCATGTTCGCCGAGACCAACCGGCTCCCCTTCGACTTCGCCGAGGGCGAGAGCGAGATCGTCGCCGGCTTCCACACCGAGTACGGCTCCATGAAGTTCGCGCTGCTCCAGCTCTCGGAGTACGTGCACATCGTCACGGCCGCCGCCCTCATCGTCACGCTCTACTTCGGCGGCTGGCAGGTGCCCTTCGTGGCCGCGCCTTCCGTCTCGCTCTCCATCGCCGCCTTCGTCCTCAAGCTGGTCTTCTTCTGCTGGGTCTTCATCTGGATCCGGTGGACCGTGCCCCGCTTCCGGTTCGACCAGCTGATGTTCATGGGCTGGAAGGTGATGCTCCCCTTGAGTCTGGGCAATCTCATGGTGCAGGCGTTCCTCATGTACAGGCGGGGTTGAACCATGGCAGTCATCGTCAAGAAGGTCGAACTCACCTGGGTGGACCGCACCTACGTGATCCCCGTGCTCCAGGGCATGGCGATCACCATGAAGCACTTCCTCAAGCAGATCTTCACCCGGAGCCGGGACCGGTTCACGGTCCAGTACCCCGACTGGAAGCGCGAAGTGGGCCCGGGCTACCGCGGCCTCCACGAGCTCAAGCGCTTCGAGGACGGGTCCATCAAGTGCGTGGCCTGCTTCATGTGCGCCGAGGCCTGCCCGGCCCGGTGCATCACCATCGAGGCCGACGCCTACGGCGACCTCAACAAGTCCCAGGGCTTCGACGAGAAGCGTCCCGCGGTCTTCAAGATCGACATGCTCCGGTGCATCTACTGCGGCATGTGCGAGGAGGCCTGCCCCAAGGACGCCATCTGGCTGCGCGGCGACTACGAACAGGCGTCCTACGACCGGCTTTCCATGCAGTTCGGCAAGTGGGACCTCATGAACACCTATGCGGACAAGGACGGCAAGGCCAGGATCACCCAGGATCCCACGCCCTCGGTCCCCCGTAATCCGACCTCGCTGTAGGACCCGCCCATGTTCCTGATATTCGCCCTCATCACCCTGCTCGGCGGGCTCTCCCTGGCCTTCCAGAAGAACCTCGTCGTGGCCGGGCTCTGCATGGTGCTCACCTTCTTCGGGGTGGCGGGCCTGTTCCTGCTGCTGGCCAACCCCGTGGCCGCGGCCCTGCAGGTCATCGTCTACTCCGGCGCCATCGTCGTCCTGCTCCTGTTCGTCATCATGCTCCTGAGCGCCCACGAGGAGGAGGAGGCCCTGAAGGCCCATCCCATCCAGCGCTGGGGCTCGGTCGTGGCCGCCCTGGCCCTGGCGGGCGGGGCCGTGAAGGTGGTGCTGGCCTCCGGCATCCTCCGGTCGCCCCGGCCCGTGGGCGTGCCGCCCCCCATGAACCTCGACGCCCTGGGCAACGCCCTGTTCAACAACCACCTCGCCGCCTTCGAGATCGTCGGGCTGCTGCTCCTGGCGACCATGGTCGGGGCCGTGGTCCTGGTGAAGAGGGACCTGTGATGGAGCCGACCGTGACCACCCTCCTTCAAGGCAGCCTCCAGGGCTACGTCCTGGTGGCCCTGCTGCTCTTCGTCATCGGCTTCTTCATCGTGCTGAGCCGGCGCACCGTCCTGGTCCAGTTCATGGGCGTCGAGCTCATGCTCAACGCCGCCAACATCGCGCTCCTGGCCTTCGCCCGGGCGAGGGGCGGGGACGTGCAGGGCACGGTCTTCTACCTCTTCATCATCGCGGTGGCCGCGTGCGAGGCCGCCGTGGGCCTGGCGCTGGTGGTGGGCCTGTTCCGCCACCGCACCACCACCGACACCGACCGCGCCGACGCGCTCAAGCTGTGAGGGCATGATGCAGAGAATCGCCTGGCTCATCCCCGTCCTGCCCCTCCTGGGCTCCGCCTTCCACGGCCTCCTCGGGAAGAGGGCGGGCAAGGCCGCCGTCACCGCCGTGGCCCTGGGCACCGTGGGCGCCTCCTTCGCCCTGGCCCTGGCCCTCTTCTTCGCCGCCAAGGCCGCCCCCGGGCACCGCCTCGACCTGGTCTACTTCGACTGGATGGCCGTGGGCGACCTGCGGGTTCCCTTCGGCCTCGTCTTCGACCCCCTCAGCTCCGTCATGGCCCTGGTCGTGGCGGGCATCGGCCTGCTGATCCACCTCTACTCCGTGGGCTACATGTGGGAGGAGGAGGGCTACGCCCGGTACTTCTGCTACCTGAACCTGTTCGTCTTCTTCATGCTCACCCTGGTGCTGGGCTCCTCCCTGCCGCTCCTGTTCGTGGGCTGGGAAGGGGTGGGCCTCTGCAGCTACCTGCTCATCGGCTACTACTTCGAGACCGAGCTCGCCTCGGCGGCGGGCCTGAAGGCCTTCCTGTTCAACCGCGTGGGCGACCTGGGCATGATCGTGGGCATGATGGCGCTCTTCGCGGCCTTCGGCACGCTGACCGTGGGCGACATCCTGGGCAGGGCCGGGCACCTGGCCCCCGAGGCCTCCTTCGGCGTGATCACCTTCGCCACGCTGATGATGTTCGTGGGCGCCACCGGCAAGAGCGCCCAGATACCGCTGTACCTTTGGCTGCCCGACGCCATGGCGGGCCCCACCCCCGTCAGCGCCCTCATCCACGCCGCCACCATGGTCACCTCCGGCATCTACCTCATCTGCCGGCTGGCGCCCCTCTACGAGCTGGCCCCCACGACGATGACCATCGTGGCCTGGACGGGCGGCATCACGGCGCTGTTCGCCGCGACCATCGGCCTCTTCCAGCGCGACATCAAGAAGGTGCTGGCCTACTCCACCGTGAGCCAGCTGGGCTACATGTTCCTGGGCCTGGGCGCCGCGGGCTTCGCCGCCGGGTTCTTCCACGTGTTCACCCACGCCTGGTTCAAGGCCCTCCTCTTCCTGGGCGCCGGCAGCGTCATCCACGGCCTGCACCACCAGCAGGACCTCTTCAGGATGGGCGGCCTGAAGGACAGGATGCCCGTGACCTTCTGGACCATGCTCATCGCGACGCTCTGCATCATGGGCTTCCCGGGCACCTCGGGCTTCTTCAGCAAGGACGAGATCCTCTACCTGGCCTTCCTCAAGAGCCCCGCGCTCTACGTCGTCGGCCTCCTGGGCGCCGTGTGCACCGCCTTCTACATGTGGCGCCTCATGGCCTTGACCTTCTGGGGCAAGCCCCGGGACCACCACGCCCATGAGCATGCCCACGAGAGCCCCTGGACCATGACCCTGCCCCTGGCGCTGCTCGCCGCGGGCGCGCTCCTGGCGGGCCTGCTGGGCCTCCCGAAGATCTGGGGCGGGACCTTCGCCATCGAGGGCTGGCTGGAGCCCGCCCTGGCCTTCGGCAAGGCCGAGGCGCCCGGGGCCGCCGAGCACGGCAGCCACGCGCTGGCGTGGGGCCTCATGGCGCTGAGCACCACCCTGGCGCTCGCCAGCGGCCTGGCGGGCTTCCTCATCTACCGCAAGGGCACCGCCTCCGAGGAGGCCTTCGCCGAGCGGAACCCGGCCCTGTACCGCGTGCTCGCCAACAAGTACTTCGTGGACGAGGGCGTGGAGGCGGGCCTCCTCGCCCCGGTGCGCTGGATCGCCAACCTCGCCTGGAAATTCTTCGACGTCATCCTCATCGACGGCGTCGGCGTGAACCTTCCCGGGGCCCTGGCCCGCATCGCCGGCGACTTCACCGCTCGGACCCAGACGGGCCGGGTGCGCAACTACGCTCTGGGCATGGCCTTCGGGACCGTGCTCCTGCTCTGGATCTTCTTGAGGTAGCCGCCCCGTGATCACGCCCTGGATGAACTCCCACCTGCTGACCTTCCTGGTCTTCGCCCCCTTCGCCTGGGGCGCCCTCCTGCTGCTCTTCCCGGAGCGCCAGGCGCCCCTGGTCAAGCTCCTGGCCGTGCTGGGCGCCGCGGGCGTCCTGGCCGTGGCCGCCGCGCAGCTCCTTCGGGGCCAGCCCGACGCCCTGGGGCAGGTGGCCGTCGAACGCTTCCACTGGTTCTCGGCCGTGGGCATCCCGGTGGAGTACCACCTCTCGGCGGACGGCCTCAACCTCTGGCTGGTGATCCTCACCGTCTTCCTGGTGCCGCTGACCATGCTCGGCACCTGGAACAGCCTCCCGAACCGCCCCGGAACCGCCTTCGCGCTGCTGCTGATGCTGGAGTCCGGCATGCTGGGGGCCCTGGTGGCCCAGGACCTGCTGCTGTTCTACCTGTTCTGGGAGGCCATGCTGCTCCCGATGTACTTCCTCATCGGCGTGTGGGGCGGCGCGGAGCGGCGCTACGCGGCCACCAAGTTCCTGCTCTTCACCCTCTCGGGCTCCCTGCTCTGGCTGGTGGCCCTGCTCTACACCGCCGGCAAGGCCGGCAGCTTCGCCCCGGGCGTCATGGCCCAGGCCGTGCAGGCCCTGCCCGGGAAGACCCAGGGCACGCTCTTCATCGCCTTCGCGCTGGCCTTCGCCATCAAGGTTCCGCTCTTCCCCCTCCACACCTGGCTTCCCGACGCCCACACCGAGGCGCCCACGGCGGGCTCGGTGATCCTGGCCGGCGTTCTGCTGAAGCTGGGCTCCTACGGGTTCCTCCGCTTCGCCTTCCCGATCTTCCCGGACGCGGCGCGCCACTTCTCGCTGCTGCTGGCGGGCCTGTCGGTGGCCGCCATCATCTACGGCGCCCTGGTGGCCATGGTGCAGACCGACATCAAGAAACTGGTGGCCTACTCCTCCGTCAGCCACATGGGCTTCGTGATGCTGGGCATCGCCTCCATGACCGTCATCGGCACCCAGGGGGCCATGCTCCAGATGCTCAACCACGGCATCTCCACGGGCGCCCTCTTCATCCTGGTGGGCATGCTCTACGACCGGGCCCATACCCGGCGCATCGCCGACTTCGGCGGAGTTGCGCTGAAGATGCCCGTCTTCACGGCGTTCTTCATGATCGTGACGCTCAGCAGCATCGGCCTCCCGCTCACCAACGGCTTCGCCGGGGAGTTCCTCATCCTCAACGGCACGTACCTGTCGGGCTTCCACTGGGGCAAGGCCGCGGCCGTGGTCGCGACCCTGGGCGTGCTGCTCAGCGCGGCCTACATGCTCTGGATGGTCAAGCGCGTCTTCTGGGGACCGGCCAACCCGGATCCCGAAAGCGGCACGGCCCACCTCCACGCGGACCTGAACCTGCGCGAGGTGGCGGTCCTGCTGCCGCTGGTGGTCCTGATCTTCTGGATGGGCATCCATCCCGAGACCTTCCTCGGCCAGTCCGAAGCCCACGTGTCCCGGGCCCTCCTCCAGACCGCCGGTGGCGAGGTGAAGCGATGATGATCACCGCGAGCGAACTCTCCGCCATCCTGCCGCTCCTCATCCCGGCCCTGGGGGCGTGCCTCCTGCCGCTGGCCGCGCTGGACAAGGACCAGGCCACGGTCAAGTGGGTCCGGGGCGCCATGTTCTTCATGGCCCTTTTCTGCCTGGCCGGGGGTTTCTTCTACATCACCCGCCTGTGGGCCACCGGGGCGCAGCCGGCCTACGGCGCCATCCACATGGACCGCCTGGCGCAGTTCGCCGGGATCTTCGTGCTGGTGGCCGCGGCCCTGGCCGTGCTCCAGCTGTGGGACCACCTCCACCAGGAGGGCTGGGTGAAGGGGGAGACCCTGAGCCTGCTCCTCTTCTCCGCGGTGGGCATGATCCTCTTCGTGGCCGCCTCGAACCTCATCCTGCTGTTCCTGGGACTGGAACTGCTCTCCCTGCCCCTGTACGCCCTCACCGCCACGGTGCGGACCCGCGCCAAGGCCTTCGAGGGAGGCATGAAGTACTTCATCACCGGGGCCGTGGCCGCCTCCAGCTTCCTCATGGGCTCGGTGCTCCTGTACGGCGTCACGGGCTCCCTGGAGATCGTCGCCGTGGGCCAGGCCCTGGCCTCCCGCACCCCCGACGCCATCGCCCTGACCGGGGCCGCCCTCCTCATGATGGGCTTCCTCTTCAAGGTCAGCTCCGTGCCCTTCCACCAGTGGACGCCGGACGTGTACGAGGCCGCTCCCCATCCCATCTCCGGCTTCATGTCCGTGGCCACCAAGGGCGTGGCCATCCTGGCCCTCCTGCGGGTGCTGGGCGCCGGCATCCCGGCGCCCGGTTCCCTGCGCATCCAGGCCGCCCTGGCCGTGGTGGCCATCCTCACCCTCGTGGTGGGCAACCTGGCCGCCCTGGCCCAGAACAACATCAAGCGGATGCTGGCCTATTCCAGCATCAGCCACGCCGGCTACATCCTCCTGGGCCTGGTGGCCGGCACCCCCGCCGCCTATGGCGGAATCATCTTCTACCTCGTGTCCTACCTCGTCATGAACATGGGCGCCTTCGGCATCCTCACCTGCCTGGGCCTGGTGGGCGACAAGACCACCTTCGACGACGTGAAGGGGATGGGCTGGAAGCGGCCCGACCTGGCCATCGCGGCGAGCCTGTGCCTCTTCGGTCTGGCGGGCATCCCCCCCATGGCCGGCTTCTACGGCAAGTACATGATTTTCAAGGAATTGATTCTCCAGGGGCATGTCGCCATGGCGGTGACCGGCGTCCTGGCCAGCCTGGTGTCCGTGTACTACTACTTCCGCCTTCCCGTGGCCCTGTTCCTGGAAAAGCCCACCGAGAAGGCCGAACGGGAGGCCTCGGAGCGCCCAGCCCTGCGGGCCCCCCTGGCCGGGGCCGCGGTGCTGGTGTGCGGGATCCTGGTGGTGGTCATCGGACTCTTCCCCGGGACCCTCTACACGGCCTTCGCATGGCGGGTGGTGACGGACACATTCCCCTTCCTGCGCTGAGAGGGCCTCCCCTTTTGCAGACACCCTCTGAGATCCGGTCACAATTCGGCCTTCGGGCTCAACCTTTTTGCCGATCCGTGCCTCACATGGCAAGGTAGAGGTATCTGAACCCTTGGCTTCGAGGTAATCATGAGTCGAAAAGTCTGGATCGTCACCGCTGTGGCCGTGGTCCTGGTGGGCGCCGGCGCCGCCTACCTCATCAAGGGCCCCAAGGAAGAGATCAAGTGGCGCACGGCCAAGGTCGACAAGGGCGGCATCACGGCCCGCATCAGCGCCACCGGGACCCTGAACGCCCTCATCCAGGTGCCGGTGGGCACCCAGGTCTCGGGCGTCGTCACGGGCATCTACGCCGACTTCAACAGCCTCGTCAAGAAGGGCCAGGTCATCGGGAAGATCGACGAGACGCCCTGGCTCACCCAGATCCAGGACGCCCAGGCCACCCTGGACCGCTGCAAGGCCTCGCTCCTCAACGCCCAGATCGACTACAAGCGCAACAAGCAGCTCCACGAGCAGAAGCTCCTGTCGGACGCCGACCTGGACGCCAAGGAGCTGGTCCTGAAGACCGCCCAGGGCAACCTGGATTCCGCCAAGGCCGGCGTGGTCCGCGCCAAGACGAACCTGGACTACTGCACCCTCCGGGCGCCGGTGGACGGCGTCGTGGTGAACCGCCTGGTGGACGTGGGCCAGACCGTGGCGGCCAGCTTCAGCACCCCCAACATGTTCACCATCGCCCAGGACCTGTCCAAGATGAAGGTCCAGGCCGCCATCGACGAGGCCGACATCGGCCAGGTGCAGGTCGGGCAGCGGGCCTTCTTCACCGTGGACAGCTATCCCGACAAGCAGTTCCGGGGGGTGGTGAGCCAGGTGCAGCTCAATCCCGTGGTCAACCAGAACGTGGTCACCTACCTGGTGGTCATGGAAGTGAACAACGAACCCCGCAACGCGGCCCCCGAGGGGCTCAAGCGGGAAGGCGGGGATAGGGCGGGCGGCCAGCAGGGCCCGCGTGGGGGCGCTCCCTCCCCTGCTGGCTGGCATGGCGCCGAGGGGCGTCCCGGCGGCATGCGCCAGGAAGGCGGCCATGCTCGTCCTGCCGGCAAGCCGGTCCTCATGGGCAAACCCCAGACGGCCGACCTCGAATCCAGCACGGCCCGCTACATCCTGCCGGGCAGCCCGGTCTACCGGGGCGATCTGGCCCTGTTCCCGGGCATGACGGCCAACTGCACCATCGTCACCAAGGAGCGGGACCAGGTCCTGCGGGTGCCCAGCGCGGCCCTGCGGTTCAACCCCGCGGCCTTCCTCAAGGACGCGGCGCCCAAGACCCCGGGCGCCGGCCCGGCAGCCGGTCAGCAGGCCGGTGGCCAGCAGCGCCCCGGCGGCGGTGGCGCCCGTCCGGGCGGTTCCGGCAAGGGCATGGTGTCCCGCCGGGAGGACCGGGTCTGGATCCTGGTGGACGGCAAGCCCAAGGCCCTGCCCGTGAAGGTGGGGGCCAGCGACGGCATGTTCACCGAGGTCAGCGGCGAAGGCGTCACGGAGGGGATCGTGGTGCTCACCGGCGTCGAGGACCTGAAGAAGTCGGCGCAGACCGCCGCTCCCATCGGCGCTCCCGGCGGCATGCGCCGCTGATGCGGCGCAGCCCCATCCTTCCGGAGACCCGGTCATGAACGTTCTCGACTTCATCAAGCTGGCGCTGTTCGCCATCACCCGGAACAAGACCCGGGCCTTCCTCACCATGCTCGGCATCATCATCGGCGTGGGCGCGGTCATCGCCATGATCGGCATCGGCCAGGGGTCCAAGAAGGCCTCCATCGACATCATCCAGAACATGGGCTCCAACATGCTGACCATCTTCAACGGCGGCGGCAGCTCCAACAGCGCCCGGGGCCCCATGGGCATGGGCTCGGTCCCGATCCTCCTGGAGGAGGACGCCGGGCTCATCGAGCGGGACCTCTCCGGTTCGACCGTGGTCGCGGCCACGCCGCAGGTGCGGGCCAACCGCGCCATCATCTACCAGAACAACAACACGGTCTCCACCGTGCAGGGATCGGGCGTCCAGTTCATCCAGATCCGGGGCTGGGAGGTGCAGCAGGGGCGGTTCTTCACGGAACAGGAAACCAAGGGGCAGGCCAAGGTCTGCGTCCTGGGCACCACCGTGCGCGACACGCTCTTCCCCAACGGCGAGGAGCCCATCGGCAAGATCATCCGCATCGCCGCGCTGCCTTTCGAGGTCGTCGGCATCCTGGAGTCCAAGGGCGCCGGCATGATGGGCGACCAGGACGACATCGTGGTCGCCCCCTACACGACGGTCATGCACAAGATCGTCGGGACCGACCGCATCCAGAACATCCTCGTGAGTGCGCAGGAGGGCAAGGCGGACCTGGCCGAGATGGAGATCACCGCGCTCCTGCGCCAGCGCCTGCGCCTGACGCCCAAGGACGAGAACCCCTTCATGATCCGCAAGCAGGACGACTGGGTGAAGATGCAGGACCAGCAGGCCAGCGTCCTCACCACCTTCCTGGCCATGGCCGCGAGCATCTCCCTCATCGTGGGCGGCATCGGCATCTCGAACATCATGCTCGTGAGCGTCACCGAGCGCACGCGGGAGATCGGCGTGCGCCGGGCCCTGGGCGCGACCCGCCACAGCGTGCTCATGCAGTTCCTCACCGAGGCCGTGGTGCTGTCCATCCTGGGCGGCCTCCTGGGGGTGGCCATCGCCTACCTGATCATCTGGATCCTCAAGTTCACCGCGGTCCTCCCGGCCGTGGCCGAGCCCTGGGCCGTGGCCCTGGGCCTGGGCTTCTCGGGGGTGGTGGGCATCGTCGCCGGGTTCCTCCCGGCGCTGAAGGCCGCGAACCTGAACGTGATCGACGCGCTCAGATATGAGTAGTGATCCGGGCCATGATGCCTACCAGTCCCTGCGGTACCCCGAGTACCGCTGGTTCCTGGGGGGGATCTTCGCGTTCACGGTGGCCACGCAGATCCAGACCCTGGCCATGGCCTGGCAGGTGTACCACATCACCCACGACCCCCTGTCCCTGGGCCTCATCGGCCTGGCGGAGGCGATCCCCTTCCTGACCCTCACCCTGGTGGGCGGCTGGGCCGCGGACCGCAGGGACCGGAGGACGCTTTCCCTCCTGTCCATGGCCGTCATGCTCACGGGAGGGCTCCTGCTCCTGGCCATGAACACGGGCAGGGTCCCCCAGGCTGCCTGGCCCTTCTATGCCATCCAGGCCCTGGCCGGCCTGGGCCGCGCCTTCTTCCGGCCCGCCTCCCAGGCGCTGGCGACGGAACTGGTGCCCCGGGAGGCCTACCAGAACGCCGCGACCTGGCGCAGCTCCTCCTTCCAGCTCGCGCAGGTCACGGGGCCCGCGTTCGGCGGGCTCCTGTACAGCTTCGGGAGCGCCGCGCTGGCCTACCAGGTGGAGGTCCTGCTGATGGGCCTGGCCCTCGTCATGATCCTCCAGGTGCTGCCCCACCCCCGCACGCCGTCCAAGACGCCCATCCTCCAGAACCTGGGCGAAGGGGTGACGTTCGTGTTCACCCACAACCTCGTGCTGGGCGCCCTGAGCCTGGACCTCTTCGCGGTGCTCTTCGGCGGCGCCGTGGCCATGCTGCCGGTCTTCGCGGCCGAAATCCTCCGGGTCGGCCCCCAGGGCCTGGGGGTCCTCCGGGCCGCGCCCGCCGTGGGTTCCGTGGCCATGGGCTTCTGGCAGGCCCACCATCCGCCCCGCAACCACGCCGGCACGATCCTGCTCATCTGCGTGGGCTGCTTCGGGTTGTGCTGGATCGGCTTCGCGCTCTCCAGCGTGTTCTGGGTCTCCCTGATCCTCCTGGCCGCCAGCGGCGCCATGGACAGCGTGAGCATGGTGCTTCGCGGAACCCTGGTGCAGACCCGCACCCCGCCCGAGATGATGGGCCGGGTCCAGGCCGTCAACGGCTTCTTCATCGGCTCCAGCAACGAGCTGGGCAGCTTCGAGTCCGGCCTCGCCGCGCGCCTCTTGGGCGTGGTGCCCTCCGTGGTGTTCGGGGGCCTGATGACCCTGGGCGTCGTGGGGGCCATCGCCTGGAGGGTTCCCGAGCTCCGCCGCCTCAAGCGCATCGCCGGCTGAAGGGATTGATCGCGCCGGCTCCCGCGGCCACCATGGGGTAGTCCCCTTCCCGGAGCCCGCATGAACGAGTACGCCCCCCAGGGCCCCAGGCCGCACCGCGGCGGCATGATCCTCGCCTTCGGCATCGTCGGCTTCCTCTGCTGCTTCGTCTTCGCCATCCTCGCCTGGGTCATGGGCGGTTCCGACCTCAAGGAGATGGCCGCGGGCCGCATGGACCGCTCCGGAGAGGGACAGACCAGGGCCGGGTGGATCCTGGGCATCATCGCGACCATCCTCGGCATCCTCGGGCTCCTGGGCGTGATCGCCGCCATCGCAATCCCGTTCCTCCTCAGTCACCGGATGTGAGGCTCGAGCCCGCCCCCAGGTTCCCCCGGGTCCCGGTCTGGGCCCTGGCCGCGGCCCTGGCATTCTCCGCCCTGGCCGGGGTCGAGGCGCTCCTGGAACGGCATTGGGGGGTGGAGGTGGCCACCTGCATGTTCAAGCGCCTCACGGGCCATCCGTGCCCCACCTGCGGCGCCACCCGGGGGGCGCTGGCGCTGCTGAACGGGCATCCCTGGCGGGCCTTCCTCTGGAACCCCCTGCTGATGACCGCGGGTTTGGCCGCGGTGGCGTGGTTCGCCTTCAGGGCCGCCACGGGCCTGACCCCGCGCTTCGAATGGACCCGGACGGAGCGCAGGCTGGCCTTGTGCGGCCTCGCCGCCGCCGTCCTGGCCAACTGGGCCTACCTGATCCACAGGGGAATCTGACAAGCCCTCTTTCCTCGGGGAACCTCGGCCCCTAGTTCAGCACCTTGAGCGCGGCCTCGTAGTTGGGCTCCTGGGCGATCTCGGGGACCAGTTCCGTGTGGACCACCTTCCCCGTCTCGTCCAGCACCACCACGGCGCGGGCCAGCAGACCGCGCAGGGGGCCGTCGATGAGGGTCACGCCGTACGCCTTGCCGAATTCGGGGGTCCGGAAGGCGGAGGCGGGGACGACGTTGTCCAGGCCTTCCGCGGCGCAGAAGCGGCCGGCGGCGAAGGGCAGGTCCACGGACACGCACAGGACCACCGTGTTGGCGGCCTTGGAGGCCTGGGCGTTGAAGGTGCGGACCGAGGTGGCGCAGGTGGGCGTGTCGATGCTCGGGAAGATGTTCAGGACCACCCGCTGGCCCTTGAAGTCCGCCAGGGAGACCTCGGAGAGGTCCTTGCGCGTCAGCGTGAAGGTCGGGGCGGGGTTGCCGGCCTTGGGCAGGTCGCCGACGGTGTGGATGGGGTTCCCTTTGAGGGTGATCTGGGCCATGGTGTCTCCTTGCGGGCCGAAAAGCCCATGCCCCATTATCACTCCTTTTTAATATCCCAACCCCATCGGATATATTCTCTGGGCGACATTCCCCCCGGATCGGATGGTGTTCGTGTCCATCCAGGGGGCCGCCGGGATGTCGGCGGGGTTGGGCATCTTCACGCTGAAAAGGCGCATCCTCCCCTCCAGGATCCGGATGCCGGTGGACACCCTGGGCAGGGGGAGGGCGTATTCCCCCTCCACCACCACCACCGCCTGGCCCACCTCGGCCAGGGACCACTTCACGAACGCCGCCACGTCCGCGGCCACGGGCAGGGGCTTGCGCAGGCCCTGGACGGCGGGGAGGGTGGGCCCGGGGGAGGGGGTCAGGGCAAGGGCGAGGAGCACGGGGAGCATGTATCCAGAATGCGGCCGCGGGCCTCCGGGTTCCCGTAAACTGGGTCAGGAGGCACTATGCAAATTCTTCGCATCAACCACCTGGGCATCGCGTCCCCCACCCTGGACGAGGCCATGGGCCGCATGGGCAGGCTCTTCGGCATGGAGGCCGACCACGTGGAGGAGGTCGCCGAACAGCGCGTGCGCACCGCCTTCTTCCCCGTGGGCCCCAGCACGCTGGAGTACCTGGAGTCCACCGACCCCGAGGGGCCCGTGGGCAAGTTCCTCGAGAAGAAGGGGCCCGGCATCCACCATGTGGCTTTCGAGGTGGACGATGTGGAGGCTGCCGTGAAGGAACTCCTGGCCAAGGGGGTGCGCATGATCGACAAGGAGCCCCGGGCCGGAGCCCACGGCTGCAGGATCGCCTTCATCCACCCGGCGGAGACGGGGGGGGTCCTCATGGAGCTCTGCCAATCGCCTAGGTAGGGGGCGCCGAGCTGTTCACGAGGCGGTAGAGCCACCAGATCAGCTGGCCCGCCACCAGGATGGCGATGAACCACTTGACCATGGTCAGGGGCGTCACCTCGTCTGCGCCCTGCCGGCGGTCCGGGCCCTGCCCGTGGCCGGGGGGGCGCGTGCTCGTGGGAGATTCGGTCTCCAGCTCGATCTTGACGGGGCTGGGGAGCGTGTAGGAGGGGATGGGGCGCACCGGGGTGGCCCGCACGCCGCCCAGGCCCGCGGTGGTCCTGCCGGTGGAGGTGGCGCTCGAAGGGGGCTCGGGGGGGATGGCGGACGAGGGGCGCAGGCGCCGGAGAGGCACGATGTCCCCGGCGTGGTCGTCGTGGCGGAACAGCTCGTTGACCCGGGCGCGGCAATTGGAATCCAGGGGGTAGGCGTCCACGAGGGGCAGCAGGAAGTCCATGAGGGAGCCGGGGCGCTCCTCGGGGTCCTGGGACAGCGCCTGGCGGAAGACCTTGGTCATGTCGCCGGACATTCCGGCGGGGAAGACCGGCGGCTCCGTCAGGATGTGGGTGATGACCGCGGCCACGTTGGTGCCCGGGTGCGGCAACTGGCCCGTGAGCAGCTCGAACGAGGTCACGGCGAACGCGTACCGGTCCGAGCTGGGGGTGGGGTCGCCGCCCCGCAGCAATTCGGGGGCGCTGTAGGCCGGCGAGCCCAGGAACTCGCCGGCGTTGGTGAGGCGCGGGGCCATGGTCTTGGCGATGCCGAAGTCCATGAGCTTGACCCGGCCGTCCTCGGCCACGAGGATGTTGTCGGGCTTGACGTCCCGGTGGACGATGGCGTGGCGGTGGGCCGCGCGCAGGGCCCGCATGGCCTGGATGAGGATCCCGAACTTGGTCTCGAGTTCCAGCGAATTGTCCCGGATGAACTTGCCCAGGCTGTTGCCCTCGACGTACTCCATGGCGATGAAGGGGCCCATGGCGGGCTCGTCGCCCACGTCGTACACCGTGACGATGTTGGGGTGGTTCAGCTGGGCGGAGATCTCGGCCTCGCGCTTGAAGCGCTCCAGGGCCTGCTCCCGCTCCTCGCCGGCGGCGCGGACCACCTTCAGGGCCAGGCGGCGCTTCAGGAGGGGGTCCTCCGCGAGGTAGACCACGCCCATGGCGCCCTGGCCAATGGCCCGTTTGACCAGATACCGGCCTATGCTCTTTGGAAGATCCGCCATTACGTTGTTCCTGCCCCCCATGATACAGGAATTGGGGGTTTTGCCCGGATCATGGCACTATTTCCCCTTGAGCGGTCTCCGGGACGGGTCTGTCGACGGGGGCGCCAATGTGAAATTCTTTATCCCCGAGGAAGCCATGGCCAGCCTGATCGAAGCGATCGCCGTAAAACGAAAGATGTTCTTCGAATTCGAGGACACCCCCTTCCACTGCCTGGACGTGGAGATCTCCACCCCCACGGCCCGCGGCGGCCAGACCCTGGTGCGCCTCAAGATGCGCAACCTCCTCACCCGCGCGGTCTTCGACAAGACCTTCAAGGCCGGCGACAAGTTCAAGGAGCCCGACCTCCAGATGGTGCAGGCCTCCTACCTCTACTCCGACGGGGACGGATCCCACTTCATGGACCAGGAGTCCTTCGAGACCCTGACCCTGGATGACGAGATGCGGGGCGACGCCCTGGACTTCCTGGTGGAGGGCGCCATCATCCAGATCCAGAAGTACAACGGCAATCCCATCGGCCTCCAGATGCCCACCCACGTGGAGCTTTCGGTCACCTACACCGAGCCCGGCGCCCGGGGGGACACGGCCAGCGGCAACGTCCTCAAGCCCGCCAAGCTGGAGACGGGCATCGAGATCAAGGTGCCCCTCTTCATCAAGGAGGGCGAGAAGGTCAAGGTGGCCGTGGAGACCCGGGAGTTCGCGGGGCGGGCCTGATGGGACGCAAGTACCGCCTGGGCCAGAGCCGGGACGCCCACGACCTGGACAGCCCCGACGCCTACGCGCGGGAGGGCAAGGCCCAGAGCAAGCGCCGCCAGCAGTCCGCCGAGCGCCTGACCACCGAGGCGGAATCCCACGATTCCGACTCCATGCTCCTGCTGCCCGACGCGGCCCCCTGGGCCCACCTGGAGGCCGCCACGCTGGTGTGGCGCCACAGCCAGATCGTGGACCTGGAGCTGGACGACCGCACGCCCATCCGCGCCACCCTGGCCGGCAAGCTCAAGGGGGTGAAGCTGGTGGTGGGCGACCGGGTGCGCTTCTCCCCGGTGCCCCTGGAGGCCCAGGACCCGGACCTCCCCCAGGTGCAGGTGGTGGCCGTGCTGCCCCGGCGCACGCTCCTCAAGCGCGGCGGCATCGACGACCGGGAGCCCTGGCAGCTCATCTGCGCCAACGCGGAGGAGCTCTGGGTGTGCGCGGCGGTGGTCGATCCGCCCCTGCGCCCGGGCCTCCTGGAGCGGGCCCAGACGCTGGCCCTGGCCTCGGGCCTGGGCTTCCGCATCATCGTCACCAAGCGGGACCGGGCCTCCAGCAAGGACACCCTCCCCGAACTGGACCCCCTGCGGGCCCAGAACCTGCCCATTATCGAGACCAGCGCCGTGACGGGCGCGGGCCTCCCGGAACTGGCCGGGCTCCTCAAGGGCCGCACGGTGGCCCTGGTGGGCCACAGCGGCGTGGGCAAGAGCACCCTCATCAACGCCCTGGCCCCCGGCCTCAACCAGCGCACGGGGGACATGAGCCGCTACGGCACCGGCCGCCAGACCACCACCGGCGCGCGGTGGCTGCCCTGCGCCACCGGCGGCACCCTCATCGACACCCCGGGCATCCGGAACCTGAGCGTGCGCGGCTTCCCGCGCACCCTGCTCCCGGCCATCTTTCCCGAATTCCCCCCGGAGTGGATCGAGGATCCCATGGCCCTGGACCCCGAGGACGAGGCCCTCGGCCTGGACTACCCGGAGCGGCTCCTGAGCATGCAGCGGCTGTGGCTGGAGATGGACGAGCGCAACCCGAACCAGAACGTCTTCAGGTGAGGTCCCAGGGGGCCGCGGTCTCCAGCAGGGGCCGCGGGGGCCCGAACTTGAGGATCTGGAAGTTGGCCGACAGGTCGAAGTCCCGGGGCATGATGTAGCTGGGGTGGCGGACCTGGGGCCCCGCGCCTTCGCCCAGGGGCGGCTGGATGGTGATGCCGGCGCGGTAGAAGGCCTTGGCGATGAGCGCCGAGCAGATCACCTCGCGGCTGCTGGAGCTGCCCAGGTAGAGGCTGCGCGGCCGGAAGCGCCGGGGCACGAGATGGAAGGGGAAGAGGTACCGGGCCAGGTCGAAGATGTTGCGCTGGTCGTAGCGCACGCCCAGGTGTGTCAGCAGCTCCATCATCACGCGGTCCAGGCTCCCGGGACGCAGTCCCTGGGGCCGGCAGACGCGGAGGTTGCAGTCCAGGTACATGGCCAGGGGCACGACCCGCACGCCGTCCTTCAGGTCGCTCTCGATGAGGAGGCGCGCGGCCTCCGGGCCGTACCGGTCCAGGGCCCGGTCCGCCTCGGGTCCGCCCCAGCGCAGGAGGGCGTCCCCGATGTACATCGTGGCGTGGCTCCAGGAGCTCTGGGTGAGGTACTTGATGATCTGGCTGATGCGGGTGTCGCCCTCCACCAGGATCACGTCCCCGGGCCGCAGCACGGCGCGCAGCAGCTCCGGGTCGTTGGGGACCCGGCGCTGGTAGCTGGACACGGTGCCCGTGAGGTACTCGACCAGGGCGCGGGACAGGGAGTCCTGGAGGAGCATCAGAGCTCCACGAGCTCCACGGAGTCCAGAGGCTCGCCCAGGAAGCGCTCACCGACCTCCTGGAGGCGGGTGCCGGCGTCCGTGAGCAGGATCCTCAGGTCGCCCCGGGCGCTGGCGGTGCGGAAGCCCAGGGAGCCCCGCAGGAGGTCCTCGACCGCCTTCGCCGCGAGCTCGCCGCTGTCCAGCCAGGTGGTGTCCGGGCGGGTGCGGTTCAGGCTGGGCAGCAGGGTGGGGTAGTGGGTGCAGCCCAGGACGATGGTGCGCACCTCGAAGGGTATCTGGTTCAGGTAGCGGCGGCAGATGGCGTCGGTGATGGGGTCGTCCAGCCAGCCCTCCTCCGCGAAGCCCACCAGGAGGGGGCAGGGCAGGCTGTGGATGACGGCCTGGGGGTTCCGTCGGCGGATGGCGTCGTCGTAGGCGCCGGACTGGATCGTGGCCAGGGTGCCGATGACGCCCACGGGCCCCTTGGCCAGGCTCGCGGCCTCCGCCCCCGGCTCGATCACGCCGATGACGGGGCAGGGCGCGGCGGCCTGCAGCGCCCCGAGGCCGTGGGCCGAGGCGGTGTTGCAGGCGATGACCATGAGCTTGGGCTTGTGGCGGCCCAGGATCGTCCCGGCCTGCAGGGCATAGCGCTCGATGGTGGCGTGGGACTTGTTGCCGTACGGCACCCGGGCGGTGTCGCCCAGGTACACGATGGACTCCTCGGGCAGGAGCCTGCGCAGCGCGCGCACCACCGTCAGCCCCCCGATGCCGGAGTCGAAGACCCCGATGGGCTGGTCCTGACGGTTCATGGGAGCTTCTCCGCCAGGATGGCCACCCAGGCGCCCTCGGTGGTCACCTTCAGGGGCCGGAAGCCGTAGGCCGCGAGGCTGATGAGGGCCTCGTCCTGGCGCTCGGCCAGGATGCCCGAGGCCACCAGCAGGGCTCCCGGCGCGGCGATGGAGGCCATGCGGGGCAGCAGGTCCTGGATGGTCTCCAGGAGGATGTTGGCGAGGAGGGTGTTCCAGGGGCCGTCGGCCCTGGGGTCGTCCAGGAGGCCCACGTAGTGGGTGAAGGGGCGCGCGCCGCCCAGGACGGCCTCGTTCAGGACCATGAACTCGTCCATGGCCGGGCCGCAGTCGGGGTCGTTGTCCAGGGCCGCGATGCGCCGGGCCCCGCAGAGCCAGGCGGTCAGCGCCAGGATGCCCGTGCCCGCGCCGATGTCCAGCACCGGGTCCTGGAGCCGGCCCGCCGCGGCCAGCTCCTCGAGGTGGGCCATGCACAGGCGGGTGGTCTCGTGGCCGCCGGTGCCGAAGGCGAGGCCCGGGTTCACGACGATGGGGGTGCGGCCGCCGGGAGCCGGGCTGGCGTCCCAAAGCGGGCGGATGTAGAAGCCCTGGCCGACCTCGATGGGGCCGAAGCCCTCCCGGCTCTTGGCCAGCCAGTCCTCGTCCTCGAAGCGCTCCTCGCGGAGCAGGCGCGCGCCGAAGGCGGCCAGGCCTCCGGCGTCGGGAGGGGTCAGGCCCGGAGGGAAATAGGCGAAGAAGGTGTGGGGGGGGTCCGCCTCGCGGTAGGTGGCGGTGGCGCCCCCTTCGGTGAGCCAGTCGCCCAGGCGGTCCTCCGCGGCCCCCGGTACCTCGAGCAGCCAGCGGGTGTGGGGAGATGCATGATCCATCCGACTAGGTTATCAGGCCTCGGCACCGTCCGGCGCGACGTCCTCCAGGTCCAGCCGCTTCATCTTTTCCAGGAACGTGGTCCGCTTGAGGCCCAGGAGCTCGGCCGCGCGCTTCTTGTTGCCCCGCGTCACCTGGAGGCTCTGGAGCATGAGCTTCTTCTCCACGTCCGAGACCACCTGGTTGAGGTCGACCCCCTCGGCGGGCAGGTCCATGGACTGCGCGGCCGACACCACGCCGGAAGGCGCGTAGGACTCCATGGGGGGCAGGGACTGGACGATCTCCCGGCCTTCGGGGATGCGGTCCGCCAGGAACGTGAAGTCCTCCCGCGTGAGCACGGGGCGCCCCGCGGAGAGCACGATGGCCCGCTCCACGGCGTTCTCAAGCTGGCGCACGTTGCCGCTCCAGGGCATGGCCATGAGCAGGGAATCCACCGAAGGGTGGATGGCCTTGGGATAGAGGCCGTGCTCCCGGGCCTTGCGGTTGAGGAAATGCTGGGCGAGGAAGGGGATCTCCTCCCGGCGCGCGCGCAGCGGGGGCAGGGTGATGGGCACCACTTCCAGGCGGTAGAAGAGGTCCTCCCGGAAGGAGCCCTCCTGCACCCGCTGCCACAGGTCGGAGTTGGTGGCCGCCACCACGCGCACGTCCACCTTCACGGGGCCTCCGCCGCCCAGGGGCTGCACTTCCCGTTCCTGGAGGACCCGCAGCAGGCGCACCTGGGCGCCCAGGGGCATGGTGCTCACCTCGTCCAGGAAGATGGTGCCGCCCGTGGCTTCCCGGAACTTGCCGGGGGCGTCCTTGCGGGCGTCGGTGAAGGCGCCCTTGGTGTAGCCGAAGAGCTCGGACTCGATGAGGTTGTCCGGGATGGCGCCGCAGTGCACGGGCACGAAGGGCAGGTCGGCCTGCGCGCTCATGGAGTGGATGGCCCGGGCGATGATCTCCTTGCCGGTGCCGCTCTCCCCTTGGAGGAGCACCGTGGCGCGGGTGGCCGAGGCGGCCTTGGCCTTGGCCAGCACCTCCTGCATGGCCGCGCCGATGCCCACCAGGCCGAGCGCGAGGGCCTGGGTGACCGTGAGGTTGAGCGGAGGCAGGGTGGCCGGGCGCAGCCCCGGCACCGGAGGAAGGTCCTGCATGGGCCCCCAGCGCACCGAGCCCAGGGCGCTCCAATGGAACAGCGAAGGGGCTTGCACGCCGTCGGTCCCGGGCGGGAGCAGGAGGAGGATGGGCAGCGCCCCCGCCTCCGCGCCGGCCCTCACCAGGGCGGGCGGCGGTTCCGGGGCGGAGGCCGTGATGACCCACAGATCGGTCTCCCGGGGCGGCAGGGCCGGCGCGCCTGCGCGGTCCAGCGTGATTTCCCATGCGCCGGCCCAGCGGTTCTCGAGCCCCAGGGTGGGCTCGCCGAGCGTGGACCAGTGGAGGCGGGGGAGTGGGGTCATCAGGACTTTCTGAGTTGTAAATAGCCTAGATGGTGTGGGAAAAGGGTCAAGTCAAAAACATGACACCCTTTCATGCGAATTGTTCAAGAAACTTCCAGCCCCACCCCCTTTGCTGCATCCTAGGGAAGCGTTTCCGGAGGCCCCCATGCACCTGACCCAGACCCTGGCCCTGACCCTCCTGGCCCTCCCCCTTTCCGCCCAGGCCTGGGATCTGCGCCTGGACGTGCCCTTCCCCCAGGGCCAGAACCTCCCCCAGACCCTCATCCAGGGCACCGGCACCCTGATCCGCCAGAAGAGCCTGGACACCGGCAGCGGCTTCACCTTCACCGCCAGCCACCGTATCGTCCGGGTGGGCCCCGTCCTGAAGCTGGAGTGGGGCGCCGAGTTCTCCCAGTGGAAGGCCGACGGCCAGGTCCAGCAGGGCGCCGCCACCGTGGACAGCCGCCTGAAGCAGTCGGGCCTGGGCCTGGGCCTCAACGCCCAGTTCTGGGTGCCCTTCACGGGTCTCGCCGGGGAGCTGGGCGTCATGGAGCGCTTCCAGAACTACAAGCTGACCCTCGCCGGCGCGGAGCAGACGAAGAACCTCGCCCGCCCCTGGCTGCGCGTGGGCATCCGCTACAGCCTGCCGCTGCCGGTGATCAATCCCTACTTCGCGGCCAGCTACCAGCAGCCCATCACGAAGGACAAGCCGGTGAACATCAATTCCGTGGGCGACGTCGCCGGCTACCTGGGCGCCCAGGGGTCGGGACAGGAATTCCAGCGCATGTGGACGTTCGGGGTGGGCGTCGCCTTCTAGGGGGGGCTGGATCAGGGGCTGGCTGTGTTTCCCCAGATATAGCCTGGTCGGGCGCCCGTTTTTCCCGTTCATCAAAAACCCATCAACCGGTTTTTTGCGCCCTTGACAGGCAGGCGGGCGAAGCCAATCTTTGCAGGTATAAAAGCAATGCAGCATTTATTGCAATGGCCCTTCCGAGGAGGCCCGATGCCCCCCGAAACGCAGGCAGCGCTCGTCGTGAAAGCGCGGCACCCTGGCGATTGCCTGGATTCCTGGAAGGGGATCGCCAGTTACGTCCGTGTCAGCGTCGCCACCGCCCAGCGGTGGGAAAAGAGCGAGAACCTCCCGGTGCACCGCCACATGCACCGGAAACAGGGATCGGTCTACGCATATGCCGTCGAGATCGACCGGTGGCTGGAGAGCCGGGAGGTTCCTCCTGACCTGCGGGAGCCTATTTCGCCGGAAGGACGTTGTTTATGAACCCTGTGTATTCAGGGGAGAAGTAGCCCACCTCCACGGTCCCGCCGGCGGCGGGGCCCCAGACGTAGGTGCCGCTGACCGCGATCATCCCCTTGGCGTGCTTGAAGCGCCCGGTGCCGGAGACGATGTGGTGGGGGCCCTGGTAGGTTCCGAAGCCCATGAGGCCCGGAGGGAGGGAGAAGGTCGCGATGGGGATGTGCGCGACGAAGGTGTCCGCGTAGGTCCCGTCGGGGAGCTTGTTGAAGGCGTAGGTATAGACGCCGTTCTTCCCGGTTCCGAAGGCTTCGCCGGGCCCGGCCCAGGTGTCCGTGCCGTCCTGCCCGGACCAGACGCCTTCCAGGAACTCCTTCCCGTCCAGCGTGAGCCAGATCGAACCGCCCCAGTAGTCGCCGTCGTTGAGCACGATGTCGCAGGGGCACTTGCCCCAGCCCATCCCCTTCACCTGGAGGGTGCTGGGGGGCTGGGTCGCCGAGGCGGCGAAAAGCGCCGCGAAGGCGAGGAAGACCACGATGAACAACCTCCGCATGGGAGTCCTCCTTTCTGAGGTAAAAATGATTGCGGACAGGGCCGGTCAGCCGTTTTTTTGGAACACGCCCACTCTTCCAGGGAAGGCCCCGGGACGGCAAACGGCAAAGTGCCACAAAGCGCCTCAAGGCGCCGCATCCGCCCCTTGGGCGATGTCACCAGTACTTTTCGAAATGGACCTGTCCCGGCTCTTTCTTCGTGTGCTCCCGGAAGCCCTCCGCCTGCAGGATGCCCAGCATGGCCTCCACCATCCCCGGGTTCCCGCAGAGGAAGAAGTCCGTGTCCCCGGGCGCGGGCCTGAGCCCCCAGCCCTTCTCCAGGTCGCCGCCGGCCCAGAAGTCCTGCAGGTGGCCCCTGAAGCCCTGCCATCCGGACTCCGGGCGGGAGAGGACCGGCAGGTAGGTGAAGTTCGCGTGGTCCCGCTCCAGGTGGAACAGCTCGTTCCGGTAGCCCAGGTCGCTGGCGTAGCGGGCGCCGTGGACCACGGCGAACTTCCGGTCCGGCTCGGAGGCGAGGTGCGTGCGCAGCATGGACATGTAGGGGGCGAGGCCCGTGCCGGTGGCGATGAAGGCCAGGTTCCGCCCGGGGGCCACCTGGTCCAGGGTGAACAGCCCGGTGAGCTTGGGCCCCAGCCAAAGGCGGTCGCCCTCCTGGAGCGCGAAGAGCCTCGGCGTCAGCGCGCCGCCGGGCACCTCCACGATGTAGAACTCCAGGAAGTCCCGGTCCAGGGAGGAGGACGCGATGGAATAGGCGCGCCGCGGGAAGGCGTCCCTGCCCTCCTCGGGGAGGGCGCCCGGGCTCCGGGGGGCCTCGGCGGGCAGGCCCAGCACCGCGAACTGGCCGGGCTTGAAGGGGGGCAGCTCCCAGCCGTCGGGCTTCACCCGGATGATCATCAGGCCCGGCGCCAGATCCTTGCGCTGGGTGACCTTGGCGTTGAGGTCCGGCATGGCGAAGCCTTTCACGAGGGTGAAAGGATATCCAATTTATCGCCTCGCCGTCAGCGGCGAATGATCCCGATGATCAGCCGGGCCACCCAGGGAATCCGCGCGGGCCCCTGGGCCCAGGACCATCCCGGAAGGCGCCGGAGCAGGTCCGGCGCCATGGCGGCGCCTCCGCGCACCACACGGCTGTCCAGGTCCAGGGTGTAGACCTCCCCGGGGAACTCCAGGCCGGCCAGTTCGGGGGCCACCCGCACCAGCTCGCCGTTCTGGTAGGGGAAGGTCACCACCAGGCCGTCCCGGTCATGCCGCCCCACCCAGTCCACCATGCGGCGGCACCGGTGGTCCTCGGCGTCATAGACCATCAATAGAATGCCGGACACTTAGACGTTGACTCCGTGGATCGCGCCGGCCAGTTCCCGGGCCCAGGCGGGGAGGGTCTTGACGCCCCTGGGAGGTTCCAGGGCCTTCTGGTAGCGGCGCAGTTCGCCCTCGTGGTTGATCACGAAGTCGCTCTCCTCCAGGTAGGTGGCCACCGGAAGGCGCGCGGAGCCGTGCAGGTCGGAAGGGATGGGCTCCAGGAGGAGGCTGAAGGGCACGGCCTCCAGGATCTCGGCTAGCTTCGCGGTCTCGGCGCGGCTGGAGAACTCGGCGTCGTGGAGCAGGACCACGGCCTTCACCTCGCCGCTCCTCACCCGGGCCAGGAGCTCGTCCAGGTGACCGAAGCGGAAGCCCCGCTCGGAGAACCCGCGGCGATTGAAGATGCCGTCGCCGCTGAGCTGCAGGGCGGGGAACTGCACCTGCTCCAGGCGGTCGCCGGTGCCGTAGCGCAGGTCGGGGCTGGAGGCGAGGTCGCCCAGGCGCTGGGCGGCGTCGCAGCCGAAGGTGCCCTGGCCGGCCACGGCCACCGAGCCCGCCTCGCGAAGGCGCGCAGCGATGGCCTCGGCCGGGGCGGGCGCGCCGCCCAGGAGCGGCGTGACGAGGCGGGTCGCGGGATCCAGGTCGTAGCGGTGCCAGGCGAGGCGCTCGGCGTCGAGCATGAACTGGGTGGAGAGTTTCGTCCCCTGGGGGCGGGGACGGAAGCGCCAGAGGCGGTTCTGGTCCACGTCGGCCCAGATGGGGTTGGCCATGGGGGAGTGGCGGCTGATGGTGGGCACCGGCTTGAGGTACCACACGCGCTTGTTGAAGCGGAAGTCGCGGCTGGTGAGCGCCCCCACGGGGCACAGGTCCACGACGTTGCCCGCCAGGGGGTTCTCGTCCATGGTGCGCCCGGAGTAGGTGGTGACCTCCAGCTCCGAGCCCCGGTTGGCCACGATGAGCTCGCCCGTGCCCGAGATCTCCTTGGTGAAGCGCACGCAACGGGTGCAGTGGATGCACCGGTTCTTGTCGATGACGATCTTGGCGCCCAGGTCCTCGTAGCGGTAGCGGCGCTTTGGCTCGACCATGCGGCTGTCGCCGCTGCCGTACTGGTAGCTGTAGTCCTGGAGCTTGCATTCCCCGGCCTGGTCGCAGATGGGGCAGTCCAGGGGGTGGTTGATGAGCAGGAACTCCATCACTCCGGCCCTGCCGTCGGCCACGGCCTTGGAGTTGGTGAAGACCTCCTGGCCGTCCCCGGCCACGGTGGTGCAGGATGTGGCGAGCTTGGGCTGCCCCTTGATCTCCACCAGGCACATGCGGCAGGTGGCCACGGGCGTCAGGGCGGAGTGGTAGCAGTAGCTGGGCACCGGGTATCCGGCCTGGGCGCACGCGTCCAGGAGCAGGGTCCCGGGCTCGACCTTCACCTCGATGTCGTTGATTTTAAGTGTCGGCATGGCTTTTCCCGAGTCAGGCCTTCAAGCATGAGGCAAAGGGGTGGAACGGACCAGGGGTGCTTTAGGGCGCGCCCGGGGTGGCGATCAGGCAATTTCGGCAGAAGTTGAGGAATTCCACCAAGTTCGGGATGTCGATCGTCACCCCTGAAGGCACCACATTACGGATGTGGACCCGCTTGCGCAGTTCCCCGCAGGCCTCCAGGCTGAACACGAACCAGGCCCGCCGGTCCTCCTCCGAGGACAGGTTGAACGAGACGATGCGGGTCTCGAAAAAGAGCTGGGGCCGGGTCTCCGCGTCGATGACGTGCCAGTCGGGGATGTGCCCGCGGCGGACGAACTGGTCCTTCAGCTCCTCCATGGTGTGCTGGATCGTGAACTGGACCTCCACCTGAACGTCCACGGGGACCTCCTTTTTTGATCCTGATCGGCCGGATTGGCTAATTCCGTTAACTCTGCCCTGCATCCTATCGCCCTTCCGGGGTTTTCCCCTTCGCTTCTCCGTGAAAGAATGGATCTTTCCGGGGAATGCCATGGCTACGGCTCTGATTTCGGTCTACGACAAGACGGGTCTCCTGCCCCTGGCCAAGGGCCTCGTGAACCAGGGCTGGGACCTCCTGGCCACCGGGGGCACCCTCAAGGCCCTCGCCGACGCCGGCGTGCCGGTGCGGGAGGTGGCCGACTACACCGGCGCTCCCGAGGCCTTCGGGGGCCGGGTGAAGACCCTCCACCCCAGGATCCACGGGGGCCTCCTGTTCCGCCGGGACGACCCGGCCCACGCGGCCGACGCGGAGCGCCTGGGCATCGGCCCCATCGACCTGGTGGTGGTGAACCTCTACCCCTTCGAGGCCACCGTGGCCCGGGCCGGGGCCACGGCGGAGGAGTGCATCGAGCAGATCGACATCGGCGGCCCCAGCATGCTCCGGTCCGCCTCCAAGAACCACGCCACCGTCACCGTCCTCACCGATCCCGCCCAGTACGGGACCTTCCTGGCGAAGCTGGCCGAAGGCACCTGGTCCCTGGAGGACCGCCGGGCCTGCGCCCTGGCCGCCTTCCAGCGCACCGCGGCCTACGATGCCGCCATCAGCGCCTGGATGGCCTCCGGCGCCCTCGGGGAGGGCCTGCCCGAGCGCCTCAGCATCGGCCTGGAGGCCAAGCAGACCCTCCGCTACGGCGAGAACCCCCACCAGCCCGCCGCCTTCTACGTGCGCCCCGGGGCCCCGGAGGAGGGCATCGCCGCCTGCCGCCAGCTCCAGGGCAAGGAGCTGAGCTTCAACAACCTCCTGGACTCGGACGCCGCGGCCCGCACCGTCTTCCAGTTCGCGGCCCCCTCCTGCGTCATCGTCAAGCACAACAACCCCTGCGGCGTGGGCCGCGGGCCCCACGTGCTCGAGGCCTTCCTGAAGGCCCAGGCGGGGGACCCCGTCTCCTCCTTCGGGGGCATCGCCGCCTTCAACCGCCCCGTGGGCGTGGAGGTGGCCCAGGCCATGGTCCAGAGCTTCTGGGAAGTGGTCATGGCCCCGGCCTTCTCCCCGGAGGCCCTCGGCCTCTTCGCCGCCAAGAAGCAGCTGCGGCTCCTGGAAACCCCCGCCACCTGGCCCCTTTCGGCCCACGGCCTGGACCTGCGCAGCATCGGCGGCGGCTTCCTGGTGCAGCGCCCCGACGACGCCTTCACCCCCGTCGAGCAGTGGCAGGTCAAGGCCACCGGCAGGGGCCCCAAGCCCCTGGTGGAGGACATGATCCTGGCCCAGACCGTGGCCAAGGCCGTCAAGTCCAACGCCATCGTCCTGGTGCGGGACGGAGGCACCGTGGGCATCGGCGCGGGCCAGATGAGTCGGGTGGACTCCGTGGAGATCGCCTGCCGCAAGGCCGGCGACCGCGCCAGGGGCTCCATCCTGGGCTCCGACGCCTTCTTCCCCTTCGCCGACGGCCTGGAACTGGCCGCCTCGCACGGGGTCTCCGCCATCATCGAACCCGGCGGCTCCCTGCGCGACAAGGACGTCATCGAGGCCGCCCAGCGCCTGGGGGTATGGCTCTTCTTCACCGGCACCCGGCATTTCCGTCACTAGAAAGTGGGATCATGAAAACCTCCGAACTCCGACAGCGCTTCCTGGACTATTTCGCCTCCCGCGGCCACCGCGTGGTCGCCTCCAGTTCCGTGGTGGGCCCCGCCGACGATCCCACCGTGATGTGGACCAACGCCGGCATGGTCCAGTTCAAGGACCTCTTCCTGGGCAAGGAGAAGCGCGACTACACCCGGGCCGCCACCTCCCAGAAGTGCCTGCGGGCCGGGGGCAAGCACAACGACCTGGACCAGGTGGGCTTCACCGCCCGCCACCACACGTTCTTCGAGATGCTCGGCAACTTCAGCTTCGGCGACTACTTCAAGGCCGACGCCATCGCCTACGCCTGGGAACTGGTCACGGGGCCCGTCGACAAGGGCTGCCTGGGCCTGGACGCCTCGCGCCTCTGGGTATCCGTCTTCGAAGGCGCCGACGGCGTCCCCGCCGACGACGAGGCCCGGGAGATGTGGGCCAAGGCGGGCGTGCCCCGCGACCACATCCTGGCCTTCGGCAAGAAGGACAACTTCTGGCAGATGGGCGACACCGGCCCTTGCGGCCCGTGCAGCGAGATCCACTACGACCGCGGACCCCAGTACGCCGGCGACGACCTCCCCAACGGCGAGGGCGACCGGGTCATGGAGATCTGGAACCTCGTCTTCATGCAGTACGACCGCGACGCCCAGGGCAACCTCAAGCCCCTGCCGCGGCCCAGCATCGACACGGGCATGGGCCTCGAGCGCGTGGCCTCCATCCTCCAGGGCGTGGACAGCAACTACGAGATCGACCTGTTCAGGCCCATCTTCGAGGCCATCTGGAAGCGCGCCAAGGTCGATCCCGCCCAGCGCGCCGAGACCACCAACCGCACCGCGAGCCAGGTCATCGCCGACCACATCCGCGCCGCCACCTTCATGGTCTACGACGGCGTGGTGCCCAGCAACGAGGGCCGCGGCTACGTGCTGCGCAAGATCATCCGCCGGGCGCTGCGCTTCGGCCGCAAGCTGGGCATCGAGGGCCGCTTTTTCGCCGAACTCGCGCCTTCCGTCTTCGCCGCCATGGGCGACGCCTACCCCGAGCTGGAAGGGGAGCTGAGCCGCATCGCCAAGACCCTCGCCCGCGAGGAGAACCAGTTCAGCCTCACCCTCACCACCGGCCTCAAGCAGCTGGAATCGCTCAACACCGCCTCCGGCGCCATCCCCGGCACCGAGATCTTCAAGCTCTACGACACCTTCGGCTTCCCGGTGGACCTGGTGGAGGACTGGTGCCGGGAGCGGGGGCTGGCCTGCGACCTGGAAGGCTTCAACGCCGCCCTGCGCGAGCAGAAGGCCAAGGGCCGCGCGGCCATGAAGGTGCATGACATCCGCCTGGGCGGGGACCTCGCCGCCCTGGCCGACCTGCGCGCCACGGCCTTCCTGGGCTACGACGTCACCGAGGCCCAGGGCAAGGTGGTGGCCCTCTTCGACGCCGGGAGCCGGCGCGTGAAGGAGCTCACCGGCACGGGCTTCGTCCTGCTGGACCACACCCCCTTCTACGCCATGAGCGGCGGGCAGGTGGGGGACACCGGCGTCCTGCGGGCCGACGGAGTCACCTGCCAGGTCACCGATACCACGGCGCCGGCCCCCCGCCGCCACCTCCACCACGTGGCGGTCTCCGGCAGCCGGGCCCTGCGCGAGGGCGAGACGGTCCTGGCCACCGTGGACGCCGAGCGCCGCGCCCGCATCCGGGCCCACCACACCGCCACGCACCTGCTCCACGCCGCCCTGCGCGACGTGCTGGGCACCCACGTGAAGCAGGCCGGTTCCGTGGTGGACGCCGATCGCCTCCGCTTCGACTTCAACCACTTCGCCCCCCTGGAGCCCGACCAGGTGCTGGAGATCGAGCGCCTCGTCAACGAGCAGACCCTGGGCGCCTACCGCACCACCAGCCAGGTCATGCCCATCGAGGAGGCCCTGGCCGCCGGCGCCATGGCGCTGTTCGGCGAGAAGTACGGCGACACCGTGCGGGTCGTCTCGGTGCCCGGGTTCTCCCGGGAGCTGTGCGGCGGCACCCACGTCGCCAACACCGGCGAGATCGGCCTGGTGAAGATCGTCAGCGAAGGCGCCGTTGCCGCCGGCGTGCGCCGCCTGGAGGCCGTGGCCGGCGCCGCGGCCCTGCACCGCCTCCAGGAGGACGAGCACCTCCTGGGCGCCCTGGCCCGCCAGGTGAACACCCCCCGCGAGGCCCTGGGCGGCGTCATCGCCGCCAAGGAGGCCCGCATCCACGAGCTGGAGCGGGAGCTGAAGGAAGCCAAGCTCAAGGCCGCCGGCTCCGGCGGCGCCGCCGAGCAGGTGGAGCAGGTGGGAGGCCGCACCGTGGTCACCCTTTCCGTGGAGGGCATCGACGGTCCCGCCCTGCGCGAGATGATGGACCAGGTGCGCACCCGCCACCGCAGCGCCGTCATCGCCCTGGCGTCCAGGCTCGCCGAGGACAAGCTGGCCATCCTGGTGAGCGTGTCCCTGGACCTGGTGGGCGGCGCCGACGCCGGCGCCCTCCTGAAGGCCATGGCCCCCTTCGTGGACGGCCGCGGCGGCGGCAAGAAGGAACTGGCCCAGGGCGGCGGCACGAAGCCCCAGGGCCTGCCCGAAGCCTTCGCCGCCCTCAGGGCCGCCCTGGCCTAGATGCGCCTCCTTCCCGCCCTCCTCCTCGCCACGGCCCTGGCCGCCCAGGCGCCCTCCCTGCCGCGCCTGGCGTGGCTGGAGGGCGCCTGGGTGGGCGAGGCGGACGGCGTCCTCCAGGAGGAGACCTGGAGCGCCCCGGCGCAGGGCAACCTCCAGGGCATGTACCGGGAGCTCAAGGGCGGCCGGATCCTGGTCATGGAGCTCCTCTCCTTCTCGGAGGAGGCCGACGGCCCCTGGCTCACCATGCGCCACTTCGGACCGGGCCTGAAGCCCCGGGAGGAAACCCCCCTGCGCTGGCGCGTGGCCGAGGCCGCCCCCGGCCGGGCGCGCTTCGTGAACGAACCCGGCGGCGCGACCCTGGACTACGTCCGGGACGGCGATACGATGCGGGTCCGGCTGGAGATCCCCCGCAAGGAGGGGAGCCGGGTGGAGACGTTCGTCTTCCGGCGGAAGCAAAGCTAGCGCGCCGCGGATTTCCTTGGGGACCCAGGGTCAAGGGTCCTCGCGAGGGTGCCGGGCTCCTGCGGCACGTTTCCGCATCGACAAGGTGCAACGGTGATCGAACCAGATCGCCGATAACCCCTTGCCAAAGGTTTGGAGGGAGCTAGACTGGTTTGTGAAAAACACGCACTGGATTTTAGAATGAACAAATATTTAATAGACTTATTTTCTTTCTATATGCTTCTAACAACGGGAAATCTGGTCGCCCAGGTGTCCGCCAACGGCATCATGCCGGCCGAAGTCGACCTTCGGGCAAGCGGGTGGAGGACCACGCTCCAGAATGGGAATCTGACGTTCGCAATGCCCATCTCCGCCGTTCCAGGGGAGGTGCCGATTCCTGTAAGCTTCGGGTTCGACGCGACGTGGCAGGCCAGGCTGTGGGGGCACACGGAAAACGAAGGGGAACGCTGCGCCGCCCGGGTCGTCCGGTGCCGGATGGATTGGCCGATTTCCGCGGGAATCCATTTCGGCTATCTGACCGACAATCTCTACGGCGACGCTCCGGTTTCGTCCATGCCCGGGGCCCCTTCCGGCCGGGGGATGGTCGTTCTGGAGACCGGGAAGCAGATCCCGGATCCCCGATGGACGGCCCTTGCGGGCGACCCCGGCCTGGGCGCCGCGTTGAACCTGCCCGAGGCCTTCGGGTTTGCGTCGGCCGCCCTCCAAGGCGTCCGAGTGGATTCCACCGCGACCTGTCTACAATGCACGACCAGCGAGGCCGGACTCGGAGCGCAGTGCCAGAACCTGATGCCAGGGCTGGCCCCCTCGGGATTCGGCGGGCAGGGTGAGCATCTGGGATCCTTCCGTATCGTGCTGGATGAGCGTCTCGCCCGTGTCTATTGCTACGCGGCGGAAAAGGGGGCATGGTTGCCGGTGATTTGGACAGACCGGTCCGGCCATTGCGTCACCTTCAAATGGGAGCGCTCCACGACCGGCATACCGCCCGGCTTCAAGTCCATCACCAAGGTCACCGCGTTGAATCAGCATTCCCAGGGCGTGGTCGTGAGGTGGGCCGACCCCGGGAGCATCACCTTCCTTTCGGACCTCTGCCGCGTGGATTTCGTTGGGGTTCATGCCCCCTCGGCCTTGATCCAGGGTTACGGGGGGCCGCCTTCCCGCGGTCCTGCAGGATTTTCGCTCCCCGCCCATGATCGCCTTTTCATTGTCGGCCAGATGGATGCGGGCCTTCTATGCACGCCGGGTTCCCTGGCAATCGGAAGCTGCGCTGCGTTGCCCCAGCCAAGCTGGGCGGATTCCGGATGCTCGCCATCCGTGACCCCAACTGTTTCTCCGGAGGCTTGGATCACCGACTCCCCCAACCGTACATGGCGTTTCACCTACGATGACAACGCAGCCGAACTGAAGTCGATCACCGACCCGATGGGAGTCGTTACTTCCTTCCTGTATTCCACGTATTACAGCGCCGCCACGAATTACGTAAGGGGGGTTTCCGAAGTCCGCGCGGTGGACACCGACTCGAATCACCGATCCATACGCTGGATGCGGGCTTTTCCGGATGGTTCAGTCCCCATGACCATCAAGGTGGAGAACCGGTGGGATTTGGACACGGGGCACCCAGATTGTTTTCATCTGATCACCCTTCCGGCGGACGCCTTGAATTTCGGCAACGGGGTTCCTCAACAGGATGTCTTGGAGGACGGTTCGGGGAAGACCTTGATTTCGACGTCCATCCAGTGGAGTCCCGAAGGAAGCGGGGTGAATGCAACCCTTTCGAGGGTACAGAAGATCACGATCGCCTCGGAGGGAGCGCAGGCCTGGACGACGACGTTCGCCTCCGACCCATCGGCCAGCGCAGAGGGCCACCGACTTCTCCAGGGGGATTCCATTCGATTTGCTCCCGGTGGGTTCTGGGTATACAAGATCGTCTGTCGGGGCCAAGTCACCATGGCCACCACAAATGAAGCCGAGGCTCAATCGGAGCTTGAACGGCGGCGTGAGCACGGAACCGAAAGTGCCGGCACAGGCGTAAGGTGTGAGATCGTCCGAACGTGGGTGAGTGGCGTTGATCCCATGGGGAACCACGGTGGCTTGAACGACGGTTCGGGTCAGGTGGACGCGCAGGCGCAAGCAAATAGGCAGATCATCAATAACTTGGCGATTGCCAATGATGCTGGCAAGAACAAGGCTGACTGTGAAGCACTTAACCGCTATCTGAAGTCGATTGGGGCAGCGGTACTGATAGGTGCAGGGGGTGGTGCCGTGAAGGGGGGAGAAATCCTTGGGACTCTTGGGACATTGTTTGGTTCTTCACGGATTTGAGGGGTGGCGCCGACCCACACTCACTTTAGCTTGGTGCTGACGAGGAGGCCGGGTCCGGTCGATAGGGGCCGTTCTGAGCCCGTCATCCAGGTAAGTTGAAACGAAAAGCTTATCGCCGAGGCGCCGAGGGGCCGAGGTTCGCCGAGAAAAGATCTTCTTTTTATTCCTCGGCGATCCTCGGCTCCTCGGCGCCTCGGCGATAGGCCCTTCGATCGAGATTGCCGGATTCATCGGGTAACAGGTCGGCAGCAGTGGACTTCAGGCATCTTGGAGTTGTCGAGAAACCAGGATGAGAGGAGGCCGCTGCTGCCTACCAAGGAGCTTATTGCCCGTTTGGGCGGATGGAAAGGGCATCGCGTCGGAACCGTGGAAAGGTTCGAACCGGGGGAGAAGGGTACCCGCGCCCAGGTCTGGATCGAGTTGCTCGGCTTCGGTGTCCACCCTCGGACCTGCAGCGGCTGCCAGCGCAAGGTTTCAGCGGTGCACGACTGGTCCCAGCGAGAGATCCGGGACCTGCCCGTGTTCGACGCGGATACCGTGTTGGTGGTCTGGCGTGCCCGGGTGGCCTGCCCTGCCTGCGGACCCAAGCTGGAGGCCCTGGACTGGCTGGAACCCTATGCACGGGTCACCAACCGCATGGCCGAGAGTGTGGCCCGCATGTGCAAGGTCATGCCCATCAAGCGGGCTGCCGAGCATTATGGCCTCCACTGGGGCACAGTGAAGGACATCGACAAGGCCTATCTGGAGCGCACGCTGGAGCCAGCCAGACCAGGCAAGGTCCGGCTGCTCATGATGGACGAGTTCGCCCTCCATAAGGGGCAGAGCTACGCCACGGTGTTCGTCGATACCGAAACCCGCCAAGTGCTTTGGGTGGGCAAAGGCCGGGGCAAGGCGGATATCAGGCCCTTCTTCGAATGGCTCGGCAAGCGGCGGTGCCGCAAGATCGCGGCGGTGGCCATGGACATGTCCCCCACTTTCGAAGCGGAAGTCCGCCAACACTGCCCCAATGCCGAGATCGTCCTGGACCAGTTCCATGTCCTGGCCAATTTCGGAAAGCAGGTGCTCGACCGAATCCGGGTCAACGAGGCCAATCGGTGCCGGGACGACAAGGCCGCCCGGGAACTCATCAAGGGGGCCAAGTGGCTCCTGCTGGGCAACTGGGAGAACCTGCCCAACCGGGAGAGCAAGACCAGGCTCAACGCGCTCCTGGAGGCGAACCAAGCCCTCATGACGGCCTACGTCATGAAGGACGCCCTTAAGGCCCTGTGGGGCTTTAAGCGAGAGGGCTGGGCCCGGAAGGCCTGGGAGAACTGGCTGGCCATGGCCACCTCAAGCGGCCTGCCGCCTTTGGTACGTTTTGCGAAAAACCTGGCCAAGCGGATCGAGGACATCCTCTCGCACTGCCGGTGGCACCTGAACACCAGCATCCTGGAGGGGATCAACAACAAGATCAAGGTCCTGAAGCGGATCGCCTATGGGTACCGGGATGAGGCCTACTTCTTCCTCAAGATCCGTGCGGCCTTCCCCGGAAATCCGTGAAGAACCCATTGTTTGGGGGCCCGGTGGGGGCCACGACGGCCTTGGGCGCAGGTGCACTCGGCGGAGCGGTCATTGGGGGATTTGCAGGGCTCGTGCCGACTTCCGTGGCTGGAGGGGTATCACTTAGGGACGCTTTTCGGAAAAACGAAGAAAATTGGAAAACAAACCACCGCGCGATTCAAAATTATTCAGACATTTCCTGCGTAGGTGCAAAACCCGAAGTCAGGTATTAGGCTCCGTGTCGAAATATCATGAACACATCGCCATCTAAAATATTTCATTTATGCCTTTTTGAAACGAATTGCCCATGGTTTTTTTGCGCAATGGTCTAGTGCCAACCAGGCATGGGAAATCAAATGGTTTGGAGTGTCGAATGGCCATAAGTCGATCACGTATTTTACAGCTTGCAATCATAGCAATAGCTGCAGGCGGTTACCAAGCCTACATGGGTGCTCTAGGCTTGGCCCATTGTTATCTTGTTCTTCCATTGTATAAGCAGGTAATTCTAGGTATTACGATTGTGTGTGGGCTTTGTGATCTTTTGGAGTGTATAGTTAAAATGATTTTGAAATTAATTTCACAAAATTATAATAATGAACAAGGCGGGTAGCGGCCGCGGGTCGGCACGGCCGGAAGTGATAAATTACCCGATCGGGAAGGAATGACGTGTCCATAAGCAGGTCAAGAATCAAGCAATTGACAATTATCTCTATCGTTACGGGCGGTGGGTTTCCATTCATTAATTGTATTGGTATGGGGCATTGTTTTTGGCGACTTCCATTCTTCGCGCAGTCGTTATTGGTCATTTCAATTGAGTGCGGCTTTTATCTTATTTAATGTTGGGTTGTTGGATCAATCTCTAGGCTCGTTTGCCCATCGTTCTTTCTCCAGAACGACAAATAACAGGGCAGGTAACGGGCCGCCCGTGGAGAATGGACAATTCGATGCGGCGAGCCCCGCCCCTTCTACCCCAGGCCTACAGCCCTGGGACCACAAGCGGATCGAGCATCGCGGCCGGGGTGTCGCGCTGGAAGCAGGGTTGCCTCGCCGGATGCTGCACAGCTAGCGCACCATCCCCATGTAGGCCATCCACAGCGCCGGTCCGTAGAACACCACCACCGGCGTCGCCAGCGCCAGCCCGCAGCCGAAGGGCAGCATCGTCTGGGCCTTGGCCTTTTTCATCAGCAGCAGCGGCACCCCGACGGCGCTCCCCAGGAGTGCCCCCCCGAACAGGATCCCCAGCATCGGCGCCCAGCCCCAGAAGGCCCCCAGCCACGCCAGCATCTTGAAGTCGCCCATGCCGATGCCGTCGGTCCTGCGGATGAGGCGGTAGACGAGGTTGAGGGCCCAGGGCACGCCGTACCCGATGGCCAGGCCCAGCAGGCTGTCCTGCCACGTCACGCGCTGGCCCATGAGGCTCCAGCAGGGGGCGGCCTGGAGGGCGTTGGCGAAGGTGTCCACGCGGAGGATGGTGAGCCCGGGGGCCCAGACGGAGGTGAGGTGCAGGGGCCAGATCAGCTGGGGGATCGTGAAGAGGATCCCCAGGACCATCAGCGGGAACTGGACCGCGTCGGGCAGGATGAACTCGGTGATGTCGGTGAAGAAGAGCACCAGGAGCGCGAAGCCGCACACGATCCCCTTGAGCCAGATGAGGGTGCCGAAGGGGAACACCCACACCGATCCGGCCAGGATGATTCCGCCCAGGAGCTCCACCAGAGGGTAGCGCACCGGGATCCGCCAGCCGCAGCTGGCGCAGCGGCCCCGCAGCCACAGCCAGCCCAGGAGGGGGATGTTGTGCCAGGGGCGGATGCGGGCCTTGCAACTGGGGCAGTGGCTGGGGCGCCTGACCACGTCCCGGTCGGCCTCGGCCTCCTGGGGCAGGCGGTGGATGAGCACGTTGGCGAAGGAACCCAGCACCAGCCCGAAGGGGGCCAGCATCGCCGAAAGGAACCACGTGGGGAAATCGAAGGTCGGCATGCGAAAAGCATAGCAAGATGGGGAACCTGGGACCCTTCGTTGACATCCATAACGAATAAATCACTTAGAATATCCACTGGAGTCGACCATGAAAGCCTTCCTCCTCGCCGCCCTTCTCTGCGCCTTCCCGGCCCTGGCCCAGGCCCCGGACGCGCCGGCCAAGCCCCGCGTCCGGATCGTCACCAGCTACGGTCCTCTCGTGGTGGAGCTCGAGCCCGCCCTGGCGCCCAAGACCGTCGCCAATTTCCTCCGGTACGTCCAGGAGGGCCACTTCGCCGGCACCGTCTTCCACCGGGTGATCCCCGGGTTCATGATCCAGGGCGGCGGCATGCTGCCGGACCTGACGGAAAAGCCCGTCCACGAGCCCATCCCCAACGAGGCGGCCGCGACCCTCCAGGGCGGCCTCAAGAACACACGGGGCACCATCGCCATGGCCCGCACCGAGGACCCGGGCTCGGCCACCGCGCAGTTCTACATCAACACCGCCGACAACGCCATGCTGGACTACAAGGACGCCACGGCGGCCGGCGCGGGCTACTGCGCCTTCGGGCGGGTGGTCGCGGGCATGGAGGCGGTGGACAAGATCGAGAAGGTGAACACCATCATGCGCAAGGGCATGCAGAACGTCCCTGAATACGCGGTGAGGATCAAGTCGGCCGAGGTGGTCGCCGCGCCATGAAAAGGCCTTTCCTCAAGCCCTTCCTGGTGCTGATGTACGCCTTCCTGATGCTCTTCGTTTTCACGGTGGCGGGCTTCCTGATGGCGGCCTTCATGGGCGGCCGCCGGGCCATGGGCAGGGTGGCCCAGATCTACTTCGCCCACATGGGCCGGATCTGGGGGGTGCGCCACGAGGTCGACGGGTGGGAGGACCTGCCCGAGGACATCCGGGAGGGGCGCCAGCCGGTGATCTACATCGCCAACCACACGTCCTACCTGGACGCCATGATGCTGACCTGCAACCTGCCGAACCATCCGGTGTACCTGGCCAAGATCGAGATGCTGCTCATCCCTGTGCTGGGCCCGGCCTGCTGGATGGGCGGGTGCATCTTCATCAACCGCCGCAACCGGCCCAAGGCCATCGCGTCCCTCAAGCGCGCCGCGCGCCTCATCCACGACGGGGCCACCGTCGCCGCCTTCCCCGAGGGCACCCGCACCCGGGACGGGGAGCTGCTGCCCTTCAAGAAGGGAGTCTTCAACCTCGCCCAGGACGCCGACGTCCCCCTGGTGCCCCTGGGCCTCACGGGCGGCTTCGGGATGCTCCCCGCGGGCGGATGGCGGGTGACCCCGGGCACCTTCCGCATCCACGTGGGCCGGCCCATCCATCCCTCCGCTTTTGAGGACCTGGACCTCCTCAGGGAGACGGCCCGGGAAGCCGTGAAAGCGCTGGTGGCCAAAGGGTAGCGAGGGTGGGAACATGGGGGTTGGATCTTTCTGACCTTCCAGGAGTGCGGCAATGGCCCAATTCGACCTCATCGTCATCGGTTCCGGCCCCGGAGGCTACATCGCGGCCATCCGCGGCGCCCAGCTCGGGCTGGCCACCGCCATCGTGGAAAAGGATCCCGCGGGCCTGGGGGGCACCTGCCTGCGCCGGGGCTGCATTCCCGCAAAGACCTGGCTGGAGACGGCCCACCGGTACGACCAGATGTCCGACCTCGCCGAGTACGGCATCGGCGGCGTGGACGTCTCGGCCCTCAGGGCCGACCTTGCCGCCATCGTGAAGCGCAAGAACCGCATCGTCATGAAGAACGGCAAGGGCGTCGAGTTCCTCATGAAGAAGAACAAGGTCACCGTGCTCAAGGGCGCCGGCAGGCTCCTGGGCGGCGGGAAGGTGGACGTGGCGGGGGAGACGCACGAGGCCCGGAAGATCATCCTGGCCACGGGCTCCGTGCCCAAGGAACTCCCCGGCATGGAGACCGACGGCGTGCGCGTGGTGAACAGCGACCACCTCATGGACATGACCGAGCTGCCCAGCCACCTCGTGATCCTGGGCGCGGGCGCCATCGGCGTGGAGTTCGCCTCGGTCTTCGCGCGGCTGGGCTCCAAGGTGACGCTGGTGGAGTTCATGGACCGGATCCTGCCCATCGAGGACGCCGCCATGGGCGAGGAGCTGGCGAAGATCCTGGCCAAGAAGGACAAGATCGACGTTCGGGTGAAGACGAAGATCGCCTCCATCGAGCGCTTCCCCGACAAGGTCGTCTGCCGCCTGGAGGGCGACAAGGGCGGCGTGGTGGAATGCAGCCACCTGCTGGTGGCCGTGGGCCGCGGCCCGGTCACCGCCGGCGTGGGCCTCGAAGCCACCAAGGCCGTGGTGGACCGCGGCTTCGTGGAGGTGGACGCCTTCCTCGCCACCGCCGAGCCCGGCCTCTACGCCATCGGCGACATCGTGCGCACCCCCATGCTGGCCCACGTGGCCTCCGACGAGGGCATCGTCGCCGCCGAGCACGCCGCGAAGGAACTGGGCAGGGACGCGCACCCCCACCCCATCAACTACGACCGGGTGCCCAGCGTCACCTACTGCGACCCCGAGGTGGGCTGCATCGGCCTCACCGAGGCCCAGGCCCGGGACAAGGGCTACGACGTCCAGGTGGGCTCCTTCCCCTTCATGCCTCTGGCCAAGGCCAACATCATCGGCGAGCCCCACGGCTTCGTGAAGATCGTGGCCGATAAGACGTACGGCGAGATCCTCGGCATCCACATCGTCGGCCCCAAGGCCACGGAACTGGTGGCCTCGAGCCTCGCGCTGCTGGGCGGCGAATTCACCGTGGACGAGCTCATCAACACGATGTACCCCCACCCCACCCTCAACGAGGCCTTCCCCGAGGCGGCCCGCGCCGTGTACGGCCGGGCCCTGAACGCCTAGGGAATCACCACATCGGCCTTCGCCCCCGCGGAGCGGCCCTGATGGGTCACGCAGCGCACCACGACGGTTCCGGTACCGGACTGGGCGAAAACGCCATCGGCCTTGATGGGCTGCCAGGTGAAGCCGTCGCCGGTGCGCCGTTCGGCCAGGGTACCGTCGGGCTCCAGGAAGTCGGCCGTATAGGCGACGGGCAGGATATCGTTCGGGCCGCCCTGCATCGTGAAGCGGGCCTGGCAGGTTCCGCCCCGGGGGTCCACGGCGCACTCCAGGGCGACCTTCCAGGCCTGGGGCGGGCCCCCCAGGCCGAGGCTTGCCACCGCCGTCCCCGCCGCGACCAGGGAGCGGCTCCGCGAAAGGGGCAGGATCGCTCGTGGTCCGTCCATGCCGGCATAGGCCTCGTCCAGAGGCACGGTCATGCCGTCCCGGAGCAGGCCCCAGCGCGTGACCCCGAGGGCGGGGTCGCCTGCCAGGGTGGTGAGGGTGCCCTGGTCCGGCTGCCACAGGCGCACGGCGTTGTTGCCGCGGTCGGCGATCAGGTAGCCGGGGTGGCACGCCTTGATGTCCCAGGGGTCGTTCAGGCAGGGAACGAGACGGGATTCCGGGGCCGGGCCGAAGTCCCGGAAGCCCGGGGCATCCACCTGTCCGAGGCGTGTGGTCACCCTGCCGTTTCCCAGGTTGATCTCCCGCACCGCGTGGCCGTCCAGCACATAGAGCCTGGTCCGGTCGGCCAAACGACGAGGAAGCACGATCCCCTTGAGGTTGGTGAACTGGGCCGTGCGGGGCAGGCCGTCCCGGGTGCCCGGGTTGCCGGGCTGGCCGGCGAAGGTGGAGACCCGGCCGGACAGGTCCAGCCTGCGCACCGCCGCGTTGCCCTGGTCCGCGATGTACAGAGTCGCGTCCAGCCGGTTCCAGGCCAGGCCCAGCGGCGTGCTGAAGCGGGCCAGGCCCGGGTCGTCGGCGGCATTGGCATGTCCCGCTTCGCCGGGCATGCCCGCGAGGGTTCCGACGGTGCCGTCGGCCGCCACGGTCCGGATGACGTGGTTGCCGCTGTCGGCCACCAGCAGGCGCCAGGGCATGTCCCCCCAGGCCATCCGGGCCAGGGTCAGGAAGGTGGGCCGGTTGAACCGGACGGGACCCTTCCGGGCCCCCGTCAGGAAGGCCAGCGCGCGGCCCAGGCAGCTCCGGGCCACGGGCGAGTCCAGGTGGCCCGGCTGGCCCGGTTCCCCGCACCAGGTCCGAACCTCGCCCTCCCCGTCCAGGACCCGCAGGACATGGTCCCCGGCATCGGCCACCAGGGCGGCGCCCTGGGGGCCGTGACCCGGCTTCAGGGCGGCCAGGCCGGAGGGCTCGCTGAACCCGGCCGAGGGGGTTTCAGGGCGGCCCGGCCAGGGGAACAGGCCCCGGGGAAGGAGGGGCCGGGTTTCCACGCAGCTGGCCCAGGCCGTGTCCGGGTCCGGGACGAGCGACTCCACCCGGCACAGGTCGGCCCAGGCGTTCAGGGTGAGGACCGCCCGGTCCTGCCCGGAGACGTCGCGCCGCACGGTCTCCGCGCCCTGCCGGCAGGTGAGCAGCGTGCCGGCAGAAACCGGGCGGGGCTTCCACGTGAGCTGCGCGGGCAGGCCATAGCCCACCTCCAGGGGCTGGGCCCGGATGGTGTCCCGCATGGGAAGCGCCGCGCCGGGACGCCGGCGGGTGTCCCAGTCCATGAAGGGCAGGGCGGCGGTGTAGGGGGACGCCCAGTCGGGGCCGAGCACCTGCCCCACAAGGTCCACGGGGACTTCGGGCAGGGGGAGGGACGTCACCACGGCCTCCCCCCAGATGTCCGGGCAGCCCGCGAGGGTGGCGCGGACCCGCGTGCGGTGGGGCCGCCCCTCGGCCGGCGCCATGAAGACGCCCCGCCCGTCGAGGGTGCCCCGGCCCCCGTCCGGGAGCGTCCAGCGCCACTGGGAGGGATCCTGGGCCGCCCGGGCCCAGGACGGGGACCTGGTTGGCACGGCGCCGGGGGCCTGGGCCAAGGTGGCCCGGAAGGCGCAGGTCTGGCCGGATCCCAGCACCACCGCCGGCGGGGTCACCTGCACCTGGGCCAGGCCCGGAACCCCGGCCAGGACCGCGCTTGCGAGCGAACGCCTCAAGGCCCACCTCCGTGCCGTCTAGGTGTGGCCTCCGGGATGCGGGTTCCCTACGGCCTGAAGGTGACGAACCCCGTGATCTCCGGGGTGGCGAAGGTCCCTCCCTTTTCCGTGAAGCCGAAGCGCCAGCGGGGCAGCCGCTCGTGGCTGAAGACCCAGGTCTGCTGCAGCCCGTACTTGTCCACCCGCGTGAGGTGGGTGCGGTAGGGGGTCTCGTTGTACGCGAAGGAGAGGTCCAGGCCGAAGCCCTTCCAGAAGGAGCCGCCCGGGCCCTGCCAGGCCAGGCCGGCCCACGCCCGCCAGAACTGGCCGCGGGTCACCACCGTGCGCAGGGGGCTGTGCCGCGGGAGGCTGATCCAGATCTCCTCGCCCTGGGCCCAGGCGCGGAAGGGACCGAAGGACGTCCAGGCGGCAGCGCCGGCCAGGAAGTTGGTGCCGCCGCTGCTCTGCAACTCGGAGGCGTGCCCGGTGGGCACCTGGGCGGTGAGGCCGGCGCGTCCGCCCCGGCGGCGGTCCCCCCAGGGCAGCACGTAGCCCAGGTCCACGCCCTGCACCTGCAGCCGGGGCCTTTCCAGGTCGAAGACCGTGACCCCGTTGCGCTCCAGGTGGTAGCGGTCGTCGAAGGTGGGGTCCTGGTCCCGGCCGCCCTGCTCCACGCCCAGGAGGTCGTGCCAGTTCATGATCGCCCGGGAGGCGAGGCCCGAGGAGCGGTAGACCAGGCGGGTCCGGACATTGAAGCGCCCGGGGCCCAGCCCCCCGGCCAGGTCCGACGTGAGCTGCCATTCCTCGCCCTGGAGATGGGCGTGGGTGGTCCCGTTGTTCGTGATGTCCCGGCGGTCGGACCGCAGGAACTGGTTGGTGGCCTCCAGCGAGAACTGGGTGACCCCCTCGGGCAGGGGCTCCGGGAAGATCATCAGCCAGGCCAGCCGGTTGGGGTGGGGCGTCTCCTGGGCCTGGAGCGGGAGGAGGAGGGCGAGCAGCGCGGCCCAGCGTCGCGGATGCATGGCGGCTCCTCTACTTCAAGGTGACCTGCTCGCTCAGCAGGGCGGAGAACGTGGCGTCCAGCGCGTAGGGCCTCACCACCAGCTGCGCCACGCCGTTCCTGCGCGCGGCCAGGACGATGGCGGTGGAGATGTCCTCCGCCGCCAGGACGATGGGCGGCAGGTCCTCGCAGGCCCCCTGGAGGCGCTTGACGAACTCCAGGGACTCCACGACCGACATGTTCCCGTCCAGGAGCAGGACCCCCAGGTTGGGCTGGCGCAGGAGCTCGAAGACCTCCTCCGGGAAGGTCGTGGTGAGCACCCGCCCGTAGCCGTCCTCCTGGAGGAAGCTCCTGAGGATGTCGTCGAAGGCCGCGGTGCGCGAAAGGGCCACCACGGCCCGGCTGCGCTTCTTCAGGCGCACGAGGCTGTCGCTCTTGGCGGCGGGCTGGGCCTCCTCCTCGGGGGGCGGGGGTTCCGGGGCCTTGGGGGCCTCGGCCTTGGGCGCCTCGGGCTTGGCCTCCACCGGCCTGGGCCTGGGCTCTTCCGGGGGCCTGGGGCGCACCAGGGGTTCGTCCGCGAGCGCGCCGGAGGCCGCGGCCTCGGCCTTGCGCCGGGACTTGGCCGGCAGCGACGAGGGGACCGAGGAGGTGCGGGAGGCCACCAGGCCCCGCAGGGCCGCGGCCACGTCCGCCTTGGGCCGGGAGAACGAGAAGCCCATGGTCAGTCCGCCGCCGCCGGCGTCGAGGTAGACGGCCTTCCCTTCCAGCTCCATGGCTGCCGGGCACTTGGGGAGCTTGTTGAGCTTGATGAGCATGAAGGGCTGGCCCACCGGCACCAGCGCCGTGCCCAGGGGCAGCCGCTTCTCGCCCTTGATGGCCATGCCCTTCTCCACCCGCACCCGGGCGCCCGTCTCGGAGATGTTCTCGATGACGCCCGTGATGCCCACGCCGTCGAAGAGCCCCGTGAGGGCCGTGATCGTGGCGCCCTCCTTGGGGTTGAGCCGGGCCCGGGGCGCGCCCCGGCGCTCCTTCAGCTCCAGGGCGTCGGGCAGTTCCAGGACGGCCACGCCGCTGCGGGTCTCCAGGAGGCGGGCCGAGCCCCCGATGCGCAGCCCTTCCTGGATGAAGATCAGCTCGACGGCGTTGCCCTTCTCCGCGATCAGGGGCCCGGTGGTCTGGAAGGTGGCCGTGCCTTCGGATTCGTCGATGCCCTGGAGGATGGCCGACACCTCCGCCTTGCGGGGCCCGGACAGCGTGAAGGGCGCCCGCACGCGCTGGGCGTCCTCCAGATAGGCCAGAACCAGTTCCTGGGAACCCCCGCCGTCCTTCTTGTCCTTGCCGAAGCCAAAAATGGCCATATGCCCTCACGGTTTCCTGATGCTAGCATCGGCCCGCCGGAACCTGCCCTTGAACTGAAGTGAACTCAGAAATTGATGGTAACCTCGTTGCCTATGCCAGAGCTCATTCCCCGATGTTTCCTGATCGCCCACCAAGGACCCCAGGACCGGGATAATGATATCGAAGTGCATCTGGCCGAACTGGAAGAACTGGCCCGGGCCTGCGAGCTGGAGCCCGCGGGGCGCGAGCGCCTGAAACGGGCGACGGTGGAATCCCGGACCTTCTACGGCAAGGGCCAGATCGAGGCGGTGGCCCAGAAGGCCCGGAACCTGGGCGCCACCCTGCTGCTGTGCGACAACGACCTCTCCGGAAGCCAGATCCGCAATCTGGAAAAGGCCACCGGCATGACCTGCCTCGACCGCACCGGTCTGATCCTGGCCATCTTCGAGCAGCGGGCCCAGACCCGGGAGGCCAAGGCCCAGGTGGAGCTGGCCCGGTACGAGTACGAGCTGCCCCGCCTCAAGGGCGCCTGGACCCATCTGGAACGCCAGGTGGGCGGCGTTGGGGTCCGGGGCGGCGCCGGCGAGACCCAGATCGAGGTGGACCGCCGCATGACCCGCCTGCGCATCAGCCAGCTCAAGAAGGAGCTGGAGCACCTGCAGCGGGTCCGGAAGACCCAGGGCCAGGGCCGCAGCCCCAAGGCCCCCCGGGTGGCCCTGGTGGGCTATACCAACGCCGGCAAGACCAGCATCCTGAAGGCGCTGACCGGGGAGGGGGAGCCCCGGGACATGCTCTTCGCCACCCTGGACACCACCACCCGCAAGGCCTGGCTGGGCGTGGACGAGACCACCGGCGAGCCCCGGCAGGCCCTGGTCTCGGACACCGTGGGCTTCATCCGCAAGCTGCCCCACCAGCTCGTGGCCGCCTTCCGGTCCACCCTGGGCGAGGTGCGCACCGCCGAGGCCCTCCTGGTGGTGGCCGACGCCTCCAGCCCGGACCTGGAGGAGCACCTGAAGGTCGTGGGCGCCACCCTCAAGGAGATCGGGTGCGAGGACCATGCGCGGCTCCTGGTGCTCAACCAGGCCGACCGCCTCACCCGTCCCCGGCGCCTGGACCTCAAGCGCGCCCACCCCGAGGCCGTCCTCACCTGCGCCCTCACCCGGGACGGGGTGGAGGAGATCCGCGAGTGGCTCCTGGAACTGATTCCCGGCCCCCCCCGGCCCCGCACCCCCGAGGCGTGGGAGCTCTGAAACGGGACCGGCCCCCGGTCCAGGGGACCGGGGGCCGGGGCGGGGCCGCCTTTCAGTGGCGGCGCTTGTTGATGAGGCCTTCGAGCCGGGTCACGTCCAGCGTGCCGATGCCGGAGGCCGGGTTGTAGTCGGGAATGGCCTTCCAGTAGAGGTTGTCGCCGGTGGTGATGGCGTTGAAGGGGCTCCTGGCGCCGTAGCCGTGCTTCTTGTAGATATCGTAGAGCTGCGGGTTCAGGAAGCCGATGCGGTGGCCTGCGGCCTGGGTGAGCAGGGACGCGATGCCGTTGAGCTGGGGCGCCACGAAGCTGGTCCCGCCATTGCCGGCATAGAAGAGGCCGCCCTCGCAGGTGATGTAGCCCGTGAAGGGGTCGGCGTTGAGCGAGACGTCGGGCAGGTTGCGGCCTGCGTAGCCGGGGTCGATGGTGAGCAACAGCTCGGCGCCGGTCTGGCTGGGGTAGCTGGGGTAAAAGAAGAGGCTGTTGAAGGCCGCGGGCGTGCGCTGCCTGCCGGCCAGGCCATGCTGGTAGTGGGGAGCCTCGAAGTAGCAGCTCACGCCGCCGCCGCCGCCCACGGGGAACAGGTTGTAGTCGTAGTAGAACTGGCCGAACCACTTGACGTAGTACTCCTCGAGGTAGTTCCAGGCCCACGGCCGCTCCTGGGGCACCGTCACGGTGCCGTGGGCGCGCGGGATGACCACGGCCTGGGTGGTGCCGCCTGCGGCCGTGACGTAGGGATCGGACGCGGGGTGGTTCACGGAGTTGATGGGGGAGTAGTAGGGGGTGAACCAGTTGCGGTTCAGGTCGAAGGCGCCCGAATCGCCCGAGGAGGCGATGACGGGGATGCCCTGGGCCGCGGCCTGCATCATCACCTGCTTGTAGGCGGTGGCGGTGTCGCCGTCCAGGTAGACCTCCGCGGAGCCCCAGCTCACGGAGAGGGAGTCCACCTTGTTGTCGGAGACGGCCTTGTAGAACAGGTCGATGAAGCCGGAGGTGGTGTTGGGGGCCTCGTAGACCAGGATCCTGGCCATGGGGGCGATGCCGCCGGACTGCTGGACGTCGAGGGTCGTCTCGCCGGAGCCGTCGGTGCCGGTGCCGCCGTCCAGGGGGATTTCCGTGATGCGGTTGGCCAGCACGGGCAGCCCGATGGCCGACCAGTATTTGTAGGCGTCGGCCTGGTTGAAGGTCGCCAGGGTGGCGATGCCCAGGGTCGTGCCCTTGCCGGTGATGTTGCGGGCATAGAGGGGGTTGATGTTGTAGAAGTTGGCCACGTCGCCCACGGTGTAGCTGCCGGGCGTGTTGGTGGCCAGGGTGCCGGGAACGGGCATCACCAGGGGCGTGGCAGCCTCGCCCATGGCGGCGTCCTGGGCCCGGGCGGTCGTGACGGTGTGGGAATGCACGGCGGGCTCGGTGTCCAGCCCCGCGACGATCAGCACGATGTCCCCGATCTCCTTGGGGACCTTCGGCCTGCGGGTGGGCCGCTGATAGCGGTGGCGGCCTTCCTTCCAGGTCACGAGGTCGGTGGACAGGAGGGCGCTGAACTGGGAGGCGGTGCCTGTGGCTCGCACGATCATGTGGCTGTCGTAGATCTCGTTGATGGTGATGCCGTTCTTCTTCATGAAGGCGAGCACCTCGTGGAACTGCCAGTCCAGAGGTCCGAAGTTTTCTGCGAACTCACGGGTGGAGAGGAAATGGCGGAAGCCCCAGTGGTCGGGATCGACGCTGTTTTCGATGAAGCGTTCGAGGAGCTGGGTGTTGCGGAGCTTGAAGACCAGGGAGACCGTCTGGGGTTCCTCGGGGGCGACTGCGACCGGGGTGTCGGCCAGGACGGGGATGCTGCCGGCGCCCAGGATCAGGGCGAGGCCGGCAAGCGAGAGGTGGTGGCGAAGACGCATTGCTCCCTCCTTCGGTGGGGAAATGGCGTGGAAATGGGCTGAAAGGCGTTCCGGACGCCCGGTTGGGATTTAGGTCATGATTGGCGTTTGCAAAACCCGGGTCAAGATATGAATTGTTAAAAAACATTAAGCCGAGAAAGGGCTATCGGCCCGAACCAAATCCGTAGTTCAATAGTCAACTATTTTCCGCTCCGAACCGATCAGGAAGCAGGTTCCACGGAGTCCCCGCGATGAACAACACGAAGTTGTCCTTCAAGATCTTCCTGTCGGTGGGGGTCGTCCTGGCCCTGGTGGTCCTGGTGGCGGCCTGGGTGGTGGGCTCCCAGGAGTCCACCCTCATGGAGCGGGCCTTCGACGACAACCTCACCACCATGTCCGTGGCTTCCCGGAACATGTTCCACGCCACCGCCCAGGCCTACTGCGCGGCCCACGGCATGGCCTACCACCGGGTGGAGCCGGGGCGCTACGCCCCGGGCGTCGCGGGCGACTTCGAGCGGGCGTCCATGGACGCCTTCGCCGCCGACCCCGGCCTCGAGCTGCGCAAGGGGAACCTGAAGGAGGACGGGAAGGACTTCAAGTACACCCTCGCCCCCGCGCGCCTGAAGGAGGAGTGCATCCTGTGCCACGGCGCCGTGGGCATGGACGCCTTCAAGGACCGCAAGCCCGGCGACCTGGTGGCGGCCTTCGGCGTCTCCGTGCCCACCGGCGACCTGGAGCGCAGCGTGGCCCGCACCCGGCTGGTGACCGCGGCGGCCGGTCTGGCCCTCCTGGCCGTCGTGAGCTGGATGGTCACCTTCTCCGTGCGGCGCAACGTCCTGACGCCCCTCCTGGGGCTCTCGGCCGCCTTCGGGCGCATGGCCGGGGGGGACCTCACCGCCCGGGCCGAAGTGCTTACGGGGGACGAGATCGGGCAGCTGGCAGGGGCCTTCAACCGCATGGCCGGAGAACTGAACCGGGCCCTTCTGGACGTGAACCTGGCCTCCCAGCGGGTGGCTTCCGGGAGCATGGAGCTGGCGGCCAGCGCCGAGCAGATGACCCAGTCCGTGGGGGAGGTGGCCCATGTCAGCGCGGGCCTGAGGGACGCCGGCCGCGGCGTGCAGGATGCCCTGCGGATCCTGGACGAGAACGCAGAGACCATGGCTGCCCAGTCCAGCCACACCGGCACCGAAGCCGGCGCGGCCGTGGAGGACACGGACAAGGGGGCCCGGGAGGGCCGGGGCACCGCCGAAGGGATGCGGGCCATCCAGGAGGCCACCACCCGCATCGTGACCGCCGTCCAGGCGATCCAGGGCATCGCCCGGCAGACCAACCTCCTGTCCCTGAACGCCGCCATCGAGGCCGCCAAGGCCGGCAACGCCGGCAAGGGGTTCGCCGTGGTGGCCGAGGAGGTGCGCAAGCTGGCCGAACGCAGCGCCCAGGCCGCCCGGGAGATCGAGGGGATCCTCCGCCTCACGGAGGAGGCCGTGGCCGGAGGCGGCGCCAGCGTGAAGATCACGCTGGAGCACCTGGAAGCGGTGCGCGCCCGCATTTCCGGCATCGCCGGCCGCATCGGGACGATCGGCACGCTGAGCCGGGAACAGGCCCAGACCAGCGGCCGCGTGGGCCACCTCATGGACACGACGGCCCGCCAGCTGGACCAGAACGCCACCGCGGCCCACCAGCTGTCCACGGCGGTGGGGGAGGTGGCGAGGACCTCGGACGACCTGGCCTCCGTGGCGGAAGGCCTGAAGAACCTCGTGAGCAGGTTCAAGCTGTAGCCCATTCTTCCTCGGCGAACCTCGGCCCCTCGGCTACCTCGGCGATGCATTCAGTTTCTTGACCTTGCGGCGCATTGAACGGTTGCGCCGCAGGTTTTGGGAAAAGAAGGCATCGCCGAGGTAGCCGAGGGGCCGAGGTTCGCCGAGAAAAGAGCTCAGGATTCCTTGGCTTCCCTGGGCAGCCAGGCCACTCCGGCGGCCAGGCCGAGGGCCAGCAGCAGGCGAATGAACATCAACTGCCGGGAGATCCCGTGCGCCTTCTGGTAGGCCACCCGGTCCGGGTGCTCCTTCGCCAGGGCCTCCACGGGGCCGTCCATGCGGGCCTTGATGCGTTCCAGGCCGGGGCTGACGATGAACTGGCTGGTGAAGCACATGAGCAGGGTCACCAGGAGCGTGGCGGCCCAGAGGCGCTGGGGGCCCACGGGCTGATCCTCGCGGATCTCCTTCAGCCAGCGGGGGAAGAGCGCCAGGGCGCCGGCGACGCCGAAGGCGGCCCAGGCCATCCAGTCCAGGCGGCCTACCACACGACCGGCGATATGGCCGGCCACGTCCCGGCTGGGGAGGATCGAGAAGAGCAGGGGGGCGACCAGGAAAGCGAAGCCCAGGACCATGCCGGTCCAGAGGATGAGAATGCCGGCGGCTGCGGCGTCGGTGCGGACCAGGGGTTTCATGCTCACCATTCGTTATAGGGGATCTGGTTCTCGCCCAGGTCCTGGGACCCGCTGCGGATGCGGAAGATGCCCACCTCCGCGTCGGGGCTGTCGGTGTCGGGGGTCTCGAACTCGGTCACCCAGGTGTCCTTGGACTGGGTCATGGGGTCCACCGGGATATCCCGGATGTAGCCCTGGGTCCGCAGCATGTCGAGGGCGGTGGGATACTTGCCCTTGTCCGCCCGGAACTGCTCCAGGCAGTGGTTGAGCTGGAAGAGGTCCTCCTTGAGGACGGCTTCCTTGGCGGCCTTGGTGTGACGGCGGTAGCCCACGATGCCCACCGTGGCCAGCATGGCCAGGATGGTCATCACCGTGAGAAGTTCAAGTAGCGTGAAGCCGCGCTGTTTTCGCATGGATGGACCCTACCAGGATTGTGCGCCGATCGGCATCCAGGTTCAGGACAATTCTAGCCCAGGCTGGTGGCGGCGAACTTCTCCCGGGTGAAGAACTCCAGGAGGTCGCCTTCCTTCAGGCCCGTGTAGCCGTCCAGGTCGATGCCGCAGTCCAGGCCGTTCTTCACTTCGTGGACGTCGTCCTTGAAGCGCTTGAGGGTCTTGATGCCGCCTTCCCAGAGGGTGTCGGGGCCGCGCTTGACCCGGACCTTGAAGGGCTTCTGGACCTTGCCTTCCGTGACGAAGGAGCCGGCGATGACCGACTTGCCCACGCGGAAGATCTGCCGGACCTCGGCGAGGCCCTGGATGGTCTCGCGCTCCTCGGCGTCCAGCAGGCCCATCATGGCCGCGGTGATCTCCTCCGTGACCTTGTAGATGATCTCGTGGAACCGGATGTCCACGCCCTCTTCCTGGGCGAGTTCCTCGGTCTTGCGCTCGGCCTTCACGGAGAAGGCGATGACCGTGGCCTTGGAGGCCTCGGCCAGCAGGACGTCGTTCTCGGTGACGGTGCCGGCGGCGGCGTGGATGATGCGCACGCGCACCTTCTCGGTGGAGAGGCGCTCGAGGCTGCCCACCAGGGATTCCACGGAACCCGAGGTATCGGCCTTGATGATGAGGGGCAGTTCCTTGATCTGGCCGTCCTTGAGGGTGGAGAAGAGGTTCTCCAGGGTGACGCGCTGCTTGATCTGCGCGGCCGCCTTGGCCTTCTCCTGCCGGAAGGACACGATGTTGCGGGCCTTGGCCTCGTCCTCGACCACCTGGAGGTTGTCGCCGGATACCGGCACGGCCTCGAAACCGAGGATCTGCACGGCCATGGAGGGGGTGGCTTCCGTCACCTTCTCGCCGCGGTCGTTGAACATGGCCCGCACGCGGCCCATGGTGGCGCCGGCCACGAAGATCTCGCCGGCGTGGAGCGTGCCCTGCTGCACGAGGACGGTGGCCACGGGGCCCCGCCCGCGGTCGAGCCGGGCTTCCAGGATGGAGCCGGCCGCGGCGCACTCGTAGACGGCCTTGAGGTCCTTGAGGTCGGCCACCAGGAGGAGGGTCTCCAGCAGGAGATCCAGGCCTTCCTTGGTCTTGGCGCTCACCTTGACGCAGGGGATCTCGCCGCCGAAGGCCTCGGTCTGGATGCCGTACTGCAGGAGCATCTGTTCGACCTTCTCGGGGTTGGCGCCGGGCTTGTCGATCTTGTTGATGGCCACGACCATGGGCACGTCGGCGGCCTTGGTGTGGTTGATGGCCTCGATGGTCTGGGGCATGACGCCGTCGTCCGCCGCCACCACCAGGATGACGATGTCGGTGACCTTGGCGCCCCGGGCGCGCATCTTGGTGAAGGCCTCGTGGCCGGGCGTGTCGATGAAGACCACCTGGCGGCGGGCCCCTTCGGTGCCGTCCTTGACGTTGACGTGGTAGGCGCCGATGGCCTGGGTGATGCCGCCGGCTTCGCCCGCGGCGATCTTGCTCTTCCGGATGGCGTCGAGCAGCGACGTCTTGCCGTGGTCGACGTGGCCCATGATGGTGACGACGGGAGGCCGGGGAAGCTTCTCGCCCTGCACGTCGCTGCCCTCTTCGGCGGCGATCTGCACGTCCTCCTCGAAGGAGACGATGTCGGCCAGGTACCCGAACTCCCGGGCGATCTCCTTGGCCAGCTCCGTGTCCAGGGGCTGGTTGATGGTCGCGAAGATCCCGCGGTGCAGGAGCTTGGCCACGACGTCCTTGGCGGGGCGGTTGCACTTCTCCGCCAGTTCCTTCACCGAGACGCCTTCGGACAGCATCACGATGCCGATCTCGTCGTTCACGTACTCCGTGGCGATCTGCTGGGCGCGGCTGCGGGGCTGCCTGAGCTTGAGCTCGAGCTCCTCGGCGAGGCGCTCGGCCTTGCTGCGCTTGTCGTCCTTCTTCTTGCCGGTGAAGTGGCCGCCGCGGCCCGGGCCCTTCTGGGCGTTGGGGTCGATGGCGGTGGTGGCGGGCAGCGAGGGGCCGCGGCCGGGGCCGCCGGGCCTGCCGGGACCTCCGGGACGGGGACCGCCGGGGCCGCCTGGGCGGGCTCCGGGACCGCCGGGACGGGATGGTCCGCCCATGCCGGGACGGGAGGGCCCGCCCATGCCGGGCCGGGAAGGACCGCCGGGACGCGCGCCGGGGCCGCCGGGGCGGGGGGCGCCGCCCGCGGGACGGGCCTGCGGGAGCTGGATGTACCGGGCCGGCTCGGTGGTCTTGGGGGCCGGGGCCGGGGTGTCGGACATCTTGATGCGGGTGAAGCCGCCTTCGGGCCGCAGCTCGGTGATCGAGGGCGGGATGAAGGGACGCCGGGAGGGGGCGGGGGCCGTGGGCTCGTGGCGGATCTCGCCCTTGCCGGTGTTGGTGGCCATGGGCAGGACGGTCTTCTCGGGCTGCGGCTGGCCCGAGCGCTGCACCTGGGGCTGCTGGCCGGGGCGCTGGATCACGGGCCGGGCGCCGGCTTCCGGACGGATCCGGGGCGGGGCGGGCTGGGGCAGCTGGATGTAGCGGGCGGGTTCCTGGGCCTTGGCCACGGGGGCGGGGGCCTGGGAGACGCGCAGACGACTGAAGGTCTCCTGGGCGGGGGCCTTGGCGGGCTCGGCCGCAGGCTCGGAGGCGCGCACTTCCACCGGCACGGGGGCCTGGGCGGGCGATTCCGCGGGGGCGGGCGGCTGAACGGCCACGGGCGCCGGCTCGGCCACGGGAGCGGGAACGGCGGGCTCGGCCTTCTTGATGAGCACGGCCGGCGCCGGGGGCGGCGGAGGGGGGACGGGAGCGGGGGCCGGCGTCACGGACTTCACCACCCGCACGGGCGTCTGGATCACGGGGCGCGGCTGGACCGCGGGCTCCTCGTGGGTCCGGGGCTTGTTCTCAATGACGCGACGCACCGACTGGACCTGGTCGTCCGTGAGGTTGGAGCTGTGGCTCTTGCCCTGGATGTTCAGGCGCTTTTCGAGGGCGTCGATCACTTCGTGATTACTCACGCCAAGCTCTTTTGCTAATTGGTTGATGCGCAGCATGAAGGGGCTTACCTCGATAGGTGGAAGGGGCGGAGGAGATAACCGGGAGGGGCCCAGGGTCTACTCTCCGAACCGGGCGTGCACGGCGTCGATGAGACGGAAGGCCAAGTCCTGATCCATGCCTTCGATGGCGAGCAGTTGCTCTACGGTCATAGTGTACAGGGATTTGATATCCAGATGACCGGCGGCGGCGAGGTTTTCCACGATGGCCTCGGTGAGGCCTTCGACTGCTCCCAATTCTTCGGGAATCTTGGACTTGGGAGCCTCCTCCACAAGGGGGGCCTCGGAGAGGGCCTGCCCCATGGCGGCCTCGGTGTCGCGGCGCTTCTCGGCCTCGCTGCGAACGTCGATGTTCCAGCCAGTCAGCTTGGCGGCGAGGCGAACATTCTGGCCCCGCTTTCCGATGGCGATGGAGAGCTGCTCGTCGTCCACCACCACTTCCACCCGGCGGTGCTCCAGGTCGGTGACGGTGACGCGCAGGGCCTTGGCCGGGTTGAGGGCGTTGGCGATGAAGCGGCTGCTGTCCTCGTCGAAGCGGACGATGTCGATCTTCTCGTTCTTGAGCTCGCGGATGATGGCCTGGACGCGGCTGCCCTTGAGGCCCACGCAGGCGCCCACCGGATCCACGTCGGGGTCCAGGGAGTGCACGGCGACCTTGGCGCGGTCACCGGCTTCCCGCACGCAGGAGCGGATGACCACCGTGCCGTCGTGGATCTCGGGGACCTCCTGGTCGAAGAGCTTGATCAGGAGCCGGGGATCGGTGCGGCTCACCTGCACCTGGGGGTCCTTGGCGGACTTGTCCACGGCGGAGATGACGACCTTGATGCGCTGGCCCTTGTCGAAGCGGTCGCCGCGCAGGGCCTCGGAGCGCCGGAGCATGGCCTCCACCCGGTCCACTTCGAGGATGATGGCGCTCTTCTCGAAGCGCTTGACCTCGCCGACCACCACCTCGCCGATGCGGTCGGCGAAGTCGGTGAAGATGCGGTCGCGCTCGGCCTCGCGCACCTTCTGCACCAGGACCTGCTTGGCGGCCTGCGCCGCGATGCGGCCCAGCTGGCTCGTGTCCTGGGGCAGCCAGAGGGTGTCGCCCTCGGCGGCGTCGGGGTTCAGGGCCTGGGCCTCCTCGAGGCTGATCTCCAGGTCCTCCTCCTCGACGATGGGCACGACCATCTTGAGGGCGTAGACGTGGAACTCGCCGGTCTCCCGGTCCATCTGGGCCTGGAAGTTGCCGTAGAAGTCGAAGCTCTGGAAGTACTTCTCCGCGGCCTTGACGAGGGACTCCTCCACCGCCTTGAACACGTCCTCTTCAGGAATGCCCTTCTCGGCGGCGATCATCTTCACGGAATCGAAGAAACTGGTTGCTACGAGTGCCATGCGGTCTCCTTGCCGGCGCTTTTCTCTACGCGGGCAGCTGTCGGTTGTTCCGGCACGTGCCGGGGTTTGGGGGCCTTGTCCTCGTCGAAGGGAGCGAGGCGGGCCTTCTGGACGGACTCGAAGGGCACGGTCTTGAGGGCGTTGTCCTCTTCCAGGACGACGGCCTCCTCCGTGACTTCGGTGATCCATCCCTTGAAGCGCTTCTGGCCGTTGATGGGGCTCGCGGTCTGCACGCGGCAGAGCCTGCCCAGGAACCGGCGGAAGTGGTCGGGTTTGGTGAGGGGGCGTTCGATGCCCGGGCTGGAGATCTCCAGGTTCATGGTCTCCCGCAGGTTGGGGAACTCCACGTCCAGCCAGGTGACGAGCCCGTCGTTGGCGGCCACGCAGTCGTCGAGCGTGATGGCCCGGTCGCCCTCCGGCCCCCGGTCCAGGTGGTCGATGTAGAGGCGCAGGATGTCGTCCCGGCCTTCCTTGGCGGTCTCCAGGCACACCAGCTCGAATCCCAGCAGCGCCAGCTGCCGTTCGACGGGGTCCTTGAGTTTTTTCACATCCATGGGGGGGAAACCTTAAAAGCTGTTGGGGCGGGCTGAACCCACCCGACAAGGCTCTCCAAAGCTCTGGGTGCAGCGGCCGGGTTCCACCGATTGCCCTGGAGCCCGGAAAAATCCAGGCCGAATTCAACGGAGAAGAATATCGTCCTTCGTGCCGCATAACAAGCGAAATATCCTTGAGGCACAAACCATCCCGCCCCAAGACAAGGTCGCCGATTGAGGGCACCATGGATTCCGGGAGCGCCATCATGACCACGATTCTCGACGGAAGGGCCCATGCGGACCGCATGCTGGGCGAGGTGGCCTCGGCCGTGGAGGCCCGGGCGGCCCGGGGGCTGCGCGCCCCCTGCCTGGCGGTGGTGCTGGTGGGCGACGATCCGGCCAGCCAGGTCTACGTGCGTGGCAAGGTGGCCGCCTGCGCCCGCACCGGCATCCGCTCGGTGGAACGGCGCCTCCCGGAGGGCGTCTCCCAGGAGGAGCTGGAGGCGGTGGTCGCCGGGCTCAACCGGGATCCCCTGGTGGACGGCATCCTGGTCCAGCTGCCCCTCCCGGCGGGACTGGACGCGCGGCGGGCCACCCACGGAATCGATCCCGCCAAGGACGTGGACGGCCTGCACCCCCTGAACCAGGGCCTGCTCCTGGAGGGCCTCCCCGGGCTCCGCCCCTGCACCCCCTCAGCCTGCATGAACATGCTCGCGACCTACGGCATCGACCTCAAGGGCATGCGCGCCGTCGTCCTGGGCCGCAGCGAGATCGTCGGAAAGCCCATGGCGCTCATGCTCCTGGAGCGGCACGCCACCGTCACCATGGCCCACAGCCGCACCCGGGACCTGCCCGCGCTCTGCCGGGAGGCCGATCTGCTGGTGGCCGCCGTGGGCCGGCCCGGAATGGTGGAGGGCTCCTGGATCAAGCCCGGGGCCGTCGTCCTGGACGTGGGCATCAACCGCGTGGAGGACCCGGCCCTGGGCGAGGCCATCTTCGCGGCGGACCCCGGCAAGCTCCGGATCCTGAAGGAGAAGGGCGGCGTTCTCTGCGGGGACGTGCGCTTCGCGGAAGCCGCGGCCGTGGCCGGCGCCATCACGCCCGTGCCCGGCGGCGTGGGGCTCCTCACCATCGCCGGCCTCATGGCCAACACCCTCCAGGCCTGCGAGGCCCGCTAGAATCACCCTTCACCTTCACGGAGCCGTCATGTCCTATGTCCGCAGGGAGGCGTTCCTCCCCTTCACCCGGCCCATGGTGGGCCAGGAGGAGATCGCAGAGATCATCGATTCCATCGAGTCCGGCTGGATCACCACCGGGCCCAAGTCGGGCCGCTTCGAGGAGGCCCTCCAGGAGTACAACGGCGTTCCCCACTGCCTCGTCATGAACAGCGCCACCACCGCCCAGGAGATCACCATGCAGTGCCTGGGCATCCGGCCCGGGGACGAGGTCATCACCACGGCCCTCACCTGGGTGTCCACGCTCAGCACCGTCCTCCTGCAGGGGGGCGTGCCCGTGCTGGTGGACATCGACCCGGTCACCCTGAACCTGGATCCCTCCAGGCTGGAGGCGGCCATCACCCCCCGCACCCGGGGCATCATCCCCGTGCACCTCACGGGCCTGCCGGCCCCCATGGACGAGGTGTGGCGCATCGCCCAGGCCCACGGGCTCTGGGTGGTGGAGGATGCGGCCCAGGCCATGGGCGCCGCCTACCGCGGGCGCAGGATCGGCTCAGACCCCCGCTCCGTCTTCTCCGTGTACAGCTTCCACCCCAACAAGAACATGACCACCGGCGAGGGCGGAGGCATCGCCTTCCACGACGGCTCGTTCGAGGCCCGCATCAAGCGCCTTCGCTTCCACGGCATCGAGCGCGACGCCTGGAAGCGCCAGTCCAAGGAGGGCAGCCCCCACTTCGACGTCACGGAACCCGCCCGCAAGGCCAACTTCATGGACCTGCAGGCCGCCATGGGCCTCCACCAGATCAAGAAGCTGGACGGCTTCAACCAGCGCCGCGGCGTACTCTTCCGCCGCTACCTCGAGCTGCTCGGGGACGTGGAGGCCCTCGTGCTCCCCGTGCCCGGGGACGAGGTCCACCAGCACTGCTTCCACCTGTTCGTCGCGCGGATCCGGCCCGAAGTGGCCGGCATGGACCGCGACGCATTCGTGGCCCGGCTCAAGGACGAGAACATCGGAACCGGCATCCACTACCGCCCCGCCCACGTGCACAGCTTCTACCGGGACTTCTACCGGGAGCACGCCCACGCCCTGCCCGCGGAGGGCCTGCCCCACACCGAGTGGAGCGGCGAGCGCCTCATGAGCCTGCCCCTCTGGCCCGGCCTCACCGAAGCGGACCAGGACCAGGTGGTGGCGGCCATCCGGCACGTGCTGGCAAACTAGGCCGAACGACCGACAATCTGGGAGATGGCCATGTTTCCAGCGCTCCTCCTCTCCGCCGCCCTGTCCCTCCAGCCCGCCCCCTCCGCCCGCCCCGACTGGGTGGGGCGGCTGCCGGAGGCACCCGGTCGCCTGTACGCCATGGGCACCGCCGACCTGGGCGCCCGGGAGGGCCAGTCCATCACCCGGGCCTCGGACCGCGCGCGCCTGGAGGTGGTGACCCGCCTCCGGGCCACGGTCAAGGGGCAGACCAGCGTCGCCACCCGCACCGCCGAATTGAAGCGGGAAGGCCTTGCGACCGTGGGGTCAGGCGAGCGTGTGGTCCGGGACGACGTGAGCGTGGGCGCCCGGGCGGAGGATCTGCCCGGCCTGGTGGTGGAGCAGACCTTCACCGACCCCGGCGCCCGTACCGTCTATGCCCTGGCCTACCTGGACCTGTCGCTGGCCCGCACCACCCTGGCCAGCCGCCTGGACCGGGTCGGGCAGAGCCGCGCCCGCCTGGGCCGGGAGCTGAGCCGCAAGGCCCTGTGGAAGTTCCGGAAGATGACCCTCGACCTGGACAGGCTGGACGAGTCCATCGCCCTCCTGGCCGTGACCGGGGTGGGGGCGGACCTCCGGCCAGCCCTCCAAGCCGAGCGCGCGGCCGTCGACCTCCGCATGGACCAGCTGAACCAGGCGGACCTTCCCCCCGTGGACTTCTCGAAGACGGCCATGTCCGTCCGCTCCAACGTGGACCTTCCCCTGGGGGTGGAGTCCTACCTGAAGACCCAGGTGACCGCCTGCGGGCTCATCGCCCGGGAGATGGACCCGGATCTGGTGCTGGACCTCGCCTTCGCGGGCGGCGCCAGGGGGCCGGAGTTCATCTTCACGGACCTGGACATCTACAGCGGCGTGACCTACCGCATGGAGGCCAAGCTGACCCTCACGGAAGGGGGCGGCGCCCCCCTGACCCGCACCGTGCCCATCGTCATCGTCCAGGGGGATTCCCCGGAAGGCATGGTGAATCAGTTCCGCCGGCAAATCGAACGCTGGCTCCCGAGGCTTCTGGGAGAGTTCAAGGCCGAGATGCAGTAGCCCTACTCCAGGACCACCCAGACGCGCCGGCTGTCCTTGACGCCCTGGACGAGGCTCATCATGGCTTCGGACAGCTGCTTGCCCTTGGAGGACCCGTCGGCCAGATCCACGACCATCACCACATCCTCGCTGCCGGCGGGGAGGCTGACGCTCCGGGGGAATTCCCGGTCCACCTTGGCGGATTCGGGATGGGACGGGGGATCGGGGATGCGGAACCCCGTGCCCTCCTCCAGGGCCTCGGTGCTGGTTCGGAAAAGGGAGGCCAGGGCCACGATGGCGGACCCGGACGGCTTGATCTTGTCCCGCTCCCAGAAGGAGATGGAGGCCTGATCAACGCGCAGGGCCTCGGCCATCTCCTCCTGCGACCATCGCCAGGTGAGACGAACCGCCTTGATGCGGTCTCCCAACGAGGAGACGGAGAGTGGGGCGTCGGAATTTGAATCGAATCGCTTCAATTGGATCACTCCTACTGTCGTCCTAAGATTGACTTAAATGCCCCACAATATGCAACGGCACGACCCTTTGATGAAAAGAGATGGAGCTTTGTTCCAAGGCCGGCCAGGAACTTGACTGTGAAAAAGAAGTCAGATCCGTTCGTGCGGGAGTGTCGGCACCGGTGCATAAAGAGCCGTAGAGGGATCTACCAGGTACAGATTACTGATTCGCCCGGTATATGCGCAAGCATACGTTTGAATTTGATCCGCGAAACGGGTTTGTTCATACCCATCGCGGAAAATGGACCCCCATCGGGCATTGAAGGTGGATTCCAGCCGGGCATCCAGACTTGCGATTTCCAGGGCCTGGGCCTGGGTGGCGGTTCGTGAAGCGTCAATTTCGTCTTTCATGGCCCTGGCTTCCAAGTCCAAGGCTTGGAGGGCTTCATGGGAAACCCGGGGGGCCAGGAGGTGCCGATGTTCCCTATTTCTTTTATATAAGTTCTCAAGGAGGGAGGCCCGAATCTCCGATTTCCGCCGGGCGGACTCCAGACGAAGGAAATCCTGCAATTCGGTTGCCTGTTCTTCCAGTTGCTCAAGCTGCCAGGCCAGCTCCGGAATGAGCAGCATGGTGTGCCAGGAAACATTCTTTTTGGACCGGAGGATATCGCCGTAGATATGGTCCCCCACGTAGAGGATTTCCTCCCCCCTGGCGTCCAGCAACTCCTCCATCCATAGCGCATTACCCCCCGAATAGGCGGCCTTTTGCCCGGGGAGCGGCTCGGCGGGGGGCGTTTCCAGGAAAAAAACGGGCTTCCGGGAGCTGACGACGACCAGGTCGAAGTAGTCGGTCCAAAGGGGGCGGGCCGGATCCTGCCCGTCCAGGAGGAAGCTGAGCACCCCCTCAGTGAAGCTCCATTCGCTGTTGCTCACCACGAACAGCTTCTTGCCCGCCCGTTTCCAGCGGTCCAGCGCGGTGGGAAGGTCCGGGTCCCGGAGGATGAAGAGTTCCCGGTTGGCCAGGATCTCCGCCTTCATGACCCCGTTGCGGTGGGCGGAGTCGATGGCCCAGCGCACGTCCTGGAAGACCTGGAGGTAGTCCCGCCCCGGGAGCTCTCCCCCGTCCAGGGCGTCCACCAGCACGGCGTAGAGGTGGCACTCGGGGATCTCGAACAGGGTGTCGATGCTCCGGAAGGCCCCGGCGCGGGACACCAGCCGCCTTCTCCCGTAGATGGCGTCCACCTCCTCCCGCCCAAGGGGCCGGCTGCCGTGGCAGGCCCGCACCACCTGCCGGGCGCTGTCCAGCTTGAGGAGGTTGCCCCGGGAGCCGTCCAGCACCAGACCGCGGATGGCGAAGGCGGGATCGAAGTGGGTGTCCAGGAGCCGGGCCGGGTAGCCCTTTTCGGTCACCAGGAGGCGTACGGAATGGCAGTAGGCCAGTTCCTCGATCTCCGGGGACTTGTAGTGGCTCAGCGTGTAGTCCATGTCGAACCCCACCGCCCGCACGTCCCGGAAGTGGATGTTCCGCAAGGGGAAGACCTTCCGGGCATGGGGCAGCCGGACCTGCTCCCCCTGTTCGATGAAGCGCGGAATGGGGAGCAGGGACGGGATGATGTTCTTCATCAGTCCACCTTGATGGCGAAAGGCTTGAACCCGTGGTTCTTCAGCTTCTGCATGGAGACGTCGGCGGCGTCGCGCTTCGTGGCGGTGGCCAGGCGGACCTTGAAGAGGCCCTTCTCGGAAAGGGTCTCGGTCTTGAAGCCCGCGGCCTTGGCTTTGCCCGCGACCGTCCGGGCCTCGGCGGCGTCGGGCGTGGAAACCAGCTGGAGGGTCCAGCGGCCGTCCTCCTTCTTCGGGGGCTCGGGCTTCTTCGCCTCGGGCTTGGGAGGCTCGGGGGCCTTGGCCTTGGGGGCTTCAGGGGCCTTGGGCTCCTGCGGCTTCTCGAAGCCGGCGCCGGAGCCGGACTGCTCGAGGGCCTTGAGCTGTTCGGCCATGGTGGCGGGGAGTTCCTCCAGCTCCTCCCCGGTGTCCCGGGACAGGGGCCGGCGGAGGGCGGCGCTCTGCTTGCCCACCTGGACCCCCAGCACGTAGCACAGGGTCAGGAGGCCCACGCCCACCGCGGTCACCAGGAGGATGGCCTGACGGCTCAAAACGACGGTCTGGGAATCGCGGACGGCCATGGGGGGGATTATAACGAGTACCGGAGCCAATATCCGGAGGATGACGCTATGATCTCTGAGGCGCCACGCCGCCCCGGAACCCACCATGACCGAACCCGTATCCTATTTCCTGCCGATCCTGCTCCTGCTCATCCTCTCGGCCATCGTGGGGGCGGCGATCCTCGTGGTGTCGGGCTGGATCCTGCCCGGGCTGATGAAGCCCGACAACCCCAAGGGCCACAAGCTCACCCCCTACGAATGCGGGGCGCCCCCCCTCCAGGCGGGGGCCCGGCACCGCTACAGCGTCAAGTTCTACCTGGTGGCCATGCTCTTCATCCTGTTCGACGTGGAAGCCGCCTTCCTGCTGCCCTGGGCGGTCCAGTACAAGGCGCACCTCTGGACCTTCTGGGCGGGGGTTAGCTTCGTGGGGACCCTCCTGGTGGGCTACGTCTACGCCTGGGGCAAGGGCGCCCTGGACTGGGAGCGCTGACATGGCGGCCATCAACCTCGACGATACGGTGATGACCACCCGCCTGGACGCGGTGGTGAACTGGGCCCGCAAGAACAGCCTCTGGCCGCTGCCCTTCGGGACGGCCTGCTGCGCCATCGAATTCATGTCCATGATGGCCTCCCGCTACGACTTCTCCCGGTTCGGGGCCGAGGCCCTGCGCTTCTCCCCCCGGCAGTCCGACATGCTCCTGGTGCTGGGCACCATCACCAACAAGCAGGCCCCCATCCTCCGCCAGGTCTACGCCCAGATGGCCGAACCCAAGTGGGTGGTCTCCGTGGGCGTGTGCGCCTCCTCGGGGGGGATGTACCGCACCTACGCGACCCTCCAGGGCATCGACCGGGTGGTCCCCGTGGACGTGTACGTCCCCGGCTGCCCCCCCCGTCCCGAGTCCATCATCTTCGGCGCCATGCAGCTCCAGAAGAAGATCGAGAAGGAGACGCTCATGGGCCGCCGGGAGCACATCGAGCAGTTCTACGCGTCCATGGACCGGCAGGAGAAGCTCCAGCTGGAACGCGGACTCACCAACTTCCAGGTGGTCCGGGAGATGGTGCTGGCGGCCGGCGAGAACGGCGAACAGAAGATCTGGTGAGCGCATGGTGATCGAACGCATCGACGAACAGCTCCCCGGAGCCATCCTTGACCGGCACGCCTTCCGGGGCGACCAGACCATCGTGGTGGGCCGGGAACGCCTGCTCGAGGTGGTGGACTTCATCTACCGGGAGGGCTTCCAGCAGCTCATGGACGTCACGGCGGTGGACGGCGGGCAGCGGGACCCCCGCTTCGACGTGGTCTACCACCTGCTGAACCTCGCCAGCCAGGAGCGCCTGCGCCTGAAGGTGCGCGTGGCCGACCAGGAGTCCGTGCCCAGCCTGACGGCCCGGTTCAAGTCCGCCGACTGGTCCGAGCGCGAGGTGGCCGACATGTTCGGGATCCCCTTCGACGGCCATCCCGACCCCCGGCGCCTGCTCATGTGGGAGGACTACCCCGGGCACCCCCTGCGCAAGGACTACCCCCTGGACGGCGGCGACGCCTTCTGCAGCCAGGACATCGGCGTGTCCTACGCCCCCGACGCGAGATCCCTCAATGGCTGAGCTGAACGTGGAACCCACCCGCACCTCCGACAGCGATCGCATGATCGTCAATATGGGCCCCTCCCACCCGGTGACCCACGGCACCCTGCACATCGTCCTGGAGCTCGAGGGCGAGATCATCGTCAAGGCCACCCCGCAGATCGGCTACCTGCACCGGGGCGTGGAGAAGCTGGGGGAGAACCTCACCTACCAGCAGTTCATCCCCCTCACGGACCGCCTGAACTACTGCAGCTCCCTCATGAACAACGTGGGCTACACCCTCGCGGTGGAAAAGCTCCTGGGCATCCAGGATCCCCCCCGGAGCCGCGTGCTGCGCGTGCTCTGCTCCGAGCTGGCGCGCATCGGGGACCACCTGGTGTGCATCGGCATCAACGCCGTGGACATCGGGGCCTTCACCGCCTTCCTGTACCTCTTCAAGGAGCGGGAGACCATCTACGACCTGTTCGAGATGATGGCCGGCCAGCGCCTCCACTCCAGCTTCACCCGCATCGGCGGCCTCTTCCGGGACATCCCGGCGGAGTTCGAGCCCCTGTGCGAGCAGTTCCTGGAGAGCTGCCCCCGGGCCGTGGACGAGATGGAGCGCCTGCTCACCCACAACCCCATCTGGGCCGACCGCACCAAGGGCGTCGGCGCCATCACGCCCGAGAACGCCATCAGCTGGGGCTACACCGGCCCCTGCCTGCGCGCCGCCGGCGTCGCCCAGGACCTGCGCGTGGCCCAGCCCTACCTGGACTACGAGACCTACGACTTCGACGTGCCCGTGGGCACCACCGGCGACGTGTACGACCGCTACCTGGTCCGCACCGAGGAGATGCGCCAGTCCTTCCGCATCGTCCGCCAGTGCCTGGCGAAGCTCAAGGAGATCGGCCCGGGGCCCGTCATCATCGACGACTACAAGATCGCCCTCCCTCCCAAGGAGAAGGTCTACACCCGCATGGAGAGCCTGATCCACCACTTCAAGCTCATCATGCACGGCATCGACATGCCGGTGGGCGAGGTGTACAGCGCGACGGAAGCCGCCAACGGCGAGCTGGGGTTCTACCTGGTGTCGGACGGCACCAAGGCGCCGTACCGGATCCACGTGCGGCCGCCCTGCTTCCCCATCTTCAGCAGCTTCGACGAGCAGGTGAAGGGGAGGCTGATCGCCGATGCCGTATCCATCCTGGGGGCGATGAACATCATCGCGGGCGAGCTGGACCGGTAGCGGCCCGTCCGTTTCTCAGGCCCTGCCTTCGAACTTCCCCGCCGGGAACCGCACGGCGAAGAACCACGCTCCGATCACGCAACCGAAGCCCCCCAGCGCCACGGTCGCGGGGGCGCCGATGTGGTTGGCCAGGAGGCCCTCCAGCAGCGCGCCGATGGGCATGGCCGCCGTGAAGACCATGGCGTGGAAGGCCATGACCCGGCCCCGCATCTCGTCGGGGATCAACACCTGCACCAGGGTGTTGTTGCTGGTCATGTGGGCCACCATGGCGCCGCCCACGGGGACGATGAGGACCAGCGACAGCCACAGGACCTTGGAGTAGGCGAAGGCGGCCAGGGCGATGCCGGCGGCGGTGGCGCCCAGGTAGGCGATGCGCTCCAGGCCGTGGATGCTCCTGCGGCCGGCCAGCACGGCGGCGCCCAGGACGGCGCCCACCCCCGAGCCGCCCATCAGGAGGCCCAGGGCCCTGGGGCCTCCGTGGAGGATCCCGTCGGCGAAGATGGGCATCAGCACGGCGTAGGGCATGCCCAGGAGGCAGACGACGCCCAGGAGGAAGAACAGGAGCCTGAGCTCCCGGTTCCCGTGGACGTACCGGACGCCTTCCACGATGTGGTCCAGCACGGGCGGGTGGTCCGTGCGGGAGACCCAGGGGGGCAGGTCCATCATGAGCAGGCCGGTGATGGCCGCCAGGAAGCTCACGCCGTTGACCAGGAAGCACCAGCCTTCCCCGATGGCGGCCACCATCAGGCCGGCCACGGCGGGCCCCACCACGCGCGAGCCGTGGAAGATGGAGGAATTGAGGGCGATGGCGTTGGGCAGGTGGTCCCGGTCCACGGTGCTGGCCACCAGCACCTGGCGGGCCGGGAGGTCGAAGGCGTTGACGATGCCCAGGCCCACGGCCAGCACGATGATCTCCCAGGGCCGGACCCGGCCGGCCAGGGTCAGCCAGCCCAGGAGGAAGGCCTGCACCATCTGAAGGGCCTGGGTGAAGACCAGGAGGCGCCGGGGATCCACCCGGTCCGCCAGCACGCCGCCGAAGCTGCCCAGGAGGAAGATGGGGGCCTGGCTGGCGAAGGCCACCAGCCCCAGGAGCGTGGCCTGCCCGGTGAGCCGGTACACCAGCCACGACAGGGCGACGCTCTGCATCCAGGTGCCCACCAGCGACACCAGCTGTCCCGTGAAGAAGAGCCGGAAATTGCGGAACCCCAGGGAGCGGAGCGACTCGGACAGGCGGGACATGGGGCTCCAGGGCGGTGATTCCTAAATTATAGAGTGACGAAGGTTCCAACCGGGCTTTATTCGGGGGCTCCCCTCCGGGGCAGAACCTGGAGCATGATTAACTAAACGGAAGATGCGGTCCGGGCGTTACCTAGAGGTGGGCCCTGGTCCAGGAGGACGTATACATGAAGCCAAAGCAGATGTGGATCCTGGGCGGGGGACTGGCCGTGATCGTGGCCGTGGGCATCGCCGCGAGCCGCGGCGACAAGGGCGTTCCGGTCCAGGTGGCCACGGTGGCCCGGGAGAACATCCAGGCCAAGGTCAGCGCCAACGGGAAGATCCAGGCGGTGGTCAAGGTGGACATCACGGCCAACGTCATGGGCCAGGTCACGGCCCTCAAGGTCAAGGAGGGGGACGTCGTCAAGAAGGGGGACCTGCTCCTGGAGATCGACAACATCCGCTCCAAGGCCGCCGTGGAGAGCCTGCGCTCGGCCTCCCAGGCCATGGCCCACGACTTCGAGACCGCCCGGGCCCGCCTGGAGCAGGCCCGCAAGGACTTCGCCCGGGCCTCGGCCAACCACAAGGCCGGAATCACCTCCCAGAGCGACTTCGACCAGGCCTCCACGGCCCTGCGCACCGCCCAGACCGCCTTCGACAGCGCCCAGCAGCGGGTGGCCCAGTCCCGGGCCGACCTCGCCGGGGGCCAGGACGCCCTGAACAAGACCCGGATCCTGGCGCCCATGGACGGCGTGGTCACCGCCAAGCGCATCGAGCTGGGGGAGACGGCCGTCATCGGCCTGCAGAACCAGCCCGGCACCGTCCTGGTCACCATCTCGGACATGAGCCGGGTGGAGGCCGAGATGGAGGTGGACGAGGCCTCCATCCCCACCGTGAAGACGGGCCAGGCCGCCCAGGTGCGCATCGACGCCTACCCCAACCAGGTGTTCGACGGCGTGGTCACCGAGGTGGGCGGCTCCCCCATCGTCCAGACCAACGTCAACGAGGCGATCAAGTTCAAGGTGAAGGTGCAGATCAAGAATCCGCCCTCCACCATCAAGCCCGGCCTCTCGAACCAGGCCGACATCTTCACCGGGAACCGGGACCAGGTGCTGGCCATCCCCCTCCAGGCCCTGGTCATGCGGGACATCAAGCTGAAGAAGGGCGAGACCTTCGCGCCGGGCGCCCCCCGGGAGGAGGAGGGCGTCTACGTGATGGAGGGCGGCAAGGCGGCCTTCAGGCCCCTCAAGACCGGCCTCATGGGTGAGCTGAACGTGGAGGTGATCTCCGGGCTGAAGGGCGGCGAGAGCCTGGTCACGGGGCCCTTCAAGGCCCTGCGCGAGCTCAAGGGCGGCGAGGACATCCGCGTCGAGAAGAAGAAGAAGACCGACAAGAAGGAAAGCTGAATGCAGCTCACCGAGCTGTTCCTTTCCGCCCTGCGGGCCCTCCGGGCCCACAAGCTGCGGAGCTTCCTCACGCTCCTGGGGGTCATCATCGGCGTGACCACCATCGTGGGCGTGGTGGCGGTCATCTCCGGGCTGGACACCTACGTGAAGGAGAAGGTGATCCGGCTGGCGCCGGACGTGTTCATGGTGGACCGCTTCGGGATCATCCAGTCGCGCCATGACTTCCTCCTGGCCTTCAAGCGGCCCCTGCTCACCTGGACGGACTTCGAGCGCATCTCGGGGGCCAACCTGCCCCACGTGTCCCGGGTGAGCACCCGGGCGGTGAAGTCGCTGCGGGTGGACTCGGGACCCCGGCACCTGAAGAACGTGACGGTGGTGGGCTCCACGGCGAACTTCGCCGGGCTCTTCAAGTTCGAGTTCGAGGACGGGCGCTACTTCAACGAGAACGAGAACGACCTGGCCGCCAACGTGGCCGTCATCGGCATGGACGTGAGGGAGGAGCTGTTCCCCGGCGTCGACCCCATGGGCAAGACCCTCCTCATCCGGGGGCTCCCCTTCCGCATCATCGGCCTGTTCCCGCGCCAGGGGCGCTCCCTGGGCTTCAGCCGGGACAGCATCGTGTGCCTGCCCATCCAGGTCTACCGGAAGAACTTCATGGGCGCCAAGGACTCCCTGAACATCCAGGTGGAGGCTCGGGGCGGGGTGGCGGACCTGGACGACGCGGTCTCCGAGGTGCGCTCGCTCATGCGGGCCATGCGCCACACCGCCTACCGGGACCCGGACCCCTTCGGCATCATGACCCAGGACTCCCTGCAGGAACTGTGGAAGCAGATCAGCCAGGCCGCCTTCGTGCTCATGCTGCTGGTGTCCTCCGTGAGCCTGGGGGTGGGCGGCATCGTCATCATGAACATCATGCTGGTGAGCGTCGTGGAGCGCACCACCGAGATCGGCATCCGCATGGCCATCGGCGCGCGCAAGCGGGACATCCGGAGGCAGTTCCTCCTGGAAGCCTGCCTTCTGAGCCTGTGCGGGGGCGTCGTGGGGGTGATGGCGGGGGCCCTGGTGGCCTGGCTCGTGCGCACCGTGGGGGGCTTCCCGGCCCAGATCACCCTGGGCATCGTGGCTTCGAGCGTCACCGTCTCCACCCTGATCGGCCTGGCCGCGGGCTTCCTGCCCGCCAGGCGCGCCTCGAACCTGCCCGTCATCGACGCCCTCCGGGCCGAATAGGAGGGGCCCAGGATGGACTTCATCAGGAACAGCGCCCTCGTCCACGCCCTAGGCAAGGAGAACATGCTCTTCGCCTTCCGGGCCATCATCACCCAGAAGCTGCGGAGCTTCCTGACCCTGCTCGGCATCGTGGCCGGCGTGGCCACCGTCATCGCCATGGTCAGCTTCGTGGCGGGCTTCAACGAGGCCATCACCGGCGCCTTCTCCACCTTCGGCACCACCCTCGTGCAGTTCCAGAAGTTCGAACCGCGCTTCGGCGGGCCCCCCGAGCTGATCCCCGAGGAGCAGCGGCGCCGGCGAAACCTCACCCTGGACGACGCCGCGGCCCTGAAGCGCCTGGCCACCCTCGCCGCCGCCGTGTCCCCGGAGCGCTACCTGGGCGCGGCCACCGCCACCACCTCCGTGAAGAACCGCGAGGGCGCCGAGGCCAACGGCCCCACCATCGCCGGGGTGGTCCCGGACTACCTCCTGGCCAACAACTCCACCCTGGAGGACGGCCGCTTCTTCTCGGAAACCGACGTCTCCCACGCCTCCCACACCTGTGTGATCGGGTACGACGTGGTCAAGGCCCTCTTTCCGGGACGGGATCCGGTGGGCCGCGAGGTCCTGCTCCAGGGCGTCCCGCTCCACGTCATCGGGGTGCTGGAGAAGAAGGGCTCCCAGATGGGCGGCAGCGCCGACAACTTCCTGCTCATCCCGCTGTCGGTCTTCGACGAGATGTTCCCAGAGGTGAAGAACGGCAACGGGGACACCCTGCACATCGCCACGGTGCCCAAGGACCCGGCCTTCGTGCACGACATGACCGACCAGGAGGTGGCCATCCTCCGCCAGCACCGGGGGCTGCGGGCCCACCAGGCCAACGACTTCGCCATCTTCACCAGCGAGGAGACCCTCCAGACCTTCCAGCAGGTCACGGGATCCATCGCCATCGCCATGATCTTCATCGCCGGCATCGCGCTCCTGGTGGGCGGGGTGGGCATCATGAACATCATGCTGGTGAGCGTGACCGAGCGCACCCGGGAGATCGGCGTGCGCAAGGCCATGGGCGCCACCCGCAAGGACATCGCCGCCCAGTTCCTGGTGGAGGCCGTGACCCTCACCTGCTGCGGCGGAGCGCTGGGCATCGCCACGGGCTTCGCCGTGGCCTTCCTGGTGCGCTTCACCTTCGACTTCCCCGCCGCTGCCCCCTTGTGGAGCGTGGTCCTGGGCTTCGGCATCAGCACCGCCATCGGCCTGGGCTTCGGCATGTGGCCCGCGCTCAAGGCCGCCAAGCAGGACCCCATCGAGGCCCTGAGGTACGAATAGCCAAATCGTCATCTTCCTCGGCCACCTCGGCGATGCCTCTTGTTGCATGCCACTTCCGCGAATTGTAATCCATGCGCCGCAAGAGCAATGAGAAGAACGGCCTCGCCGGGGTGGCCGAGAGGCCGAGGTTCGCCGGGGAAGGACCCGAGGCATTCCCCTTCTAGGGCAGCCTGGCCCCCTCCACGGAATTCCGCCTGGGCGTGCCGTCGGCGCCGGCGAAATAGTGGCGCACCCCCTGGGTGATGGCCTGCGCCGCCTTGCGCAGGAAGGCGGGGTCCCTCAGCTTGACCTCCTCCCTGGGATTCGAGATGAAGACCGTCTCCACCAGCACCGCGGGCATGGCGGCGCCCCGCAGCACCACGAAGGGGGCCTGCTTGACGCCCCGCTGCTTGATCCCGCCCAGCTTGTTGAGCTGGCCCTGGATGGCCACGGCCAGACGCTCGGAGTCCCGCAGGAAGGCCTCCTGGCTGAGCGTGTCCAGGATGCCGGCCACCACGTTGTCCGGGTTGGCGTGGCCGGCGCGGGCCTCGGGTCCGTTCTCCTGGGCGGCGATCTCCGCCGCTTCCCCGTCCCCTGCTCCCAGGGTCAGGAAATAGACCTCGGACCCCTTGGCCTGCCGGGCCCGGGCGGCGTTCAGGTGGAGGCTGATGAAGAGGTCGGCCCCGGCCTGGTTGGCGATGCGGGCCCGGTCCCAGAGTCCCACGAAGGTGTCGTCCCCGCGGGTGAGCCGGGCCTCCATGCCGCACTGCTCCAGTTCCTTCACCAGGGCCTCCGCGAGGTCCAGCACCGCGTCCTTCTCCTTGAGCCCCTTGGCCCCCTTTGCGCCCACGTCCTCGCCGCCGTGGCCCGGGTCCACGTAGACCAGGAGGCGGCCCTCCCCGGAAGGAAGCTTGGGAGTTTGCGCCAGTGCCAGTAGGCTAGGAAAGAGAAGCGGCAGGATTCCGTGGAGTTTCAAGATGGCCCAATCCGTTAAAGGCACTCGTGATCTGTTTGGTGGCGAACTGGACTGGTTCCAGCGTATCGAGGATACCGTAAGGCGGTCGTTCCACCGGCACGGCTATTCCGAGATCCGGACCCCCATCCTCGAGGAGATCGAGGTCTTCAAGCGCAGCGTCGGCGAGAGCAGCGACATCGTCCACAAGGAGATGTACGACTTCTTCGACAAGGGCAAGCGCCACGTGGCCATGCGCCCCGAGAACACCGCCGGCGTGGTGCGGGCCGTGATCCAGCACCAGCTCCTGGCCACCAGCGACCCCCAGCTCCTCTACTACATCGGCCCCATGTTCCGCTACGAGCGGATGCAGGCGGGAAGATACCGGCAGTTCTGGCAGATCGGCGCCGAAAGCTTCCAGGTGTCCACCCCGGAATCCGAGGCCGAGTCCCTGGTCATGCTCTACGACTTCCTGCGGGAACTGGGCCTGGCCCAGCTGACCTTCAGCATCAACTCCGTGGGCACCCCCGAGTGCCGGCCGGCCTTCCACGAGGCCTTCCGGGCCTTCTTCCGCACCCGCGAGGCGGAGTTCTGCGAGGACTGCCACCGCCGCATCGAGGAGAACCCCCTGCGGGTCCTCGACTGCAAGAACGCCCGGTGCCAGGCCGCCCTGGAGGGCCACCCGGTCCTGGTGGACTTCCTGGACCCGGCCTCCCTCGAGCACCACGTGCGCCTGAAGGAGATCCTCACCACCCTGGGGCTTCCCTTCGAGGAGAACCCCCGGCTGGTGCGGGGCCTGGACTACTACACCCGCACGGCCTTCGAAGTCCTCTCCACGGATCTGGGGGCCCAGTCGGCCCTCCTGGGAGGCGGGCGCTACGACGGCCTGGTCAAGCAGCTGGGCGGCCCCCAGGTGGCGGCCTTCGGCTGGTCCATCGGTCTCGACCGCCTGGTGACCCTCATGCAGCAGCTGCACGGCAAGGCCCCCCGGCAGGCCCCGCCCGTCCTCATCCCCCTTGGCCCGGTGGCGACCCTCAAGGCCCTGGAGCTGGCGCGCGGCTGGTGGGCCGCCGGTCTCGACGTGGTCCTGGAGACCCGGGGGGTGAAGCTCAAGACCGCCCTCACCACCGCCAACCGCCAGGGGGCGCCCCTGGCGCTGATCCTGGGCGACGGGGAGCTGGACCAGGGCATGGTGGCGGTGAAGGACCTGACCGCCGGAACCCAGGAGACCTGGGCCCTGGACACGGTCCAGGAGCGTCTGGCGGACCTCCGCGGCTGACGCCGCACCCAGCGCCCGAAGGAATGGCAGGTTAATTGTCACAATGGGGCACGCCGGAGGCCCGGGAAGGTCCTCGCCTCGAATTGTTAAATTTTGTTAAATAAAAAATTTATTAAATAATATAGGCATATCGCGATTTCAACATTCGTGCCACCCGTTGGCCGGGAGGTCGCATGAGTTTTGCAAAATGAAATATTCTAAAAATTACATTAGATATGAGACTCAATATTAATCAAAAGCGCCTGGACATAGCACTAGGCAATCCAAAATAGTTTGTTAATCATTGTTAATTTCAATATGGTTAATGCTCTTTGTGATTTTGGCCATGAGACATTCTTGCGATTCGGGTAAAATTTGTCATTAAAATTTCATTGACAAGCCTTCGTTTGGGAAGACAATTTACTACGTTGGATCCCTCATCAACGGGAGGTTTGGGAAATGTCTAACTCATCGGAAGTCGGATTGGCGGTTTCAAATATCGGAATGCTGATCGTGGCGGCCAGACGCTCCATCCGACAGCTCGTGGCGGGCAAGGTCGTTCCCCTCGATCTGACTCCGCACCACTTCTGGATGCTCCTGGTCATCTCCAAGGCGGCGCCCTTGTCCCTGGGCGAACTGGCCCGGGCCATGTGGATGGACAACCCCACCGTCTCCCGCATGGTCCAGCAGATGACCCAGCGGGGGTACCTCGTGGTCGGACCCGACCCCAACCATGGCCGGCGGATCCGCATCCGGCTGACTCCGGAGGGCGTCACCCTCTGCGAGAACCTCGCGGGCATCGGCGAGGGGCTCCGCGCCCAGGCCGAGGGGAACATGACCGAGGAGGAGACCTCCGCTCTGCGGGAATTGCTCTGCAAGTACATGCGGAACCTGGACGTGATGGTCGCCAACGACCTGCCCGGCGTACCCATCCGGCCCCAGCACGCGGTCGAAGGGCCCGGGAAGCTCCCCTCCGTCTCGTAGTCCCCCGCCTCCGGACCGGCTTATAATGGCCGCTCCGGAGGCGTTATGCGATTCGCGAACCTTTGGGCCCTCGTGGCGGCCCTGGCTTTCGTCCCCCTGATAGCGGCCGAGCCTGCGCCCCAACGGGTGGAAAAGCTCACGGACCATGCCTACGCGATCTTCGGGGAAGGGGGCAACGTGGGCCTCTTCGTGGCCGCCGACGCGGCCCTCCTGGTGGACGGCCGCTTCGAGGCGGGCGCGCCCGGGCTTCTGCAGGCCGTGCGCACCGTCACCGACAAGCCCGTCCGGTACCTCGTGAACACCCACGTCCACCGGGACCACGTGGGGGCCAACGCCTGGATGGAGAAGCAGGGGGTGACCCTGGTGGCCCACGCCAACGTCCGGGCCCGGCTGGCCAGGACCCAGCAGGCCGGGCTGCCCGCCATCTGCTACGGCGAGGAGAACCCGGCCCTGCGCGCCCGCATGGACCTGCACCTGGGCGCCTCGGAGTTCCATCTGCTCCACCTGGCCCCGGGCCACACGGACGGGGACACGATCTTCGGCTACCCCCAGGAGCTGGTGCTGGCCATGGGGGACCTCTTCTTCAACGGGGCCCTCCCCTTCATCGACACCCAGAGCGGCGGGAGCCTGGACGGCCTGGTGGCCACCCTGGACAACCTCGCGACCTGGTTGCCGGACGGCACGAAGATCATCCCCGGCCACGGCCCCGTGGCGGCGAAAAAGGACCTGCTTCGCCTGCGGGACTTCCTCCGGGCCCTCCAGGCCCATGTGAAGGCCCATCCCGACCTGGCGCCGGCGGCCCTGGCGGCGGGCTTCGACACGGCGGCCTGGGCGGACTTCAAGCCCAGCCCCGGCTTCGTATCCTGGGAATCCCTGTTCGCGGGGGCCAGCGGCAAGGGGCCGGGGCGCGTACCCAAGCCTTGAGAAACCGGGCTCCGGGTGCGATTCTAATAGGCTATGAAACTCGATCGGCTCGGCGACTTCCAACGTACCCACCGCAACGGCGACCTGCGCCTCCCGGACGCAGGCAGGCAGGTGCGGCTCCTGGGCTGGTGCAAACGGGTGCGGAACCTGGGCTCCCTGGTCTTCCTCGACCTGCGGGACCGCTGGGGCCTCGTGCAGCTGGTGGCCAACGAGACCGAGGTGCCCCCCGAGCTCCTGGCCCGCCTCAAGGAGGTTCGCAGCGAGTTCGTCCTGGCCGCCGAGGGCGTGGTGGCCGAACGGGAGCAGAAGAACCCCAACATGCCCACCGGCGACATCGAGGTGCGGCTCACCAGCCTGCGCATCCTCAACACCGCCCAGACCCCGCCCATCCCCCTGGACGACAGCGCGGAGGCCAACGAGGACCTGCGCCTGAAGTGGCGCTTCCTGGACCTGCGCCGGGAGAGCCTCCAGCGCAGCCTGATCCTGCGCAGCGAGGTCACCCAGATCGTCCGGTCCTACTTCCGCAGGAACGACTTCGTGGAAGTCGAGACCCCCATCCTGGGCAAGTCCTCTCCGGAAGGGGCCCGGGACTACCTGGTCCCCTCGCGGGTGCACCCGGGCGAGTTCTTCGCCCTCCCGCAGTCCCCCCAGCTCTACAAGCAGCTCCTGCAGGTGGCCGGCTTCGAGCGCTACGTGCAGATCTGCCGCTGCTTCCGGGACGAGGACCTGCGGGCGGACCGCCAGCCCGAGTTCACCCAGGTGGACGTGGAGATGAGCTTCGTGCGGGCCCAGGACATCCAGGACATCATGGAGCCGCTCCTGGTGGAGCTGGCCGCCCTGGTGGGCCGCAAGGTGGAGGCCCCCTTCCCCCGGCTGCCCTACAAGGACGCCATGGAGTGGTACGGCTCCGACAAGCCCGACACCCGCTGCAAGGTGCGCATCCAGGACGTGACGGCGCTCTTCGCGGAGAGCGGCTTCAACCTCTTCCGGGCGGCCTCCGAAAGCAATGGGCAGCGCCGCGTGCGGGCCCTCTTCTTCGAGGGGCCCCAGGCGGGCGCCTACAGCCGCAAGCAGCTGGACGAACTGCAGGACGTGGCCAAGCACCTGGGCGCCGGCGGCCTCCCCTACGCCAAGTGGGGCAAGGACGGCTTCGGCTCCAGCTTCAAGAAGTTCGTGGACCCCGCCCAGGAGGAGGCCCTCAGGTCGGCCCTGGGCGTCACGGGCGAAGGCCTGGCGGTTTTCGCCGTGGGACCGGACGACCAGACTTCCAAGGTCCTGGGCGAAGTGCGCCTGCGCCTGGCCCGGGCCCTGGAGCTCATCGACGAATCCAAGTTTGAATTCCTGTGGGTGGTGGACTTCCCCCTGCTGGAGTGGAGCGAGGAGGCCGGCCGCTTCATCGCCTGCCACCACCCCTTCACCAGCCCCCACCCCGACGACCTGGACCTCCTCGAAACCGATCCCGGCAGGTGCCGGGCCCAGGCCTACGACGTCATCCTCAACGGCTTCGAGCTGGGCGGCGGCTCCATCCGGATCCACGACGCCGAGACCCAGAGCCGCATGTTCAAGGCCATCGGCATGAGCGTGGAACTGGCCCAGGAGCAGTTCGGCTATCTGCTCAACGCCCTGTCTTTCGGCGCCCCGCCCCACGGCGGCATCGCCCTGGGCCTGGACCGCCTGGTGATGCTCCTGGTGGGCGCCTCCAACATCCGGGAGGTCATCGCCTTCCCCAAGACCGCCCAGGCCCGCTGCCTCATGACCAGCGCCCCGTCCCCGGTGGACCCCCGCCAGCTCAAGGAGCTGCGCATCCAGATCGAGCAGGCCCAGCAGTGGAAGGCCGGCGTCATGTTCTTCGAGAGCGTGCCCGCCGAATACCAGGCCCCCCTGGGCGCCCTGCGCACCCTCACGGCCAACGCCCCCACCTCCACCAGCACCCTGGTGCTGGACGGCGAAGTGGTCAAGGTCGAGACCACCCGCCTCTGACCCTTGCGGGTCATGACCTCCCCGGTCATACTTCCGTCCATGCGATCCTTCGCCTTCAACCCCGCCCATTCCCCGCGCCCTATCGAGGCGGGTGATGGCCATGGGGCCGGCTGAACCGCAACCCCAACCGCTTTCCACCCGCCCCCGGCCCAAACCCCGGGGGCTTTTTCGTATCCGGAGGGAATCATGACGACCCAGCTTGCCGTAATCGGCTTCGGGACCATGGGCCAGGCCATCACCGGCGGGCTGGTGGAGGCCTCGGGCTTCCCTCCGGGCGCGATCGTCACCACCGACAAGGGCAAGGGCACCCGGGCCCGGGCCCAGGCCATGGGCGTCGGCTGGGCCGCCACCGCCGCCGAGGCCGCGAGCCGGGCCGAGGCGGTCCTGCTGTGCGTCAAGCCCAAGGACCTGGGCCCGCTCCTGGAGACCCTGGCCGCCGCCGGGGCCCTGGACCACAGGCCCCTGGTGGTGTCCATCGCCGCCGGCACGGACCTGGCCTTCCTGGAGGCCCGGGTCCCCGCGGGCACCCCGGTCATCCGGGCCATGCCCAACACGCCCTGCAGCATCCGCATGGGCACCATCGTCCTGGCGCCCGGCGCCCACGCGGGGGACGAGCACCTCGCCCTGGCCCGCACCTTCTTCGAGCCCCTGGGCGCCGTGCTGGACCTGGAGGAGCACCACTTCGACGCCGTCACGGGCCTGTCGGCCAGCGGCCCCGCCTTCATCTTCGTGATCCTCGAGGCCCTGGCCGAGGGCGGCGTGCAGTGCGGCCTGCCCCGGGGCGTGGCGGTGGAGCTGGCGGCGCGCATGACGGTGGGCGCCGCCTCCATGGTGCTGCAGACCGGGCGCCACCCCGCGGCCCTCAAGGACGAGGTGACCACCCCCGCCGGGTGCACCATCGCCGGCCTCCTGGCCCTGGAGGACGGGCGCATCCGCTCCGTCATCGCCCGGGGCATCGAGCGCGCCTCCCAGGTGGCCAGCGGGCTGGGCCGATGAAAAGGGCGGCCCCCCAGCGCATCGTGGTCAAGGCGGGCACCCAGGTGCTGCTTTCCGGAGACGGCTTTCCCTCCCTGGGGCGGATCTTCGCCCTGGTGGAGTCCCTGGCGTCCCTGCGCCGCCAGGGCCGGGACGTGCTCCTGGTCAGTTCGGGCGCCGTGGGACTGGGGGCCCGGCGCCTGGGGCTCCCCACGCGGCCCGGCACCCTCTCCCTCCAGCAGGCCTGCGCGGCGGTGGGGCAGGGGGAGCTCATGGCCCTCTACCAGTCCGCCTTCGGGCGCCTGGACACGGTCTGCGCCCAGGTGCTCCTCACGCAGGAGGACTTCTCCGACCCCGAGCGCCGCTCCAACCTGCGCGCGACGCTGGAAAAGCTCCTGAAGATGGGCGTCATCCCCATCATCAACGAGAACGACACCGTGGCGACGCTGGAACTGGGCCGCATGAAGGTCTTCGGGGACAACGACAAGCTGGGGGCCCTGGTGGCCGCGGGCCTGGGCGCGGATCTGCTGCTGATCCTGTCGGACGTGGACGGCCTCCACGAGCGCAATCCCCAGCACGACCCCGAGGCGCCGCTCCTGCGGGAAGTTGCGGCGATCACCCCGGAGATCCTGGCCCGGGCCCAGGGTTCGGGCGCCCGGGGCCGGGGCGGCATGGCCACCAAGCTGGAATCGGCGCGCCTTTGCATGGAGTCCGGCGTGGCCGTGGTCATCGCCCGGGGCGAAGGGAGCGGCACCCTGGAGCGCGTGGTGTCGGGCGAGGCGCAATGCACCCGCTTCCTGGCGGGTCCCCGGCCCAAGGGCGATCCCCTGGGCCCCTGGCTCAAGGAGAAGCGGCCATGACCACCGTGCGCGACAAGGCCCGGCGGGCCCGGGCCGCCTCGAACCTCCTGGGCGCCGCCTCCGTCCAGGCCCGCAACGGGGCGCTGCGGCGCGCCGCGGAGACCCTGAGGGCGTCGGGTCCCGCCCTCCTCGCGGCCAACGCCCTGGACCTGGATGCGGCCCGCGCCCTCCTGGCCGCGGGCGGACTGGACGCCTCGGCCTTCCAGCGCCTGAAGCTGGACGCCGCCAAGGTGGAGGAGATGGCCCTGGGACTGGAAGCCGTGGCCGGGCTCAAGGACCCCCTGGGGCGCGTGGACCTGCGCAGGCTCCTGGACGAGGGCCTCCTCCTGGAGCGCGTGAGCGTGCCTCTCGGCGTGCTGGCGGTGATCTTCGAGAGCCGGCCCGACGCCGCCGTGCAGATCGGCGCCCTGGCCATCAAGAGCGGCAACGCCGCCCTCCTCAAGGGGGGAAGCGAGGCCGCCGCGTCGGTGGGCGCGCTGGTGGGGCTCCTGCGCGGGGCCCTGGAGGCCGGGGGCCTTCCCGCCGACGCCCTGCAGCTCCTCCAGGACCGGGCCGACGTGGACGAGCTCCTGGCGCTGGACGCGGACGTGGACCTGGTCATCCCCCGGGGGTCGTCCGCCCTGGTGCGCTCCATCAAGGCGCGCACCCGCATCCCCGTGCTGGGCCACGCCGAGGGCATCTGCCACCTCTTCATCGACGCCGCCGCGGACCCCGCCATGGCCGTGGCCCTGGCCCGGGACGGCAAGCTCCAGTACCCCGCCGCCTGCAACGCCGTCGAGACGGTGCTGGTGCACCGGGCCTGCGCCCCCGCCATCCTGCCCCTCCTGGCCCGCAGCCTGCCGGAGGCCGAGCTGCGCGGGTGCCCGCGCTGCCTCGCCCTCGTTCCGGACCTGGTCCCCGCCACCGAAGCGGACTGGGACGCGGAGTACGGCGCGCCCGTCCTCGCCCTGCGGATCGTGGACGATCTGGACGCCGCCCTGGCCCACATCCGCGCCCACGGCAGCGGCCACACCGAGGCCATCGTCACGGAGGACCCGGAGGCGGCCGAGCGGTTCCTGCGCGAAGTGGACGCCGCAGGCGTCTACCACAACGCCTCCACCCGCTTCGCGGACGGCTACCGCTACGGGTTCGGCGCCGAGGTGGGCATCAGCACCTCCCGCATCCACGCCCGGGGCCCGGTGGGCATCGAGGGCCTGGTCACCGTGAAGTACCTCCTGCGCGGCAGCGGCCAGGTCGTGGCCGACTACGCGGGGCCCGGCGCCAGGCCCTTCCGCCACGAGGACCTCCTCAGTCCAGGGGGATGACCTTCACGTACCAGGTGGAGCCCGCGACCGGGTGCTTCAGGCGCACCGCGCCGCCCAGCATGCCGGGCTGGCGCTCCGCGGGGAGCTGCACGACGTAGGCGCATTCCCCCAGGGCGCCGCCCGCGGCCCGGGCGGCCTCCTTGAAGCCGTCCCCGTCCTGGCCGCCGACCACCTCGACGGCGTAGGTGAATGCGGGCCCCTGGGGGCTCCAGGGGTTCCGGGAGGCATCCCTGCGCAGGGCGGCCTCCAGGCCGGCCTTGACCTCCTGGGGAGAGCGGCCCTTGAGCAGGTCGCACTCGCCCGCGAGGGCGTACAGTCCGGAATTCAGGTTGGCGACGGCGCCCTTGTCCCGGGCCCGGTCCCGCTGGCCGAGGAAGGCCGGGATGGCGATGGCGCTGGCGATGCCGAGGACCGCCAGGAGGGGGAGGATGGCCAGGGCGATGATGGCCATCACCAGCCCGCCGCTGCCCGGCTTCAGGTAGGCGCCGGGGTTCTCCCGCGCCAGGCGCTGGGCCTTCTGGTTCTGGACGATGGCCGCGACGCCCAGGCCGAGGGCCACGGGAAAGCAGAGGAACATGCTGAGCAGGGACCACAGGCCGCAGTGGAACGCGGCCCGGGCCCCCGGCGCGGGGGACGGCGCGGCTTCGGGGATGGGCGGCGGCGCCGGGGCGTCGAGGAGGGTCGCCGCCGGGACCCAGCCCGCGAGATGGGAGGCCCACAGCAGGCTGGCGGGGCCGATGACGCCGCTGCGGTAGGCGGCCTCGATGTCCGCCCAGGCCACCGGGCCCGTCCTGTCCTGCCCTCCGGTCGAGTAGTACCATGCCACGTCCAAGCCGGCCTCCTGGAGGAGATGATAGCTAGAACCGGTACGTGAAGCCCATGCCAAGCGTGCGCGCCTTGATGTCCTGGCTGAGCGGGGAGTAGCTGTACCGGCCCTCCCACCCGAGCGAGGCGGTGACGCGCACGCCCGCGCCCAGGGACAGGCCCAGCCGGGTGGTGTCCCCGGAGCCCATGCCCACGGTCTGCGTCGACCAGCGCAGGACGGAGGCCCCGCCCACCAGGTAGAACGAATCCAGGCGCCCCGGGAGGTGGTGGAGGTAGTCGCAGCCCAGGCCCAGGCTGGAGTATCTGTTCTCGATTCCCGCCAGCTTGAGCACCGGGAAGAAGCTCAGGTCGGCCCGGGGCCGCAGGGTGTCGCCGTTGACCAGGGCGATCTCCGTGTGGACGCCCAGGCCGTAGCCCAGCCGTCCTCCGGCCACGTCCCTGAGTCCGCCCTGGGGTGAGCTCACCTGGAGCTGCACCCTCAGGTCCGCTCCCGCCAGGGTGGCGGCGCAGGCCAATGCGATCATCGTCTTGCGCATGCCCAAGCTCCTCAGCCCATGACCTTGTAGCGGTGGCCCTTGTTGTCCGTGGCGACGCCCATGATCCCGGCCCGGTCGCCGCGGAAGAGGAACACCCCGTCGATGACCGTGCCCTTGCTGCCGTAGAGGAGGAACATGCCGTAGTTCCCCGCCAGGGACTCCAGGTCCACGCCGTAGCTCGCGCCCCAGCTCCACCGGGCCGCGAGCGCGTCGCCCGAGGTGGAGGGCAGGGAGGCCCAGGCGCCGGTGGCCTTTTCCGCGGTGCGGGCCATGGTGACCCACTCGCCCTGGAACTTCTCTCCGCCGGGTGCGCTGCACTGCAGGATGCCCCGGGTGCGCCCCGGGTCCCGCGTGATGGACTCGCAGCGCATGAGGTTGGAGCCGGAGAGATCGTAGATGTTGATGGTCGCGGGCACCGGCAGGGCGCACCCCGCCAGGACCATGAGCGGCCCTGCGATGCCGGCACGATGCAAGGCCCTCCTGGGGCCAGTTCCTGTGCGCCTTTCCATGTTCCCATCTCCTCAAGCGGAGCGCGGCTCCTGTCCCCTTTCCAGCAAGGGGCCTGCCACGCCCCCGGGACTCCGGGCGGGCCCCCGCCCAGCGGCGCGCGGGGGATGGCGGACGTCACGGGAGGGAGGGTGAACGTTCCGGCGGCCGCCGAACGGCTCAGGCGCGGGACGCGCCCCGCGACATTTCCCCGACACCCGCTTCACGCGGCCGGTGCCCGGTCATGCCGGCCCCGGCATCGGCCGGGAGGCGCGCGCACACGGGGGCCGCAAGGAAGGAGAGGGCGGTCACCGCCAGGAACGCCGCGGAGAAGTCCGACAGCTGCGGACCGGCGTGGCCCGAGACGCGGATGGACAGGGCCAGCGCGGCCGACGCGATGCAGATGCCCATGGAGAGCATCAGCTGCTGGAAGGTGGAGTAGAAGCTGGTGGCCGCGCTCATGCGCGCCTGGGGGATGTCGGCATAGGCCACCGTGTTCAGCGCGGTGAACTGCAGCGACTGGAAGAACCCCCCCGCCAGGAGCACCGCGTTGATGCAGAGCACGGGCCAGCCGGGGCGGAAGGTGGCGCACACGGCCAGGAAGGAGGAGGCGATCATGGCGTTCCAGGTGAGGGTCGCCCGGAAGCCGAAGCGGTGCAGGATCCGCGGCGTGACCATCTTCATGAGGATGGAGCCCGCGGCTGTGCAGAAGGTGATGAGGCCGCTGCGGGCCGCGGAGAGGCCGAAGCCCAGCTGGAGCATCAGGGGCAGCAGGAAGGGCAGGGCCCCGCTGGTGATGCGCGTCAGGGAACCGCCGACGACGGAGATGCCGAAGGTGCGCACCCGCATCAGGGAGACGTCCAGGATGGGGTGGGAGGCTCCGGCCGCGTGGCGCAGGTAGGCCGCCCCCGCGAGCACGCCCGCGGCCAGCGCGGCGGCCGTTCCGGGCAGGGCCGTGCCGCCGCCGCGGCTCCCCGCCTCCAGGCCGAACATGAGGCAGGAGAGGGCGACGCAGGAGAGCAGGAACCCGCCCAGGTCGAAGGGCCCCGGGGGCTCGTCGCGCACGTCCCGGATGTAGCGCGTGACCAGGGAGATGCCGAGGATCCCGATGGGCACGTTGAGGTAGAAGATCCAGCGCCAGGACGCGAAGGTGACGAGGAACCCCCCCAGGGGCGGGCCCACCACGGGCCCCAGCAGCGCCGGGACCGTGAACCAGGCCATGGCCGCCACCAGGTCCTCCCGGGCCACGGTGCGCAGCAGCACGAGCCGGCCCACCGGGACCATCATCGCCCCCCCGAGGCCCTGGAGGAGCCGCGCGGCCACCAGGAACGGGAGGTTCGGGGCCTGGCCGCAGAGCATCGAGCCCAGGGTGAAGACGGCGATGGCCGCCCGGAACATCCGCCGCGCCCCGAAGCGGTCCGCGAACCAGCCGCTGGCGGGGATGAACATGGCCAGGGCCAGCAGGTACGAAGTGAGGGCCGCGCTCATGTGCAGGGGCGGCACGCCGAAGCTCCGCGCCATGGCCGGAAGGGCCGTGGTGAGCACCGTGGCGTCCAGCTGCTCCATGAAGAGCGCGCTGGCGATGATGACCGCGGTGACCCGGAAGCCGGGAGCGGGCCGAACCGACGACATGGAGACTCCTTCCGCACCATTAGGCCCCGGTCGGGAGTATCTTTGAATTGCATAATTCCTATGGATCAATGCATGAAACAGATCAATTTCGAACTCGGCGAGCTCCAGGCCTTCCTGGCGGTGGCGGAGACGCTGAACTTCATGTCCGCCGCGGAGGGCCTGTTCCTCTCCCAGCCGGCGCTGAGCCGGCGGATCGGGAAGCTGGAGGGGGCCCTGAAGGCCCGCTTGTTCGAGCGCACCACCCGCCGGGTGGCGCTCACCGAGGCCGGCGCCCACTTTCTCGTCCACGCCAAAACCGTAGTGGAGGAACTTGAGACCGCGATGCGGGGACTGAAGGAACAGCAGGCTCAGCGAAACGCCCGGGTGACGGTGGCCTGCGTCCACTCCGCGATCCGTCCGCTTTCCCGGATCCTGGCGGCCTTCGCGGCGGACCACCCGGAGGTGCGCATCCGGGTCCTGGACGAGGGCGCCCGGGAGGTGCTGGCCCAGGTGGTATCCGGCGCCGCGGAGTTCGGCATCAATTTCCTGGGGGCCCAGGAGCCGGAAATCCAGTTCAAGGCCATCTCCGAGGCGCCCTTCGTCCTCGTCATGCGCCGGGACCATCCGCTGGCCTCCCGCGGGGCCGTGGCGTGGGGCGACATCGCCGGAGAGCGCCTGATCGCGGTGGCCTCAGGCAGCGGCAACCGGGCCCTCCTGGACAATGCCCTGGCCCGGGTGCCCCTGCGCCCGGCGGTCTTCCACGAGGCCAGCCACGTGGCCGGGGCCCTGGCCCTGGTGGAGGCCGGGCTGGGCATCGCGGCCCTGCCGGAACCGGCCCTGTCGCAGACCGGCCTGGTGGGCGTGCCCCTGGTGAAACCGTCCGTCACGCGCACCCTGGGCCTGATCAGCCGCAAAGGCAGGCGGCTGCAGCCCGCCGCGGACGTTCTCCACCGGATGGTCGAGACGGGTCTAAAGATATAGCGGGAACGGCCGAAACCAGGAGAGCCGGATCTTCCCAGGGGGTGCCATGTTCCGCTTTGCCCTGCTCGCCTTGTTGTCCCTCCAGCTCGGCGCCCAGGCGCTGCGCATCGACGGCGGTGCCGCCCCCATGGAGAACATCTTCAAGCCCGTGCGCGCGGCCTTCGAAGCCCGCGCCGGCCTGCGCCTGGAGCTGCAGGAGAACGGCCCCGAAGTGGCCCTGCTGGCCCTGGACAAGGGCGAGGTGGACGCCGCGGCCGCCGGCCTCAGCCCGGCGTCCTGGTTCGAACTGATGGCCTCCCGGGGCCACAAGGGGATCCGGCAGGAGGCCTTCGTGGCCCGGCGCATCGGCTTCGACAAGATCAACGTCTTCCTCCACGGGGATCTGGTCCTCTTCGAGCTGGACAAGGCCCAGCTCAAGGCGCTCTTCACCGGGAAGGCAACCAACTGGAAGGACGTGGGCGGGCCGGACCTCAAGGTGGTGGTGATCCTGGGGGAGAAGATGCCGGGGACCAACAAGATCTTCCAGGAGCAGGTGATGGATGGCGCTGCCTATGCATCTGCCGTCCGGTGGTCCGGCTCTACGCCCGAAGTCATCCAGGCCCTGGCCGCCACCCCGGGCTCCATCGGCCTGGGCCCCCTTTCGGCCCTCAAGGCCGAGAAGCTCACCAGCCCTTCCACGCCGGAGGTGGGGCGCCCCATCACCCTGCTCACCAAGGGCGCGCCCGGGCCGGGCCTCGCAAAGCTGCTGGCCTTCGTGGAAGGGGAGGGGAAGGCCCTCACCTCCCGGTAGCGGCGCCTTCAGGGCCTGTGGCGATCAATTGGATCGAGAACCCGTTGTCCACGGGAGGTGGCGTAAAGGCCTCCCATGGCCTCAGACTGGAGAGGTGACGCGACCCCCCCGCCCGAATCCGCTCCCCGAGGAAAGGCCCCGATGAAAGGCGGTCTGGGCACCCCCATGGACGCGGAAGGCTTCGCGGAACCGGTCCAACGGCCGGAACCGCCGCGGGTCTCCACCCTCCGCCAGCAGGCGGAGCTCATCCTCCGGCAGGCCGGCTGGGACCTGGCGCCCTGTCCCATCGTGTGGTCCCCGCGCATGAGCCGCTGCGCCGGCCTTTTCGTCATCGAAAAGGACCGGCGGGGCGTCTGGCGTCCGGAGATCCGCCTGTCCACGCCCCTGCTGCGCCGCCGGGACTGGCCCTGGCCCGTCCAGGTCTGCGGCTGCAACTGCCGGAACCCCGAGGATGTGGTGCGCCGCATCCTGGAACACGAGCTCATCCACTACAAGCTCTGGAAGGACGGCGTGGACTGGGGCCACACGGAGCGCTTCCGGGACCTGGCCTGGGCCGCGTTCAACCACCAGAGCATCACCCACGGGATCGGGACGGAGGCCTGAGGCTCCGGATTTCCGCCCTGATCGGGTGGCCGGCCCGCATATATTGGAAGTTAATAACCAAATGCCAAGGATCGCGACCCGGGGGAAGGACCATGCATCATCCGTTCTGGCTGCTCGCGCTGTCCATGGCGCCGCATTGCGCTCCGCCCGTCCGGGCGAATGACAAGGACGGCCTGTTGCACCGCACCGACACGCTCCACATTCGCGTCTACGGACAGGAGAACCTCCTCCTGAAGCCCTTCGGGGCCATACCCCAGGATGACGTAGCCGACTGGCGGAAACTCATGGCGGACGCAAGGACCTTCATCGATGGAGACACCCCGGCCCCGGACCTCCGCGTGGCCATGGCGGCCATGGACAGAGCGGGCGCCTCATCAAGGTGCGGCAGCGCAACTGGAATGACACCGTCCTCCGGTGCACCGACCTGCCCAATCCTGACCTGGACCTCCCCCGCCTCGACAGGGCCATGCTGAAGCAAGGGAACGATGTGGACGCCCTCAGGTGGGCCTTGCAGGAAAACCGGAATCTGCCGCACGTAGCTGGCGTCCGTCGCGGGTCCAGCATGTCCAGGATCTGCCCCCAGGCATACGCCGTCTGGAATGCTCATGGGCACGAGGCCGGGAACAGGACCGCCCGTCCGCCGGAAAGGCGCGAGGCCTGCAGCGCATCCGGGAGTTGAGTGCGGCCCCCGAAAAGGAGCATAGTGGAAGGATCCCGATAACCCATCGCCTGTGAATGCAAGGAGCTCCCTTGGTCATCCCCTTTCCGCTCACCTACCTGTGGCTGGCTGCCGGCGGCCTGGTCCTGCTCCTGATCCTCCTGAAGTCCTTCACCATCGCCCGGGGCGATCAGATCGTCGTGCTGGAGCGCCGCTGGTTCGGGCGGCAAATGCCGGACGGGCGCACCGTGGCCCTGCGCCACGAGGTGGGCGTCCAGGCTCGGGTGCTGGGGCCGGGCTTCCACCTCCTCATCCCCTTCCTGTACAAGACCAGCAAGCGCGATTTCTGCGTGATCCAGACCAACAAGGTGGGCGTCGTGCGGGCCGTGGCGGGCGCCGCCATCCCTTCGGGCCAGTTCATGGCCAAGTCGGTGGAGTGCAGCCTCTTCCAGGACGGGGAGGCCTTCCTTTCCAATGGCGGCCAGAAGGGCCCCCAGCTGGCGATCCTGCCCGAGGGCCAGTACAAGATCAATCCCCTCCTCTTCGAAGTGGCCATGGTGGACGCGACCATGATCCACGACAACGAGGTGGGCTACGTGGAGTCCATCGCCGGCCAGCCCGTGACCCGGGACGGGGGCAACTTCGGCTCGCCCGTGGCGTGCGACAGCTTCCAGGACGCCGAGGCCTTCATCAAGAACGGCGGCCAGAAGGGTCCCCAGATCGCCTTCCTGCCCCCCGGCTACTACCGCATCAACACGATCATGTTCCAGGTCCAGAAGATGCCCATCACCAAGATCCCAGGCGGCCAGGTGGGCCTCGTGGAAGCCACCGACGGCGCCAAGATCCCCGAAGGCCGCCTTCTGGCGGCCCGGGTCCAGGGGCACGGCAACTTCTTCGACGGAGAGGCCTTCCTCAGGAACGGGGGAGAGAAGGGCCGGCAGCTGGACGTGCTCATGCCGGGCGTGTACCGCCTGAATCCCAAACTCTTCAAGGTCATCGACATCGTGGACTGGACCCACATCGAGGCCGACCAGGTGGGCATCGTCACCATCAACGAAGGCAAGCCCATCATTGATTCCTCCAAGATCGCCGCGGAGGAGCTCCCCATGGGCACCCACGACAACTTCCAGGACGCCGACGCCTTCCTCAAGGCCGGCGGGCAGAAGGGCCTGCAGATTCCCGTGCTGCGGGCCGGCAACTACGCCATCAATCCCTGGTTCGCCACCATCGAGAAGGTGGACATGATCCAGGTGCACATCGGCAACTGCGGCGTGGTCACGAGCTACGTGGGCGCGGACGGGGACGACCTCACGGACGACGCGGTCAACGCCAAGATCGTGACCAACGGCTGCAAGGGCATCTGGGCCGATCCCCTCCAGCCCGGCAAGCACCCCCTCAACACCAAGATCTGCAAGGTGGACATCGTGCCCACCACCCAGATCCTGTTGAACTGGGCCGACAACCGCTCCAGCGCCCACGAACTGGACTCCAACCTGAAGACCATCACCCTGCGCACCGCGGACGCCTTCAACGTGAACATGGATGTGAGCGTCATCATCCACATCCCCGTGAAGAACGCCCCCAAGGTCATCGCCAACCTGGGCTCCATCAACAACATGATCAGCCAGGTGCTGGAGCCGGCCATCAGCAGCCACTTCCGCAACGCCGCCCAGTACATCCAGGCCCTGGATCTGTACACGCGGCGCAAGGAACTCCAGGAGAAGGCCAAGGAGCACATCGACGCGGTCCTGAAGGTCCACCACATCGATTCCAAGGACACCCTCATCGCGGACGTGGTGCTGCCCCCGGAGCTCACCAAGACCGTGACGGACCGCCAGATCGCCGAGCAGGAGAAGAAGACCTTCGCCACCCAGAAGGAAGCCCAGGACGAGCGCCGCAACCTGGAGAACGCCAAGGCCCAGGCGAACATGCAGCCCAAGGTGGTGGAATCCGAGCGCAACGTGGAGATCCAGAAGAACCTGGCCGAGAGCCACATCAAGGAGGCCGAAGGCTCAAAGCAGGCGGCCATCCTCATGGCGGAAGGCCAGGCCACGGCCATGCGCCTGGAAGCCGGCGGCCAGGCGGAAGCCACCAAGCTGAACGCCGCCGCCAACGCGGAAGCCACCCAGAAGGTGGGCAGCGCCGAGGCCGAGATCATCCTGGCCAAGGGCACCTCCACCGCCGAAGCCTACAAGCTGGAAGTGGCCGCCATGGGCCGCGACGTCTTCGGGCAGATCCGGGTCATCGACAAGATCGCCTCCAGCAGCCTCAAGCTCATTCCCGAGAACCTGGTCATGGGCGGTGGCGGCGGCGAAGGCAACGGCATGGTCAATGGCCTGTTCGGCATCGCGCTCCTGGAGAAGCTCACCGGCAGGAGCTTCGTGGTGCGCGAGGCTCAGCCTTCCCCTGGGGAGACCGGCAGCATCCAGCGGTAGCCTTCCCGGTCGAGGGTCTGGATGAACGGGGACCGGTCCGTGTCCCCGAGCTTCTTGCGCAGGGTGCCGATGTGCACGTCCACGGTCTTGGGCATGGGCTTGCCGTCCGGGTCCCAGGCCATGTTGAGCAGTTCCTGGCGGCTGTTCACCCGGCCGGGGTTGGACACGAGCACTTCCAGCAGCCGGAATTCCCGCAGCGTCAGGTTCAGGTTGGTGCGCCCGCGGTGCACGTCCAGCTGGAGGAAGTTGATGCGGAAGGGGCCGCTGCGGAGCACCCGGGGCAGGCTCTCCTGGTTGCGCGTCCTGCGCAGGATGGCCCGGATCCGGGCGATGAGCTCGAGGATGGAGAACGGCTTGCCCAGGTAGTCGTCGGCGCCCTGGGACAGGCCCTGGATGCGGTCGGCGTCCCCGGTGCGCGCCGTGAGGATGAGGATGGGCACCGGGTCGCGGCGCCGCCGGAGGACGTGGAGCACCTCGAAGCCGCCGACCTTGGGCAGCATGAGGTCGAGCACGATCAGATCGGCGGGCTGGCGCTCCTGGATCGCCAACCCGGCGGCGCCGTCGCCGGCGGCCTCCACCTGGAAGCCGGCGGCCTCCAGGTTGAGGGTGAGCATCTCGGCGATCTCGGGTTCGTCCTCGATCACCAGGATGCGGTCCGGGGGTGGGGGTTTGGCGGCCATGATCCCTGATGGTAGACGCATTGCGGCTGGGTCGCGCGCTTCTTCCGCCCGGAAAAGTTCGCCGCCGGAAGGCCGGCCCCGGGCCTCCAACTGTTCGGTTCGACTGCAGGCCTGATCGTTCCATAACCCATCTATATATAATAAATGCATACGTCGCGCCGCTTCGTTAAAATTGAAGAATTCCTTTGTCCGCCTTTACTGGACGTGGTCCTCCCGGAAAGCAAGGATCAGACAAGCCAATTAACCAATCCACAATTCATCCGGGAGCCTTCACATGACCATACGTCATACAACCTGGGGCACGATGCGCATCGCCGCCCTGATCGTGGCCTCGTCGGGGCTGCTCTTCAGCCAGAGCAGCGCGGTCGGCAACATCACCGGGACCGTCAAGGGACCCGACGGCAAGGCCGCCAGCGGCGCCCTGGTCCAGGCCCACACGTCCCGGGGCGTGCAGGAAGCGAAGACCGGCGCCCAGGGCGAATTCACCTTCCGGCAGATGCTTCCGGGCACCGTCCGGATCAAGGTTTCCAGCAAGGGGGCCGCGGCCTTCGAGGGGGCCCTCACCGTGGTGGCCAACCAGACCAACCGCATGGACATCAAGCTGGGCGCCCAGGGCATCACCGTGGAAGTGGTGGACAGCCAGGGCCTGGAAGCCATCGACACCGCCCAGGCCACCACCGGCATCGTGATGACCATGAGCGAGATCAGCGAGCTGCCCATCTACTACATGGGCACCAACCGCCTCACCGCCACCACCTTCCGCGCGCCGGGCTCGGTGATGGACACCATCCACGGCACCGACAGCCAGCACAACACCTACGTGGTGGACGGCGTGGCGGCCTCGGACGCCAACTACGGCGGCCAGAACGTCTCCCTGAACAACGATTTCATCGACCAGGTGCAGGTGCTGACCAGCGGCATCTCCGCGAAGTACGGCCGCTTCACCGGCGGCGTCCTCAACGTCACCACCAAGAGCGGCACCAACGAGTTCACGGGCACCAGCCGTTTCGAGATCACCAACGAGAAGTGGAATTCCAAGTACCGCATGCCCGGCGTGGCGTACTACTACTCCAACCTCTACCACTTCCCCCTCACCTGGTCCCCCGTTCCCGACCACCACCAGACGGTGCAGAGCTACACCCTCACGGGCCCGATCATCAAGGACAAGCTCTTCTTCGCGGTGGCCTACCAGACCAACAGCCCCGAGACCCGCCTCGTCTCCAAGACCCAGCCCTCCATGGGCGCGGAAGTGCCCTATACCATCGTCCGGGACTCCTACCTGCTGGACGCCAAGGTGGACTGGCAGATGACCCTCGGACAGCGGCTGTCTGTGGAGCTGAACGAATCCAATTCCAAGGACCTCAACGGCATCTCCAACGGCACCGTCTCGACCCTGGAGACGCTCAGCGGTCTGACCAAGTCCAAGAAGGGCTACCATTCCCTGGGCTACCTGGCCCAGATCTCCTCGTCCCTGGCCCTGGACATCAAGCTCAACGACGCCTATTCCAGGAGCGGCGGTCCCGGCACCGGTCCCACCGGCGGCAAGATCCTGCCCACCTGGAAGGAAATGGAATCCAGCGACGTCCTGGACAACGGCTACGGCTCTGACAGCCAGGCCGACAGCCACACCAAGACGGGCGGGATCAACCTGACCTGGGTGACGGAAGCCATGGGCACCCACGACGTGGAAGGCGGGTTCCAGTTCTACCACTACAACCGCACCGGAGCCGCTTCGCCCACGCCCTCGAACTACGAGATCCTCTTCCGGAACTACGCCGACGGCGCGACGACGCCCAGCCTGGTCAACCGCGTCCTCACGCCCCTGAACGCCACGGACACGGTGCTCTACCAGTACTTCCCCACCCAGGGCGAAGCCGACACCAAGGTGAACAGCCTCTACGTGAACGACACCTGGAAGGTGGATTCGCACTGGTCGTTCAACCTGGGCCTGCGCTTCGACCAGTACAAGAGCGCGAACAATCCCGAGAACATCACCTACTCGTTCCAGACCTTCGCGCCCAGGCTGGGCGCGAGCTACGACCTCAAGGGCGACAAGCGCCACGTGTTCCATGTGGGCGCGGCCCAGTACTCCGGGATGATCAACCAGGGCAACCTCGCCGCCGCCACCGTCACCTCCTCGCCCATCACCCGCGAGTACGTCTACATCGGCACCGGCGGCCCCAACCAGGGCAACGGCCTGGACGCGGTCCTGCCCAGCGGCGCCATCAACTGGGCGGCCTGGGGCAACCACTATGGCCAGACCGGAAGCGCCAACCCCAACCACGTCTCCGATCCCCTCACCGAGCGCAACATCTTCGTGGATCCCAACATCAAGGCCCCCAGGACCTTCGAGGCCACCGTGGGCTACGCGTACACCGACGAGCGCCAGAACCTCACCGTCACCTTCGTGCGGCGGTGGAACGACCAGTTCCTGGACGACTTCCACTACGGCAACGGCATGGGCCCGGGCAAGGCCAAGGTGATCATCAAGAACGATCCCGACGCCAGGCAGCACTACTACGGCCTGGAAATGGCCTACCGCCGCAAGCTGGGCGAGAACCTGCTCGTGGGCGGCAACGCCACCTGGAGCCGCACCTTCGAGAACGCCGGCACCAACCTGGGCGGCGCCGCCTCCCAGGCCAACGACTTCGGCACCGGCAACATCCCCACCGGCCAGCTGAACCCCATGGGCCCGGCCCCCGGCCTGGACGTTCCCATCATGGTGAACGCCGATGCCAACTACCGCATCACCCTGGGTTCCGGAACCCTGAACCTGGGCCTCGTGGGCACCTACAAGTCCGGTTCCGCCGTGGCCTTCCGCTCAGCCCAGGCCAATGTCACCAATGCCCTCCAGGACCAGGGCTACGCCTCCTCCTACAGCCGCTACTTCCCCGAACTCGGGATCGTGCGCCAGCCGGAAGTGTGGACCATGGACCTCCAGACGGGCTACGAGCAGAAGCTCTACGGCAAGGTCGCGGCCTACGCCAAGATCAATATCATCAACGTCTTCAACCGGGTCCGGTACATGACCCGGGACACCAGCGGCACCGTGGTCAGCCAGGGGATGACCTTCCCCCACGCGCCGGGGGCACCCGACGGCTCCGTGGCCAGCAACACGTTCAATCCCAACGAGACCTACGGGCTGGGGCAGGGCAACACCTTCCCCCGCATGGTCCAGGCCGTGCTGGGCTTCAAGTTCTGAACGCCTACCGGGCTAGAATGATGTCCATGCCCTCCCTCCAGGTCTGCAGACCCAGGCCCCGCCGCTTCCGCTGGCGGTTCCGGCTCCTGCGCGGCTACGGGAAGCTCCTTTCCCCGCCGGCGCTGCTGGGTCTGTGGGTCCTGGCGGCGGGGCTGAGCGCCTTCCTGCCCGGCGTCTTCATCGGCCACCGCGTGGCGGTGGCCGCCCAGATCTGGGAGGACCAGGCCCACGAAATGGGCAAGGCCGTGGTCAAGGCCTGGACCCAGCCGCTTCCCCCCGTTGCCTTCACCCGGGGCGACGAGGCGGAGGTGGGGCGGTGGCTGGAGGGGGACCCGCTCCTCCATGCGCTCGTGGATCCGGCCCGGGGCGACGTGTGGCTCCGGGACGGCCGTCGGCTCCTCAAGGCGGGCGGGGCCGGGAACGAGGAAAGCGTCCGGCTCCTCGGGTGGGCGCGCCAGGCCCAGGGCTCCGCCCAGGCCACCTGGATCCCGCCTTCCAGGGAGAACCCGCGGGCCGTTGACGAGAGCGTGCTGGCGCTGTCCGCGGGGCGCTGGTGGCAGTTCAAGGTCTGGCGCCCCTCCTCCCCGGAGACTGACCTTTTCCTGGGCCGCTTCATGGACAGCGCAGCCCCCTTCCGGTTCGCGATCACCCGCTACGACCGGAATCCCCAGGCCGGGCGCCAGAACACCGAATCCGGCGCCCTGCCCCCGAAGAGCCGGTTCTTCCCCCGGGTGAAGGCCCCGCTCGCCTACATGTTCCCTGACCTGAGCCTGGCCTTCGGCGACCCCTGGGTGGCGGGCCTGTGGGGCACCAAGGCCCAGGCGGACTTCATGGAGCACCGGGTCCGCACCTGGACCCGCATGGCCTGGAGCGCCCACGCCGCCTTCGTGACGCTCCTCGGCCTGGCCTGCCTGCTGCACATCTACATCAGCCGGCGGGACAAGCTCCGGGCCGACCAGCTGGCCTTCCTGGCCCACAGCCTCAAGACGCCCCTGACGGTCCTGAAGCTTCGCTGCGACACCGTGCGCAACGCGAACCTCGCCAAGGAGGTCCAGGAGTCCCTGCTGGCCCGCATCGGCGACGAGGTGGACAAGCTCGTGAAGATCATCGAGGCCGGCCTGGAAGGGGTGCGGCCCGAGGCCCGGCCGCCCGTTCTCGAGGTCATCGACGCCGCGTTTTTCCTGCGGCTCAAGGAGCAGATGGAGCCGATCTTCGCGGGGGAGGGCAGGGCCCTGGAGCTGGAGGTGGAGGACCTCGCCTTCCGCGCCTCCGGCCAGGCCCTGCAGCCCGCGCTCAACACCCTGCTGGAGAACGCCCTGATCCACGGGGCGGGCGCCACCCGGGTCCGGGTTGCGCGGCGCCGGAACCTCGTGGAGATCCTGGTGTGCGACGAAGGCCCCGGCATCCCCCCGCACAAGCTCTCCGCCCTGGCGACGCCGGGGCAGGGCGGCGCCCAGGCCGGGCAGGGCGTGGGGATCTTCCTCCTGCGCCAGATGGCCGTGCACGAAGGGTGGGGGCTCCGCTTCGATTCCGTGGGCACGGGGGGCTTCGCGGCCGTCCTGGAGATTCCGGCCTGACGCTGGCGCCGGATCCGGAAAGTGGCGCCGCCGATGGGTCCGCGTGGACCTGGGCGGCACGTTAAAACAAGGCGGTTCCCTTTCCAGTCTTGACTGGGCCGCACCTCCGGCCGGGGTGATCCTTGCCGTGGCAGTCCGGGAATTCCGAACACCCAACCGATGGAGCAAGGCATGCGACGTACCCTTCGAATCGTTCTCCTCTGCGGCTTCGCCGCCCTGGCCGGAAGCCTGGGCGCGGCCCAGCCGTCCTACCTGAAGATCGGGGACCCCGCCCCCGGCATCGCCTCAGCCGCCTGGATCAAGGGCAAGCCGGTGAAGGCCTTCGAGAAGGGCAGGCTCTACGCGGTGGAGTTCTGGGCCACCTGGTGCGGCCCCTGCAAGGAGGGCATTCCCCACCTGACGGAACTGGCCAGGACCTACAAGGACAAGGTCACCGTGATCGGCCTGGACATCTGGGAAGCGCAGAAGGCCGGGGGCGGCGACACCCTTCCCAAGGTCAAGGCGTTCGTGAAGGCGCAGGGGGCGAAGATGGGCTACCGGGTCGCCGCGGACGGCGCCGACGGCCGCATCGCCGACGCCTGGATGAAGGCGGCCGGCGAGAACGGCATCCCCTGCGCGTTCCTGGTGGACCGGGAAGGCCGCGTGGCCTGGATCGGTCATCCCTCGGCCCTGGACGGCGTCCTCAAGGAGGTGCTCGCGGGCACCTACGACCTCGCCGGGGCGCGCACCAGGCGCGAGACGGAGCTGGAGATCACCCGCCCCATCGGGGAGGCGATGGCGGCCAAGAACTACCCCGCGGCCGTCAAGGCCATCGACGCGGCCATGGAGAAGCGCCCGAACCTGAAGTACGGCCTCGCCTACCAGCACCTCGTGGCGCTCTACCACGCGGACCTGGATCGCGGCATCAAGGTGTCCCGGGACATCCTCACAGAGTCCAACCACGAGCAGGGCGCCTACTACATGATGCAGGCCGTCTTCGCGGTGGAGACCGACCTGTCCCCCGCCGCCTACGCGTTCGGCAAGGAACTGGCCAGGGACCTGGAGGCCCGCGGGCTGGGCAACTACATGCTCACGGCCATGAAGGCCGAGCTCTACGCCAACTCCGGTGACCGGCAGGAGGCCATCCGCCTCGCCGAGGAGGCCCTGGCCGCGGCCGAGAAGGACCCCCACGCCACGGCCGGGAACCTCGCCCTGATCCGGAAGAACCTCGCCCGGCACCGGGAAGGGAAGTAGGAGCCGCCATGCGGAACGCGCTGTTCGCCCTCCTCCTCGCCGCCGCGCCCCTGCCGGCGCAGACCGTGCCCCTCGTGGAGCGGACCCTGCCCAACGGGCTGCGGGTGCTCCTGGTGGAGCGCCACAACCAGCCCAGCATCGCCTGCGGGTGGGTGGCCCGGGCGGGCAGCGCCAACGAGACCGCAGGGGCCACCGGCATGGCCCACCTGTTCGAGCACATGATGTTCAAGGGCACCGACACCATCGGCACCCGGAACGCCGCCCGGGACCGGGAGCTCAACGCCCTGCAGGACCGGGTCAGGGCCGGGATCCGGCAGGAGGTGGACCGCCTCCGGGAGCGCCAGCGCCGGGGCGGGCTCGGGAGCCTGGAGGATCCCTCCGCCCGGAGCCCGCGCCACCAGGAGCTCCTGGACGAATTCAACCGCCTCGTGGCCGAGCAGCGCAGCCTCGTGGTCAAGGACGAGCTGCCCAAGCTCTACGACGAGATGGGGGCCACGGACCTGAACGCCAACACGACCCCGGACCGCACCTTCTTCCACATCACGGTCCCCGCCAACAAGCTGGAGCTCTGGGCCTGGCTGGAGTCCGACCGCCTCAAGAACGCCGTGTTCCGGGAGTTCTACAGCGAGCGGGACGTGGTCCTGGAAGAGCGCCGCCAGCGCACCGACGGGTCTCCCGCCGGGAGGATCATGGAGGCCTTCGCCGCCCTCTCCTGGGAGGCGCTGCCCTACCGGTGGCCGGTCATCGGCTGGCCCAGCGACGTCACCCAGATCACCCGGGAGCAGGCCGACCGGTTCTACGCCACCTACTACGCCCCCAACAACCTTTCGCTGATCCTGGTGGGGGACTTCCGCACGGAGGAGGCCTTCGCCCTGGTGGAGCGGTACTTCGGGCGCCTCGTCGCCAATCCCGCCGGAGTGCCTCCGGTCATCACCACCGAGCCCCTCCAGGTGGCCGAGCAGCGCATGGTGGCCGAGGCCGACGCCAGCCCCATGCTGAGGGTGAGCTACAAGACCGTCTCCGGCGTCCACCGGGACGCCCCGGCCCTGCAGGTGCTGGCGGGCGTCCTCAACGGCGCCTCCGGGCGCCTGCACCGGGCCCTGGTCCTGCACGACCAGGCGGCCCTCTCCGTGCGCGCCGGCGCCTTCGGCATGCGCTACGGCGGCACCTTCAACGTCCTGGCGGAGCCGGCCCCCGGCCGGGGCCCCGCGGACCTGGAACCCGTCCTCTACCGGGAGCTGGAGCGGATCCGCACCGGAGGGGTCACGGAGGAGGAACTCACCCGGGTGAAGAACCAGGCCCAGGTGGCCCTGTTCCGCATGCTGGAGAACAACGGCGGCCTGCGCTACGCGCTGGCCGAGGCCGAGGGCATGGGCACGGCCGCCGACCTCCTGGACGCGCCCCGGCGCCTGCGCGAAGTCACCCGGGACGATGTCATGCGGGTCGCCAGGACCTACCTGTCGCCCGAAACCCGCACGGTCCTCCTGCTGAGCCGGAAGAAGGCTCCCGGGGGCCCGCAGCCCGTGGAGGTCAAATGAAGATCGGACGCATGGGTCTCATGCTCGCCCTGGCGGCCCCGTTCCTGGCCGCCCAGGCCATCCCCGCCCGCCCCGAGCAGCTCACCTTCGCCCCCCTGGCCTTCACGCCTCCCCTCGCCGCGGCCCACCAGGCCCGGCTCGCCAACGGCATGGCCGCGTTCCTCCACCCGGATCCCGCGGGCGTTCCCCTCGTGCGCATCGCGGTGCAGTTCCGGGGCGGCGCCTACCTGGACCCCCGGGGCAAGGAGGGCCTGGCCGCCCTGTTCGGCCAGGTGCTGCGCAGCGGGGGCACCCGGGGAATGGCGGCGGAGGACCTGGACCGGCGCCTGGATTTCCTGGGCGCGACCCTCTGGAGCCACAGCGGGCCGACCTCGGGCGAGCTGGCCCTGGAGGTGCTGGAGAAGGATCTCCCCGAAGGCCTGGCCATGTTCCTGGACGTGCTCACCCACCCCGCCTTCCGCCAGGACCGGCTGGATCTGGCCCTCAAGGGCGCCCGGCGCGCCATGGAGCGGCGCAACGACGACGCGGATTCCATCGCCGCCTACCAATCCGCCTTCCTTTTGAACGGCCCGGGCCACTTCACCACGGCCTTCTCCACGAAGCGCAGCCTGGACGCCATCACCCGGACCGACCTGGAGGCCTTCCACGGGCGGCTCCTGCACCCCGGCAACCTGGTGGTGACGGTCACCGGCCGCTTCGAGCGGGCCTCCATGCTGGCCCTCCTGGACCGCACCCTCGGTTCCCTGCGCCCCGGCCCCGCCGCCCTGCCGAGCCCCCCCGTCCCGGCCCCCACCCCGGTGCGAAAACCGGGCCTCTACGTCGTCGACAAGGACCTGCCCCAGAGCCTGGTCCAGCTGGAGCTGCCGGGCCTGCGCCGGCTGGATCCGGACTGGCCCGCGGCCCTGGTCATGAACCAGGTGCTCGGCGGCGGCGGCTTCACCGCGCGCCTCACCAAGAAGATCCGCAGCGACGAGGGCCTCACCTACGGCATCTACGCCGGCTTCGACGAAGGGGCCCACTGGAAGGGCGACTGGACCTGCTCCTTCCAGACCCGGAACGCCGCGGTGCCCTACGCCCTGCGCCTGACCCTGGCCGAACTGGAGCGCATGCGCAGGGAACCCGTCCCCGCCGCGGAGCTCCGCACGATCAAGGACGGCCTCATCCAGTCCTTCCCCTCCCAGTGGTCGGATCCCCAGGCCGTGGTGCGCTTCTTCGCCGAGGAGACGTTGAAGGGCTGGCCCCTGGACTATTTCAGGGACTTCCGCGCCCGCATCGAGGCCGTCACCGCCGAGGACGTGCAGCGGGCGGCCCGGACCTTCCTGAACCTCGACCAGCTGGTGGTGCTCGTCGTGGGCAAGGCCGCCGAAGCCGAGGCCGGTGAGCCGCGGGACCATCCGGGCCGCCTCAAGGACGTGCTCCCGCTGCCCCTGACGCGGCTGCCCCTGCGGAACGCCATGACGATGGAGCCGGGTCCCTGACGCTTCCGGAACCTCCAGGGGCGCCGTCCTGCGAAGGAACGTCTGCCGGATTCGCGCATCAGATCAGGGAAGCATCCTGAGGTCTTTCGCGTGCCGCCTATCCAGAATTCCTATATTTCCCTCTTTTCAGACATCAAGCAACGCATCCAGGCAGCCAGATCCCGGGCGGCCCTCGCGGTGAATGCTGAGCTCATCCGGCTGTACTGGGACATCGGCCGGACGCTCCTCGTGCGCCGGGAAAAGGAGGGCTGGGGGGGGAAGGTCGTCGACAGACTGGCCGCCGATCTCCAGGCCGCCTTCCCGGGGATGAAGGGGCTTTCCAGGGCAAACCTCAAGTACATGCGCTATTTCGCAGAATGCTGCCCCGACCTGCGAATTGGTCAGCAGGCTGCTGACCAATTGCCGTGGTTCCACCTGGTGACCTTGTTGACCAAGGTCGACCGGGATCCCGAACGGGAATGGCTGTGCTGCCGGGCCGTCCAGGAAGGCTGGTCGCGTGCCGCCCTGGAAGCCAACATCTCGAACAGGCTCTTCGATCGCCAGGGGCAGACCGTAAACAATTTCGAAGCCCGGATGCCTGCCGTGGAAGCAGCGATGGCCAAGGAGGCGTTAAAGGATCCTTACCTTTTCGACTTCCTCGGTATTGGCGAGCAGGCGCAGGAACGGGATATCGAAGATGCCCTGACCCGGCACATCACACGGTTTCTCCTGGAACTGGGAGCCGGATTCGCGTTTGTCGGAAAACAAGTCCCGCTGACGGTTGGCGGGGACCGGTTCCTCCTTGACCTGCTCTTCTATCACACGCGTCTGAAGTGCTACGTCGTAGTCGAGTTGAAGGCGAAGGACTTCAAGCCCGAACACGCGGGCAAGCTCAATTTCTACCTGACCGCCATGGATGCCCAGGTGAAGGCCTCCGACGACCGTCCCACCATGGGCCTCCTGCTCTGCCGGAAGAAGAACCGCATGGTCGCGGAGTATGCCCTTTCGGGCATGGAGAAGCCTCTGGGCATTTCCGAATACCAGCTGCTCCGGGCGCTGCCCGATCCCCTCGACAGGAACCTGCCGACCATCGAGGACCTCGAGGAGGCTCTGAGCGGGGAACTGGAACTTCGTGCCTCCGAGGAAGCCGGGTGACGTCTTTTGGCGCACGGCCGGGGAATCAGACTCCCGGCAGGCGCTTCTCATAGCAGAGGAATCGCCGGCCGGGCCTGAAGGCCAATCCGATCTCACCCGCAAGGACGTACCCGAGCTTGGGGAACAGCCGCCGGGTCGCTTCGTTCTCCGTGTTGGTGTCCAGCCGCAGCGCGGTGATGCCGCGCTCGCGGGCCACCTCCTCCGCCTGCAGCATCAGCGCCTCCGCCACGCCCCGGCCCCGGAAGGCGGGGTCCACGGCCAGGCGGTGCACCACGATGGCCGGTTCGTCCGGATCCAGGCCGGCGTCGGCGTACTCGGGCTCCTGGTCCTCGGTGATGGCGGCCATGCCGGCCACCTGCCCGTCCTCCTCGGCGATCCACAGCTGGCCTTTCGCGGCGTCCCCGGCGAACACCTCCGCGTTGGGGTAGGTGTCGTCCCACTGGAGGTTGCCGGCCTGGCGCATGAGGGGCACGGCGCGGCGGACCAGCGCCATCACGGGTTCCACATCCTCCGGGTGGCCAAGGCGGACGAGCATGCCTAGTCGATATCCCCGGCCGTCTTGAGCAGGCGCTTTTCCGCCAGGCGCAGCCAGTGTTCCGCGGCCAGGACGCCCTCGCCGTGGTGGATGCGCTGGAAGTGGCCCAGGAGATGGCGGATGGTGCGGGGGATGGCGGGGGCGAAGTGGGCCTTGCCGCGGTTCACCACCTGGTTGCCGAAGGTGCCCAGGGTCTTGAGGTTGCGCTGGATGCCGCTGAGGTTCAGCTCCTCCCACAGGAGGGTCTCGCTCCAGCCGGTCTCCTCCTCCACGCTGCGGATCATGATGGCGCGGGCCTCCTCGGACCAGTCCCAGTACCCGTCGAAGAGGATGGAGGCCAGGTCGTAGGTGGCGGCGCCCTTGCGGGCGTCCTGGAAGTCGAGGGTCACGAGGCGGTCGCCGTGCACCATGAGGTTGCGCACGTGGAAGTCGCGGTGGGAAAGGGAGTGGGTGCGCGACTCCAGGCCGTTGTGCACGTCCTCCATCATGCGGTCCAGCCAGAGGGGGGCCTCCTTGCCCAGGAAGTCGGCGAAGAAGTGCTGCTTGCAGAACTCCCACTCGAACTGGAACTTGGCGTGGTCGAAGCGGCGCAGCATGAAGAAGGCCCGGGGCGGGGCGCCCTCGGTGAGCAGGCCCAGCCAGGTGGCCAGGAGGCCCCCCACGTCCCGGGCCCAGGCGAGCTCCTCCTCGGGATGCGCGATCAGGCGCATCTCCAGCGTGGTGGAGCCCAGATCCTCCACCAGCATGGCGCGCAGCTCGTCGTCGTACTGGATGATGGTGGCCACCCGCACCACCGGGTCCAGGTAGGCCTGGAGGGCCCGGTACTCGAAGTAGGAATCGTCGGTGCCTGCGGGATCCGCGTTGGGGTAGAGGACCACCAGGGCGCTGCCCAGGTGGGGGTGGTCCACCCGGAAGTACTGCCGCAGGCCGGCGTCCCCGTTCAGGAGGACCGGGTTCCTGCAGCCCCAGCGATCGAGGACGGACTGGAGTTGAGCGCTCATCGTTCCAGTCTATAGCGCGAGGCGCACAAGGTGTCCCCCTTCCTCGAACCAGAAACCGTCCTGGTCCCGGAAGGCGGGGTGGAGCCGGGCGCCGGGACCCAGCACGCAGTGCCGCAGGTCCCCGGCCGGCCGGGCCTCCGGATGGACGTAGCAGCCGGGGATCCGGCCCTCGGCCTCCGGGGCCACCCGGGCCGCGGCCTCGATGAGCTGGTCCGGCGACCCGATCTCGTAGAAGGGGAAGGGGTCCACCACCACCCCGAAGGCCCGGTCCAGGTTGGCCAGGACGTGGACCTTCACGTCGGCGGGCCCTTCCTCGGGGAGGAGGGCCAGGGCCCGGGGACTCCAGAAGGCGGGGCCCACGAAATGGTAGGGCCCTTCGCCGGTCTGGCCGGGGGGGAGGATGCGGCCGGTCCGGTCCAGCCACACCGGGTTCCAGGGGCCGCCGGGGTGGGGGATGAGGAGCCAGCTCAGGTCCGAGCCCAGGGCCCGGTGGCGCTCCCGGAACGCCTCCCAGGGGGGATCGGCCAGGATGTCGCCGTTCCACACCGCCAGTTCGCTGGATGCCCGGTCCCTCACGTGGCGCAGGCCCCCGGCCGTGCCCAGCAGGACGGGTTCCGGGCACACCTCGATGCCGGTGCCCCGGGCGGCCTCCCGGATGCGGTCGGGCAGGACGTGGGCGTTGCAGGCCAGGTTCCGGATCCCCGCCCGGCGAAGGCCATCGGCGGCCAGGGCGATGAGCGGGCGGCCGTTGAAGGGCCAGGCCGGCTTGGGCAGCGCCCGGGACAGGGGTCCCATGCGCGTTCCCAGTCCCGCCGCCAGGATGAACCCGTCAATCGTCACTGGGCTCCCCGGTGGCCACGGGCTTGAGGAGGAACTTCCGGGGGGCCATGCCCCGCATCTCCAGCACCCGGATCCGCCAGCCCTGGATGCGCAGCTCGTCCCCCGCCCGGAGGATGCGCCCCAGCCGCTCCTGGAACAGCCCGCCCAGGCTCACGGAGCCCTTCTCCACCTCCAGGTGGAGGTCCAGGTGGTCCTCCAGCTCCTCCAGGGTGACGTTGCCCTGGGCCAGCCAGGCCCCGCCCCGTGTGCGCCGGAGGTTGATCACCTCCCGGTCGAACTCGTCCTGGATCTCGCCCACCAGCTCCTCCAGCACGTCCTCCAGGGTCACCAGGCCGTCCACGCCGCCGTGCTCGTTCACCACCAGGGCCAGGTGCTGCTTCTGCTTCTGGAAGTCCAGCAGCAGGTCCTGGATGAGCCGCATCTCGGGCACCATGAACGCGGCCCGGGCCAGCCTGCGGAAGTCCAGCTCCGGGCCCTGGTCGTTGAGGGCCCACAGCAGGTCGCGCAGGTGGATGACGCCCACCACGTGGTCCAGGTCCCCGTCGCAGAGCGGCAGGCGCGTGTTGACGCAGCTCCGGGCCAGGGCTAGGTTCTCCTCGAAGGTGCGCTGCAGGTCGAAGTAGACCACCTGGGCCCGGGGCACCGCGACCTCCTTGACGGTGCGCTTGGAGAAGTCGAAGAGGTTCTCGATGAGGTCCTTGCGGGAGATCTCCAGCTTGCTCTTCATGAGCATGCGGCGGAACTCGTCCTCGGTGGGGGCGTGGTCCACGGCGGGGGGGACCCCCAGGAGCCGCTCCAGTCCGTGGGTGAGGCCGGTCAGGGTCCGGGTCACGGGAGCGATGGCCTGGGACCAGAACAGGAGGGGGCCCGCGGTGCGCAGGGCCCAGACCTCGGCCGAGCGCAGGGCCACGCCCCGGGGCAGCAGCTCGGCCAGCACCACCTGGAGCAGCGTGATGACCAGGATCCCCATGAACGAGCCCAGGACAAGCCCCACCCGGGGCCAGGGCGTGCCCCCGAAGAGCGCCTGGAACCCCTTGACGAAGACGTCCTCCCCGACGGCGCCCAGGCTGATGGTGAGGAGCGTGATGGCCACCTGGATGCTGGAGAGGTGGCGGTCCAGGTTGCGGTGGACCTCCAGGGCCTGGGCCGCCCGGGGATCGGCGTCCAGCCGGGCCTCCAGCTGCGTGCTGCGCACCCGCACCGCGGCGAACTCGGCGCAGACGAAGAACCCCGTGGCGAGAATGAGCGCCGGGGTGGCGATCAGGGCGCTGGTGTGCATGCTCAGCCCTTGGCGAGGTCCAGGGCCTGGCGGGCCTTGTCCCCGAGTTCCGCGAGCACGGTCCCGATCGTGTCCAGGCGGTCCTGGCGGCCCTGGAGCTCGGCGGCGAGGTCGGCCTTTTCACGGTTCAGCTGGTTGATGCGATCCTGCCCGGCATCCAGATCGGCGTGCAGGCGGCCCAGGTTGGCCTCCCGCTCCTCGATGCCGGCGAGGAACTCCCTGCGCTGGCTCTCCCCGGCGGCCTCGGCGGTGTCCAGGCGGGCCTGGAGGTCGTTGGCGGCGCGTTCCAGCTGCTCCCGCAGCCCGCCCAGGGTGTCGCGCTCCTCCCGCAGGTCGCGGGACGTGGCCTCCTGGAGGCTGAGCTTCTCCTGGAGGACGAAGATCTCCCCGGCCTGCTCCGTCAGCTCGTCGTCCTTGGCGGCGCACTCCGCCTGGAGCTTCGCCCGCGCCTCGGCGAGGTCGCGCTGGGTCTGCTCCTGGAAGGCGACCTGCTCCCGGGCGGAGGCCAGTTCGGCCTCCAGTTCCGCCACCCGGCCCTGGGCGCCTTCCAGCTCCTGGATGCGGGCCTGCTTCACGGCCGCGTCGGCGCGCACGCCTTCGAGTTCATGGAGGAGGTCCGAGCTGTGCTGCTCGGCGAGGGCCGCCTGGGCCCCGGCGGTGCGCAGGGTCTCCTGGGTTTCCGAAAGGGAGGCTTCCAGGTCCTTGACCTTGGCGGCGGCCTCCCAGGCCTCCTCGAGCTGGGCCTGGAGCAGCTGGTGGGATTCCATGAGCTCGGCGTTCTGCTGGTTCTTCTCGGACAGGAGGGCATTGACCTCGTCGAGCTGTTCCACCAGGCGCTTCTGCTCGTCCAGGGCGTCCTGGAGGTCGCCCCTGAGGCCGTCCTCGGCCGCCGTGCGCTCCTGGAGCGAATGGCGAAGCGCCTCGGCCTCGCCCTGGCTGTGCTGGATGTCGTCCAGGTTGCGGGTGACGGCGGCGTTGCGCTGGATGAGCTCCTCGATCTCCCGGGTCTTGCGCTCCAGCTCGTCGTGCTGGGCGGAGAGCTTGAGTTCCAGGTCCTTGACGCGCCACTCCAGGAGCTCGATCTCCCCCTGGTTGCGGACGGGCTTCTCGGGGGCGGGCGGCGGCTCCGCGGCCCAGCCCGGGATGGGGGCGATGGCCCGGGGTGCCGGGGCCGGCTCGGTCTCCAGCTCCGTGCGCAGGCTTTCCAGCCACTCGTCGCCCAGGTCGGCCCCGGCGAGGTCGCCCAGGGGGTTGTCCGGATCGTCCTCCTTCATGGGCACCAGCTCGGCCAGCGCGGGGATGAGGGCGGTGGCGTTGATGGGCTTGTGCAGGTACAGATCGGCCTTGCCCTTGGTGCCCCGGTGCCGGGAATACTCCTCCTCGGACGCCTTGGCGCTGATGAGGGCGATCTTCAGGTCCGCATGCATGGGGGCCCTGCGGATGGCCGAACACAGGGCGTAGCCCTTGTTCTCGGACGTCTCCACGCACAGGAGGATCCCGCCGTACTGCCCCGACTCCAGGCGCGTGAGCGCCCCCTCCGTGGTGTAGAGGAAGTCGACTTCGAAGGCGGATTCCAACGGGGATTTGTGATCCTGGATGAATCTCCGATCGCTGTCCACGACGAGGAGACGCTTGCCCATATTCGATCCTTGCAAATGGACTTATAAGATAACCCAGAAAAAAAGCTGCCGGGAAAGAATCCCGGCAGCCTTTGTGCTTGGGCTTCCTAGCGCGGAGGAATGGCGATCGTCTGCGAGGAGCCCCTGGGGGGCCGCACGAGGAGAAGCAGGGGCTTCTTGCCCCCTGCCTTCTTGACTTCGGCCTGGAAGGCCTGGAGCCCGTCGATGTCCTTGGGGCCCACGGCGGTGATGACCAGGCCGGCCTGGAGGCCCTTTTCGGCGGCTCCCGACCGGGCCGCCACGAAGGTGATGACCACGCCCTTGACGTCGTTGGGGACTCCGAACTGGTGACGGTTGGCGGGGGACAGGGCCTCGACGGTGAAGCCGTAGGTCTTCTCGAGGTTCATCTGCTTGGGGTTGTCGGGGTCGGTCTTGGGCGCGGAGTCGTCCTCCTCGCCGTCCTGGGCCTCGCCCTTCTGGATCTCCTTGCGGTCGCCCAGGGTCACCTTGATGTCCTTGAACGCCCCGTCGCGCCACACCGTGACGGTGACGGTCTCGCCGGCCCTGCGGCCCGCGATGGCGGCCACCAGCTGGTCGCCGCTGCGGACCTTCTGGCCGTCCACGGCGGTGATGACGTCCAGGCGCTGGATGCCGGCCTTGTCCGCGGGGGTGCCCCGGTCGACGTTGGAGACCACGGCGCCTTCCTTGATGCCCAGGGAGGACTGGAACTCGTTGTCCAGGTTGCGGGTGCCCACGCCCAGGTAGCCGCGGCTCACGGGCTTGCCGCTCTCCAGGTCCGCGATGACCCGCTTGATCATGTTCACGGGCACGGCGAAGCCGATGTTCTGGCCGTCGGGGCGGATGGCGGTGTTGATGCCGATGACCTCGCCCCTGAGGTTGAGCAGGGGTCCGCCGGAGTTGCCGCGGTTGATGGCGGCGTCGGTCTGGATGAAGGACTCGAGGCCGGGGCCGGTGAGCTGGCGGCCCTTGGCCGAGACGATGCCCTGGGTGACGGTGTGCTCGAGACCCAGGGGGTTGCCGATGGCCACCACCCACTCGCCGATGCGCATGGCGTCGCTGTCGCCCAGCTTGGCGTAGGGCAGGTGCTTGGCGTCGATCTTGATCAGCGCGATGTCCAGCTCCTTGTCCTTGCCCAGGATCGTGGCCTTGAAGGTGCGGCCGTCGGCCATCTTCACCTCGATGGTGCTGTCCCCGCCCCGCACGCCGTCGATGACGTGGTTGTTGGTGAGGATCTTGCCGTCGGGGGAGATGACCACGCCGCTGCCGCCGGCCTGGACCCGCTGCTCCTCCTCCTGGGGCTTGCGGGTGCCGGGGCGCTGGGGCCCGAAGAACCAGTTGAAGAAGTCGTCGCCGAAGGGCGACTCGCCCTCGAAGCGGCCCCGGTTCTTCACGAAGCTGGTGTTGGTGATGGCCACCACCGTGGGATTGAGCTTCTCCGCCACGTCCGCGATGGGCGGGAGGCGGTCGAGGCCCTTGGCGTCGACGGTGACCGGCTGCTCCTCCTGGGCCCTGGCGACCCAGCGGTAGCTGAGGCCCATTCCCACGGCCATGCAGACGCCTGCGAAGGCCGAAAGCATGAAGAGTTGCTTGATCTGACGTTTCATAGGTATTCCCTCGTGAGAGATGCCCGACCCGGGCCAGGTTTTGGGTCTGGTTGCTATATGATGTAAAAGATCAATAAGTTCCGCAGCGCGAACCTCATACGCCAACTAGTATAGACGAGGAAAAAAGGCGCGGGTTTAGCTGCTCGCCACCGGGACCCGAGATGCCGCTTCCCAGGGGGGCGCGTTGCGGATATTCTGATAGATCCAACGGCGGATGTAGCTCAGTTGGTTAGAGTACTGGATTGTGATTCCAGGTGTCGCCGGTTCAAGTCCGGTCATCCGCCCCAGATCGAAAGCCCCGTGGAGCCCTTCTCCCCGGGGCTTTTCCCCGCCGGGCCGGGTATCCTGGGCGCCTGCCCCTTTCCTGGTTCCCACCTCCCGCCACGCCGGACCTTTCCTCCATGCCCGACCGGATCCTGATCGTCGAGGACGAGCGCACAATCGCCGACACGCTTTTGTATGTCCTCCGGACCGAAGGGTTCGATCCGCAATGGGTGGACCTGGGCATGCTGGCGGTCGAAGCCGTCCGCCGGGACCCCCCCGCCCTGGTGATCCTGGACATCGGCCTGCCGGACGTTTCCGGGTTCGAGGTGTGCCGGACCCTGCGGACCTTCTCGGAGGTGCCGGTCCTCTTTCTCACCGCCCGGGACGCCGAGGTGGACCGCATCGTGGGGCTCGAGATCGGGGCGGACGACTACGTCACCAAGCCCTTCAGCCCCCGGGAGGTGGCCGCGCGGATCCGCACCATCCTCCGCCGGGCCCGGCCCGCGGCCATCCCTGCGGGGTTCCACGCGGAGCCCGCGTCGAGGCGCATCGCCTTCCGCGGCCAGTGGCTCGACCTCACCCGGTACGAGTACGGGCTCCTGCGCACCCTCCTGGCCCGCCCCGGCCGCGTCTTCACCCGGGCCGAGCTCATGGATTCCGTCTGGGCCGGCTCGGAGGAGACCGGGGACCGCACCGTGGACACCCACATCAAGACCCTGCGGGGCAAGCTCCGCGCGCTGGACCCCGCCGCCGACCCGATCCAGACCCACCGGGGCGTGGGCTACAGCGTCGACGCCCCGTGAGGCTCGGCTTCCGGCTCCTGCTCGGGGTCTTCCTCATCGTGGGGATGGCGGCCTACGTCGGCCTGTCGACCTTCTCCAGGGAAGTGAAGCCCGGCGTCCGGCAGGGCATGGAGGTGGCCCTTGTTGACACCGCCAACCTGCTGGCGGAACTGGCCGCCCAGGACCTGGCCGGGGGAACCCTTGCCCAGGGACGGCTGGCCCAGGCCTTCCGGGGCTACCAGGCCCGGGACGTCCAGGCCCGCATCGGGTGGATGACGAAACGGGGCGCCGAACTGCGCCTCTACGTCACGGACGCCGAAGGCATCGTCCGCTTCGACAGCGACGGGGAGGCCGTGGGCCGCGACTACTCCCGGTGGAACGACGTGGCCCTGACCCTCCGGGGGCAGTACGGGGCCCGGGTGACCCGCCTGGACCCCGGGGATCCGGCGACCTCGGCCATGCATGTGGCGGCCCCGGTGCGCTGGGAGGGAAGGCTCATCGGGGTGTTGACCGTCGTGGCCCCCACCTCCCTCGTCCAGCCCTTCGCGAGACGCAGCGAGCACCGCATCCGGGTGGCGGGGGCCATCCTGGTCGCGGCCTCCCTCGGCATCGGCCTGGTCCTCACCTGGTGGCTCACCCGGGACGTAACCCGGCTCCAGGCCTACGCCCGCGCGGTGGGGGCGGACGGCAAGACCCCGCTGCCGGCCCTGGGCGCCCCCGAGCTGAGGGAGCTGGGGGAGGCCTTGGAGGCCATGCGCGCCCGCATCGACGGCAGGGACTACGTGGAGCACTACATCCACACCCTCACCCACGAGATGAAGAGCCCCCTCTCGGCCATCCGGGGCGCCGCGGAACTGCTTTCGGAGGATCTCCCCGAGGCGGACCGCGCCCGGTTCACCGGCAACATCCTGGAGCAGGAAATGCGCATGCGGGAACTGGTGGAGCGCATGCTCACCCTCGCCAGCCTCCGGCACCGCCAGCAGCTCCAGGCGCCCGCGCCGGTGGAGCCGGGCCTTCTCGCCCGGAAGGTGGCCGCCGGCCGGCAGGAGGAGGCCGCGCGCAGGGGCGTCGAGCTCCGGGTGGGCCCGGACCGGCCTCCCTCCATCACCGGCGAAGCCTTCCTGCTGGAGCAGGCCCTCGGGAACCTCGTGGACAACGCCCTGTCCTTCGCCCCCCGGGGCAGCGCCGTGGAGGTCACCCTGGAGACGGGACCGGACACCGTGGCGCTGGGGGTCCGGGACCGGGGGCCCGGGCTTCCCGATTTCGCCCTGGACAAGGTGTTCACGCCCTTCTTCTCCCTTGCGCGGCCCGCGGGCGGATCCCGGGGGACCGGCCTCGGGCTCTGCTTCGTCAGGGAGGTGGCCCTGCTCCACGGAGGGACGGCCTCCCTGGAAAACCATCCCGAGGGCGGCGCCCTGGCCCGCATCCTCCTGCCCCGCTGACACACGCCCGCTTCACAGGGCTTCTCCGGGACTTCACGGAACCCGGGGATCCTCCAGGCATCCACCCTGGAGGCTCCCATGCGCATCCCGTTCGTCCTGAAGATCCTGGCCGTGCTCGGCCTGGCCCTGCTCCTGCTCATTCCCCTGGCCTTGACCCAGGGGCTCGTGGCGGCCCGCAACGCGCGCCAGGGCGAGACCGAGACCGAGGTGGCCCGCCTCACCGCATCCCCCCAGACCCTCGTGGGGCCCCTCCTGGTGATCCCCTACACCGTGGAGGAGAAGCGGACCGAAAGGAACGAGAAGACCGGGGAATCCCGGGAGGTGTGGGAGGACCGGCAGGGGGAGGCCCGCATCGTTCCCAGGGAGCTCGAGCTCGACGGGGGAATCGGCATCGAGGCGCGGCGGCGGGGGCTCTACCGGACCCAGGTCTTCCGGCTCACGGGCCCCCTCAAGGGCCACTTCTCCCTGGAAGCCGGCGCGGGCATCCGCCCCGGCAGGAACCTCCGGCTGGGCGTGCCCAGCCTCGTCCTGGGCATCAGCGATCCCCGGGGCATCCTGAACCGCATGAACCTGACGCTGGACGGCAGGACCCTGGAATTCCTTCCCGGCACGCGCCGGAGCTACCCGGCCGCGGGCGTCCACGCCGACCTCCCGGACCTGGACCTGGGCCTGGCCCGGAGCCTCTCCTTCGAGATTCCGCTCGAATTGATGGGCACCCGCGCCATCCGCATGGCCCCCGTGGCGGAGGAGACCCGGGTCCGCCTCCAGGGGGCCTGGCCCGCCCCCAGCTTCGAAGGCGGCTTCGCACCGGTGGAGAGGACCTGGTCCGGCAAGGGGTTTTCCGCCCTCTGGAAGATCCCCAACCTGAGTCGGGACCTGGACACCCTGCTCGCCGGCGGCGCGAAGTCCGCCGCGCTCGACTTCGGCGTGGCCTTCATCGATCCGGTCAACATCTACCTGCAGTCCGAGCGGGCCGTGAAGTACGGCTTCCTCTTCGTCCTGCTCACCTTCGCTGCCTTCCTCCTGCGGGAGCTGCTGCGGTCCCTCCCGGTGCACCCGGTGCAGTACCTCCTGGTGGGCCTGTCCATCGCGATCTTCTTCCTCCTGCTCCTGAGCCTCTCGGAACACCTGGGCTTCCCCGCCGCCTACGCGGTGGCCACGGCGGCCAACCTCGGGCTGCTGGGCGCCTACCTCTGCGCCGCGCTCGGGAACCGCCGGGAGGGCCTGTTCTTCACGGGGGGGCTGGGCCTGCTCTACGCGGCGCTGTATGGTCTCCTCGCGTCGGAGGACAACGCGCTCCTGCTGGGCTCCATCCTGCTCTTCGTGCTGCTGGCCGGCGTGATGCTCGGGACCCGGCGCATGGACTGGAACCGCGCCATCCGGCCCGCCCCGGAGGGGAACTGATGTCCGGCGGTGGGACGGCGGATCCCGATTCCGGGACGCGGTTCCCCCGGGTCCGGGATCCAAGAGATCGGAATAAAGGGGTTTGTTTTTGGCACCCATTTGGCTGACCTGGACCGGATTCCCCGGAGCAGCGTCATGACAGGTCTTCTCATCGACATCCGCCAGGCGGTCCGGAGCCTTCTCCGCGCTCCGGGCTTCCTGGCCGCCGCGACCGGCTGCCTGGCCCTGGGCATCGGCGCGAACCTGGCGGTGATCTCCCACGTGGACCGTCTTCTCCTCAGGCCGCTGCCCTTCCCGGACAGCGGCCGGCTGGTGGAGGTGGATCCCGCGGACCTCCAGACCGGTGAGACCGGACCCATGACCATGCCCGACTTCCTGGCGCTCCAGGCCGCGGGCCGAGGCTTCAAGGCCATGGCGGCCTGCACCGCGCGGACCCGCACCCTGACGGGGCTGGCCGAGCCGATTCGCGTGGATGTGGGGATGGTCACGGCGGGCTTTTTCGACGTCCTGGGCGTCCGGGCCGCCCTGGGCCGGGTCGTCTTCCGCCCCGACGAGGAGGTGCTGCCCGCCACCGTGGGCGTGCTCCGGCACGATTTCTGGATGGCGCGGTTCGGCGGCGATCCCGCCGTGCTGGGCCGCACCCTGGACCTGGACGGCAAGGCCGTGCAGGTGGTGGGGGTGCTGCCGAAGGACTTCCGGTTCCACCGCCGGATCTCGGACTCCCAGGTGTTCGTGCCGGAGGCGGCCCCCTTCGGAACGCGGAGTCCCGGCATGGGCACCTTCCTGGCGATCGGCAGGCTGAACCCGGGGGTTCCCCTCGTCCAGGCCCAGGCCCAGGTCCGGGCCGCCGCCGCCGGCATGGAGGCCCGCAGGCAGAATCCCCGGTTCGACCTGCGCGCCTCCAGCCTGCTGGAGGAGACGGTGAGCAACTACCGTCGCGTGCTGCTCCTCCTGCAGGGGGCGGTGGCGCTGGTGCTGCTCATCACCTGCTTCGACGTCGCCGGGCTCCAGCTGGTGCGGGACCTGGGCCGGGGGCGGGACCTGGCCATCCGCCAGGCCCTGGGCGCGGGGCGGGGGCGCATGGGGCGCCTCTTCCTGATCGAGAGCCTGATGCTCGCCGCCGCGGGCGGCGCGGCGGGGATCGCGCTGAGCTATTTCATCCAGGGCGGGCTCCGCTGGCTGCTGGAGGACCTCCTCCCCATGCCGGCCGCCTCGGTCTACCCCGCGCTGCTGGCGGCGGCCCTGGGACTGGTCCTGGCCACGGGCCTGGCCCTGGCCTTCCTGTCCTGGTTCATGGCCCGCGGCCCGCGCCTGGTGGAGGTGCTCCGGGCCGGGTACGGCGCCAGCCACTCCCGCGGCCACTGGCGCGTGCTCAAGGGCCTGGTGGTGGCGGAGGTCGCCCTGTCGGTGGTGCTGCTCACCGGAGCCGGACTCCTGATCCACAGCCTCGTGAACCTCCAGCGCGTGCATCCCGGCTTCGAGGCGGGACCGGTGCTGACGGTGAACGTCCCCCTGCCGCCCTCCCGGTACGACCTGCCGGCGCAGCGCGCGTTCCTGGCGCGCCTGGAACCCGCCCTGTCGGCCCTGCCGGGCGTCGGGGGCGCCGGCGTCAACGACACCCTCCCCTTCGTCAAGGCCACCAACGGAGGCAGCGTCACCGCGGATCCCGGACGGGCCCAGGGCTCGGAGATCTATGTGCGGGTCCACGTCGTCACCTCGGGCTATTTCAAGGCCATGGGCATCCCCCTCCTCGCGGGAGGAACCTTCCCCCCGGCGGACCCCGGCACCTGCATGATCAGCAGGCGCCTGGCGGAAAAGCTCTGGCCGGGCCAGGACGCCGTGGGCCGCCCCCTGTATTCCGACGGCATCGCCCCCCAGCGGGTGGCCGGCGTGGTGGCGGATACGGCCGAGAACCGCCTCGACCGGCCGGAGGACCCGCAGGTCTACCTGCCGGCGGAGTTCCATGAGCTCTTCGGCGGCCCGGTGGTGGCGGTGAAGGTGCAGGGCGACCCCGCCCGGTACGGCGCCCAGGTGAAGGCCGTACTCCGGTCCCTGGATCCCGGCCTCGCGCTGCCCGAGCCCCGGCCCCTGCGCGAAGCGCTCAAGGAGAGCATGGCCGTGCGCACCATGGCGGGCATCCTGTTCACCGCGTTCGGGCTCCTGGCCCTGCTGCTCTCGGGCGTGGGCCTCTACGGGGTCCTGGCGCAGATCACCCTCCAGCGGCGGCGGGAGATCGGCATCCGCCTTTCCCTGGGCGCGACCCGCGCCCAGGTGGTGGGGGGCATCCTGGGGGGCGCCGCCGCGATGGTGGGGCTGGGCCTTGGCCTCGGGATCCTGTTCGGGTGGCAGGCCGGGAGGATCCTGGGGCCGCTGCTCTTCGGCCTGGGCGGGGCGGGTCCGGCCATCCACCTGGGCGTCCTGGCCATCCTCGTCCCCACCGCGCTCCTGGCCTGCGTCCTGCCGGCGCTGCGCGCCGCCCGGGTGAACCCGTCGGAAGCCCTGCGTCAGGAGTGACATGAACCGGCTCGCTACCAACCTGAGATGGGCCCTCCGCTCCCTGGCGGGCACCCCCGGCTTTACCGCCATGGCCGTGCTCATCCTGGCCCTGGGCATCGGCGCCAACGCCGCCATCTTCGGCCTGGTGGACCGGGCCCTGCTGCGGCCCCTGGACTATCCGGGCGCGGAGCGCCTCGTGGCGGTGTGGGAGACCCACACCAACGACGGTTCCATCACCTCCGTCTCCCCCGCGGATTTCCTGGATTGGCGGCGCGAGGCCCGGGGCTTCGACGCCCTGGCCGCGGTTTGCAACACCTCCGTGAACGTCGCCGGGGGCATCGAGCCGGCGCGGGCCTTCGGTCTGCGGGCCTCCTGGACATTCTTCCGGGTGGTGGGGGTGGCTCCGGCCCTGGGGCGGGGCTTCCTGCCCGAGGAGGACGCCACGGGGGCCTCCCGGGTGGTGATCCTCTCCCACGGCTTCTGGATGCGGCAGTTCGGCGGGGATCCGGCCGTGGTGGGCCGCAGCGTCTCCCTGGACGGATCGGACGCGCTGGTGGTGGGGGTGATGCCCCGGGGCTTCCGGTTCGATTTCATGGGGGACCGGCTGGACCTGATCCTGCCCGCGGCCTTCAGCGCCGAGGAGACGGAACGGCGCGGGTGGCACTTCCTGGGCGTGGTGGGGCGCCTGGCGCCGGGCATGAAGCTGGCCGGGGCCCGGTCGGAGATGACACGCGTCGCCGCGGCCCTCGCCGTCGCCCATCCCGCCTCCAACACCCGGCGTTCCGCGCAGGTGGTCCCCCTGCGGGACGAGCTGGTGCGCGACGCCCGGGGCACGCTCCTCTTCCTCCTGGGCGCCGTGGCCTTCGTGCTGCTGGCGGCCTGCGCCAACCTCCTGAACCTCATGCTGGCCCGCAAGGCCCGCCGCCAGCGGGACCAGGCCATCCGCACGGCCCTGGGGGCCTCGCCCTGGGACCTGGGCAGCCAGGCCCTCACCGAGAGCGCCCTGCTGGGGCTCCTGGGGGGCCTCGCGGGGTGGCTGCCGGCCCAGGCCGCCATGTCCGGCCTGGTGCGACTCCTGGCCCTGCCGGCCCACCTGGACCGCCCCGGCTGGGACTTCCGCATGGCCGGGTTCATCCTGCTGCTGTCCGTGGCCACCGCCCTCGTGCTGGGCCTGGCCCCCGGGCCCGGCGCCACGGCGCACAACCGCCTCCGGGGCGTCCTGGTGACGGCCGAGGTGGCCCTCACCACCCTGCTCCTGGTAGGCGCGGGCCTCATGGTGCGCAGCCTCTCCCACCTGCGCACCCTGGACCCCGGTTTCCAGCCCGACCAGCTCGTCATGGCCACGCTCACCGTGCCGGCCCGCGCCTACCCCGCCCTCGAGGACCGCGCCGCCTTCATCCGGCGCCTGCGGGACCGGGTGGAGGCCATCCCCGGCGTGGCCTCCGCCGCCGCCAGCGATACGCTGCCCTTTGCCGGCTCCACCTGGACCACCTCGTACGACGTGGAGGGCCAGCCCGCCCAGGAGGGCCGCATCGCCATCGCCCACCACGTCTCCCCCGCCTACTTCCGCACCATGGGCATCCCCCTGCTGCGGGGCCGGGAACTGGAGCAGGGGGAACGGGACGGCGCCGTGGTGAGCCGGCGCTTCGCCCGCAGGCACTTCGGCGAAGGGGACCCCCTGGGCCGCCGCGTGGCCCTGGAGCGGGGCCAGTGGCTGCGCGTGGTGGGGGTGGCCGGCGACGTGCGCCACAACGGTCTGGCCCGGGACCCCGAGCCCGAAATCTACCTCCCTCTCACCCTGGGCGGCCCCACGTCCCAGAGCCTGGGTTCGTTCGCCCTGGTGGCTCGGGGCCCCGCGGCCCTGGCCCCGGCCCTGCGCGGGGCGCTGCGGGAAGTGGACCCGGACCTGCCCCTGGGCACCGTGCGCGCCATGGCCTCGCTGGTGGACCAGGACCGCCAGGCAACCCGCGCCGGCAGCGTGCTGCTGGGCGCCTTCGCGGCCCTGGCCCTGCTGCTGGCAGCGGTGGGGATCTACGCGGTCCTGAGCTTCATCACCGGCATGCGCAGGCGGGAGCTGGGCATCCGCATGGCCCTGGGCGCCACGGCCCGCGACATCCTGGTCCTGGTGCTGGGCCAGGGCCTGCGGTGGATCGGGGCCGGCACCGCCTGCGGCCTCGCGGGGGCCGTGGCGCTGGGGCGGTTCATCCAGTCGCAGATCCACGGGGTGCGGGCCGGGGACCCGGCCACGCTAGGCGCCGCGGCCCTCCTGCTGGTCGCGGTGGGGCTCGCGGCGTGCCTGCTGCCGGCGCTTAGGGCGCTGCGGGTGGATCCCTGGGCGGTGCTGCGGAGCGAGTAGCCTCGGGTCCGGATTGGGATCGTTGCGCCATGAATGGCCTCCTCGCGACCCGGCCAGAGAGGGTTTCGGCCCCTCCCGCCCTGGGAACCATCCCACGCGGTTCCTGAAGGTGCCTGCCAACGTCTTCCCCTTCGTCACCGGCATGGCGTAGCGTTGCGAACCCGTGGGGAGGGCCGGCCACCGCAGCCTAGGAGGGCCTGGCCCCGTGCCTCCTCCCCACCTTGCGCGCCGGCACCCCGCTCCAGATCTCCCCGGCGCCCACCCGGGTCCCCTTGGACAGCACCGACCCCGCCGCGAGGACCGCTCCGTCGCCGATGACGCAACCCGGGAAGATGACGGCCATGAGGCCCACCGTGACGTTCCGTCCGATGACCACGGGCGCGGCGTAGAGGCGGCCCCGTTCAGCCACGTGGGCCACCAGGGTGACGTCCCCGCCGATGACGGTGTCGTCGCCGATGGTGATGAGGTTCTGGTCGGCCACCATGGCGGTGTTGATCTGCACCCGGGCTCCGATCCTCATGCCCATGAGGCTGTGGTACGCGGGGAGGAAGGGCGTGAGCCGAACCCAGTTCACGAAGGAGAAGCGCAGGAAGAGGGTGAGGGCGTTGTAGCTCGCCCAGCGCCACCCCTCCCAGGACACGTACGTGAAGGTGCCCACGGGGGTGCCCTGGGCGAAGGTGACCCAGCGCGCGATGGGCAGCAGGACCATGAGGGTGATGCCGAAGACGAAGTAGGCCGCCCCCAGGGCGATGCCCAGGGCCAGCACGTGGAGGTTGCCGGCGAGCGGCAGGCCCTGGGCCCACACCACCAGCTTGATGGCGGGGAAGGCCGCCAGGCCCAGCACGATGGCCGCCTCGGCGAACAGCGCCAGGGAGAGAAGGAACTGCAGCGGAGTCAGGATCCTGCGCTTCCAGACCTGCTCTGCCATGGGGACTCCGGGGGTTGGATGTATCGTGCCATCCCCGGGGCCGCCCTGTCAGCCGCTCAGATCACGTAGGCGGCGCCGCCCCCGGCCTTGACCCGCTCGGCCAGGTCGGCCAGCGTGTGCCGGCGCAGGGAGGCCTCCATGGCCGCGGCCAGTTCGCACCACACGTCCCGGGTCACGCAGTCCGCGGCGCGCCCGCACAGCTCGGGGTCCAGGGTGCAGTCGGCTGCGCTGATGCGGCCCTCCAGGGCCTCCACCACGTCCAGGGGCGTGATGCTCCGGGGCTCCCGCGCCAGCTCCAGGCCGCCGTTGGGGCCGCGCACGGCCGTCACCAGGCCCGCGGCCTTCAGGCCCCCCACCAGCACGTGGATGTACTTGCCCGGGAGCTGCTGGTTCTGGGCGATGGTGGTCACCAGGACCGGGCCGGACCCGTGGTGCACGGCCAGCTCGACCATGATCCGCAGCCCGTACCGCCCCCGGGTGGAAACCTTCATCGCCCGCCTCCAGGTCCCAGTATAGGGGGAGAACGTAATACTTCCTATTGTCCATGGATAAACTTGACAATTAATTCCGGATCCCCCATTCTTGGGTTCCGAAGGTCCCCAACCCCGAAAGGAGAGTCCCATGCCCCGTCCCAATCGCGTGGATTACGCCTACCAGCTCATCGGCAACACCCCCGTGGTCCGCCTGAACCGCATCGCGGAAAAGGGCAGCGCCACCATCTACCTCAAGCTCGAGAGCGCCAACCCCGGCGGCAGCGTCAAGGACCGCATCGCGCTCAGCATGATCGAGGACGCCGAGCGTTCCGGAGCCCTCAAGCCCGGCCAGGAGATCCTCGAGGCCACCAGCGGCAACACCGGCGTGGGCCTGGCCTTCGTGGCCGCCGCCAAGGGCTACCCCATCACCCTGATCATGCCCGAGACCATGACCCTGGAGCGCCGGGCCATCCTCAAGGCCTACGGGGCCAACCTCATCCTGACCCCCGGCCCCCTGGGCATGAAGGGCGCCGTGGACAAGGCCGAGGAGCTGGCGGCAGCCGACCCCAAGTACTGGGTGGTGCGCCAGTTCGACAACCCCGCCAACCCCGAGGTCCACCGCCGCACCACCGCCGAGGAGATCCTCGAGCAGGTGCCCGAGCTGGACGCCTTCGTGGCCGGCATCGGCACCGGGGGCACCATCACCGGCGTGGGCGAGATCCTGGCGAAGCGCAAGCCCGGCACCCTCGTGGTGGCCGTGGAGCCCGTGGACTCCCCGCTCCTCACCCAGGGCAAGGCCGGCCCCCACAAGCTCCAGGGCCTGGGCGCCAACTTCGTCCCGAAGATCCTCAACCGCGAGGCCTTCCAGCGCGTGGAGGACGTGGGCTACGACGACGCCATCGCCATCGCCCGCCGCCTCACCCGCGAGGAGGGGATCTTCACGGGCATCAGCACCGGTGCCATCGTCTTCACGGCCCTGAAGGTGGCCAGGGAACTGGGCGCGGGCAAGACCGTGGTCGCCGTCGTTTGCGACACCGGCGAGCGCTACCTCACCCATCCGCTCTTCTCCGAGGCGTAGAAAAAGGGGTTCTTCACGGATTTGAGGGGTGGCGCCGACCCACACTCACTTTAGCTTGGTGCTGACGAGGAGGCCGGGTCCGGTCGATAGGGGCCGTTCTGAGCCCGTCATCCAGGTAAGTTGAAACGAAAAGCTTATCGCCGAGGCGCCGAGGGGCCGAGGTTCGCCGAGAAAAGATCTTCTTTTTATTCCTCGGCGATCCTCGGCTCCTCGGCGCCTCGGCGATAGGCCCTTCGATCGAGATTGCCGGATTCATCGGGTAACAGGTCGGCAGCAGTGGACTTCAGGCATCTTGGAGTTGTCGAGAAACCAGGATGAGAGGAGGCCGCTGCTGCCTACCAAGGAGCTTATTGCCCGTTTGGGCGGATGGAAAGGGCATCGCGTCGGAACCGTGGAAAGGTTCGAACCGGGGGAGAAGGGTACCCGCGCCCAGGTCTGGATCGAGTTGCTCGGCTTCGGTGTCCACCCTCGGACCTGCAGCGGCTGCCAGCGCAAGGTTTCAGCGGTGCACGACTGGTCCCAGCGAGAGATCCGGGACCTGCCCGTGTTCGACGCGGATACCGTGTTGGTGGTCTGGCGTGCCCGGGTGGCCTGCCCTGCCTGCGGACCCAAGCTGGAGGCCCTGGACTGGCTGGAACCCTATGCACGGGTCACCAACCGCATGGCCGAGAGTGTGGCCCGCATGTGCAAGGTCATGCCCATCAAGCGGGCTGCCGAGCATTATGGCCTCCACTGGGGCACAGTGAAGGACATCGACAAGGCCTATCTGGAGCGCACGCTGGAGCCAGCCAGACCAGGCAAGGTCCGGCTGCTCATGATGGACGAGTTCGCCCTCCATAAGGGGCAGAGCTACGCCACGGTGTTCGTCGATACCGAAACCCGCCAAGTGCTTTGGGTGGGCAAAGGCCGGGGCAAGGCGGATATCAGGCCCTTCTTCGAATGGCTCGGCAAGCGGCGGTGCCGCAAGATCGCGGCGGTGGCCATGGACATGTCCCCCACTTTCGAAGCGGAAGTCCGCCAACACTGCCCCAATGCCGAGATCGTCCTGGACCAGTTCCATGTCCTGGCCAATTTCGGAAAGCAGGTGCTCGACCGAATCCGGGTCAACGAGGCCAATCGGTGCCGGGACGACAAGGCCGCCCGGGAACTCATCAAGGGGGCCAAGTGGCTCCTGCTGGGCAACTGGGAGAACCTGCCCAACCGGGAGAGCAAGACCAGGCTCAACGCGCTCCTGGAGGCGAACCAAGCCCTCATGACGGCCTACGTCATGAAGGACGCCCTTAAGGCCCTGTGGGGCTTTAAGCGAGAGGGCTGGGCCCGGAAGGCCTGGGAGAACTGGCTGGCCATGGCCACCTCAAGCGGCCTGCCGCCTTTGGTACGTTTTGCGAAAAACCTGGCCAAGCGGATCGAGGACATCCTCTCGCACTGCCGGTGGCACCTGAACACCAGCATCCTGGAGGGGATCAACAACAAGATCAAGGTCCTGAAGCGGATCGCCTATGGGTACCGGGATGAGGCCTACTTCTTCCTCAAGATCCGTGCGGCCTTCCCCGGAAATCCGTGAAGAACCAGAAAAAGGGGCCGCGAAAGCGGCCCCTTTTTCCGTACCGTCCCATGGATCAGGAAGCCATCCTCGGCCGTCCCTTGCCGAAGGCGTAGCCCCCGGCCAGGACGATGGTGTAGATGCCCAGCACGAAGGTGAACGCGAAGAACTTCCACATGCCGCCCATGGTGGTGAAGGCCAGGTAGAGGCGGTAGGAGAAGAGGGCCGTGAGGGCCTGGCAGGCCAGGACCATGCCCAGGGCCGGCAGCCGGTCGAATTCCAGCCGGAAGAAGAGCACCGGCAGGGCCCACAGCGCCATGGCCCCGATGAGGGGATACCACAGGTTGTTCCACACGGCGTAGAAGATGCCCTTGCGGGCCGCGATGTCCACCAGGAAGTCGCTGTTCCACTGCAGGAGCAGGATGAAGCCGATGCCCATGGCCGCGAGCACCGCCACCCAGTCGAAGAGCTCCTGGACGGTGGCGTCCACCCGGATGGCCGTGTCGATCTTGTGGCCCCGGGTCTCCTTGATGAAGAGGGCGCCCACCACGAGGGTCAGCAGGGCGATGCCGATGGGATAGATGAGCCCCGCGTAGATGGCGCCGCTGCCGAAGGCCTCCTTGGCCATGGCCGAGGCGGTCAGCGCCGTGGCGATCAGGGGCAGGAAGCCGCCGAACCAGCCGTTGCCCAGGTGGTAGGGCAGGGACATGGACGTGTAGCGGACGTTGGTGGGGAACAGCTCCACCAGGAAGGCGGCGATGGGGCCGTAGACCATGGTCACGTAGATGATCTGGATGAACACCAGGCCCATGAGCATGACCAGGTTGAAGGCGGGAATGGCGGCGAGCTCGACCACCTTCTGGCCCGGCTGAAGGGCCGGCACGAAGTACCGCATGGCCATGTAGATGGGCACGTAGGTGAGGGCGGCCAGCAGGCAGCCCCAGAGCATCACCTTCTTGCGGCCCACCTTGTCGGACAGGTGCCCGAAGAACAGGAACAGCGGCGCGCCGAAGAGCAGGGCCACCGAGATGATGAGGTAGGCGGGGAGCCAGTGCACCTTGAGGACGGCCTGGAGGAACGTGAGGGCGTAGAACTGGCCGGTGTACCACACCACGCCCTGGCCCGCGGTGGCGCCGAAGAGGGCGAGAAGCACGTAGCGCAGGTTCACGGGGTTGGTGAAGCTCTCCTTCAGGGGGTTCTTGGAGACGGAACCGGCCTTCTTGAGCTTGGCGAACAGGGGGCTCTCCTGCATCTTCACCCGGATGTAGAGGCTGACGGCCAGCAGGATGAAGGAGAGGAGGAAGGGGATGCGCCAGCCGGAGATGAGGTGGCCGGTGCCGTTCTTGAAGCCCTCCTCCCCCATGATCCAGCGGGTCGCGCCGATGATGGCCATGCTGGCGAAGAAGCCCAGGGTGGCGGTGGTCTGGATGTAGCTGGTGTAGTAGCCGCGCCGCGCGTCGGGGACGTGCTCGGCCACGTAGGTGGCCGCGCCGCCGTACTCCCCGCCCAGGGCCAGGCCCTGGAGGAGGCGCAGCAGGACGAGGATGATGGTGGCCCAGATGCCGATGTGCTCATAGGTGGGCAGGAGCCCCACCAGGGCCGTGGAGAGGCCCATGGTGGCCATGGTCACCAGGAAGGTGTACTTCCGCCCGATGAGGTCGCCGATGTGGCCGAACACCAGGGCGCCCAGGGGCCGCACGCCGAAGCCCGCGCCGAAGGTCGCCAGACTGGCCAGGAGCTGGGCCGTCTCGTTCTGGGCGGGGAAGAACTTGCCCCCGAAGAAGACGGCGAGGCTTCCGTAGAGGTAGAAGTCGTACCACTCGAAGAGGGTTCCGAGGGACGATGCCGTGATCACCCTTCGCAGGGTGGCCTTGTCCGTGAAGACCTCTGGGGCGTCCAAACTGGCGGCGGCCTGTTCACTCATGCGCGACTCCTCAGGGAAGTGAACGTTAAATCCCTCCAGCCCGGGATTGGGTTTGGAGGGAGCGGTGGTCGGAAACACAATAAGAACTTGATGGCGCCGCTGAGAATAAGTCTGGTTTCAACCAAAGGAAAGAAAATATTTTGGGAACTTCTAATCCAAGCCCAGATCGCCGAGCCGGTCCTCCCCGATCCCGAACCGGTGGGCCACCTCGTGGAGCACCGTCCGGGCCACCTCCAGTTCTAAGTCAAGGATGTTATCGGCTTCCTCGAGATGGGGGAGGCGGTAGACGGTAATCCTGGCGGGGAGTTCACCGGACCCCGGCATCTCTTCATCCAGGGCAGGCCCGGTGAAAAGTCCGAGGAGGGTCTCCTCCTCCGGAATGCCCATGGCCTCCCGGAGTTCCAGGGAAGGTTCATCCTCCACCACCACCGGGAGGCCTTCGAGATAGGGCTTGAACTCCTCGGGGATGAGCTCGAGGGCCCTGGCCACCACATGCTCGAACCGCCGGCGGGTCATCTGCATGATTCCAGTGTACGCCCGATGGACACGGACTGTCGCGCGGGAGCCCCCATCCTGGAGGCGAGGTGTCCCCATGTTCCCGTCCCCCGCATACCCCCGTCGCGATCCCTGGCGCGAACTCCAGGCGCGGTTCGGCCAGGGCCCCTGGGTGCTCTACCTGGCCGGCCCCCTGCGGGGCGACGGCTCCCCCGAGGCCATCCGCCGCAACCAGGTGCGCATGCTGGCCCGGGCCCGGCTGGTGCAGGACCTCCTGCCTTCGGCCGTCCTGGTGGTCCCCCACGCCAACTTCGCCTTCGTGGACGAATCGGGACCGGGGGGCCTGGGCGTGCGCGCCCGGGTGCTGGACGCCTGCGAGGCGCTGCTCCTGCGATGCGACGCCCTGGTTCTCTGCGGCGGAGAACTCACCGCGGGCATGGCCAGGGAGAAGGCTGCCGCTGAAAAGGCCGGTCTGCCGGTGCTCGTCCTGCCGGAGACGCCGGCCCTGGAGCGGCTGCAGGCCGGCTAGCGCCGCGTCCCGGAGCGTTCCGTCCTGGTTTTAATTGCAGGCAGGTGCCTAATGCTGCACCAGGCGGCGCGCGGCCCCGTTCCGGCGGCGCCCCCGCGCCGCTGGGCGGCGGCGCAGAACCCGGGCCCCCCGGACCGCACCCTGGGGTGTACCTGGAGGCGCCATGCCCAAGAATCCCCACCTGCCCGCCCTTGCGGCCCTGGCGCTGTCCCTGGGGTGCGCGGCGGGCCTGACCAGCACCGAGTCCACCGCGGGCACCACGGCCACCTACTACCAGAGCGGAGGCTCGGCCTCCTACGCCTGGCAGGCCATCTCGGCCACGGGCGCCGACCAGTCCGCGGTGTGCGTGGCCAACGCGGGCACCTTCACCCTCTCCAATTCCACCGTGACCACGTCCGGGGACACCTCGTCCTCCTCGGCCAGCCTCGCCAGCGGACTGGACGCGGCGGTGCTGGTGAAGTCCGCCAGTGTGGTGAGCCTGGTGAACTGTTCCGTGACCACCACCGGCGCCGGAGCCACCGGCGTGTTCGCCACCGGGTCCGGCACCACCGCCGGCATGTCCGGAGGCAGCATCCAGTGCTCGGACCAGTGGGCCCACGGCGCGGCCGCGGCCTCGGGGGCGGCCCTGACCCTCTCGGGCGTCACCGTCGCCACCGGCGGTGCGGACGCCGCGGCGGTGGCCTGCGGCTCGGGCACCCTGCTGGCCACCAGCTGCACGGTGTCGGCCACGGGGGTGGATTCCCCCGCCCTCCACAGCGCGGGGACCACCACGGTCACCGGCGGCACCTACACGGCGAGCGGGGCGGAGGCCGCCGTCGTGGAGGGGGGCGGCACCCTGACCGCCACCGGGGCCGGCTTCACCACCACAGCCACGGGCAAGCGGGGCGTGCTCATGTTCCAGAGCGGCACCGGCACCGCCTCGGGCACCTTCACCCAGTCGGGCGGCTCGCTCACCGCCACCGCGGGCCCGCTCTTCCTGGTCACCAACGTCACCGGGGCCATCAACCTCACGGGGGTCAGCGCCACGGCCGCCTCCGGCGTCCTGGTGGAGGCGGGCGGCACCTCCGCCTGGGGCACCTCGGGCAGCAACGGGGGCGTGGCGAACCTCACCGCCAGCGCCCAGGCCCTGACGGGCAACCTCGTCACCGACGATGCCTACAGTTCCATCCGCGCGACCCTCCACAACGGTTCCACCCTCACCGGCACCATCAACCGGGCGGCCTTGACCCTGGACGCGTCCAGCACCTGGACCGTCACCGGGACCTCGTACCTCACCACCCTCTCCGACGCCGCCGGCCTTGGCGGCTCCACCTTCACCAACATCGTCGGCAACGGCCACGACGTCTACTACGACGCCGCCCTGGCCGCCAACAGCTACCTGGCCTCGGGCACCTACGCCCTCACCGGCGGGGGCCAGCTCCTGCCGCAGTGAGCCCGGTCACCCCGGGCGTCGCGCCAGCACCACGGCCCGCCTGAAATCCAGCCACAGGTGAGGCGTGGGCGCCTCCCGGGCGGCGGCTTCCAGGCGCCGCTCCAGCAGCCCCGGTTCCCACCGGTGGCGCAGGTAGGCCCAGGCCAGGGGCAGGAAGACCTCCTGGATGCACAGCAGGGCGTCCTCCCCGTGCAGCGCCGAACCGTAGTTGCGCAGCTCGGTCTCCGCCAGCCCCAGGCGCTCCAGGTGGTGGGCGATCTTCAGGCCCACCGAGAGGTCGGAACCCCGCGCCTCCACCACGTCCAGCAGCCGGTCCATGAGGAAGTCGAGGTTCGGGCACGGGGGGTGGATGTCGCTGAACCGCCGGGCCTGCTGAACGGGCTCGAAGCAGGCGATCCAGCCGCCCGGTTTCAGGGCGCGGGCGAGGCGGGGGAGCACCTCCCCCAGCTCCCGCACGTGGGCGAGGGTGACGGACGTGAACACCAGGTCGAAGGCCCGCTCCGGCAGGTCCAGCGCCCGCAGGTCCTGGAGCAGGAACGACGCGCGGGGGACCCCGGGCAGGTCCAGGCGCTTGCGGGCCAGGGCCAGGAGTTCCCCGGAGCGGTCCAGGCAGGTGATGCTCCCCTCCGGGACCCGCGCCGCGAGCCGCAGCGACCAGAACCCCGTGCCGGAGCCCAGGTCGAGGATGGCCCCGTCCGGGGGCGTGGGTGGCAGCTGGTCCAGGGGGCGGGCCTTCTCGAACAGCAGGTTCTGGGCTTCCAGGCGGGCCACCTCCCCGCCGTCGCTGTCCCGCTGCACCCGCTCGAAGGCGTAGGGCACGGGGGAATCGGGAGACAGGTGGCCACCGGCCAAAGCCGAAGGCAGGCCCTGCGACGATGCAAAGTCCATATAAGTCTCTTTAAAATTAATACTTAGTTAAAAAGTCCGGGCCCTTCCCGGGATGCCTCAGGATGGCACCCCGGGAGGATCCCGTCCAGGGGACGATTCATGCCGGCCAGGCCCCGTCCGCCACGTCGATGTCGGCGTCCGTGCGCTCCCGGATCCAGTCCGGGGGATAGGGCCCCAGGCACTCCCGCAGCAGGAACCGTCCGTCCCGCACCTCGAACAGGCCCAGGTCCGTGACCACCAGGTCCACCTCCCGGGCGGCGGTCAGCGGCAGGGAGCAGCGCCGGCGCAGGCGGCTGGCGCCGGTGGGCTCGAAGTGCAGGGTGGCGGCGATGACCTTGCGGGCGCCGGTGGTGAGGTCCATGGCCCCCCCCATGCCGGGCACCATCTTCCCGGGCACCTTGTAGTTGGCCAGGTTTCCCTCCTGGTCGACCTCCAGCACGCCCAGCACGGTGTAGTCCACGTGGCCGCCCCGGATGATGCCGAAGCTCGCCGCGGAGTCGAAGAAGCACCCCCCGGGCTGCACGGTGATGGGCGCTCCGCCGGCGTTCACCATGTCCCGGTCCTCCTGTCCGGGCGGGGGCGCCGGGCCCAGGCCCATGAGCCCGTTCTCGGACTGGAGGATGATGGAGACCCCCGCGGGCAGGTGGTTCACCACCAGCGTGGGCAGGCCGATGCCCAGGTTGACCACGTCGCCCGAGCGGAAGATCCGGGCGATGCGCCTGGCGATGACGTCCTTGTCGGGAACGTAGTCCATTCACATCTCCAGGCGTTCGGCCATGACGAGGAAGTCCACGAAGATCGAGGGCGTGTGCACGTGGTTGGGGTCGAGGGCGCCGATGTCCACTAGCTCCTCCACCTCGGCGATGACCAGGTCCGCCGCGGTGGCCATCATGGGATTGAAGTTGCGCGCGGTGCCCGCGTAGGCGAGGTTGCCGGCGCGGTCCCCCACCTTGGCCTTGATGATGGCCACGTCCGCCCGCAGGGGGAGCTCCAGGAGGAAGGCCCTTTCCCCGACGGTGATCACCTGCTTGCCGTCGGCCACTTCGGTGCCGATGCCCGTGGGGGTGAGGAAGCCCCCGAGCCCCGCGCCCCCGGCCCGGATGCGCTCGGCCAGGGTGCCCTGGGGCACCAGGTCCACCACCGTCTCCCCGGCGTTCATCTGGCGCTGGGTCTCCTGGTTCAGGCCGATGTGGCTGGCGATGATGCGCCGGAAGGCGCGGTCCTGGACGAGGTGGCCGATGCCGGTGACCCGGCCCGACTTCAGGTCGTGCATGGCCGTGTCGGTGCTGATGAGGGTCATGTCCTTCAGGTTCCTCGCCCGCAGCGCGTGGATGAGCGTCTGGGGCGCCCCGCACCCCATGAAGCCCCCGGACATGAGCACCTGGCCGTCCCGGATCTTCGAAGCTGCCTCGGCTGGGGAGAGGATGGGCTTGTCGAACACGCGTAAGAGACTAGCGCGTCCGGGGGAAAAGCACCTGGTTTTCCAGGTAGAGATGTTTCTGGAGCCGGCCCGAGAGATGCTTGATGCACTCGTGGAGCCGGATCTCGGGGCCTCCGGGGGAGGAGGTGGCGGCCAGGGCCGACGCCAGGCCCCGGATGCTGCGGAGCAGGCCCGCCTCGGCCTCGTGCTCGCCCTCCAGGAGGGCCCTCACCGAGTCCAGGTGCTCCTTGCGGCCCTCGGGGACCGTCCCGGCGTCCATGGCCAGGATGTAGGGGAAGAGGTTGCGTTCCTCCAGGGCGAGGTGGGCGCGCATGGTGGTGCAGAAGCGGCTGATCATGTCCCGGATCTCGACCAGGGTGGGATTGCGGCGCCCGTCCTCCAGGGCGATGAGCTCGGCCAGGGTCTCCAGGTCCGCCATGTCCGTCCGGCATTCCAGGTGGCAGGTCCCGACCAGGTGCCGGACCAGGTCCGCCACCGGCATCACCTTCCACGCCTCACGTTCCTGTTTCTCGTCGAGATGCACACGGCCTCCAGGGGGGTCGATCCTCCCGGCCGCAGGCGGTCCCGGGGATCACCCATCATAAAGGGGACCCCTTGGTACCTAGATCACATATCTTATATAAAAATTCCGTAAAAAGAGAAAATATTATATTTAAATCATAGGATGGCGGACGGCATTTTCCTAGGTCTTCTGCTCCACCGCGGGTGCGTCGCCGGGCTTCATGAGGATCTTCATCGGCTTGCCTTCGCGCAGGACCTCGAACTCCAGGGTCTGGTCGGGGGGGATCATCTCCAGGAAGTCCATGAGCTCGATGTCGGTTTCCATCTTCACGCCGTTGATGCCGATGATCAGGTCGCCCAGGACGCAGTCCTCCACCTTGGTGGCCTTCTCCAGGCCCGGCTTGAGGGTGATGCCGCGCAGGCCGGCCTTGTCGGCGATGCCGCCGGCGTCCACGCCCCGCACCGCGATGCCCCGCGTGATGCCCCACTCGGGCGCCCAGTGGGAGGGCAGGGTGTCGAAGCCCAGGACGGGGCGGTAGGTCTGGCCCTTGGCGATGAGCAGGGGCACCACGCGGTTGAGGGTCTCCACGGGGATGGCGAAGCCCACCCCGGAGCTGGCCCCGGACGTGGAGGTGATGGCGGTGTTCATGCCCACGAGCCGCCCGGTCCGGTCCAGGAGCGGGCCGCCGGAATTGCCCGGGTTGATGGCCGCGTCGGTCTGCACCGCGCCGGAGATGTGCGTCCCGAAGCTGGTGACGATGGGCCGGCCCAGGGCCGAGACGATCCCGGCGGTGAGGGTGTGGTCCAGGCCGAAGGGATTGCCGATGGCCAGGACGTCCTGCCCCACGATGAGGTCCTTGGCGGTGCCGATGGGCAGGGGCTTGAGGGCGTCCAGGGGCGCGAAGACGTGGAGCACCGCGATGTCCTGGGCGAGGCTCCGCCCGATGACCACGGCCTTGAAGATGCGCCCGTCGGCCAGGGTCACCTGCAGATCGTCCGCCTCGCTGCGGGGGGCGCCCACGGCCACGTCCTCGAAGGTGATCACATGGTGGTTGGTGACCACGTGGCCCAGGTTGTCCCACACGAAGCCCGTGCCGGAAGCGGGGGGGATGGCGATCTGGTCGCCCTGGTTGTTCTCGAAGTGGCCGCTGGTGATGGAGCGGATGAACACCACCGAATTGCGGGCCCGCTTGAAGGCGTCGGCCTTGGCGCGCTCGGCGGGGGTAAGGGCGGGGCGCGGCGTGGCGGCCCGGGGCTTCGCGAGCTTGCGGTTGAAGTCGACGGTCTCCTGCTCGGCGGGCGTGAGCTTGGTGTGCGGGCGTTCGTAGGGCTCCTGGGCGGCCAGGGGCAGGCTCAGCAGCAGGGCCGCCCGCATCGCAACATGCCTCAGGTCCATGTCCATCCTCCCAGGTCCTTTGCCATGATGCGACAAACCGGGGAGCAAGCCCATCACAACCCGCCCCGGAATAAGTCTCGCGGGAACGTCCGCGGGGCGGATAATCGGGCATCCCGGAGAATGGCACCACCCCATGCGACGCTTCGTTCTGCTTTTCGCCCTCCTCGCGGCCGCCGTCACGGGCGTGCTGGAATACCGGCGCAACCTCCGGCCCTCCTCCAGGGCCCCCCTCGAACTCCGCCTGGCCCCCGCCGCGGCGTTCCAGGGCCTGACGCCCCTTGAGCGGCGCGGGTTCGGAGTCCTCTTCAAGGACTGCCTGGAGTACCGCACGGGGCTGGCGGTGGTGGAGAGCGAGGCCGTCCTCCCCGGCGGGCCCCAGGAGGCCCTCACGGTGTCCCTGGAGCGGCCGGAGGGGAAGGTCCGCATGCACCTCGTCCTGCAGCGGGCCGGCAGGCCCGTGAGGACCGGGGACCTGAATGCCGACTCCCCCGACGCGGCCGTGGGCGCGGCCCTGGCGTGGCTGGGGCTGGAGGACCGCGCCAGGGGCCTGCTCCTGCCCCGCGATCCGGCCTTCTTCTGGGACCTGGCGCGCATGACCGCTTCACGGCCCGCAGGCTCCATCGAGGGCGACCTGGACGTCTGCGGCCGGATCCTAGCGCAGGAGCCCGGCTGCGCAGGCGCCTGGCTCGCCCGGGCACGGCTGCTCAACAACCACATCCTGGACGACAACCGGGCCCCGGCCCACCTGCAGGACCGCTGCGAACAGGACTTCCTCACGGCCCTGGCCCTGGCCCCCGACTGCCCCCGGGCCGCCACCCTCTTCGGGCGCTTCCGCACGGAGATCGGGAACCAGCGCGCCGCCCTGGATCTGCTGCTCGACGCCATCCGCCGGAGCCCTAGGGCCCCGAGGCTCTACGAGGCCGTGGCCTACGCCGCCCGCAGCGCGGGCCTCCTGGAGGGGGCCTCCCGGGCCCTGGCGCGGCGGGACGCGCTTTCGGGCCCGAGCCGCGGCGAGGCCGACATCACTGAGAACACCTACCTCTACCGGGGCGAGCTGGACCGCTTCGAGACGGTCCTGGGGCCGGGGTCGGCCACGGAGCCCGACGCCCTCCGGGACTTCTACCGGGGCTACGCGCGCCTGCTGCGCGGGGACCGCGCCGGAGCCGCGAGGCACTTCCACCGCGCCGCCGCCACCCCGGGGGGCAACCGCGCCTTCATGGACCTGGCCGGGGTCTACGAACTGGGCCTGGCGGGCAGGCATGAAGCGGCCCTGGAGGAGCTGCGCAGGCTCTGGGCGGAACGCATCCCCATCCGCATCCCCGACGGCGAGTTCACCTTCAAGCTCGCCGAGGCCTTCGGCTTCCTGGGCAGCCCCGCCGAGGCCCAGGACGTGGCGAACCGCGCCTTCGCCCAGGGTTTCGGGTGCCTGCGGTGGTACGAGCAGAGCCCCTTCCTGGCCGGCGCCCGCGGCACCCTCCGGTGGGCGGCCCTGGAGCAGCACCTGTCCGAGCGCCTGGCCCTCATGGAGGCGACCTACCCCAGGAGCCGGTTCGAGTTTTGAACTCCGAAAGGAACCTGAGGCGGGCGCGCGGCACCTTGACTGCACCGATCCCGCGGCCTGCCCGGAGGTATGGATATGAATGCTCTGTTAGGCGTAGTGCTGATTCTCAGCTTGTTGATCATCATCTTCTTGGGACCCGAGTATTTACAGACGGTCCGCCGGAAAACCCGTTCATATAAAAAAATTGGCCCTCAGCGAACCCTTCAAGGCCGCGACGCCCAGGCGTAAGCTGAATTCCCTTTTCCCGGAAAGGACCTGCCCATGACTTCACGAACCCCGCTCCCCTATGACAAGCTGCTGCTGACGCTCCTCGGCGGCGCCGCCCTCGGCGCCCTCGCGGTGGCCTTCACCACGCCCCGCACGGGCCGGGAGGTCCGCCGGAAATTCCGGGCCATCGGCGACCTGTTCCGGGGCCACACCCGTACGGCCGAGGACGACCTGATCGAGGCGATGTTCATCTAGAGCGGCGGCCCGCGGGCGGAACGCCCGTGGGCCGCTGGACGGGCGCGTTCCTCAGTTCGCCGGCGCGGGAGGCGCTGGCGGCGCGGCGGGCGCCGGGGGTGCGGGAGGTGCGGGAGGTGCGGGAGGTGCGGGAGGCGCCGCAGGGCCGCCCTGGTCCAGGCGGTCGAGGCGGGCCTTGAGGCGGGCGATCTCGGCCTTGAGTTCGTCCACCTCGGCGCTGCGGGGACCCACGCGCATGGTGATCACCCGGTTCTCGCCGGGCTTGCCTTCGCCTTCGGGCCCATCGACGCGCTTGCGGATGACGATGTGCCGCTCGCCGGGGCCGCCTTCCAGTTCATGGAGGGTTTCCAGCTCGGCGAGGTCGATCTCCTTGTCGTTGAGGACGCGGAGGTGGGGCAGGCGGAGGCCGATGAGCGCGACCTTCCGGGCCTCGGCGGCCAGTTCCTTGGCCTTCTCCTGCATCTCCTTCTGGAGGCGGTCCAGCTCGGGATCGGCCTTGGCGGACTTGCGGGAGCTCTCGAACTTCTTCGCAAAGGCTTCGGCCTTGGCCTCGAAGGCCTTGGTCTTGGCGTCCAGGTCGCCCCGCTTCTCGATGCGGACGATCTTCTTCTCCACCTTCGGGGCGCCCTCGGGGGCCTTGGGGGCCGCCTCCTGGTGGAGCCCCAGGCCCGAGGCGGCGCCCAGGGCGGTGACGGCCAGAACGGCCAGCAGGCCCGCGCGCCCCAGGGGGGAGGGCGGCAGATTGGGCAGGATGAGACGTTTGATGCGGTTCATGAGAATTCCTCCGTTGGCCGCCAGGGCGAGGCCAGGGTTGGGTTCGAGGGACTGGCGCAGATCCTCCAGGCGCTCAAGGGCGCGGGCATAGAGGATCGGATCGCCGCAGACTTCCACCGCCGCGTCGTCGCAGCAGTTCTCGCGTTCGGTGCGGATCTGGCGGGAGACCCACCAGGCCGCGGGGTGGTAGAAGAAGAGGGCTTCCACCATGGACTGCATGAGGTTGACCAGGTAGTCGTGGCGCCGCACGTGGGCCAGCTCGTGGGCGAGGACGGCCTCGAGGGCCGCGGGATCCATACCCGCCAGGGCCGCCGCCGGCACCAGGATCACCGGCCTTATCCAGCCGATGACCATGGGCGCGTCCACGGTCCAGGACCGCAGCAGGCCCACGGGGAAGGTGATCCCCATGCGCTCCGCCAGGGCACCGGCCCGTTCGATCCACTCGCCGGGCGCGGGCTCGGCGCCGACCCGGCGCAGGCGCTGGATCCAGTACCACCCGCCCAGGAGCCGCAGGCCCATGACCGAGACCCCCAGCATCCAGAAGGCGCAGGCCTGGGGCAGATAGGGCCCCAGCAGTTCCCGCCAGCCCGGGGGCCGCAGCGCATCGGCCACCAGCACCACCCCCGGGGGGAGCGGCGCCGGCCAGCACAGCGCGAAGGTCGCCAGGGCCGCCAGCGGCATGGCCGCCAGGGCCGCGCAGGCCAGGACATACCGGGACCCCGGCGTCCGGCTCCGCAACAGCCGGGTCCCGGCCCAGGCCAGCAGGCCCAGGCCCGCGCCCTGCCACAGGGAATGGACGAGGGTCCATCCCAGGGCCTGGAAGAGGGGAGATGCCCAGAGATGCGTCATGACTGCCTCCCTTCGGCCGCATCCAGGAGCGCCCGGATCTCATCCAGCTCCGCCCGGGACGTCTTCCGGGAGGAAAGGGCCTGGATGACGAGCTTCGCGGCGGATCCGCCGAAGGCCCGGTCCAGCAGGTCGCCCACCAGGTGCTCCCGGGTGCGTTCCGCGCTCTGGGCCGCCTGGTACACATGGGACCGCTCGCGCTCGTCCCGGGTGACCAGGTTCTTCTCCGTCATGACCTGGAGAAGCTTCAGCACCGACGTGTAGCCCAGATCCTTCTCCCCCGCCAGCACCTCGTGGATCTGCCGGACCGTCGACGGTCCGCGATCCCAGAGCACCCGGAGAATGGCCAGTTCACCGTCGGTGGGCCGGGGCAGGGGATGGTTCATGGAGGGGACTCCTTGGTCTACGAAGATATGTGTACGTTCTTTTTCGTAGAGGGCAAGGGAAAACTTCAGGACCCTGTCATGGTGCTGAAAGAAAACGAATTCTAATTCTGCGATCCGCCGGTCAGGAGGGGGTGTCAGGTCAAGGCATCGAGGTTTTCATTGCAGCTTTGGACCCCGAGCCCGTTCCCTGACGGAAGGGTGCACGGAACCTGCCTGAAGACGCCGGGGTTCCTTCTTCAAGGCCGTTGCCCATCCTTCGCCGCCTGCCGGCCGGATGGAGACGGCGTCCGATGGGGCGAGGCGTCCTGTTCAAGGTCCGGGCCCGGAAGGGCTGGACCGTCCCGGCGACGCGCCAACCAGACGGTGCGGGAGCCGCAGGCCGGATCCTCCGGCGTGAAGGCGACAACCTCGAAACCGTAGGCCTCGAGCAGGCCGCGGTATTCCTCCGGAGCCAGGCTGGCGTGGAAAAGCGGGTCGCCATTGAGACTCCCGATCGCCTCGCCGTGCCTGGGACCGCTCGTGAACATGAGGGGGGCCCCGGGGGCCGAATGGGCGGCAAAGATCTGGAACATCCCGCGCTGGCTGTCGTGGTCGAGATGGAAGAAGCTGTCCCAGGCGAGGACTCCGGAGAATCTCCGGCCCAGGGCCAAGGAGCGCATGTCGGCTTCGATCCACGCCTGGCCGGGCAACGCCGCGCGGGCCTGGGCGAGCAGGGAGCCGGCGGTATCGACGCCGGTGAGCGCGAATCCGCGCGCCGCCAGCCACGCCCCGATGGGCCGGCCGCTGCCGCAGCCCAGGTCGAGAACGTCCCCGCCATCCGCGAGACCTGATGCGAAGCGTCCAAGCCAGCCGGTTTCCGGAAACGGCTGCGCGTGGCGCAAGGCGGCCCAGTGCTCGCCGTGGCGGCGGTAGAGGTCGATGACGGAGGCGGCAAGGGGATTGGACATCGGTTCAGGCCATGACGGCAACGGTCTCCAGCAGGGGCATGGCCAGCGCCTGATCGCCCGTCAAGCGAACACGGCCCAGGGCCTCCTCCCGGCCCAGCGCCTTGGAGAGCAGAAGCCAGGCGGTTTCCGGATCCAGCGCGACCGTGGACCGGGCAGGGCCTTCGCCGAGGTGAAGCGTCCAGAGGTCCACGTCCCGCCTCAGGCACCAGACGCGGGGGGCGGCCCCGGTCAGCTCCACGCGAAGCGTGGCGCCCGGCTCGCAGGCAACGCCCCGATACGCGTGGGGCAGGGCCCGCAGCAGGGTGTCCATCACCGGATGCAGCAGGTCGGCTTCGACCAGGGGCGGCGCGCCGACGGCGAGGCGAATCTGCTGCTGGTGGATCCAGTGTTCGGTGAGGTCGCGCGCAAGGTCGAAGCGGGTGGTGGATGCGGTCTCGCCTGCCCAGGCCACCGGGAAGGTGGCCGGAGCGGCCAGGTCGAGGCCCGACATGGCGGCCGCCAGTTCACCGCCGGTCCAGGCCAGCAGGCCACGCAGCACCTCCGGACTCAGCCGCGCCGAGGCCTCCACCCAGGTGGCGTTCAGGCGGTTGAGGAACGCCACGAGCGGCTCACCGGGCTCCGGACGACCCGAAAACCAGCCATCGCGTTGAACCGCGAGACGGCGCAACTGCCCGTCCAGGAGGTGGGCGGCGACGTCCTTGACGCACCAGCGTCGCGCCACCGTTGGCCGCCGCCAGTCCTCCGGCGTCAAGGTGGCCAGAAGGTCGAGCAGGCTGGCATGGACACGTGCGATGAGGGGTCTGGGATCGAAAATCGGTGAAGCCGTCATGCGCCCTCCAGCGCCATTGGGAAGGTGGGACAAAGGGGTGGGACATGGGACGGAACGGGGATCAAGGGGCATCGCCAGGCACTGCATCCATGCGGCCGGGCCTGCCGGATGGGTCCGAATGGCAACGACCGGAGGCCCTGGGCCAGCATCTTACCTAGTGCTGGATCGCCTGATCAAGCGGTGTGGCGGGCCTGGGCGGCGCCGGAGGCCTGCCGATCCATGCGAGTCCCTTGGCCAGATCGAGCGTCACCACCCAGTTGCGCAGGAAGGGCATGCCCAGGTTTCCATCCATGATCATGTCCGGCGCGAAGGCATCCGGCGTTGTCGCGCGGATATCGCCGAGGATTTCGAAATCGGCGAGCTGTTTGCCATCCTGCTTCGGGTCCATGCCGACCAGATGGGCGATCGCCTTGGAGGCGAGCACCGTGCCGCCGTTGCCGGAATCGAGCTCGAACCACAGCGTGCCTTTCTTCGACGGAACGGCGGCCATCACCGCCAGTGCGCAGCCGTTCACCTCGCGTTTCAGCCGGATGCGCAGGGGACGCAGGGTCGCGATTCGCGCCGTCCGGCTTGCCTCCGACTCGAGCGTCAGCGTCCCTGCGGCGAAATCCAGCGTCACGGTTCGGCCCTCGAACAGGTTCAGCCCGATGATGCCGTCCAGTTCCGCATCACGGGGATTGTGCTCGGCCATCCGGATCAGGCCGAGCACCGGCGGAGCAAGGGCGATGCCGGCCACGGTGACCGGGATGGAATCGCCGCAATGCGGACCGTCGTGGCGCGTTCCCATCATGTCGTAGCCGGTGATCCGGCCCCAGGGCTCGCAGCCTGCGCGCCTGGCGCTCTCGGGCGATACGAGCGTGATCCCCGCCCCGGTGTCGAACAGGTAGAGGCCCTTCCTGCCGCCGACTTCGGCTTCCATCGCCCAGCGCGTGCGCCACGGCTTCATCTGGATCACCGCAGCCGGTGCGGCGGCCGGCTGCTGGGCCTGGGCGGCGGGCAGGATCGAGGCCAGGACGGCGAGGACCGGAAGGCGCAGGAATTTCATCGGGCATCTCCACGTATCGAATCAGGTCGTGCGGCGAATTCTACAATTCCTGTTTCCAGGGAGGGGCTTTTCCCCACAGGTTCCGACACCCGGTCCTGCCAGGGCGGGACGGGAACGGCGCTAGGGCCGAAGGCCCTGGGGCCCGGTGGCCGGCGCCGGGTCGGCAGGCGAGGGGGGAAGGGCGGGGAATTTCAGCGTGAGCACCAGGTCGGGCCAGCCAAAAACCCGCAGGTAGCCTTGACCGGCCGGGAGGGGCGAGGCCAGGTCGATGGATTCGTGGCCCTCCTCGATGGCCACGCTGGCTTTCTCCCAGGGCCCGGAGGGCGAGGGCGCCAGGGCTTCGATGGCATCCAGCGACGGCCCGACGAGCCTCGTTCCGGCGGGTGTCCTCTGGACCGCGGCGATGGTGGGCAGGTCCAGGAAGGTGGCGGGGAGGGGGAGCCAGTCGCCGGCGCCGCAGTGGTCGTCCAGGACCTGGACCTCCAGCCGGCCCGAAGCCCGGCCTCCCAGGAGTTCGGCCGGCGTGAACGTGAAGGTCGCCTTCAGGTTGTTGCCCATGACCTTGATCCTGGCCTGGGGGATGGCGCGGATCTCCTTGGGCTCGTCGGCGTTCCGGATGGCGGCGTGGAAGCCTCGGTCGGACGGGAACCGGTAGCCCCTGGCCGCGATGAGGCCCACCTGGCTCGGGGAACCGGTGGCGGCGATCGGAAGGCTGGAGGTCAGGAGGACGCGGGTGGCCCTGGCCTCCACGGGAACGACCTGCGCCTCGGCGAGGCGGGGTCGCGCCGCCAGCAGGGCCGCGTTCTCGAGGGGGACCTTCCGGTCCGCCGCCAGGACCATGGAAGCGGCCAGCTTCGTGCCGGGGGTCCCGTCCAGGGGCTTGCCGTCCTCGGCCCGGAAGGTGCGGAGGCCGGGCGCATCCGAGCCACTGGGGATGAACCTGCGATTCCCCAGTTCCATCGCCTGGATGCCCTCCAGGTGGCATCCCTTGAGCGCGATCCGGTCCTCGCCCAGGCGGGCCTCGAGTCCCGCGGGCTCCGGGGGCGCCTCGAGCAGGGTCATGGGCAGGGCCAGCATGGGCTTTTCCTGGCCGAACGCCAGGATCTCCAGGACCCCGGCCCCGGCCTGGTCCGGCCTGGGCTGGAAGACGGCCGATCGGCCGCCGTCCTTCCCTTCCGTCAGGTTCGCGGTCAGGGGCGCCGAACCGGCCTTGGCCGGCCGGAAGGCGACCTTTTCCACCACGGGGGCCCAGGTCCTGGGCAACCCGATCGCGCAGCCCTTCCCGATCTGGAACGCCGCCCGCTCCTCCGGGGTCGGGGCCCAGGCCGGGTCGACGCCCACCGGAAGTTCCAGGGGGTCGGTGGCGATGCTGGTGAAGCCCCAGCGCCCGACCACGCGGACTTGCACCTTGGCGGCGCCCAGCTTCCTCAGGGGTTCCTGGAGCGGGGCCGGAGAGGCCACGAACGACGCCTTGCCCGGGCTCGCGGTGAGCCCCAGGGGGGGCAGGGCCTCGCCCTTGGGTCCGGTGACCAGGAGCTTCCAGTCGTGCCCGAACAGCGAGAACGGGTTCCGGTTCTTCTCCCGGGGGCGGACCTTCAGGAGGGCCTGGTTCTTGAGGATGGATTCCCCGCCGGGCAGTTCCAGCTCGAAGGACGGGGGCGTCTGGTCCTCCCATTGGCCTGGACAGCACATGAGGGCCCCGAGCGTGTCGCCGGTCGTATGGATCCAGTCGCTGTAGTAGAGTTCGGCGCTGGCCCCGTGGAAGTTCCGCGCCAGGGCCGGCAGGTACTGGAACTGGTGGCCCGGCCAGAGGTTCTTGATGATGGAGGCAAGGTCAAAGAATATCGAGACATAGGCCGAAATGGGGCGGTTCCCGCCCGCCCCGGCCGTGACCTGGGCTTCCACCGGGGCCGAGCCCGATTCCGGGACGAGGACATTGGTCTTCCTGAACTCCTGGGTGATGAACTGGAATTTGGCCAGGTTGGACCGGGAACTCCCCACGAAGGCCTGGAGATCCCCGGAAACGGAGTTGCCGTAGGAATGGAGGAAGCCCAGCACGGCGTTGTCGTACTGCGCGGGGGAGAGGTTCTTGTCGATGGCGTCCAGGTCCGCCAGGAACCTGTCCACCGAGGCGCGCTCCTCGGAAAGTTCGAAGATCCTGGCGCAGAGGTTCCGGAAGGCTTCCAGGTGGGTGTTGAGGTCCTTGAGCACCTTCTTGCGCCCGTTCTTGTCGGGGACCAGGAAGATCATGGGAATGGAATCGTAGGGCACCGGGATGGAAGGCACCATCATCTCGTCGCCCTTGCGCTTCAGGCGGAAGCTGACGACGCCCTGGTCGGTGGGGGCGACGGTCTTCGGCAGGAAGACGACGACCAGGGACCAGTCGGCACGGGTGACCCGCTGGTCGAAGGCTTCCCCGGAAAAGGAAAGCTCCAGCCTGTCCTGGAATTTCAGGACCGGCACCTGGAACACGGGGAGGGAGGACTCCTCGGGCGTTCCCTGGGCATGGACCACGGTCGCGGTGATGGCTATCGGGCCCTTCTGGAAGGCCTCGACCAGGGTCGGGGCATCCGCCTGCTTCTCTTTGGCCTTGGGCGCTTCGGGGGGCGCTCCGGCCAGGGGGGCAAGGCAGCCCGTCAGGGCACAGACGCAGAACGCCTTCCTGAACAAGGCGTGAACGGGATTCGAATGCGTGCGCATTTCCATGAGACCCCAGCGGACGGCAAAGGGTTGAGGCGCCCTGTCCCTTCGGTTGCTTGCACGCTTCAGCGAGGATCGCGTCCCGCGGGTCCTTCCCCGGAAGAACTCGGTGGATCGGGTGCGGGCTTGGTTCCCCCTGCCGCAGGTGCCTTCAGGCGAGCGAGTTCCGCCTCCAGCCGGGCGATCCGGTCCCGAAGAGGCCGGACCGCCTGGGCGACCTCCTCCTCCGTGAAGCGTGGGGTTATGAACTTCGGACAGTTCCAGTCGAAGGCCTCGATCCGGATTCGGAACAGGCGCTCGGTGACCGCCTCGCTTCCCGGCGGGATCAGGCGTTCGGCCAGGGCGGGATCCTCCTCCACGCCCAGCACCTCCGCCCGGCCCAGGAGCTTCAGCCTCGTCTGGTGCGGATAGCTCATCAGGAAGAGGCAGACGCGCGCGCCTCCCTGGAGGTTGCCCGTGGTCAGGAGCTGCCGGTTCCCCCTGAAATCCGCGAACCCGAGCTCGGCCGGGCCCAGCACCTTCAGGAAGCCGCGGGGACCCCCCCGGTGCTGGATGTAGGGCCATCCCTCCGGGTTCACCGTGGCGAGGTAGAAACTGTCCCGGTCCTCGATGAAGGCGATCTCATCCGCGCCGAGGGTGTCCCCGGCGGCCGATCCGGGCCGGGGGAGGCTGCGGCCGTAGTAGCGCTCCTGCGCGGCCTTCACGGCGGGGGTGAGGGTCCTGTGGAAAAATGCCTTGGTCATGGGTCCTCCACGGGAAGGGCTGCAGTGTCTCCAGGCGGCCCTTGACCCGGCCGGGACCGGCGGAGCCCGTTCAGCTACCAGGCCACATCTTCCGGGCCCGCCTCCCTCATGTCCAGCACCAGGTGCAGGCTGGCCATGCGCAGCACGAGCACGACGCGCGGCCTGAGGCCGCACAGGATCAGCCGCCCTCCCTTGTTCCGCGTGGACACGAAACTCGCAACGATCTGGCCCACGCCCAGGCTGTCGATGAATTCCACCGAGGAGCAATCGAGCAGGATCTTCAGCACGCCGGCGTCGAGGGCCTCATGGACGGCCCTGGACAGGTCCTCCTTGCCCTCCGAGGCCGTCAGCTTCTGGCCGGGGACCAGGACGAGGACATCCCGGTCCATGTGCTGGGTAAGGTGCATGCGGCCTCCCTCGGCGCTGGAACGACTCATTGGACCAGAACGTTGTAACAACCCGGTAACATTCAAACCCGCGGCCGGGCGGCCCGTAAAGATTTCGTTGCGGCAGCCGTTCCGCGGGCGGTTCGCCCTTTATGGAACTTTGACGGACGACCCTGGATTCCCAACCTTTTCTTAATGAACTTCAGGCCATATTCATTGGCGGCCTGGATCAGGCGATCCGGCAACTTCTGGAGCCCAAATGCGCATCCTTCTCACCGCCTTCCTGGCGGCCGGGGCCGTCGTGCCCGGCCTTGCCCAGGCTCCCAAGCCCCCGGCGCCCAGGGTCGCCGAGCCCTTCGCCTTCGCCGATTTCACATGGCTGAACGGCAACCCCCGGACGAACGACGCGATCCTGGACTCGAAGTACTTCACCGGCGAATTCCGGGCGGACGTGAACGCGGTCTACGACTTCAACCACCCCAAGGACCACACCCTCGGCGGCTCCAGCGAGCTGGGGCGGACCGGAGAGGTCCAGGTCCAGCAGCTGGGCATCGGCGGCGACTTCCACTGGGATCACGTCCGGGGCCGGATCCTCACCCAGTTCGGGATGTACGCCACGATGACCCCGCGCAACGACGCCAGCACGGCCAAGGGCCAGTGGGCCACGGACAACGCGTACCGCTACGTCTCGGAAGCCTACGGCGGCTACCACTGGGATGCCCTGAACGGCGTCAACCTCGACGCGGGCATCTTCATGTCCTATATCGGGCTCTTCAGCTTCTACAACTTCGACAACTGGGCCTACCAGCCGTCGTACGTCTCCTCGAACACGCCCTGGTTCTTCAACGGCATCCGCCTCCAGGTGTTTCCCACCGACAAGCTCAAGGTCGAGTTCTGGCTCACGAACGGTTGGCAGTCCTACAACATGTTCAACAACACACCGGGCGTGGGAGCCTCCATCTGGTGGCGGCCCACCGGCGACCTGGCGTTCATCTCCAACAACTACATCCTGGGCGCCGACACCCCGGGCAACCCGAAGCGCACGCGGAGGCACACGGACAACAGCGTCGAGTACAAATACTACGACCGCCCAGGCGCGGGCCTGAACCGCATGGCCCTGTCGTTCACCTTCGATCTGGGGGATGAGCAGGGCGGCGGCGTCAGCCGGAGCGGCACGGCCTCCGACCCCAAGCAGTACTTCGCCGGCTGGATGCTCTACAACCGCTTCTGGTTCGGCCACGACCGCCACGCCGTCACCCTGGGCGGCGGCGCCATCACCAACCCGGGCCGCTACCTGGTGCTGATGCCCCCCATCAACGGCGCAACGGCCGCCTCGGGCACCCCCTACTTCACCCAGAACCCAGGCGATCCCTTCCATGCCTGGGACGGTTCCGTCACCTACGACTACATGCCCAGCCCGTTCATCACCCTGCGCGCCGAGTTCAACCGCCGGGGCGCCAGTGTGCCCTACTTCACCGGCCCGGGCGGACTGACGCCTCCCGGAGGGAACCAGGGCCCCCTGGGGTCTGCGGTCGAGGGGTGGTCCCCCGACCTCAGGAAGACGGAAAGCAGGATCACCCTGGCCTTGATGGTCAAGTTCTAGGAATGACCCCCATGTTCAGCCTCCTCCTCGCCATCGCCCTCGCTGCCGCTCCCAACGCCACCTGCCCCGTCACGGGCCGCCAGGTCACGAACCATCTGCTCTACCACCACGTGACGGTGCGTGGCCGGGCCTACTACGTGTTCGACCGGGAGGCGGCGATCCGGCTGAAGAACTGCCCTGACTGCTACCTGGCCAAGGACGGCACACCTTTTCTAGAGCTCGGCCTTCAGTTCCCGGTCCAGCCGCCCCGGGCTGAAGCCCATCCAGGCCCGCTTCACCTTGCCGTCCCGGCCCACGATCAGCGTCGTGGGGATGGCCCGGATCTCCCCCACCTCCTTGGCCAGCCGCGCCGGGTCCGCCGGGACCATGGCGGCCAGCGCCATGGACGGGTTGGCCGCGAAGAAGGGGGTCACCGCTCCGAAGCCCGTGCGGTCCAGGGAGACCGGAACCACCGCGTAGGCCGGCCCCTGGGCGGCCTGGAGTGCGGCGAGCTCGGGGAGGCTCATGCGGCAGGGGGGGCACCAGGTGGCCCAGAAATCCACCACGACCACCTGGCCCCGGAACTCGCCCAGGGTGCGGGTGCGGCCTTCGGCGTCCCTGAGGACGAGGGCCGAGACGTTCCGGCCGACGAACGCGGACCCGGCGTCCCCGCCGCCCGAGAAGGCGCGCACGGCCATCCAGCCCAGGCCGAGCACGCCCGCGGCGATCAAGAGGAGCGAGAGTCCGGTGCCCAGCCCCTCGGTGCGCTTCTCCTCGAGCCATTCGCCAAATGAAGCCATGGGTGCCTCCCCTGGACCATTCTGACCCGGATCGGGCCGGCCGGGGTCCTTCCGCGCTGGGGAGGCCTTCTGCGCAGGCGGGCCGATCCGGGGCACCCGGGCCGGGCAGGCAGACGTGGCCCGGACCTTCTCCTGCGAGGGGCGGGCCGTCCGCACCCGGGCCGGAATCCGGAGAATCAGGCTAAAACTCCGGATCTTTGGGCAATCAATTGCGGCCGCCGGTTCCTAAACTCAGAGGTGCAGCACCTTCCGGAGGAACCCATGCCCACCCCAGTCCGCGCCTATGCCGCCACGTCTCCCACGTCCAGCCTGACGCCCTACCGCTTCGACCGCCGCGACCCCCGTCCCGACGACGTGGTCATCGAGATCCTCTATTGCGGCGTCTGCCACTCGGACCTGCACACCGCCCGTAACGACTGGGGGTGGTCCACCTACCCCATCGTCCCGGGTCACGAGATCATCGGCCGGGTGACGGAGGTGGGGGCGAAGGTGACGAAATTCAAGGCGGGAGACGCCGTGGGCGTTGGCTGCCTGGTCGATTCCTGCCGGCACTGCAAGCCCTGCGAAGACGGGGACGAGCAGTACTGCGGGGAATTCACCGGCACCTACGGCGGGGTCGACCGGCACGACCAGACGAAGACCCAGGGCGGCTATTCCGAGAAGATCGTCGTCTCGGACGCCTTCGTCCTGCGCATCCCGGACGGGCTGGACCTGAAGGCGGCCGCGCCCCTGCTGTGCGCGGGCATCACCACCTGGTCGCCGCTGCGCCACTGGAAGGCGGGCAAGGGCAGCCGCGTGGCGGTGGTGGGCCTGGGCGGCCTGGGGCACATGGCCCTGAAGCTGGCCAAGGCGCTGGGCTCCGAGGTCACGCTGTTCACCCGCTCCGAGGGCAAGGAGGAGGATGCCCGCCGGCTGGGGGCCGACCGCATCGTGCTCTCCACGGACCCGGCCCGGATGGCGGAGGTCGCCGGCCGCTTCGACCTCATCATCGACACCGTCCCCTATGTCCACGACCTGAATCCCTACATGCCCACCCTGGCCCCCAGCGGCACCCTCGTGCTGGTCGGCTACCTGGGCGGCCTGGAGCCGGCCCTGAACTCGGTGCCCATGATCCTCGGGCGCAAGTCCGTGGCGGGATCCCTCATCGGCGGGATCCGGGAGACCCAGGAGATGCTGGACTTCTGCGGCGAGCACGGCATCGTGTCCGACGTGGAGGTGATCCGCATGCAGGACATCAACGAAGCGTACGAGCGCATGCTCAAGAGCGACGTGAAGTACCGCTTCGTCATCGACATCGCGTCCCTGAGGAGCTGAAGATGCACAAGCGCAAGATCGGTACCCTCGAGGTCTCGGCCCTGGGCCTGGGCTGCATGGGCATGAGCCATGCCTACGGCAACGTCCCGGACCGGACGGAGATGATCGGCCTGCTGCGGTCCGCCGTGGACCGGGGCGTCACCTTCTTCGACACCGCGGAAGTGTACGGGCCGCTGGTCAACGAGGAGCTCCTGGGCGAAGCCCTCCAGCACCTGCGCTCCAAGGTGGTCCTCGCCACCAAGTTCGGCTTCGCCATCGGAGTTCCCCCGACCGCGGACGGGCCGGCCCTGGACAGCAGGCCCGAGAACATCCGCAAGGTGGCCGAGGCCTCCCTCAGGCGGCTGCGCACCGACGTCATCGACCTGTTCTACCAGCACCGGGTGGACCCGGCCGTGCCCATCGAGGAGGTGGCGGGGGCCGTGAAGGACCTGATCCGGGCGGGCAAGGTGCGGCACTTCGGCCTGTCGGAGGCGTCCGCGGCCACCGTCCGCCGGGCCCACGCGGTCCAGAAGGTCACGGCGCTGCAGAACGAATACTCGCTCTGGGAGCGCCGGGTGGAACCGGAGATCCTGCCGGTCCTGGAGGAGCTGGGCATCGGCCTGGTCCCTTACAGCCCCCTGGGGCGGGGCTTCCTCACGGGGGCGCTGGACGAGAAGACCGCCTTCGTCCCCGGGGATTTCCGGAACAGCCTCCCGCGCTTCGCACCGGAGGCCCGGAAGGCCAACCAGGCCCTGGTGGAGCTGCTGGGCCGCATCGGCGCCCGGAAGGGGGCGACGCCCGCCCAGGTGGCGCTTGCGTGGCTCCTGGCCCAGAGGCCCTGGATCGTGCCCATCCCCGGCACCACGAAGCTGGCGCGCCTGGAAGAGAACCTGGGGGCCGCCGACCTGGAGCTCACGGCCGGGGATCTCCACGACCTCGAGGCCGCCCTGAAGGCGATCGACGTGCACGGGGCGCGGTATCCCGAAGCCCTGGAACGCCTGACCGGACGCTGAGGAGCGACCATGGACACCCAGGCGGCAGCGCAGGACCTGGCCCGGCTCGCCGGGCTCATCCGGGCCCATGCGCCCTACGACGGCCACTTCAAGCTCCGCCAGCCCGGGCTGGAGGTGGTCCGGGCCTCCCGGGCCAGCCAGGAGCTGGCGCACGGCGTCGCCCAGCCCGGCATCTGCATCGTTGCCCAGGGCGCCAAGAAGGTGTTCCTGGGCAGCGAGGTCTTCGACTACGACGCCTCACGCCTCCTGGTCTACTCGGTGGATGTGCCGATCTCGGGCCAGATCACCCGGGCCAGCGCCGAGGAACCCTTCCTCTGCCTCAAGGTGGACCTGGACGCGGAGCGCGTGGCCGACCTGGCCCTGAGGGTGTACCCCGCCGGCCTGCCCCAGAGCTCCAGGAACCTCGCCGTCTGCGTCACCCAGGCCGATCCCGCCATCATCGCGGCCTCCGCGAGGCTGGTGGAGCTCATGGCCCGGCCCGGCGACGCGGAATGGATCGCGCCCCTGGTGGTGGAGGAGATCCTCATCCGCCTGCTGCGGAGCCCCATCGGAGCCCGGGTGGCGCAGATCGGGCAGGAGGGCTCCCGGGTGCAGCGGGTGGCCAAGGCCGTCTCCTGGGTGCGCATGAACTACGACCGTCCGCTGGACGTGGAGCGGCTGGCCACCCTGGTGCACATGAGCGTCTCCACGTTCCATCAGCACTTCAAGTCGGTCACCTCCATGAGCCCCCTGCAGTACCAGAAGGTCCTGCGGCTCCACGAGGCCCGGCGGCTCATGCTGAGCCGGATGATGGACGCGGGCACGGCCAGCCGGAAGGTGGGCTACCTGAGCGCGTCCCAGTTCAGCCGGGAGTACGGCCGTTTCTTCGGGAACGCGCCGATGAGGGACATCTCGAACATCCGCGAAGGCGGAATGGGCCCCGGCCTGGATGAGGCCTAGGTCCGCACAACCGGAGGCGTGAAGGCACGAGCCCTTCCGGAACGGCCGAACGGAACCGGGCGCGGGGGGGGCCCGGGCCATGCGCCGGCCCTTCGGAACGACCGGAATTCTCGTTTCCGGCCAAGGTGGTCCTGGGCAATAACCGCGACTGATGTATGATATTTTCAGTAACCCATCCCAGGAGGCGATATGCGGAAAGCACTTCTCTTCATCCTGGCCGCGTCGGCGGTCGGCCTCATGGCCCAGGAGGGGCAGTCCTACGGCACCATCCAGGGCGGCGCGGCCTTCCGGAAGGTCTCGAACTACTTCAACGACGGCGCCACCTTCGGCCTGGGGGCGGGGCACTGGTTCTCCGACACCTGGTCGCTGGACCTGAAGGCGCTCCGCACCAACCAGGACATCCGCGTGACGAATACGGGGACCCATGAGTACCAGGGCCTGGTGTCGGCGCTCTACAACCTCAATCCCGGCGCGCCCAACTGGTACCCCTACCTGGCCGCGGGCACGGGCATGACCCGCCTGCACCCGCCGCTGGCGGACGGCGACAAGAACAAGATCAACTACCACGCGGGCGTGGGCCTCATGGTGCACCTGACGGAGCGGGTCATCTTCCAGGGGGATCTCAAGGCCCTGCGGGTCAACACCAACGGCGGCCATTCCAGCGAGGTGCTCGCGCTGGCGGGCATCGGCTACACGTGGGGTGGCCGCAAGGCCGCGCCTGCCCCTCCGCCGCCTCCGCCCCCCGCCCCCGCGCCGGTGGCCAAGCCCGAACCGCCGCCGCCCCCGCCCCCGGCTCCCGAACCCCCCAAGGAGGAGATCAAGCCCGTCGCGCCTCCCCCGCCGCCCCCTCCTCCTCCGCCCCCCCCGCCGGCGAAGATCGTGCTGGATGAGGCGATGCTGCACTTCGCCAACGGCAAGGTGGACATCGACGCCGAAGGCGCCGCCGCCGTGGCCAAGGTGGCCGAGGGCCTCAAGGCCTACCCCGGCGAGTACACGCTGGTGGTGAGCGGCCACACCTCCTCGGTGGGCGGCAAGGCCCTGAACACGTCCCTGGGCAAGCGCCGCGCGGACGCCGTGGCGAAGATCCTCGTGGCCGGCGGGATTCCCGCAGCCCGGATCACCACCGTGGGCGTGGGCCCCGACAAGCCCATCGCCGACAACAAGACCAAGGAAGGCCAGGCCAAGAACCGCCGCGTGGAGATCGACGTCAAGGTCGCCGACGCCCAGGTCGAGGTCCGCAAGCAGGAGACCAAGGTCCAGTAGGTAATCCACCGTATGGGCATGTGAAGGGGCGGGATCCAGACTGATACCGGAAGCTGTTCCAATCTCCGGGTCCCTGGATCCCGCCTCTCACTGGATTGAACCATGCGCTTTGCCGCCCCCATCCTCGCCCTCACCTGCCTGGTCGCGAACGCCCAGACTTCCGAACGGACCCAGGCCGAAAGGATCGTCCAGAAGGCCATCGCCTACGCCAGGCAGGACGGCATGGACAAGCTGATCCTGCAGACCAACCTGCCGCACGGCATCTTCCACGTGGGGAGCGGCAGCGACCTGTACCTCTTCGTGTACGACCTGAAGGGGGTCGCCAAGGCCAACGGGTTCCAGTCCGAGCTGGTGGGCACCAGCCGATGGGACGTGAAGGACGCCAAGGGCCTCTACCAGGTGCGGGAGTTCATCAAGGTGGCCCGGACCAAGGGCAGAGGCTGGGTTGACTACCACTTCGTGAATCCCATCACCCGGAAGGTGGAACCCAAGGCGACCTACGTGGAAGCCCACGAAGGCTTCGTCTTCTGCTGCGGCAGCTACCGGAACTAGGAGCCTGTCTACGTAATAGGAGGCCCCGCGATGATGGCACCGGGGCTAGCAAATCAAGGAAGGCGAGGAAAGCCGCAGCGGGACTGCGGTTGACGAGCCTGACGCAGAGTTGCTGGCCCCGCTGCCATCACCCGAAGGGCGGCGCCCAGAAGCGCGCTTATCGTGTGCAAGTCCCTTGAAGGATTGACCTAATCCTCCTGCGGGCCTTGCGCTCGATAATCACGCTTCTGGGCGCCGTCGCGGGGCCTCCTACTACGTAGACAGGCTCCTAGGACCGGACGGAAGTCCCCTCCCTTTGCGAAGAGGGGGATGGCATTCCAGCCGAGCCTCCTGGGTATTCTGAGCGTGGAGGTTCCATCCATGACCAAGATCCTTGTGCTCCACGGCGCCGGCATGAACATGCGCGGAAAGGTCCAGCTCGAGACCTTCGGCCCCATGACCCTGCCGGACTACGACGCGAAGATCCGCGGCTACGCGGCGGAGCTGGACGTGGCGGTGGAGATCTTCCATTCCAACATCGAAGGCGAGGTCATCAACCGCATCTACGACGCCTGCGGCGAGGGCTTCGACGCCGCCATCTTCAACCCCGCCGGCTTCGGCACGGGGTATCCCGCGCTGGTGGCGGCGCTCTCGCAGGCGAACTTCCCGGTGATCGAAGTGCACATCAGCAACCCGATCCGGAGGGGGCCGGCGACCCAGACGGCGGCGGTGAGCCTCGGGGTGGTGGCGGGGTTCGGGGTGGCGGGATATGAATTGGCACTCAGGGGCATCTGCGGTCATCTGACAACCCGAGCCTGAACTGCATTCATCATCTTTTCTCGCCGAGGATCGCCGGGAAAAGATTAAATGAGTCATTTCATCATTTTCAAATGGGCGTTCACGGCCTTGGCCGCCTTGCGTCCGTCGGCGATGGCGTGCACCACGAGGCTCTGGCCGCGGGCCTGGTCCCCGGCGGCGAAGATCCCTTCCACGCTGGCCTGGAAGTTGGACGTCCGGACGTTGCCGCGCGGGTCCATCTCCACGCCCAGCTGCTCCAGGAGGCCCTCCCGTTCCGAGCCGGTGAAGCCCATGGCCAGCAGGACAAGTTCGCAGGGGAGCTCGAACTCGGTGCCGGGAATGGGCGTGAAGGTGGGCGCGGGGCCCACGCGCACGGCGGCCAGGGCGCGCAGGCCGCCCTTGCCGTCGTCCAGGAAGGCGGTGGTGGCGATGCCCCAGTCCCGCTCGCCGCCCTCCTCCTGGGAGGAGGAGGTGCGAAGCACCTGGGGCCACGCGGGCCAGGGGTTGGCGGCGTCGCGGGTGGCGGGGGGCCTGGGGAGCAGCTCGAGCTGGTGGATGCGGGCGGCCCCTTGGCGGATGGAGGTGCCCAGGCAGTCGGAGCCGGTGTCGCCGCCGCCGATGACGACCACGCGCTTGCCGGTGGCCAGGATCGGGTCCGCCGGGGTCTCGCCGGCCACGCGGCGGTTGGCCTGGGCCAGGAAGTCCATGGCGAAGTGCACGCCGCGCAGCGCCCGGCCCGGCACGGGGAGGTCACGGGGCCTGCGGGCGCCGCCGCAGAGGAGGACGGCGTCGAAGCTCCTGCGCAGCTCCGCCCCGTCCACGTCCTTCCCGGCGTGGACGCCGGTGCGGAAGACCACGCCCTCGGCCTCCATCTGGGCCACGCGGCGGTCGATGAGGGTCTTCTCAAGCTTGAAGTCGGGAATGCCGTAGCGCAGGAGCCCGCCGACGCGGTCGTCCCTCTCGAAGACCGTGACGGCGTGGCCCTTGCGGGCCAGCTGCTGGGCCGCGGCCAGGCCCGCGGGGCCCGAGCCGATGACGGCCACGGTGCGCCCGGAGCGCGCCCGGGCGGGACGGGGCAGGATCGCCCCCGCATCCCAGGCGCGGTCGACGATGCTGCGCTCGATGTCCTTGATGGTCACCGGGTGGTCCTCGAGGTTGAGGGTGCAGGAGGCCTCGCAGGGGGCGGGGCACACCCGGCCCGTGAACTCGGGGAAGTTGTTGGTGGAGTGGAGGATGGCGAGCGCGAGGTCCGGGTGGTCCCGGTACACGTGGTCGTTGAACTCGGGGATCACGTTGCCCAGGGGGCAGCCGCCGTGGCAGAAGGGGATGCCGCACTCCATGCAGCGGGAAGCCTGGTCCTTGAGCAGGGGCAGGGGGGTCAGGAGCTCGAACTCGCTCCAGTCCTTGACGCGCTCGGCCACGGGGCGCTTGCCGTGTTCCAGGCGGGAGACTTCGAGGAAGCCGCGGACGTTGCCCATCACTTCACCCCCACGGACAGGTCGGCCAGGCCGTTGGTGGCGGGGGAGGCGGCGGCCTCCAGGGCCCTGCGGTACTCGCTCGGATAGACCTTCACGAACGGGGCCGACCGGGTGTCCCAGTCCGCCAGGACCTCCGCGGCCTTGACGCTGCCGGTGCGCTCCACGTGCTCGGCCAGGAGGTCCCGCACCCGCAGGGCGTCCTCCCCGCCCAGGGGCAGGAGCTCCACCATCTCCTTGTTGCACCGCCCGGCGAAGGTCCCGTCCTCGTCCAGGACGTAGGCCAGTCCGCCGCTCATGCCCGCGGCGAAGTTCCGGCCCACGGTGCCCAGCACCACCACCAGGCCCCCGGTCATGTACTCGCAGCCGTGGTCGCCCACGCCCTCCACCACCGTGGTGGCGCCGCTGTTGCGGATGGCGAAGCGCTCCCCGGCGCGGCCGTTGAAGAAGGCCCGGCCCGAGGTGGCGCCGTAGAGCACCACGTTGCCCACGATGACCATGTCCTCGGCCCTGAAGGGCGCCCGCGGGTGGGGCCGCACGGCCACGACGCCGCCGCAGAGGCCCTTGCCCACGTAGTCGTTGGCGTCGCCCACCAGCTCCAGGGTCATGCCGGGGGATGCGAAGGCGCCGAAGCTCTGGCCGGCGCTCCCCGCGGCCCGGATGCGGATGGTGTCGGGGGGCAGGCCCCCGCCGCCCAGGCGCCTGGCGATCTCGCCGCTGAGCATGGCGCCCGTGGCGCGGTCGCTGTTGCGGACCCGGGTCTCGAGCACGACCGGCGTGCCCGCTTCCAGGGCCGGCATCGCCTGGCGGATGAGCTCGTGGTCCAGCACGTCGTCGAGCTTGTGGTCCTGGGCCTCGGCGCAGGCGCCGGAGAGCTTGGTGGCGCGCGAGGAGCGGTGGAGGATCTCGGAGCAGTCCACCTTGCGGGCCTTGGGATTGAGGCCCTCCCTGCGGGGCTTCAGGCAGTCCGAGCGGCCCACCATGGACCGCACGTCCCGGAACCCCAGGCTGGCCATGAGTCCGCGCAGCTCCTCGGCCACGTAGAAGAAATAGCGGATCACGTGCTCGGGCTGTCCGGCGAATTTCGCGCGCAGCACGGGGTCCTGGGTGGCCACGCCCACGGGGCAGGTGTTCAGGTGGCACTTGCGCATCATGATGCAGCCCGAGGCCACCAGGGGCGCGGTGGAGAACCCGAACTCCTCGGCCCCCAGCAGCGCCGCCACCGCCACGTCCCGGCCCGTGTTGAGCTTGCCGTCGGTCTGGAGCACCGCGCGGCTGCGCAGGTCGTTGAGGACCAGCACCTGGTGGGCCTCGGCCAGGCCCAGCTCCCAGGGCACGCCGGAGTGGTGGATGGCGGTGAGCGGGGAGGCCCCGGTGCCGCCGTTGTCCCCGCTGATGAGGACGACGTCCGCGTGGGCCTTCACCACGCCCGCGGCGATGGTGCCCACCCCGGCCTCCGAGACCAGCTTGACGCTGATGCGGGCCCTGGGATTGACGTTCTTCAGGTCGAAGATGAGCTGGGCCAGGTCCTCGATGGAATAGATGTCGTGGTGGGGCGGGGGGGAGATGAGGGTGACCCCGGGCATGCTGTGGCGCACCTTGGCGATGGTGGCGTCCACCTTGGCGCCGGGGAGCTGGCCGCCCTCGCCGGGCTTGGCGCCCTGGGCCATCTTGATCTGGATCTCGTCGGCATCGGCCAGGTACTCGGCGGTGACGCCGAAGCGGCCCGAGGCCACCTGCTTGATGGCGCTGCGCCTGAGGTCCCCGTTGGGATCGGGGGCGAAGCGCGCCGGGTCCTCGCCGCCCTCGCCGGTGTTGGAGCGGCCCCCCATGCGGTTCATGGCGATGGCGATGTTCTCGTGGGCCTCCTTGGAGATGCTGCCGAAGGACATGGCGCCCGTGGCGAAGCGGCGCACGATCTCCGAGGCCGGCTCCACCTCGGAAAGGGGCACGGGGTCGCCCGCGGGCACCAGGTCCCACAGGCCGCGGAGGGTGGCGGGGTACTCCACCTGGTCGTTGATGGCCCGGGCGAAGGCCTCGTAGCTGCCCGCGTCCTCCAGGCGCACGGCCTTCTGGAGGCTGGCGATGGTCTCGGGGTTCCACAGGTGGCGCTCCCCGTCCACGCGGTAGTGGAAGTGGCCGCCCTGCTCCAGCACGCCCGGGGCGTCGGGGTCGAAGGCCCCGGCGTGGCGCGCCAGGGTCTCCTCGGCCAGGTCGCGCAGGCCGATTCCGCGCACCCTTGAGGCGGTGCCGGTGAAGTACTCGTCGATGACGAACTGGTCGATGCCGATGGCCTCGAAGATCTGGGCGCCCTGGTAGCTGGACAGCGTGCTGATGCCCATCTTGGCCATGGTCTTGAGCAGGCCCTTCTTGAGGGCCTTGATGTAGTTGGCCTCGGCCTTGGGGCCGGGCTCGGCGAGCACGCCGCGGGCACACAGGTCCCGCAGGGTGGCCAGCGCCAGGTAGGGGTTCACCGCGCCCGCGCCGAAGCCCACGAGGGCCGCCATGTGGGCCACTTCCCTGGGCTCCCCCGACTCCACGATGAGGCCCACGCGGGTGCGGGTGCCTTCGCGGATGAGGTGGTGGTGCACGGCGGCGGTGGCCAGCAGGCTGGGGATGGGCGCTCGCCGCTCGTCCAGTCCGCGGTCGCTGAGGATGACGATGCTGATGCCGTCGGCCACGCACCGGCTGGCGGCGCGGCAGAGGGTGCGGATGCCCTCGAAGAGGTTGCGCTCGGGGTCCCCCTCCAGGTGGAAGAACATGGGCAGGGTGGCGCTCTTGAAGTCGCCGAGGGGGTTGGCCCGCAGCTTGGCCAGGTCGCCGTCGGTGAGGAAGGGGTGGGGCAGCTCCAGCATGCGGCACTGGCGGGGGGACTCCTCCATGAGGTTGCCCTCGCCGCCCACGCAGGTCACCGAGGACATGACGATCTCCTCCCGGATGGGGTCGATGGGCGGGTTGGTGACCTGGGCGAAGTGCTGCTTGAAGTACCGGAACAGCAGTTGGGGTCTGGCCGAGAGCACCGCCAGGGGGATGTCCACGCCCATGGAGCCCACCGGCTCCTCCCCGCCGGCCCCCATGGGGGCCAGGATGATGCGCAGGTCCTCCTCGGTGTAGCCGAAGGCCTGCTGCAGCGCCGTCAAGGCCGGGCCCGGGGCGGGGCTGGACGCGGGCGCGGGGGGCAGCGAGGCCAGGTCGATCTTGTTCTGGGCGAGCCAGGCGGCGTAAGGCTTGGCCGAGGCCACCTGGTGCTTGATCTCCTCGTCCGAGACCAGGCGCCCCTCCAGGGTGTCCACCAGGAACATCTTCCCGGGCTGGAGGCGGCCCTTCTGGACGATCGTCGCGGGGTCGAGGTCCAGCACCCCGAACTCGCTGGCCACCACCACCAGGCCGTCCGAGGTGACGACGTACTTGGCGGGGCGCAGGCCGTTGCGGTCCAGGGTGGCGCCGATGAGGCGGCCGTCGGTGAAGGCCAGGGCCGCGGGCCCGTCCCAGGGCTCCAGGAGGCAGCCCGCGTACTCGTAGAAGGCCTTCTTCTCCGGCGACATGTCCGGGTCGTGGGTCCAGGCCTCGGGCACCAGCATCATCATGACGTGGGGCAGGCTGCGGCCCGAGCCCTGGTGCAGGAAGTCCACCACCTGGTCCAGGGCCTGGGAGTCCGAGGCGTCGGGCCTGGCGATGGGCCGGAAGGCGTCCACGGTCTGCTGGGAGAAGGCGGGTCCGGCGAGGTTGGATTCGCGCGCGGACATCCAGGCGAGGTTGCCGCGCAGGGTGTTGATCTCGCCGTTGTGCGCCAGGAGGCGGTAGGGGTGGGCGCGCTTCCAGGCGGGGAAGGTGTTCGTGGAGAAGCGCGAGTGGACCATGGCCAGGCGGCTGCGGGTGCGGGGGTCGGCCAGGTCCGGGAAGAAGGCCGCCAGCTGCTCGGCGAGCATCAGGCCCTTGTACACGACGGTGAGGGAGGAGCAGGAGCAGATGAAGAAGTGCTCGAACTTCGCGTTGCGCCCGGCCATCTTGCGGATGGTGCAGAGCACCTGCTCGAAGGATTCGGGCTGGCACCGCCTCCCGATGAAGAGCTGCCGGAAGCTGGGCATGGACGCCACGGCCGTGGGGCCCAGGGCCGAGGTGACGGTGGGCGGCGTGCGCCAGCCGATGACGGTCTGGCCGTAGTGCATCACCGCCGCCTCGAGGATCGCGTAGTGGTGGCGGCATTCCGCCGGGTCCGCGGAGAAGAAGCACATGGCAACCGCATAGTCGCCCGGCTCGGGCAGGTCGACGCCTTCGGCCGCCATCTCCTCCTTGTAGAGCTGGTGGGGGATCTGGAGCAGGATGCCGGCGCCGTCCCCGGTGAGGGGATCGCTGCCCGCGGCGCCGCGGTGGGTGAGGTTCGCGAGGATCTCGAGGCCCTTGGCCACGATGTCGTGGGAGGCCTCGCGGTTGAGGGTGGCCACGAAGCCCAGGCCGCAGGCGTCGTGCTCGAAGGAGGGATCGTAGAGTCCTTGGCGGGGCGGCAGCGACATTTCGATTTCCTCGGGTGTAGCCGTGCGGAGGCCGGATGGCCCCGTTCATGCTGCATGGCTCAACCGTAGCAAGGTGCCGGAGGCATGAACCGGTTATTTGTAAAGGTTATAGCTGGATTCGGACATCGAACGCGACCCGGATCGATTAATATAAAAAATGGTTATTTTGATATAAAAAATACAAAATGAAAAATAAAAACCATGTAAATAATACCAAATTAGATGAGTATTAGCCCCCAAGGAGGGGCTCGTGAACGCCGCCGACACCGCCTGGATACTTGTCTCCACCGCCCTGGTCCTGCTGATGACGCCGGCCCTGGCCTTCTTCTACGGGGGCCTGGTCCGCGCCAAGAACGCCCTCAACACCATGATGATGAGCCTGGTGTCCCTGGGCTGCGTGGGGGTGGCGTGGTTCCTCCTGGGCTACTCCCTGGCCTTCGGCCCGGGCAGCCAGGCGCTGGGGGACCTCTCCTTCGTCCTGCTGCGCGGCGTGGGCCTGGACTGCGCTCCGGGGGCAACCATCCCCAGGCTGCTGTTCATGGCCTACCAGGGCACCTTCGCCATCATCACCGCGGCCCTCATCTCGGGCGCGGTGGTCGAGCGCATGAAGTTCCTGGCCTACGCCGTCTTCATCACGCTCTGGAGCCTGGTGGCGTACGGCACCGTGGCCCACTGGGTGTGGGGCGGGGGCTGGCTGGCCCGCATGGGGGCCCTCGACTTCGCCGGGGGCACCGTGGTTCACATCACCGCGGCCACCGCGGCGCTGGTGGCCGCGACCCTCCTGGGTCCCCGCAAGGACTTCGCGCGCCAGGCCATCCTGCCCCACAACGTGCCCTTCACGATCCTGGGGGCCGGGCTGCTGTGGTTCGGGTGGTTCGGCTTCAACGGCGGCAGCGCCCTGGCGGTGAACGGCCAGGCCGTGCTGGCCTTCGTGAACACCCTCGCGGCCCCCGCGGCCACCCTGCTGGTGTGGATGGGCCTGGACCTGGCGCGCTCGGGCAAGGCCACGGCCGCCGGCGGCGCCACGGGCATCGTGGTGGGCCTGGTGGCCATCACCCCCGCGGCGGGCTACGTGTCGCCGGTGTCGGCCCTGCTCATCGGAAGCCTGGCGGCGGTGCCCAGCCACTTCGCCATCCTCTGGCGCGCCCGCACGCGCCTGGACGATTCCCTCGATGTGGTGGCCGCCCACGGCCTGGGGGGCACCGTGGGCGCGCTGCTCACCGGGGTCTTCGCCGACCGGGCCTGGGGCGCGCCGGTGAACGGCCTGCTCCACGGGAACCCGAGGCAGTTCCTCGTGCAGGGCCTGGCGGTGCTTGCCACCGTGGCCTTCACGGCCCTGGCCACCCTCGCCCTCCTCAAGCTGGTGGCCTTGTTCGCCGCCCTGAAGGCCACGCCCGCCGAGGAGGGCCAGGGCCTGGACTTCAGCCAGCACGGCGAGGAGGCCTATGCGTCGGGCGACGGCGCCCTGCTGCTGCTGCCCGATGTCCGGGCGCGCGTCGAGATCAGCCTTCTGCCTTCCGAAGGAGCCGTCCATTGAAACTCATCATCGCCTTCATCCGCCCCGAAAAGCTCACCGACGTGCTGGAGTCGCTGTACCGCCTGGACGTGAAGGGCTTCACCGTCACGAGGGTCCAGGGCCACGGCGGAGAGACCGAGCGCGTGGAGACCTACCGGGGCGCCACCGTGAAGATGGAGCTCTCGGACAAGGTCCGCCTCGAGATCGGCGTCTCCAACCCCTTCGTGGAACCCACCGTGAAGGCCATCCTCCGCAGCGCCCGCACGGGTGAGGTGGGCGACGGGAAGGTGATGGTGGTGCCCCTGGAACAGGTGTACCGCATCCGCACCGGCGAGGAGGACCGCGCGGCGGTGACGCCCGTGGGCGTGGATCCCCATCTGGAGTCCTTCTAGGTCACAATGGGGCCTGGAGGGCGATCCGTGCGAATCGGCATTCTGGGCTACGGGAAGTTCGGCCAGGCCCTCGGCGGGCTCCTGGAGCAGGGGGGCTGCGCCTTCCGGGCCCTGGATCCCGTCGCCTCCGTGCCCGCGGAGGTCCGCGCCCCGAGCCTGGAGGCCCTGGTCGAAGGCTCGGACATCCTCGCCCTCGCCGTGCCCGTGGGAGCCCTGCCCGAGGCCCTGGACCGGGTGGCGCCCCGGGTGGGGCCCGGGCAGATCGTCTTCGACGTGGCCAGCGTCAAGGTGCTCCCCGCGAAATGGATGGCCGAGCGGCTCAAGGGGCCGCACGTGGGCGTCCACCCGCTGTTCGGGCCCGTGAGCCTCGCCCGGGCCGAGCGGCCCCTGCGCACCGTGGTGTGCGCCGTCCCCGGGTTCCAGGGCGCGGCGGACCAGGTGGCCGCGCTCTTCCGGAACCTGGGCTGCGAGGTGCTGGAGCAGAGCGCGGAGGACCACGACCGGCTCATGGCCAGCACCCACGCCCTCACCTTCTTCCTGGCCAAGGGCCTGCTGGAGATGGGCGCGGGGGCGGACCTGCCCTTCGCCCCGCCCTCCTTCCACGCCATCCAGCGCACCCTGGACGCGGTGCGGGAGGACGCCAGCCATCTCTTCACGTCCATCCAGAACCTCAACCCCTTCGCCGGGGACGCCCGGTCCAGGCTGCTCCAGGCCCTGCAGGCCATCGACGCGGGACTGGCCGGGCCCGGGGGCGGGGACGAGGTGCCGCCCCTGCTGTCGATGCCCGACCTGGGTCAGCGGTCCCCGGCCCTGGTGGAGGCCCGGGCGATGATCGACGACCTGGACCGCGAGCTGGTGGAGCTCCTGGCCCGCCGCGCCGAGCTGAGCCGCCGGGCCGGCCGGGCCAAGGCGGTGCTGGGCGCCCCCGTGCTGGATCCGGGCCGGGAGGCGTCGCTCATGCGGGACCGGAGGGCCTGGGCCCAGGCCGATGGCCTCGACCCGGAGGTGGTGGAGGGGGTCTTCCAGGCCATCCTCAGGGCCAGCCGCCGGGTGCAGGGACCGGGAGGCGCCTGATGCGGCGCCCGGATCCCCCGCTGCCCATGCCGGGCGATCAATCTGGCCAATGGCAGGGACACTACCACATGCAAGGTTCATGTCGATGCCGCCCGGCGCCTCTACACCCCGCGCTACGGCTGCGGCGAGTGCCAGACCGGCGTCGCCTGCGAGGCGCGGATCCCGCCCCGGACCCGGAAGGGGGCGTGATTGAAATCTCCATCAACCGCCACGGGAAAACGATAACCTAGGCCACGAACCCGGAATCCCGATTCGACATCCGCGGTGGGAGATTCGATCCATGGCCTCCCGTTCTCCAGAGAAATGGCGTCCGCCGGCACTCCTCATCGTCCTGGCGGGGCTCCTGGTTGCGGGCATCGCGGTGGGGGCCGTCCGGCATGTCCGCACCCTGTGGAACCTGGAGCGGGCCAAGGCGGAGAGCCACCTCTCCACCGTGGGGGCGCTGAAGGCCAGCGAGATCGCCCTCTGGCGCGAGGAGCGGCTGACGGACGCCTCGACCCTCTCGCGCATCTCCGCCTTCACCCGCCTGATGGGACCGGCGGAGGGTTCAGGTCTTCCGGATGCCACGCCGCTGCTCGAGGACTGGCTCAGGGAGCAGAGCCAGTACGACGAGATGCGCCTGCTGGACACCCGGGGCGAGGAGCGCCTGGCGATACCCCCGGGGCGGCCGCCCCTTCCCGGCGGCCTGAAACGCGAGGCACGGGAAGCCCTCGCCGACGGCCGCCCGCGCTTCCTGGATCTCTCCCGGGACGCGGACGGTCCGGGCATCCACATGCATCTCCTCATCCCCGTGCTGGACGCCAGGCGGATGGGACGGACGCTTGGTCTGTTCCTGCTGCGCATCGACCCCACCCGGACCCTCTATCCCATCGTCCTGCGCTGGCCCACCCCCTCGGCGTCCGCGGAGACCCTGCTGGTGCGGCGGGAGGGGGAGGAGGCGGTGGTCCTCAACGACATGCGGACCCGCGCCGGGACCGCCCTCACCGAGCGGGTCCCGATGGCGGACCGGACGCGGGCCTCGGTCCTGGCCATCCTCGGCCGGAAGGGCATCGTGGAGACCCGGAACTACCGGGGCGTGAGGCTCCTGGCGGACGTGCGGCCGATTCCCGCCTCCCCGTGGTTCCTGGTGGTCCGCGTGAACGAAGGGGAGGCCATGGCCCTGTTCGAGCGGCGGCGGAGGGACACGATCCTCCTGGCGCTCGCCTCGGCCCTCGCGGTGCTGGGCGCGGCCGCGGCCCACTGGCGGAACGGACGGGCGAATGATTTCCGGGCGCAGCTCGAAGCCGAGCGGCTCCGTCGCGAGGGCGAAACCCGCTTCCGCCATGCCGTGGAGGAGGTGCCCTTCCCCATGATGATCTTCGCCGAGGACGGCGAGATCCTCATGGTGAGCCGCGTCTTCACGGAGCTGAGCGGCTACTCCCGCGCCGAGGTCCCGACCCTGGGGAAATGGGCGGAGCTGGCCCACCCCTCCCGCAGGGAGGCCATCCTGGAGATTGCCCGCGACCTCTTCGACCGGCCCCGGCGGGAGGGCAGCATCGAGTACCCCATCCGGTGCCGGGACGGCTCGACGCGGATCTGGGACTTCTCCTCCGTGTCCCTGGGGCCTCTGGTGGACGGGCGCCGGGCCGTCATGAGCATGGCCCACGACGTCACGGGCCGCAAGGAGGCCGAAGCCGTGCTGCGGCGCTCCGAGGAGCGCTTCGCCCTCATCTTCAACGCCAGTCCCGACGCCATCGCCATCACCCGCCTGGCGGACGGTCTCTACCTGCTGGTGAACGAGCGCTATGTCCAGTTGCTGGGCCGGTCCATGGGCGACGTCCTGGGCCACACCTCCCTCGAACTGGGTGTCTGGGCGGATCCCCGGGACCGGGAACGGTGGGCCGGGGCGCTGGACCGGGAGGGCAGGGTGGACAACCTGGAGCTGGACTTCCGCAGGGCGGACGGCACGCCTGTCACCTGCCTGGTCTCCACCCGCATCATCACCTGGGACGGGGAACCGGTGCAGCTCTCCATCACGCGGGACATCACCGCCCACCGGGAGCTGGAGCTGGCCCTGCGCGAAAGCGAGGCGGAATACCGGCTGCTCTTCGACCGGAGCCTGGACGGGATCATGCTCGCGGCCCCGGACGGCGCCATCCTGGACGTCAATCCCGCGGCCTGCGCCATGCTCGGCCGGACGGTGGAGGAGATCCGGGCCGTGGGCCGGGACGGCATCGTCGACATGACCGATCCCAGGGTGCCCGTGGCCATCGAGGAACGGGCGCGCACCGGGCGCTGGACCGGCGAGCTGACCTTCCTCCGCCGGGACGGAACGAAATTCCCGTGCGAGACCGCCTCCGTGCTCTTCATCGACAAGCACGGCCAGACCCGGACCAGCCACATCCTCCGGGACGTCAGCCTCAGGAAGCAGGCGGAGGAGCTCCAGCGCAAACTCGACGCCGAGATCCAGCAGTCCCACAAGCTCGACAGCCTGGGCAGCCTCGCGGGCGGCGTGGCCCACGACATGAACAACATCCTGGCGGCCATCCAGGCCGTCATCGAGACCGTCAAGCTGACCCACGCCGGGGACGCCCCCCTGGCCGAGGCCCTGGGCCTCGTGGAGAAGGCCTCCACCCGCGGCCGGGACCTGGTCATGGGCCTGACCAAGTTCTCCCGCAAGAACCTGCAGCAGCCCGAGCTCCTGGACCTCAACGCCCTGGTGCGGGACGAGCTCGATCTGCTGAACCGCACCACCCTGCAGAAATACCGGCTGGTGGCCGATCTCGAGGAAGGGCTCCTCCCCGTTTCGGGCGAGCGCGGCTCCCTCGCCAACCTCCTGATGAACCTCTGCGTGAACGCCATGGACGCCATGCCCGAGGGCGGCACCCTCGTCCTGCGCACAAGGAACCTGCCTGGGGCCCAGGTGGAGGTCGCCGTGGAGGACACCGGCACCGGCATGCCTCCCGAGGTGGCGGCCCGGGCCATGGACCCCTTCTTCTCCACCAAGGCCATCGGCAAGGGCACGGGGCTGGGCCTGGCCATGGCCTACGCCACCGCCAAGGCCCACGGGGGGACCCTGGCCATCCGCAGCGAGAAGGGCCGGGGCACCACCGTCAGCCTGCGCCTGCCCGCGGCCGCCGGGGATGTCGCCCCCTTGCAGGGTCCGCCGGGCCCGGCGCCCGGTGAGGCCCCCCTGAACGTGCTGCTGGTGGACGATGACGACCTCATCCGGGCCGCGGTGCCCAGCATGCTCAAGACCCGCGGCCACAGCGTCGCCATCGCGTCGGGCGGCGCCGAGGGCCTGGTGCTCCTGGGCTCCGGCCCCCCGGTGGACCTGGTGATCCTGGACCTGAACATGCCCGGGATGAACGGCATCGAGACCCACGCGCACATCCGCCGCCGCTGGCCGGACCTGCCCATCCTCCTGGCCACGGGCCACCTGGACGCCCGGATCCTCGAACTGCTGGAGAGGGACGGGCACATGCTGGCCATCACCAAGCCCTACTCCATGGAGGAGCTGGTGGGGAAGCTCCAGAACCTGAAGGCGATGGCCTGAGGCACCGCCTTTCGGGCGCAAGCTTCGCCGGAGGAGCGGAATGGGAGCACCATCATTCAAGATCGGCGGCCCGGCCTGACGGGGCCGCCCAACCGACAGGAGGTCCACCATGATCGATCCCGGCAAGGTCGCCGTCGTCACCGGGGCCGGAAGCGGCATCGGCAAGGCAACCGCCCTGGCGCTGCTGGCCGCGGGCTGGAGGGTCGCCCTGGCCGGACGCAGGCCCGAAGTCCTGCTGGAGGTGGCCGCGGAATCCGGCGCGGGACTGCGCGCGCTGCCCGTCCCCACCGACGTCACCCGGCCGGACTCCGTGGCCGCGCTCTTCGCGGCGGTGAAGCAGGACTTCGGCCGGGTGGACCTCCTGTTCAACAACGCGGGCATCAACGTGCGGGGCAAGCTCTTCGAGGACCTGACCTACGAGGACTGGACCGGGGTCGTGGACGTCAACCTCACGGGCATGTTCCTCTGCGCCCAGGCGGCGTTCAGGGTCATGCTGGACCAGGCTCCCCGCGGCGGCCGCATCATCAACAACGGCTCCATCTCCGCCCACGTGCCCCGGCCCGATTCGGCGCCCTACACCGCCACCAAGCACGCCGTCACCGGCCTGACCAAGTCCATCTCCCTGGACGGCCGGAAATACGACATCGCCTGCGGCCAGATCGATATCGGCAACGCGCTGACGGGCTTCACGGCGGGGATGACGGTGGGCGTGAAGCAGGCGGGAGGCGACATCGCTCCGGAACCGATGATGGACGTGCAGCAGGTGGCCCAGGGGGTCGTGCACATGGCGGAGCTGCCCCTGGAAGCGAACGTGCAGTTCATGACGATCATGGCGACCAAGATGCCCTTCATCGGACGGGGTTGAAGGCGTCATCGGTTCCATCGATTCTAAAGATCAGAACCATTCGTTTGCGGCGATGGCATGCCTGGCCGAGACTGGAACATGCCAAGGGGTCGGGGCATTCCCGTCACGGGCGTTTCCAGCAACCTGGCCGGCCCCAGCCGGCATGGGAGATAGTCGATGGTCAGCCAGAAGAACGATCGTGTTTCCGTGAAGAACCGCTGCAAGGCCAGCGTCCGCTCCGGCGGCAAGACCCACAGCAACATCAGCCTCCTGGACCTGGGCACCCACGGATGCCGGGTGGAGATGCCCGAGTACCTCCTGGAGCGCGTCAGCGGCGACTCCGTGCTGGAAGGCTGGTCCCTCATCCACCCGCTCCTGCCCATGGATCTCATCCAGGCCAGGGTCCTCGAGACCCGCCAGGCGGACCGGGCCGGCTTCGTGGAGGCCGAAGTGCAGTTCCTGGGCGCGACCGAGAGCTACCACCGCGAGGTCCAGACCTGCATGACCAACCTCGCGCGGCCCTGGTGGCCCTCCAGCAGCGCCACCGGGATGCCCTTTCCGGGTGTCTGCTGAAGCTTCCGGGAATCCTAAGCAGCCTCTGAAATCCCTTTTTCTCGGCGAACCTCGGCCCCTCGGCTACCTCGGCGATGCCTTTCGTTTCCTTGAACCTGCTGCGCATATAGTAAATGCGCCGTTGGGGCTTGAAACAGAAGGCATCGCCGAGGTTGCCGAGGGGCCGAGGTTCGCCGAATAAGGAAATCAGCTTGCCGGGATTAAAAATTCGCCTCAAATTTCTCAAACGAAAGATCCTGATCACGATACCGCCCGAAATTTTGCCGCCATGAATCATCCAGGTCGACAAGTTGCAATAAACGGTGAATTTTTATTATATTGTTAAATTATCAGACAGATCCATGCAAGCTGATACCCTGTGGCATGCCTGGAATGAAGATCCTCCTGGTGGATGACAACGCCATGTTCAGGACCCTGGCCACCCGGGTCCTCGATGAGGCGGGTTTCGAAGTCCGCTCCCTGGATCCGGCGTCCGTCTTCGAGGTCCTGAAACTGGCGCGGGAATTCGCACCCGACCTGGCGATCATCGACTACCACCTGCCTCGCTGCAACGCCGAGACCCTGGCGGTGATCCTCAAGCGGGACGAGACGTTCGGCCGCGTTCGGATCCTCGCCATCTCCACCAGCCGCGACTCCGCCGTGGTGGAGGCGATGGCGGCCTGCGGCGCCGATGCGTTCGTCTTCAAGGGCGCCATGGCCGGGCTCGTTGAAACGGTCCGGGAAATGGCCAGGACGGCCCCCGGTCAGGCCGGATGAACGGCCACTAAGAGCATTTATACAACCACGTGCCGTTGCTTCCCTTTTTCATCACTTCCCGGCCTGCGTCCGGAACGTCGCCGTTGGCGAGGGCGCATCTTCATTGGCCGGTTCGCGGACGCTGTGCATCATCCCCCGCACGTGCTCCAGGAAGGCGTGCCCCGCGGCGTCCAGGTGGCGCTGGGGGTTCCACACGAGGTAGGTGGAGACCTGAAGGCTGGGACCGTCCCACCGCAGGGGGACCAGGCGGCCGGATTCCAGTTCGTCCTCCACGGCCATGCGGGGCAGGGGCGCGATGCCCAGGCCCACCTCCACGCAGCGCTTGATGGTCTCCACGTGCTGGAACTCCATGCCGTTGCCGGGGCGGGCGCCGGCGGCGATGAGCTGGCGCTCGAACTGGTCGCGGTAGCTGCAGCCGTTGGTCTTGAGGAGGGCCGGTTCCCGCACCAGGTCGCCGCTGGAGACGGAAGCGCTGGACGCCAGGCGGTGGCCGGAGCAGCCGAGTATCAGGATCTCCTCGTCCCGCAGCTTCTCGACGGCAAGGGTCTTGGAGGGGAAGGACGCCTCCAGGATGAAGGCGAAGTCCACGGCGCCCTCCAGCACCTGGCGCTTGAAGTCCCGCGAGAAGCCGGGAAGGAACTGCAGGCGGATCTTGGGGAAGGCCTTGGTGAAGGCCTTGAGGACCGGGGGCAGGAGGTAGGTGCCGATCGTCTCGGTGGCGGTGAAGCGCACGACGCCCACGTCCTCGGTCTCCATGTTGGAGGACATGGCCTCGTCCGTGAGCGCCAGGATCCGGTCCGCGTAGACCAGGAAGCGCCGCCCGGGCTCCGTGAGCTGCAGGTGGTTGCCCACACGGTTGAAGAGGGCGTAGCCCAGCGTCTCCTCCAGGGCCTTCATCTGGGCCGTGACGCTGGACTGGGCGTAGCCCAGCGTGGACGCGGTCCTGGTGAAGCTGAGGGACTGGGCCGCGGTCCGGAAGGTCAGCAGGGTCTTGGTCTCCACGGGGCTCCTCATCGGTTGAATCGATTCTAGCAATCAAATCGATTCGTTGGCGCCGATGGTTTACCGGACCGAGACTATAGCAAGCCAAGGAGCCGGGGGACGCCCCCGGGGGACCCCGGCGCACTGCAACCCATCCGGCCACACGCCGGTAAACGAGGTGTCGAATGACGAACCGAGTCTCCGTATTGAACCGTTGCGAAGCCAGCTTCCAGTCCGAGGGCACGACCTACGGCAACATCCAGATCCTGAACCTGGGCACGGACGGCTGCCACATCGAGGTCCCCGAGCAGGCCAAGGTTTCCGGTGATTCCGTGGTGGAGGGCTGGTCCCTGAGCCACCCCCTGCTCCCCGCCGAGTCCATCCAGGCCCGGGTCATCTGGGCCAACGGCCCGGCACGCGAAGGCTACCGGGAGGCCGAGGTGCTCTTCCTGGGCGCTTCGGACGGCTACCGGCGCGGGCTGAAGAAGTACGTCAACCTGCTCCAGACCGCCAGTCCCGAATGCACCGCCAACGACCTGGTCGGCATGCCCTAGCCCTTCCTCGCCGAGGTGGCCGAGGGGCCGAGGCACGCCGGGAAAAGAAAGGATCAGCCAAGCTCCCGCAGGCGCTTCGTCTGGCGCTGGATGAGCAGTTCCACGTCCGCGACGTCCAGGGCTGCCATGGTCAGACCCCCGCCACGTAGCCGCCGTCCACGCGGATCGTGGAACCGGTGACGTAGGACGCGGCCGTGCTGGCCAGGAAGGCGGCGACGTTGGCGTACTCCTGGGGCTCGCCGTAGCGGCCCATGGGGATGGCGGCGGTGCTCTCGGCGGTGACCGTCTCCACCGCCTTGTTCTCACGCTTGGCCTTCTGTTCGTCCAGGAACCGGGTGCGGCCGGTGCCGATGCGGCCGGGGACCATGATGTTGGCCGTGACGCCGTCCCTGGCCACTTCCCGGGCCAGGGTCTTGGACCAGCCCACCAGGGCGACCCGCAGGGCGTTGGACAGGCCCAGGTTGGGAATGGGGGCGAGGACCCCGGAGGAGGTGCTGGTGATGATCCGGCCCCAGCCCCGGGCCTTCATGCCCGGCAGGACCCGGTCGGTGATGGCGATGACCGACAGCACCATGGACTGGAAGAACCTCGCCCACTGGGCGGGATCCTGGCCGGCCACGGGGGTCGGCGGCGGGCCGCCCGTGTTGTTGAACAGGACGTCCACGGGGCCCAGGGCGCCTTCCAGGGCCGTCACATGGGCGTCGATGGCGGCCAGGTCGCCCAGGTCCCAGAGGATCCCCAGGGCCGTGCCGCCCAGCGAACGGATCTCCGCTACCGTCTGGTCGAGGGCTTCCGGGCTCACGTCCGCCACGGCGACCCGGGCGCCCTCCCGGGCGAGGGTCGTGGCCACGGCGCGGCCGATGCCGCCTCCGCCGCCGAGCACCAGGGCTGTCTTCCCGCTGAGTCCGAATTCCATCACATCTCCTTTAGACGGGGGTGAGAGCCTCGCCCCCGCCCAGCACCGCATGCAGGTTGTCCAGGGCCATGCGAAGCATGAGGGCACGGGTCTCGTGGGTTGCGGAACCGGCGTGGGGGGACAGAAGGACGTTGGGGAGGTCGAGCAGGGGAGAGGCCCCGAGGGGTTCCTCCTCGAACACGTCCAGCGCCGCGCCCCGCAGGGAGCCCCGGGCGAGGGCGTCGCACAGGGCGGCCTCGTCCACCACGGAACCCCGGGCGAGGTTCACGAGGTAGCCGGGACCCAGGGCGGCCAGCACCTCGGCGTTGACGAGGTGGTGGGTGTCCGGCCCGCCCTTGCACGTGAGGATCAGGACGTCCACTTCGGAGGCCATGGCCCGGGCGTCGGGGAAGTGGCGGAAGGGGATGCCCGCCTGGGGGCGCCCGGCATAGGCCAGGCTGGGGCCGAAGGGGAGCAGGCGTTCGGCGATGCCCCTGCCGATGCGGCCCAGCCCCACGATGCCCACGCGCTTGCCGGCGAGACCGGTGGTCAGGGGGTAGATGCCCCCGCGCCAGGCGCCGGTGCGAACGTGCCGGTCCGCCCGGGGGATCTCCCGCAGCAGCGCCAGCAGCAGGCCCACGCCCAGCTCGCACACCGCCGCGTCCAGCACGCCCGGGGTGTTGGTGACCACGATGCCCCGTTCCCGGGCCCAGGCCACGGGGATGCCGTCGAACCCCACGCCGGAGGTGGCGATGATCCTCAGGGCGGGCAGGGTTTCGAGCACCTCGGTTGAAAGTTTCATGTTGCTGCGGGTCAGGAAGCCTCGCACGGAGGCGCGAAGGGCCGCGTCCCGGCCAGCCTCCTCCGGCGTGTGGCAGGCGAACTCCAGGTCGATGGCCGCCTTCTGGGGCGCGGTGAAGTCGCCGACGCGGATCAGGTCCTCCATGATTCGCCTCCCTGCCTCAACCCTACCCTAACTTCCCTGAAATCCACCCTCCTGGGAGAAGGGGCCGGACTGAAAGGCAACTGAAAGGCACCCCCCCTAGAATCCGGTTGATACCTCCACGTTTCCAGCCTCAGCCAGGAGCGCCAATGCGTCGACTTACCCAAAGTCTCTATGTGCAGGTCATCGCCGCGATCATCATCGGCATCCTCCTGGGGCACTACAACCCCCACCTGGGCTCCGCCATGCGGCCCCTGGGCGACGGCTTCATCAAGCTGGTGAAGATGCTCATCGCGCCCATCATCTTCCTGACCGTGGTGCAGGGCATCGCCCACATGGGCGACCTCAAGAAGGTGGGCCGGGTCGGCGCCAAGGGCATCCTCTACTTCGAGATCTTCACCACGGTCGCCCTGGCCCTGGGCCTGCTGGTGGCCAACTTCTTCAGGCCGGGCTCCGGGATGAACATCAACCCGGCCACCCTCGACACCAAGGCCATCTCCATCTACACCACGGGCAAGCACCTCTCCACCGTGGATTTCGTCATGAACATCATCCCCAAGGACGTGGCCGACGCCTTCGCCAAGGGCGACATCCTGCAGATCCTGCTCTTCGCCATCCTCTTCGGCGTGGCGCTGGCCTACCTCAAGGCCGACGGCACCCTGGTCATGAAGGTCATCGACGGCCTGAACAAGGTCTTCTTCCGCCTGGTGGCCATGGTCATGCGGCTGGCCCCCGTCGGCGCCTTCGGCGCCATGGCCTTCACCGTGGGCGCCTACGGCCTCAAGAGCCTGATTCCCCTGGGCAGGCTCATCGCGTGCTTCTACTTCACCAGCGCCCTGTTCGTCGTGCTCATCCTCGGGGCGGTGCTGTCCTGGACCGGCCTGAACATGTTCAAGTTCCTCCGCTTCATCCGCGAGGAGATCCTGATCGTGCTGGGCACCTCCTCCTCGGAATCCGCCCTGCCCCTGATGATGGAGAAGATGGAGCGCCTGGGCTGCTCCAAGTCCGTGGTGGGCATGGTCATCCCCATGGGCTACTCCTTCAACCTGGACGGCACCTCCATCTACCTCACCCTGGCCTGCCTCTTCATCGCCCAGGCCACCAACACCCACGTCACCTTCGCGCAGCAGCTCTACATCCTGGCCATCCTCCTCCTGACCTCCAAGGGCGCGGCGGCCGTCACCGGGGGCGGCTTCATCACCCTCGCCGCCACCCTTTCCGTGGTGGGCAACATCCCCGTGGCGGGCCTGGCCCTGCTGCTGGGCATCGACAAGTTCATGAGCGAATGCCGGGCCATCACCAACCTCATCGGCAACGGCGTGGCCTCGGTGGTGGTGTCCAAGTGGGAGGGCGAACTGGACCTGGAGCGGGCAAAATACTTCCTGGACAACCCCAAGGTCGTGGAGGAGGAGGAGTACGAGCTGTCCCGGGTCCCCGCCATCGCGGGCGTGCCCGAAGAAGCCTAGACATCATGTATTGGCCTGACACGAATCAGGCGGGCCGTTAGAACGAGATCCCCGGGGGCTCTGCCCCCAGACCCCCGGGATTTATCGCCTGAAGCCCAGAAACTGGGCCGGTTGGAAAGGCGGTTGCCAAGGACGGGGCCGGATGACTCCGGCCCACCCTGTTTCCGGGCCCGGGTCGGCGCTCGGGTCGCATCCCTGCGGTAGCCCTAACCTCCGCCCGGCTGTCTAAAGGGTGGTGCGCAAGGCCCACCGAGGCATGGCCCCAGGCTCCTCAAAGGGGCCTGTCCGTCCTTAAATGACGCGGGTTAAGCTCAGTGCGCATTACACAACCGGCTCAGAGCCGTAATTGAGGAGGACAGGCCGTGAACGATTCTAGCAAGGTGAGCAAGTACGTCGGGCTGGATGTCCACAAGGAGACGATTGCGGTCTCGGTGGCTGAAGCCCACGAAGGGGAAGTTCGGTACGTGGGTGAGATCGCCAATACACCGGAGGCCGTGGTGAAACTTGTGAGGCAACTCCGGAAGGATGGCGCGACGCTTTCGTTCTGCTACGAAGCGGGCCCCTGCGGTTACATCCTTTATCGGCAACTACTCGCTTTACGGCTGGAGTGCCAGGTTGTGGCGCCGTCCCTCATTCCCAGGAAACCTGGGGACCGGGTCAAAACCGACCGCCGCGATAGTCTGACCTTGGCCAGGCTCCACCGGGCCGGGGAACTAACGGCAATATGGGTGCCCGACGAAGCCCAGGAGGCCCTGCGGGATCTGACCCGGGCTCGGGAGGACCTGAAGCATTTGCAGCACGTCGCCAAGCAGCGACTGTTGGCCTTCCTGCTGCGGCACGGGCGGACCTATTCCGGAAAAACCCGGTGGACCCAGGCCCATCTCCGCTGGCTGGAAACCATGAAGTTCGACCAGCCGGTCCAACAAATCGTCTTTCAGGAATATGTCGATACGGTCCAGGCCATGACCAGACGGGTTGCGGCCTTCGACGAGCAGATCGAAACCGCCGGATCGAGTTCGGCCTTCTCCAGGCTGATCGAAGGCTACATGGCCCTGCGCGGGATCAACCGCCTCACTGCGACCACGATCGTGGCTGAGATCGGCGATTTGAGGCGATTCGCCAATGCACCCCAGTTGATGAAGTATCTGGGGGTGGTTCCCAGCGAGCATTCCAGTGGCGAGACCCGGTCCCGCGGGGGGATCACCAAGACCGGCAATGGCCATGTGCGCAGGGTCCTGGTGGAGGCAGCATGGACCTACCGGCATCCCGCGAGGAAAACCCCGAGCCTGCAAAGACGGGCCGAACGTGCTCCAGAAGCAGTGCAGACCATCGCCTGGGCTGCACAGAAGCGCCTTTGCGCACGCTACCGGCAGTTCGAGGCCAGGGGCAAGAAGAAGGTCCAGACCTGCACGGCCATCGCCCGCGAGCTGACCGGCTTCCTCTGGGCCATTGGCCAGGCCCTGCCACCGCCTACCCCCAAGCCTTAGCTGGCTGAAGTGCAGCCGCAGTGTGTCGGCAGCAGAACGGACAACGGTGGGAGAATCCTCGAACCCTCTAAGAGGCATTCGCTTCTGGAATGACCCTCGCCACTAGATCGAGGCAGCTCCTCGACGAACCCGTTGTCATGCGGTACCCAACCCGCGCATATCAGACTGATCAACCGTCGGCATGCCGTCCGTTCTGCTCCCTACACACTGCCGGAAAAGAGAAATAGTTGGCTGCCAGCCTTGACAGGCCAATACATATTGTCAACCGACTTAAGTATTGAGCAGCCAGGCGTCATAAGTTCTGAGCACCCCCCCTTTGAGTGTTAATGCCCGGCAAGTGCCGGAATGGAAGCGGCCAGCGCAGCGCCCGCCGTCCCAAATTCAATGAACCAATTAAGCTACTGATGCTCGTCCTGCGCAGGGGCGGGTGTGGGAAACGCCAGAGCGTTTTCCAGGCGCAGCCCGGTGGGGTGGATAGGTTGTTGACCCGGAGGGCGCCCCGCAGGGGCGTTGCCTGTTGACCCGGAGGGCGGGCCAGAGGCCCGTTTCGCGCAGCGAAATCCATCAGGCAATCCATCAGCCTTTCCATGCCGCCGCACCCGCCCCGGGGGGTGGGTCGCGGCCTTGGGGCCATCGATGCAGGCGCACCTGGTTTCCTTTCTGGGTCGGCGGCGGGATTCAGGAACCCAGCCCCTCCCCCTTGCGGAGCAAGCCGGACAGGCGCTTTTCACGCAGCCGATAGCTCTCGCCCTTGATGGAAATGACGTGGCTGTGGTGGAGCAACCGGTCCAGGATGGCCGTTGCCAGGACGTTGTCACCGAACACCTGACCCCAGTTCCCCACCGGCTGGTTGCTGGTGAGGATGATGCTGCCCTTCTCGTAGCGGCGGTTCACCAACTGGAACAGCAGATTCGCCGCCTGACGCTCAAAGGGCAGGAACCCGACCTCATCGATGACGAGTACGGCAGGCTTCGCCAGGTGGGCCAGGCGCTCCTCCAAGCGGCCTTCCATCTCGGCCCGCGTCAGCTGCGCGACGAGGCCCATGGCGGGCACGAACAGGCAGGTGGCGCCCTGCTCGATCACCTTCCGCCCCAGACCAATGGCCAGATGTGTTTTGCCGACGCCTGGGGGGCCGAGCAGGAGTACGTTCTCGCCGTTGGCGATGAACCGGCCGGTCTCCAGCTCCCGCAGGAGCTTCCGGTCGATGGAAGGCTGCTGGGTGAAGTCGAAGTCATCCAGGGTGCGCTTCAGCGGGAAGTGGGCAATCATCGTCGCCATGCGGTTCCGCTTTTCATCCTTGGAGGCCACCTCATCAGTCAGGACGGTGTCCAGGAAATCCATCAAAGTGCCGTCGGCTTTGGCAGCGCGCTCGAGAATCGAGGCCAGTCTTTCCCGGGTCGACGTGAGCTTGAGCCGGGTCAGGTGCCGGTTCACCCGTTCCATCTGGGGGTCCATCATGGTCATTCCCCCACCGCCAGGGTGTAGTCCTGGAGTGACCGCTCCAGCTCGTTCGGCCCCGGCATGTTGTGGGTTTTGCGCACCAGGCCCTCGAGGTGACTGGGCACTTGGATGGTCCCGAACCGGCCCGGCAGAATGTCATGCTCCGCGACCAGCTTGCCCCGCCAGAGAACAGTCATTTCGCCGCAGACCACTTCCAGGTTCACGGACTGCCCGACCAGCTCGTAGGGGATGCTGTAGCGGTTCGTGTCCAGCTCCACCCGGCAATCGCTGGTGACCTTTCGGATCAGGCGCCGGACCTTCAGGTAGCTGGCATGGTTCCCCAGCGGGAGTAGCTCCGCGGCCTCTCGCTCGAAACGGTCGATGGGTCGCTCCTGCGTAGTGCCGTGGATCCGCACATCGGCAATCTCGGCCATCCACCAGTCCAGGTGGGCGTGTACGGCATCCCAGCTCGTGTAGGCGAGGCGCCCCAGGGCATTGCCTTTGACATATTTGACGCCGCTCTCCACCTTGCCTTTGGTTCGAGGCCGGTAGGGCCGGCAGGCCCGGGGCCGCATGCCCCAGTGGGCGCAGAACGCCTTGAACTCGGGGTGGTAGTGCGGCTCGTCGTCCTTCCAGTGGATGACCAGGGCCTTGGCATTGTCGACGAGACACTCCTTCGTGGCCCCGCCGAAGTGCTGCATGGCAGCCTCCAAGCCCTCCAGCCAGTGCTGCTGGCGCATCGCCGGGTAAATCCGGGCGAAGGTCCGGCGGGAATAACCGAGGGTCGCCACGAACACGAACGCCTTCACCCGCGCCTCACCCACCACGATCCACTTCTCCCCGAAGTCGATCTGGAGCTGCTCGCCGGGATCCGTCTCGAATCGGAGGGTGGCGGCTTCGGCCGCGCGATGCTCCTGCCGCCAGGTCTCGACGGCCCTCTCCACCGTGCGCAGCCCGACCTCCACGCCTTTTGCGGCCAGTTGCTGCCGCAGGACATCGGCGTTGCGGACCCCGCAGGTGAATTCGCTGCGGAGGTAGTTCTCCTCCTGGGCCAGCTTCCGGGGCCGCCCCATCACAGGCCGGTTTGTAGGAAGGCCGCGGTCGAGCCAGCCCCGGATCGTGTTTCGGGACCAGCCCCACTCCTTGGAAATCGCTTTCACGCTCCAGCCTCGTTTATGCAAGCTGAAGAGGAGCGCTACTTGCGATTCATCCAACATCCGAACTCCTGGGCAGACCTCTCCCAGGTTGTTATAGATTTGCTCCATGACCTCTCCTTGGCGTTCAGGGGGGTCAGAACTTATGACGCCAAGTGCTCAGTTTCCGATGTCGCCCGACACATATCAGAGGGTGTTTTAGAAATAGATGGCCCCGCGACGGTGTCCAGAAGCGTGATTATCGTGCGCAATGCCCGCAGGATGGATTGGGAATCCATTCAAGGGCATTGCGCACGATAAGCGCGCTTCTGGGCACCGCCCTCCGGGTGATGGCAGCGTGCCCGCCAACTCTGCGTCAGGCTCGTCGACCGATGTCCCGCATCGGTTTTCCTCGCCTTCCTTGATTTGCCGGGCACGGTGCCATCATCGCGGGGCCTTCTATTTCTAAAACACCCTCTAGGATTCCCTCGGCGATCCTCGGCCCTTCGGCCACCTCGGCGATGCATTCCGTTTCAAGCCTCAACGGCGCATTTAAGATGCGCGCCGCAGGTTCAAGGAAAAGGAAGGCATCGCCGAGGTGGCCGAGGGGCCGAGGTTCGCCGGGGAAGGATCAGGGGAAGGTGACGGTGACCACCAGGCCGGTTCCTTCCTTTGGATCCGACAATTCGATCACGCCCCCCAGGGCGTGGGCGACCTCCTGGGCGATGGACAGGCCCAGGCCGCAGCCCTGGGTGCCGTCCACCTGGAGGCGGCAGAAGCGTTCGAAGACCCTCTGCCGGTCGGCCTCGGGGATGCCGGGGCCGTTGTCCTCCACCTTCAGGACGAGGCCCACCCCGGGGCGGTCCACCGACACCGTCACGACGCCGCCGGCCTGGGTGTAGTGGAGGGCGTTGTCCACCAGGTTGGCCAGCAGCTCGTGGAGCATGGAGGAGGAGCCCGGCACCTCGGTCTGGTCCGTGCGGACCTCCAGGCCCAGGTCCATGTCCTTGGACTGGGCCAGGGCGGCCTGCTCCTCCAGCACCCGCTGGGCCAGCGCGGCGACGTCCACGCGGTTCCGGAAGGGGAGGAACGAGGCTTCGGCCCGGGAGAGGCTGAGGAGTTGGTTCACCAGGCGGGTGCCGGCGCGCACGCCCTGGAAGATGGCGGTGAGGGCCTGGTCCTTCTGGGCGGGATCGGGGTTGCGCAGGCCGAAGTTCACCTGGGTCTGCAGCACGGTGAAGGGGGTGCGCAGCTGGTGGGCGGCGTTGGCGATGAAGCGGCTGCGCACCGCCATCTGGGTGTCCAGGCGCTCCACGTAGCCGTTGATGGCCCCCACCAGCGGCTGCAGCTCCGTGGGGACGGGGCCGGGGTCCAGGGGTTCCAGGGAGCCGGCGTGGCGTTCCTGCACCCGGTCCCGCAGCAGGAGGATGCTCTTCAGGGCTCCCCGCAGGGCCAGCCACACCAGGACGGCCACCAGGGACAGGGTGAGCAGCTCCTGGCGGATGTTGCCGAGCCAGACCCGCTGGGCCAGGCTGTCGTGGGCCTGGAAGGTCTCGGCCACCTCGATGACCACCGGGCCTTCGCCGGGTGCCCCGAAGACCGGCTGGGCGTAGGCCACCACGCGCACGGGCTCGTTGCGGACCCGGGTGGTGAAGTGCAGGGACTCCTCGGGACGCAGGTCCCCGGGGGGCGCGGGCACCTCCGCGTAGCCCGACAGGAGCACGCCCCGGCTGGAGGCGATGCGGTAGTAGACCCGGTCGCCGGTGTCGCCCTGGAAGAGCTCCAGGGCCGAGGGGGGGATGGCCACCTCGATGATGCCGTCCTCGTAGCTGATCTGCTGGGCGATGGTGCGGGCGGAGCCCAGGAGCAGGCGGTCCTGCACGACCGTGGCCATGGCCGCGGCGTCCCGGCGGGACAGGAGGATGCCCAGGCCCGCGCTTCCCGCCAGGGGCACCAGGAGCCACGCCAGGATGCGGCTGCGCAGGCTGGTCAGTCTAATCGACATGGCGCGGCTTCAGCAGGTAGCCCAGCCCCCGCAGGGTCACGATCACGGCGTCGCCGGGCTCGAGCTTGCGGCGCACCCGGTGCACGTAGATCTCGATGGCGTCGGGGTTGACGTCCTCGTCCAGGGAGAAGAGGCTCTCGGCCAGCCCGCGCTTGCTCACGGTCTTGCCGGCCTTCATCATCAGCATCTCGAGCACCGAGTGCTCCCGGGGCGTGAGCGAAAGGGGCGCGCCCGCCAGGGTGAACACCCGGGAATTGGTGTCGTAGGCCAGGGAGGCGCAGGTGAGGACGGGGTTCTTCTGCTGGTTGGAGCGCCGCAGCAGGGCCCGCATGCGGGCCTCCAGCTCGTGGACCTCGAAGGGCTTGGCCATGTAGTCGTCCGCGCCGATGTCCAGGCCGTCCACGCGGTCCCTGGTGCCGTCGAAGGCGGTCAGGATCAGCACGGGCACGGGGTTGCGCCGGCTCCGAAGGCGCTTGAGCACCTCCCGGCCGTGGAGGCCGGGCAGGGCCAGGTCCAGGATGACCAGGTCGTAGGTCTCGGTGGTCAGGCGCAGGTCGGCGTCGGCGCCGTCGTACGTGCACTCCACCGTGTAGCCGTCGGCGTGGAGCGTCCGGGCCAGCCATTCGGAAAGCGCGCGGTTGTCCTCGACCAGCAGGATCTTCATGGGGCGTCGGGCTCCTTCAGCGGATGGCGGTGACGAATTCGAGGGTGTAGGTGCTGGCCAGGTCGATGGTCTTGCCCTGGAGGCTCTTCTCGGTGCTTCGGAGGACCTTGAGCACGTGGGCGGGGCCGCCCTCGGGCATGCGGCCGTCGGGGATGAAGATGGCCTTGCTGCGGCCCAGGGCCTTCACGTACGTGGCCCGGTCCCCCCCGTAGTAGTCCGCGGGCATGTGGGCGGCGATCTCCGCGGCGGTGTGGGTCTGGATGTAGCGCAGGGCCTTGACGAGGGCGTTCACGAGCTTCTGGACCTCGGGCTTGTGGCGGGCCACCCAGGCGGTCTGCATGTAGACGCAGGCCGAGGGGTAGACGCCGCCCAGGGCCTTGATGGTGTCCTCGGGGGTGCGCAGGTCCACCAGAACCCGGGCCTGGCCGGAATTGAGCATCCGGGAGGCCGTGGGCTCCGTGGTCATCCCGGCCTGGATGGCGCCGCGGGTCATGGCGTTGATGAAGTTGTCCCCCGTGCCCACGGGCAGGTAGTTCACCTGGCCGGCCTTGAGCCCTGCGGCCAGCACCAGGTACCGCGTCAGGAACTGGGTGGAGGAGCCCAGGCCCGTCACGCCCAGGGTGCAGCCCTTGAGGTCGGCCATGGACCGGACGCTGCCCGGGACCTTGGCCGAGACCAGCTCCACCTCGCCCGGCGCCTGGGAGAACTGGATGACGTTCACCAGGGCCTTGCCCTTGGACTGCATGTAGAGGGTATGGTCGTAGAAGCCCACCACCCCCTGCACGGCCCCCACCAGCAGGACGTCCGCCCCGTGGATGCCGGACCACTCGCTGCGCAGCTCCACGTCCAGGCCCTCGGCCCCGAAGTAGCCCAGCTGCTCGGCCAGCTTCACCGGCAGGTAGATGATCTTCTCGACCCCGCCCACCATCAGGGTGATGCGCTCGCCGGCCGCCGCGCGGCCCGGGCCGGCAGCCAGGGCAAGGGCGAGCAGGCACTGCAAGAATCTCGAATCCATGGCGGCTCCTGCCGGGCGGGTGGGGCGGCCGGCCCCATGCCAGGATGGCCGATTTCCGGGGGAAAGGGTCGGGTCGCGTGATGGTTGTCACAGGGACGGCGGCTGAAAGCTGACCGAAAGGTCCGGTACCTAAATTCAATACCAGAACCTATCATCCGTCTGCCTTGAAGTCCGACCTTCCGGCCTCCGCCGGAGGCCTGGGCTTTGTCCGAAACGCCCCCTTTCCGAAAGGAATCCCCATGAACTTCACCCGGATCCTCGGCCTCTCCACCACGCTCGTGGCGGGCTGCCTCCAGGCCCAGACCGTCGACGTGCAGGCCGAGCTGGCCGCCCAGAAGGCCCGCATCGCCGAGCTGGAGAAGAAGGTCGCCCCCCAGAAGCCCGCCGCCGGTCCCCTCGCCTTCCCCGAGGCCCTCACGCCCTACATCCTCATCGACCTGACCCTGGTCAACAAGACCAACGCCACCGCCGACGGCCGCAACAAGTTCGACATGGGCGAGCCCTTCTTCAGCGGCAACCGCTGGGGTCTCAAGGGCCTGCTGAAGACCAACGTCGAGGATCTCGACATCATCTACAAGCTGGAAAGCGAATACTTCCTCTTCGACGGCGAGCAGGGCAAGACCAACGTGCTCTTCAACCGGGACGCCTGGATCGGCATCAGCGGCAAGGCCATCGGCAAGCTCACCATCGGGCGCCAGAACACCCTGGCCCGGGACTTCTCCGTGATCTACTGCGACCCCTTCAACCACGCCGAAGTGAACTACGACGAGGGCGGCTGGACCAACAACTCCTTCTTCAAGTCCCTGGTGTACTACGCCGGCGCCGTCAGCCTCAGCCCCACCACCGGCGGCCCCGCCCAGACGCGCCAGGACAAGGGCATCGTCTGGAAGAAGATGAACGACGAGGGCCTGTGCTTCGGCGCCTCCTACAACCTCAACTACGAGACCAACACCACCGTGAAGAACTCCACCGGGGCCGTGGCCCTGGGCTGGAACGCCAGGAACTGGCACATGTCCGCCTTCTACACCCAGGCCAACAACGCCGGCTTCACCCAGAAGTCCATGTCCGTGGGCGGCAACGTCCTCTTCACCCCGGCCCTCAAGGTCAACGCGGGCTACTTCCACTACACCGCCGAACAGGGCGGCGCGCATCCCGACCGCTCCGACAACGCCTACACCCTGTCCGCTTCCTACAAGGTGAACCCCAAGTGGACCCTGTATGCGGGCGTCCAGACCATCAAGGTCGACCACGCGGGCATGGCCACCGCCATCGGCACCATCCCCAACGCCTTCGCCAACGGCGCGAACCTGGCCTTCTACACCACCGGCAGCAAGGACTCCTACTACGCCGGCGTGCGGCGCCACCTGAGCAGGAAGATCGAAGCCTACGCCATCTACGACTACCAGAAGCTGCACGACGCCTACAAGCTGTCCACGACCATCCTCAAGGACAACCAGGCCGAGTACGGCGTCGGCCTCCGGATTTCCGCGCTGTAGCGCCGGTCGAAAGGAAACCCACATGTCGAATCCAACGCCCGAAAAGAGCGGATGGCAGGGCGCAAAACCCTTCCAGCTGCTGGCGACCGTCCTGGTCGGCTGCCTCCTCTATTTCGTCCTGCCCCGGTTCGCTCCGGTGCCGGACGCCAAGCTCTTCGCGGGTTCCGCGGGAGCCAAGGCCGCTTCCGCCAAGAAGGACAAGGCTCCCGCCAAGCCCGCCGGCGACAAGACCGTCGCGCCCGCTCCGGCCGACAAGGCGGCCAAGGTTCCGGCCGCTGCCCCGGTGGCCGACAAGGCGGTCAAGAAGCCCGCACCCTCCGCCAAGGAGCTGGCCGCCGCCCAGATCGAGGCCGAAGTGAAGGCCAAGGTGGAGGCCGGCCTCAAGGCCAAGGCCGACGCCGAAACCAAGGTCAAGGCCGAGGCCGACGCCAAGGCCAAGGCGGCCGCCGAGAAGCTGCGCCAGGAGGACTGGGTCCGGGCCCTGCACCTCTTCGCCATCTTCGTGGCCACCATCCTGGGCATCATCCTGCGGCCCCTGCCCATGGGCGCCGTGGCCATCATCGGCGTGGGCCTCACGGCCATCACCGGCACCCTGTCCATCGGGGACAGCCTCAGCGGGTTCTCCGAGAAGACCCTCTGGCTGATCATCGTGGCCTTCATGTTCGCCCGGGGCTTCATCAAGACGGGCCTGGGCACGCGCATCGCCTACTTCTTCATGAAGCTCCTGGGCAGGCGCACCCTGGGCCTGGCCTACGGCCTCGCCGCCACGGAGTTCTGCCTGGCCCCCGTGGTGCCCAGCAACACGGCCCGCACCGCCGGCATCATCATGCCGATCATGCGCAGCCTGGCCCGGGCCTACGGCTCCAACCCAGGGGACGGCACCGAGCGCAAGATGGGCGCCTATCTCACCATGACCTGCTTCAACATCGACCTCATCGTCAGCGCCATGTTCCTCACCGCCATGGCCGCCAACCCCATGGCGCAAAAATTCGCGGCCGACTTCGGGATCACCATCACCTGGAACAGCTGGTTCGTGGCGGCCATCGTGCCCGGCCTCGTGGGCCTGCTGGTCATTCCCTACGTGTTCTACAAGCTCTACAAGCCCGAGATCACCGAGACCCCCGAGGCCGTGGAGATGGCCACCAGCAAGCTCAGGGAGATGGGCCGCCTGTCCATGTCCGAGTGGCTGATGACCGGCGTCTTCGCCATCGTCCTCCTCCTGTGGGTCTTCGGCGACAAGTACCTGGGCATGGACGGCACCACCGCCGCCCTGCTGGGCCTGGGCCTCCTGCTGCTCACCGGCGTCCTGCACTGGACCGACGTGCTGGCCGAGCACAACGCCTGGGACGTGCTGATCTGGACCGGCGGCCTCATCATGATGGCGGGCTTCCTCAACAAGCTGGGCATGATCCCCTGGTTCAGCAAGGTCGTGGGCGCGTCCATGGCCGGCCACGGCTGGATCTTCGGGTTCCTGGTGCTCTGCCTCACCTACTTCTACGCCCACTACTTCTTCGCGAGCATGACCGCCCACGTGGGCGCCATGTATGCCGCGTTCCTGGGCGTGTCGATCACCCTGGGCGCTCCGCCCATGCTGGCCGCGCTGGTGCTGTGCTTCTTCTCGAACCTGCACGCCAGCATGACCCACTACGGCACCGGCCCCGCCGCGGCCATGTTCGGCATGGGCTACGTGCCCATCGGGACCTGGTGGCGCCTGGGCTTCATCATCAGCCTCGTGAACATCGCCATCTGGGTGTTCGTGGGCGGCGCCTGGTGGAAGGTGCTGGGCCTCTGGTAGCCCCGGAACCTCCGGAACGGGAACGGGCCGCGCAAGCGGCCCGTTTTGTGTAACGAAACTGGACAATGGTCGTTTACGTTCGTCCAGTCCTGGCACCCGCCGGCCGAGGCGGGGCCGGGGGGCGGATGGCGTAATCAAAGGATAAGAAGGTAGTTATATCCAGTGCGAGAACTGGCAAGGCTATTGCTAAGTATATGTGAAACCAAGAGCAGAGCCTGAACAGTCCCCCGGACGGGGCGGAGGCCTGCCCACCCTTCGGCGAGGACGTCCATGGCAGAGATCATCTATACGAAGTACCGCTGGTTCGTCCTGGTGACGATGTTCATCGTGACGGCGGCCTCCCTCTCCATCATGATCGCGCCCACGCCCTTCGCCGGCGAGATCGCCCGGGACCTGCACGTGGACCTGGGCGTGGTGCTGGCCTCGACGATGCTGGTCTTCGTGTTGTGCACGGCCATCTCGGCCCTCGTCGGCGGGTTCATCATCGACCGCATCGGGCTGGTGCCCATGTGGATCATCTGCTCGGTGGTGGCCATCGTGGCCACCCTCCTGATCCCCGTATTCGGCAAGACGATCGGGGGCCTCATCGCCCTGCGGGCGGTGCAGGGCCTGGTGAACGGGCCCGTCTCCAGCTCCATCACCACGTGCTGCGCCCAGTGGTTCAAGTACGAGGAGCGCACCTACGTGGCCGGCGTGCAGGGCTTCTCGGTGTCCATCGGCATCGCCATGGGGGTGGTCTACGCCCCGGCCGTGTTCAACGTCACCCACAGCTGGCAGCTGGCCCTGGCGGCCACGGCCCTGCTGCCGGCCATCGGGCTGGTGTTCGCCCTCATCGTCCACTTCGGCCCCAAGGCGCCCAACAGCGCGGCCTGCGAAGGACGCGACAGCCAGCAGGCCTCCTCCGCCGACTTCAGGAAGGCCGTCACCTGCATCACCTTCTACGTCCTCTGCCTCATGGGCTTCATCGACTCCTGGTGCCAGCAGGCCTACAACGACATGGCCAACGGCTTCTACGCCGTCGCCCAGCCGGTGGGCCTGGGCCTGGGGCCCATGGGCGCCGGTTCGAAGCTGGTCTACGCCTCGTACGCCATGGCCATCGGCACCCTCCTCGCGCCGGTGATCACCGAGAAGATCTTCAAGGGGAACCCCAAGCCGACCATCTTCTTCGGCTGCGGCATCGCCGGCCTGCTGGTGCTGACGGTGCGGAGCCTCCACCCCGCCAACACGGCCCTGCTCATCCTGGTGCCCTGCGGGATCCTCTTCTTCTCGTCCTTCGTGAACCCCACCGTCTACGGCTACATCGCCAAGCATTATCCCGCCAACATCTCGGGGCGCCTCGGCGGCCTGGTGATGGGGCTGACCATCTTCGGGGCCACCGTGGGCCTGGGGGTCAGCTCGGCGCTGCTGCACAAGACCGGCTACTACTGGGCGTCCATGAACGTCCTGGCCGGCGTCACGCTGTTCGGGGCGGCGGCCGTGCTGGCCCTGCGGCTCCCGAAGGGCTTCAACGTGGCCGCCGAAGCGTCCCAGGCTGAGAAACAGTAACCTAACTCAAGGAGTCACCCATGAAAGTACTGGCGGTCCTGGCAGGACGGCGCGGCGGCAACGGCGAGATCCTCGCCAAGGAGGCCCTGATGCGGGCCGAGGAGCTCGGCGCGGAGGTCAAGATCCTCAACCTGCACGACTACGACATTCGCCCCTGCACCGGGTGCGAGTCCTGCACGGTGAAGTTCACCCAGAAGCACGAGGCCCCCGAGTGCGTGAACAAGGACAAGGACGACATGGACGCGATCATGAAGGAGTGGCTGGAGGCCGACGGCGTCATCGCCGCCGTGCCCGCGTACTCCTTCATGCCCGCGGGCATCTGGCGGGTCTTCTCGGACCGCTTCCTGGCCTACGAGCCCAACTTCCATAAGCAGGTGGGCAACCAGGCCTACTTCCGGCACCGGGTGGGCGCCATCATCGGCAACGGCGGCTCCACCCGCAGCTGGATGTCCCTGACCCTGGAGTGCATCAACATCAACATGCTGAGCCAGGACATCAAGGTGGTGGACCAGATGATGGCCAACCGCGCGCCCCGCCCCGGCCAGATCCTGCTGGACGACGAGGCTCTCCTCCGGGCCCGCCAGCTGGGGGAGAACGTCGTGAAGGGGATCAAGGACTACGAGGGCACGGGCTTTTTGGGCGATCCCGGCCTGGGCTGGTGCCCCGAGTGCCACTCCAACGTGCTGTCCCTGGGCCAGCCGCTCTGGAACGGCGGCGGCTTCCCCATCGAGTGCCCCATCTGCCACTGCGGCGGGGACCTGGAGAAGGGCGCCGACGGACGCTGGACCTTCGTGCTGCAGGCCAACGGGCGCGAGCGCTCCATGCTCAACGGCATGGGCGCCAAGGACCACTTCTTCGAGATCAAGGAAACCATGCAGAAGTTCTTCATGAACATGGAGACCATCAACGGGAGGCGCAAGAAGTACGTGGACTACAAGCCCGAGCGGGTGAAGGCCAAGGTTTAGCGCTGGGTCTTCTTGATCTGGATGCCGTGCTTGCGGATCTTGTTGTACAGGGTCGTGCGGCTGATTCCAAGCCGCTTGGCCGCCAGGGTCAGGTTGAACCGGTCCAGCTCCAGCGCCTCCATGAGGGCGCGCCGCTCCGATCCGCCCAGGGAGACCTGGGCGGGCCGGGGCAGGGGGGCCTGGGCCTCGTCGTCGTCGGGGTCGGCCAGGACCTGGAGGACCTCCTCGGCGGTGATGGGGGCCTCGGATTCCAGGAAGCTGCACCAGCGCACGACGTTGCGCAGTTCCCGCACGTTGCCGGGCCAGTGGTAGCCCATGAGCACCTCCATGGCCCCGGGGGACAGGGACAGGTTCAGGCCGGCCTTGGCGATGAGGTGGCGGGCGATGAGGGGGATGTCCTCCCGCCGGGCCCGCAGGGGGGGAATGCGGATCTCGGCGGAGCTGAGGCGGTAGTAGAGGTCGGGCCTGAACTTGCCGCTCCGGCAGGCCTCCTTGAGCTCGTGGTTGGTGGACGCGATGATCCGGGCGTTGAGGGGCATCACCCGGGTGCCGCCGATGCGCTCGTACTCGCCCTCCTCCAGGACGCGCAGGAGCTTGCCCTGGAGCCGCAGGTCCATGTCGCCGATCTCGTCCAGGAGGATGGAGCCGCCCGACGCCAGCTCGAACTTGCCCTTCTTGGCCGCTACGGCCCCGGTGAAGGCGCCCTTCTCGTGGCCGAAGAGCTCGGACTCCAGGAGGTCGTTGGGGATGGCGGTGCAGTTGATCTTCACGAAGGGGCTGAAGGACCGGTCCAGGCTCCCGGAGTGGAAGGCGCTGGCCAGGATCTCCTTGCCGGTGCCGGTCTCGCCGAGGATGAGGATGGGGTGGACCCGCTTGCGGGCCACGTTGCGGCAGTGGGTCAGGAGCTTCTGGGCGGCCGGGCTCTCCCCGATGAAGTCGTCGAATGTGTAGTTGGAGTCGATGCGGGCCACGGCGTTGTAGATGTCCAGGCCCTCGGCGTCGCTGCTTTCGGAGAGGCTCGTGATGATCTTCTTCAGGCGGCTCATGGACCGGAAGAGGAGGGTGCCGATGGCGCCGGTGACCTCGCCCTTCCAGAAGACGGGGTGGAGGTCGGTCATGCACTTGCGCCCGTTGATCACCACCAGGATGCCCAGCTCCGGCCGCCCCGTGGCCAGCACCTTGTCGAAGGGGCTTGCGGGGTGCTTGATGCTGATGTGGCTGCCGATGGTGTTCTCCAGCGGGTCGCCCGTGAGATCCACCGACTTGCGGGTCTGGTGGAGGATGATGCCCTTGGCGTCCAGGACCACGGCCCCGTCGAAGGCCTCCTCCAGGAGCTCGTCCAGCACGCCGCCGCGGGTCTTGAGGTCGTTGAGGGACAGTTCAAGGGCCATCGGATGTGTCTCTCCATGGGGGCTGCCATCCGCTCCCGCCGATAAGACGATGAGATGGTAAAGAATGTGAACACGTGCGGTGAACGATTGTCCACTGTTGGTCCGGCGGCCGATTCGCGTGTGGGCCCATCCAATTTGTAAATATTGATTTTGATTGATTTTTGGATATGCAAACACTTGGCATAGTTGCTGCATTGTCAATGTGAAATCTGAACACGGGGATTGTCAACCCCTCCTCAAGACCCAGGAATTCGAAGGCCTGCCGCCCTCGATTCGGCGTAGCCCTGCCGGCTATGGCCTTCCGGCCTCGGGAGGAGCACCACCCCAGTCCGCCTTGGAATCCCCGCACCCTTCCCAACTCATCCGGACAGCCTGTCCGGCCCTCCCCACTCAATTTCAACCAACGAGGTTGTAATGAACAGAACCCTCACTGCCCTGACCGCGCTCGGCTTCGCCGCCATCGGCATGGCCCAGGCTCCCCCCGTGGAAGCTCCCGGTCTCAAGTTCACGGGCTTCATGCAGTTCCGCTACGAGTCCATCGAGAATCCCCGCGTGACGGCTTCGGAAGCCGGCCTCGCCCAGGTCGCCAACTACGGCCCGGCCTACAACAAGAGCGAGACCCGCGAGCTGGTGTGGTTCAACGTCGACAACCAGTTCGACGGCAAGACCCGCTTCCACGCCATTGTCGCAGCCGAACACCTGGGCGGCCGCACCACCAAGACCGACCTCCAGATCAAGGAAGGGTACGTGGCCGCCAAGTTCGGCGCATCCGAGATCGCCCTGGGCCGGTTCTTCTTCGACGTGGGTCTGGGCACCCTGGGCGGCGCGCCCTTCATGGATGGCGTGCACCTCTCCACCGGCAACAAATACGTCAAGGCCCAGGCCTTCCTCACCCGCTTCGGCAACCCCGGCGAACGCACCACCGCCGTGGGCGACAAGAGCTCCTACACCTACCTGGCCGGTGACGTCAAGCTCACGCCCGTGGCCGGCCTGACCCTGTCCGCCGCCTACTTCGGCGAGACCAGCGACCAGACCGTGGCCTCCGACCACCTGGGCGGCGCGCTCTACAAGTCCACCGCCTTCGGGTTCCAGTACAAGTACGAGACGAACCACACCCCCTGGTTCACGCTCACCGGGGAGTACGCCACCAACAACGGCGCCATGGCCAAGAAGATCAACTGCACCTACACCCCCGTCGCGGGCGTGGGCAACCCCATGAGCCCCACCATCGAGGGCGACGCCCCCAAGGCCTACTTCGTCAAGGCCCAGGTGCTCGGCGCCAATCCCTTCATGCCCGGCACCGGCGGCCTCTACGTGCAGTTCCGCAAGGCCGACGCGGGCTTCGACGCCATGGGCATGGCCTCCCCCACGACCTGGAACGCCCCCTTCAACTGGACCACCCCCGCCGGCGGCGGCAGCGCCGACAACCACAAGGGCATCGAAGTGGGCGCCGAGATCTGCGTGCTCCCCCGCCTCATCCTCAAGGCCCAGGCCGGCTACATGAAGCTCGTGAACATGAGGTCCACCCTGGACCTGGGGTCGCCGGCCCTGATGGCGGTCGCCTCCGTGACCCCCACCAACGCCGCTCCCGTGGTCGAAATGGTGACCGGGGCCAAGAACAAGGAAAGCCAGAAGTACTTCACCTGCGCCGCGTTCTACATCTTCTAGGGAAACGCGGGCGCCTGCGCGGGGAGGAACCCTCCCCTGCGGGCGCCCTTTCCCTGGACTCCCCGAACCTCCTTCCGAGAAAGGAAGAAACATGTCCGATCGCGCGTATCCCGCATACCGCTGGTTCGTCCTCTTCGTACTGGTCTTCGTGACCGTCGCCCAGGGCGTGGTGCTCATCTGGCCCGCCCCCCTCCTCGAGCAGATCGCCAAGCACTACGCCATGAGCCTGGGCGCGGCCACGGGCGCGCTCATGGTGGCCTTCACGCTCTTCGTCACCCTCGGCGCCGTCGTCGGCGGCTTCTGCTGCGACCGGTTCGGCTGGGTGCCGACCCTGATCGTGAGCGTGGTGCTCCTGTCCCTCTCCACCCTGCTGGTGCCCCTGTTCGGCAACGGCTTCGGAACGCTGGTGCTGGCCCGCATCCTCGAAGGCGCCGGCGCCGGGCCCATCATGGCCTCGGTGGGCGCGGTGAGCGTCGAGTGGTTCTCCCACGAGGAACGCGGCATCGTCATGGGCGTGCAGGGCATGGGCGTCTCCCTGGGCATCGCCCTGGGTTTCGTCTTCGTGCCCATGGCCTTCGTCAAGACCGGTTCCTTCCTGGCCGCGGCCTCCTGGATGTCGGCCTTCCCCATCGTGGGCGTGCTCCTCCTGGCCGCGATCGCCTTCGGCCGGAAGCCCCCCGTCAAAGCCGCCCGGCAGGTCGCCGCGGAAGCCGCCGGGGGCGGCCACGAGTTCGCCGTCGCGGCCAAGCTCCCCGTGTTCTACATGGGCCTCCTTTGCGTCTTCTTCCTCAGCTGGGTCATGCAGGCCTTCAATGACCTGACGCCGGTGTACCTTTCCGCTCCGTCGCCCCTGGGCGCCGGGCACGGCGTGCTCCTGGCCGGCAAGTTCATGGGCCTGGTGCAGGTTTCCTTCATGATCGGCTCCGTGGCCAGCGGCTTCCTGCTGACCAAGGTCTTCAAGGAGAAGAACAAGCTCGTGGTCGGCCTGGGCTTCATCGGCGCCGCCGTGTTCTCCATTTCGGTGCGCTCGCCCCTGGTCTACGGGAACCTCGGCATCCTTCCCGTCTGCCTCGTGCTGGTGGGCTTCTTCCAGGGCATGGTCATCCCCACCACCCTCGCCTTCATCGCCATGCACTTCCCCAGCAACATCGTGGGCAAGATGACGGGCATCTGGATGGGCGTGGGCATCTTCGGCGGCACCGCCGGCGTCGTGGTCGGCGCCACCCTGCTCCACAAGACCGGCCTCTACCACGCTTCCATCGTCGCGGTCTCCCTGGTGGCCCTCTGCGGCTTCCTCTTCTCGCTGTTCCTCAACCCCCCCGAGATCTTCAGGAACTCGGTCAAGGGCGAACGGGGCCTCGCCCTGGGCGGTCACTAGCACTTCCGGGAGCGGGCCTCCGGGCCCGCTCCCCCCCTTTCAATCTTCCGGCGCGTGTGAACCATGATCGAACTCACCATTGACGGACTTCGCGTGGAAGCCGAGGCGGGCACGTCCCTCCTCAAGGCCTCCCTCGACGCCGGCATCTACATCCCCCACCTGTGCTCCCACCCGGATCTCGAACCGCTGGGGGCCTGCGGCCTGTGCATCGTGGAGGAGGGCGGCGCCCAATGCGCCTCCTGCACCACCCCGGTCCGGGAGGGAATGGTCGTGACCACCCGCTCCGAGGACCTGAAGCAAAAGCGCCGCCTCTCCATCGAGCTGATGCTCTCGGGGCACCCCGCGGACTGCACCGGTTGCCCCGTATACGGAAGCTGCGAGCTGCAGTCCCTCATCCAGTATCTGGAAGTCTCCGACCAGCGCCTGCGCAGGCGCCCCAACCTCGTGGCCGCCGACAAGGCCAATCCCCTGGTCATGCACGACATGACCCGCTGCATCCTGTGCGCCCGCTGCGTGCGGGTCTGCGAGGACGTCCGCGGCGTCGGGGCCCTCACCTTTGTGAAGAAGGACGGCCGCCTCCGGGTGGGCGTGCGGGACGGCCTGTCGCTGGTGGACGCGAACTGCCGCTTCTGCGGAAGCTGCATCGAAGTGTGCCCCACGGGCGCCATCCGGGACCAGGAGGGCCTCCTGGACGGACACGTGAACCGCAAGCTGGCCATCGTCCCCTGCCGCACGGCGTGTCCCGCGGGCATCGACATCCCCCGCTACGTGCGCCTGGTGCACGAGGGCAAGCCCGGAGAGGCCCTGGCGGTCATCCGGGAGAAGGTGCCCTTCCCGGGCGTGCTGGGCCTCATCTGCGACCACCTCTGCGAGGGCGCCTGCCGGCGCAGCGAGCTGAGCGAGTCCATCTCCATCCGCGCCCTCAAGCGCTACGCCGTCGAGCACGGCGACGACGGCTGGAAGGCCGGCTCCCGCCACCTTCCGCCCACAGGCCGGAAGGCCGCCGTGGTGGGTTCCGGCCCCGCGGGCCTCACCGCCGCGTACTACCTGGCCAAGCAGGGCCACGCCGTCACGGTGCTGGAGGCCCTGCCGGAGGCGGGGGGCATGATGCGGGTGGGGATCCCGGCCTACAGGCTGACCCCGGGCGTCCTGGACGCCGAGATCGGGGAGATCCGCGCCGCCGGGGTGGACATCCGCACCGGCTGCAGGGTCGAGTCCGTGGATGGGCTCCTGGCCGACTACGACGCCGTGCTGGTCGCCGCCGGCGCCCACCAGGGCATCCAGCTCCCCATCACCCGTTCCGGCCTGGAGGGCATCCTCCTGAACACCGACTTCCTGCGGGCCGCCGCCCTGGGCGGACCGCTGCCCGTGGGCGAGAAGGTGGTGGTCCTGGGCGGCGGCAACGTGGCCTTCGACTGCGCCGGCGTCGCGCGGCGCCTGGGAGCGAAGGAGGTGCGCATCGTGTGCCTGGAGGCCCGCGAAGCCATGCGCGCCAGCGCCGAGGAGATCATCGAGGCCCTGGAGGAGGGCACGGAGATCCACACGTCGGTGAACGTCCGCGAACTCGTGGGGCAGGACGGCCGGATCGCCGGCGTGCGCTGCGAGGCGATCAGCGCCTTCCGCTTCGGCCCCGGCGGCCAGGTGGAGGTGGACGTCCTGCCGGAGTCCGGGTTCGTCCTGGCCGCCGACACCCTCATCACGGCCGTGGGCCAGCGCCCCGACCTTTCCGAGGGCTTCGGCCTGCCCCTGGAGCATGGCAACCGGATCAAGGTGGACGACGCCACCCTGGCCACCGCCAGGCCCGGCGTCTTCGCGGCGGGCGACGTGGTCTACGGCACGAGGTCCGTCATCGCCGCCATAGCGGCGGGCCGCGCCGCCGCGGCGTCCATGGACCGCTTCCTGGGAGGCGACGGGCGCATCGAGGAGGTCCTCGCGCCCGTGGCCGAGGCCGGATCCGTCCTGGGCCGCAAGGACGGCTTCGCCCCGGCGGGGCGCTGCGAGGAGGCCCTGGAGGAATCCGGGCGGTGCCTCCAGTGCGACCTCCGCCTGACCCTCTCCGAGCCCCGGTTCTGGAGCTCCTATCCCCACCACTGATCGAGGTATGGACGTGTCGCTGGAAATAAGCATCCCGGGCTCCGGCTCGACCCTCTTCTCCGGGGAGAGCCTGGAGTTCCCCGGCGCCCTGGCGGCCCTGGCCCTGGGGCCCGAAGCCACCCGGTCGCGGGTGGGCGGCGGGGCCGCGGACATCGTGGTGGCCCGGGCCCTGGACACCCTGCCGGGCGCCGCCGTGCGCTCCGCGCTGCTGGAGCGCGCGCCCCTGGCGTTCCTGGAGGGCCTGTGGCTCGCCGCCTTCGCCGCGGGGGCCGCCGAGGCCGTGGCTGCCGTGGAGACGGAAGCCGGACTGGCGGAAGGGATCGCCGCCCTGGAGCGCCTCGGGGGGCCCGCCCTGCGGGTGGCGGTGGTGCCGCGCGCCTTCATGGCCTCAGAGGACACGGCGCTGATTCGCCTCCTGGAAGGGCGGCCCGCCCTGGCGTCGGCGCCCCGGGTGGAACTGGGCGGCAAGGCCGCGGCCGTCTTCTCCATCGAGGACCTGGTCGCGCTCTCGCACCGCTTCGCCGGGAGGGAGGCCGGTTCGCTGGTGCAGGTGCGGGGCGCCGTGAACCGGCCCGGCCTGCTGGAGGTTCCGCCCGGAACGACGCTGCGTTCGGTGATCTTCGAACGGTGCGGCGGGATGAGGGGCGCCAAGGCCTTCAAGTTCGCGCTGGCGGAGGGAAGCTTCATCCCCGCGGACGGCCTGGATGTTCCGGCCATCGGCCTGATCACCGTGGGGGATGAAGGGGACTGCGTGGTGGACCAGGCCCGCCGCGCCCTCGCCCTCACCGCCTACGAGAACTGCGGGATCTGCACCATCTGCCGGGAGGGGAGCCACCAGCTCGAGGAACTCCTGGCCGACGCGTCCTCGGGGGAGACCCGGGGCACCGACGAGGCCCTGATCCAGGAACTCGGCGCCGCCCTGCGGGAGGGGTCCCTCTGCGCCATCGGGCGCCGGGCCCCCGATCCGCTCCTCTCCGGCCTCCGGCACTTCGCCGGGGACTTCGACGCGCACCTGAAGCGCAAGCGCTGCCCGGCCCTCGTCTGCAGGGCCTACGTCACCTTCCACATCCTGGGCGAGACCTGCACGGGCTGCGGCAAGTGCCTGGCGGTCTGCCCCGAGGGCGCCATCGAAGGCGAGGAGGACTACATCCATGTCATCGACCCGGGGGCCTGCACCAGGTGCGGTCTCTGCTTCGACGTCTGTCCCCCGGAGGCGGCCGCCGTGGCCAAGGCCGGCGCACTGAAACCCCGAACCCCCAGGGAGCCCATTCCCGTGGGCACCTGGAAGAAGCGTTAACGCACACCTCCAAGGAGCAACCCCATGAAGCAGATCGAAACGGACGTCATCGTCGTCGCCGCGGGCCTCTCGGGCCTGGCTGCGGCCATCTCCGCCGCCGAGAACGGCGCCAGGGTCGTCGCCTTCGAGAAGGCCGGCACCACCGGCGGCGCGGCCAACATGGGCATGGGCCCCCTGGGCATCGGCTCCAGCGTCCAGAAGCACCAGATGGTGAGCATCACGCCCTTCGAGGCCTTCCGCAAGCACATGAACTTCACCCACTGGAAGGTGGACGCGCGCCTGGTGCGGGACTACTACATGAAGTCCGGCGAGACCATCGGCTGGCTGCAGGAGATGGGCGTCGAGTTCGTGGGGGTGTCCCCCGCCTACGCCGCGCCCGAGACCGTGAAGGGCTACGCGACCTCCGAGGCCGTGTGGCACCTCGTGAAGCCCATCGGCGGCGGCATGCCGGGCCCCCGCGCCGCCGGCGCCATGATCAAGTGCATGACGGAGCGGGCCAGGGAACTGGGCGTCGAGATCCTGCTGGAGACCCCCGCGAAGAAGATCCTCGTGGAGGACGGCAGGATCGTGGGCGTCCTCGGCGTGGACAAGAACGGCGAGGAGATCGAGGCCAGGGGCAGGGCCGTCATCGTCGCCACCGGCGGCTTCGGCGCCAACCCCAGGATGATCCAGGAGGCCACGGGCTACGAGTGGGGCAAGAACCTCTTCTCCTTCGCCGTTCCGGGCATGGTGGGCGAGGGCATCCGCATGGCCTGGGAAGCCGGCGCGGGCAGGACGGACATGAACCTGGAGCTGATGTACCAGATTCCCGACAACATGAACCACTTCGTCCTGGACGGCGCCTTCCGCCAGCCCTGCCTCTGGGTGAACAAGCTGGGCGAGCGCTTCATGAACGAGGACGGCATCCCCAACACCACCTTCACCGGCAACGCCATCGCCACCCAGCCCGACCACATCGCCTATTCCATCTTCGACGCCAAACTGCTCAAGCACTACAAGAAGGACGGTCCGGACATCCAGTCCCACGTCCATCCCCACGACCTCTACAGGCAGTTCGACAACGCCATGAAGGCCGCGGCCGACGAGGGCTACAGCCACGTCTGCGAGGCGGACTCCATCGAGGGGCTGGCGGAGAAGATGGGCATCGACCCCGCGGGCCTGGCCCGGACGGTCGAGGAGTACAACGCCTCATGCGCCAAGAACTTCGACCCCCTCTTCGACAAGGACCGGCAGTTCATGCAGCCCATCGGTTCGCCGAAGTACTATGCCTGCCGGCAGTTCGTGGGCGCCTACGGCACCCTGGGCGGCATCAGGATCAACCACCGGACCGAAGTCATGACCGACGACCACAAGGTGATCCCCGGCCTCTACGCCGTGGGCGTGGACGCCTGCGCCATCTACGGCCAGAGCTACCCCTTCATCCTCCCCGGCAACACCATGGGCTTCTGCCTCAATTCCGGCCGCATCGCCGGCGAGAACGCGGCCGACGCCGCCAACGCCTAGGACCGACACCATGACGACGTACCCGCACCTCACGAGTCCCATCAGGATCGGCAAGCACACGTTCCGCAACCGCATCGAGTCCGCGCCGACGATCTTCTCGTCCCTGACCCTGGTGCCGTTCCTGTCGGCGCGCGTGCTCCGCATGATCGAGGACCGCGCCAGGGGCGGGTGCGCCAGCGTGGTGCACGGGGAGATCTCCGTGAACTTCGACGACTCCCTCCGGCCCATCGTGGCCGGCGAGGGGAAGATGATCCGCCTCACGGTCGATTTCAAGGACCATGAGGCCCCGGCCTTCGCCACCTTCCGGAAGAACGCCGACGTCATCAAGCGCCACGGCGCGGTGGCCATGGCCGAGCTCTCCCACTTCGGCATCGAGAAGCCGCTCCTGGAGGACGGCATCCAGCCCCTGGGGCCTGTGGCCTTCACCCGGCCCGACGGCACCCCGGTGCGGGCCTTCGACGCCGGGACCATGGCCAAGGTCCAGGACGACTTCGCCACCGCCGCGGCCTTCATGCAGGCCGCCGGGTTCGACGGCGTCTTCGTGCACTGCGGCCACGGCTGGATGATCGGGCAGTTCCTGTCCCCCCGGAACAACACCCGCACCGACGAATTCGGCGGCAGCATCGCCAACCGGGGGCGGTTTCCCATGGCCATCCTCCGGGCCATCCGCGAGCGCTGCGGGCCGGACTTCCTCATCGAGATCCGGCTCAGCGGGAAGGAGAACCTGCCCGGAGGCATCACCCTCGAGGACACCGTGGGCTTCTGCAGGCTGCTGGAAGGCACGGGCCTGGTGGATCTTATCCACATCTCCGCCGGGCACTACTACAGCCCGGCCCGCTCCAACGAGTTCTCCACCATCTTCCGGCCCCACGGCCTGAACGCGGACTACGCCGCGGCCGTCAAGAAGGCCGTGACCATCCCCGTGGCCGTGGTGGGGGGCATCACCACCGCCGCCGACGCCGAGCGCATCATCGCCGAAGGCAAGGCGGACATCGTCTCCATGGGCCGGCAGATGATCGCCGACCCCGACTTCGCCATGAAGGCCGTGAAGGGCAAGGGCGACGAGATCCGCGAGTGCCTGCGCTGCTGCGTCTGCTACCCCGGCCCCTCCGGCGAGCACGAGACGGACCCTCCGGGCCGCCACTTCCCCGGCCTGGGTTCCTGCACCATCAATCCCTACAGCGTGAATTCCTTCTCCCACCACAAGGTGCTGCCCGAGGACCGGCCCCGGCCCGAGGGGTCCCGCAGGCTCCTGGTGGTCGGCGGCGGCCCCGGCGGCATGCAGGCCGCCATCGACGCCCACGACCGCGGCCACAAGGTGATCCTCATGGACGAGGCGGACCGCCTGGGCGGGGCCCTGCGCCTCACCGACCACGACGTCTACAAGAAGGACCTCTTCCACTTCAAGGAGCTCCTGGTGCGGGAGGTGGGCAGGCGCGCCATCTCCGTGCGCCTGAACACCCGGGTCACCCCCGAGGTGGTCCGGGAGATGGCCCCCGACGCCCTGGTCCTGGCCCTGGGCGCCGAGGCCGCCGTGCCCCCCATCCCGGGGGTGGAGCGGGCCCTGAAGGCCTTCGACACCTACTTCCTGCCCGATGAGCGGATCGGCAGGCGCGTGGTCATGGTGGGCGGCGGACTCGTGGGCTGCGAGGTGGGCCTGGAACTGGCCCACAAGGGCCACGAGGTCGTGGTCGTGGAAATGAAGGAGCGCCTGGTGGCCGAGTTCATCGGCATCCACCGCACGGCCCTCCTGGACCGCATGGACGAGGTCGGCATCCGCAACCTGGTGCGCACCACCTGCAGGGAGATCCGGGAGGACGGTGTCGCGGTGGTCGACGCCGAAGGGAGGGAGACCTTCCTCCCGGCCGACACCGTGGTCATCGGCCTGGGCTACACGGCCAGGAGCGAGGGCGCCCGGCTCCTGAGGGAGGCCGCGGGCAGGGCCCAGGTGTTCGAGGTGGGCGACTGCGTCCGCCCCGGGAAGGTGGGCGAGGCGGTGCAGGACGGCTACACGGCCGCCATGTCCATCGTCTGACCCGCAACGAACAGGCTCCGGGTCGCCGCCGTGCGCTGGGAATAGTTGAAGTTGAACGGCACCAACCTGAATCGACACTGGAGTCCCGAATGATAGGTCCCTACCTCAACCTTGCCACGGTGGTCGTCGGCAGTTCCACCGGCGCCTTCCTGGGCGACAGGATCAGCCAGAACCTGCGCACCCGCCTGCCCATGGTCTTCGGCCTCTCGGCCATGGGCCTGGGCATCGCCACCATCATCCGCGTGAAGTACTTCCCCGCGGTCATCCTGGCCCTGCTGGTGGGCACCACCCTGGGCGAACTCCTCCACCTGGAGGACGGGATCATCAAGCTGTCCACCCACACCCGAACCCTGGTGGACCGCATCGCCAAGCCGAAGAACCAGGCCCTCTCCCACGAGGAGTTCCTGAACCAGTTCGTGGCCATCCTGGTGCTCATCTGCTCCAGCGGCACGGGGATCTTCGGGACCATGAACGAGGCCATGACCGGGGACACCTCCCTGATCATCGTCAAGTCGGTCCTGGACCTGTTCTCGGTGGGGATCTTCGCCACGGCCCTGGGCTACTCCCTGGTGGCGGTGGCCATCCCCAACTTCCTCATCCAGGTGGCCCTGTTCTTCCTGTCCATCTGGATCCTGCCCCTGGTGTCCCCGGCCATGATCGCGGACTTCTCGGCCGCCGGGGGGCTCATCATGGTGGCCACGGGGTTCCGCATCGCCGGCATCAAGCATTTCCACGTGGCCAACATGCTGCCGGCCCTGCTGCTGATCATGCCCATTTCCTTCCTCTGGGCGCGGTATCTTGTGCACTAGGTGAATCCGTGAACCTCAACCAGATCAGCATGCGGCAGATCGACTACTTCCTGGCCGTGGCCCGCCACCTGAACTTCACCGAGGCGGCCAAGAGCCTCTACGTGTCCCAGCCCGCCATCAGCAAGCAGGTGGCGCAGCTCGAGCACGACATCGGCGTGCCGCTGTTCCTGCGCACGAAGCGCTCGGTGCGCATGACCCCTGCGGGAATCGTGCTCCTGAAGGAGCTCTCCTCGATCCAGGAGCGCATCGAGGCGGCCGTGGCCAAGGCCCAGCACCCGGACCTGGGCCAGGACGCCAGCATCACCATCGGCTGCCTGGAGGCCATGGAGATCGGCGTATTCATGCGCCGGGCCATCAACGACTTCAAGAGCAGCTATCCGGGCGTCAAGGTGGTGCTGGAGCGCCACTCCTTCAAGACCCTGCGCCAGAAGCTGATCCATGGGGACCTGGACCTGGTGTTCACCCTCTCCTTCGAGATCGCGGACTGCCTGGGGATCCTCTCCGACTTCATCCAGCAGGCCAGGCCCGTGGTGCTGATGGCGGCCTCCCACCCCATGGCCTCCCGGGAACGGCTCACCCTGGCGGACCTCAAGGACGAGAACTTCGTCACCATCTCCCGGGAGGAATCGCCCAGGGCCTTCGACGGGACCATCGACATGTGCCGGCGCCACGGCTTCACCCCCAACATCGTCAAGCAGCTGCCCAACGTGGAATCCATGCTGATGTGCGTGGAATCCGGCCTGGGGGTGTGCCTTTTCGACTCCACGATCCGGATCTACAACAGCGAGGACTTCCGGGTCTGCGAGCTGGACGAGAGGCCCATCGACGTGGTCATGGCCTGGAAGCGGGAGAACCTGAACCACGTGGTGCCGCTGTTCACCAACAGGGTCTCGGGTGTCCCGGGTGATAACCGGAACGAATGATTCTGATGTCCAGACGGTATTTCCGCCCTGGGGAGCGGGGACCGAGACTTGAGGCATAAGACCGCGCGATGACCACGCGGTTCCACTTCGAGGGACTCGTCATGGACGTTAGAGACAAAGCACTGGCCGTGATCATCAGGCGCGCCGCCGACGTATTCAAGGTCGATCCGGCCACCCTTTCCGCCGGAACGTCGTTCGAGACCGACCTGCAGGCCAAATCCGCCAACTACGTCCAGATCACCACCGTGCTCGAGGACGAATTCGACGTGGAGATCCCCTACATGGAATTCAAGCGCAAGAAGACGTTTGGCGAGGCCGCCGGCTACGTCGAACAGCTCGTCGAAGGCTGATTCAAACCCCCACCCAACCAGGAGCATTCCGCATGCACGAACAGCGTCCGGCACCGCAGTTGTTCTCCAAGAAGATCGTCTTCGACGGCGAGGAGATCGAGGTCTTCTACCGCAAGGCCCGCGAGCCCATCGACCCCGCCGAGGGCCTCGACCTCTCCAAGGAGAAGGGCCTGGCCGCCACGGCCCACGGCTTCTGCGCCAAGTTCAACCAGCGCACCTACAAGAACGAGGACGGCATCCTCTGCGAACAGGACATCCCCGTGACCCTGCGCGACGGGACGGTGATCTACTGCGACATCTACCGCAAGGAAGGCGAGGAGAACATCCCCGTCCTGGTGTCCTGGAGCGCCTACGGCAAGCGCCCCGGCGACGGCATGTCGGAATGGCAGGTCATGGGCGTTCCCCCCGGCACCATCTCCACCATGAGCAAGTTCGAGTCCGCCGATCCCGGCTACTGGTGCCACCAGGGCTACGCGGTGGCCAACGTGGACCCCCGCGGCGTGGGCCACTCCCAGGGCGACATCTGCATCATGGGCACCCAGGACGCACGGGACGGGTACGACTTCATCGAGTGGGTCGCCAGGCAGCACTGGTGCAACGGCAAGGTGGGCATGGCGGGCAACTCCTTCGTGGCCATGACCCAGATCCGCATCGCCGCCCAGCAACCCCCCAGCCTCGCCTGCATCGCCCCCTGGGAAGCCACCTGCGACATCTTCCGCGAGTCCATCTACGAGGGCGGCATCCCTGCGCTCGGCTTCAACGAGTTCGTCGTGGCGTCCCTGACCGGGCCTTCCCTGGTGGAGGACATGGTGGCCAACGCCAAGGCCTACCCCTTCATGAACAAGTACTGGGAAGACAAGATTCCCAACTTCGCCAACGTCAAGATCCCCGTCTACGCCTGCGCCTCCTGGAGCCACTTCCATCTGCACGGCGCCTTCAACTCCTTCCGCAAGATGAAGTCCACCCGGAAGTGGCTGCGCGCCCACCGGGAACAGGAATGGCCCGACGCCAGCACCCCGGCCAACATCGAGGACCTCAAGCGCTTTTTCGACCGGTACCTGAAGAACATCCACAACGGCTGGGAGCTGACCCCCCGCTACCGCCTGGAGGTCATGGACGCCTACGACTTCGACTACCAGACCTACCGCGGGGAGAAGGAATTCCCCCTGGCCCGCACCGAATACAAGCGCTTCTACCTGGATGCCGCCAAGGGCGCCCTGGCCCTGGAGCCCGTGCCGGTCAAGTCCAGCGTCTCCTATGACCCCGCCACCGAGCAGGCCAATTTCGACCTGGCCTTCGACGAGGACACCGAGATCACCGGGTACCTGTCGCTGCGCCTCTGGGTGGAGGCCGACGGCCACGACGAGATGGACATCATGGTCAACGTCCAGAAGCTCGACGAGGACGGCAACTGGCTGCCCACCAGCATCCTCGGCGAGCCCCATCCCGGCCCCTGGGGCAAGCTGCGGGTATCGCGCCGTGCCCTGGACGAGAAGCTCACCACCAAGTTCGAGCCCGTGCAGTCCCAGTTGAAGGAGGAAAAGCTCGCCAAGGGCCAGATCGTCCCCGTGGACATCGCCATCGTGCCGGTCTCGAAGCTCTACCACAAGGGCCAGCAGCTGCGGGTCCAGGTGGCGGGCCGCTACATCCGCGAAGGCTGGTTCGAGCCCCTGATCTGGGAGACCGACAACAAGGGCAGGCATATAATCCACACCGGCGGGGAATACGAGTCCTACCTGCAGGCCCCCGTCATCCCGGCCCGCTACAAGACCAAGAGCGGGTACACCCGGCGCTAGTCCTGCTATTCCCAGCGCCTCTGCGTTTGGCTCCTTGCCTGGATTGGCCAGAGCGCCTGTCCATTGCCCCATCGTCGGGAATGCATTGGCAAGGAAATCAAACGCAGAGGCGCCGGGGGAAATTCATGAAAAGGAATCCTGGTATGAGCAGTAAATTCATCGCCCAATTGACCGCCCGGGCCGTCCAGAATCCGAAGACCATTATCTTCCCGGAATCCGGAAGCGAGAAGGTCCTCCAGGCTTCCGAGCGGCTCCTGGAGGCCGGGATCGCCCGGCCCATCCTCGTCGGGAAGAGGGACGCCATCGAGGCCAGGGCCGCGGAACTCCAGGTGTCGACCAAGGGCTTCGACTACGTGGACAACGAGGACGAGGCCGTCCTGGCCTACCTCATCCCGGCCTTCCTGGCCCTGAACCAGGACTTCTCCGAGAAGGCCCTGAACCGCAAGTTCCGTAACCCGCTCAATTTCGCCGCCGCCTGGGTGAAGCTGGGCCGGGCCGACTGCCTCGCGGCGGGCATCGACTGCTCCACGGGCGACGTGGTCCTGGCCAGCCAGCTCTTCATCGGGCTCCAGGACGGCATCTCCACCGTCTCCAGCTTCGGGGTCGTGGAGGCGCCCGGTTTCGAGACCTCGGAGGGGAACCTCTTCGCCATCGCGGACTGCGCGGTGTGCCAGAACCCCACCGCCTCGGAACTGTCGGACATCGCCTGCACCACCGCGGACACCATGAAGAGCCTCCTGGGGTGGGAACCCCGCGCGGCCCTGGTGTGCTTCTCCACGGACGGCAGCGGCCAGCACGAGATCACCGACAAGGTGAAGGAGGGCGTCCGTATCGCCAACGAGCGCAGGCCGGACCTGGCCATCGACGGCGAGTTCCAGATCGACACGGCCCTCAAGCCGGCCGTGGCCGCCAAGAAGGTCCGGCGCCCCAGCCGGGTCGCGGGCCGCGCCAACATCATCGTGTTCCCGGACCTCAACGCGGGAAACATCGGCGTCAAGCTGATCCAGATGTTCGGCGGCGCCCTGGCCCACGGGCCCCTCCTGCAGGGGTTCGCCAGGCCGGTGACGGACTTTTCACGCAGCGCGCCCATCGACGAAATCGTCGGCAACCTGACCATCCTCGTGGTCCGGGCCGGGGAATAGGGGAAGACATGGACAAGGTCTACACCATCTTCGTAATCAATCCCGGGTCCACCTCCACCAAGATCGGCCTCTTCCGGAACGAGACCGAGGTGTTCTCGGTCAACGTCACCCACGATGCCGCCGAACTGAAGAAGTTCGCCCAGATCAGCGACCAGTTCGACTATCGCCGGGACACCATCCTGGCGGAGATGGCCAGGCGCGGCCTGGCCATGGCGTCCGTGGACGTCTTCGTGGGCCGGGGCGGGGGCCTGGTGGGCCTCGAGGGCGGCACCTACCCGGTGAACGACATCCTCCTCGAGCACGCCCGGGTGGGCTTCACCGTGAAGCACCCCGCCACCCTCGGGAGCCAGCTGGCCCACGCCTTCGCCACCCAGTACGGCGGCCAGGCCTTCGTGGTCAACCCCCCCGACGTGGACGAGATGGACGAGGTGGCCCGGGTCTGCGGGTTCGCCGACCTGGCCCGGGAGAGCCGGGGCCACCCGCTCAACCAGAAGGAGGTCGGGATCCGGCACGGGAAGCGGGTGGGAACCCCCTACGAGGACCTCAACCTCGTCATCGCCCACATCGGCGGCGGGGTCTCCGTGACGGCCCACAGGAAGGGCCGCATGGTGGACACCGTTGACGTGATCAACGGCGACGGGCCCATGGCCCCGACCCGGTGCGGCGCCGTCCCCGCCAGCGGCGTGGTGAAGCTCTGCTTCTCCGGGAAGTTCACGGAGCGCGAGATGTACGACCGCATCACCAAGAACGGCGGTCTCGTGGACCACCTCGGCACCTCGGACGTCCTGGAGATCCTGGAGCGCATCGGGAAGGGGGACGCCTACGCGAAGCTGGTGTACGACGCCATGATCTACCAGATCGCCAAGTACATCGGCGCCTATGCGACGGTCCTGAGCGGCGAGGTGGACGCCATCCTCCTCACCGGCGGCATCGCCCGTGAGAACTACCTCGTGGGCGAGATCCGGAGTAGGGTGAACTACATCGCCCCCGTCCACGCCTATCCGGGCGAGTTCGAGATGGAGGCCCTGGCCAGCGGCGCCTACCGCGTCATGACCGGCCAGGAGCAGGCCAAGACCTACACGGGTGTCCCGGTATGGAGCCACTTCTCACGTTGATCCGCCCCGGCTCCGCCATGAAGGTGGCCGGGGTGGGCGTGGACCTGCTCCTTCTGGAGCGGTTCAGGTGCCTGGGGAGGGACCTGGACGACCCGTTCTACCGGAAGACGTTCACGGAAGGGGAACGGGTGCAGGCGGGCGAGCATGGGGATCCCGTCCTCATGCTCGCCTTTTCGTTTGCCGGGAAGGAAGCGGTGTTCAAGTGCCTTGGGATGGACGGGAACCGGGTCCGCCTGAACGAGATCGAGGTGCTTGGCAATCAAGCCGGAGCCTCCGCGAGCCTCCGGGGGCACCTGGCGCGCCAGGCCTGGGCGAAGGGTATCGGAGGGACCCACCTCCAACTCTGGCATGAGGGTGCTTTCATCCGGGCACTGGCCGTGGCCGAGCGCATGCCTGCCCGCCCCGATCCTCTGGCTGCGCCTGAAACGGAAGCCGAAAGCCCGGAACGACTCGATGGCCACCCCCACGCCACCGCATCCGAACACCGGGCGGGGTCAGGATGAGATGGACGGCAGCCAGGCCCCGTTGGGCTCGTGGTACAAGCCCACGCTCATGAGGGTCAGGGGTTGCACCACCCGCAGCCCTTCGGCCAGGCACCATCGGAACAGCCCGGCGTTCCGGGTCGGCACCAGCACCCCCGGGCCCTGGAAGCCGTCGGCGGATGCGAGCAGGGCCTTCAGGTCGGTGGTCTCCTCCGCCGCCGCGTGGCCGAAGAAGGCGAGGGCGCTGGCGTAGCCGGTGATCCGGCCGGCGCGCGACACCAGCCGGGCCTCACCGGCGCGGATCATCTGCTCCAGCTCACCCCGGCGTTCAAAGCCGTGAACCCGCTGGGCCACAGCGCAGCAGGCGTCCAGGTCCTCCGCCCGCGCCGGCCGCACGGTGCAGCCGGGAAGGCTGCGGGTCCGGGTCCGCCCCTGCATGCAGGAAAGCGGCTCCCGCACATCGAAGCCCAGACTCGCGTAGAGCGCCATGGTGCGGTTGTGGAAGGCGGCCTGGACCAGCCGCACCCCGGCGGCGCCTCGCCCGCGCTCGCGCTCCAGGGCCGCCTCCATCAGCAGGCGTCCCGCCCCGGCGTTCTGGGCCCCGGGATCGACGGTGATGGGCCCCAGGCAGACGACGGGTGCGCGTTCGTCCAAGCAGATGCTGCCGATGATCCGTCCCTCCCGGAGCGCGATCATGCAGTGGAAGCCCGGGTCCGCGAACGGCACGCCGAGCATGCCGATTGCGGCCTCGGGGCTCGGGAAGTCGGAGGGGAAGTTGTGGGCGCGGCTGAGGGCGGCGAAGGCCTCGTAGCAGATCCGGCCGCAGGCGGGCACATCCCCGGGCGTTGCCTTGCGCAGGTCCAGACGGGTTGCGAGGTTCGAGGTCATGGGGTTCTCCAGGAGGGATGGCCATGGCAAGAGCAAGATAAGGGCCAATTCCTTTGGAGATCGTCGGGATGCTCCAGAACCCCCCAAACATGGGGATCCCAGGGAAGGAGGTGCCCGACCGGAACCCGGACCGGGATCCCGATCGTAACGGAAGGGACACCGTCCAACGGCGGCCCCGGGGATCCGGAGGGGCCGTGGCCGGTGGGTAAGCTAAAGCAAACAATTGGTTTGACCCTGATGCGGGAGGGCCTGCCGACGCTGTCACGGATCCTGACACCTATGCCCGGAACCATTACACCCGCCGGCGGCCCATGGGCAGGAACAGGTACCCAGGAATTGGCCTATTGACTACAAGGGTTACACCTTGGCCAAGTACCGGTGCATGGCCTCGGCCGCACGGCGGCCCTGGCCCATGGCGAGGATCACCGTCGCCCCGCCCGTGATGACATCGCCGCCGGCGAAGACCCCCGGCACCGTGGTCTCCCCGGTGGCCTCGTCCACCCGCACCACGCCGCCCTTGAGGGTCTTGAGGCGGTCCTCGGTCTGGGCGATCAGCGGGTTCACGGAGAAGCCCAGGGCCACCACCAGGGTGTCGCAGGGCAGGGTCACGGTCCCGGCGGTGGCGCGCACGCCCCGGCGGCCGTCCGGGCCGGGCTCGTTGAGCTCCATGACGGCGCACTCGATGTGGGTGATCCAGCCCTTGTCGTTGCCGATGCAGCGCAGGGGGTTGGTGAGGAAGTGGAAGTGGACGCCCTCCTCCCCGGTGTGCTCCAGCTCCTCCTTGCGGGCGGTGGATTCCTTGATGGTGCGGCGGTAGACGATCGAGACCGATTCGGGGCCCAGGCGCCGCGCGGCGCGGGAGGCGTCCATGGCGGTGTTGCCGCAGCCCACGATGACCACGTGCCTGCCGACCGTCACCGGCGTGCCGGATTCGGGGAAGAGGTCGGCGCGCATGAGGTTGATGCGGGTGAGGAACTCGTTGGCGGTGTAGATGCCCTTGAAGTCCTCGCCCGGGATCCCCAGCATGCCGGGCAGGCCCGCGCCGGTGCCCATGAACACGGCGTCGTTTTCGGACCGGAGCTCGGCCAGGGTCATGGAACGGCCCACCAGGGTGTTCAGGACGAACTTCACGCCCATGCGGCGCAGCGTGTCCACTTCCTTCTCCACGATGGCGTTGGGCAGGCGGAACTCGGGAATGCCGTAGAGCAGCACGCCTCCGGGGCGGTGCAGGGCGTCGTAGACCGTGACGTCGTGGCCCTTCCCGGCCAGCTCGCCGGCGACGGTGAGGCCCGCGGGGCCCGCGCCCACCACGGCCACCTTGCGGCCCGTGGCCGGCGCCATGGGCGGCGTCTCGGGCTCGGCGGCCAGCAGCGCGTCGGCGGCGAAGCGCTCCAGGCGCCCGATGCCCACGGCCTCGCCCTTGATGCCCACCACGCACTTGGCCTCGCACTGCTTCTCCTGCGGGCACACCCGGCCGCACACGGCGGGCAGGCTCGAGGACCGCTTGAGGATGCGGGCCGCGGCCAGGGGGTCGCCGGCGGCGATCTCCCGGATGAAGGCCGGGATGTCGATGTTCACGGGGCAGCGGTCCACGCACTTGGGCACCTTGCAGTCCAGGCAGCGGGCGGCCTCCAGCCGGGCCTGCTCGGGGTTCAGCGCCAGGGTCACTTCCGAGAAGTTGCCCACGCGGATGGCCGGATCCTGGCAGGCCGCCACCTGGCGGGGGATCTTCATGCGCTGGGCGGGCTTGAGGGAGGGCAGGTCCAGGTTCTGCCAGTCCAGGTCGGCCACCGGCGCGATGAAGGGCATGTCCGCGTCCGTCACCGGATGGCTGGACAGGCCCAGGTTGCACACGTGGTCCTGGGCGGCGGCCTCGTCCTCCTTGTACCAGTTCTGGCGCATGCGGAGCATGTTGAAGTCGACCTTGTGGCCGTCGAAGTCGGGGCCGTCGAAGCACGCGAACTTCATCTCGCCGCCCACCGACACCCGGCAGCCGCCGCACATGCCCGTGCCGTCGACCATGAGGGCGTTGAGGCTCACCAGCGTGAAGATGCCGCGCTCCCGGGTGGCCTCGGAGACCGCCTGCATCATGGGCATGGGGCCCACGGCCACCACCTCGGCCACGGGTTCGCGCTCCAGGACCTCGGCCAGGGGATGGGTGACGATGCCCTTGCGGCCCAGGGTGCCGTCGTCGGTGGTGACGATGAGCTCGTCGGAGGCCAGCTCCAGCTCCTCGGCCAGCAGCACGCGCTCCCTGGACCTGCCGCCCAGGATGGTGATCACCCGCTGGCCCCTGGCCTTGAGGGCCTTGGCCGCGGGCAGGATGGCCGCGCTGCCGTAGCCGCCGGCCACCAGCACCACGGTGCCCTCCTCGACCAGCTCGCTGGGCTCCCCCATGGGGCCCGCCACCGCGTACAGCAGGTCGCCGGCGCTCAGCCTGCCCATGGCCCGGGTGGTGGCGCCCACCTCCACCATGATGAAGCGGATCCAGCCCTCGCGGGCATCGCCGTCGGCCAGGGTCAGGGGGATGCGCTCGCTCTTCTCGAAGGGGGCCACCATGAGGAACTGGCCGGGCCTGCGGCCCCGGGCCACCATGGGGGCCTGGACGATGAAGCTCCAGGTCTCCGGGGCCAGGAGGCGCTTCTCCAGGATCCGGTAGCCCTCGGCGTCCACGTCGGCGCGCCCGTTGAGGGATTTCCCCCGCAGCAGGGGGAGCATGAGGTGCTCCTCGGTGCCGATGTGCTGCCGGATCAGGCCCAGCAGTTCGCGCGCGAGCTCCGGGCAAATGCGGGTGCCGCCGGTGGCCAGGAGGCTTTCCGAGCGCTCCCGGATCTCCTGGTGGTCGGACAGGAGCTGCTCGCACAGGGCCTCGGCCCCCACCTCCTCCAGGAGGGGCAGGAGCTCCAGCTCCTCGGCCCGGTTGTGGGCGCACAGGTCGGTGGCCACCCAGCGAAGGAGGCCGGTCAGGTTCGGCCAGTCCCGGGAGGCCAGGGCCTCCTCCAGGTGATCCAGGCGGTCCAGGGCCGCGGCATGGAAGGCATGCCACGGGGCCATGCTGGTTTCGTCGAAAGGGGAAAGGGGCATTCGGGGCTCCGGTCGTTGGAATGGATCGGGGATGGGAAGGGGCGGCGCGGACGGCGCCAGCCTTCCCATCCCCGGGGCGGAACGTTCGCCTTGCTAGGCCTTGGCGGGCAGGCCAAGAATGGCCCGCGCCTCGGCGGGGGTGGCGATCTCCTTGTTGAGCTCGGCGACGATGCGCCTGGTGCGGTCGACGAACTCCACGTTGGACCTGGCCAGCACGCCCTTGGAGTAGAGGATGTTGTCCTCCATGCCCACCCGGACGTGCCCGCCCAGGGCGAGGGCGGCGTACATGATGGGCAGGTGGCCCTTGCCGATGCCCAGGGCGCCCCAGGTGCAGCCGGCGGGGAGCAGGCTCTTGAGGAACACGAGGTTCTCGACCGTGGCGTCCATGCCGCCGGCGGCGCCCAGCACGAACTGGAAGTGCAGGGGGGCCTTCAGGAAGCCCTTCTTGAGGTAGTGGACGGCGTTGCTGATCATGCCGGCGTCGAAGATCTCGATCTCCGGCTTGACCCCGTTCTCCTGCATGCAGGTGCCCAGCTTCTCAAGGAAGCGGGGGCTGTTCTCGAAGACCGAGGTGTGCAGCCAGTTCATGGAACCGCAGTCGTAGGAGGCCAGCTCGGGCTTCAGGGCGATGAGGTGCTTCATGCGGTCCTCGTCGGCCAGTCCCAGCTGGCCCGAGGTGGTCAGGTTCAGGACGATGTCGCAGTCCGTGGCCCGGATGAGGTTCACGGTCTCGGTGAACTTCTCGAAGCTCATGGAGGACTTGTTGTTGTCATCCCGCACGTGGATGTGGGCGATGGAGGCGCCGGCCTTCCAGCAGGCGTAGACCTCCTCGGCGATCTCCCCGGGCTGGAGCGGGACGTGGGGCGTGTCCTCCTTGGAGGGCCAGGCGCCGGTGGGGGCGACGGTCAGGATGACCTTGCTGCTGAGATCGGACATGGCGTCCTCCGGGGCTACTGCAGGTTCTCTACGATCAGGGCCGTGCCCATGCCGCCGCCGATGCAAAGGGTGGCCAGGCCGAACCGGGCGTTCCTGCGCTTCAGTTCATGGATGAGGGTGGTGGCGATGCGCGCGCCCGAGGCCCCGATGGGGTGGCCCAGGGCGATGGCGCCGCCGTTGACGTTGGTGAAGGCGGGGTCCAGGTCCAGTCCGGCGCTGACGGCCAGGGCCTGGGCCGCGAAGGCCTCGTTGGCCTCCACGAGGCCCAGGTCCTTTACGGTGAGGCCGGCCTTGGCCAGGGCCTTCCGGGACGCGGGCACGGGGCCGTAGCCCATGACGGAGGGATCCACGCCGGCCGAGGCATGGGAGGCGATGCGGGCCAGGGGCTTGAGGCCCAGCTCCCGGGCCTTTTCGGCGGACATGACGAGGGTCATGGCCGCGCCGTCGTTGATGCCCGAGGCGTTGCCGGCGGTGACGGTGCCGTCCTTCTTGAAGGCCGGGCGGAGCCTGGCGAAGCCTTCCAGGGAGGAACCGAAGCGGGGGAATTCGTCCGTGTCGAAGACCTTGGGTTCGCCCTTCTTCTGGGGCATGACCACGGGAACGATCTCGTCCTTGAACCGGCCCTCCTTGACGGCGGCCTCGGCGCGCTGCTGGCTGACCAGGGCGAAGGCGTCCTGGGCCTCGCGGCTGATGCCGTACTGCGCGGCGACGTTCTCGGCCGTGATGCCCATGTGGTAGTCGTTGTAGATGTCCCACAGGCCGTCGCAGATCATGGAATCGACCAGGGTGTCGTTGCCCATCTTGTAGCCGAAACGGGCCTTGTTGAGCAGGTAGGGGGAGTTGCTCATGCTCTCCGTGCCGCCGGCCAGGACCACGTCGGCGTCCCCGGCCTTGATGAGCTGGGCGGCGAGGCTGATGGCCCGCAGGCCGGAGCCGCATACCTTGTTGATGCTGAAGCAGCTCACCGTCCCGGGCAGGCCGGCCTTCAGGGCCACCTGCCGGGCCACGTTCTGGCCCAGGCCGGCGGACAGGACGTTGCCGATGATCACTTCATCCACGGCGGAGGGGTCGACCCCGGCCCTCTGGAGAGCCTCCTTGGCGGCGATGCTGCCCATTTCCACGGCGGATAGGCCGGCCAGGGAACCACCGAAGGTTCCGATGGCCGTTCGGACGGCACTGACGATGACTGCTTCACGCATGGTTAACCTCAATCGGAGTAAAGGACTGGATCAGGCGGAGGGGGGCTAGTTCTTCTGGTACAGCACGTCGATCAGATAGTTGATCAGGCGCTTCCGGGAGGCTTCGATGTCCTGGGGGGACCAGGTCTGGAACCCCTGGCCGGACTTGAAGCCCAGTTCCCCCTTCCGCACCCGCTCCACGAGGAGCGGCGACGGGCTGGGGGCGTTCTCCAGGTGGGGGAGGATGTAGGTGTGGATGGCCAGGGTGAGGTCGGTGCCCACCATGTCGGCGTTCTCCATGGGGCCCAGGATCGGCAGGCGCAGGCCGAAGCCCAGCCGGATCGCCTCGTCCACGGAGGCCGCGTCGGCGATTCCGTTCTCGACGATGGAGATCGCCTCCCGCCAGAGGGCGTGCTGGAGGCGGTTGGCGAGGAAGCCCGGAACGTCGCGGTTGACGCGCACGGGGTGCTTGCCGCACCTGCGGAGCACCTCCATGGTGGCGTCCACCACGGCGGGGTCCGTGAATTCCGACCGGACGACTTCCACCAGGGGGATCAGGTAGGGCGGGTTCCAGAAGTGGGTGCCCACCAGCCGGTGCCGCGAGCGCACCTTCGCGCCGATCTCGGTGACGCTCATCACCGAGGTTCCGGTGGCGAAGATGGTCTCCGGGCCGCAGAGCCTCTCCAGTTCGGCGAAGAGGTCCTGCTTGAGTTCCATCTGCTCGGGGATGCACTCCACCACCAGGTCGGCTGCGGCCACCGCCTGCGCCAGGGTCTCGCAGGGCGCGACCCGGGCCAGGATGGCGGTGATCTCCTCCTCGGTCATGACGCCCTTGGCCTCCAGGAGGTTCAGGTTGCCCAGGATGCGCTCCAGGGCGGCCTTGCCGGGGGTGAAACTGTCGTAGAGCGTCACGGCGTGGTCCGCGCGGGAGGCGAACACCTGGGCGATGCCGCAGCCCATGAGCCCCGAGCCGATGACGGCCACGTTCCGGATTTCCTTCATGGTGGTGCTCCTTTCTCTGCCTTCAGCCCGCGGTGAGCCCGCCGTCCACGTAGAGGATCTGGCCGCTGATGAAGTCCGAGGCCGCCGAGGCGAAGTAGACGGAGATGCCCACCATGTCCGCGGGCATGGCGGCGCGGCCGAGGGGGATGCGGTCCAGGAAGATCTTCTTGAGCTTCTCGTCCTGCAGGACCTGCTGGGTGAGGGGGGTCCAGAAGATGGTGGGGGCGATGGCGTTGACGGTGATGCCGTACTTCGCCCATTCGGTGCTCAATTGCTTGGTCATGCCGTCCACCGCCGCCTTGGAGGGGCCGTAGGCGACGTAGCCTCCGGGGTGGCCCGCGAAGCCGCGCACGGAGGAGATGGTGACGATCTTGCCGGACTTCTGCTCCTTCATGACCCGGCCCACGTGCTTGCAGGCCAGGAAGGTGCCGCGGACATTGATGTTCATGACCTGGTCGAACTCCTCGACCGGGAAGTCCTCGGCGGCGTAGCGCTTGGCGATGCCGGCGACGGTGAACAGGATGTCGATCTTCCCGAACTTCTCCATGACGGTGGCGACCATCCGGACGACGTCCTCCTCCCTGGACACGTCGCAGGGGATGGCCACGGCCTTGCGGCCGTACTTCTCGATCCTGGCCACGGCCTCGTCGAGGGTCTTGAGGGTGCGTCCCGTGACGACGATGTCGGCGCCGTAGGCCGCCAGGCCTTCGCAGATGCTCTCGCCCAGGGCCCCGGCGCCGCCGGTGACGATGGCGACCTTGCCCTCGAGGTTGAACAGGTTCTTGATGAAATCCTCGGTCATTTCGCTCATGGCGCTCGGTCCTCGATCAGGCGGGGTAGTTGATGACGACCAGCATGGAAGCCGGCAGGTTGGACTCGTTCAGGATCGACCGGCCCTCGTCGGGTCCGATGCGGATGGAGTCGGTCCTGCGCAGGACGATCTTCTCGCCGTTGCCGGTGGTGACGACGACCTCGCCCTCGACCACGAAGTAGATCTTCTCGGCCGGGGTGGCCTCGAACTCGGCGCCGCCGCCGGGGAGGAAGTGGGACAGGCCCATCCAGAACTTCTCGCAGCCGGACTCCTCCTTGCCCTGCAGGCGCAGGGCGGCCATCTTGAAGTGCCTGGGGGGATCGTAGGACGTGCAGTCCTTGAGTTCGCGCTTTTTCATGGTGGTTTCTCCAGAGGCTGGCAGGTCGCCGGCGGACTACGTGAGGTGATCGGCGAGGATGAGGTCCGCGCCCGTGCTGGCCACGACGTCCTCGAGGGAGGAGCCCGGCATGATTTCCTTGAGGAGCAGGCCCGCGGGTGTGACCTCGAGCACCGCCTTCTCCGTGACGATGAGGTTGACCTTGGCCTTGGCGGTGAGCGGCAGGGTGCAGCTCTTGAGGATCTTGTGGGCGCCCTTGGAGGTGTGCAGCATCGCCACGATCACCTTGCGGGCCCCGGCCACCAGGTCCATGGCGCCGCCCATGCCGGGCACCATCCTGCCGGGCACCATGTGGCTGGCGATGTTGCCCTGCTCGTCCACCTGGAGCGCGCCCAGGACCGTCATGTTCACGTGCCCGCCACGGATCATGGCGAAGGACATGGCGCTGTCGAAGAAGGCCGCGCCCTTGCCGTAGGTCACGAACTGGTTGCCGGCGTTGATGACGTCCGGGTCCTCCTCGCCGGGGGCGCAGAGGGCGCCCATGCCCAGCAGCCCGTTCTCGGCCTGGAGGGTGATGTGGATCCCCTCGGGCACGAAGTTGGCCACCAGGGTTGGCAGGCCGATGCCCAGGTTGACGACGAAGCCGTCCTCCAGTTCCCGGGCCACGCGGCTGGCGATGAGGTCCTTCTCGTTGAGCTCGCTCACAGGGCACCTCCGGCGACGACGATGTGGTCCACGAAGAGGCTGGGGGTCATCACAAGGTCCGGGTCCAGGTCGCCGGGCTCCACGAGCTTCTCGGCCTCGGCGATGACCAGGTCGGCCGCCATGGCCATCACGATGCTGAAGTTCTTGGTGGTGCCCCGGTAGTACACGTTGCCCAGGGTGTCCACCACCGAGCCCCGCAGGAGGGTGACGTCCGCGCGCAGGGGCTTCTCCAGGAGGTACTCCCGGCCGTCCACCACGAGCTTCTCCTTGCCCTCCTCCACGGAGGTGCCGACCCCGGTGGGCGTCAGGACGCCGCCCAGCCCGGAGCCGCCGCAGCGGATGCGCTCGGCCAGGGTGCCCTGGGGGATCAGTTCGACTTCCAGATTGCCGGCGTGCATGCGGGTGGCGGCTTCGGGGTTCAGCCCGATGTGGGAGGCCACCAGCTTGTGGATCAGGCCCGCGGAAAGCAGCTTGCCGACGCCCTTGCCCTGGACCGAGGCGTCGTTGGAGATGACCGTGAGGGAGCCGGTGCCCTGGGCCACCAGGCCGTCGATGAGGGTCTCGGGCGTCTTGACGGCCATGAAGCCGTTGATCATCACGGTGGCGCCTTCCTTCACCAGGGCCACCGCCTGCTCTAGGGGTATGACTTTGTTCACGGGGGCCTTCCTTTACATGCGTGCAGGACGAGTCGAACCCGGAGGCGGCTGCCTTCCGAGGGATTCGGGGGAACCGGGTTCCCCCTGCGATTCAGCTTTCCCCCTGACGTAGCAGCAACTATGCCAATGCGATCAGGAACAACAAGATCAATAATTTCAATTAATTATCCGATCGCCGCCGCGCCTTTACGCCAACCGGGAGAAAAATATGGACACGTGTCCAACGCATGTGTGCATCCTTACCCTTGCCAAATGGACAGCCACGCCTTCCGCCCCCCGGAGACCCACCCATGCCACTTGAAATGAGCCCGAAGGACCTGCACACGCGAGGCGGCCTGTTCGACGAGATCCTGGAGAAGGCCTTCGACGGGGCCATCGTCCTGGACGCCAACGGCATCGTCCTCCACAACACCAAGAAGTCCGCCCACGTGGGCGGGACGACCCAGGCGGACTCCATCGGAAGGCACGTCAGCCACGTGGACGCCGTCTCCCCCTTCGCGGAGGTGCTGGCCACGGGCAAGGCGCAGCTGGGCATCCTGGTGGTGCTCAACGGACGCAAGTGCATGACCGACGTGCACCCGGTCATCTGGAAGGGCGAGATCATCGGCGCCGTGGGGGCGCTGCTGTTCCACAGCATGAACCGCCTGAAGAAGATCATCGCCAGCCTCAACGACAACCAGGACGCCGACAGCGCCCGCATCTACAACGCCGTGGCCCGCATCGACGCCAACTACACCTTCAGCGACTTCATCGGGGAGAGCGCGGCCACCCAGAAGCTCATCACCCACTGCCGCAACGTGGCCCGCAAGAAGGTGAACCCCATCCTGATCCTGGGCGAGACCGGCACGGGAAAGGAGATCCTGGCCAGCGGCTTCCACTCCGAGCACCTGGACTCCACCTTCAGCCCCTTCGTGAAGATCAACTGCACCGCCATCCCCAACGACCTGCTGGAGTCCGAGCTGTTCGGCCACGAGAAGGGGGCCTTCACGGGCGCGGTGAGCACCAAGAAGGGCAAGTTCGAACTGGCCTCGGGCGGCTCCATCCTGCTGGACGAGATCGGCGACATGGACCTGCGCCTCCAGTCCAAGCTGCTGCGCGTCCTGGAGGAGGGGGAGTACGAGCACATCGGCGGCACCAGGATCCTGCCGCTGAACGCCCGCATCATCGCCTCCACCAACCACGAGCTCAAGGAGAGCTGCCGCACCGGCAAATTCCGGCCCGACCTCTACTACCGCCTCAGCACCGCCGAGATCCGCGTTCCGCCCCTTCGGGCCCGACGGGAGGACATCCCCCTCCTGGTGCGCCACCTGATCGACAGGGCCCACCTCTCCATGTCCTTCACGTCGGGGGCCATGGAGGTCCTCATGGGCTACCACTGGCCCGGCAACGTGCGCGAGCTGCGCAACGTCCTCCGGTGGCTCAGCTTCCTGGATTCCGAGCGGGACATCTCGCCCGAGGACGTCATCCAGGTGCTGGCCGACCCCATGGACACCGGCATCCACATCCAGGGCGACGCGTTGCGCGTCCCCTCCCTGGGGGGCGCCGAGCGCGCCGCCCTGCTGGAGGCCCTGGAGAGCAACCAGTTCAACCTCTCCATGGCCGCCAAGCGCCTGGGCGTGAGCCGGACGACGCTCTACAGCAAGATCCGCAAGCACGGCATCCAGATCCGGAAGAGCCCGGTCTAGCTCGAACGCACCTGCCTTACCGCCAGGGGCCCCACGAACACCAGGGACAGCACGATCAGCACCATGCCCAGGGCCTCGAGTCCCCGGGGGATCTCCCGCAGCTCGATGGCCGCGCTCAGGATGCCCACCAGCGGCGCCGACAGGACCACGATGCCGGCGACGCTCGCGTCCACGCGCTTGAGCAGGACGTTCCAGAGGAACCAGGCCATGGCCGTGGCCGGGAGCACCTCCCAGACCAGGGCGAAGATGAAGTAGGGGGCGGCCCACTGGGTGGGCCTGCCGGGGAAGAGCAGGGCCACCGCGGCCAGGACGAGGCCGCCGGCCAGCATCTGCCAGGCCGTGAGCAGCAGGGGATCCATCTTGAGCCGGGAAAGGAGGTGCTTGGAGAGCACCGTGGCGCAGGCCCAGCAGATGCCCGAGAGCAGGGCCAGCAGGGCCGCGTGGGTGCGCCCCTGGATGCCCCGGGACACGAACAGGAGGGTGATGCCCATGGATGCCGCGCCCAGGGCCATCCACTGGGGCCGGGTGGGCCTCTCCTTCAGCAGGGGCCAGGCCATGAGGACGACCCAGAGGGGCATGGCGTAGTTCAGGAGGGCGGCGCGCCCGATGGGACCGCCCCGCAGGGCCCAGAGCACCAGGCCGATGTTGGCGGTGTACTGGAAGAGCCCCACGAGGATCACCGGGCCCGGGTGGGGCAGGGCCAGGGGCTGCCTGCGAGCGGCCAGCACGGCGAAGAGGACCGCCGCGCCCAGGATGAAGCGCAGGGCGGCGAATTCGAAGGGGCCCACATGGTCCAGCACCCGCTTCATCACCACCCAGTTGTAGCCGAACACGAGCGGCAGAACGGCAAGGAGCAGCACGGCCCATAGGGTGGATCGGGAAGGTGCGGCGGCTCCGGTCATCCCTCAGGCTACCGTCTCCACCGGAAGGATGCGCCCGAATCGCCGGCGGGCCGGAGAACCCGGCCGGGCGATGCGGGTCCCGTTCCGGGCCTGGAGATCCTCGATGGTCACCCGGGCCAGGGCGTGGGCCTTCTCCGCCTGGAGGGCGTTCCAGGCCCTGCGCAGGGGGCACGGGTTGTCGCGGTGGCCGCACGCGTCCAGGCCCAGGAGGCAGCACGGTTCGGCCGGGGTCTCCTCGAAGAACGCCTCGGCGACCTCTCCCAGCGTGATGAGGCGGGCCGGCCGGGCCAGGCGCACGCCGCCCCCGGGACCGCGGGCGGAGTCGATCAGGCCCCGGGTGGCCAGCGTGTAGAGGATCTTGGCCAGGTACGGCGCCGGAACGCCCACTTCGCGCGCGATGTCGCGGGCCCTCACGTAGGGGCCCTCCACGGGCAGGACCGCAAGGGCCCGAAGCGCATATCCGGTGGGCTTGGAGAAAACCATGTCATGCCTCCGCCCCTCACCAAGCAGCGAGTGTGCCAATTTGCGAATTCCGCTAACCCATTTATATTGTTGATTTGAACCTTCGTGACCCGGGACGGTGCTTCGCCCGGCCACATTAATGAACACATGCGTCGCACATGTGTTCAGGATTCGAGGTGATTCGAAGCCGCCTTCAGCCGCGTCCTGAGGTCGTCGAAGCTGTAGGGCTTTGAGAGGAGCGTCACCTGCGGATGGGCGAGGATGAGCTCCAGGGCGGCCTGGTCAGCCCTTCCGGTGGCCAGCAGCACCGGAACCTGCGGCAGCAGCGCCCGCAGGCGGGGCAGGGTGCCGGAGCCGCCCAGTCCGGGCATGTTCATGTCCAGGATCACGAGGTCGGGCCGGAAGCCGGCCCCGATCTCGGCCAGGGCCTTCTCGCCGCTGGGGGCGACCCTCGCGGTGTGGCCCAGGAATTCCAGGATGGTGCCCGCGGAGGCGCGCACGAGCTCGTCGTCGTCCACGAGAAGGATGGCCATGGACGGCGCGTCCGGCCCGGGTGCCGGCGAAGCCCGGGGAACGGGGACCGGGGCGGCCAGGTTGCAGGCGGGGAACCGCATCTTCACCCGCGTTCCGACGCCGGGCCTGCTGAGGATCTCCAGTTCGCCTCCGTGGGCGCGGACGGTGCTGTAGGCCAGGGGCAGGCCCAGCCCGGTGCCCTTGCCCACGTCCTTGGTGGTGAAGTAGGGGTCGAGGGCCTTGGCGAGGATCTCCTTGGGCATGCCGGTGCCCGTATCCGAGACCCGGACCTCGATCCAGTCCAGGCCGAGGTTGCGGGTGCGCAGCGTGAGGGTGCCGCTGCCGGGCATGGCGTCCACGGCGTTGACGCAGAGGTTCATCAGGGCGTTGCTCAGGGCGGCGGGATCCCCGCGGATGGGGCGGAGTCCCTCCGCGAGGTCCATCGCGAGGGTGACCTTGTACAGGGTCGTGCGCTCCAGGAGGGCGATCTCTCCGCGCACCAGGGCGTTCATGTCCAGGTCCAGCACCTCGACCGGGCTGGTGCGCGCGAAGCCCAGGAGGCGCTTCATCATGGCTCCACCCCTCGTGGCGGCCTGGGAGATGATCTCGAAGGCCTGGTGCACGGGGCTGCCGGGGGCCTGGATCTCCAGGTGCACGGTGGCCAGGCTGAGGATGGCGGCAAGGACATTGTTCATGTCGTGGGCGACGCCCCCGGCGAGGCTGCCCAGGCTCTCCATGCGGTTGGCCTGCAGCAGCTGGTCCTGAAGGCGGGCCCCTTCGGTCTCGGCCCGCTTGCGTTCGGTGATGTCCTGGAGCGTGCCGCGCAGGCCCTGGATGGCGCCGGACGCATCCCGGTGGACCTCGCCTCGGCCCAGGACCCAGCGGGTCCCGGTGGCGGGGGCGGCGACCTCGAGGATGATCTCGTAGGGCTCCCCGGTCAGCATCGAACGGGTCGAGAGGGCGTCGAGGGCTTCACCCGCCGAGGGGACGTAGAGCAGGAGGCTCTCCTCCCGGGTCATGGACGTCCGCCCCGGGGGGAGGCCGAGAATGTGGGCGAACTCCTCGGACCAGTTCATCTCGTCCCTGGCGGCGTCCCACTCCCACCCCGCGATGTGCGCGAGGCCCTGGGATTCCTTCAGGTCGGTCTCGCTCCTCAGAAGGAGGGTCTCGCTGCGCTTCTGGTCGGAGATGTCCAGGACCACCACGCGCCACACCTGGGCACCTTCCTCGTCCAGGGCCCCGATGGTGGTCATGTGGGCCCAGAAGTTCGAGCCGTCGGGGCGCCTCATCCGGATCTCGAAGGGTCCGGACTGCCCGTCCCTCAGCGCCTGGATCCTCTGTCTTTCATAGAGGTCCTGGTCCGGTTCGAGAATGAAACGGGTTATGGGCTGGAGGATCAGGGTGCTGCGCAGGACGCCCAGAAGGGCCGCCGAGGTCAGGTTGGCCTCCAGGACCCGCCCCTTCGCGTCGAGGATCAGGTAGCACACGGGGGCCAGGTCGTAGCACTCGATGTAGCGGGCGCGGGCCGTGTTGAGGTCGGCCTCGGCCCTGCGGAAGACCTCGTTCTGCGCCTCGAGGGTCGCCTGGCGGAGCCGAAGCTCCTGAACGAGTTCCAGGGTCGCCTTGAGGGTGGGTTCCTCCGCATGCGTCATCGAAAACCTCTAGTGATGGCCGTGGCCGCCCTCGTTCTTCCTGCCGCGCTCGTCGTGGCGCTCCTCCTGCCTGCGCTGGCCCCGGTTCTCGCCGCGCGCGCCGTAACGCTCCTCCTGCCTGCGCTGGCCCCGGCTCTCGCCGCGATCCCAGCCCTCATGGTGCCAGTTGCGATAGTGCCCCTGGGGCATCCGCACGAGGCCACGGGGCACGCGGCGGCCTTCCACGTAGTCGTAGCTGCCCCGCCCGTTGCGCGAGCGGTACCAGCCGTCGGACCTGCGGGCCCAGTACCAGCCTCCCTGGAGGAACACTTCCTCCTCGAACCCCGTGACCACCTGGATGCCGGGGGAGATGATCTCCATTCGCGGGGCCACGGGCAGGCCGATGGAGATGCCGAGGCGGACCTGGGCCCGAGCCGGGGACGGACTCAGAAGGAGCAGTGCGGTGAAGGGGAGGAGGTGCAATTTCATGGTCGATCTCCGGGAACGGCTGCGGGGGGATCCGGGCAGCCTCCAACGGGAAGGAGCATTTCCCGGGCCATTCGCCGGATGCAGGGACAGTGCCCCTTGGCGCCACCCGGCTCCGCCGCGGTTCCGGTCGGCCCATTCAAAATGAAAGGGCGCTTCATTCACTTCGGGGGAGCTCAGGTCGGGGCGGCGTCCAGCCCCATGCGCAGGGCGAGCCGGTAGGGATTGTGCCCATTGAACCGGCCCACGGCCTCCACCAGTTCCCGGGCGTCGCCCGTCGCGGCCATGGCACGGTCCGCGCGGGGCCCGGGGAGGCCGGGGGCAGGGGGGCAGGCCTGGTCGAAGTCGCTGGACACGCCGTCCAGGACCGCCTTCAGCACCTTCCCGCCGGCCCCTTCGGCGAAGGCGGTGAATGCCTGGAGGTTGGCGAAGAGCATCGTCACTTCCGCGATCCGCTCGCGGACGGCGGCTTCGGGACCGCCGGCAGGGGCGGCCGGGACGCCTGGGGGCAGCAGGGCCGCCAGGAGGTGCCCGGACACGTCCTTCTGGGTCTGGATGCGCTCGCAGAGCTCCCTCGCCTCCCTCTGCAGGAGACGCACCTCCAGCAGGTTGTGGACCCGGATCAGGACCTCGGCCAGGTCGAAGGGCTTGCTGACGAAGTCCCTGGCGCCGGCCTGAAGGGCCCGGAGCTTGTGGCCGGACTGGGCGGTGACCACCAGGACGGGAAGGTAGCCCTCCGTTTCGATGGTCGCGAGGTTCTCCATGACCTGGAAACCGTCCATGCCCGGCATCAGGAGATCCAGGAGGATCAGGTCGTAGCGGTTCAGGAGGTGGAGTTCGCAGACCCGGGAGGGATCCCTTGTGGAGCTTACCGACGTGTAGCCCGCGCCCTTGAGCATCTCCTCCAGCAGGATGACGTTGGCTTCCAGGTCGTCAACGATGAGGATCCTGCCGAGGAGGATGTCCGAAGGTTTCATCCGACCGTCCCGAGGCCCCGGTCCGGTTCGATGGCCAGAGCGAGGTCCAATGCTTCCATGAATTCAGTGACGTTGATGGGCTTGGTGAGGTAGCGGAAGAACCCCAGGGCCAGCCCCTTCTGCACATCGCTGAGCATGGCGTTGGCGCTGACGGCCATGACGGGAATGCCCGCGGTGGCCGGGTCCTCGCGCAGCCGCAGCAGCGCCTGGATGCCGGACATCCCCGGCAGGTTGATGTCCATGAGGATCACCTCGGGGTGGTGGATCCGGGCCATCTCGATGCCCCGGGCCCCGGTGCCCGCGCTGATGAGGCGCAGGTCCGGGCGGCGCTCGATGAGCTGTTCCACCAGGGCGAGGTTGGCCGAGTTGTCCTCCACATAGAGGAGGGTGCGCGGGGCCGCGTCCGCGGAAACCGCCTGGGTGGCGCCCGGGATGGGGTCGGCTCCCTCCTCGGCCAGGCGCGGCGGTTGGGCTGAACCCAGTTCGAACCAGAATTCGCAGCCGGCGCCGGGCATGGATTCCACGCCGATCCGCCCGCCCATGAGTTCCACCAGGACCTTGCACATCACCAGGCCGATGCCTGTGCCCTCCTCGGCGCTGCCTTCCCTGCCCAGGCGGTTGAAGGGCTGGAAGAGCTGTTCCACGAGTTCGGGCGACAGGCCCGAGCCGGTGTCCCGGACGCTGAGGCGCAGATGGCTTCCGATCAGGGTGGAGGCCACGGTGACGCTGCCCCCCTTGCGGTTGTACTTGATGGCGTTGGACAGGAGGTTGAGCAGGACCTGCTTCAGCCGCACCCGGTCGGCCTGCACGAAGCAGGGCCGGTCCAGCACGGGGAAGGCCATGGCCAGGGAGCGCTTCATGGCCTCGGGTTCCATCATGGCCCTGCACTCGAGGAGCACTTCCTCGAGGGAGACAGGTTCCACCGAGATGCAGAGGGTTCCCGACTCGATCACCGCCAGGTCGAGGATCTCGTTGACCAGCTTCAGGAGGTACCAGCCGGCGTTCAGGATCTGCTTGAGGCTGGCCTTCTGGGAGGCGCTCGGATGGGGCGTGGCGGTGTCCATCAGCTGGGCGAACCCGAGGATGGCGTTCAGGGGCGAGCGCAGCTCGTGGCTCATGCCGGAGAGGAACTCGGATTTGGCGAGGTTCGCCTTCTCGGCCACGGACCGGGCGATCTCCAGTTCCGTGTTCTTGGCCTGGAGGAGCTCATCCATGCGCTTGCTTTCCGTGATGTCCCGCGCCGCCGCGAAGACGCCCTGCAGGGTGCGGTCCCGGTCGTAGAGCGTGGTCGCGTTGAAGGAGACCACGGTCTCCCTGCCGTCCAGGGCACGCGCCGTGAGCTCGTAGTTGGTGATGTTCTTCTCGCTGAGGACGCGCTTGATGCTGGCGTCGGCCCGGTCCGGATCCGTGAAGAACTTCCGGAAGGGCGCGCCTATCAGCTCGTCGCGGGTGCAGTTGGTGAGGGCCTCCATCTGCTTGTTGACGTCCGTGATGATGCCGGACGGGTCCGTGGTGATCAGCGCGTCGATGTTGGATTCGAAGAGGGAGCGCGTGTAGAACTGGTGGTCCCGCAGGCGCTGGGCGAGCTTTTCCTGGTCGGCCTCGATCTGCTTGCGGGCGGTGTTGTCGGTGCCGATGAGCAGGTAGCCGATGATGCCGCCCTGGGCGTCACGCAGCGCGGTGACCGACACCACGGCCGGGAAACGGGTCCCGTCCTTGCGGATGTAGGTCAGCTCGTAGATGTCCTCGATGCCCCGGGACGCCTTGAACACCAGGGCCTCGAAGCCCGGGGTGATGTCGGTGTCCAGCTCCAGGCTCAGGGCCCGGGCCCGCAGGATGACCTCCCGGGGATCGGAGATGTCGGCGGGGGTGATCTTGTTCATCACTTCCGCGGCGGCATAGCCGAGCATGCGCTCCGCGCCCACGTTGAAGATCTGGATGACGCCCCTGGCGTCCGTAGCGATGCTCGAGAAGTTGGCGCTGTTGAAGATCGCTTTCTGGAGGGCCCCTGTCTTGAGCAGGCTGCCCCGGGGGCGCGCGCCCACCGGGTTCTTGCCTGCCCCTGCGGGCCTGGGACGGTCTTCTGCGATTCCGGACATCGGCCACCTCGTTGAAGTCGCGGGTATGCTTGCGGATCGCGAGGCCGAGGGGCTGAGATCGTCCCGCCCAAGTATAGGTCCCTTCCGCATGGGCGCTCCCTTTATTTGTAAAAATGATGCATTTCATGCATTCAGGCACAAGGCCCGGCGCCCGGGTCAGAAGGTGTAGGTGACGCCGAGGCAGAGCGCCGTCAGGGTGTCGTGCCCGGCGTTGACCGACGTGAACCGGGCCTGCAGGCCGAGGTTCCGGTCCAGGTCGTAGCCGGCGCCCAGGTCGATGCCCAGGCCACTGTCGCGCGAGGTGCCGTCGGGGAAGTCCCGGCTGTAGTTCTGGGCGGAGAGCCCGGCGAGGACGTACACGCCGCGCCGGGCGCGGTCGAAGTGGTAGGTGTAGTCGGCCCCAATGCCCAGGCTGGAGGACCCGTAGCCGTCCTTGCGGCCGAAGGAGGTCAGGTCGGCCCGGGCCATGAGGCCGTGGCCGCGGCCGAAATCCCACCGGGCGTGCCCGCCGACCTGGAGGCCGAGGGACGCGGAATCGGACAGGTCGCCCGAGGGCAGGACAAGCCCGCCCTGGACTCCCAGGCGGAAGTCCTGGGCGGCGAGGGAACCGCCCGCGAGGCAGGTGAGGAGGATGGGAAGCGTGAACAGGTTGGAACGCACGAGGTCTCCTTGGCGTGGGGAAGATGAGCCCAGGGCTTTGGGCCTGGGAGGCTAAGAGTGCACAGGGCGTGCCATTCCGTTAGTAAACGAATCGTTGAAGATAAATTAATTCGTTGAGATATGGGCTTTCCTGCCTCATCCAATTTGAATGGGCCTATGCTTCAAAATGAAAGCTGGGTATCCGCTGTGCGCGCCACCGATCTGGACCTTGAGGAACTGTTGGAACGGGATCCGGGGCACGGGGTCATCAGGTTGGCCGGGCCGGCGAACCGGTGCCGCACCTTGAAGGCCCACCGGATGATCGGCTGCGTCCGCAAGGGCGGGCCGGAGCGAAAGGAAGGCACGTGATGTCAGACTCCACCCCGCTGGAGCGGATCGCATTCCTGGGCGGCTACCTGCCGCGCCTGTGCGGGATCGCCACCTTCACCACCGACGTCTGCGAGGCGGTCGCCGGCGCGGCGCCCGATGCGGACTGCTTCACGGGGGCCGTGAACGACCGGATCGAAGGGTACGAGTATCCTCCGCGCGTGCGATTCGAGCTGGCCCAGAAGGACCTGAACTCCTACCGGCGGGCCGCGGACTTCCTGAACTTCAGCAACGCCGGCGTCCTCTGCGTGCAGCACGAGTTCGGCATCTACGGGGGCCCTGCGGGAAGCCATCTCCTGGCCCTCCTCAAGGAAGTGCGCATGCCGGTGGTGACCACGCTCCACACCATCCTGCGGGACCCCAACGAGGCCCAGCGCAAGGTGATGGACGAGCTCATCCAGCGCAGCGACCGGCTCGTGGTGATGTCGGGCAAGGGCCGGGAGATCCTGCTGGAGACGTACCGCGCGCCCGACGCCAAGATCGACATCATCGCCCACGGCATCCCGGACATGCCCTTCGTCGACTCGGGGTTCTACAAGGAGCAGTTCGGCGTGGAGGGCCGCCAGGTGCTGCTCACCTTCGGGCTCCTGGGCCCGGGCAAGGGCATCGAGTACGTCATCGAGGCGCTGCCGGAGATCGTGAAGGAGCACCCCGACGTGGTCTACCTCGTGCTGGGCGCAACGCACCCGCACCTGGTGGCCCGGGAGGGGGAGACCTACCGGCTGGGCCTCGAGCGGCTCGCCGAGGACCTGGGGGTCAAGGAGAACGTGATCTTCTACAACCGGTTCGTCTCGCTGGAGGACCTGAAGGAGTTCATCGGCGCCACGGACATCTACCTGACCACCTACGTCAACGAGGCGCAGATCACCTCGGGCACCCTGGCCTACGTCTTCGGCGCGGGCAAGGCGGTGGTCTCCACCCCCTACTGGCACGCCCAGGAACTGCTCGCCGACGACCGGGGCACCCTGGTGCCCTTCCGCGATCCCTCGGCCATCGCCAAGGCCGTCTGCGCCTACCTGGACGACCCGGAGCGCCTGCTGGCCACCCGGGAGCGGGCCTACGCGCTGGGACGGGAGATGCTCTGGCCCGTCGTGGGGCGGAAGTACCTGGATTCCTTCATGCGCGCCCGCAGGGAGCGGCGGACCAAGCCCCGCTCGGCCTTCGCCCAGTGGACCCTGGCCACCCGCCCCTACGACCTGCCCCCGGTCCGCCTGGACCACCTGGTGCGCATGAGCGACGGCACCGGCATGCTCCAGCACGCCACCTTCAACGTCCCCAACTACGACGAGGGCTACTGCACGGACGACAACGCCCGGGCCTACATCCTCTGCAACCTGCTGGACGAGAGCGGCGGCGGGTCCCCCTCCGACAAGCTGGACCACCTGGCTACCAGCTACCTGGCGTTCCTCTCCGCGGCGCTGAACCGGGAGACGGGCCGGTTCCGGAACTTCATGAGCCACGGCCGGGTCTGGCTGGAGGCCCACGGCAGCGAGGACAGCCATGGCCGGGCCCTGTGGGCCCTGGGCACCGGAGCGGGCCGGTCCCGGAACCCGGGCCACCGCAAGCTGGCGTCGCTCCTCTTCGACCGGGGCCTGGGCGCGGTGGCCGGCTTCATCTCGCCCCGGGCCTGGGCGTTCACGCTGCTGGGCATCCACGAATACCTGCTGGGCAATCCCCACAAGGCCCAGGCCAGGGAGATGCGCACCCTCCTTACGGAAAGGCTCCTGACCCTCTGGCGGGAGTGCGCCACCGACAACTGGCCCTGGTTCGAGCCCTGCGCCACCTACGACAACGCGCGGATCTGCCAGGCGCTCATCCTCAGCGCCCAGGGCGAGGCCGCTTCCGGGGCCATGGAGGTGGGCCTCAAGTCCCTGAGCTGGCTCGCCTCGGTGCAGAAGGCCCCGGCCGGCCACTTCCGGCCCATCGGAAGCAACGGCTTCTATGCCCGGGACGGCGCCCACGCCGATTTCGACCAGCAGCCGGTGGAGGCCCAGGCCATGGTCTCGGCCTGTCTTGACGCCTTCCGGGCCACCCAGGACCCGGCCTGGCTCCGGGAGGCCAAGCGGGCCTTCGAATGGTTCCTGGGCCGCAACGATCTCCGGCTCCCGGTGTACGACGCCAGCACCGGAGGCTGCGGGGACGGCCTGCACGTGGACCGCATCAGCGAGAACCAGGGGGCCGAATCCACCCTGGCCTTCCATCTGGCCCTGGCGGAGATGAGCGAATCCGAGTTCGTGGTCCGGCACACGGTGGGCGGCGGGCTATGAGCCGGGTCAAGGTCCGCGCCCACGACATCACGCTGGTCCCCCAGAGCGCCCGCGTCATCATCCGTCCCTTCATCCCCTCCAACGTCAACCGCGTCCTCGCCATCCTCGGCCGGGCCCTGGCGCTGCGCGAGGAGGAGGTGGGCCGGGACCTGGAGGCCGTGCTGAAGGAGTTCGAGAGCCGCCACTTCGACATGGAGGCGGCCCTGCTTGCCAACTTCCGGCGGGTGGCCCCGCACCTGTTCACGGACCAGCCCCTCTCCCGGGACCGCAAGCTCCTCATCGGTTCCCTGTTCTCGGGTGAATACGCCCTGGAATCGGCGGCCCTCTTCAACCCCTCCATCGTCGCCCACCCGGACCAGTTCGGGGTTCCCGAAGGCGGCCTGCGGTTCATCATGAGCCTCCGGGCAACGGGGGAAGGGCACATCTCGTCCATCGAATTCCGCACCGGGGGCATCGCCCCGGGCGGCGGCATCGCCCTGGATCCCGTCTCCCGGATGGTGACCGAGCCCGACATCGACCCCGACCCCAGCTACCGGAAGGGCCCCTTCCTGATCAAGCTCCACGAGATGGGCTTCGACAACGAACACGCCCACGCCGTGATGGAGGTCCTTCCCGAGGGCTTCACCCGCGGTCTCCTGGCCACGAGCCTGCAGCGGGTCCGGCGGGAGACCCGGCCCCACGGCAAGGACCTGGACGCCACCCTGCGTTGCATCCAGTGGCTGGCGGACTCCAACTACGAGATGAACTTCTCCGGCCGGCACACCCTCGGGGAGCGGGTCATCTTCCCCGTATCGGCCAACGAGAGCAACGGCATCGAGGACGCCCGGTTCGTGCGGTTCACCGACGACGACGGGACGGTGACGTACTACGCGACCTACACCGCCTACAACGGGCACGCCATCCTGCCCCAGCTGATCGAGACCCAGGACTTCCTCCATTTCCGCGTCCTCACCCTCAACGGGTCCGCCGTGCAGAACAAGGGCATGGCCCTCTTCCCCAGGCGCATCGACGGGAACTACGCGATGCTGAGCCGCCAGGACGACGAGAACCTCCTTCTCATGTTCTCGGACAACCCGCACTACTGGAGCGACCCCCGGGTGATCATGCGGCCCGCGGAGATGTGGGAGGGGGTGAAGGTGGGCAACTGCGGCTCTCCCATCGAGACCGAGGCCGGCTGGATCGTCCTCACCCACGGGGTGGGGCCCATGCGGAAGTACTGCATCGGCGCCATCCTGCTCGACTTGCAGGACCCCTCGAAGGTGATCGGGCGCCTGCGGGAACCGCTGCTGGCGCCCGAGGGCAGCGGACGGGAGGGGTACGTGCCCAACGTGGTCTACAGCTGCGGCTCGCTGCGCCACGGGCGGGACCTGATCCTGCCCTACGCCATGAGCGACCGGGCCTCGACCATCGTGACGGTGAACCTCGACGAGCTGCTGGGGGCCTTGGGGGACTGACTATTTGATGAACCGGACCTGGGCCGAGATCTCCTTGACGATGGGGATCTTGCGCTCATTGAACGTGGCCTTGTTGGCGTCGATGAGGTTGTTGCCCTTGGTGTCGATGGTGATGATGAGCGGGCCGAATTCCTTCACCCGGGACACCCAGAGGGCCTCGGGCATCCCAAGGTCGAGCCACTCCACGCGCTCGATCTCCTCCACCTGGGTGGCCGCGAGCACGGCGCAGCCGCCGGGGAAGATGGCGTGGACCGCCTTGGATTCGCGGCAGCCCTCCAGGGTCTGGGGGCCCATGCCGCCCTTGCCGATGACGAGCTTGACCCCGGTCTGCCGGATGAATTCGCGCTCGTAGCCTTCCATGCGCATGCTGGTGGTGGGGCCGATGGAGACCATCTCCCAGCCTTCGCCCGCCCTGCGGACGATGGGCCCCGCGTGCAGGATCGCGCCGCCCTGGAGGTCCACGGGCAGCGGGATGCCCAGCTCGATGAGCCGGCGGTGGCCCATGTCCCGGCAGGTGACCATCTGGCCGGTGAGGTAGACGATGTCGCCGGCGGTGAGGGACGCGAGGTCCTCGTTGCTGATGGGGGTGGTGAGGATCTTTTTCACAGCTGGGCCCCTTTGTGGGAAATGATTTCGAAGGAGAGGTCGCCGTTGATGCGGATCGTGCCCCGCCGGTGCGCCCAGCATCCGGTGGAGATGGCCACGCTGATGGTGGACGGATGGCGGGCCGCGCTCTCGATGTGGACGCCCATGACGGAATTCCGGCCGGAGACCCCCTGGGGGCCGAGGCCGATGCCGTTGAGCCCCTTTTCCATGAGCCGCTCCATCTCCGCGCCCCGGGCATCCGGGTTGCGGGAGCCGATGGGGCGGAACAGGGCCTTCTTGGAGAGGTTCGCCGCCACCTCGATGGAACCGGCGATGCCCACGCCCACGAGGATCGGAGGGCAGGCGTTGATGCCGTACGAGGTCATCACGTCGAACACGAACTCCACCACCCCTTCGTAGCCGGCCGCGGGCATGAGGGTCCGGCCCTGCCCGGGCAGGCTGCAGCCGCCGCCGGCCATGTAGACCTCGATGGTGATGCCGCTGTCGGCGGGAACGATGTCCCAGTCGATCCAGGGGATCTTGTCGCCGGTGTTGTCGCCTGTGTTCTTCTCCTGGAAGATCTGCACCGCGTTGTGGCGCAGGGGGGCCGACCGGGTGGCGTTCAGGGTGGCCTCGCGCAGGATCGCGCGCACCTCGCCCAGCAGGGGGAACTGCGCCCCGGCCTTCACGAAGTACTGGATGACGCCCGTGTCCTGGCAGGCCGGGCGGTTCAGCTCCCCGGCCTTGGCCAGGTTGTCGAACATGGAGTCGTAGACCACCGTCGCGAGGGGGCTGTCCTCCTGGGCGCGGAGCTCCTTCAGCTTGGCGAGGACATCATCGGGAAGGTGCTTGCCGACGTAGTCCGTGAAGGCGGACATGGTGTCCGTCATGGACTTCACTGCCTGCTCGTGGTTCATGGGCAACTCCATTCCTGATGTCGGGGTAGTCAAAAGATAATCCCTTGCGAAACGAAAACTATTGGATAATTCATGAAGACTTGGAACACGAATCGTGAACAATCTGCCCCCCCTCGACGACCTCCGCCTGTTCTGCTTCGTGGTGCGCAACAGCAGCTTCCTGGCCACCGCCACGGAGCTGGGGGTCTCCCCGGCCTACGTGAGCAAGCGCATCGCCCTGCTGGAGGGGCTCCTGAACGTGCGCCTGCTGCACCGGACCACGCGCCGGGTGACCCTCAGCGAGGACGGCGAGACCGTCCACCGGTGGGCCCAGCGCATCATCGAGGATGCCGAGCAGATGACGGAGGCGGTCACCAGCCTCAAGACCGCCCCGCGCGGCGTGCTCAAGATCAGCACCAGTTCAGGCTTCGGCCGCAAGCGCATCGGGCCGGCCCTGTCGGAGCTGGCCCGGCTGCATCCCCAGCTGCGCATCCAGCTGGAGCTGCTCAGCCGCCCCGTGGACCTCATCGGCGAGGGCTTCGACATCGACATCCGCATCGGCGGCGAATCGGATCCCAGCCTGATCGTCAAGCGCATCGCCGCCAACGCCCGGGTCCTCTGCGCCGCCCCCGCCTACCTCGCGCGCCGCGGCGCGCCGGCCACCCTCCGGGACCTTGGCAGGCACGACTGCATCGTGGTGCGCGAAAGGGACCAGAGCTTCGGCATCTGGAAGCTGGCCGGTCCGAAGGGGACGGAGGCCGTCCGCGCCGCGGGGCCCCTGTCCTGCAACAACGGCGAGGTGGCCCACCAGTGGGCCCTGGACGGCCACGGGATCATCCTCCGGTCCGACTGGGACGTGGAGGCCGGGCTGCGGGAGGGCAGCCTGGTGCGGGTGCTGCCGGAGTACCGCCAGGACGCCCCCATCTGCGCGGTGTACCCCATGCGCCTCACGGAGTCCGCCAAGGTGCGGGTGTGCGTGGAATTCCTGCAGTCGAAGTTCCGGTAGACTGGAGCCTCATGGTCCCCTCCCCGAACACCTTCGCCTCCGCCCTCATCCTGCTGGTCCTGGTCACCGATCCCCTGGGCAACATCCCGCCCTTCATCGGCATCCTGCGCCAGGTGGACCCGGCGCGCCGCCGGCGGGTGATCATCCGGGAAGTGCTCCTGGCCACGGCCATCCTGGTGTTCTTCGCCCTGTTCGGCCAGGGCGTCCTGCGGCTCATGCACCTGTCGGACACCTCCCTGGGCATCGCCGGCGGCGTGATCCTCTTCCTCATCGCCCTGAAGATGGTGTTCCCCCACCCCGAGGGCCACGCCGAGTCCGCCCGCAAGGGCGAACCGTTCCTGGTGCCCCTGGCCATCCCCCTCATCGCGGGCCCCAGCGCCATCGCCACGGTCCTGCTGCTGGTGTCGGGCGACCCGGCCCGCCTCTGGGAGTGGCTCGCCGCCATCGGGGTGGCCATGGCCATCTCGGCCGTGGTGCTGGTGTTCGCCGAACGCATCGCCGCCTTCCTGGGCGAGCAGGTGACGATGGCCTTCGAGCGGCTCATGGGGCTGGTGCTCACGGCGATGGCCGTGGAGATGCTGCTGTCGGGCATCCAGAAATTCGCGCGCCAGGTGATGGCGGGCTAGTCCACTCCCGCGGGGGGATCCACGAAGTCCTCGTCGTCCAGGCCGCTGTCGGGGGGCAGCTTGGCCAGTTCGGCCCTGACCAGGGCCTGGTGCTGGAGCTCCTCGTCCCGCAGCTCCAGGAACAGGGCGGCCACCGTGGGGTCCTGGATGGAGGCCAGGGCCCCCTCGAAGAAGGCATGGGCCTTGATCTCGGAGGCGAGGGCGGCCTCCATGGCGCGGCGCGGGGTCATGAAGGCGCGGGCCGCGTCGTAGTCGGGGGCTTCCACGTCCCAGATCATGGCCGAGGTGACCCGGGAGGGCTCGTCCCGGAAGTCCAGGGCCCTGCGGGCCCTCAGGTCGCGGCCGTGCTTGGCCTCGTTCTCGATCATGTACCGGAAGAACTTCGCGGCCTCGGGGGTGCGGTGCTGCTCCATCTGGAACGCGAACTCCTCGTAGCGCTCCATGGCCTCGTCCTCCACCAGGATGGCGAGGTCGAGGGCGTCCTTCAGGGACAGCGCGGCCAGGTCAATGCCTCGGATCGTCATGGGGGCTCCCGTTCACTTCTTGATGAAGAGGTCCAGGATGCGCTCCACCGGGAGGGCATTCTTCGACAGTTCCTCCTGCCGCGCCTTGACCAGGTCGCCGTAGGTGGGCGGCGGCTCGGGGTTGCGGTAGAAGACGCCCAGGTGGAGCTTCCTGCCGTAGTGCTGGGCCAGGTCCATGGCCGCGAGGCGGTCGGTGGAGTCGTGGCCCAGGCCCTCCAGGCTCTCCTGCATGGCCTTGAGGCCCTTGAGCTGCTGCTCCTCCATGCCGTACGTCACGCAGGGGGACTGGATGTTCACGAAGGCGAAGCCGGGGTAGCGGATGGCCGCCTCGATGATCGCGGCCATGCCCGGCAGGTCCGTGGGGGCGGCCTGGGCGACGAAGCCCGCGCCGTAGGCCAGCATGTACAGGAGCGGGTTCACCGGCTCCTCGAGGCTGCCGTGCCGGGAGGTGCAGGTGGTCAGGCCCTTGTGGGAGGTGGGCGAGAGCTGGCCCTTGGTGAGGCCGTAGATCTGGTTGTCCATCACGATGTAGGCGATGTCCATGTTGCGCCGCACCATGTGGGCCAGGTGGCCGCCGCCGATGGAGAAGCCGTCGCCGTCGCCGCCGGCGGCCAGCACCAGCAGGTCGGGGTTGGCCATCTTGATGCCCTGGGCGATGGGCAGGCTGCGGCCGTGCACGCTGTTGAAGCCGTACGCCGTGGTGTAGCCGGGGATGCGGCTGGAGCAGCCGATGCCGGACACGAAGGCGATCTCGTGGGGGGGCCTGCCGATGGCCGCCAGGGCCCGGTAGATGCCCTGCAGCACGCCGAAGTCGCCGCAGCCGGGGCACCAGATGGGCTTGAGGTCGCTCTTGTAGTCCTTGGGCTGGAAATCGCAGGTGGCGGTACCGTTCATGGTCGACCTCACTCCTGGGGCTGAAGTTTGCCCTCGTGCCTGCGCTGCAGTTCCGAGAGGAGATTGTGGAGGGCCGCGACGATCTCGCCGGGCAGGAAGGGGTTGGCGCCGCTGCGCGCCAGGGGGCGCACGCCCGCGGGCAGGTCCAGGTGCATCCGAAGGAGCTTGTGGAACTGGGCCAGGTGGGTCTGCTCGATGATCAGGCCCTTGCGCACGGAGGCGAAGAACTCCCGGTAGGCGCCCTCGGCCACGGGGTAGAGCAGGTAGGGCACCATCAGCTTGACGTTCAGGCCCTCGTCCAGGGCCATCTGGAGGGCCTCGCGGCAGACGCCGGCGACGCTGCCCCAGGCCACCATGGCCAGGGGGGCGCTGGGGTTGCCCAGCACCTCGAAGAGGTCCTTGCGGTCCTTGAGGGGATCGAACTTCCGGGTGCGCTTGTCGTTCATGCGGGCGTGGACGGTGCCGCTGTTGGTGGGGGCCCCGCCCTCGGTGTGCTCGATGCCCGAGGCCAGGTACGTGCCGCCCAGCATGCCGGGGTGGCTGATGGGGCTGATGAAGTTCTCGGTCTGGGCGAAGCGCTTGTAGTCCTTCAGGTCGTGGGCGTTGGGCTGCAGGCGCTCGATGATCTCGAACTGGCTGACGTCGATGGGGTCCAGGGTCTCCTTGCGCTGGCTGATCTCCTGGTCGGACAGGATGATCACCGGGGTCTGGTAGTACTCGGCGATGTTGAACGCCTCGACCGTGATCCGGAAGGTGTCGGCCACGCAGGTGGGGGCCAGCACCGGGCGGATCACGTCGCCGTGGGCCGAGAAGCACGCCGCGAAGAGGTCGGACTGCTCGTTCTTGGTGGGCAGGCCCGTGGAGGGGCCGCCGCGCTGCACGTCCACGATCACCAGGGGCAGCTCGGCGATGGTGGCCAGGCCCATCATCTCGGTCTTCAGCGAGAGGCCGGGGCCGCTGGTGGCGGTCATGGCCTTGACCCCCGCGAAGGAGGCCCCCACGGCCGCGCCGATGCCGGCGATCTCGTCCTCGGCCTGGAGGACCGAGCCGCCGTACTTCCAGACGTGGTCCGTGAAGAACTGCATGATCTCGGTGGAGGGCGTGATGGGGTAGCCGCCGAAGAACCGGCAGCCCGCGAAGATCGCCGCCGCCGCGCACATGTCGTTGCCGTCGGTGATGAGCTTGAGGGCGCCCTTGGTCTCGGAGGGCACGATGTTCATGTTGACCCGGAGCGGGTTCGCCATGGCGAAGGCCCGGCCCGCGTCGAAGGCGCGCTGGTTGGCTTCCACCAGCTCCTCGCCCTTCTTGGCCAGCTTCTTCCGGATGCCCTTCATCACCGCCACGGCGCCGATTCCGAACCAGCCCGCGATGAGTCCGAGCACCACGGTGTTCTTGGCGCGCTCGGTGCCCGCGGTGTCCTTGGCCATCTGGGTCATGGGCACGGGGATCACCTGGCGGGGCACCACGCCCACCAGGGGGATGCGGTCGGGGGGGATCAGGGTGGCGGCCTCGTAGATCACCACCGTGTTGCCGCTCACGGGCAGCTCGGCGCCGAACTTGAGGAAGTCCTCCCAGTTCAGGGCCACGGCCACGTCCAGGTTGCCGCCGGGGTTGAGGATGGGCTCGGTGCTGATGCGCACGCGGCAGCTGGATTCGCCGCCCCGGATCTGGGAGCCGAAGCTCTTGGTCATGACGCCGTGGTAGCCCTCGGCGGCCGCTGCCTGCAGGAGGGAGTCCCCCGCGGAGACGATGCCGTCGCCGCCGGAGCCGGCCATGCCGAATACGAGATTGTGCGCCGGACTCTGGTCGCTCATGGCTAATGCCCTTCAGAAAGGGGGTGTCGGATCGGTTGCGGATTTTCCATGCGTCCGACCCATGGTATCCAGCGGAGGCGGCCGGGGAAATGGCCATCTGGGCAGGGACGGGCAAATCCGGGGAAGCCGGGCCGGAGGGGCGGAATTCGGCATGGAGAAAGCAGATTGAAAGGCGTTTGTGCTTGAAGCCGAGGGCCTGGCGCAGAAATCAAAGGATCGTCCGGTCATCTATGAGTGACCTACGTCACGAGATGGCCATTTTCCGTTGTTTTTCAGCGTTTAGTAGCCCCAGCTACGTTTTGCCCGGGCGTCCTGGCCAAGAATCACTTATCGCCAGGAGAACCCCATGTCCGATTCCATCCGCCAGCTCTGCCAGGCACCCGAAGGCCGCGCCGAGGTGCTTCAGGGCAACATCGCCTTCGCCGTCGGCTGCGTGCGCAGCGGCGTCCACAGCGCCGACGGCTACCCCGGCACCCCCAGCTCCGAGGTCATCGACCGCGGGCTCTCCCAGGTACAGGACCTGATCACCGTGGGCTGGTCCGTGAACGAGGCCGCCGCCGCGGCGGTGGGCTTCGGCCACACCCTGGCGGGCCGGGACTGCGTGGTGACCATGAAGATCCCGGGCCTCTTCCAGGCCGGCGACATCTTCACCAGCGGCTCGGGCATCATCAAGGAGCGGGGGGCCCTGGTCTACTTCATCGCCAGCGACTTCACCCCCAGCTCCACCCAGCACCTGGTGGACCCGCGCCCGCTCTTCAAGAGCTGCTTCGTGCCGGTGCTCGAGCCCCGCAACCACCAGGAGATGCTGGAGGCGCCCCGCCTGGCCGTGGACGTTGCGCGGGCCTTCAACACCCAGGTGGTCGTCATGCCCAGCGGCGGCCTGTGCCACAGCGAGGGCCTGGTGCGCCTGAACCCGGTCACCACCCGCGAGCCCGTGAAGATGCCCGCCGACCTCCACGGCTTCAACGTCCTGCCCAGCATCTGCAGCAAGTCGTACCTCGACGTCATGGCCAACCGCATGCCCGGCCTGGTGGCGATGGTGGAGAACAGCCCCCTCAACCGCTGGGACAAGGGCGCCGGAAGGACCGGCGTGGTCACCTACGGCGTCTGCGACCTCTACCTGCGCGAAGTCATCGAGGCCAGGGGCCTGGACCTGGACGTCCTGAGCCTGGCCTTCTCCAACCCGCTGCCCCTGGAGCTCATCAAGCGCTTCGCCGCCACCGTCGAAGACGTCGTGGTCATCGAGGACGGCTACCGCCACCTGCAGGAGTCCATGGAGGCCGCGGGCCTGAAGGTGCGGGGCAAGCTGCCCTACAGCCCCGTGACCGAATGGACCCCGGCCCTGATCGCCGAACTGCTGGGCCTCGAGGTTCCCAAGGCGGACCTGCCCGTGGCCGGCGTCGTGCGGCCTCCCCTCATCTGCCCCGGCTGCCCCTACCGCCTCATGGCCCAGGAGCTGGCCTACGCCAAGAGCAAGGGCACGGTGGACGCCATCTTCGGCGACATCGGCTGCAACGCGCTCCTCTACTTCATGAACGCCATGGACACCGGCCTGGCCATGGGCGCCAGCGAGGGCAAGCGCACCGGCTACGTCCTCTCCCGGCCCGGGCAGGCCTCGAAGTGCGTCAGCCTCATCGGCGACAGCACCGAGTGCCACTCCGGCATGGACGCCACCCGCAACGCCATCTACCGGAACGTCCCGGGCGTGAAGATCATCCTGGACAACGAGTGGACCGCCATGACCGGCGGCCAGCCCTCCCCCACCTCCCCCAACAACCTCGAAGGCCAACCCAACCGTTTCGACCTTCCCGCGTCCCTGGCCGCCCACGGCGCCAAGGTCGAGGTGATCGGCGCCTACGAGCGCAAGACCATCCGCGCCACGCTGCGCAAGGCCCTGGCCGACGCGGCCGCCGGCACCTTCACCACCATCGTGGTGCGCGACGGCGCCTGCCTCAAGAAGATCAAGCCCAGCAAGCAGCGGGTCCAGGTGGACCCTGACGCCTGCAAGCAGTGCGACCTGTGCCTGATCTGCCCCGGCCTCGCCAAGGGCGCCAGCGGCGTGCCCGAGGTGACCAACCTCTGCTCCGGGTGCGGCGGCCACGAGCCCGCCTGCAGCCAGATGTGCCCCACCAAGGTCCTGAAGGCGGTGACCCTGGACGACCTGGGCATGGCCGCCGGCGGCAGCTTCCCCGCGGCCCCCGCGGAGATCGCCGACGCCCCCGCACCGGGCCTCCCCCAGCGCCTTTCCCTGGCCATCCGCGGCGTGGGCGGGCAGGGCAACCTGTTCTTCGGGCGCGTCCTCACCCAGCTGGCCATGGCCGCGGGCTACGGCGAGCGCAACATCGTCAAGGGCGACACCCACGGCATGGCCCAGATGGGCGGCCCCGTCATCAGCACCTTCGGCTGCGGCGACGTGGTGAGTCCCGTGCTGCTGCCGGGCACCGTGGACTGCCTGATCGTCATGGAGAAGAGCGAAGTCCTGCGGCCCGGGTTCCTGGACCTGCTGCGGCCCGGGGGCACCGTCCTTTTGGCCAACACCCGCATCCTCCCCGAGGGCATGGCGGAGGAGGCCTACCCCACCGACGCGCAGCTCAAGGCGATCCTGAAGCCCTGCCACCTCATCGAGGTGGACCTGCTGGAGAAGGCCATCGCGCTGGGCGACCCCACCGGCAAGATCGCCAACGTCCTACTCATGGGCATCCTCAGCACCCTTGAGCCCTTCGACCGCTTCCCGGTGGAGCTGTGGTGGAAGGCCCTGCAGAAGGTGAACCCCAAGGCCGCCGTGTGGGCCGCCAACTTCGCCGCCTTCAACGCCGGCCGGGCCTCCTCGGCCCAGCCCGCGGCAGCGAGGTAGCCCGTGGCCCGCGTCCTCGCCCTGAACCCCGGCGCCACCTCGACCAAGCTCGCCGTCTTCGAGGATGAGACCGCCTGCTTCCGCCTCGCCGTGGAGCACCAGGGCGCTTCCCTGGAGGCCTACCCCCGGGTCATCGACCAGCTGGACTACCGGCTGGACCTCATCCTGAAGGCCCTGGCCGGGGCCGGCATCGACCTGGCCGGCCTGGATGCGGTGGTGGGCCGCGGCGGCCTGCTCAAGCCCATCGAAGGCGGCACCTACGCCGTGAACGCCAAGCTGTTGGCTGACCTGGCGGTTGGCCGGGAGCACGCCTCCAACCTGGGGGGCATCCTTGCCGACCGGTTGGCCACCCCCAGGGGCATTCCGGCCTTCATCGTGGACCCGGTGTCCGTGGACGAGATGGAACCCGAGGCCCGCCTGTCCGGGCTGCCCGAGCTGCCCCGCATCAGCTTCTCCCATGCCCTCAACAGCAAGGCGGTGGCACGGCGGACGGCCCAGGAACTGGGCGGCACCTACGCCGACTTCAATTTCGTGGTGGCCCACCTGGGCACCGGCGTCTCCATCACCGCCCACCGCAAGGGCCGAATGGTGGATGTCAGCGGCGCGGACGAGGAGGGCCCCTTCTCCCCGGGGAGATCCGCCGGCCTGCCCTCCATGCTGCTGGCCAAGCTCTGCTATTCCGGGAAGTACACCGAGAAGGAGATGATGAGCCTGATGTCCGGGTCCGGCGGGCTCTACGCCCATCTGGGCACCCGGGACGTGCGTGAGGCGGAGCGGCGCGCCGCCGGCGGCGACGCGCACGCGGACCTGGTGCTGAAGGCCATGGCCTACCGCATCGGCCGGGAGATCGGCGCCATGGCGACCGTCCTGGAAGGCAAGGTGGACCGCGTGGTCATCACGGGCGGAATCGCCTACTCGGAACGCATGGTGGCCGACGTCACCGCCCGGGTGGCCTTCATCGCGCCGGTGCGGGTCATGCCCGGGGAAGAGGAACTGGAAGCCCTGGCGGAGGGCGCCCTGCGGGTGCTCCGGGGCCAGGAAGCGGCCAAGGTCTATAGCTGAGGAGCTGGTCATGCTGAGGAACATGGAAGAACTGGCCGCGGCGGCCCGCACCCGCGGACCCATCCGGGTGGCGGTGGCGGCGGCCCAGGACGCGGAGCTGCTGGAGGGGATCCAGGCCGGCATCCGCGCCGGTCTCATCACCGCGGTGCTGGTGGGGGACAAGGCCCTCATCTCGCCCCTGGTGGACAAGCTGGAGATCGGCGCCCAGAGCCGGATCGTGCATGAAGCCGACATGGACAAGGCCTCCCTGGTGGCCGCCGGCCTCGTGCGGGACGGCGAGGCCCAGGTGCTCATGAAGGGCCTGGTGAACAGCGCCGTCTTCCTGAAGGCGGCCCTGGACCCGGTCCGGGGCCTGCGCACCGGCCGTCTCCTGAGCCACCTGGCCGCCCTTGAAGTCCCGGGCGAGAGGAAGCTGGGCTTCTACACCGACGGCGGCATGAACATCGCGCCGGACCTGGAGGCCAAGAAGCTGATCCTGGCCAACGCCCTGGACGCCCTGGCCCGCATGGGCGTGGCCACCCCCAGGGTGGCCGTCCTCACGGCCAACGAGCAGGTGAGCCCCAGGATGCCGGCGACCCTGGACGCCAGGGCCCTGGTGGAGGCCTGGGAGGCCGGCGCCTTCCCCGGTTGCGTCGTGGAGGGCCCCATCGCCATGGACGTGGCCCTGAGCCCCGAGGCGGCCCACCACAAGGGCCTCCCCAGCGCGGTCTCGGGTGACGTGGACATCTTCCTGATGCCCGGCATCGAGGCGGGCAACATGGTGACCAAGGCCCTGATCCACTACGCCAAGGCCAAGTTCGCCGGGGTGGTCCTGGGCGCCACCCATCCCATCGTCCTGGGTTCCCGGGCCGATCCGGCCGAGGCCAAGTTCAACGCCCTGGCCATGGCCGCCCTCATGGCCCGCGCCTGAGAATTTCCCCTTAATAGAAGATCAAAGGGTCTTGACATCCAGCGGGGTGCGCCCAAAATTACATGCATGGAGGCATGTAGTGCACAGAGGCATTAGTATCGCCCAGCCCGATGAAGCCCAGGACGAGCTGACCCAGCTGGGCCGGGCCTTCGACCTGATCCACGGCCTGGTCGACTTCCACGTGCTCCAGCGCATGGCCTACGCCCTCCAGGGCGGGGAATTCACCTTCAGCCAGCTGCACGCCCTGCACCGCATCTACCGCAACGGCCCCCAGACCATCGCCGAGCTCGCCAAGGGCCTGGCCCTGAGCCAGACGGCCGCAAGCCGCATGGTGGAGCGCCTGGTGCGCCACGGCCTGGTGGAGCGCAACGAACTCCCCACCGACCGCCGCTCCAAGGTCGTGGAACTCACCGAGGCCGGCATCGAGCGCCTGCAGGACCTGCAGGCGTTCACGGTCAGGACCTACGCGGACCTCCTGGCGCGGGTGCCCGCGGAGTCCAGGCGGCACCTCGCCTCGGTCCTCGCGGAGATCCGCCCCCACCTCCCCACCCACCCCCTTCTGAAGCCCGAATAGACCCACCCGGACCCGGCCGCGAACCCGCACTGCGGGGCGGGGAGGTCCTGCCCCGAGGAGTGAAAGCGATGGAAGTCTCGATGGTCCAGGATGCCATGGGCACCCACCTCGACTGGAAGCACGAGGAAGTCACGGCGCGAATGATCGACTGGTTCTGGTCCAACATGGAGAAGGGCTTCCTGCTCTGGCACCCCGCCCAGCACGAGCCCCTGAAGTGGGCCGTCCCCGTCAGGCACGGCAACCCCGTGGGGTCGATCCATATCGCCCCCCAGACCTGGAACGACGGTTCCCGCCAGAACCTCTACATCCGCTTCGAGAAGCTCGAGGACGTGCCGCCCGAGGTGCGGGACTACATCATCTACGAGCACGTGGTGATCGTGGCGGGCCTGGGCCTGGGGGAGGAGGCCCTCCGGAAGGCCGAGCCCATGGGCTACCGCATCCACCAGTGGGAGAAGACCGACTACGGCGTCGTGGGACGGTCCTCCGCCATCGGGACCCGCAGGAAGGAGACCCGCGCCGAAGGCCTGGTCTGGGCCGAGCACTGCACCGAGGAGGTGGGCTGCTGGGGCGACTTCCTCCCCCAGCTCTACACCCTCTACAAGGTCGTCAAGAACACCGACTACAACCCCTACGCGGACCTCTCCGTGGAGGGACGCGGCCGCGAAGCCCGCTACAAGTTCATCCCCTGAGGCCCCGATGCAATTCGAGTTCCCGATCTTCGAGCACCTGTGCCCCTCCTGGGGCAAGGTGACGCACCTGGGCACGCGCCAGGCCTACGCGAAGGGCGCGCTCATCCTGGACATGGACCAGCCCGCCGACGGCGTCTACTACGTCGCGGAGGGCACCGTGGACACGGCCCTCTACACGCTCCACGGCCCCGAGAAGGTGCTCTACAGCGTGGGCGAGGGCTGCCTGTTCGGGCAGGCCTGCTGTTTTTCCACCGGCACCACCGGGGAGGCCACGGTGTGGGCCCACACCGCCTGCACGGTCTACTTCTTCCGCAGGGAGACCATCGAGGGCCCCATCGCCCGCGAGCACCCCGAACTGCTCCTGGAGATGGCCGGGCTGCTGGGCCACATCGTGCGCATGTACGGCGTCTGGCTGCAGGACAGCCTCAGCCAGGACTTCTTCGAGCGGGTCTGCAGGATCCTGGTCTACTACGTCCGCTGGAAGAAGGGGGCCTCGCCCATCGGCAAGGAGGTCACCATCAACGCCGACCTCACCCAGAACGACCTCGCCAAGCTCCTGGGCCTCCATCGCGTCAGCGTCAGCAAGGCGGTGGGCCGGCTCCGGGACCAGGGGATCATCCGCCGCTTCACCAAGAACGAACTCGACATCGCCGACTTCCAGGGGCTCTGCCTCCTGGGCCAGGTACCCACCCATCCACCCGGAGGAAATCCATGAACGCGATCCTGATCGACGAGGATCTCTGCGTCGGCTGCAAGACATGCTACAAGGCATGCTGGGCGGACGTCATCCGTTGGGACGAGGCCCGCGGGAAGCCGGTCATCGCCTACCCGGAGGACTGCGTGGTGTGCAACTTCTGCGAGATCTCCTGCACGGAGGACGCGGTCAAGGTGGTGGTGGACTACAGCATCCCCTTCCCGTGCTCCTACATCGCCGGCCAGAGCTAGGAAAGGGCAGACCATGAACGAAGCCAACATCATCACGTCCGACGTCCTGGTGGTGGGCCACGGCCTGGCCGGGCTCGCAGCCGCCCTCACCGTCAAGGAGGACAACCCCGGCCTTCGCGTCGTCACCGTGGACAAGTGCTTCCCGGGCTACGGAGGCAAGGCCAACAAGGGCGGGGGCCACGTGGCCTTCATCCCCGAGGGCGACGAGGAGACCTACGTCCAGTACCACACGGAGAACCTGGGCGACTACCTCAACGACCAGGACATGCTGCGCATCTACGCCAACTCGACCCGGAAGACCATGGACCGCTGGGAGACCTGGGGCGTGAAGTTCAAGCTCAGCCGCGAGGACTCCCTCAACGCCCACGCGATCATCCCGTGGAAGGTCACGCTGGTGGACATCGACGTCATGATCCCCATGGCCAGGCGCGCCGCCAAGCTGGGCATCAAGAGCCACGCCAAGGTGGCCATGACGGACCTGCTCACGGAGGGCGGCCGCGTGGTGGGCGCTTTCGGCATCAGCCTGCTCACGGGCGAGCCCTGCGTGTTCAAGGCCAAGGCCGTGATCCTGGCCTGCGGCGACCAGAACTGGTCGATCATGAACATGTGGAACGGCAAGGGCGACGGCATCGCCGCGGCCTACCGCGCCGGCGCCAAGGTGCGCAACGCCGAGTTCGGCACGTTCGTGAACCTCATGGACCGGGCCTCCAAGACGGTGGCCTACGGCGCCGAGGACGCCCTGGTGAACGCCAAGGGCAGGGCCTGCACCATGGAGAGCCGCGCGGACCTGCCCCCCAGCATGAAGAGCGTGGTGGGCGGCATCGACCTGGGCGGCGGCCAGTCCGTGCTCATGTATCTCGAGGTGCGCGACGGCAACGGCCCCATCTACGAGGACCTGGAGAAGAACGACTTCATCGGCTCCTGGATCGGGCGCAACCTGTGCTGCTACGGCGGCGACGCCGACGAGGAGTACTACCGCCCCCTGGCCCAGAAGTTCTGGAACGTCATCTTCAACAAGAACCGCATGGGCGCCCCCGTGGGCGAAGGCGCCACGCGGCGCGAAGTGGTGCCCGGCGTGGTGGGCGAGTGCAGCCCCCTCTACGTGGACCACGGCATGGCCACCACCCTCGAGGGCCTCTTCGCCGCCGGCGACATCTGCGCCAACGGCAGCGCCTGGGCCGGCGCGGTGCCCACCCCTCCGGGCCGCAACCGCGGGTCGGGGCTCATGCACGCCGTCATGACCGGCATCATCGCCGCAGGGTCCGCCGGCGCCTACGCCAGCACCCACGAGCAGGGCGAGGTGGACCCCGGCCAGGTCGAGACCTTCGCGAAGACCGTCGCGGCCCCCCTGGCCAGCGGCGGCGACCTGAGCCCCCAGGCCTACATGTGGGAGCTCAAGAGCCTCATGCAGCCCGTGGAATACACCGGCCTCAAGCGCGAGGACCGCCTCCGGAGGGCCCTGGACCGGGTGCTGGAGCTCAAGGCCCAGTTCGGCCGAATCGCGGCCAGGGATCCCCACCAGGTCATCGCCGCCAACGAGTGCCGCAGCACCGTGCTCTGCGCCGAGATGTACTTCCGCTCCTCGCTGGAGCGCAAGGAAACCCGCGGCTGGCACATCCGGGAGGACTTCGAGGCGAGGAACGACAAGGACTTCATGAAGTGGATCGTCATGCAGGACAAGAACGGGGAGATGGACCTGACCCTGGAGCCCCTGCCCGTCGCCAACTACAGGTACCTTCCCCAGCAGGAGCAAGCATGAGCGAGAATCCCTCCCCCCAGGCCTTCCTCTCCTCGACCGTCGATCGCGTGAACGCACGCGCCGACAAATTCGCGGGCATCAACTGGACCATGGCCTACGATTTCACCGCCGACGACAACGGCACCTGGTACTTCCGGATCGTCGACGGCGTGGCCCAGCCCGTGGTGGCCGGCGTCCATGAGGCCCCCACCGTCACCGTCTCCGGGACGTACGCGGTGTTCTTCGACGTGATGACCGGCAAGAGCAACGTGGCCGTGGCCTTCATGACCGGCAAGCTGAAGTCCAAGGGCGACAACAAGGCGGGCCAGCAGTTCGCCAAGATGATGGAATAGGTCCCCGACAAGCGTGGGAAGGGGGTGCGGCAGGCGCCCCCTTTTCGCGTAAGGGAAGGTGGGCAGGTGTTCACGGCAGGTGAACAGTTATCCGGACCGCGGGACCCCGTGGCGGGTCCGGAAGGCCCACAGGCAGGGCGTTTCAGGCCAACCGGAAGTCTGGCATGGATGCTGCAGAAGTCCGCGCGGAAACCCATGCCCCCTCCGGAGCCCCCAATGTTCGACAAGCTGGCCCACCTGAAGATCCGTACCAAATTCGCCGCGCTGTTCGGCGCGCAGGCGCTCATGGCCCTGGCGCTCCTGGCGGCCGCCCTGGCGCGGTGCGGTGCGCCTGTCCTGTGCGCGGCCTTCCTGTGCTCGGCGGGGGCGGCCTGGGTTCTCACGTCGTTCGCGGCGCGGAACATGGAGGCGGCCGTGGGCTCCCTGGCCCAGGTCGCCCGGGGCCTCGCCGCGGGCGATCTGCGCGTGGCCTGCGCCCTGGACGCCCGGGACGAGCTGGGCGCCGTGGGCCGGGACCTGAGCCTGGCCGTGGCCAAGCTCAGGGAGGAGGTGGGCGCCATCTCCCACATGGGGGAGCGGGCCGCCTCCGGGGCCACGCAGCTTTCGGCCACCGCGGCCCAGGTGGAGGCCGCCACCCGGGAGATCAGCGCCGGGGCCGACTCCCAGCGGGTGGAGGTCGAACAGGCCAGGGGGTCCGTCCTGCAGATCGCCGACACCCTCCATGCCATCGGCGAAGGCATCAAGGCCGACGTCGTCCAGATCACGGGGATGCTGAAGGTGGGCGAGGGCAGCTGCCGCAATGTGGACGCGTCGACCCGGGCCATGGCCGCCATGGGCGAAAGCTCCGCCCGGGTCTCGGCCATCACCTCCGTGATCTCCGACATCGCCAACCAGACGAACCTCCTGAGCCTCAACGCCGCCATCGAGGCCGCCAAGGCCCAGCAGTACGGCCGGGGCTTCTCGGTGGTGGCGGAAGAGGTGCGCAAGCTCGCGGAGCGCTCGGCGGGCGCCGCCCGGGAGATCGCGCACCTGATCCAGGAGAGCGGGGCGCGGGTGGAGGAGGGCGCGCGCTCCGTGGCCACGGTCCAGGCCGGCCTGGAGGAGCTCATGCAGGACATCCGGCGGCAGGCCGAGGGGGCCCGGGGCGCGCTGGTGGCGGTGGAGCGCCAGGTGGCGGAGAGCGCCGTGGCCCGGGACCGCATGGCGAGGACCCTCCGCATCACCGAGGAGAGCGCCTCCGCCACCCACCAGCTCAGCGCCTCCATGTCCGAGACCGCCCGGACCGTGGAGGACCTTGCGGCCACCGCCAGCGAGCTGAGGGAGCTCACCCGGCGATTCCAGGTGGCATAATCTGGCCAAGGCGACCCGACGTCCGGACGCCATGCCGGGGCCGCCCATGCTCACCATCCTCCCGCTCGCATCCTCCTTCCATTCCGCCGCCCAGGTGCGGGAGGCCGTGGCCGGCATCGGGGCCGCCCTGGAGGCGAGGGGCATCGTCCACCGCATGCTGGAGGCGCCGGGGGAGGCCAGCGCGCTGCTGATCGTCACCGGGGGCACCGAGCACCTGGCGCTGGAGGCCCTGGAAGGCCAGGAGGGGCCGGTGCTCCTCCTGGCCCACCCGAGGCAGAACTCCCTGCCGGCGGCCATGGAGGTGCTCTGCCGGCTGCGCCAGGACGGGCGCGCCGGGCGGATCCTCCTGCTGAACGACGGGGAAGAGGGCTACGCTGCGCTGTCGCGGGTGGCGGACCATCTCGCGGTGCGGGCCCAGATGAGGGCCACCCGCCTGGGGCGCATCGGGGCCCCCTCCGACTGGCTCGTGGGGAGCATGCCCGACCCGGCCCGGGTGGCCGCCGTGTGGGGTCCGCAGGTGGTGGACGTGCCCATGGAGGCGGTGCGCGACGCCATCCGGGACGCGGACCCGGAGGAGGCCGAGGCGTTGCGCCTGGACTTCTGCGGGGGCGCCGCCGGCATCCTGGAGCCCACGGCCCGGGACCTGGAACGGGCGGCCCGGGTGGGCGCGGGCCTGCGGGCCGTGGTGCGGGCCTACGACCTGGACGCCTGCAGCGTGCGGTGCTTCGACCTGGTCACCGAGCTGGCCACCACCGGGTGCCTGGCCCTGTCGGCCCTGCTGGACCAGGGCATCGTGGCGGGCTGCGAGGGCGACGTGCCCGCGGCCCTCACCATGCTCTGGATGCAGGCCGTGAGCGGCGGTCCCAGCTTCATGGCCAACCCCCAGGACCTGGACCCCGGGGACTCCACCCTGTGGCTGGCCCACTGCACCGTCCCCCGGGGCCTGGTGAGCCGCTACAGCCTGCGGTCCCACTTCGAGTCCGGCCTGGGCGTGGGCATCCAGGGGACCCTGCCCGAAGGCCCCGTGACCCTGGCCCGCATCGGCGGCCCCGGCCTGGAGGGCCTCTTCGTCTCCGACGGGGAGCTCCTGGCCAACGGCGACTCCCCCCAGCGCTGCCGCACCCAGGTGCAGGTGCGCCTGCAAGGGTCCGTGGCGTCCCTGCTGGAGAACCCCATGGGCAACCACCACGTCCTGGTGCCGGGGCACTGGGAGGCCCGGCTGCGGGACTACCACGCCCTCTGCGTGCGGGCCTGAACGGGGAAGGGGCGCCCCCGCGGGGGCGCCCCTCCTGATTCCAAATGCCTGGGCGGGACGGGGCGGCTTTTCCCCCCCGGGCGTTGCCCCCGCCGCCCCGCCCAGATGGCTAGAACTGGTTCCAGAGGAGCTGGTTGGTCACCTCGTGGTGGAACTGGATCTCGCAGGCCTTCACGATGGCGCCCAGGGCCTTGGGGCAGCGTTCGGCCTGGAGGAGCTTGACCTCGGCGAACTTGGCGTGGATGTCCTCGCCCAGCGCCTCGGCCAGGAACCGGGAGGCCTTGAAGAGGCGGATGGCGTCGAAGATGTTGTCGGGCAGGAAGCGGGTGCGGGGGCGCTTGGTGGTGTCCTCGGGCTCGCCGGCGGGACCTTCCAGGCCGGTCTTCAGGAGCGCGTAGTAGAGCATGTAGGGGTTCGCGTCGGGGCCCACCGAGCGCACCTCGATGCGCGCGGACTGCTCGTTGCCCAGGGGGATGCGGATCATGGAGCCGCGGTCCGTGGGGGAGACCTTGATCTGGTTGGGGGCCTCGAAGTGCGGGTCCAGGCGGCGGTAGGCGTTGACGCTGGGGTTCAGGATCAGGCAGAGGTCGGCGGCGTTGGCGAGGATGCGGTTGAGGAAGTCCCAGGCCTTGGCGGAGAGGCCGTCCCGGCCCGCGGCGTCGAAGTAGAGGTTCTTGCCGTCCTTGTTGGCCGAGATGTTGGTGTGCATGCCGTTGCCGTTCACGCCGGCCACGGGCTTGGGCAGAAAGGAGGCGGTGAGGCCCATCTGCGCGGCCACCTGGCGCGCCAGGAGCTTGTAGAGCTGCACCTGGTCGGCGGCGACGTTCAGCTCGGCGTACTTGTAGTTCATCTCGAACTGGGAGGGCGCCACCTCGGGGTGGTCCTTCTCGTTGGAGAAGCCCATGGCCCGCTGGGCCTCGGCCGAGGTGTCGATGAAGGCGCGCAGGCTGTCCCCGGGCAGGGAGTGGTAGTAGCCGCCGGTGGAGATGAACTCGAAGGCGTTGGTCTCGTGGTAGTGGCGCTCGGCGTCGCGGCCCTTGAAGAGGAAGCCCTCGATCTCGTTGGCGGCGTTCATGACGATGCCTTCCTTGGCGTAGAGCGCCTCGGTGACGTCGCGCAGCCGGGCCCGGAAGTCGGAGGCGTAGGGCGTGCCGTCCTTCTCCATGACGAAGCCGAACACCAGGACCTTGCCGGCCCCGAAGATGTCCGAGGGCAGCCAGTAGAACGCGGGCCAGTCGATGGCCAGGCGCAGGTCGGACTCGGCCTGGGCGGAGAAGCCGCGGATGGAGGAACCGTCGAAGGTGAGGTTGTCGTAGGACTTGAGGAGGTACTTCTTGTCGTAGTCCAGCATGTGGAGCCGGCCTTCGATGTCGGTGAAGGCCACGGTCACGGCCTTGATGCGCTTCTCGCCGGCCAGGTACGCCATGCGCTCCTCGCGGATCTGGTCCAGGGGCACCCGGTCCAGGCGCTGCTGCTTGGCATGGAGGTTCATCTCCTCGAGGGTGTCGTAGGGAATCTCCAGGAAGGTCCTGAGGCTGTCGTTGGCCATGGCGCTTTCTCCGGTGCGAAGCCTAAAATTTGGCTTCTGTAGAATAAAATTATTGGTATTAAGAATAAAAATCAAGAAAATTATTTGACAATCTTTGACAAGAGGTCCTGTCGGGGAGGGCTTCCTGTTTCGCCCAATTTCCGCCATTCTGGAGCCATGCAGCACCCCATGGATCCCTACTTCGCACCTCCGGAAGGCCGCATCTTCAGTTGTTTTCCCGGGGCAGAGGCCCGCGAGGGGCAGAAGGAGATGGCGGAGCTCGTGGCCGACGCCATCAAGGAGGGGGCGGCGAAGTTCGACGCCTGGCGCAACGGGGGCGGCAACAAGGAAACGCGTCCCGACGCCCTGGTGCAGGCCATCGAGGCCGGCACGGGCACCGGCAAGTCCCTGGGCTACCTGGTTCCGGCCCTGGCCTCCGGGCGGCGCCCGGTGGTGGTGGCCACCCGCACCAAGCAGCTCCAGCGCCAGCTCCTGGACGAGGACCTGCCCCGGGCCCGGGGCATCCTGGGCCGGGAGGTGAAGGCGGTTCTGGCCAAGGGGCGCAGCAACTACCTGTGCAAGAGCGCCTGGGAGGCCCTGGAGGCCAATCCCCCGGCGGAGTTCACCCTGGCCGACCACGGCCTCTGGCTGGCCATGGCCCGCTGGGCCAAGGAGACCGTCCAGGGCGACCGGGAGGAGCTGGGCCGGTACGGGGAGGGGGAGTCCGAGCTCTGGGACCGCGTCAACGCCCGGGCCGAGCGGTGCACGGGGCGGCAGTGCCCCCACTACGAGGACTGCCACCTCACGGCCCTGCGCCAGGAGATCCTGGAGGCCGACCTGGTGGTGGCCAACCACGCCCTGCTGCTGGCGGACCGGGTCCTGCGGGAGTCGGCCTTCGGGCAGGTGCTGCCCGACGCGCCGGTGCTCATCCTGGACGAGGCCCACGAGATCGAGGAGCAGCTCACCGACAGCTGCTCGGAGCAGTGGAGCAACCGCGCCATGACGATGCTCTTCCGGGACATCGCCGCCGAGGCCGCCAAGGAGCCCGAGGGCGCGATGATGGACGCCCACCTGGGCCCCTGGGAGGACGCGTGGTCGGCCCTCCTGGCCGCGGTGCCCCTGGACAGCGGCACCTTCGGCTTCGAGGACGACCGGCTCAACCTGAAGCCCCTGGCGGACGCCGTGGGGGCCTGGGTGGAGGCCGGACAGGCGGCCTGGAAGGAGGCCAAGCGCCTCGCCGCCCGCCGGGTGGACGGCAACGCCGAGGACATCGGCTGGCGGAAGGTGGCCGAACGCATCGGCGTGGCCTTCGACCGCATGGAGCAGATCTTCGCCCAGCCCGCCGGCTGGGTCTCCACCATCTCCAGGGAGGGCCCCCAGATGGTGCTCTTCAAGGCCAACCCCGTGGACGTGCGGCCCTTCTTCCACCAGCACCTGCGCCGGGGCTTCGAGACGGTGATCCTGACCTCGGCCACCCTGCGGGACGGCAAGGGCTTCAAGGGCCTGAAGCTGCGCCTGGGATTCACGGAGGAGGAGGCCGACCAGAGCCGCCACGTGGAGAGCCCCTTCGACTTCCCCAACCAGGGTCTCCTCTTCATCCCCCCGGACCTCCCCGCCCGGCGCCCCGGCCGGGACGCCGTGGGCGACCCCGCCTGGGTGGAAGCCAGCCTGGACGCCATGGGCCGCCTCATGACCGCCAGCCGCGGCCGGGCCCTGGTGCTCTTCACCAGCCGCAAGATGCTGGCCGCCTTCCGCCCCCGCCTGGAGGCCGCCCTGCCGGGCATCACCTTCTTCGTGCAGGGCGAGGGCATGACCCGTTCCGCCATGATGGAGCGCTTCAAGAAGACCCCCCACGCCGCCCTGCTGGGCCTGGCGAGCTTCTGGCAGGGGGTGGACATGCCCGGGGAGGCCCTTAGCCTGGTGATCGTCACCGCGCTGCCCTTCACCCCCCCCGACGACCCCGTCCTCCAGGCCCGGGTGCGGGAGGCGGACAACCTCAAGCAGGGCCTGGGCTTCATCGGCATCCAGGTGCCCCAGATGACCCTCAAGCTCAAGCAGGGCATCGGCCGCCTCATCCGCACCCGCACGGACAAGGGGGCCGTGTGCATCCTGGACCCCCGCATGATGCTCCCCCACGAGGACCCCAGCGGCAAGCGCTACGCCGCCCAGGTGCGGGCGGCGCTGCCGCCCTTTCCCCTCAGCCGGAGCTGGGAGCAGGTCGAGGCGTTCCTGAGGGCCCTCTAGCTAGAGCAGGTCCAGCAGGCCGGCCACTTCCATGCGCAGCTCCGGGATGCCGGTGCCCTTCTCGGCGCTCACCCAGGCGATGTCGCCGGTCTCCAGGTGCAGGTCCGCGGCCACGTCCCGGCGCTGGGCCAGGCTGCGCGACGGCTTCACCTGGTCGCACTTGGTGGCCACGATGCGGTAGGGCAGGTCCACGGAATGCAGCCACTCCACCATCTGGTGGTCCAGCTTCGTGGGGCCCACCTCGGCGTCCACCAGGACGTAGACCATGCGCAGGCTCTTGCGGCCCGTGAGGTAGGACTCGATCATCTCCTGCCAGGTGGCGCGCTCCTTGGCGGGGCCGGTGGCGAAGCCGTAGCCGGGGAGATCCACGATCCACCGGTCGGGGCCGGTGAGGAAGACGTTGATCAGGCGGGTGCGGCCGGGGGTCTTGGACGTCTTGGCCAGGCCCTTCTGCATGCAGAGGGCGTTGAGCAGGGAGCTCTTGCCCACGTTGGACCGGCCCACGAAGGCCACTTCCGCGTGGCAGACCCCCAGGGTCCGCACGGTGGCGGCGGAAGTCACGAAGCGCGCATCTCGGAGGGGCTGGGCCATGGTTTCTCTCTCGTTTCCATGTCCAGCTTGGCAGATCCGGCGGTTTTTCTCGAACCGATCAGGCCGCGCCGCCCGCGTTGGCGCCCGCGGTGGACCGCAGCAGCTCGGGGAAGGTGTTCACGAAGCTGTGCCCGTAGCCGGGATTCTCGATGCGGAGCTTGCCGGCGTGCTCGTTGCCGATGATGGTGCGGATGCGCACGTGCTGGCCCAGTTCGGCGTCCTCCAGCAGGAAGCCGGAAACCCTCACCACCTGCGGGGTCCGCGCGCCGTCCCTGGGGAGGGCGGGCAGGCGCTCCCCGGGGCGGGAGAGGACCCGCTCGACTTCAACCCAGGTTCCTTTGGCTACGATGCACACAAGATCACCTCTACGAAGGTTTGTCCTGATTCAAATGCATTCAACCGTTCAGACCGTCCGGCATCTGCCGGCTGCGGGAAAGCTGGTTTCACCGAAAATCATGGCACAAATTGATAACCAAAACCCCCAAAGTTTTGCGGATCCAAAGGGATTCCAGTCGATGGCCTCCGTATGTGCAAACACGGTTTTACCAAGTGTCCAGATCGCCTCCGGACGCACCGGTCCCCGGGCCCGGGCCCCCCTGAAAATTCCCAACGGAAATTGACGCTATGTCAAACCAGTGGTCCGTCCACCGGCCGGGGCGCCTCAGGCGGCGGGCCGAGCACCACCGTGCTGGCCGGGGCGGGGTAGTCGAAGGCCACCCGGCCGTGGTCCAGGCCGATGAGGCGCTTGCGCATGCGCTGGATGAGGTTCCGGTCGTGGGTGGCCACCAGCACCGTGGTGCCCTGGCCGTTGATGCGCTCGAAGAGGGTCATGATCTCCTGGGCCAGGTCGGGGTCCAGGTTCCCGGTGGGTTCGTCGGCCACCAGCACCAGGGGGTCGTTCACCAGGGCCCGGGCGATGGCCACGCGCTGCTGTTCGCCGCCGGAGAGCTGCATGGGGTAGCTGGCCAGCTTGTGCTGGAGCCCCACCATCTTCAGGGCGCGGAAGGTGCGCTGCTTCTGCTCGGCGTGGCTCACGCCCAGGATCTTGAGCACGAAGGAGACGTTCTCGAACACCGTCATGGTCCGGATAAGCTTGAAGTCCTGGAAGACCACGCCCATCTTCCGCCGCAGGATCGCGATCTCCTTGTGGGGCATGGAGGCCAGGCGGTGCCCGGCCACGCGGATCTCCCCGGTGGAGGGCACCTGCTCCCGGAACAGCAGCTTGAGCAGGGTGGACTTCCCCGCGCCGCTGGGCCCGGTGAGGAAGATGAACTCCCCGGCGTCGATGTGGAAGCTCACGTCCGCCAGGGCCGTATGGATGCGTCCGTACTGCTTGCCCACGTGGGTGAGGGTGATCATGCCCCTAGCATCCCACAACCTCGGTGTACCAGCCACGGGCCCGTTCGGGGCTGATGTCCCCGTGCAGGAGGGCCCGGCCGTCCCGGAAGAGGATGATGTTCAGGTCCCCCTCCTTGCCCGAGAGGGACAGGGGGTTGATCTTCCAGGCATTGCCCGTGCGCTTCTCGATGCGGGCCCGGAGGGCCTCCAGGTCCAGGGCGCCCGGGGGGTTCACCCGGATCTGCACGCCGTCCAGGCCGCAGAGGCGGGAGGCCTTCACGGTCCAGCGGGCGTTGAGGAACTCGGTGACCTTGTCCGTGCAGTAGCGGCAGCGGGTGGCCGGCAGGCTCAGGAACTGGCGCTCGTTCTGCCAGAAGTCGAACCGGGCCAGCTCTTTGTGGGGCTCGGTCCCGGTGAGGAGCTTGATGGCCTCCAGGGCCGCCCAGCTGCCCACGATCCCCACCGTGGGACCCAGGACGCCGGCCGTGTCGCAGGTGTCGATGTCCCCGCTGGGGGGCGGCTCCTCCATGAGGCAGCGCAGGCACGGGGTCCGGGGCGGGTCGATGGGCCAGACCAGGCCCTCCCCGCCGATGGCCCCGCAGTAGATCCAGGGGGTGCCCGTGAGGATGGCGTAGTCGTTGATGAGGTACCGGGCCTCGAAGTTGTCCGTGCCGTCCATGATGAGGTCGTAGCCGGCCAGGAGCTCCCGGGCGTTGCCGCTGGTGAGGTCCGTGACGGCCGCCTCCACCTGGATCTCCGAATTGGCCTCCCGGAGCCTCTGGGCCGCCACCTCGGCCTTGGGCCGGAACAGGTCGCCTTCCTGGAAGAGGATCTGGCGCTGGAGGTTGGAGGTCTCGACGATGTCCCGGTCGATGAGGGTCAGGAGCCCCACGCCGGCCCGGGCCAGCCAGCCCGCGATGACCGAGCCGGTGGCGCCCACGCCCACCACCGCGACGCGGCGGGTCCGCAGCCGGGCATCGGCGGGGCCCCCCAGGAAGATCCGCTGCTTGGCGTACCGCTCTGACATTCCACCATCATAAACAACAAGGGACGGATGCGTATCCGTCCCTTGGGGCGATGAGCCTGTTTCGGTTAGTTGCCGGCGCCGTTCTGGGCTTCAGCCATGGCCTTCTCATAATCGCTCTGGAGGCGCTGGCCGTCCGAGATGGCGAACTTGTAGATGTACTCGAAGCGGTCGGCGCCCTTGGTGAGGCCGATGATCACTTCGTAGACGCCCTCGCCGCCCACTTCGAAGGGGGAGGCGATGACGTTGAAGGTGCCTTCCTTGGCGCCGTCGGGGATCTGGACGTCGCTGTCGCGGATGATGTCCTTGCGCTCGCCGCCGGGGGCGACGATGGAGAAGCTGAACTTGAAGATCCCGTCCATGCGGGAGAAGCGGGTGTAGAAACACACCTTGGGGAGGACGAAGGGGATCTGGGGCACCACGATGTGGTGGTCGTAGAGACCCATCAGGGAGGTCTTGCCGCCCATTTCCTGCCGGATGTCGTCGCAAAGAAGGGTGAATTCGTGCTTGGGCGCCTTGATCTGAACTTCTTGCATGGGATCTCCTGGTTGAACTGCAAGTCTACCTCCAGTGTGCTTCCACTCCAAGCAAAGTGCGCCGGAAGCCTCCTCCGGTTATCTTAGGGAGACCAAGAATCCTGGGGGGAATGGTGCTTCGTGCCGTCGGAATCCTGCTGTGCGCCGCCTTCCTGCATGCCCAGGAGGTGCGGCTGCAGATACTCGGCACCACCGACGTCCGTGGGCACGTTTTGCCCCAGGACACCTTCACCCTCCAACCGGCCCCCGGCGGGTGGGCCCGGCTGGGGAGCCTGGTCCGCACCCTGAGGGCCGCCAACCCCAACACGATCCTGGTGGACTGCGGCGACGGCACCCAGGGGGAGCCCATCAACTACGTGTGGAGCCACCTGAAGCCGGGCTCCCCGGAGCCCACCATGGCCGTCATGAACGCCCTGGGCTACAACGCCATGGTGGTGGGGCACCAGGAGTTCGACAACGGGTTCAAGCTCCTCCGGACCATGGAGGAGCAGGCCCAGTTCCCGTGGCTGGCCGCGAACGTCTTCTTCGCCGGCACGGACAAGCGCGCCTTCACGCCCTACCTCAAGGTGGAGGTGGGCGGCGTGCAGGTGGCCATCCTGGGCCTGGTGACCCAGGCCCTTCCCAGGCTGGTCGGACGCGAGACGACGGAGGGCCTGAGCTTCCAGGACCCGGTCCAGGCGGCCCGGGACCTCATCCCCCGGCTGCGCGAGCACGAGAAGGTGGACCTGGTGGTGGTGGCCCTCCACGGCGGCGTGGGCGACGCGCCCTGCGGCACGGACCTGGAGAACCAGGCCACGTGCCTGGCCGACCAGGTCAAGGGCATCGACCTGATCCTCGCCGGCCACACCGGCCAGCAGGTCGCCGTCCGGCGCAACGGGGTCCCCATCCTCCAGGCCGGCACCGGAGGGCAGGCCCTGGGCGTGGCGGAGGTGGTCCTGCGGCGCGCCCGGTCCCGCTGGGAGGTGGCCGCCTGCGAGGCCCGCCTCGCCGCGCCTGCCGCCGACCTGGAGCCGGATCCCGCCGTCCTGCAGGCCACCGCGGACCTGCGGGCCTTCACCGACACCTACCTGAACACCCTGGCCACCAACCTGGCCACGGACCTGGACGGCCGCTGGTGCCGCATGGAGGACACCCCCCTGGCCCACCTCCTGCACACCGTGGTGCGCCAGGCCACCGGCGCCCAGATCACCGCCGTGCCCGCGCCGGCCTCGAAGGTCTTCATCCCCAAGGGCCCCACCTCCGTGCGCCAGTTCTACGCCCTGGCCCCCACCGAGGAGCCCGTGGTCCGGATCCGCGTGGACGGGCGCCAGCTCAAGGCCTACCTGGAACAGGCGGCGCGGACCTTCAACTTCAGCCACCAGCCCGACCTCTTCCGGCGCGGCGCCGCCCCGGACGCCTTCGACACCCTGGACGGCTGCGCCTACGCCCTGGACCTCTCCCGGGCCCCGGGGTCCCGGGTGGTCAAGCTCACCTACCAGGGCCAGCCGGTGAAGGACGACCAGGTCTTCACCCTGGGCCTGCCCGCGCGGCGCCTGGCGGGGGAGGGCGGCTACCTGGAGGCCATGGGCTGGAAGGGCGCGCCCGACCTCGTCACGCCCTCCTCCCTGCGCAACCTCCTCCTGGCCCACGTGCTCTCCCGGCCCTCCCTGGCCCCGGGCACCTCGGACAACTGGCGGATCATCCCCGCCCTGGACCGGGAGCGGGTGCTCGCCCAGCAACCCTGACGGGATTCGCGGCATCCAATCCCCATTGGGGGGAAACGTGGAACTGACCAGGATCGGCCTCGGCACCTATCTGGGCGCGCCCGACGCGGCCACGGACGCGGGCTACGAAGCCTCGGCGCGCGCCTTCGCCGAAGGCGGAGGCAACGTCTTCGACACCGCCGCCAACTACCGGGGGGGCCGCTCGGAGCGGGCCCTGGGCAGGGCCTTCGCGGGCCGGCCCCGGGAGGGCTTCTTCGTGAGCACCAAGGCCGGGTACCTCCCCATGGGGGACGGCGGGGAGTCGCCCCGGGACTGGTTCCAGCGGGTGCTGGCGGGCCCGGGGATCCTCGCAGCCGCCGACGTGGTCGACGGCTGCCACGCCATGACGCCCCGGTACCTCGCGCACCAGCTGGGGGTCTCCCTGGAGGCCCTGGGCGTGGCCCGGGTGGACCTGTTCCACCTGCACAACCCCGAGCAGCAGCTTCCCGCCATCGGCCGCCCCGCCTTCCGGGAGGCCGTCCGGAAGGCCTTCGGAGCCTGCGAGGACCTGGCGGCCCGCGGGCTCCTGGCGGAATACGGCTGCGCCACCTGGAACGGCTTCCGCGCCGCCCCCGGGGCCCCGGACCACCTGAGCCTGGAGGAGCTCCTGGAGGACGCCGAGGCCGTGGGCGGCCCCGCCCACCGGTTCCGCTGGATCCAGCTGCCCCTCAACCTGGCCATGCCCGAGGCCTTCACCGCCGCCACCCAGCCCTTCGGGGGCCGGCTCCTGACCCCCCTGGAGGCCGCCCGGGCCGCGGGCCTCAAGGTGCAGGTGTCGGGCAGCCTCATGCAGGCCCGGATCCTGTCCCGGCTGCCCGCGGCCCTCTTCCCCGGCTGCGCCACCCCGTCCCAGGGGGCCCTGCAGTTCGCCAGCTCCTGCCCCGGCGTGACCTCGGCGCTCTGCGGCATGAGCCGGCCCGCCCACGTGGCCGAGAACCTCCCCGTCCTGGCCCTGCCCAGGGCGAGGGAAGAGGAACTGCGCGCCCTCGTGGGATGATGTCCCCATGTTCTTGCTCGCCATCTCCCCCGGTGAAGGCTTCGACCCGCCCCGCTGGGAGCGGGTGCTGGCCTCGGGGGTGGACGCCTTCATGATCCGGGAGCCCGCACTGGAGGCCGCGCCGCTCCTGCGCGCCGCGCGCTGGGTGCGGGACCGCGCCCCCGGCGTTGAGCTGTGGGTCAACGGGCGCCTGGACGTGGCCCTGGCCGCGGGCTGCGGCCTCCACGCCGGCGAGGCCCATCCGGAGGTGCCGGAGGGCCTCCTGCCCCTGTCGCGGCCCATCCACGAACCCGCCCAGATCCTCGGCAGGGCCGGGGCGGCCCAGCTGATCCTCTCGCCCATCTTCGCGGTGCCGGGGAAGGGGCCCGCGTGGGGCGCCGGTCAGCTCAAGGACGTGCTGGACGGGATGCCCGCAGGCGCGTTCCGGGCCCTGGCCCTGGGGGGGATCACACCCGGGAACGCGGCGGCCCTCCGGCATCCCAGGCTGGCGGGAGTGGCCCTGATCCGGGGACTGTGGATGGCCAGGGACCCGGAGGGGGCCATCCAGGACCTGCGGAATGCATGGACTTGAATCCCCTTCATTTCTCAGCGCCGCTGTGTTTGATCCCTTTCCTGGGTGCTTCCGCGCATGGAAATCAAGCGCCGGCAAGGCATGGAAAAAATCAAACGCAGAGGCGCAGAGGATCGCTGAGAACAGATTTCCAATGCCTTTTTAAAGTCCGGCGAACCGGTCCGTCGCAGCCACCAGCGCCCTGCAGTTGGGGGCGTCGAAGGCGCTGTGGCCGCAGTCGGGGGTGATCACCAGGTCGGCCTCGGGCCAGGCGCGGTGCAGGGCCCAGGCGCTCTCCATGGGGCACACCACGTCGTAGCGGCCCTGGACGATGACGCCGGGGATGTGGCGGATCTTCGAGGCGTCGCGCAGGAGCTGGTCCTCGGGGTCGAACCAGCCCTTGTTCACGAAGTAGTGGCACTCGATGCGCGCGAAGGCCAGGGCGAACTCGTCCTCCTCGTAGTGGCCGGTGAAGTCGGCGTCGGGGACGAGCTTGCTGGTGCCGCCCTCCCAGCCGCTCCAGGTCTTGGCGGCCGCAAGGCGCACGGCGGCGTCGGGGCTCGTGAGGCGCTTGTGGTAGGCGCTGAGCAGGTCGCCGCGCTCGGCCTCGGGGATGTGGGCCAGGTAGGGCTCCCAGGCGTCGGGGTAGAGGATGGAGGCGCCGCGCTGGTAGAACCAGTCGATCTCCTGCTTGCGCAGCAGGAAGATGCCCCTGAGCACCAGCTCGGTGCAGGCCTCGGGGTGCTTCTCGGCGTAGGCCAGGGCCAGGGTGGAGCCCCAGGAGCCGCCGAACACCTGCCACTTCGCGATGCCCAGGTGGACGCGCAGCTTCTCGGTGTCGGCCACCAGGTCCCAGGTGGTGTTGTCCTCGAGGCTCGCGTAGGGCGTGCTCTTGCCGCAGCCGCGCTGGTCGAAGAGGATGATGCGGTACTTCTCCGGGTGGAAGAAGCGCCGCTGCTTGGGGTCGCTGCCGCCGCCGGGGCCGCCGTGGAGGAACACCACGGGCTTGCCCTTGGGGTTGCCGCTCTCCTCGTAGTACAGGTCGTGGGTGGCGGAGACCTTGAGCCGGCCGGTGGCGTACGGCTCGATGGGCGGATACAGCCAGGTGAGGGGGTCCTTGACGGGATGGGGGTTCATGGATTCTCCAGGGGTCGGGAACCCGGGGGCCGGGTTGAACAACTATAGGCAATTTCCGGCTGCGCGGGATGCCGGGTTATAGTGGATTTTCCGTCGATCAGCGAGAGGTGCAGCTTGGAAGCCTTGTTCATCTTCGCGGCATTCGTATGGCTCCTCCTGGAGACCCTCCAGAGGAGGTCCCGCGTCTCCCGGCTGGAATCCGACCTGGACTTCCTGAGGTCCGAGCTGGAAGCGCTTCGCGGCGCCCGGCCTCCGGCCGAACCCGTGGAGCGTCCCGCCCGCATGGGGGACACCGCCCCGGTGGTGGTGCCCCAGTGGATCAGGGAGCTGCCCGCGCCGCCCCGGCCCGAACCCCCGCCGGTCCCGGCCCCCGCCGGGCCCGAGCCCCCGCCGCTCCCGCCCGTGGCCCGTCCCCTGCCGCCTCCCCCCCCGCCGCCTCCTCCCGCCGAGCCCCGCAAGCCCTTCGACTGGGAGTCCCTGGTGGGGGTCAAGCTCTTCTCCTATGTCGCCGGCGTCGCCCTGCTGGTGGCGGCGGTGGCCTTCCTGAAGTACGGCGTGGAGCACGGCTGGCTCGGGGCCCCGGTGCGCATGGCCATCGGCCTCCTGGTGGGCGTGGGGCTGCTGGCGGGGTGCGAGACGGGGCGCGCGCGGGCGTACGCCGTCACGGCCCAGGCCCTGACGGCCGCGGGCATCGCCACGCTCTTCTCCACCTTCTACGCGGCCTCGGCCCTGTGGCACCTGCTGCCCGCGGCGGCCTCCTTCGCGCTCATGGCCCTGGTGACGGCGGTGGCCGTGGGCCTCTCCATCCGCAGGGACTCGGTGTTCATCGCCCTCCTGGGCCTCCTGGGGGGCTTCGCAACCCCGCTCCTGCTGTCCACGGGGGAGGACCATCCCATCGGCCTGTTCGGCTACCTCGCGCTCCTGAACGTGGGGCTGGGGTGGGTGGCCTACCGCAAGCGCTGGCCCCTGCTCACGGCCCTCACGCTGGCCTTCACGGCGCTGTACCAGCTGGGCTGGGTGCTGAGGTTCCTGGACGAGTCCAAGCTGGGCATCGGCCTGGGGGTCTTCCTCCTGTTCCCGCTGCTGGGGCTGGGCGCCCTGTTCCTGTCCCGGGACCGGGAGGCCCCGGCGCTCTTCCGGCACACGGCGTCCCTCTCCGCGCTCCCGCCGGTTCTCTTCGCCGTGCACATGGCCATGAACCCGGTGTACGGGCAGCACTTCGGCCTCATGTTCGGGTTCCTGTTCCTGGTGGCCGCGGGCCTGGCGGCCGTGGCCCTCCTGCGGGGGCCGGAGTGGCTCCACGCTCTGGGCGCGGCGGCCGTGCTCCTCATCTTCGCCACCTGGCTGGCCTTCAGCTACACCTCGGACGCCTGGCCCGGCATCCTCGGGTTCACGGCGCTCTTCGCGGCGCTGTACCTGGCGGTCCCATGGATCCAGGCGCGGCTCAAGGTCAAGCGCTCCTTCCTGGGCGCGGGCCTCCTGGCCGTCCACGCCGCTCCGCTTCTCATGGGCGCCTTCACCGCCCTGGTCTTCCTGGAGCCCGCCACCGCGGCGCCCCTGGCGCTGTTCGGTGCGGTCCTGCTGGTGCTGGCCATGGCCGCGGCTTTCGCCATCCGGTTCGGGGAGGGGACGGTGTGGTTCCTGGCCGCCCTCTTCGCGCTGGCCGCGGAGACGGCGTGGTCCATGCGCCACCTGGACGCGGGGAGCCTCCTGCCGGCGCTGCTCGTCTACGGCGGCTTCAGCCTCGTCTTCCTGGGGGTGCCCCTCCTGGCGGCGCGGCGGGGCCGGCCCCTGGAGCCCGAGGGCAGCGGGGCCATCCTGGTCTTCCTCAGCGTCGGGCTCCTGTTCTTCCTGGCCGGGCCCGGCGTGGCCCCCCACAGCCTGGGCGTGCTCGCCGCGCTCCTGGGCGTGCTGAACCTGGGGCTGCTGTACGAAGCCGGCCAGGGGCGGCGCCCCGTGCTCTGCGTCCTGGGACTGGCCTTCAGCTTCCTGGCCCTGGTGGCCTGGTGGGCCAGCGCTCCGGTGAGCGGCCAACTGATGCCGGCCCTGGCGGTGGTCCTGGGCTTCAGCCTGCTGGTGCTGGGCGGGACCGTGTTCCTGCGGGAGCGCCTCGAAGCCTCCCCCCTGGGCGCCAAGGGCAGCCCCGAGACCCTCATGGGCCTCACGGGCCTCCTCTTCCTGCTGCCCGTGGCCGGCGACCACCGCCTGGCCGAGCCCCCCTGGCCCTTCCTGGCGGTGCTCGGCGTCCTCGGGCTGGCCATGGGCGTGGCGGCCCTGCGCCTGAGGCGGGGCGCCCTGCTCGCGGGCTGCGCCGTGATCACCCAGGGGGTGCTGGGGGTGTGGATCCTGGGCGGCGCCCGCACGGGTCCCGCCACGCTCCTGGCCCCCTGGACTGCCCTGGCCTTCGCGGCCCTGGGCTACGTCTGGTTCGAGCTGTCCCGCGGCCGCGGGGACGCCCTGTTCACCCTGGCCGCGGGGCTGGGCCTGGTCGCCGCGCAGCTGGTGATGGCAGCGTACAAGGACCACGCGGCCCATCCCTCCCTGGCGGTCCAGGTGATCGTGCACGCCGCCCTGGGACTGGGGCTCCTGGCCCTGGCCCGGCGCGGCAGGGCGCAGGCCTGGACCGTGGTCCTGGCGGGCTCCACGGGCCTGGTGCTGCTGGCCCTGGCCGACCCCCTGCGCCTTCCGTCCCACGCCGCGGCCCTGCTGGCGGTGGCCGCGCCCCTCTACGCCATGCAACTCGTCTACCCGCTCCTGCTGGGCGACGAGGGCGGAGAGACGCGTCTGCCCTGGATCGCCGCGGTGCTGGCCAGCGCCGTGTTCTTCCTGGCGGCGCGGCCCGCGCTGGGCGTGCTGGGGTACGCGAGCTTCATCGGCGCCCTGCCCGTGGCCCAGGCCCTCCTCCTGGCCCCCCACGTCCTGCGCATGCGCGGGCTCCAGGGGCCCCGGGCCCTGGCCAACCTGGCCCTGGTTGCGGGGGCGGCGCTGGCGTTCATCACCGTGGCCATCCCCCTCCAGCTGGACAACGAGTGGATCACCCTGGGCTGGGCGCTCCTGGCCGCGGCCCTGGCCTGGCTCTACACGCGGGTTCCCCACAAGGGGCTGCTCGCGTGGTGCGGGGGGCTCTTCGCCGCGGTCTTCGCGCGGCTGGTGCTCAACCCGGCCGTGTTCTCCTACCACCCCCGGGGCGGGATGGTGGTGCTCAACTGGTACCTCTATGCGTACCTCGTGCCCGCGGTGTGCTTCTTCGCTGCCGCGCGCCTGCTGAAGGACCGGGACGACCGCTTCCTGCCCGCCATGCCCGGGCTCTCCCGCATCCTGCCCGCCGGGGGCGCGGTGCTGCTGTTCCTGCTGCTCAACATCGAGATCGCCGACGCCTTCAGCACCGGGCCCGTGCTCACCTTCAACCTGGCCCACGGGAGCCTCGCCCAGGACCTGAGCTACACCATCGGCTGGGCCGTGTTCGCCATCCTCATGCTGGTGGCGGGGGTCACGTCCCGCAGCCGGGTGTCGCGGGTGGCGGCCATCCTGCTTCTGACGGCGACGGTCCTCAAGGCCTTCCTGCACGACCTCTCCAGCCTCAGCGGGCTCTACCGGGTGGCCTCCTTCGTGGGGCTCGCCATGTGCCTTGCCGGGGTGGCGGTCATCCTGCAGAAGTTCGTGCTGCGCCGCGGGGAGGCCTCCGAATGATGCGCCTCCTCCTCTCCGGAATCCTCTGCCTGACCCTGGCGGCCCAGACCCGCCAGATCCGGCCCGCCGGCGCTGGGCCCCAGCGCCTGGACGTGGACCTGGCCCTGCTGGGCGCCACGCGCAACGCCCTCGCCGACCTGCGCATCCGGGACGCCGCGGGTCGGGAGATCCCCTACGTCCTGGTGCCCCCGGACCCCCGGGCCGCGGTGTGGGTCCCCGCGCGCATGCTCCCGCTGCCCGCGACCAAGACCAGCAGCGGCGTGGAACTGGACCTGGGCGCGCCCCTGGCCACCTCCCGCCTGCGCCTGGAGGGCCTGCGCCCGCCCTTCCTGAAGCGGTTCCGCCTGGAGGGCAGCGGGGACCGGCAGCGGTGGACGGAGCTGGTGAAGGCCGGCAGCGTCTTCGACCTGCCCGGCGAGGGCCTGCGGCTGCTGGAGGTGACTTTCCCCGAAGGGGACTACCGCTACCTGCGCATCGTTTGGGACGACCGCTCCAGCGCGCCGGCCCCGGCCCCCGGGGCGGCCTTCCTGCTCAAGTCCCGCTCGGCCCCGGTCCTGCCCGTGGCCGAGCTGCCCTTCCTGCGTCGCCCCTCCGAGCCCGGCGTGAGCCGCTTCACCCTGCGGCTCCCGGGGCCGCGCATCCCCCTGCGGGCCCTGGTGCTCACCGTGGCCGGAGACGGACCCCTCCTGCGGGAGGCCCAGGTCACCGAGCCCCGCCTCTCCGCGTCCAGCCTGGCCCCCCGGACCCTGGGCGCCGCGCGGCTGCGGCGCGCCCAGGGCGGCGCGGCCTACGACCTGAGGATCCCGGTGGAGGCCCCCGAAGGCTCCGAGATCGACCTGCGCGTGCAGGACGGCGACAACCCGGGCCTGGAGCTCACCGGCGTGCGCGCCGAGCTGGAACCCCAGCCCTGGATCTACTTCGAGGCCCCGGACGGCGGGCCCCTCACCGCCCGGTGCGGCGACCCCCGCCTGCGGGCGCCCAGCTACGACCTGGAGGCCCGCAGGGACCAGCTCACGCGCGTTCCCGCGGCCCGGGCCTCCTGGGGGCCGGAGGTGGCAACGCCACCCGCGCCGGAGGTGACCCTGGACGGCGGCGTGGGCGCGAGCCTGGACGCCGCCGGCTTCCGCTTCCGGCGCCAGGTGCCCGCCGGGGTCCCCGGCCTTTCCGCCCTGGCCCTGGACGCCCACGTGCTGGCCACCAGCCCCCGGCTCCAGGACCTGCGCCTCCTGGACAGCGGGGGACGGCAGATCCCCTACCTCCTGGAGTCCCGGGACGAGCCCCTCTCCCTGCCGCTGGCCTGGCCCAAGGGCACCGCGAAGGACCGCGTCACGACCTACCGCGTCCGGCTGCCCCAGGCGGAGCTCCCCGCCTCGCGGCTGGTGCTGGAGACCGGGGCCCGCGTCTTCCGGCGCCGGGTGCGGGTCCTGGACGGCGAACCTCCCCAGGTGCGCGCCGTGGCCGACTGGAGCCACGGGGACCCCGGCACGCCGGCCCAGGCCCTGGTGATCCCGCTGCCTTCCACGGGGCGCGACCTCGCCGTGGAGGTGGAGGAGGGCGACAACCAGCCCCTGGCCATCGACTCGGCGCGGCTCCTGCTCCCGTCCTGGCGGCTGCGCTTCTTCCGGCCCGCGGACGCGTTCCTGCTGTGCTACGGCCGCGCGCTGGAAGCCCCGGACTACGACCTGGCCCTCCTGGCCGGGCGCCTGCGGGATTCACCGGCCCAGGAGATCGCGCTGGCCGCAGGGACCGAACCCGCCCCGGCGGGGACGGGAACGGGCATGAAGGCGGTGTTCTGGGGCGCCCTGGTGCTCGCGGTGGCGGGGCTGCTCTTCATGCTGGCCCGGCTCCTGGGCAAGGATGCCGGGGACCCTCGCTAGGCCCGGATCACCACTCGTCCGGGTACGGTTGGCCCTAACACCGCCCAGGTGGGCTTCGATCCCAACGATGCGGTGCCGTGGGCCCACAACCGGCGGCCCGTCCAGAGGGTCATCGGGGCATCTGCCGGGGCACCGTGTGACGCCCAGGGGAGCCTCACCCAGGCCTTCGAGGAGCCTGGCGATTCCAGCAAGGCCATCACGCTACCCCGGGATGCGCCGGGCCTGGATTCCGCGGCCCAGGGGCCAGGGCGGGCGGCAAGGAACCGGAGGCTCTGATAACCGCAGGTTCGACGCAAGCACCGCACCTGCGCCTTGGCGGCCCCTGCGGTCAACCCATTCATCCCGTCAGCCGAGGAAGGGGATCAATAGGTTGCTGGAATGATTTATTTCAATCAAAGAGTGTCTTCAAAATTCTATTTTACGACCAATCCACCATCCTCTTGCAAATACAAGCTACCACCCTTGATTCCGTCCACAAAACAGGCAACGTTGGACTTATCGTTTCCCAAGCACAAGTTACCATCTACCTGCATTTTCAATACCATATTGTCTGCTCCATCAGACGCCCTGTTGAATGTCCGCTTTCCATTTAAGCCTCTCACTTCAACGACAAAACCGGTGTAGGTTCCGCCATCGTAGTGCTCGTTAACGAATTTTGTAAAAAAGAAGATATGATTTCCGTTTCTAATCGAGCAGTTCGGACGCAACGTCGCTCCACTCTGGATCAGCATGACATCCTTGCCGTATCCGGCCACCCAGGAAGCCAGGATCAGGACCAGCAGTGCCGACGCGTTCCGACGAGACCACCCCATGACGCTTCCTCCCTGTGACCAGTCCGCAGCATGGCAATAATAATTTATTATGCAGGCTGGTCAAGGCCCAGCCTCCGGACCGTCGGGACGCCCCAGGCCAACCCATTCGTTGTCGAGGACCAGGTCGTGAGAATGTTCTGGAAGAAGGGTCCGGGCCTGGAGAACCAGGGAGACCCCCACCTTGGTGCTCAAACCTCTCCCAGGCAATCCGCCCCTGCCCAAGGGCAGATGGTTCGCGAGTTGAATGATCAATTAATATATTGATTCATGGGCAGCCGGCCTAGACGAAGATTTCCAGGACCCCGTTGGAAACCAGCATCCCCCGGGCGCTGAACCGCAGGACCTCCCCGTCCCGCAGCAGGATCCCCGCCTTCACGAAGGGCTCCAGCTGCGTTTCCCAGGCGTCCGCCAGGGGCAGCAGGTTCAGGGCCGAGGCCCGGGCGCGCAGCTCGCCCCAGTGCACGCCGCGGTGCATGCGCAGGCCAAGGAGGGGCAGCTCGGCCAGGGCCTCGGCGGCGTCCAGCTCCTGGACCTCGGCGCGGCCCCGGTCCTCGGCCCAGGCGGTGATGACGCCGCTCTCGGTCCACCGCCAGTCGCCCAGCTGGGAGGCGGCGCTGGGCCCCAGGCCCAGGTAGGGCCGGCGCTCCCAGTAGCGGCTGTTGTGGATGGATTCCTGGCCGGGGCGGGCGTAGTTGCTCACCTCGTAGGGGGCCAGGCCCAGGCGGGGCAGCTCGGCCTGCAGGGCCTCGAACACGTCCGCCGTCTCATCCTCCGTGGGGAGGGCGAGCTTTCCGGAATCCACCTGGCCCCGCAGCGGGCAGGCCTTGTCCAGGTCCAGGAGGTAGATGGAGAGGTGGGAGGCGCCGGCCTCCACCAGGGTGCGGGCGTCCTGCAGCACCCGGTCCAGGCGCTGGCCGGGGATGCCCACCATGAGATCGGCGCTCACCCGGGAGAACCCGGCGCGCCGCGCCCAGTCCAGGGCCTCCAGGGCGGCGGCGGAATCGTGGATGCGCCCCAGGCGCTCCAGGAGGACGTCGTCCAGGGCCTGCACGCCGAAGCTGACGCGGTCCCAGCCCAGGGCCCGGGCGGCTTCCAGCCAGGGCAGGTCGAGGGTTCCGGGGTTGGCCTCCAGGGTGGCTTCGGCGAGCCGCAGATCGAAGGCCTCCCGCGCCGCGCCGGTGAGCCGCGCGAGCTCGGGGGCCGTCAGGAGGGAAGGGGTGCCGCCGCCCAGGTACAGGGTGTCCACCCGGGGCCGGCCCAGGCGCCCGCCCCAGTCCCGCACGTCCCGCTCGAGGCGCCCGAGCACGGCCTCCTTCAGGGACTCGTCCCGGGTGGTGACGAAGGAGCAGTAGGTGCAGCGGTCCCGGCAGAAGGGCACGTGGAGGTAGAGCCCCAGGGGCTCGCGCGCGGCGGCCTCCCTCAGGCGGCTAGTCGAAATGGGTATCAAGGGCCTCGCACCAGAAGTGGTAGGTCATGAGGTGGATCTCCTGGATCCGGGCCGTCACCGGGCTGGGCACCACGAGGACGTCGTCGGCGAGGGCCTTGAGCTTGCCGCCGTCCCGGCCCGTGAGGACCAGGGTGCGCATGCCCAGCTTCTTCGCGGCCTCGACGGCCAGGATGATGTTGGGGCTGTTCCCGCTGGTGGAGATGCCCACCAGGAGGTCCCCGGGCCGGCCCAGGGCCTCCACCTGCCGGCTGAAGACCTGGTCGAAGCCGTAGTCGTTGCCGATGGCCGTGAGCGCGGAGGTGTCCACGGTGAGGGCGATGCCAGCGAGGGCCCGGCGCTCCTTCACGTAGCGCCCGCTCAGCTCCGCGGCGAAGTGCTGGGCGTCGGCGGCGCTGCCGCCGTTGCCGCACACGAGGATCCGGCAGCCCCGCTTGAGGCGCTCGGCCATGTCGGCGGCCTGCGCGACGATGTGGTCGGCCTCCTGGGCGAAGAAGGCCTTCTTGAGGGTGATGGATTCTTCCACATGCTGGAGGAGCAGGTTCTTCATGGGTTTCCTTTCGCTGGCCCAAGTTTGACGGGTCGGGGGCCCCGTTTCAAATCACCATGTAATAATGGCCCCCAGGAGGATCCCATGGTTCCCGACACCGATCCCGGCTTCCACGGCGACGATCCTGTTCTTTCCAGCCTCGACATGGAGGTCATGGACCAGCTGCTGGGCCTGGACGACGGCGAGCTGGGGCTCCTGGAGGAGATGCTGGGCCTCTACAAGGAGGACACCCCCGGGCGCATCGAGGCCATCGGCGTCGCGCTTGCCGCCGGGGACATGGCGGACATGGCGGACGTGGCCCACGCGGTGAAGGGCTCCGCGGGCACCATGGGCGCCCCCAAGGTGCGGGCCGTGGCCGCCCTCCTGGAGAGCGGCGGGCGCATGGGCAGGTGGGACACGCCCGCGGCCGGCCTGCTGGAGCAGCTGAAGGCGGCCTACGCGGATTCCGTGACGGCGCTGGAGACGTTCGTGGCCCGGCGCAAGGCGGGCTGACCCGGGAGGAAACCGTGGACGCGCACCTGGACCGGCTCTTCAACCATCTGGAATGGGCGGACGGGAGACTGATCGAGGCCCTGGAGGAGGCGCCGGGGGACGCGTTGCGGCTCCTCTGCCACGTCCTGGGCGCCGAGGCGACCTGGCTGGGCCGCATCCGGTGCGGGACCCAGGCCAAGGCGGCCCCCTGGCCGGGCCTGACCCTCGCGGAGTGCAGGTCCCTGGCCCAGGCCAACGCCGCGGGCTACCGGGAGGTGCTGAGAACCTCCACCGCCAGCGGCCTTGCCGCGCCGGTGCACTACGAGAACCTCAAGGGCGTGGAGTTCTGGACCCCCCTGCGGGACATCCTCCTCCACGTGGCCACCCACGGCGTCCACCACCGGGGCCAGATCTCCCTGCTGCTGCGGCAGTCGGGTCGGGAGCCGGTGGACGTGGGGTTCATCACTTTCGCCCGGGAGGAGGAGGATCCGGGCCGGTACGCCTACCTGGAGGTGGCGGCCGCGGATCTGGTGGAGGCCCTGGAGGCCAACGGGTCCGACCTGGCCTGGTTCCTGGATCTCGAGACCGGCGAGGTGCTGCCGGAGGCCGGCAAGGGCCGCAACGGCGAGGACCTGCTCCCCGTCGAGCCCCTGGCGCCCCGCGACCGGTTCGCCATCCTGGAGGACTTCGTGGAGGCCCTGCCGGAAGGCGAGGCCGCCCGGGCCCTGGGGCGGGCCCTGCGGCTGCCCAAGCCCTTCCGGGCCTTCCGGGACACCCTGAGGGACTTCCCGGACCTGGAGCAGCGGTGGCACGCCTTCAGCGAGGCCGGCCTGCGGAAGCTGGCCCAGGGCTGGCTCGACGAGAACGTGCCGGGTGCCCGCCTGATCTGACCGGTCAGAACACCTTCACTCCGGCGGTGCCCTTGGGTGGCGGCATGTCGCTGATCTGGGTGCGCCCGGTGGCGTCCACCCACTGGAAGAGCTTGCTGGTGCGGGGCTGGGGCTCGGGCGCGGCGTCCGGGGCCACGGCCTTCTCGCTCACCTCGAAGCCGCCCCGGCCCTTCTTCAGAAGGGCCATGGAGCCGGCGGCGCCGGGATCCGGCTGGACCAGGCGCTTGGCATAGAGGTTCATCACCCGGGGCACGTAGGCACGGGTCTCCGCGAAGGGGGGGATGCCCTTGTACTTGATGACGTTGTTCTCGCCCGAGTTGTAGGCGGCCACCACCCGGGGCAGGTCGCCCTGGAAGGCGTTCATGAGCCAGCGCAGGTACTTCACGCCACCGGTGATGTTCTGCCGGGGGTCGAAGGGGTCCAGGACGCCGAAGCGCTCGGCGGTCTGGGGCATGAGCTGCATGAGGCCCAGGGCCCCCGCGCGGCTGCGGGCCTTGGTGTAGAAGGCGCTCTCGGCCTGGATGATGGCCCGGGCCAGGTAGGGGTCCACGCCCTCGGTGGCGGCGATGGCGTCCACCATGGCCAGCAGCTCGGGACTCTTGAGGACCTTGGCCATCTCGGACGAGCTGATGGCCAGCCGGATATGGCCCACGCCCACGTGCTTGAGGGTGAGCCCCTGGCCCTTCATGTAGGAGGGGGGCAGGTTGTTGATGACGGTGTTGCCGTTCTTGTCGAAGTACGTGTAGAGGTAGGTCTGGCCTCGCTTGGCAGGGCCGTCCGCATGGGCCGCGCCCGTCAGGGCGGGACCGGCGAGCGAGAGGATGGCGAGGGCGGCGCGTTTCATTGGCAATTAATCCCAATACCCAGTTTAACCCTGCTGCCTAGGGATCCACTTCACATCCTCCACCCCCGCGACCGCGTTGGCGGCCCGGGCCAGGGAGAAGAGCCAGTCGCTGAGCCGGTTCAGGTAGATGAGGACGTCGGCGGGAACGGTCTCCGCGGCGCTGAGGGAAACCACGTCACGTTCGGCCCTCCGACAGACCGTTCGGGCCCAGTGGGCGTAGGCGGAACCTTGGCAGCCCCCCGGAAGGACGAAGGCCGTCATGGGCGGCGCCAGGGCGGTGAGCCGGTCGATGTCCGCCTCCATCTCCGCGATGGACCAGGTGCGCCGGGTCATGCGCTGGTCCAGGAGCCCCGCGCACTGGGGCGGGGTGGCGAGCATGGCCCCCAGGGAGAAGAGGTCGTGCTGCACCGCCTGGATGTGCCCGGACAGGTCCGGGGGCAGGTGGAGGCCCAGGACGCCCAGGAGGCTGTTCAGCTCGTCCACGGTGCCGTAGGCCGCCAGGCGGAGGTGGTCCTTGGGCACCCGCTCCCCCCCGAAGAGCCCCGAGATCCCTTCGTCGCCGGTGCGCGTATAGATCTTCATCCCCACCTCACTCGTGCCGTTTGCTCCACGCCACGGTATCAGCCCGCCACTCCTTCAGCGACTCCATATCGCGCTCCTCCAGGATCCCCTTCTCCCGGGCCCTGGCGGCCAGCTCCGGGAAGGTGGCCAGCACCTTCAGCTCCACGCCGGCCTCCCGGAAGGCGGCCGCGGCCTGGGGCAGGTCGTAGCTGAACAGCGCCAGCACCTCCACCACCTGGGCGTCCTCGTGGCGCAGGGCCTCCACGCACTTGATGCTGGAACCGCCGGTGGAGATGAGGTCCTCGATGAGCACCACCCGGTGGCCGTCGGTGTGGGGCCCCTCCACCTGGCGGCCCATGCCGTGCTTCTTGGGTTCGGGGCGCACGTAGGCCATGGGCAGGTCCAGCTCGTCGGCCACCAGGGCGGCCCAGGCGATGCCGGCGGTGCTGGTGCCGGCGATGAGCGTGGGATCGGCCAGGGCCGCGGCCTCGGCCAGGGCCCGGCGGATCCGCCCGCGCAGCTCCGGGAAGCCCAGGAGCTGGCGGTTGTCGCAGTAGATGGGGGAGCGCAGGCCCGAGGCCCAGGTGAAGGGGCTCCGGGGGGAGAGGCGCACGGCGCCCGCGTCCAGGAGACCTGCGGCGAGATCGAGCATGGGGGCTCCTTATTTGACGACGATGCTGACCAGCTTGCCGCCGGGGGGCACCACCACCTTGACGATTTCCCTGCCCTCCATGTGGTGGAGCGCCTCGGGGCAGGCCAGGGCCGCGGCGCGGCGTTCCTCCTCGGTGGCCGAGGCCGGCACCAGGATGCGGCCGCGGACCTTGCCGTTCACCTGCACCACCACCGTCACCTCGTCGGCCGACAGCCACGCGGGGTCCGCCACGGGCCAGGCGGCGTGCATGCAGAAGCCCTCGTGGCCCAGGGTCGCCCACAGCTGCTCGGCCAGGTGGGGCGCGGCCGGGCTCAGCATGAGGGTGAAGACCTCGAGCGCGTGCTGCATGACGGCGCCGCGGTGCGGGGCGTCCGCGGGCAGGTCGGCCAGGGCGTTGGAGGTCTCCATGAGGCTGGATACCAGGGTGTTGAACTGGTAGCGGTGGTCCAGGTCGTCGGTGACCTTGTGGAGGGTCTGGTTCAGCTTGACCAGGAGGGTCTTCTCCTCGGCGGTGAGCTGGTCCTTGGCGGGGATGGCCTCCTTCGTGGGCACGTGCTCCTCCACCATGCGCGTGGAGCGGCGCAGGAAGCGGGTGGCCCCCTCGATGCCCTCGAAGCCGGTCCAGTCGATCTCCTTCTCGATGGGCGCCGCGAAGATCATGAAGAGACGCAGGGCGTCCGTGCCGTACTTGGCGATCACCTCGTCGGGATCCACGATGTTGCCCTTGGACTTGGACATCTTGAAGCCGTCCTTGAGCACCATGCCCTGGCAGATGAGCTTCCTGAAGGGCTCGTCGCCCGAGGCCAGGCCCAGGTCGCGCATGATCTTGTGGAAGTACCGGGCGTAGATGAGGTGCATGGTGGCGTGCTCGATGCCGCCGATGTAGAGGTCCACCGGGCTCCAGGCGTCGGCCTCGGCCTTGGCGAAGGGGAGGGTCTCGTTCTTCGGGTCCAGGTAGCGCATCCAGTACCAGCTGGAGTCCACGAAGGTGTCCATGGTGTCCGTCTCGCGCCGCGCGGGCTTGCCGCACGCGGGGCAGGGGCAGTCCAGGAAGGTGCGGGAGGTGAGCAGTGGGGAGGCGCCGGCGCCCGCGAAGGCCACGTCCTCGGGGAGGCGGATGGGCAGGTTCTCCACCTTCTCGGGCACCACGCCGCAGTCGGGGCAGTGCACCGTGGGGATGGGCGTGCCCCAGTAGCGCTGGCGGGAGAGGCCCCAGTCCTTGAGCTTGAAGGTGATGGCCTTCTCGGCGCGGCCTCCGAGCTTCCGGACCATCGCGTCCACTGCCTCGTCCGAGGTCAGGCCGTCGAACTCGCCGGAGTTCACGAGGATCCCGGGCTCCCAGGGGTTGGCGCTCTCGATGACCTTGGGGATGGGCAGGCCGTACTTCTCGGCGAATTCATGGTCCCGCTCGTCGTGGGCGGGCACGCCCATGACCGCCCCGGTGCCGTAGTCCATGAGGACGTAGTTGGCGGCGAAGATGGGGATCCTCTCCCCGGTGAAGGGGTGGATGGCCTCCAGCCTCGAGCGGCAGCCCAGCTTGATGTCGCTCATGAGCCGGTCCTCCCGGCTCATGGCGGCCACCTGGTCGCAGAAGGCCTTGAGGGCGGGATCGGACTGGGCCGCCTTGAGGATGAAGGGGTGCTCCGTGGACAGGGCCATGAAGGTCACGCCGCACAGGGTGTCCAGGCGGGTGGTGAAGACCGACACCTCGCTGCCGTCGGCGAGGTCGAAGGTGAGGCGGGCCCCTTCGGACTTGCCGATCCAGTGCCGCTGCATGGCCTTGACGTTCTCGGGCCAGTCCAGCTGGCCGTGGCCGCTGAGGAGCTCGTCGGCGTACTTGGTGATGGCGAAGAAGTACTGCTCCAGCGCCTTCTGCACCACCGGGTGCCCGGTGCGCTCGTCCTTGCCGTCCACCACCTGCTCGTTGGCCAGCACCGTGCCCAGGGCCTCGCACCAGTTCACGTTGCGCAGCGCCCGGAACACGTCGCCGCGTTCCCACATCTTCAGGAAGAACCACTGGTTCCACTTGTAGTACTCGGGCAGGAAGGTGGCGATCTCCCGGTCCCAGTCGTAGCTGATGCCCATCTTCTGGATCTGGCCCTTCATCTCCTGGATGTTGGCCCGGGTCCAGATGGCGGGGTGGATGCCGTTCTTGATGGCCGCGTTCTCCGCCGGCATCCCGAAGGAGTCCCAGCCCAGCGGGTTCATGACCTTGTCCCCCCGCATGCGCCGGAACCGCGCCACCACATCGCCCAGCGTGTAGTTGCGCACGTGCCCCATGTGGATGCGCCCGCTGGGGTAGGGGAGCATCACCAGCATGTAGAAGGTGCGGTCACTGGGCTTGAGCTCGGACGCGCGGGGCGCGCGGAAGGCCTGCGCCTCCATCCAGCGCTGCTGGATCAGGGATTCCTGGTGCAGGGGATCGAACGGCATGGGGCAGCCTCGCGGTAAACGATTAGTTTACCGGAGGGGGGGGGTATGGCCAAGGTCAGGCCGCGGGCGCCGCCGTCCGCCGGTAGAAGATCACCTCCGACCCGAACCTCGGGCTCCAGCTCATCTTCCAGCGCTCCCGGCCCTCCACCTCGAACCAGGGGTTGGGCGGCAGGCCCTTCATGATCATCACGATCCCGCGGAGGTTCTTCGCGCGGGAGAGGCGCTCGGCCACGGTCTTCAGGAGCTCGTCCGAGTAGAACACCGAGTCCATGTAGACCACGGTGGCGTCCGCGTAGTCGGCCTGGGCCATGTCCTGCTCCCGGAGGTCCAGGGTCCTGCCCTGAAGGAGGCCCTGCTCCTCCATCCGCTTCCGGGCGGCCTTCCCGACCGCGACCCGGGAGGCCGCCAGCTCCACGCCCACGGCCCTGCGCAGCGGCGTGGTGAGGAGGGCCTGCATGAGGAAGTAGCCCCGGCCGCTGCCCAGGTCGTAGAGCACGTCGCCCTCGCCGACCCCCAGCCGCTTGAGCATGAGGTCCGTGGTGGCGGGCGCGGGCTCGCCGTAGATGTGGGCCTTGTCCTCCTTGAGGCCGGCCTCGCCGTGGGAGGCGTTCACCCTTTTGCGTTCCTCGTCCGGGGTCTCCCTGCGGAAATCGTCGATGGAACCGTTGGGAATCTGCTCGAAGATGTCGTCCAGGTGGGCCGTGGCCACCCGCCATGACATCACGGGGGCCGGGGTGGCGACCTGGGGCGCCCTGCAGCCGGACACGGCAAGCACCAGGAATGGAGCCAGGAGGAAGGGGCGCTTGATCATCATGGAATCCGACCCAATAAAATAATCATTGAATCAAGATGGTCTCCCCAACCCCTTTGTCAACCCCGCCTCTTCATGAAAGGGATGAATTTCTATCTTTTATCTTTTTACATCCCCGTCCATCCCCGTTCATCCCCGGCAAATTAAACGCTTAATTCGCCGGGGATGAACGGGGATGAACGGGGATAAAAAAGATAAATAAATCAAATATCTTCGTCATCCTTGGCCGCCTGCCTCACCAGCTGCCCGCAGGCCCCGGCCACGTCCTGGCCCCGGCTCCGCCGGACGCTGACCGTGATGCCCCGGCCCGCCAGGATTCCGCACAGTTCCACGATCCGTTCCTCCGTGGGCGGCTCGAAGCCCGAGCCCTCGTGGGGGTTGAACGGGATGAGGTTCACCTTGGACGGGAACCGCGCGGCGAAGGCCGCCAGCCGCGCCCCATCCTCCAGCGCGTCGGTGACGCCCTTCAGCAGGACGTATTCCAGCGTGATCCTCTCCCCGTGCTCCAGGGGGAAGGCGCCCAGGACGGCGGCCAGGGCCTCCAGGTTCCATGCCCGGTTCACGGGCATGATGCTGGAGCGGTAGGCGTCGGTGGTGGCGTTGAGGCTCAGCGCCAGGCGGGGCCTGGGCCTGAACCCGGCCAGGCGCTGGATGCCGGTGACCAGCCCGGAGGTGGACAGGGTGATGCGCCTGGGGGAGATGCCCAGGCCGGCGGGATCCGTGAGGAGGGCGAAGGCCGCCATGAGGTTGTCCAGGTTGTGCAGCGGCTCGCCCATGCCCATGAAGACCAGGTTCACCGCCTCGTCCGGGCCGTGGCCGTGGGCGTTGAGCATCGCCACCACCTGGCCGGCAATCTCGCCGGGGGTGAGGTTGCGCCTGATGCCCATGAGGCCCGTGGCGCAGAAGGTGCAGCCCATGGCGCAGCCCACCTGGCTGGAGAGGCACAGGGTGGTGCGCTTGCCGTAGGGCATGTGGACGCCCTCCACCTGGGCGCCGTCCTCCAGCAGGAAGGCGTGCTTGGTGGAGCCGTCCGCCGACGGCACGCTCTCGCTGACGGCGGGCCAGGAGAGAAGCACCTCGCGCTCCAGGCGGATGCGCAGGGCCTTGGAGAGGTTCGTGAACTGCTCCCAGGCGGTCCACCGCATGCGGTAGAGGCCGTGGTGCAGCTGGGCGGCCCGGAAGGAGCTCTCGCCCATGGAGGCCACCAGGGCCTTCAGGCGCAGGAGGTCCATGCCGGCGGCGTTGGGGCGGGGACCCGCGGCAAGTTCGGGGGCGGGCTCGTGGAAGGTCACATCGAGATCCGGAAGGTGCGCAGGAAGGCCTTGTCCGCTTCGCTCCACGCGCCTTCGTCGCCTTCGGGGGCGGGCAGGGTGAAGCCGGGGGCGGTGTCCTCGTCCTCCTCCTCCCGGCGGTGCAGGGCCACCGTGGCCTCCAGCACCAGGGCGATGTCGAAGCCCTTGTCCTGGATCGCCCGGGCCAGGGCCCGGGTCTCCTCGTCCTTGGCCAGGGCCTGGACCATGGCGGTGCCCAGGCGGTCCACGATCTCTCGAAGGTTCTCTGGGATCTTCATGGCCGCCTCCGCTTCCATAGTAATGCCTGCTGGAAGGGCAATGTCACAGACGGAACCAGTTCTTGATCTGGGCGAGCCACTCCTCGCGCCTGGAATCGGCCTTGGGGGCCTCGTTCATGCGCCTGGACCTGGACTCCATGAGATCCACCAGCCGTTCCACCACCTGGGGATTGCGCTGGACGCACTTCTCGAAGGCGGCCTTGGGCAGCTCCACCAGTTCGCAGGGGGACGTGGCCACCACCGTGGCGCTGCGCACGGCGCCGGTGAGCAGGGAGCCTTCCCCGAACCAGTCGCCGGGCCTCAGCTCGGCCAGCACGTCCCAGTAGAGGCCCGTGTAGGGGTCGGTGCGTTCGTCCACGCGCACCACCTGGAGCGAACCCTGCATGACCATGAAGAGCGATTCGCCCAGGTCCCCTGCCCGGATGACGCCCTCGCCCGGGGCGGCCCGGCGCAGGATCATGCTTTCCCGGAGTTCGCCGGCCCATTCCCCGGGCAGTCCGATCCGGTCCAGGATCTCGGGGACGGCCCCCTCCGGAAGGACGATGGGGACGGAGCGGGGGGTGGTGGCGCCGTGCGGCCCGAGGAGGGGCACGCCCCGGCGGTTCAGGATGGTCTGGGCCAGGCGCACGGCCAGGAAGTTGGCGGCCCGCCCGTGGCGCCAGCCCAGGGCCCACCAGCGCAGCTCCAGCACCACGCCGCCCATGTCGAAGCTGTGGGTGACCACCTCGGGCTTGCGGTGGGGGTAGTGGGGAATGCCGCCCAGGGCCTGTTCCAGGGCGGCCACGGTGTCGACCATGGGGCCGTGGGGCTCCACGGTCACCTTCAGGGTGCGGCGGTGGAGACCGGAGGGGGCGTAGAGGTTCGTGACCACGGCCTGGGCCAGGACGCGGTTGGGAAACACGGTGGTGTCGCCGTTCTCCGTGACGATCTGCACGGACCGCCAGGTCATGGTCTCCACCTGGCCGATGAACGTCTCCTGCCCCGAGGCGTTGCGCAGGTTGCCGGTGACTTCGATCCAGTCCCCGGGCCGGAAGGCCTCGTCCAGGTGGAGGGAGATGCCCGCGAAGAGGTTGCCCAGGGTCTCCTGGAGCGAGAGGCCCACGACGGCCGCCGCGATGGCGCCGGTGCCCAGGATGGCCCCCAGGTTCACGCCGCCGGCCTTGTGCAGCAGGAGCACCGCCGCCCCCACGTACAGCGCGAAGACCACCAGGTCCCGGGCGAACCCGGGCACCGCGGTCTCCCGGTTGCTAAGCAGGGGGTCCAGCAGGATGTAGGTGAAGATGCGGATCCCCAGGTAGGCGCCCACGATCCAGAAGAGGCTCCCCGCCGCCTGGATGAACCGGGGATGCGCGTGCTGGGTGCCCAGCACGTAGGCGCCCAGGCCCAGGGCCAGGAGCAGCAGGCCGAAGGCCGCGATCCTGCGGGTGGAACTCACGGCCGTGCGGAGGTCTCGGAACATGCCTAGGATATTAACGCTTCCGGAGGTGACTCCAAAGGAACCACACGATCCCCGCGAGGATCACGGCCCCGATGACCAGGTCGAACCGGTGGAACCAGACGCCCAGGGTGTCCCACTTCTCCCCCAGCTTGAAGCCCACCCAGGCCAGGCCCAGGCACCAGGGGAGGCTGCCGGCGAAGGTGTAGAGGTGGAACGTCCTGCGGTCCATCCTGGCGATGCCGGCGGGCAGGGCGATGAAGGTGCGGATCACCGGGAGCATGCGCCCGATGAGGATGGCCCAGCGGCCGAACTTCTCGAAGAACCGGTGGGCCTGGTCCAGGTGGTCGAGGTTGAGGAAGATGTACTTGCCGTACCGTTCCACCGCCTTGCGTCCGCCCCAGGCCCCCAGTTCGTAGGCGGGGATGGAGCCCAGGTTGCAGCCCAGGGCGCCGAAGACGCCCGCGATCCAGACCTGGGTCATCGGGCTGCCCGCCCCCAGGCCCAGGAAGGTCATCTGCCCCTTGAAGGCCAGGAACCCGGCGAAGGGCATGATCACCTCACTGGGGAGGGGGATGCAGGCGCTCTCGATGCCCATGAGCAGGGAGACCCCCATGGGGCCCATGGCCGCCATCATGGCGGTCATCCAGACGATGATCGGTGCAAGGATTTTATGAAGCAAAGGGGTCTCCTGAACCCTCTAGCCTAACCTGGATAGACTGGAATCATGACTGAAGACCTGGTCCGCAACCGGAAGGCCCTGCACGCTTTCCACATCGTCGACACCTGGGAGGCCGGCGTGGCCCTCCTGGGAACGGAAGTGAAATCGCTGCGCGGCGGCCACGGCCAGCTGCAGGACGCCTTCGTGGACATCACCGGGGGCGAGCTCTGGCTGAAGCAGGCCAACATAAGCCCTTATGAATTCGGGACCTACGCCAACCACGACCCCCTGCGGCCCCGCAAGCTGCTGCTGAACCGCGCCGAGATCGACAAGATCGTCTCCAGGGCCACCCGCAAGGGCTACACCGTGATCCCGCTGGCCATCTACCTCACGCCCAGGGGCAAGATCAAGGTCCGCATCGCCCTGGCAGAAGGCAAGACCCTGGGCGACAAGCGCGAGGCCCTGAAGGAGCGGGAGCAGAAGCGGGAAATGGACCGGGTGCGGAAAGGGGACAGGGAATGAAGGACGTTCATGAAGCGTTGAATCTCCGGGAGGCCAACATGGTGGCCACCTACCTGGAGGACCAGGGCATCCTCGCCGATGTGCGCGGGGGCGCCTACCAGGCCGTGGTGGGCGAGCTCAGCAACATCCGCGGCACGCTGCCCAGGGTCTGGGTCCTGGAGGACGGCGACGCGGAACGTGCGGCCCGGCTGGTGGCCACCTTCGTGGCCTCCCTGCGCGCCGCGCCCGAAGGCGAACCGTGGGTCTGCGTCTGCGGGGAGACGCTCGAACCCCAGTTCCAGTCCTGCTGGAAATGCCAGGCACCCAAGCCGGTCTAGTGTCTGAGCTTCCAGATGTCCTGGAAGATGATCAGGGCGAACAGGCACACGAAGAACAGGAACCCGCCCGTGAGGATCCGTTCCTTCACCAGGTTCGACAGGTCCTTCCCGCGGATCTTCTCGAAGATCAGCAGCGCCGCGTGGCCGCCGTCCAGGAAGGGGATGGGCAGGGCGTTGAGCACGGCGAGGTTCATGGAGATCAGGGCGATGAGGCCCATGAACTGCATGAGGCCGGCCTTCGCCGCCCTGCTGCCGGCCCGGACGATGGTGATGGGGCCGCCCACCTCCTTGAAGCTGACCTTGTGGGTGACGAGCTTGCCGAAGTTCCCCAGGATCTCCCAGCCGAGGCGGGCGCTGCCCACCACCGCGAAATAGGCGCCGGAGCCCAGGTCCCTGGCCTGCAGGGGGCGCTTGTCATAGACCCAGCTGGAGGGCTCGAAGGCCACGCCGATCTTGCCGGCTCCGCCGACGTCCTTGGGGGTCACGGTGAGGGTGCGGTTGATGCCCTCCCGCTCCACGGCCACCTCGATGGGCTGGCCGACCCGGGCCCGGATGTACGTGATGGCCTCCTCGTTGCTGCTGCCCGGGAATTTCAGCTCCCCGAAGCGGGTGATCTGGTCGCCGGCCTTCAGGCCGCCCTGGGCGCCGGGCATGTCCGAGCTCACGTCCACCACCAGGAGGGGGGAGGGAAGCGGGCGTGCGGCCGTGGTGCGGGCGTTGTTGACGCCCAGGAAGAAGAAGACCACCACCGTGATGAGGATGTTGGCCAGGATGCCGCCGGAGTAGAAGGCCAGGCGCTTCCAGGCGGGCTGGGCCAGGAAGCCGTGGGGGTCCTCGGCGTCGGGTTCCTCGGGGTTGTAGCCGGCCAGGCGAACGTAGCCGCCTAGCGGAAGGAGGGACAAACGGACGTCCGTCTCGTTCCAGGCGAACCCGGCCACCCGGGGGCCGAAGCCCAGGGAGAAGACCTCCACGGGCAGGCCCATCCACTTGGCGACCAGGAAGTGGCCCAGTTCGTGGAAGAAGATGAGGCCCACCAGGAGCACCACCGGTCCCCAGAAGCCGGCGCCGGGAATGAAGGAGACCAGGAGGAGGGCCGGTGCCGTATAGAGCAATCGCTTCATGGGTTTCCTTGGCGGGTGTGGTGAGAAATCCAGGTTCTGGCTTGGACCCGGGCCTGCCGGTCAATATCCATCACCTGATCCAAAGTATGGGCCGGTTCGGCCGGGATGGCGGCCAGGATGGCCCCGCAGCAGGCCTGGATCCGCCAGAAGCTGATCCGGCCGTCCAGGAAGGCGGCCACCGCTTCCTCATTGGCGGCATTGAGGATAGCGGGGGCGGTGCCGCCGGCCGCGAGGGCCTGGTAGGCCAGGGCGAGGCAGGGGAATCTGGTGAGGTCGGGGGGCTCGAAGGTCCAGGCGCGGGCGGCGTCCCAGTCGTAGGGCGGCACCGGACCGGGCAGGCGATCGGGATGCAGCAGGGCGTACTGGATGGGCAGCTTCATGTCGTTGGCGCACACCTGAAGCTGGTAGGTGCCGTCATGGAACCCCACCATGGCGTGCACCTGGCTCTGGGGGTGGATGGTCACCGCGATCTGGTCCGCGGTCAGGCCGAAGAGGTAGGCGGCTTCGATCACCTCCAGGCCCTTGTTCATCAGGGTGGCGGAATCGATGGTGATCTTGGGCCCCATCTTCCAGGTGGGATGGTTGAGGGCCTGCTCGATGGTGGCGTCGTGCACCCGCTGCAGGTCCCAGTCCCGGAAGGGGCCGCCGCTGGCGGTGATGCGCACCTCCCGCACGGCCCCGGGGGCGTGGCCGGCCAGGAGCTGGTGCAGGGCCGCATGCTCGGAATCCACGGGCAGCAGCTCGCCGCCGCCGGCTTCCAGCGCCTGGCGCATGAGGGCGCCGCCCACCACCAGGCTCTCCTTGTTGGCCACGCACACGCGCAGGCCGGCCCGCAGGGCGGCCTCGGCGCTGGCCAGGCCCGCGGCCCCCACCACGGCGGCCAGCAGGGTGTCGGCCCCGGATTCCAGGGCGCAGGCCCGGAGGCCGTCCATGCCGTGGAGGATGTCGGGCCGGTAGGAGAGCTGGCCGGCCAGCCACTGGGCGTCCTCCGGCCGGGAGAGGGAGACCAGCCGGGGCCGGAACCGCTCGCACTGGGCCAGGAGGAGGTCCCGGTTGCGGCCCGCGGCCAGGGCGGCGACCTCCAGGCGGTCCGGATGGGCCGCCACCACGTCCAGGGTGGAGGTTCCGATGGAGCCGGTGGATCCCAGGAGGGCGACCTTGCGCATGGGTCAGTTCAGTCCGTGGACGAAGTGGATGTAGGCGTAGAACACCGGCGCGGCGAAGGCCAGGCTGTCCAGCCGGTCCAGCATGCCGCCGTGGCCGGGGATGGAGATCCCGCCCATGTTGGAGTCCTTGGCGCCCGCGCTGCGCTTCCACATGCTCTCGACCAGGTCGCCCATGAGGCCGGCCACGCCCAGGAGGAGGCCGATGGCCAGCGCGTCCAGGGGCGTCCACTCGGTGCAGACGAAGGCCCGGATGAGGAAGGCCGCCAGGACGTTGCCCGCGAGGTTGCCGCCCACCCCTTCCCAGGTCTTCTTGGGGCTCACCCGGGGCGCCAGCTTGTGCCGGCCCAGGAGGCTGCCCACGAAGTAGGCGCAGGTGTCGCCGATCCAGGTGATGAGGAACAGGGCCAGAACGAGGCGCCCGCCGGTGTTGGACAGGGTCGTCTCGCTGAACATGAAGAGCTTCATCATGAACCCGGTGCCCAGGCCCAGGTAGACGGCTCCCATCCAGGTGATGGCCTGGCTGGGGAGGGCCTTTTCCAGGTCCCGGTCGAAAAGGAGGGCGCCGAAATGGATGACCAGGGCGGAACCCGTCAACACCAGCCACAGGGGCAGGGGGTCCGTGGGGTCCCGGCCCAGGAGGTAGAAGTGCAGGAGGAAGGCCCAGCCCGCCAGGGTGCCGGCGAGGAAGGAGGGGTTGAAGCCCATCTTCCGGCCCATGAGGGTGAACTCGTGCATGGCCATGAGCAGGGCCCCGGCCAGGAGGCCCAGGAACACGGCCTTGGCCCAGTACTGGGCACCCAGGTAGAGCAGGGTGAAGAAGAAGATCGCGAACACCAGGGCGGTGCCCACCCGGACGGCAAGGTTGCCCTTGTCGATGCCGGCGCGCTTGGGGGGTGGGGCAGGGGTCATGGGGACTCCGCTCAGATTCCGCCGAAGCGGCGCTCGCGCTGGGAATAGGCTTCGAGGGCTTCCCGGAGCTGGGGGCCCCTGAAATCGGGCCAGAGGCACTCGGTCATGTAGAACTCGGCGTAGGCGGCCTGCCAGAGCAGGAAGTTGGAGATGCGCAGCTCCCCGGAGGTGCGGATGAGCAGGTCCACGTCCGGCGCGCCGGCGGTCCACAGGCGGCTGGCCAGGGCCGCCTCGTCCATCTCCGCGGGCGGGACCCCGTCCTCGATGCACTTCCGGGCCGCGGTGGCCAGCTCCAGCCGGGAGCCGTAGTTCACGGCCAGGTGGAAGACCATCCCGGTGTGGCCGGCGGTCTGGAGCTCCAGGGTGCGCAGGTCCTTGAGGATCCCCTCGGGAAGCCCTTCCGGGGCCCCCAGGTGGTGGAACCGGATGCCCCGCTTCTTCAGCTTGGGCAGGAACATCCTGAGATACATCCGCAGGAGGGCCATGAGGACGGCCACCTCCTGGGCGGGGCGCTTCCAGTTCTCGGTGGAGAAGGCGTACAGGGTGAGGTGCCCGATGCCGGCGTCGGAGGCGGCGTCCAGGATGTCCTGGACCGCGCGCACGCCCTCCTTGTGGCCCTTGATGCGGGGCCAGCCCCGCTGGGCAGCCCAGCGGCCGTTGCCGTCCATTATGAGAGCGACGTGGCGGGGGATGCTCACTGGACCTCCCCCTCAAGGCCGCGGCCGAGCGGGCCCGGGTGGGAAGTCTCGCGTATCCGCGCAGCGGATACCGAGAAGATTAGAGCGACGTGGCGGGGGATGCTCACAGGGTCATCCGGGGAGCGGAAACGTGGATGTTCAAACCGGGCATCTCCAGGCGATTGACACGAAGGGCGGCCCGGGAGGGCACGCGGCAGACGGGTAAGGCGAATTCTAACATGGGCGGTCCCGCCCCAAGATTGAGCCGGCGACAAATTCGCTTCGCTTGTTGCGTTGGAATTACAGGGATACGGTAATCTAGAGCATTCCTTGGAAATGGGAAACCCCTGATGGTTCAATTCAACACGCGCGCGAACGAGATCCTGCTGAAGCTGGTCTACTACGGGCCGGGGCTTTCAGGCAAGACCACCAACCTCCAGGCGCTCCACGCCATGTGCTCCGAATCCAACCGGGGCGAGATGTTCTCCGTGAACACCCAGGAGGACCGGACGCTGTTCTTCGACCTGCTGCCCATCAACCTGGGCTACATCTACGGGAACGCCATCCACCTCCAGATCTACACGGTGCCGGGGCAGGTGCAGTACGACGCCAGCCGCCGGGTGGTGCTCGGCGGGTCGGACGGCGTGGTCTTCGTGGCCGATTCAAGCGAAGCCAAGATGCAGGAGAACGTCGATTCGCTCTCCAACCTCTACCACAACCTCAACGCGAACCGGCTCAACATCAAGCAGATCCCCTTCGTCCTCCAGTACAACAAGCGGGACCTGGACGACGCCATGCCCGTGGGGGTCATGAACCGCCGGCTCAACTTCCGGTCGGTGCCCTACTTCGAGTCCGTGGCCAACCGCGGGGACGGGGTGCTGGACACCTTCCTCTCCATCGCCCGGGAGACCGTGGGCACGACCTTCAAGAAATACCACCTGGACAAGAAGATCAAGGACTTCGAGGAGATGCTCAATCTCATCGATTCCAACATCAAGTCCAGCATGCACGAGCTGCCCAGGGCTTCCGAGCCGGTGGCGCCCCCGCAGGAATCCACCGTGCTCCGGCACAGCGGCGTCTCCATCACGGACCTGGCCCCCGGCAAGGTGGCCGATGCCCAGGACCTCCTGGAGGACGCCCTCACCTCCAACATGGAGACCGCCCGGCTCTACTCCGAATTGCGCACCGTGAAGGACGCCCTGGAGAAGAAGAACGAGGAGCTGCGCCAGATCTACGGGCAGCTCGAGCGCGCCAACCAGGACAACCTCAAGACCCGCCGCTACCTGGAGGGCCTGATCCAGAGCGTGGGCGAGGCCATCGTCTCCTTCAGCGCCGACGGCAGGATCCTCACGTGGAATTCCGCCGCCGAGCAGATCTTCGGGTACGCCCGGGCGGAGATCGTCGGACGCACCATGCAGCAGCTGGCCCCGGCCTCCCGCGCCGGCGAGCTGGAACAGGCCATCGCCCAGGTCGGGAAGGGCCAGCTCATCCGCGACGTGGCCACGGTGCGCCTGCGCAAGGACGGCACGGAGTTCCCCGCCCGGGTCACCTATGCCCCGATCCGCGGCAGCGACGACCGGGTGCTGGCCTACTCCGCCCTGATCCGGGACGAAGGGGAGCGCCAGGCCCTGGAGGCCCGGCTCAACGACGCGCAGGGCATGGCCGCCCTGGCCCGCATCCTGCCACCCATGCTCAACGAGGTCGCCAACCGGCTCAGCCCGATGGTGCTCCAGCGGGACCTGCTCCTGGAGGAGACCGATGCCGCCATGGCGCCGCGCCTGTCCAAGGTCCTGTCCGGAGTGGACCACGCGCAGCTGCTCCTGAAGCCGCTGTTCATGCTCTTCTCCCCCTCCTCGCCCCGGATGGACGACGCCAGCCTCAACGAGGTGGTGCAGGACTGCGCCCGGCGCGTGGAGGGAGAAGCCGCCGCGGCCGGCGTCTCGATGGAGCTGTCCCTCGACCCCGCCCTCCAGCGCACCTCGCTTGACGCCGGGATGGTGCGGGAAGCCGTCCTCTGCCTTCTCCGCACGGGGATCCGGGCCTCGGCCCGGTCCGCCGCCCGGCGCCTCCGGGTGGGCACCCGGCAGACGGCCACGGGCCAGCAACTGGTGGCGCAGGACACCGGACCGGCCCTTTCCGAAGCCGATTCGCGCAGGATCTTCGATCTGGCCCAGGCCACCGATGTGGACTCCCTGGGCATGTGCGTCGTCGCCTCGGTGGCGAAGGCCCACGGCGGAAAGGTCACCGTCCGCAGCCAGGAAGGACTCGGGAACGCATATCTGGTGGAGTTGTCCATGGTCCAAGCCCCGTCCCCGTCAGCCCCCGCGAACCTGGAGGGTGCCCGCATCCTCGTGGTGGACGACGAGCAGTTCCTCCTGGAATGCCTCGTGGACGCCATCGAGTCCTGGGGCTGCCAGGTCACTCCCTGCTCCCTGGCGGCCGAAGCCATCCAGAAGCTCCAGGGCGGCACCTACGACCTCATCGTCTCCGACATCCGCATGCCGGGCCTCAGCGGGATCCAGCTCTTCGAGTGGATCCAGGAGCACCAGGCCGGCATGGCCAGCCGGATCCTGTTCACCACCGGCGACTCCTTCGACCCCGAGACCCGGAGCTTCCTGGAGCAGGCCAAGCTCCCCCACCTGGGCAAGCCCTTCGACCTGAAGAAGCTCAGGCAGGCCATCTCGGACCTGAAGGCCTCGAACGGCTAGGAGCCTAGTCCGCCCACGCGCGTATCTGGTCCCACACGTCGGATTCCGCGCAGTCGCCGTTGAGGATGATGGCGAACACGTGCCCCTTGCCGTCCCGCGTCTGCAGGTAGCCGCACGCGCTCCAGACCCCGTTGAGGTGCCCGGTCTTGACCCGGATCCTCCGGGCCAGCGCGGCGTCCTTGATGTGGAGGCGGAAGGGCTCGCCGCCGATGATCTTGAGGGAGCCGACCATCTCGGGGCCCACCTCGAAGTCGTGCCACGCGGCCCGCAGGACGATGGCCAGGGTGCGCGCCGAAAGGCGGTTCTCCTTGCTCAGGCCCGAGCCGTCGGTGATGGCCACCTTGTCCGGGCCCAGGCCCAGCATGGTCGTATAGAAGGCCTGGATCTGCCTCACGCCCTGGGGCCAGGTGCCCCCGCCGAAGCGCTTGACCAGCATCTCGATCATGAAGTTGTTGGAGAACTTGTTGATGCCGCCCACGATGTCCCGCAGGGGCGGGGAGCGGAAGCCCAGGAGCTTGCGGGGTTCCCCGGCCTCGGCCGCGGCGCCCTCGATGACGATGCCGTCCTGCCTGAGGATCCGCGTGAGGGTGTCGGCGGCGTACCGCTCCGGCTCGGACACCATGTGCCCCCGGTCCCGGTTGAAGTTCACCGAGAGGGGCAGGACCGGCGGGGTGGTGTTGGCGGAGGTGTTCTCCCAACCGTTGCCGTAGTGCTGGTCGTCGAAGGCGGACTGGTCCAGCCGCACCCGGCCCTTCACGGCGGTGACCCCCCGGGCCTTCAGTTCCTCGGCCAGCAGCCAGATCCGCTCGGACGTGAGGAGCGGGTCCCCGGCGCCCTTGAAGACGAGGTCCCCCGCCACCGTCGAGCCCCGCAGATCCCCCCACACCTCAGTCTCGATCTCGTAGTCCGGCTTCCAGGTCTTGAGCAGGGCGTAGGTGGAGAGCACCTTCGTGGTGGAGGCCGGCACCAGGGCGCGGTCCGTCTCGTAGCCCTCCAGGAGCTTGCCGGTCTGCAGGTCCCAGAGGCCGGCGGAGGCCCGCACGGACCGGGCCTCCATGCGGCGGCCCCAGGCCGGGAGGTCGGCCGCCGCGGGCAGGGCCAGGAGGAGACAGGCGAGGATGGGCCGGATCATGCGCGCTACGGGTTGGTGCCGGTGTTCGCCGACCCCGGGGTATTGGGCGCGTCGGGCTTCTTGGTGGCATCGTTGGCGGCCCCCAGGACGCTGGCGGCCGCGGAGGCCCCCGGCACCCCGAGCAGGTTCCCGGCCGCGGAGAAGGCCCAGTCGCTCGTGAGGGTCTTGCCGTTGTAGATCCGGTAGCTGTTCTCCTGGACCTTCGTCTTCACCCCCACGATGGGCAGCCCCGTGGTGTCCCCGGAGGCCCCGGCCTGGACGGCGGTGATGAGGTCCCAGTCCCCTTCCCGGCTCATGGGGTCCTTGTAGACCCTGCGCACCACCGGGGGCCGCATCTTGCCCAGGTCCTCGAGGCTGAGGGGGTAGCCGCCGGTCTTGGCCCGGTAGGCGCGGATGCCCGCGGCCATGGCCTCGCCCCGGAAGATGAGCTCGGCCTCCTGGTCCCGCTGGACCTCGGCCTTGAGGGAGGGCAGGGCGGCGGTGAGGAGGATCCCCATGGCCACGATGATCGCCAGCAGCATGGCCAGGATGAAGCCCCGTTCCCTCGTGGTGTCGCGTGCCATCCGGACCTCCGGCCCCCAGCTTACCTCAGGATGCAGCCAGCCGATCTTTAGTGCCGCGATTTGAGAATCTGGATGAGCCGGGTCACGAGCTGGGGGTCGAATTGCACGCCGGCCAGCCGTTCCAGCTCCGCCTCCGCCTGGACCGGGGTCTTGGCCGGCCGGTAGGGGGTTTCGGAAATCATCATTTCGTAGGCCTCCACCAGATGGATGATGCGGCTGCCCATGGGGATGGCCTCGCCCTTCAGGCCGTCCGGATAGCCGCCGCCGTCCCAGTGCTCGTGGTGGTGGCGGATGATGTGTAGAACGTCAAAGGGGAAATAGAGGTCCTTCAGGAAGGTGGAGGCCAGGAGGGGGTGCTGGCGCACCTTCTCCAGCTCCTCGGCGGTGAGCCGGGGCTTGTCCAGCACCCGGTAGTCCAGGAGGAGGGTGCCCACGTCGTGGAGGATGGCGGAGATGCTCACGGCCTCCACGGCGGACGTGGGCAGGTCCACCTTCCTGGCCAGGTCCCGCGAGAGCTCGGCGGTATTGATGCTATGGGTCTTCAACGACGGGATCCGGCCCTCGGCGGAGGCCAGGATGCGGTGGCTCACGGAAAGGAAGGCCTGATGGTACCGCTCGTGGAGGCCCGCTTCCTGGAGGTAGAAGCCCAGCATCCGGGAGACCTGGCGCACGAGATCCTGCTCATGCATGGAGAAGGGGCGGTCCTCCAGACGGAAGAGCATGAGGAGGTTTTCCCCGCCCGCCTCCTCCTCCAGCAGCACGGGCAGGAGGGTGGCGAAGTGCCCGGAGACGGGCTCCCGCTCCATCCACTCCGAGCGGGTCAGGAGCCGCAGTTCCGTTTCCTTCACATGGGGCGCCTGGGTCAGGACCTGGCGAACGACCTGCTGCTTCAGGTCCGCGGAAAGGGGCAGGCGGCTATAGATGAGCAGGGGCCGGGCGTCCAGGGCGTCATTGAGCCACAGGGCCACCGCGGCGGAGGGGACCATCTGGCAGAGCAGGCTGGCGGCTTCCCAGAAGAAGGTCTGCTGCTCCGGGATGACGGCCTCCATCTCCTCCAGGGGAAGGGCCGAGGCCTCCGGTCGCTCCACCTGCACCATGGCGCCGGATGGGGGCGCCGCGACGCGAAGGGCCGGCACCTCGTCCACCGCGGGGGCCTCCTGCGCGGGTTCGGGCCGGGGGGAGGGGACGGGAAAGGCATTGAGCGCCAGGGCGATCTCGGTGCAGATGGTCTGCACCACGGCGTCCTGCCGCTCGGGGTCGTAGGCTCCGCCCTTGGAGGGGTCCCGCTGGAGGAGCAGGGCCTTCCATTCGCCGCGGTCGTAGATGGGCGAAAGGTAGAACCGCGGCACATGGGCGGCGCCGTGGCCGAAGGGCTTGAGCTCCGGGTAGTTCCGGGGATCGTTCACCGCCAGGCTGCGGCGTTCCCGGGCCACCAGGACCAGCATGGGGTCCTGGGGGGCGATGCGATCCGGGGGCGGCAGGGTGCGGGGCCAGCCGTAGTGGCTGACCAGGTCGAAGGAGCCGGTGGCCGGGTCCTTCAGGTAGAGCGCGGCCTTCGTGCTGCCCAGATCCTCCAGGCAACGGTAGATCAGTTGGGCGAGCCGCTGGATGAGGGGATCGCTGAGACTGCGTAGGCTTGGCAGCATGGATGCGGACCGTGAGTTTTGGGCCCGGAGGCCACTGGAAGCGTTATCCGGTATCCTACGCGCTGGGGCTGGCGGCGTCCAATGTTCAGGCCCGGCTCACCATGATCGCCTGGGGCCCCCGGGCTCCCTGGGTGATTTCGAACTGGACCCGCGCATTGATGTCGAGGGTCCTGAAGCCGCCCGCCTGCACCGAGGTGTGGTGGACGAAGATGTCCGGCCCCCCCTCGTCGGGCGTGATGAATCCGAAACCCTTCTGGGCGCTGAAGCTCTTGACGAAACCAGACGACATATCGCCTTCCTCGGCGGGCCTACCGCACGGCAAGACTATCGGCGCGAACTGCCGGATTCAATAATGTCACTTTCATGCCAAAAAAAGAGGGCGGCCATCACAGCCGCCCCCCCGATGTTCCGGCCGGTCCTACAGCTTGACGACGTTGGTGGCCTGGGGGCCCTTCTGGCCCTGCGCGACCTCGAAACTCACCCGCTGGTTCTCGGTGAGGGTGCGGAAGCCGCGATCCTGGATCGCGGAATGATGGACGAACAGATCGGCGCCACCCCCATCGGGGGTGATGAAGCCGAATCCCTTTTCAGCGTTGAACCACTTGACGGTGCCTTCGGACATGGTGTCTTTCCTGCGGGGGCCTGCCCCTTTTCGCCTGGGGTTTTCCATTCAGGGTCCTTGCCAGGCCAAGGCGCCGGGGGGAGCGGAACTCCCGGGGATACATGAACATGGCCCGCCCAGAGAGCGGATCACCCCTGGGATCATAACCCAGCGGGAGCTCCCTTTCAACGGCGGCGGGGGAGGGAACGTACATGAAACGGCCCCCGCGCTGGGGGGCCGTCCGGGCTACAGCTTGACGACGTTGGTGGCCTGGGGCCCCTTCTGGCCCTGCGCGACATCGAAGCTCACACGCTGGTTCTCCTGGAGGGTGCGGAAGCCCCGGTCCTGGATGGCGGTGTGGTGAACGAACAGATCGGCGCCACCCTCATCGGGGGTGATGAAACCGAAGCCCTTTTCAGCGTTGAACCACTTGACGGTGCCCTGAGCCATTGCAACTTCCTAGAAAAATGATCCTGGGTAGGGGTATCGCCAGGCGCCTCCCAGGTGAGGATCCGTGGCACCAGGACAGAGCCGTTCGAGAACGGCGGGGTCCGGGTTGGGAGATGAGAAATAGATTAGGCCATGAGAATAAACCAGGAATCTGAAAAGTTCCCCAAGAATCCACAGGAATTTTGAGTTTTTTTTCGGGGCCCGTGCGCCACCTTCGTCTCCGGTTCCCAAATATCTGGCCCCCGGGGATATCCTTAGGTTCTACCCCTGCAGACACGGAGAGACCGCCATGCGTCCTGACCATCCCATCGCCCTCATCACCGGCGCCTCCTCCGGGTTCGGGGAAGCAACTGCGCGCCTGCTCGCAGCCCAGGGCTGCAACCTGGCGCTGGGCGCGCGGCGCGTGGAGAAGGTTCGCGCCCTGGCCGAGGAACTGGCCGCCAAGCATGGGGTCCGGACCTTCGCCGGCGCCCTGGACACCCGGGTCACCGCCAGCGTCGACCGCTTCGTGGCCGAGGCGGCCGAGGCCCTGGGCGGGCTCCACGTGGTGGTGGCCAACGCCGGCCTGGCCCGGGGCACCGACCGCATGGACTCCGTCCTCGAGGAGGACTGGCAGGCCATGCTCCACACCAACGTGGAAGGCGTCATCCGCACCCTCAAGGCGACCCTCCCCCATGTCCGCAAGAGCGGCTGGGGGCACTACTTCACCGTCGGGTCCACCGCCGGCCACTGGGTCTATGAAGGCGGCGGCGCCTACTGCGCCTCCAAGCACGCCCTCAAGGCCCTCACCCGCACCCTCCGCCTGGAGCTCTGCGGAGAACCCATCCGCATCACCGAGGTGGACCCCGGCATGGCCGTGACCGAGTTCTCCCTGGTGCGCCTGCGGGACACCGAGAAGGCCGACTCGGTCTACAAGGGCGTGGAGCCCCTGGATGCCAACGATGTGGCCGAGTGCATCCGCTGGTCCCTGACGCTCCCGGACCACGTGAACATCGACCAGATCATCGTCAAGTGCCGCGACCAGGCCAGCCACAACGGCACGAAGATCCACCGCCGCGCATAGGTTCCGGAAGGCCGTCTGGGCAAAAGGGGACCTCCGGGTTCCCTTGAGCTTCTTTTAACCAAAGCGCGGCCATGCCCGGCGAGGCCTGGCGCGGCAATGCTGGCCACCTGCCCCGGTTTTGTGCCATCATGGAGATCTATGCCGGCACCTTCCTCCATACTCCTTCTCCATGGCCTGGGAGGAAGCGGTCTCGGAACCGTCAGACTCCTGGAAGAACGCCTCCAAGCCGGAGGCTGGGAGAACGCCGTCTTCCTCCGCCCCACCCTCCAGGCCGTCCACCTGCCCCCCGAGGGCAAGCCCATGGACCGCGTCTTCGTGCAGGCCTGGGATGAGATGAATGCCTTCCTGGGCACGCGGGTGCCCCACCTGACCGTGGGCTTCAGCTTCGGAGGCCTGCTGGCGGCCTTCGCCCCGTCCCCCCTGCGCCTCTCGGTCTGCAGCCCCTGGTCCCAGCTGACCCCCGACGCCATCCAGCGCGCCGCCTCCCGCCCGGAGTGGCGCGTGCTGCACGGCCAGGAGGACACCCTGGTGCCCCCCACCCAGCACCTGCAGCTGCTCCCCGACGCGATTCCCGTCACCCTCGACCCCACGGGCACCCACGACTTCGACGCGTGGATGCCTCGGATCGTGGACTGGATCTACGCCAGCTGGGACGCGTTCCAGGTGAGCAAGTAGGGGGCCCCTGGCACGTGGACAGCTAGGCCGCGTGGTTCTCGTTGGGCTCGTGGGGCTTTTCCGCGCAGCCGCAGGGACGCGCGTCCGCGGCCGCTTCCGAAAGGGCGGCCATGTCCACCCAGTGCGCCTTGCAGGTTCCGGTGGAGGCCCTCTTCACGTGCACCTGCGCCTTGTCGTGGTCCAGGTCGAGGCCAATGACGGTCACCAGCGCCGAGATGCCTCCCCCCGCGGGTTTCCAGATCATGCACACGCCAGGGCGGATTCCATCCATGTCAAACCTCTTTCTGTTTATTTTCGCGCCAAATGGCTCGGAATGCAATCAATTGCCTAGCCAAATGAAATGGCGCAGAAGGGGGATCTGCAGGTTGGCGTGGAGGGCGAAGGAGAGCACGAAGCCCACCAGGAGGCCATAGGAAAGGCGCCTGAAGGGCAGGGGCCTTTCCAGGCGCTGCCAGACCCAGCCCCAGGCCAGGCCCAGGAGGAGACCCCACGCCCAGCCCCACTGGGGCTGGTAGGCCACGAAGAGCAGCGCCAGGGCCGCGTAGAGGGCCTTCATGGGGATCCGGCACCCCAGGCGCAGCAGGGGCCGGAGGTAGGCGAGGGCCGCGCCCAGGCCCCAGGCGGCCAGATCCGGGGCCCAGCCGGGGTTGGCCGAGTAGTCCCACCAGGGCTTGGCCAGCACCAGGCCCAGGGCCAGGGCCGCCAGGAAGGCCCGGGGGGGCGGGGCCTGGCAGGCCTTGAAGGGCACCGGCTTGAGGTAGCCGAAGGCGCCCAGGAAGGCGAAGAGGCTGGCTCCGGCCAGGGGCATGACGGGGTGGAGGAAGCCCATGAGCTGCCAGGCGCCGATGCGCAGCCAGATGAGGGCCCCGTCCTCGCGGAGGGGATCCTTCAGGGCCACCCACAGGGAGGCGACCCCCATGACGGCCACCAGGCCGCTGGGCACCAGGTCGGGCGTGCTCCAGTGCTCCAGGTTGAGGCCCCGCATGAACAGGAGGGCTGCCAGGAGGCCAACGGACGCCAGGGGCCGGGTGGGCACGGCGTCGAAGGTGCGGGGCCGGTGGCGCTTGAGCACGACCGGCAGCGGCAGGAGGACCACGGGGATCATCAGGATCCAGAAGCGCGGTCCCTGGAATTCCAGGCCATAGACGGCCAGGCCGTGCACCAGCCCGCCAAGGTAGAGGAACAGCCATGCTGCGATCATGGACGCTCCAGGCGGACGGTCCGCACGCTGTGCGCCGGAAGCGGAAGGCGGACCCGGTATCTGAAGGCCTTTCCGGCGGGGAGGACGCCCACCAGGACGCCCTGGTCGGGCCGCAGGCCGGGGGTCGCGCCCTCGAGCGTCACCTGCACGCTCTCGAAGGACTCGTTGAGGTCGTTGCGGGCCTCCACGGCGCCGCCGGGCAGGGCGCGCGCGTGGAGCCCGCCCAGGGGCACGCTGGCGACGGGGTTGGGACGGCCCGTGCCCGCGAGGTCGTAGGTCTCGCTCACCAGGCGGCCCTCCGTGAAGCGGATGATGCGGTAGCCGTGGTACTGATGCGGCCAGCGGGTGACCTGTCTCAGCTCGTTGCCCAGGGCGGTCACCACCGCGTAGTGGGTGCCCGGGAAGTCGGCGCGGTCGTCGCGCAGGGCGCCCTTCTCGTCGAAGATGGCGTCGGAGTGCCAGTGCCCGCTGAGCACCAGGGGCACGCGGTGGAGGCGGCAGAGTTCCATGAAGGGCAGGCGGTAGCCGTTGAGGAACCCGCCGCTGCCGCCGGCCTCGCCGTGGATGGCCGGGCCCGCGGGCATCACCGGGTGGTGCACCTGGATGACGGGGGTGCGCCCTTCGAGGTGCTCCAGCTCATTCCTGATCCAGTGGAATTCGGAAGGCGTGAACTGGTCCCGTCCGTGGGCGGAATCCAGGCTCAGGACCCGCAGGGGGCCCAGGTCGGCCCGCTGCGGGCCGGGCCCGAAGGCCCTCAGATAGGCGGCCCAGCCCTTGCGCTCGTGGTTTCCAGGCGCCGCCAGGAAGGGCATCTCGAGGCGGCCGAGGTTCTCCAGGAGGAAGGCGTACCACTCGGCCCGCACGTCGTACGAGATGTCCCCGGTGCCCAGCACCGCCGCGGGCTGCAGCAGGTTCATCTCCTCGATGAACTGGGGCAGGAGGTCCTCCTTGCCCGGCGGCGGGAAGTCCCCGGCCTGGACGATGAAGAAGGACGCCGGCCAGGTCCTGCGCACGAACACGGCCCCGGGCTGGCGCAGGTCCTGGCTGGAGGTGCGCACGCGCAGGGCGTAGCGCCCGTCCTTCAGGTCGGGGATCCGCGTCGTCAGGCAGAGGATGTTGCCCCGCCACCACCGGGTGGGCGCGGCCAGGGGGAAGTCCGCGCCCGCGTCGTCCTCCAGGCTCAGCCGGGCGGCCGGCGCGGCCCAGGGCAGGCTCGTGCGCAGGTACACCTCCAGTTTCGTGCCGGGCTCCTGCACCTGGGGGGTGCCCAGGCGCGGCCGGTCCAGGCGCACCCGGAGGGGCAGCCCCGTGGCGACGATGATCGTCGCGCCCAGCGCCAGCAGGAGTCCCCAGGCCCTCATGGCCGCTCCTTCAGGGGCTTGTTGTGGGACAGCAGGAACTTCGACCACTGGTGGAACCCCTCGGCCAGCTCCCGCATGCGCGCGACGCGCCCCGGCTCGGAGGCCGCAAGGTCCTCCGGGTCCCTGCGGTCGGTGCGGAACAGCTGCGCGCGGCCCCCGGGATCCACGGTGAGGTACCAGTCGCCCTGCAGGAGCCCGATGCGGGGGGGCCTGCGGAACGTGGTGAAGGCGAACGCGGCGGAGCGCTCCTGGAAGGCCGGGTCCAGGGCGTCCTTGCCCAGCGTGGCGGTGCGCCACGGCACGCCCAGCAGGCTCGACAGGGTGGGCAGGAGGTCCATCTGGGTGGCCACGGCGTGCACGCGCCGCGGCTTGAGGAGGCCGGGGGCGTAGATGAGGAGGGGCACGTTGTGGATGGCCAGCTTGAGGTCGCCGAAGCGCTTGTCGACGTCGTTGCGGAAGGCGTCGTCGAAGCGCGGGTCCTCGGTGCCCCGGGGCAGGCCGTGGTCGCCCCACAGGACGAAGACGGTGTTGGCGAACCAGGGCTCCCGGCGCGCCCCCTCGAAGAACGCCTCCAGGCTGTAGTCCATGAGGCGGACCGCGTTGAACTCGTCGTTGCCGGTGAACCCGCCCCTGGCCAGGCTCGCCGCGTCCCGTTCGGCCTTGCGGAAGTCCTTGAGATGCTTGGGTATCGTGAAGGGCGGATGGTTGCCCGAGGTCTGGATGTAGCTCCAGAAGGGCGCGGGCTGGGCCCGGAGGTGCTCGCCGGCCTCCCGCAGGAGGTCGGCGTCGCTGATGCCCCACACGTCCACCACGGGGCTCCGGTACGAGCCTTCCTCGTGGATCTTCAGCCCCGGGAAGTTCTTCTTGAGCACGCCGCGGATCTGCGCCCAGTTGGCGCTGCCGCCCAGGAAGAAGGTCTTGGAATACGCGTCCAGCCCGGAGAGGACGGTGCCCTGGTCGAGGAGGAGCGGGTTGCGGGTGGCGTTCTCCACCGCGCTCACGTCGGGCACGCCGAAGAGCGTGGCGAACATGCTGCGGCTGGTGTTCTCCATGGCGACGTAGTACCGGTCGAAGAAGATGCCCTCGCTGCAGAGCTTGTCGAAGTACGGCGTGGGATCCAGGGGGTTGCCCTGGATGCCGGTCTTGAAGGAGGCGAAGCTCTCCAGCTGGATGAAGACCACGTTGGGCCGGAGGGCCGGGTCGATGAGGGGCCGCGGGACGCCTTCCCGGCGCAGGGTGGGCAGGCCCTCGGCGTCCACGGCCGCGGGGATTCCGAAGTAGGCCGCCATCGCGGGCGCCGTCTCCCGAACCTTCGCCAGGTCGTAGCCCCCGTCCATGTCCCGCCGCGTCTCCAGGAAGAACAGCACGGGGTTGAGGGCCAGGTGGGCCTGGAAGGCGCCCGGGAGCTCGAAGGCCTCCGCCCAGCGCAGCGGATACGCCGACCAGCGGCCCCACATGAGCGCCAGGAGGCCCAAGGCTGCCAGGGCGTGGAGGGCCTTCCGTCCGCGGGGGACGGGGGCCGTCAGCTCCAGCCTGCGCGCCACGGCCCGGAGGCCCCAGGCGGCCAGGGCCATGAAGGCGCCAAGGGCCAGGGCGATGCGGACCACGGGGTAGCTCTGCCAGACCATCTGCAGGCTGGTGCCGGCGTTCTCCAGGAACATCACCAGCGTGCCGTTGAGGCGGGTGTGGATGTAGGCGTACGCCACGAAATCGACCACGTAGGCCAGGAGCACGGCGACCAGGGCGGCCAGGGCGTAGGCGGCCCAGATGCGCCGGGCGGACCTCATGCCGAAGCCGTAGCCGCGGCAGAAGCCGTGGTGGAGGCTCGCCAGGACCAGGAACCCGTAGAGCCAGGCCCGGGCCTCCACGGTGTCGACCATGGCCACCAGGATGAGGCCGGCGTAGACGCACAGCGCCGCGGCCAGGGTCAGGGCCCCCAGGGCGGGGCGGGCCGGGCGCCCGGGGTCGCCGCCCTTGAGGAGGAGCAGCGCGGGCAGCAGGAGGATCGCCGCCAGGCGCGCGTCGAACTTCAGGCCGATGTAGAGGGCGTGCGGGGCGAAGCCTTCCGCTCCCCCGAAGCGCAGCAGGAAGGCCAGGCGCAGGAGCCCGAACAGGGCCGCGAGCAGCACGAGGAGGACGGCCAGGAGCCGGAGCTTGGTTCGGGGCATGGACGGCCTTCCTCTGGAGCTGTGGAAATTCTAACCCGCCAGGGCTGCGGATTCGCGCAAAAGGCGCCGGGAAAGAGGCAGGGCCGCCAGGGCGAAGAGGGCGGCCACGGCCCAGCCGAGGCGGTAGCCCTGGAGTCCCAGGTGCTGGCAGCCCCAGCCGATGACGCCGCCGATGAGCAGGGAGCCGATGCCGATGCCCGAATCGAAGGAGAACAGCGTCGTGCCGAACGCCGCGCCCCGGCGGTCGGGGTGGGTGATCTCAAGCACGTGCGCGTTGAGGAGCGTGTGGACCATGCTGTAGCCGCCACCGTAGAGGAGGGCCGACAGGGCGTGCCGGCTGGCGCCTCCGGGCATCAGCGCGAGCAGGGCGAGGCCCGCCCCCGCGGCCAGGAGCATGCCGGGCAGGAGGCGCGTGGGGTGGTTCCCGAATCCGACGCGGGTCATGAAGATGCGCATGACCACCATGCCAACGGCCATGCAGGAGAGGAAGGCGGCATCCGTGGGCAGCACGCCGAACAGGGGCGGGAACCCCTGCTTGATGGCCTCCTGGGCCGTATAGGTGCCCAGGGCGCCGTAGCCCAGGGCCGTGGCGAAGAACACCATGCAGGGAGCCAGCAGGGTCCGGTCCGGCCACTGGAAGGCCGGCCGGCGCTCGAGGCGCACCTGGTCCGGGGGCAGGCTGAGGGACAGCACGCCCAGCACCACGAAGAGCGCCGCCAGGACCGCCGTCATGGCGGGGAAGCCCAGCCGCCCGTAGACCGCCAGCCCCACCACGGGGCCGAAGATCACGCCTCCGGGGCTGGCCAGCCCGTAGAGGGACATGCCGTCCGCCCTGCGATCCGCGGGCAGCACGTGCCCCAGTGTGGCCATGGTGGCCGTGAGCAGCCCGGACCACACCACCCCGTGGGGGAACGCCAGGGCGTAGAAAGCCCAGCGCGCGTGGAGCAGCCCGTAGGCGCCCAGGAACAGCCCGAAGCCCACGGCGCAGCCCACGACCATGCGCCGCTGCCCCACCCGGTCCCCGAAGGGTCCCGTGAACAGCGCCCCCAGGGCGGAACCCGCCGTGAAGGCCGTCATGAAGCGCCCGGACTCCGCGATGGTCGCCCCCAGCTCGAGGAGCCGCAGGGGCACGGTGGGGAAGAGCTGGAAGGCGGCGAAGAACGTGATGAACGTGATCGCGAAGACCAGGACGAAATGGCGGGTGAAGAGCCCGGACGTCACTTGGCGTCCGGCGCGTCCTTCCCGGCCAGGGCGTCCTGCTCGTCCTGGGGGAGGCGCCACACCCAGCGCCCCGTGGTGCGGTCGAAGATGTCGAAGCAGGCCAGCCAGTTCAGCAGGCCGGTGACCATGACGTACGAGGCGCCGTACTCCTGCACCAGGTTGCGCACGGGCTCCGTGCCCACGCCGCCGAAGAGGAAGCCGAAGACGGCGTACACCGGGCCCGCCCCGGCCGTGGCCGCCGCGCCCAGGGTGGGCATCCACTGGAGGGGCACCAGCTGGGGCACGTAGACGCCGCCCTTGATGCCGTCCACCGCGCCGTACTGCAGCTGCAGGAAGCCCAGGACGAGGAAGACGACGGTGACGGAGAAGAGCGCCTTGGCCCGCCCCTTCTCGCCGATGAGCCAGTAGCCCAGGCCCGGCACGAGCCAGTTGAGGAGCACCGGCTTCCAGCAGGCGTTGAACGCCTTGGCGCCCCGCAGGGGGGCCGGCAGCTTGGGCAGGGGTTTGGCTTCGCTCATCCGGCCATTCTAGCGGAAAACGGCCAGGAGCCCCAGGGCGGAAGGATCCGCCCGGGGGCTCCCGGAGGCTTCGTTGGGATCTTCTAGTCCGTGGCGAAGGGCAGCAGGGCGATGTTGCGGGCCCGCTTGATGGCCTCGACCAGCATGCGCTGGTGGAGGGCGCACACGCCGCTGGTGCGGCGGGGCAGGACCTTGCCGCGCTCGGGGGTGAAGCCGCCGAGGGTCTTCACGTCCTTGTAGTCGATGAAGGTGGACTTCTCGACGCAGAACTTGCAGAACTTGCTGCGCCGACCGCCAAATACCTTCTTCTTCTTGGGCTTGCCTTTTCCGTCCGTGCGACGCTTCATCCCATCACCTCTTCAAGGGAACGTTCCTTGATACCGGCCTGGGCCTTGCGGCGGCCTTCGCGCTCGTAGCGCACCTTCTGGCGCTCCGCGGCCTTGGTCTGCTCGTCCATGCGGACGGACAGGTACTTGATAACGGAATCGTGGTTGCGGAAGCGCCGCTCGAGTTCGGCGATCAGGGTGGGACCCGCGTTCATGTCGAACAGGGTGTAGTAGCCCTCGCTGAACTTCTGCACTTCGTAGGCCAGCTTCTTGCGGCCCCACTTTTCGGTCTTGAGCAGCTCGCCATTCTGCTCGGCAATGATCCCCTCGAAGTGCTTCACAAGCTCTTCAGCCTGTTCGTCAGTCAACGTAGGGGAGGCGATGAAGATGGTCTCATAGCGACGCATCATTCCTCCTCGTGGATGTGAAGCCCCGACATGGTACCGGAGCAAGGAGGTCCCCAGGTGGGGACGCGAAAGATCAGCATCTCAGGAAAGGGCATGTTTATCAAGCTGAAACCTTGAATCCGGCGCGCCCGGCCAGGGCCCCGGTGTCCCCGGCCGCCGCCAGCATCGCCATGAATTCGGCGAAGGGTTCGTCCATCCGGTCGATGAGCGCCCACTCCTCGTCCGTCCACTCCCCCAGGACGAAGTCCACCAGGGGCCGGGGAAAGGGGCCGATGCCCAGGCGCAGGCGCGCGACGTCCTGGGTGCCCAGGTGGCTGAACACCGATTTCAGGCCGTTGTGGCCGCCGTCGCTGCCGGCGAGGCGGAACCGGCCCTCGCCCAGGGGGAGGTCCTTGTCGTCGTGCAGGAGGACCATGCGCGCGGGCTCGAAGCCGGCCTTCACGGCCTCGGCGCAGGCCTGGCCGCTGAGGTTCATGTAGGTGCCGGGCACCAGGGCCAGGAAGGGGTGGCCCAGACGATACAATGCTCCAGTGCCGAAGGTGTGCACGACCGCGGGGTGCGGGCAGTGCGCTTCCATCCAGCGCTGGAGCATGAGCCGTCCCAGGTTGTGCCGGGTGGCCGTGTAGGCCGCACCGGGGTTGCCCAGCGGGACGAGGACGAACACCCTACTTCTTGGCCTTGGCGGCAGGGGCGGCGGGGGCGGGGGCTGCGGCGGCGGCCTCGGGGGCGACCTCCTCCTCGGCCTTCTTGCCGACCACGCAGCAGATCACGTTGTGCGCGTCGCCATGCACGGTCAGGTGGGAATCCAGGTTCAGCTGGTCCAGGCGCAGGGACTCGCCCACCTTGAGGTGGTCGACGTTGACGTCGATGTGCGCGGGGATGAAGCTGGGCAGGCACTCCACCTCGATCTCGCGGTGGGTGAAGTCCAGCAGGCCGCCTTCCTTGACGCCGATGGGGGTGCCCTTGAGGACGATGCGGACCTTGACCTTGACCTTGTGGTCGGGGTCGACGCGCATGAGGTCCACGTGGACCAGGCGGCGGGTGACGGGGTCGCGCTGAACGTCCTTGATGATGACGTGGCGCTTGATCTCCGTGCCCTCGCGCTGGAGGTGGATGAGGGAGTTCATGCCGGTGTCGCTGGCGATGATGCGGGCCACGGTCTTGGGGCTGATCGCGATGGCCACGGGGGGCTCGTTGAGGCCGTAGATGACCGCGGGGATCATGCCCTGCTTGCGCAGGCCCTTGCTGGCGGCCTTGCCGATGCTCTCGCGGAGCGCGACTTGAATGATTTCCTGAGTCATGGTTCCTCCTACCTGGCCGGTCTACGGCCCTCTCGTTGGGAAGGTGGGGTCCGACGGGACCCCGGATTGGGACGAAGGGCCAGATTACCCTGGATCGGCCCCCGGAGCCATCGGTAAGTGCCGGAAGGCCCCGTCCGTTCCATGGAATTTACAAGCCGCCGGGAGCGAGACCGGGCATAATTTGACCCATGAGCCGACATGCGCCCCGACCGGAAAACATCCTCAACCGGGAGTTGAGCTGGTTGGCGTTCAATGAAAGAGTCCTGGAAGAGGCGGAGGACCCGACGGTTCCTCTCCTTGAAAGAGTGAAATTCCTGGCCATCACCTCCAGCAACTGGGACGAATTCTTCATGGTGCGGGTGGCGGGCATCTGGCGGCAGATCGACGCGGGCATCACGCAGCCCGGCGCCGACGGGCGCACCCCCCGGCAGATGCTGGAGGAGGTCTCCCGCCGCATCCACGACCTGGCCCACCGCCAGCACGAGCTCTTCCAGTACGTCATCAAGCCCCAGATGGTCCGGGAGGGCATCTTCATCCTCCAGGCCGACGAGCTGGATCCGGAGCAGCTCCGCTTCGTGCAGGACTACTTCGAGAACAACCTCCTGCCCCTCATCACGCCCCTGGCCGTGGACACGGGCCACCCCTTCCCGCGCCTGGGCAACCGCGCCCTGGTGCTCATGGCCGAGCTGGAGGCGGAGGAATACCTGGAGGAGGAGGCCTTCCCGGTCTCCGAACTGGCCGTCATCCCCATCCCCACCCCGGTCTCGGCCCGGTTCCTGCGGGTGCCCTCGGCCCCGGGGACCCACGCCTTCCTCATGCTCGAGGACGTGGTGCGCATGCACATCGCGCAGATCTTCCACGGCTACGCCATCCGCAACTGCCACGCCCTGCGGGTGACCCGGGACTCGGACCTGCCGGTGGAGGAGGACCCCAACGAGGACCTGATGAAGACCGTGGAGGAGCACCTGCGCAGCCGCCGGCGCGGGGCCGTGGTCCGCCTCCAGTACGAGGAGGCCCTGAGCTCCACCCTGCTGGACATGCTCATCGAGGAGCTGGAGCTCAGCCCCGAGGATCTCTACCCGAGCGAAGGCTTCGCGGCCTTCTCCGACCTGCTGCAGCTCTACGCGCAGCTGGACCTGCCCCACCTCAAGGACGCGCCCATGCCGCCCCTGCCGGTGCCGCAGCTGGAGACGGCGCCCAACGTATTCGAGGCCATCGGCCGGCACGACATCCTCCTCATGCACCCCTACCAGAGCTTCGACGACAGCGTGGTGCGCTTCGTGCGGGAGGCCGCGGACGACCCCAAGGTGCTGGCCATCAAGATGACCCTCTACCGCATCAGCACCACCAGTCCCATCGCCGCGGCCCTGGAGCGCGCCGCGGAGCGGGGCAAGCAGGTGGCGGCCATCGTGGAGCTGCGGGCCCGCTTCGACGAGGAGGGCAACATCGCCTGGGCGAGGCGCCTGGAGAAGGCCGGCGTCCACGTGGTCTACGGGATGATCGCCTACAAGACCCACGGCAAGGCCTGCCTCGTCATCCGGCAGGAGCCCGACGGCATCCGCCGCTACTGCCACCTGTCCACCGGGAACTACAACGAGCGCACCTCGCGCCTCTACAGCGACATCGGGATCTTCACCGCGCGCAAGGAGTTCGGCGAGGACCTCTCCAACCTCTTCAACGTGCTCACGGGCTACACGCGCCCGCCCGCGCTGCACAAGCTCATCATGGCCCCCCAGTACTTCCGCAACGCGCTCTACGCCCGCATCGACCGGGAGCGGGACCATTCCCGCGCCGGACGCCCCGCGCGGATGGTCCTCAAGATGAACGCCCTGGTGGACCCCCCCATGATCCAGCGGCTCTACGAGGCCAGCCAGGACGGCGTGCAGATCGACCTCCTGGTGCGGGGCACCTGCTGCCTGCGGCCCGGGGTGCCCGGGCTCTCCGACAACATCCGGGCGGTCTCGATCATCGACCGGTTCCTGGAGCACGCCCGGGTCTACCACTTCCACAACAACGGGGACTCCGAGACCCTCCTGGCCTCGGGCGACCTGATGCAGCGCAACCTGGACAACCGGGTGGAGGTGGCGTTCCCCCTGGTCGACCCCCTGGTGGCCGCCCAGGTGGTCGAGATGCTCGAGCTCCAGATCCACGACACCATCAAGGGCCGGGTGCTGGCCCAGGACGGCAGCGTGGCCCGCCGGGGGCTGGACCCCTCCTGGCCGCCGCTCCGGAGCCAGTACCGCAGCTACGAGCACGGCCTGCTGTCCAGCGGCATCAAGGCGCTCACCCAGAAGCTGCCGGACCTGAGGGACACCGACATCTGAATGCTGGGCGCGGGGCGGCCTTCATGGCAGTCTAATAGGCTGGAGACCGCCATGGGAACGAGAATCAGTCGCGCCGCCATCTATGATGTCCTGAACGCCTACCAGATCCCCGGGGCCAACGCCAACCTGGTGGCCCTGAAGGCGGTCAAGGCCATCGACGTGGAGGAAGCGGAGGTCATCCTGCGCCTGCAGCTCCTGGACGCCTACCAGGACCGGGAGCAGGTGGTGCGCCAGGCGCTGGGCGGCGCCGTGGGCGCCATCGAGGGGGTGGAGAAGGTGACCATCTCCATCGAGTGGGAGCGCACCCCCCAGGCCGAATTCAAGAACCTGCTGCCCACCGTCAAGAAGTGCTACGTGATCGCCTCGGGCAAGGGCGGCGTGGGCAAGAGCACCGTCGCCTCCAACCTGGCCGTGGCCATGGCCGCGCTCGGCCACAAGGTGGGGCTCCTGGACGCCGACATCCACGGCCCCAGCATGGGCATGATGTTCGGCATCAAGGAGGGACCCGAGGCCACCCCCGAGGGCAAGATCATCCCCGTGGAGAAGTTCGGCCTCAAGCTCATGTCCATCGCCTTCCTCATCGACGAGGACCGCCCGGTCATCTGGCGCGGGCCCATGCTCAACAAGGCCCTCACCCAGTTCCTGGGCGACGTGCTGTGGGGCGACCTGGACTTCCTCTTCATCGACCTGCCCCCCGGCACCGGCGACACCCAGATATCGCTGATCCAGAACGCCAAGGTGGACGGCGCGGTCATCGTGAGCACCCCGCAGGACGTGGCCTTCCTGGACGCGCGCAAGGCCATCGGCCTCTTCCAGACCGTCAAGGTGCCCATCACCGGCATCGTCGAGAACATGTCCAGCTTCCACTGTCCCAGCTGCCACGTGGAGACCCAGATCTTCGGCCACGGCGGCGTGAAGTCCGCCGCCCAGCGCCTGGGCCTGCCCTTCCTGGGCGAGGTCCCCATCGACCTGGAGATCCGCATCGGCGGGGACTCCGGGGTGCCGCTGGTGGCGGCGCATCCGGACAGCCCCCAGACCAAGGCGTTCATGGCGATGGCGCGGACCCTGGCGAAGGCATGAAAAAAGGGTTCTTCACGGATTTGAGGGGTGGCGCCGACCCACACTCACTTTAGCTTGGTGCTGACGAGGAGGCCGGGTCCGGTCGATAGGGGCCGTTCTGAGCCCGTCATCCAGGTAAGTTGAAACGAAAAGCTTATCGCCGAGGCGCCGAGGGGCCGAGGTTCGCCGAGAAAAGATCTTCTTTTTATTCCTCGGCGATCCTCGGCTCCTCGGCGCCTCGGCGATAGGCCCTTCGATCGAGATTGCCGGATTAATCGGGTAACAGGTCGGCAGCAGTGGACTTCAGGCATCTTGGAGTTGTCGAGAAACCAGGATGAGAGGAGGCCGCTGCTGCCTACCAAGGAGCTTATTGCCCGTTTGGGCGGATGGAAAGGGCATCGCGTCGGAACCGTGGAAAGGTTCGAACCGGGGGAGAAGGGTACCCGCGCCCAGGTCTGGATCGAGTTGCTCGGCTTCGGTGTCCACCCTCGGACCTGCAGCGGCTGCCAGCGCAAGGTTTCAGCGGTGCACGACTGGTCCCAGCGAGAGATCCGGGACCTGCCCGTGTTCGACGCGGATACCGTGTTGGTGGTCGGGCGTGCCCGGGTGGCCTGCCCTGCCTGCGGACCCAAGCTGGAGGCCCTGGACTGGCTGGAACCCTATGCACGGGTCACCAACCGCATGGCCGAGAGTGTGGCCCGCATGTGCAAGGTCATGCCCATCAAGCGGGCTGCCGAGCATTATGGCCTCCACTGGGGCACAGTGAAGGACATCGACAAGGCCTATCTGGAGCGCACGCTGGAGCCAGCCAGACCAGGCAAGGTCCGGCTGCTCATGATGGACGAGTTCGCCCTCCATAAGGGGCAGAGCTACGCCACGGTGTTCGCCGATACCGAAACCCGCCAAGTGCTTTGGGTGGGCAAAGGCCGGGGCAAGGCGGATATCAGGCCCTTCTTCGAATGGCTCGGCAAGCGGCGGTGCCGCAAGATCGCGGCGGTGGCCATGGACATGTCCCCCACTTTCGAAGCGGAAGTCCGCCAACACTGCCCCAATGCCGAGATCGTCCTGGACCAGTTCCATGTCCTGGCCAATTTCGGAAAGCAGGTGCTCGACCGAATCCGGGTCAACGAGGCCAATCGGTGCCGGGACGACAAGGCCGCCCGGGAACTCATCAAGGGGGCCAAGTGGCTCCTGCTGGGCAACTGGGAGAACCTGCCCAACCGGGAGAGCAAGACCAGGCTCAACGCGCTCCTGGAGGCGAACCAAGCCCTCATGACGGCCTACGTCATGAAGGACGCCCTTAAGGCCCTGTGGGGCTTTAAGCGAGAGGGCTGGGCCCGGAAGGCCTGGGAGAACTGGCTGGCCATGGCCACCTCAAGCGGCCTGCCGCCTTTGGTACGTTTTGCGAAAAACCTGGCCAAGCGGATCGAGGACATCCTCTCGCACTGCCGGTGGCACCTGAACACCAGCATCCTGGAGGAGATCAACAACAAGATCAAGGTCCTGAAGCGGATCGCCTATGGGTACCGGGATGAGGCCTACTTCTTCCTCAAGATCCGTGCGGCCTTCCCCGGAAATCCGTGAAGAACCGAAAAAAGGGCCGGCCCCGTTCCGGGGCCGGCCCATGCCGCCAGGCTAGGATTTCTTGACGGTCATCTTGTTGTGCACCGACTTGACGCCGTTGATGTCCTCGGCGAGCTTGCTCACGAGGGCCTTCTCGGCGTCGTTGGCGGCCTCGCCGTGGAGGGTCACCACGCCGTCCTTGGTGACGACCTTGGTGGCCAGGACATGGGTGGCCTTGTGGAAGAGGAGGGTGGTCTTCACCTGGGCCGTGATGGAGGTGTCGTCGATCTTCTCGCCGACGGTCGCCTTGGCGGCCTTGGGGGTGTTGAGGACGACCAGGTCGTTGCGCACTTCGGTGACCCCGTCCACGTCCTTGGCATATTCCCCGGTGAGCCGCTTCTGGGCCTCGTTGTCGGCATTGCCGGTCAGGGTGACGACGCCCTTCTCGGTCTTGACGGTGGTCGCGGAGGCGCTCACGTGGGTGTGGAAGGCCAGGGCCGTCATCACCTTCATGCTGATCCAGGCGTCGGAGCGGGCGGCGGGCTGTTCACCGGCGATCGTGAGCTTGTTGACCACGCTCTTGACGCCCGGCAGGGACGCCACGGTCTCCTCGGCCAGGGACTTGTCGAAGTCCTGGGTCACGGTGCCCGTGAGGGTGACGACGCCCTTGTCGCTGTCCACCTTGATGGTGTCGGCCTTCAGGTAGGTCTTGAAGTTGTAGCTGTTCTTGGCGGAGGCCTCGATCTTGTCGTCCATGTCGGAGGCCAGGAGCGGGGCGCCTCCCGTGACGAGCAGGATGGCGGCGGTGCCCATGATGGCGGCGGCGGGGTTCAGTCTGGACATTCTCATGGTTCGGTTCCTTATGGCTTGCATGGAGGTGGCGGGGTTCCCTCGGAGCTCGGGACGCGGGCGTCAGGGCTTGGGATGATCTTCCCGTTCCCGGCCGTGGCCGGGATCCGGGTGAGGTGCGGGCTGGGCGTGGGGCGCCTCCCGGCGGGGCGGGTCGAGGTTGGGGCGCTCCCGCGCGGGCCCGGGATCCCGCTGAGGCTGGCCATTCGGGCGGGGGAGGACCGGGCGCTCAGGGTGGGGCGGGGCGGGCGCTTCCCGGCGGGGGGGGTCGGGGCGGGGCCGGGGCGGGTCCAGGGCGGGGCGCTCCCGGGGCGCAGCCTGGGCGGCAGGCGGCTGGCGGGGCTGGGCGGGACGTTGGGCATGGGATGGGCCGTGGGCCGGTTCTGCGTTGGGCCGCTTGGGCTCAGGCCGCCTTTCGGGGGGCGCCTTGGCGGGAACGGAGGACCCGGGCGTGAAATCGGCCGGTCTGCCGGTGGCGGCCACGGGGGGCCTGCCATGGTTGGCGGAATTGCGGAGGTCCCTGTTCTGGCTGGCGCCCCTGTCATGGCGGTCCTGGTCGGGCGTGGGGGGTTCGTGGCGCTCGGCGCCGGCGGCGCGCTCCTGGCGGGTGGGTGCGGCCCGGAGGCCGCCGGGACCGCCATTGAAGGCGGTCTTCACGGTACGCGTCCGCACCGGCTGGCTGTACACACGGGAGGTCCGCCGGGCGTCCACGGTGGTCACGGACCGGTTGTACCGGACGTGCCCGCCCTCCCAGCGACCGCCCTGGTAGCCGGATCCACTGTAGCCATGGCCGTAGTTGATGCCGCCGTAGAAGCCCACGTGGGTGGCCCAGTAGCCTGAATGGAACAGGAACCAGCCGCCCTCCCAACCCCAATAGCCGGGGGTCCAGAGGAGGCCCGGGGCGGGCGCCATGACCCAGGTGCCGGGAACCCAGTAGTAGTCGTCACCCTCATAGGCCCAGTAGCCGGGCGTCCATACGGAATCGTCCAGGGGGACGGGGGGCTGATCATAGTAGGGAAGGGGCGGGGGGCTGACCTGGACCCGGAGGGTGATCTGGGCCGAAAGGACAAAGGGGGCTGTGAGGGCGAAGGCGAGCGAAGCGGGGATGAGCATTCTCACGGGAGAACTCCTTGGTCCTCCCAGGCTGCATCATCCGTTCCAGGATTCGATCCCCCACCATATCAACTGATATGTTTAGGCGGCGCGCCCTGGTCCGCATCTGGTCAATCGAAATGAAGGATCCCGCCTCTCAATTCGATCAGGTGATGAGGTCGCTCAACCCGGCCGGGTCCGGCTCGATCGCGGCCGTCCAATCGGGCACGCGCTCCCGGAGCCCCAGGCTGGTCAGGTAGGCCTCGTCCAGCTTGGCGGTGGAGAAGATCTCGTGCTCGGGGTCGGAGCTCAGGAGGCTGTCGGCGATGTGGACGCCCAGGGCGGGCGTGAAGGCGGCGGTGTCCTGGAGGGTGGGCTGGTGGTGCCAGGCCGCGGCCTGGACCACGGCGTGGGGGAGCCCCCAGAGGCCCAGCAGGTAGCCGCCCACCTCGCCGTGGGTGGCGCCCAGCACGTGGTACTCGGCGGTCTCCAGGTCCGAGCCGCCGCTGCGGCCGAGGTCCAGGACCCGGGCATACTCGTCCGGGAACCGGGAGGCCAGCACCAGGATCCCCACGTCGTGGAGGAGCCCGGCGGTGAAGTACTCGGCGGAGGCGGACCGCCCCAGCCCCTGCGCCTCCGCGATCTGCTTGGTGGCCGAGGCGACGGCGACGCTGTGGCGCCAGAGGTGGGCCAGCCCGAAGCTGGGGAAGCGGAAGGCCCCGGCCTGGCTGAAGAGCCCGTGGGCCAGCACCAGGGAGCGCAGGAGGTCGATGCCCAGGATGGAGACGGCCTCGGCGGGGGTGGACACCGTCTGGCGGAGGCTGAAGAAGGCGGAATTCGACAGCTTGAGGATCATGGCGGTCATGGCCATGTCCCTGCCGATGGCCGCGCCCAGGTCCTCCAGGGTGGCCCGCTCCGAGCCCATGAGGCGGGTGATCTCCTGGTACAGCGCGGGCACGCTGGGCAGCCGCCCGATGCGCGCCACCAGCTCCTTGGCGTGGTCGTTGTGCACCTGGGAGCCCAGGTGGAAGGTGCGGCGCAGGACGGACTTCAGGAAGGCCGGGTCGCAGGGCTTGCCCAGGAACTGGTGGGCCCGGTCCACGACGTCCGTGGTCAGCTTGCGGTCCTCGCAGGAGGAAAGGACGAAGCGCAGGGTGGCGGGGTAGCGCACCATGACCTTCTGCAGGAGCTGGGCGCCGTTCATGCCCGGCATCCAGAGATCGGAGACCACGACGTGGAACGGGGACTGCTCGAAGGCCTCCAGGGCGGCCTCGCCGCTGCCCACGAAGGACATGGCCCACACGGGCGCCATGTCCTTCAGGGACTCCCGAAGGAGGTCCCGGAGGACGGGGTCGTCCTCGACGAAGAGGATCCGCTTGCGTTCGCCCATGCCCTCCTCTCCCCGTGAAGCCTGATGGACGTCCCGGCGGGTCAATCCTGGCCGGGTTCCCTGTGGTGCTGCTTCTTTACGACGTAGCGGGGACGGTCCCGCACTTCCTGGTAGATCCGCCCAATGTACTCGCCCAGGAGCCCGAAGGCCAGGAACTGGGCGCCCACGAAGAAGAAAAGCACCGCGAACAGGGTGAAGACCCCGCCCACGGACCCCTCCGGGTGCAGGATCCGGTAGACCATGAGCGCGATGCCGAAGCCGATGCCCAGGAGGGAGATGGCCACCCCCAGGACGCTGAGCATCTGGAGGGGCAGCAGGGAGAAGCTGGTGAGCAGGTCGAACTGGAGGTTGATGAGCTTCCAGAAGCCGTACTTGGAGTCCCCGGCGGCCCTTTCGGCATGCCCCACGGGCACCTCGGCGATGCGCTTGGCGAAGCTGTTGGCCAGGGCCGGGATGAAGCTGGAGCGCTCCTTGCACAGGAGCATGGCGTCCACGATCTCGCGCCGGTAGGCCCGGAGCATGCAGCCGTAGTCGTGGAGCCGCACGCCGGTGGTCCTGCGGGTGACGGCGTTGACGATCTTGCTGGGCATGGTGCGGAAGAAGCTGTCGTTGTCGGTGCGGCCCTGGCGCCAGCCGCCCACCACGTCGAAGCCCTCCTCGATCTTGGCCACCAGCTTGGGGATCTCCTCGGGCGGGTTCTGGAGGTCGGCGTCCATGGTCACCACCACCTCCCCGGAGGCCACGGCGAAGGCCCCGAAGATGGCCGAATGCTGGCCGTAGTTCCGGTTGAACTCCACCACCGTCACCCGGGGCTCCCCGGCGGCGATGTCCAGGAGCATGTCCAGGGACCGGTCCCGGCTCCCGTCGTCGGTGAACACGACCTCCCAGGTTTTCCCGGGGCCGGGCCAGTTCTCGTTCAGCACCTTGGACAGTCTCGCCCAAAGGTTGGTAATATTTGCTTCTTCGTTATAGATGGGAATTACGATACTGAGATAGGAAACCATCCGGGACTCCGATTGGCACCATTCTAACCTCAACACCCGGGGACCTGCAGGAGCCCGAAATGAATGAACCCAAGATCCTCCTGGTAGAAGACGAGCTCAGTCTCGCCGAAGGGATCAAGCTCAACCTCGAGCTCGAAGGCCTTCCGTGCACCTGGGTCACCCGCGGCGACGACGCCCTCAAGCGCATCCTGGCCGGGCAGTACGAGCTGGTGATCCTGGACGTGATGCTGCCGGGCATGGACGGCTTCACCGTCTGCCAGAAGGTCCGCGAGGCCAAGAACTACACGCCCATCCTCTTCCTCACCGCCAAGAACACCGAGGACGACCGGGTCCGGGGCTTCGAGACCGGGGGCGACGACTACCTGGGCAAGCCCTTCCAGGTGACCGAGCTGCTCCTGAGGATCCGGGCGATCCTGCGCCGGGAGGACTGGTACCGGAACCGGAGCCTCAGCGGCCGCCAGCGGTTCGGGGAGTACTGGGTGGACTTCGAGAACTTCTGCGGGGAGGGCCCTCACGGCTCCTTCGTGCTGGGCGTCAAGGAGTGCATGATCCTCAAGCTCCTCATGGAGCAGTCCGGCCAGGTGGTGAGCCGCACCGACATCCTGGACAAGGTCTGGGGCGAGGAGACCTACCCCACCACGCGCACCGTGGACAACTTCATCGTCCGCATCCGCCGCGCCATGGAGAAGGACGCCCACGCCCCCCGGTGGGTCCACACCGTGCGCAGCGTGGGCTACCTCTTCGACCCCGAAGGCACGCCCAGGCGCGGAGAGGAGTAGAATCCCCCCACGGGGGTGACCATGTTCCGTTTCCTGGCGGCCGCGACACTGTCGTCTCTCTGCCTCTGGGGCCAGCCCGTCCCGCGCTCCACTCCCGACGAGATCGCCGTGGTGCGGGAGATCAACAAGATCCGCAGGTTCCCCAGGGAGTACGCCAAGTATCTGAGGGCCCTGGGTCTGCGCTTCGAAGGCACCCTCTGGCGGCTCGCGGAGCACGTGCCCATCCGCACCAGCGAGGGACGGGCGGCGGTGATCGAGGCCGCCGAATTCCTGGAGAAGGTGGAGCCGGTGATGGAGCTCATCGCCTACAGCGAGGAGCTCCACCTGGCCGCCCGGGACCACGTGCTCGACCAGGGGCCCACGGGCGAGACCGGCCACGCCGGCACCGACGGGTCCCGGCCCGGCCAGCGCATGAGGCGGTACGGCGACCCCGAATCCCTCACCGGGGAGGTGATCAACTACGGCCTGGAGACGCCCCGCATGACCGTGATCCAGCTGGTCATCGACGACGGCGTGAAGGACCGCGGGCACCGCCGCAGCCTTTTCAACCCGAAGTTCCGGGTGGCCGGGGCGGCCATCGGGGAGCACAAGGGCTACGGCACCATGGTGGTGGTGGACCTGGCCGACGCCTTGACGCCCAAACAAAAGCCCTGATGGTAGGGTAGAAGTCTCTGCGGATCGTCCATGCCCTTCCTGGCCCTCGTCATCGGTCTCCTGCTGGGCGCGGCCCTGGCGGGGCTGGCCCTGGCCCGCAGGAGGGCCCCGGCGGAGCCCGCGGGAATCCCGGCGGTGCTGGAGGGGTGCGCCATGGGCGCCGTGCTCATCCGGGACCGCAAGGTGGTCTGGGCCAACGCCCGTTGCGCCGGGCTCCTGGGCGCGGACGCCGAGTCCCTTGCCGGGGTGGACACCCGGGGCTGGCACCAGGACGACGCGGCCTTCGGGAAGTTCGGCCGGGTCATCGAGGGCTTCGCGGAGCCGGGTTCGGCCTTCCGGGGCGAAGTGCGCCTGCGCCGCGTGGACGGGAGCCCCTTCTGGGCCTACCTGGTGGGGGGACCGGTGGCGCCGGGGCGCCCGGAGCAGGGGGTCCTCTGGTTCCTGGAGGACGTGTCGGACCGGGTGGAGGCCCAGATGGACCTCTCGGAGGTCCTCTCCCTGAACCAGAAGCTCATCGCCGCCTCGCCCATGGGCATCATGCTCTACCGGGACGCCGACGGGGCCTGCGTGCTGACCAACGAGGCCGCCGCCCGGATCCTCAACGGCAGCCCCGGCGAGATCCTCAAGCAGAACTTCAGGCGCCTGAAGTCCTGGAAGGAGTCCGGCCTCCGGGAGGCCGCGGACCGTGCCCTGGCCAGCGGCGCCGACCAGACCGTGGAAGCCCATTTCACCTCCAGCTTCGGCAAGGAGGTGTGGATCGTCGCCCACCTCGTCCCCTTCACGAGCCGCGGGGAGCGCCTCCTCCTGCTGCTGGGCGACGACGTGTCCGAAAAGATCGAGGCCACCCGGGCCCTGCGCGCCAGCGAGGAGAAGTACCGGGTGGTGGTGGAGACCCTCAACGAGGGCCTGGCCCTGGTGGATTCCTCGGGCGCCCTCACCTTCTGCAACCAGCGCCTGGCGGAGATGGGGGGCTACGCGCCCGGGGAGATGCTGGGCAGGCACTACTCGGCCTTCGTTCCCGAGGCGCACCTCCCCTTCCTGACGGCGAAGGCCATCCTGCAGCAGCCGGCGGCTTCGGAGACCTTCGAGGTGGGCCTGCGGCGCCGGGACGGATCCGTCCTGGACGCCCGGGTGTCGCTGGCCTCGGTGCACGACGCCCAGGGAGCGATCTCGGCGCTGGCCATCCTGGTCACGGACATCTCCATCCGCAAGCGGGTGGAGCGGGAGCGGGAGCGCCTCATGGCCGAGCTGGAGCAGAAGAACAAGGAGCTGGAGACCCTGCTCTACGTGGCTTCCCACGACCTGCGGAGCCCGCTGGTGAACATCCAGGGCTTCAGCCAGCGCCTGGCCCGGTCCCTGGAGGAACTGCGCAAGGCCCAGGAAGGGGCCGGGTCCCTGGAGGCCTTCGCCGAGGCCGCCAGGCCCCACCTGCAGGAGCGGATGCCCTCCTCGCTCGAGTTCATCCGCGCCTCCGGCATCCGCATGGACGCCATCATCAACGGCCTGCTCACCCTCTCGCGGGCGGGCCGCATGGTGCTCCGCACCGGGCCCCTGGACATGAACGCGGTGCTGGCCTCCTGCTCGAAGACGCTGGCCTACCAGTTCGAGAGCGCGGAGGGCGCCCTGCAGGTGGAGGACCTTCCCCCCTGCAGGGCCGACTCGGCCCAGGCCACCCAGATCGTCTCCAACCTCCTGGACAACGCCGTGAAGTACCGCCACGGCGACCGCCCGCTGCGGGTGCGCGTCTCCGGCCGGGTGGCGGGGGAATCGTGCGAGTACTGCGTGGAGGACAACGGCGTGGGAATCTCCGGCGAACACCAGGAGCGAATCTGGGAGATCTTCCAGCGGCTGGACCCCCAGGGTCCCGTCCCGGGGGAGGGGCTGGGCCTCACCCTGGTGCGGCGGATGGCGGAGCGCAACGGGGGCCGGGTGCGGGTGGAATCCACGCCCGGCGAGGGCTCCCGGTTCTTCCTCGAACTTCCCCGCGGGTGACCCCATGCCTACCGTCCAGCCCTTCGAGAACGTGACCATCCTCATCGCCGAGGACGACGAGGGCCATGCCGTCCTGATCCGGGAGCACCTCCAGGAGGCTGGGGTGACCGGCCCCATCCTGCGCTTCCGGGACGGGCAGGAGGTGCTGGACTACTTCCAGGGCCCCGGGCGCGCCGGCAGGAACCTCCTGCTCCTGGACATCAACATGCCGCGGGTGGGGGGCGTGGAGGTCCTGCGCCGCCTCAAGGCGGATCCGGGCACCCGCCGGACCCCGGTCATCATGCTCACCACCACCGACGATCCCCGGGAAGTGGCGGTCTGCTATGATGCCGGGTGCAACTTCTACGTCACCAAGCCCAGGAATTTCGAGGACTTCTCCGCGGCCCTCACCAACCTGGGACGGTTCCTTCAGGTAATCCAGGTGGCCGACCCATGACCGAGCCAACCCTCATCCTGCTGGTGGAGGACGACCAGGGCCTCACCGAACTGGTGAGGGAGGAGATCTTCCAGCGCGGGTGGGACTTCCTTCACGCCGCCACGGGCCGGGCCGCCCTGGAGATCCTGGCCGCCCGGCGACCCGGCCTGGTGCTCCTGGACTTCTCCCTCCCCGACATGACGGCCGTGGAGATCCTGGAGCGGGCCGACATGCCCCCCTTCATCGTCACCACCGGCAGCGGCGACGAGCGCATCGCCGTGGAGATGATGAGGAAGGGCGCCCTGGACTACCTGGTCAAGGACGCCCATTTCCTCGGGGCCCTGCCCGGCGCCGTGGAGCGGGCCCTGCACGCGGTGGAGGTGGAGCGCCAGCTGCGCGAGGCGCAGGAGCAGCTCAAGGCCGCCGACGCCGTCCTGCGCAACGCCCAGAAGATGGAGAGCCTGGGCCGCATGGCCGGGGGCATCGCCCACGACTTCAACAACCTTTTCCAGGCCATCCAGGGCAACCTGGAAGTGGCCTCCATGGAGACCACGGCCCCCGGGGCGGCCCGCGCCGCCGTGGCCCGGGCCCTCAAGGTCCTGGCGAAGGCCTCGGTGCTCGCCCACCGCATGCTGGACGTCTCGGGCAAGGGCTTCCGCCGGTCCGACACGCTGGACCTCAACCGCATGGTCCAGGACTGCCTCGCGGGCCGCGGCGGCGCGGGCATCCGCTTCGAGGCGGGTCCCGGGCTCCCCCTGGTCGAAGGGGATTCCGGGCAGCTGTGCGAAGTGCTCGACGGCCTCGTGGCCAACGCACGGGAGGCGCAGGGCGGGGCGGAGGGGACCATCCGCATCTCCACCCGGCTCCAGGACATGGGGGAGGGCGACCCCGCCTCCGGGCACTGGATCCACCTTCCCGCCAGCGCGGGCCCCCTGGTGTGCCTGGCCATCGAGGACGCCGGTTCCGGCATGACCCGGGAGGTCCTGGACCGGGCCTTCGACCCCTTCTTCTCCACCTACCGCCCCGGCCGGGGCCTGGGCCTCTCCACCGCCCTGGGCATCCTCAAGGGCCACGGCGCCGGCCTCTGGGTGCGTTCCTCCCCCGGAAGGGGCACCACGATCCGCCTCCTCTTCCCTCCCGCCGCCGCCCCGGCCCAGGAAGCCGCGGCCGTATCCGCCCCCAGCGGGAAGCGGGCCATCCTCCTCGTGGACGACGACGAGGACCTGCAGGAGACCCTTGCCGAATACCTGCGGGAGAACCTCGGCTACACCGTCTTCCAGGCCCGCGACGGCCTCGAGGCGGTGGAGGTCCACCGCCGGGAGCGGGCCAGCCTGGGGCTCATCCTCATGGACGCCACCATGCCCCGCATGAGCGGCCCCGACGCCTTCCGCGCCATCCGGGAGGAGGACCCCGGGGCCCGGGCCATCCTGTGCAGCGGCTTCTCCGAGGAGGCCGGCACCAAGGTGGCGCGGGAGTACGGGTTCCTGGAGTTCCTCAAGAAGCCCTTCCCGCTGCAGGTGCTGCAGGAGCACATCTCGCGGGTGGTGGGCTAGACATCATGCATCGGCCCGGTTGCGGGGCTTGAAATAGCGGTACGTCTCCAGAGGTTCGACGGCCCGGTACACCGCGCCCGACCGGGGGGCGATATCGAGGGCCACGCTGGACGTGCGCACGGTCACCTCGCCCGCCTGGCCCAGCGCGTCCCGCAAGGGAACCCCATCGGGCCAGTGGGGATAGGGGATCAGCAGTTTCGCCCGCAGGGGGTCGGAGGCGGCGTTGACGACCACCAGGGCGGCCTCGCCCGGTTGTTCGGTATACCGCAGGAATACCAGGGCGTTGCCGGGCAGGCGGTCGCCGAGCACCTTCACGTCGCCGGACATCAGCTCGGGGCTGCCCCGCCGCAGGGCGATGAGCTTCCGGGTCCAGGCCAGCCTGCCGCGGTCCCAGCGGGCCGGGTCCCACACCATGGGCCGGCGGTTGTCGGGGTCGGCGCCCCCCTCCATGCCGACCTCCTCGCCGTAGTAGACCAGGGGCACGCCCGGGAGGGTCATCTGGGCCAGCTGGGCGAGGTCGATGCCGCCGGCGTCGGCCAGGGCGCTGCGAAGGCGGGGCGTGTCGTGGCTGGAGAGCATGTTCCAGGAGCGGAGCGCACCGTCCAGGCCCCACCCTTCCCGCACGTCCGCAACCGCCCGGTTGGCCTGGACCGCGCCGATCTCCCCGTTCAGCCAGGAGAGCAGGGCGTTCTGGTGGTAGTAGTTCATCGTGCCGTGGAAACCCCGGCACCAGCCGCCGCCGTAGCCGAACACCTCCCCGATCAGCAGGCACCGGGGCCACCGCTCCCGCACCCGCGCGGCCAGGTCCTCCGCCACCGCCAGGCCCACGTCCTGGGCCACGTCGAAGCGCAGGCCGTCCACGCCCAGGTCCAGCCAGCGCTCGACGACGCTGCCGGGTCCCCGGTACAGGCGGTCCAGCACGGCGCCTTCGGCGAGGTCCAGTTCGGGCATTCCCCGGAACCCCTTCCAGCACTGGTACCGCCCGTCCGGAAGGAACGTGAAGAAGCCCCGGTACGCCGGGTCCCCGGCGAGGGCCGCACGGAACCAGGGGTGCCGGTCCGAGACGTGGTTGAGCACCAGGTCCAGCACCAGGTGCATGCCCCGCCCGTGCAGCCCGGCCAGGAGGCGCTCCAGGGCGGGCTCGCCGCCCAAGGCGGGGTCCACGGCGGAAAGGTCCGTGGCGTCGTACCGGTGGTCGGTCGGTGCCGGGACGATGGGCGTCAGGTAGACCGTGGTCACGCCCAGGCCGGCCAGGTGGTCCAGGTGTTCCGTGACACCCTCCAGGCCCCCGAAGGCTTCGGGGAAGACCTGGTAGACCACCTGGCGTGCCAGAGCGTCCATGCTAGGCCCTGAGGGCGTCCTTCATCATCAGGTCGTTGAGGCGCTTCACGAAGGCGGTGGGGTCCGCCAGGCGGGAGCCCTCGGCCAGGAGGGCCTGGTCGTGCAGGAGGCGGCCGTAGGCCTCGATGCGGGGATCGGTCATGTCCTTCGTGTAGATCTCCAGGAGGCCCTTGACCACGGGGTGCTCCGGGTTCAGCTCCAGGACCCGCTCCTGGGGCGCGGCGCCCTGGCCCAGCTTCTGGAGCAGGCGCTCCATGTGGGGGTCCATAGCGTCCTCGTCCGCGGTGAGGCAGGAGGCGCTCTCCTTGAGCCGGCGGGTGAGGCGCACGTCGCGCAGGCCCCCGATGAGGCCCTTGAGCAGGCCCAGGAGGGGCTTGAAGGCCTCCGTGGCAGCCTCCTCCTTCTTCTTCTCCTCGGGCTCCAGCTCCGGCTGGTGGCGGTCCGCGGCCTTGAAGGCCAGGCCCTTGTAGTCGGGAAGCGTGGGGAACACGAAGGCGTCGATGGGATCGGTGAGCAGCAGCACGTCCCAGCCGCGGTGGCGGTAGGCCTCCAGGGCCGGCGCGTGCTCGAGCACCGCGCGGTCCTCGCCGGCGAGGAAGAAGATGTCCTTCTGGTCCTCGGGCTTGGCTTCCACGTACTGGGCCAGGGTGGTGGTCTTGCCGGCCGGGGTCTTCAGGGTGCCCACCAGGAGCAGGTCGCAGAGCTGCTCGCGGTTGGCGAAGTCCCTGGCCAGGCCCTCCTTGAGGAAGGGGCCCAGCTCCTTGAAGACGCCCTCGTAGGCCTCGGGGTCGTTTGCCTTGAGGTCGTTGAGGGCCTGGAAGACGTTCTTCACCAGGCTCTTCTGGATCTTCTCAAGCAGGGGGTTGTGCTGGAGGAGCTCGCGGCTCACGTTCAGGGGCAGGTCGGAGCAGTCCACCACGCCCTTCACGAACCGCAGGTAGGGCGGCAGCAGGGCCTCGCAGTGGTCCATGATCTGCACGCGGTTGATGTAGAGCCGGGGCCCCACCTTGGGCTCGGCGAACTGGAGGTCCCAGGACTTGCGCTTGGGGATGTAGAGCAGGGCCTTGAATTCCAGCGTGCCTTCCGCGGCGTAGTGGATCACCTTCGCCGGGGCGTCGAAGTCGCCGGAGATCTGCTTGTAGAAGGCCTCGTGCTCCTCGGGGGTCACGTCCACCTTGCTGCGCAGCCAGAGCGCCTTGCGGGAGTTGAGGGTCTCCTCCTCCGTCTTCCCTTCGCCCTTCTCCACGTCCATGACCACCGGGTGCTCGATGAAGTCGGAGAACTGCTTGACGATGGCGCGGAGGCGGTACTCGGTCAGGAACTCCCCCTCGTCCTCCTTGAGGTGGAGCACGACGTCGGTGCCGCGCCCCGCGCGCTCCGCGGGGTCCACCGTGAATTCGCCCAGCCCGTCGGATTCCCACCGCATCGCCCCCGCCGCGCCGGCGGCGCGGGAGACGACGGTCACCTTGTCGGCCACCATGAAGGCGGAGTAGAACCCCACGCCGAACTGCCCGATGAGCCCGGGCTTGGCGGCGGCGTCGGCCTGCTTGAGGCTGTCCAGGAAGGCCTTGGTGCCGGACTTGGCGATGGTGCCCAGGTTCTCCACCAGGGCGTCGTGGTCCATGCCGATGCCGTTGTCCGAGACGGTGAGGGTGCGGGCCTCCTTGTCCACGGAAAGGCGGATCTTCCATTCCCGGTCGCCCTCCAGGAGGGGATCGTTCTGCAGGGAATTGAAGCGGATCTTGTCGATGGCGTCGCTGGCGTTGCTGATCAGCTCGCGGAGGAAGATCTCCTTGTGGGAGTAGAGGCTGTGGGTGATGAGGTTGAGGATCTGCTGCAGTTCGCTCTTGAAGGCGTGCTTTTCGGACATGCGGGGGGCTCCGGGGGGAAAATTTCTTTGTACCAGAATCGCGCAGAATCTTCGATAGGGGTTGGATCAATGCGCGTCCGGGCAAAGCCTCTCCGCTCCGGAGCCGGGTGTCCATCCGCAGGGAGGGCAGGTCAGGTGGGCATGCCGAACATGTCGATGAACGGCGTGCTGTTCATCGCTGCGAACTTCAAGTATGTCTCCAGTTCCACGACAAACGTGCCCGGGAGGTCCGTGAACTCCAGGCCGACGTCCATGAACTCCTTCCCGTGGTGCCGGGCCCGGTGGCTCCACACCACCTTGCCCTTGACGGGCTGCCGGGGCACGCCGGGATGGCTCAGGCGCAGGGCCTCCACCACGGCGCCCGGCTTCAGGGGCCCCAGTTCGGCCAGGGGGATCCGGACGCCGCAGCCGCGGGACCCCAGATCGGGAACGTCCTCGTCCGTCCAGCCCCGGTCGCCCAGGCTGAACCGCGCCGTGCAGATGTTTTCCGTCGATATGCGGGGATGCAGCCTCTTCTCCATGGTGGCCTCCGTGTCCCGCAAGGCTCCCTGGCCCCCGCCGGTTTTCCGTGCGCGCCGGGGGTGGAACCTCGCGGTACCAATATAGGCAATGGGAAGAAATCGGCTATCAATGGCAAATGGCCACAACGGAAAAGAGGGGGCGGCCGCCCCCTCCTTCCCGTTCCGCCTGCGTCCCGCTACTTGAGCCAGCGGTCCAGCCATCCCAGCACGTTCTCATGCCACTGCAGGGAGTTGGCCGGCTTGAGCACCCAGTGGTTCTCGTCGGGGAAGACGAGCAGCTTGGAGGGAATCCCCTTGCGCTGCAGGGCGGTGAAGGTGGCCAGCCCCTGGGAGTAGGGGATCCGGTAGTCCTTCATGCCGTGGATGACGAACATGGGAGTCTTCCAGTTCTTCACGAACTCGATGGGATTGACCTTGGCGTAGCCCCCGGGGTTCTCCCAGGGCAGGCCGTCGTGCTCCCACTCGGGGAACCACAGCTCCTCGGTGTCGTAGTAGGCCATGCGCTCGTCCAGGTTGCCGTCGTGGCACACCAGGGTCTTGAAGCGGTCGGTGTGGCCGGCCATCCAGTTGATCATGTAGCCGCCGTAGGACGCGCCCAGGGCGCCGACGCGGTCCTTGTCCAGGAAGGGGTGCTTGGCCAGGACGTGGTCCAGGCCCTTCATGAGGTCCTCGAAGGGCGCGCCGCCCCAGTCGTTTCGGATGGCGTCGGTGAAGGCCTGGCCGTAGCTGGTGGAGCCGTGGAAGTCCACGCAGACCGCGGCGTAGCCGGCGCCCGCGTACACCTGGGGGTTCCAGCGGTAGTGGAAGTCGTTGCCGAAGGTGCCCTGGGGGCCGCCGTGCACCAGGTAGGCCACGGGGTACTTCTTCGCGGGGTCGAAGTCGACGGGGTAGACCAGGTAGCCGTAGACCGTGTCGCCCTTGGCGCCCTTGAAGGTGAACTGCTCGGCCCTGCCGGTCTTCGCCGCGGCCATGCGCGCATCGTTGAAGTGGGTGACCTGGCGGATGTCCCTGCCCGCGGGGTCCACGGTGTAGAACTCCGTGGGGCCCTTGAGGGAATTCATGCCGTAGAGGATGCGTCCGCCCTTGGCGAACTCGATGGCGTCCAGGGTGCCCTGGCCCACGATCATCGTGGCCTTGCCCGTGGCGGGGTCGAGCGCGAACAGGGCGCGCTGGCCCAGGTTCTCCGACAGGCAGTAGAGGGTCCTGCCGTCCGGGGACCAGGCGATGGTGCCCGCGGAACGGTCGCCCTGGGCCGTGGCGTCCACGCGCAGGGTGAATTTGCGCTCCCTGGACGTGGCCCAGTCGCGCAGCACGATGTCGAAGCGGTCCGCCTCGAAGCCGGGGCGGCTCATGGCCAGGTAGGCCAGGGTCCTGCCGTCGGGGGAGAACCGGGGCTGGGCGTCCCAGGCGGGGTTGGTGGTGATGCGCTTCGGGGCGGCGGAGCCGTCCATGGGCACCACGAAGAGGTCGAAGTTGGTGGACCAGGCTTCCGCCCTGCCCATGTCCTTGGCGGAGAACACCAGGGCCTTGCCGTCGGGGCTGACGGCGAAGTCCTCGCTGCCGCCGAAGGGCTTGGTGGGGCAGTCGGCGTCCAGGGCGGGCATCAGGTCCCGGGCCTTGCCGGTGGCGAGGTCGAAGGTGAACACGTGGTTGCGGGTGCCGTCGGTCCAGGTGTCCCAGTGGCGCGCCATGAGGCCGTCGAAGACCATGCCGGAGGCCTTGCCGGCCTCCTTGGCCTCCATCAGCTTCTTCGTCTCCGCGGGGGTCTTCCCCGGGAAGACGGCCATGCCCAGCAGCAGCGACTTCCCGTCCGGGGCCACCTCGAGCGCGTCCACGTCCAGGGGCAGCTTCGTGACCTGCTCGGCCTCGCCCCCGTCCAGGGAGAGGCGCCACACCTGGGACGAGCCGGACCGGCCCGACACGAAGAACACCGCCTTGCCGTCCCGGGCCCAGCGGGCCTGGAAGTTGGAGGTGCCCGGCGCGGTGATGCGCCGCGTCCAGGTGCCGGCCACGTCGCCCAGGTACAGGTCATGGGCGGTCTTGTTGGCAGCCAGGTCCGGCGTGCCCACGGCGAAGGTGAACGACGCCCCGTCCGGGGAGACCCGCGGGTCCCCCAGCCGCTCCATGGCCAGCAGGTCGTGGATGGTGATGGGGTGGGGCCCCGCCGCGAGGGCGGGTAGGGCCATGGTCCCGCAGAGCAGGGACAGTGTCAGCGACCGAAGCATGCTTCCTCCTGGCCATTCCCTCGGGATGGCATCGTTATATGATACTGCGAACGGCCTCCCGCTCCAGTGTCCAGGGGCGGACCCGTCTCCCCGGAGTCCACCATGCGGCCGATCGCCTTTGCCCTGCTCCTCCTTGCCGGTTCCGGATGGGGGGGCTCGGCGCCTCCGGCCGTCACGGAGACGCTTCACGGGGTGACGATCCGGGACGGCCACCGCTGGCTGGAGAACGGCCAGGACCCCGCGGTCGTGGCCTGGAGCGCGGAGCGGAACGCGCGGGCCCGGGCGGTCCTGGACGGGCTGCCGGGGGTGCAGATCCTGCGCAGGCGCATCACCGCCCTGATGATGAACCGCCCGCCCAGCCTGGGCGGCCTGGTGTGGCGGCCGGGGCGCATCTTCGCCCTGCGCCACGACCCCGCCCACCGCCAGCAGCCCGACCTGGTGGTGCTGGGCTCCATCGCTCCGGGCGCCCAGCCCCGGGTGCTCCTGGACCTGATGGCCCTCGACCCCACCGGCGGCACCGCCATCGACTGGTTCGTGCCGTCCCTGGACGGCGCCAAGGTGGCCGTGTCCCTGTCCCGGGGCGGCAGCGAGGAGGGGACGCTCCACGTGTACGACACCGCCACCGGCAAGGAGACCGGGGACGTCATCCCGCGGGTCCAGGTCGGGACCGGAGGCGGGAGCCTGGCCTGGGCCAGGGACGGCCTGGGGTTCTGGTACACCCGGTATCCGCGCAAGGGGGAAAGGCCGGCCGCGGACCTGGACTTCTTCCAGCAGGTCCACTTCCACCGCCTGGGCACCGCTGATTCCGCGGACGCCCACGAGGTGGGCAGGGCCTTCCCGCGCATCGCCGAGACCCGCCTGGCCTCCTCCGAGGACGGCAGGGCCCAGTTCGCCCTGGTGGAGAAGGGCGACGGCGGGGACTACGCCCTCTGGCTGCGCCACGCCGGGCGCTGGTCCCAGGTGGCCCGCGAGGAGGACGGCATCATCGACGCGCAGTTCGGCCGCGACGGCGCCCTCTGGCTCCTCAGCAAGAAGGACGCGCCCCGCCACAAGGTGCTGCGCATGCCCCTGGCGAACCCGGTCCTGGCCAAGGCCAGGGTCGTGATTCCGCAGCAGGAGGGCATCCTCACCGAACTGGCCCCCGGCAGGACCCGGGTCTACGTGGCGGAACTGCTGGGCGGCCCCTCCCGGGTGCGCCAGTTCGACCTCAAGGGCCGGGAGCTCCCCGGGACGATCCCCGCGCCCCCTGTCTCGACGAACGCCGGGCTCCAGTCCCTGGAAGGCGATGACGTCTTCTTCTTCTCGACGGGCTTCACCCGCCCCATGGAAGGACTCGTTTACCGGGCCGCGGCCGGCCGCCTCGAGCCCACCCTGGTGCGGACCACGCCCCTGGCCGACTTCGGCGACGCGGAGGTCATCCGGGAGGAGGCGACGTCCAAGGACGGCACGCGCATCCCCATGTTCATCCTCCAGCCCAAGGGCACCCGAAGGGACGGCAAGGCTCCCACCCTGGTCACCGGCTACGGGGGCTTCGGCGTCAGCACCCAGCCCTACTACAGCGACCTGGCCCATGTGCTCCTCGAACAGGGCGTCGTCCAGGTGCACACCGCCCTGCGGGGCGGCGGGGAGTTCGGGGAGGCCTGGCACGACGCCGGCCGCCTGACCCGGAAGCAGAACGTCTTCGACGACTTCATCGCCTGCGCGGAGCGGATGGTCCAGCTGGGCTACACGACCCCGTCGCGCCTGGCCATCGAAGGCGGCTCCAACGGCGGCCTGCTCATGGGCGCGGCCCTGACCCAGCGGCCCGACCTCTTCCGCGCCGTGGTCTCCCACGTGGGCATCTACGACATGATCCACGTGGAGGACTCGCCCAACGGGCAGTTCAACACGACGGAGTTCGGCACGGTGAAGGACCCTGAGCAGTTCAAGGCCATGTACGCCTACTCCCCCTACCACCGCGTGAAGGACGGCGTCGCCTACCCCTCCGTGCTCTTCCTCACCGGCGCCAACGACCCCCGGGTGGACCCCATGCAGTCGCGCAAGATGGCCGCCAGGCTGCAGGAGGCCAATCCAGGCGGGGAGGTGCTGTTGCGCACCAGCGCCGACACCGGCCACGGCATCGGGTCCCCCCTTTCCGCCCGGATCGCCATCGCGGTGGACGTGGACGCATGGCTCCTCAAGGCGCTGGGCGTGGACGTGAAGGAAAACTAGGACCATTTGGAAAGCCCGGGGCTTCCTGGACAAGGGATGAACGGGGCAGCTCAAGGCGAGAAGATCCCCATCCATCCCCTAAATCCGATTCATCCTGTTTCAGCAGGGCGAGTGCAGGAATGGGTCGGCGAATGCAGGTAGCCTGCGCGCCTTCTCCTTCCTGGCTGGCCGGTCCTTTCCTTGGGTTTCCCTACGGGGCCAGGAACGTCTTTTCCATTTCCAGGAACCGGATGAGGGTCCCCTCGAAGTCCAGGGTCCGGGTCCCTGCCGGGGCATAGCCCAGGCCGGCATAGAAGCGAAGCGCGCGCCCGTTCCCCTCATAGACCACGAGCCAGGACGACGCCACCCCCCGGCGGAGCATGGCCTCCTCCCCGGCGGCCATGAGCTGTTTGCCGGCGCCGCCCTGGATGAGGTCCGGATCGATGTAGAGCTTCTGGGTCTGCCAGCGATCCGGGCTTTCCGCCTTCAGCTTCAGGAAGCCTTCGATCCGGTCGCCCTCCGCGACGAAGTAGACGTTGGCGGGCTTGGCGAGGCTGGCGGCGATCTTCGCCACCGAGTAGGTCGCGTCCAGATAGCGGTCCAGGACCTCCTTGCGGGGGTAGAGGTGGCCGAAGGCCCACACGAAGCTGCGGCGGCCGATGGCGGCGATGGCTTCGGCGTCGGTGGCGAGGGCGGGGCGGATGGTGCGGGTCATGGGAGTCCGATCGGGCCGGTGGCGGCCCTCCCAAGGTAGGGGCGGGTGGCACCTGTCCACAACCCGGTTCTTGCGGCTAGTACTCGGCCGGCAGGCTGTTCAACTGCTCAAGCGTATACACCGGCCCGTCCTTGCAGACATAGCTGCTGCCCGTGTTGCACCGGCCGCACTTGCCCAGCCCGCACTTCATGCGGTTCTCCAGGGTCGTGAAGATGGCCTCCGGGGGGAAACCCAGCTTGGCCAGCACGGGCAGCGTGAGCTTGATCATGATGGGCGGGCCGCACACCAGGGCGATGGTGTTGTCGGGGCTGGGGTTGAGGGCCTCCACCACGGGGGGGACGAAGCCCACCTTGCCGGTCCAGCCGGGGACGTCGCCCCCGGGGTCCACGGTGACCACCAGGTTCACGTCGGGACGGGCCTCCCATTCCTTGAGCTCGTCCTTGTACACCAGGTCGGCGACGCTGCGGGCGCCGTAGACGATGGTGATGTCCTTGAACCAGTCCCGCAGGTCCAGGCAGTTCCAGATGACGCTGCGCAGCGGGGGCAGGGCGATGCCGCCGGCGATGAAGACCAGGTTCTTCCCCTTCCACTGCTCGATGGGAAAGCGGTTGCCGTAGGGGCCCCGGAAGCCCACCACGTCGCCCTCCTCCTTGTCGGCCAGGGCCGCGGTGACCCGGCCCGCCTCGCGGAAGGTGCATTCGATGTAGCCCTTGCGGGTGGGGGAGGAGGCGATGCAGAAGGTGGACTCGCCTTCGCCGAAGGCGCTGTAGAGGCCGAACTGGCCGGTCTCGAAGCTGAAGGCCGCGGCGGCGGCCGCATCCATGAACTCCAGCCGGAAGGTCTTCACGGCGGGGGCTTCCTCCGTGATCTTCGCGATGCGCATGAGGTGGGGGAGGTAGATGTTGGTGTCGGTCATGGTCGTGTCTCCCTCAGGCCTGGGCCGCTTCCGCCAGGTGTTCCTGGAGGTTCATGTCCACGGGGCATGCCCGGGTGCACTTGCCGCACCCGACGCAGCCGAGCATGTCGTAGCGCTCGGGGTAGTACGAGAACTTGTGGTAGACCCGCTGGCGCCAGCGCTGGGCCTGGGTCTCGCGGGGGTTGTGGCCGGAGGCGTGGAGGGTGAACATGTGGCCGCCGCAGGAGTCCCAGGTGCGCAGGCGGTGGCCGCCCTTGGCGTCGGACTCCTCGACGATGTCGAAGCACACGCAGGTGGGGCAGACGTAGGCGCAGGCGCCGCAGCCCACGCAGCGCAGGCTCTGCTCGACCCAGATGCCGTCCTCGAACCGGTCCTTGAGCCGCCTCGTGAGGCCGGGCTGGTCGAAGGCGACCGGCACGTCCACGACCTTCTTCTCGAGGCCGGGGTCGGCCTTGAAGGCCTCTGGGGCCAGGGCCGCCATGGCCTTGCCCTTCTCCGTCAGGACCTCGGCCAGGAAGCCGCCGTCCACGGGCGTCAGCAGGATGTCGCTGCCCGCGGTGGAGCCGGGTCCGCCGCCGACGCTGGTGCAGAAGCAGGCGTCGTCCTTCCTCGTGCAGGCCACGCCGATGACGGCCAGGGCCTCCATGCGGGCGTTGAAGAAGCGGTCGCGGGTGTCCCAGTTGAACACCGCGTCCAGGGCCCTGAAGCCGGAGGCCTCGCAGGGGCGGACGCCGAAGAGGACGGTGGGCAGGGCATGGGGCTCGGCGTCCACCAGGTCCACCGACTTGGAGCCGGTGGTGAAGCTCATGAGCCGCTCCACCTTGGGAAAGGCGGCCTCCTTGGCGGAGAGGATGGTCTGGAGGTAGTCCTTGGCCACGTCGGCGGGCTTGTCCACGGGATTGAGTTCGGTGCGCCCGTCCCGGTCCGTGGGGGCCAGGATCCGGCGGCCGTCCTTGGCCAGGGCCGCGAACAGCGTGTCGAGGGATGCTTGGGGGAGGAAGAAGTTGTCTGCCATGGCACCCTACCGGATGAAGGTCTCTTTGTCGTCGGGACGGAAGGTGGACAGGGCGTAGTCCAGCTTCGAGCTGGCCCCGGCCCTCTGGCCGAACTGGTGGTGCACGCTCTCTTCGCAGTTGAAGGTGAGGAGGTGGATGGGGATGCCCACGGGGCAGGCCCGGCCGCAGTCTCCGCACTCCACGCAGCGCCCCGCCAGGTGCATGGCGCGCACCATGTGGTACTCCAGGTTGCCCAGCGCGTGGCTGGCCACCGGCACCCACTGGGGGCGGTTGCAGTCCATGGTGCAGTGGCCGCAGTAGCACATGGGGCAGCTGTTGCGGCAGGCGTAGCACTTCACGCAGCGGCTCAGCTCGCCCTGCCAGAAGGCCCAGCGCTGGGCCCGGTCCATCTTCGAGAGGCGCTCCAGGATCTCGCGGTCCCTGGCGGGGAGCTCCTTGGCCGAGGTGGCCAGGTGCTCCTCGATGGCCTGGGCCGAGGCGAGCTCCACGGTGCCGTCCCCGGCCAGGGCGAGGACGTTCTCCTCCTTGACCTGGCGCTCGGCCATGAGCTGGAGGATGGCGCGCAGGGTGTCGGGCCGGGCGGTGATGGCCACGCGCCCGAGCTTCCTGATCTCGGGGCGGGTGAGGTAGGTGGCGAGGTTCTGCGCGCAGGCCTCGTCGAAGACGAGGCGATCGGCCTTTTCGGCCTTCTTGACGAAGGCCGGGCGCCGGGCGCCCATGGTGCCCTGCTCGTAGCCGATGACGGCCTTGACGTCGCCGCTTTCCAGGAGCTGCCGGGATTTTTCTCTCAGGTCCATGGTCACTCCACGCCGGTCAGGGCGAGTTCCTTGTATTCGGTGTAGGGGCCCAGCTCCCGGACGGTGGTGGTGACTTCGTTCACCAGTTCCGCCCAGCGGGCCCCCTCGGCGGCCGACACCCAGGAGAAGGTCACCCTGCGCGTATCGATGCCCATGAAGTCCATGAGGTTGCGGTAGATCATCCAGCGCCTCCGGGCGTGGTAGTTGCCGGAGGTGTAGTGGCAGTCGTTGGGGTGGCAGCCGGAGACGATCACGCCGTCCGAGCCCCGGGAGAAGGCCTTGGCCAGCAGCATGAAGTCGATGCGGCCCGTGCAGGGCAGGCGCAGCACCCGGACGTTGGACTGGTACTTGATGCGGCTGGTGCCGGTGAGGTCGGCGCCGGCGTACGTGCACCAGTTGCAGACGAAGGCGGTGATCTTGGGTTCGAAGGGTTCGGTCATTTTCATCCCCTCAGAGGGTCATGAGTTCGGCGAATATCTGTTCGTTGCTGAAGCCCTGGATGTCGATGGCCTTGGTGCGGCAGGTCGACACGCAGGTGCCGCAGCCCTGGCAGAGGCCGGCGTTCACCTTGGCGAGGGTCTTGATCAGCGTGCCGTCCCGGCCGCGGATCTCCTCGGCCTCGATTGCCTGGTAGGGGCAGGCGCTCTGGCACAGGAAGCAGCCCACGCAGTAGGAGAACGTGGGCGCCGGAAGGCGGTTCACCACGGCCACCACGGGTTCGCGGGTGAGCTCGTCCCGGCTGAAGAGGCAGGCCACCTTGGCGGCGGCGCCCGAGGCCTGGGCCACGGTCTCGGGGATGTCCCGCGGGGCCTGGCAGGCCCCGGCCAGGTAGATGCCGGCGGTGTTGGTCTCCACGGGCTTGAGCTTGGGGTGGCTCTCCGCGAAGAAGTGGTAGGGGTCGTAGCTCACGTGGAGCTTCTGGGCCAGCTCCTCGGAGCCGTCCTGGGCCTGCACGGCGGTGGCCAGCACCACCATGTCGGCCTTGATCTCCACCGGCTCGCCGCCCAGGAGGGTGTCGGCGCCCTTGACGATGAGCTGGCCGTCCTCCTCGTAGATGCGCGAGACCCGGCCGCGGATGTACTTCACGTCGTCCTCTTCGATGGCCCGGCGCACGAACTCGTCGTAGTCCTTGCCGCCGCTGCGGATGTCCATGTAGAAGACGTAGGCCTTCCCGTGGTGCATCTTGTGCTTGTAGAGCATGGCGTGCTTGGCGGTATACATGCAGCAGATCTTCGAGCAGTAGGGCACGCCCTTGGCCCGGTCCCGGCTGCCCGAGCAGGCCACGAAGACGATGGTCTCGGGCGCCTTGCCGTCGCTGGGGCGCTTCATGGCGCCCAGGGTGGGGCCCGAGGCGGAGGCGAGGCGCTCGAACTGCAGGCCGTCGATGACGTCCGCGTACTTCCCGTAGCCGTACTCCGGGAACTTGTCGGTGCGCATGACCTTGAAGCCCGTGGCCAGCACGATGGCGCCCACGTCCAGGGTGACCAGCTCGTCCTGCTGGTCGAAGCGGATGGCGCCGGTGGGGCACATCTTCTCGCACACCTTGCACTTGCCGGACTTGTAGAAGGTGCAGTTGTCCTTGTCGATGACGGGCTTGTTGGGCACGGCCTGGGGGAAGGGGACGTAGATGGCGCTGCGCTTGCCCAGGCCCTCGTTGAACTCGTCGGGGATCTTCTTCTGGGGGCACTTGGTGATGCACATGCCGCAGCCGGTGCAGAGCTTCTCGTCCAGCTGGCGGGCCTTCTTGCGGATGGTGGCCTTGAAGTTGCCGATGAAGCCCTCCAGCTTCTCCAGCTCCGCGTAGGTCATGAGGGTGATGTTGGGGTGGCGCGCGGCCTCCACCATCCTCGGCGTGAGGATGCACTGGGAGCAGTCCAGGGTGGGGAAGGTCTCCGAGAGCTGGCTCATGTGGCCGCCGATGGAGGGGGACTTCTCCACCAGCACGACCTTGTGGCCGGCGTTGGCGATGTCGAGCGCCGCCTGGATCCCGGCGATGCCGCCGCCCAGCACAAGGGCGCGCTTGGTGACCGGCACGCGGATGGGCAGGAGGGGCGTGTTGTGCTTGACCTTCTCCACCATGACCCGGATGAGGTCGGCGGCCTTGTCGGTGGTGGCATCAACCTTCTCGTGCACCCAGGAGCAGTGCTCGCGGAGGTTGGCCATCTCGCAGAGGTAGGGGTTCAGCCCGGCCTCCTCCACGGCGTTGCGGAAGGTGGGCTCGTGCATGCGCGGGGAGCAGGCCGCCACCACCACGCCGGTGAGGTTGTGCTCCTTGATGGCCTCCTTGATCATGGTCTGGCCGGGGTCCGAGCACATGTACTTGTAGTCCACGCTGTGGACGACGCCCGGGACGTTCCTCGTGCACTCCGCCACCTTGGCGCAGTCGACGGTGGCGCCGATGTTCTCTCCGCAGTGGCAGGTGAATACGCCGATACGTGACATCGCAGGCTCCTCAGACGGCCGCTGGGGTCATGACGGCGGGCACCATGTGCCGCTGCAGCCCCAGCTGGTTGGCGTCGATGCCCATCGCCAGGCCGAGGGCCTGGGTGATGAACAGGACGGGGATCGTGTGGTCGGCGCCCAGGTGGGCGTTGATTTCGGGCCGGCGCATGTCCAGGTTGGACTGGCACATGGGGCAGGCCACGACGATCGCCTCGGCGCCGTGCTTGACGGCGTTGTCGACGATCTTCCCGCTCATCTTCGCCACCAGGTCGGTGCGGGTGACGGAGAAGGCCGCCCCGCAGCACTCGGTCTTGAAGTTCCACTCCTGGGGCGCCGCGCCCGCGGCGGCCATGAGGCGGTCCATGGACCGGGGGTCCTCGGCGCGGTCGAACTTCAGCACCTTGGGGGGCCGGACCAGGAGGCACCCGTAGTAGCACGCCACCTTGTGGGCGAAGGGCTTCGTGATCTTCCCGGGGATGACGTCGCTGAACCGGTCCAGCACCTCGAGGATGTTCACGATGCGCACCTTGCCGGTGACGGGCTGCTCGATGATGGCCTCGATCTCCCGGGCCAGGGCGGGGTCCTTCTCGAGGGTGTCCCGGGCCGTGGACAGGCGGTTGTAGCAGGCCGCGCAGGGGGCCAGGATCTCGGTGAGGCCCGCGGCCTCGGCCTGGGCCAGGATGCGCGCGGGCAGGGCCAGGGCGAGCCTGTGGTCCAGCACGTGGGCGCTCGACGCCCCGCAGCAGTTCCAGTCGGGGACGTGCACCAGCTCGAGGCCCAGGGCGGGGGCCAGGGCCCTGACGGATTCGTCGAACTCCCTTGAGGAGCCGAGGAGGGAGCACCCGGGGTAGTAGCCGATCTTCATGGGGTCACCTCTTCTTTCCCAGCGTGAGCTGGAAGATCCGTTTCATGCCGCTGCGGCCCTTGATGAAGTGGGGCAGGAGGGGGAGCTTGCCGCGCACGTACATCTTCGGGGCCAGCCCCACGTCCTTCATGAGGTGGCGGCTGCGCAGCTTGTAGTCGGCCACCAGGCCGATTTCATAGAGGCGGCCGGTGACGCGGATGGAGTCCAGGAAGGCGCGGTGGAAGGCCAGGATGTCCCTGCTCCTGGGATGGGCCAGGTCCAGGGCGAGGGAGGCCTCGCGGACGTAGTCCATGACCTTGGCCACCTCCACCTCCTGGGGGCAGCGGGTGGAGCAGGTCTCGCAGGCCAGGCACAGCCAGATGGCCTCGCTCTCCAGGACCCGGCGATCCAGTTCGGGCCGTTCCAGCTGGAGGAGGCGCAGGGTCTGGCAGGAGGTGTTGTCCATGTCCTCGGCCACCGGGCAGCCCGCGGCGCACTTGCCGCACTGGTAGCAGTGGTTGAGGTTGATGCCCAACTCATGGCGCAGGCGGGAGGCGAGGGAATCCCCTGGGGCGGGTGCATGGTGAGCACTGGACATGGGCGTCTCCTTCGTCGTGAGAAGATGACTTCGTTTTCCCCAAGTACCTGCTTGGATCCGTCCTGGGGAATGAGGGATCAAGGGGTGGGGGGACCCTTGATTATCGCTGATATTCGGGCACGGGAGTCCGGAATGTGACCCCTATCAATAAAAAAAGATCGAATATAACATGACTAATCAGGTAGGTTAATTTGTCACTATGTGGAAAATGAAGCTCCGCCCCAGGTCCCGCCGGACCGCCGTCCTGATCCTGGGCTGCGCCCTGGGCGTGATAACTTGGTTGGCAATGACTTCCTGGCCCCTTTCCCTTTCCCTCCTGCGCGTCTACCCCAAGAAGCTCGGCTCCGCCGCGGCGGGGTGGGCCGCCGGCCGCACCCTCCCGGGAGGCCTCCGGGAGGCCGTCCTGGGCCGCTTCGTGCGGGCCTACGGCCTGGACATGGCCGAAGCCGAGCGTCCCCTGGCCGACTACCCCAGCCTCCAGGCCCTCTTCACGAGGCGCCTGAAGCCCGGCCTGAGGCCCCAGGCCCCGGAGGCCCCGGGCTGCGTCAACAGCCCCGTGGACGGCCTCCTCATCGCCTCCGGCCGCATCCAGGCCGGCCGGGCCATCCAGGCCAAGGGCCTCCCCTACGGCATCGGCGAGCTCCTCAAGCACGACCCCGGCGCGGCCCGCTTCGAGGGGGGCCACTACCTGACCCTCTACCTGTCCCCCAGGGACTACCACCGCATCCACGTTCCCATCCGCGGGCTGGTGACCGCCGTGGGCCGGGTGGAGGGGGAGCTCTGGCCCGTGAACGACGCCAGCACCACCCATGTCCCCCGCCTCTACGAGCGCAACCGCCGGGCCACCTGGGTGGCCCTGGGCGCGGGCCCCGACGAGGGGCTGGAGGTGGCCGCGGTGGCGGTGGGCGCCACCCACGTGGGGGGCGTGATCATCGACGGGCGGTGGCTCAGCGGCCGGACCCTCCCCCGGGACGGGTCGCTGCCCGTGGACCTCCTGCCCTGCGCCCCCGGGGACGACCTGGGCACGTTCCAGTTCGGGAGCACCGTGGTGCTGCTCATCGGCGGGCCCGGCGCGGCCCGGTGGGAGCCTGCCCTGACGGCGGGACCGGTGCGGGTGGGCCAGCGCCTGGGGCTGTTCCGGTGACGGACGGCAACGAGATCTTCCAGGATTCCGAGCCCCTGTGGGAGGCCGGCGGGGACCTGCCCGGCGCCCTGGAGGCGGTGCTGGTGGCCAGCGGCGAGGTGCTGGACATGGCGCGGCTGAAGGAGCTGACGGGACTGGGCGAAGGCACCATCCGGCTGGGCCTGGAGAAGCTCGCGGAGCGGCTGGTGCCGCCCCGGGGCCTGCGGCTGCTGGAGGTGGGGGGAGGTTGGCGCCTGGCGGCGGCGCCGGAGTACCAGGCGATGATCAGCCGCCTGGTGACCATCACCCGCAGCGGCAAGCTCACCCCCGCCCAGATCGAGACCCTGGCCATCATCGCCTACCGCCAGCCGGTGACCATCCCCGAGATCAACGAGCTGCGCGGCGTCACCAGCTGCTCCACCCAGGTCAAGAGCCTGGCCGAGCGCGAGCTCATCACCCCCGCCGGCCGCAAGGCGGTGGTGGGCCGGCCCATGATGTGGGCCACCACCATGAAGTTCCTGGTCCACTTCGGCCTGCGGAGCCTCAACGACCTGCCCCGGCTGGGGGACTTCGGCGAGGCGAACCTGGAGGCCCTGGCCCTGGCGCGCCTGGAGCCGCCCCTGCCCGAGGGCGGGCTGTTCGACGGCGTCGAGGAAGAACCCGGGGAGACCGATGACTGACGACGTCTACAAGGGCTGGACCCGGCCCGGCCCCAGGCCCCCCGGGGGCGTCGAGCCCGAGGAGGGCGAGACCCTGGACTTCATCACCGGCCACTACCGGCTCTTCCAGTACCGGCGCGGCCACCGCTTCTCCACGGACGACATCCTCACCGCCTGGTACGGCACCACCTGGTGCCCGAGGCCGGCCCGGGTGGCGGATCTGGGCTCGGGCATCGGCAGCGTGGCCACCTCCGTGGCCTGGCGCTGCCCCGGCGCCCGGATCCACACCGTGGAGGCCCAGGCCATCTCCGCGCGCCTGGCCCGCAAGAGCGTGGCCTACAACGGCCTCCAGGACCGCTACACCATCCACGAAGGGGACCTGCGGGACCCGGACCTGTTCGCGGGGGAGGAACCCTTCGACCTGGTGCTGGGTTCGCCGCCCTACTGGCCCGTGGGCTCCAAGGCCGAGGCCGCGCATCCCCAGGCCATTCCGGCCCGGCTGGAGGTGCGGGGGGACATCGGGGACTACGCCAAGGCCGCCGCGCGCATCCTGGCGCCGGGGGGGCTCTTCGCGTGCGTGTTCCCCTCCGACCAGATCGACCGCGCCGAGAAGGCCTACCGGGAAGCGGAGCTCCTCCTCATGCGCCGGCAGGACGTGGTGTTCAAGGAGGGGGAGCCGTACGGCATCGCGCTGTTCGCCGGGTGCCGGAAAGGTGACCTGCCGGAGGGGTTCGGGGAGGCCGCGGGGTTCCCGGTGGTGGCGCCCCCCGTGACCATCCGCAGGTGCGACGGCAGCGTGGATCCGTCCATCGCCATGGTCCGCCTGGCCATGGGCTTCCCCCCCGGCCTCGCCCTGGGGTGAAACGGCACGGGAATTCCTTGGTAACCTCTAGCTGTCATCAATCCCTCCGAGGCGCCCCATGGATCGTGGAACCCTGATCGGCCTGCTCCTGGGCCTTGGCCTGCTGGTGCTGGCCATCTCCCTGGGGCCCAATCCCCGGTACTTCATCCACCCGGAGAGCATGATCGTGGTGGTCGGGGGGGTCATCGCCTCCACCCTCATCCGGTTCCCCCTGGGAGCCGTGCGCGGCGCCTTCGGCGTGGCCACCCAGGCCTTCTTCACCCACCCCGCCGCCCACCAGGAGATCGTCAACGAGCTGGTGGGCCTGTCCCAGCGGGCCCGTCGGGAGGGCGTCCTGGGCCTGGAGCGGCACATGCCCGCGGACCCCTTCATGCAGGCCGGCATCCGCATGGTGGTGGACCGGGTGGACCGGGACCACATCAGCGACGTGCTGAGCCAGGAGATCTTCGCCACCCAGGAGCGCCACGGCCTGGGCCAGGAGATCTTCCGCTTCATCGCCACCGCCGCCCCCAGCTTCGGCATGGTGGGCACCCTCATCGGCATGGTGCACCTCTTCGCGAGCCTGAAGGACCCCAGCGGCATCGGCCTGGGAATGGCGCTTTCCCTCCTGTCCACCCTCTACGGCGCGGTCATCGCCTACCTCTTCGCCCTGCCCATCTCGGGCAAGCTGGAGCTCCGCAGCCGGGAGGAGGCCCAGCGCAAGCGCCTCATCCTCGAGGGCGTCCTGGGCATCGCCGACGAGATGAACCCCGGCCAGCTGGAGGAGCAGCTCAACGCCTCCCTGGCGCCCCGGTTCAAGACCCGCAGGGCCGGAGCCCCCCGTGGCTAAGATCCTGAGCCGGTCCCAGCGCCGGAAGGACGACTACGAGGGCCTGTGGTTCATCACCTTCGCGGACCTCATGGTGCAGCTCATGGCCTTCTTCGCCGTGATCTATTCCTTCACCTCCCAGGACCAGCGCAAGGTGCAGGAGGTGCTCCTGGCCCTCCAGCACGAGCTGGGCGCCAAGGGGGAGGGCGTCCTCCCCGGCCACACCGGCATCGCCCCCGAGCGCGCCGCGGACCTGGAGAAGCTCCTCAACGACCTCAAGCCCGTCGAGGGCCAGGACCACGGCGTGAAGATGCAGGTGGTGCGCTTCCGGGGAGGCCTCCTCTTCAGCGAGGGCGGATCGGCCTTCGACCCCAGCTTCGAGCCCATGATGAAGCGCATCTCCGAGATCGCCCTCCAGTACCCCGGCTACACCCTTGTGTGCGAGGGCCACACCGCCCAGGACGAGCAGGGCCGGGCCAAGGGCCAGGACGCCCTGGACCTCAGCTCCCAGCGGGCCCAGGCCGCGGTGCGCCACCTGGTCGCCCTGGGCATGGACCCCGCCCTCCTGGCTGCCGAAGCGCACGGCGACTCCCAGCTGGAAGGCAACCCCGACACCCCCGAGGGCAGGGCCCTGCAAAGGCGGGTGAAATTCCGCTTCCAGCGCGTATCCGAACGCTGAAACGTCCCACGGCCGTTCCGCGAAAGCGGAACGGCCGTGGGAACCCTGGCGCGGGAGCGGGTAGGCGCTACTCCTCGGGTTCGTCGTAGTCGGCGTTGGTCCAGACGTTCTGGACGTCGTCGTTGTCCTCGAGCAGGTCGATGAGCTTCAGGAAGGATTTCAGCTTGTCGTTGTTCATGTCCACCCGCACCGCCGAGGTGCGGATGATCTTGGCTTCCAGCACGGGGAGCTTGGCGGCGTCCACGGCGTCCTTCACGGCCTGGTAGGCGGCGGGGTCGGTGCTGATGATCCAGGCCCCCTCCTCGCCCTGCACGTCGTCGGCGCCGGCCTCCAGGGCCACCTCCATGACGGTGTCCTCGGCCACTTCGCCGTCCACGACGATCTGGCCCTGCTTGGTGAACATGTAGGACACGGAGTTGGCCGCGCCCAGCTCGTTGCCGAACTTGGAGAAGTAGCTGCGGATCTCGGGGGTGGTGCGGTTCTTGTTGTCGGTGAGGGCCTCCACGATGATGGCCGCGCCGCCGGGGCCGTAACCCTCGTAGAGCACTTCCTCGTAGGTCACGCCCTCAAGCTCGCCGGTGCCCTTCTTGATGGCGCGCTCCCAGTTGTCCTTGGGCATGTTGCTGCCCTTGGCGGTATCCACCGCCAGGCGCAGCCGGGGGTTGGCGGCCACATCCCCGCCTCCCAGGCGGGCCGCGACCGTGATCTCCTTGAGGATCCGGGTGAAGACCTTGCCCCGCTTGGCGTCAGCGGCGCCCTTCTTGTGCTTGATCGTGGACCATTTGCTGTGGCCTGACATGGAATACTCCGAAAAAGGGAAAGGTCAGCCTCTCATCGAGCGCTTGGAGATCCGGGCGAAGGGGGGTGGTTCCTGCCGGATGATGGGCCGCTCGAGCATGAATTGGTACCACTGTTCGCCGTAGAGTTTCATTTTCATGGGTTTGTTGTTCTGAAGGCAGGTGCGCTGGGCCGCGAGACGCTCGTCTCCTTGGCAGATCGCCAGGCCCTTGTTGACCACCTCGATGGCCTTGTCCCGGTCCTTCATCTCGTTCAGGACGTAGGCATAGACCGCGTAGAGGAGGCTCTCCTTCTTGCCGGCCTTGAGGGCCAGGGTGAAGGTCTCCCTGGCCAGCTTCTTCTCGCCGCGCTTCCACTGGAGGATCCCCAGCATGGCCTTGGCGATGTAGTGCTGGTAGCTGGCGGTGCGCAGGAGGGGCTCGGCCTCGTCGTTCTTCTTGCGGACGTACTGCACGACCCCGATCTGGCCGTCGATGGAGCCCTTGACCATGAACTGCCAGCGGGAGAGGGCGTAGCCCTCCTTCATCACCTCGATGGCGGGGTCGAACTGCTGTTTCTTCATGAGTTCGCCGGCGCGGTTGAAGATCGCCTCCAGTTGGTTCTGCACCTGGCGCGAACGCCAGATGAAGAGCGCGATCCCGCACGCCAGTCCCAGGGGGACCCCGATCCACAGCGTCACTCTGAGCGGGAGGAGGATCAGGACCACGCCGATGGCGGCGCCAAGGCCCATTAGAAGATTCAGCACAGGGGCTCCAGTCCAAGGCCGCAAAACGGCCGAACGTCTATCTTACAAGGGATCCGCGCCCTCTTCCAGGCTCGGTTTTCAGCCCAGCACGCCGGACCGGAGGGGAGGACGCTTGCGGCGCACGACCCGCTTGGGGGCCGCGGCCGCCTCGACCGCCTTGCGGGGGCGGCCCGGGGCCCGCTTGGGCTTCTCGGCGGCCTTGCGGGGGGCCTTCTCCGCCTTCTTGGCGGGCTTGACCTTCTTGGCGGCCTCCTTGCGGACCAGGGCGTGGGCCGCTCGGCCGGTCACCACCACCCGGCTGCCGTCCTTGAGGCGCTTGACCTTGCTGCCGGGTTTGCGGCCGCGCTTGACGGCCATGGGCAGGGGCTCGGCCTCCAGGAACTCCCGCTCCAGTTCGGCCTGCAGGGCCAGCATCTCGCCGCCGTCCTGCTCGTGGTCGTGGCCGCAGAGGTGCAGGAAGCCGTGGATGATCAGGGTCTCGACCTCCCGCCGCCGGCTGACGCCCAGCTTCTTGGCCATCTTCTCGGCCATGGGCAGGCTGACGACCAGATCTCCTAGGTGCTGGAAGGCGCCTTTTTCCGGGTTTGCCGGGAAGCTGAGGACATCTGTCGTCTGATTGATGTCGCGGTGTTCCCTGTTCAGCTTCCGCATCGCGCGGTCGTCGAGGTACGAGATGGATATGCCTTCGGCTTTCGGTGCCAGGCGGTCGCGGAGCTTGAGCAATAGATCCCCGAGGGAGCGGTCACCGGGGCCCCTGAGCTTGCTGCGGCTGGACCAATCAATCTTAAAAGGTTTTTGTGCGGCGCTCATATGGTCCTCGCTCAAAGAGAGTCTTCAAGATCTGTCCAGTATTTGTGCCCTTAATACCATTGTCAATACCGTCACTGAAATTGACAATTTCCCCTGAATATCTTGGGAACCTAAACCTCTAATTGCGCACGCAATGAGCCAAGGGCTATCCAGGGATTTTCCAGGCGATCCATGCTGTAAGTAATGTGAATACGGCAAAATCCTGGTCATGTGTCGAGGCAGAAGTGTATTTTGTAGGAATGGAACCGCTACTCCCCGATTGGATGAAGGAACCCGTCACACAGTACCTGGATCTTCTGGATCGATGGAGCCGTACCCACGCGCTGACATCCCTGGAGATGGAAGAACGGTTTGAAGAATTGATCCTGGATTCGGCCGTCCTCCTGCCCTTCCTGGACACCCTGGGGCCGGGGAGCAAGGTCGCGGATTTCGGCACGGGGATGGGCATCCCCGCGATCGTCCTGGCCTTGGGGCGGCCCGACCTGACGGTCTTCGCCCTGGACAAGTCCAGGAAGAAGATCGCCTTCGTGAAGCAGGCGGCCCTGGAGCTGGGCCTGACGAACCTGCGGCCCCTGGCGGGCCGGGCGGAGGATCTCCCGCCCCTGGGCGCCCACCTGGGCGTGGCCAAGGCCGTGGGCACCCTGGACCTCCTCCTGGGCTGGTGGGAGCGCCACGGCGTCCCGGGGGCCCCCTTCCTGGCCCTCAAGGGCGCCCCCGAGGAGGCCCCGGCCGGGTACGCCCTGGCGGCGCACGGCTACCGCCTGCCGACGCGGGGCCGGCGGGCGGTGCTGGAGCTGCGCAGGGCCGTCAGCGGGTGACGATGTCGCCCACGAAGACCTCTTCCTTGCTGCGGAGGATGCGGCAGGTGGCCGTGCCCTCCTCGGTGCGCACCACCATCAGCTGGCCCAGGAAGTAGTTGGTGGAGGGCTGGGCCGCGTCCTTGACGGGGTCGCCCGTGATGGTCGAGCTGTCGAGGGGCCGGCGCCGGGCGGTGATGAGGATGTCGCCCACCTTGAAGCCCTGGTTGGCGCCCTGGTCGATGATGACCATGTCCCCGGCCGCGGCGACCGGGCGGTCCTCGCGCAGGAAGATGATCTTGGCCAGGGGTTCCTTGAGGGGCACGGGACTGGCCACGTCCTTGCGCAGGTTGGCCACGATGTTGGCCGGCTCGGAGAAGGGCACCGCGTAGGCGCCTTCATAGATGCCGTCGAGGGCGTGCTCGATGATGGCCACGGAGGAATCCGGGTAGAGCGTGGTCACGCGGATGACCCCCTGCTGCTGGAGCACGTCGCCCATCTTCGTGCGGTGGGTGATGTCGTCGGGGTGGTAGAAGCCCTTCGCGAGCACCTTGGTCACCACGAGCCTGTCCCCGGCCTTGATGCCCTGGTTGGAGCCGCCGTTGAAGTAGATCGTGTCGCCGTCCGAGAGGATGCCGCGGGTGCGGTCCTGGTGGCCGTGGATGAGGAAGCCGCCGGCGTTCTTGAAGTAGGCGTCGGCGCCCTTGGCGGAGATGAAGGGCAGCTGGATGAAGTCCTGGAAGGAGTACGCGTACTCGTCCAGCGTCGGCTTGGGCCGGCTGCGCAGGTCGGGCTTGAGGGTGGAGACCTCGTAGGGGGCGGCGTCGCTTTCCTTGCCCGGGGCCACGGCGGAGCGGGAGGCGTCGACGATGAGGGGGTCGCCGGGGTAGATCCAGTGCGGGTCCTTGACCCACTTGTTGAGCTCCCAGATCTGCGGCCAGGAGAAGGGGTTGCCCAGATACTTGTTGCCCAGGTCCCACAGGGTGTCGCCCTTCTCGACGATGTGCACCTTGAAGCCTTCGGGAGGGGTGATCTCCTTGGGATAGTCCCAGCGGGAGGAGTGGGCGGCGACCTTGATGGGTTCCGCGGTGGTCTTGCCGGGCTGCTTGGCAGCGGGCTCCTGGGCCGACAGCCCCATGGCCAGGCAAGAGATGACCGCAAACGCATGGAGCCTTGTCCGCTTATGCATCAGGTTCTCCCGGGAAGGTTGGTTGGGATTATAGGACATGGTATGGGTTGGTGCCTTTAATATTATGCACTGCCTTCAGGCCCCTGGGAAAATGGCGAATGAAAAAACCGTCAATTGGCCTCGGGGGCGGCTCCGGGGCCGCGGAAATAGATGATCCAGGCCTGGCTCCCGCCCATGGGGATGGGCGCCTGGGCATAGCGGGCGATGCGCCCCGAGCGTCCGACCAGTTCCAGGAACATGCTCCGGAGGTCCTCGGCGGGGCCCAGGACGACGTGGAGGGTGCGCCAGCCCAGGGCATGGCCGTCGAGGATCCGCTCCTTGAGGCGCTCCTCGGCGTCGTTGCGTCCGTGGCCCTTGAGATCCAGGGTGCCGTCCACGTCGATGGCCATGCCAGCGGCCAGGTTGATCTGCACGGGCTGGGCGGGCGGGGGCTCGGGGAGCGGGGTCTCCAGGGGCTCGGGCACCTTCAGGGCCGGCGGAGGCGCGGGCAGTTTCACCGGCGGCGGCTCGGGTTTCGGCTCGGGCCTGGGCGCCGGTTTGGGCGCGAGCTGGTTGGCCGGAAGGGCGACCATGCCCTTCAGCTCGCCCATGGCGGAGGCGAAATCCAGGCCCGGCTCGGCCGGGGCCGGCGGGGCCGCGGGGGCCGGGGCGGCGGGGGCGGTGATGGAGGGGGCGGCCTTGGGCCGCTTGCCCATGGCGCTCAGGAAGACGGCATCCTCCTCCTCCATGGGCTTGAATTCCGTCGGCTTGGGCTTGGGAGGCGGCGCCTTTGGGGGCGCCGGGTCCTCCGCCAGGGATTTCTTCAGCTTTTCGAGATCCTTCTTCCAGACCATGACCGACTCCATTTTTTCTAGGTTAGCTCCCTCCGTCGCAGAGTTGCCACACCTGAAGCAAAATGCCCCACGGATTCGGGGGAGGAGGACCGGATAACCTGAATGCTGGTGGGAAATTCAACCTGGCATGGAATTGGATGCTCTAAGCACCTGGAGGCTCACATGAAATTCTGGATCCCTGCAGCAACGACCCTCGCCCTGGCCATGGGCGGCCCCCTCGCCGCCCAGGAACCCCATTTCGGGATCGGCGTGACGGTGGGCGTTCCCACCGGCGCCTTCAACAGCACGACCTACGGCTCGGGCATCCGGGAGTCATACGACTCGGCCCTGGGCCTGCAGTTCACCGCCAGCTTCCCCGTGGACCGCTCCCTGGCGTGGCGACTGAACCTCTCGGGCCAGACCTTCTCGGGCCACGTGGACGAGCCGGGCCAGTTCCGCGTCAACACCCAGGACGCCATGTTCAGCATCGGCGGTGACGCGCAGATCTTCGTGGGCGGAGGCAATGCCCAGCGGCACCTCGGCACCTACCTCATCGGCGGCCTCGCGCTGGACCTGGAGCGCTTCACCGCCAGCCTCGACGATCCCAGCTTCTACGCCGACACCGTCACCAACAAGAGCCGCCTGGGCCTGAACGTGGGCATCGGGCACAGCATGCGCTACGTGGGCCGGTGGCGGTGGAACTTCGAGGCCACCTACCACAAGACCCTGACCAGCCACGACACCGGCGCGGGCGACCCGCCGGCGGCCGACTTCATCCGACTGGGCGCGGGGGTCGTCTTCTAGCTTTATGCCTTGGCCTTGGGCCTGCGCTTCTTGCGGGGCGCGGCCTTGGCCTTGGGGGTGGGGGGACCCTCGTCCTTGCCCATGAGGCCGTTCACGAGCCGCTTGCAGTCGTTGCTCTCAGGATCCAGGCGCAGGAGCCTGCGGGCATAGGCCAGGCGTTCGGGCAGCGGCTTGGCGTCGTCACCCTTCACCTGCTCCAGCTTGTCGGCGACGTAGGCCTCGGCCGAGCCCTTGCGGGTGAGGTCCGCCTTCTCCTTGGCCAGGAAGCCCTGCCATTCGGCGAGGGAGGCGGCGTACACCTCCTGCTCCTTGCGCAGCTGCTCGGTCAGGGTGTCGATCTCCTTGAGGGAGCGCTCGCTCGAGGCGATGGCGTTGCGGTACTCGTCCAGCTGGGCCCGGATCTGGGTGCGGGTCTTGATCTGGTCGGAGGTGAGCCCGCCCAGGGTGTCCATGTCCGCGAGGCGCTGGTCGAGCTTGGCCACTTCGGCGCGCCAGGTCTTGAGGTTCTCCTCATGCTGCTTGCGGATGCGGCCGAAGGTCCCCTCCGCGGCCGCCACGTTGTCCGCGGCGGCGCGGGAGGCCTTCTGCAGGTGGCCCACGGCGTCCTCCCAGGCCCCTTCCAGGACGCAGGACCGGGCCGCGAGGCTCATGACGGCCACCATGGCGTGCATGGCGTTGTAGTCCGAGGGGTTCACGGCGGGGCCGTCCTGGGCGAGGACGGCTTCCGTGGCCTTGCGCACGGGGGCCGAAACCCCCTTGGCCAGGTTCTCCTCCCAGGCCGCGCGGTTGTCCTTGAACTTCTCCGGCAGGTTCTGGCCGAGCAGCGGGAGGGACAGGGCCAGCAGGGAAGGGAGGAGGGCCTGGGCCTTCGCCATCACTTGGCCTTCTTGCCCTTGCCGGCGGCCTTCTTCTCCGCGGGGAAGGGATCCTGGTCCGCGCGGACGCGGTCGATGATCTCGTTCACCTTGCTCTCGGTGGCCGTGCCCATCACGTTGTGGCGGAGGCGGAAGAGGAAGTTCAGCTTGTCCTGCTTGGACGCCCGCGACTCGTAGTTGGCCTTCGTCTTCATGACGTTCTCGAAGTAGGTCAGGCGCTTCTCGTCGTACTTGGGACCGCTGGTCTCCTTGACGACCTTGCCCTTGACCTTGACGTCGGCGACGCCCTTGGCGATCTCCTCGGACTCGTCCTTGAGGCTCTTCTGGAAGGACGCGATCTTGGGGGCGCAGGCGTCGTACTCGGCCTTGGTGGCGTCGATGTTCTCCTGGATGGCCTTGATGGCCTTGGGGCCGTTGGCGATGTTGGCCTGCCACTGCTTGTAGGCCGCGAGATCCTGCTGCTCCTGGGGCGTGACGGACTTGGCCTCCAGCTCCTGGAACCGGGGGAGGTTGGCCTTCAGGTACTTGGCGGCCTCGTTCTTCTCGGCGGGGGTCTTGGGGTTGTTGTAGACCTTGTCCTTGGCCAGGAAGGCCTGGTACTCCGCCTCCTCGGCGGCGTTCCGGCCGGCCTTGGCGTTGATGGCGGCGATGCGGGCGGCGCCGTCGGCCACGCCCTTCTGGGCCTGCTCGATGGCCTGGGTCCAGCTGGCCTGGAGCGGGGTCAGGGCCTCCTTGGTGCTTTCGTAGTTGACCTTGGCGCAGGCCTGGGCCTTGAGGAGGTAGTCCAGGGTCTTCTCCCACTCCCCGGCCATGGCCGCGGCCTTGACGTTCAGGAGGTAGAGGCGGGTGAGGCCGCTGAAGGAGAGGGAGGCCTGCATCGCCGCGCCGGGGCCGCTCTTGTCGAAGGCGGGCAGGGTCGCGGGCAGGAGGGGTTCGGCCTTCTGGAGCGCCTCGACGGGATGGAAGTCCTTGAGGAGGTCCTCCACGGCGGGCGTCTGGGCCTTGAGGACCGCAGCATAGTCGATGGCGGCGGGGGTCTGCGCCACGAGGGCGGCGGGGACCAGGGCCATGGTCAGGAACGGATTGATTCGCATGAGGGCTCCAATCAAGGGAAGCAATCAGGGTACCCGATTTGGCGGTCCGGCATCGACCTTGAGGTTATCCCATGAAACATCTATAGAAGCGGTGAGCCGGTACCGGGGCCTCAGCAGGCCCACCCGGATGTCCTCGGCGACGGGCAGGGCATAGTACCTGGGGGCTCCGGAGGGCGGGACCACCTTCAGCATCACCAGGTCCCAGGTGCCCCTGGGAATGTAGTCGCGGATCCACCGGCGGCGGGCGATGGGGACGCGCAGCAGGGGCAGGGTGGCCGTTCCGGAGGCCGGAAGGGCAAGGTCCGCGAAGGCCCCCTGGCCCGACCAGGCCGCTCCCGGCCACGCCTTCCGGGGGCCGGCCCAGGCCTGCAGCCGGGACCCCCCGGGGGCGCCCGGGACGGTCAGCACCACCTGCAGGGAGGCCAGGTCGGTGCGCGAGGGGTTCTCCCACAGCGCCAGGGCCCCGGCGCTCAGGACCAGGAGGGCCGACCAGAGGGCGTAGTACCATCGGCGGCGGTGGTGGATCGGGTCCATGGACTAGTCCTTGAAGGTCAGGTTGGGGCTCTTTTCCAGGATGACCAGGACCAGCCGCTCCAGCTCGTCGACCATGAGCAGCTTCAGGGTGGTCCGGGCATTGGCCGCCGCCAGGTCGGAGGGGGGCTCCAGGGGCGGCAGGCCCCCCTTGAGGAGGAAGAAGATCCGCCCCTTCTCCATGCGGGCGACGTACTTCCAGGGCAGGTGCCCTGCCCCCAGACGGCGCGCCAGTTGCCGCGGGAGCCCCTGGTGCTCCACCGTGACCCCCATTTCGTCCACCAGGACGTGGGTGCCCTCGATGAGCACGAGTCCCAGGGTGGAGAAGAGCAGCAGGAGCCCCCCCAGGAGGCAGAGCAGCACCGAGATGATCAGCACCAGCCAGATGCGCGTGGTGGGCTCGCCCAGGGCCAGGGCCTGGTGGAGGATGGTGGTCAGCCCCTGCACCGCGTCCACCAGCATGTTCATGGCCCGCAGCCCCACGAGCCAGGACCCCGCGCAAAGGAGCACGGCCAGGGCGCGCTGGGCGACGCTGGGACGGAAGACCAGGGGGGAGGTGGTGGACATGGACTAGGCGCCGGCCATGTCGAGCAGGATCCCCTGGGCCGCGGCGGCCGGGTCCGGGGCCTGGGTGATGGGCCGGCCCACCACCAGCCACGTGGCGCCCGCGCGAAGGGCCTGGGCGGGCGTGACCACGCGGGCCTGGTCCTGGGTGGCGACCCCCCCGGGGCGGATGCCCGGGGTCAGGCGGTGGAAATCGGCGCCGCAGGCGTCGCGCACCTGGGCGGCCTCGTGGGCCGAGCACACCACGCCGTCGCAGCCGCACTCCTTGGCCAGCCGGGCCAGGTGCAGGGCGAGGTCGCCGGGCTCGGCGGTGGAGCCCAGGCGGGCCAGGGCCTCCCGGTCCAGGCTCGTCAGCACGGTCACGCCCAGGAGCCTCGTACGCCCTCCGCGCTGGCGGTGGGCCTTCACGGCCTGGGCCGCCGCCTCGATCATGGCCGGGCCGCCCTGGGTGTGGATGGTCACCAGGGACGGATCCAGGGGCAGCAGGGCCTCCATGGCCCGGTGGACGGTGTTGGGGATGTCGTGGAGCTTCAGGTCCAGGAACACCGGGCCGGCCTTCTGCACCTCCCGCACGAAGCCCGGGCCCTCGGCGCAGAACAGCTCGAGCCCCACCTTGAACATGCCGGCCCTGCCCGAGAGGGCCCGGGCCAGGGCCAGCGCCTCCGCGCCCGTGGGGACGTCCAGGGCCACGACGAGCCGGTCGATGATGGATTGGGCCACGTTCATGCACTCACCCCCGCTAGGAGCATTCTGTCAGATCCCGCGGCGCCCGCATCAACCGATCCCCGCCCCCTGCAGCAGCCCGGTGATGGCGCCCACCACCATCTGGGCCCAGTAGTGGAAGCCCCGGCGCAGCGGTTTGGCCGAATAGCTGGCATGGAGCCGGTCCTTGAGCATGGGGTAGTTCCCGTCCGGGTCCAGGACGGCGGCGGTCACGGGGCTTTCGAACTCGAAGGTCGCCCAGCGGTCCTGGCCGTCCCAGGTGAGGCGCCGCTCGGAACGGTCCTCCAGCCGCACCCAGAGGGTGACGGGGACGCGGATCCCGCCCCGGCGCTCCAGCGTGATCACGCCGCGCCTTCCGGGCGCAGCGGGCTGGGGCGCGGCGAACACCGCCCCCTTGGGGGAATCCATCCAGCCGCCCTCCAGGACCTCGCGCACCTCGACCTTGGCGATGGCGATGTCCAGCACCTCCGTGCCGTCCAGCCAGTCCCTCCAGAAGGAGGTGAGATCCCGCCCCGTGACGCGTTCGGCCACGCGCCGGAAATCCCGGCCCGTGGGGTGGCGGAAGGCGAACTCCCGCGCGTAGGTCTGCATCACCTGCTCCATCTGGGGCCGGCCGATCATGGCCTCGAGCTGGGCAAGCACCATGGCGGGCTTGGCATAGGAGGCCACCGCGTAGGACATGAAGCTCCGGGTCAGGAAGCTCGGCCGGGAGACGGGGTCCATGGACGGCTCCAGCCAGTATTCGAGATGCTCGACGGCGTCGGTGCCCACCTGGAATCTGCGGCTGCTGTGGATGCTCTGGTAGCCGCGCTCCATGGCCCGCTGGGTGAACCAGGTGGTGAACCCCTCGTCCAGCCAGGCCTCCTCCACCTCGTTGGAGGCCACCATGCCGTAGAACCACTGGTGGCCGATCTCGTGGACGGTGGTCATCTCCGGGTCGAACCGGACCGAGAGGGGGTCGAAGCGCTTCGAGGAGGCCGTCACCAGGGTGGGGTATTCCATGCCGTTGGCGCCCCTGGCCTCCTTCGGCACGTCCACCACCGTGAGCACGGGGTAGGGGTAGGGGAAGAACCACTCGGCGCCGTGGCGCAGGGCGACCCGCGCGGCGAACATCTGCCGTTCGAGGTTGGTCTTGTTCTCGGGCTGGTAGTAGCAGAAGACCTGGACGCCCCGGTACTCGAAGCTCTTGAAGCTCCAGCTGCGCGAGGGCATCACCGCCCAGGCGAAGTCGTGCACGTCCTCCGCGTGGAGCTTCCAGATGACGTTGAGCTTGCGCTTGGGGTCCGGGGTGACGTCGTCCTGGGTCCTGAAGTTCGTCTGGGCGCCCACGTGCGCCAGCAGGAGCGCGTTGGGCAGGGACAGCTCCACGTCGTAGGTGCCGAAGTCGGCGTAGAACTCGGTACGGGCGTGATAGGCCGAGCAGGTCCACCGGTCGCCCTCGTAGACGCCGGCCTTGGGGAACCACTGGGCCCCCATGAGGAAGTTCCCCGTGCCGTCCCCGCTCCACCCCGTGCGCGCCAGGGCCCTGGGGAACCGGCTCTCCCAGGCCACCTCCAGGCGGATCGTCTCCCCCGGCGCCACGGGGCGGCCCAGGCGCACCCAGTAGACGGTCTCGTCCTCCCCGAAGTGCCCGTCCAGGGCCCTGCCGTCCATGGCCACCGACCGCAGCCGGCAGTATCCGTAGTTCCTGGGGTCCCGGGCGTCGAACCCCCGGAATTCCGGATCGCCCAGGGCCTCCTTGGCGAAGATCGTCTGCGGCCCCTTGAAGGCGTTGAGGTACAGGTGCAGCGGGAACTCCGCCGTGGGCGCCGTGCCGGTGTTGCGCCAGGATATGGTCTCCCGCCCCTCCAGCGCCTTCCCAGGCCAGTCCAGCGCAGCCTCGATGCGATAATTTGCGATTCTGGACGACTTGGGCTTATCGAACCAGTGCCCCGGATCGAAGGCCCCCAGGCTCCAGCACCCCAACGCCACCACCGCCATTTTCACCAGTCGCTGCATGTGTTCCCTCGGATCGGCCTTGAGATTAGCGCAATCCGTCTTTGCATTGGTGCCCCGCCGGTGATATGCTAACTATTCCGGCGCGGGGTGGAGCAGTCCGGTAGCTCGTTGGGCTCATAACCCAAAGGTCGCAGGTTCAAATCCTGCCCCCGCTACCAATCGGAAAGGCTGACTACAAGTCAGCCTTTTTGTTTGCTTGCGAGAGCGCAAAAGGCTCTACGGGCCCACAGGACGAGGGGGGTTAAGAAGGACTTGAACATCGCCCCCCCCAACCCATTTGCCTGAAGAACCCGGCGTCTCAATGCCAGGTTCTCGGCGATTCTTCAGTGAATTCAGGCAGAAATTGAGCCATCGGTTTTGCACTCGGGAAATCTCGCGCCAAACGCTCTCACCCGCTTGGAGTTCGCCTCTCGACCGGATGGCTAACATTGTGGGCTCCGGCCTTTGTTTCCGCTTCCGGGGACCGCATTCGTCAAGCACTGTCCATTCCAAGGGCGCACCCTCGAGCCTGGAGTGACCATGTGCCTGGGACCAGAGTTCTTCGACCACCGAGAGGAAGCCATCAGATTCCGGGAAGCAGCCGGGGAGATCGAAGTTGAACATTTCATGCGATCGAAGCGTCTGAGGTTTGCCCTCCTTGAAGAACTGGGCTATCTGGATGACGACCGGGAAACCATATGCACAGCCGATCTCTTCGTCTACCGGGTTCCCGAAGAGGCAAAGGCGTTCTTCAGCCAGGACGGCGACCTGCAACTCATCTTCGTCCGGGCCGGTCTGGCGCACGAACTCGCCTCAAGATTGCGGGCGAAGGTTTGGGCCGCTGATCCGGAGATTCCATGACGCGCGAACGAGGCACTGGAACCCGGAACGCGCCCTTTCCTGGCGCCGGGTCACTTTGAACGTTTGCCGGGGTCCCTTCTCAAAGACCGAAGGACAAGACCCAAGGATAAGGGCGAAATGGCTCCCAGAACGTCCCCCGCGCTGACAACGTGAAGGTGGCGCTGGGAGGTGCAGGGTGCGTGAGCTCGACCCAATAAGGACGCAGACTCTTCCTTCCATTACCGTTTCCATGCGGGGCCGAGACTGGAATAGTATGAAATAATCAGCAATAAAATTAAATAATACTATTAATTCAATCATTCACAGACAGGGCGATTCACCATAAGATCAAAATATAAGAACCCTCAACATGGAAAAAATATTCAAAGCCTTCGGGGTAACCGTGTCTATTCATCCGACCCGCCGGAAGGGCATGGCCTTTCGGCTCCATTCCATGTCAACCGCAATCCAGGCGTGGCTGCTGATCACCCTTGGCACATCCGCCTGGGCCGGGGTTGCGGATCCGCAACCTCTCACCGTTCCGAGGCCTCGCCTGATTCTTGTGAAGGTGAAGGCGCCCCTGGCCAAGGATCTGGAGTCGGCGCTGCCGGACCAGGGGCGTGAGATCGCGCATGCGAGCCTTCGCAGCCCCGAAGCACATGCCTTTCTGGCGAAGTATTCCCCGAAGAAACTGTCACCCCTTCATCCTGGCCTCATTCACCAGCGCAGGAAGACCGGCTGGTCGGACGCCCAGATCGCCGAGCATCTCCGGCAGGCGTTCCCGAAGCGGACCGGCCACCTGAGCCGTTCCCATGCGACCCCGGAGGTCTCCAGAACCTACGTCCTGGAGGTCGAGGAAGGCGCCTCGGAGAGCGTGGAATCGATCATCGCGCGGCTCAAGCTCGATCCCAATGTTGAATATGCAGAACCGAACCATGGGGTGACCACCACCGACTTGCCCAATGATCCATTCCTGGCTTCTTCGGGCTCCTGGGGGCAGGCCTACCAGGATCTCTGGGGACTCTGGGCCATCAAGGCCCCTGCGGCCTGGGCCACGTCCACTGGGAGCGGCATGGTCGTCGCCGTGATCGACACGGGGGTGGACTACACGCACCCCGACATCGCCGCGAACATGTGGGTGAACCCCCGGGAGATCGCAGGGAACGGGATGGACGATGACGGAAATGGATACATCGATGATTTCCGCGGCTGGGATTTCATTAACCAGGACAACAATCCGCTCGACCTTCATGGGCATGGCACCCATGTGGCCGGAACCATTGCTGCCATGGGAAACAACGGCAGCGGCGTCATCGGTGTGGCCTATAACGCGAAGATCATGAACTTGAAAGGGCTTGATGATTCCGGTAATGGAACGGATGCCAGCCTGGTGCCAGCCATCATTTATGCCGCCAAGAACGGCGCAGATGTTATAAATGCTTCCTTCGCTGGCCTGGGTTCGGATCAGGCCCTGGAGGAGGCGATCCAGTTCGCCTACAGCGTGGGCGTGGTGTTCGTCGCTGCAGCGGGGAATAACGGAGTGGATGCCTGGGGCGTATTTCCGGCCAATTCACCCGAGGCCATCACCGTCGCGGCGTCCCCGCCTCCCAATGCGAACATGAACTGGGTGTCCTGGTCGAACTATGGGACAAAGGTTGATGTTGCAGCACCCGGCGTCGGCATATTGTCACTCCAGGCTTCAGGGACCACCCTTGGTCCAGTCGTTGCCTCAGGCTACCCGAATTATGCCCAAGGCTACGTCCGGCTGGACGGCACCAGCATGGCCGCACCCCACGTGTCGGGCCTGGCGGCCCTCCTCCTTTCCCAGCGGCCCGATTTCCCCATCGAGAGCCTCAGGCAGACGCTTCGCGCTTCAGCCAACATTGACGGATTGGGGTTCTACCCCGTACAAGGGGCGGGGCTCGTCGATGCCACTGCCGCCCTTGCGTTCACGGATGCACTCCAGGCCCATTTCACATCACCAGCGGGACAAACCCACGTCAACGGTCCCATCACCCTCTCCGGAATCGCCCAGGGGACCGCGTTCCACCACTATGTCCTGGAATACGGCCCGGGCATTTCGCCGGTTTCCTGGACCCAGTTCGCCTACAGGTCTTCGGCAGTCGCGAACGGAACCCTGGGTACGTTCGATCCCGGCTACCTCCTTCTTCCTGATGGCACCTATGTCATCCGGCTCACCGCCTTCAATGCCTCCGGGCAGGCCTTCAGTGAACGCCTCCAACTGGAAGTTTCCTATATCGCCATCACAGGTCCACCGAATCCGTCCGTGCCTGTGCTTGCCCAGGAATGGAAGCCCGGGGCCCAAATGGCCATTTCGGGGAGTGCCGTAGGACCATCCTTCCAGGCCTTCAGGATCGAATGGGCCAAAGGCATCTACCCCAGCATTGGGTGGACCACGACAGGGATGACCCTGGCGGGATCCGGCGCTGCACCCATAACCAACGGAACCCTCGGCATCTGGAACACTGCGGCGATTGCCCAGGCGGACTACTACACGATCCGCGTATCCGTGGTCAATTCCGGATACACCAGCAGCGCCTCGACGCTTGTGTACCTGGAGCCCGACCTGCTGTCTCAAAATTGGCCCCGGGCCTTAAGCCAGAGCAGTTCCTGGCACCGGGGGCTGGTCCCGGTGAAGTCCTCCGGGGGAGACACCACCCTTGCGCTGGTCGCTCCCGTCACGGGGCTCTTTCCCACCGGCCAGTTCCTGAGGTTTACGCCGGATGGCAGTTTGATGAGTTCCCTCGGGTTCGCCGGAGGCGGGAACAACAACAATCCTTGTGCCGGGGACGTGACCGGAACGGGAAGTGAAGATGTGGTGTTCACCTCCGACTCAAACCTCCTGATTTCCTATCGGCGGGACAATTCCCACCTCGCGCTCCTGCCGAAGCCGGCCGACGGTTCCATCAATTACTGGACGGGAACGCCCATCATGGCGAATCTCGAGGGGGCGGAGGCCCCTCTGGATATCGTCGCCGTGGGGTGCGACAGGTCAGCGGGGACGGCCTCGCTGTACGCCTGGCGTGGCGATGGCTCCACCCCCTTTCCGCACCTGCCGGGATCCATTCCCGATCAGCACCAGGACATCAGGTACGGAACCGATGGCGTGCCCCGGGTCCTGGTGGGTGATGTCAACGGGGATGGCTTCAAGGAATTCGTGATTGCCGAAGGCCTCTCTTCGACGACCTATACCTTGGGCCTCTTCGCCCTGGATGGCGCATCGATTCCCTGGGCCGTTCCCGTGTTCACCGGTCGCCCGACGGCCCTGGCCCTCGCGGACCTCGATCACAACGGCAAGCTGGAAACCGTGATGATCGATTCCGGGAATGTGGTTCATGTCTTTCAGCCGGATGGCCAGGAACGCCCCGGATGGCCCCAGGCGATCGATAACGGGAATGTCGGCTTTGCATTTGCCGCCGCCATCGGAGACCTTGCCCATACAGGGCATGAACAGATCGTTGTTACGACGGGTCTCCGGATCTATCTTTTCAACGCGGACGGAACCACCTACTCCAGCGCATGGCCGCTCCTCATGACCGATGGACTGCGGAGTTCCGCGATCCTCGCAGACATCGATGGAGATGGCATCCAGGAGATCATCCTCCCGCAACGGAACCCGATCAAATGGTTGTCCAACCCCAGGCTCTATTCCGCATCGGATCGTCCTCCCGATCTGGTGCCTGGTGCCGGATCCCTCCGAACCCAGGGGAATGGTTCCGATGAACGGTTGACCCAAGCCTTCTCTGCCGGCACAAGCCCCTCCATGTTCGAAGGAAGCTACTACTGGTCCCCCTCCGTAGTGGCCTATCGGCCGGATGGTTCGATCGCGAGGTCCTGGAATACGCTGGGAGCGGCCGGGAATCAGCCAACAATCGACGGTGCCCTCCTTGCCGTGGGCGATTTCAAGAAGGAGGGATTCGCCGAGATCGCTGTCACCTATCCAACCGTGGAAGGGGGAGACATCAGCGGTTGGATACGCCAGGGTGCCGCCACCGTGCTTCGTGCGGGGGGGGCGTTCAACGCGTCCCTCAACGACTGGCCCATGATCAATCGGGATGCCCAGAACTCATCCGTCCTGGCCAGAGTCCAGGTCGCGCCTGCAGCACCCGCCCTTGCTGGATTTTCTCCGGCAACGGCTGCCGTCGGGAGCCCAGTGACCCTTGCCGGAACGGCGCTCCGGTATGCCACCTATGTGAAGTTCAATGGCATCCCAGCCACCTTCAACGTGGCCTCGGATACCTCCATCACCGCCACCGTGCCTCCAGGCGCCCTTTCGGGAAGGATCACCGTCACGACGCCCGGCGGGACCAGCACCAGTTCCGCTTCGTTGACGGTCGCCTCAACTCCTGCGATTGCTTCCTTCAGTCCAGCGGTTGGCCGGATCGGAGCTTCGGTGACCTTGACTGGATCCCAGTTCACGGGTGCCACAACCGTAAGATTCAACGGAACTTCTGCTAGCTTCAGCGTGGTATCCGATACTTCCATCACCACCACGGTCCCGGCAGGCTCGACGACGGGGAGGATCTCGGTAACGACGCCGGGGGGGACTGGCTCAAGTGCTGCCGATTTTACGGTCAACGCTCCTCCCAGCATAACCACCCAGCCAGCCAGCCTGACCCGGGCGGTGGGCGACGCTGCGGCCTTCACGGTGGCAGCGACCGGATCAGGGACCCTCTCCTACCAGTGGCTGAAAGGTGGAACGAATATCAGTGGAGCCACCTCCGCCACGTGCGCCACCACCAGCGTCCAGGTCTCGGATGCAGGCATCTACGCCTGCGTGGTGACGAACTCCCTGAACGGGACAACGGCGAGCACCACCAGCAGCAGTGCCACTCTGACCGTCAACGCCGGACCAACCCTCACGACCCAGCCCGCCAGCCAGACCCTGCCGGTGAACGGGACGGCCACCTTCACGGTGGCGGCGACCGGGTCGGGAACCCTTTCCTACCAGTGGACGAAGGGTGGAACCACGATCGCTGGAGCCACTTCAGCATCCTACTCCAAAGCCGGTGTCCAGGCCTCGGACGCGGGGGTCTATGCCTGTGTGGTGACGAACACCCTGGGCGGGACCACGGCCCGTACGACCTCCAGTCCAGCCACCTTGACGATAATCGCGCCTCCCGTCATCACGACGCAGCCCACAAGCCAGACCCTGGCCCTGGGCGGAACCGCGACCCTCACGCTGGCGGCAACCGGGTCAGGCACCCTCGCCTATCAGTGGACGAAGGACGGTTCGACGGTCGTTGGAGCCACTTCAGCCATCTATTCCATCGCCAGTATCCAGGTCCCGGATGGAGGCATCTACGCCTGCGTGGTGACGAGTTCCCTGAACGGGACAACGGCGAGCACCACCAGCAGCAGTGCCACTCTGACCGTCAATGCCGGACCAACCCTCACGACCCAGCCTGCCAGCCAGACCCTTCTGGTGAACGGGACGGCCTCCTTCACGGTGGCGGCGACCGGTTCGGGAACCCTTTCCTATCAGTGGACGAAGGGTGGAACCACGATCGCTGGAGCCACTTCAGCAACCTACTCCAAAGCCGGGGTCCAGGCCTCGGATGCGGGGATCTATGCCTGTGTGGTGACGAACACCCTGGGCGGGACCACGGCCCGTACGACCTCCAGTCCAGCCACCTTGACGGTAATCGCGCCTCCCGTCATCACGACGCAGCCCACAAGCCAGGCCCTGACCCTGGGCGGCACCGCGACCCTCACGTTGGCGGCAACCGGGTCAGGCACCCTCGCCTATCAGTGGACGAAGGACGGTTCGACGGTCCTTGGAGCCACTTCAGCCATCTATTTCATCGCCAGTGTCCAGGTCCCGGATGAAGGCATCTACGCCTGCGTGGTGACGAGCTCCCTGAACGGGACAACGGCGAGCACCACCAGCAGCAGTGCCACTCTGACCGTCAATGCCGGGCCAACCCTCACGACCCAGCCCGCCAGCCAGACCCTGCCGGTGAACGGGACGGCCACCTTCACGGTGGCGGCGACCGGGTCGGGAACCCTTTCCTATCAGTGGACGAAGGGTGGAACCACGATCGCTGGAGCCACTTCAGCAACCTACTCCAAAGCCGGGGTCCAGGCCTCGGATGCGGGGATCTATGCCTGTGTGGTGACGAACACCCTGGGCGGGACGACGGCCCTTGCCACCTCCAGTCCTGCCACCTTGACGGTACTCGCGCCTCCCGTCATCACGACGCAGCCCACAAGCCAGACCTTGGCGCTGGGCGGCACCGCGACCTTCACGTTGGCGGCATCCGGGTCAGGCACCCTTACCTATCAGTGGACGAAGGACGGTTCGACTATCGTTGGAGCCACCTCAACCACCTATTCAATCGCCAGTGGCCAGGTTTCCGATGCAGGCATCTACGCCTGCGTGGTGACGAACACCCTGGGGGGGACCGCGGCCAGCACCAACAGCGTCAGCGCTGTTCTCTCCGTCAATGCCGGACCGGCCCTCACGTCTCAGCCCGCCAGCCGTACCTTGGCGGTGGGTGGCGCCGCAACCTTCACGGTGGAAGCAACCGGTTCAGGCACCCTCTCCTTCCAGTGGCTGAAGAATGGAACGGATATCCGTGGAGGCACCTCGGCCACCTTCTCCATCCCCAGTGTCCAGGTCCCGGATGCAGGCATCTACACATGCGTAGTGACGAACTCCCTGAACGGGACCACGACCAGCGCCACCAGCGGCAGCGCCACCCTCACCGTCAATGCCGGACCGACCCTCACGACCCAGCCCGTCAGCCAGACCCTTGCGGTGGGCGGAGCAGTGACGTTCACGGTGGCGGCTACCGGGTCGGGCACCCTTTCCTACCAATGGACGAAGGACGGGAGCAGCATCGGTGGAGCCTTTTCCGCGACCTTCACCATCTCCAGTGTCCAGCCCACGGACGCAGGCGACTACGCCTGCCGGGTGACGAATAGCCTGAGTGGGACCTCGGCCGCCACCAGCAGCAGCAGCGCCACCCTGACCGTGCTTGCCGCCCCGGTGATAACCGTGACCGTAGAACCCAAGACCGCGACCGTGGTTACAAACGGCCAGGTCATCCTCAGGGCAGGTGTGACCGGCACGGCCAACACAGGCGTCACCTGGTCCATCACCTCCGGCGAAGGCACCCTGTCTGCGGGCGCTCCCGGTTCCATCACCTATGCGGCAACCGGCTCGCCTGGCACGACCACGATCACGGCCGTTAGCCAGGCCGACGGCACCAAGAGCGACAGCGCAACGGTAACCGTCAGGACCCGTGATCTCACCGGAGATGGCCTTATCGATGTCCTGGACTTGGCCATCTTCGCGCGCGCCTGGGGTTCGACGCCTGCCAGTCCGAACTGGAACGCTGCCGCGGACCTCAATGGCGATGGCAACGTGGACGAAACCGAGCTTGCCCTGTTCCTGGCCGGCCTTTGAGGGTAGACCCATGACGCGTCCATTCAAGATCACCTTGCCCCTTCTCTCGGCCCTCGGCCTCGGCGTCATTCTCGCCTGCGGCGGCGGTGGCGGGGGCAGCAGCGCGCCCGCGCCACCCGCCAAGACCATCGCTGACACCCTCACCTACACCAATCCCGCCTCCGGCGCCTACATGCTGGTGAGAAACGGGTCCAAATCCACTCCCAGCCATCTCGTCCTGGATCTCCTCGGTCCCTCCGGAGAGGTCAGCGGTGTGGGTTTCTACCTCACTGCCGACGAGACCAAGGTGACCTGGACCCTGGTCGATCCTGAAGATCCTGAAAGGGTCAAGAGCGGCATCTTCAGCAACACCATCGTCAAGAGCCTGGTCAGCGGCGGTACCCTCCAGGCTGGGGTCTATCAAAAGGGGACCACGCCCGCTGCCAGTGTCCTCGCCAGCACCGTACTGGCAAGCGTGGCCCTCGACCTCAAGAGCAAGGTGCCGCTTCTCAACCCCCCCAATGTCACCCTGACCTCGGGCAAGGCCATCATCCTCAACGCACCCGCCAACGCCATCGCCACCACGCCCATCTCCATTACCACCGGCACCCTCATCGCAAATTGATCCCCATTGGACGCTTCACCCTGCACCTCCACGGGAGGAGAGCTTGAAGGAGCCGATCCCTGAGCACCCCCTGTCCCGGGCCGTTCTTCATCCGAAAGGTCGACTTGGACAAGGGATTGGGTAAACTGCGGCATCTCGCGGCCCTGGGGCCGAGCCCGGGGTTGGGAGGCGTCCATGCTCGAACTTCACGGTGTCCGGAAAAGCTATGGCGCCCGCCAGGCGGTGAAGGGCATCTCCTTTGCCATACGCGCGGGGGAAACCCTCGGACTGCTGGGCCCCAATGGCGCCGGCAAGACCACCACGGTCTCCATGATCGCGGGCTTGATCACCCCCGATTCGGGCGAGGTGAAACTGGATGGCCGGAGCCTCGCCGGCGATACGGACCCGCTCAAGGCCCGCATCGGGCTGGTGCCCCAGGATCTCGCGCTGTTCGAGGATCTCAGCGCCCGGGAGAACCTGTTCCTGTTCGGTGCGCTGTACGGGCTCCAGGGGGCGGCGCTGGAGGGCGCCGCCGCGGAAACCCTGGCCTTCACGGGGCTGGCTGACCGGGCGAAGGACAAGGTGAAGACCTTCAGCGGCGGCATGAAGCGGCGGCTGAACCTCGCCGCGGCGCTCCTGCACGATCCGGATCTGATCATCCTGGACGAGCCCACCGTGGGCGTGGATCCCCAGAGCCGGAACGCGATCTTCGAGGGCCTGGAGACCCTCAAGGCCCGCGGCAAGACCCTCCTGTACACCACCCACTACATGGAGGAGGCCGAACGCCTCTGCGACCGCATCGTGATCGTGGATCATGGCGAAGTCATCGCCGACGACACGGTGGCGGGCCTCACCCGGCGGCTTCCCCTGCGCAACGTCCTCAGGCTTGAAGTGGAGGATCCGCCCCCAGGGGCCTGGGCGGATGAACTGGCGACGCTCCCGGGCATCGTCTCGGCCCGGCTGGAGGCGGAGGTGCTCACCCTCGGACTGGCGGAACTGGGGCCCGGGTCCGCTGCGGCCCTGGGATGGCTGACGGCACGCGGGATCGCCATCGCCCATGCCCACACGGAGCGGCCTGATCTGGAAACCGTCTTCCTCGCCCTCACGGGCCGCACCATGAGGGACGCATGAACCTCACCGCACTCACGGCCCTCGTCCGCAAGGATCTGAAGTTGTTCCTGGGAGACCGCCGCGCGCTGATCCTCAGCCTGGCGGCGCCCATCGCCATCGGGGCCTTCTTCGGCTTCCTGTTCAGCGGGGACGGCAGGAACGATACCGCCAAGATCCCCGTCGCCCTCGTGGACCTCGACGGCAGCGCCCTCAGCCGCGCCGTGGGTGCCAGGCTGGCGGAGGACAAGCTGCTCTCGGTCCGCCCTGAAACCGAAGCCCAGGCCCGTGAATCGGTCAGGAAGGGAAAGGCCACGGCAGCGGTGCTGCTGCCCAGGGGCTTCGGGGACTCGGCCGCCAACGCCTTCTTCAGCAGCCTCGGGAAACCCGAGGTGACGGTGTTCTACGACCCTTCCCACGGCATGGAGATGGGCCTCGTGCGAGGGCTCCTGACCCAGGCGGCCATGGAAGTGGTGAGCCGGGAGATGTTCACCGGGGATACGGGCCGGGCCGCCGTGAAGCGGTCCCTTGCCGGTCTGGACACGTCCGGCGTCAGCGCCGCGGACAAGGCGCCCCTCCAGGATCTGCTTCGCAGCGTGGACCGCTGGAACGCCAAGCAGTCCGAGGCGCCCGGAAACCAGCGCAGTGGAGGTCTCAGCCTGCCCTACACCCTGAAGGAGGAACCGGTCACCGCCGGCAGGGGCATCGCCTACAACGGCTACGCCCACAGCTTCGGCGGCATGGGGGTGCAGTTCATCCTGTTCATGGGCATCGACGCGGGCGTGGCCCTGCTGGTCCTGCGCCGCAGCGGCACCTGGCAGCGACTCCGGGCCGCGCCCCTGGGGCGGCGGGGCATCCTCCTGGCCCGGGCCCTCAGCGCGGCCATTCTGGCCACAGGCATCATGCTGGTGATCTTCGCCGCGGCCCGGCTGCTCTTCGGGGTGCGGATCCAGGGCAGCTTCGCGGGGTTCCTGGGCGTCACCGTCGCCTTCGCGCTCATGACCGCCACCTTCGGCCTGCTCATCGCGGCCCTGGGCCGCACACCGGAGGCCGCCCGGGGCCTGGCCATCTTCGGGACGCTGATCATGGTGATGCTGGGGGGCGCCTGGGTCCCCTCCTTCGTCTTTCCAGCCTGGCTGCAGAGGGCGACGCTGCTGGTGCCGACCCGCTGGGCCGTGGATGGCCTCGACGCCATGACCTGGCGCGGCCTCGGGTTCGGCGCGGCGGTGGGCCCCATGGCCGTTCTGCTGGGTTTTGCGGCCCTGTTCGGCCTCCTCGCCCTCTGGCGCTTCCCCTTTGAGGAGGGCTGAAGGTCCCGGGGTCAGGGGCCGGCAGGCGCGCTCCTGGACCACGCCCCCCGCGGACTGGACGCGAAGGTGAGCGTCTCCGCCTCCGCCGCGCGCAGGCCTTCGTCGTCGAGCGCTCCGGTGGTGTGGAGCTTGGCGAGGAGGTCGGCCACCCGCGCCTCCCAGGCGGGCGTGAGCGCGCCCCGCCTTCGGTACATCTCATAACGCACGGGGTTCGGGATCACGGTCGCGAGCATGGCGGCCTCCTTGGGGCTCAGGGCGCGGGCATCCTTGCCGAACCAGTGCCGGGCCGCCTCGCCGATGCCGTTCACGCCCTCGCCCCACTCCGCAAGGTTGAGATAGATCTCGAGGATCCGGCGCTTTCCCACCGCCACCTCAAGGGCGACGGTGGCGAGCGCCTCGCGGACCTTGCGCGAGAAGGTGCGGTCCCGCGACAGGAAGAGGTTCTTGGCGAGCTGCTGGGTGAGGGTGGATGCGCCGCGCAGCCGGCCTCCATTGGACAGGGCCTCCTGGATTTCGGAAAGGTCGAACCCCTTGTGCCCGTAGAAGCCGGCGTCCTCGCTCTCAAGCACGGCGCGCACGAGGAGGCTGGGAAGCTCGCCCAGCGGCACGAACGCGGGGTTCTCGGGGCCGATGGTCACCTGACGCCTGCCGCCCCGCGCGAGGATCGCATCGTAGACGAAGGGGCGCGTCAGGTCGGGCCCGCCGTTGGCCGGTGCCGGGGCGAGGCGGCTCGGATCCACCTCGCCGTCGATCCGCCATTCGGACGGTTGGTGAAGCGGTCCTGCGATCGTGAGCGCGCCGGCGAGCGCTCCCGTGAGACCTGGAGCCCCGCGCGGGGGTGCGAGCGCCGGGGGCAGGGACGCGGCGAGGGCCGTCCAGTCCACCGAGGTCGCGCGAAGCGCGAGCTCGAAGCGGGGCTCGGGGCGCGCGGCGACCGAAAGCGCGACCTTCAGGGCGGCCCGTCCCGCGTCGTCCAGGGCCAGGGTCGCGTCCACCAGGGCCCCGGTCCCCGCGGCGGCGTCCCAGCGCAGGCGTCCCTCAAGGCGGACCGAAACCGGGCCCACGGGCTCGGGGGCGAGGCGTTCCGCGAACACCGCGAGGTTGCGCGTGGAAATCGTGAGCCTGCCCTCGCCAAGGGTCAGCGTCTCGAGGTGCGGCGCCTCGAAGGAGAGGTCGACCGCCCCGGCCCGGATCCCGAACGGAAGCTCGGCGCGCAGGCCTTCCGGGAGCGCCTCGGCGCCCAGCCCCTGGAGGCGGAGGTGCAGCGCGCCGGGTCCGCCGCCCCATGCGGCCTCCATGGCGCCCCTGGATCGCCCTGGCCCCTCGGCCGCAAGGGAGGCCTGGGTGCGCTCCCCGAGACGATCCAGCCGGATGCGTCCGCCCAGCGGGCCCAGGACCACGGGCCGCTGCCCGGACGGCGAACCCTCGAAACCCACCTCCAGCCCGGAGAAGGCGATCTCGGGCAGGGCTGGCGCATCGTGTCCCGGCCCGGAGCCGGCCGCTCGCGCCCTGCCCGGGTGGAGGGCGCGCGTGAGGTCGGCGAGTCGCTCCCCATGGCGGCCCGCGTGGACATGCATGCCGTGCAGGGTGACCGACCCGGCTTCCAGGTGACCGATGACGAGGCGCCACAGCCGGGGCCGGACGGTGATTCGGTCGACCACGAGGAGCGCTGTCCCTTCGCCGGGTGGACCGACCACGACCGGTCCCATCACGAGCCGGAACGCTGCATCGACGTAGACCCTTCCCTCCAGGCGGGCGCCTGGGAGCCGGGCGGCGAGTGCTGCGACGACCCGTTCGCGGAGGGCAAGCCGGACGGGTGCCGAGCGGAGCAGCGTCAGGACGGAGAGGTAGAGGAAGGCTCCGAGGACCAGCGCCACGGCGAGCTGGATCCTCGGCCTCGGGGCGCCTGCCGATCGCAGCTTCCACCTGCGTTCAGGTCGAGGTCGCGGCGACTGGATGGAAGGGGTGTGAGGCACGGGATTCTGCGGATGAGGGACCCGAAGCGGGGAGAGGCCGGCACGGGGGCGGGGTCGCTTCCAATGCTGACGACCATAGCACGCAAACCGGCGGGCCGAATCGAACTAAGGCGGCCTCCGGGCCCACGCGTAACCCTGTACATGAAACGCCTCCTCCTTGCGTTCGGCATCTCGGTCCCCGCGGGGGTCATCCTCCTGAACCTGGTGGTGGGTTGGGCCCTCCTGCCGCCGATGCTCCTGGATGCCCCGATGCCGGCCCGGACCGAAGCCGAGCGGAGCACGATCCGGGCTGGGCTGTGCCCGCCGGGTTGCGCCTGGACCTCGGAAGTCGTGTCCGGGGGCGAAGGCCGGGCCCTCGTCGTCTGGCGCCTGCACCGCCCTGGAGCCACGGGTGTCGCCGTCCTCCTGCACGGGTTCGGGGACGACGCCTGGGGCGGGGCCTCCCGGCTCCGGGACCTGCCGGAGCTGGACGCGGTGACCTTCACGTTTCGCAACCGGGACCTGGAGCCGGGCACGCCCTCCACGCTGGGGGGGTGGGAACGGGAGGACGCCGCGGCGGTGGTTCGCCACCTCGCGTCCCAGGGGATGCAGCGGAACCGGATCGTCCTGGTCGGAACCAGCCAGGGCGCGGGGGTGGGGCTCATGGCCCTGGAACGGCTGGAAGCGGAAGGCCCCCTGGGAGGCGCCCTGCTGGAATCCCCGTTCGAGTCCCTCCAGGAGGCCGGCCGGAACCATCTGCGGGGCACCCTGGGGGCGGCCGAATGGCTCATGCGGCCCGGGGAGGGCCTTGCCCTCGCGAAGGCGGGGAGGCTGGCGCATTTCCGCCCCGCCGACGTTTCGCCCCTGAACGCCTCCCGGCACCTCAGGACCCCCATCGCGCTGCTGGCCGGAGACGCGGATGACATCACGCCCCTGGAGGGCGTGCGGGCCATCGCCTCCAGCATCCCGGACCTCACCGTCGTCCATGGCGCACGGCACACGGAGGCCGGGGCGGGGGTTCCGGGCGGGTGGAGCGCCTGGGCCCGGTCCCGCCTGGAGACGTGGGGCGTCCTGGCGCTCCCGTCGCGCATGGATGAGCCGCGGCCCAAGGGCAGGTGAAGCCCCGCCGTCTCCGGGGCAGCCTTGACCCGATCTTCACAGGATCGCGACAGGACCATGACATGGGACCGGGTTGCGGGCCTCGCTTGCGGGCAACCCCGCCCCACCACCATCCGCCTGGACGGGGCGAACCGGATGGTGGATATCGGGGCGTTCGTCCTTTCCGGGCGCTGAAGGCCGGCGCCGCGAACCGGGCACGCGGAGTCCCCGGCCCCGGCGGGCCGGGGACCCCACGCCGCCTAGGACGCGGCTTCCCCCCTCTCCTTCGGCCCGCCCACCCAGGCATAGAAGCTGGGCAGCGCCAGCAGGGTGAACAGCGTGCTCGTGACGAGCCCGCCCACCATGACGATGGCCAGGGGACGCTCCAGTTCGCTGCCGCCGATGCCGAGCAGCATGGGCATGAGGCCGAGGATCGCGCTCCCGGCCGTCATGAGCTTGGGGCGCACGCGGCCGACGCTGGCTTCCCTGAGGGCCTCCTGGAAGGGCATCCCGGCGTCCACCAGGTGCCTGGCCTGCGAGATCAGCACGAGGCTGTTCTGCACGGCGACGCCGAAGAGCCCGATCACGCCCACGATGGAACTGATGTTCCAGGTCTCTCCCGCGAGCCAGAGCGCGAGGAGGCCGCCGGCGAAGGCGTTGGGCAGGGTGACCACGACCACGAGGACTTCCCGCCACCGCCCGAGGGCGAGGTAGAGGAGGCCGACCACCAGCGCCAGGGCGGCCCCGATGGCGGTCAGGAGGCGCTTCTGGGTCTCGCGGGCGTCCTCGATCTTGCCGCCGAGCTTGACGACGGTGCCCTTGGGCAGGTCGATGGCCCGGATGGCCTTCTCGAGGCGGTCCGCGGTGCCGCCCAGGTCGCCCGTGGTGCGGACGTTCAAGGCGAGGCGCCGCTGCGCCGCCTCCCGGCGGATCAGGCTGGGCGTGCTGGCCTCCTCGAAACGGGCGACCTGGCCCAGCTCCACCACGCGGCCGTCCTCGAGCACCAGGGGCAGGCGCTTGAGGGTCTCGGGGCTGGTGCGGCCGTCGTCCGGGAAGCGGACGATGCGCTCGATGCGCTGGGGGCCGTCGAAGCGGGGCGCGGTGTCGAGCCCTTGCAGGGCGGCCTTCAGGGTCTTCGCGATCAGGGGCCGGGGCACGTCCAGGCGGCGCAGGGCATCCTCGTCCGGCACCACGGTCCACTTGGGCAGGGAGCCGGCGCCCTCGGGCGTGACCGAGGCCACCCCCGGCACCTTGGCCAGGGCCTCCTGGAGGGAGGCGAGCCGGGCCTGGAGGGCGCCCAGGTCCGGATGGAAGAGCTTGACCTGGATATCCGCGGGCGTGCCCCCGATGCCTTCGGCGATGCGCATCTGCATGGGCGTGGTGAGCTCCACCGGGTAGGGCAGGTCCTCGGCCAGTTCCGCGACCTCCTTCTGCACCTCCGGGGTCCGCCGGGACCCGTCGAGCACCACCAGCACGTCGGAGATCGTGTGGGGCATGGGGTCCTCGGTGAGTTCCGACCGCCCGGTGCGGCGATAGACGGAGGCCACGCCGGGGAGCTTGACCAGTTTCCGCTCCAGCTGGAAGTTGGCCTCGTCCACGGCGGCCAGGCTCGTTTCCGCGGGCAGGATGCTGTTCAGGAGGAGGGCGCCTTCGTCCAGGGTGGGCAGGAAGTTGCTCCCCAGGCTGAAGGCCAGCCACAGGCTCGGGAGGGTCAGTCCCAGGAACGCGGCCTGCACCAGCACTCCGTGCTTCATGGCCCAGTCCAGGCACGGCCGGTAGAGGGCCTTGACGGCCCTGACGGGCCGGGGCTCCTCGAGCATGGAACCCGGCGGCAGGAACCGCTCCACGAGCGCCGGGACGAGGGTGAAGCTCAGCACCAGGCTGAGGGTCATCGCGGTGGCGATGGCCACGGCCAGGGGCGCGTAGAGCCTGCCCGCGAGGCCCCCGATGGCCAGCAGCGGGATGAAGACCGCCAGGATGACGAGCACCGCGGTGAGGATGGGGACGCCCACTTCGGCGGCGGCCCGGGTCAGGGCCACCCTCCGGGGCTCCAGGTGCTCCCGGTGCTCGTGCAGCCGGTGGGCGAGGTTCTCCACCATGATCACGGCGGCGTCGACCAGGAGCCCCACGGCGATGGCCAGCCCGCCCAGGGTCATGGCGTTGAGGCCCATGCCCGCCGCGCGCAGGGGGATCGCCGCGCCGAGGGTCGCCAGGGGGAGCACGGCGATGACGATCAGGGCGGCCCTCAGGTTCCCCAGGAGGAGCACGAGCACCAGCGCCACGAAGAGCCCCCCCAGCAGGAGGGCCAGGGTCACGCCGTTCAGGGCGTGGGTGACGAGTCCCCCCTGGTCGTACATGAGGGTCAGTTCCATGCCCTCGGGGAGGCTCTGGCGGAGCTCGTCCAGGGCCTTGCGCGTCTCCCGGGACACGTCCAGGGTCTCGGCCGTGGGCTGGCGCACGACCCGCAGGCTCACGTCCTCGTGGCCCTGGTGCCGGGCGAGGCCGCGCCGGAAGCCGGCGCCCTCCCGCACTTCGGCCACATCGCCCAGGAGGATCGTCCCCCGGGAGGTCTTCAGGCGGAGCTTCTTCACGGCCTCGGGCTGGGCCGCGAGGCTGCCCACGGTGATGAACCACCCCTTGTCCTGGATCTCCATCACCCCGGCGGCGCTGTCCTGGGCCGTGCCGTCCAGGGCTTCCAGGATCTGGGCGAGGCTCACGCCCTGGAGGCGCATGCGCTCGGGCTGGACGACGACCTGGAGCTGGCGCTCCTCGCCGCCCAGGCGTTCCACCCGGGCCACGCCGGGAACCGCCTGGAGCCTGGGGATGAGGACCTTCTCCGTGTGGTCCCGCAGCTTCATGGGATCGGTCGAGGGTCCTTCCAGCACGAGCTCCATGATCTCCTGCAGGCGTCCGGCGGCGCTGGATACGATGGGGGCCCGGGTGCCTTCGGGGAATTCGCCGGTGACGCCCGCGAGGCGCTCGGCCACGAGCTGGCGGGCCCGCCAGGGGTCGGTGCCGCCCTCGAAGGCCACCACGGTCTGGACGACCTCGGCCTGCACCGTGCTCACCACGCGCTTGACGCCCGGGAGCCCGCCCAGGGCCTGCTCCACGGGCTGGGCGACGGTCAGCTCCAGCTCCGTGGCGGCCCGCCCCGGGCTCTGGATGAGCAGGTTGAGGCTGGGGAGGGTGAGATCGGGGAAGAGATCGCGCTTGAGCGTCGCGAAGGTGGCCAGCCCCGCGACCCCCCACACCAGGGCCAGCGCGAAGACCCACCCCTTGCGGGGAAGCATCCAATCGAACCAGCGCCGGATCAGGGTCCGGTGCTGGGGGGTATAGACGTTTGCGGAATCGCCGGGCTCAGTGGTCATGGTCCTCCCCTCCGCTCTTGCGCTTGATCTGGAGGGATTTCAGAAGGTAGGCGCCTTCGCCCACCACGGTCTCGCCGGGTTTCACCCCGTCGAGCACCATCACGTCGGTGCCCAGTTCGGCGCCCCGGCGCACGGGGCGGAATTCCGCCTCCTCCCCCACCTTGACGAAGACGCCCCAGGTGCCTTCCACCTGCTGCAATGCGCTCTGGGGCAGAACGACCGTCCTGGCCAGGGGCACGTGGACCTCCAGCGGCGTGCCGGGGATCGGGAGCGGGCCGCCCTGCAGGCGCAGGCGGTAGCTGAGGCGGCGGGTGTCGGCTGTGAGGGTCATGGGCGTGCCCTCCAGGCGCGCCTTCCAGCGCTGGCCGTCGCCCTTGCGGGCCTCGGTCACGGCGCCGGTCCGCCAGTTCTCGGGAGCCGGGAGGGGCAGCTCCAGGCGGACGATGGCCGCCGCGGCGGCCTGGAAGCTGCCCAGTTCCTGGCCGGCCTCCACGCCCTGGCCGGGCTGGATCTTGTAGGCGGTGACCGCGCCCGCCTGCGGCGCCTTCACGAGCATCACGGCGCCTGCGCTTTCCGGGCTCAAGCCCCTGGCCTCCAGGGCCAGGCGGGCGGCTTCCTCGTCGGCCCTGGCGGTGGCCGCCTCGCTACCGGCGGCTTCCAGCTCGCGCCGGGAGCCGGCCTGGGCATCGTAGAGGCGCTGTTCCCGGGCCCGTTCGCTTTCGGCCCGGTCGCGCCTGGCCCGGGCGGACAGCCAGTCCGCTTTCAGGCGGGCCAGTTCCGGGCTCTGGAGGGTGAACAGCCCGGCGCCCGCGGCCACGCGCTGGCCGGGGGGGACCTGGATGGCCGCGACGATGCCCTTCACCGGGCTGCTTAGGATGGCCTGGGCGGACTCGTCGCCGATGGCCTCCGCGGGATACCACGCCCCCTCGGCCTTGGGTTCGGGAACGACGAGGAAGCGCAGGCCCCGGACGTCCTTCAGCGGGAGGTGCCGGTGCTCTTCGCCCGGGGCGGCCTCCGGGCCGTGGGCCTCCGCCGGCCCCGCGGCCTTTCGGCCGCAGGCGGCTGCGGCCACCAGGGCGAGGGACAGCATGGAAAAGCGAAAAACCTGGTTCATGGGTTCACCCCGTCGGTGAGGGCCTGGACTTCGGCAGTCAGCAGGTGGGCGGCATGGAGCCGGCGGAAGGAGGCGGCCTTCGCCTCCAGCAGCTGCCGGCGGATGGGAAGGGCCTCGGAAGGCCGTTCCCTGCCTTCGCTGAGCCGGAGGCTGACGGCGTCGAGGGAGGCCTCGAAGGCCGTGAAGGGCAGGGGCGGCGCGGCGGTCTGGAGCCGGGCCAGGGCGGACTGGAAACGCGCATCCAGCTCCAGGAGGGCCAGGGTCAGCTCCTGCCGGGTTGCCTGGAAGGCGGCCTCCGTCTCCCGCCGCACGGCGCGGGTTTCGCCGGGGCGGGGGAACCGGTAGGCGAAGCCCACCTTGCCGACGCGTTCCTCGCCCTCCCTGCCGTAGCTGCCGCGGAGGCTCCACCGGCTGGTGGCGATGGCCTCCTGGAGCCGAAGGGCCTGCTCCTCCAGGTCCAGGCGGGCCTGGAGGGCCCGGCGCAGGGCGCTGGCCTCGAACCGGGCCTGCAGGCCGTCCGCGGAGGGCGCGAGCACCTCCCCGGGAGCCGCGAGCACGGCGGGCACGGGGGGCACCTCGGCCAGGGACCGGAGCACGGCCCACGCGTTCAGCCGCTGGCGTCCGGCCTCGTCCAGCTCGGCCTGGGCGCGGAGCGCCTCGCCTTCGACCAGGTTCACCTGGAACGCCGGGTCCGCGCCGGCCTCCAGGCGGGCCCGGGCGGCCTTGGACCACGCCCGCACGGTGGCGAGGTCCGCTTCCCGGAGCCGCTGGACCTCCTGGGCCAGCCACGCGTCCAGGTAGGCCTGGCGCAGCTGGAACCGCGCCTCGGCGCGGGCGGCGCCGCGGAGGGCGGGATCGGCCTGCCCGAGGGACGCCTCCAGGCGGCTCCGGAGGCCGGGCGAAAGGAAGAGCGGCAGGTCCAGGTCCACGGTCCGGTCGGTGGTGGACGGGACCCCGGGACCCGTGCGGGGCCCGGCGGAGAGGCCGAGGACCGGCCCTTCGCGCAGGAAGCCGCGGGTGCCGGCCAGGGCCCGGCCCCGCTCGGCGAGGAGGGCTTCGGTCCGGAGCTGGCCGGGACTGGTCCGGGCCCGCGGGAGGATGTCGTGGTAGGAGAGGGGCGGCGCCTGCGCCAGGAGCAGGCAGGGCATCACCCCGAAGATCAGCTTTCGCATGGAGACCTCGGTCGGTTCGATGGGACGGCGCGGCCAGGGCGAAGCCCTGCCGCAGGTTCAGGCGTCGGATCGTTCAGGACCGGGGCGGCGTCTTCTCGGGTTCGACGACCTGGCTCACCAGGTCCAGGGCCCGCTCGGCCTCGTAGCTGGGACGGGGCAGGGGATCGGGGACCTGCGGAGCGGGGATTTCCGGCCCCGGGACGGAGGCGCAGCCGTCGGGACAGGAGATGTGGCACACCGGGGCGCAGTCGTCGCCGCTCCCCCCGGCGCAGGGGTCCAGGCTCGTGGCGCCCAGGTAGAAGGACGCCAGGCACAGGAGGAGGATCGCCGCCCAGCGTCTCATGGCGCGTTCACCTGCGCAGGGTGCCGGGGCGTTCCAAAGGGCGTGACCATCCCCACCAGGATACACGGAGGCCGGCCGGCGTCCCTTCCGGGCGGGGAGGTTCCCATCACAGGCTCCGGCGGCCCTGCTTCTTCCCGCAGGCGCAGGCTTCCCCGCAGCATCCCCTGCGCCTGGCCTTCCTGGCGAGCAGCAGGACAGCCAGCGCGGTGACGAGGAGCACCCCCAGGGCCTGCGCGCTCATGCGAACCCCAGGGCCCGGCCCGCCACCACGGTGCCCCAGCTCAGCAGCCAGGCCAGGACCAGCCCGTAGCCGACGCTGAACCCGGTCCAGCGCCAGCTGCGGGTCTCCTTGAGGATCATGCCCACGGTTCCCAGGCAGGGCGTGTAGACGAGGGTGAAGATCATGAAGGCCAGGGCGGTCAGGGGGGTCAGGCCGGAGCGCTCCCGCAGGGTCTGCTGCAGGGGGCTGCCCTCCTGGCCCTCGGGGGCCTCGGCCTTGGCCTGGTGGACGACGGCCATGGTGCCCACGACGATCTCCTTGGCCACGAACCCGGCGGTGAGGGCCACGCCGTCCTTCCAGGCTTCGGGGCGCCTGCGGTCGGGGTCGAGGATGGGGCGGAACACGGGCTGCAGGGCGTGGCCGAAGCGGGCGGCGAGGCTGGAGTTCATGATCCGGCCATGGTGGGCGAAGGCCAGGTCCTCGAGCTGTTCCTTCTCCTGGGCTTCGGGCAGGTGCAGGGCCTGGACGGCCTGCTCCTGGGCGCGCAGCTCGGCGGCCCAGGTCCGGTTGGTGATGCCGGGGTAGTTGCTGAGGAACCACACCAGGGTGGCTCCGGCGAAGATCAAGGTGCCGGCCTTCTTGAGGAACACCGAGCCCTTCTCCCACATGTGCAGGAGGGTCGTGCGCAGCACCGGCAGGCGGTAGGGGGGCAGCTCCATGACGAAGGGCGTGTTCTCGTTGCGGAACAGGCTCATGCGCAGGGCCTTGCCCGCCACGATCGCCAGCACGAAGCCCAGCAGGTGCATGGCCACCACGGCCAGGGCTCCGTGGAAGGGACTGAAGAAGGCCCCGGCCAGGAGGATGTAGACCGGAAGCCGGGCCGAACAGGAGATGAGCGGGGAGACCAGGATGGTGATGAAGCGGTCGCTGCGGGCCTCGATGGTCCGGGTGGCCTGGATGGCCGGGGCGTTGCAGCCCATGCCCATGATCAAGGGGATGAAGCTCTTGCCGTGCAGGCCCATGAGGTGCATGAGCCGGTCCATGACGAAGGCCGCCCGGGCCATGTAGCCGGTGTCCTCCAGGAAGGACACGCAGCCCATGAGGATCATGATCACCGGGAGGAAGACCACCACCGAACCGACGCCGGGGATGACCCCGTCCACCAGGAGGCTGGTGAGCTCGCCGGCCGGGAGCCGCGCGGCGGCGGCGTCGTGGAGCCAGGCGAAACCGCCCGCGATCCAGTCCTGGGGGATCTTGCCCACCACGAAGGTGAGGGTGTACATCGCCACCATCAGCCCGAGGAAGATGGGGATGCCCAGGAACCGGTTGGTGAGCACGGCGTCGATGCGGTCCGTGGGGGTGCGGCTCCCGCCGTCCGTCGTGGTGAGGACCTCCTTCATCAGCCCCCGTGCGAAGCCGAAGCGCCGCTCGGCCAGGAGGGTGGCGCAGTCGGCGCCCAGGTGGCCTTCCAGGAAGCGCCGGCTGGCGTCCAGCTGCTGCTGGATGGCCTGGCTGGCATGGCTGGCCCGGGCCTGCTCGAGGCCGTCCCGGGTTCCCTCCAGGAGCCGGAGGGCCAGCCAACGCGCGGGCAGGTCGCCGGTGAGCTTCTCATCCCGGCGCACCTCCTCGGCCAGGCGGCGCACTTCGCATTCGATGTCCTCCCCGTAGGTGACCCGGGGGGGCCAGAGGCTGGGATCCAGGGAGGGGTCCTGGCCCGTGGCCACCTTGTGGAGGGCGGCCTTCAGCTCCGCGATGCCCTCGCCCCGGTTGCCCACGGTGGCGATCACGGGCCCGCCCAGCAGCGCGGCCAGGACCTCCAGGTCGACCTGCGTGCCCCTGCCCGTGAGCTCGTCCATCATGTTCAGGGCGAACACCATGGGCTTCTTCAGTTCCAGGAGCTGGGTGGTCAGGTAGAGGTTGCGCTCCAGGTTGGAGGCGTCCAGCACATTGAGGATGACGTCCACCGCCGGGTTGGCCAGGAAGCTGGAGGCGATGCGCTCGTCCTCGCTGCGGGCGGACAGGGAGTAGGTGCCGGGCAGGTCCACCGCCTCGATGGCCAGCCCGGCCTCGTCGAAGGTGCCGCTGCGCTTTTCCACCGTGACCCCGGGCCAGTTGCCCACGTGGTGACGGGCGCCCGTGAGCGCATTGAAGAGCGACGTCTTGCCGCAGTTGGGGTTGCCCGCGAGGGCCACGATCGCCATGCCACTACTCCTTTTCCATGAGGATGCAGGCGCACTCGTCCCGGCGGAGGGAGAGGTGGTAGCCCTTGATCACCAGTTCCATGGGGTCGCCCAGGGGGGCGAGCTTTTCCACGCGCACCTCCTCGCCCCGGATGAAGCCCATCTCGAGCAGCCGCCTCTGGACGGCCTCCTCCCCTTCCACCCTGCCCACCCGGCCCCGCTGGCCGACCCGGTACCCGCTCAAGCGTTCCATCGCTGCAACCTCCATCACGTCATCCTCTTCAGAAAATCCTGCCCATGCGCCAGACCAGGCCCGCGTTCAGCGACAGGCGTGGCGCGCCCTGGGTGTGGCCCACTTCCACCCCGCAGTCCACGCAGAGGCTGGGCGTCAGGTCGCGCCTGACCGCCAGTACGCTGCTGAGCGCCTGGGGCCCCAGCTCCGTCCCCGCCAGGGCGTAGGTGTCCAGGGTGAGGTTCCATTCGGAGGTCGCGGCGTAGGTGACGGCGAGGGAGACGACCGCCTGCCGGACCCGCCCTTCGCCCGACCTGCGCCCGATCCAGTTGGCGCCCGCGTTCAGGTCCAGGGCCCAGCGGCCCTGGGTGCGGGAGGCCGTGACGAGCAGGGTGTCGTCGTGCCTGCCGGTGCCGATCCCCTTGGCCACGCTGGCCCGGGGCAGCTTGTGCCAGTGGGCGAGGCCCAGGTCCACGCCGGACCTGGCCTGGCTGAGGAACAGGGCCTGGCCGCCGAACACCGGGTCGCTGCCGCCCGCCTTCTGTTCGCCCTGGGAGTCCTTCCGCAGCGCCGGTCCGCTCCAGCCGAGGCGGAGGTCGAACCAGGAGTTGATCCCGACGTTCAGCTGGGTCGGCACGAACCGGTCCTCCGATCCGTCCCGGTTGGAGATCCGCTGGGCCCCCAGCTCCAGTTCCACGATGCCCGGGTCCGTGAGCCCCGCGGACGTGCTGAAGAGGGGGCGGCAGGCCTTGGGGGCGGGATCGGGGACCTGGGCCCCCAGGGCGGTTCCGGCGAGGAACGCGGACAGAGCGATGCCGAGGCGCTTCATGGCGCATCTCCTGGAATGAAAGTGGTTGGTGTTTGAAAGCCAAAGCGACTGAATCTCAACTTCACCATCTTTCCGTTTCCAATACAAGACCCAAAGGTCGCCTTGTGCTCCCAATCACACGCCCGGCCACCCGAAGGGGCGCGCCGAGGGTTCGTATCCGCGGCCCCGGGCCGTTAACCTGCTAGTCGAGACGCCCGGCGCGGGCCGGTGTCGGCGGATGCGGAGGTGGCCCATGACATGGACCTGTGTGCGTGCTGCGGCCCTGACCCTGGCGGGCCTGGCCGCGGCGGGACAGGAGACGCCCATGAACAACCGGGCGGTGTGGTTCCGCATCTTCCCAGAGCCGTTGCCCGAGGGCGTGAACGCGTTCGCCGTGGAGGCCAGCAGCCAGTTCCTGGCCACGGGAAACGAGACCAGCCTGGACGGGCGGTCCCGGGCGGCCCTGGACGGCGAGGACTGGCAGCTCACCGCCGACCTCGCCTGGCGCCTGGGACCCGGACGGGTCAATGTGCGCTTCAGGGGCGTCAACAGCTCCGGGGGGATCGGCGACCAGGCCGTGGCCACCTTCCACAAGGCCCTCGCGCTGCCCGACGGGGGCCGGGACCAGGTGCCCCGGAACCGCATCGACTACCAGCTGGTGGTGAACGGGCGCACCGTGGCGGAGCTGCGGCGGCCGGCCACCCGGCTCCTGGGCACGGACGTGGCCTACGCCATCGGCTTCGGGGACCGCGAGGCCGGCGGGCGGGTGGGGGTCAGCGTCCAGCTGCCCACCGGCAGCGACCGGGACTGGTCCACGGACGGGGGCATCAACGAGATGGCCGGGGTGGCCGGCTGGCGGGCCTGGGGCCGCTGGACCCTGCACGGCCAGCTCGAAGGCGTGCACCTGGGCCTGCCCGCGGGGAGCCCCTTCCGGCAGGCCATGCCCCGGCGCACCCTGGGCCGGGCCTGGGTGGGACTCGGGTTCCGGGACGACGGGCCGGGCTTCTGGCGGGGCTTCGCGCTGGACGTGACCCTGCAGTACCACCAGAGCCCCTACAAGGTGGGCGTCGACTGGATCGACCGGCCCGGGGTCCAGCAGCACTGGGTGCTCGGCCACCGGTCCCTGCCCAGGTGGCGCTTCGGGTTCTCCGAGGACGCGGGCACGTTCACCAACCCCGATATCACGGTGTTCGCCATCTTCCGGCCCTGAATCATTGGCTTTGCTTATGGACCTATTCATTCCGCGCAGGATGTCCCGCGCGCGTTGACACGCGGCCAGGCAGGGCCTATTTCTTGAATCACATGATGCAGCTCCCTTCCACCTCCGCTCCCGTCGCCGCTCACGCCGGCCTCCGGGGAGCGCGCGTGCCGGAGGCCGTCCTCGCCCTTGCCAGCCTGTTCATTACGGTCGTAATTATCGGACCCGGGGCGGGGGCTTTCTAGAACGCACAGGAAAGAAACCCAACCGCCCCGCACCCGAAAGGTCGCGGGGCTTTTTTTCATCCCATTCCCACCAGCGAGGTTTCACATGTCCCCAGTCCTCCGCAGCACCTCAGCCCCCATGGACGCCCGGAAGGCCAGCCAGGGCTCCCAGGGCCGCACGCCGGGAAGCGATGGGGCGGAAGCCGGCCCCCGCACCCCGTCCCCGGCCACCCGGCAGACCGAGGCGCCCGAGATGATGGACGCCTGGAATTTCCGCCTGCTGGTCTGATCAGCTTCTGAACGCCTCCGGCAGGAAGCGGTCCAGGTCCACCCGGTAGGAGGCGCTCCGCGCTTCCCCGAAGGGCACGACCAGGCCCATCTCCGCCAGGGCGGCGAGGTCGCGCACGGCGGTGGCGCGGCTGGTCGTCGTGATGGCGCGGTAGCGGCGGTTGCTCACGGCGAGGTCGGCGCTCATGGGGAAAAGGACGCTCCTGAGCACCTTTTCCTGGCGTTCGTTGAGCGGGAGGCGGCGGACCTCGGCCCAGAACCGGCCCCGGGCCAGGACCCGGCCCACCTCCTGGACGCCCTGGCCCGTGGCGGCTTCCACCTGCCCGAGGAACCAGGCCAGCCAGTCGGTGATGTCCAGGCTCCCGCGCTGGGCATGCTCCAGCGCGTCATAGTAGGCCTGCCGGTTCCTCATGATGTGGGCGGACAGGGAATAGAAGCGCCGCGGGAGCCGCTCGTCCTGGGAGAGGGCGAGGTCGGTCAGGGTCCGGGCGAGCCGGCCGTTGCCGTCGGCCAGGGGATGCAGGGTGACGAACCAGAGGTGCGTGAGGCCCGCGCGGAGAAGGCCGTTCAGGCCCTCGGGAGGATGGTTGAACCAGTCCAGGAAGGTCTCGAGGCCGGATTCCAGCCCCGCGCGGCCGGGGGCCTCGAAGTGGACCGTCTCCGGTTCTCCCGGGCGGCGCCCGAGGGTGGCCACGACCATGGGGTAGTCTCCTCGCAGCTCGCCGGCGGGGAGGGTCCGGAGGCCGTCCGGGACGCCCCTGGGAAAGAGGGCCCGGTGCCACCCGAAGATCCGTTCGAGGGTGAGGGGCGATCGCCAGCCTTCCGCCGCCTCGGCCAGGATGTTGACGACCGGGTCGACCCGCCGCAGGCTGCCGGTGGCCTGTGCGAGGTTCGTCGCGACGCCCAGGCGGAGCATCATGGAGGCCCGGACGGATTCCAGGTCGAGGCTGACACCTTCGATGGCGCTGCTGTTCACCACCTCCCGCGCCATGGCCTCCACCGCCGTTTCACCCGCGGCGAAGCCCCCGATGGCCCTCACGACGCCCAGCAGCTCGGCCTGGGCGCGGCGGGCCGAATCCAGCGGGCCGGACAAGCGTAAGGAATCCCACGCGAGCGCAGGCCAACCCGGGAGCTCCCATATGAACGTGTGTCCGGTCCTGGCCCTGGCCATGGTTGAACCGCCTTGATTCAATTCTGGCCCCTAATTGAATCGCGATCGATCTTATTTTAAGTAAAATGCTGAGTCGTTTTTGGCCACTAATCGAATCACCCGGCCCAACCCAATGGGAGATTTTCCAGCGCATTTAATGGATAATCCAACATGCCTCCACGCGGACCCCTTGCTTTCCCGGGCCGGCCATGATGTCCATGGCCACCGGCAAGGTGCTGGGCTTCCTGGACGGGGCCCTGGTGTGGGACATCACCCGGAACCTGGCCCTCAACGGGCTCGGGGCCTACCTGGTGACCCGGCTGAGTTCCGTGCGCCGGGCCATCACCGACTCCCATTACCGGGCCAAGGACCAGCTGGTGCTGGCCCTGGTCTTCGGGGCCTTCTCGGCGGCGGGCAACTTCATCGGGATCCCGGTGCACGGCGCCCTGGCCAACACCCGCATCGTGGGGCCCATCGCCGGGGGACTCATCGGCGGGCCCCTCGTGGGCATCGGGGCGGGCTTCCTGGGCGGGGCGGTGCGCTATTCCATGGGGGGCTACACGGCCCTGGCCGCCCTGGTCTCCAACGTCCTCGCGGGCCTCATCAGCGGCCTCGTCTACCGGCGCCTGGGGGCGCGGCGGATCACCGTGCCCGTGGCGCTGGGAACGGCCGTGCTGGCCGAGCTCAACCTCAAGGCGTGCATCCTGCTCATGTCCAAGCCCTTCGCCCAGGCCTGGCAGCTGGAGCGGACCATCGCCATCCCCACCATCCTCGCCAACGCGGCGGCGGTGGGGATCTTCCTCCTGGTGGTGCGCGACGTGTACCGGGAGCAGGAGAAGATGAAGGCCCAGGCCACCCAGCAGGCCCTGCTGGCCCAGGCCGAGCTCCAGATGCTCAAGGCCCAGGTGAACCCCCACTTCCTCTACAACACGCTGACCACCGTGGGCGCCCTCACCCGCACGGATCCCGAGGCGGCCCGCACGGTGATCAAGGACCTGTCCGTCTTCCTGCGCCGGTCCCTGGACCGCGGGGAGGAGATGACCACCCTCGCCGACGAGCTTCAGACCGTGGAGCTCTACCTGAGCCTCCAGAAGGCCCGCTTCGGCACCCGGGTGCAGGGGGACATCCAGGTGCCGCCCGAGCTCCTGGGCCTGATCCTGCCGGTGTTCATCCTCCAGCCGCTGGTGGAGAACGCCATCAAGCACGGCATCGGCCCCCGCCGCGAGGGGGGCACCGTCACCCTTCGCGCGGGCCGGGAGGCCCAGGGCGCCTGGATCGAGGTGCGGGACGACGGCCTGGGCATCGAGGAAAGGGACCTGGAGCGCCTCAACCTCCGGGGCGGCACCCCTTCGGAGACCGGCCTGGGCCTGGGCCTGCAGCACGTCCACCGGCGCCTGCGCCTCATCTTCGGGCCCGCCTCGGGGCTGGTGCTCTCCAGTGCCGGACCCGACCGGGGCACCGTGGCCCGCCTCTCCCTCCCCGCCCAGGCCATGCCATGAGCCGCTTCCGGGCCGTCATCGTGGACGACGAGCCGCTGATCTGCGGCGAGCTCAAGACCCTCCTGGAGGCCCAGGAGTGGGCCTGGGTGGTGGGGGTCTATCACGACGGGGCCCGGGCCCTGGCCTTCCTGGAAGAAGAGGGGGCCGACCTGGTCTTCCTGGACATCCAGATGCCCGAGATGGGCGGCCTGGAGCTGGCGGCGCGCCTGGCGGAGCTGCCCCGGCCGCCCCGGGTGGTCTTCGTGACGGCGTACGCGCAGTACGCCCTGGAGGCCTTCAAGGTCCGGGCCATGGACTACCTCCTGAAGCCCTTCGACGCCGCGGACCTCCTGCGCATCCGGGACCGCATGGCCGGAGCGGGGCGCATCGCCGCCGAAGCGCCCCGGTTCCCGCGCACCATCCTCGTGGAGGGCGCCACCGGGTTCGACGTGGTGCCGGTGGACCGGATCCGGATGATCGTGGCCCGGGAGCGCGAGGTCTTCCTGGAGACCCTGGACGGCCGGAGCCGGCCCACCCGCACCCGCCTCACGGAGTTCGAGGCCCGGCTCGATCCCGCCTTTTTCCTGCGGTGCCACCGGAACTACATCGTCAACGTCGACCAGGTCGCGAACCTCACCCCCTGGTTCAACCACGCCTACCTGATCCACCTCAAGCCCCTGCGGGACGGCGCCCCGGCCGAGATCCCCGTGGGGCGGATGTACCTGCCCCGGCTGAAGAGCGTCTTCGGCCTGTAGCGGCATCCGGGCCGCTGGTACGCCAGGGAGGGTCGCCGGTGGCTCCAGGCTGGACGTGAACCTTCCCGTGGCCCGATATGGAAGGTACACCCTGGCATGCCCCATAGGAGGATCTGACGTGGAACGCAAGAAACTCGTCGCGCTCGTCGTGGCCTTCGCGGCCCTGGCCGGAATCATGTGGCTCACTCCCGAAGTGAAGGGACTGACCCCCACCAGCAAGGCGGCCCTGGGGGTGGCGGTCTTCGCCATCATCGTCTGGGTCACCCAGGCCCTGGAGGACGCCATCAGCGGCCTCCTCATCGTCTTCCTCCTGGCGGCCCTCAAGGCCACCACCCTGCCCAACGCCTTCGGGGGCTACGCCAACACGGCGCTCTGGCTCATCGTCATCGGCTTCATCATGGCCGGGTGCATGGAGAAGTCGGGCTTCTCCAAGCGGGTCGCCCTGACGCTGGTGAACATGGCCGGCGGCGGCGCCGTGAAGATCTACTGGGCCGTCGCCGCGGTCATGGCCGTCATGACCTTCCTGGTGCCGTCCATCACGGCCCGGACGCTGCTCATGCTGCCCATCATCCTGGGCATCGGGCAGGCCTTCAACGCCGAGCACGGCAAGAGCAACATCATGAAGGCCCTCATGTTCATCGTCGCCATGAGCGGCACCATGATGAGCATGGGCGTGCTCACCGCCCACGTGGGCAACCCCATCACCGTCGGGCTCATCGAGGCCGCCACCAAGAAGACCATCTCCTGGTCCATGTGGTTCAAGGTGGGCGGCGTGCCGGCCTTCGCGCTGGCCTTCCTCTCCGTCTACATCCTCCGCCTCATGTGGCCCCCCGAGATCAAGACCCTGGGCAGCGGCCACGACTACATCAAGAGCGAGCTGGAGGCCCTGGGCCCCTTCTCCAAGGCCGAGAAGTACACCCTGGTGGTCTTCCTGCTGACCCTGGTGCTCTGGGCCACGGACTCCTTCCACAAGGTCAACGTGGTGATCGTCGGCATGGCCTCCGTCATCGTCCTGCTCTGGCCCGCCAAGGGGATCATGGGCTGGAAGGAGGCGCAGTCCAAGGTGCCCTGGAACGTGTTCGTGCTGTACGGCGCGGGCCTCTCCATGGGCGCAGCCCTGGCCTCCTCGGGCGCGGCCAAGTGGATGGCCGGGACCATGCTCGGCCCCCTCATCCACCTGCCCCACGTGGCCCAGCTGATCATCATCATCTGGCTCATCACCGCCCTGCAGGTGTTCTTCACCGGCGGCGGCCCCAAGACCACGGCCCTGACACCCATCATCATCGCCCACGCCGTGGCCATCGGCGCCGACCCCATGGCCTTCGCCCTGATCATCGGCATCAACATGCCCCACCAGTACCTGCTCCCCGTGACCAACATGCCCAACGCCGTGGCCATGGGCAGCGGCCACATCACCTCGAAGGAGATGCTGAAGACCGGCGCCGTGATGAGCCTGCTGGCGGCCGTCTTCATGACGGTCATGGCCCTGACGTACTGGACCTGGCTCGGGCTCACGAAGTAGGAGAATGACATGCCGGTGACCACGCTTCTCGACGAACTGCGGCTGATCGTGGGCCAGGACCACGTCCTGGACGGCGAGGTGGACCGGTTCGGCTACTCCTACGACTCCTCCTTCCTGCCCCTGGTCCCGGCCCGCAAGCCGGACCTGGTGGTGCGGCCCCGCACCGTGCAGGAGGTCTCCAGGGTCATGGCCCTGGCGCACGCCGCCGGCATCCCGGTCACCCCCCGGGGCGCCGCCAGCGGGCGCACCGGGGGCTCCGTGCCCCTGGAGGGCGGCATCTCCCTCGCCCTGGACCGCATGACCGACATCCTCGAAGTGGACGAGGCCAACATGATGGTCACGGTGGAGCCGGGCGTGCGCACCATGGACCTGCACGACGCCTGCGCCGCCCGGGGGCTCTTCTATCCCCCGGACCCCGCCAGCTGGAAGTTCAGCACCATCGGCGGCAACGTGGCCGAGAACGCCGGGGGCATGCGGGCCGTGAAGTACGGCGTCACCCGGGACTACGTCATGGGCCTCCAGGTGGTCCTGGCCGACGGCGCCATCCTCGAGACCGGCGGGAAGGCCATCAAGAACGTCACCGGCTACGACCTCACGAGCCTCTTCACGGGCTCGGAGGGGACCCTCGGGGTGATCACGAAGGTGCTGCTGCGGCTCATCCCCCTGCCCAAGCAGCGGGGGGTGCTGCGGCTCATGTTCGCCGACATGGAGGACGGCTGCGCCACGGTCCACCGGATGCTGAAGGAGGACATCGTCCCCTCGGCCGCGGAGATCATGGACGACGTCAGCCTCGAGGCCGTGGCCAGGCACCGCAAGATGACCCTGCCGGCGGGCGCCGGCTGCTGCGTGATCATCGAAGTGGACGGCGAGGATGCCGCCTCGCTGGACGGCCAGTACGAGCGCATCCGCCACGTGGCCGCCGCCTGCGGCTGCCTCGAATTCAAGGTGGCCAAGGACAAGGCCGAGAGCGACGAGCTCTGGGCGGTGCGGCGCGGCCTCAGTTCGGCCGTGGCCTCCCTGGCCCCCAACCGCCTGGGCGAGGACATCTCCGTGCCCCGGGACGCCTTCCCCGAGGTGGTCCGCCGCATCGGCGCCATCGCGAAGAAGTTCGACCTCCTCATCCCGGTCTTCGGCCACGCCGGGGACGGGAACCTGCACCCGTCCGTGCTCTGCGACATGGCCGACGCCGGGCAGGCCGAAAGGGTCCACCATGCGGTCGACGCCATCTTCGAGGCGGCCCTGGCCGTGGGGGGAACCCTGACCGGGGAGCACGGCATCGGCATCACCAAGCGCCCCTACCTGGCCCAGGCCCTGGGCGAAACGGGCGTGCGCACCCTCAAGGCCATCAAGGCCGGCCTCGATCCCAAGGGGATCCTCAACCCGGGGAAGATCTGGTGAACGACCTCCTCAAGGAAGCCAAGGACCTGGTGGCGGGCTGCGACCGGTGCGGCACCTGCCTCACCGTGTGCCCCCTGTTCAAGGTGCGCGACGTGGAGCGCTCCAGCGCCCGCGGCAAGAACGCCATCGCCCGGGGCCTGGCCGAGGGCGGCCTCGAGCCCGGCGCGGGCGTGCGCGGGGCGGTGGAGTTCTGCCTGCTCTGCCGGGCCTGCGCCGACAGCTGCCCCAACAAGGTGGCCACCGACGAGGCCATGATCCGGGTACGCCAGGTCCTCACGGACCGCGCGGGCGGTCCCACCGCGAAGTACCGCCTGGTGGGCGCCGTGCTGCGCAGCCGCGCCCTGGTGGGCCTGGGCGCCCTGTCCCTGGGGGCGCTGCGGCGCCTCGGGCTCCTGCGCTTCCTCCCCTCGGCCCTGGTCCCGAAGGAATTCCCCCGCAAGGCCTTCCTGGCCGCCTTCGCCGGTCCCGCGGCCCTGGGCGGGGAGGCTCCGGTGTCCCCGGCGCAGCTGGGCACCCACGCCCGGGTGGCCTATTTCCAGGGCTGCGGCATGAAGCTCATGTTCCCGGACGCCGCCGAGGCCACCCTGAAGCTCCTGGGCGGCCTGGGCGAGGTGACCTCCCCGGACAACCCCTGCTGCGGCCTTCCCCACCTGGCCCACGGCATGGGCGCCACCTTCCTGGACCTGGCCAAGGAGAACATCGCCCTCTTCGAGGACGCCGACCTGGTGGTGACCGACTGCGCCAGCTGCGGCGGGGCCCTCAAGCACCTGGCCTCCCACTTCCGGGAGGATCCGCTCTGGCGGGACCGGGCCGCGGCCTTCAGCGCCAAGGTGCTGGACCTCACCGAGTACCTCGTGCGCATGGGCTACCAGTCCCCGGAACGCCGGGACCGCACGTACACGTTCCACGACCCCTGCCACCTGGTGCGGGGCCAGGGGATCCGCCGCCAGCCGCGCCAGCTCCTGGAGGCCGCGGGCACCTTCGTGGACATGCGCGAGTCCGACGCCTGCTGCGGCGGCGCCGGCACCTTCCACATGGACCACCCCGAAGCCGCCGCCCAGGTGCTGGCCCGCAAGACCTCGAACATCGAGGCCACCGGGGCCGACGTGGTGGTCACGGCCTGCCCCGGCTGCCTCATCCAGCTCACCCGGGCCGCGGAGGCCAGCGGCGGCAGGTTCAAGGCCATGCATATCAGCCAGGTGATCTGAACAGGAATTATTCCCGGATTGCTGGCCTAATGTACCCATGGAAAAGCTTTTCGAGCCGGATCTCGATCTGGAGCTGGCCCTCTCCGGCGTCGGGGAGAGCCGGAGGGGGCTGAGCCTGGCCCTCGCGGCAGGCCTGACCCTGGCCCTGGTGTGGGCGCTCGGCGCGGCGCGCCTGCGCGCCGCCGGCGTGGAACGGACCCGGGTCCTGGGCGTCCGGCTCGCGGTGGATCAGGTCCTGGACCCCGCCCCCCGGGAGGCCCCGCCCTCCGCCCACCCCGGGGATCCCGCCGGGACGGGGACGGTGGACCCGGACCTGCTGAAATACCAGAAGCTGCAGGCGAGCCTCCCCAGGGCAGCCAGCTTCACGCCGGATCTGGACCTGGAGCCTCGCGGCCTGCCGGCGGAAGCCGCCGCCCCGGAGGTGCCCCAGGGCCTGCCCGTGGCCCGGGGCGGCAACGGCATGGCGCGGGGGGACGGCGGTTCCAGGCCCGCCGCGGCGGCCCCGGTGCGGCGCATCCTGGCCGCGCCCGTGGACGACGACGAGTTCCGCATCGTCCTGCAGCCCATCCCGGTGGTGAAGGGGACGGTCCGGGGCCTCAAGGGCTCGGTCCTCGTGCGCCTCTCCATCGGCGCCGACGGCGTGCCGCTGTCCGCCACGCCCCTGGGGGGCCCCCCGGAGACCTGGCCGAGGATCGTGGAGACCGTGCTCCTCTGGCGCTTCCACGTGCCCGAGCGCATGAGGGTCCAGGCCCCCATCCGCCTGGACGTGACCTTCTCCCTCCAGACGCTGTAGACGAGAGGCCACCGTGCGATTCCAGACCGACCTCCCCGCGCCGCCCGCCGCCCTCCGCCATGCCCGCGGCGGCCTCTGGCGGTGGCTCGGAAAGCTCTACCTGGCCTGGGGAGGCTGGCGGGTGGAGGGCGGGTTCCCCGAGGACCCCCGGGCCGTGGTCATCGTGGCGCCCCACACCTCCAACTGGGACTTCACCCTGGGCCTGGCGGTGGTGCTGGCCCTGGAACTGCGCTCCTCCTGGCTGGGCAAGCACACGATCTTCAAGCCCCCCTTCCGCGGGCTCCTGCGCTGGCTGGGCGGCATCCCCGTGGACCGCAGGGCCGCCAGCGGCGTGGTGGGGGCCTGCGTGTCGGCCTTCGAGGCGGCCCCCGCCCTCTACATCGCGCTGTCCCCCGAGGGCACCCGCAAGCAGGTGGGCCAGTGGAAGTCCGGGTTCTACCACATCGCCTCCAGGGCCGGCGTCCCCATCCTGCCGGTGGCCCTGGACTACCCGGAGCACGTGGTGCGCTTCCTGCCCCCCTTCCACCCCAGCGGGGACCTGGAGCGGGACCTTCCCCTGCTCCGGGCGCCCTTCGAGGACGTCAAGGGCCACTCGGCCCGGTGAGTGGCGCGAGGCGACGCGGCGGGGTATCGTAAGACCGTGCGAATCCAGGAATCCCCGATCCATGCCACGCCCCGGGCGGCGGAGGGCTGAATGTCCACCGGCGCCCAGATCCGGGAACCCGCCCTCGTCGCCGAGGCCCTCCGGGACCTCATGGCCACCGAAGCGGAGTTCCCCATCAAGGTGGAGGGCACGCGGACCCTGCCGTACACCGCCGTCCTGCTGAAGGTGGAGGCCGGCTCCGGGGACCTGGTCCTCAAGCTGCTGCGGCCCCTGCCGCCGGCCCTGGCGGAGGGGGCGCCGTTCGAGCTCGTGTTCGCCACCCAGGGCAAGCGCCTGGAGGGGCGCATCCGGTTCGTGGGACGGGAGGGCTATCTGCAGTACCGCTTCCAGGGCCCGGCGACCCTGACGGCGTCGGACCGGCGGCTCTGGAAGCGCTACCCCTTCCGCCCCCGGGAGAACTTCTACGTGGCCGGGCAGGACTCCGAGGTCCCGGGGCACGGCCTCACCGGACCCCTGCTGAGCCTGTCCATGGGGGGCCTGGCCTTCCGGGTGGACCGCATGCTGAGGCTCGACGACGGGATGCCCCTGCCGCCCCACGCCGTGCTCTTCGACCGGGGGATGATCTTCAGCCTCCTGCGCGTCAGCGGCTTCCCCAAGGGCGAGCACCTGGAGCTCCGGGGCCAGGTGGTGCGGGTGCAGCAGGCCGACTCCGAGCTGCAGCTGGGCGTCCAGTTCATGGGCATGGGCGAGGCCGACAAGCTGCTCCTTTCCCGGTTCCTGGAACTGCGGGACCGCCAGAGCGGCCTGTCCTCGGGCGGCTACCGGCCGGAGGCCGGCCCCCTGGAGGTCAGCGCCCCGGCCCGGGCCCAGGCCCCTCCTCCGGCCCCCGCGGCGCCTGGCCTGGAGGCCCTGGGCGCCCTGGACCGCAGGTGCGCCAGGCTCCTCCTGGTGGGGCCCCCAGGCGAGGACCGGGAGCGGCTGGAGGCGAACCTGAGGGCCGCGGGCTACTGGCGCTTCGAGGCCGCGCCGGACCTCTTCGGGGCCCACGGCCTCTGGAAGGAGGCGGGGTCCGCGCCGGTGCGGCTCCTCCTGGTGGACCTGGAGCCCAGCCTCGCCGGGGGCCTGGAGGCCGTCGGCGCCGTGCGGCACCTGGAGCCGCTGCTCCGGTCCTTCGGGGAGCTGCCCATCGCCTTCGTCACCCGGAAGGCGGATCCCATGCTGGACCTCCTGGGGAACCCCGCCTACCGGGGCCTGTCCCTGGAGGGGACGGGCTGGGGAGAGCTCCTACCTTAGGATCGCGTCCTCGATCGTGTTGCCCTCGCCCAGCTCCGGGGCCAGGGACCCGGCGGCCAGCAGCAGCCCCCCGGGGGCGTTGCCCCGCACGAGGCTGTGGTCCATGGCCAGTGAGGCCTCCAGGTGGCACGCGATGCCCAGGGAGGCGCCGTCGACCACCCGGGTTCCCGACACCTGCGCTGAACCGCCCCGGTGCAGCAGGAGCCCGGGCTGCCCATTGCCGGTGACTTCGCAGGCGGCCAGGACGATCCGGCCCCCGTCAACGGCGCAAAGGCCCAGCCCGGGGTTCCCCGCCACCCGGCACCCGGCGAGCTGGACCCGGGCGCCCTCCGTGGCGTGCACGCCGGCCCCCGCGTGGCCCGTGACCAGGCAGCCCTCCAGGGCGGTCTGCGCGCCCTCCAGGGCCAGCACCCCGGCACAGGCGCTCCGCCTGAATTCGCAGCGCACGAACCGGGAGGAGCTGCGGGGCCCCAGCTCCACGGACCCGCCCGCGTGGTCCTCGAAGACGCAGTCCAGGGCCGTGGCCTGCGCCCCGGCGTGGAGCCGCAGGCCCAGGCCCGCGGGACTGGTGACGAGCGCGGCCTCCAGGGTGGTGTGGCCGGAGCGCAGGTCCGCGGCCGGTCCCGGGCCGGCGCCCCGGAGGGTGAGGCCCCGCACGTCGCACCGGGGCGCGTCCACGGTGACGCAGGGGCCCGCGGGGGACTCCACCACGATGAGGGCCGGGTCGCCCGAGCCCTGGAGGGTGAGTTCCTTGTCCACGAGGACCGCCTCCCGGTAGACGCCGGGCAGGACCTCGATGACCGCCCCGCTCCGGGCCAGGCGCAGGGCCACCCGGAGGCTGAGGCAGGTGGCCCCGCCGCCCCTGCCCACGACGATGCGCTGGGGGGGCTCCGGAGCCTGGGCCGGGGCCGCGAGGGCCTCCCGCAGGGCCGCCGCCAGCTCCTCGGCGGTGGCGTAGCGGCGCGAGGGATCCTTGGCCAGGGCCTTGTCCATCACGTCCACCACCGCCCGGGGCACGCCATGCAGGTGGTCCGGGGCGAGCTCCCTGGGGGGCTTGTGCAGGATGGCGTTGAGGATGGCCGTGGGGCCTTCGCCCGTGAAGGGCCGGTCCCCCCCGGAGAGGATCTCGAAGATGATGACCCCGGCGGCGAAGATGTCCGCGGCGGGGCCGGCCTTGCCGCTCTCCAGGTACTCCGGGGCCATGTAGCTGACCGTGCCCATCCAGGTGCCCTGCTCCGTGAGGCTCGAGCGGTCCACGCTGGCCACGCCGAAGTCCAGCAGCTTGGCCACGGGGTGCCTGCCCTTGCCGCCCACGAGGATGTTGGCCGGCTTGACGTCCCGGTGGACGATGCCCCGGGCGTGGGCGAAGCCCAGGCCGTCGCAGGCCTGGGCCAGGGCCTCCAGCAGGTCGGCCCGGCCCGGGGAGCCGCGCTGGATGAGGGTGGCGAGGTCCTCCCCCTCGTGGAATTCCATGGCCAGGTAGCAGACCTCCTCCACCATGCCGAAATCATAGACGGTGATGATGTTGGGGTGGTTCAGGGCCGCCATGGCGCGGGCCTCCCGCTCGAAGCGGGCCTGGCCCTCCCCCTCGAAGGCCGCGCCGGGCCGTATGGTCTTGACGGCCACCGGCCGCTCCAGGACCGGGTCCCGGCCCAGGTACACCTCGCCCATGTTGCCCCTGCCCAGGAGCCGGAGGATTTCGTATTTGCCGATGGTCTTGATCATGCGGTTTCAATGATAAACGGGAATGCACGATTTATCGGTTAAAGGTATCCTCTTCCACCTTGAACTGTTCTTTACCAGGAGCCGACCATGGGCATTTTCGTCAGGATTTTCGGGCGTCTGAGGATACGCGGGAAGTTCGCGTTCCTCTTCGCGGGCCAGGTCCTCCTCCTGGCGGTGGTGGCCCTGACCGGCGCCTTCACCATCGACCGGGTCGTGAGCCGCCTGGAGGTCTCCGGGGCGGACCTGGACAAGGCCCGGATGCTCTCCAGCGCCCTCAACGACGTGAACACGATCCGTACCGTGCACGTCTCCCTCATCGCCGCGGCCAAGGACGAGGCCTACCAGGCCAAGCGCGGCCAGCGCCTCAAGGAGCTGCAGGACAAGGCCGCGGTCAAGCTGGCCAAACTGGAGACCGTGGCCTGGGGTCCGGAGGAGAAGGCCCTGGTGACCCAGGGCCTGGCCTCCATCCGGAAATACGACGCCGGGTTCCCCGAGGCCCTGGCCAAGGCCAAGGCGGCGGCCAGGTTCGATCCGGGCCTCATGGAGGCCAACGTCCAGGACCAGCGCCTGGGGCGGGAGGGCTTCGAGAAGACCCTGGCGGCCATCGACGCCCGCACCCGGGAGGACGTCCGCCTCACGTCGGGCTTCGCCGGCAGGATGCAGCTCTACCTCCTGGCGGGAAGCCTGGTGGCCATCCTCGCCGGCATCGTCATGACCGTGGTCGTGGGGCGGCAGGTGGGCGCGGCGGTGGCGGAGATCCGCACGGCCCTGGTGGCGGTGGGCGGGGGCGACCTCACCCGTTCCCCGAAGGTGGACACCCGGGACGAGTTCGCCGAGATCGCCGGGAGCCTCGACGACCTGACCCGCGGCCTGCGCCAGGACATCTCCACCCTCGCCGGCATCGCCGAGCGCGTGGCCAGCGGCGCCACGGAACTGGCCGCCACCACCGACCAGCTCAACGGCGCGACCGAGGAGATCAGCAGGGGCGCCGAGCACCAGCGCGCCGCCATGGACCGGTCCACCTCGGCCCTGAACGACGTGGCCAGCTCCATCACGGACGTGCGCGGAACTGCGCACGAGACGGACCGGTTCTCCCAGGAGTCCCTTGCCATGAGCGCCCGGGGCCTGGACTGCGCCAGGGGCTCCTCCCAGGCCATGGAGGCCATCGAGGAGAGCTCGGCCAAGGTCGGCCGCATCACCTCGGTCATCGCCGACATCGCCCGCCAGACCAACCTGCTCAGCCTGAACGCCGCCATCGAGGCGGCCAAGGCCGGGGCCCAGGGCAAGGGCTTCGCCGTGGTGGCCGAGGAGATCCGCAAGCTGGCCGAGCGCAGCGCCGGCGCGGCCAAGGAGATCAGCCAGCTCATCCAGGAGAGCACCGGGCGGGTCAAGGACGGCGCCGTCTCCACCGCCGCGGTGAGGGAGATCCTGGTGGCCATGGAGGCCAACATCCGCAACCTGTCCACGGGCGCCGCGCGCGTGACCACCTCGGTGGAGGAGCAGACCCTCTCCTGCAACGAGGTGGTGGAGGCGGTGAGCACCACGGCCCAGCTCACCGAGCAGAACGCCTCGGCCACGGTCCAGCTGGCCTCGAGCCTCCACGAGACCTCCCGCACCATCGACGACCTGGCCCGCCAGGCCGGGGATCTCCACCGCCTCACCGGCAAATTCCGGTTAGCCTGATTCCGTACAGCCAAGGAGGTGCCCATGCTGCCCGTGATTGCGACCGCCGCCCGGAGCTACAAGGCCGGGAACGCGATGCTGGACCGTCTCGTCGGGGACTTCACCGACGCCGAATGGGCCGTGCGCGACGCCGCCGGCCACGATCCCCGCTGGCTGGTCGGGCACCTCGCCACGTACCGGAACCGGGTGGCCGCCGCGCTGGGCCTGCCCGTGGAGACGGCCCCCTGGGAGGCCCTCTTCGCCCGGGGCACCTCGCCCGCGGATCTGCCCGCCGACCTGGATGCCGCGGCCATGGTCGCCGCCTTCCACGCCGCCAACGCCGCCATGGCCGGGGCCTGGGAGGGGGTGACGGAGGAGATGCTGGCCAAACCCGTCGGCCGCACCCTGCCCGACGGCACGAACGACGTGGCCGGACTCGTGGGTTTCCTGGCGTGGCACGAGGCCTACCACCTGGGGCAGCTGGGGCTCCTCAGGCGCCTGGCGGGGAAGGCCGGGGCGGTGTAGTCAGTCGACCTTCCGGGGCGTGTAGGCCTTCATCGGCTCCAGCTTCCTCACGTATCCGCTGGTCCAGAGCTTCTCGAAGATCTCCCCGCCCTGCTTCGCCAGGGCCGGCTGGCGCAGGATGGCCTCCACGTTGCGGGAGGCCTCGAAGTAGTCCTCCTCCCAGTTGCTGGTGCCCACCCACAGGGTGGCGCCGTCCAGGACGACGTACTTGCTGTGGACGGTGCGGGCGAAGGGGATGTGGCCGGTGGACGCCTCGGGGATGGAGGCGATGCGCACGTCGATGTTGGGGATCAGGGCCAGGGACTTGAGGTGGTCGAGGCCCCGGCTCTTGAAGACCCAGTCCGAGACCAGCAGGTCGACCTTCACGCCCCGCACGGCCGCGGCCCGCAGGGCGCCGTCCAGCGCAGGCCAGTAGTGGCCGCGGGCGACGGGGGAGTAGGTGAGGAGCTGGATGCGGATGCTGGAGCGGGCTTCGCCCAGGAGCTGGACCAGGGCGCCCAGGGCGGGGCGGACGGTGCCGGGGGAGAGGAAGGGGGGGCTCGCCACCAGCTCGGCGGAGCCCTGGGTTGCGGCGGCGGGCCTGGAGGCCGGCGGCAGGCTCTTGTCCCCGGCGAAGCGCCAGTCCACCTCGAAGACCTCCTGGAGGCGGTCCACCAGGGCGGGGTCGGTGGTGCGGATGCCCAGCTCGTGGATGTGCTCCAGGGCGCGCCAGTCGAAGTTCTGGCTGCCCAGCACCCCCTCCCGACCGTCGGCGAGGAAGTACTTGGCGTGGAGGATGCCGGTGGAGACGCCCTTGAGGTCGAAGACCCGAAGCTCGAGGTTCCGCACCTTGCGCAGGCGGGCCAGGGAGGCGGGGTCCTGCTCCAGCATGCGCCCGCCGGAAAGGATGAAGCGGATCCTCACGCCCCGCGCCCCGGCGCGCTCCAGTTCCTGGAGGACCTCCTCCAGCGCCCCGCCGGGCTCCTGGGCGATGTAGAACTCGGCGAAGTCCAGGCGGCTCTTCGCGCCCCGGATGACCTCGATCCAGGCGTCCTTGGCGAAGGCCAGGTCCGGGTGGGCCAGGGGGGTCTCCCGGGGGATGGACTGGATGAGCCGGGTGGGCCCCTGGGCCCAGGCCGGGAGCAGGGCGAGGGCGAGCAGGGCGGAAGGGAAGGGGAATCGTCGGGGCATGGGGCCTCACAGGGGGATCACCCAGTTTGGACGGAATCTCCGCGAAAAAGGTTGAATGAGGAGAATTCCGGGCGGGATTCCCGGATCCGCCGGGATCAGCCCCGGGGGGGCGGAGGCGCGTATCCGCCGTCCCAGAGCCGGTTCCCGTCCCGGACCACGCCCAGGCGCCGGAGGGTGTCCCGCCACTCGTACTTGATGCAGGTCTTCTCCAGGGCCGCCGCCTCCGGCTCGAAGGCCACGACGCGCGAGGGGGAGTATTCCTCCCGCCCGTAGCCGGTGCCCGCGGCCGCCTCGGAGGCCATGTCCCGGCTCTCCTTGCGGGCGAGGTTCCGCGCGGCGCCGGCGGTGGCCGGAAGGGGGCAGGGGGGAGGCTGGACCTCGGGATACACCGCCACCGCCACCACGCCCATGGCCGACGTGTCGTCGAAGCGGCCCGCGTAGGAATCGTCGGCCGTGGTGAAGAAGAACCGGTTGATGCGGTCCTGGCCGGTGCGCCACCCGGCGTGCTCCTGGGTGGCGTGGGGCTCCAGGATGTACATCCGTTCGTCGTTGCGCAGCCAGGACTTGGCGCCGGAGACGATGTTGCGGCCGTCCACGGCGATGACCAGGCCCACCCGGCGCGAGGTGGTGTTGCGCACCACGATGCGGTAGCCGGCGCCCTTCACGGCTTCCGCGTAGGCGCGGTTCCGGCCGGGGGCGGGGTAGAGGTTCACGGTGCGCCCGTCGTCCATGCGGAGTTCGACGGTGACGGCCTGCCCCACGGAGCGGGCCTGGGAAGGGCAGGCCAGGATGCCTGCGGCGAGGGCGAATGGGATGGCGGTTCTCATGGGGTCCTCCTCGGATGCCGCTCTGTTGGACAAGGGCGCCCCGGGGAAAGTTCCCCCGCCTACCAGGAAATCGTCACCACCACCTCCGGGGGCGGCTGGGCGGGGAGCTCCCCGCCCACCTTGCCGGCCTTCTCCAGCAGGGCCCTCAGCTCCGGAAGGCGGCGGCTGTCCATGCGCGCCGACACCGAGCGCGCTCCCGAGGCCAGGAGTGCGCCCCCGCACGTGCGCAGGGCCTCCAGGGCCGCGGTGCGGGCCCCGGGGGCCTCCAGGCGGAGGGCGACCTGCGCCGGGGCGAAGGCCTCCGCGACGGCGGACCGCGCCGAGGCCTTCAGGGCCCGGTTCTCCATGCGGTCCTGGGCGGCGGCCCCGGAGGCCACGGCCGGCGGGGGCGGGGCGGGCGCCGGAGGCGGCGCGGGCGGCGCCTCCTTCCTCTTCGCCGGCTCCCGCCTGGGGGCCGGGGCGGCGCGTTCCTTCGCCGCGGGCTCCGGGGCCGCCTCCCGCGGAGCGGGAGCCTCCGGCACGGCGGGCGGGACGATGCCCCGGGCCGGCGCGGCCACCCGCATCACCACGTACCCGGAAAAGCAGATCAGGACCAGGGCGGCAGCCTGGACCCAGGGCCGCGTGGCCAGGGGCCGGCGCCTGGGCGCCACCCGGGCGAGGACCCCCTCCGCGAACCCGGGAGGAGGCTCCACGGCCTCGATGGACCGGACGCGCGCCACCGTCTCCCGCAGTTCCGCGAGGGCCCGGGCGCAGTCCCCGCAGGAGGCCAGGTGGGCCTCCAGGGCCGCCGCCTCCGCGGGGGCGAGGGCCCCGTCGAGATGGGCGGAGAGGAGGTCGCGGAAGTCCCGGCAGGCGCTCATGGGGCCCCCAGGGCGCGCTGCAGGCACGCTTTCACGGCTTCCCGGGCCCGGGCCAGGCGGGACTTCACGGTGCCCTCCTTCAGCTCCAGGGCGGTGCCGATCTCCTGGTAGGAGCGGTCCTGCAGGTCACGGAGGATCAGGACCTCCCGGAAGTCCACCGGGAGCTCGCCCACGCAGGCCTCCACCTGGGCCTTCAGGGCGCGGGCCTCCAGGTTGTCCAGGGCGCTCGGGGCCCCGGACGGCGGGTCCGGGAACACGTCGCCCCGGGCCGTGGGGATGGGGGCGTCCAGCGAGCAGGCCTCCCTGCGCCGCCGCGAGGCCAGCTGGGCGATGCGGTTCCGGGCCAGGTTCAGGGTGATGGCGGTGAGCCAGGTGGTGAAGCGCGCCTCGGAGCGGAACAGCGGCAGGCCCCGGTGGGCCGCCACGAAGGCGTCCTGGGCCACCTCGCAGGCCTCCTCGTAGTTGCCCACCATGCGGTACGCCAGGTTCAGCATGGCCTTCTGGTGGCGCCGCACGAGGATCCCGAACGCGTCGGGATCCCCCGCCCGGCAGGCCTCGACCAGCTCCGCATCCCCGCTCCCCTCATCCACCGAACGCCGGCTCATATGTTGGACAGTCTAATGGGCCGGGATGTTCCCGCGTACTAGACTTCTTTCAGGGCGGCCTGAACGGCCTTGAGGTCGAAGGACTCGGCCTTCCAGCCCCGGGGGAAGCAGGCCAGGGCCTGGCCGTGCTCCGGGTGGCTGGGATCCTGGGCGGCGGCCAGGCTGTCCCGGAAGGCGAAGGGGCCCCCGGAGCCCTCGGGGGGGCAGGCCCGGCGGCCTCCCAGGCAGGAGGGGCCCCGCAGGGGGGCTTCCAGGAGGAGGCGGTCCTCCACGGTCACCACGTGGGTCCAGGCGTCCTCGAAGTCGTACTCGTAGTGGAAGGTCTCGCCCGGCTCGACCCCCAGGCCCGCCAGGGAGGCGCGCTCGCCCCGGAGGTCGAAGGCGGCCTCGGAGCCGCTGCGCCCGTACTCGCCCCCCCGGATGCGGAAGACGTGGCCGTGGTCGTCCTCCCACCCGAAGGCGGCCTGGATGGCCCGGTGGAGCCGGGCCAGGCTGATCGAGGCCGGGACCCGGAGCCGTCGCCACACCGGCGGCTTCGTGTCGGCCAGGAGGATCTTGAGCTGGAACGCGTCCCTTGGATCCTTCGCAGGCATGGCGACCCCCGGTGATGAGTGACGGCCCCCGATTCTAGATCCAACCCCGGGTTCTGTCACAATCGGCTCAGCGAAATCCGAGAAAGACGAGGCTCACGATGCTTTCGGCCACCGATGCCATCCAGCGGTCCTTCGAATGGACCCGCAAACTCCTGTTCGACCCCTTCTCCCTGGGGAAGTGGTGCGTCATGGGCTTCACCTCCTTCCTCGCCGCGCTCCTCGGCGGCGGAGGCCTCAACGCCCCCTCGGGCAGGCCCTTCCGGGGCTTCGGCTCCGCGGCGAAGGCCGCCTCGCCCCTGGAGGGCCTGGACGAGGTCCGCCTGTGGCTCCTGGCCCACCTCGGGCTGGTCGCGGCCCTGGGGGTGCTGGTCCTGGCCTTCCTGGTGCTCCTGACCTGGCTGGGGGCCCGCGGCCAGTTCCTGTTCCTGGACAACGTGGTGAACGATCGCGGGCGGGTGGCCGAGCCCTGGAACCGGTACCGGGAGCACGGCAACCGGGTCTTCGTGTTCCTGCTGGTCCTCCAGGCCGCAGGGCTCGCCCTGGTGGCCTTCGGGAGCTACGCGGGCTGGCGGATCGCGGGGGCCGGCGCGGCCGACTTCGAGTTCGGGCTCCAGGCCGTCAAGGGCATTCTCGCCGCCGCCGCCATCATCCTCCCCCTGGGCCTCGCGGCCATGCTGGTGGGCCAGGTCCTCCGGGACTTCGTGGTGCCGGTGATGTACCTGCGGGGAACCACCGTGGCCGAGGGCTTCGGGGTCTGGTGGCGCGAGCTGGTTCCGGGCAACGGCGGCAGCTTCGTGCTCTTCTATCTCCTGAAGCTGGTCCTCTCCATCGCCGCGGGCGTCGCGGTCTTGGTGGGGACCTGCCTCACCTGCTGCCTGGCGGGCCTGCCCTATGTCAGCTCCGTGGTGTTCCTGCCGGTGGCGGTCTTCTTCCGGGCCTACTCCCTGGCCTTCCTGGGGCAGTGCGGGGAGCCCTGGGTGCTCCTGAGGCCGGGTTCCCAGCATTGAATAGATTTATTGGAACCCAAGGAATCCGAATACTGATGGACGCAGGGGGGGGCCGGGACGCGTAATGGAATTTTCCTAGACCGGAAGGTCCCATGACGCGCCAGCACATCGCCATCTTCGACACCACACTGAGGGACGGGGAGCAGAGCCCCGGCTGCAGCATGCAGCCCCAGGAAAAGCTGCGCATGGCCCTCCAGCTCGCGGCGCTCAAGGTGGACGTCATCGAAGCCGGGTTCCCCGTCGCCAGCGAGGAGGACTTCGCTGCCGTCAGCCTCGTGGCCAGGCGGGTCAAGGGCCCGGTCATCGCCGCCCTCTGCCGCGCCCTGCCCCTGGACATCGACCGCGCCTGGGCCGCCCTCAAGGAGGCCTCGCGCCCCCGCATCCACACCTTCGTCTCCACCTCCGACCTGCACATGGCCCACAAGCTCCAGAAGACCCGGGCCGAGGTGCTGGCCATGACCCGTGAGGGCGTCCGCCGCGCGGCCTCCCTATGCAGGGACGTGGAGTTCAGCGCCGAGGACGCCAGCCGCAGCGACCTGGCCTTCCTCGCCGACGTGGTGGCCGTCGCCCTGGAGGAGGGCGCCACCGTCATCAACATCCCCGACACCGTGGGCTACACCTTCCCCGAGGAGTACCGGAACCTGATCCTTTCCCTGCGCGAGCGGGTCCCGGCCCTGGAGAAGGCCGTCATCAGCGTCCACTGCCACAACGACCTGGGCCTGGCCGTGGCCAACACCCTGGCCGCCCTTGAGGCCGGGGCCCGGCAGGTGGAGTGCACCGTCAACGGCATCGGCGAGCGCGCCGGGAACGCCTCCCTGGAGGAGGTCGTGATGGCCCTGCGCGTGCGCGGGGAGCACTTCCCCTTCGAGACCGGCATCGTCACCCAGGAGCTGTACCGCACCAGCCAGATCCTTTCCAACATCACCGGCGTGCAGGTGCAGCCCAACAAGGCCATCGTCGGCAAGAACGCCTTCGCCCACGAGTCCGGCATCCACCAGCACGGCATGCTGGCCAACCCCATGACCTACGAGATCATGACCCCCGAGAGCGTGGGCGTGAAGACCAGCAGCCTGGTGCTGGGCAAGCACAGCGGCCGCCACGCCCTCAAGCAGCGCTACGAGGAGCTGGGCTACCCCCTGGAGAAGGGCACCCTGGAAGGGGTCTACAAGCTCTTCACGGACCTGGCGGACCACAAGCGGGAGATCTTCGACGAGGACCTCATCGCCCTCCTCTACGACGGCATCACCGAGGATCCCCAGACCTGCCGCCTGGTGGCGGTGCAGGCCAACTCCGGCACCAACTCCATCGCCACGGCCCTGGTCACGCTGGCCTGCGCAGGCGGCGAGACCACCGAGACGGCCTCGGGCGACGGCCCCGTGAACGCCGTGTGCGAGGCCATCAACCGCATCACCGGGCTCCAGGGCGAGATCCGGGACTTCCGCCTGCACTCCGTCACCGGCGGCGCCGACGCCCAGGGCGAGGTGCACGTGCGGGTGAAGTTCCCCGAGGGGATCTTCACGGGCAGGGCGGCCAGCACCGACATTGTGCACGGAAGCGCCCAGGCCTACCTCGACGCCATCAACAAGGTCCTCCTGGCCCGGTCGTGCCGGGAGTCCATGACCAGCACCCACGCCTGACCAGGAGTTTCCATGCGCGCCCGCATCGCTGTACTGCCCGGGGACGGGATCGGTCCCGAAGTCGCCCGGGAGGCCGTGGCCTGCCTGGAACAGGTGGCCAGGCTCGCCGGGCACACCTTCCAGTTCCTCGAACTGCCCATCGGCAGCGCGGCCATCGACGCCTGCGGAACGCCGCTTCCGGCCCCGACCCTGGAGGGCTGCCTCGCCTCGGACGCCGTGTTCCTGGGCGCCGTGGGCGATCCGAAGCACGACGCCCTGCCCGCGGCCGAGAAGCCCGAGAAGGGCCTCCTGGCCCTGCGCAAGGGCCTGGGCGCCTTCGCCAACATCCGTCCCGCCTTCCTGCACCCGGCCCTGGTGAACGCCTCGCCCCTGCGGCCCGAGGTCGTGCGCGGCACCGACCTGGTCATCGTGCGCGAACTGGCCGGGGGCCTCTACTTCGGCGAGCCCCGGAGCCTCACGGCCGACACCGGCACCAACACCCTGGCCTATTCCCGGTACGAGGTGGAGCGCATCGCCAGGGTCGCCTTCGAGCTGGCCATGGGCCGGCGGCGCAAGGTCACCAGCGTGGACAAGGCCAACGTCCTGGAATCCAGCCTGCTGTGGCGGGCGGTGGTGAAGGAGGTGGCCCAGGCCTACCCCGAGGTCGCGCTCGAGCACCAGTACGTGGATTCGTGCGCCATGGCCATCGTCACCCGGCCGACCTCCTTCGACGTGGTGGTCACGGACAACCTCTTCGGGGACATCCTCAGCGACGAGGCCTCCGTGCTCACCGGCAGCCTGGGCATGCTCCCCAGCGCCAGCCTGGGCGGGAAGGTCGGGCTCTATGAACCCGTCCACGGCTCCGCCCCCGACATCAAGGGCAGGGGCGTCGCCAACCCCCTGGGCTCCATCCTCAGCGCCGCCATGCTCCTGCGCCACAGCCTGGGCCTGGAGGCGGAGGCCGCCGCCCTGGAGGCCGCCGTGGGCCGCACCCTGGACGGGGGCTACGGCACGCCGGACCTCAAGTGCGAGCGCAACACCATGAGCACCCGCGGCCTGGCCGAGATGGTGCGCCTGAACGTCGGCAACCTGCTGCTGGGGACCCCCGCATGAAGACGCTCTACGACAAGCTCTGGGAAAGCCATGTGGTGGAGGAGCTGGGCGACGGCACGGCCCTGCTCTACATCGACCGCCACCTGGTCCACGAGGTGACCAGCCCCCAGGCCTTCGAGGGCCTGCGCATGGCGGGCCGCGCCGTGCGCCGTCCCCAGGCCGCGCTGGCCGTGGCCGACCACAACGTTCCCACCCGGGAGCGGGCCTCGGGGATCGCCGGCATCCAGGACCCCACCAGCCGCCTCCAGGTGGAGACGCTGGAGGCCAACATGGCCGCCTGCCCCATCCCCTACATCCCCCTCCTGGACCCCCGCCAGGGCATCGTCCACATCATCGGCCCCGAGCAGGGCTTCACCCTGCCCGGCAGCACCGTGGTCTGCGGGGACAGCCACACCAGCACCCACGGGGCCTTCGGGGCCCTGGCCTTCGGCATCGGCACCAGCGAGGTGGAGCACGTCCTGGCCACCCAGACCCTGGTGCAGAAGCGGGCCCGCAACTTCCGCATCCTCGTGCGGGGCGCCCTGCCCAGGGGCACCGGGGCCAAGGACCTGATACTCCGGATCATCGGCGACATCGGCATGGCCGGCGGCACCGGCTCCGCCCTGGAGTTCGCCGGGGAGGCCGTGCGCGGGCTCGGCATGGACGGGCGCATGACACTTTGCAACATGGCCATCGAGGCCGGCGCCCGCACCGGGCTGGTGGCCCCCGACGAGACCACCTTCGCCTACCTCGCGGGTCGCCCCATGGCCCCCGCCGGCGCCCTGTGGGAGGAGGCCCTGCGCCAGTGGCGCGCCCTCCCCTCCGATCCCGGCGCCCCCTTCGACCGCGAGCACGTCCTGGACGTGGCGGACCTGGAGCCCCAGGTCACCTGGGGCACCAACCCCGAGCAGGTGGCGGGCATCACCGGCCGCGCCCCGCTGCCGGGGGAGGCCGCGACGGAGGAGAAGGAACGGCGCGTGGAGCGCTCCCTGGAGTACATGGGCATCCGGCCGGGGCAGGCCCTGCAGGACCTGGCCGTGGACGTGGTGTTCATCGGCTCCTGCACCAACGGCCGCCTGTCCGACCTGCGGGAGGCCGCCGGGGTCCTCCGGGGCCGCAGGGCCGCCCCCGGCGTGCAGGTGCTGGTGGTGCCCGGCAGCGGGCTCGTCAAGGCCCAGGCCGAGGCGGAGGGCCTGGACCGGGTCTTCCGGGAGGCGGGCTGCGAGTGGCGCGAACCCGGCTGCTCCATGTGCCTGGCCATGAACGACGACCGGCTCCAACCCGGCCAGCGGTGCGCGAGCACCAGCAACCGCAACTTCGAGGGCCGGCAGGGAAGGCTGGGGCGCACCCACCTCGTCTCCCCCGCCATGGCCGCCGCCGCCGCGGTGCGGGGGCGCCTTTCCGACGTGCGCGAATTCCTGTGAGGCAGCCATGAATCCCTTCATCCGCCACACCGGGACCGCCGCCGCCTTCATCCGCGAGAACATCGACACGGACCTGATCATCCCCAAGCAGTTCCTGACGACCATCCTCAGGAGCGGCCTCGGGAAGCACCTCTTCAACGACTTGCGCTACCGCGAGGACGGGTCCGAGGACCCGGCCTTCGTGCTGAACCGGGAACCGGGACGGAGCGCCACGATCCTCCTGGGCGGCCCGAACTTCGGCTGCGGCTCCAGCCGCGAGCACGCCCCCTGGGCGCTCATGGACTTCGGCTTCCGGGCGATCCTGGCCCCCTCCTTCGCGGACATCTTCCGCACCAACGCCTTCAAGAACGGCCTGCTTCCCGCCGTGGTGGAGCCCGCCGCCCTGGAGGCCCTGGCCGCCAACCCCGGGCCCGTCACCGTGGACCTGGAGACGCTCACGCTCGCCCAGGGAGGGGCCTCCTGGGCCTTCACCTGCGAGCCCTGGGGCCGCACCGCCCTCCTGGAGGGCCTGGACGAGATCGAGACGACGCTCCACCGCCTGCCCGCTATCGAGGCCTTCGAGGCCCGGAGAAAGGCGGAGTCCGCCTGGCTCTAGGGTAGAGTGGTGGCCATGAGCGCCGCTGATCTTCCCCCTTGGGCCCTGCTTGCCTCCATCTGGGAGGACCTCTTCCCCCTGCGCCAGCCGCGGGTGGACCTCGCCCTCGCCCTGGCCCCGGAAGGGACCCGGACGCTGGACGTGGGGTGCGCCACGGGAAGCCTCGTGCGGGCCCTGGCCACCCGGGGCCGCGTCGCCCACGGGCTCGACCTGGAACCCGCCTTCCTGGAGGTGGCCCGCCTCAGGGCCCGGGAGTCGGGCCTGGACGCCGTCTGGCATGAGGCCGGCATGCTGGACGTCGCCCGCGCCGTGGGCTCCGCGCGCTTCCGGCTCGTCACCTGCCTGGGCCAGACGCTGCCCCACCTCCTGGAGGAGGCGGAGTGGCTGGATTTCTTCCGCCAGGTGCGAACGATCCTGGAGCCCGGGGGGCGCTTCGTCATCCAGGCGGTCCACGATGCGGCGGCCGGGGTCCGCGAACTGCCCGTGCTGCGCACCGCCGCCGGCGTCCTGGAGCGGCGGCGCACCGTGGTCTCCGACACCCTGGCCACCTTCGAGACCCGGTTCACCCCCACCGCCGGGGAACCGGTCACCAGCCTCGTGCGGCACCGCCGCATCCGCCCGGAAGCCGCGGCCCGCCTCCTGCGCGAGGCCGGTTTCCTGCCGGACGCGCCCCTCGTGGACGAGGCGGGGTCGCCATTCCTGGAGTCATCGGCCGGGTGGGTGCTCAGCTCTGCCAGAGGTAGCTGAGCTTGAAGAAGAGGCCGCGGTTCATGGTCTCGTAGCGCGCCCCTCCCGGCTGCCAGCGCTCCTCCCGCCACTCGGCCTTGTCCCGCACCTCCCCGTACCCCAGGAAGAGCACGGTCCCCGGCACCAGGGTGAAGGAGGCCAGGTAGTCGGTGAGCATGCGGCGCCGGAAGGTGTCGGTGCGGGCGATGGCGCGCAGGAAGAAGAACCTGTTGAACTGGTAGGTGAGCTGGGTGTTGGTGGTGCGCACGTCGAAGACCTGCGCGCCGGTGTCCGGGTCCGTCATCCGGGTGCGGTAGAGGTTCACGGTCAGCCGCAGCTCGTCGGTGGGCTGCAGGACGGTGTCGAGGCTGGCGGTGGCCACGTGGCCCTGGTAGGGCGTGGGCGAGGCGTACCAGATGTCGTCGGCGGCGCGGAGGCTGCCGCCCAGGTTGAGCCAGGAGGTGGCCTGGGCGGAGCCCTGGATCCGGTAGACGGTCTTGTGGAAGTAGCGGCCCATCCAGCCTTCCCGCCACCGCTGCACATCCAGGCGGAGGCTGCCGGACCGGGTCGTGTTAAGCCGCAGCGCCGCCAGGTAGAGCTGGTCGGTGAGGCCCGTGGCGTTGTCCCGGGTGATGATCGTGTAGAGGAAGGGATTGACCTTGATGATCCAGGGGGCCCAGGCCCACTTCGGGTGGAAGTTGGGGCCCAGGTACGCGGTCTCCTGGTCGATGCCCACCCGGTTGTAGAAGGCGGTGTCCATGCGGAAGTCGGCCCCGTAGTGCTCCGAGGTCACCGAGAAGTCCAGGGGCCGGGTGCTGTAGTTGTAGGAGAGGAGGTGCCCCTCCCCCTGTGCCGGGACCCGGGTGCCGGGCGCCGTGGACCAGGTCTGGAGCAGGTTGCCCGCGAAGGTGTGGCGGCCCGCCACCTGCCAGGAGAAGTCCATGCCGCCGACCCGGTTGTAGGTGCCGGCGAACTCCCGGCCGCTGTAGATGCCTCCCACGTAGGAGCCGCGTCCGAAGCCGTAGAGGGCGCGTCCGATGGAGAACACGGCTCGGCGTCCCAGGTCCGGGTTCACCTCGCCGTCCCAGGCCGCCCCCGGGGCGCGGTCCCCCGCGGCCAGCACGCCGAACGATACCGGACCCGTGTCGCCGGTGACCTTGGCGCCCCACAGGGGGTCCGCGATGCGCCGGGTGTGCACGGGCACCTGCATGTTGGCGTCGTTGTTGCCCGCGCCGGCCAGGCTGAAGATCCCCATGGATTCCATGAAGAAGGGCCGCTTCTCCGCGTAGAAGACGGGGTAGCGCAGGTTCACCTCGGACTGGAAGGCGTCGGATTCCACCTGGCTGAAGTCGGGCTTCCAGGTGAGGTCGGCCGTCACGGACGAGGTGAGGCCCGCCTTCACCCCGATGCCCAGGTTGGTGGTGTCCGTGCGGGTCCACTGGCCGGGCCGGGTCTGCTGTTCCGAGCGGCTGTGGGTGAACGAGGGCAGGACCTCCAGGCGCAGCGGCGCGTCCAGGGAGGGGAAGCGCAGGGCGGCGTGGGTCTGGTACACCCACTGCCCCGGGGCCATGGCCGGCCAGGACCCGCTCATGCCCAAACGGCTGATGCGCCGCCAGAAGAGCACGCCCATGCGCACGTCCCTGCCGCTCTGGTAGCGGATGCTCTTGAGCGGCAGGCGGACCTCCACGGTGTAGCCGTCGGGTTGCCGCTTCGCCCTGGACTCCCACACCCAGTCCGGGGCCGGGTCCTCGCCCCCGTTCACGGAATCCAGGGCGTCGGCCTGGATGCCCAGGGGGTTCACGAAGAAATGGAGGGCGTTGTGGCCCGTGCCGAAGGTGTCCAGGGAGAAGCCCACCCAGTCGTCGTTCCACAGGTCGTCCCGCTTGCTCAGGCTGGCCTTGATGCGGTCCGGTTCCGTGTCATGACACCTGAATCCGACATACAGCGCCTCGGCGTCGTACGCGAGGTAGACCTCCGTCTCCTGGGGCATGGGGTTGCCGCGCATGGGGTTGTAGGTGCCGAAGGCCCCCGTGGGGAGCCTGGCCCCCGCCCAGGCGGGGTCGCTCAGATCGCCGGTGAGGACGGGGCCGTGGTCCAGGCGCACCGGACGCAGCTCTGGGGCGGCCGCAAGGCCGGGCAGGGCGAGGACCACCAGGAACAGAAGGCTGGGGACAAGGCTTCGCAAAGATCACATCCGTGGGCAATCAGGCGGGTTACGCCCGACCCCTCCCGGCGGTTTACGCCTGCGGCCCGGGGAACTCCCTGCCCACCATCTCCAGGAAGGCCTTGCCCGCGATGGAGTGCGACCTGGAGGTGCGGTACACGATGCGAACGTCGCGTCCGATGGCCATCCCCTTCACCGGGGGGGAGACCAGCTCGCCGGATTCCAGCTCCTGCTTGACGCACATGCGGGGGATGAGGGCGATGCCCTCCCCGGCCTTGACGAAGTCCTTGATGGTCTCCAGGTTGGAGAGCTCCATGACGATGCGCAGGGGCACCCGCTCCCGGGCGAAGAAGTCCAGCAGGTGGGTGCGGGTGGGGGTCTGGGCGTGGTGGGCGATGAAGCTTTCCCGGCCCAGCTGCTCCAGGTCGACCACCTTGTGGGAGGCCAAGGGGTGCCCGGGGAACAGCACCAGGGCCAGCTCGTCCCGGAAGAGGAGCCGGGTGGTGAGGTCCTTGTGCACCGGGGCGTAGGACAGGAACCCGAAGTCCACGTCCTGGTCCATGAGCAGGGCGGGGATCCCGGAGGAGGGGCAGTGGGCCACCTCGATCTTGATGGACTGGTAGGCCCTCCGGAAGGCCCGCACCAGGGGGGGCAGCACATAGCCGCTGACGCTCTCGTTGGCCGCCAGGCGCAGCACTCCGCGCTTGAAGTGGCGCAGGTTCTCCAGGGTGTGGAAGGCGTCCTGGCGCAGCTGGGCCATGCGCAGGGCATAGTCCAGCAGCGCCGAACCCGAGGCCGTGAGGGTCACCTTCCGGCTCGACCGGTCCAGGAGGGGGGTGTCGAGCTCGTCCTCAAGACGGCGCAGGGCCTGACTGACCGCCGGCTGGGAACGGTTCAGCTTCTCCGCCGCCCGGGAGAAACTCCCTTCCTGCGCCAGGCTGATCAGCACTTCCAGTTCCGGAAAGTCCATCGGTCCCCAAACCCTCCCCCAAGGGGTTAGGTTATACCTTTGCCTCCGAGGGAGCGAGCATATCCACCGGATCGAGGAAGGGCATGGCCTTGCGGAGGTCGCGGCCCACCTTCTCGATGGGCTCCTGCTTTTCCGAGGCCCGCTGGGCCTCGAACCAGTTCCGGCCGGTGCGGTTCTCCTTGATCCAGCCCTCGGCGTAGGAGCCGTCCTGGATCTCCTTGAGGATCTTCTTCATCTCCTCGCGGGATTCGTCGTTGATGATCCGGGGGCCGCCGGTGTAGTCGCCGTATTCCGCGGTGTCGCTGATGGAGTGGCGCATGTAGGTGAGGCCCCCCCGGTACATAAGGTCCACGATGAGCTTGAGCTCGTGGAAGCATTCGAAGTAGGCGATCTCGGGCTGGTAGCCCGCGTCCACCAGGGTCTTGAAGCCGGCCTTCACCAGGGCCGACACCCCGCCGCAGAGCACGGCCTTCTCCCCGAAGAGGTCCGTCTCGGTCTCCTCGGTGAAGGTGGTGTCCAGCACCCCGGCGCGGGTGGCGCCCAGGGCCTTGGCGTAGGCCAGGGCGAAGGCCTTGGCCGTGCCCGAGGCGTCCTGGTGCACGGCCACCAGGGCCGGAACGCCGCCCCCCTCCACGAACACCTCGCGCACGCGGTGCCCGGGGCCCTTGGGGGCGATCATGCTCACGTCCACGCCTTCCGGAGGCACGATGAGGCCGTAGCGGATGTTGAAGCCGTGGGCGAACATGAGCGTCTTGCCGGCGGTCAGGGCGGGCTTGATGGCCGAATCGTAGAGCGCGGCCTGGCCGGTGTCGGGGGTGAGCACCATGATGACCTCGGCCCAGGCGCAGGCCTCGGCGGGCTCGGGCACCTCGAAGCCGTCCTGCTGGGCCTTGGCGCGGCTTTTGGACCCCGCGGGCAGGCCGATGCGCACCAGGGCGCCGCTGTCGCGGAGGTTCTGGGCGTGGGCGTGGCCCTGGGATCCGTAGCCGAGGACAGCGATCCGCTTCCCCCGGATGAGGCCGAGATCGGCGTCGTCGTCGTAGTAGAGCTTGGCCATGGCGGGAACCTTTCAGAAGGAGACGGCGGTCTCGAGGGAGGTGGCGGCCTGCACCGCGCACCGCTGCATGGCCACGGCGCCGGTGCGGCCCATTTCCAGCAGGCCGTAGGGGCGCAGGGAGGTCATGAAGGCTTCGATGCGCTCGGGGCTGCCGGAGCTGGCCATGACCATGCTGTCGGCGCCCACGTCGAGGATCTCGGCCTGGAAGAGGTTGGCGATCTGGAAGAGCCCGGCCTGGGTGGCCCCGGTGGCCGCGACCCGCAGGAGGACGGTGTCGCGCAGCAGGGGCGTGGCGCCGGTGACGTCCACGACGCTGTGGATGTTCACCAGGCGCTCCAGGAAGTTCTTGGCGGCCCGGGCGGCCTTGTCGTCCAGGTCGGTGACGAGGGTGAACCGGCTCACGGCCGGGTCCAGGGTGGGGCTGACGGTGAGGCTGTGGATGTTGAAGCCGCGGCGCCGGAAGGTGGAGGCCAGGCGGTCCAGGACCCCGGGCTCGTTGTCGGTGATGGCGATGAAGATCCTCAGCATGGCTCCTCCTAGCTCGGGGGTTCGTGGATCATGTCCTGGATGCGCGCGCCAGGGGGGATGAGGGGGTAGACGCTGGCCTCCGGGTCCACCTGGAACTCGATGAGCGTGGAGGTGGCGCTCGCCCGGGCCTCCCGGATGGCCTCGGCGGCCTCCTCCGGGGTGCGCGCCAGGGCGCCGCGCAGGCCGTAGGCCCGCGCCAGCATGGGGAAGTCGGGGCTGATCGTGAGGGTCGAGGCCGAGCGGCGGTCCTGGTAGAAGTGCGTCTGCCACTGCCGCACCATGCCCAGGTTGAAGTTGTTGAGCACCGCGATGTCGATCTTCAGGCCCTCCTGGGTGAGGGTCATGAGCTCCTGGGAGTTCATCTGGATGCCGCCGTCGCCGGCCACCACCCAGACTTCCGCGTCGGGGCAGGCGATCTTGGCGCCGATGGCCGCGGGGAGGGCGAAGCCCATGGTGCCCAGCCCGCCCGAGGTGATCAGCGTGCGGGGCCGCTGGTGGCGCATGACCTGGGCCTCCCACATCTGGTGCTGGCCCACGTCCGAGACCATCACGGAGCCCGGCGCCTGGGTCTGCAGCTCCCGGAGCACGTCCACGGGGCTCATGCCCTCGCCCTTGCGCACCCGGGGCCACTGGGGGGAATCGAACAGGGCCTTCATGCCGTCCAGGGTCTCCAGCCAGGGGCCGGTCTCCAGGACGGGGGTCCGCGGCACGAGGCGGTCCAGGACGGCCTTGAGGTCGCCCAGCAGGGCCAGGTCCACGGGGATGTTCTTGCCCACCTCGGTGGCGTCGATCTCCACGTGGATCTTGCGGGCGTGGGGCGCGAAGGTGGCGGGGTCCCCGGTGACCCGGTCGTCGAAGCGCATGCCCAGGGCGATGAGCAGGTCCGCCTCCTGGATGGCGAGGTTGGTCCAGGGGGAGCCGTGCATGCCCATGAAGCCCAGGAACAGCGGGTGCCCCGGGGGGAACGCGTCCAGGCCCAGGAGGGTGGCGGCCACGGGGATCCCGGCCCTCTCCGCGAACTCCACGAGGGCGCGGTTGGCGCCGCTGAGGGTGATGCCGTGGCCGGCCAGGATCAGCGGCCTCCGGCTGCTCTGGATCATGGCCACGGCCCTGGCCAGCAGCTCCTCGGGCACGGGCGGGGGCACGTGGCGCAGGTGGCGGCGGGGCGCCGCGGCCTCCCAGTCGAACAGGGCGGTGCGGGTCTGGGCGTCCTTGGTGATGTCCACCAGGACGGGGCCGGGCCGGCCCGACCGGGCCAGGGCGAAGGCCTCGCGCAGGGCCGGGGCGATGTCCCGGGGGTCGCGCACCAGGTAGTTGTGCTTGGTGATGGGGATGGTCACGCCGGTGACGTCCACCTCCTGGAAGGCGTCCGTGCCCAGCAGGGGCCCGGACACCTGGCCCGTGATGGCCACCAGGGGGACCGAGTCCATCATGGCCGTGGCCAGCCCCGTCACGAGGTTCGTGGCGCCCGGGCCGGACGTGGCGATGACCACGCCGGTGCGGCCCGAAGCCCGGGAGTAGCCGTCGGCCATGTGGGTCGCGCCCTGCTCGTGGCGGGCCAGGACGTGGCGGACGTTGGCGTCCACCATGGCGTCGTAGGTGGGGAGGATGGTGCCCCCCGGGTAGCCGAAGACCACGTCCACGCCTTCCCGTTCAAGGCACTCCCAGATGATCTTCGCGCCGGAGAGCTCCACCTTGGCGGAGGCGGAGGCGGAGGTGGGGGGCTGGGGAGGGCGTTCCATCTTCCAGGAATAGACGAGACCCGCTCCGACCCCCAATGAATTACTGGGTACTTTCAGAATTGGAATAGACCTATTGGCGGGGCTGGGGTGGGCCGCCGCCGTTTACGGAGGTGGACGTCTTCATAAGTTGAGAATCATTCCCTGCAGAAAGGGTAGTTATAACCATTTATCCGACCGATTGAATCACCTACAATGATCAACCGCCGGATGAACGACCCGTCCGGCATGCTCTTTCCCACCCCAGGAGACCTTCCATGGCTACCGATACCACGATGGATGCCCCCCCCAGCACCCGCAGGAGGATGGTGATCATGCTCCTGGCCCTGGGACTCCTGCTCGGGCTCCTGGCGGGCTTCAACCTGTTCAGGAACGTCATGATCGGACGCAGCCTGCAGGGCGGCCACGAGCCCCCGCAGAGCGTGACCACCGGCGAGGCCCGCCTGGAAAGGTGGCAGCCGGCCCTCAGCGCGGTGGGGACGGTGCGGGCCATCCGCGGCGCCGACCTCGCCTTCGAGGTGCCCGGGGTCGTGGTGAAGGTGGAGGCCGCCGCGGGCGCCACCGCCCGCGAGGGGCAGCTGCTGGTCTCGCTCAACGACGAGGCCGAGCAGGCCCAGTACCGCGCCCTCCAGGCCGCGGCCGACCTGGCCAGGGTCACCTTCCGGCGCGCCAAGGAGCAGATGCAGTCCCGCATCATCAGCCAGGCCGACTACGATTCCATCGAGGCCGACCTCAAGGCCAAGGACGCCTCCGCCCAGGCCCTGAAGGCCGCCGCCGCCAAGAAGCGGCTCGCCGCGCCCTTCGCGGGGCGCGTGGGCATCATCGCCACCAGCCCCGGCGCCTACGTGACGCCGGGCACCGCCGTGGTGACCCTGCAGCAGCTGGACCAGGTCTTCGTGGACTTCGCCCTGCCCCAGCGGGAGATGGGCCGCGTCAAGCCCGGCCAGAAGGTGGCCCTGGCCCTGGACGCCTACCCGGGCCGCACCTTCGCCGGGCGCGTGACCACCGTGAACCCCAAGGTGGACGGCGGCACCCGCAACGTCCAGGTGGAGGCCACCTTCGCCAACCCGGGCCAGGCCCTGGTGCCGGGGATGTTCGCCACCGTCACCCTGGAGGAAGGCGCCCCGGCCTCCTACCTGACCCTCCCCCAGACCGCGGTGACCTACAACCCCTACGGCTCGATCGTCTTCCTCGCCGTGCAGGGCCAGGGCGGGCTCCACGCCCAGCAGGCCTTCGTGACCACCGGCCCCACCCGCGGCGACCAGGTGGCCATCCTGAAGGGGCTGGAACCGGGGGCCCAGGTGGTGACCAGCGGCGGCATGAAGCTGCGCAACGGCACCCCGATCAAGGTGGACAACCGCGTCACGCCCGCCAACGATCCCAGCCCGGCCCCCCAGGAAAAGTGAGGCCGCGCGCATGAACTTCACCGATCTCTTCATCCGCAAGCCCGTCGTGGCCACGGTGGTGAGCGCGCTCATCCTCGTGCTGGGGCTGCGCTCCATCTTCAACCTGCCCGTCAACCAGTACCCCAAGACCGAGCACGCCGTGGTGACGGTGAACACCTCCTACTACGGCGCCGACTCCGGCACGGTGGGCGGCTTCATCACCCAGCCCCTGGAGTCCAGCATCGCCCAGGCCCAGGGCATCGACTACCTCTCCTCCACCAGCGTCAACGGCCTCTCCACCATCGTCGCCACGCTGCGCCTGAACTACAGCGCCAACAAGGCCCTCACCGAGATCACCACCCAGGTGAACGCCGTGAAGAACCAGCTGCCCCCCGCCGCGCAGCAGCCGGTGATCACGGTGCAGATGAGCGACAACACCGACGCCATGTACATGGGCTTCTACAGCGAGGTCCTGCCCACCAACAACATCACCGACTACCTCTCCCGGGTGGTCAAGCCCCGGCTCGACTCCATCCCCGGCGTGCAGACCGCCGAGATCCTGGGCGCCCGCAACTTCGCCCTGCGGGCCTGGCTGGACCCGGTGCGCATGGCCGCCCACGGCGTGACCGCCACGGACGTGAGCAAGGCCATCCAGAACAACAACGTCCTCTCGGCCCTGGGCAGCACCAAGGGTCAGATGGTCACCGTGGACCTGCTGGCGGCCACGGACCTCCACACCGTGGAGGAGTTCCGCAAGCTCTCGGTGCGCCAGGCCGGGGGCGCCATCGTGCGCCTGGAGGACGTGGCCACCGTCAGCCTCGGGGCCGACGACTACTCCTTCAACGTCTCCTTCGACGGGCGCCAGTCGGTCTTCATCGGCATCAAGGTGGCCCCCGAGGCCAACATCCTGGAGGTGGCCAAGCGGGTGCGCAACGCCTTCCCCGAGATCCAGTCCCAGCTGCCCACCGGGCTCACCGGGCAGATCGTCTACGACGGCACCCACTTCATCAACACCTCGATCGAGGAGGTCATCAAGACCCTGGTGGAGGCCCTGCTCATCGTCACGGTGGTCATCTTCCTCTTCCTGGGCACCCTGCGGGCCGTGGCCGTGCCGGTCATCGCCATGCCGCTGTCCCTGGTGGGCACCTTCGCGGTCATGCTGGCCCTGGGCTACACCATCAACCTCCTGACCCTCCTGGCCCTGGTGCTGGGCATCGGCCTGGTGGTGGACGACGCCATCATCGTGGTGGAGAACGCCGACCGCCACATGCGGGAGGGCAAGAGCCCCCTGGAGGCCGCCATCCTCGCCGCGCGGGAGCTGGGCGGGCCCATCCTGGCCATGACCGTGGTGCTGGTGGCGGTGTACGTGCCCATCGGCTTCCAGGGGGGCCTCACGGGGAGCCTGTTCACCGAGTTCGCCTTCACCCTGGCCGGGGCCGTGGCCGTCTCGGCCGTGGTGGCCCTGACGCTTTCGCCCATGATGTGCGCGAAGTTCTTCAAGGCCGAACAGGACTCCAACCGGTTCGTGAGATTCATCGACGGCCAGTTCGAGTGGTTCCACGGGCACTACCTGCGCCTCCTGAGGAGCGTCCTGGCCACCTCGGCGGTGCCGGCGGTCATGGGCCTGCTGATCCTCGTCGCCACGGGCTTCCTCTTCGCCACCTCCAAGTCCGAGCTGGCGCCCCAGGAGGACCAGGGCTTCATCCTGGCCTCCATCACCGGCCCCCCCAACTCCACCGTGCAGCAGATGCAGACCTACGCCGACCAGGTGTACGGCATCGCCAAGTCCTACCCCGAATACCAGGCCATGTTCCAGTTCACCAACGCCGGCAGCGCCTTCGCGGGCCTGATCCTGAAGCCCTGGGACCAGCGGACCCGGTCCGGGGAGACGGTGCAGCAGGCCTTCCAGGGGGACACCTCGGGCATCGCCGGGGCCCAGGTGGCCACCTTCCAGCCGCCCTCCCTGCCCGGGGCCTCGGGCCTGCCGGTGCAGTTCGTCATCAAGACCACCGAGCCCTTCGAGCGCCTGGACGAGGTCTCCAGGGCCGTCCTGGACAAGGCCCGCGCCAGCGGGATGTTCTACTTCGTGGACACCGACCTGAAGATCGACAAGCCCCAGAGCACCCTCGTGGTGGACCGGGACATGGTGGCGACCCTGGGCCTGACCCAGCAGGACGTGGGCGGGGCCCTCACCGACGCCCTGGGCGGAAACTACGTCAACTATTTCGCCATCGGCGGCCGGTCCTACCGCGTCATCCCCCAGGTGCTGCAGGTGGACCGCCTCAACTCCGATCAGGTGTTGGACTTCCACCTGCGCAACGGGGACGGGACCCTCTTCCCCGCGGGCACCGTGGCCACCCTGAAGGACTCCGTGGCGCCCCAGGCGATCCGGCGCTTCCAGCAGCTGAATTCCGCCACGATCTCGGGCGTCTACGGCCCGAACTTCTCCCAGGAGCAGGTGCTGGACTTCTTCCGCAAGGCGCTGCGCGACAGCGCCCCCCCGGGCTACCAGGCCGACTACTCCGGCGTCTCCAGGCAGTACATGCAGGAGGCCGGGGGCTTCGTCATCACCCTGGGCTTCGCGGTCATCATCGTCTTCCTGGCCCTGGCCGCGCAGTTCAACAGCCTGCGGGACCCGCTGATCATCCTGGTCTCCGTGCCCATGGCGCTCTTCGGGGCCCTGATCTTCATCAACCTGGGCCTGGCCTCCCTCAACATCTACACCCAGGTGGGCCTGGTGACCCTCATGGGCCTGATCAGCAAGCACGGCATCCTCATCGTGCAGTTCGCCAACGAGCTGCAGGCCGCGGGGCGAACCCGCCTGGAGGCCATCGCCGAGGCCTCCGCCATCCGGCTCCGCCCCATCCTCATGACCACCGCGGCCATGGTGCTCGGCGTGTTCCCCCTGGTGATCGCCGGGGGCGCCGGGGCCGCCGGGAGGCGGGCCATGGGCCTGGTGATCTTCACGGGGCTTTCCATCGGGACGGTCTTCACCCTCTTCGTGGTGCCGGCCTTCTACAACCTCTTCGCCTCCCAGCGGCGTTCTGGAGACTAGATTTCCCGAGGTTCCGCCGGATAATGTCGGTGGATCCCAAAGGACGAACCGATGCCCACGACTCCCATCTCCGCAGCGGAACTCGCCGAACGCCTGGGGGGCGACCTCCGGAACTGCCCCGGGGACCGGGTCCTGGGCGAAGTGCTGCCCCTGGACCAGGCCGGCCCGGGGTCCGTGAGCTTCCTGGCCAACCCCAAGTACCACGCCCGGGCCCTGCAGAGCGCGGCCGGGCTCATCCTGGTGGACCCCGGCACCGACCTGGGGGACCGTCCCCAGCTGGTCATGAAGAACGCCTACTGGGGCTTCGCCCAGGCCCTGGGGTGGCTGAACCCCGAGCCCGAGACCGAGTGGTGCGACCGTCCCGTGCACCCCTCCGCGAAGCTCGGCCTGGACTGCAAGGTGGGCCACGGCTCCACCATCGGCGCCCGGACCGTGGTGGGCGACGGGGCCCGCATCCATCCCGGCGTCCACATCGCCGAGGACTGCGTGCTCGGCGCCGGCTGCGAGCTCTTTCCCGGCGTCGTGCTCTACCGCAGGACCGTGCTGGGCGACCGCGTGCGCATCCACGCCAACGCCGTGCTGGGCTCGGACGGCTTCGGCTACGTGCCGGTGCAGGGCGTCCACATGAAGATCCCCCAGGTGGGCTGGGTGGAGGTGGGCGACGACGTGGAGATCGGCGCCGCGAGCACCGTGGACCGCGGGGCGCTCGGACCCACCCGCATCGGCGCCGGCACCAAGATCGACAACCTCTGCCAGGTCGCCCACAACGTCCAGGTGGGCGAGCACTGCGTCCTCGCCTCCATGACCGGCATCTCAGGCAGCACCACCCTGGGCGACCACGTGACCCTGGCCGGCAAGGTGGGAACCGCGGGCCACATCCACATCGGCCGCGGCAGCACGCTCACCGGCAACACGATGGTGGGCAAGGACGTGCCCGACAACAGCTTCATGTCCGGCTACCTGGCGCGGCCCCACCGGCAGTGGCTGGAGTGCCAGGCCGCCCTGAACCGCCTCCCGGCGATCCTCAAGGCCCTCAAGGCCAAGGCCTGATGCTCCACCGGCTCGTCTACGCGGACTGGGAGAATCCCCCCGACGCCATGGACTTCGAGGCCCCGTACGAGGACGTGCTGGCCGAGATCCGCGCCCTCCTGCCCGGGGTCCTGGCGGGCCGGGACGCCGCCCTGGCCGACCCCGCGGCGGCCCCGGCCCCGTTCTGGGACGCCTGCATGAAGCTGTACCTGCTCACCCCGGCCCTGGTGAACGTGGCCCTCAACTACAAGATCTGCGTGGAACAGGGTCTGCCCCTGCATCCCACGTACTACTTCGAGGTGTCGGAAAGGAGCCGGTTCCAGGCCCACTATCCGCCCCTCATGGTCGAGCACGCCAACCGGATCTTCCTGGATTCCATCGCCACGGCCCGGGCCCTCTACGCCCTGACGGACGAGGCCCCCGCCGCGCTCAGGCGCTTCCGGAAGGCCCTGCCCGAAGTCCTGCGCGGGTTCGTCTACGCCAACGCCAAGGACAAGTACACCTGGCGGGCCTCCAATCCCAAGTGGATCAGGAGCCTGGCCGACTCCGTGACGGCGTCCTTCCGGCCCGCGGTGGTGGTGGGCGCGGCCCACGGGTCCATCATGTCGGGCCTGGTGTTCGCCACCCTGGTGGATGCCCCCTTGTATTTCGTGCGCTTCTCCATGTTCAAGCGCAACGACCAGGACCCCATCCTGGCAGGGAGCGACCTGGCCCACCTCGCCGCGTTCCGGCAGGGCCCCGCGCTCCTCTTCGACGAGGACGTGGCCAAGGGCACGACGCTCACGAGGTTCGAGGAGGTGATGAAGCCGCTGTTCCTCGAATCGCACACGGGGAGCGTGCTCAGGCACGTGCTGAGCCCCTGCAGGCCCGAGTTCATCGGGCATGCCTGGAGCGACTAGCCATCCTTTCCCGGCGAACCTCGGCCCGTCGCCGAGGGGCCGAGGTTCGCCGGGATCAGATGGAAATGGGACTTCTAGCCGGCGCGGTAGGGGGTGAAGTGGGGATCCCACTGCGCGCGGAGCACGGTCTTCTCGATGGTGGCGTCGTCCATGATCCGTCCCAGGCCCTCTTCCCGGGCCTGGCGGGCCACGGCGACGGCCACGGCGGTGGAGACCTTGCGGATGTCTTCCATCTCCGGGAGCATCATGCCCTGGGCCTCCTGCTCGGGCGTGACCATCTCGCTGATGGCGCGGCTCGCGGCCAGGAGCATGCCGTCGGTGATCTTGGAGGCCTTGGCCACCAGGGCGCCCAGGCCCACGCCCGGGAAGATGTACATGTTGTTGCACTGGGAGGACCGCAGCACCTGGCCCTTCCACTCCATGGGCGGGAAGGGACTGCCGCAGGCCACGAGGCCCTTGCCGTCCGTGGCCTTCCACACCTGCTCGGGGGTGGCCTCGCACTTGGAGGTGGGGTTGCTCAGGGCGAAGACGATGGGGCGGTCCGTCACCTTGGCCACCTCCTGGAGGATGGCTTCGCTGAACAGGCCGGTCTGGGCGGTGACGCCGACGAGCACCGTGGGCCGGCCGTTGCGCACCACGTCGAGCATGCCGATCTTCCCGGGGGCGTCCAGCTTCCAGCCGGCCACCGCCGCGCGGCGCTGGGCCATGGGGCGCTGGGGCTCCTCGAGAAGCGGGTCGTCCTCCACCAGGAGGCCCTGCATGTCGATGCAGAAGACCCGGGCGCGGGCTTCCTCGTCCGAAAGTCCCTCCGCCTTGAGGGCGGCCTGGATGTTCATGGAGATGCCGGTGCCCGCCTGGCCCATGCCCACGATCATGTACCGCTCGTCGCTGAAGCGGCTCTTCTTGATGCGCATGGCGGTCATGAGGGCGGCCAGGGACGTGGAGCCGGTGCCCTGGATGTCGTCGTTGAAGGAGAGGATCCGGTCCTTGTAGCGCTCGAGGTTCTTGAATGCGGTGGACTTGCCGAAGTCCTCCCACTGCAGGAGCGCGTCGGGGAAGTGGCGCTTCACGGCCATCACGAAGGTCTCGACGATCTTCTCGTATTCTTCGCCGCGCAGGCGGGGCTGACGGTAGCCCAGGTAGTAGGGGTCGTCCAGGAGCCGCTGGTTGTTGGTGCCGACGTCCAGGCACACCGGGAGGCACACGTGGGGATGCAGGCCGCCGGCGGCCACGTAGAGGCTCACCTTGCCCACGGGGATGCCCATGCCGTCCGAGCCCAGGTCCCCCAGGCCCAGGATGCGCTCGCCGTCGGTGACCACGATGAGGTTGACCATGGGCAGGGTGATGTTCTTGAGCAGGGTGTCGATGTGGTCGATGTTCTCGGGCGTGATGTAGACGCCCCGGAAGCGCCGCTGGATGCTGCTCATCTGCAGGCAGGCCGTGCCGACGGTGGGGGTGTAGACGATGGGCACCATCTCCTTGAGGTGGTCGGTGACCAGCTTGTAGAAGATCACCTCGCTGCGGTCCTGCAGGGCCACCAGAAAGATGTATTTTTCAAGATCATCCGGCTTGTGATTGAACGCCTCGTAGGCTCGGCTGACCTGGTGCTCCAGGGGCAGGATCGCGGAGCGCACCAGGCCCTCCAGCCCGAGGGTCAGGCGCTCCTCCTTGGTGAAGCTGGCGGCCTTGTTGAGATGGGGGTCGTTGAGGAGCTGGCGGCCACGGGCGTAAACCTCGTAGTACTCCTCGCCCGTCATGGGGTCGATCTTGAAGGCGAAAGTCTTCATGGTCCGGTCTCCTGCCTGAAAAAGGTTCCGGACCATCTTATCCCTTTTGTCCACCGATTCCGGGCCGCCTTATCGCCCGGCCAGCCCGAATTGGGTGATCGCCATCACATAAAACGACCTCTTTGTCGTGAAAGGAGTAATATCAGGGAATCCAGCGACATAGGCTTGAGATCTAACCCCTGCCGCCCGACGAAAGACCCCGCAAAGGTTCAGTAATCTTCATTTGGAGACATCCATGGGTCAGAAAAAAGCACTGCTGATCGATATCACGCTCTGCATCGGCTGCAACGCATGCCAGGCCGCTTGCAAGACCGAGAACAAGCTGCCGGAAGGGGACGAAAAGGCCCTCTCCCTGAGTGCCTTCACCGCCCTGAGCGAGCATGACGGCCTCTTCGTGAGGCACATGTGCCAGCACTGTGATATTCCTACCTGCGTGTCCGCTTGCCCGGTCGCAGCCCTGAAGAAGCAGGCCGACGGCCCGGTCCTCTACGACGGCGAGAAGTGCATCGGCTGCAGGTATTGCATGCAGGCGTGCCCCTTCCACATCCCCCGCTACGAATGGAAGAGCACCCGGCCGGGGATCAAGAAGTGCATCCTGTGCGCCCCCCGCCTGGACAAGGGCCTGCCCACCGCCTGCGCCGAGGCCTGCCCGACCGGGGCCACGAAGTTCGGCGACCGGAACGATCTGCTCATCGAAGCCACGAACCGGATCACCGCCGATCCCGGCAAGTTCGTGCCCAAGATCTACGGCAAGTCCGATGTGGGCGGCACCTCCGTCCTCTACATCAGCCCGGTCCCCTTCGAGAAGCTGGGCTTCGACACCCACCTGGGCCAGGAACCCATGCCCGTCCTGACCATGAACGCCCTGTCCAAGGTCCCCAACGTCGTCGGCGTCGGGAGCGTCATGCTCGCCGGCATCTGGTGGATCACCAACCGCCGTGAGGACGTCGCCCGCAAGGAAGACCCGAAGCACGACTCCAACCACAAGAACCGGGGTTAAGCATGAAAACCTTCAAATTCCCCCGCATCACCTTCTGGGGCCTGGTCGCCACCACCCTGATCGTCCTCGGCGTAGGCGCCGCCATCGCCCGGTTCACCCTGGGCCTGGGCGCCACCACGAACCTCACCGACGAGTTCCCCTGGGGCCTCTGGATCGGCTTCGACTTCCTGGGCATCGGGCTGGCGGCGGCCGGCTTCACCATCGTCGCGGCGGTGCACCTCTTCCACGCCAAGGCCTACGAGCCCATCGTGCGCCCTGCGATCCTGACCGCCTTCATCGGCTACCTCCTCGTGGTGCTGGTGCTCGTCATCGACCTGGGCCGCCCCGACCACTTCTGGCACCCCCTGGTGATGTGGAACCACCATTCGGTGATGTTCGAGATCACCTGGTGCGTCATCCTCTACACCACGGTCCTGTCGGCCGAATTCGCGCCGATCGTGCTGGAGAAGTTCAACCTCCACGCCCCCATCAAGTGGATCCACAGCGTGTCCCTGCCGCTGATGATCCTCGGCGTGCTGCTGTCCACCCTCCACCAGTCCTCCTTCGGCTCGCTCTACCTGATCGTGCCCAACCGGCTCCATCCGCTCTGGTACACGCCCCTGCTGCCCATCCTCTTCTTCATCTCCTGCATCGCCTCGGGCGTCTCGATGGTGATCCTGGAGACCCTCGTCCTGTCCCGGAGCGGCCGCACCCTGCTGCCCCCGGAACTCCGGGCCAACCTGGCCAAGATCACCGCCATCGCGCTGGCCGTGTACCTCGTGGTGCGCTTCCAGGACATGTTCACCCGCGGCGCCCTGGGCGAGCTCAAGCACCTGACCTACCACAGCACCGCGTTCTGGTTCGAGATCCTCGTGGGCTTCGTCATCCCCTTCATCCTGCTGATGTCCAACCGCATCCGCCACTCCCGGCGCGGCCTCTACGTCACCACCGTCATGGTGCTGGCGGGCTTCGCCGCCAACCGCATGAACGTGGCCATCACCGGCCTGGAGAGCTATCCCACCCGCACCTACTTCCCGTCCCTTCTGGAAGTGCTCGTCATGACGGGCATCGCGGCCATCGGGTTCACGGCGTTCACCCTCATCGCCCGCTACCTCCCCATCTTCCCGGACGTGGCCCCTCCCGAGCCCGACGAACACCCGTTCTCCAGCCTCACCCCCGCGATGGAAGGGGAATGACATGGGCACGCGCATCGGCACGCGCCTGATCCTGGGGGCCGGCCTGGTTTCGGCCCTGGCCATCGGGCTCATGGCGGGGCTGATCATGCGCTCGCACAACGAAGGCCTGGTCTCCCAGCTCACCCGCAACGCCAACCAGCTGGGCGAGACCATCAAGAGCAGCACCCACTACGACATGCTCGAGAACCGCCGGGACGGCCTCCACAGGCAGATCCGGACGATGGGCACCCTGCGCGGGGAGGGCATCCGCAAGGTCCGGCTCTTCAACAAGGAGGGCCGGATCATGTTCTCCTCGGACAGCGCGGAGATCGGCACCGCCGTGGACAAGCGCGGCGAGGCCTGCTACGCCTGCCACGCCGAGGGCCGCCCCCTGGAGAAGCTGGACGTGAACGCCCGGGCCCGCGTCTACAGGGATGCCGACGGCACCCGGGTGCTGGGGATCATCAATCCCATTCCCAACGAGCCCTCCTGCTACACCGCCGACTGCCACGCCCACGCCGCCTCCCAGCGCGTGCTGGGCGTCCTGGACGTGAACGTCTCCATGGCCGAGGCCGACAAGGAGATGGCCAGAGGCCGCCAGGTCATGGCCGGCTTCGCGGCCCTGGCCATCCTCTGCAGCAGCCTCATCATCTGGTGGCTCAACCGCAAGCTGGTGGTCCGGCCCGTGGAGGCCCTCATGGAGGGCACCCTCCGGGTGGCCCAGGGCGACCTGGCCACGGTCATCAAGGTGGAGGGCCACCACGAGCTCAGCCATCTGGCCGAGGCCTTCAATGCGATGACGAGCCAGATTTCCGAAACCCGGCTCCAGCTCACCCAGGCCGACAAGCTCGCCTCCGTGGGCCGGCTCGCCGCGGGCATCGCCCACGAGATCAACAATCCCCTCACCGGGGTCCTGACGTACGCCTCCCTCATGGCCAAGCGTCTTCCGGAAGGGGACCCCAACGCCGAGGACGTGGAGGTCATCGTCCGCGAGACCAAGCGCTGCCGGGCCATCATCAAGGAGCTCCTCGACTTCGCGCGGCCCGCCCCCCCCTCCCGCAGGCCGACGGACCTCAACGAGGTGGTGCGCCACTCCCTGGCCGTGGTGATGAACCAGCTGAGTCTCAATCACATCAACCTGGCCCTGGACCTCGCCCAGGACCTGCCGGAAGCCTACGCCGACGGCAACCAGGTGCAGCAGATCGCCGTGAACCTCCTCCTCAACGCCGCGGACGTCGTGCAGCCCGGAACCGGCCAGATCCGTCTGGCCACGCGGGTCTTCGACGACGCGTTCGTGGAGCTCCAGGTCACGGACAACGGCTCGGGCATCGCCCCCGAGGACCTGCCCCACCTCTTCGAACCCTTCTTCTCCACCAAGGGGAACCGCGGCACGGGCCTTGGCCTGGCCGTGACCTGGGGTATCGTGGAGAGTCACGGCGGCTCGATCGACGTCCAGACCGAACTGGGCAAGGGCACCACCTTCTCGATCCGCATCCCCATTCTCAACCCTGAAGCCGGAATCTCCCCATCCTGATAGGAGTCATTGCCATGACCGTGCTGCTCGTAATAATCATGCTGCTCGCCTTCGTGGGCATCGACTACCTGGTGCGCGAGACCACCCGCCGGATGCGCGAGAAACGCCAGCGGGCCGCCCGCGAGGAGATCCTCAAGGTCGCCATCCGCCTGGACATCGCCGGCGAGGTCAAGACCCTCAAGCGCATCGAGGTCCCCGAGCCCCGCGCCCGCATCCTCGCCGTGGACGACGAAGGCATCGTGCTGGATTCCTTCCGCCGCATCCTCGTGCTGGAGGGCTACAACGTCGACACCGTCGAGAACGGCCCCGAGGCCCTGAACCTCGTCCAGCGCCACGACTACGACTTCGTCTTCACCGACCTGAAGATGCCCATCATGGACGGCGTCGAGGTCGTCAAGGCCGTCAAGCACCTCCGTCCCGACGTGGACGTGGTCGTCATCACCGGCTACGCCACCATCGAGACCGCGGTGGAGACCATGAAGCACGGCGCCTCCGAATACGTGCAGAAGCCCTTCACCGCCGAGGAGCTCTCCGAATTCGTCAACCGCCTCCTGGTCAAGCGCCAGTCCCGCCTGGAAGGCCAGAAGGAGCCCACCGTCCGCATCGTCTCCCCCACCCAGGCCGAGAACGCCCCCGCCGGCGAGTACTGCGTCCCCGGCGGCTCCTTCATCTCCCCCGGCCACGCCTGGGTCCGCATCGAGCCCGACGGACAGGTGCGGGTCGGCGTTGACGACTTCGCGCACAAGGCCCTGGGCGAAGTGAGCGAGGTTGTCCTGCCCGATCCCGGCAAGACCTTCCAGGTGGGCGACCCCCTCTTCTCCTTCAAGCGCGGCGCCGAGGAGATCCGGTTCTTCGCCCCCATCACCGGGAAGGTGGTCGAGGACAACGCCCGGCTCAAGGCCGAGCCCTTCCTGGTGGCCAGCAGCCCCTACAAGGACGGCTGGGTCTGCCGCATCAAGCCCGCCGACCTGGCTTCCGAACTCGGCGCGCTGCGCATCGGCCGCCCCGTGGTCGAGTGGTACGGCGAGGAGATCAAGCGCCTGCGCGAGCTCAAGGTCGAGAACAACGGCCAGGACCTCGCCTGGGGCACCCTGGAGACCCGGTTCCTCAAGTAGAAGACCCGGAACGGAGAAACGGCCCCCTTCCAGGGGGCCGTTCGCGTTTCCGGCTGCATGTAACACTTATGACAGAGCTCTTGAATTATTGAAGGTAAGCTAGTCCTTCCAACCGCCAGGGGGTAGCCATGAAGTTCCTCGATGCGCTCAGGACCGTCCTCGTTCTCGCCGCCTGCGCGTTCGCACAGGCCCAGACCGACGTCACCGTCTACACGTACAACGACCGGCCCCCCTTCGTGGTGGACAAGGCGAAGCAGGACGGCCTCGAGTACCGCCTCTGCCAGTGGCTGACGAAGGAGAGCCGGACCTACCGCTTCACCCTCAAGGTGGTCACGGCCCCCGAGGCCAAGGCCATGGTGGACAAGGGCGAACTCAAGGGCGTCCTCCTGGGCGTCAACAAGGTCTGGTTCCCGGAACCGGTGCGGGCCGCCAGCCTGTGGACCCCCGCGATCCTGTGGGACCGCAACCTGGTGGTGTCCCTCGACGCGAAGAAGGTCGAGTACGCCGGACCCGCGTCCCTGGCGGGCCTGAAGCTCGCCGGCGTCGGCGGCTACGCCTACCCCGCCCTGACCGAGGCCGTGAAGGAGGGCCGCATCCAGCGTCTGGACTGCGGATCCGAGATCCTGGCCCTCCAGGCGGTGGCCGGAGGCAAGGCCGACGTGACCATCGTGAGCGAGTGGACGCTGATGTACGCCCAGCTCCGCCTGGACATCCCGGGCAACTTCTACCAGTCCAACAAGCCCTTCCTGGAATTCGAGCGGGTCATCCTCGTGCCGCCCGCCCAGAAGGAGCTCTACGAGCACCTGGTGAAGCTGCTCACCGACGTGCGGAAGAACGCCGGCTGGCAGGAGGCGACCTCGCTCTGAGCCGGGCCTGACGCGGAAACGCCGGGGCCCAGGGGCCCCGGCGCCGGATCCGCACGCTGATCCTAGAAGCCGGCCTTGTTGGGATACGCGGGCTTCGCGGGGTGTTTGGGCGGATTCTTCCTCAGGGCGTCCTCCACTTCCCTGATCGCCCTGTCCAGCTGCGGATCCTTGCCCTGGGCCGTGAGGGCCGGGTCGTCGATCACCTCGATGTCGGGGTCGACGCCGTGGCCCTCGATCATCCACTTCCCGTCGGTGGAGTAGATGCCGAAGGTGGGCACGGTGATGTTCCCGCCGTCGATGAGGGCGGGGGCGCCGCTGATGCCGATGAGGCCGCCCCAGGTGCGCCGCCCGATGAGGGGGCCCAGGCCCGCCTGGCGGAAGTAGAAGGGGAAGCAGTCGCCGCCCGATCCGCTCCAGCCGTTGATGAGCATGGCCATGGGGCCGTTGTGGGCGGTGACGGGCCACTGCCAGTCCTTGCCGTCCCGGACGCCCCAGTAGTTGAGGACCTTCCGTCCCAGCAGCTCGGTGAAGCGGTCGGGGATCTGGCCTCCGCTGTTGAAGCGCTCGTCGATGACGAGGCCTTCCTTGTCCCACTGGCCCTGGAACTGGCGCACCAGGTCGGTCTGGCCGCCGATGCCGGTGTCGGGGACGTAGATGTAGCCGATGCGGCCCCCCGAGGCCTTGTCGACGTAGGCGCGCATGGCCTCCACCCAGGCCTGGTAGCGCAGCGGGCCTTCGTTGCCGATGGTGTCGACCAGGATGTCCCGGGCGCCTTCCCTGCCGGGCTTGTCGTTCACGGTCAGGAGCACGGTCTTGCCCGCCAGGCCCTGGAAGGCGGCCCAGGGGTCCGATTTCGTGTCCAGGGCCACGTGGTCCACCGCCAGGAGGTAGTCGCCTTCCTTGACGTTGAGGCCGGGCTGGGCCAGCGGCGCCTTGGCGGCGGCGTCCCAGGAGGCGCCGCGCAGGATCTTCTTGATGCGGAACTGGCCGTTCTCCAGGGCGAAGTCCGCCCCCAGGAGGCCGACGGCGCGCCTCTGCGGCGTCTCCACGTCCCCGCCGCCGCGGTAGGCGTGGGAGGCGTTCAGTTCGGAGATGAGCTCGCCGATGACGAAGTTCACGTCCTCGCGGGTGGCGCATTCGTCCAGGAGCTTGCCGTAGCGGGCCTTCATGACCTTCCAGTCCACCCCGTGCATGGCCGGATCGTAGAACAGGTCCCGCTCCAGGCGCCAGGTGTCGTTGAAGATCTGCCGCCACTCCGCGGCGGGGTCGACCTCCATGGGAAGGTCGGCGGTGGGCATCTTCTTGTCCAGCTTCTGGTCGGCCTTGATGTCCAGGAAGGCATAGGTGTCCTTGCGCTTCACCAGGACCTTGCCGCCTTCGGCGGCCACGGCCGCGCCGTCCACGTCGGCCAGGATCGTCTTCTCCTCCCGCTCCTCCAGGTCGTAGAAGTGGAGGTTGCCCTTGGATTCCCCGTCGGGGTTCTGCTGGGGGATGCGCCGGTAGACCAGCTTGCCCTTCACGGCGGCCAGGTCGGCGATGTTCCCGGCGGGCGGGGGCAGCAGGACCATGCGGCCCTCGAGGCCGTCCAGGTCGATGTCCACGGGCTTGGGGGCGGGCTTGTCGGCCTTCTTCTCGGCTTTCTTCTCGTCCTTCTTGTCGTCCTTCTTCTCATCCTTCTTGTCGGCGTCGGCGTCGTTGCGCGCCGCCACCGGCGAGGCCACGTCCTTGCGGAGGGGGATGGCCGCCAGGCGCGTGGTGTTGGCGTAGACCCAGGTGGGGTCCAGGTCGCTGTAGGTGGGGCTGAAATTCTGGCCCGTGGTGAGGAACAGGTACTTCCCTTCCGGGTCGAAGGCCACGTCGCCGGCGCTGTAGTAGGGGGAGGTCGCCTGGGTGACCTTGCCGTCCCGGGTGTCGTAGAGCTTGACCACGCCGTTGCGCCGGGGGGAGTCGATGACGTACCCGAACCAGCGGCTGTCGGAGGACCAGCTGCCCCGGAACTGCTCCATGCCGCCATCCATCATGAAGAAGCCCTTGTCGATGGCCGTGACCTTGCCCGTCTCAAGCTCGCAGACGTGGATGCGCATGGCCTGGTCGCCGAAGACCACCCGCTTGCCGTCGGGGGACCACTGGATGTTGTAGCGGAATCCGGGCCCCAGGTGGGTCACCTGGCGCTCCTCCCCGGAGCCGTCCGCGGCCTTCAGGCAGAGTTCGTACTCGCCGCTGCGGTCGCTGAAATAGGCGACCTGCCTGCCGTCGGGGGAAAGGGAGGGGAAGCGCTCGGCGACGCCGGGCGTGTGGGTGAGGTTCATCACGTAGCCCCGCTCCGCGGGCACCGAGAACACCTCGCCCCGGGCCTCGAACACGGCGCGTTTGCCCTGGGGGGAGGGCGAGGCGTTGCGGATGAGCTTGGAAGCGTTGTCCGTGCGCGGCTTGAGGGCGGCGCGATCGGTCACCGCCTCCACCTTCACCTCGGAGATGCTTTCCGTGGCCAGGTCGATGCGGTGGAGCCGGCCCCCGGCCTCCAGGACGATGTCGCTCGGGCCGATGGCCGGGAAGTGGGCGTCGAACTCCTTGAAGAAGGTGATCTGCTTGAAGGCCTTGGTCTTCATGTTGTAGGACCAGACGTTGCCGCGCTTGACCGCGTCGCGGTCCGACAGGAAATAGAGGGTGTCGCCGTGCCACATGGGCATGGAGTCGTTGGACCCGCCTTCGCTGGGGAGGCGCAGGGACGTCTTCTTCTCCAGGTCGTAGAACCAGATCTCCGAGGCCATGCCGCCCCGGTACCGCTTCCAGGTGCGGAAATCGGTGGAGATGGGCATGTAGGCCAGGGTCTTCCCGTCGGGGGAGAGCGCGCCGAACTCCCCGTAGGGCACGGGCAGCGCCTGGGGGAGGCCGCCTGCCTTGGGCACGGTGAAGAGCTTGCTGAACCGGTCCCGGCCCGATTCCATGCCCGAGGCGAAGAGGATGGACTTCCCGTCGGGGGTCCAGCCCACGACCCGGTCCGGGGCGGGGTTGTGGGTGACGCGCACCGGCACGCCCCCGCCCACGGGCATGACGTAGACATCCATGTTCCCGTCATAATTTGCGGAGAAGGCGATCTCCTTGCCGTCGGGCGAGAACCGGGCGAACATCTCCTCCCCCTTGGGGGTGGAAACCCTCTGGGCAAGGCCACCGGTCTTGGCCACGACCCAGATGTCGGACGCGTAGGTGAAGGCGATGCGGGTGGCCGAGACATCGGGATACCGCATTAATCTCGCATCGATCTGGGCGTGGGCGGAGGCCCCCGCCGCCAGCACCATGGGCACCGTCAACCAGGTCAACGAACGCATAGCTATCTCCTGCAGGATGGATTCCTGCAAGGGTAACGCCGGAAGGGGGCCCGGGGTTTAGCTAGTCGGCCAGGGTGGAGAGGTCCCCCGGGTCCTCGCCCATCTCGATCGCCTTGAGGTAGCGGCGGACGATCTTCCCGGAGCGGGTCTTGGGCAGCGACGTGCGCACCTCGATTTCCGAAGGCGTCGCGATGGGGCCCAGGTCCTGGCGCACGTGGTCCTTCAGCGAGGCCAGGAGGCCGGGTCCCTGCTCGACGCCCACGCGCAGCACGACGAAGGCCTTGATGCGCTCACCCTTGACGGGGTCGGGGAGGCCGATGACGGCGGCTTCCGCCACGGCGGGGTGGCGCACCAGGGCGCCCTCGACGTCCGCGGTGCCGATGCGGTGGCCGGCCACGTTCATCACGTCGTCGGACCGCCCCAGCACGGCGAAGTAGCCGTCGGCGTCCTTCACGGCGATGTCGCCGGCCGTGTAGACGCCGCCCGGCACCTGGTTCCAGTAGCGCTCGTAGCGGGGGTGGTCGCCCCACACGGTGCGCATCATGTAGGGCAGGGGCCTGCGGAGGATGAGGAGGCCGCCGGACCCGGCGGGAACGGGGTTGCCTTCGGCGTCCACCACCTCGGCGGCCACGCCGGGCATGGCCTTGCCCACCTTGCCCGGGCGGGCCTCGAACGTCGGCAGGGTGCCCAGCACCGGCGCGGCGATCTCCGTCTGCCACCAGTTGTCCACGACCATGCCGTTGCTCTGGCCCGCCAGGTGCTTCTGGGCCCAGTGGTGGGCCTCGGGGTTGAGGGGCTCTCCGGCGCAGGCGATGAGGCGCAGGCGGGAGAGGTCGTACTTGGCGGGGGCCGAGGGCCCGTGGCTCATCCACATGCGGATGGCCGTGGGGGCCGTGAACATCAGGTTCACGCCGTACCGCTCGCAGAGCTCCCAGGTGACCTCGGCGCTGGGGTAGTCGGGCACGCCCTCCCGGCAGAACACCGTGGCGCCGCAGGAGAGGGGGCCGTAGACGATGAAGGAGTGCCCCACGATCCAGCCGATGTCCGACGTGCTCCAGTAGATGTCCCGGTCGGTGATCTGGAAGAAGGCGCGGGCCAGGTAGGTCACGCCCACCAGGTAGCCGCCGGTGGCGTGCACGACGCCCTTGGGCTTGCCGGTGGTGCCGGAGGTGTAGAGGATGAACAGCGGATCCTCCGCGTCCATGGGCTCGGGCGTGCAATGGATGCTGTGGGCCTCCTGGCAGTCGTAGAAGTCGTGCTCGCGCTCGGACTCGAAGGTGAAGGGCTCGTCCCCGGGCCGGGAGCCCCGGCGGTGCACGATGACGTGGTCGACGCTGAACAGGTCGCGCACCGCCTCGTCCACGGTGGGCTTGAGGGGTACCTTCTTGCCCCGGCGGAACGTGAAGTCGGAGCACACGACCAGCTTGGCCTGGCAGTCCTCGATGCGCGCGCGCAGTGCCTGGGTGCCCATGCCGGCGTAGACGACCGAATGGATGGCGCCGATGCGGGCGCAGGCCAGCATGGTGATGATCCCCTCGGGGCACAGCGGCATGTAGATGATGACCCGGTCGCCCTTCTTGACCCCCATGTTCTTGAGGGTGTTGGCGAAGCGGTTCACCTCCCGGTAGAGCCGGCCGTAGGTGTAGGCGTGCTCCTCGCCGTCCTCGCCCACCCAGATGAGGGCGGCCTTGTTGCGGCGCTCCGAGTACACGTGGCGGTCGATGCAGTTCACCGTCACATTGAGCTTTCCGCCGACGAACCACTGGTGCGCGGGGGGGTCGAAGTGGCTGACGGCGGTGTAGGGCTCCATCCAGTCCACGAGCTTGGCCCGGTCCGCCCAGAAGCCGTCGGGATCGGATTCCGCGTGGGCCCGCTCCACCGCGTCGTTGGCGAGGTGGGCTTGGCGGGAGAGCCAGATCGGCGCGGGAATGACGTTCTCGTCCCGCTGCAGGCGCTGGATCGCGGCCTGCTGGGATTCGCTCAACTGCGCTGCAACATGAAGGTCGTCACGGGGTCCGGTGGCCATGCGATCAGCTCCTTTGTTGGGAAGTGACCCCGATGCTAGACGCAATCTCATAATAGTCGATGGGAAACTCCTGAAAGTTTCCCCGTGGGCCATGGTGAAATGGAGGTTCCCCCTTGTCGAGGTCGTCCATGCCCGTGCTAACCGATCCATTCCAATACAAAGGCCTCCGCCTGGGCAACCGGCTGGTAATGGCCCCCATGGCCACCGGCATGGCCGAGGGCCACCGGGCCACCGAGGCCCAGGTCGAGTGGTACCGGCAGCACGCACGTTCGAGCGTGGGCCTGGTCATCGTCGAAGCGACCGCCATCCTGCCCGACGCCATCATCCTGCCCCGGAACCTGGGCGTCTGGGAGGATGCCCAGATCCCCGGCCTCGCCGCCATCGCCGGGGCCATCCAGGCCGGAGGGGCCGCCGCGGTCCTCCAGCTCGTCCACGGCGGAGGCCGCTCCGTGCGGGCCGACCCGGCCGCGGAGCGCATCGCGCCCTCCCCCGTGGCCCTCCTGCCCGGACCCGCGCCCCGGGAGATGACCGAGGCCGAGATCCAGGACGTCATCCGCGCCTTCGCCGAGGGCGCCGCCCGGGCCCGGCGCGCCGGGTTCGACGGCGTGGAGATCCACGCCGCCCACTACTACCTCCTCTCCCAGTTCCTGTCGCCCCGCACCAACCACCGCACCGACCGGTGGGGGGGGAGCGAGGAGAACCGCTTCCGCCTGGGCATCGAGGTGGCCAGGGCCGTGCGCCTCGCCGTGGGCCCCGACTGCCTCGTCTTCTGCCGCATGCACAGCGTGGAGAACGTGGAGGGCGGGCTCGGCACGGACGAGGCCGTCCGTTTCGCCCAGGCCCTGGAGGCCGCGGGCGTGGACGTCATCGACGCCTCCGGCATCGGCCAGTCCAGCCTGGGCGACTGGGAGGGCCAGCCCTTCCTCAACACCAGCTCCGTGCCCCCCAAGGGCTCCCCCGGGGGCTCCTACGCCGCCTCCGCCAGGCGCATCCGCCAGGCGGTGGGGATTCCCGTCATCACCGTGGGCAAGCTCTCCGGCCCCGGTCTCGCCCAGCGCGTCCTGGACGCGGGCCAGGCCGACCTGGTGGCCCTGGCCCGGCCCCTCATCGCCGACTTCCGCGTGGCGGAGAAGCTCCTGGCGGGCCGGGACGCGGAGATCGAGCCGTGCCTGGAATGCCTGTCCTGCTTCGCCTCCATCCGCAAGGGCTCCATCCACTGCGCCGTGAACAAGGCCCTCTGACCTACTTGCGCAGGCTGGCCATGTAGGCCGCGGGTCCCTGTCCCGTGGCGTAGCCCTGGTGCCTCGCCAGCTCCTCTCCCGTCCCCGACAGCACGAGGACCGTGGGGAAGCCCGAGATCCGGTACTGCTCCTTGAGCGCCATGAGGGCCTTGAGGGCGGGATCGGCGGCGATCCGCTCCGGGGTGCGCCCGCTCATGCGCGGGTAGTCCAGCTTGAGCAGGACGTAGTCCCTGGCCAGGCCCGGGAAGGCCGGGGTGGAGAACACCTCCTTGTCGAGCAGGACGCAGTAGGGGCACCAGCCCGAGCCCGTGAAATCCGCCAGGATCTTCTTGTTCTGGGCCACGGCCGCGGCCTTGGCCTGGGCCAGGTCGGTGAGCCAGGCCGGCTCCTGGGCGGCGGCGGGGAGCAGGAGGGCGAGGCAGAGCGTGAGGATGCGCATGGACGGCTCCAGGGGATCCCGGGATTATCCCCCATCCCCCGTCCGGTGGACAATGGGGCATCCTCCGGAGTCCCCATGCGCCCATCGCCGCGGTCGTCCATCGTCATCCTCACCGGTGCCGGCATCTCCGCCGAGAGCGGCCTGAAGACCTTCCGGGACGCCGGCGGGCTCTGGGAGAACCACCGGGTGGAGGACGTGGCGACGCCCGAGGCCTTCCAACGGGACCCGGCGCTGGTGCACGCGTTCTACAACCAGCGCCGCGCCCAGCTGAAGGAGGCGCAGCCCAACGCCGCCCACGCCGCCCTGGCGCGCCTGGAAAGGGAGTGGCCCTCCGAGGTGCTCGTGGTCACCCAGAACGTGGACGACCTCCATGACCGCGCCGGCAGCCGGAACCTCATCCACATGCACGGGGAGCTTCTGAAGGTGCGCTGCGCGCGCTGCGCCAGGGTCCACCCCTGGGAAGGGGAGACCACCGTGGAGACCCCGTGCCCCGCCTGCGGGCGCAGCGGCGCGATGCGCCCCCACATCGTCTGGTTCGGCGAGATGCCCCTCGAGATGGAGCGGATCGGGGAGGCCCTGGCGCGCTGCGGCCTGTTCGTGGCCGTGGGCACCTCCGGCAACGTATACCCGGCCGCGGGCTTCGTGGAGCAGGTTCCGGCCTGGACCCACACCCTGGAACTGAACCTGGAGGCCTCCAGCGTCAGCTCGAGGTTCCTCGAGCAGCGCCAGGGGGCGGCCACCGTGCTGGTGCCGGCCCTGGTGGAGGAGCTGCTGGGCTAGCCCCAGGCCAGGCACCTCAGGCTCATCGTCGCCAGCTGCCACCCGTCGAAGACGGTGCGCACGGGCCCGTCCGCGGCGCCCATGGCCACGAAGAGCGGATCCAGGTGCTCCGTCGTGGCGGCGGCCCTCCGGCTCTGGGGCCAGGCCCGGCGGTGGTCCAGCAGCTCCTCCCGGCGGCCGTCCCCGAGCCGCTCCAGGAACCAGCGCTCGGCATCCAGGGCCCAGGTTTCCGCCTGCCCATCGGGAGCGGCCCAGTCCACCAGGCTCAGGTTGTGCACCAGCCCGCCGCTGGCCAGGATCAGGATCCCCTCCTCCCGGAAGGCGCGCAGGGCCTCGCCCAGGGCCACGAGGTCCGGCGGGGCGGCGCGCGGCAGGCTCACCTGGACCACCGGGACGTCGGCCCCGGGGAACAGGTGGCGCAGCACCGCCCAGGCCCCGTGGTCCAGGGGGCGCAGGGGGTCGGCCTCCGCGCCCAGGGCCGCGGCCGCCCGGGCCGCGAGGTCCGGGTCGCCCGGGGCGGGGTAGTCCAGGGCGTAGAGCTCCCGTGGGAATCCGCCGAAGTCGTGGAGCACCCCGGGCCTTCGGCTGGAGGTCACCCGCAGGTCCGGGGTCTGCCAGTGCGCCGAGACCACCAGGACCGCCCGGGGCCGCTCCGGCAGGCCTGCCGCGAACGCGCCCAGGGCCCGGGCATAGGCGGAGTCCCCCAGGGCGAGCATGGGGGAGCCGTGGGAGACGAAGAGGACAGGCTGGGTGCGCATGGCGTTTGAACCTCGGGGGACGGAGACCGCTCCGCCCGAATTAGATGTTCAAACACCAATCTACGCTCCGGCCTCCTCCGGCGCAATGAAAATCAGTGCAACGCCAGGAACAGGATCCCGACCCCGATGAGGGCCCCCGCCACGGCATAGACGAGGATGCGTCCGGGGCTCGCCTCCAGGGACCTCTCCAGGCGCGGCAGGCGGGGGTCGCCCCGGCGTTCGCCGTTCCACTTCCATGTCTGCGGCCCGCGACGGCGCTCCCAGGGGGGAATCTTGGACTTGGGGAGGTTGGGGCCGGGGGTGGGGGGCATCGGTTATGAATCCTTCACGATGGATGGAAGGAAATATATATTATTAATTCATTCGCGCAAGGGCTTTGCCCACGGGGCGAACCCGCCCCTTTCCGGGAAGCGGCCCAACCCGGCGCCCACCCTCACGTCCGGCCCGGACGCCGCCGCCATCGAGCCAAAGAGGCCGTCATCCCTTTCACATCACCCTCCATCCCTGGCAAATTCAATCGCTTATTGCAGCCGGGGTAGGGCGAATGGGCCACTCGCCTGGACCCACTCCGGCAGGAATCAGCCGGGGATGCACAGGGATAGACGGGGAGTGCGCCAGGCCAAGCCTGGGCGAGGAGGATGGATGACCTAAGACAGACTGAAACCTCGCAATGGAGCCCAGCGGGGAGGCAGCAAGCCCCGCCCGGCAAAGCTGGCCAGCAGCCGGAACCGAGTCTTGCGTGGGGAAGGGCGACCGACCTCGTGAAGCGTAGACAGGGAGTGCATGGGCCGTGTGATGGAGCCCCGAAAGCATCCAACCGTGGGAGTCGACGCCGTTCTCCGATCGGAAGACAGCACCCGAAGGTCGCAAGGGCCTGACCGTAGGGTCCCACCGGGGTCATAGAGCAGGGCACGTGCACAGGGGTTCCCCAGGAACCTGGGAGATCCAGCCATCTCCGCCAACAACCCAGTGGTGAGGGAAGCCACGTAAAACGAACCCAGGCTCGCCGGGGGGTGCCGCCCCCGGCGGGAGCGAACAGCCGGCACAGGGCGGTACCGCAAACTGAAGGAAACGAAGGAGCGCGGGAGGGGTGGCCGGAAGTCGGAGCAGCTCATAGTAGCGATGATCGCGGGGAACCGGGCCGCCGGGACCCGCTGGAGCCAAGGAGCTGCCGGATCACGGAACCGTTGAAGGGAAAGATAATGGGTGCAATGACATCCAACAGCGTCTCCACGAAACAACAACGGATCGCAGAACTGGCCAGGATCCACCCGGAGGTGGCTTTCACCTCCTTGGCCTACCACATGGACCTGGACTGGATGAAGGAAGCCTTCGGGCGCACCCGCAAGGATGGGGCGACCGGGGTGGACGGCGTGACGGGCAAGGAATACGGGGAAAACCTGGAGTCCAACCTCCAGAGCCTCCTGAACCGGGCTAAGAACGGCGACACCTACAAGGCCCCTCCAGTCCGGAGAACCTACATCCCGAAAGGGGATGGCAGCCAACGCCCCCTGGGCATTCCCGCCTTCGAAGACAAGGTCCTGCAAAGGGCCGTGGTGATGGTGATGGAACCGCTCTATGAGCAGGACTTCCTGGACTGCTCCTACGGGTTCAGGCCCGGGCGCTCCGCGCACATGGCGCTGGAGGCGATTTGGCAGGGGTTGATGGACATGGGGGGAGGCTGGGTGCTTGACGTGGATATCCGTAAGTATTTCGATACTTTGGACCACGGGAAGCTGCGGGAAATCCTTGACCTGCGGATGAAGGACGGCGTTCTGAGGCGCCTGATCGGCAAATGGCTCAACGCGGGCGTGCTGGAGAAAGGATGCATCACGCACCCGGAAACCGGCTCGCCCCAGGGCGGGGTGGTCAGTCCGATGCTCGCCAACATCTACCTCCACGAGGTGCTGGACGTGTGGTTTGAAAGGGAGGTCAAGCCCCGACTCCGGGGTCGGGCCTTCCTGGTGCGCTACGCGGACGACTTCGTGATGGGCTTTGCCCAGGAGGAGGATGCCAAGCGGGTTATGGAAGTCCTGCCCAAGCGGTTCGAGCGGTATGGCCTGACGATCCACCCGGATAAGACCCGGCTGGTGGAGTTCTGGAAGCCGAGGGAGCCCAGGGACCCCAATGGGGGACCAGGCCACTTCGACTTCCTGGGATTCACCCACTACTGGGCCACGGCCAAGAACGGCCGGTGGGTGGTGAAGCGGAAGACCGCGAAGAGCCGGATGAGTCGGGCGCTCACGAAGATCGGGGAGTGGATGGCCAAACACCGCCACCTCCCGGTGCGCGAGCAATGGCGGACGATCAACCAGAAACTGGTCGGTCACTTCAGGTATTACGGGATCACGGGGAACTCCAGGGCCCTGGCGCACTTCCGCTATGAAGTTGGGCGAAGGTGGCGTGGATGGCTCAACCGGAGGTCCCAGCGGGCCCGCATGACCTGGGATCGCATGAACAAGCTTCTGGCTCGGTTCCCACTGGCCCCAGCCATCAGTTACGCATCGAAACTACGTCCTCAGCGACCGTGACGAGGAGCCGGATGCGGTAGTCCCGCACGTCCGGATCTGAGGGGGGCCGGGGGCGCAAGCTCCCCGGCCTACCCGACTGAGATCGGTCAGGCAGATCCCTGCCGTTGCGGCCTATTCCTCGGACGGGAAGCACACCCTAGGACTCCCAGCCCCGGGTGCGCTCCACGGCCTTGCGCCACTCGCCCAGGAGGGCCGAGCGCTCCGCGGCGGCCATGGCCGGTTCGAAACGGGCCCCTGGACGCCAGTTCTCCGAGATCTGGCCGGAGTCCTTCCAGAAGCCCACGGCGAGGCCGGCCAGGTAGGCCGCGCCCAGGGCGGTGGTCTCGGTGACCTGGGGCCGCACCACGGCCACGTCGAGGATGTCGGCCTGGAACTGCATGAGCAGGTCGTTGCGCGAAGCTCCGCCGTCCACCCTCAGCTCCGTGAGCCGGATGCCGGAATCCGCCTCCATGGCGCCGATGACGTCGGCGGTCTGGTAGGCGATGGACTCGAGCACGGCCCGGGCGATGTGTCCCCGGCCGCTGCCGCGGGTCAGCCCGAAGAAGGCCCCCCGGGCGCCGGCGTCCCACCAGGGCGCGCCCAGACCGACGAAGGCGGGCACGTGGTAGACGCCGCCGTTGCCGGGCACGCTGCGCGCCAGGGGCTCCACCTCGGCCGACGAGGCGATGATCCCCAGGCCGTCCCGCAGCCACTGCACGGCGGCCCCGGCCATGAAGACGCTGCCTTCCAGGGCGTAGGACGTGCGGTCCCCCAGCTTCCAGAGGGTGGTGGTGAGCAGGCGGTTCCGGCTGGTGGTGGGGCGGTCGCCGGTGTTGAGGAGGAGGAAGCAGCCGGTGCCGTAGGTGTTCTTGGCCATGCCGGGCGCCAGGCAGGCCTGGCCGAAGGTGGCGGCCTGCTGGTCCCCGGCGATGCCGGCCACGGGGATGGAGCCTCCCAGGAGGCTGGTGGTGCCCACGACGCCGCTGGAGTCCACGACCCGGGGCAGCACCTCCCGGGGGATCCGCAGGACCGCCAGGAGCTCCTCGTCCCAGGCGCCGGTGTGGATGTTGAAGAGGAGGGTGCGGGACGCGTTGCTGGGATCGGTGACGTGGGCGCCGGTGAGCTTCCAGGTGAGCCAGGTGTCGACGGTGCCGAAGGCCAGCTCACCCCGTCCGGCCCGCTCCCGGGCGCCGGGGACCGTGTCCAGCAGCCACTGGAGCTTCGTGCCGGAGAAATAGGCGTCCAGCACGAGGCCCGTGCGCTCCTGGAAGAAGTGGGCGAGGCCCTGGGCCTTCAGCTCCTCGCAGATGCCGGCGGTGCGCCGGTCCTGCCAGACGATGGCCTTCGCCAGGGGCACCCCCGTGGCCCGGTCCCACAGGACCGTGGTCTCCCGCTGGTTGGTGATGCCGATGGCGGCGACGTCCGGATTCCCGGCCCGGGCCAGGACCTCCCGGGCCACGTCAAGCTGCGAGGCCCAGATCTCCAGGGCGTCGTGCTCGACCCGGCCGGGTTCGGGGAAGAACTGCGTGAATTCCTTCTGGGCCACCCCCAGCACCGCGCCCCCCTCGTCGAAGAGGAGCGCGCGGCTGCTGGTGGTGCCCTGGTCCAGGGCGAGGATGCAGGCCATGGATCAGAGCGACTTCCGCTTGACGATGAGGTCCTCCACCACGGTGGGGTCGGCCAGGGTGGTGATGTCGCCCAGCTCGGCGTACTCCTCCGACGCGATCTTGCGCAGGATGCGGCGCATGATCTTGCCGGACCGGGTCTTGGGGAGCCCGGGCGTGATGCAGATGATGTCGGGGGTCGCGAAGGGGCCGATGTGGTGGCGCACCTCGTTCTTGAGCTCGCCGATGAGTTCCTGGGATTCCTCCCAGCCCGCGGTGAGGATGACGTAGGCGAAGATGCCCTGGCCCTTGATGTCGTGGGGGTAGCCCACCACGGCGGCCTCGGCGCAGGCGGGGTGGGTCACCAGGGCGCTCTCCACCTCGGCGGTGCCCATGCGGTGGCCGGAGACGTTGATGACGTCGTCCACGCGGCCGGTGATCCAGTAGTAGCCGTCCTCGTCCCGGCGGCAGCCGTCGCCGGTGATGTAGTAGCCCAGGAAGGGCCTCAGGTACGTCTGCACGAAACGCTGGTGATCGCTCTGGATGGTGCGGGCCATGCCGGGCCAGGGGCTGCGGATGGCCAGGAGCCCCGAGACGCCGTTGCCCAGGATCTCCTTGCCCGTCTCGTCGAGGACCACCGGGTCCACCCCGAAGAAGGGCAGGGTGGCCGAGCCCGGCTTCAGGGGCGTGCACCCCGGCATCGGGCTGATCATGATCCCGCCGGTCTCCGTCTGCCACCAGGTGTCCACCACCGGGCAGCGGCTCTCGCCGACCACCTCGTAGTACCAGCGCCAGGCCTCGGGGTTGATGGGCTCGCCCACGCTGCCCAGGATGCGCAGGCTGGACCGGTCGTACTTGTCCACGAAGGTCCTGCCCTCGCGCGCCACGGCGCGGATGGCGGTGGGGGACGTGTAGAACTGGGTGATGCCCAGGCGCTCCACCATGTCCCAGTACCGGCCCGCGTCGGGGAAGTTGGGGATGGACTCGAAGAGCACCGTCGTGGCCCCGTTGCACAGGGGGCCGTAGAGCACGTAGGTGTGCCCCGTGATCCAGCCGATGTCGGCCACGCAGGCGTAGACGTCGCCGGGGTGGTAGTCGAAGACGTACCGGTGGGAGAGCGCGGCGTGCAGGAGGTAGCCGCCCGTGGTGTGGGCCACCCCCTTGGGCTTGCCGGTGCTGCCGGAGGTGTAGAGGAGGAAGAGCGTGTCCTCGCTGTCCATGTGCTCGATGGGGCAGAAGGGCCGCTCGTTGTCCATGGCGGGCCGGAGCCACACGTCGCGCTGGGGGTAGAAGGGGATCTTGTTGCCGGTGCGCTGGGCGATGAAGACGAACTTCACCGTGGGGCAGGCCATGACGGCCTCGTCCACCGTGCGCTTGAGGGGGATGATCTTGCCGCCCCGCAGGCCCTCGTCGGCGGTGATGACGGCCTTGCAGCGGGCGTCGTTGATGCGGTCGCGCAGGCTCTCCGCGGAGAACCCGGCGAATACCACGTTGTGCACGGCCCCGATGCGGGCGCAGGCCAGCATGGCGTAGGCCGCCTCGGGGATCATGGGCATGTAGATCGCGACCCGGTCGCCCTTCTTGATGCCGTGGTGGCGAAGGACGTTGGCCAGCCGGCACACCTCGCGCTGCAGTTCGCGGTAGTCGATGCTGCGGCCCTCGCCCGGGGTGTCGGACTCCCAGATGATGGCCGTCTGGGACCCGCGGGTGGAGGCGTGGCGGTCCACGCAGTTGTGGCACACGTTGAGCCGGCCGTTGAGGAACCACTGGGCCTGGCCCCACTCCCAGTCGAACTCCCGGACCTTGCCGAAGGGATGGAACCAGTCGATCTCCTTGCGGGCCTGCTCCTCCCAGAAGCCTTCGGGATCCTGGATGCTGCGGTCGTACATCTTCTGGTACTCGGCCATCGATCCGAGGTGGGCGCGCCCCTTCATGGCCTCGGACGGGGGATACATCTCATGGGAGGGATGGGACTCGCCTTCGGGGAGCTGAGCCATGATGTCTCCTGGATGGGGGGGGAGGCTGGGTGGTGGAACATCGTATATCACTTTTTCCACCCAAGACATGTTGAAGTCATTCAAACTTCGGCCATGGAGAATCCCGCCCCCGCCGAACAGGCCCTTCAACTGCTCTTCAAGAAACTGCACCCCCACCTGGAGGACGTGGCCCACGCCCTGGCCACCGGGGCCGGTCCCAGGGACCTGGAGCGGCTCCACCAGAAGCTCACCCTCGCCTGCCACCAGGCCTCGGAGGTCCTGGACGGCCTGGCCGCCCAGACCGAAGGCCCCCTTGCCGAGACCCTGGACACCCTCTCCGCCAACCTGCTCCCGGTGGGCGGAAGCTTCCAGCAACTCCTTATTTTGGTTCAGTTGTGTCTCGAGGAGGCGCCTGCCGACCTCCTGCCCTTCACGCCGCCCGGCAGCGCAGCGGCCACGGGGTGGGGCAAGCGCATGGTGGCCTTCCTGGCCCGCCTGGAGGATCCCGCCTTCCAGGCCCGGGCCCGGTGGGCTGCCGTGGACCCTGACCTCGGCGACGAGGCCCTGGCCGGGGATCTATAGGAGCCTGCCTCCTATTACGTAGACAGGCTCCTATAGGACGAACAGCGTGGTGACCGCGAAATAGGAGGCCATCAGGACCGGCCAGAACGCCCGCTTGACCCAGGCGTTGTCGCCGGCCCGGAGCCCGTGGCCGCTGCCGCGGGCGTAGGCCAGGGCATCCGCGGAGACCAGGAGGATGAAGGCGTACAGGATGAAATAGTACCATTCGAGGTTCAGCACCCCGCTGGCCACGATGCGGTTGCGGATGTTGAACTGGGACACCACCAGGGAGAAGAACAGGGCGATGGTGGTGCGCAGGAAGTTCAGGTAGCTGTAGCCGGTGGCCCTGGTCCAGGGCCCGTCCCGGCCGACCGTGAGGGTCATCGTGAACAGGAGTCCCGCCACCGCAAGCAGGGGCAGGAACACCATGATGCAAGGCCCCAGCCACTGCCGGCGCATCCGGACGGACATCACCAGTTCGGGCGACTGCCGTTCCCTCAGGAAGCCTTCGGCCCCCAGGCGGGTGTTGTAGTTTTCCAGGAGGTAGACGAATTCGTTGCCCTCCACGTCCCAGCCCGGCAGGCTCAATTCCGGGTCCATGCCCGGGCCGTTCCCGAAGGCCAGGACCGGATAGCTGGCCAGGTCCGGCACCAGGATCTGGTTGCCGTGGATGGCCTTGGGCCAGATGCGCAGCCTGGCCCGGATGCGGTCGAAGGGGTAGATCCGGGTGCTGTCCAGGTCCGGCTCCACCGTGACCCGGAACGGATAGAACTGGACGACCCAGTCCTTCTCCTCCTTCTCGGCGCCCACGCTGATGTCCCCGGCCAGGGCCTCCGGCAGGGTGACCCCGCGCTGCTCCCTGGGCGTGCCCTTGGGCAGGCGCTGCCAGACCATGCCCGTGATCTTCACCTGGCTGGGACCGGTGATCTCCAGGGTCTGCAGGAGGACCCCCGTCGGGACGAACTCGGCCTTCACCGCGTCGAGGCCCGCCATCAGCGAGCCGTGGCTCGCCTTGAACCGTTCCAGGCTCAAGGGATCCATCATCTGGATCTCGTTGTCCGGGGGGGGCGGGGGCGTCGCGTAGGCGAACCGGAACAGCACCCCGATGCCGGCGGCCACCGCCAGGGAGCCCAGGGCCACCGTCCACCAGAGGCTCCACGGCGCCAGCCATGGACCCTTGAAGGCCAGGAACAGGAGCACCCACGCCAGGGCGACGGCCAGGGTCACGATGCGCAGCACCTGCCTGTTCAGGTCGGAGGGCGCGAGCTTCAGGTCGTCCTTGAAGAGAAGCACGCAGGCCGACCACCCGGCGGATGGGACCGGTTCCAGGAACGTGATCCCGTCCTGCCCCGTGGCCAGGGCGAGGGTTTCGGCATGGCCGGCGCGCCCCTTGAGCGCGCACTCCGCCAGGTAGGCCTGGGCCGGGTCCCCCCTCTCCTTGGCCAAGGCCGCCAAGGTCCTGCCCTCCCTCACCCGTTCGGGCAATGGGAAGGCGATGAAGGCCGTGCGGGCCGACAGGAGGAAGGCGTACCCCTCGTGACCCATGCCCAGGTCCTGGAGCCGTTTCTGCAGGTGGGCCAGGGACACCTCCAGGCGCACCAGGCCCGAGGGGGCGGCGGCCCCGGGCAGGCGGAACGGTTCGAGGTAATCCACCAGAAAGGCCTTGCCGTCGGTGGACCGGTGGGGTTCCGTCCAGGCGGGCCCGCCCTGGTCCGGCTTGAACCATGGTTTGAGGGTGTAGTCCCCCTGGCGCCCGTAGTCGTAGACCCGCAGCGGGCCATGGTCGCGGGCAGCATAGGGGGCGAACCGGGCCGGTTCCCCGCCCCGTGCGCCGGGCTGGAACAGCACGCCCATCCGGGCGATGCTGGGCGGCGCCTGGTCCAGGGCCGGGCCAAGCCTCGCCCCGATCGCCTCCGGGGCGAGCCGGCCGTCTTGCAGATCCGTCACCAGGCCGTGGGCCACCTGCGCCAGACTGGCGAGCTCCTCGTCGATGGCCTGGGCGGTGCGCCTTGCCCCCGCCTGGCCTGCGGCCACGGCCAGGGCCTGGAGGGCCCGGGTCTCCTGCTGGACCCGCCGGATGGCGAGGCCCAGCAGCAACCCCATCAGGCCCGCCAACCCGCAAGCCGCCGTGAAGATCCGGCGGGGGGTCAGAAGGCGAAGCAGGAGGGGAGGGGGCATGTCCGGGCAGAAGGAAGGTGCCAAACTATGGGGCTGCCGGCTGAGCCTGTCAAAGCAAAAGTATGAATAGTTTGTTAATTCTTGGTTTGACGTTGCCTCACGAAGTGAGGCATCCTGCCACCTGGAGGCCATCATGAAGTTGTTCCGGTTCCCCTTGATCGCGCTGGCGCTCGTGACCGCTGCCCAGGTGAGGGCCGCCGCGCCGGTCGCCCCCACCATCCCCCATGTGGACGTGCGCTTCGGCGAATCCGTTTCCGATCCCTACGCCTGGCTGCGGAACAAGGCGAACCCCGAGGTGATCAGGTACCTGGAGGCGGAGAACGCCTACACGGAAACCCTCACCGCAGGCCTGAAGCCGCTGCGGGAGACCCTCTACAAGGAGATGCTGGGCCGCATCAAGCAGACCGACCTGTCGGTGCCGGTGCGCCGGGGCCGGTTCTACTACTACACCCGCACCGAGGAGGGCAAGCAGTACCAGGTGCACTGCCGCAAGGCCGCGGGCCCCGGCATGGCCTTCGACGCCGCCGCCCCCGAGGAGGTGCTCCTGGACCTCAACGAGATGGCCAAGGGGCTGGCCTTCCTGGGCGTGGCCGACGTCTCCGTGAGCGACGACGGGAACCTGCTCATCTACTGCACCGACACCACCGGCTACCGCCAGTACGACCTCCACGTCAAGGACCTCCGGGAAGGCAAGGTGCTGGCCCCCACCGCCCAGCGGGTCACCTCCGTGGAGTGGGCCGCCGACAACCGCACCTTCTACTTCACCACCGAGGACCCCGTCACCAAGCGCAGCGACACGGTCTGGCGCATGGGTCTGGACGGCAAGGCCACCCGGCTCTACGAGGAGAAGGACGAGCTGTACCGCGTGGGCCTGTACCGCACCAAGGACGGCAAGTTCGTGATCATGAGCGTGGACAGCACCGACACCTGGGAGTGCAGCTACCTGGACGCCGCCGATCCCAAGGCCGCCTTCCGGGTCCTGCTGCCCCGGGAGAAGGGCCACAAGTACGCCGTGGACCACCGGGAGGGCCTCTTCTACCTGCGCACCAACAAGGGCGCGCTGGACTTCAGGATCGTCACCGTCCCCGTGACGGATCCCGGCACCAGGGACTGGAAGACCTTCGTGGCCCCCCGCGACGGCGTGCACGTGGAGGGCCTGGAGCTCTTCAAGGGCTTCGCCGTGGTGCGCGAGAAGCGGGAGGGCCTGGTGGTCTTCCGCGTGCTGGACTTCGCCACCGGGCAGTGGCACGAGATCACGCAGCCCGAGGCGGTCTACTTCGCCTCCGGCGGTTCCACCCCCGAGTACGACTCCGTGCAGTTCCGGTTCCACTACCAGTCCCAGGTGACCCCGGCCACCACGTTCGACTACCACATGGCGAAGCGGGAGAAGACCCTGCTCAAGCGCCAGGAGGTGCTCGGCTACGATCCCTCCCTCTACCAGTCCGAGCGGGTCTGGGCCACCGCGAGGGACGGCGTGAAGGTCCCCATGAGCCTCGTCTACCGCAAGGGTCTCAAGCGCGACGGCAAGGCGCCCATGTACCTGTATGCCTACGGCTCCTACGGCTACGGATCACCCGCGACCTTCGACTCCAACCGCGTCAGCCTCCTGGACCGCGGGGTGGTGTTCGCCCTGGCCCACATCCGCGGCGGCGACGAGCTGGGCGAGGCCTGGCACCGGGACGGCATGCTCATGAAGAAGATGAACACCTTCACGGACTTCATCGACTGCGCCCAGAGCCTGGTGGCCGGGAAGTGGACCTCCAGCGACCGCCTCGTCATCGAGGGCGGCAGCGCCGGCGGGCTCCTCATGGGCGCCGTCACCAACCTGGCCCCGGGCCTCTTCAAGGCCGTGCACTCCGCCGTGCCCTTCGTGGACGTCATGAACACCATGCTCGACCCCACCCTCCCCCTCACCGTGGGCGAGTACCTGGAGTGGGGCAACCCCAACGAGAAGGCCGCCTACGACTACATGCGGTCCTACAGCCCCTACGACAACCTCCGGAAGGGGGCCTACCCCGCCATCCTCGTCACCAGCAGCCTCAACGACAGCCAGGTGGGCTTCTGGGAGCCGGCCAAGTACGTGGCGAAGCTGCGCACCCTGAAGACCGACGGCAACGAGCTGCTGCTCAGGATGAAGCTGGAGCCCGGCGGCCACGGCGGCGCCTCGGGCCGCTACGACCGGCTCCGGGACAAGGCCTTCGAGTACGCCTGGATGCTGGGCCAGATGGGGATCACGAAATAAGGGTGGTCCGCGCGATCCCCAGCTTCTTCATGCGGCTCTGCAGCGTGGTGGGCTTGAGCCCCAGCCGCAGGGCCGCGCCCCCGGCCCCGTAGACCCGGCCCGAGCACTGGCGCAGGGCCTTGAGGATCGCGCTGCGCTCGACGCTCTGCAGGTCCTCCCCCTGGGGTTCCGGAAGGGGCGCGGCCGCAGGGGACCGCAGGGCGGCCCCCAGGTCCAGGTCCCCCTGGGGAGCGAGGATCGTGGCCCGCTCCAGGACGTTGATCAGCTCGCGCACGTTGCCCGTCCAGGCATGGGCCTCCAGGCGGGCGGCGTCCCCGGGCGGGATGCGCCAGGGGCCCTGGCCGGTGCGCCGGGCCTGGCGGTACAGCCAGTCCTCGGCCAGCAGGAGGATGTCCTCCCGGCGCTCCCGCAGGGGCGGCAGGCGCAGGGGGAAGACGTTGAGGCGGTAGTAGAGGTCGGCCCGGAAGCGGCCCTCGGCCACGGCCCGCTCCAGGTCCACGTTGGTGGCGGCCAGGATCCGCACGTCCACCGTCACGCTGCGGTCCGAGCCCAGCGGCTCGAAGGTGCCCTCCTGGAGCACCCGCAGGAGCTTGGACTGCATGGGCAGCGGCAGGTCGCCGATCTCGTCCAGGAGCAGCGTGCCGCCGTCGGCCACCTGGAAGCGCCCCGGCCGGGCCTGGCTGGCCCCGCTGAAGGCCCCGCGCGTGTGGCCGAAGAGCTCGCTCTCCACCAGGTGCTCAGGCAGCGCCGCGCAGTTCAGGCGCAGGAAGGGGCGCTCAGAGCGCCGGCTCCACCCGTGGATGGCCCGGGCCATCACTTCCTTGCCGGTGCCCGTCTCCCCCGTGATGAGCACGGCGGTCTCGGAGGCCGCCACCTGCCGGGCCAGGCCCGCCAGCTGGCGGAACGCCGGGTTCAGGCTGCGCTCCATGAGCGCCCCGGCGTCGTCGGCCCCCACCACCTCGCTGCGCAGGAGGCGGTTCTCGGCCTCCAGGAGCACCCGCTGATCCGCGCTCTGCTCCTGCGCCATCCAGGTCAGCGCGATGAGCTGGCCGTAGATGGTGGCCAGGCTCACGGTGAAGGGCTCGAAGGTGCCGCACGTGGCCCGGTCGAACGTGAGGGCCCCCAGCATGCGGCCCCCGCCGAGAAGCGGCACCACCATGCAGGCGTGGCCGTGGGGCAGGTCCAGCACGCCGTCGTAGGGGTCGCCGTCCCCCTCGGCGTGGTCGTGGGCGTCCATGACCCGGGTGCGCCCCGAGCGCATGGCCTCGCCGATGCTGGGGAAGCGCGCCAGGTCCAGGGTGTGGCCGCGCACCGGCTCCCCCGCCAGGGGTCCCCGGGCGCAGACCACCCGCAGGCGCCCCTTCTCCAGGCGCAGCACCGCGGCCAGGTCGTAGGGCACGATGGCCGCCAGCGCGTCCAGGGCCGCGCCCAGGAAGGTCTCCCCCTGGGGCAGCCGCCCCGCCACCAGGGCCAGCTCCTTCAGGGCCTGGGCCAGATCGAGGGTCCCTTTGGGCATGGCGCCTCCGCGGCGCAAGTCTACCGCCATTTCGGTGTAAACCCAAATTTTCGGTGAAATCAACGACATATCGGTGCACTCGCGGGTCACCCGATTCCCTTACCCCAGGTTTACCGGGGACTTAAACTTGTGGCACCCGCCTTGCCTTGGTTTGAACGTCGAGGGCCCGTGGCCCCCGTTCCTGAGGAGAGATCGATGACAACGCTCAAGGGCTCCAAGACCCACGCCAACCTGAAGGCCGCCTTCGCGGGCGAGTCCCAGGCCAACCGCCGCTACCTCTACTTCGCCAAGGTCGCCGACATCGAGGGCTACCCCGAAGTGGCGGGCAACTTCAAGGAGACCGCGGACGGCGAGACCGGCCACGCCCACGGCCACCTGGACTACCTCAAGGCCGTCGGCGACCCCGCCACGGACCTCCCCATCGGCGACACCGCCCTGAACCTGAAGGCCGCCATCGCCGGCGAGACGCACGAATACACCGACATGTACCCCGGCATGGCCAAGGCCGCCCGGGAAGAGGGTTTCAAGGAGATCGCCGACTGGTTCGAGACCCTCGCCAAGGCCGAGAAGAGCCACGCGGGCCGCTTCCAGAAGATGCTCGAAAGCATCAGCTAGACCCCGACGTCCCCCGCCGCGGGCCTAGCCCGCGGCGGGAACCCCTGGAGAATCCATGTCCGAGCACGCCCCCCTCGACCACGAGAAGCCGGAGACCACCCCGGGCCACCGCATCAGCTACGTGGCCGGGCCGTCCACCGTCTACGACCCCTCCGACCCCCGCTACTGGGACGAGGGGCTGCTCAAGGAGGAGGTGGAGCGCGCCTTCGAGATCTGCCACGGATGCCGCCTCTGCTTCAAGTACTGCGACTCCTTCCCCGGGCTCTTCAGCCTCCTGGACGAAAAGCGCCAGGGCGACGTGCGCGCCCTGACGGCCGAGGACCGGGACGGCGTCATGGACGACTGCTTCCAGTGCAAGCTCTGCGAGGTGCAGTGCCCCTACACCCCCCGGGAGGGCCACGAATTCGCCCTGGACTTCCCCAGGCTGGTGCACCGCTACCAGGCCGTGCGCAAGAAGAAGGAAGGCTTCACCCTCCGGGACCGCGTGCTGGGGGATCCCGACCTGGCGGCCTCCCTGGCCCGCAAGAGCTTCGGCCTGGCCAACACCATGAACCGGGTGGCCATCCACCGCTGGTTCATGGACAAGGCCCTGGGCGTGCACCCCCAGGCCCATCTCCCGGAGTTCGCGTCGGCCACCTTCGAGGCCTGGGCGGAAAAGAGCGGGAAGATGGCCGCCGGACCCGGCGCGGAGGTGGTGCTCTTCCAGACCTGCTACATCCAGAACAACGATCCCCAGATCGGCAAGGACACCCTCGAGGTGCTCGAGAAGAACGGCTGCCAGGCCAAGTGCGTGGGCGGCCTGGTGTGCTGCGGCATGCCGGCCTGGGAGCACGGGGACCTCGCGAGCCTGCGCAGGCAGGCCAGGCAGAACCTGGACGTCCTCATGCCCCACGTGGAGGCCGGCTCCAAGGTGGTGGTGATCAACCCCACCTGCGCCATGATGCTGCGCCGGGAGTACCCCGAGCTCCTTGAGGGCGAGGACCGCGAGCGCGCGAAAAAGCTCGCGTCCGCCGTGCGCGACACCGGCGAATTCCTCTGGAGCATCCGCAACGAGGAGCGCGCCCGGTGGGAGTTCCTCTCCAGCCCGGGCCCCGTCTCCTACCATGCCCCGTGCCACCTGCGCGCCCAGTCCGTGGGCTTCAAGGGCCGCGACCTCCTCAAGAAGATCCCCGGCGTCTCCATCAACACCGTCATGGAGTGCTGCGGCCACGACGGCACCTACGCCATGAAGTCCGAGACCTTCGAGGACAGCCGGCGCATCGGGGCCAAGGCCTTCGCCGGCATGAAGGCCGACGCCGCGGCGGAGGTGTGGGCCACGGAGTGCCCCCTGGCCGGCATCCAGTTCGAGCAGCACGCGGGCCGCAAGGCCCTGCACCCCATGACCATCCTGGCGAGGGCCTACCGCAAGGACGGCTTCCCCAATCCCGTGGAGCCCCAATGAAGCGCGTCACCCGCGACGAGATCCTCGACTACGTCACCTACACCGAGGGGCGGGACGCCATCCGCGCCTCGGCCATGGCCGCCAAGGACCTCCGCCGCGTCCACGCCGGCCGCGACCTCACCTTCCTGTTCGAGAACCGGGAGACGGTGCGCTACCAGATCCAGGAGATGGTGCGGGCCGAGCACATGGTGCGCGAGTCCGACATCGCCCACGAGCTCGAGACCTACAACGGCCTCCTGGGCGGCCCCGGCGACCTGGGCGCCACGCTCCTCATCGAGATCGAGGACGAGCGGGAGCGCGCCGAGCTGCTGCGGCGCTGGGTGGACCTGCCCGAGCGCATCTCCCTCCTGCTGGAGGACGGCCGGAAGGTCCCCGCGCGCTGGGACGCCTCCCAGATCAGCGACGGGAAGCTCAGCTCGGTCCAGTTCCTCCTGTTCGCCGTGGGCGACGGGGCCCGCCCGAAGGCGGTGGTGGTGGAGCACCCGGACCTGGCGGTCCGGGCCGACTTCACCGAGGCCACGCGTCGGGCTCTGGCTGCGGATCTCTGAGGGGCACGGCCTCCCGGGACCCGCGGGCGTAGGGCGCCGGCCACGGCGTGGACGCGCCCAGCTTGTGGGCGGCGCGCAGCGGCCAGCGGGGGTCCCGCAGCAGCTCGCGCCCCAGGAGCACCAGGTCCGCCTCGCCCTTGGCCAGGATCTCCTCGGCCTGGGCCGGCCCGGTGATGAGCCCCACCGCCCCGGTGGCGATCCCCGCCTCCCGGCGGATGCGGGCGGCGAAATCCACCTGGTAGCCCGGGCCCACGGGGATGGCCGCCCGGGGCGCCATGCCCCCCGAGGAGCAGTCCACCAGGTCCACGCCCAGGGGCCCCAGCATGCGGGCCAGGTCCACGCTCTCGCCGATGTCCCAGCCGCCCGGGACCCAGTCGGTGCAGGAGAGGCGCACCAGCAGGGGGAGGTTGCCGGGCCACACCTCCCGCACCGCGGCCACCACCTCCCGCAGGAGCCGGGAGCGGTTCTCCAGCGACCCGCCGTAGGCGTCCTCGCGCCGGTTGGCCAGGGGGGACAGGAACTGGTGGAGCAGGTACCCGTGGGCGCCGTGGATCTCGGCCACCTGGAACCCGGCCTGGAGGGCCCGCGCGGCCGCGGCCCTGAATTCGGCGACCACCCGCCGGAGCCCGGCCTCCTCCAGGGCGCGGGGCGCCGGCCAGCCCTCGTCGAAGGGCAGGGCGCTGGGCGCCAGCCCGGGCCAGGAGGCCGGGGGCACGTTGTTCCCCTTCCAGGGCGCGCCCGAGCCCGCCTTGCGCCCCGCGTGGGCCAGCTGGATCCCGGGCACGGCGCCCTGGCTCTTGATGAACGCCGCGATGCGGGCCAGGGGCCCGATCTGGCCGTCCTCCCAGATGCCCAGGTCCTCGGCGCTGATGCGCCCCTCCGGCGCCACGGAGGCGGCCTCGGTGAGGACGAGTCCGGCCCCGCCCTGGGCCAGGCCCCCCAGGTGCACCAGGTGCCAGTCGTTGGCGAGGCCGTCCACGGCGCTGTACTGGCACATGGGCGAAACGGCGATGCGGTTGGGGAGGGTGACGCCGCGCAGGGGAAGGGGGGAGAACAACCGGGTCATGGGGGCCGCCTTTCATCCGATTATAGGAAGTGCGCTACATTGGTGGAGGTAATGAGGGGTCGACATGGCCAAGATCGTGATCGTGGACGACAGCCGGCTGGCGCGGACCTTCACCGCCAGCTGCCTGAAGAAGCTCGACCACGAGGTCGAGGTCGCCGAGCCCACCAGCATCTTCGACGTGGTCAAGGTGCTCAAGGAACTCCGGCCCGACCTCCTCATCATGGACTTCCTCATGCCCAACTGCCCCGGCACGAGCCTGGCGAAGGTCGTGGGCGAGGACTCCGACCTCAAGGGCATGCGCACCATCGTCCTCACCGCCCACCACGACGAGGAGGTCGTGGCGCGGCTGAAGAACCTGGGCGTGGCCGAGGTGCTCTTCAAGCCCGCGGACCCCGAGGCCCTGGGCCGGGCCGTCGCCGACGCGCTGGCTACTCGAACGTGAGGACGCCCGGCTCCTTGCGGTAGGCGAAGAGCTCCCCGAACCGCCCCCAGGCCACGATGGTCTCGAAGGTGACTTCGGGATCCTCCATGGGCAGCCGGCTGGCGATCTCCCGGATCAGCTCCTCCCGGGCGAGGGACCCCTCCCGCAGCTCCAGCATGTCCTGCACCACCCGGAAGAGCTTGAGCTCCATGAGCTGGTCCCGCCAGATGAGCTTGCGCTCGTCCATGCCGCCCTGCACGAAGCGCCGGCCCAGCGGGGTCAGCACCACCTGCCGCTTGGGCGTGTCCACCAGCTCGAGCATCTCGAGCCCCTTGACGGTCGTGAGCACCTTCTCGAAGGGCACGTGGGTGTGGGAGACCACCTGGAACAGGTCGCAGGTGCCGCCCAGCGTGTCCAGCAGCTCCAGGAGGCCCAGCATGTCGGCGTTCTGGGCCCCGGGCAGCGGCTCGACGATGTCGGCCTCCACGGAGGGCTCCACGGTGCTCACCTGGATGTCGGGCAGCTCGGCGCTGGTGATGATGTCGTGGAGCTGGTCCACCAGCCGGATGAAGTCCGCGCTGCGCGTGTCCCGGGGGCGGGGCAGGGTGTTCTCCACGATGGTCCGGATGCGTCCGGGATTGGCGGAGAGGACCACGATGCGGTCGGCCATGTAGGCCACTTCCTTGATGTCGTGGCTCACCATGAGGATGGAGGAGGGGTTGCGGTCCACGTCGTCCCAGATGTCCAGGATCTCGGCCCGGAGGCCCTCGGCGGTCAGCGCGTCCACCTGGCTGAAGGGCTCGTCCATGAAGAGGATCTCGGGGTTCACCGACAGGGCCCGGGCCATGCCCACGCGCTGCTTCATGCCGCCGGAGAGCTCCCTCGGGTAGGCCTCCTCGAAGCCCTCCAGGCCCACCATGCGGATGGCCTTGTTGGTGCGCTCGCGGATCTCCGCGCGGTCCAGGCCCTTGGCGATGAGGACGTTCTCCACGTTGGCCTCCACCGTCATCCAGGGATAGAGGGCGAAGCCCTGGAACACGATGGCGACGTTGGAGTTCAGCCCGGCCTGCTTCTGGCCGCGGTAGCGCACCTGCCCCTGCGTGGGCTCGATCAGCCCCGCGAAGATCCGCATGATGGTGGACTTCCCGCACCCCGAGGGCCCGATGAGGCAGAGCACCTCGTTGGGGCGGATGTCCAGGTTGATGTCCTCCAGCACGCGCAGGGGCACGCCGGTGCCGCGGTCGAAGGACTTCTGGATGCCGCGGAGTTCGAGGATGGGCTGGGCGTTCGGGTCGAGGGCCATGGTCGTCCTCACTTCGTCAGGGAATAGCGGGTGTGGGCCAGCTGGTAGGTGGGCTTCCACACCAGGCGGTTGAAGATCACGACGATGGCGGACATGAGCAGCACGCCCGCGGCAAGCAGCGTCAGGTTGCGCTCGTAGGCGGCCTGGCTCACGGTGGCCCCCAGGCCGAAGGTCTTGAGGGTCTCGCCGTGGAAGGAATAGTACTCGGCCACGATGCTGGCGTTCCAGGCGCCGCCGGCGGCGGTGACCCAGCCCGTGACCAGGTAGGGGAAGGTCGCCGGCAGGTAGAGGGCCTTGAAGCGCTGCCACCGGGAGAGGCGGAAGCTGATGGCCGCCTCCTTGAGGTCCCCGGGGATGGCCATGGAGCCCGCGATGACGTTGAACAGGATGTACCACTGGGTGCCCAGCAGCATCAGGAGGACGCAGCCGTAGTTGAGGCCGATGTGGAAGCGCGCCAGGGTGGCGATCACCACGGGGAAGAGCATGGGGGCCGGGAAGCTCGCCGCCACCTGGACCACCGGCTGCAGGATCCGGCTGAGGCGCGGCGAGAGGCCGATGGCCAGGCCCGCGGGCACCGCCCAGAGCGTGCCCAGGGCCGTGGACACCAGCACCCGCACCAGGGTGAGCCCGCCGGCCTTGGAGAGGTAGGACCACTGGCGGCCGGGAATGGCGGAAAGGTAGTGCACGAGGCTGACGGCCGCCCACACGATGACCGCCAGCAGCGCCAGGAGCGCGGCGTTGGCCACGGCCCTCTGGATGGTGTTGGCGCGTTTGGCGGCGCGCGGCCTGGGCGCGGGCCGCGCCTTGCCCAGCCCCTGGTGGCGCCGGTGGACGCGGCGCGCCTCCAGCCACCGCACCAGCCGGGACCTTCGCAGCAGCCTCAGGAGCCAACTGCGGGGCTGCTCGCCCTGGGACGTCTCCTCCACCCGGAACCGCTGGGCCCACACCACCACGGGGCGCCAAAGCACCTGGTCCAGGAAGACGATCATGCACACCATGGCGAAGATGGCGCAGACCATGGCCCTGGTGTCGCCCTTGTCCACGGCCACGCTCATGTACGAGCCCAGCCCCGGCAGGCGGAAATCCTGGTCGCCCAGGGTGAAGGCCTCGGTGATCATCAGGAAGAACCAGCCCCCGGCCATGCTCATCATGCTGTTCCACACCAGGCCCGAGGTCCCGTAGGGCAGCTCCACCCACTTCAGGCGCTCCCACCAGGTGAACCCGTAGACCGTGGCGGCCTCCTGGAGGTCCTGGGGCACGGACTTCAGGGAGTGGTAGAGGCTGAACGTCATGTTCCAGGCCTGGCCGGTGAAGATCATGAGGATCGCCGCGAGCTCCAGCCCCAGGTTGCTGCGGGGGAAGATGGCCACCAGGGCCAGGACCAGGCCCGGCATGAAGCCCAGCACCGGGATGCTCTGCAGGATGTCCAGGAGCGGCACCAGGAGCTTCTCGGCCCGGCTGTCCTTGGCCGCCCAGTAGGCGTACACCAGGGTGAAGGCCAGGGAGATCACGTAGGCCACCAGCCCCCGCATCATGGAGAAGAAGGTGTAGAGGGGCAGGGACCACGGGGACAGGTCGATCTCCACGACCGGGCGCTTGGCGCCGGTCCACTGCTGCCCGAGCTGCACCAGGCCGAACAGCAGGGCGCACCCCGTCAGGATGACGACCAGGTCCGCCCACCGGCGCCGCCGGAAGGGGAAGAAGAGGGCGTTGGCCTGGCCCCAGACAGTGTCGATGATGCGGTTGAGCATGGGAAATCCGGAACGGAGGGGGGCAGGGCGGCTCCAGCCGCTCCCGCATCCTTGCATGCGTGTGTCACCAGCGTGTTACGCCTAGCGCGTCAGGGGCGGCACAAAGGAGGTTCTTCGACGGGGTTCATGTTCAGCATCGATACCTCCTTTCCGGGCAAATCCTCATTAGGCAGCATGCCCCCCCCTGATGAAAGGGTCAACCCCGATGCGGGAAATTGGACCTCCGGCTTCAGGTGGGTCAAAATCAACCCAAAGGAGCTTCACCTTGGACACCAGGAAAATGGGTTTCAATACCAAGTTGGTCCATGCGGGCATTCCGGACGATCCGATGGGCAGCGTCACCACGCCGGTCTACCAGACCTCCACCTTCGCGTTCCGCAACGCCCAGCAGGGCGCCGACCGCTTCGCGGGCAAGGCGTCCGGCTTCATCTACAGCCGCATCGGCAACCCCACCGTCTGCGCCCTGGAAGAGAACGTGGCCCAGTTGGAGAACGGCTTCGGCTGCACCGCCACCTCCTCGGGCATGGGCGCCGTCTCCACCGTCTACATGGCCCTCCTGAACCAGGGCGACCACATGGTGTCCACCGCCGGCGTGTACGGCCCCTCCCGGGTGCTCATGGACAAGCACATGAGCCGCTTCGGGGTGGAGTCCACCTACCTGGACACCAACGACCTGGCCGCCCTCAAGGCCGCCATCCGCCCCAACACCAAGATCGTCTACATCGAGTCCCCCTCCAACCCGTCCATGATCGTCACGGACATCGCCGCCGCGGCCGCCATCGCCCACGAGGCCGGCGCCCTGCTGGTGGTGGACAACACCTTCGCCAGCCCGTGCCTCCAGAAGCCCCTGGACCTGGGCGCCGACGTGGTCCTCCACTCCATCACCAAGTTCATCAACGGCCACGCCGACGTGGTGGGCGGCGTCATCATCGCCAAAACCGAGGAGCTCCACAAGAAGCTGCGGGCCATGGTGGTGATCATGGGCCCCTGCATGGACCCCCACCAGGCCTCCCTGGTCAGCCGCGGCCTCAAGACCCTCGCCATCCGCATGGAGCGCGCCCAGGCCAACGCCATGCAGATCGCCCTCTGGCTGGAGAAGCACCCCAAGGTCGAGTGGGTGAGCTTCCTGGGCCTGCCCAGCCATCCCCAGCATGCCCTGGCCAAGCGCCAGATGGCCGGTCCCGGCGCCATGATCAGCTTCGAGGTCAAGGGCGGCGTCGAGGCCGGCGCGCGGCTCATGGACAGCGTCAAGCTGGCCGCCCTCGCCGTGTCCCTGGGCGGCGTGGAGACCCTCATCTGCCACCCCGCCTCCATGACCCACGCCAGCATGGGCCGGGAGGCCCGCCTGGAAGGCGGCGTCACCGACGGCCTCGTGCGCTACGCCGTGGGCATCGAGGACGTGGAGGATCTCATCGCCGACCTGGAACAGGCCCTCCAGAACGTGTAGTTCGCCGACTCCCGGCCGCCACCGGCCGATCTGCCCCTGGAACGCCTCCCGGACGGACCTATCCTCGTCCCGGAGGCGTTTCCATGATCAAGGTCCTGCTGTGGTTCATCCTGCTGGTCATCTGCTGGCCCCTGGCCCTGCTCCTGCTGGTCCTCTGCCCCCTGATCTGGCTGCTTCTCCTGCCCCTGCGGATCCTGGGCTTCGCGGTGGAGGGGGCGCTATCCCTGGTGCGGGGCGTCTTCCTTCTGCCCGGCCGGATCCTGGGGGGGTGAGAACCGGGTGCCGGGCGGGAAGCGCAGGCCGAAGACCGACTCCAGGACGGCCAGGAGTTCGTCCGGATCCAGTTCCCGGGTGACGCCCCCCCGGGTCAGGGAGAGCCCCCGCAGCCAGGCCCGGTCCCCCGGGGCGCACCGCTGGGCCGTGAGCACCTGGGTGAACTTCGAGTCCGGGTGGGTGCTGGTGTAGTGGTTGGCCACCTTCAGGTCCACCGGGAGGACCTCGCCGGGCTCCAGGGCGTAGAGGTCCTTCCAGGCCCCGTCCTCCCAGGCCTGGAGCACCTGCCGGGAGCCCTCCGGGACCACGCGGTTGCGGTCGCCGTGGCGCGCCGCTTCGCGGCCGTCCAGGGGCACCGGGCCCAGGACGCCGTCCCCCCCGAACCCCACGTCCGCCAGCCAGGGCCCGTCCTCCAGCGCCACCTCCAGGGCCAGGTGCGAGCGGGCCATGGGGCCGGTGGCGCCCCGGCGCACCCGGGCCTCCCGCAGCCGCACCGCGAACCCCAGCGCCTCCAGGGCCGCCGCGAACAGCGAGTTCTGCTCGAAGCAGTAGCCCCCCCGGCGCCCAGCCACCAGCTTGGCCTGCAGGGAGGCCAGGTCCAGCCGGATGGGCCGACCCAGGTGGATATCCAGGTTCTCGAAGGGGATGGCGCGGGTGTGGGCCGCGTGCAGCGCCTCCAGGGCGGCAAGGGACGGCGCGGGCGCGCCCTGGAAGGCGATGCGCCCGAGGTAGGCTTCCAGGTCGAAGACGTCGGTCATGGGGCTCCCCGCAGGGCGGAACGGCCATAGCGTACCAGCACCGGCACCAGGAGCATCCCCCCCAGGACGATCCCCATGGTCAGGGTGGGGTTCCTGAAATACGCGTTCAGCCGGAGGGTCGTCACCGCGATGACGGCGTAGTAGAGCATGTCCCCCGCGATGGCGAAGGCCCAGCCCGCCACGAACCCGTGGCCCGCCGCCAGGGCCGCGGCGCGTCCCGTCATGGGGTCCACCCCGAAGGCGATCATCAGGAGCCCGAAGGGCCCGGCGCCCGTGCCGGTGAAGTGCCTAGTGCCCCGGGCCATGGCCAGCTTCATGGCGAAGCCCAGCCGGAACAGGAAGGGGACCCGGGCCCCCAGCTCCACCAGCAGCCGCAGGACCGGTTCGAAGGCCAGGGCCAGGATCAGGTCCGACACGAAGTAGATCCCCGCCGTCAGCGGCCAGGCCAGCCCCTGGGACCGGGCCAGCAGCACCCCGGCGGGAATCCCGCCGCCGACCGGGAGCAGAAAGAGCATCAGCACGGGGACCATGCTGGATGTTACCCCGGGTCCCGGCCGCCGCAAAAAAAGCGGGTCCTGCCCCGCTCCGGCGGCTGATTGGACAAGTCCTTTGGATAGAGTCTATGGCTCCGACAGGGGGCAGGTGGAGGAACCACCCGTATAAATAATTTCTATTTAAGACCGGGCTTTCTGAAATCCCGGCCTATCCTTGCAGGTTGAGGAAAGGCCGATGCCCAAGCCCAAGCGAATCCCCTTGAAACTGGGAACGCTCCCCGCTCCCCGGGCGTCCTGGGAATCCCCGGCCCCCGCCGCCCCCTCCGCGCCGCCCGAGGTGCGTTCCTTCCCTCCCACGCAGCCGGTCGCCCGGTTCTTCGGGGTGCCGTTCCTGAAGGGCGGCGCCCGGGAGGTCACCGCCATCCACCTGTGCCCGGAACGGGTCCACCTGGCCACCATCCGGGACGGCTCGAAGCTGGAGGTGTCCAACCGCCTCACGCTCAGCCGCCTCGAACTGGGCGGCCTGACGTTCGCCAGGATGATCGCCTTTCGCCCCCGGCAGGGCACCGGGACTTCCATCGAACTGGCCATCGTGGGGCCCCCGGACCAGCCTGAGATCACCCGGTTCGACGTCCAGGCCGGCCAGCCCCTGGCCGGCCTTCCCCTCCAGGCGGTCACCGCCCTGGCCTACAGCTGCGATGGCCGCTTCGCGGCCGCCGGCAACCGCGACGGCAAGGTCCAGGTGTGGCTCCTGGGCCCCGGCCACCCCACACCCGTCCTGTCGGCCGGCTTCGAGGCCCAGGTGGAGAGCCTGGCCTTCCACGCCGAACATCCCACCGTCTACGCCACCCTGGCCACCGGCGCCCTGGTTCAGCTGGAGCTGGCGCCGAGCCCCGCTGTCGACGCCGTCCAGGCCCTGCGGCACTCGGCCCCCGGCGTCCTCGTGCACCGGGTCACCACGGGCCGCCGCGGCTACTCCATCTACCTGGCAGGGCGCGACGACCGGGTCTACGTGCTGGACACCGCCACCGGGGAGGTGGGCCTCTTCTCGCCCAACGTGGGGCCCATCACCGGCCTCCAGATCCTGCCCGCCAGCGGTCATCTGTGCGTGCTCGGCCCGCGGTCCGTCTACCTCATCGATCCGGTGGGCCCCAGCCAGCAGGAGCACCTAGCGCTCGTCTGCCCCTTCGACGACCCCATCTACGCCGCCTGGGAGCTGGACGGCGAAGCCGTCCTGGTCTTCCATGCCGCCGAGGGGGCCCTCAGCGCCTAGGCTGACGAGCCTTCGCTGGCGGGTCAAGGGACCTCCGGAGAGCCGCCCGGTCCCTGCGAAGCGTAGGTCACCTGGAATTCCCGGTTCTGGAACAGGGTTCCGAAGTCCCCGTTGCGCACCACGAAATTCCGGCCCGCCCCATCCCTGGGGGCAACCTGGACCAGGATGACGTCGCCCAGGATGGGAGCGGCCGCCGGCGGGTAGGAGAAGGACACGGACCCGTCCGCCGTGGAGGCGCTCCCCGCATAGTACCGGACCGGATCCCCGGGATTCGTCCCGTACGATTTCGCCAGGTCGATGGTGATGGCCGCCTGCCCCGGAAGCCTGGCCGCGGCCACCAGGAATCCTCGCGGAGCCCTGGCCGCGGCCCGGGCCTGGAAGTCCCGGGCGCCACGGTGGGCGACCAGGAGAACAACCGTGCCACCCAGCGCGATCCCGGCCAGGAACAAGCCTGCTTGTCGAACGGACATGAAACCCATGGGTCGGATCTCCCAGTTTGGAAGGGGGGCTGGATTTTCCCCCAGCTTACAACCTCGCCCCCCCCGTCCCTCGCGGGAATTCCCAACCCCATTAGTACAAATATTTGAGATAACATGGAAGGGACGCCCGCCTTCGCGGGCCCCCGACAGCCCCCGGCCTTCCAGCGGTCCGCCGCATCGGAGGCGGACCCCAGGATGGACCATGAACCCGAATGAACCCAAACCTCGGCCCCTGTGGCTGATCCTCCTCGCCGTGCTGGCCTTCCGCTACCTCTGCCATGCCGCCGCCCTGCTCCTGATCCTGCCCAACGAGATGCAGCCCGGAAGCGCGCTGCCCGACCTGCTCCTGCGCCATGTGCCCTACGTGGCGGTCCTGGCCCGGTGGAACTACGTGCTGTGGCTCCTCTGCTACATCCCCTCGGCCCTCTGGATCGGGCGGCAGGACCGCGAGCTGTTCATTCGGCTGGTGGTGACGGACGGTCTCCTCTCGCTGCTGCGCGGCCTCATGATCCCGCTCACCGGCATCGGCCCGGTCCTCGGCGCCGACATCAACGCCCTCCACCCCTTCGCGGTGTGGCCGGCCCTGCTGTCCATCCTCAACCCCCTGAAGGCCATCGGGGAGAATTCAGCGGGCGTCTACCTGACCAAGGACCTCTTCTTCAGCGGGCACATCGCCACGACGTTCCTCCTCTACCTCTTCTCCCGCCGGTTCGGCAAGGCCAGCCGCGTCTTCCTGGCCCTGAACCTCTTCACGCTGGCCGTGGTCCTGCTGGCGCACCTCCACTACACGATCGATATCATCGCCGGGTATTCCATCACCTACGGCGTATACCGAGCGAGCGAGCTTTGCGGGTTCTCCTTCGCCTGGGTCTGGAATCCCTCCTGGGAACTGAAGGACGACCCGGAAGCGGAGTGTCCGTCCCAGGATTGAGGCACACTGGTTCACGATGCCCTTCCCCAAACGGAAATCCCCCCGCCCCGCGAAGACCGGCCTAAACCGCGCCAAGCCCAGGGCGAAGCCCCTGCGCCGCGCTTCCGGCCTGGGCCGGGCGCGCGGGACCACCGTCCTCCATGCCTGCGGCCACAAGGAAAAGCACGCCTTAAGCGGTCCCAAGTGGAAGAAGGAGAAGGACGCCCTGTGGCAGAAGGGCCAGGCCTGCACCGCCTGCTGGTCGATGGGGAAGGCCGAGGAGCAGGAAGCCCTCTGCGACCTTCCGGGACTGCCCGAGCTGGAGGGCGCCCCCCGCCAGGTGTCCTGGGCCCGCTCCCTGCGCGCGGCGGTGATCGCCCAGGTCAAGCTGGAGGCCTGGCGCCTGGACCAGGAACGCAAGCGCAAGGGCCTGGCGCCGGCGGCGGAGCGCTACCTCGCCCTGGTCCTGCCCCCCGTCCTGGCGAGGACCGACGCCGGCTGGTGGATCGACAACCGGGAGGCGGACCTCCTGGCGCTGATCCTGGACTTCCAGACCCAGGATGACCTGGAGGCCCTGCGCCAGGAGACGGCCCAGGCCGTCGACTGCCCTTTCTAGGCGCTTAAATTGATTGGATTTTGGCGGTCGCGCGCACAGAATTAGGGGTCTTCGACGGGCCCACCCATGAAACGCATCCTCCTCTCGCTCCTGCCCTGCCTCCTGGCGGCCCAGACCGTCCCGGCCCACATCGAGGCCTTCCAGACCACGGCCAAGGCCGTGCGCAGGGGCGGCACCGTGACCCTGAGGTGGTCCGCCACCGGCGTCGACCAGGTCCGCCTGGATCCCCTGGGCCTGATCCTGCCCGCCAAGGGTGAGATCACCCACCTGGTCACCGGCCGCACCGTCTACTGGCTCCATGTCACCAACGGGGCCGGCGGCCAAAGCGCGCCCCTGGTCGTGGACCTCCTGCCGGAGGAACCGGTTCCGGCCCCTCCCCCCACCCCGGCTCCCTCCGTCCTTCCGCCCATGATGCCCCTGGAACGGCCCCGACTGGCGGCGCTTCCGGCCGTTCCCTCCTCCCCGGCGCCCGTTCTGCGGGTGGCGCTGCCCCTGCCGCACCACGCGCCCCGCGCCGTCTGGATCCAGTTCGCCGCCACCGTCAGCCCCCGGGGGGCCGCGCGGTTGCAGCGGACCCTCCTGCGCACCGCCGCCACCGAATCCTCCCTGGTGGTGCGCCATCGCCGGGCCGGGCGCCCCTACCAGCTGGTCCGCAGCGGGCCGTTCCCCTCCGTCCAGGCCGCGCGGCTGCACCTCCAGGGCCTGGCCCCCGCCATGAAGGCCCTGAGGATCCGGCCGATCGTCGTCCTCGGCCCGGCCCAGCCCCTTTCCCTGGGCACCACCTACATCGCGGATTCCCGCCAGCCCTGACGGCCGTTCAGCGCGGACCCAGCACGCGCCCGGCGACCGCGTCGAGGTTGCGCAGAAGTTCCGGATCCCGGTGGCCCGGAGCGGTGATGAGGGCATGCTCCAGGGCGGTGCGGCAGGAGCATGCGGGCGCCTTGGCATCGGCCTGGATCCGGGGCACCGCGTGCCCGGCCAGACTGCGGGCCCGGTCGGCGTTGGCCAGCAGCACCTTGACGATGGCGTCCACCGTCACGTGGTCGTGGTCCGGGTGCCAGCAGTCGTAGTCCGTCACCATGGCGACCGTGGCGTAGCAGAGCTCCGCCTCCCGGGCCAGCTTGGCCTCCGGCATGTTGGTCATCCCGATCACGTCGCAGCCCCAGGACCGGTAGAGCCTGGATTCGGCCAGGGTGGAGAACTGGGGTCCCTCCATCACCAGGTAGGTGCCGCCCCGCACCGCCTCGATGCCCGCCTCGGCGGCCGCGGCCTCCAGGTGATCGCCCAGGCGGCTGCACACCGGGTGGGCCATGGAGATGTGGGCCACCAGGCCGCTGCCGAAGAAGCTCTTCTCCCGGGCGAAGGTCCGGTCGATGAACTGGTCGGCGATGACGAAGGTGCCCGGCTTGAGGTCCTCCCGCAGGGAACCCACCGCGCTCACCGAGACCAGGTCGGTGACGCCGGCCCGTTTCAGGGCGTCGATGTTGGCCCGGTAGTTGATCATCGACGGCGAGATCCGGTGCCCCCGGCCATGGCGGGGAAGGAACACCAGGGGCTGCCCGTCCAGGTCTCCGAACAGCAGCTCGTCCGAGGGCGCGCCGAAGGGGGACGCGACCTTCTCCCAGCGCTGATGGGAAAGGCCCTCCAGGTCATAGACCCCGCTGCCCCCGATGAACCCGATGACCGTCCGGCCGCCCTTTTCGCTCATGGTCTTCTCCCCCAGGGATTATCGCAGATCACCGGGAGGCCGGCCCCAGCAGCCTGGCCGCGAGCTGAACCAGGGGGGACGGCAGCTGGCCAGGATCCATGGCTTCCACGAGGCTCTGCGCGCAACGGATCTTCCGCGTCGCCCGGGTTCCCAGGAAGCGGCGCAGCTGGCGATGCACCGGGGAATGGCGGTGCTGGGGCATGGCCTGGAAGCGCCGGAACGAGTTGAGCTCGGCCTGGGCCTCGAGGACCCGCTCCACGGCCCCGGTTCCCAGGGCCCGGATGAGTTCGTCCTCGAGGTCGTCGACGCACGCGAAGAAGCCGGACGCATCCAGGGATTCGTGGGGGGCGGCCCCAAGGGAGGCGTTCTCGAGCGCACGGCGGACGTGCCGCTCGTCGGCGACGTCGTACAGGCCGCAGAAACCCGCACGGGGGTTTTCGCGCACCAGCTCCGCCAGCACCTTCGGGAAGTTGGTGACGCCGCCCGCCGGCCAGATCCGGATGCGACGCGAGCCCAGGTCGCAACCGACGAGATCGGCCAGCGCGCGGACCGCGGCCGCATCGCTGTCGCCTTCGACGAGCACCAGGGTCCGGATCATGGTCGCGGGTGCCATTCGGGAGCGTCAAGCACCGTTCCGGTTCACTGGCCGGCCGGGGGTTCCCAGAGTTCCACCTTGTTCCCCTCGGGGTCGATGACCCAGGCGAAGATGCCGTATTCCGACGCTTCGACCTTCTCGAGGACGTTGCAGCCCTCCGTCCGCAGGACCGCTACGAGGGCCTGAAGGTTCTCGACCCGGTAATTGATCATGAAGGAGGCCTTGCTCGGGGCGAAGCCCTCCCCCTCTTCGCCCCCGATGCTCCAGATCGTCGTTCCCCCCGTGGGGGTCCCCTGGCTGTCGGCCCAGCTGAATGCCGCCCCGCCCCAGGCCTGGACATCGATCCCCAGGTGCTTCTGGTACCAGGCCCGAAGTGCGACCGGGTCCTTTGCCTTGAAGAAGATTCCACCGATACCCGTGACTCTGTTCATGGGTGACTCCTGGACATCGAAGAAGGGAAAATCGAAGGCCCCGGGTTGGGCGGGCGGCTGGGCCCTGCCGCTTGAACGAACTATGACATTCCTGGGAGGTGTTTTGAACCGCCCGGCTGGGGGTCGGGTGCCGACGCCGGACGGACCCCATGGTAGACTCCCCCAGCTTGCAGCGCCAAGGGGGACGCCGATGGCCAGGAACGTGATCTGCCTCTGGTATGACGACGCGGCTGAAGAAGCGGCCAGGTTCTACGCGCGAACGTTTCCGGACAGCGCCCTGAAAGCCGTTCACCGCGCTCCTGGCGATTTTCCGGGGGGCAAGGAGGGGCAGGTCCTCACGGTCGAGTTCACGGTGCTGGGCCTGCCCTGCCTTGGCCTGAATGGCGGTCCGCATTTCAGGCACAGCGAAGCCTTTTCCTTCCAGATCGTCACCGAGGACCAGGAGGAGACGGACCGCTACTGGGATGCCATCGTCGGGAATGGCGGCACCGAGAGCGCCTGCGGGTGGTGCAAGGACAGATGGGGCCTGTCCTGGCAGATCACGCCCCGCGTCCTGCTGGAGGCGACGACCGGTCCCGATCCTGCGGCAGCGAAGCGCGCGTTTGAGGCGATGATGGGAATGACGAGGATCGATATCGCCGTGATCGAGGCCGCACGTTCCGGAACCGCGCGGTCCTGGCCTGCCGGCAGGCCATCGGGTTGAGTTCCGGGCTACCTGGGCAGGGGCTGGGATGGAGCCGGCTGGAGGGTTGCTGCCGTTTCGGAAGCCGCGGATGGCGTGGGGTGCTGAGCCCGGTAGCGGGCTGCCCGCAGCAAGGCCTCGGCCGATCCTGGATCCTTGCGCTTGAAGTGATCCACGTAGAACCTCAGGCCCGCGACATCTCCGTCAAGCAGGATTTCATGCTCGGCGATGGCCGTCGGATTTTCCTGGGCCCTGAGGTGCTGAAGGAGCCGCGTTCGCTCGAACGTCGAAACGCGGAGCCGAAGCTCAGCTGATCGCGTGTCTGCGTCCAGCCAATAGATCGTGGCCGCGCCACCGCCGAGAGCGGCGCCGATGGCCAGCGTCACGATGGGGATCACGAGATGACGGTTCATTCGCATGTGGGCTCCTGACGCTGACAAGGGAGCCGGCCACAGCCTGGCGGCGCGGACGTCACCCTTCCTTGATTTCAACCGTGGCCTTGACGGTCAGTGGCACGCCGTTGCGAAGCGAATTCACCCCGATGACGGAGCGGACATGAACACCTGCCGGGCCGAAAACCTCCACCAGCAGGTCGGAGGCACCATCCAGGACCTTTGCATGCTCTTCGAATTCGGCGGTCGCGTTGATCGAACCGTGGAGCTCGACGAATCGGACGACCCTGTCAAGCGAACCGAGGTGATCCTTCAATGCCGAAATCAGATCTATGCAGGCGGAACGGGCGAAGGCGTAGCCCTGGGCGGTGGAGTATTCACTCCCCAGGCGGCCCTTTGGCTTTTTCCCGTCGATGGGCAGAGGCGCCCGGCCCGAGGTGAACAGGAGATTCCCGGACTGCACGACCGACACGTAATTGCCCGCAGGTGCGCCGCCGGCGGGGAGATCGATTCCAAGCTCCTTGATTCGTTGTTCAGCACGCATGAAGAACCCCGGTTCCATTTGACGTGGAATCACACCTCACGAAATCAGCTGGCCGAAAGCGTACCACCTCCCTTGCCGGAGAAGCGCATGAAAAGCCACCCGCAACCCAGTGCCAGGATACAGGCGCCCATGCAGCAGACCGGGAAGGAGCGGTTGTTGATCCGGCTCGCAACCCAGAAGGCCGGGAGAAGGCTGAGGAGAAGGCGACTGCGAATCGAGTCCGGTCCTTCATGGCTTTCATCTCCTGGAACGTCCCGGCCGGGGTTGAGCGGAATGGCGGCTGGAAGGGCTATTGCTTGGGCTTCCTTGGGCGGTCATCGTCGGACATCTGATAGAGGGAATTTGCATTATGCAGGCCTGTCGGACCCATCCTGTTCTCCGGAGCGTCCCGCATGCCTTGGAGATCGCCGAGGGCCTCCCGGTACATTCGGGATCGAAACAATAACCAGAAGATCAGGGCTATTCCCATCATGGCGAGGAAGATGATCAACCCGGATGGCATGGGGCCCTCCTTGGAGGATTCCTGGAGCGGAAGTCGGGTCGGCCCCAGCTTGGCGGCGCGATCGGGGACGAAGGGGGATGGGAAAGACGATACCACCTTGGGCGAGAGGCCGGCAGGGGTCCGTCAGGAGCAGAGGGTCAGGCAGGGTGGCTTGAAGCCCTGGATAAAGGGAATCTCATGATCCCCCTCCCTCAACCGGGGACAACGTATGGGCATCGCGGGCCAGGAGCCACCGGCCATCCGCCTGTTTGCGGTAGATCGTTATCCGATGGCCGGCCAACCGGGTCCCTTCCCCACTTCCGGGCCGGGTGACCGACAACGTGTCCCGGCTCCGCGTATACGCGACTGCGCCGACGACCACGACCTCCTCCAGTTCGCTGGTGCACAGGAACCGTATCCGTTGGCGAGCTGCCGAGAAGTTGGCTGAGAATCCATCCCGGCCGAATGGCGCCTGGCCGGGACCGAGGAATACGGCATCGTCCGCCATCAAGGTGAGTAGGCGGGCCAGATTGCCGTCATTGACGGCGCCCAGCCAGGTCGAATGAACCTCACGGATTTCTTGTTCATCGGATCCCATCCGTCACCTCCGACCCTGAATGATAAGCCGCATCGAAGGATGGTTTGCGAATCCCTTTCCTGGCCTTCAGGGGACCCTTTCGGGTTCAGGCGTTCGCTTCGCCCCGCGCAGGGGCACGAAGTCGCCCTTCACGTCCTGGTAGGCGCCAGGACCTGGGATCTCGTCGCCGAGCTTGAACTCCGAGACAATCGAACCCTTCTCGCCGTCCAGGGTGAAGGTGTGGGCGGCGGCCCGGTCCATGTTGAACATCAGGGCTGTGGCGTGGACGCTGCCGTCAGCCTCCAGGGCGAAATCGATGGCCTCCGGAACCAGGGGCGTCGAGCAGGTGGCGCTGGAGTCGGCCCCTGTCCATCGGGGAGATTGGCCCTTCCGGGCGAAGGCGACCTTCATCCAGGGGACGGTGATCTCCTTGAGGTTGTAGGAATCCAGGTTCATCCTATAGAACCGCCCCGTGCCCCGCAGATATACGAAGAGCGATCCGTTCGAGACGCAGAAGACCGGCGTGGCCCGGTTCGGGTAGGACTCCGCGTCGCACCCGAGGACATCGTAGTCGATTGTTTTCACGATCGTGGCCTCGCCGGGCCCCGAGCCCGGTTCCAGGATCTCGATGAAGTTCACCTCCCCCCCGAACAGGGCGATCCGGTGCCCCGGAAGCACCACCAGTCCCGCTCTCGGGGACTGGCGCCCATTGCGTTTGGCGAAGGACGGCCGCAGCTTGTAGACCTGCACCCACGCCTGATCCACGTGCTTGAAGAGGGCGGTGGAACCCACCCAATACAGGGCCCCGGTCTCGTCCAGCTGGAAACCGATGCTGGAATTGAGCGAGCGGTCAGACCGCACAAAGCCCTCTCGCATCGCATCACTCAGTCCCGGGTCAGCGTCGAACCGGCTTAACGTCTCTTCCACCGGCGCCTCCGGCAAGGCTTCCCTGGACCGGAGGGCAAAACCGCTCTCCCGCTTCTCGAAGCGGTAGATGCTCGACTCGAAGATCAAGGCCTGGTCGGTCCCGCTGGGGTCGTAGGGCGCCAGGACGACGGGCATCCCGAAATACCCCGTGCGGAAGAGAGGGGCCGGCGCCTGGCCCGTGGCCGCAAAGGTCACCGTATCGCCGTTGGGTAGCCGATCGATGGCCACGTAGGTCGATGGGCGCACCTCCGGCGGGGCCGGTTCTGCGCCCAAGGCGCAGGCCGTTGCGATCAGGATGGGCCAACGCGATCGAAAAGCCATTTGCCGCCTCCGCAGGATGTTCCGTTAATGCAACGGGGATTGGAAGACAGGATAGCTGTCCAGCCTATGCACCCACAACGAGGGGGGAAGATCCCAAATCCATAATCGGTTTTAACCATTCCTTCAGGTGGTCCGTGCGCGCCCAACGCCGAAGGCGAGTCGGCCCGAACCTGGACGCCGTCGCGGGGCCTTCCATCCAGCCGACACCCTCCATGGGCCGGCACGTGAAAATCACCTCGTTGGGAAGGCGCGGTGGGATTGGCGTCCAATTGAAACGCCGGGGGGGAAGGGCGCTGATTGCCCATCGGACGGCGGCCTGCCCTGGTGATGGAGCTGGACTTTTCGCTCACCGAGGCCGGTGCAAAGAAGCCCGCCAACCGAGGCCTTCTGGGGGCCCACAGCTGGACGCGCGCAAAAAATATATGGCCCGACCCGTCTTATCTGGAAGAGCTTCCAGATATACCCATCGAGGAATTGAATTTATTGACAATCTTGGCTGTCGCCAGCGCAGCAATGCAGCATACCAGGATGCCAATCAGGAGGATTCCCATTTTCCAGGCAGTGGAAATGGCTCGCGTGGATCCGATTGTGCGTGAAGGTTCGTCTAGCATTGAAGGACTCCTGTCTCAACATGTACCTGATCAGGGCGTTGATGGACCATTGTCTCTATTGCTGGGTGGGGATTTGATTGTAAATCGATAGGAATAAACCATTATATCGCCACTTTGAATTTTCGGACCAACAATTGATAAAGTTCAACAAATAATCGACCGATTCCAGGCATTCAGTTGAAGCGCTCAAGGGAGACGGGCGCTGATTGCCCATCGGCATGCCCTGGTGATGTAGCTCCGGGATTTTCGCCTGATGAAGTCGGCATGTAGAAATCCGCCTTGCCTTGGCCTCCCGGGAAACCGCCTCATGACGCGGCGCAGACCTGTGGCCCTGGGGTTTTGCGCCCCATGCCATGGCACCGAAGTTGGTTCGGCCCCCGTAGGGCGTCGCGAACGGGGGAGAAGGAGGATCGGAAAGACGCTACCACCAAGGGGAGCCGTGCAGGTTGGGGTCCGACGTCGAGCGCTGGGTGAGGACGGCACGGACACATTGCCGGCGGTCGGACGTTGGCGTCAATCAGAGCCTGGCCCTGGACCTCAACGCCTTCGCCACGGCCGATCGGGAATTTCAATTAAATCGCAAATGGTGATGCCAATGAGGCCAATGGTTTCAAGTAAATAGAGCATGGGTGCACCCCGAGGAGCCTTCGGATATCGGGTGCTTTGAATCCGGAGGAGGCTTCGGGTTGGCGCCCTGCGGGCCCTGGCGGACCAAGCCGACCAGCCCTTTTGCTGCGATACACGACTGTTGAATTCTTTGAGGACTCTGGTGCGCAGCGATGGGGTCCGAGGTGAGCGAGAGGCTAGGCGTCTGAATTTGAATCTTCCACCCGGCTTGTAGTGTTGAATGCCGCGGTAATGATTGTCGGAAAAATAAAGCCCTTGAGATAGGAAAGCGGGTGCCTGCCCACGGTGAAATCGACGGGCAGGTGCCTGAAATGCGCCCAATAGTGCGTTGCAATAAGTCCGGTGATGCCTGCCCACATACCCCATAAAGCCCATCGGTTGCCAAATAGGACGAGCAGCAAACTGAGAGTAATCACCACTCGAAGGACCGATTGTACGTATTCGAATGCTGTGTGGGTACTGCTGCCCGCGCCAAGATACAGGTCGTACAGGGTAAAGGTATGGTAGTAGACCAGCAGTCCGGCGAGAACAAGGATGATCAGGCGCCGGAATAATAGAAAGCGGTTCGTATGCATTACAGGTAGTTTGGTCACCTCGGCCCTCCATCCAATTGCGTATAAGAAAGGGGACAACCCGCATACTCTTCGATTTGCGTTGGTGGATATCCTACTTCTTCGATGATCGTGAGCGATTCAGGTGATTCGATGTTCGAGGCGTATCTCCAGTCTACGGTCGCCCAACGCCGAAGTTGAGTCGGCCCCAACCTGGCGGCGCGAACGGGGAAGAAGGAGGATTGGATAGATGCTTCCTCAAAGGGAGAAGGTCAGGTTGGGGCCTACTTCAACGCTGGGTTAGGAACGGCGCGCCAAAATCACCTCGTTGGGACGGCGCGGTGGGACAGGCATCCGGTTGAAGCGCTCGGAGGCGTTGGGCGCTGGACGGCCCATCGAGATGCAGTTTGCCCTGGTAATCAATATTCGATTCAGGTCTGGTTGTCTTTAATGCCTGCGCTTGTTTTCACAAGGGCAATTCCGGCGAAAAGTAATCCAAATTGGAGCACGAAGTGATTCCCAAGAATTACGTGCACTGCAAGGAGGTTCCATAACTCGATTAGAAGCCAGACGCCGATCAGGATCCAGCCTCCAATCAGACTGAATGAATCTTTGGAATTTCGTTTGGGATTACCATCGGATTCTATGTTCACAAGATTCTCTTGGATGTGCAGTGACTCCAGATGCCGAAAGTGGTTGGAAGGTGATGCCTAACGCCGAAGTTGAGTCGGCCCCAACCTGGCGGCGCGAACGGAGGTGACGTGAGATTGGAAAGACGATACCACCAAGGGGAGAAGTGCAGGTTGGGGTCCGACCTCGAACGCCGGGTTAGGCAGACGGACGTTGGATGATGAAACCGAGCACGCGACGCCAAGATTAAGGAGTGGCCTTGGACGCAACCTTTGAGAAGAAGTATTGCAGTGAGAGTAGGTATACAAGGGAAGTAACTGCGCCGAAAACGAGTTGTGCAGGCCCGAAAGGGCGATAAAGATCTCGGCCGGGTTCACCAAGTGCCCCCACAACGAACCAAGACAAAAGGACGTATGCGAAATACCCAGCTATGTAGACCCAGAAGTAGAGGACCGCTGTAAGTGAGAAGAACCTAGTGAAGAAGTCGCGGCCTTTCTCGCCGCCATTCGAGCGGAAGGCAATTAGAAGGGAGGCTAGCGACATGCCTAATTGAAGGAGCACAAAAGGTAGCGCCGCGGGTGATGCCAAGGCCCCAATGAAGCCCGGATGCCCAGCCACGTTTTGGAATGCGATGTTCAAGGCCATCAGAACGACGATCGGAACGGTTGGTACGCGCTCAGCTCGTAGTTGGTCGACGAGCATGTTGGGATTAAGGATGGTGAGCATGTGAGATGCCTACTGGCGTTTGGACGGCCATTGATGATGGTGCCTTGGGATGCCTGACGCCGAAGTTGAGTCGGCCCCGACCTGGCGGCGCGAACAGGGGTGAAGGAGGATTGGAAAGACGATACCACCAAGGGGAGAAGTGCAGGTTGGGGTCCGACCTCGCTGAGTTAGGACCGGCGCGTGAATATTACCTCGTTGGGACGGCGGCAATTGGACGGTATGGAATGGGCACAAAATTGGAGTTCAGGCTTGGGGACTGTCTACAGGCGATCTGAAGCAGAAATATAAACAGCATTCCCTTGGCGCTTAACGACTGCACCTGCGGTTACTACCATACATGCATCGAGAACCTGATAGACCATCCGATAGCCGACACCCTTGAGCTTGATTTTGTAGCAATCTGGCATGCCAGACAGCTTGGCGGATTCCACCCTTGGATTTGACAGTCACTCCACAAGCTTCTTCTTGAATTGCTCGCGAATGCGTCCGTCTAGTTTTCGCCATTCCTTCAACGCCGATTCTTTGAATTCGAGCTCATAGATCATCCAGACTCACCTTGCCTGAAGGCTCGTCCTGACGGTCCCTCACCAAGCGCGCAAGATCGATGTCATCGAGGTGATCCAAAATTGCTTCAAAGGTTGCAGCTGGGACAAGGTAGGCGGTAGGACGATTATGGTTAAGTATCACGATAGGTTCTCCCTTTGATTGAGAGATGACGCCACTAGGGTTCTTCTTTAAATCACTAATGCTTACAGATGAGCGGGCATGGATGCGTTGCATTGGAGCCCCTCCTTGGTGACCTAATTATGGTACCAATTTTAGGTCATCGCAAGGGAGTACAGATTACCTCGTTGGGACGGCGCGGCGGGATGGCTTTCAGTTGAAGCGCCCGAGGGGGAAGGGCGCTGATTGCCCATCGGGCTGCGGCTTGCCCTGGTGATTTAGATCTGGGCTTTTCGACAACTGAGGCCGGCGCGGAGAAACCCGCCTACCGTGGCCTTCGGGGGGAGCCGCAGCAGGACGCGGTGCTGTCGAGGGACACCGTAAATTGACCGCCCGTCAATTTTCATGGCCAACGGGGGGTCAGTTTCGGATGTCGCCCGATAGGTGGGGTTTGAGGCGAAGGATGCCTATCGTCCATTGCTCGGAGATTGGTACTTTGGAACTTTTTCCTGTTTGACGGCAAGAAGGGTAACCAGTCTTCAACGCATAGTGTGTTGAGGGCGTAATAACTCTTAATAATTGGAGGATAATATGAATAACGAAGCAAAAATCGCAGTCCTTCCGGAAAAAAGCTTGGAGAATGTAACTGGTGGAATGATGCGCAGACCTGGGAATCCTTTCACGGGAGTTGACTGGCGGGAATTCGGTGCCTGGACTGGGGCTGGTGCTGTAGTTGGGGGCCTCGAGGGCGCAGCGAGGGGAGGAACTAGGGGGGCAGTAAAAGATGCCGTTGGGGGGGCCATATTAGGGGGCACTGCTTACTGCGTGCAGACCATGATCAACCCGCCTTCCAATGTTCCTAGCCTCGGTGGTTTCCCCTCGCCGATACCTTCGTTCGGACCATCAATGGGATCCCATGGGTATCGTCCAACCCAAACCCGAATGGAGCCGACTCCAAGGCGGTAGCGCCGTTGTTGGCGATTTAATATATGCCACCATACTTCATGTCTAAATCTGAAAGAAATCTACTCTGGGCCGTGGTTCGCCATCAAGGGAAAACGAGGTTTATTCTTATGGAAAGCATTTTCCACTGGGGACTTTCCACGGCCTCTATATATATGGTAATAATGAGCCTATTGCAACGTACATATAATCTTCGGGCCAATGTAATTGTAACAGTAATTACCTTCACGATTGGTGGTGGAGTTTTGGCATTTTTCCAATGGAATCAATGCGAGAAAGATTATATGGCTTCCAAGAAGGCCCATGAACTTGAATCCAAGGATTATTAGTATGGATTAATGAAAAATAACTTTGCTTCGGATATGCTGTACCACGGTTTTATCTGAACTGGATGGCAGGTCTGTGCAAATTACATCCTAACGCCGAAGTTGAGTCGGCCCCAACCTGGCGGCGCGAACGGGGGAGGAGGAGGATTGGATTGATGCTACCTAAAAAGGAGAAGGTCAGGTTGGGGTCCGACCTCGAACGCTGAGTTTGGAGCGGCGTGCAAATCATGCCGCACTCGAACGGCGCCTCCGGGCGTGGGAAAATATGAGGAGGTGGCAGGAATGGGCCTTTGCTGAGATAGGAATCAACAGTTATGACCTGGGCGAAGGTTTAAGCGCCAACAGAATTCTTTGAGGGGAATTCAATCCCATCGATCCATCGAGCGATTTTTGAGTCAGTACCAGCAATGTCTGGAATTTCCGCGATGCGGTCGATGACTGCATCCATATCGGCGACATCAGTACCATTGACGATCGCAATGACATCCGGACTTCCGAAGATCGCATCTGCATGAAGAACTCCGGGAATACTGCGAAGCTGGCGGACCACCTTTTTGGGCTGCGATGTCGTGATGAAGATGTACGCCCAGATGTTCATTTTAAACTCCACAAGGTGCCAATCGGTGAGGCCTAACGCCGAAGTTGAGTCGGCCCCAACCTGGCGGCGCGAACGGGGGAGAAGGCGGATTGGAAGTGTCCTTTCGGCAGGCGTGCGTGAACCCGTAGGTTGATCACCGGTAGGCTCATGGGTCGCTGGAGATTGCCCATGGCCCAACCCAGGAAAGCTGCTTTGCCCGAGGACTTGGCCCCACTGCGCAGGCGCATAGAGACCTGGCGCATGACGCGCCCCAGCCGCGGCGAGACGCCGGTGGAAATCTGGGATAGCGCGGTGGCCCTGGCCCGGATCTACGGTGTCTGCCAAATCGCCCGCGCCGTCGGCCTCGACTACAAGGCCCTCCGGACCCGGGTCGCCAAGGCTCCGGTAAAGCCCGGCCTGATCAAGCCCACCTTTGTCGAACTGCCGGCGTCCCTGGCGGCGGAGCCTGTGCCGGCCCCCCTCCCCGGGACCTCCATCGAGATCACCTCCCCCGATGGTTCGCGCATGCGCATCACCCTGGAGTCGGGACGGGGTCTGGAGGCTGCCGGGATTGTCGCTGCATTCCTGGGGGGCCGGGGTTGATCCAGATCACCCCGCAAATGCGGGTGCTGGTGGCGGTCGAGCCGGTGGACTTCCGCCGGGGGATCGACGGCTTGGTCAGCCTCTGCCGGGAGAAACTCAGCAGCGACCCCTTTTCGGGAACGGTGTTCGTGTTTCGCAGCCGTGGCGACCAGGCCATCAAGCTCCTGGTCTATGACTTATGTTGAGACTTCCGTAATGTGGAGGCCCAGGTTTGGAGCCCCTCAATGTGCGGACAACAGGCCGTGGTTCTCCACATTACGGAACTGGCTTACAGGGACTCCAGCCATTCCAGGATGGACTTGTCGGTTCTCCAAGTCGCTTCGGCCCCATCCATAGCGAGGGGCTTGGCCTTTGCTATCGCACGCCGCTTCATCTCGAGGTCCACCTTGGCGTAGCGGTTGGTCGTATTGATGCTGGCATGCCCCAGCCAGTGGCTGATGGTCGGTAGGTCAACTCCGGATTGGAGGAGGTGGACCGCGGTGCTGTGGCGCATGGAGTGGGGATGGAGAAGCTTCCCCGTCAGCGTTGGAGCGCAGGCCCTGGCCTGGTGGCAATGCTTGGCCAGGAGGTAACGGACCCCGAATCGGGTCAGGGGCCCTCCCCGGTGATTGCGGAACAAGCGCTCCCTGGACCCGGGTTCCATGTCGATTGCGGCAAGGAAGGCTTTCAGCAGTTGGGCTGTCTGAGGCCAAAGTGGGCAGGCACGCTCCTTTCGCCCTTTACCGAACAGGCGAACCTGGAAGGGCCTCTCCAACTGGAGGTCGCAGGGCCGGAGATCGAGTATTTCCTGGACCCGGGCTCCGGTGTTGAACATCGTTGCCAGGAGAACGAAATCCCGCCGGCCATCCAGAGTTGACTGATCGATGACCGCCAGAATGGCCTGGATCTCCTCGAATTCCAGGTAATCGACCACGCGGGCGCCAGCCCGTTTGAACGGAACAGCCAGGATTCGCTGGCACCCTTCCAGACATTCGGGCCGGCAGGTGGCGACGTGACGGGCAAAGGCATGGATCGCCGCGAGACTCACATTCCGGGTCGAGGCCTTGTTGTGGCGGCCCTCCTCCAGGTGGTCGAGGAAGGCCATGACCACCTCAGGGGTGATGGCCTCCAGGCCCAGTTCGGCGACGGGACGTCCGAGATGGCCAGCCAGGAACTTGAGCAGCAGGGACAGGCTGTCCCGGTAGCTGAGGAGCGTGCAGGGGCTGAGGCCACGGGCCCTCGGAAGGAACTCCGAAAAGAACTCGCGCAGGGCCATGGCCAGGGGGTTGGGTTTGGCCTCCTTCACAATGACCCTCCGAGTCCCTCGAAGGATTCGAGCAGGGGCTTGCAGTGTTCGGCGAACTTCTCGCTCGCGGCACCCGCCAGGGAAGCAACGAATGGCAGGTAGTATTCCGTGGACACGGGTGAGACATGGCCCATGTAGGCGGACAGGAAAGGAAGCTTGGCCCCGAGGTCCGCACCTTCCCGGTACCAGCGCAGGAGGGCGTGGACGGCGAAGGTATGTCGCAGATCATGGACCCGCGGCGTGCCGCCGGTCTCGGTGTGGATGCCGGCGGCCTTGAATAGGCCCCGCAATCCATCGTAGATGCCTCCCCCTGAATACCCGTCCCTCCGGCCCTGGACGAGCAACGGCGAGGCCGCATCCATGGGGAGGTGGCGGTTCCGTCGAGCCGTCAGATACGCGTCAAGTTCCCGGCTTCCATCCACTGAAAGCGGGATCATGCGCGACTTGTAGAACTTGGATTCCCGGATCATCAACGTTTGTTCTGTGGGCAAGTAGTCGCCCAGCGTTAGGCGGAGCAGCTCGCCCCTGCGAAGCCCGCTCGTGTAGAGGAGGACGAGGGCAAGGCGATAGACCTCCCGGCGGAGGGGGCTCATCGGATGAGGCTTCAGCTCCTGGGTGGCATCCAGCAGGCGCGGAATTTCATGCTCATCAAAGATGTAGGGGCGAGGGTGTCGGGAGTATGGAGGGAACAGCGCCGGGTCGGGCAGAAAGCATCCGGGCTCCGTCCGTCGTCGATAGAGGCAGAAAAGGTAGATGATCCGCATCCGGGCCCGCCGGGTCCCGGTACCCACATGCTCGAAGGTCCGACACCATGCCCCGAACCTATTTGCGTCGAAATCCTCAGGACCATTGGCTTTTTCTGAAAGGAACCGGTCAAGGTGTAGGAGCACTCGGCCTGCGGCATCGAAGTTCAGGCCCACGGATTGTTTGAGTTCCACGTACTGCGCCAGGATGGGCCCGAGGCAGGAAATGAATCCGATTGCGCCGGTCATGGCCGCACCCCTGTTGGCAGGGAAAGGGCGACCTCCCGAAGGTCCTCCACGGCAAGGCGGATGTAGACACAGGTACTCTCTGCATTCTTATGGCCGAGGACATCCCCGATCTCCTTGAGAGAACCACCCTGCCGCAGCAGGTGAACGGCGAGGGAATGGCGCAGGCAGTGAGGCCCCTTGAAGGGGATGGGAAGGCCACAGCGTTTCACCCGGCTCCTGAAGGTGTAGGAGATGCCCTGAGGCCCCAGGGGGCCCGTGGGTGCGACTACCCGGAGAAAGACCTCTCTGACAGGACAGGGGGGTCGCCCATGCCGGAGGTAGTCGACGAGGCTGGCGCCAACCTCGTCAGTCAGCGGCAGGGTGAGGCCGTTTCCAGTTTTGGTCTGGATCAAGGAAATCCGCTCCAGGCGCCAGTCGATGTTCTCCAGCGCCAGAGTCCCCACCTCCACTGCCCGGAGGCCGTAGGTGGCCATCAGGAGAAAGATAGCGTAATCGCGCTTTCCCATCGGTGTGGATCGGTCGATGGCGTTGAGGAAGGCCTGCACGGACTCCCAGGAAAGGGCCCGTGGAAGCCGTTCGCCTCGGTAGACTCGGGAGGAAACGATCTGGTCCTCCAAACCCGGAAGGATGTCTCCGGACATGGCCAGGAATTTGAAGAAGCCGCGCATCGCGGCCGCGATTTTCTGGAGATGGGCTCGGGCTGCTCGTCGCGCCCGGAATTTGACAAAGGATTCGATCATGCTGCCGTCGATGTTCCTTAGACGCTCGGGGCTGCCATCGAAACTGATGTAAACCAGGAACTCCTGGATGATCGATTCGTACCGCTGGATGGTGACGGGAGCGAATCCGCGGACATTCCGGAGGTATTCGCCGAAGGCCAGGGCCTTCAGTTCACGTATGGCGGGCGCAGGAGGGTGGAACCGGCCCTGGGCAAGGAAATACCGGTCAAGGCTGTTGACCAGGGTCGGGAGAAAATCCCTCGGATCCGCCCTTGGATGCCAAGGCTCGCGGCAGGAAAGGAGGGCCTCCCTAGTGAGTTGATGATCGGAGGTCACGCCCAGAGCAAGGAGACGTTCTTCCAGGCGGCAGATTTGTCGCAAGTATTCCCTGGCCGTTCTACGGGGATAACCTCGCTCAAGCATCCAGTCCACGTAATCGCCCAGGGAAGGTCCCAGAACCGGCAGGGACGAAAGGGAGACGCGCTGGCGAACAACAGGAAGCATTTCCAGAAGCATCGGAGCCTCCAAAGAGCCTGTGCCACCATTGGCACGGCTCCGATGCTAGGCCCATTAATGTGCAGTATTTACGGTCACCATTGTGGATGACCGCCCTTCCCCTGGAGGGACTCCACATTACGGAAGTCTCAACATAAATCGAATTATGTGGAGCTCCACATAATTCGACGGGCAAGGCTTCTGGCTCTGTCACAAGCGCCTGTCTCAGGGTAGGTTCCGGCATTGGCCCCAGGAACAAGAAGTTGCGACGGAGCTGCTCGCCCACGAACTGCAGGTCCTACTCTGCTTCGGCAATCCGGCCGCCACCGGGAACCCCCCTGCCTGGCGCACAGTGGGGCCCCGGTCCCGCCCCTGAAATCAGGGCTTGTACTTTCCTTCCGAGGCTGGCAGGCTCGTACTATGGGGCGCTCGAAACCACACACCTCAAAGGCCGGGAAGGCCCAGTCGCCGTCGGCTCTGGTGAATCCAGAGATCCTAAAGCTGACTCCGGCGCAGGTCACCGCCTTTATCGAGCGCATGCGGTTGGTGGTCACCGATGAGCAGGATTTCCTGATCATCCAGGGCAGCCTGGCCACGCTCGGTTTCATGGCCCAGGAGCTCAAATCCAAGCGCACGTCCATCCTGAGGCTCTCCCAGATGCTGTTCGGGGATGCCACCGAGGCCATGGAGAACCTGTTCCCACCGACAACACCGAGGCCCAAGCCGAAGCCGAAGGCGCCCAGGAAGGGCCATGGCAGGGCCGGGGCGGGCAGTTATCCTGGGGCCCAGCGCGTCAAGGTCCCCCATGAGCGCCTGAAGTCCGGGGACGAGTGCCCGGAATGCCCCAATGGCCGGGTCTACCCGATGGCCCAACCCGCCGTCATGGTCCGGATCGTGGGCCTTTCCCCCCTCCAAGCCAAGGTGATCGAGCGGGAGCGCCTGCGCTGCAATGCCTGCGGCGAAGTGTTCACGGCCAAGGCCCCGGAGGGGGCTGGGCCGGAGAAGTTCGACGCCTCCGCTGCGGCCATGGTGGCCCTGCTGAAGTACGGAACCGGGGCCCCCTTCCACCGCCTGGCTCGGCTGCAGGCCAACCTGGGCATCCCCCTCCCGGCCTCCACCCAGTGGGAGCTGGTCCAGAAGCAGGCCGGCCTCCTGGATCCCGTGATGGACGAGTTGGCCCGCCTCGCGGCCCAGGCGGAGGTGGTGTTCAACGACGACACCACCATGAAACTTGTCGATCGCCCAGACCTCCGACTCGACCGGAAGGAACGGAAGGGGGTCTACACCTCCGGGATCGTGGCCCGGCTCCAGCATTCAGGACCCGGCCGGGCAAGGGGGGTCGTCCTATTCCGTACCGGGCACCACCACGCCGGGGAGAATTTGGCCGAGATTCTCCGTTTCCGGAACCAGAACCTGCCACCACCAATCCAGATGTGTGATGCATTGGCGGCCAACACCAAGGGACCTTTCGAGACCCTGGTCGCACACTGCCTGGCTCATGCCCGCCGTAGGTTTGTGGAGGTGGTGGACGACTTCCCCGAGGAGTGCAGGCACCTGCTGGAGGCCCTGCGGGACGTTTACCATCACGACAGCCAGGCCAAAGCCCTGACCCCTCAGGAGCGACTCCGGTTCCACCAGGAGCACAGTGGCCCGGTCGTGGAGACCCTGAAAGGCTCGCTGGAACGCCAGATGGAGGCCCGGAAAGTGGAGCCGAACTCTGGCCTGGGCAAGGCCATCACCTACATGCTCAAACACTGGACGGCCCTGACCCTGTTCCTCCGCGAACCCGGGGCACCCCTGGACAACAATGTCTGCGAACGCGCCCTGAAGCGCGCCATCCTGCACCGCAAGAACAGCTTGTTCTACAAGAGCGAGGAGGGCGCCAGGGTCGGCGATATCTACATGAGCCTGATCCACACGGCGGAGATGAACGACGTGAACCCGTTCGAGTACCTCGTCGCCGTCCAGAGGAACCACGTCCTCGCCGAGGAAAACCCGGAGGAGTGGATGCCCTGGACATACCAGGCCACGCTGAAGGGGCTGGAAGCCCAATAGTTCCCAGGGTCGTTGGGTGTTTTGGTTCCAGGTGAGTCCCTACGACTCAACCAAAGACTGGCCAATTTGGGAATCTGGCGGCATTGCGCACGTCCGCCGAAAGCTCACGGAGAAGGAGGATTGGAAAGATGTTACCTCAAAGGGAGAAGGTCAGGTTGGGGTCCGACCTCGAACGCTGGGTTAGGACCGGCGCGTGAATATTACCTCGTTGGGACGACGTGTTGGGGAATGGTTGATCAGGCAGGTGGGCGCTTATTCTTGGAGTTTAGGTTGCCGACCAAGTGGAAGTTCGAGCAATGGAGAGATCTGGGGATTTTTCGAGTAGCCGAACCAACGGTTCACTCGAGCTGATTACATAGAAGATGCGGTCTTCGGTCCATAGGAACCAGACGTCCACGCCTTCATCCTTCAGTTTGTAGAGACCGGTTCCGGCTTTGAGAAATTGATGGAAGGCGGAATTGGAAAGCTTTCTGAGGGTGCCCTCGTCACCCTGTAGCAAATCATCACCGACATCGTAAGATTCGTTATACGAGAAGAAAGCATCAGCTTCGGGAAAGACGATATCGACGCATTTGCTTTTGGCCAATACCCGGATTTGGAAGTAAGGGCCTACTTCTTGAATTGAGCCAATATTCACCATGCAGGGCTCAACGGCCTTGATACCTTCCACTAAAGAAACAACGAGAGAGCCATCAGGACGATGAAGTAGCCCCTCGAAAAACCAACTGCGGGACTCATCTAGAATAGTTCTCATGGGATGCCTAACGCCGAAGTTGAGTCGGCCCCAACCTGGCGGCGCGAACGGGGGAGGAGGGAGATTGGAAAGATGTTACCTCAAAGGGAGAAGGTCAGGTTGGGGTCTGACCTCGAACGCTGGGTTAGGACCGGCGCGTGAATATTACCTCGTTAGGACGGCGCGGTGGGACCACATCAAATGGAAGCACAGGTCCGCGAGGATATAGTTACTCGGCTGATCGCCTGAGGTTACGTTTTTTGGTCAGCTGATTAAATAGAAAGCGCTTGCGGATTAATTTTATAATATTAGTTGTTATAATGCTTATTGACAGCGTTAGATCGATAAGCAAAATAATCAAACCGCCTTCATCATTAAACAATTGTGCAATGACACTCAAACAGCATATTAATGCTGTGAATATTGAGATGTAGGCAAAAGCGATATTTGGCTTTGCTTTCTTTTCCGGTGTTGGCCTGATGGCCACGCAAGCCAAAACAACCAGGGAAATTACAATAAGCCAAATCCCCATTGGGCTAAATGATAATAATGCGATGACACAAGCTAGAATCAGCCAGAAGAAGAGACCGAAGAGGCCATAGAAACAGAAAATGAACCAGAAGTCAGAAGCATTTCGGCTGCCGAATCGACCACGTTTGCGAACAAACGGTTCTTCGCGAACCATTATCACTCCAGTAGAAACCCCAACCATCAGCGCATGAAGAATCATCCATCCGCCAAAGAACGAGAGGGCGGCGACCAAAACCATCTGGAGATCTGGACTCTTCATAAGCTTGGATTTTGCACAGGATTCCTAACGCCGAAGTTGAGTCGGCCCCAACCTGGCGGCGCGAACGGAGGAGAAGGGAGATTGGAAAGATGTTACCTCAAAGGGAGAAGGTCAGGTTGGGGTCCGACCTCGAACGCTGGGTTAGGACCGGCGCGTGAATATTACCTCGTTGGGACGGCTCCTCGGGGGTGGCATTCTATGTTGATCAGGTCTTCGGGGAAGGTGTCCTGTAAACCATGTGACCGTTTTGAGGAGAGGATGGCGGCCATTCGAGAATTGGTGGGTCAAAGGAAATGCTAGTCAACTGTTGCCCTTGTGATTTTACAGTGATTCCGGAGATAGGGCGATTTATAACAACTACTGCTACCCAATTCCAATCCTGAATATCGCCCAGAGGGGTAACCACGCCTTCTCTATTCTGGCTGGCCACATTGCGTAGGTATTCAGTGGTGACGCTGCATGGGAAAGTGGTTGAAGCGCCGGATGAGAATACGATTTCGATTTCACCATTAGATGAGTGTGGAAAGATTCGCTTCGGAGTTTCAGCCCGCTTCATCGTGTGAAGTCCACCACTTTCTTGGCCGGGTAGCGTTGTGCCCCATCCATGCAGTTGGTACGTATGTTTTTGCGAGAAATAGGAAATTGATCCTACGCAATTGACATTCGACAATAAAGCAAGGACAACCAGGAGTGCTGTGCTGCTGGTGATTTGCATTTGAGGCCCTGTGCAATGTTCTTGCGTGTCTGGGTGATACCTAACGCCGAAGTTGAGTCGGCCCCAACCTGGCGGCGCGAACGGAGGAGAAGGGAGATTAGAGAGATGTTACCTCAAAGGGAGAAAGTCAGGTTGGGGTCCGACCTCGAACGCTGGGTTAGGACCGGCGCGCGGACATTCTCACGTTGGGACGGTGCCGTGGGATGGCCGTTCATTTAGGACGCTTGGAGGGACGCCTTATTCGCTGGCGGCTCCGATGAATATTTGGGAAACCCTTCCTGCTTTGAATTGGAAGATGACACCACCGTACGTTGAGCCGGCTACGAAGACCGATCCAGGTCGGCTTTCCGCCCTGTTGAAATGGCGCTTGTAGGCACGAATAACTTCCTGTTCAGAACTACCGATCACTATTCCGGCCTTGGTCGGTAAGGTACAGGGAGCTTTGGCTGTGATTGATTCGAGCTTCTGTCTCCCGGTCTTGGTATCAGAGACGAGCATCAATCTGATCCCCTCCTCTGGTAAAGCAATCTCCTGGTGGAAGCACCCATCGGCACCCCATTCTTCGACCGGGCCGTTCTTCGGCTTGCTTCGGAACTTCAGAAGAACATCTACTTTGCTCATGCCCAGTTTCAAGGACCCGATTGATTCTGAATGCATGAGTTGAAAATCATCGCCCGCGCTTGCGGTTAGGCAAGCAATGGTTGCTATCAAGACACCTGCCAAATGGGGTTTGGTCATGGGATGCCTAACGCCGAAGTTGAGTCGGCCCCAACCTGGCGGCGCGAACGGGGGTGAAGGAGGATTGGATAGGTGCTACCTCAAAGGGAGAAGGTCAGGTTGGGGTCCGACCTCGAACGCTGGGTTAGGATCGGCGCGCCCATACTCCCTCGTTGGGACGGCGCGGGGCCGACCGGTTATCGCAAATGGGAGATTTGCCAAACGCAGAATACGAGTATTGAGGCATAGATGAGTCTTGAGGCGAATACAAACGCCCTAGATGCGCGTGGGTGACCTGGTTTGAGCAAGTTTGCTATTCCTTGTGCTATAAATGCGAGCCCTAGACCTGCAAGGATTAGGGGAAATAGCCTGTTCGTGGGCCTTTGGTATGTAAGCAATAATCCTTCAACCCCCATTACTACACCTATAGAAAGGTATAGATAAATCAGCACAGGGGGCCATTTTGAATTTGTAGTCGTAATCATATAAGGATCCTAACGCCGAAGTTGAGTCGGCCCCAACCTGGCGGCGCGAACGGGGGAGAAGGAGGATTGGAAAGATATTACCTCAAAGGGAGAAGGTCAGGTTGGGGTCCGACCTCGAACGCTGGGTTAGGATCGGCGCGTGAAGATTGCCACGTTGTGACGATGCGATTGATCATTGAATGGCAGGACAATAGCCCAGGATGGTTCGGTCAATTTTGAAATAGAACCGATGCCAAGAGGATGGCCGAAAAGATGGCAATGAGCGCCATGGCTCTCATGCCTCGTTTCCAAATTGGGTCCGTCAGTTTATCGGACCTGAGGAACGACAAAGGCACCTTCTCAAAGATCCATTCGATTACCAGGGCACCAGTTCCAACAACGAGTCCTGTTCCAATCCACCTAGCCAATGACCAGCTTGAATGGTCCTTTGGACTGAAAGGATTGAATATCAAGACGATTCCGTAGACCACGAGGAAGGGCACCAGCAATGCCCAAATCGAGAGACTGTATTGTTTTCCCTTCATGGGAATCCTAACGCCGAAGTTGAGTCGGCCCCAACCTGGCGGCGCGAACGGGGGAGAAGGAGGATTGGAAAGACGATACCACCTAGGGGAGAAGTGCAGGTTGGGGTCCGACCTCGAACGCTGGGTTAGGACCGGCGCGTGAATATTACCTCGTTGGGACGGCGCGGCGGGATGGGCGTTCAGTTGAAGCGCCCGAGGGAGAAGGGCGCTGATTGCCCATCGGGCTGCAGTTTGCCCTGGTGATTTAGCTCTGGGCTTTTCGGCACACTGAGGCCGGCGCGGAGAAGCACGCCTACCGTGGACTTCATGGGAGGCGCTTCATGACGCGGCGCCACACGGAAATCGGAATTGACCAGAAGGATAGCAAAGTGTGTCCAGTTCGCTATTGGTAAATAATGCCAATTAGGACCAGTAGCATCCCGATGCCCAAAGAAAAGAGGCTGAATCGATTCCCGGTAATATTGTCTTCTCCGAGTTGGCAGTTGCCTGGGAGCCAAGCTGGAAAATGGAAGTTGCCGATTATTCGAACTATTGACCCTGTAAGTAAATACAGAGCTATTCCAATGAAATTCAATCTCCTCGAGAGGCTGAATGAATAGATAAGTGCGGATAAAAGTAGTGCGTCTAGCAAAAAGAAAATGATTCGGATTTTCCATGTGTAGGGTGGTTTCATTTCTCGCGATGCCTAACGCCGAAGTTGAGTCGGCCCCAACCTGGCGGCGCGAACGGGGGAGAAGGGGGATTGGAAAGACGATACCACCAAGGGGAGAAGTGCAGGTTGGGGTCCGACCTCGAACGCTGGGTTAGGACCGGCGCGTGAATATTCCCTCGTTGGGACGGCGCATCTGATCAATGCCGGTCACGGTGTGTCGTGGCGTGGCATGAGGCCAAACTGCGTAAGTAATGAAAGAACCAGGAATCCGATAGAGAGTGCGGATAGACAAAAACCAATTGCTCTTATGCGAACTGATTTCATCGTGTAACCAATAATTCCGAGGATAACTCCGGCGAACCCCGCAACAAATGCGGACAGCAGAAGAGCAGAGATTTCGCGGAACCCCTGACCTTCTGCATGGCATCAATATCACGGGTTTCCAGCAGGCTGGCCTCATTGATACGCAAGCCGGTGGCATAGATCAGGGTGAAGAACATGCGGTACTTGGCGGTCGTGAACCCGTCCAGGAGCCGCTGGATCTCAGGCCGGCCGAGGATCGAGGGCAGGTGCGCCTTGGCCTTGGGGATGGTGATCCAGGCCACCTTCTCCGGCTGGCCCAGTGTCCTTGAATAGAGAAATTTCAGGGCCGAGTAATGCTGCCCAAGCCGGGACGCCCCGACCGCCTGGCCGCGGAGATGGTCAACCCAGCGCCGAATCGCCTCCTGGCTCGCATCCGGCAGGTCCTGGCCGAGGAACTCCTCGAAACGCCGGGCCGAAGCGACATACAACTCGATGGTTCTTTCCGCCCGGCCCGCCATTCGGAGATCGCCGGAAAATCTGGACAGAGATACACTATCTGCACGCATGCAGTTCCTCCTTGGTTATGGGGACGGTGCTGACACACCGCCATAACCAAGGAGCCTGCTTTTATATACTTCCGCAAGTCCCCCGGTGAGCGACCGGACTGGACGGGCGTTTTTCACCCTGCCGCGAAGCGGCTTCGTTCATGTGGCGGCGCCATTGGTGGAGAACGAGGATTGAGTTTGACGAGTGTTGGTGGGATGAAGGCACTTTGGGGTCCGTGCTCGAACGCTTGGTTAGGCAGCCGCACTTACGATGGCGTGGCCGAATTTCGCGGCGCTTTAACAAAAGCGAATACCGATTGGTCGATGGTTCGATCAAATGAAAATCTATCGCAGATGATGGTGATTGAGCCACTGCTATCTGTGAACATTCTACGGAAGGGCACCATGACTCCGTCAATTAAACGATAATCCGAAAACTCTTCGCTGGAAACCAAGTCCTTCCCATCTCTGTACGCCCGGAGGATATTTTTGATTTCGAGGAAGGAATTCGCGCTAATAAAGATGTCAGAAGTCAGGCCGTTGATTCGAAGAACCTTCAAATGATGGGATGGTTCACCATTTATTGCTTCTTTCCCCATATACGTTACCTTGCTACCCTTGGCGCGCCAGTTGACAAGGGGACCATCAAAATCCAGTTCAGAGACAAGAGCCTTTGACTCTGGTTCACTCAGCGGGGTGGATTCAGCATCACCGCTCTTGCCCCATGCCGTATGCCCATCGAAAGCTGTTATTGATTGAAGGCTACCCATTTCAGAACGCATATAAAAGAATTGAGGCCGCTTCATTATGATTGAAATCTTGGTAGTGACAGAAGCCGAATTCAAAATATGGCTTTCCATCCGCCATGAGGATTTCGCGGCTAAATTCTCCAGACCTCCCCTGGCATGAATGTGTTTCGAGATTATTTCATCTAGTGGCAATCGCTTTGAACAACTAACAACCGTCGTTAGTACGGTCAGGGAGATCAAACTGAAGCCGATTGTGCGTAGCATTGAAGACCCTTTTGAATGAGGCTCGGGATGCTTAACGTGGGTTTGATGGGTGGTGGGTGATGCCTAACGCCGAAGTTGAGTCGGCCCCAACCTGGCGGCGCGAACGAGGGAGAAGGAGGATTGGAAAGATCTTACCTCAAAGGGAGATGGTCAGGTTGGGGTCCGACCTCGAACGCTGGGTTAGGACCGGCGCGCCAATGTTGCCTCGTTGTGACGGCGCGAAGGAAGGCTGGCTTTGTATGCGAGACAGGCTGGTTTGGCCTGAATGCTAAGGTCGCTCAACGCCACAAGATTGACATTTCTTTGAGAAGAAAATTCTGAATAGGTACCAACCTCGGCGATCGCTGAAACCTTTATGTTCAAAGAAAAACTCTCCACACGCCGGGCATCCAGAATTGTAAAGTCTAATCATGGAATAAATCGCATAAAGGATAATTATTGCAAACAGGTACTGAAAATAGAAAGCACCAATGACAATACATACAACATATAGTGACAAGCAAACTGGGACTAAAATTGCGCCCAGGATTGCACGCCTCCTTTGATGTTGATAGTGAGCCCAATCTGCTTCCGAATGGTGCGTTGCGTTCATAGGGTGCCTGAAGAAGTGTCGAGGCGAGCGTCGGTGGAGCCTAACGCCGAAGTTGAGTCGGCCCTAACCTGGCGGCGCGAACGGGAGAGAAGGGGGATTGGAAAGACGATACCACCAAGGGGAGAAGTTCAGGTTGGGGTCCGACCTCGAACGCTGGGTTAGGACCGGCGCGAAAATATTCCCTCGTTGGGACGGCGCGATGGGACGAGCTTTCTGGCTTGAATTTTCCCGCGGTAGTTCGGTGGGTGCGAAGGCCAGCCATTACCTGGGTAGTGTTGGATCCTGGATGTTCGGGATACCGCAATGGGCGCAAATTGAATTCCTGGTGCCAAGGAACCGCGAAACTTTGTAGGGATTTCCACAGTTGGGACAGACGGTTTCCTTGGACCAGATTCCAAGCTGGTAGCCGGATAGCTTGGCAAGGATCAAGAATACGACTGCTCCCCCCGCAACCGCAGCGAAGCTGGCAATCAGGAAAGCAGAAACGGCCAGGATTAAGGTCATGAGTTTCTCAAAGGCCCGGGATTCCTAACGCTGAAGTTGAGTCGGCCCCAACCTGGCGGCACGAACGGGGGAGATGGAGGATTGGAAAGACGATACCACCAAGGGGAGAAGCGCAGGTTGAGGTCCAACCTCGAGACATCATGTATTGGCCCGGCGAATTTGAAGGGATCGATTCTCCAGGTTACTCCGGGGGCTCTGCCCCCGGGCCCCCGGGGTTTATCGCCTGACGCCCAGAAACTGGGGCATCACTGAAAAAGGGGGCCGGGAAGCTCCCGGCCCATCAGTTTCCGGGCCCGGGCCGGCGCTCAGGTCGCATCCCTGCGGAGCCTTGTCTTCCGCCCGGCTGAACGAAGGGTGAGTCCCTCGCGGTGGGTTCGCAAGAGAGGAAAAGGGCCTGCCCGTCCGCAGCGTTCGTGGATTAAGCTCGGGTCGCTTTTCAACCAACCGGCTCAGAGCCGTAAATGAGGAGGGCAGGCGATGGAAGTCTACTGCAAATTCGTCGGGTTGGATGTCCACAAAGCAACGATCGCCGCTGCTGTGGCGGAAGGTGCGGGCGGAGTGCCCTGCTATCTGGGGGAGATCCCAAACACCCCGGAAGCGGTGGCCCAGTTGGTCCGGAAGCTGAAGAAGGACCACGCCCCGCTCCGGTTCTGCTACGAGGCCGGTCCGTGCGGGTTCGGGCTATACAGGCAGTTGCGCAGCCTGGGCCAGGAGTGCCAGGTGGTGGCGCCGTCGCTGATCCCGAAAAAGCCCGGCTGCCGGATCAAGAACGACCGCCGGGACAGCCTGTCGCTTGCGGATTTGTTTCGCTCCGGCCACTTGACCGCAGTCTGGGTGCCGGGCGAACCCCAGGAAGCGCTGCGCGACCTGACCCGGGCCCGGGAGGACCTGATGCGCGTGCATAAGCAAGCCAAGCAGCGGTTGCTGGGCTTCTTGCTGCGCCACGGCAAGCGCTATCCGGAAAAGAGCCACTGGACCCAGGCGCACTTCCGTTGGCTGGAGACGATCAAGTTCGACCGCCCTGTGCAGCAGATCGTGTTCCAGGAATACGTGGACCTGGTCCTGGCCATGGGGGTCCGGGTCAAGGCCCTGGACACCCAGATCCTGGCGGCCGAGCCCCAGGCTGAGTTCGCCCCGACCATCACGGCGCTCATGGCCTTGCGCGGCATCGATCGGCTGGCTGCGACCATCGTCGCGGCCGAGATCGGCGAGCTCCGGCGCTTTCCCAAGGCGCCCAACCTGTGGTCGTTCGTGGGCCTGAACCCGAGCGAGCATTCCAGTGGCCCCCACCATGTCCGCGGGGCCATCACCAAGGCCGGAAATGGCCACGTTCGCCGGATCCTGCTGGAGGCGGCCTGGACCTATCGCTTTCCTGCGCGCAAGACCCGTATCATCCAGCGCCGCGCCGAGCAGGCTCCCCAGGCGGTCCAGGACATCGCCTGGGCGGCCCAGAAACGGCTCTGTGCCCGCTACCGGGCCCTGACCAAGCGCGGCATGTTGCCGGTCAAAATCGCCACCGCCCTGGCCCGGGAACTGACCGGATTCATCTGGGCCATCGGCCAGGCCTTGCCACCCCTGACCCCCAAGGCCTAGGCCGGGCGACCAGGACGTGAAGATATCGTCACGCAGTGCGTGAGCAGCAGGATGAGCCCCGGTGGGAGCACCCTCGACAGCGTTGTTCTGGCGGCCGGCAACGGCCTGATCCAAGGTTCGAGCGGGAGGCAGCTCCCCGACGTATCGGTTGTCATTCCGGTAACCAACCCGCGCATATCAAACTGAGCAACCGTCGGAAACACCGCTCGTCCTGCTCCTCACCCACTGCCCGGCTACAGTGAAATAATTGGCTGTCGCTCCCCTTGACAGGCCAAAACATATCAACGCTGGGTTAGGCAGTCGGACCTTTGGTGATGTCATTGCAGGGCGCGGGGCCATGGGGGGTAGGATTCAAAGTGGGCCGAGAGACTTCTGAACGTAGAACGTGAAGCAGAAGCAGAAGTAGGGCAAACCAACATAATGAAAGGAACCAACCGAGCCACGCGCTGATGTTTGGTTGAAAAATAAGAGCGGTGGCCAGAAATGTAGCCATCCAAATGGTGACAGCTACGGTCTGTTTGGCATTCATCTTCTGGCCCGTTGAATTGACTAGATATTTGGCAAAGTCCTTTAGTCGGATTGTTCGTTTTGGTGCCAATCCTCTGGCGAGAATATAAGCGACAACTATCGCAAGCATTATTGGCAAGCTTTTTAGCTTGAGTTTGAGTGTTTCGGAAACGAGGGTTGCTTGGATTGATGCTTTAAGAGTCGGATCGTTTGTAGTCAAAGCAACGGCTGCAGCGAGAACGATCGCGACGAGGAGGGATACGGTTAGGACGTTTTGGAATCGGGACCTTGGCATTTGAATCCTGCCTGTGCATGAACCGATGTGTAGTTGTCGTTGTTAGCGATGGATGCTCGAAGGGAGCTGCCTAACGCCGAAGTTGAGTCGGCCCCAACCTGGCGGCGCGAACGGAGGAGAAGGAGGATTGGAAAGACGATACCACCAAGGGGAGGAGTGCAGGTTGGGGTCCGACCTCGAACGCTGGGTTAGGACCGGCGCGTGAATAGTACCTCGTTGGGACGGCGCGGTGGAATGGGCGTTCAGTTGAAGCGCTCGGAGGAGAAGGGCGCTGATTGCCCATCGGGCTGCGGCTTGCCCTGGTGATGTAGCTCTGGGCTTTTCGCCCACTGAGGCCGGCGCAGAGAAGCCCGCTTACCGTGACCTTCGAAGGAGCCGCAGCAGGACGCGGCGCGATGCTGGTCCCTGGGATTCTTCGCGCCCCATGCCCTAACGCCGAAGTTGAGTCGGCCCCAACCTGGCGGCGCGAACGGGGGAGAGGGAGGATGGGAAAGACGATACCACCAAGGGGAGAAGTGCAGGTTGGGGTCCGACCTCGAACGCTGGGTTAGGACCGGCGCGTGAATATTACCTCGTTGGGACGGCGCGACGGGATTGGCGTTCAGTTGAAGCGCTGGGAGGGGAAGGGCGCTGATTGCCCATCGGGCTGCGGCTTGCCCTGGTGATGTAGCTCTGGGCTTTTCGCCCACTGAGGCGGGCGCGGGGTAGCACGCCTACCGTGACCTTCGAGGGAGCCGCAGCAGGACGCGGCGCGATGCTGGGCCCCGGGGTTCTTCGCGCCCCATGCCCTAACGCCGAAGTTGAGTCGGCCCCAACCTGGCGGCGCGAACGGGGGAGAAGGAGGAATGGATAGATGTTACCTCAAAGGGAGAAGGTCAGGTTGGGGTCCGACCTCGAACGCTGGGTTAGGATCGGCGCGCGAATATTCCCTCGTTGGGACGGCGCGGTGGAATGGGCGTTCAGTTGAAACGCTCGGTGGTATCGGCCGCAGACCGCCCAACTATTTCTTTAGTTCACTGCGTGGTCGGAAGTAGGAAATGGGGAGAAATCTGACAGTCAGCCAAGGGCCGAGGCATGGGGCAGTAGCCCTCATTACGTCGGTAGGGATACCGGGAAAGGACCAAGCTAGCCAATTGGAAATTGCCCAGACGATGCCGGATGGCAGGAAGATGAAGAATCCCTGCTTCACCGGTGTGGATGGGCTCATCCGACTTGTGATAAGGCCGAGTATTGTTGGGAACGCTAAGGTCGTAAAAATTATGACGATTGCGCGGTACCAAACGGGTAGGTGCATAGTGGATGCCTAACGCCGAAGTTGAGTCGGCCCCAACCTGGCGGCGCGAACGGGGGAGAAGGAGGATTGGAAAGATATTACCTCAAAGGGAGAAGGTCAGGTTGGGGTCCGACCTCGAACGCTGGGTTAGGATCGGCGCGTGAAGATTGCCACGTTGTGACGATGCGATTGATCATTGAATGGCAGGACAATAGCCCAGGATGGTTCGGTCAATTTTGAAATAGAACCGATGCCAAGAGGATGGCCGAAAAGATGGCAATGAGCGCCATGGCTCTCATGCCTCGTTTCCAAATTGGGTCCGTCAGTTTATCGGACCTGAGGAACGTCAAAGGCACCTTCTCAAAGATCCATTCGATTACCAGGGCACCAGTTCCAACAACGAGTCCTGTTCCAATCCACTTAGCCAATGACCAGCTTGAATGGTCCTTTGGACTAAAAGGATTGAATATCAAGGCGATTCCGTAGACCACGAGGAAGGGCACCAGCAATGCCCAAATCGAGAGACTGTATTGTTTTCCCTTCATGGGAATCCTAACGCCCGCCTTGACCGGCCCCAAAGTGGCGGCGCGGTTGGTGGAGAAGGAAGATTGAGTTCTTGGATACCTGGTGGGATGAAGGCACTTTGGGGTCCGGGTCGAAGGGATGGTTAGGCAGACGCGCCGCTGATGATGTCGCTGCATGACGCGGCGCTAAGGGCCAATGCCTCTTGGAACACCTCTTCTGTGAAAGCATTGAAGTCATTGACGGAACTACCCTCTGCCTTTGAGCATGAAGTTGATTTTGGCCTGGACCTCCTCGCTGAATTGACCAAATTCTTCATCGGTCATGAGGCCATGTCTTCTGAGGCCATCGATATGAAGGGTGGCGACAGACCGGCGAAGCATGTTGTCGAAAATGGAACCAAGCTCATCATTTTTTTCGTCGATCAGCGAGAAGATTTCAAGGTAGCGTTCGTGGAACTTGGCGGGTGTGCCGACGCACTTCTTGCCGATTGCTTCGATGGTGGCCTTGCAATAGCGTTCAAGCGCGTTCTCGTGAAATTTCCTGAGGAGCTTCCAATCACTTTCGGGAATTTCGTGCCCCATGGGTCGCCTCCTTTGGCTTGGCATATTGCGGTGCTGCCCGAGACGGAATTGTTGCGTGGTGGGTGATGCCTAACGCCGAAGTTGAGTCGGCCCCAACCTGGCGGCGCGAACGGGGGAGAAGGAGGATTGGAAAGACGATACCACCAAGGGGAGAAGTGCAGGTTGGGGTCCGACCTCGAACGCTGGGTTAGGACCGGCGCGTGAATATTACCTCGTTGGGACGGCGCGACGGGATTGGCGTTCAGTTGAAGCGCTGGGAGGGGAAGGGCGCTGATTGCCCATCGGGCTGCGGCTTGCCCTGGTGATGTAGCTCTGGGCTTTTCGCTCCCTGAGGCCGGCGCGGAGAAGCACGCCTACCGTGACCTTCGCGGGAGCCGCCTCGTGCCGCGGCGCAATGCTGGGCCCCGGGGTTCTTCGCGCCCCATGCCCTAACGCCGAAGTTGAGTCGGCCCCAACCTGGCGGCGCGAACGGGGGAGAAGGAGGATTGGAAAGACGATACCACCAAGGGGAGAAGTGCAGGTTGGGGTCCGACCTCGAACGCTGGGTTAGGACCGGCGCGTGAATATTACCTCGTTGGGACGGCGCGATTGGATGGGCGTGCAGTTGAAGCGCTCGAAGGAGAAGGGCGCTCATTGCCCATCGGGCTGCGGCTTGCCCTGGTGATGTTGCTCTGGGCTTTTCGCCCACTGAGGCCGGCGCGGAGAAGCCCGCCTACCGTGGCCTTCGAAGGAGCCGCAGCAGGGCGCGGCGCGATGCTGGGCCTCGGGTTTCTTCGCGCCCCATGCCCTAACGCCGAAGTTGAGTCGGCCCCAACCTGGCGGCGCGAACGGGGGAGAAGGAGGATTGGAAAAACGATACCACCAAGGGGAGAAGTGCAGGTTGGGGTCCGACCTCGAACGCTGGGTTAGGACCGGCGCGTGAATATTACCTCGTTGGGGCGGCGCGGTGGGGTCGGCGTTCAGTTGAAACGCCCGAGGGAGAAGGGCGCTGATTGCCCATCGAGCTGCGGCTTGCCCTGGTGATGTAGCTCCGGGCTTTTCGCCCACTGAGGCCGGCGCGGAAAAACCCGCCTACCGTGGCCTTCCAAGGAGCCGCAGCAGGGCGCGGCGCATCGCGGGGCCGCTAAGGATCTGCGCGCCCCATGCCCTAACGCCGAAGTTGAGTCGGCCCCAACCTGGCGGCGCGAACGGGGGAGAAGGAGGATTGGAAAGATATTACCTCAAAGGGAGAAGGTCAGGTTGGGGTCCGACCTCGAACGCTGGGTTAGGATCGGCGCGTGAAGATTGCCACGTTGTGACGATGCGATTGATCATTGAATGGCAGGACAATAGCCCAGGATGGTTCGGTCAATTTTGAAATAGAACCGATGCCAAGAGGATGGCCGAAAAGATGGCAATGAGCGCCATGGCTCTCATGCCTCGTTTCCAAATTGGGTCCGTCAGTTTATCGGACCTGAGGAACGTCAAAGGCACCTTCTCAAAGATCCATTCGATTACCAGGGCACCAGTTCCAACAACGAGTCCTGTTCCAATCCACTTAGCCAATGACCAGCTTGAATGGTCCTTTGGACTAAAAGGATTGAATATCAAGGCGATTCCGTAGACCACGAGGAAGGGCACCAGCAATGCCCAAATCGAGAGACTGTATTGTTTTCCCTTCATGGGAATCCTAACGTGAATTGGGCCAACCCAGAAAAGGCGGCCCGGGTTGGGCTAACCATGATGGGAGTTGAGTAGGCGCTGATATGCCTTGGATTCTACTCCGGGGTGGCGGCTTTGGCGTACCAATCACGGCCGGATCGGGATTATCTCCGCACGGTCTTCCGGGGGGGGATGGGGCGCCCCGGGGAAGGTCGAAACGGGCGCGCCGGGGATGCGGGTAATGAAATCAAAGTTGCTATATATCTAATTCAATATAAAGACTTAAATATTCTGTTTCGGGGGTTCATCCCATAGAATCCCGGGATGGATAATTCCCAGGCCCCAGGCAAGCCACCCAAACTGCTGGACCGGATGCGGGCGGAGATCCGGGTGCGGCGCTACAGCGTGCGGACGGAGGAAACCTACGTCGCATGGGCGCGGAGGTTCATCCTCTTTCATGGGAAGCGGCACCCGGCGGAGATGGGGGCGGTGGAGGTGGAGGCGTTCCTTTCCTACCTCGCGAGCGGAAGGGGGGTGGCGGCGGCCACGCAGAACCAGGCGAAGGCCTCCCTGCTGTTCCTCTACAAGCATGTTCTGGGCGTGGACCTGCCCTGGCTTGCGGGGGTGGTGCAGGCGAAGGTGCCGCGGCGGCTTCCCGTCGTGCTGACGCCGGGGGAGGTCAGGGTGCTCCTGGGGAACCTGGACGGGATCGCGGGGCTGGTGGGGCGCCTCCTGTACGGGACCGGGATGCGGCTGATGGAGGGGCTCCGGTTGCGGGTGAAGGATCTGGAGTTCGAGCGTGGGGAGATCGTCGTGCGGGAGGGGAAGGGGGGCAAGGATCGCGTAACCATGCTGCCGGAATCCCTCAAGGGAGCCCTCCGGCGGCAGCTGATGGTCGCGGAGGGGCTCCATGCCCTGGACCTGGAGGAGGGGATCGCTGGGGTCTGGCTTCCGGATGCGCTGGCGGAGAAATGCCCCATGGCGGGGAACTCCTGGGGGTGGCAGTGGGTGTTCCCTTCGCCGGTGCGCTCCCGGGATCCGCGGGGGGAGGCCCTCCGGCGGCACCACATCCACCCCGAGAGCGTCCAGAAGGCCTTCCGCATCGCGGGGCAGCGGGCGGGGATCGCCAAGCCGGTGACGCCCCATACGCTGCGGCATTCCTTCGCCACCCACCTGCTCCACGCGGGGCAGGACATCCGCACCATCCAGGAGCTCCTTGGGCACAAGGACGTGGAGACGACGATGATCTACACCCACGTCCTGAACCGCGGGGGGCGGGGCGTGACGAGTCCGCTGGACGGAATCTAGAAGAGGCTGACGCCGTCCATCTCCGCGGGCTGCTCCATGCCCAGGAGCTTGAGCAGGGTGGGGGCCACGTCGGACAGGGCGCCGCCGGCGCGGAGCTGCCTGGCCTCGAAGCCCTTCGCCACGAGGACGGCGGGAACGGGGTTGGTGGTGTGGGCGGTGTGGGGATTGCCCTTCTCGTCGCGCATGCACTCGCAGTTGCCGTGGTCGGCGGTGATGAGGAGGGCGCCGTCCTGGGCGAGGGTGGCGGCCGCGATCTGGCGGATGGCGTCGTCCACCACGGCGCAGGCGGCGCTGGTGGCGTTGAGGTCGCCGGTGTGGCCCACCATGTCGGGGTTGGCCAGGTTGCACACCAGGAGGCGGTGCTGGCCGGCCCCGATGGCCTGCACGAGGCCGCGCACCACCTCGTGGGCGCTCATCTCGGGCTGCAGCTCGTAGGTGGCCACCTTCGGGGAGGGGACCAGGACCCGCTCCTCGCCGGGGAAGGGCTCCTCGCGGCCGCCGTTGAAGAAGTAGGTCACGTGGGCGTACTTCTCGGTCTCGGCGGTGCGCAGCTGCTTCCAGCCGCGCTCGGAGACCAGTTCCCCGAGGATGCGGGTGAGGTTCTGGGGGGGGTAGGCGACGGCGACATGGGGCTCGAGGTCGGTCTCGTAGGCGGTGAAGGTGACGAGGCTGATCTTCGGCCAGGTGGGGCGGGGGAAGCCGTCGAAGGCGGGGTCCACGAGGGCGTGGCTGAGCTCCCGGGCGCGGTCGGCGCGGAAGTTGAAGAAGATGGCGCCGTCGCCGTCCTGCAGGGGGTGGAAGCCGGCCAGGCGCGTGGGGCTGACGAACTCGTCGGTCTCGCCGCGGTCGTAGGCGGCCCTGATGGCCTCCTGGGCATCCCCGCACGTGAACTCGCCCACGCCCTCGGCCAGGAGCCTCCATGCGCGCACGACGCGCTCCCAGCGCCTGTCGCGGTCCATGACGACGTAGCGGCCCATGATGGAGCCGAGCTGGACCAGGGGGCAGTTGCGCAGCTGGAAGGCCAGCCACTGGAGGTAGCCGTCGGCGCTCTTCTGCTCCGTGTCGCGGCCGTCCAGGAACGCGTGGATGACGGTGGGGACGCCCTCGGCCTGGGCCCACTGGGCCAGGGCCACCAGGTGGTTCTGGTGGCTGTGCACGCCGCCGTCGGACACCAGGCCCAGGAGGTGGAGCCGCCTGCCGGAGGCCTTGAGGGCCTTCAGGAGGTTGCCCATGGCGGGGTTCTCGCGGAAGGTCCCCTTGCGGATGGCGGCGTCGATGCGGGTGAGCTCCTGCCACACCACGCGGCCGGCGCCCAGGTTCATGTGGCCCACCTCGGAGTTCCCGAACTGGCCCTCGGGAAGGCCCACGGCCTCGCCGCCGGCGTTGAGCTGGGTGGAGGCGAAGCGGCGGCGCAGGTCGGACATGTGGGCCATGCCGGCCACGAAGGTGGCATCGAAGGCGTTGCGGGGACCATCCCCGAACCCGTCGAGGATTAGGAGCGTGACGGGACCTTGGATCATTCGGCGTCCTTGCTAAGGAACCTGCTCCCCGTGGGGGTTGCAGAGGAGGAACAGGACGGCCATGCGCACCGGCACGCCGTTGGTGACCTGGTCGAGGATGAGGTTGTTGGGGCCGTCGGCGACCTCGGAGGTGATCTCCACCCCGCGGTTGATGGGCCCGGGGTGCAGCACGGCCACGTCGGGCCGGCAGAGCTTGAGGCGCTGGGCGTTGAGCTGGTAGAAGCGGATGTACTCGCCCTGGCCGGGGATGAAGGCGCCGGTGCCGCGCTCGAACTGGCAGCGCAGCATCATGACGGCGTCCTGGCTGGGCAGGGCCGGTTCCAGTTCGTGGACGATGTCGATGCCGGGCCAGGTCTCCTTCAGCTCGGCGGGCACCAGGGTGGGGGGGCCCACCAGGGTCACGTGGGCGCCCATCTTGGTGAGGAGCCAGAGGTTGGAGCGAACCACGCGGCTGTTGCGGATGTCGCCCACGATGGCCACCCGCAGGCCGTCGAGCCGGCCGAAGCGCTTGCGCAGGGTGTAGGCGTCCAGCAGGGCCTGGGTGGGGTGCTCGTGGGCGCCGTCGCCGGCGTTCACGATGCTGGCCTTCATGTGCCGCGCCAGCAGGGCGTGGGCCCCGGGGGCGGAGTGGCGCATGACGATGAGGTCGGGGTGCATGGCCTGCAGGTTGAGCGCGGTGTCCACCAGGGTCTCGCCCTTGCTGAGGGAGCTGGTGTCGGCGTCGAAGTTGATGATCTCCGCGGACAGGCGCTTCTCGGCGATCTCGAAGCTGTTGCGGGTGCGCGTCGAGTTCTCGAAGAAGAGGTTCACGATCAGGCGCTTGCGCAGGGCGGGGACGATCTTGATCTCGGGGCGCTCGCAGACCTCCTCGAAGGCGCGGGCCTGGTCGAGGATGGCCGAGATGTCCTGGGGGCTCAGGGGCTCGATGCCCAGCAGGTGGCGGTGGGGGAAGCGGTAGGTCTGGGGCATGGCTAGTTCCGGCTCTCGAGGAGGACGGCGTCCTCGCCGTCCACGTCCTTCATGTGGACCGATACCCGGTTGGTCATGGCCACGTCCATCTTGATGCCCACGAACTCGGCCTGGATGGGCAGTTCGCGGCCGCCGCGGTCCACCAGCACCGCCAGCCACACCCGCTTGGGGCGGCCGTGGTCCAGCAGGGCGTCCAGCGCGGCCCGGATGGTGCGCCCGGTGAAGAGCACGTCGTCCACCAGGATCACGGAGCGGTCCTTGAGGCTGAAGGGGATCTCGGTGGGGCGGACGATGGGGCTTCCCGCCAGCTCCGAGAGGTCGTCCCGGTACAGGGCGATGTCCAGGACCCCCAGGGGGATCTCCTTCTGGAGGTTGGACTCCAGCATGGTCTTGAGGCGCTCGGCCAGGTACAGGCCCCGGGTGCGGATGCCCAGGAGGGCGATGGAGGCGTCGCTGCCGAACACGGCTGAGATCTCGCGGCACAGGCGCTGGAGATGGACCTCCATCTGCTTGGCGTCCAGCAGGCATGGGGCGTTCGCTTGGGGCATCGGGGGCTCCTGGGTGGTAGCTCGGGTTCCAGTGTATCGGAACTGCGGGGGGGCTCCGGTCCCGGGGAGGCGAAAAGGCGACGAAATGAGCTTGGTCACCGCCTTTGTTTGCTACCCTTTGGGGGAAATCGAATCAGCGGCGGACCGAAGGTCCCCAACGGACGCAACCCACGGAGGCAAGTCATGGAAAATGTCATGGAATCCAAGGCCCAGACGGACCTTGGCACCCTCGAACCCGCCGGCCTCTGGAAGTACTTCCTGGCCCTGTCGAAGATCCCCCGCGGCTCCAAGAACGAGGCCGCCGCCGCCCAGTGGGTGGCCGACCAGGCCCAGGCCCTGGGCTGCACCGTGGTCCGCGACGCCGTGGGCAACGTCATCATCAGCAAGAAGGCCGCCCCCGGACGCGAGGGCGCGCCCATGACGGCCCTCCAGGCCCACGTGGACATGGTCTGCGAGAAGAACGAGGCCACGAAGCACGACTTCCTCAAGGACCCCATCGCCCTGCGGCGGGACGGCGACCGCCTCCTGGCCACGGGCACCACCCTGGGCGCGGACAACGGCATCGGCGTGGCCGCCGCCCTGGCGGTGCTGGAATCGACCACCATCAAGCACGGCCCCCTGGAAGTGCTCGTGACCATCGACGAGGAGACCGGCCTCACCGGCGCCGGCGGCCTCGCGGAGGGGATCCTCAAGGCCCAGTACCTCCTGAACCTCGACAGCGAGGAGGAGGGGGACCTCACCATCGGCTGCGCCGGCGGCATCGACACCATGGCCACGAAGAAGGTCGCGCTGCGCCCCGCCACCGCGGGCAAGGCCCCCTTCCGCCTGAAGGTCCTCGGCCTCAAGGGCGGCCACTCCGGCGTGGAGATCCACCAGGGCCGCGGCAACGCGCTGCGCATCCTGGCCGGCGTCCTGTGGAGCCTGGCGCCCCGCTTCGGCCTGGAGCTGGCGTCGCTGGCCGGCGGCAACAAGCGCAACGCCATCCCCCGCGAGGCTTCCGCCGTCTTCTTCCTGGACCCGGCCCGCCTCGAGGAGTTCCAGGTGGCCGTCAAGGGGCTGGAGCAGGACTACCGCTCGGCCCTGGGCGCCTTCGATCCGGGCCTCGCCATGGCGGTGGAGCCCAGGGCCGACGCCCCGGCCCAGGTCATGGAGGACCGCGACGCCCGCGCCGTCGTGAACTTCCTGTACACCGTCGCCCACGGCGTCGAGTCCAACAGCCCCGACATCGAGGGCCTGGTGCAGACCTCCACGAACCTCGCCATCATCTCCACCACGGGCGACACCATCGAGATCTCCACCAGCCAGCGCAGCTCGATCGCCAGCGCCAAGATCGACATGGCCAACCGCATCTCGGCCTCCTGCGAGCTCGCGGGCTTCACCGCCAAGCGCGGCGACGGCTACCCGGGCTGGAAGCCCGATCCCAAGGCCTCCCTGGTCAAGGTGGTCAACGCCGTGCACGAGAAGACCTTCGGCAGGCCCATGGCCATCAAGGCCATCCACGCGGGCCTGGAGTGCGGCCTCATCGGCGAGAAGTACCCCGGCATGCAGATGGTCTCCTTCGGCCCCAGCATGTGGGACGTGCACACCCCCGACGAGAACGTGAGCATCGCCTCCGTGGGCAACTTCTGGACCCTGCTCGTGGCCGTGCTGGAAAACGTCTAGGACCGTCCGGACCTGGAGAAAGGGCCGCCTCCGGGCGGCCCTTTTCCTAGGCGGTGATCAGCGCCCGGATCTCGTCGTTGCCGAACTCCGACGTGCACGCGATCAGCACGGCGCAGTGGCCGGGCTGGCTCGGGGGGAGCTCCACCTTGGTGAGGAACTGGCCTTCGGAGTCGGTGCGGCCGGTGGTGAGGGTGGTGGCCTTCTTGAGGCTGGAGATGAGGCGGATCGTCACGTCGGCGCCGGGCACGGGGTTCTGGCTCACGCAGAGACGGGCCCGGATGCGGATCTGGAACAGCTCCCCGAACTTCGGGAGCATGGGCTCGTCCAGCACCATCTCGAGGGTATCGGTGTCGCCCTCCTGCTGGAGGTACTCCAGGATGGCCTGGTCCAGGGGCTTGTCGTTGAAGACGCTGCGCTCGGCGAGGAGGGGGTCGTTGGGCGTGGCGTCGTACTTGCCGTTCTTGATGTCCCGGATCACGGACTTGTGCTGGTCGTCCATGCGGGCCTGGATGCTGCTCTCCTGCAGGGGGAACTCGGCCAGCAGGTCCTCGTAGGTGCCCCGGTAGCTGTCCAGGATCTCGCCGCCCACGTAGATGAGGGTCTCGATCTTGGGGTTGGCCAGGCCCTTGTCCTCGGTCTGCACGTGGAAGATCCGGTTGCCGTGGCGGACGTCGGTGTTGTAGCCGGTGATCATCGGGTCAGTTCCGGTGGAGCCGGTCGGCCAGTTCGGGCATGACCTCCCAGGCGATCTCCCGGAGGGCCTGGTCGCCCAGCCTGGCGACGACGGCCTTGGCGAGGCGGTCCATCAGCACGGGGTCGGCGAGGAGGGCCGCGAGGGGATCGGCGGCTCCGGGCACGCCCGCGGCCACCGGCTCGGGGGCCGCCATCACCGCGGGAGGGATGGGTTCGGGCGCGGGCTCAGGCAAGGGCTCGGAGATGGGCTCGGGCTCGGGGATGGGCGCGGGCTCGGAGATGGGTTCGGGCTCGGGGATGGGTTCGGGCAGGGACGCTGGGGTCGCCTGAACCCGGTCCAGGAGGCTGACGGTGGAGGCCCAGGGGGGCACGGTGGCCCTGCCCGCGGACTGGACGGTGTCGTCCAGGGCGGAGAGGTCCTCCAGTTCGGGGATGTCGCCGATGTCGCCCAGCACGTCGGCCTCGGAGACCTGGGTGAGGCGCACGGGGGTGACGTTTTCGGGGGCCTCGGGGAGGAAGGCGGGGGTCGGCGCGGGGCCGGCGTCCTGCTCCAGGAAGCTGTCGGGATCGAAATCGCTGTGCTCCTCCATGGCCGCGGCGGCCATGGAGTGGATGGCGGTGGTGGTCTCGTCGGGGCGGGCCGGCTGGCGTGTGAACTCCAGGAGGGTCTCGCTCTCGTCGGACCAGTCCACGGGCAGGGACGGGGTGGGCGACAGGAGATGGTCCGGCAGGGGGGCGGGTTCTTCGAGTTCCTGCGAAGGGCCCAGGTCGGGCAGCTCGTCGGTGATCACGCCCAGCTCGAGGATGCCGCTCTGGTAGGCGTCCTCCGGGGCGAGTTCGGGGACCTCGGCGGCGTCCGCGGAGGCGGCTTCCGCGGTCTCCTGGACGGCCGGAGGGGCGCTCAGGCCCTTGAGGCTCTCAAGGTCCAGCTCCTCCAGTTCCAGGGACTCCAGGGGGGCGTCGGGGGCAGGGGCCTCCTCCACGAAGAGGTCGGAGGGTTCCAGGAGGAGCAGGTCGGCGTCGGGCAGGGGGTGGTCCGAGAGCTTGAGGTAGGGAAGGGTCTCGAAGTTCCCGGTGGCCGCCGAGGGGGCCGGCTCGGGCTCGGGCGCGGGGGGCTCGACGGGGGTGGCCAGGAGGGTCCGGACCCGGTCGGCCAGGTCGCGGAGCTCCACGGGCTTCTTGAGGAAGCCCTGGATGGGGGCCTTGCGGACGGTCTCGGGGTCCACGACGTCCAGGACCCCGGCCATCATGGCGATGGGCATCATGGCGGTGGCGCCGTTCCTGCGCATGCGGTCCAGGAGCTCCCAGCCGTCCATGCCCTGCATGGTGGTGTCCAGGAGGGCCACGTCGAAGGGTCCGCCGGTGGCCACCAGGTCCAGGGCCTCGGCGCCTGAGGAGGCGCAGGTCAGCTCGATGTCCGTGGCGGTCAGGAGCGTCTCGACGATCTGGTGGATTCGCTGATTGTCGTCCACGAGGAGAAGACGGGGCATAGGGAACCTCGGGATGCCGGATTACGGGGAAGTGGCTGCGCTAACACTAACAGAGACCATGGAACATGGTATCTAACGTTTCAATGCCGTCTTCACGGACTTCAGCCTCAACGTGGGCTGCAGCCGCACGAGGATGGCCCGTTCGCCGACCCAGACCCAGGCGGATTCGGTGGCCTCGCGCAGGGCGATCTCCGGGCCGTCGGGGATCCAGCCCTTCACCGAGGCGCGTAGGCCCCGGGCCGTCCTCCACTCGGGGCGGAAGGTGCGCAGGAGGGCCTGCCTCTGGCGCTCCGGGGGCAGGGTCGGAGCACCCTTTCCCCAGCGCTGGTCCCAGGTGGTGGCGGCCAGGTCCTCCCGCCACCAGGCCCAGGCGGGGTCGTAGGCCGGCCAGGCCTCCGCGGCCGCGGGCACCTCGATCCACTCGGCCCGGTCGAGGCGGGACGTCGACCGGGTGGCGGGCTCGCCTTTGCGCCCGGGGACTTCCAGGGCCATGCGCAGGGGGGGCTGGGCCTGGAGCTGTCCCGCGCCGGTGGCCTCCCGTCGCCAGGTTCCTTCCGCCAGGGTCCAGAAGGTCCATTGGCCGCCGCTGGAGATCCAGAGCCGGTCCCAGGCGGGGAACCACATGCGGGAGCCGGGCTGCCAGGGGATGAGGAGCCGCGCCCCGGGCAGATCCTGGCCGTCGTCCCAGAGCTGCTCCTGGCGGGTGGCCCACCCCCGGGGCGGCGCAGGCAGGGCCTTCTCGTCCCAGGGCGCCAGGGTGCCCACGGGGCGCTCGGCCTCCACGGGCAGGGCGGTCAGAAGCAGCGCGGCCTCGGGCTGGGGAGGGCGCAGGCCCAGGAGCACGGCGCGGCCGTCCCAGCTGAACCGGCTCCAGGGGCCGCTGTCGGTGGCCCAGAGCACCCGCCCCTCGGGGATCTCCATCAGCCGCGTTTCGAAGCGGCCCTGGCCCAGGGTGAGGGTCACCAGGAGCCGGGTCCCCTTGGCGGGATCCAGGCGCGCGCTGGCGATGGGGGCGTCGAACCGGTAGTGGCGCCATTCCAGGCCTCGCCACAGCATCACCTCGCTGTGGCCGCCGGGCCCGTTGAGGGCGAGGCCCTGGTCGGCCAGGTAGGCCGAGGCGGGCTCCCAGGGCGTCCCGAACCCGCCGCCGTAGGGCCAGGGCTGCTCCTGGTCGGGGTCCTGGGCACCCTGGAAGCGCGGCGTCCAGCCGTCCCGGAGGCGGCACTCGGCCAGCGTCTCGAAGGTGTCCAGGGTCTGCTCCACCGCCCCGGTCGCCACCACGGCGCCGCCCTCGCGCGTCGAGCGCGGAGCCTGCACGATGGCCAGCAGCATGAGCATCGCAGCGATGAACATGCTGGCGAAAAGGTACCGTTTCGGGATCAAAGCTAGGTCAAACCTCCTTGCACATGATGCAATCATTTGAGGATGGCCCGCCATGAAACATGCCGACCACGTTGAAATCGAGATGAAGTTCCGCATCCCCGCCCTCGGGCCCGCGCGGCTCCGGCTGGAGGCCTGCGGCTTCGCCCTGGCCCACGGCCCGTGCGGGGAAGTGAGCGTCCTGTGGGACCGGGACGGGGAGCTGCGCTCGCAGGGTTGCGCGCTGCGCCTGCGGCGCTACGACGGGCAGGCCACGCTCACCTGGAAGGGGACCCGGGTGCCGGACCCGCTCCTGAAGATCCGGCCCGAGCTGGAGACGTCGGTGGGCGACCCCCTGGCGGTGGAGGGGATCCTCGGGCAGCTGGGGTTCAGCCCGGCCTTCGAGATGCGCAAGAGCCGCTCGGTGTGGCGCCGGGGGCCGCTGGAGGCCTGCCTCGACGAGGCGCCCTTCGGGTGCTACCTGGAGCTGGAGGGGACGCCGGAGGAGATCCGCGAGGCCATGGGCCAGCTGGGCCTGGACGAGGCCCAGGTGGAGCCCCGCAGCTACGTGACGCTCTTCCAGGAGCTGGCGTGAAGGCCCTGGCCGCCGTCCTCCTCGCGGTCCTCGCGGGCTGTTCCCGGGAGGGGCCCGAGGGGAGGATCCGCAAGGCTTTCGAGGGCGCCCGGGGAGCCGTGGAGGCCGGGGACGCCGCCGGCGCGGCCGCGGTCCTCTCGCCGAAGTTCACGGGGCCCGAGGGCCTGGACCGCGCCGGGGCGCGGCTCCTCCTGGGCAGCGTGCTGGGCCGGGAGAAGGTCGGGGTGACCGTCCTGTCCCAGAAGGTGGACGTGGACGGCGTTCGCGCCGTGCAGACCCTGGAACTGGTCCTCACGGGCCGGGCGGGGGGGGAGCTGCTGCCCGGGGACCGCGCCCGCAAGAGCCTCACCCTGCGCTGGGAGCTCAGGGACGGGGCGTGGCTGATCCGGGAAGCCCAGTGGGACTACTGAACGGCCTTGCGCCGGGGTAGGCGCGGGTCCGCCTTCTCCTGCTCGAGCACCTTGCGCAGGCGGGGATACTTCAGCGCCATGGGCCACAGGAGGTGCCCGGCCTGCCGGGAATCCCGGATGGCGATGGCGCAGCCCCGGTAGTCGGCGGCCTCATAGAGCGCCGCGATGCGAAGGGCGATGGCGCGCTCGTTTTCCGGCTCCTGCTTGACCAGGTTGTCCAGGAAGGCCAGCGCGCCCCTGGGGTCGGTGTCCAGGGCCCGGGCGGCCTGGTCGAGGGTGGCGTAGGCGCCGGCCTTGGCGGGGGGCGCGGGTTCGGGCCGGGTCTCGGCCTTCACGGGCGGGGGCGCCGGCTTCGCGGGTTCGGTCCTGGGGGGTTCAAGCTTGGGTTCCTCGGCCGGGGGCGGGGCCTGGACCACGGGCGGGGGCGCCACGGGCTGCTGCACCAGGGGCTGCTGCACCACGGGCTGGACCGCCGCGGGGGCGGGGCGGTGGCGGTGGCGGCGGAGCCAGAGCCAGCCTCCCCCGGCGGCGAGGGCCGCCGTGACCACGGCCGTGCCGAGGTAGAGCCAGGCGCGGGAGGCGGGGGCGTCGGCGTGCGGGGCGGGCTTCCGGCCCCGTTCGGGCATTTCGAAGAGGCGGGAGCTGCTCACGGTGGCGGCCTTGTCGGACGCGGGGTCCCACCAGGGGTCCCGGGCGGCGCGCAGGGCCTCGGCCAGGGCCTCGGCGCTGGGGAAGCGCGCGGCGGGGTCCTTGGCCAGGGCCCGGGCCGCCACGCCCTGGATGGCGGGGCTGATGCCGGTGAGCTGGGCCAGGTCCAGGGGGGCCGGGTCCTCGTTGACGATGCGGTGGAGCACGGTGGCCGTGGACTCGCCGCCGAAGGGGGGGAAGCCCGCCAGGGCCTCGTAGAGGATCACGCCCACGGCGAAGAGGTCCGCCCTGGCGTCGGGCTTGCCGGACTGGATGTACTCGGGGGCCATGTAGCCGAACGTGCCCAGCAGGGCGCCGGTGGCGGTGAGGTCGCTCCCCGCCAGGCGCGCGATGCCGAAATCCAGGATCTTGGCGGCGAGGCGCCCGGAGACCCGGGTCACCCGGATGTTGGTGGGCTTGATGTCCCGGTGCAGCACGCCCCGCTGGTGGGCGAAGGCCAGGCCGTCGCACACCTGGGCCAGGAGCTCGAGCATCTCCCGGTGGGGCAGTTCGCGCGAGGCCAGCAGCTTGCCCAGGTCGTCGCCGGGGACGTACTCCATGACCATGAAGAGCGTGCCCTGCTCCTCGCCGAACTCGTGGATGGTGACGAGGTTGGGGTGGTTGAGCCGGCCTGCGGCCTGGGCCTCCCGGAAGAACCGGTCCCGCGCGTCGGGCGAGGTGAGGGCGGCGCGGATGGTCTTGATGGCCACTTCCCGCCCGAGGAGGCTGTCCCGGGCCAGGAAGACCTCGCCCATGGCCCCCTCGCCCAGGCGTTCCAGGATTTCGAATTTGCCGATCCGGCGGGGGGTGTTCGTCATGGCGCTGCCTCAGGGTTCCATAGTGCCATGACTCAGGAGCCAGGCCTCGTCCCGCACGGGGATGCCCAGCGCCTCGGCCTTGGCGAGCTTGGAGCCGGCCTTCTCCCCGGCGACGAGGAGGGTGGTCTTGGCGGAGACGGCGCCGGTGACCTTGGCTCCCAGGCGCTTGAGCAGGGCTTCGGCCTCCTCCCGGCTCAGGGTGGGAAGGGTCCCGGTGACCACGGCCACCTCGCCGGCCAGGGGCAGGCCGGAGAGGTCCCGGGGGGCGCTTGGCGCGGGGGTGATGCCGAGCGCCGCCAGCTGCGCGGGCAGGGCGGGGTGGAGGGCGGCGAAGGCCTTGAGCCCCGCGGCGACCTTGGGCCCCACCTCCTCGACGGCCAGGAGCCGCTGCTCCTCGGCGTCCCACAGGTCCCCGAGGGTGGGGAAGGCCTCCGCCAGCAGTTCGGCGGTGCGGGCCCCCACCATGGGGATGCCCAGGGCGTGGATCCAGCGGGAGAGGGGCTTGGTGCGGGCGGCTTCCAGGGCCTCCATGACGTTGCGGGCGCTCTTCTCGCCCATGCGGTCCAGCCCGGCCAGGTACGCCAGCCCCTGCTTGGGGTCCTCCAGCAGCGTGAAAACGTCCCAGGGCTGCGCGAAGCGCGAGGCCATCTGCTCCACCAGCGCGTCGCCCAGGCCCTCGATGTCCAGGGCCGCGCGGCTGCCCAGGTGCTGGAGCCGGGCGGTGATCTTGGCGGGGCACTCGGGGTTCTGGCAGCGCCAGGCCACCTCCTCGTCGGAGTCCTTGCCCACAGCGCCCCCGCAGACGGGGCAGGCCGCGGGCACCTGGGGCTCCACGGCGCCTTCGGGAAGGGAACCGGGCACCACGGCCACCACCTTGGGGATGACTTCGCCGCCCTTCTCCACGAAGACCTTGCAGCCCACCCGCACACCCAGCCGCGCCAGCTCGTCGGCGTTGTGGAGGGTGGCCCGGCGGACCGTGGAGCCCGCCACCTCCACGGCCTCCAGCTCCGCCACCGGGGTGAGCTTGCCGGCCCGGCTCACCTGCCAGGTGATGCCCAGGAGCGTGGTGGTGGCCTGGAGCCCCGGATACTTGAACGCGATGGCCCACCGGGGCACGCGGTCCGTGGAGCCCAGGCGCTCCTGCAGCTCCAGCGCGTCCACCTTCAGGACCACGCCGTCGGTGTCGAAGGGCAGCAGGAGCCGCGCCTGGGCCTGGTCCCTGATGAATTCCAGCATCTCCGCGAAGCTCCCTTCGGCGTGCGCGGGCATGCGGTTGAAGCCCCAGTCCGCGAGCTGGTCCATGCCCTGGCTGTGGCGGGCCGAGCCCGGCAGCTGCCAGGGGAGGAAGGAGAGCCGCCTCTCGGCCGTGATGCGGCTGTCGAGCTGCTTCATGGTGCCGGCGGCCGCGTTGCGGGGGTTGGCGAAGCGCGCCTCGCCCCGCGCGTCCCGCTCCCGGTTCAGCTCCTCCCACCGGCGGCGGGACAGGAACACCTCGCCCCGCACCTCGAGGGTGCCGGGCGCCCCGGGCGGCAGCGTGAGCGGGATGTCGGCGATGGTGCGGGCGTTCTCCGTGACGTCCTCGCCCTCGTCCCCGTTGCCACGGGTGACGGCGCGGACCAGGGCGCGGTCCTCGTAGAGGAGCGAGAGCGAGAGCCCGTCCACCTTCAGCTCGGCCGAATAGCGCGGCTCCGCGCCGGGGAGCCCCTTGAGCACGCGGGTCTCCCATTCCTCGAGCTCGTCCTCGGAATAGGTGTTGTCCAGGCTGAGCATGGGGGTGCGGTGCCGGGCCTTGCGGAAGGATTCCAGGGGGGCGGCGCCCACGCGCTGGGTGGGGCTGTTGGGGTCGGCGAAATGGGGATGCCGCGCCTCCAGGTCGCGCAGCTCCCGTTCCAGGGCGTCGTACTCCGCGTCGGAGAGGACGGGCTGGTCGAGGACGAAGTAGCGGCGCCGGTGCTCCAGCACCTGGGCGGCGAGTTCCTTCATGCGGGTCTGGGGATCGGTGGTCATGGGGGAATTCTAGGCTATTTCACCTGGGCCCGGTGCCGGACCGCCATCACCACGCCCAGCCCCAGGAAATAGCTGAGCGTGCTGCTCCCCCCGGCGCTGAAGAACGGCAGCACGATGCCCTTGTTGGGCAGCACCCCGATGACCATGCCCACGTTCACCAGGAGGTGCAGGGCGATGATGCCCGCGGCGCCCACGCAGAAGTAGGTCTCGGAGGCGCTCTTCGCCGCCACGGCGGTGTCGAGGATGCGGCTCAGGACGACGCCGAACAGGCCCAGGGCCAGCAGGACCCCCAGGAAGCCGCGCTCCTCGGCCCACACCGAGAAGACGAAATCGGTGGTCTTCACCGGCAGGAAGTTGAGCTGGGTCTGGCTGCCGGAGGTGAAGCCCTGCCCGGTGAGGCCGCCGGCGCCGATGGCGATGCGGCTCTGGTTGATCTGGTAGCCCTTGCCCTTGAGGTCGGCCCCCGGGTCCAGGAAGGTCAGGACCCGCTGCTTCTGGTAGGGCTTGAGCACCTTCTGCCAGGCCCCGACGCCGCCCAGGGAGACCAGCAGCACCGTCAGGAGGACCCACTTGGCCCTGACCCCCTTGAGGACCGGGACCAGCACCAGGATGGGCAGGAAGCTCACGGCCATGCCCAGGTCGGGCTGCTTGAGCACCAGGAGCATGGGGAAGAACACCAGGGCCGAGGTCCCGGCCAGGTCCCAGGCGGTGAGGTCCTGGGGCTGGCGGGTGCCGAGGCGGTGCGCCACGAAGAGCAGGGTCAGCCACTTCATGAGCTCGCTGGGCTGGAAGGTGAGGCCGGCCAGCACGATCCACCGCTGGGAGCCGCCGATGCGGTGGCCGGCGACGAGCACCAGGGCCAGGGACAGGATGCCCAGGACGTAGAGCGCGAACCCGCTGCGGAAGATGCGCTTGGGATTGGCGCCGGCCAGGAAGGCCATGACCCCGAAGCCCATGAGGTTCCAGAGGCTCTGCTTGGCCCAGAGGCCGGCCTGGCCCGTGCCGCGGCCCGCGGAATAGACCGTGAGCGTGCCCATGACCACGAGCAGGACCATGGGCCACAGGAGGGCCGTGTCCAGGGCGCGCAGACGCTCCTTCACGGCTCCTCGCCGCCTTCCTGGGCCGGGGGCGGGGCGAACTCGTCCGGGATCTTCGCGCTGGGGGGCGGCAGGGGCTTCTTGAGGCGGTCGATGAACCAGTACTGCACGAGCTTCTTGGCCACGGGGGCCGCGCTGGAGGCGCCGAAGCCCGCGTTCTCGGCCACCACCACGAAGGCGATCTGGGGGTTCTCCCGGGGCGCGTAGCCCGCGAAGAGCGCGTTGTCCTTGAGCTTCTTGGCGAGCTTGGCGTAGTGGCTCTTGTCCACGAAGGTGGTGACCTGGCTGGTGCCGGTCTTGCCCACCATCGTGACGCCCTGCAGGGCTGAGGCCGCGGCGGTGCCCGAGTGGACCACTTCGTAGAGCCCCTCCTCCAGCACGGCCTGGATCTTCGGGTCCAGGCCGGTGTCCTTGGGCGGGGGCGGAGTGAAGAGCTCCATGGGCCGGTTGTCCTCGGGGCGGATGCCGTAGAGGAGGTGGGGCGTCAGCAGCTTGCCCCGGGTGGCCAGCATGGCGTAGAACCGCGCCAGGCCGATGGGGGTGAGGCTGTTCGCGCCCTGGCCGATGGCCACGCTGACGGTCTCGCCGGGCCACCACTTCTCCTTCTTCACCCGCTTCTTCCACTCCCGGCTGGGCACGCGCGAGGTGGCCTCGTGGGGCAGGTCCACGCCGGTGGGCACGGTGAGGCCGTACTTGGCCGCGGTGTTGTAGATGTCGTCGATGTCCAGGCGCATGCCCAGCTCGTAGAAGTAGATGTCGCAGCTGCGGGCGATGGCGGCGATGAGGTTCACGGTCCCGTGGGTGGCGTCGCAGCGGAAGTCGCGGTTGTAGAAGACCTTGTGCCCGGCGCAGTGGAAGGCCGTCTCGGGGGTGATGATGCCCTTCTCCAGGGCGGCCAGGGCCACCAGGAGCTTGAAGGTTGAGCCGGGGGCGTAGCGCCCCTGGGTGACCCGGTCCAGCATGGGGCGCTCGGGGTTGTTCCAGTACTTGTCGACCTGCTCCTGGGTGAGCCGGTTGAGGAAGATGTTGGGGTCGTACGAGGGGCTGGAGTACATCGCCAGGATGCCGCCGTCACGCAGGTCCAGCACCACGCCCGCGCCGTTCTCCGTGCCCAGGGCCTCCTTGAGGGTCTGCTGGAGGCCCGCGTCGATGGTGAGGAAGACGCTGCGGCCGGGCTTGGCCTCGTTCTGGCCGAACACGGCCACTTCCCGGCCCAGGTAGTCCACCAGGATCTTCCGCTGGCCGTCCACGCCCCGCAGGCGGTCGTTGCGCGAGCTCTCGAACCCGGTGCGGCCGATGATCTCGCCCAGCTGGTAGCGGTCCGGGTTCTTCTCCAGCTCCGCGGGGGTGACCTCCCCCACGTAGCCCAGGGCGTGGCCGGCCAGGTCCTGGCCCAGGTACACGCGCCGGGGGGCGACTTCGATGCTGAGGAAGGGGAACCGCGCGCGCAGCACCTCGGCCCGGGCCAGCGCCGAATCGTCCAGGTTGTCCAGGAGCGTGAGCATGCGGTTGCCCGCGGCCTGCCGGATGGCCTGGATCCGGCGCCGCAGCTGCTCGGGCTCCAGCTGGAGGCTCTGGGCCAGGGCGTCGATCTGGGCGGGGTCCGAGGGCAGGTCCTCGTTCTGGATGACCAGGTGCAGGGCCCGGCGGTTGTCCACGATCTTGTTGCCGTTGCGGTCGAAGATGATGCCGCGGGGGGCCGGGGTGGTGCGGGTCTTCACGGCCTGGGAGAAGGCCAGGCGCTGCATCTCCCGGCGCATGCCCAGCTGCACCCAGCCGTAGGCCAGCACCAGGCCCAGGATCATGGAGAGGGTGACGGTGCGCATCACGGAGATGCGGCGGTGGATGAGGCTGCGGTTCAGGATCTCCACCGGTCACCTCCGGTGGATCGGGGGATGGAGCCTCAGGGCCAGGGTCGCCCAAAGGGGGATGGCCACGACGGCCCAGATCCACCCGTAGCCCCACGCGTGGGGGCCCGCGGCGAAGCGCACGAGGAGGTTCGCCAGGAACCAGTGGAGCACGGCCAGGGCCGCGCAGCGGCCCCAGAAGGGGTTGCGCGAATGCGGCGGCCACTGCAGGACGAGCCAGTAGGCCAGGAGGCACATCAGCATGTTGGCCAGGGGGGTGCCGCCCAGGTGCGGGTAGAGGCGCTGCGTTCCCTCGAGGACCCACCCGCCCGCGAGGGCCCAGAGGAGGCCCTGGATGGGGGTGGTGAACCCGGGCGCCAGGCCCAGCACGAGGAACACGTGGAAGACCGTCTGGATGCCGGGCCAGGGCGCGGTGAAGTGGATTCCGGCCAGGGCGGCCAGGGCGATGGCGTGCCTGCGCAGCATGGGGGCGGCCTGGCCGGTCATTTCGCCCCCTTCGCCTTCCGGCCGGGCTTGGCAGCCTGGGGCTGGGGCGCGGGCGCCTGGAGCTCCAGCTGCGGGCGCTGGGGCAGGACCAGCACGAGCGAGACCCGGTCCAGGGGGGCCGAAAGGGCCACTTCCACCTGCAGTTCCGTGTCCCGGGGCCGCACGGAGGTCACGTAGCCCACCAGGAGCCCCCGGGGGAAATTGCGGTCGAGACCCGACGTGTACACGGGCTCACCCACCTGGACGACCTCCTGGCTACCAATGTAGCGCAGGGCCGCCTTGCCGGGCCCCAGGCCCTGCAGGACGCCGGTGGCTCGGCTGCGGGCCAGCATGACCCCCGTGGAGGCGTTGTAGGCGTCCAGGGGCAGGAGGCTGGCCTGGGTGGGGCCCACGTCCCATACGCGGCCCACCACCCCTTCCGGGCAGATCACGCCCTGGTCGGGCTGGAGCCCGCCGTCCTCCCCCAGGTCCAGGATCATGCCCCCGAAGGGGGCCCGGCGGACGTTGGAGATGATGCGGGCGGTCCGGAAGGTCAGGGGCAGCAGCTTCTTGAGGCCCAGCAGGCGGGTCGCCTCCTCCGCTTCGGCCAGGCGCGGGGCGGCGGCGTCCCGCGCGGCCTGGAAGGCGGCCACCTGGGCCCGCAGGCGCTCCACCTCGGCCACGGCCTCGCGGTACGTGGACACCTTCTGCCGGCGGTTGTCCTTCCAGATTTCCAGTCGCGCGGACACCGCCCGGGAGGGGGTGGACAGAAGATCGAGCAGATGGCGCCAGCGGTTGGAGGTCCCCCGGCCCAGGAGGATCCAGAGGAGGTGCCCCAGCAGGAGGACCACGATGGCCCAGCGCCTGCGTCCGGTCGGGTTCCAGCCCCAGGCGCTGCGACGCATGCTAGTCGAGGATCTGGATCCGCCTCAGGAAGGGGATGTCCTCCAGGAGCATGGCGGTCCCGCGCACCACGGCGGTCTCGGGGTTCTCGGCGCGGTAGCAGGGCAGGTGGGTCTCCTTGCTCAGGCGCACGTCGAGGCCCTGGATCTTGGAACCGCCCCCGGTGAGGCAGATTCCCCGGTCGATGAGGTCCGCGGCCAGCTGGGGCGGGGTCTCGTTCAGGGCCTTGCGCACCAGGTCGATGATGGCGCTGATGGGCTCGGCGAGGGCTTCCCGGATCTCGGTGTCGTTGAGGGTGAGGGTCTTGGGCAGGCCCTCGAACTGGTCCCGGCCGGAGATGCTCATGGTGCGGGTCTTGTCGGAGGTGTAGGCGGAGCCCAGGCTCCACTTCACTTCCTCGGCGGCGGCCTCGGAGATGAGGACGTTGTACTTCTCGCGGATGTATTTGATGATTGCTTCATCCATCTCGTCGCCAGCGACCAGGATGGAGTCGGAGAAGACCTTGCCGTTGTAGGAGATGACCGCCACGTCGGTGGTGCCGCCGCCGATATCGACGATCATGCAGCCCCGCTTCTCGTTGATGGCCAGGCCGGCCCCGATGGCGGCCACCATGGTCTGGTCCACGAGGAAGACCTCGCCGGCCTTGGCGTCGTAGCACACCTGTTTGACGGCCCTGCGGGCCACCTGGTGCGCCCGGGGGGGGACGCTCACGACGATGCGGGTGCGGGCGATGCCCCGGTTGGGCCGGGCCTTCTTGATGAAGGCCGCCAGCATCTTCTCGGCGGCGTCCACCTCGTAGATCATTCCATCCTTCATGGGACGGATGGTCTGCACGCCCTGGGGGGTGCGGCCCAGGAGCTGCTTGGCCTCGTCACCCACGGCCTCGACCTCGTGGGTCTGGGTGTTGAGGGCCACGATGGATGGCTCGTAAACGACGATCCGGCCGGCCTGGCGGGTGTAGATGAGCACGGAGGCGGTGCCCAGGTCGATGGCCAGATCCGACGTGAACAAATTGGACCAGAATTGACTCGAGAAGGGGGTAGGCACTGATCGCTCCAACATAATCCCCTAGATTGCCATGATTTTCAGCCTTCCGCCGCCCCCAATAGCTCCCGGACCAGAAGATCGGGGTCCAGGCGCTGGGGAAGTTCCCGGTGGTAGCCGCGGACCCAGGCCGTGCCCCCCACCCGGATGTAGGGGATGGCCCGCTTGCCGGTTTCCCGCTCAAGCAGTTCGGCGGCCCCGGGCACGGTTTCGATGTCCACGGTGGTGTGGGCCACCCCGGCCTCCTCCAGCCACCGGTCCAGGCGGCGGCAGTCCGGACACCATGTGGCGGTATATACCTCGAGATTCAAATCTTTGAGTAATTCCTTCGGAGACATGGAGCATCCTCGCTAGGCAGGGTATGCCTTCGATGTCATTCTGGGACTGAAATGTTTAGGAGAAAAGCATGGATATGCGCTGCGCGCGATTGATCGGAATGTGCGGCCTGGTGGTCGTGGCCCTGGGCTGCTCCAAGGTCTCCAAGGATACCTCCAAGGTCCTGGCCAACGTCGGCGGCGAGAAGGTCACCGAGAAGGCCTTTTCCGAGGCCGTGCGCACCCTCGTGGGCGACGAGGCCAAGGCCAACGAGCTCCTCACGAGCCCCGCGCTGAAGGAACAGCGGAACCGCTTCCTGGCCGAGTTCGTGGACCAGAAGGTCATGGTCAAGTTCGGCGACAAGCAGGGCCTGGACAAGGATGCCAAGGCCAAGCTCCTCGTGGAGGCCGCCAGGTCCAACGCCTACGGTCAGATCCTCATGGAGAAGGCCATCTCCAAGATCGAGCCCACCGAGGCCCAGCTCAAGGCCTTCTACGACAAGGTGGCCGCCAGCGCCAAGGCCGCCGGCCAGGACAAGGGCTTCCCCACCTTCGAGCAGGCCAAGCCCCAGCTGCCCAACGCCTGGAAGCGGGAGCAGCTCAAGGACGCCAGCCAGAACCTCCTGAAGGACGCCAAGGCCCAGGTCCCCACCACCATCGACCCCGCCTGGCGCGCCGCCGAAGGCCCGCAGTAGTCCGACCAGCTAAAAAATAGATTTTTCCGAAGGCCCGCCTATGCGGGCCTTTGTTTTTCAGGCTATCCTGGGGCATCCAATAACATACCGGACGTTCGGTCTTAACTTGAGCCCTTTCCAGGAGTGGTCCCCATGCGTTTCACCCGATTCGCCCTCCCGTGCCTTCTCTCGGTCCTGCCCCTCGCCGGCGGCGAACTCCCGGTGGAGGCCCAGGCCAAGTTCATCAAGATCCTGGCCATCAGCGCGGGCTCCCCCAGCCGGATCGCCTGCCATGATCCCGCCGTGATGGCGCAGCTCACGAAGATGGGCTTCACCCACGACCCTGCCGCGAAGGTGGCCTGGGCGGCCAACGAGAACGAGGTGCGCACCCTGAAGGCCGCCGGCCGCCTCATCATCTGCGGGAAGCTTGAACTACTCATGGCCGGAGGCTCCGCCGCCATCGTGGACGAATCGGGGAAGCCCTCGATCTATCTTTCCATGCTCAACCTCTCCAACACCGGAGTCACCCTTTCCGACGCCGTGCTGAAGATCGCCAAGCGGCTCTGATCCCTACTTCCAGTGCTGGCCGATGAAGGCCTCCACCTCGGGGAGGCCGCCCTGGAGGACCAGGTAGCCGTTGTGGGGCTCCCGCGGCGTGATCTCGTGGTTCACGGGGGCCAGCAGCATGCGCCGGATCTCCGCGGGGTCGTCGGTCTGGCCCAGCACCCAGGCCAGCTTCATGTAGGCGGTCTCCGGAAGCATGTTGTCCATGGGGATGATGCCCAGGTTCAGGAGGTCCCGGCCGGTGTCGTAGACGTACATCTGGGCGTAGCCCCAGATGGTCTGCACGGTCATGACCACGGTCATGCCCTTCTCGATGGCGCGCCTGACGGCGGGGTAGAGGGGCTTGTTGATGTGGCCCAGGCCGGTGCCGGCGATGACCATGCCGCGGTAGCCCATGCTGGACAGGCCGTCGATGATGTCGGGGTTGAAGTTGGGGTAGTAGTACTGGATGGTGACCTTCTCCTCGAAGCTCGGGTTGATGACGGGGACCCGCTTCTTGTCGCGCTTGAGGAAGTCGTCGGTGAGGTAGGTGAAGTACTGCCCGTTCCCGCCGCGCTCCCGGGCCACGGTGGCCAGGGGGGTGGCGCCGATGGTGCGGAAGGTGCTGCGGTAGCTGGAGTGCATCTTGCGGCAGCGGGTGCCGCGGTGCAGGAGGTCGTAGTTGTCCGAGGTGGGGCCGAACATGCAGAGCATCACTTCCGCGATGTCGCACTCGGCGGCGGTGCGCACGGCGTTCATGAGGTTGAGCGCGGCGTCCGACGAGGGCCGGTCCGAGCTGCGCTGGCTTCCCACCAGGACGATGGGAACGGGGGAGTTCTGGACCATGAAGCTCAGGATGGCGCCGGTGTGGCTCATGGTGTCGGTGCCGTGGCCGATGACGATGCCGTCGACCCCGCGCGCGATCTCCTCGCCGATGGCCTTGGCCAGGGCGATGTACTGCTCGGGACCCATGTTCTCGCTGAAGACCCCGAAGAGCTTCTTGGTGTCCATGTTGGCGATGTCGGCCAGCTCGGGCACGGCGCCGTACAGCTCGCCGGGGGTGAAGGCGGGGATCACGGCGCCGGTGCGGTAGTCCAGGCGGGAGGCGATGGTGCCGCCGGTGCCCAGGAGCGTGACGTTCTTCTTGCGGGAATCCACCGGGAAGGCCTTCTCGGGGATCCTGTAGACGGCCTTCTTGTACCCCAGCTCCCGGGCGGAGGCGATGCGGGAGGCCACCACGCCCACGTTGTAGCCGTTGACCAGCTTGATGACGATGTGGAGATCGTCGAAGGTCTCGCTGCGGGGCAGGATCACGCCCTTGAACACCGAGCCCCGGTCGTTGACGACCTCCACTTCGCTCCACACGCCGATGCCGTACTGTTCGAGGGCGGCGCGGGCGGTGCCGCGGTAGCCCTGGTAGCGGTCGTCCCGTTCGATTTCGCTCATCGGGAGGCCTCCTGGGTGAGTCGGGTCCTCAGGTAGTCGGCCACGTCCCGGGCCGGGGCCTTGCCCAGCAGGTCCTTCATGGCTCGCCCGGCAAGGAATCGCAGGCGCTTGGCGTCCGAGTCGCCCAGATCGATCCGGTAGTCCTCCATGGACAGGAAGGAGAGCTGCCGGCTCCACACGTCCCGGGGCTGGATGCCGAAGCCCAGGGCGGACATGGCGGTCTCGGCGCCCGTGCCGGGGTGCTCGGCCATGTGGGTGGCCAGGGCCGGGATGGCCTCCCGCGCGATCTGGCCCCCGGTGAGGAGGTCGAAGATCTGCACCCACTCGTTCACGCCCAGGCGCTCCATGGGGATGCCGCGGCGCTTGAGGGCCTTGGCCCGCTGCCCGATCTCCACGGCGGCCACCAGGCCGTCCACGCCGGTGAGCTGCACCACGGCGTCGACGATGGCCACGCCGCCCCTGCGGATGAGGAACTCGGTGGTCTCCGGGGGCACGCCCCAGGCGCCGAACTGGTGGAAGCGCTCCCAGGGGGTGGGCTTCATGCGGGCGCGGGCGGCCTCGACGCGTTCGGCGGTGATGCGGGTGGGCGGGGAGTCCGTGTCGGGATACATGCGGTCGGGTCCGGGCAGGATCCGCTCGAAGGTGGTGAAGCCGCCCACCATGGCCTGGCGGGTCTCCTGGGGGACCCCCTTGAGGGCGTCGACGTAGCGCAGCCGGATCTCCTCGGCGGCGGTGCGGCAGTCGGCCTCCGGGCCGCAGACGATGTAGTAGTCGTCGTTCTCCGCCACCCGCAGCTTGCGGCGGAGGCGGTCCAGGACCCGGTGCTTGGCCGGGAACTCGGGCAGGTGCTGGCCGCTGAGGACCACGGGAGCCTCGTCCAGGCAGGCGATGACCCGGATGCGCCCGCTCAGTTCGTCCAGGAAGGTGGTGTCGGGCTGGGTGGGGAACTGGGCCAGGCCCATGCCGCCCTCGAGCTTGACGGCGAAGATCCTGCCTCCGCCCCGGATGGCGCGCTGCATGAACCCCAGGTCCACGCCCTGGAAGATGTCGGTGACGTCGAAGGCGGTGGTGCGGATGTCCGAGGGCTCGCGCATGCCGCGGCGGTTCAGCTCCTCCCTGAAGCGCAGGAGGTTCACCTGGCGGACCCCCTCGTTGTGCACGAGCTTGACGGCGTAGCCCGCCTTGGGCACGCCCTTGATCTCCACCCGGCTGCCGCCCCTGACGCTGACGTTCACGTCCTGCCGGCTCGCGCCCAGCCCCGTGCGCACCCGGCCCGTGCTGCGCGCCACCAGGCCGCAGAGGGTGATGGCGTCGCGCACCTCCTCGGGCGTGCGCAGGTCCGGGCCCGTGACGGTCTCGGTGAGCGGCATGCCCAGCCGGTCCGTCCGCCACACGATGCGGTGCCCCTTGTCGCTCACTTCGCGGCAGGAGTCCTCCTCGATGGAGAGGTGGGTCACCGTGAGGTTCCGGCCCTTGAAGGGGAGCCCGCCGTTCATGCCCACGATGGCCGTGCGCTGGAAGCCCGTGGGGATGGAGCCGTCCAGGTACTGCTTACGCGCGATGTGCACCTCGTCGATGATGTCCATGCCCATGGCCAGGCAGAGCTCGATGGCCACGTCGATGGCCTCCTGGTTCACCAGGAAAGGCGGCGTGTCGTCCATCTCGTAGGTGCAGACGTTGAGGTGGTTCAGGAGGTAGATGATCTCCTTCTTCGTCTTGAACTCCATGAGGGCCGTGCCGTCGTACTCGCCCAGCTCGCTCAGGGTGGGGCGCATGTGCCGCAGCACCTCGCCGTCGTGGGAGTCGGTGTAGAGGCCGGCGGGGCAGCGGCAGAACAGCTTGTGGGCCGTCAGGAGCTGCTGATGCACCTCCAGGCCCGAAATCAATCCTGCCGATTGATAGTCCAGCTTCTCGATCATTCCGCACCTATAAGGGTAAGGGCTTCTTGAGGGATGGTCGCCCTTGGGCGAGCGCTCCGTCAAGGCTGGGACCGCGTGGAGCGCGGGATTGATGATCCCCGTCACATCCCGATGAATGCGAAGTGCCGCGCATTCATCCCTTGGAAAGCGGGAATAAAACGGGGCCGTGCCCATCTAACTCGCATGGCCTGAAGGCCCTTAGGAGCAACGATGACAAAACTACTCATATCCCTGGTTCTGGGTTCCTTAACCCTGGCGGCCGCCGGCGTTTCCGACACCCCGAAGAAGGCCTGTTGTCCGGCCACCTGCTGCAAGGCCGACAAGGCCTGCGACCGCCACTGCGACAAGGCCTGCGAAAAGGCCGGCTGCAGGACCTGCTGCGACAAGCCGAAGGCGGAGCGGGACGAGCATTGAGAACCTGATTCCCAAATTCGTTTCTCAGCGACCCTCTGCGAGTCCTCAGCGCCTCCGCGTTTGGTTTTTCCCTCGACGGGTTCTCGAGGCTGGCCCATTGACCAAACGTTCGTTATGTCGTTAAGAAAGGGACCAAACGCGCTGAGGACTCGCAGAGGACCGCTGAGAATAGATCAATCAACAGTAATTGATTTGGATACGTTCTTCGGGCTGTCGGGATGGACGCCGTGGTCGACCACCTTCAGTTCGTCCAGGTATTCCATCTTCAGCACCGACATGCGGAAAGCGAGCCGCTGCAGGATGATCGACGCGGCGAACACGAAGAGGTTCGAGTCCGAGGACGCGGGCACTTCCAGGTACTTGGACCAGTAGCGGTCCTGTCCCGAGGGCTTGCCGGCCACGGCCATGGCAAGTTCAGGGTTCTTCTCGGCGATCAGCAGGATGTCGGCGCCCCGGATCTTGTGGGTGTGGATCTGGCTGATGGTGATGCGAACGTCCCGCTCGTCCGAGGGACACACGAACAGCAGGGGGTAGTTGGAGAAGTGGGCCTCCACCAGTTCGGGCCAGGTGCGCAGGGCCGCCATGCCGCCGGCGAAGGGGCGGCCGTCCCGCTTGGCCTCGTAGCCTTCCAGGAGGCCAGCCAGGTCGCCGATGGAGAAGAGGGTGTTCTTGCCCAGGATCGTGTTGGGGCCGTGCTTGAACTCGGCGGCGTCGTAGCCCTCGGCGTGGTTGAGGACCACTTCGCGGATCTTGAGGGCGCCCTCCCGGGCCAGCCCGATGAGGCCGGTGCCCAGGATGTGCAGGGAGGGCTCCAGGTGCAGGCGCCGGGCGGCCTCCTCCACGTCGGGGCCGCAGGTCTCCAGGGTGCGGGTCACCAGGTCGGCCGCGGCCTTGAGCTTGGCGGCGATCTTGCGGTCCGTGAGGGAGAAGGAGGCGGCGATCACGTAGAGGACGGCGATCTGGTTGAGGAAGCTCTTGGTGGCGGCCACGGCGATCTCGGGGCCGCAGAGGATGGGCAGGTAGAACTCCACCAGCTCCTGGGGGATCCGGCTGTTCTCGTTGTTCACCAGGGCGATGCGGCGCAGGGAGGGGATGCGGGCCTGCACGTCCTGGAAGATGTCCACCAGGTCCTTGGTCTCGCCGGACTGGGTGATGCCGATGAGCAGGTCCCCGGGGGCCAGGGTGTTCAGGTACATCGACCGGAAGGTGCCGGGGTTCACGGGGAACACGCCGATGCCGGAGAGGTTGTTGAAGAAGTAGGCCGCCACCAGCGAGGCGTGGTGGGAGGTGCCCGAAGCCACCAGGAAGACGCGGCCGGGGGCGGTGCGGATGGCGTGGACCAGGTCCTGCAGGTGGCGGGTCACCCGGCGCTGCTTCTTCCACACCACGAGGTGGTCGTAGAGGGTCAGGTCCATGCCCGCTCCGGGCTCCAGGCGCAGGAGGTCCGCCAGAAGGGCGCGCTCGTCGGAAACCGGGTCGGCCGGGGCGAGGGTGGCCATGTGGGGCCGGACCCAGGCCGCGAGCTCCAGGTGCACGGGGTCGGCGCGCAGGCGCCGGAATGCCTCCACGAGGGCGGGCTCGTCCGCGGCCTCGTGCAGGGCGGCCACCTTGGCCAGCAGGGCCTTGCCCAGGTCCAGGCGCTCCTCGAAGGCGTGGAAGAGGCCCTCGGTGGCGGGGTCGGTGAAGTAGTACCGGAGGATCCCCTCCAGGTTCTCCGGGGAAGAGGCGATCTCCTGGTCCATGAAGTAGCGGAAGGGGGCGCGCAGGCCCGTGTCCCGCACGTTGAGCTTGGACCGCTTGGGCCGCGGGGTGGAGAAGGCCAGCGCCCCCGCCAGGGGGAAGACCGCGTACTCCCGCTCCGTGAACCAGAGGCCCTCCCCTTCGGAAAGGGGAATGAGCATGCGGGTCTTGCTGAGGACGGAGGTGAGGTCGCTGGAGACCACCACGAATTCCCCGAAGGCGTCCGTGCCCAGGCCCGCGTAGAGGGACGACCCGGACTTCACGGCGACCACGCCGGGAACCCGGGGATCGCAGAAGGCCGCGGCGTAGGAACCCTCGCACGTGGCGTCGGCCTTGCGCACGGCGTCGATGAAGAGGACCGCGGCGTCCGGGACTCCGCCGCCGCGGGGACCTTCGGGCGCCTGCGCGGGCCCGGCCAGGCCGGCCGCGTAGAACTCCTCCACCACGTGGGTGATCATCTCGCCGTCGTTGTCCGAGACCACCCGGTGGCCGCGCTCGGCGAGCCAGGTCTTCAGGGCGTCCGTATTGGAGATGTTCCCGTTGTGGGCGCCCACCATCTCCACCTTGCACCGCACGTGGTGGGGCTGGCTGTTGACGTCGGTGACCGCGCCGTAGGTGGCCCAGCGCACCTGGCCGATGAAACGCTGCCCCTTCTCCTGGTCCATGGCCAGGTCCACCACGACCCGGCTGGGGGCGCCGACCTTCTTGAGGAGGCGGATGTGGCCGTCCGCGCCCACGAAGGCGCCTCCGGTGGAGTCGTAGCCGCGGTATTCCAGGCGCTTGAGGAGCTCTCCGCCCTCGAAGCCCAGGCACGGGCTCTCCGCGCCATAACAGATGGAAACGATTCCACACATGGCGGGTCTCCCTAAGTCTTCAGCTGTGCTTGGCCTGGAACTCTGCGTAGGTGCCCTGGAAGTCCTCGATGCCGTCGTCGGTGACGTTCCAGATGCGGGTGGCCACCTCGTCGATGAGGTCCTCGTCGTGCGTGACCAGGATGACGGTGCCCTCGTAGCGCTGCAGGGCGGTGTTCAGGGCGATGACGGCTTCCAGGTCCAGGTGGTTGGTGGGCTCGTCCAGCACCAGGAAGTTGGGCTTCTGGAGCATGAGCTTGCAGAACATGAGGCGGCAGCCTTCGCCGCCGGAGAGGACCTCGGTGCGCTTCATCCCCTCCTCGCCCCGGAAGAGCATCTGGCCCAGGACGCCCCGGATCTGCTCCACGAGGGCATCGGGGTCGAACTGCCGGAGCCAGTCCACCAGGGCGTAGCCCCCGGGGATGGACTCGCGGAAGTCCTGGGCGAAGTAGCCCACGTTCACCTCGTGGCCCCACTTCACGGTGCCCGAGTCGATGGCGCGGTCCAGTTCGGTGACCTGGGGGGCGTTGGCGAGGAGCGCCTTGAGGAGCGTGGATTTGCCGGCGCCGTTGCGGCCCACCAGGGCGATCTTCTCGCCCCGGGCGACGTTGGCGGTGAAGTTGCGGATCACCTCCTGCCGTCCATCCTCCTGGTCGTAGCCCTTGCACACGTCCTCGAATTCCAGGGCGTGCCTCCCGCCGGGCTTGTTCTGGCCGAACATGATGTAGGGGCGCTGGATGTTGCTGCGGGCCAGGTCGTTGGGGGTGAGCCGCTCCACCTCCTTGCGCCGGGAGTTCACCTGGCTGCTGCGGGTGCCCGCGGCGAAGCGCTGGATGAAGTCCTGCAGCTGGGCGATCTTCTTCTCCCGCACGCTGTTCTCGGACTCCAGGCGGGAGCGGATCTGCATCTTCTGCATGACCATGTCGTCGTAGCCGCCGGTGTACTGGATGATGGTCTGGTAGTCGATGTCGGCGATGTGGGTGCAGATGGCGTTGAGGAAGTGGCGGTCGTGGGAGATGACCACGAGCGATCCCTTGTAGCGCGCCAGGAAGTTCTCCAGCCAGTGGATGGAGTCCAGGTCCAGGTGGTTGGTGGGCTCGTCCAGGAGCAGGGCCTCGGGGTTCCCGAACAGGCTCTGGGCCAGCAGCACCCGCACCTTCTGGCCGCCCTGGATCTCGCCCATGGTGCGTTCGTGGAATTCCTCGGGGACGCCCAGGCCGTCCAGGAGGATGGCGGCGTCGGCCTCGGCGGTGTAGCCGTCCTCGTCGGCCACGATTCCCTCGAGTTCGCCCAGGCGCATGCCGTCGGCGTCGGTCATCTCGGCCTTCTCGTAGATGCGGTCGCGCTCCTGCAGGGCGTCCCAAAGGGGCTTGTTGCCCATGATGACGGTGTCGACGACGCGGAAGGCATCGAAGGCGAACTGGTCCTGGGCCAGCACGCCCATCTTGCGGGGGCGGTGGATGGTGCCGGTGGTAGGCTCCATCTCCCCGGTGAACAGCTTGATGAAGGTGGACTTGCCGCTTCCGTTGGGTCCCGTGAGGCCGTAGCGGCGCCCCGGCTGGAACGTCGTGGTCACGTCTTCGAACAGGATCCTCGCGCCGAAGCGCATGGTCACGTTTTGGGCACCGAGCATGTTTCCCCCAGAACCCTATATTCTATCAGGGTTTTCCCATATTCACGAGCTTTGGTTGCGGCGGCCCGCCGCGACCAGCACCTGCGCGGCCAGCAGCAGGAGTCCGAGGTCCCGCAGGATCGCCCACCGCATGTCGGCCACGCGCTCGTCCACGGACCGGGCCGTGGCCTGGGTGGAGAAGCACCCGCAGTCCACCGGGTGGCGCCGGGCCAGGTTGATGGACAGGGCCACCAGGAAGGCCAGGAGCAGGGCCCCGAGCCAGGCCGCCGCGGCCCGGGTCCACAGCCCCAGGCACAGGGCCAGGCCGCACAGGAGCTCCAGCCAGGGAAGCACCAGGGCCGTGGGGTGCACGCTCCAGGCGGGGAAGAGCTGGTAGTTCCAGATGGCCTTGGCGAAGCCGGGCGCGTCGGCGATCTTTGGCAGGGCCGCCACGATGAAGACCGCCCCCAGGGCGATCTGGGCCCTCACCGTGATCCAGGGGTGCGTGAGCCTTCGCATCATGGGCGGGGCCCCTTCGCCACGGGGCGGGCCTTGGCGGTCCAGTCCGGGAAGCCGTCGGTGTACACCAGCAGGTTCCGGTAGCCCAGGCCCTGGAGCTTGGCCGCCAGGAGCTTGGAGTCCTCGCAGCCGCCGGTGCAGTAGATCACGACGGGGTCCTTCATGCCGGGGTTGGCCCGGGCTTCGAATTCGGTGATGCGCCGGTCGCAGTCGGACTCCCATACCGGGGCGCTCCAGGCCCCGGCCACGTGGCCCTCTTCGAAATCGGAGGTGCGCCGCGCGTCCAGGAAGGGAATGCGGCGGCCGAAGGCGGACCATGCGACCTCGGAGCTGATTTCGCGCACCGCCTGGGTGGAGGAGGGATGGAAGGGATCCGCGGCCCGGGGTGCGGTCCGCACGGGCCCGGGGGCCGGTTCAGGGGCGGGCGGGTCCGCGGGCGGGTCCGCGGGCGGAGCCGCGGGCTCGGTGGGCGTCCGGCCCAGCCAGGCCAGCTTCCGGCTGGGGGCGGCGAAGTGGTTGGCGGCCACCCCGAGGAGCACCGCCGCGGCCAGGAAGGCCAGGGCGCGGGCGAGGTGGTGGGCGAGGCGGGACATGGGCAGCGTCAATTCTCGGGGAGCCTGGTTTTCCGAATCAAGGACATCTTCTCCTCGATGGCCGGGTTGGATTTCTCCGCCCTGGCACGCTCCGGGCGGCGGGGCCAGTCTACTACGCATCACAGGGCGACCTTCCTCCGTGCCCCCGCCGGCGGGCGTTCCAGGACCCGCAATTGCCGGTTCCAAGCCGAACGGTCCAGCTCCAGGCCGATCACCACGGCGGCCATGGGGGCCAGGGCGCCGCCGGCCAGGGCGGGCAGGGGCGTGATCTCGAGCCGGCCGTCCGCCAGCTGAAAGGCCCAGCGGTCGCTGCCGTCGTTGCGCGCCGGCCACCCCTGGAAGGCGCACACCCCCTTCGCCCGCAGCACCTCCCCCCGGTCCGGACGGCGCAGGAGGAGGGCCTCCAGGCCTTCGGGGTCCACCGGGTGGTCCCACCGCAGGGTGAGGGCCCGGGCCTGGGCGAAGCTCGGGGCGCCCGCCGGGGCCGGGGCCGGCGGGATCACGCCCTCCCAGGGATCGGGGCAGCCCTCCGGGGCCGCGCCCATGCGGGTCCGCCAGATGGCGTGGCGGGGGAAGGCGGCGCGCAGCTGGCTCTCCCAGGCCAGGGCCATGCTGGGGTCCGCGTCGGCCTTGCTCACGTACACCAGGCTCGCCAGCGCCGCCTGGCGGCGGAGGAGGGCCTTCTGCTCCAGATGCCCGAGCGGGGCCAGGGCCGAGACGACCGTGAGGCAGCCCGCGAGGCGGATGTCCCCCAGGGCCGGGTCCTCCTCCAGGTCCACCAGGTCCGTGGGGTCGGCCAGGCCCGTGGTCTCCAGCACCACCCGCCCGGGGCGGCGCCCGTCGGGCAGGGCCGCCCAGTCCGCCAGCACCTTGACCACGTCGGCCTTCAGGCTGCAGCAGGCGCAGCCGTCCACCAGGTTGGCGATGCCGGCCAGCTCGGGGCGCTCCGCATCCACCAGGATGCCGTCCACGCTCACCGAGCCGAATTCGTTGATGAGCACCGCGACCCTGCCGCCGCGCGCGAGCTCGGCCTTGAGGAGCCGGTTCACGACGGTGGTCTTTCCCGAACCGAGGGGGCCTGTGACCAGTAGGACTTCGAGCATCTGCGACCTTTTCGTTGGCGACCTCAATCATGGCAGACTGGAGCCATGGACCTGGTGGACAGCAGCTATCTGGGGGCCGTCGCCCTCGCGGGCGCCGTGGCCCGGGCCCTCTCCCGGGGGCTGCCCCCGGACTGGCGCCTGCGCCTGGAGGCCGCGGCCCCGGCGGGCCTTCCGGAAGGCTGGCTGTGGCTCCACGCCGTGAGCGTGGGCGAGCTGGTGCTGGCCGAGGGGATCCTCGCGGTGCTGCGGGACCGCGGGCATCACGTGCACGTGACCACCGGCACCGCCAACGGCATGGCACTCCTGGCCCGGCGGCTGCCGGGGTGGGACGGGGGCACGGGCCGGGTCACCGGGGGCGCCTTCCCCCTGGACGACCCGGAAGGGCTGGCGTCCTTCCTGAAGGTGCCGCCCGGGGCCTTCGTGAGCCTGGAGACCGAGATCTGGCCCAACCTGCTGCGGGAGCTGGAGGCGCTGGGCGTGCCGCGGTGCGTGGTCAACGGCAGGCTGACCCGGCGCAGCCTCGGCCGGGGCGGGCCCTGGATGGCCCGGGCCGCCTCGCGCCTGACCCTGGTGGCAGCCCGGGATGCGGCGAGCGCCGCGCTGTTCCGTGAACTGGGGGCGCCGCGGGTGGAACTGGGCGGCAACCTCAAGGCCGACCTTCCGCCGCCGCGCTCCCTGCACGCGGGCTGGGCGCACCTGCGCCGGGCCTGGGCGGCCAGCCCCGTCCTGGTGGCCGGCAACACCGTGGAAGGCGAGGAGGAGGTGGTCCTGGGTGCCTGGGAGGCCGCGAGGGCGCGGCATCCGGACCTGCGCCTCATCCTGGCCCCGCGCCAGCCCAGGCGCTTCCCGGAGGCCGCGGCCCTGCTGGCGGGCCGGGCCTTCCGCCGGGCTTCCGAGGTCTGGCCCCAGAAGGCCGAGGCCTGGGAGGCCTGCGACATCCTCCTGCTGGACACCCTGGGCGACCTGGCCTCGGCCTACCGGGAAGGCACGCTGGCCCTGGTGGCCGGGGGCTGGGCCTGGCACGGCGGCCACAATCCCCTGGAACCGGTCCGGTGGGGCCTGCCGACGCTGGTGGGGCCGGGCTTCACCAACTTCGAGGACCTGGTGGTCCCCCTGCTGGAGGCCGGGCTCGTGGAGGTCGTCCCGCTTGAGCGGCTGAGCGAACGGACAACCGAACTGTTGGATGGCGCTTCTTTGCGTCCCGCCCAGGCCGGGAAGCCGGTACCCTATCCGGAGGGTCTCGCCGGTTCTTTAGAAAAAACCGTAACGATTCTCAAGAACTGCCTACCCCCTCCCCGATAAGGTATCGTCGGCCATCCCGGAGTCCCGCCCATGACCACGCTTCCCCCCAATGTGCTCCTGATCGACGACGATGTGGCCGTTCTGGGGATGGTGGGCGACGCCCTGACGCACTTCGGGATGAAGGTCCACGCCTTCTCCGAGGGGGACCGCGCGCTGCACCTGCTGGAGGACCCGGCCTCGCCCCTGTTCGACCTGGTCATCTCCGACATCAACATGGAGGGGATGGACGGCTTCGACGTCATCAACCGCGTGAAGGCCACCCGGCCCGGCCTGCCGGTGGTGCTCATGACGGGCCAGGCCAGCCTGGACTACGCCATCCGGGCCATGCGCATGGGCGCCTCCAACCTGTTCCAGAAGCCCCTGACGATCCGCGAGCTGGTCAACAGCGTCTTCCATCTGGTGGACCTCCACCGGGAGATCCGCCTGGCCGAGACGGGCCTCCGGGGCATGACCGAGGAGCGCCGCTCCTTCCAGACCCTGGCCGGGGAACTGGACATTCCCAGCCTCGTCTCCCACCTCACGGACCGCCTCGTGCCCATGGGCTTCGCCAAGGCCTCCAACGTGGACGTCATCGCCATGGCCTTCCATGAGGCGCTGGTGAACGCCCTGGAGCACGGCTGCCTCGAGCTGGACTCCAGCCTGAAGGGCGACATCTTCGCGGAGACCGACGCCTACGCGACCCAGCTCCAGCAGCGCCTCGCCGACCCCCGCTACGCCCACCGCCTCATCGAGGTGGAGAGCGTCCTCTCCCCCGAGAGCTTCACGGTGACCGTGCGCGACGGCGGCCCGGGCTTCGACACGACGACCGTCTCCACCCTCTCCGACGTGGACCTGAACAAGCAGTGCGGCCGGGGCCTTCCGCTGATCCTCCTGGTCATGGACCAGGTGGTGCACAACGCCAGGGGCAACGAGATCAGGCTCGTCCTGAACAAGAAGGACCCGCGCTGACGGGGTTTCCCCGCCAGCGCGGAGGCGTCCTACAGGGCCTGCTGGATGAAGGCCTTCAGGGCGGGCTTGGCCTGGCCGCCGACCTTCTGGTCGACCTTCTTGCCGTCCTTGAAGAGCAGGAGGGTGGGGATGGACATGACCCCGAACTGGCCGGCGACGACGGGGTTCTCGTCGACGTTGATCTTGACGATCTGGGCCTGGGACTGGAGTTCGCCCGCCAGCTCATCCAGGATGGGAGCGATCATGCGGCAGGGGCCGCACCAGGGGGCCCAGAAGTCCACGAGGGTGACGCCCGTGGCGACGGTCTGCTGGAAGTCGGCGTCGGTGATGTGCTTGACTAGATCTGACATGGATCTCCTTCATGGTTCGTGAAGCGGCCGGCTGGGTCCGGCTCAGGGAATGGGGAACAGGTTGTCCTGGGTCATGCCTCCCCCCCATTGGGCAAGCGTGAACACGGTCATGTACCGCTCGTTGGTGTCGCGCAGGCGCTGGGTGAGCACCTCGCAGAGGGCGTAGAGCACCTTCAGGGCGATGCCGTGGTTGGCTTCGATGAGGGTGCGCAACTCCCGGAGCGGGATGAAGAAGGCCTCGCTGGGGACGTTGGCCACGGCGTCGGCGGCGCGGGTGGAGAAGTCCACCAGGGCCATCTCGCCGAAGAAGGCGTTGGGCTCGAGGATGGCCAGGGCCTCCTCGCCGGTGGCCGTGTGCTTGGAGATGCGCACGGTGCCGTCGATCACGATGTACAGTCCGTCCCCCGCGTCGCCTTCCCGGAAGATGACCTCCTCCGCCCGGTAGCTTCGCACCTGGCCGATGATGAGCACCTGGGCGCGCTCCGTCTCGTCCAGATCCCTGAACAACGGAGAGTCTCGGAGGAATTGTGTACTAATCAATGGGCGTCCAGATGAACGTGTCCGACGATGTCGAGGCCGAAGCCCCGGAGACCAATATACTTCTTTTCCGCCCTGCTCAGGAGCCGCATTTCTTTAACTCCAAGGGATACAAGGATATGAGCGCCTACTCCCACATCCCGGTCGCTCAGGGGGGCCTGGGGCGGGATCTCGGGGTCGGTGCCGGGGCGGCGGAGGTAGACCAGCACGCCCCGGCCTTCGGAGCGGATGGCGTCCATGGCCTCGTGGAAAGGCGTGGGCGTAAGCTTGCCGAAGCCGTCCAGGTCGTCCGGGAGGGTCTCCTGGTGCACCCGCACCAGGGGCGCCGGACCGCCCTCGACCTCGCCCAGCACGTAGGCGAAGTGCTGGCTGCCGTCCAGGAGGCTCTCGAACCGGTGCACCTTCAGGGTGCCCCAGGCGGTCTCGCGCACCGTGGTGCCCACGCGCCGGATGATGGGGTCCACGCGCAGCCGGTGGGCCACCAGGGCGGCCACGGTCACCAGGGGCAGGTTGAACTTCTCGCAGAAGGGCACCAGGTCGGGCACCCGGGCCATGGTGCCGTCGTCCTTCATGATCTCGCAGATGACGCCGGAGGGGTGCAGGCCCGCCAGGCGCGCCAGGTCCACGGAGGCCTCGGTCTGGCCGGTGCGGGCGAGGACGCCCCCCGGCTTGGCCCGGAGGGGGAACACGTGGCCGGGCTTGACGAAGTCCGAGGGCTTGGCGCCCGGGGCGACCAGCGCCTTGATGGTGCGCGAGCGGTCGTGGGCGGAGATCCCGGTGGAGGTGCCCTCCCGGGCCTCCACGCTCACGCAGAAGGCGGTCTCGAAGGGGCTGGTGTTGTCCTGGACCATCTGGGGGATGTGGAGGTGGTCCAGGAGCGGGCCCTCCAGGGTGGCGCAGATGAGCCCCCTGCCGTGGGTGGCCATGAACGCGATGATCTCGGGGGTGACGTGCTCGGCCGCGAGGGTGAGGTCGCCCTCGTTCTCCCGGTCCTCGTCGTCCACGACAACCACCATCCGGCCCTGGCGTATGGCCTCGATGGCCGTTTCGATCGATGAAAAAGGTGTGGTCACGGCAGATCCCGAAAAGATGATTGTATTTCAGAAGTGTCCCCCCGCCCCCGGGGAACCTGCGGAAGGCTCGCGGCATCCAAGCACCGGGAGCACCCAGCGGGGGATCATGCTAGGATTTTGTCCAAGCATACACTTATGAGAGAGGGGATCTCCATGTCCCAGGGTCTTATCCAAGGTTCAATGCGCGAGGCGCCCCTGCCGGATATCATCCAGCTGGTGAGCCAGGGTGGGAAGACCGGCTGCTTCCATGTCTCCGAGGAGTTCCACAAGGCGCGCATCTACCTGAAGGACGGTCGCATCGTCCACGCCGTCTCCAACGACTGCGAGGGTCTGGACGCCATCTACGAGGTGGCGCTCTGGCTGGACGGGCACTACCACTTCGAGGAGAACGACGGCGGCGTCGAGGTGACCATCACCAAGCCGAACCCTTCCATCCTCATGGAGATGCACCGCCGCATGGACGAATGGCGGGTCATCAGCCAGAAGATCCCCTCCCTGGACCTGCACCCCCACACCACGCTGCTCCCCGGCGAGACGCCCTCGGGCGTGAACCCCCGGGAGGCCCGGCTCCTGACCCTGGCCACGGGCTACTACACCGTCGCCGAGCTGGCCGAGGTGCTGGAGAAGCCCGTCCTCAACATCGCCAAGGACCTCTACGGGCTCGTCATGGGCGGCCACGTGGTGCTCAGGGGCGTGCGCAGCGGCAAGCGCCCCGAGGTGCCCGGCAAGCCCGCGCCCGTGGCGGAAAAGCCCCTCCCGGCCCCCCTCCCGCCCCCGCCGCCCCCCCCGGAGCCGGAGGTCCACCCGGTCACCGAGCCCATGGGCCTCGCCCCGGAGCCCCCGCAGCTGCCGGCGGAGCCCGAGATGCCCGTGCGGGTCGAGCTGCGGCCGCCCCCGGCCGCGCCCAAGCCCATGGTCCCCGCCCAGGATCCGGTCCGGCTGGCCAAGCTCACCAACTTCACCCAGCGCATCGTCCAGACCGCCAAGGGCGCCCTGCCGCCGGAGCACCACGAGATGGTGCACCGCCTCCAGGCCAAGGCCAACCAGCAGCTCGTCGCCGGCGAAGGCCCGGAGGCGGTCAAGAACCTGGCCCTGGCCGTTTCGCGGGGAGCCGTGGACGCCGGGTGCGACGGTGATACCGTCAAGAACCTCAACGCCCACCTGAAGGCCCTGTTCGCCAAGTAGCGCCCCGGAAGCCCGCATGACACGATCCCGCCTGACCTCAGCCCTCCTCGCCATCCTCGCGCTCCTGGGCACCCTGGCGTGCGTGGATCCCAAGCCCGGCGACACCGGAACCACGCCTCTCTACGTCTACGACAACGCCAGCCACCAGGTGCTGGCGTGGGACGACGTCAACACCATCGCCAACCTGGCGGCGGACAGCACCGCCCCCGCCGCGGCCCGGGTCATCAAGGCCGACGTCATCACCAACCTGGGCACCCTGGCCTGGGGCGGGATGGTCCTGAACCCCAGCACCAACAGCCTGTACCTCGTCTCCGAGACCGGCAGCGTCGTGCGGGTCAACAACGCCAGCACCCAGAACGGCACCCTCAGCTCCACCACGGACATCGTCACCTTCACCCTGGGCAACACCAGCTCCGACCGGCTCTCGTCGAGCGTGTTCTCCCAGGCCGCCGTCGACACCTCCACCGGCACCCTCTACGTGCTGGAGACCGGCTCGAGCAACGCCTGGCGCATCTGGATCGTCAACAGCCCCGGCGCCATCGGCTCGGGCGGCGTGGCCGGCGCGGGCAGCTACCTGGACAGCACCGTCTCCCAGGACACCGGGGGCGCGGCCATCGCCGCGGCGGGCTCGGGCAACCTGATCGGGTTCTTCCGCAGCGGGGCGACGGTGCCCGACACCCTGGGCGTGCTCAACTCCGGGCCGCGTCTCCGGCTCTCCTCGGGGTCCTCGTTCCAGTACAACACCCAGGTGCTCGTGGGCGGCAGCACCCTCCTGTGGGACGGTTCCACCACGCCGGCCTACGCCTCCCTGGCCTACGACACGACCTTCAACCGGCTCTACGTGGCCCGCCCCATCGCCTCCGGCAGCGCGGTGCTGGCCGTCAACCAGGGCCAGTTCTCCGTCGGCAACATGAACCAGGCCCCCTTCGCCGTGATGCCGGACACCGCCGCCGCCCTGGCCGGCCTGCGCCTCATCGCGCATGCCAGGGTCAAGGACTGGATGGTGGGGGCCGACTTCACCTCCTCCGCCACCACCACGGGCACCGGCGCCAACCTCCTGCGCGTCTGGAAGGGCCCCTCGTCGAAGGCGGCCTCCGTGCGCTACTATCTGGCCGCCGGCGTGGAGATCCGGGGCCTGGCCCTGGACGGGAGCAAGTAGCATGGTCTTCTTCCGGCTCCTCGGGCTGCTGGTCCGCGATGTGGTCAACGATCTGTTCCGGCACCGGGGCCAGCACTTCCTGGCCGTGCTCACCCTTGCCTCGGGCCTGCTCCTGGCCGGCGGGGGCCTGCTGGTGGTGCAGGGACTGGACCGGTGGGTCTCGCGCATGGAGGGCCTGGCCCGCATCACGGTCTTCGCCAACGAGGGCGGCGGGCTGGACCAGGCCGAGGGCCAGCTTCGCCGGGACCCGCGCTTCGCGGCCGTGCGGCGCATCTCCTCCCAGGAGACGACTCGGCGATTCATGGAGACGACCCGCGACGCCGGCCTCATGCTCAAGAGCCTGGGCGAGCCCATCCCCGAGACCCTGGAGCTGAGCCTGCGCCCCGACCTGCTGGCCGCGCGCAAGGCCATCGAGGTGGGCGAGAGCCTGCGTTCCCTGCCCGGCGTGGGCGACGTGGTGGTGGACCAGGAGCGCCTGGAGGGCCTCCAGAAGACGGCCCGCCTCATGCGTTCGGCCCTGAGCTCCTTCGGCGTCCTGCTGCTGGTGGCCGCGGGCTTCGCCACCGGCAACGTCATCCGCATGTGCGTCATGACCCGCGAGGAGGAGATCACCATCATGCGGCTGGTGGGGGCCACCGAGGGTTTCATCCGCACCCCCCTCCTGGTGGAGGGCGGCGTGCTGGGCCTCCTGGCCAGCATGGTGGCCGTCCTGGGCCTTCTGGGCCTCTGGTGGCCCGTGGCCCACGGCATGGGCCGCCTGTCGCCGCTCCTGGTGGAGCTGGCCAGGCTCGGCTTCTTCTCCTCGGGCAACCTCGCCCTGATCGCCTTCATCGGCACCGCCACCGGCGCCCTGGGCGCCCTGTGGGGCTTCTGGAGCACCCAGAGGGCGCTGCGGAAGTCCGAAGCCCTGATGGAGCAGCGCGGCGCTTAGTTTGACTGGGTGGGCTCATCCGCAGGGTCGGCCCACCCAGTCAAGCTAGCCCCGCAAGAGACCTTCCGCGGCGCCCAGGGCCGAGGGCGTGCCGTTCAGGGCGACCCTGTCCCCCGCCTGGAGCCGCAGCCCCGGAGAGGCCGGGAGCCACTGCCCGGCGCGCTCGACGGCCACGATCGCGGGGCTTTGGGCGCCCTCCAGGGCCAGCTCCAGGTCGCCCAGGGGACGGCCCGCGAAGGGGGACTCCGGGGCGAGGGGCAGCGCGGCCAGGACGTGTTCCGCTTCGGGGGCGCCCTCCCGCCAGGGACGCCGCACGCTCTCCAGCAGCCACTGGGAGCCGAGGCTGGAGCTGCGCCGGGGGATCCGCCTGAGGATCCCCACGCACACCAGGATGCCCGCCGCCAGCGCCAGGGCGGGTCCCCGGGGCAGCAGGGGCTGGACCACCGCGAGGCTCGGGGCGGCCAGGGCCAGGAGCAGGGCGGCCTGCAGCCCGGGGGTGCCGGCGAGCTGGCCCGTCCTGCGGTACAGCGCCCAGCCCAGGAAGACCAGGCCCGCCGCCACCAGCACCCCTGCGGCGAGCGGATGGGCGATTGCCAGGGGGTGGTGCCGGGTCTGGATGGCGCCGATGGCGAGGAGGTTGAAGAGAAGGGCGTCCACGAAGAGGTAGCCGATGGGGGTGCCGGCGGCCCCGCCGGAACCCCTCCCGCGCAGGCCGGTGGTCCAGCCGTGGATACGGGCGAGTGAGCGGTGGACCGGGGCCGGAATGGCACGGTCGAAGAAGCGGGCGATGGCTTCCCCCCGGCGGAACAAGAAGGGCCCCGCCACGGCCGTCACGAGGGCGACCCCCACCACCACGGGCAGGGCCTGGGGAAACCGCATGCCCGCGGCGGCGCCCACGCCCACCAGGACGAAGGAGAGTTCGCCGGGTTGGGCCAGGGTCAGCCCCACCCGCAGGCCGGAGGGCGCCGGGATGCCCGCCGCGGCCGCCCCGAGGGCGCCGCCGGCGGCGCTGCCCAGGAGCACCACGGCCGAGAGGAGCAGGATGGGGCCGGCCTGGCCCGCCAGGACCCGCGGGTCCATGAGCATGCCCACGGCCACGAAGAAGATGGCGCCGAAAAGGTCCCGCACGGGGAGCACCAGGCGCTCGATGGGGCGCACTCGCCGGCTCCCGGCGGCCAGCATCCCGGCGGCGAAGGCCCCCAAGGCGGGGGAACACCCGAACTTGGCGGCCAGCACGGCGCAGGTGAAGCAGGCCCCCACTGAGGCCACCAGCAGGGTCTCGTCCCGGCCGTGGTCGGCGGCCCAGCGCAGCAGGCGGGGCAGGAGCAGCCCGCCCAGCCCCAGGAGGCCTGCCAGGAAGAGTCCCACCCGGGCCAGGGCCCAGCCCACGCCGCCGGCCGCGGCCGACGAGGTGTCCAGTCCGGCCAGGAGGAGGATGGCGAACAGGTCCTGCACCACCAGCACCGAGAACACCAGGTCCCGGAAGGGGCCCTTGGCGCCGTGCTCCTCGAAGAGCTTGGCGATGATCATGGTGCTCGACACCGCCAGGGCCGCGGCCATGAGGGTGCTCTCCCGCGGGCCCCAGCCCAGTCCGCGCCCGGCCAGGTAGCCCAGCCAGGTGGTGAGGCCCACCTGGACCACCCCCAGGAACACCGCGGGGACCCCCTCCCGGGCCAGCTTGCGGAAATCGAATTCCAGCCCCACGGAGAACATCAGCAGGATCACGCCCAGCTCAGCCAGGGTCTGGACGTTCTGGAGATGGGCCACCAGGGGCACCGGCACGTGGGGCCCCACGATGAGGCCCGCGAGGAGGTAGCCCAGCACCGCGGGCTGGCGCAGCCGGCGGAACAGCAGGGTGGTCAGCGCCGCCACGCCCAGGACGGTGGCGAGATCAACGATCAGCAGGTGCGAATTGGACTCCATGGCCTTGAGATGCGTCCAGGGCCGGGTACGTTTCAGGCCCCCCGGGAAACCTTCACCAGGGCGTCCAGGGCCTCATGGCTGCCCATGGCCAGCAGCACGTCCCCGGCCTCGAACACCTCGGCGCCGGTGGGGTTGAAGCGCAGGCCCTCCATGGGCCGGTTGATGCCCACGATCAGGGCCCCGGTGCGGTCCCGCAGCCGGACTTCGCGCATGCTCTTTCCCACCAGGAAGGACTCGGGCCGCACGAGGATGTGCTCGATGGCCATCTCCATCTGCTTCTTGTCGAGGATGACGTCCACGTAGTTCAGGAGGTCCGGCGTCAGCAGGAGCGAGGCCATGCGCCGGCCGCCGATCTCGTAGGGGCTGACGATGTGGTCGGCGCCGGCGGCCTTGAGCTTGTTCTCGGTGCCCAGCTTGGTGGAGCGGGCCACGATGGAGAGCGCCGGATTCATCTGCCGGGCCGTGAGGGTCACCAGCACGTTGTCGGCGTCGGTCTGGAGGGTGGTGATCAGGCCCTTGGCCCGGGCGATGCCGGCCCGCTCCAGCATCGCCTCGTCCATGGCGTTGCCCACCAGGAACAGCTCGCCCTCGAACCGGGCGTTGTGGCTCTTGCTCTCGTCCTTCTCGATGAGGACGAAGGGCACGCCCACCTGCTTGAGCTCCCAGGCGGCCTGGAACCCCGTCTTGCCGAACCCGCACACGATGATGTGGTCCTTGAGGGCGTTGAGGCGTTTCTGCATGCGTCGCTCCAGGAAGTAGCCCTTGAGGTCCCCCTCCAGCAGGAGGGCCAGGAGATTGGAAAAGGCCATGCCCACCACCACGATGCCGGTGATGATGTAGGCCATCGTGAAGATCTTGAGGCCCGGGCTGGCCGGGTGCGAGTCCCGGAAGCCCACCAGGGTGGTGACGGCGTAGTAGAACCCGTCCAGCCACCTCGCATGGTCCAGGACCCGGAAGCCCACGGCCCCGGCCACGGCCACGATGGTGAGGAGCCACAGGGACTGCGCCAGGCGCCGGATGGGCGGGAGCTCCTTCATCGGAGCCCTAGCCCCATCCGCCCTGGGCGAAGCGCTGGAGCTTCCCGTCGGCGTCCCGCACGGCCAGGGCCCTCGCCACGAACCGGCCCACGGGGTCGGCCTCGAGGTTGACCTCGGCGCCCGCGGCCATCCCCTCCAGGCGCGTGCGGCGCACGGTCTCGGGAATCAGGGCCACGGTGAACCAGTCCGAGCCGCAGTCCACCACGGTCAGCGACAGCCCGTCCACGGCGATCGAGCCCTTGGGGGCGGTCATGGGGGCCAGGTCCGCGGGCATGGAGAAGCGCCACAGCCCCTCCCCCCGGGTGCGCTCCAGGAGCCGCCCCACGCCGTCCACGTGGCCCGCGACCAGGTGCCCGTCCAGGGGGTCCCCCACGCGCAGGCTGGGCTCCAGGTGCAGCAGGTCCCCCGGCGCCAGGCGCCCCAGGGTGGTCTTGAGGAGGGTCTCGTCGGAGAGGTCGGCCTGCCAGGTGCGCAGGTCCCGGCTCACGGCCGTGAGGCAGGCGCCGTTGGTGCAGATGCTGGCGCCCTCCTCGGCCCTCTCCAGGAGCTCGGGGGGCGCGGCGATGACGAGGCGGGCCCCCCCGGCGCGGGGCTGGCGGGCTTGAAGGGTTCCGAGATGGCGTACGAGACCGGTGAACATGACTAGGCTTCCTCGGCTCCAGTGTGCAGCACGCTGTTGCGCTGGCCATAGGCAAAATAGATCACGAGGCCGATGGCGAGCCAGACCACGAACCGGACCCAGGTCACCCAGGGCAGGCCCCAGGCGACCCACACGCAGGCCAGGATGCCCGCCGGGGCCAGAACGAAGATCCAGGGCATGCGGAAGCGCCGCGGGGCCTCGGGCCGGCGCAGTCGCAGGATCATGACCGCCCCGCACACGATGGAGAACGCGAACAGCGTGCCGATGTTGGTGAGCTCGACCACCTCGTCGATGTTGAGCAGGGCCGCGGGAACGGCCACCAGGACCCCGGTGAGGAAGGTGGCGTTGGAGGGGGTGCGGTGCCTGGGGCTGAGCTTGCCGAACCAGGGGCCCAGGAGCCCGTCCCGGCTCATGGCCATGAAGATGCGGGGCTGGCCCACCTGGTACACCAGGAGCGCCGCGGTGGTGGCGATGACCGCCCCGAAGGAGATCACCCCGGCCACGCCGGCCATGTGGTTCTGGGTGAAGATGTAGGCCAGCGGGTCGGCCTTGCCGGCCAGCTGGGTGTACTTCAGCATGCCCGTGACCACCAGGGCCACCAGGGCGTAGATGACCGTGCAGATGCCCAGGGAGAAAAGGATGCCCCGGGGCAGGTTGCGGCCGGGATCCCTGCATTCCTCCGCCGTGGTGCTCACGGCGTCGAAGCCGATGAAGGCGAAGAAGATGATCGCGGCTCCCGCCTGGATCCCCTTGAATCCGTGGGGGGCGAAGGGGTGCCAGTTCTCCGGGTGCACGAAGCGGAAGCCGATGGCCACCACCGCCATGAGGATGGCCACCTTCACCACCACCATGACGGCGTTGGCGCGGGCGCTCTCCTTGATGCCCAGGTAGACCAGGTAGGTGACGAGCACCGTGATGACCACCGCCAGCAGGTTCATGGTGAAGGGGAAGCCGTGGACCAGGGGCGCCTCCCGGAGGACGTCCCAGTTGGCGAAGAAGGAGGCCCCGTCCAGGTGCCCCGCCCGGGCCTGGGCCAGGACCTCGAGTTTCCGGGACAGCGAAGCCGGCGGCGTCCCCTGGACCAGCGCCAGGGCGCTCCGGGGGTCCATGGCGAGCCAGCCCGGGATGCGGATGTGCAGGACGTTGGCCAGGAAGCTGCGCGCGTAGTCGCCCCAGGAGATGGCCACGGCCACGTTGCTGACGGCGTATTCGAGCAGGAGGTCCCAGCCGATGATCCAGGCCATGAGCTCGCCCATGGTGGCGAAGGCGTAGGTGTAGGCCGAGCCCGACACCGGGATCATGGACGCCAGCTCCGCGTAGGCCAGGGCCGTGAAACCGCAGCCCACGGCCACCAGGAGGATGCTGATGACCAGGGCGGGGCCCGCGGGCCAGCGCCCGTCGGCCAGGTTCCCGGCGGCGGCGGTGCCGATGCTGGAGAAGATGCCGGCGCCGATGATGGCGCCGATGCCGAACATGGTCAGGTCGAAGGTGCCGAGGTTCTTCTTGAGCTGGTGTTCCGGTTCATCCGCCTGGGCCCGGAGGGATTCGAGGGACTTCGAGCGGAAAAGTTTTTTCAGCATGGGGGGATATCCTGACGTCATTCTTGGATTGGGGTGGGCTGTGTTCATGGTAATGGGAAAGCGCTGCACTTGGGGACATACCTGAATGGACCTCTGGCGGGACAGGCGTCTGCGGCTCACCGTGACCCGGCTGGGCATCCAGTACCTCGTCGCCATGCTGGCCATGGGCGCGGCGGCGGTGAACACCGGCAACAACCTCCTGTACCTGGTCTTCTCGCTGATGCTGGGACTGTTCCTGGCCTCGGGCTGGGTGAGCCGCCGCGCCATCCAGGGGCTCCACCTGCGGTCCGTGGAGGAGGGCAACATCTTCGCCCGCGTGCGGGGCGGGATCCGGGTGCGGTTCCGGAACGACGCGCCCGCCCGCATGCGGGGCGTCGAGATCCACCTGGACATGGAGGACGCCCGGGTGGAACCGGGGTTCCTGGCCGGGGGCGAAGGGCAGGGGGATGCCGTGGCCACCCTCCACATCAAGCCCGCCCGCCGGGGCTGGGCCGGGCTGCGCTCCGTGGAGTTCCGCACGGGCTTTCCCTTCGGGTTCCTGGAGAAGGCCTGGCGCTTCCCCCTGGAGCAGCGGATCCTCATCCTCCCCCACCCCCGCTCCCTGCCCCCGCGCCAGGACGCGGAAGGGGACCGGTCGCGGCCCCGGACCCGGCCGGGCTCGGCGAGCCCCGACGGGGCCAGGCCCTTCCGGGACCGGGATCCCCTGAGCCGGGTGCACTGGAAGCGAACCGCCCAGCGCGGGTCGCCCTGGGTGCGCACCTTCGAGGACGAGGAGTCCGCCGGGGTGCGGCTCCGGCTGGACCTGGGGGCCTGGGAGCCCGGCGGCGCCTTCGAAAGGGAGCTGGAAGTGCTCTCGGGCAGCATCCTCCAGGCCCGCCTGCAGCGGCGCCAGGTCCTGCTGGACCTCTCGGGCCTGGACGGGCGGGTGGAGCTGGAGGGCTACACCCGCTGCTGGCGGGCCCTGGCCCGGGCCCAGGCCGGAGGCCTGTGCAGGGGGCCGGAATCTGACTAGGATGAATTGACTATTCGCTTCGAGGTGGACATGTACTTCAACGACCCCCAGTCCCACGCGTGGGACGCCCTGGTGGAGGCGGCATGGAAGGCCTGGGAACATGCCCACGCCCCCTATTCCAGCTTCCACGTGGGCGCCGCGCTCCTCCGTGCCGGGGGCGGCATCGTCGCCGGCTGCAACGTGGAGAACGCGGCCTACCCGTCCTCGCTCTGCGCCGAGCGCACCGCCATCTGCGCCGCGGTCTCCCAGGGGATGAAGCCCGGGGAGATGTCGGCCCTGGTGGTGGTCACCGAGGCCTCCACCCTCACGCCGCCCTGCGGCGCCTGCCGCCAGGTGCTGGCCGAGTTCGCGGACGACCTGCCCATCCTGCTGGTGAACCGGCATCACCGGACCCTCCACAGCCTGGCCGACCTCCTTCCCCACGCTTTCACGGTGCGGAACCTCAACGCTTGATCCATCCTTGAGCCACCGGGAGTCCCTTCCGGTTCGAAATCCAGAGGCGCGCAATGGCCATTGACCGAGCCAAGATCCAGAAGCAGGCCGAGACCTTCATGGGCCAGGGCCGGCTCGATCGCGCCATTGATGAGTTCCTCAAGCTCATTGATGACAAGCCCGACGACTTCAACCTCATGAACCGGGTGGGGGACGCCTACCTGCAGGCCGGCAAGCTCCCCGAAGCCATCGAGATGTTCAAGCGGGCCGGCATGGGCTTCGAGCGGGGCGGCTTCAACGCCAAGGCCAGCGCCGTGTTCAAGAAAGCCCACCGCACGCAGCCCGACGACCTGGACATCTGCGAGCGCCTGGCCGAGCTCTACCGCCAGACCAACATGATCAAGGACGCCATCCAGATCCACATCGAGGTGGCGGAGTCCTTCACCAAGAAGGGCCTGCTCAAGCGCGCCCTGGAGGAATTCGCCAAGGTCGTGGACCTGGATCCCAAGAACCTGAAGAACAAGGTCAAGCTGGCCGATCTCTACAACAAGGAGGGCATGCGGGAGAAGGCCGCGGCCATCTACCTGGAGGTGGCCGAGGCCCTGGCCCTGGAGCAGATGCACGTGGAGGCCAGCCAGATCCTGGAGCGGGCCAAGACCATGGTCTCCACCCCCCAGGTGTTCCTCACCCAGTCCCGCCTCGCCGTCATCCAGAAGGACCTGCCCGCCGCCGCCGCCCACCTGCGGGAGGGCCTCGCCGCCAACCCCCGTTCCGCGGAACTCCTGGATGCGCTGGCCGAGGTGGAGCTGCAGTCCAAGGCCCCGGACCGGGCCCTGGAGGCCCTGTGCGAGGTGCCCCAGCTGCCCGAGAAGTCCCTGGCCCTGGCCGAGCGCGCCCTCCGGGAGATGGTGCGCGGCGGGAACGTGGTCGAGGCCCTGAAGCTCTTCAAGCCCATCGGGCGCGAATTCGGCCGCCGCGGCCTGGGCGAGGCCGCCGCCAAGGCGCTGCGGGGGGGCCTGCACGGCGCCTTCAACGCCGAGGCCTGGATCCAGCTCGCCGACATCGCCCACCAGTCCGGGAACCGCGTCGAGCAGGTGGAGCACCTGCGCCGGGCCTACGCCTTCGCCCTGTCCAAGGAGGACGAGGAGGTGGCGGGCCAGCTCCGCGCCCAGCTCAACGGAATGGGCATCAAGGACCTGGACGAGACGCCGGCGGTGATGGCCTCCACCGCCCCGCCCTCGGCCACCTACGGCCCCGGCTCCGAAGCGCCCGCGGAGCACTCGGATGTGGACGTGGCCCGGCGCATGCAGATCCAGCAGCTGGAGCGGGATGCCGAGCACGCCCTGAAGAACCGCTTCATGGACCGGGCCCAGGAGACCTACAACCGGATCCTCGATCTGGACCCCGCCAACTACAACGCCATCGTGCGCATCGCCGAGATCCACCGGGGCACCGGCGTCCTGAGCAAGGTCCAGATGCACTACGTCAAGCAGGCCGAGAAGCTCGCGGAGCTGGGCCACAAGGCCCTGGCCGTGGAGCTGCTGGACCTGGCCGAGGCCATCTTCCCCGGCTCCACGCGGCTCTACAGGCGCAACCTCGGCCTCATGGAGGCCCAGCCCCGCCAGGCCGCGGCGCCCCCGCCCATCGCCCTGCCGGCCCCCGTGGAGGAGCTGCCGGTGCTGCCGATGGAGCTGGAGCCGATCCAGGAGCTCCCCGCCATCTCCCTGGACCTGGACCGGAGCCGCCCCGGCGTGCCCATGGTCCCCGAGCCCCTGCAGTCCATCGAGGCCCTGGAACTGCCGCCAGCCCCCGAGCCTTTCATGGAGGGCTTCGACATTCCCGCCTGGGAGGTCCTGGAACCGCCGCCCCAGGCTGTCGCCGCCACCACCGGGGCCTACCCCAGCCAGCCCGAGTACGAGTGGTCCGAGATCACCGCCGCCGGCGCCGAGGAGCTTCCGCCGCTGGAGCTGGAACCCCTGCCGTTCCCCACGGACCAGCCCGCCGCGGGTCCCGTGGAGGTGAGCGCGGACCTGGCCTCGACCCTCTCCGACATCGACTTCCAGCTGGACTACGGCAGCCCGGAGGAAGCCAAGATCGAGGTCGAGTGCGCCCTCCAGATCTACCCCAGGCACCCCGAACTGCTGTCCCGCCTGGACCAGGCCGAGACCGCCCTGCAGCGCCTGGGCAAGAAGCCCGGCGCGGGAAAGCTGTCCGAGGCCGATTTCGAGCACTCCTTCTTCGACCTCTCCGACGTGCTGGGCGACGCCCTCCTGGAATCCGGCGAAGGCGAGGAGATGCACGACGCCACCAACGTGGTGGAGAAGATCCAGAGCGTGGACGAACTGTTCAACGCCTTCCGGGAAGGCGTGGAGCAGCAGGTCAAGGGCGACGACTACGACACCCACTACAACCTGGGCATCGCCTACAAGGAGATGCTCCTCCTGGACCCCGCCATCGAGGAGTTCAAGAAGGCCATGCGCGACCCCGAGCGCACCCTGGAGTGCTGCTCGATGCTCTCGATCTGCGAGCAGGCCCAGAACAACCCCGAAGCCGCCGTGGCCTGGCTGCGCCAGGGCATCGAGGCCCCGGGCTTCCCGCCCGAGGACGCCATGGGGCTCCACTACGACCTGGGCCTGATCCTGCTGGAGCAGGGGCGCCGGGACGAGGCGCTGGAAGAGTTCCGCATCGTGGCCGGACAGGATCCCGACTACCGGGATGTGGCGAGGATGATGCAGTAAAAAATCCGGCGCGTTTCTGAGCCTGAGACTCTATCTTTAGTGGGTCCGAGGCTGCCATGCCCACCCCCGAAACCATCCTGCCCCCCCACCTGGCGCGCTACGTCGTGCCCCAGGACTACGGGGACTACACCCCCCGGGATCAGGCCGTGTGGCGGCACATCCTCACCCGGCTCACGGCCCACCTGAAGGACCGCGCCCATCCCAGCTACCTGGAGGGCCTGGCGGCCGCGGGCATCGGGGTGGAGGCGATCCCCAGCCTGGAGGAGATGGATGCGCGCCTGGCGAAGATCGGCTGGCGGGCGGTGGGGGTGCGGGGCTTCATCCCCCCGGCGGTCTTCACGGAGATGCAGAGCCTGGGCGTGCTGGCCATCGCCGCCGACATCCGCTCCGCCGACCACATCGGCTACACGCCGGCGCCCGACATCGTCCACGAGAGCGCGGGCCACGCGCCCATCCTCGCGGACCCGCACTACGCCCAATACGTGAAACGCTGCGGGGTCGCGGGCTTCAAGGCCATCGCCAGCCGGGAGGACCAGGCGGTGTACGAGGCGGTGCGTCACCTGAGCGTCGTGAAGGAGGACCCCGCCAGCTCCACGGAGGACGCGGTCCTGGCCCAGGCGCGGCTCGCGGCGGCCCAGGCCAGCCGGACCTACGTGAGCGAGAGCACCCGGGCCAGCCGCCTCTACTGGTGGACCGCGGAGTACGGCCTCGTGGGGAGCCTGGACGACCCGCGCATCTACGGCGCCGGCATCCTCAGCTCCCTGGGCGAGGCCGCGCACTGCCTCACGCCGGAGGTGGAGAGGGTCCCCCTCTCCCTGGACTGCGTGGACCGGGACTTCGACATCACCACCATGCAGCCCCGGCTCTACGTCGCCCGGGACTTCGGGCATCTCTTCGAGGTGCTGGACGCGTTCGAGGCCACCCTCAGCTGGAAGCGGGGCGGCCTCCACGGGCTCCGGGAGGCCCTGCGCTCGGGTACCGTCAACCACCTCGTGCTGGACACGGGCCTGGAGGTCACGGGACGGGTGGCGCGCCGGGTGGCGGGCATCGTGGCCCTGGACGGGCCGGTCCAGGTATCGAGGGGCGGGCGGGCCCTGGGTCCGCCGTGGCTGGGGCAGGCCCTGGTGGCCTTCGGCTCGGGCGCTCTGCCGGAGACGGGGGCCTTCGCCCTGGAGCTGCCCGGCGGGGTGCGGGTGTCCGGGTTCCGGCTGGGCGGGGGCGAGGTCATCGACCTCAAGGGCGCCACCGGGACCGGGCCCCTGGACCTGCCCTCCCGGGCGCTGCTCTTCCTGGCGGGAAAGCTGCCCAGCGTGGCAGGCGGTCCGGCCGATGCCGAGGCCTGGGACCGCCACTTCGGGGGCGGACCCCCGGGCGACGCCGAGCGTCTGGCGCGCCAGCGCAAGGCCGGGTCCCTGCCGCCGGACCTGGCGGCCCTCTACGAGGAGGTGGCAACCCTGCGCAGGCGCGGGGAGGCCGCCCCGGAGCGCCTGCGGGAGATCCGGGCCGCGCTGGCGGCCTTCCCCGGGGACTGGCTCCTGGCCCAGGAGATCGAGGAACTTCTCACCCCCGCCGCCTCACATGAACTCGACGACCCGGAGGATCCATGACCTGGACCGAGAAGGACAACAGGCTCGTGCGGGAGATCCGCACACCCGATTTCATGACGTCGTTCAACATCGTGAGCCGTCTGGTGGCGCCCGCCGAGGCCATGAACCACCATCCGGACGTCGCCTTTGGGTGGGGCTACGTGCGCATCACCCTCACCACCCACGACGCCGGGCACGTGACGGACAAGGACCGCACCCTGGCGGCCCGCTTCGACGAGGCGGTCAAGCCGTTCGGAGTGTAGAGCCCGATCCCGAGGCGCCCCAGGGCTGCAGGGCCTGGGCCGCGGGCTGCACCGGCTTGCCGGGGCGCTGCAGGAGGGTCAGCTCCAGGGCGGTGCCGTCCCCGGCCGTGAGCCAGGCGCCCTCCCGGTTCCAGGCCAGGGTGCCCGCCGGGGCCCCGTCCGGCCGCAGGCCCCCCACGGCGCAGACCTTGAGGGTCGTGTCCCGGAAGGGCAGTTCCGCCCCGGGCCAGGGATGGAGGCCGCGCACCTGCCGGTGCAGGGTCAGGGCGGGCAGCCGCGGATCCAGGAGGGCCATGGCCTTGTTCAGCTTGGAGGCCACCGTGGCGCCGGCGCCGTCCTGGGGGACGGGGGCGGCGGTGCCCGCCTCCAGGGCGGGGAGGTGCTCCAGGAGGAGGTCCGCCGCGTCCGCGGCCAGGGCCTCCAGGAGGGTGTCGGCGGTGTCGCCCAGGCCGATGGGGCGCCGGGTCTGGGCCAGCACGGGACCCTCGTCCAGGCCGGGGGTGATGCGCATGAGGCCCACGCCCGTCTCCGGATCGCCGGCGAGGATGGCGTGGTTCACCGGGGCGGCCCCCCGCCAGCGGGGCAGGAGGGAGAAGTGGAGGTTCCACGCCCCCAGCCGGCAGCCGTCCAGCATCCACCGGGGCAGGATGTGCCCGTAGGCCACCACCACCGCCAGGTCGACGCCCAGCGCCTCCCAGGCCTCCCGGGTGGCGGGATCCTTCCAGGAGAGGGGCTGGTGGACCGGAAGGCCCAGCTCCAGCGCCGCGCGCTTGACGGGCGGGGCCTCCAGGTGGCGGCCGCGCCCCTGGGGCCTGTCCGGGTTGCAGAAGACCGCCGCCACGTCCCTGGCGCCCGCCAGGGCCCGCAGGACCGGGACGGCCGCCGCCGGGGTTCCCAGGAAGGCCGCGCGCACGGGTCAGGCCCTCGACTTCGCGTACTTCCGCTGGATGATCTGGCGCTTGACGGGTCCGAAGTACTCCACGAAGAGCCGGCCCCGCAGGTGGTCGATCTCGTGGCAGAAGGCCCGGGCCAGCAGCTCCTCGCCCTGCAGCTCCACCCAGTCGCCCTGGGCGGTGCGGGTCTTCACCCACACCTTCATGGGCCGTTCCAGGACCTCGTGGATGCCGGGGATGGACAGGCAGCCCTCGGGCCCGACCTGGGAGCCCTCCTCCTTCACCACTTCCGGATTGATCAGGACGATCCGGGCGGAGGGGTCCGCGCCGCAGGACGTGTCGATGACGGCGATATTGAGATTCACGCCGACCTGGGGAGCGGCGATGCCCAGCCCCTCCTCGGCGTACGTCGTCTCGAAGAGATCGGCCACCAGCTGATCCAGCTCGGGCGTCCAATCCCCCACATCACTTGAATTTATCTTCAACCTGGGATCGCCCCAGGTGAGCACTGGTCGTACGGCCATGACACCCTCGGTCAATCAGTTTAGGACAAACGGCATTCCTTTGATAACCTAGAAGATCCTGGCCAATGGCCTGCCCGTGGAGAACCCATGCTTCGCAATTTCCGCCAAGTGTTCAAAGGCAACCAGACCCCCATGGCCGTGGTCATGATGGTGGTGCTGCTAGGCCTTGTGGCCTACCTCGCGCCGAGCGGGGCCAGCTCGGCCGCTCCGGACAACGTCCTGGCGCGGGTCTATGGACGGGACGTGCTGAAGCGGGACGTGGACTCCATGATCGGGCAGTACCTCAAGCGCATGGGCAAGCAGGCCAACATCGAGACCCTCATGCCCATGCTGCAGAACCAGGCCCTGGACAGCCTCATCAGCAACCAGCTCCGGCTGGAGCTGGCCGAGCGCCACGACATCGTCGTCACCGACGCCGAGGTGCGCGCGGCCCTGGAGGCCCGGCTCCGCAGCATCCCCCTCTTCCTGAACGACAACGGCCAGCTCAAGGACTCCGCGGACATCAACTCCGTCCTGCGCGAGAACGGCACCTCCCTCAAGCAGTGGGAGATCGAACTGTCGAGTGAGCTCAGCCTGCGCAAGCTGGTGGGCCAGGCCGCCTCCCGCGTGCCCGTCGACCAGGCGTGGGTGGACCTCGAGAACCGCGTCCGCAACGAGAAGATCAGCTACGAGTTCGTCACCGCCGCTCCCGATCCCTCCGGGATCGCGGATCCCGGGGAGGCCAAGCTGCAGGCCTTCCTCAAGGACTCCGGCGCCCGCTTCCAGGAGGGCCCCCGCAGGATCCTCGCCTACGTGGCCGTGGACCAGGCCTCCCTGGGCCTCGCGCCCGTGGACGACGCCAAGGTCAAGGCCCTGTACGACGGCCGCAAGGCGCAGTACACCGAGCTCAAGGCCAGCCACATCCTCTTCAAGGCCGAGAATGAATCCCAGGTCGGTGAGGCCTTCAAGAAGGCCGCCGAGCTGCGCGTCAAGCTCCTGGCCGGCCAGGACTTCGCCAAGGCCGCCGAGGCCTTCAGCGAGGATCCCAGCGCCAAGGGCAAGGGCGGCGACCTGGGGTGGTTCGCCCCCGGCCAGATGGTCAAGCCCTTCACCGACGCCGCGGCGGCCCTGAAGACCGGCGAGATCAGCCAGCCCGTGAAGACCCAGTTCGGCGTCCACCTCATCCGCCTGGAAGGCCGGCGCGAGAAGCCCTTCGAGTCCGTCAAGGAGGAGCTGCGCGCCCAGATCACCCGCGACACCTTCGCCGCCAAGGCCAAGGACAAGCTGGAGCAGCTCCGTAAGCGCGCCGGCGAACGCGGCGACCTCGCCGCCCCCGCCCGGAACCTGGGCCTCAAGATCGCCACCAGCAAGCCCCTCACCGCCAACGACGCCGCGGGCCTGGAAGGGCTGCCCGGCAGCCAGGGCCTGGCCGGGGAGGCCTTCCGCCTCGAGGTGGGCCAGGTCTCCAAGGTGCGCATGGCCGGCGGCTCCTACGTGGTCTTCCGCGTGCAGGAGGAGCTCCCCGTCGCCGTTCCCCCCCTCGCCGACATCAAGGCCAAGGTCCTGGAGGCCTGGAAGCTCGAGGAGGCCCGCACCGCCCTCAAGGCCAAGGCCGCCCAGGCCGCTGGCGACCTGAAGGCCCTGGGCACCCCCGAAAGCAAGGACGGCGTCACCATCCAGAGCCTGGCCGAACTGGGCCAGCACCCCGCCATCCGCAAGGCCCTCCTGGAGACCCCCGCCGGCAAGGCCACGCCCGCCTGCTGGACCCCCGACGGCAAGCTCTGGGTCGCCCGCATCAAGGAGCGCACCCCCGCGGCATCCCTCACCTTCGAGACCCGCCGCACCCTGGTGGAGGCCCTCCAGACCGGCGTGGCCGAGAAGCTGCTCACCGCCGAGCTGGTGACCCTGGCCGAGCAGGGCCGCAAGCGCCCCGGCTTCAGCTCCCTCTACGGCCGCTTCGGCGGCATCTGGAGGAACGAGGAAGCCCTCAAGCGCATGGGCAGCGACGTTCCGGACGCCCCCGACTTCGAATAGAAATTCCGGCCCGCGCGGGGCATACTCGGGGCTCCACCCACCGGAGCCCCCCATGAGCCTGTCCGGAAAGACCCTCTTCATCACCGGCGCCACCCGGGGCATCGGCCTCGCCATCGCCCTGCGGGCGGCCCGGGAGGGCGCCCGGGTGGCGATCTTCGGCAAGACCGCCGAGGCCCATCCCAGGCTCCCCGGCACGGTGTATTCCGCCGCCGACGCGGTGCGGGCCGCCGGCGGCGAGGCGCTGCCCCTGGTGGGCGACGTGCGCAGCGAGGAGCAGGTGCTGGCCGCCGTGGCCCGCACCGTGGAGGCCTTCGGGACGCTCGACATCCTGGTGAACAACGCCAGCGCCATCTCCCTGACGGGCACGGCGGCCACGGAGATGAAGCGCTGGGACCTCATGCACCAGGTGAACGCCCGGGGCACCTTCCTGTGCTCCAAGGCCTGCCTGCCCCACCTGGAGAAGGCCGGAAACCCCCACATCCTGAACCTCTCGCCGCCGCTGGACATGCGGGCCAAGTGGTTCGCCCCGCACGTGGCCTACACCATGGCCAAGTACGGCATGAGCCTGTGCACCCTGGGCATGGCCGGGGAACTGGCCAAGGACGGCATCGCCGTGAACTCCCTGTGGCCGCTCACCACCATCGATACCGCCGCCGTCCGCAACCTCCTGGGCGGGGAGAGCCTGGCCAACGCGAGCCGCAAACCCGAGATCATGGGGGACGCCGCGGCCGTGATCTTCCAGCGCCCCTCGCGCGCCTGCACGGGAAACTTCTTCATCGATGAGGAGGTCCTGAGGGCGGAAGGGAAGACCGACTTCTCCGAGTACGCCGTAGTGCCCGGAGCGCCGCTGGTGGCGGACTTCTTCCTTCCGGATGCAGTCAGGGAAGCCACAGACACGGCGCTCATCGTCATAGGCTGAGGCCATCTTCTCTCGGCGATCCTCGGCCTCCTCGGCGCCTCGGCGTTGGTTTTTTTCTGGGATGGGCCGGCGCATTTGATAGAAGCGCCGAAACAACCTTGAACAATCCAGCGCCGAGGAAGGACTACCTGATGACGTCGCAGCCCATGAAGGCCTGCAGCACCTTGGGGATCTTCACGCTGCCGTCGGGCTGCTGGTAGTTCTCCAGGATGGCGACCCAGGTGCGGCCCACGGCCAGGCCGCTGCCGTTGAGCGTGTGCAGGGGCTGCGGCTTGCCGTTGGCCCCGCGGTAGCGGATGTTGGCGCGCCTTGCCTGGAAGTCCCCGAACCAGCTGCAGGAGCTGATCTCCCGGTAGGTGTTCTGGCTGGGCAGCCACACCTCCAGATCGAAGGTCTTGCGGCTGGAGAAGCCCATGTCGCCGCTGCAGAGCAGTACGCGGCGGTAGGGGAGCTCCAGCGCCTCCAGGATGCGCTCGGCCTGCGAGGTGAGGTTCTCCAGCTCCTCCAGGGCCTGCTCCGGCGTCGCGAAGGCCACCAGCTCCACCTTGTGGAACTGGTGCTGGCGGATGATGCCCTTGGTGTCCTTGCCGTAGCTGCCGGCCTCGCTGCGGAAGCAGGGGGTGAAGGCGAAGTGGCGCAGGGGGAGCTGCTCGGCGGGGAGGATCTCCTCCCGGTACATGTTGGTGACGGGCACCTCGGCGGTGGGGATGAGGTACAGCGGATCCTCGCCCCGGAACGTCTTGAAGAGGTCCTGCTCGAACTTGGGCAGCTGGCCGGTGCCGTACATGCACTCCGGCAGCACCAGGTAGGGCGGGAGCACCTCGGTCCAGCCGCGATCACCGTGCTGGTCGGCCATGAAGGTGATGAGGGCGCGGTCCAGCTTGGCGCCCAGGCCCTTGAGGATGGAGAAGCGCGCCCCGCTGAGCTTGGCGGCCCGGTCCAGGTCCAGGATGCCGAGCTTCGTGCCCAGGTCCACGTGGTCCAGGGGCTTCTCGATGACGGCGGGGGTGCCCCAGCGCTTGATCTCGACGTTGGCGTGCTCGTCCCTGCCCACGGGGACGCTCTCGTGGGGCAGGTTGGGCAGCGTGGCCATGAAGGCCCTGAACGCGGCCTCGGCCTCCTTCTCGGCGGCCTCCAGGGCCTTGAGGCGGTTGCCCACCTCCCCCTGGGCGGCGATGAGGTGGCTGGCGTCCTCCTTGGCGCGCTTCAGGCGGGCCACCTCCTCGGACACCTTGTTGCGCTCGGCCTTGAGGGCCTCGGCCTCCTGGATGATCCGGCGGCGCGCCGCGTCCAGCTCCTGGTAGGTCTCCTGGTCGAAGACCACGCTGCGCTTGGCCAGGCCCTGCACCACTTGATCCAGGTCGTTGCGGAGAAGGGCGGCGTCGAGCATGGCGGTTCCTCAATGGGTAGAGGACCAGTGTATCAGACGGGCTCTCCGGCCCAGGAGACCTCGAAGGCGCGCCGGATCTCGTCCGTCCCGAAACCCGCGCCCAGCGCCAGCGAGAGCTTGGCCAGCGCGGCCCAGGGCGTGTGCCGGCCCCCGGAGATGGCCCCCTGGGCCCGGGCCTGGCGGCCCAGGTCGTAGGTGGCGAGGTCCACGCCCCCCGAGATGCACTGGCTGATGATGACCACCGGCAGGTCCTGCGCCCGGCAGTGCTGCAGGAGCGCCCGCAGGTCGCCGCGGTCCATGGGGAGGTTGCCGGCCCCGTAGGCCCGGATGAGCACGCCGCGGCAGCCCGGGTCCGGAAGGCGCCAGGGCATGCCCGGGAAGGGGGCGTACACCTCGATGGCAGGCTCCAGCGCCAGGCCGATGCGGGGCGGCACCTGGCGGGGGAAGGCGCCCGCATGGGGGTGGATCTGGACGTGGAGGCCCAGCTCCGCCAGGGGAGGCAGGTTGGGGGACTCGAAGGCCTCGTAGCGGTGCACGCTCACCTTGTCCGCGGCGACCCCGCGCAGCCAGTGGTCCCCGAAGCAGATGCCCACTTCCGGGACGCCCCTCGCCGCGAGGGTCACGGCGTCCACCAGGTTGCCCCGGGCGTCGCTGCGCACGTAGGCCAGGGGCCGCTGGCTGCCGGTGATCACCACCGGCTTGTCCAGGCCGGCCAGGAGGAAGCCCAGCACCGAGGCCGTGTAGGCCATGGTGTCGGTGCCGTGGATGAGGACGATGCCGTCGCTTTGCGCAGCCGCCTCGACGATGAGCCGGGCCAGGACGAGGATGTCCCCGGGCTCCGTGGTGGCCGAGTCCTGGTTGAAGGCCACGACCATGCGCAGATCCGCCAATTCGCGCAATTCGGGCACCTGGTCCAGGATGCGGTCCAGGGAGGGGCCCGGGGCGAGGCTGGCGTCCTCCCCGGGCCCCATGCCCAGGGTGCCGCCCGTGTGGATGAGGGTAACGGTGCGCATCGTCATGCCATCAGTCTAATTGAAAAGGGCGCCCGGTTTCCCGGGCGCCCTTCAGGTACTACGCGGTTCCGTCTGAACTAGAAGCGGAAGCCGGTGGAAACGGCCAGGGTGCGGCCGGTGCCGTAGTCGGCGGACTGACGGGGCTTGCCGAAGGTCGAGGGATTGGCCTTGACCCAGGCGTCCGTCATGGAAGAGGCGGTGTTGTAGTTGGTGTCCCAGCTGATGATCTGCTGGTGGTTCAGGACGTTGCCGATGTTGGCCTTGAAGAAGCCGGTGACGGCCTTGGAGGCCACCTTGAAGATGGTGAACTCGTGGGTCAGGGCCAGATCGAGGTAGACGGCGGTGGGGAAGACGCCTTCCATGCGGCGGCCGCCCTCGTACTGGGTGAAGCTGCTGCCGAACTGGTCGCTGAGGTTGGGGTTCAGGGCCGCGATGTTGTCGATGGTGCGGCTCTTGCTGTAGTGCAGGCCCGAATCCTGGCGGTAGACGAGACCGATGGTGGTCTTGCCGTACTTGTTGGCCATGGCGCGGGACGCGGTGGCGCGGATGCGGAGGGGCACGTGGCCCTGGAGGTAGCCGTAGGGGGTGGTGATGGAGGGGTCATACATCTGCACCCCGTCCTGAACCGTGAAGTTCTTGAGGCCGCCGCCGGCGGCGGGGCTGTTGGTGGCCTCGCCCTCGTAGTTGCCCTTCAGGCTGCTCCAGGTGGCGGTGCCGACGAGCTGCCACTCATCGCGCTGCAGGGTGGTCTCCAGTTCCATGCCCTTGTACTCGCGGCGGGCGGCGTCGCTGTTTTCCCAGACGCGCATGTAGAGATCGCTGCCGTCGGGAGCGAGCACGTGACCCTGGTTGCCGATCTTGTAGTCGAACAGGTTCTTCCACTTCTTGTTGACGAAGGTGACCTTCACGGAACCGGCGCCAATGGCGGGCGTGTTGAAGAAGTACTGGCCGGCGACCTGGGTCTCATCCACGGTGGGGTTCTTCAGGTCCGTGGAAAGGGAGACGTTCAGGGTGGGGTCGTTGTAGTAGGCGAACTTGGTGAAGTCATAGTTGGTGCGGACCGTCGCCAGGTTGGTGATGTAGGCGAAGGTCTGGTAGGTGGTGAGGCCGCCGGGGCCAACGTAGGGGTGGTCGATCTCGGTGGGGTTGCCCTGCTTGGTCACGGAGTTGGTGATGCCCTCGAGGACCTTGGAGTTGTAGCGGGCCCAGGCGGCGCTGACGAGCCAGTTGCCGTCGCCGAGGATGTCGTACTTCGTGCCGAAACGGGGGGAGAAGCCGCTGGCGGAAGCCGTGGACTTGCCGGTCTCGTTCTCGGCCTTGAATTTGTCGAAGCGCAGGCCGATGTTGAAGCTCAGGTGCTTGTTGACGGTCCACTTGTCGTTGACATAGAGGGCCTCGGAGAAGTTGTGGGCCTCGCCGTCGCCGCTGATCCATTCCCAGACGTCGCGGGGGCGGGCTTCCCAGATTCCGGCGACCTGGCCGTTGAGGGAGGGCCGGGTGACGCCGAAGGTGAAGCCGGTGGGGGACTGCTCGTTGCGGGCCTTGGAGATGCCCTTGTAGTAGTCGACGCCGACGTCGGTGGTGTGGCTGCCGGCGCCGTCCCAGAACATGCTGACCTTCGCGTTGAAGGTCTGGTTGTTGCGGTTGTCGCCGCCGTCGTTCTGGTTGAAGATGCCGTTGTTCAGATAGCCGCCCGTGGCGGAGCTGTAGTTGTACATCGGGCTGCCACCGGCCACGTTGGCGCCGGCGGAGAGCTTCTGCTTCTTGCGGCCGACCTTCATCTCCGACGTGATGGTGTTGGACCAGATGGCGCGCCACTGGAGGTTCAGGAACTCGGAGGTGCTCACCTGCGGAACCAGCGCCGTGGTCATGGCCGCGCTGTAGTTGCGGTTGACGTCGTCGATGCGGGCGTTGTTGAAGGAGGTGACCAGGGTGTGGTTCTGGTTGACGGCCCAGGTCAACTTGATCTGGCGGCGGATTTCCTTGGTCTGGGTGATATAGGGGGCGTTGAAGCCCACGAGGCCCGTCTGGTCGTTGTTGGAGATGACCGGGTTGGAGCCGACGCGGTTGCCGAGGTCAAAGGTGATGGTGCCGGCGCCGGTCTGGTTGGTGGAGAAGAAGCTGCCAGAGAACCAGAGCTTGTCCTTGATGATGAAGCCGGAGAGGGAGATCGTCTTCTCCTCGTTCATCGTGTTGGGGAAGGAGCCGCGGGTGTCCTTCGGATTGTAGGCGTTCCAGGCGGCGTCCTTCAGCTCCCAGCGCAGCTGGCCGGCGAACTCGTTGCCGCCGGAACGGGTGATGGCGTTCAGCACGCCGCCGTCCACGTCGCCGTATTCGGCGGAGATGGCACCGGTGATGACCTGGATCTCTTCGATCGAGTCGTCGATCAGGCGGACGCCGCGGTTGTTGTAGGCGTTGTCGGAGATGTTCTGGCCGTCCAGCAGGTAGAGGTTGCCGGAGGTCATGGCGCCGCGGATCTGGACGCGGTTGCCGACGCCGGTGGTGACGCCGGGGGTCAGCAGGGCGACGCCTTCCATCGTGCGGGCGTTGGGCAGGGCGTCGACGGCGTCCAGGGAGTAGTTGGAGGCGGTCTTGACGTCGGTGCGGTCGACGGCGGCGGCGGTTCCGACCACTTCCACGACCGCGTAGGCGGTCTTGGCCATGGTGAAACGGGGCTGGTAGGTCTGGTCGATGCCGATCTTCTCAGTGGTCTTGATGGTCTGGAAGCCGGTCTTCGAGATGGTGATGGTGTAGTTGCCGGGAGGCAGCAGGCGGGTGATGAACCGGCCCTTGTCGTCCGTCTGCAGGACGCGGGGGCCCTGGAGGCTGGTGGAAACCAGGTTGACGGTGGCGCCGGCGACCGCAGCGCCGTTCTGGTCGACGAGGCTGCCGCTGATGCTGGACGTCTGCGTGCCCTGGGCGGCGAGGGTCACGGAACCCACGACGATCAGCGCGGCGATCCGGCCGAAGTTTTCGAGTCTACGATGCATGTGCATCCTCCTGTTTGGGGTTAGCGTTAGCGATAATTGGTTATATCACTTCGCTTAGGGGTTAATTCCGGGGGTTCAAAGACATCAAGGCCTTTCCCCGGCCCATTATTGGAAAATATCAGGTGACCTAAGTAGGGTGACCCATGCTAGCACGGTGGAGAAAGTTCCCCAATCGTGTTTTCTTTTTTTGGGGTCATGTTAATTTTTGTTAAGGATTGAAAACAGGGCAATAAAGCATTTGTCAACTTGTATGTGAAGAAGGTCACAGCCTTTTTTCAGGGTCTCGGAGTGGCCGTCAACAGGGCCTTGATGACATCGTCCGTGGTCACCCCGTCGGCCTCGCTCTCGTAGGTGAGCAGGAGCCGGTGCCTCAGGACGTCCGGGGCGAGGGCCGCCACGTCCTCGGGGAGCACGTGGTCCCGCCCGGAAAGGTAGGCCAGGGCCTTGGAGGAGGCCTGGAGGGCCAGGGAAGCCCGGGGGGAGGCGCCGCAGCGGAGCAGCTCCCGGCCCTTCCATGCCTTGCCGTGGCCGGGGCGGGTGGCCTGGACCAGACGCACGATGTAGTTCCGGATGGCCTCGTCCAGCCGGACCCTGCGGGCCTGGACCCCCCCGTCAAGGATCTCCTCGCCGCTCATCATGGGCAGCACGGGCTCCTCGCGCCCATCGGCGCGGCGGAGCACCTCCCCCTCCTCCTGGAGGCTGGGGTAGTCGATGCGGAGCTTGAAGAGGAACCGGTCCATCTGGGCCTCGGGCAGCGGGAAGGTGCCCTCCTGCTCCAGGGGGTTCTGGGTGGCCAGGACCAGGAAGGGGTCCGGCAGGGGGAAGCTCTCCTCCCCGAGGGTGACCTGGCGCTCCTCCATGGCCTCCAGGAGGGCCGACTGCACCTTGCTGGGGGCCCGGTTGATCTCGTCGGCCAGGAGCAGGTTGGCGAAGATGGGGCCCTTCTTGGGGGTGAAGGTGAGGTTCCTCGGGTCGAAGACCAGGGTGCCCACCACGTCCGAGGGCAGCAGGTCCGGGGTGAACTGGATGCGCCGGAAGTGCATGCGGCTCGCCGCCGCCAGGGTCTTGACGGTGCGGGTCTTGGCCAGCCCGGGAAGCCCCTCCAGCAGCACGTGCCCGGGCACCAGCAGGGCCACCAGGAGCCGGTTCAGCAGCTGGGGCTGGCCGACGATGACCTTCCGGCACTCGTGCAGGAGGGTATCCAGGGGGCGGGAGGGGTGTGCGGGGGCCATGGGATCGTCCGGGGGGTTCCAGCTATCGTGGAGCGTGCCGGGGAAAACTGCAACCGGGGGGACCCGCATCCATATATATGGATGATATTTTCCTCAGGCCTCCAGTTGCTGGAGCCGTTCCGCCTCGTGGGCCGCGCGCAGGGGTTCGAGGATGGGCTCGATCATGCCCTGCATGAACGCGTCCAGCTGGTGGATGGTGACGTTCACCCGGTGGTCGGTGACCCGGCCCTGGGGGAAGTTGTAGGTGCGGATCTTTTCGCTCCGGTCCCCGGAACCCACCTGGGTCTTGCGCAGGCTGGCCTCGGCCTGGTCCACCTCGGCCTGGGCCTTCTCCAGGAGGCGGCTTCGCAGCACGGTCATGGCCTTGGCCATGTTCTTGAGCTGGCTGCGCTCGTCCTGGCACTGCACCACGGTGTTGGTGGGCAGGTGGGTGAGGCGCACGGCGGAGTAGGTGGTGTTCACGCTCTGGCCGCCCTTGCCGCCCGAGCAGAAGGTGTCGATGCGCAGGTCCTCCTTCCTGACGTCGATGTCGACCTCGTCGGCCTCGGGCATGACCGCCACGGTGCAGGCTGAGGTGTGGATGCGGCCCTGGGTCTCGGTCTTGGGCACCCGCTGCACCCGGTGGACGCCGCTCTCGAACCGGAACAGGGAGTAGGCCCCGGCCCCTTCGACCTCGGCGACGACCTCCCGCAGCCCGCCCTGGTCGGCCTCGCTCTCGCTGAGCACCGACACCCGGTACCCCCGGCGCTCCGCGAAGCGCACGTACATCCGGAAGATCTCCGCGGCGAACAGGGCGGCCTCCTCCCCCCCGGTGCCGGCCCGCACCTCCAGGATGACGTTGCGCTCGTCCTTGGGGTCCTTGGGCACCAGCAGGCTCCGCAGGGCGGCCTCCCCGGCCTGGATGGCCTCCTTGAGCTCGGGGATCTCCATGCCCGCCATTTCGCGCAGGTCCGCGTCCTGGGTCCTGTCGGCGAGTATCTGCTCGGCCTCCTCCAGCTGGCGAAGCCGGGTGCGCTGGAGGTGCCAGGCCTCCACCACGGGCTCCAGTTCCGAGCGCAGCTTGGTGAGCTCCCGCAGCCGCTTCATGTCGCTGACGACGGCGGGGTCCTGGAGCTGGGCTTCGATCTCCTGGTACTTGGCATCGAGGGATTCAAGCTGGTCGAGCATGGGTCACCCACACATACAAAAAAAGAACGGGCCGAGGATCGGCCCGTTCCTGGGAATGCTGTAGCTACTGGTTGGCTTCGGCCGGAGCTTCCGCCTCGGGAGCGGCCTCGGCCACGGGGGCCGCCACTTCCTTCTTGGCATACTTGCGGTTGAACTTTTCCACCCGGCCGGCGGTGTCCATGAGCTTCTGCTTGCCGGTGAAGAAGGGGTGGCAGGCCGAGCAGACTTCGACCCGGAGCTCCTTCTTGGTGGAACGGGTGACGAACTCGCTGCCGCACGCGCAGTGGACGTTCACGTCGAAAAGCTGGGGATGGATCTTGTCCTTCATTGGGGCCTCCTGGAACCGACCGGATGCCATGACGGCACGCGGCTTGTTCACGCACAAGGGAGAAAGTGTAGCCCGGATCGCCTTGGAACTCAACCCGAAATCACTGGGGGGCCAGCAGCCACCGTCCCGACAGGAGCCGCTTGAGGTGGAGGGCCACCAGGACCGCCAGGGCCAGGGTGAAGTTGAAGCTGAGCTCCAGGAGCCAGCTGTACGGGCGCCGGTGGGTGAAGATGAAGGTGTAGGCCAGGTAGTCCAGCACGGTGAAGCCCACCGTCTCCAGGACCGCCTGCCAGGCCGGCCGGGGTTCCGAGTGGCGCTCCAGCATGTAGCCCGTGAAGGCTCCGTAAAGGAGCCGGCTGGAATTGAAGCCCCGCAGGCTGGTGAACCCCAGGGGGATGGCCATGAGGGTGCCAAATACCAGGGAGGTGAGGATCCGGCCCTGCCTCCCCAGGCGCTGCCAGCGGCGGCGCACCAGGAAGATGCCCGCGCCCACCGCCAGGCCGTGGGCCATGCAGAAGGCCAGGCTCAGGTGCCAGGGCCAGCCGCCCTGGAGGTAGAGGTAGCCGCCGGTGGCCAGGCCCAGGAGGCTGCCGGCCAGCAGCGAGGTCTCGCTGCGGTGGGTGGCGTCGGTGCCTTCGCCGCTGGAGAGCTCCTGTGCCAGCTCCCGGGGGCGCTCCTTTTCCGCCAGGAGGTCCGCCATCTGGGCCTCCGTCTGGATGCCCCGGGCCTCCGCCTCATCCTGGAGATGGGCCGCGAGTTCCCGGATGATCAGCCGCCGCCTGCTTGAGGAAAGCCCCCCGAGTCCCCGCTCCACTTCGGAGAGGTAGGCGGCGAGCGCCTGGCTCACGGCCGGGGTCCCACGAAGCCGTCCACCATGGCCACGAACTGCCCCCATTCCTGCTTCTTGGCGGCCAGGAAGGACGCGCCGGCAGGCTGGATGGCGTAGTAGCGGCGGTCCCGGCCGTTGGGCTGGGTCTGCCAGTAGGACGTGATGAACTCGGCCGCCTCGAGCTTGTGCAGGGCAGGGTAGAGCGCGCCCTCCTTGAGGGTGTAGCTGCCGTCGGTCCTTTGTTTGACCGTCTCGATGATCTGGTACCCGTACATAGGGCCGTCCGTGAGCAGAGACAGCAGAAGAAGCGGAGTGCTCCCCTTTAGCAGTTCACGGTCCATAGTGCCTCCCGTTTAGTGACCAGTTTACCTCGCAAGCTGATGCCGTCAATGCGCGGTAGAAAGGAGTGTAAAAGAAATTTATTAATCGTTCAAGCCCTCATGGCCTCGGTCACGGGGATGCGGCTGGCCCGCCAGGCCGGCAGGAAGCCTCCCGCCACCCCCATCAGGATGCTGAAGCCCACGCCCTGGGCCATGAGGTCCGGGGTCACGGCGAAGGCGTAGCTCACGTCGGACCAGGTGTTCATGTTCACGGTGCCGGTGCGGATGCCGTTGAAGAGCAGGGAGAGCCCGGCGCCCAGCAGGCCCCCCAGGGCCGTGAGGAGGATCGCCTCCCACTGGAAGCTGGCCAGGATCTCCCGGCGGCGGAAGCCCAGGGCCCGGAGGGTGCCGATCTCGGGCGTGCGTCCGGCCACGGTGGCGTACATCGTGTTCATGGCCGCGAACACCGCGCCCACGGTGAGGATCAGGGTGATGATCTGGCCGAGCACCTGCATGGGCCGGCCCGCGTCGCCCAGGTCCGCGAAATAGGCGGGCTCGGGCTTGGCCTCCAGCTTGAGGCGCACGTCCTGCTCCATGTCCCGGACGAAGGCGGGCACGTCCGCCGCGCTGCGCAGGCGCACGGCCATGGATGAGTCATTGCCGTAGCGGCGGAAGGCCTGGCGCAGGTCGCCCACCTCGGTCCAGATCTCCGAGTCGAAGACGCTGCCGTCCCCGTCGAAGACCCCCACGACCTTCCAGCTCCTCCCGGCCATGTCGAAGCTCCGGCCCCATTCCACCCCGGTGTACCGGTTCAGCATCTTCTGGGGGACCACGGCCTCGGAAAGGCCGGGGTTGAACCAGCGGCCCCTGAGCATCCGCACCTGGCTGCGCATGCGGATCCCGGCCGGGGTGGTGCCCCGCACCGTCACGCTCATGGCCCCGGACCCGTCGGCCAGGGCCACCTGCTTGCTGACGATGATGTCCTCGGTGGCCAGGGGCCCCACCTCGTCATGGGCGATGAGGGGGTGGGTGAGGATGAGCCGGGCCTGGGCCAGGCTCACCGAGCTCATCATCTCCACCCGCGCGTTCTGGCGCATGATGATCACCTGGTCCTCGCGGCCGCTGCGCACGTAGGCCTTCGAGACGCCCTGGGCCATGGACAGCACCACCACGAAGACCATCACGACGATGGCGATGGCCCCGACCGTGGAGAGCGTGCCCGCCCACCGCTGCCAGATGGAGCGCCAGTTGTAGGTCAAGGGCAGCGGGTGGAAGGCCGCGGCCCACAGCAGCCACAGCAGGTACGGGGCGAGGGGGACGAAGAGGTACCAGATCACAGGGCCCTCAGCCCTTCGGTGATGGGCCTGCGGCTGGCGCGGTAGGCGGGGATGAAGGTGGAGAGCAGCCCCAGGGCGAGCGTGATCAGCACGCAAAGGAGAAGCGTCTCGGGCGTGATGATGAAGTCGGCCATCCACGGGAGTATCTGGCCCGCCACCTTCGCCGCGGCCGAAGCCACCCCCATGGCCATGGCGATGCCCAGGGCGCTGCCCAGGAGGGAGAGGAGGAGGCCTTCGGCCATGAGCAGCGAAAGGATCTGCCCGGACCGGAAGCCCAGGGCCCGCATGGTCGAGATCTGGGTGGTGCGCTCCCGGATGGCCATGGCCATGGTGTTGGCGGTGACGATGAGGATGGCCACCAGCACCGCCGCGGAGATGGAGTGGACCATGGTGGAGTAGTCCCCGAGCATCTTCATCATGTTCAGGTTGAACGCGTTCTCGGTGATGGAGAGGGTCTCCTGGGCGCTGTTGGCGAAGTGGCGGTCGATGCGCTCGCAGAGCTTCGGGATGTCGGCGGGGTTCTTGGCGCGCACGGTGAAGGCGCCCACCCGGCCCTTCATCCACGGCACCGCCTCCTGCAGCTGCTTGATGTTGAAGGCCAGGAACATCTCGTCGGACTTGCGCAGCCCCGTGAAGATGATGCGGATGTTCAGGCGCAGGGTGAGGTTGAAGATGGGGCTCTTCAGGGGCACCACGTCGCCCAGCTTCCAGCCGAACTTGTCGGCCAGGGTCCTGCCCACGATGCACCCGTTGCCGTCCCGCAGGAAGTCCCGCACCTGGTCCAGGGGGATGCTGGGGAGGTTGGCCTCCTCGCGGTACACCTGGAGGTAGGGCTCGGGGTCCACGCCGAAGTTGGCGAAGAAGTTCTTGGGGTCCTTGTACTCGCCTCCGAACCACTGGAAGGAGGTGAACCGCTCCACCTCGGGCTGCTGGCGCAGGAAGTTGGCGTAGGCCTGGGGGATCACGTTGGTGAAGGAGGCCTTGTCCTGCACCACGAAGCGCGTGCCGCTGGCGGTGGACGTGGAGAGGGAGTCCATGGTGCCCAGCAGGCTCTGCAGCAGCGCGATGAGAAACACCGACACCGACAGGCTCAGCACCGTCAGGAAGGTCCTCCGCTTGGAGCGGAACAGGGAGCGCAGCACCAGGGTGAGGAACTTCATGTCAGGAGGCGGGGAAGGGCGGGGCGGTCGTGCACCTCCACCGTGCGGTCCAGGACGCCCTTCTCCAGGTGGATCTGGAAGCGCGCGTGGCTGGCGGCCTTGGGGTCGTGGGTGACCAGCACGATGGTCTTGCCCAGTTCCTGGTTCAGGTGCTCCAGGAGGATGAGGGCCTCCTCGGCGTTCTTCGCGTCCAGGGCCCCGGTGGGCTCGTCGGCGACGATCAGCTCGGGGTCGTGCACGATGGCGCGGGCGATGGCCACCCGCTGCTCCTGGCCGCCGGAGAGCTGGCGGGGGTAGTTGTGCATGCGGTCCGTGAGGTTGACCAGGGACAGGGCGTGGAGCACCCGCTCGCGCCGCTCGGCCCGGCCCAGGTCCTGCAGGAGCAGGGGCAGCTCGACGTTCTCGTAGGCGTTGAGCACCGGCACCAGGTTGTAGTTCTGGAAGATGAAGCCCACGTTCCGGCTGCGCCACCCGGCCAGTTCGTCGTCGTTCAGCCCGTTGAGGGCGTGGCCGCACACCTCCAGCTCCCCGCCCGAGGGCCGGTCGATGCCGGCGATGAGGTTGAGGAGCGTGGTCTTGCCCGAGCCGCTGGGGCCCATGAGGGCGTAGTAGCCCCCCTTGGGGATGTCCAGGTCGATGCCCGTGAGAACGGGGATCTCGAGGGTCCCCCGCCAGTAGCTCTTGGCCAGGTTGCGCAGCCTGACGCTGACGTCGTCCATCTCAGCGCTCCCGGGGGATGACGCGCTTGCCCTCCTCCAGCTTGACCTCCTGGGGCACCACCAGGAGCGGGAGGTCGGCGGGGATGCCCCTGGCCACGAAGCCCACGGGATTCTCCGCCCCCAGTTCCACGGGGCGGAGCGCGGCGCGGCCTCCGTCCACGGTCCACACGAACGTCCTCCCCTGCCGGCGCACGATCTGCTCCCGGCCCAGGAAGAGGGTCTGGGCGGGGAAGGGATCGCCCATGAAGGTGATCTTGGCGCCCATGTCGGGCACCAGGATGGGGTGCCGGTCCACCAGGGCCACGCGCACCAGGACGGTGGCCTTCTGGCGGTTGGAGGAGGGGTAGATCTCCCGCAGGGTGCCCCGCAGGGGCTTCGCCCCGGGCTCGGCGTCCAGGGCGTCCACGCGGATCTCGGCGGGCATGCCCTTGCGGAGCCTGGGCAGGCCGGTCTCGTTCACCTCCACCTCCAGCTCCAGGCTGTCGAAGTCGGCCAGGACGGCCACGGCGTTGATGGCGTTGGCGCCGCCCGCGCTGCCCGGGCTCACGGTCTCGCCCACTTCGGAGAGCTTCTGGGTGACGGTGCCCGTGAAGGGGGCGCGCAGCACCATGTTCTCCAGCAGGGCGTCCTGGTAGGCCAGCTGGGCCTTGAGGGTGAGGCAGGCGGTGCGCAGCTTGTCCAGCGAGGCCCGGTCCAGCACCCCGTCCCTGGCCAGGGCCTCGCCCCGGTCCCGGTCCAGGACGGCCTGCTTGAGCTGGGCGTCGATCTGGTCGCGGGAGGCCTGCAGGTCCGGCGCCTCCAGCCGGGCGATGACCTGTCCCTTGCTCACCCGGCTGCCCTCTTCCACCCCCAGCCATTCGATGCGCCCGGGAACCTTGGCCGAGAGGGTGGCCCGGTGCCGGGCCACCAGGTAGCCGCTTGCCGTGAGCACCGGATTTCGTTCGCCGGCCTGGTACACCGTGGGTGCCGTCACCGCCAGCTTCAGCGGGGCGTTCCGGGCGGAGATGATGCCGAACACCACCACCGCCGCCAGGCCGCCCAGGAGCAGCCAGCCCCAGGGGAAGCGTTTCTTGAACACCGGTTTGGACATGGGCCACTCCGAGAGATCGAATGATCCAGGTAACAACGAATTCAGGAACCGGACAAGCGACTATCGGACCAGGGACCCCGAATGGCCTCCCAACGCGTGGATCCGGGCGACGGTCACCCGAGGCTCCTCCGCCGGCTCACCCAAGGGGTGCCCGCGGCCGCGAACCGCCAGGGCCGGTCCCGGTCCTCCGGGGCGGCGAAGTCCACCCCCACCCGGGGGCCTGCGAGGATGGCCGCGGGCGGCGTCCCCGCCAGCAGCTCCAGGCCCCCCGGCTCGTAGAAGAGCCGGCCCGTGAAGGCCAGATCCACGCCCAGGGCCTGGGCCACCTTGCCGGGGCCCGTGAGGAGGGCGGGGCCCTTCAGGTGCCGCCTCCGCTCCAGGACCGTCTCCAGCCCCTCCACCGGCTCGCAGCTGCGGATGAGCACGGCCTCGGCCCGGTCCGGGGGGCCGGTGACGACGTTGAGCATGTGGTGCATGCCATAGCAGAAGTAGACATACGCCCGCCCCCCGGCCTCCCACATGGGGGCGTTGCGGGGGGTCCGGCCGGAGCGGGCGTGGCTGGCCGAGTCCCCCGGCCCGCCGTAGGCCTCCACCTCGGTGACGCGCAGGGTCACCGGGCCCAGGCGCAGGTGCCGGCCCAGGAGGTCCCGGGCCACGACGTCCACGGCGCGCAGATAGAAGGAGGCGGGGATCAGGCTCCCAGGGCGTGGCATCGGCGGCCCCGCACGTAGGTGGCGCGGATCATGGTGGGGTCGGAGCGGTACAGGAGCCGGGAGAGCACCTCGGCGGCGGGTTCCGAGGCGCGGACCGGGGCCGGGTCGACCCGCCGGGGGTCCACCACGATGAAGTCCGCGTCCTTGCCGGGGTCCAGGCTGCCGGTCCGGGCCTCCAGGCCCAGGGCCCTGGCGCCGTGGAGGGTGGCCAGGTGGAAGGCCTCCACGGGCGTGACCGGTTCGTCGGGCTCCAGGTCCAGGGCCTCGGCGAGGCGCGCTCGCAGGGCGGGGTCGAGCCCCTCCACCGCGTCCAGGCGCAGGCCCTGGAGCCGCGCCACGGCCCACCGGGTCTTGGAGGCGTTGCAGGCCGCCGCCATCTCGCCCCACATGTCGAGCCTGGGGCCGCCGCCCACGTCCGTGGCCAGGCCCACGGAGAGGCCCTCGGAGAGCCAGCGGCGCAGGGGCATGATGCCGCTCTTGATGAACTCGTTGGAGCGGGGGCAGTGCACGACGGTGGCGCCGGCCTCCCGGATCGCGTCCCGCTCGGAGCGGGAGAGGTGGATGCCGTGGCCCAGGAGGGTCCGGGGCCCCAGCATGCCCGCGGCCGCGTAGACGCCGGTGTAGTCCGCCGCCTCCGGGAACAGCTCCCGCACCCGCTCGATCTCCCCGACGCTCTCGCTGATGTGGGTCTGGATGTAGGCGCCGTGGCGGTCCGCGGCCTTCGCCAGGCCCGTCATGAGCTCCCGGGAGCACACCGGCGCGAAGCGGGGCGTGAAGGCGTAGCCCAGGCGCCCGCCGTCCCGGCCGTGCCAGGTCTGGCACAGCTCCTCGCTCTGGCGCAGGGAGGTCTCCGTGTCCTCCAGCAGCGACTCGGGCGTGTGCCGGTCCATCATCACCTTGCCCAGCACGCCGCGGATGCCGCAGCGCTCGGCCTCCCGGAAGGCGCGGTCGGCGGCCTCCTGGTGCACCGTGAGGTAGACCACCGAGGTGGTGGTGCCCAGGGCCAGCTGGCTGCGGAAGTAGTCCCGCGCGGCCCGGCCCGCCACCTCCGGGTCCCGGAACCGGGACTCGGCCGGGAAGATGTGGGTCTCCAGCCAGGGCAGCAGCTCCAGCCCGTCCAGGGCCACGCACTCGAACTGGGGCAGGTGGGAATGCAGGTCGATGAGTCCCGGCAGGATCCAGTGGGGCCGCAGGTCCATCACCTCGGCGCCCGGATGGGCCGCCTCCAGGGCCTCGAAGGCCCCCAGGTCGACGATGCGCCCCGCCTCGTCCACGAGCAGCCCGCCGTCGACAAACTCCTTCAGGCGCGCAGGGGCGTCGGGGCTCAGCAGGTGAGCGCGGTACAGCACGTGGGTATCTCCGGAAGAATGGCCGACGGTCGGGTCGACGCAAAACAGCAGGAAGATATCACGGATCATCGGGGTTGATCAAATCCTGCCGAGGAGCCGAGGTTCGCCGAGGGTTAGTGTTCGCTTGCGCTCCGGATGTAGCCGAGCGCCCGGTCGGTGTTGCCGTCCATCACCACCTCCAGGCGGCAGCCCGGGAAGGCCTGCTCCACGTCGATGACGCGCACGGCCTTCTCCAGCCGCACGTGCTCCGGCAGGAACTGGGTCAGGACACTGGGGCTGTTGGCCAGGAAGTCCTCGTTGAAGAGGTTGCCCTCGTCGTCGGGGTAGAGGGCCAGGTAGTGGATCTTCGCCTCCACCAGGTCCTGGAAGAAGTGGGTGCCGAAGGAGAGGTCGGGGACGTAGTTGCCCTTCTTGCGGGCGATCTCCACCAGGAGCGACGTGTTGTTGATGCCGGAGTAGGTGATGCCCACGCCCAGGGTGACGTCGCCCCGGCTGCCCCAGCGGCCGGGGCCCATGAGGATGAACTTCCGGCGGGGCAGGATCCCGTTGAGGCGGTTCACGGCGTCGGCGATGGAGAGGAGGTCGGCCAGGTCGGGGATCTTGCGGTACTCCTCGGGGTCCACGTAGACGATGTAGCGGATGTCGGGCACGTAGCCGTTGGTGATGAACTTGGACGCGGAGAAGATCTTGTGGTCGAAGGGCACCTTGGTGGGCATCTGCATGAGGCCCTCCTCCTCCATGCGGCTCTGGGGGCGGCACTGCAGGAGGTAGAGGTTGGCGCCGTCGTGGGCGAACTCCATGTCCACGGCCGTGCCCAGGGCCTCCTGGAGGATGGCGAGGATGGCCCGGATCTGGGGCACGAAGTCCGTGCGCTCCACCAGGCCCGCGAAGGTCACGACCAGGTCGTCCTTGGCGGCGCTGACCATGCCCTTCATGGGTTTCTTCAGGAATCCGTCCTCCAGCACGGAGACGATCTGCTCCAGGAGCGGGTAGTCGTCCCCGGCCTCCTTCAGCAGGTCCTCCACCGCATGGGTCTCGAAGCGGCCCGTCTCGAGGTTGATGACGTCCATGTGGCTCTGGGCGTAGTGGGTGACCTGCTCGGGGGTGACGTTCACGCGGATCTTGGGCTGGCCGGGGCTCAGCATGAAGGGGAAGTCGTTGCCCAGGCGGTCCACGGCGCGCGTGCCCAGGCCCGCGACCATGCGCACGATGCCGTCCTCGCGCTTCAGGCGCGGGGACCAGCGGTACTCGTTGTGGCTGAAGGCCACGCCGGCAAAGGCCGGGAAGAAGTACGTGCCCACCTGGCGCCCCACCACCTTCTGGATGATGATGCCCATCTCCTCCACGAAGTCCAGGAGGCCGCGCTCGGCGCGGTACTGGATGGGGTCGGGCCCGAAGACCGAGGCGTACACCTCGCACACCGCGTCCATGAGCGCCTCCAGGCGGTCCTCGCGGCTGCCCACGTTGGCCAGGAAGAGGCTGCGGTACTTCCCGGAGAAGGCCATGCCCTCGCTGTCCTCCAGGAGGCTCGAGGAGCGCACGATCACGGGCCCCTCGCCCAGGTCGTCCATGGCGAACTGGATCTGCTGGTACATCTCGGGCGAGAAGAAGGAGTTCTTGAAGGCCTGCTCCAGGTAGGGGAAGGTCTGGCGCACCTCCTCCACGGGGCTGAACTTGAGGCTCCACAGGTCCTCGAGGCTGTTGTGGCGCAGGAAGTTGTAGATGCCGTCGGAGGTTATGTACCAGGTCTTCGGCGTCTTCACGTTCTCGACCATGGCGTTGCCGCTGCCCAGGCGCTTGAGGATGCGCGCGCCCAGGATGAGGCCCGCGGCCTTGCCGCCCAGCTTGCCGTTGCCCTGGGCGGGGCCCACCACGTGGTTGAGGATCTTGCCGAAGTCGTAGACGGAGAGGTGGCGCTTGGCGATGCCGATGAACTTCAGGTTCTCCGTGAGGAAGCGGCGGATGAGGGCCACCCGCACGTTCTGGTCGTCCTGGCTGGCCAGGGCCGGGACCGCCTCGTCGGTCTCGCGGCAGAAGCGGTCCACGATCTCGGTGATCTCCACCAGCGGGATGTCCCGCTTCTCCGTGGCGATGGCGAGGAAGCCCAGCTTGTCCTGGCGCATCCACTGCTTGAGCAGGGCCGTGAGGTCCGCGTCCTGGAACACGATGGAGGCGATGTCCTCGATCTCCCTGAACGTCTTGACCATGGTGGCCATGTCCCGCTTGGGCAGCGGGGCGTTGGAGCCGTGGGAGGAGGCCTCCCCCTGGGCGTAGATGGCCGGGTCGAACAGCGCGATCATCTTCTGCACGCCGGGCACGCCCACCTTGGTGGCGTGGTTCATGAGCCTACGGATCAGCCTGTGGTGCAGGGCCGGGTCGATCTCCGTGAGCAGGTCCAGGATGTAGCGCCACTCGGGTTTCTGGGCGGGCGCGGGCGGAGCCGGCGGCGGCACGTGCTCGCCGCCGTGCTGGGCGATGCGCACCTCCGCAAGCTGCCCCAGCTTCTGGGCCGTAAGGTCCACCAGCTTCTTCTGGTCCAGGTGGAAGGGGTTTCCCGGCGCCCGGGACGAGCGGTTCTCCAGGTAGACCACCTCCACCTCGCCCAGGGTCTCCCCCCGCACCACGATGGGCGCCCGGAGGGTCCAGGGGCTCGGCGTGAACCCCTTGGTCTCGAAGCACTCGCCCCAGAAGTGGATGCGCGCCTGGCAGACCTCCTCGTGCTTGAACCCCTTGGGCAGGGCCTCGGCCACCACCTGGAGGATCTGCGTGAGGGAGAGGTCCTCGCGGGTCAGGAGCGCCGCGATGGCGAAGATGGCCTGGAGTTCCCGGGACTGGCCGAAGTTCTTTTCGTTCATGGTTCCCCTACGGATGGGCGTGATCCGGCCATTATCTCCGGGATGCCCGCCCGCACAGAAAAAAACCGGCCCGCCGAAAGCGGGCCGGTCTGCCGGAACGTCTTGACCGGGACTACACCCAGCCGCGCAGGTGGCTGGCTTCGGCCACGCGCTTGATGCTGATCATGTAGGCGGCGTCGCGCATGTAGACCTTCTTCTCGCGGGCCAGGGCGGAGACGGCCTTGAAGCCGTTGGTCATCTTCTGGTCGAGCTTGCTGAGGACTTCTTCCTTCTCCCAGAAGTAGTTCATGTTGCACTGCACCTGCTCGAAGTAGGAGCAGGTCACGCCGCCGGCGTTGCAGAGGAAGTCGGGGATCATGAAGATGCCCTTCTGCTGGATGACGACGTCGGCTTCGGGGGTGGTGGGGCCGTTGGCGCCCTCGGCGATGATCTTGACGGAGGGACGGATCTTGGCCACGTTCTCGGCGTTGATCATGTTCTCCTGGGCCGCGGGGATGAGGACGGTGACGTCCTGCTCGATCCAGGCGTCGGCGGCCAGCTGCTCCCAGCCGTTGGCCTTGGCCTTGGCGGGGTCGATGGTGCCGAACTTGTCGATGGAGGCCATGAGCTTGTCGAAGGCGATGCCGTCCTTGCAGCGGTAGGTGTAGGGCACCTTGTCGGTGTTGTCCCAGCAGGAGATGGCGATGACCTTGCCGCCGTACTTGGTGAAGAGGTCGAGGGAGTACTGGGCCACGTTGCCGGCGCCCTGGATGGAGGCGGTGGCGCCCTTGATGTCCAGGCCCATCTCCTTCATGGCTTCGCGGACGGTGTAGATCACGCCGTAGCCGGTGGCCTCGGTGCGGCCCAGGGAGCCGCCCATGCCCACGGGCTTGCCGGTGATCATGCCGGGGAACCGGCCGCCGTTGAGCACTTCGTACTCGTCCATCATCCACAGCATGTGCTGGCCGTGGGTCATGACGTCGGGAGCGGGGACGTCCTGCAGGGGGCCGACGTTGCGGGACACCTGGCGGACCCAGCCGCGGCAGATGAGTTCCTGCTCACGGTCGCTCAGCTCGCGGGGATCGCAGATCACGCCGCCCTTGCCGCCGCCCAGGGGGATGTCCACCACGGCGGTCTTCCAGGTCATCCAGGTGGCCAGCGCGCGCACGGTGTCGATGGTCTCGTGGGGGTGGAAGCGGATGCCGCCCTTCGCGGGACCGCGGGCGTCGCTGTGCTGCACGCGGAAGCCCTTGAACACCTTGACGGCGCCGTCGTCCATGCGGACGGGGATGTTGAAGTGGAACTCGCGGGCGGGGCTGCGCAGGAAGTCGCGGGTGCCCTGGTCCAGACCAAGCTTCTCGGCCACGGCATCGAACTGCTTCTGGGCCATTTCGAACGGGTTGAAGGCTTTCTCAGCCATAAGACGACTCCTCGGAGAGTGTGTGGGTTTCCGTGCCTGCCCCGCAGGCCCATGGTTCCTAGGCGTGACAGCCTAACGCAGTGACTATAGCTCCCTTATTCCGGGTTGATAGAGGGTGGGGGGAAGTACGTGACTTTCGGCACTGGAACGGCGTACACACGGAGGGCCCGCTGTTCCAGGACCGTCACGGTCCTGTGACAAACGGGCCCCCGGAGACGGACTACTTGGCGGGCGGAACGGCCTTGGCCAGGGCCCTGGGCTGCACGAGGTAGTGGATGTAGATGATGCCGTAAGTCTTGTCGGCCTTCTGGCGGGCGGTCATCTCGATGATGGGCTTGCCCTGGAAGCCGAGGACCAGCGCGGTCTCGAGGTTGTTCTTGGGATTGGGCGTGGCCTTCATGAGGGCCACCTCGCTCCACAGCTCGGCGGGCACGCCCTTGAGGAGGCGGTAGATGCCGGCGTTGTACATGGGGCGGAGCAGGGGGCCGTTCATGGCCGCGAAGGCCTTGGGGTTCTCCTTTTCGCCGGGAAGCTTGTCCACCTTGAGCAGGTCGACGCCCTGCATTTCGGCGGGCAGGGCGGGGATGGCCTTGGCGGAGAGCTTGTCCATGGCCGCCTGCATCCCGGCCATGCTGACGCCGGGGGCGAGGTAGCCCAGGTTCTTGGCCTCCTCGGCGCCCAGGCCCTTGATCTCCTCGTCGGTGAGGGTCAGGTCCATCTGGCCGGCATGATTGTGGAACCACCAGGCGTTGCCGTAGAGGCCGGCGAGATCCTGGGGGGCGATCACGGGGATGTCGGCGAAGTCCTTCCGGACCGCGATGTACTTGAAGTGGGCCAGCAGCTCGTGGGGCTCTTTCGCGGCCATGGGAGCGGTCTTGGGGATGGTGTCGGCGGGCTTGGAGTCGCATCCCACGATGAGCGCCATGCCTGCGATTGCGGGAATCCAGACGTTTTTCAGAAACATGAAACCTCCAAATGGAACTGGTAGATTATGGGAGGTATCGATCTTCTTTTCCAGCGGGATTCCTTTGTATCCGATCCGACTTATAGCAATTGGGCGGCCCAAGGGTGGGCCCCTCAGGGACTTGGAGCAGCACTACCGCACCCTGCTGAAAGCCTATGCCCGCCTGGATGTAGAGGAACTGGCGGAGGGCCGCGGAGACCCCGCGCGCCAGCTGAAGGATGAGGGGGAGCGCCTGCGGGCCCAGCTCGCGACGGTCCGGTGCCCGGTCCTCCTGAGCGCCGAGGGCCCCCCCCGCACCTCGGAGGACTTCGCCCGGTGGCTGGGGGCCCGCATGGACCGGGGCGAGAGCCTGGCCTTCGCCATCGGCTCCAGCCACGGGTTCGACCCGGCCCTCAAGGCCGAGATCAGGGAGCACCTGAGCCTGAGCCCCATGACGTTCCCCCACGACCTGAGCCGGGTGCTGTTCCTGGAACAGGTGTATCGCGCCTTCTCCATCCTCAAGGGCACCAGCTACCACAAGTAGGTCACGGACCGGACGGTATGCCTGTTGATGCATGTAGTATTTATTGGAATTAGGATTCCACGACCCTTTAATAAATAGACCGCTATAAGCCGTCATATGCAGGCCACCACTGCATCTAGCTTGCAAATCAAAATGCAAGCCAAACAATCGGAAAAAAAAATTTTGTGAGCAAGGGAACTTTTCCAGATCTAGGTTCCCGGCCAAATCCGACCAGATCGACGCCTGTTTTTTACTATTAAAGACCATAAAATCTGTTTTCAAATCAGGGAACATGGGGAATTGAACCCCAATAATATCGAGGAAAAATCGCCTCTATTTCAAATAACAGAGTGACTTTGTCAGGTTTTTCTTTCCTTGCGGGCCCCCTGGGGACTCCGTAGCATTTCTCAAAACAGATCTTCGGACCCAGCCATCTGGTTTTCCGATTCCCAATCAGATGCTTCGAAACATGTCATTCCATCTTCAGTGGAGGAGGTCCTCAATGCGCACGCGATCCATGGTCAAAGCGACCGCACCGTTGCGCGGGATTGTGGATGGAGGTCGGTCATGAGACACCGCACCCACATGGCCCTGCTCGCCACCCTGATGACGGCCACGGCCTTCGCGCAGGACATCAACGTCTACAGCACAACCATGGCCCAGAGCTGGAAGCAGGACACTCCCGGCTTCGACAAGACCACCCTCATGCCGGTCACGGAATTCCTGGGCATCGACGCCAACCACCTCGGCACGGACGCCCTGTCCCTGCACCTCTACGGCTGGGGCCGGACGGACCTGAAGGACCAGTCGGCCATCGGCGGCAAGAACGCCGGCGACCTCACCTACGGCTACCTCCAGTACAGCTTCGACCGCGCCAACGCCGAGATCAAGGCGGGCCGGATCGTGGTGAACCAGGGGATCGGCAACGAGATGGTCGACGGCGTCTCGATGCGCACCGACCTGCGCAACGGGTTCACCTTCTCCGCCTTTGGCGGCCAGCCGGTCATCTTCAAGAACCACAGCGGGCTGCCCCAACTGGACCAGTCCTTCCAGCGCGATTTCATCGTCGGGACCCGCCTGGGCTGGCGCATGGCCAAGCTCGGCGAGATCGGCGTCTCCTACCTGCAGGACGGCACCACCGCGGCCAAGGATCTCCCGGTCCCCAACCCCATCGACTACACCCGCCGCCAGGTGGGCGCCGACATCACCCTGGCCCCCGCGGCCTTCCTGGACTTCAGCGGCCGCACGGTCTTCGACGTGGCCAAGCACCCCGACGCGCTGCCAGGCCAGGACCGCTCCTCTATCGCCGAGCACGACTACAAGGCCACCGGCAAGATCCTGGACAACCTCTCCGTCACCGGCAACTTCGTCCAGCGCAACTTCTACGCCTACTACGCCGGCACCAACCTGCCCAGCCTCTTCAACCAGAACGAGAAGGGCAAGTTCAGCTCCAACGGCATCTCGGCCAGCTGGAGCCCCCTGGCCTTCCTGAACCTGGTCGCCGACCTGCGCACCACCAAGCGCGAGACCTACGGCAACACCACCCGGGCCGGTCTGGATGGGCGCCTCACCTTCGCGGCCCAGCACCTCGTCCTGGGCGGCGGCTACCACAAGGTGAACGCCTTCAAGGTCAAGCTCGTGGATTCCCTGACCCCCGCCTACAGCGTCTCCCACAGCGAGATGCGCGGCTGGGCGATGTATGAGAAGGGCAACTTCTCGGCCAGCCTGGACGCCATCCGCCTCCACTACAGCGGCGCCGAGGTGAACCCGAACCTCAACCACAAGGCCATCGAATCCGAGATCGTGGGCTCCCTGGGCTACCAGGCCACGAAGAACTTCAAGATCTCCGGCGACATGAGCTTCGCGGACACCCCCCTCTACAAGAAGCAGGTGATGGGGCTCCTCCGGGCCGACTTCCGCTTCGGCTTCGCCGGTAAAGGAGGCAAGTGATGTTCAAGAAATTCGCCCTCATCGCGGCGGGCCTGGGTCTCGGCCTCCTCACCGCCTGCGCCCTGGTCTCGCCTGAAGCCAGCTTCGCGCGCACCCACCCCCAGGAGCTGAGCGCCGGCCGCCCCAGCTGCACCGAGTGCCACGGCACCGAGCGGGTCAAGAGCACCCAGAAGACCTTCGCCTCGCTGGACCACACCACCACGTTCGTGAAGGACCACAAGGTCCAGGCCACCCAGGACGGCGCCACCTGCGCCTCCTGCCACGCCCAGTCCTTCTGCTCCGACTGCCACGGCGGCAAGACCGCCATGCTGCCTTCGGCCAAGCTGGGCAACCGGCCCGACCGCCTGTCGCCGCACCGGACCGGCTACCTGACCATGCACCGCATCGACGGGAAGGTTGATCCCACGGGCTGCTTCAAGTGCCATGGCCGCGCCAACAACGAAAAGTGCACCGCTTGCCACAAGTAGGGGTCTGATCATGAACAAAACCTTGATTGCAAAGACCTTCTTCGCGGCAATGGCGGCGTTGGCCATCATCGGTTGCTCCAGCACCGCGGCCGACAAGGCGGCGACGCTGAACCCGGCCACGGGCGCCCATCCGGCCACCTGGCAGGCCACCCACTGGTCCGAGTACCTGAAGAATCCCGACGGCTGCAAGCCCTGCCATGGCTCCACCACGGACACCGCGGCGGCGGGCGGCACCTCCGGCGTCAGCTGCTTCGGCTGCCACCACCCCAACGGCCCCCACCACCCCGCCGGTTGGGCGAACCCCTCCCAGCATGGGCGGCTGGGCGCCCAGGGCGCCCCCAACGGCGCCACGTTCCTCCAAGGCAAGGGTTTCGCCTCCTGCACGCCTTGCCACGGCTCGGACTACACCAACCCTGTCGGCATCGCTCCTTCCTGCAAGGCCTGCCACACCAAGGCGCCGCACCCCAGCAAACCCTGGCAGAGCGGCCTTTCCCCGTTGAACCCCAACCACGACAAGACCGATTACGCGAACGCTTCCGAGTGCGTGAAATGCCATGCCCTCGGCGCCAATTCCGATATCACGCCCCAGCCCCCCGCACCCGCGGGAACGACACCCGGCTGCTTCAACGGAACGCTCTGCCACACCACCAAGTTTTAATTTCCAGACGGCCACCGCGTCGTTTTGAAGCAACTGATCTGTCAGACCACCACGGGAGGTGCACGACTTGACACATACGCGACGTCAACCCAATCACTGCCAGCTCCAAGCAAGGCAATTTTGCGCAAATGCTAATAAAAGGAGGAAGTAGCATGGAAATGAAACCTCTCAAGAGGTTGGGCACCCTGGTCGCCACTGCGGCCATCGCCCTCGCCCTCATCGGCTGTCGCGGTGCGACAGGCGCCGCCGGCGCCAATGGCGTCAACGGCACCAATGGTACCAATGGCACCAACGGCACCAACGGCTCCAACGGCACCAACGGCACCAACGGCACCGGCCCCCAGGTGCTCGCCGCCAACCTGACGCCCACTGAATGGAGCGACCTGGCCCTCCAGGGCACCATCACCAGCGCGACCGTCACCAACGGCAAGCCCGTCATCAACTTCAAGGTGACCGACAACAACGGTACCCCCGTGGTCGGCCTCGGCTTCACCTCGAAGGCCTCCAACGCCCTCGCCGCCAGCTATCCCAACTTCGGCTTCACCATCGCCAAGCTGGTGCCCGGCACCGCCGGTTCCCCCAGCACCTGGGTGAACTACGTCGTCACCACGATGCCCACCACCACCACGGCTTCGGTCCCCGGCAAGCCTTCCACCGACAGCACCGGCACCCTCGTTGACAACGGCGACGGCAGCTACGTCTACACCTTCTACCGCGACATCACCAAGGTGCAGGCTGCCTTGGACGCCTTCACCTACACCGGCAACAACAGCCGCGCCGACCTGGGCGACGTGACCTACGTTCCCACCCTGACCCACCGCGTCGCCATCCAGATCGGCGGCAACGCCCGCGGCACCAGCACCAACACTGCCACCGGCGCCGACAGCGGCGTTCCCGCAGCCCCCATCCAGGTGGCCGCGAACATGGTCTACGATTTCGTTCCCGCCACCGGCAAGGCCGTTGCGGCCACGGACCAGCAGCGGGTCGTGACCTCCCTCGGCGCCTGCAACGCCTGCCACACGCGCCTCACGGTGCACGGCGGCAACCGCTTCGACCCCAACTACTGCGTGATCTGCCACACGGACCAGCGCAAGTACACCTACGGTGAGGCCTCCTCCACCGTCGTGGGCGCCACCGCGACCGTGCCCGCCCACCTCAAGTTCACGGGCAGCACGATGAAGGTCCGCGGCCTGGCCGTGGCCGACTTCCCCGCGTTCATCCACCGCCTCCACATGGGCGAGGGCCTTGTCAACGAGGGCTACAACTACGCCAACGTCCTGTTCAACGAAGTCGCCTACCCCATGGACCAGCGGAACTGTGTGCAGTGCCACAGCGCGTCCACCGGCGCGGCCCAGGGCGACAACTGGAACACCGTCCCCAGCCGCACCGCCTGCGGTGCCTGCCATGACGCAGTCGACTTCGCCAACGGCGTCAACCACGCCGCGCTCGCCGACGATTCCCAGTGCACCCAGTGCCACACCCCCGGCGGCATCAAGATCAACCACACCCCGGTCGTGGCTCCCAACGCCAACAACGGCTATCTGGCCGCGCCTCCTGCCGGCTCCCAGCCCCGCAACAACAACACCAACGCCTCCTACGTGGCCGGCTACACGGGCAACCTGCCCGCCGGTGCCTGGATCCCCACCTGGGAACTCAAGTCGGTCATTCTGAACGCCTCCAGCCAGCCCGTGTTCACCTTCCGCTTCATGGTTGACAAGCAGGACGGCCAGGGTCCCAAGGCCCAGACCATGCAGACCTATGCGGCGGGCACTGTCACGGAGATGTTCGCCGGCTATGTCGGCAGCCCCAGCATCTACCTGGCCTTCGCGATTCCCCAGGACGGCATCGCCGCCCCCGCGGACTACAACGCCACGATCAGCACCTACCTGAAGCGCGTCTGGAACGGCACCGCCACCGGCAACGCCGTGGGCACCCTCTCCGCCACCCCCGACGCCAACGGCTACTACACCCTCGCCCTCACCGCCGTGAAGGTGCCTTCCACCGCCACCATGCTCACCGGCGGCATCGGCTACACCTACGGCGTGAACACGGACGTCACCAAGGACACCCAGCCCCTGACCCAGACCGGCGTCACCGGCTACGCCTACGACCCCGCCACCAAGCAGGGCGGCCTGTCCGTTCCCGCTCCCAACGTCTGGAAGATGGTAGCCAACGGCTTTGATGCCTCCGGCAAGGCCGTGACTCCGGCCAACGGCAGCACCGCGCTCTACGCCCAGGTTCAGCCCCGGCGCGCGATCGTCACCAATGCCAAGTGCAACGCCTGTCACGCCGCCCTCGGCATCTTCACCGAGAAGGTGTACCACGCCGGCCAGCGCAACGACGCCCCGACCTGCAACTTCTGCCACAACCCGAACAAGGCCAATGCCTATGGTTGGGCCGTGAACATCAAGGACGCCGTCCACGCCATCCACGCCGCCGACAAGCGGGTCAACAAGTTCAGCTGGGAAGTCGCCTCCGGTGACTACTACTGGAACGTGACGTACCCCGCGATCCTGAACAACTGCGAAGCCTGCCACGTGCCCGGCTCGTACGACTTCGGTGGCACGGCCAACGCCGCCGCCATTCCCAACCTGCTCTACTCCACGGCCATGGCGGGCACCACCACCGCGCCCACCACGCCTGCCGCCACCCCCACCATCGTTGTGGGTGACGGCGTCGCCGAGCCCCTGTCCTGGCAGAACAACTACTGGGCCCCCGGCATCGCCCCCAACACCAGCTACGGCCTCGTGTTCCAGACGAGCTTCAAGGCCGCCGACGTTACCGCGAATACCTACTCCACCCCCGCGGATACTCGGAACCTGGTCCACTCGCCCGTCACTGCCGCCTGCTGGTCCTGCCACGACAGCAAGACCGCCACGGCTCACATGCTCGCCAACGGTGGTTCGATCAACGAACCCCGCGCGACGGCCATGCTGAAGTCCGAGCAGTGCACGCTCTGCCACGCCGCCGGCAAGACCGCCGACGTCAGGGCCGTCCACATGAACTTCAAGTAACGTCCATGCCGGGGCAGGGCCCACCCTTCCCCGGTGCTTCGATCTGAATGCTAAGATGGCCCGGGCGCCCCAAGGCTCCCGGGTCATCTTGCTCATCCGGAGGAACCGAATGAACCGCAGCACCCTGAAGACCGCCCTCGCCGCCCTTCTGATCCTCGGGTCCGGCACCGCCGTGCTGGCCCAGGACGATGACCAGCCGCGGGCGCCCAAACCCCGGGCCGCCAAACCCCATCCCAGGAAGAAGCCCGCGAAGCCCATCGGCAAGCAGGTGGACATCAACAGCGCCAGCAAGGACGAACTGCAGAAGGTCCCCGGCATCACGCCCGACCTGGCCTCCAGGATCATCGCCGGAAGGCCCTACGTCACGAAGTCCCATCTGGTCGAGAAGAATGCCGTGCCCATGGGGGTCTACCTCGCCATCAAGGACCGGGTCTTTGTGAAGCAGAACATGAAGGTTGCGCCCAAGGGCAAGTAGCAGGATAGGGCTCCGCACCGCGAGGCGCGGGGCCCTCTACTTCTTCGCGGCCGTGAGTTCCCGGTGCTGCTGCATGTCGAGGATCTGCAGGTCGCGGATGGTCACGTTGGTCATCGACGCGTCCATGTGGGCCTTGACCTCGTTCCACGCCTTGTGGAGGGGGCAGGGGTTGTCCACGTTGTCGCAGTGGGCGAAGCCCATGACGCAGCCCGACATGGTCTCGATGCCCTCCAGGGCAGCCACCACCTCGCCCACGGTGATGTGGTGGGCGGGACGGGCCAGCCGGAACCCGCCGCGGGGACCCCGCACGGAGTGCAGGATGCCCTCCTGGGCCAGGGACTGGAGGATCTTGGCCAGGTAGGGGCCGGGAAGGTCCAGGAGCGAGGCCAGGTCCTTGGCCAAGCTATACGTTCCATCCTCGGGCATCGCTGCCAGAGCCCTGAGTGCGTAGCCGGTTGCCGTCGAGAAGAGCATGGCGAATCCCTGTTTAATTAAGGATAGGCTTGTCTTCTTAAAAAACAAATGAATTAATGAACGTTACACATCTTATTTCCTGGACAGGGTCGTTCCCTTCACCTGGAGAACACCCTGGTCCTGCAAGGTTCTGAGGCTCCTGGACAGGGTTTCCGGGGTCATGCCCAATTGAGCCGCCAGGGTCTTTTTTGTGACCGGAAGCACCATGGAGCCGCCGGCGGGCACGTGCTCCCGGATCCACGTGCGCAGGCGGTCCGAGCTGTCCGAGCCCGTGAGCTGCTCCACCTTGCGGGTGAGCTTGCGCAGCCAGACGGACTGGGCGTGGATGATGGCCAGGGCCAGGTCCGGGTCCTCGCGCATGGCCGCCATGAACGGAGCCTTGGGAAAGTGGTAGACCCGGGAGGGCTTGACGGCCGTGGCGGTGGCGGGGAAGACCTCGCCTCCGAACATCGCGGCCTCGGCGAAGCTGTTCACCGGGGTCACCACCGCCAGGGTGGGGTGGGAGCCGGGGGTGTCGCCGCTGCGGGTGAGCTGGATGGCGCCCTCCACCAGGACGTAGAAGCCCGTGCAGGGTTCGTTCTCCAGGAAGAGCATGGTCTCGGGGTCCAGGATGCGGGAGGTGGCGAGGCGTCCTACCCGTTCGCGCTGGGCGGGTTGCAGAGTGCGGAAGAGGGGGGCGGCGGACCAGGGCGGGATCATGGGACCAGGATAGTCAGTGGGATCAATTCAGTCTCGTTTCTCTTTTATTCCGGGCGGCCAGGGCGAAGGCCACGGTCAGCACGCCGAGGATGCCGGGGGCCAGCCAGGGGCTGCGGGCGGGGGTGGCGATGGGCCGCCAGGCGAGGTGGAGGCTCCGGGAGGCCTCGGTCATGGGCTGGCCCCAGAGCTCCCAGGAGCCGTCCGCCCGGAAGAGGCCGGACTTGCCCGTGAGGGTGGCGCGCAGGAGCGGCAGGCCCGCCTCCACGGCCCGCAGCCGGATCTGCACGGCGTGGAGGTCGGTGGCGACGCTGCGGTCGAACCAGCCGTCGTTGGTGTGGTTGGTGAGCAGCTGGCCCCCGGCCAGCGCGACGCCCTTGGCCACGCGCTGCTCCAGCAGGGCCTCGCTGCAGATGAGGGGATGGACCGCCAGGGGGCCCTGGGGGGTGGGGAAGCGGAAGCTGGAGTCGGGTCCCAGGGTGCCGGCCTCGGCGGAGTAGAAGCCCAGCTGGCGGTCCAGGAAGTCCCGCACCGCGGGGGGCCCGGGCATGCGCTCCCCGAAGGGCATGGGCAGCACCTTGGCCTGGATGAAGCTGGGCTGGCCCGCGGCCTCGCCGCGCACCAGGTTGAAGCGCCCGCCCTCGGTGCCGTAGAGCCAGGCCACGCCGCGGCTCCGGGCCTCCTGGGGGAGGCGGCCTCCGGGGGCCCGGTCGTCGCGGCCCAGGACGGAACTCTCGGGCCAGAGGACCAGGGTGGCGAAGGCGGGGCGGGGCAGGCCGGCCCGGCGCAGCTCGGCGTCGGTGCGCCGCCACATGTCCGCTTCCATGCCCGGCATGCGTTCGCCGGGGGGGTAGTTGGGCTGGATCATCACCACGTCCAGGGCCAGCTGGGGGCCCCGGGGCAGGTAGTGCCAGGCGGCGTTCAAGGCGCCCAGGAGGAGCAGCAGGGCGGCGGGGGCCGCAAGGACCCTGCGGGGACCGGCGCCCTTGGCGGACTGGAACCCCGTCCAGGCCCCCAGTCCCCACAGGAGGGCCACCAGGCCCTGGGCGCCCAGGAAGGCGGCGCTGCGGGCCATCCAGGGCACGGCGCCCAGGGGGGAGGCGAAGCTCAGGTCATAGATGTGGAAGGCGTAGGTCTGCCACACGGCGATGCCCAGGCCCGCGGCCAGGGCCCCCGCCAGGGGGCTGCGCCGCCGGGCCCAGCGGGCCAGGGCGGCCACGGCCAGGAGGCCCGCGGCTTCGTAGGCATAGAAGAGGCCCGCCACGCCCAGGGCCGCGGCCATGGGCATGGGGGCCTTGGAGTGCATGACCTCGGGCACCCAGTGGAAGCCGCCGATGGTGCCGGCCAGGAGGCCCAGGTACACCCAGCCCAGGCGCCGCCCGCGGCCCACGGCGGCAAATACGAGCGCGGGCAGGAGGAAGGCGGCGCAGGCCTCCAGGTAGCCCCGGCCGGAGGCCATGGGGAAGCGGTTGGCGGCCAGGTAGGCCAGGGCGATGAGGAGGGCGTCCTTCATCGGCCCAGGCCCGCCCGGCGGGCGGTTTCAAAGCAGGCGATGCCGGCGGCCACGGCGGCGTTCAGGCTTTCCACCCCGAGGATGGGGATGGCCACGCGGGTGATGCCGTCGGGCAGCTCCGCTCCGGTGAACCCGTGGCCCTCGTTGCCCACGAGGATGCGCACCCGCCCCGCCAGGGGGGCCCGGTCCAGGGGCAGGGCCCCGGGGGCGCCGTCCAGGGCGAGCCAGGCGCCCTCGTCCAGGTCCAGGGTCTCGCGCCGGCGCAGGGGCATCAGGAAGGCGGCGCCCATGCCGCCCCGCAGGGCCCGGGGGGCGAAGGGATCGGCGCAGCCGGGGCCGAGGATGGCCTCCTGGAAGCCGAAGGCCGCGGCGCTGCGGAGGATGGCGCCCAGGTTGCCGGGATCCTGGATGCCCCAGGGCACGATGACCCGGGCGGGCAGGGGGCCTTCCGGGGCGGGTTCCAGGGCGGCCAGGAGGGCGTGCTCGGGGGGGCTGCCGGCGTCGGCCAGGTCCCGCATGAGCTGCTCGCCCAGGACGCAGACCTCCACCTTCAGGGCCCGCTCCAGGGGGTGCGGCCGGGCGCCCTCCAGGCGGAGCCAGGTGACCGGCCGGAGCCGGCCGGATTCGGGCCCCGCGGCCCAGGCCTCGATGAGCTTGGCGCCCAGCAGGAGGGTGTGGGTGCGCTTCGCCCCTCCCGCCGCGGGGAGGGTCCGGAGCGTCTTGAACCTGGGGTTGGCCCGGCTTGTGATCAGGTTCTCTTTTTCCATGCCTTCAAGCCTAGCCGGAAGGATTCCATAGGACACTTCAAAGGAACAAGGCAGAATCTTACCCATCGTCCAATTTGTCGCGCCGAGTACCAGCGGCCTGTCGCAAGCCTAAGTGGAGGGGGAACTAATGCAACCCTATGTCTCATCCGAGCAGAACTTGAGGGAATTCTCCCTCCGGGCGGTGCTCATCGGCCTGGTCCTGGCCGTCGTCCTGGGCGCGGCCAACGCGTACCTGGGCCTGAAGGCCGGCATGACCATCGCGGCCACCTATCCGGCCGCGGTCATCTCCATGGCCCTGATCAAGCTCATGAAGGGCACCATCCTCGAAGAGAACATGGGCCGGACCGTGGGCAGCATCGGGGAATCCGTGGCCGCGGGCGCCATCTTCACCATCCCGGCCTTCGTGATCTCCGGCATCTGGCCGAAGTTCTTCTCGCTGACCAACTACTTCACCTCCAGCGCCATCATGTTCGTGGGCGGCACGCTGGGCATCATGTTCGTGGCCCTGCTCCGGCGGGTCATGGTCGAGGACGCCGAGCTGCCCTACCCCGAGAGCGTGGCCGCCGCCGAGATCCACAAGGCCGGCGCGCAGGGCGGGGGCGGCACGAAGATCCTGTTCACCGCCATGGGCGTGGGCGCGGTCATCCAGGCCCTGGTCCAGGTGCAGCTGTTCGCCAGCACCTGGCAGTGGTTCGTGTACTTCAAGCAGAACAGCTTCGCGCTGATCGCCAAGGGCAAGGCGGCGCTGGCCCAGGGCGGCCTCTACCTCACGGCCCCCGGCATCAGCCCGGCCTACATGGGCGTGGGCTACATCATCGGGCCCAAGCTGGGCGCCCTGAACTTCGCGGGCGGCGTGATGGCCTGGGGCCTCATGGTCCCCCTGATCATCTATTTCATCGCCCCCTACTCCATGCCCGCCGACGCGACCATGGCGGACTGGTTCGCGCTGTCGGCGGCCGTCTGGAAGTTCATCGTGCGGCCCATCGCCATCGGCGGCATGCTCATGGGCGCCAGCTTCACCCTCTTCAAGATGCGCAAGAGCCTCACCACCGGCCTGGCGCGCTCGGTCTCGGACGTCAAGAAGGCCGCCGCGGGTGGCCATACCGTCGACCGCGTCAACCAGGACTTGCCCTTCTTCTGGGTCATGATGGGCATCCTCTTCGCCGCCGTGGCCACCTTCCTGATCACCTGGCAGATCTTCCACGTCGGCTTCATGGTCTCGATCGTCGCCGCCCTGGTGATGATCATCGTGGGCTTCTTCTTCTCGGCCATCAGCGGCTACCTGGTGGGCATCATGGGTTCGAGCAACAACCCCATCTCCGGGCTGACGCTGTCGGCCCTGGTGGTGACCGCGCTGGTGATGGTGGCCCTGGGCGTCAAGGGCAACGCCGGCGTCGCCGCGGTGCTCGGCGTGGCCGCCATCGCCTGCGTGGCCACGGCCGTGGCCGGCGAGATGCTGCAGGACCTCAAGGTCGGCTACATCCTGGGCGGGACTCCCTGGCGCATGCAGATGGGCGACATCCTGGGCGTGGGCCTGGCCGCCGCCGTCCTCTTCCTCCCCCTGATGATCCTGCACGAAGGCGACATCAAGAAGGCCGCCGAGACCCAGATCGTCCAGCTGGAGGCCAACCACGTCTCCTCCGTGACCTACCTGGACAAGACCTACAGCATCAATGAGCTCCGCCAGCTCCCCGCCGACCAGAAGAAGGTCGTCATGCAGCTCGACGCCGGCTTCGGCAGCCCCAACATCCCGGCCCCCCAGGCCGGCCTGATGGCCATGCTCAGCCGGGGCATCGTGGAGGGCAAGATGGCGTGGCCGCTGATCATCGTGGGCATGCTCATGGGCTTCGCCTTCATCCTCATGCAGGTGCGCAGCCCCATGCTGGTCAGCGTCGGCATGTATCTGCCCCTGGGCACCACCTTCGCCATCTTCCTGGGCGGGTGCGTGAAGGGCGTCGTGGACATGGTGGCCGAGCGCAAGGGCCTCAACGCGGCCCAGAAGGTGCGCGTGGAGAACTCCGGCGTGCTGGTCGCCGCGGGCCTCATCGCCGGCGAGGCCCTGGTGGGCCTGCTCTTCGCGGGCATGACGTTCTTCGAGGTGAAGTACATCATCTTCGCCAATCCCCCGGCGATCACCTTCCTGGTGAGCCTGGCCATCCTGGCCGGCATCGCCGTCTACCTGGTGAAGCTGCCCATGAACAACGCCGGCGCCGCGGACGAGCCCGCGCCCCCCAGCGCGAACTTCTAGCCGTTCCGTTCTTCCCCCGCGGGTCCCGGTTTCCGGGACCCGCGGCCGTTGAGGAGGTCTCCATTGGGAGGCATGAGCACCGCCGAGATGATGACCAGGGTTCCGGAACGGGCCGTGGAGCATGAAACGAACGAGGAGGGCCGCGTGGTCCTCCTCCGTCCCAAGTTCCTCAGCCCCCGCCTGGGCTGGTTCCAGAAGCTCCTGCCCCGGCCCGTCTTCCGGGTGAAGCTGGACGCCACGGGGTCCTTCATCTGGGAGACCCTGGATGGCACCCGCACGGTGCGGGACGTGTGCGAGGCGGTGCGGGAGCGCTTTGGAGCCGGGGCCGAGCCGGTGGAGGAGCGGACGGTGGCCCTGGTCTTCCAGATGGCCTCGGGGGGGTTCATCAGGTTGCTATAGTGTCTTCATGAACCTCGGCAGCCTCAAGGTCCGCTCCATCCTGACGATCCTCTCGATCTACCTGGCGGTAGGGGTCGTCACCGTTCTCGCCTTCCTTTGGGCCGCCCAGGGAATTTCCGGGGCCTTCGGCCAGCGGTTCGCGGAGAAGAACGCGCAGCTGGAGAAGGAGCGCCTCATGGGCCCGGTGCGCCGGGAGGTGGCCCTGGCCCGCAAGCTGGCGGACTCGGCGGCCCTGCGCGGCTTCTGCCGGGCCGAGGGGGATCCCGGGGCCCGGGCCGCGGGGCTGGCGGAGCTGGAGAGCTTCCGCCGGGCCTTCGCCGACCAGAGCTGCTTCTTCGTGGTGGCCCGGAGCCGGCACTACTACTTCGGCGATCCCGCCGCTCCGGCCAGGGCCCCCCGGTACACGCTCGAGGCGGGGGCGGTGAACGACCGGTGGTACTTCGAGGCCCTGGACAAGGTGGACGATTTCGCCCTCCACGTGGATTCCAGCGTGCCCCTGGGCGTGCTCAAGGTCTGGGTCAACGTCGCGGTGAAGGACGGCGGCCGGAAGGTGGGCCTGGCCGGCACGGGCGTGGACCTCTCGGCCTTCCTCAAGGCCCTGGTCCAGGGCTCGGACCGCAGCGCCCAGACGATCATGGTCGACCCGAAAGGCGTCCTCCAGGCCCACCCGAGCATCCGGTACATGGACTTCAACGCCCGCATGAAGGACGAGTCGCGCCGCATGACGCTCTACCAGCTGGTGGATTCCGAGGCCGGCAGGAGCCTGCTGCGGGAGCGCCTGGATCGCCTGGTGAAGGGGGACTCCGCCCTGGAGTCCTTCCAGATCAGCGTCGAGGGCCGTCGCTACCTGGCCGCGGCCCTGTTCATCAGGGAGATCGACTGGGTGACGATCACCCTCGTGGACCCCTCCCAGGTGATGGGCCTGCGCAGCTTCCTCCCCATCCTGGCCCTCCTGGCCCTGAGCCTCCTGGTGACCATCGCCCTGGTGTCCTGGCTCCTGAACCGCATGGTGCTCGAGCCCCTGGCGCGCCTGACCCGGTCCAGCCGGGAGATCGCCGCGGGCAACTACGGGATCACCCTGCCCGTGGACCGGGACGACGAGATCGGCCGGCTCACCCGGACCTTCAACCACATGGCCGCCACGATCCAGGACTACACCTCCAACCTGGAAGGCCTCGTGGAGGAGCGCACCCTGGCCCTGACCCAGTCCAACAGGAAGATCCTGGACAGCCTGGCCTACGCCCACCTGATCCAGGAGAGCATGCTGCCCAAGCCCGCGGACCTCTCCCGCCACATCCCGGACCACTTCGTGCTGTTCCGCCCCCGGGACATCGTGGGCGGGGACTTCTACGCGTGCCTCCCCGACGAGCGCGGCTTCCTGCTGGCCGTGGGGGACTGCACGGGCCACGGGGTGCCCGGGGCCTTCATGAGCATGAGCGCGGGCGCCATCCTCAGCCAGCTTGTGGCCAAGCTCGGCTCGGCGGACCCCGCCCTCATCCTCAGGGAGATGAACGGGGCCCTCAAGCGCCTGCTGCACCAGGGCAACGGTGAAGCCGCGCCCCGCGGCGGGATCATGGACAACGGCCTGGACCTGGCGCTCCTGAAGGTGCTGCCGGACCGGGTGGTGTTCGCCGGGGCCCGCCTGCCGCTGTGGACGCTGGGGCCCGGGGAGGAGGAGCTGACCGTGCACGCCGGGGACTCGCACAGCCTCGGGTACCGCCGCTCCCGGGAGGACTTCCCCTTCCGGAACCAGGAGCTGCCCCTGGCGCCGGGCACGGTGCTCTACCTCTTCACGGACGGCATCCTCGACCAGCACGGGGGCAAGTTCAGCTTCGGCTTCGGCCGGCGCCGGCTGGGCAGGCTCCTCCAGGACCTGCGCGGGCTTCCCATGGCCGCCCAGGGCGAGGCCCTGGCCCAGGCCTTGGCCGACTACCAGGGGGGCAACCCCCAGCGGGACGACATCACCATCCTGGGGTTCCGCAGCGGCCCCGCCGAGGAGTAGACCATGGGCGACCTGGACCAGATACGGCATTTCCTGGCCTCCGAGGGCATCCTCATGTGCTTCAACGGCCCCTTCCGGCACAGCATCATCGAGGAGCTGGGCAGGGCGGTGCGCAGGCACCTGGAGGCCGAGGCCGTGCGGAAGGCTGCCATGGCCGACGTCTTCACCGTCTTCATCGAGGCCGCCCAGAACGTGGCCGGCTATGCCTCCCAGGGTCCCTGGACCGGCCCGGAACGGGCCCAGGCCGAGGCCGGGGTGCTGGTGATCGGCCGCACCGGCGACCGGTACCTGGTGCGGTGCGGCAACTTCATCCGGCGCCAGGACGCGCCTGCGCTCCTTGCGAGGCTGGACGCCCTGGGAAGCCTGGCCCCGGCGGACCTCAAGGCCCTCTACAAGGCGCGCCTGCGCGCCGAGCTCCCGCCCGGCGCCGCGGGCGCGGGCCTGGGCCTCATCCGCATGGCCCGCACCGCCTCGGCGCCCCTGTCCTACTCGGTGGTGGCCGCGGATGCCGGCCTGGACTTCTTCTCCCTCACGGTGACGCTATGACCCTCGAGAACCTGTCGTTCGCCGCCACCGCCTCCAGCCCCCGGGTGCGGAGCGACGCCGAGGCCGGGCTCCTCGAGCTCACCGGGGAATCCTACCCCGAGAACTCCTTCGAGTTCTTCCAGCCGATCCTCGGATGGGTCGCGGACTTCCTGGCCCGGGACGACCGCCCCCTGCACGTGGAACTCCGCCTCACCTACCTCAACACCAGCAGCATCAAGTGCATGATGGACCTGCTGGACGCCATGGAGGAGGCCCACCTTTCCGGCCGGGCCGTCTCCCTCACCTGGTTCTACGATCCCGAGAACGACAGGGCCCTGGACCTCGCCGAGGAATTCCGGGAGGATCTGGGCCTGCCGTTCCACATCGTCCCCTCGCCTTCGGAAGGATGATCGCCATGGCCACCACGGAAGGGAACCCCAGATTCCGCTTCACCCGGGCCGGGGACGCCGCGGTTAGATCCCTCCTGTACCGGGACCCCGCCGCCGCCGACGTGCGCAGCCGCCTGGAGGCCCTGCGGTCGGACCCGGCCAACCGGGACCACCCGCTCCTGGCGGAACTGGAGAGGCTGGGCGACGCCCACCTCCGCCTGCTGCGGCGCCTGGGGAAGATCACCCGCATCTCCGACGGCTTCCAGAGCCAGCTCAAGGCCCTGAACGAGGTGCTCCAGCAGGCCTCCCGCACCGATTCCCTCACGGGCATCCCCAACCGCCGGGCCATGATGGAGGACCTCCGCTCCGAACTGGCGCGCACCGTGCGCGAAGGCGGCACCATGGCCGTGCTCATGGCCGACGTGGACCGGTTCAAGAGCGTGAACGACACCCACGGGCACGAGACCGGCGACCGGGTGCTGGTCGCCCTGGCCCACGCGCTGCGCGACGCCCTGCGGGCCTACGACGTCTGCGCCCGGTGGGGCGGCGAGGAGTTCCTGGTGCTCCTGCCCGCCACCGGCCGCGAAGGCGCCCTGGAGGTGGGCGAGAAGCTGCGCAGGGCCGCCGCCGCGCTGTCGGTCTCCACCGCCGAAGCCCTCGTCTCCGTGGGCCTCAGCGTCGGCCTGGCGGTGCTGGAGCAGGGGGAGTCCATGGATTCCCTCATCCGGAGGGCGGACGGCGCGATGTACCTCGCCAAGCGCCTGGGCGGGAACCGGGTGGAGGGCTAGAACCGATAGGCCAGGCCCGCGGTGACGGTACCCAGGTTCCGGCCCTCGGTCGAGATGGAGTGGTACCGGGCCAGCAGGCCCCACCTCTCGTTCATGTCGACGCCGAAGCCCGCGTTCCAGGACAGCTTCACGCCGGTCTCGTAGAGGAAGTTCCCCTGGCGGCGCTGGACGTTCATGCCGCCGGCGCCCAGCACGATGAAGAAGCCCTGGAAGTCGGCCCGGGGCTTGAATACGTAATTGAGGGTGAGCGACTGGCTCTGGGCCTGGCCCCGGCCGCCGTAACCCGGCGCGAGGCGGCTGGAGGACCGGGGGTGGAAGTTCCCGTCCAGGGCGAGGCGGATGGCGTGGCCGGGACGCTGCTCCCAGTCGGCGAAGGCGCCCACGGTGCAGCCCGCGCTCTCGGTGATGTGGTCCCGGGTGCCGCCGGTGGGCCAGGCGGCGCCGGCCGTGAGGCCCAGGCGGGGCGCCTCGGCGCCGAGGACGGTGGCGGCCGCGCAGAGCAGGCCCAGGCGCGCCAGGCGGGAAGTCGAGGTGGTCATGGTCACTCCGGAAGGTGGGTGGGAAATGGATGATTTCTTTATTCATCCAGGATCCCCGTGGGACCCTTCCGCTCATGTGACGCAAATTTCAGCTTGGTTACACGCAAAGTTCGGCCCCTGGGCCGCCGAATCGCGATCCAAGGGCTGATGTAAAATTTATTCGATTCCGAGGCGACCCTGGGTCATGCGGATGATGGCCGGCACGTGCAGGTCCTCGGTGAGGTTGGCCATCTCGCCGCTGGGCGTGGGCGCCTGGGGCAGCAGCCGCGTGGGGGTCAGCACCGGCGGATCCAGGGGGCTCTGGGGCACCTCGCCGTAGACGCGGCCGGAGTCGCCGTTGGCGGTGCGCGGAGCCTCGGCGAAGGTGCGCAGTTCCTGGGGGGCGGCCTCCTGGTCCAGGTCCTGGCTCGACTCCACGAAGCCCGAGGCCAGCACGGTGACCAGGGCGCGGTCCTCCAGCTCGGGGGCCTCCACCTGGCAGAGCTTGATGTCGGCCAGGCCGTGGTAGTGGCGGCTCAGGAAGCCCATGGCCGTCTCCACCGCGGAGAGTTCCACGCGGTCCCAGTCGGCCATGACGGAGACGATGACCTGGGAGGCCGAGCCCCGGGTGTCGCGCTCCAGCAGGGGGCAGTCCAGGGCGCGCTGCAGGGCGTCCAGCAGGGCCTCCTCGCCGCGGCCGATGCCGGTGCCGATGAGGGCCTCGCGGCCGTTGCGCAGCACGGCCTCCACGTCGGCGAAGTCGCCGTTGAGGGTGCCAGGGCGCAGGATGAGGTCGGTGATGCCGCGAACGCCCTGGATGAGCACGCCGTCGGCGACCCGGTAGGCCTCCTTGATCTTCACGCCCTTCTCGCACAGCGTCAGCAGCTTCTCGTTGGACACCACGATGACCGTGTCGGCGGTGTTGCGCAGGTTCTCCAGGCCCTGGCTGGCCTTGTCGGACTTGTTCACGCCTTCCCAGCGGAAGGGCGTGAGCACCACGGCCACGGTGAGCGCGCCGAACTCCCGGGCGCAGCTGGCCACGATGGGCGCCGCGCCGGTGCCCGTGCCGCCGCCCATGCCGCCCGTGATGAAGACCATGTCCGCGCCCTGGAGCTGGGCGAGGATCTCCTCGCGGCTCTCCTCGGCGGCCACGGCGCCGCGCTCGGCGTTGCCGCCGGCGCCGAGCCCGCGCATGCTCTGCGGGCCCAGGGGGATCTTCACGTGGGCCTTGCTCTGGGCGAGGCTCTGCTGGTCGGTGTTCATGGCGATGAACTGCACGCCGCCGACGCCGCTCTGGATCATGCGGTCGATGGCGTTGCAGCCCGCGCCTCCCACGCCCACCACCTTGATGTTGGCGCCGGGCAGGTGGACGGGGTTGGGGAGGAAGGGGATGCCGCTCATGGGGTCGCCGGTCAAATCCATCGCTTGATCCTCTCGAACAGACCGCTGCCCCCGCGGGGGCGTCCGGTGGATTCGTTCATGCTGCGGTGAAGGGCCTTCACGGCCCCCAGGGCGTTGGTGTAGAGCGGGTTGGCGATGGCGTGGGAGAGTCCCTGGACGCCGATCACGCGGCCCAGGACGACCCGCGGGCGGCCCAGGATGTTCTGCGCGAGGATGGGCATGCCCGGCAGGAGCGAACCGCCGCCCACCAGGTGCACGCCGCCGTGGATCTCATGGATGAGCCCCGAGCGCCCGATCTCCGCCAGCACCATGTTCAGGAGCTCGATGGCCCGGGCGTGGAGCACGTCGGCCAGCTCGCGGCGCGACACCTGGCGTCCCTCCTCCTCGAGCTCGATGTGCTCCTCGGCGGGGACCGTGCTGGGCAGGGCGGTGCCGTAGATGCGCTTGATGCGCTCGGCCATGCCGATGCCGCCCAGGTGCTTGGTGATCTCCAGGTCCTTGGTGAAGTGCATGCCCCCGATGGGGATCACCGCGGAATGGAAGAGCGTGCCGCGCAGGAAGACGCCCATGTGCGTGAGCTGCTCGCCGACGTCCACGACCACCGCGCCGTTCTCCGCGTCCTCGCGGCTCAGCACGGCCTCGGCCGAGGCCAGGGGGGAGTACATCAGGGCGGCGTCCTGGAGGCCCGAGAGGTGCAGGGCGCGGTTGATGTTCTCCAGCACGGAGCCCGGCGCCACGATGATGCGCACCTCGGCTTCCAGGGTGTCGCCGATCATGTTCACGGGGTTCTTGATGTCGCGCTGGCCCTTGATGTGGAACATCTGGGGGATGCGGTGCAGGACCGTCTCCTCCTTGGCGAGCTTGCAGCCGTTGGTGGCCTGCTCCATGACGCGGTCCTTGTCGCTGGGCGTGATGACCCGGTCCGCGGACGCGATGGTGATGGAGTCCCGCAGGTTCTCGCCCTTGAACTGGATGCCGTCCACGGTGACGCGGATGCCGTCGAGCCGCGTCTGGCCCGAGGTGCGCATGGCCTCCTCCACGGCGCGGGTGATGGCCGTGACCGTGAGGTTGATGTCGGTGATCTCGCCCTGGCGGATGCCCCCCTCGGGGTTCGCCTGGCTCGCGCCGGTGACGTTCAGGAGCCCGTTCTCCTCCTGAACTGCAACAACTGCGACAACTTTGCTGGCTCCGAGATCCAGTCCTAGCAGAACGGCAGGTTGCACCATGAGTATTCCTGTTTCCTTGACCCCAAGCATAACCGCACGGGAACTGGATTTACAGGGTTGAAAATTCAGCGGGGCTGGGCCACGGCCTTGGGCGGTGCGGAATCGGCAGGTTCGCCCACCGCGATCTCGTCGTCCCACCTCAGATCGATGTACCGCAGGGAGCCCGCATCCGCCCTCTTGGACAGCTCGTTCAGGAACAGCATCTGGAAATTGGGGATGTTTTTCGTGGGTTCCAGGCGCGAAAGATAGATGGGGGCGTCCAGGCCCTCCAGGAAGGCCACCGGGCCCCGGTCGCTCCACCGAAGCTCCGTGAGGCGGTCGTAAAACTCCTTCTGTTTGTTGCGGAGGCTCGTGGCGGTGCGGATCAGCTGGACCATCGGCCCGTCCTGCTGGCTTTTGGGATCCGCCACCACGGGAATGGGTGATAAATCAACTTGATTGAGCCGATCCAGCACAATGCCGTCGTCGGACACCAGGAAGACGCCTTCCGGGCGGACGAGCCAGAGGATCGGCTTGCGCTCCTCCAGCACCAGGCTGAGCCGGTCCGGCGGGTCCCGGCGGATGAGGAGCCCCTTCACCCAGCGCTTGGATTCCAGGGATTCCCGCAGTTTTTCCGCGTCGAACCAGAACAGCGGCTTGCCCAGGCAGACCTTGTCGGCGATGGCCTGGGCCTGCTCCAGGCGCTCCCCCCGGCAGCCGGAAATGGTGATCTGCTCGATGGTGAGCTTCTGCAGGCCCAGATACTTGTGCCCCAGTTCCAGGGCCGCGTAGCCCGCCCCCGCCACCAGCAGCCCCACGAGGCCCACCCGGGCCCAGGGCATCCAGGGTCGCTTCGGGCGGGTGCGGGGAATCATGGGCATGGGTGTCAGGTGTACCAGATCTCGACCTCAGGTTCGAGTTCAATGCCGTGGACGTCCAGGACTTTCTCCCGGACCCTCGCCATGAGCTCGCCGAATTCCGCCGCCGTGGCCCCCCCCAGGTTCACCAGGAAGTTCCCGTGCTCCGGGCTCACCTCCGCGTCGCCCACCCGGAAGCCCTTGAGCCCGGCCAGGTCGATGAGCCGTCCCGCGCTCTGGCCCGGGGGGTTCTTGAACACGCACCCCGCGTTGCGCTTGTGCAGGGGCTGGCTGGTGCCGCGCCTGGCCCTGCATTCCTCCACCCGGGCGCGGATGGCGGCGGGATCCCCCTCGGCGAGCCGCACCACCAGGCCCAGGGCCAGGTGGCCCCCCTCCAGGAAGCTCCACCGGTAGCGGAACTCCCCCGGTTCCGGGGCCTTCTCCACCAGGTCGCCGTCGGGCGTGAGGAACCGGAACCGGGCCAGGACGTCCACCGTCTCCCGGCCGTAGGCCCCGGCGTTCATGTGCAGGGCGCCCCCCACGGACCCCGGGATGCCCGAGGCGTATTCCATCCCCGTGAGCCCCATGGCCGCCGTGTCGCCGCTGAGGCGGATGTGGCCGTAGGACGCCGGGGCGTGCACCTCCAGGCCTTCGCGGCGCACCTCGCCGGGGAACCGGAGGCGCACCACCGGGGTCTCGATGTCCCCCAGGACGACCAGGTTGCTGCCGCCGCCCAGGACCCGCCAGGGGAGGCCCTCCCGGCGGCAGGCCCGCACGAAGGCCTGGGCCTGGGGCTCGTCCACCGGCTCGAAGAGCCACCGGCAGATCCCTCCCACGCCCAGGGTCGTCAGCTTGGAGAAGGGCACGTCCCGCTTGTGGGGGATCGCCAGGAGGTCGTCGGGCCAGGGCTTCATGGGTCAATTATGCCGGAGCCGCACCCCTTCGAGCGCCAGAAGCCGAGCCTTGGCCTCCAGGCTCCCGAAGAGGGAGAACCCGCCGGGGCCGTCGGCGGCCAGCACCCGGTGGCAGGGCACGAGGATGGGCAGCGGGTTGCGCGCCACGGCCTGCCCCACGGCCCGGGAGGCCCCCGGCGACCCCGCCAGGAGGGCCACGTCCCCGTACGTGAGGGTCTGCCCCGGCCGCGTGGCCAGGAGCACCTCCATCACGCGGCGCCGGAAGGGTGGCAGCCCCTCCAGGTCGAGCCGGATCCCGTCCAGGGAGCCCCCCTCCCCGGCCAGGTGCGCCGTGAGGGCCCGCACCGCGTCGGCCACCCAGGCGGGAGGCGGATCCCCCGGTTCCGGCTCCACGCCGAAGGTCAGGGAGCGCACGCCCCGGTCCGTCCACCGCAGCCGGCAGACACCCAGGGCCGTCGGGAAGTCCAGGAACCGCTCCATGCATGTAGGATGGCACATATGCGCTGGATGGGCCTCGACCACGGAACGAAGAACATCGGGATCGCCTTCACGGACGACCTGGAGATCCTCGCCTCGCCCTTCGAGGTGTGGCCCAACCAGGGCGAAGCCTCCCTGGCGCGGCTCGCCAGGCTCGCGAAGGAGGAGGGCGTCCACGCCCTTCTTGTGGGCCTGCCCCTGCACAAGGACGGCTCCGAGAGCGCCACCGCCCCCCTGGCCCGGTCCTTCGGGGAGGCCCTGCGGGATCGCACCGGCCTGCCCCTGGTGTTCTGGGACGAGCGCCTCACCAGCGTCGAGGCCGACCGGCTCCTGGCGGCGCGGGGCGTGAAGGCCAGGGACCGCAAGGCCCGGCTCGACGCGGCGGCGGCGGCGGTGATGCTGGCGGATCTCATCGAGACGAGGAGATCCAGGGGGCGGGCTGTGGGGAGCCCTGAGATCTGAGTTCACTGGGAGCGCGGGTCAGGCTTCTTTTCTTCGCATCTGCGTGCCACGGTTCAGAACCTCTGGGCCGACATCCCTACCGCTCCCGCTCAAGTGCTGATAAACGCTTCTGCAGGTCGGTGATCAGGCGGTCCTTCTCCTCGATCACCTGGTCCTTCTGCTCGATGACTTGGCCCTGGTCCTTGATGACTTGACGATAGTCCGAGGACTCCCGTGCATGGCTCTGGAAGGTGGCAAGCAGGTCGTCCTCCACGTCCATTTTTCCGCGGACATCCTGTTCCGCCCCGGCCCGCATCAGCCGGCGCAGCACCTCCCGGTGCCGCTCCGGGAAGTTCTCCTCCAGGATATCAAGCAAATGCGGATCCGAACGGGATGCCAGACCCTGGTCGAACACTTCCAGCAGGCGTTCCAGATCGGTTCGCCTGCGATTCTTCAGGCGGTTGATCTGAACCACGATGGCATCATGGGTGAGCGCTTCCACGAATGGGTCGGTGATCCGCACCTCGTCCCCGGTGGCTACGTCCAGATAATGCCTGTTGACCTTGAGCACCGGCACATCGACGGACTCCAGGCCTTCTCCCAGGAAGTAGATGGTCACGATCGGCAGCGCCTGCTGCTCCCCGTCCGGGTCCAGGTAGACGTTCTCCGGGCTCATGTAATTGGCGCCCAGGTAACGCCGGAAACGCTGCACGTCCCCGGCAGTGCGGGCCTTCTGGATCTCGATCAGGACCAGCTTGTGCCCGCCGTCCTCCTGTCGCACCTTGGCGGCGAAATCCATCCGCAGGACCAGGAGCTGGGTGCCATCCGGCTTGGGCGCCTCGAAATGCACTTCCGTGGGGCGGAACTGCAACTCGAGCACTTCCTTGCCCAGCAGGGCGGAAAGCAGCAGGCGGGCCACTTTCTCGTCATCGAGCATGTACTTGAAGACGACATCATAGATGGGGTTGGCGATGTGCATGGTCCGGGTCCTCCCGGGCGAAGTGTAGCGATCCCGCGCGTCGACGGACCACGGAACGGCTCATTCCGGCCGTTCAGGCTACCGCACTTCCTCCACCACCTTCGGCCCCAGCCGCACGATCCGCCCGCACCTTTCGGCCAGCGCCATGTTGTGGGTGACCAGCAGGGTCGTGGGCCTGAGCTCCTGGTGGAGCTGAAGCAGGAATTCGAACACCTCCAGCGCCGTGGCCGGATCCAGGTTCCCGGTGGGCTCGTCCAGGAGCCACAGGCCGGGGCGCCGCGCCAGGGCCCGCGCCAGTCCCACGCGGGCGGCCTGGCCCCCGGAGAGGGTGCTGGGCAGGCGCCCGCCCAGGTCCGCCAGGCCCACGGTGGCCAGGAGTTCGCGCACCCAGGCCTCGTGGGCGGGGGTGATGTCGCCGGCGATGCGGATGGGCATGAGGAGGTTCTCCTCCACCGTGAACTCGGGCAGGAGGTGGGGCTGCTGGAAGGCCAGGCCCACGTGGGCGCGCCGGAAGAGGGCCGAGGCCTCGGGCCGGCCCGTGGGGACCTGGTGGCCGCCGGCCTCGATGGAGCCGCCCTCCCAGTGGTCGAGTCCGGCCACGCAGTTGAGCAGGGTGGTCTTGCCCACGCCCGAGACGCCCACCACGGCGCAGAGCTCGCCGGGTTCGACCTCCAGGGAGAAGCCGTCGAACACGGGGTGCTCGGCGCCCAGGTAGGTCTTGTGCAGGTCCCGGATGGAGAGGGCCATTCCCGTCATCGCATGAGCCCCACGAGCTTCCAGTAGAGTTCGAAGGTGGCCAGGGCGTCGCCCAGGGCGGTGTGGCGCTTCTCCTCGGGAACCTCGATGCCGAAGTGGGCGAAGAGCGCCGTGGAGCTGAGGTTGTCCAGGGGCAGCCTGCCGGCGTCCCGCAGGGCCGCGGCCAGGCTGTGGGTGTCCACCACGCGGTGGCTGAAGCGGGGCTCCAGGCTGTGCCCCAGGCTGTCCAGGAAGGCGCCCAGGAAAGCCTGGTCGAAGCCGACGTTGTGCCCTGCCAGGATGATGGGCTTGCAGATGTGGGGGAAGTGCTGGTCCAGGAAGACGTTCATCACCCCCAGGGCGATGTCCGGCTCCAGGGCCCCCGCGGTGTGCTGCACCAGGTCGATGCGGTTGACCTTCATCCCTCCCGCGGAGACCACGTAGGGTTCGTGGCGGATGAGGATCTCCAGGCTGTTGGCGACCCCGCCGGCGTCACCCACCACCAGCGCCACGCTCAGCAGGCTGTGCTTCCGGGGATCCAGGCCGCCGGTCTCGGTGTCGATGAAAAGCAGCGATTGGCTCATGGTTCCTCACTCGGCCCGCAGGGCGTCCACGGGGTCCACGCCCGAGGCCCGCCGCGCGGGGAACCTCGAGGCGATCCAGGCCACCAGCAGCGGGAAGACCGCCACCACCGCGATGTCCAGGAAGCTTAAGCGCAGGGGGACGTAGGTGATGAAGTCGTACACCGCCGTGGGCAGCGGGATCAGCTTCCAGCGGTCCGCCACCAGGCACAGGGGCACCGACACCGCCAGGCCCCAGAAGGTGCCCACGGCCCCGATGCGGATGCCCTGCAGCTCGAAGAGCCGCTGCACCTGGCGGGGCGTCGCCCCCAGGGCCAGCAGCACGCCCAGGTCCCGGCGCTTTTCCGTCACCAGCAGCACCAGGCTGGCCACGATGTTGAAGACGGCGATGAGCACGATGAGCGAGAAGATCGCCGCCATCATCCACTTCTCCACCTTCAGCGCGGCGAAGAGGGCCCGGTTGGTGTCGCGCAGGTCCTGGGCGAGCCAGGGGCCCTTGCCGCCGCCGTTGAGGGCCCCCATGACCGCGGGCTTGGTGCGCTCGATGGCGTCGATGCTGGGGGCGCGCACCTCGATGAACTCGGCCTGTTCGCTCCCGGCAAGGCGCATGGAGTCGTTGATGTGGATGAAGCCCCAGGCCTTGTCGTACTCGCCGATGTGGCTGGTGAAGATGCCCGCCACCTTGTAGGCGGCCAGCTTGGGCTGGAGGCCCGAGAGGCCCAGGTCCAGCCGCATGAAGACGACAGCCACCGGGTCGCCCACGTGGATGCCCAGGTCCTTGGCGAGGGTGGCGCCCAGGAGGATCTCCCCTTCCTTGAGGCTCTCCACTGGCGCGGGCTCCAGGGAGTCGAAGATCCGCGAGGTGCCGTGGGCCGAGGCCGGGTCCACGCCCTTGAGCAGCAGCGGGGAAGGGGGGGCGGTGGAGTTGGTGGGCCGGATGAGGCCGTGGTCCATGCGCATGGGGCTGGCCGCCACGACGCCGGGGGTCCGGCGGATGCGGGCCAGGGCGGCCTGGGTGTCCGGGATCTCCCCCTCCAGGTGGGCCACGGTGAAGTGCCCGGTGGCCGAGAAGAGGTTGGCCTGGATCTCCTCCAGGAGCCCGTTGGCGATGGCCAGGGCCACCACCATGGCGAACACCCCCAGGGCGATGCCCCAGCGCGCGAACCGCACCATGACGCGCACGAAGGCGCCCTTCTTGCGGGTATGGAGGTAGCGGTTGGCGACGAAGGCCTCGAAGGAGGTCACGGGCGTTCCCTCTCATGGTCGTGCAGGAAGCGCACCAGGATCCGGTCCACCAGTTCCCACACCTCGACGAGGGCGGCGATGGCCATGGCCAGGCCGATGCCCAGCATCAGCCCCCGGCCCAGGGGCGTGAACCAGAACTTGGCCACCCGCGGCCACCCCCAGATGAAGGCCGGCAGGCGCACCCGGTTGTAGGCCGCCAGGGTCCCCAGGAGCATGCCGCCCCAGAGCAGGTAGAAGAAGCGCAGGCTCCGGCCGAGGGAGTCCAGCAGCGGGGAGTAGGCCCGGGGCTTGGGCATCAGTTGCGGGCGATCAGCGGGGAGTCCTTGCCGTCCTTCATGGAAAGCACCTTCTTCTTGAGCATGGCCGCCGCCTCGGGCATGACCTCCAGGGCCTTCTTGACCTGGGGGTCCCGGCCGGAGATGTACTTGAACCCGGCTTCCATCCCGTAGGCCACGTTCTGCATCTCCATGGCCAGCTGGTCGCGCATCTCGGCCTGGTTGGCGGGGTCGTTCCACTCGGCGTCGGTGCACTCGATCTTCTGCTCCTTCATCCAGGCGTGGAAGGCCTTCATGAGTGCCTCGTCGGGCACCTGCTGGGGCTTGATGCCGTGCTTCTCCTTCTCGATCACCGCGAACTTGAAGAAGGCGCTGGTGCGGAACCGGAGGTTGCCCACGAAGGTGGTGAGCTTGGCCTGTTCGACGGTGTAGTCGGGGGTGATGCCCCCGCCGCCGTAGACCGTGCGTCCCAGGTCGGTCTTGTATACGGGGCCCTTGTCGCCCAGGGGCTCCTTGGTGTCCTCGGGCAGCAGGTAGTCGTCGATGCCGTGCTGGTAGTCGCGCTGGATGCACCGGCCCGAGGGGGTGTAGTAGCGGGCCGTGGTCAGCGCCAGGCCCCGGGTGCGGTTGATGGCCATGACGGCCTGCACGAGCCCCTTGCCCCAGCTGGTCTGGCCCACCACCACGCCGCGGTCGTGGTCCTGCACGGCGCCGGTGACGATCTCCGAGGCGGAGGCGGTGCCGCGGTTGATGAGGATGACCATGGGGAAGCTGTCCAGCACGGAGCCCTTGGGGGTGCGGGTCTCCTGCATGTCCCGGCCGTCGCGGCCCTTCTGGGTGACGATGAGCTCGCCCGCGCCCAGGAGCTGCCGGCAGATGCCCGTGGCCGCGTCCAGCATGCCGCCGCCGTTGTTGCGCAGGTCCAGGAGGAGGTCGGTCATGCCCTGGGCCTTGAGGTTCCGCACGGCCTTCTCGAACTCCTCGGAGGTGGTCTCCCCGAAGTCCTTGATGGCGATGAGGCCCGTGGTGGGCGTGAGCATGAAGGCGTACTGGACGCTGTTGGAGGGAATCTCGCTGCGGGTGATGGAGAAGCGGATGAGGCCGGGGAAACCCGCCCTCTGCACGGCCACCTCCACCACGGTGCCCTTGTCGCCTCGCAGCTTCTGGACCACGGCGGTGCTGGTGAAGCCCTCGGTGCTCTTGCCGTCCACCTCGCGGATGAAGTCCCCGGCGCGGATGCCCACCTTCTCGGAGGGGCCGCCGCGCACCGTGCTCACCACCACCACGCCGTCGGGCTGCTGCTGGATGATGGAGCCGATGCCGAAGAAGGAGCCGCGCTGGTCCTCGCGCATGGTGCGGAACTCGGACTCGTCCATGTAGTAGGAGTGGGGGTCCAGGGTGTGGAGCATGCCCGAGATGGAGGCGTGGGAGACCTGCTTGGGGGCAGGGGGGTCCACGGCCTGCTTCTGCACCAGGCCCATGATCTCCGTGAGGGTGTCGAGGGACCTCTGCCGGGCCTTCTCGTCCCCGGTGCGCCCCGCGAGCGGGGCGTAGACCGCCACCGTGATCGCGATGACCATCCAGATCCAGCTGCTCTTGAACCAACGCGCCATGTTCGCGCCCCTTCAGAATCCTTCGAGTATCCGTTGCGCCGTGTCACCCATCCGCTCCCGCCGGAGGCGGGTGGCGAGCACGATGGATTCGAGGTCCCGGTAGGCCCGGTCCAGCGTGTCGTTCACTACAAGATAGTCATATGCGGGGTACTCGCACAGTTCGTGCTTGGCATAATCCAGGCGCACCTGGATCTCCGCTTCGGGATCCCGCCCCCGGCTCCTCAGCCGGTTGGAAAGTTCCGCGGCCGAAGGGGGGATGAGGAAGATCATCACCGCGTCGGGAATGGCCTCGTGGACGTTGCGGGCCCCCTGGGTCTCGATGTCCAGGAGGATGTCCTTGCCGGCCGCCAGGTGGGTCGTGATCCATTCCTTGCCAGTGCCATACTTATGCCCGTAGACCTCCACCCATTCCACGAGGCCGCCCGTGCGGATCATCTCGTCGAAGGTGGCTGGGGACACGAAGAAGTAGTCCTTGCCGTCCGTCTCCCCGGCCCTGGGGGCCCGGGTGGTGAAGGATATGGAAAAATCAAGATCAGGAAGGTCCTTTACCAGCCGCTTGGCCAAGGTGGATTTCCCGGTGCCCGACGGGGCGGAAAGGACGAATACGTTCCCGGAATGACCGATCAATGGGTGGCTCCAAAGGAACATCTTAGCCGCTTGTGGTCCCCCGGCGGAGGTCTCATACTCAGGACCCCGGTCAGCCGCACCTCGCGGGGCGAGGCGACAGGGGACGCACCACCCGGGGGTGACTGGTTTCGACAGGTTGCCGCAGGTGTGAGAGGCGCAGGCGGGGGTTTATCGGTTGGCCCCCTTATCAAGCCGATAAAAAACAAAAACGCCAACGACAACTTTGAATTGGCCCTCGCCGCCTAACCGGCGGACGAGCGAGTCCCCGTAATCTCCTGGTAGCGGGCTCGTTAAACTGTTGAAAGGGTGACTTCGGTCTGCCGGACGACAGGACAGGATAGGTTGCCGCGACGCCCCCTGACGGCAGCCGAGATTGGGGGGCACGTCCTCGATCGGGGTTGTCCGGTTCCCCGCAGAGGTCACGCGATCCGGACCAAGCCTGTAACGACCCTCCATGTCTCGCTTCTTGGACGCGGGTTCAACTCCCGCCACCTCCACCAATCAAAGGGCCCGGCGAAAGCCGGGCTGTTGTGTCGCGGAACCCAAACCTGTCGAGAACGACAGGATGGGGTTCAAGGTTCGCAGCGACGCGTCGGGGTGAATTTCCGGGCCAGCAGGCGTTTTGTCGAAATCAGGGTTGGGTTCGATTCAATTCGTAGCTGGTGCTGCGGCCTCCGGCGTCTCTTTTCCTGAGTACGCCGTGCATCACCAGGTCGTTGATGTCCCGCAAGGCCGTGTCCTGGGAACATTTGGCGATGGCTGCCCATTTGCTGGTGGTCAGGTTGCCTTTGAATCCGTCCAGCAGCTTGATGAGCAGCTTGACTTGGCGTTCGTTCAACGCGAGTCCAGCCCAGCGCTGCCAAAAACGGCCCTTGGCCAGGACTTCGTCAAGCGCGATCTGGGCCCGAAGGACCGCCCGGTGCAGGACATCCAGGAACCAGGCGAGCCAAAGCGTGACATCCAGAGACCCCCTTTGGGTCTGCTCCAGGATCGCGTAGTAGGCCTTTCTTTCCCTCTGGATCTGGGCCGACAGGCTGTAGAACCTCTGGGAACTTCCGTCCGCGCGCGCAAGGAGCAGGTCGCCGATGGCGCGTCCGAGGCGGCCATTGCCGTCGTCAAAGGGATGCAAGGTGACGAACCACAGGTGGCCCAGCCCGGCCCTGATCAGTGGCGGTTCGACGGGCTTATCGTCGGTCCAACGGAGAAACCGGTCCATCTCGGCTTCCAGGCGGGCCGCGGGCGGTGCCTCGAAGTGCACGTGTTCACGGCCCGTGGGGCCGGACACGACCTGCATGGGACCCTTGGCATCGTCACGCCAGGCGCCGACCCGTAGCCTGGACAGGCCGGAGTACCCCGTGGGAAACAGGGCGGCATGCCAACCGAACAGCCGATCCCGGGTCATTCGAGCCTGGCTGTTGATGGTGGCGTCGATCGTGATGTCCACGACACCGTCGGCATGTCGGTCCACAGGGGCAAGGGTTCCGATGTCGATGCCCAGGCGGCGGGCGACGGATGAGCGGACCGAATGCGCATCCAGGATCTCTCCCTCGATTTCGCTGGTCTTGAGGGCATCCTCGGTGAGGGCCGCGAGGTTGGCCCGGGCTCGTGTGTCCAGGCCCACATCGGCGAGGCGCCCGAGCAGCAGTCCCTGGGCATGGCTGGCTTTCGCCATTGGGTCGGCTAGGGCCGCCAGGTCGAAACGCCATTCTGGCCAATCGTTTGATTGCCAAAGGAAGGGATAATCTCCGCTCTTCATGCGGTAAATATGGGGTGCTTTCACCGCTTTGACAAGATTATCGATGCAATTATTGCGGTGAATACAGGCGGCGTTCGCCGCACATTCAGCCCGTCAAGTTGGCTTCCCGGTTAGTGGAGGTCGGGGAAGGGCATTCCAGCCGTCTGATTGGCATCCAACGAACGGCCATACTCCAGCCCTGACATCATTTCCTTCACGGCACAGGGCTTGTGATCCCTAGTTCTTGATTGGCTTTTAACAGCCCTGTGAAAGATAGGTGAGAACCATGACCGTGGCGTTGTCCCGGACAGGAGGTGTCATGTTGGATGAGGCCGTTCACATCCTGCGCAACCTCCCTGGGAATGCGTTGGAGAATCACCTGGGGGAGGGATGAGTCCCCGCGCTCACTGGGCATCCTAGCCGGCAAAATGCACGCTCGAAAAGATCCTGATCGCCGCGACGCCGGCAAGCTAGGGCCCTGGCGCACTTCCGCTACGAAGTTGGGCGAAGGTGGCGCGGATGGCTCAATCGTAGGTCCCAACGGGCGCGCATGACCTGGGAGCGGATGAACAAGCTGCTGGCTCGTTTTCCGCTGGCACCTGTCATCAGTTATGCCTCGAAACTACGCCCTCAGCGACCGTGATACGAGGAGCCGGATGCGGTAGTCCCGCACGTCCGGATCTGAGGGGGGCCGGGGGCGCAAGCTCCCCGGCCTACCCGACTATTTGGGATGAAAAGGGATGGGGCCCCAGACTCCAATAACGCGATGAAGTGTTCAGACTTCAGAGGGCCCGGCGAAAGGCGGGCCCTCTGTGCTATTTGAGCGCCTTGTCGAAGAAGTCCGCAAGTTCCGGGCCCAGCTTTTTCAGATAGGCGGCCCGGTCGAACCCGGGTGGATCGGCGGCGATGTCGCCGTCCGGGGTCTGGATGGGGATGCTGGGGGTATCCATGAAGGCGAAGTGCCAGGCGTTGGGCACCAGGTGCAGTTCCGCGCCGGGCAGGTTCTTTGCGATCCACATGGCGTGGAAGCGCGGGACCAGCCAGCGGTCCTCCGCTCCGGCATGGATCGCCACCGGGACCTGGACCTTGGCCAGGGACTCGGCCGTGAACAGGACGCCCAGGGGGGCCAGGGCCACCACGGCGCGGACCCGGGCGTCCTTGAGGGGCGGGCCGGCCTGGGGTGGGGCGGCGGGCCGCCCGGACCCGACGGTCCGGCAGTACAGAGGGTCGTCCTTGCCTTCCTCCCGGCAGTGCCGGGCCGACTGGGTGGGGTCGGCGACACCCCCGGCCAGGGCCAGGACGGTGTAGCCCCCGGCCGAATGACCCAGGGCGCCGATCCGCGGGCCCTTGGCGTCGCGGGCGATGCGGTCCTTCCAGGCGGGGTCGGCCATCAAGGCATCGATGACCCGGCCGACCTGACGCGGCCGTTCGGAGAAGTACCGCTCCGGGGTCTTGTTCAGCAAGGAACTGTCCATCCAGTTGTCGCCCGGATGGCGGAGGGCGGCCACCAGGTAGCCACGGGCGGCCAGGGCCTCGGCCAATCGGCCATGGGCGAGTTCCGACCCGGCCAGTCCATGGCTCACCACGATCAGGCCCTTGACCGTGGGTTCCGGCTCACCCTTGATGGCGGCGTGGATCCTGAAGGGACCCATGGGGATGTCCCGGCCTGGCGACGGGCTGGGGTAGTAGAGCGCCACCGTGATGGCGGGAGCGCTTTCGTCCTTGCCGGGAACCTCGTAGTTGGACCAGCCCACCTGGGCGGCCAGGGGCAGGGCCGCGCAAATCAGGAAGGAAAGGGAGACCAGGCAGAACCGAGCAGCTGCTTTCATGGCAATCCTCCAGGAATGGATGACGCTGCTGTTGATCGAAATCGTTCCTTCGCGGCGGCTGGGTGCCGCCATGTCGTCTTGCCGGGCCATGGTATGCCTCCTCGTCTGCTTTGTCTGGGTTAAAGAGGTCATCAGGCAGTCTTCTTGACGAAGCGCAGGCCAAGAATGACGGCGACATCGTTGCGGGTGGCAGCCTTGCCGCCTCCCGTGAGCGGCTTGAACCTGGAGACATAGTCCCGGACCTCGAGGCGCAGGTGAACGCGGCGGATGGCGAACTCGCCTCCCGCGCTGCCATAGGCGGCGAGGTTCCAGGTTGGATCGGCGGGGAGCTTGGGGATGTTGTAGGTCCGGGCGCCGCCGCCGATGCCGGCGAAAGGCGCGACTGTCCAGGCGCCGCCCAGGGACCTGGGGGTGCCGCGCGTTTCGGCCCCGACATCCCAGGTGAAGATGTCGAGCTTGGGCTCGCCGGCGATGGCGAGGGCGTGGCTCCGCGCCCATTGGAAGGTGCCCGTGACGGCGAACGACGGGCGGGGGACATAGGACACGACCAACGCCGTCAGATCGGCGCCCTTGATGCCGGCCCGCTGGGCGCCGGTGGGAATGAGCCAGCCGCCGGTGAGGTAGAGTTCCCATGCGTCCGCCTGTCGGGGGGGTGTGTGGGCTTCGGCCGGGCGCATGGTGGCGAGGCCCAGAACGGCCGCCCCAAGGGCCGCGAACACGGTGCGCGTGAAACCTGGAGGGCGGGAAGGGGCTGTTCGGGGGTGAGTGGTGGGGTTTGCACGACGGGCGGGCATTCGGGATTCCCTTCAGGTGGATGGAGCCAGTGGGCGCACCGGTGGGCGTCTTGCGGGCGTTCTCCGTGTCCATGCCGCCGTGCGGCAACTGTGACCGAAAATGAGACTGAGACCATCTATTAATAATTGGGCTGACTTCGGCGCCGGGACGATCGGAAGTGTATACGGCATACACTGTTCTGTATACGGTATACACTGTAGGGGTTTAGTCAATGGCCCATGGAAAGGGAGCGACATGGCAGGTAGGACTGGCCAAGGGCACCGGCCGAGCCCCGGGGACACCCCCAAGGCCTCCGGTGATCCCGAGGGCGCGGGCCGGGAGCTTGAAAAGCGGAGCGAACGGCTCTGGGAGGCGCAGCCCCGGCCAGGCCGGGGCTTCAAGCCCACGAAGAGCCGCGAGGACATCGTGCAGGCCGCGATCGCCCTGGCCGACGGAGATGGCCTTTCAGCGCTTACGATGCACGCGGTCGCCGAAAGGCTCGGGTTCACGACGATGGCGCTTTACCGCTACTTCCCGAACAAGGAGGCGTTGATGGACGCGGCTGTCGACGCCGCCATGGGAAGGCCGCCGGAACGGAGCGGTCCGCGGGAGGGCTGGCGCCAGGAAGTGACGCACTGGGCCCATGCGAAGCGGGCGATGCTGTGTTCGCGGCCCTGGCTGGCGGAATTGCCGTTCGTGGCGGCTCCCCATGGCCCCAACTGGCTGAGCTGGCACGAAGCGTTCCTTCAGGCCATCGCCGACACGCCCCTGAGCCCCGAGGACCGGATGGACATGCTCAGCGTGGTCCATGGATATGTGAGCGGAGCCTCGGACACGGCCATCTCGCTCGCCAGGGCCCTGTCCCGCGGCATTCCAGCCGAAGCGTGGGCGAAGGCCGTGGGCGCGGACCTCCGCCGGGCGATCAACGACCCGCGCTACCCGAATCTGTCCGCCATCCTCACCTCGCAATCGGGAGGGATCACGGATTCGTCGCCGCTGCCGGTGCGCGCGGGAAGGCCGCGCACGATGGAGGAGGGCTTCGACTTCGGCCTTGAACGGGTGCTGGACGGAATCGAATGCTACCTGAACCTGAACGCAGGCTCCTGAGCCATTCCAGCCAGGGCAGGATGGCCTTGTTCCCCTTTCATAGGCCTTGTGCTGCATACAATTGACGGTTGAATGCGTACAAAATTCCGTCAAGGGATCGCCATGAATATCACTCGGTAACTGGATTCGGAATGGAAACCGGCTTTGGGGTGCACTGAGCCCTTCGCCGTTGCCTGGGCTGCTTCTCTGGCCGCCTCCCAGGGTTCCTGAGCGATCCGCAGTGTCCGCCTCAGGTGTGATGCGCGAACCTACAAGAATTGCTACGCGGTGGGGATTCCCAACTCAAACCGGGCTACCGGGATTCTGTGGGCGGAGGCGCTCGGCGCCAACCTGCCGGATGGCAGCCTCGGGGTGAGCAGTTTCGAAGGCATCACCGACGCGGCCATCGAGGCCTCCGGCGTCCTCCTGGGGAGCGGAAGCCTCAGTGTGGACAATGATTCCTCCCGGACCGGCCTGATGATCGAGGTGACGGTCGTCCGGGAACAGGGCACCGGCCGTGCGCTGCTCCTCCATGACCACGGCAATCTTGCGCGGCTGGAAAAGGATGGCGTCCTGGTGCGCGGGGAGGACGCCCTGCCGGAAGGGGCGAAGGGTGTTCCCATCCGGCAGCTGTTGGCCGAGCTACCCATCGAGAGTCTCATGGATCTGGCGAGGACCCTCTCCCGGGAAGACCGGGCAAAGCTTCAGCGTGGCTTTGCCATGAACATGGAGATCGCCAGGCACGGATTGGGGATTCTTCCGGGCGGATTCGCTGGGCCCGGCCGTCCGGAAGCTCCGGTGGCCCTGTCCCACCTGGTCAGTGCCGGGGTGTTTGCGCGCATGTCCGGGGAATCCAACCCGGTGATGACCCTGGCCGGATCCGGCAACAAGGGGATCACCTTGTCGATCCCGGTTTTCGAAGGCGGCAGGCGGGCTGGCCATGCGGAAGAGCGGGTCGAGGAAGCCCTGGCTTTCGGCTGCCTCATGACCTCCGCGGCCACCTGGCACCTCGGGACCCTCTCCGCCATCGACGGGGCGGCGAACGCCGCGGGCATAGGAATCGCGTCAGCCTTCGTCTTCCTGGAGGGTGGCAGCCACGAGCAGGTGAGCCTTGCCGTCAACACCATGGTCGGCAACCTGGTGGGGATGATTTGCAGTGGGGCCAAGATCGGTTGCGACATGAAGACCCTGACCGGGGTGGAAGCCGCCTTCCGGGCGGCCAGCATGGCCATGGCGGGCATGGGCATTCCTCCTACGGATGGCATTGTCGGGAAAGACGGAAGGGCTTCCCTCTCCAATCTGGGACGGCTGGCCCAAGTGGGTATGGCCGGCGTGGATACGGAGATCCTGCGGATCATGCAGGACAAATTGAGACCGTAATGCCGGTGACCCGAACCCTTCAAGGAAGGCCAGGGCACGGATCGGCGAGGCCCAGGAATGCTTTGCCACTTCGGTTTCACGCTCGGAGCTGGCCACCAGGATCGGTTGTGGCGACACGCCGGTGGCCCAGGCAATCACCGAACCTCGGTGGTTGACGGGCGAGGGAACGACTCCGCGAAGATCCAGCCGTTCCAGATCGGCGAGCAGACCAGGCTCAAGCAGGGGCGCGGGGGGGCCCCCTCGGCCGATGGGCTCGACCGGGTCGCCGGCGACCTCATGCTCACGAGGTCGAGCGCGAGCAACTGTTCCTCCTTGGCCTTGGCCGCCCTCCCAACGTGCGCTACCGCAAGAAGGAGGGCGTTACGCCCCGGCTCCAGCGCGTCCTCGACATCCTGGACCCGAGTCCGGCCGTCATCCGGACCGCCACCTGGGACGTGGTGGCCTGGAACCGCGAGGCGACCGGGGTGCTCATGGACTACGCGGCCCTGCCGCCGGAGCAGCGCAACATCCTGCGGCGGATCTTCCTGGATCCCCACGCCCAGGCCGCGCAGTACGACTGGGAGAGCGCGGCCCGCTTCGTCCTGGGGGCCTCTCGTGTGGACGCCGCGCGCGCCGGGGCTGCCGCGGAGGTGGAGTCGCTCGTGGGGGACCTCTGCCGCCTGAGCCCGGAGTTCCGTGCGAATTGGCGGGACAACGAGGTTCGTGGTGCCCATGGTGAGGTCGTCAAGCACATCCGGCACCCGGTCCTTGGCCCGATCGCTTTCGAATACTCGGTCTTCGCGGTCGATGGGCGCACGGACCTCAACCTGGTGGTCTACAACCCGGCTAAGGAGGACGCCGCGCGGATCGGGGCCCTGCTGGGCCAGTCCTCCAGGCCCTAAAGGCGGTCAGGAATTCACGGGAAAGCCCGGCAAAGGTGCGGAAAGCCAGGCGAAGAGATCTATACTCTTCCCATGCTTCCCACGTTTTCGCTGCATGCGACCTCAATGAGGCCCATCCTGCATGTTGGCCTCGGCTCGCTCCTGGTCCTCCTGGCCGGGTGCCAAGGGGGAGGCAAGTCCAGCCCCGCGGTCCCGCCACCAGGGCTGCTGGGCTTTGGGGATGCCACTGAACGCCACGTACAGGTCGTCTGGCGCAACCCGGTGCCTGCGGTGGATTCCTTCCGTGTCGAACGGCGGGTGGAGCAGGGTTCCTACGAACAAATCATGGTGGTTCCCGACGACCCGCTCTCCATGGATTCCTGGTTTTGGTACGTCACGACGTCCGATGCCGATGATACGCTGCTGACCTTCAGGGTCTGCTCCACCCAAGGGGACCGCAGGAGCGCCTACGGGAACGAGGCCGCCTACCGGGTGCCGATCCGAATGCCGACCTCGTTCTCCACGATTCCGGACAAGAGCGCCGACGGCACTTTCACGGGCTCCATCCGCCTGGATTGGGCCACCGAATGCCGGACGCTGGACCAGGTGCGGATCGAACGGACCGATGCTTCGGGGACCACAAGGCAGGTCGCCCTGCTCCCCGGGGACGCCACCACCTGGAGGGATCCCTCGGCGCCCGACGGCGAACGGGTGACCTACACGCTCACCAACCTCAAGAACGGCCGAAGCAGCCTCCCTTACCCCTACCAGACGCTCATCCCGGTGCTGTCGCCCGTTGTTGCCCCCGTGGCCTCCATTCCGGGCGGCTGCACCCTGACCTGGACCAGCCAGAGCCACCAGCCCGATGCTTTCGACATCCTGGCCTGGAACGGCCTGGGACCCGGGCGGGACCTCGACTACAGCCTCCTGGCGTCGGTGCCCGCCAGCACCTCTTCCTGGAGCGACCTGGACCATTCGTCGTCCTTCATGACGTACCGGGTCTGCGCCCGGAAGGACGGGGCGTACGGGAAGTCCCTGCCGGCATCCTATGTTTCGCAGGCCGCCTTCGGGGGCATCCCCTTCACGGCGACGTTCTACCGCCTTCCCGATATGTTCCCGGGACCTGTCGTGAGCGATGCGGGCGTGGTGTTCGGCGGAGCCTCGGCCGGGTTGAACAACACGTACGTGCAGGCGACGCCCACCGGGTATGCCACGATTCTCGCGCTTCCAGGAGGCCAGATCGCCGACGCTCCCCTGGGTCTGGACGCCTCCAGCCAGCCGCATCTGTTCCTGGCGCTGCCCAATGGGTCCGAGCCCGACCACCCCCTTCTCCAGCATCTGGTCCTGCAGGGCGGAAAGTGGGCCACGGAATCCGCGGGCACGGCGCCCGGCCCGGGCCTGAGAATCGGCGCCCCCCTGGTGGACGGACAGGGCAATGCCTCCTGCATCGTGGTCTCCGGCCCTGCCTATGCCACTTCCGCTGCCTTGCTGATCCAGAACGGCGGCATCTGGAAACTGGAGGACCCCGGCCTAGGGGTGGGGATCATCGACAACTTGGCAGCCTGCCGGGACTCCGCCGGAACGTTCGCGATGGCCGGCACCTCGGCCCTGTCTTTCGGGCAGCCGATCACCGTGGCGGTCCGCGACCCTGCCGGATCCTGGACCGGCGAGACGGTCAGGCCCGCGACCCCGTGGGTGCCCACAGGCCCCTATTGGCTCGGGCTGGCGTCCCTTGGCGGGGGCCGGTTCGGAATGCTGGTGGCCTCGTTCATGGGGGACACTTACCAGGGCGCCTTCTGGTGGTTCGAGCGGGAAGCGGCCGGGGGCTGGAGCCCCGGTTCCATCGTCCTGGACAACCTCGGCAATTCACATGCTTGGGTGGGCCTTGCCGGGACCACAGACGGGACGCGAGTCGCGGCGCTCTGGGACGGCACGCTGCTCATGCGGGACGCCGCCGGGGCATGGACTTCGGCCGCGTTCGCACCCGTCCGTGCCGGGACTGGCCCCAGAAGCCTTCGCTTCACGGCCCAGGGTAGGCTCCGGGTCCTTTGGAAGGCGGGGTCCGATGGGAGCGTCGAGGATCAGACCTACGTCCTCTACGCGGAGCCCTGATCAGGCGCGTCTGCTTTCCCGGGTCTGGATCCCGCGGCGCGGCGGCCGGAGCCAGGCTCCGGAGGTCCGACCAGCCTGCTCAGATGGCCGGAGCGGGCATGTGGTAGGCCTCCCATTCCTCCTTGGCCGGGCCGTAGATTCCTGGCACGCGCAGGCCGGCCTGGCGCATCAGGACCGTCATCTGGCCGACGTGGTGGGTCTGGTGGGTAAGCAGGATGCCCAGGGTCTCCCCCCGCTTCCACCGCTGGCCGTACATGTCGTCCGAGACCTCCAGCGTGGCGTCGTCCCAGGCCTCCAGGGCGTTCTGCAGGGCCTCGGCGGCATCCACGTAGGCCTGGCGGATCTCAGCCATCGTCGCGGGAAGAGGGAGGGGCTGGTCGGCCAGGAAAGCCTTGCCGTGGGGCAGTTCGAGGCCGGTGCGGGCGGGCATTTCGATGAGGGTCTCCACCAGATGGAAGGCCATGCGGCGAAGGGTGCGGTGGCCGTCGGCCACCGCCGTGTCCGCGGCGGATTGGGGGATGGCGTCCAGGATCTTCAGGTAGCTCTCCCGGGCGTGGGCGAAGGAGGCGCGGAAGTCGTCGAGGCGTCGGAACATGGGAACTCCTTGGAAGGGAACGGGGTGGGGGTGCCGCCACCCCGGCGGGGCGCGGCGGAAGACGTGGGCCTCCATGCGAGGCGGCTTCCTGGATGGAAGACTGGCAGGGGCTCCTGCCAGGGATCTGTCAGGAGTCCCAGCGGTCATCCTCCGCCTTCCGGATGTAGTCCGCCAGGGTGTGGCCCTCGACCGGTTCGAAGGTCCCTTGGAGCACGTCCATGGATTGGATTCGGTCCAGCCGGAAGGTGCGGAACTCGTCCCTGAGCTCGCACCATCCCGCCAGGCACCAGGTGTGTCCCCAGAAAAAGAGGCCGAGGGGATAGACGGTCCGCTCCGAACAGGTTCCGTCCGCCCGCCGATAGCTCATGAGCACCTTGCGGCGGCCGCGCATGGCTGTCCGCAGTTCGCCCATGAAGCGGGCACCGCCCCCTGCCGCCAGGAAACCCGGCGCGTGCATCTCCGAGTGGGCCAGCCTCCGCCGCACCTCCGGGGAGGCCGCCGCTTCGACCTTGAGGAGGGCGGAGCAGGCCGCCTCCCTCAGGGCGGGGTCCGACCAGGCCTGGATCATGCGGGCCCCGGCGATCAGGGCCTCCAGCTCATCCTCGGTGAAGCCGAGGGCCGGCAGCTCCGCGTGGCGGCCCAGGCGGTAGCCGGCTCCGGCCTCGCCCTCGATGGCCACGCCGGACTTCTGGAGGTCGGCCACATCCCGGTAGACCGTTCGAACCGACACCGCCAGCTCTTCCGCGAGCCGTTTCGCCGTGGAAAGGCGGTCGCGGCGCAGGAGCTGGACGATCTGGAACAGGCGGTCGGCACGGCGCACGACCAATGATAGCCAGCGGCCCAGGCGGCGGCCATCCTCGATCCCGGAGGAATCTGGCCGCCGCGGCCGGCCGGCGCTATCATCTCGCCTTGGGCGAACCGGCCGGCTTCTTTTCCATGGCCGCGCCCCGGGGCGAGACGCTGCTGGAGGTGCTTCATGCCCATCCGAACCGGGCTCCTTTCCATCCTCCTTGCCCTGGCGGCCCTGTCCGCCTGGGCCGGCCCCGCGGTGAAGGTCCGGCTGATCTCCGACACGGATTCCGTTCAGCCGGGAAGGCCCCTTCGGGTCGGCCTGCGGTTCGAGCTGCAGGACCACTGGCACATCTACTGGAGCAATCCCGGCGATTCCGGCATGCCTCCCCAGGTGCGGTGGAAGCTGCCTGCGGGCTTCCGGGCCGGAGACGTCCAATGGCCCGCGCCGGAGCGGCTGGGTTCGGGCTCGGTGATCGATTTCGGCTACCCGGAATCGGTCCTGCTGCCGGTCGAGATCCAGACGCCGGCGGCCACGCTTGAGGCCGGCTCCACCGTCACGCTTTCCGCCGAAGTCAGCTGGCTCGCCTGCAGGGACCTCTGCGTGCCGGGCCGGGCGGACCTGACGCTTTCCCTGCCCGTGCGCCTGACCCCGGGGCCGGCGCCGGGGTCCCACGCGCTGTTCCAGGAGGCGGAACGGCGCCTGCCCAGGCCCATGCCGGCGGGCTGGAAGGCCGAGGCGGTCCCGGAGGGGGAGGTCTTCGTGATGACGATCCGGGGCGCCGGGGAGGCGAAGGCGTGGTTCTTTCCGTTCGAAGGCGACCAGATCGACCATGCCGCGCCCCAGACCGCCACGGCGCTCCCGGACGGCCTGCGGCTGACCCTCAGGAAGTCCGTGCAGCTGGCGAGGACGCCCGCCAGGCTTGAGGGCGTCCTGAAGCTGGGGTCGGGCGAGGCCTATGCCGTGTCGGTTCCCGTCCGGGCGATCAGCCCATGAACAGGGCGGTTGTATAATGCCCGGGCCTGCCGGCCGGGATGGGCAGGCGTCATCCTCAAGGAGGTCGGTCCCATGAGAAAGCTGGCTCTCTTTTCGGCGATCCTGATTTCGACGTCCCTGGCCGCGCCCGCACGGGCCGCGCGGGTGGGGGAGAAGGCCCCGGATTTCACGGCGGTCGACAGCAACGGCGTGAAGCATTCGCTCTCCGAGTACGCGGGCAGGATCACGGTCCTCGAATGGCACAACCAGGGTTGCCCCTTCGTCAAGAAGTTCTACGACAGCGGCAGCATGCAGAAGCTCCAGAAGGCGTGGGCCGGCCGCGGCGTGGCATGGCTGACCGTCATCTCCTCCGCGCCGGGCAAGCAGGGCCACGTGACGGGAAGCGAGGAAAATGCTTACCTCAAGAAGATGGACGCGGCACCGGCGGCCGTGCTGCTCGATCCGACCGGCCAGCTGGGCCATCTGTACGACGCCAAGACCTCCCCGCACATGTTCATCATCGATCCCAAGGGGACGCTCATCTACAACGGCGCCATCGATGACCAGCCGACCCCGGACCCCGCCAGCCTCGCGGTAGCGAAGAACTATGTGGCGCAGGCGCTCACCGAGGCGATGGACGGGAAGCCCGTGAGCGTTCCGACGTCCCGTCCGTATGGCTGCTCCGTGAAGTACGCCGACTGAGGCGGGGGGACTGCCCCTCAGGGCCGATAATCCGTCCCCCGCCAGTAATTGGGCATATCGACATATTCAAAGCGCCTGGGATCGGCCTTCACCAGCGCATCGGCCGTGGCGTTCCAGACCGTGCCGTGGCCGACCGTTCCCGTGCCGTGCAGGTTGTTGTCTTGCACGACCGTCTGGTCCAGGAGGTAGTTGCTGAAGCCCTGGCCGTTGCGGGCATTGGCGTCCTGGCCCGCCCGCCACTGGGCATGCTGGGCGTCGTTGGCGGCTCCCACTGCGTTCATCCGGGCCGTGGCGTTGGCGCCGATCTGGTTGATGTTGCCGATGATCCGGGCAGCGTTGGCCTGGACGGCCTGGCGCTGGGCGGCGTCCACCTGTTTCAGGCGCGCGATGTGGGGAGCCGCCTCCGCACTGGCCCGCTGGGCCACCAGCGCGAAATCGACCTGGAAGCTGGAGAAGACCGCGCCGGCGATGGCGTTGGCTTCGGCGGCGCCGGCGCGGGGGAAATAGGCCACGAAGTCGTGATAGCTGAAGTCGCCGTAGCGATCGGGAGCGGCCGCGCCGATCACCCTGAACATGCGCTGCATGCCCTTGCCGTCGGGATCGATCTGTCCCGTGGCCAGCGCGTAGCTCGCGCCGTCGAGGGCCCAGCCCGGGGGCGGCGAGGGCAGGGGCTCGGCGAAATCGATCCCAAGGCTGGCGGGGACGAAGCCCTTCGCCCGGCTCAGCTGCTCGATGATCGGCCCGAAGTTCTTCACCAGATCGGCATCGGCCGGGAAGATGACCGTCCCCCGCAACGGACGCATGCCCATGCGCTGGGCGTTGCGGTAGGCCGGCCCGCGGGGATCCTGGGCCAGGAACATGCTGTTGAGGATGACCACCTCGCCCTGGGGGCCGTGGATGAGCATCGTTCCGCCGCCGCTCTTGGGATCCACCTGCCAGCCGGAGGGAAGGCCGACGCAGGCGGTGCGGTCGGGCAGGGTGACCTTGTGCAGCGCGGGGACCGGGGCGATGGCCGAGCCTGGGCCGGCGGACGCCGCCCTGGCATCCGGGTTCCAGACGCCGAACAGGTGCCTGAGCATGGGGTTCACCGTCCTGCCGAAGCTCGCGGCCTCGTCGGTGAGCAGCGCCGCCTCCACCTGCCCGGGACCGGTCGCGCTGGCGATGACCAGGCCCGCCACCTGCCTGCCGCCCTGGGGGTGGTTGGTGACGGAAAAGAACACCCCCACCGAGCTGGTGCCTCGGAACCGGAAGACGCGGCCGATCTGCGGCTTTTCGCCGCACTGGGCCTGGACGCCGCCCAGCACCTTGGCCATGGCCGCCGGCTGGGTGGTGGCCCCCGCCACGGCGCCGAAGACGATCCGGCCCCCCTGGGGGCCGTCGAGGGTGGTCTGGGGGGTGGGCCCTTGCCCCACCGCCCGGCAAGCCGGAAAGCAGGCCAGGGATAGCGCGAGGATCACGGAAGACCGCCTGAATCCAATATCCGCCATGGGAACCCTCCCTTTCCGGGAGCAGGGCCGCTCCCACCGAAGCCTGCGGAGGACCGGGGCCGGGTGCCTCACCGGATCGGGGAGGAGCCTGCCGCGCGGGCGCGCCCGCGGTCAGGAGAGCCGGGCCCGCACCGCCAGGGCCGCCAGGGCCGCGGACGTGTGGAGGTCGAGCTTGCGCATGATGTTGGAGCGGTGGACGCCGACCGTGTGCGGACTGAGGTCCAGGCGTTCCGCGATCTCCTTGGTCACCAGGCCCTTGCCGATCAGGGCGAGCACGTCGCGTTCCCGCTCGGTGAGCGGGGCCAGGGAAGGCCCCGGGGGGACTTCCGGGGCGGCCTGGGGCGGCCTCAGGCGCTGGAGCCGGATCTCGATGGCCTGGATGAGTTCCCTGCCCGAGAAGGGCTTGACGAGGTAGTCGTCGGCTCCGGAGCACATGCCTTCCCGGACCTGGCCCCATTCGTTGCGGCCCGAGGCCAGGATGACCGGAAGGCCGGCGAGGCGCGGATCCGCCCGCAGGTTCTGCAGCAGGGCGATGCCGTCCATGGAGGGCATCTGGATGTCGGACACCAGCAGGTCGATGGCCTCCGCCCGCAGGATCTCCAGGGCGGCGGCTCCGTCCAGGGCCACCCGGACCTCCCAGTCCGGGCGCTGGAGGGTCAGGGAATCGGCAAGGATTCCGGCCAAGCTGGCATCGTCGTCCACCAGGAGAATCCGCATGGGCCCCAGACAATCGTGTTGTTGGACCCGATTATACGCAGGCGCCGGGCGGAACGGCCGCGCTTGATTCCTTCCGTTCGTGCCGGGGCGAACCCCAGTCAGCCCGCCTGAGCGAGGGTGCCCTTCGGGGCAGGGAAGTGGCGGCGCAGGACGGCCGAGATCTGGCTGGTCAGCCGGGCCTTCTCCGTCTGCAGCGCGTTCCAGGCCTTCAAGGATTCGGCCAGGTCCTGGAGGGCCGACAGGGCGGTGACGTCACGCTTTTCCATGAGACCTCCAGGGGGGGAAGGGAGCTTCGATCCGTGCGTCCAGGGGTAACCCTGGCGGGCGCCTGGATGATGCCGGGTGAACCGCCGGGTCCGGGTCCTCCGCCTGGCGGGATGGGCGAAGGTGTGTTCAAGTGCAAGGATCGTCCGGAATCATGATCGGAACCATAACCGTGATAGGTTAGGTCGGGAATTCGGCCGAACGGCTGAAACCCGGCCCGGACGCCGGAGCGCCGGGCCCGGGTTCTGGACCCTGCCGTTCCAGGCGCTCTGGGCTGCCGGGGGGTGACCCGCCCCGGGTGGAAGGAATGTGGGGGCTACTTCTTCTCGTCCGCGGCCTTTTCGGCGGCCTTCGCCTTGGTCGTCTTCGCGGTCGCCTTGGCCTTGACGTCAGCCTTGGCGGCCTTCTTGTCGGCCTCGGCCTGGACCTTGGCAGCCTTCTTGTCCGCGGCGACCGCGGCGGCGGTTGCCTTCTCCTCGGCCGCGGCCTTGGCGGCGTCGGCCTTCTTCTCGGCCTTGGCCTTCTTCTCGATGGCGTCGGCCTTCCTGTCGTCGGCCACGAGGGCCTTCTTGGTCTCCTCCTTCACTTCCTTCTTGACGACCTTGGTCTTGCCCTTGGTTTCGGACTTCACTTCCTTGGATTCGGTCGTGGTGGTCCTGGCAGGGACCGCGTCCTTGGCGCCGGTCTTCACGACCTTCTTCTCGGTCTTGGTCGTCTTGGTCTCTGCCGGGGCCTCGCCCTTGGCCGCCGTCTTCTCCTCCTTCACCACGGTCTTGACGGATTTGATCTTGTTGGGAGTTTTGGTAACGGTTTCACTCTTGGTGACCGTCTCCTTCTTGGGTTCGTCCGCCAGGGCGGGGGTGAGAAGGGATGCGGCAACGATGAGCAGGGCGATCTTGTTCATGGGAACCTCCGGGGCCCCTTCACCATGAGGGGGGGCAGGAGGACTAGGCATGTATCGGGCCAATGACGCAGGGCGAAACGCCAGGCCGGTTGAATGCATCGAACAGGCCCGGTTGCAGTGAAATGGCTACGGTTGAAAGGAACTGTCCAAGGGGCCCGGTATCCAATCGGCTCGCGGAGGATCTCCGCCGGTAACGGCGCAGTGGAAAATGATCGAGAAGCCCATCCAATTTGATTGATGTATGTCCCGGCGTGGGCAGGCGCCAATGTAACTGTAAAAAATGTTCGTGTTACTCGATGGTCCGGGAATTGCACAAGTGCCGGGTCGCATTCCTGGGCTGTTGGAGTCCCGGAGGCGATACCCAACGGAGCCGATAAATGAGAAACACTCGAAACACCCTGGTGGCCTTGGCCTTCGCGCTTTCGCCCATCACGGCCTTCGCCATGCCCGATATGTTCAAGCATGCCACCGCCATGAACGTATCCCCGGAGATCCCCGCGGCCAAGGGCGAGGTCAAGTTCGGCAGGACGGATGACGGGAACATCTCCATCCACCTGTCGGTGAGGTACCTGGCCGATCCCCAGAAGCTGCGGCCGCCCGCGGCCACCTACGTGGTCTGGGTCAGCAGGGACAAGGATTCGCCCGCCCAGAACGTCGGCGCCCTGAAGACCGAAAAGGACCGTGAGGGCAAGATCAAGACCGTCACTCCGTTCAAAGCCTTCCAGTTGTTCGTGACCGCGGAAGCCAACGGCGAGGTCCAGGCCCCCATGGGCACGCGGCTTCTGTGGATCGACTACAATTCCGACTAGAACGGGAGCCCCCCGCATCGCCCGGTTCGCCTGGGCGCTGGCCAAGGTGTTCATGGCCGCGCTCAAGGCCTGCCTGACCCATCGGGCCGCCAGCAAGGCCGCAGCCCTGGCCTTCTACACGCTGTTCTCCATCGCGCCGATCCTGGTGCTGGTCATCGCGGGGGCCGGGCTCCTGCTGGGGACCCAGGCCGCCCAGGGCGCGGTTCTGGAGCAGCTGAGGGAATGGGTCGGCCCCCTGGGCGCCGCCGCGCTCAAGAACCTCCTGGCGGGCGCCCAGGTGCCCGGCTCGGGCCGCGCCGCCACCGCCCTCGCCGTGGCCCTCCTGGGGGTGGGCGCCACCAGCGTCTTCGCCGAACTGAAGGACAGCCTGGACGAGATCTGGAACCACCAGGTGCCGGTGCCCACGGGGATCCTGGCCGTGCTGCGCGCACGGCTGCTCTCCTTCGGCCTGGTGATGACCCTGTCCTTCCTCCTGCTCACCTCCCTGGTGGTCAATGCCACCCTGGCCCTCCTGGCCGGCTTCTGGGCCCGGGTCTGGGCGGGCTCGTTCTGGATCTTCAGCAGCCTCTCCACCCTGCTCACCTTCGCGGTCATCGCCTGCCTGTTCGCGGTGATCTACCGGATGCTGCCGGAGGTGTCCCTGCCGTGGCGCGACGTGGCCGTCGGCGCGCTCTGCACGGCCACCCTGTTCAGCCTGGGCGAGTACGCCATCGCCGCCTACCTGAGGAGCGGCGGGATCAGCACCACGTTCGGGGCCGCGGGGTCCCTGGCCGTGCTCCTCATCTGGGTCTACTACTCCGCCCAGATCTTCTTCCTGGGCGCGGAGTTCACCCGGGAGTACGCGATCACCCTCGGCAGCCTCCGGAACAAGGATGAGGACCGCGAGCTCAACCCTTCCTGAGATCCGCGAGCAGCGCGACCAGGGCGTCCGTCATCCCGGGCCTCTGGGCCGTGAAGGCGATCTCGTTGCAGGGATCCCAGCGCTTGTTCACTTCCACGATCCGGGGTCCGCCGGGCGTCAGGGCGATGTCCCAGCCGAGCGTCCGCATGGGCTGGAAGAGGAGGGCGGCCCGTTGCGCCAGGGCGCACGCCGCCTCCCAGTCCGGCAACCTGAACCCACGGAAAGCCACGGCCGTCCTGGGGTGCTCGGGTACGTCCACGGTGCCGATCCCGCCCGGGCGCATGCCGACGGCGAGGACGAGGGTTCCTTCGGCCACGTCGATGAAACTTAGCAGGTTCCCGTTGGCGCCTTCGGCGTAGTTGTCGACCGTGGCTTCGCCGGCAATGACCCTGAGCATGGCGAAGACGATGCGCGCCGTCCCCTGGTCGTCCACGTCGGTCACCATCCGCACGGTCTGGAGGTACGGCGTGCCGCTCAGGCCCTCCATGACCGGGTGGGCGCGCAGGCGCTCCTGGATGACGAAGGACGCGTACCCCGGGTCGGTGAAGAAGGCGGCGCCCGCGGTCTCCTCCGGGTGCCGGCCGCTCAGGGACCCGATGAAGTCCCCACCTTCGCGCCGGAAGATCTCGACGCCCCTTCCATAGGCGCCCCGGCTGGGCTTGACCACGAACTCGGCAGGGAGGCCCGCCAGGAAGGCCCGCCAGTCCTCCGGGCCCAGAAGGGGCCCGCCCTCGGCCGTGAAACCCGCCGGGCGGGAGGCAACCCCCAGAAGCCGGGGGACGGGCAGTCCCAGGCCTTGGCAGTAGGCGTAGAAGATGGCCTTGTCCTCCGTCAGGCAATCGAACCTGTCCGGGTTCACGCGCGCCTGGAGCCGGACCAGCGCGGCTTTCGAGATCGTCGCTGCCAGGGCGGACTCGGGCAGGCGCGGATCGAGCAGGCCGCCCTGGAGGGCCTCCCGGGGCCGGAAGCCGCCGCGGGAGCGGAGCCGGACGACCCTGCGCAGCAGGGTGATCCAGTCCGTCCCGTAGAAGCGCACGGCGGCGCCCAGGTCCGCAAGGAGGTTCAGGCCCCGGGCAGGGATGGAAAGCAGCGGCTTCCAGGGGGGAGTATGCATGAATGTTCCAGGTTTGATCCAGATTACCGGAACCTTCCCGGAGGAAGCGAAAAAACTAGGGCACCGACGGCAGCTCCAGGCCGGCCATCTTCTGCACCATCCGGACCACCTGGCAGCTGTAGCCGAACTCGTTGTCGTACCACACGTACAGCACGCACCGGTTCCCATCCGCGATGGTCGCCAGGGAATCCACCACGCCGGCGTGCCGGGAGCCCACGAAATCGCTGGAGACCACTTCCGGCGAATTGGTGTAGTCGATCTGGTTCTGCAGGGGGGACTCCAGGGACATGGCGCGGAGGTAGCCGTTGAGCTCGGGCACGGTCACGGGCTTGCCCAGCTCCAGGGTGAGGATGGCCAGGGAGACGTTGGGGGTGGGCACCCGGATGGCGTTGCCGGTGAGCCTGCCGGCCAGGTCGGGAATGACCTTGGCCACGGCCTTGGCGGCGCCGGTCTCGGTGATGACCATGTTCAGGGGCGCGCTGCGGCCCCGCCGGGCGGCCTTGTGGTAGTTGTCGATGAGGTTCTGGTCGTTGGTGTAGGAGTGGCAGGTCTCGATGTGGCCGTGGGTGATGCCGTACCGGTCGTTGAGGGACTTCAGGACGGGGACGATGGCGTTGGTGGTGCAGCTGGCGGCGGAGAAGATCCGCTCCCCCCCGGTGATCAGGTCCTCGTTGACCCCGGCCACCACGTTGGGGATGTCCCCCTTGCCGGGGGCGGTCAGGAGGACCTTGGCGATGCCCGGGGCCAGGAGGTGCTTGCCCAGGCCGGCGCGGTCCCGCCACTTGCCGGTGTTGTCGACGAGGATGGCGTTGCGGATGCCGTACTGGGTGTAGTCCACGCTCTCGGGGCTGTCCGCGTAGATGATGCGGATCATGTTCCCGTTGGCGATGATGGCGTTCTCTTCCTCGTCGATGGTGATGATGCCGTTGAAGGGGCCGTGCACCGAATCCCGGCGCAGCAGGCTGGCGCGCTTGAGGAGGTCGTCCGCGGAGCCCCTGCGCACGACGGCGGCCTTGAGGCGGAATTTCTCGCCGCTGCCGGCCTTTTCGATGAGGAGCCTAGCAAGCAGTCGACCAATTCGGCCGAAGCCGTAGAGGACGATGTCCTGGGGTTCCTCCAGGATGGGGCCTCCGCCCGTGGCGACCCCGGCCAGTTCCGCGCGCACGAAGGCCCCGGCGCTTCGGCCGCCTTCGGCGCGGAAGCGGTAGGTCAGCTTGCCCAGGTCGATGCGCGCCGGCGCCAGGTCCAGGGCGCTCATGGCCTCCAGCAGGGGCCAGGAATCGGTGACCGACAGCTCGTTGTCGAGGGTGTGCCGGGCGAAGCGGTGGGCCTTGAGGATGTCGATGGCCGTGCTGTGGACCAGGGAGCGGCCGTAGACGGTTGTGACGACGTTCTTGTCGCGGTAGAGGCTCCCGATGACCGGCAGCATCCGTTCGGCCGTGGCCTCCTGGGCCTGCCACTCCTTGAGGTACGTGTCCTGCTTCGATCCGCTCATGGTGGGTGCGTCTCCTGGAGGGCCTGCCAGGCTGGACCTGGATTGGAATCGGCTCCCCATTCTGTCCCGGCGAGGGGAGGGCCACAAGGAAGGTCCGGGCCGATTATGATGGAATATGTAACAGACACCTTTTCTGGAGTTTCCCGATGGCCCTCATCGCCTGGCACGACCGTTTCGCAACCGGCATCCCTTCCGTGGACGACCAGCACAAGACGCTCTTCCAGACCGTCAACGATTTCCACGAGGGGCTCGTGACGGGACGCGGCCGGGAGGAGCTGGCCCGGACCCTGGATTTCCTCGTCACCTACACGGTCAGGCACTTTAAGACCGAAGAGGACTTCATGGAGCTGCACAGGTTCGATGGCCTCAAGGCGCACCGCTCGGAGCACCAGCTCCTGCTCGAGGAGGTGGCGGCCTTCAAGGAGCAATGGTCGAGGAACGCCGCCGCCGTGAGGCCCATGGAGGTGGCCCGGTTCCTGGGGGACTGGCTGACGCACCACATCCAGCAGATGGATTTCCAGTACGCCAGGTTCCTGAAGGAAGGGGGCCTTTCGGTCTGATCGGCGCTAACTGGGGTGCCAGCTTTGCATCCCCCCGGCGGGAGCCATCTTTGCGCCGGCATAATTCGGGTAAATTTTAGGTTCTTCACGGATTTGAGGGGTGGCGCCGACCCACACTCACTTTAGCTTGGTGCTGACGAGGAGGCCGGGTCCGGTCGATAGGGGCCGTTCTGAGCCCGTCATCCAGGTAAGTTGAAACGAAAAGCTTATCGCCGAGGCGCCGAGGGGCCGAGGTTCGCCGAGAAAAGATCTTCTTTTTATTCCTCGGCGATCCTCGGCTCCTCGGCGCCTCGGCGATAGGCCCTTCGATCGAGATTGCCGGATTCATCGGGTAACAGGTCGGCAGCAGTGGACTTCAGGCATCTTGGAGTTGTCGAGAAACCAGGATGAGAGGAGGCCGCTGCTGCCTACCAAGGAGCTTATTGCCCGTTTGGGCGGATGGAAAGGGCATCGCGTCGGAACCGTGGAAAGGTTCGAACCGGGGGAGAAGGGTACCCGCGCCCAGGTCTGGATCGAGTTGCTCGGCTTCGGTGTCCACCCTCGGACCTGCAGCGGCTGCCAGCGCAAGGTTTCAGCGGTGCACGACTGGTCCCAGCGAGAGATCCGGGACCTGCCCGTGTTCGACGCGGATACCGTGTTGGTGGTCTGGCGTGCCCGGGTGGCCTGCCCTGCCTGCGGACCCAAGCTGGAGGCCCTGGACTGGCTGGAACCCTATGCACGGGTCACCAACCGCATGGCCGAGAGTGTGGCCCGCATGTGCAAGGTCATGCCCATCAAGCGGGTTGCCGAGCATTATGGCCTCCACTGGGGCACAGTGAAGGACATCGACAAGGCCTATCTGGAGCGCACGCTGGAGCCAGCCAGACCAGGCAAGGTCCGGCTGCTCATGATGGACGAGTTCGCCCTCCATAAGGGGCAGAGCTACGCCACGGTGTTCGTCGATACCGAAACCCGCCAAGTGCTTTGGGTGGGCAAAGGCCGGGGCAAGGCGGATATCAGGCCCTTCTTCGAATGGCTCGGCAAGCGGCGGTGCCGCAAGATCGCGGCGGTGGCCATGGACATGTCCCCCACTTTCGAAGCGGAAGTCCGCCAACACTGCCCCAATGCCGAGATCGTCCTGGACCAGTTCCATGTCCTGGCCAATTTCGGAAAGCAGGTGCTCGACCGAATCCGGGTCAACGAGGCCAATCGGTGCCGGGACGACAAGGCCGCCCGGGAACTCATCAAGGGGGCCAAGTGGCTCCTGCTGGGCAACTGGGAGAACCTGCCCAACCGGGAGAGCAAGACCAGGCTCAACGCGCTCCTGGAGGCGAACCAAGCCCTCATGACGGCCTACGTCATGAAGGACGCCCTTAAGGCCCTGTGGGGCTTTAAGCGAGAGGGCTGGGCCCGGAAGGCCTGGGAGAACTGGCTGGCCATGGCCACCTCAAGCGGCCTGCCGCCTTTGGTACGTTTTGCGAAAAACCTGGCCAAGCGGATCGAGGACATCCTCTCGCACTGCCGGTGGCACCTGAACACCAGCATCCTGGAGGGGATCAACAACAAGATCAAGGTCCTGAAGCGGATCGCCTATGGGTACCGGGATGAGGCCTACTTCTTCCTCAAGATCCGTGCGGCCTTCCCCGGAAATCCGTGAAGAACCAAATTTTAACGCCGAGGAAACCGAGGAGCGCCGAGCGGCAGGAGATCCTGGCCCCGGGGGCCTCCGGCCTCAGAACCTGCGCATGCCGCCCATGAAGACCGCCGCGCCGATGCCCACCACGGCCACCAGGGCATAGAGGCAAAGGACCACCAGCGTCATGATGCCCACGTAGCGCCAGAAGGATTTCTGGGCGCGCAGGGCCTCGGCCAGCGCCTCGGGGCTTCCGTCCCGGAGCAGGTCGGTGATGCGGCTCGCGTAGCGGTTCAGGAAGAGCACGGGCGGGACCTGGAACGCGGCCATCACGAGGTAGATGCCGGGCAGCACCACGCGCATCCCCGCAGGCATGCCGCGCAGGGGCCCCTGGGTCATGCCCAGGAAAACCAGGGCCACCACGACGAGGAGGATCGTGCCGAGGATGCCCAGGACGCCCATGAAGCGCACCCAGGGGCGGGTGGCGCGCAGGGCGTCCACCACGGCGGCCTGGACGGCGCCGCCCTCCCGGGGAGGGGCCAGGGCTCCCGGAGGGGCGGGGGGCGGCGGCGGGACCACGCGCAGCTCGGGGAGGGCCCCCGCCTGGGTCCAATCGGCGAGTCCCTGGCGCCAGACCAGGGCGTCCCAGCCCACCTTGCCCGAAGCCAGAAGGTCCTGGAGGGCCTCCTGGGGCACGGGGCCCTGCGTGGCTCCATTCTGGATGTAGCTCCAGGCTCCGCTCATGGTCTCTCCGGGGTATTCCCTGGATGATATCAGGCTCCCCCCGCGCCGAGGGCCTCCCGGAAGGCCTCCCGCAGGGCCTCCACCCGGTCCCCCCACGTGCATCGCCACCATCGGCGCAGGCCTGCTTTCCAGGACCATGGGCGCGCTCAGGGGATGCCAGGATTCCACGCCCCTGGCCCGAGGTGGTCTAATGGCTGGAGCCCAGGAGCCCGCCCGTGACCCGGATCATCGACATCACCGCCGTCCTCTCCCCGCGCCTCGCGGTCTGGCCCGGGGACGTCGGCTTCAGCCGGGAGATCCTCGCGCGCCTGGAGGACGGGGGCGCCGCCGATTGCAGCGCCATGACCACGACCCTCCACGCCGGCACCCACGCCGACGCCCCCGGCCACATCCTCCCGGGGGGCCAGGCCATGGACGCCGTGGATCTTGCCCCCTACCTGGGGCCCTGCGAAGTCATCGAGGTGACCCTGCCGCCCGGGGAGCGCATCCACCCACGGCACCTGGCCGGCCCCGTCCGGGCCCCGCGCGTGCTGTTCAGGACGAATTCCTACGCGGATCCCGAGCGGTTCGCCGGGACCTTCAACGCCCTGTCCCCGGAGCTGATCCACAACCTCCGGGACCAGGGCTGCGTGCTCGCGGGCCTCGACACGCCTTCGGTGGACCCCTTCGATTCCATCGCCCTGGAGAGCCACCACGCCCTCTTCGGATGCGGCATGCGGTGCCTGGAGGGCCTGCGCCTGGAGGGCGTGGCGCCGGGGCTCTACACCCTGGTTGCGCTGCCGCTCAGGATCGAGGGCGGGGACGGTTCTCCCGTGCGGGCGGTGCTGGTGGCTGAATTCTGAACCGGCACCTCTGGCGCCGGGCCATGAACCGCCCCCAGGCCGCGGCCAGGTCGATGAACAGGATGCGGCCGAAGCCATGGTGCCGGCGGCGTTCCTCATCGCGGCGGTTCCGGATCTGGAAGGCCGGCTGGTTGCCATACTGGGGAACGATGGAGTAGAAATTGCGTCTATCAAGCATCCTGGCTCCTTGGGTTGGGTTCGTGGGCGTGCCTTGGATGGACTTCATTGCGGCTGGACCTGTGGGAGGGAGGAAGGGGAGCCCCGCATGGGCATTGGAGCCGATGAGACGCGGCCGGATGGGGTGGTCCTGCCGCCCAGCCTGATGAACCCTGGAAAGCAGAGCAACCCGCATGCCTATCTGAATTGTTGTAAGTAAAATATTTACAAAAACAATCCCCCTGCCTTGAGGGGTTCGGCGATCAAAATGAAAAGGCTACGCTTTCATTTTGAATTCATACGAATGGGGCGGACCTGGAGGCAGGCCGCCGCCAGCCCCAGGGCGACGCCGAAGGCGCCGACGCCTGTCCAGCCCAGGGTCCTCCACGCCAGCATCGCGCCGCTGGAGCCCACGCTGCCGCCCAGGAACATGCCGGTCATGAACAGGGTGTTCAGGCGGTTGCGGGCCTCGGCCCGGAGCCCGAAGACCAGCTGCTGGTGGGCGATGAGGGCACTCTGCACGCCGAAATCCAAAAGCACGACCCCCACCGCCATGCCCGCCAGGGAATTCCAGGCCACCAGCACCAGCCACCCGGCCAGCACCACGCAGGTGCCGGCCATCACCACGGGGCCCGGGCCCCGGCGGTCCGCCATGCGCCCGGCGAGGGGGGCCGCGAGGATCCCGATCGCCCCGATCACCCCGAAGAGCCCGGCCAGGCCCGCGCCCCGGAGGAAGGGGGGCTGCTCCAGGTGCAGCGCCAGGGTCGTCCAGAAGGCGCTGAAGGCCGCGAAGAGCAGGGCCTGGGTCGACGCCGCGCGGCGCAGCCGAGGCTCCCCGCGCCAGAGGTGGAGGAGCGAACCCATGAGCCGGCCGTACCCCATGGAGGCCGCCGGAAGGCTTGGGGGCAGGAACCGCATGATGGCGGCGCCGGCGAGGGCCATGGGGGCGGCGAGCCAGAACACCGACCTCCAGCCCCAGTGGGCCCCCACGAAGCCCGACAGGGTCCGGCTCAGGAGGATGCCGGTGAGCAGGCCGCTCATCACGCCGCCCACCACCGCGCCCCGGCGGTGGTCGGAGGCCAGGGACGCGGCCACCGGGAGGATCTGCTGGGCGACGGTGGAACCGACCCCGATGAGGAGCGAGGCGCCCACCAGGGCCCAGCCGTTGGGGGCCGCGGCGGCCATGAGGGTCGCGAGCACCAGTCCCATGAACTGCACCGTGATCAGCCGCCGCCTTTCCAGGAGGTCGCCCAGGGGCACCAGGAAGAAGAGGCCCACGGCGTAGCCCAGCTGGGTGACGGTGGGGATGAGGCTCACCGCCATCCCCCCGGGGAAGGTCCGGCGGAGGAGGCCGAGCATGGGCTGGTTGTAGTAGATGTTCGCCACCGCGATCCCGCACGCGCAGGCCATGGCGAAGATCGGGCCGGGACCCAGTTCGCGGGGCCGGCTCATGCGTTCCACTGCGTGATAACCTTCATGGAACCAATTCTACAGCCCTGCGACCGCCGGCGTCCGGCGGATGGAGTACCCGTGAAAGTTCTGCGCATCGCGCTTCTGATGCTGGCCGCCCTGGGCGCCTTCGCCGCGGACGTCTTCTTCGGGGGGGTCCAGCCCCGGAGCCCGGAACCCGTGACGGTGGTGGCCTACACGGCCTACACCGTCGGCTATTCGGAAAAGGGCAAGGTGCCCCTCTGGAGCGTGTACACCGTGACCGGGCCCCAGGGGGAGCCGGAGGCGGTCGCGCGCAAGGGCATGCCGTTCTTCACGGAGGAGGCCACCCAGGCGCGGGTGACCACCCGCGACTACGCCGGGTCGGGCTACAGCCGGGGCCACATGACCCCCTTCGCGGCCATCGCCTACGCCTTCGGCCGGGACGCCGCCCGGGAGACCTTCTCCATGGCCAACATGGTCCCCCAGCTCCAGAAGCACAACGGGGGCATCTGGTCCCGCCTGGAGGAGGCCGTGAGCGGCTCCCGCACGGGCGGCGGGTTCCGGCCGGGGCTGACCGGGAGGTCCGCGCAGATCTGGGTCTACACCGGGCCGGTGCTCGGCGGCGGCGCCACCATCGGCGCCAGGGAGATCGCGGTGCCCGAAGCCCTGTGGAAGGCCGTCATCTGGATCACCCCCGCGGGCGCCACCCGGGCCTGCGCCTGGATCATCCCCCACGAGGAGGGCCTGGAGGCCGCGGCCTGGATGTCCTACGCCACCACGCTGGCCAAGGTGCGCGAGCGCAGCGGCGTGGACCTGGTGCCCGGGAATCCCGGCGACCTGGACGCGCGGTGCGACGCCGTCGAGGTGCTCCCGTGAGGCGCCACCTCGCCGCCCTGGGGGCGCTGGCCGCCGGCGTCCTGCTGGGCCTGGCCGTCCTGGTCCTGCCCGCGCCCGCGCCGCCCGGTCCGGGCTTTTCGGCCCTGCGGGCCCGGGCGCACCTCGACGTCCTCGCCCGGGCGCCCCACTCCGTGCGGGACCAGGCCTCCCTCGCCCCGGTGCGGGACTACATCCGCGGGCGCCTGGAGGGCCTGGGGCTCAAGCCCGGGACCCTGCGCCACCCCGAGGTCACCGACCGCTCCGGGCACCGCTACCCGCTCGAGAACATCGCCGCCGGCATTCCGGGACGCAGCGGCTCCTCGGTGCTGCTGGTCTCCCACTACGACGCGGCGCCCGCGTCCCTGGGCGCCGCCGACGACGGCCTGGGCGTGGCGGCCATGCTGGAGATCGCGGGCCTCCTGGCCCGGAGCCCGGAGCCCCTGGAGAACGGCGTGCGCTTCCTCTTCACCGACGCCGAGGAATCCGGCCTCCTGGGCGCGCGCGCCGAGATGGAGCGCAACCCCGGTCTCTACCGGGACGTGAACCTGGTCATCAACCTCGAGGCCCGGGGCGTGCGGGGGCCGGCCGTGATGTTCGAGACGGGCCCGAGGAACCTCGCGACCATCCGCCTCTTCCGCAAGGCCCGCTGGCCCTTCGGGTACTCCTTCGCGCCCGAGGTGTACCGGCGCATGCCCAACGGCACCGACTTCACGGTCTTCAGCCGGGCGGGGCTGCCCGGGATGAACTTCGCGGTGCTCGACGACCTCTCCTTCTACCACACCCCCCGGGACAACCCGGGCAACGTCTCCATGGCCTCCCTGCAGCACTACGGGGAACAGATCCTGCCCATGGTAAGGGCCTACGCGGCGGACCCCGCCCTGGCCGGGAAGGACGCCTTCGCTTCCAGGGAGGACATGGTCTACTTCCCGTGCCTGCCCGGGGTGCTGGTGTCCTGGCCCATGGGGTGGGACCGGGCCCTGTGCGTATTCCTGGTCCTGTGCTTCCACGGGGTGATGGTCTGGAACCTGGCCCGGGGCCGCGCGCGGATCCTGTCCATCGCGGGATGGTTCCTGGCCTGGACGGGCCTGGCCGCGGCCGCCCTGGCCGCCGGGGCGGGCACCAGCTTCCTGGCCTCGCGGGTCACCGGGATTCCCTGGCGGTTCACCTACATGCCGAACGTGCCGCTGGAGCGGCCCATCACCTGGGTCCTCCTGTTCCTGGTGGCCCTGGCGGCCTACGCGCTGGCCCGCAGGAGCACGGGGCGCTCGGCCCTCATCGGCGCCATGGGCCTCAACCTGCTGGTCCTGGCCGCGCTGGCGCGGGTGATGCCCGGGGCGGCTTTCCTGTTCTCCGTGCCGCTGCTGGCGGCCTTCGGGTCCCTGGTCCTGGCGGACCTGACCGGGCGGCCCTGGCTGGCCCTGGCCGGCGCGGTGGTCCCGGTGGCGCTCTTCGTGCCGGTGCTGCACCTGGTGTCCCTGGCCCTGACCCTGGGCGCCCTGGCGGCGCTGCTCCTGATGGCGGCGCTGCCCCTGGGGATGGCGGCGGCCCTCGCGGCGGATCCGGCGTTGCGCAGGGGAGCTAGGAGCCTGTCTACGTAATAGGAGGCCCCGCGATGATGGCACCGGGGCTAGCAAATCAAGGAAGGCGAGGAAAGCCGCAGCGGGACTGCGGTTGACGAGCCTGACGCAGAGTTGCTGGCCCCGCTGCCATCACCCGAAGGGCGGCGCCCAGAAGCGCGCTTATCGTGTGCAAGTCCCTTGAAGGATTGACCTAATCCTCCTGCGGGCCTTGCGCTCGATAATCACGCTTCTGGGCGCCGTCGCGGGGCCTCCTATTACGTAGACAGGCTCCTAGGACCCGCTGAACGCCAGCGTCGTCACCCGCCGCGACTGGCCGGACTCCCCGCCCCCGGAGCCGCTGCTCTCGTGGAGGTGGTGGACGGTGACCAGCCTGCCGCCGACCCGCGCGAAGCGGTAGGCGTCGTGCTGCTCGGAGCTGAAGCTGATCACCAGGAGGGCCTTGCCGCGGAGCTTCACCCGGGTCTCGGCGGCCACGGGGAGGCCCTCGGCGTCCACCCAGACCTTCGCGGTGGCGTCCAGCTCCTTGACGTACTTCCGGTCCCGGGCGCCCATGCGGGGCTCCAGCTTCAGGGAGAGGAGCTTCAGGGCGCGCCCGTCCAGGGTGTCGGGGCGCTCCTCGAGCAGGGTGGCCTTGTCCAGGTCCTGGAGGAGCTGGGGGCCGGGATCGAAGTAGTTCTGGAGGCTGAGGGCGTCCAGGCCGGCCATGGCCTCCCGGGTGGGCGTGGTCTTCTCGGGGTCCTCGGTGCGGAGGCGGGCCTCCTGGAGGGCCTGGGCCAGGAGGTCCCGGCCCCAGGAGAGCCGGATGCCCTGGGGGCCGCACTCGGCCCAGGCGGTGGCCCTGCCCTGGCTGATGACGGGCTTCTTCTCGTCGCCCCTGCGGTTCCAGCTCTCGAGCTGCACCGAGGCCTTGAGCGCCTCGGCGCCGGCGGGCTTCTGGAGGCGGGCCCTGAGGGCGTCGAGGCCGTCGGCGGCAAGGGGCAGCGTCAGGGCGCAGAGGATCAGGATGGGCAGGCGCATGGGACTCCCGGTTCTTGTAACTACTTTGCCCGATTCCGGCCCCGGGGTGGGATAGACTGGTCAAATTCCGAGGTGCCCATGCGAATCGAATGGCTGCTGCCCTGCCTTGCCCTCACCCTGGCCGCCGAGTCCCCCGTGGGGCTGGCCGCGCCCATCCGCAAGGTGCGGCTCCACCCGGACGAGGCCTGGGTCACCCGGGTGGGCCAGGCGAAGTTCGCGGGGGCCGGCGTGCACCGCCTCCTGCTCAAGGACCTGCCCCAGGGCCTGGAGCTGGACGACGTGCGGGTCGCGGCCAGGGGGCCCCAGGGCTCGCGCCTGGGGGACCTGAGCGTCGGGGCCGAACCACGCAAGGTCACCGAGACGGCCGAGTACAAGGCCCTGAAGGCCGAGTGGGAAGGCGTTCGCGACCGGCAGGATGCCCTGGAGGCCGAAGGGGAATCCATCGCCAAGGAGCTGGCCTTCCTGTCCGGGCTGCAGGCGGGCTACGACAAGGAGATCTCAGCCCGCATGACCGGCGCCCTTCCGGGCGCGGCCGCGGTGGTGGAGCTGAGCAAGGGCCTCCAGGGCCGCTTCGGCGAGGTCCTCACCCGCGAGCGCCGGCGCCGGAGGGAACTGGAGAAGGTGAAGGAGGAATTCCGGCGCCTGGACGAGGACTTGCAAAAGCGCGCCGCGGAGCGCACCTCCAGCCCCGCCCAGGCCACCGTGGAAGTGGCCACCGACCGGGGCGGGGAGGTGGAGGTGGAGTTCACCTACCGCATCCGCGGCGCGGGCTGGGTGCCCACGTACGAGGCCCGCCTCGCGGGCGACGGCAGGAAGCTCGAGCTGGCGATCTTCGCCACCATCCGCCAGGGGACGGGGGAGGACTGGAAGGGCGTGCAGGTGGAGATCACCAATGCCCGCAGCGGGCGCAGCCTGGCCCTGGCCCAGTACGGCGGGCCCCGGCTCATCGATTCCGTGCTCCCGGCCCTCCAGGTGGCGGAGCGGCAGATGAAGAGCAAAGGCGGCCTCACGCCCGGCATCGCCCAGAACCTGTACCTCCCGCCTGCCCGTGGGGTGGTGGAGGTCGCCGCGGCCAATCTCACCATGGACGCCGCCGAGGCCCAGCCCCTGGAGGAGGCCCGGGGGATCGCGGCCACCTGGGCCCTGGAGGGCCTCAAGGACATCCCCGCGGACAACGAGGCCCACCGCTTCCGCATCCTCGGCCGGGAGCAGGAACCGTCCCTGGCCCTGGTGGCCACGCCGCGCCTGGACCCAACGGTCCACCGGGTGGCGCGCTTCCCGGTGCCCGCGGGGATCCCGCTCTTCCCGGGCGCGGCGGTGGTGCACTTCGCGGGGACCCAGCGGGTGGGCCAGACCGCCCTGGAGATGCCGCTGCCCGGCGCGCCCTTCCAGTTCGGGTTCGGCCCCTACCGGGGCGTGCGGGTTGAGCTGCGCCAGGTGGAGGCCCTGAAGGAGGCCGTGGGCACCTTCACCAAGGACATCCAGTGGACGCTCCGGGAGCGCATGGAGGTGTCCAACGACACCGCCGAGGCGGTCCAGGTGGAGCTCCTGGACCGGGAGGTCAGGGCCTCCAGCGACAAGGTCCGCATCACGCCCCTGCCCGAGGCCACCCCCAGCCGGGAAGCCTCCGTGCCCGGGGTTCGCGCCTGGACCCTGCCGGTGGAGCCTCGCGGCAAGGGCACCGTGACCCTGGGCGCCCAGATCCGGATCCCCGCCGGGTGCGTGCTCACCGGCGCCGACGACCTCCACCTGCCCAGGTAGGCCTTGACGGGGCCCCCCCTCTTCCGTTGAAATCACCCCCATGGCTGACGAAAAGAAGGAACCCTGGCTGAACTTCCTCGCCCTGACCACGGTCATCCTGGCGGTGTGCGCCACCATGGCCACCTTCAAGGGCGGGGGCTACTCCACGCGCTCGGTCATGAGCCAGGCCCAGGCCTCGGACCAGTGGGCCTTCTACCAGGCCAAGAGCATGAAGTCGAACCTCTACGAGATCAGTGTCCAGCAGCTGGAGCTGCAGGCCGCGGGCGCCTCCGGGGAGCGGGCCGCGGACCTGAAGTCGAAGGCGTCGGAATGGGCGAAGAAGGTGGCCGCCTACGACCAGGAGAAGGCCGCGATCCAGGCCGAGGCCCGGCGCCTCGAGAAGGTGCGGGAGGAGGCCCAGAAGCATTCCGCGGCCTTCGGCATCGCCGTCATCTACCTGCAGATCTCCATCCTGCTCTCGTCCATCGCGGCCCTGCTGAAGAAGCAGCCCGTGTGGTGGCTGGGGCTGGCGGTGGGCGCGGTGGGAATCCTCTACTTCATCAACGGATTCCTGCTCTTCCTCTAGACGGCCCGGTCCTGCATCGGGGGGCCCAGCAGGGCATTGAAGGCCGTGTTGATCTGGGTCTCCAGGTGGATGCCCATGGCCGCGGCCTCCATGGGACGGCCCATGAGGTAGCCCTGGAAGGCGTGGCAGCCCATGCCGTGGAGGGTCTCCTTCTGGGCCTGGGTCTCCACGCCCTCGGCCACCAGGCTCAGCCCCAGGTTGTTGCCCAGGTTCACGATGGTCTGCACGATGGGATTGGAGGAGATGACGCCGGGGCGGTCCGGGTGCATGTTGCGCACGAAGGCCTGGTCGATCTTCAGGGTGTCGATGGGCAGCTGCTGCAGGTAGGAGAGGCTCGAATACCCGGTGCCGAAGTCGTCCAGGCCGATGCGCACGCCCAGGGCCTTGAGGTCGTGCAGCGGCGTGTGGCGGGGGTCCGAGTTCTTCAGCAGGCTGCTCTCGGTGATCTCCAGCTCCAGGCAGGAATGGCTGAGCCTGGACTCCCGCAGGGTGCGGGCCACGTAGTCGACCAGGCGCGGCGAGGCCAGCTGCACCGGCGAGACGTTCACGGCCAGCTTGATGGGGCGGGGGCTCAGGGCCTGCCAGATCGCGGCCTGGCGGCAGGCGTTGTTCAGGGCCCACTCGCCCAGGGTGTGGATGAAGAGGTTCTCCTCGGCCAGGGGGATGAACTTGGAGGGCGGCACGGCGCCCAGCACCGGGTGCTGCCAGCGCAGGAGGGCCTCCATGCCGATGATGTGGCCTTCCATGTTGAACTGCGGCTGGTAGAAGATCCGCATCTCGTTCTTGGCGAGGCTCTCGCCCAGGAAGGCGTCCATCTGCTGGCGCTCGAAGGCGGCCTCGCTGAGGGTGAGGGTGGTGCACTGGATGGCGTTGCCGCCGCTGCCCTTGGCGCGGTTGCAGGCGTTCTCCGCCTCCTTCTGGAGGGTGGAGGCGTTGTCCCCGTCCTGGGGCGAGAGGCTGATGCCGATGCTGGCGGTGAGGCGCACCTCGCGCTTGGAGACGCGGTAGGGGATGCACAGGGCGTCCAGGATGCCCTGGGCGATGCGCAGCGGCTCCAGGGGATCCCGCACCTCGGGCAGCAGCACGGCGAACTGGTCGCTGCCCACCCGGGCCAGGGTATCCCCGGGGCGGAGCAGGACGGAGATGCGCCGGGTGAGCTGCAGGCAGAGGTCGTCGGAATCCGCGAAGCCCAGCGTCTGGTTGATGGACTTGAAGCGGTCCAGTTCGATGAAGAGCACGGCCACCATGTTCCCCTGCCGGTGGGCCATGAGGATGGCCTGGCCGGTGCGGTCCGCCAGGCGGAAACGGTTGGGCAGTCCGGTGAGCGGGTCCTGGTCCCGGAGCCCCTCCAGCTGCGCCTTGAGCTGGGCCACTTCCGTCCGGGCCTTCGCCAGGTGCTCCACGAGTTCCGAGGCTTCCATATCTTTCAAGAGCATTTCATTCGGTTCCGGATCTGGATGAACAGAGGCCACGAAAGAGGCTCCTTGGGGACCTGCTCGGGTTGTGCAAGATAGCGGTTGCCTGCTCTAGTGTCTCCACGCCTGGGAATGAATGCTAATCAAAAACAATTGAACATATTATTGTGCACCAATCAACTCCAGAGAAGGTGGTACGCATGGAGGGTGCCGCCGGGGTCCGCTGGGGGGATGTGCCGCACGGCGGCGCCATGCGCGCCGGCGATCTGGAGGCCGTGGGTGAACCAGGCCGGCACGTGGCGATCGAAAAACCAGGGCACCGGCCAAACGGCCCAGATGCGCACCACCGCGGACTGGGAGCTCGTCAGCTCGACCGTTATCACCCCCCCTTCCACGGATCCGCGCCAGAAGCCCGGCAGGGCCTCCACCAGCCCCGCAGGCCCCTGGAAAGCCCCGGGGTGCCGGGCGCGCAGCGTCTCCGCTCCCAGCGCGCCGGGCACCGGGCCCAGGTTGCCGGCCCGCCGGAACGCGGTCCAGCATTCGGTCACCAGACCGGCGTCGATCCAGGTCTCGAAGGCGGGTGGGGCGGCCGCCAGATCCCGGGCTCCGGGGGAGAGGTCCGCGAGCAGGGCCCGCCAGGCGTCCTCGCCCAGGGTGGTCCGCGCCGCCGCGACGCTCATGGGGAAGCTGGACCCCCGGATCCGGCGGATGACAGCCGCTTCGTTCGTTGGTTCGGCTGGGTTCGGCGTCATGCTGGAATTCTAGCCACGGATGGGCCGGGGCAGGCAACTTTCCCGGGGACGCCGCCGATAACCAAAGGTAATCTTGTAGTTGAGGAATCACCTGATGGAATTCCCTTTGGACATGCCGGTCCGGGCTCGAGGGTTGCATGCCTGAGCGGCTTCTGGAACTTTGCGACAGCCGGCGGAAGGGCCGATCCCGGGCCATCACGGCCGTGTGCTCCGCCCACCCTCTGGTGCTGCGGGCTGCCATGGATGAAGCCCTGGCCGCCGGGGGGCCGCTCCTTGTGGAGGCTTCCGGCAACCAGGTGAACCAGCTGGGAGGCTACTCGGGGATGACCCCGGAGGACTTCCGGGCCCTGGTCCTCGGCCTGGCCGCCGAAGCCGGCCTCGAAGCCTCCCGCCTCATCCTCGGCGGCGACCGGCTGGGGCCGGGCCCCTGGCGCCTCCAGCCGGCCGCCCAGGCCATGGCCAAGGCCGGGGCCCTGGCGCAGGCCTGCGTGGCGGCGGGGTTCCGAAAGCTCCACCTGGACACCGCGGTGGCCTGCGCCGGGGACGGGCCGGTGGTTTCCCCCGAGACCGCCGCCCGGCGGGCCGCGTCGCTCTGCCTGCTGGCCGAGCAGACCTGGCAGGTGCGCCCCGAAGGCCACCCGCCGGTGTACGTGCTGGGGCTGGACGCCTCCCCGGAGTCCGGGCCGCGGGTCACCCCGGCCCAGGATGTCCACCGTTCCCTGGACCTCTTCCAGGAAGCCCTGGCCAGGGAGGGGGCGGCTTCCGCCTGGGAGCGGGTCGTCGCCCTGGTGGTCCAGCCCGGCGTCGCGTTCAGCGAGACCGCGGTGCACCCCTATGACCGCAAGAAGGCCCGGCCCCTGGCCAAGGCCATCGCGGGCCGCAGGCCCGGGATGTTCGAGGCCCACGCCACCGACTTCCAGCATCCCGGCGTCCTGCGGGACCTGGTGCAGGACGGGGCGGGGATCCTCAAGGTCGGTCCCTGGCTGACCTTCGCCTTCCGGGAGGCCCTCTTCTCCCTGGAGGACGTGGCCCGGGAACTGCGCGGGTCGGGGCCCGCGATCGAGCTCCGGGTGGTCCTGGACCGTGCCATGCGCAAGGATCCCGCGCACTGGAAGGACCACCACCACGGTCCGGACCGGTCCTATACCCGGCTTTTCAGCTACCGGGACCGGTCCCGCTATTACTGGACCGACCCGGAGGTGGAGGAGGAGGTCGAGCGCCTCTTGGCCGCCACCGCGGGCCCGCTCCCGAGCCAGCTCCTGAGCCGGCACCTGCCCATGGCCCTGGACTCGGTCCTGGACGGCGAGTTGGAGCCCAACGGACGAGCCATCGTCCTGCATGCCGTTCGGCGGGTGCTGGGGCATTACGTCGCGGCCTGCCGGGAGAATGCATAGCTGGCGGCCGAAGGGTCGAAGCCCATGTGTATTAATTATTTAATAATGACTGGGAAACCCTCCATTCTGCTTCCGCGGCGCCTTTACCGAATTTTTGCAACCTCCTTACTTTAATTTTTGCAATAATTTAATCAGTGAATCATTCCAACCCGCCCTCCTGAAGGTCCGCCCATGCGCAACAACCAACCGGTCACCGCGGTCGAACACCACCTCAAGGAAGGCGCGTTCATCGTCTCCATGACGGACCCGCAGGGCCGGATCACCTTCGTGAACGACGAGTTCGTCCGCATGAGCGGGTTCACCGTCGAGGAGCTGATGGGCCAGCCCCACAACCTCGTGCGCCATCCCTTCATGCCGGCGGCGGCCTTCGCCGATCTGTGGGCCACGGCCAAGGCCGGCAAGCCCTGGTTCGGCATCGTGAAGAACCGCTGCAAGAACGGAGACTTCTACTGGGTGGACGCCAATGTGACCCCGGTGATGGACCGCGGGCAGGTGGCGGGCTACGTCTCCATCCGGAGTCGGCCGTCCAAGGCCCAGATCCGCGAGGCGGAGCGGATGTACGAGCTCCTCAACGCGGGCAAGTCCCTGGCCGAGGCCACGGTCCAGCCCTGGATGCCCCTGCGCTCCTGGACCTCGCGCTCGCGCATGCGAGCGGGGTTCGCGGCCCTCCTCGGGATCGTGGCCGTGGTCACGGCCCTGGACATCGCCACCTTCCTGAAGGTCGGCGCCGGGGTCAAGGGGATCCAGGAGAGCAACGCGGCGGTGAAGGGCCTCGCGGAGATCGGCGCCCTGGCCGACAGCGGCGTCTGGCTCCTGGGGCTGGGCGGCCTCGCGGCAATCCTGGCGGGGGTGGCCATCCTGGCCCTCCTCCTGCGGGCCCAGCGCCTCCAGCTGGGCGGCGAGCCCGAGACGGCCATCGGGGTCGTCCAGCAGATCGCCCTCGGGGACCTGCGCGTGGAGATCGACACGCCCCCCGGGGACACCACCAGCCTCCTGGCCCGCCTGCGCACCATGCAGTCCAACCTCAAGGGCATGGTCAACCGCATCCGCTTCGACGGCACGCGGGTCACCGAGACGGCCGAGAACTTCTCGGCCGCCACCCATCAGATCGCCGCCACCAGCCGCGAACTGGCCCGCAACGCCGAGGAGGAGCGCATCTCCGTGGAGCGCATGGCCTCGGCCATGACCGAGCTGTCCGCCTCCATCCAGGAAGTGGCATCCAACGTGAAGGCCAGCCAGCGCCAGGCCGTGGAGGCCGTCACGGCCACCGAGGCCGGGGACCGGTCCGGCGAAGCGGCCATGGCCGCCATGGCCCAGGTGGAGGACGCCACCACCAAGGTCGTCCACGCCGTGCGCGTGATCCAGGAGATCGCCCGCCAGACCAACCTCCTGTCCCTCAACGCCGCCATCGAGGCCGCCAAGGCCGGGTCCCTGGGCAAGGGCTTCGCGGTGGTGGCCGAGGAGGTGCGCAAGCTCGCCGAGCGCAGCGCCCAGTCCGCCCGGGAAATCGCCAGCCTCATCGAGGTGAGCAACGAGGCCGTGACGCAGGGCCGCACCACCGTGCAGGGCGCGGTGGACGCCCTGGGGGACATCCGGGAGCACATCGGCCAGGTGACCTCCATGGCCATGGAAATCAGCGCCTCCGCCGAGGAGCAGTCCACCGCCAGCGCCGAGGTGGCCGCCCAGGTGGAGCGCAGCGCCGCCAAGGCCACCGAGAACGCCAGCGCCAGCGTCCAGCTGTCCAGCACGGTGGAGACGATCAGCACCCATTCGGACGAGCTGGCCCACACCGCCGAAGGCCTCGCGGCCCTGGCGCGGCAGTTCAGGACCTAGCGGATTCCCGTGAAGCCCACCTCGACCTTGCAAAGGCCCGGGAAGCCCGGCAGGGGCGAGATCCGCCTCTCCCCGGCCTTCCCGGTGAAGAAGTAGGGGTCCACCTGGGCCTTGGGGTCCGGGAGGGCGAAGTACAGGGTCGCGGGCTTGTCCTCCAGGGCGCGGCAGGTGACGTAGCCCACCAGGGCGTGCTCGGCGGAGTGGTAGCCGTTCTTCCATTGGTGGATCTTCGGGGAATCCTCGTAGGTCTCGCCCTTGGGCCCCGCCCAGCCCCACACCTCGTGGCGCTTGTGGTCGACCATCGAGGTGAGCCAGAACGCGGCGGTCGAGTCCAGGCTCTTGGCCCAGGTCCGGTCCGTCAGGGCCAGGGTCCCGGCCAGCTGGTCCAGCTCCGCGTAGATCCACCACTCCTTGGAGGCCTCGACGGTGCCGTCCCGCCGGAGCTTGGAGCCCCAGGTGCCGTCCGGGAGGAGGGCCATGCCCAGGACGGCGGCGCCCTCGGTGTCGGCGAAGCGCACCAGGGCCTCGTCCCCGGCGAGCCGGCCGATGCGGCCGATCATCCACAGGGCCTTGGCGGTGTGCCCGAAGTCGGTGTGGCGGGTGCCCAGGGCCTTGGGTTCGTGGAGCGTGCCCCAGAAGAGGTGCCGCCCGGGGGCGTGATACTTGTCCACCATCACCCGGGCCAGCTTGACCAGGTCGCCCTTCCACTGGGTGCGCAGGGGTTCGGGCAGGATGGGGGTCAGGAGCAGCATGTAGGCGTTCACCTGGTCCAGCTGCGCCACCAGCTCCTGGCGGCCGGTCTCCTCCCTGGGGCCCTTGGCGGCCCAGCGGAGCATCCCCCAGTCCTTGTCCCAGTACTGGCCGAAGATGTGGTCCTTGAGGCGCACGATGTCGGCCAGCACCTCGGGGTCGCGGGTGAGGTAGTAGTACATCGCCATGCCCAGCTCCGCATAGGCCAGGTCCTGGGTGGTGCGCTCCAGCGTCGCGGGGCCCGGAACGCCCTTCTCCCAGTACGTCACCGCGCTGCCCGTGGCCCTGTCCAGGGCCTTCGTCCGCAGGAACCGCACCCCGTCCCGGGCCAGCGCCAGCATGGCCGGGTCCCCCGTGAGGTGATAGGCGGCCCCGTAGAAGTAGGTCTGCCGGGACTTCATGCGGGTGAACTCCATGCCGGCGCTGGCCTTGATCCACCCCGGGGCGTCGCCGATCTCGGGGCAGGGGCTGGCCGCATTGAAGAGGTTGCCGTCGTTGCACCGGAACGTCGGGAAGTCCCCCCGGGGCGTCCCCCAGGCCGCGGGCACGTTCCAGAAGGGGAGCAGGTCCTGGTTGAAGTGGTCCAGCCAGCGCTGGCCCGGGACCGCCGCCACCAGGGCCGCGGACAGGGAATGGAGGAGGAATCGACGCAGCATGGGCCACCTGGGAAACGGGAATTCACTCCAGTATGCCTGACTCCTTAGGCCCTGATCCCTCCGCGCGGGCCTGGAAGGATCCGGAGGCGTCCCCCGGAAATCACAAGGGAACAAGGTGGACGATGACCCTCATGGTTTCGGACAAGGCATTTGCCAGTTGGGACCGGAGCTGGATCTCGATTTTCTTGGAGGACTGCTTGTAGGTCAGGGTCGCAACGTAGTTCGGGGTCGCAAGGGCGCCCTTCCTGCCGGCCTTGATTTTCCATCTGAGGACGTCATAGGGATCTTCAACGGAATGCTGGAGCGAATCCGGTGTCCCCGCGTCGAAGGAGACCAGGGATGCCTCGCCGGACGAGTTGATCTTGATTTCCACCCAGGTGTCGTCTCCAACCATGAATGTCCGCGCCTCCGGATGGGTGTCCTGCCTGCTCCGGGTTTCAACGTGAACAGGTTGGCAGGATAGTGATGCAAGCACGCAAGTGCAAAGCATGAACCTGGAAGCGAAGCCCATGTCGCCACCCCTTCCCTTTAGGTTGAGACAGTTCCCTGAATAATACATCAGGACCTTGAACCTAGAAAATGACAGCAACCGTGCAGCACGTCCACGTGCGGCATGCCGGATGACGACGGACCCCGGCCTCCGGAGGCGCTGCCGGGCCGGTTTGGACGGCAAACCATGATCCCGTTCATTCGGGCTCGGAATTCCATCATCCGGGATTCACCGCCCCCCTGCACCCAAGGGTGGCCCCCGGGAAGGTATCATCGGGTTGGGGCGGCCTCCCGCACGAATGGCTGGCGCGGCGCTGATCGGGAAGGACAGCCCCCCGGGCTGGCATTCCCGGCGCCTACCTGCCAGCAATTCAGTGATTCAAATCCCTCCGCCGGAGCCAAAAAAATAGGGCCCATTGGGCCCATTTTTTTGGCTCCGGCGGAGGGATTTGAACCCCCGACCCATCGGTTAACAGCCGATTGCTCTACCACTGAGCTACGCCGGAAAGCGTGAAATTATATTTTACAGAATCCCAGCCAGGAATCAACTCCTCTGTAGCTCCATGAGGATCTGCCTCGCGCAGGCCTTCAGGGTCTCGATCACGCCCTGGCCCCTGCTGGCCACGGCCTCGATCATGGGCTCGTTGCGGAAGCGAAGGAGGTCCTCCATCTCCCCCAGGGGGGCGGCGGTGGGCATGTCCCGCTTGTTGAGCTGGAGGACGTAGGGGATGGTGCGGATGTCGAAGCCGTTGTCCTTGAGGTTGGTGGCGAGGTTGGCAATGGACTCGATGTTGGCCTCCAGGCGCGGCCTCTGGCTGTCGGCGACGAAGATCACGCCGTCGCAGCCCCGCAGGATGAGCTTGCGGGACGCGTCGTAGAAGACCTGGCCGGGCACGGTGTAGAGGTGGAAGCGGACCTTGAAGCCCTTGACCATCCCCATGTCCAGGGGCAGGAAGTCGAAGAAGAGGGTCCGGTCGGTCTCCGTGGCCAGGCTGACGAGCTTGCCCCGCTTCTCGGGGTTGGCCTGCTCGTGGATCCACTGGATGTTCGTCGTCTTGCCACAGAGACCGGGACCGTAGTACACGATCTTGCAGTTGATCTCTCTGGATGCGTAATTGATGAATGTCATCGTGGGTGTCCGAGGGGGCCTGGCTCAGTCGCCGAACAGTTTATCAATGTCCTCATCCGTGATCTCGGAGAAGGGGCTTTCGAAATTGGAGGATTCATCGGCTGTGGCCTGGGCGCGCTGTTCGACCTTCTCGAAGATCTCGGCCAGCTCCCGGCTGGACTTCTTGACCCGCAGGCGGACCAGGGCGAGGCTCGAGGACTGGTCGAAGATGACGACCAGGATGCCGCGCTTGCCCACGATGGAGATGTGCAGGTTGTCCTTCTCCCCCTCGTGGAAGAGCAGGCTGAACTCCTTTTCCCCGATCAACTTGGCGAGGCCGTCCGTGGCGGCGACGTTGCCGGCGGTGAGGGAGGCGAGGCTGGTGGCGTCGATGCTCCGCACATCGCCGCTGGCGGCGATCTGCTGTCCATTCTTGTCGACGAGGAAGACGACCTTGCTGCTGGAGTCCACCTGGAGGCGGCCGATGATCTCCTGGAGCTGCTTGTACTCTTCCTCGAACATGACCAGATCGAGCTTGGCCACACTACCTCCCGGCGTATTGCGTTCACGAGAGCATACCGCACTTCCCCCTGCGGCCAGGGAACATGGAGGCCAGGGGAGGCTCGGGACTGGGAAAAGTATGGATAAAATAATTATTGCGCCCGTCCGGAGGCCTCCCCTCCACATTCCAGGGTTGGCCCAGGGCGGTCCCCGTGTTAGCCTGTCAAGTCCCGCGCAAGTAGGGAAACACCGCAGGAGAGTTGTCCGAGTGGTTTAAGGAGCACGACTGGAAATCGTGTATAGGTCCAAAGCCTATCGGGGGTTCGAATCCCCCACTCTCCGCCAGTTCCAGGAGGAAAAGGCCCCCGCCGGTTCCGGGGGCCTTCCTGTTCCTGCGCGGCCACCGTGGATGGGACCCGGTCCGGCAGGGGTTCCCGACCCTCGCGGATCATGGGGACCCGGCGACCCTCCAGTACAAGCTCCGGAACCTCCCGGTCGCATCCTTTGCCTCCCCTGCTGATGGCGGTCCAGGGCGGGCCCTGGCCCTGCCACGTCCGGCCGGTCAAGGTGCGGGTGGTTGCGCCGGGGGCTTTTCCGGAACCAGGGCCTGCCTGATGAATGAAGCGGGTCCGCCGGTCAGGTGGTCCCGGGTGCGGGCGGGAAATCCCGGGATGGCTTCGAGATCCTCCAGCAGCTTCAGGATCGCCTTCTGGAGGGAAGCCCTGAGCTGGATGGCGCGGTCGGCCCTTGCCGGCTCGGGCAGTTCCCGGATCAGGGATCGTCCGGATAGCACGTAGTAGGTTTCCGTCCAGAAGGGCTTCACGTCACCCGGGGCAAAGAGCCTGGCTTCGAGCACGGCCGGCGCGGAGAAGGAACCGAACAGGGCGCTCCCTCCGATCCAGAAGGCGCTTTCCTCCAGCAGCTCGTAACCGCCGAGCCCCACGGCCAGGCGGGTGTTGTGCACCAGCAGGCCCGTGCCGACTCCCCAGGCCACTCCGGAGGCGATGCCGTAGAGGATGTACGTGGTGCGGATCTCGCCCAGGTCGGTCACGACGAGTTCCAGGCGATAGGGCGCGTCCGGCCGGACCGCGATGCCGCACGCCGCAGCTTCCTCCCGGAAGGTCGATTCCAGCCACAGGCCGTGGTCGTCCAGCGCCTTGCGCCGTGCCTCCGGAGTGTTGGCCTCCTCGGGCCCCTGCCGCTTCAGGCGCTTGAGCTGGCGGCTGTGATCTTCCACCGAGACCCTTGCCAGGCGGATGGATGGACCGCCCTCCACGGCCTTCAAGGTGGCAAGCGGGGACCTGCACGCCAAGGCGAGCAGGCAGAAGCAGAGGATGGCGGTTCGGGGCATCGCGCGCTTTCAGAATCGAAAATGAAGTTCCCACGATCTCGTACCGCATCGAGTTCGCCAAGCGCAGGGGTTTGACCTGGATCCTTGACGGAATCTTAACTGGCCGGCCCGAGGAGACGCGGGCTAGGCTGACGTGTTGGACTCCGGAAGGGAAATTGCGATTCTGAGCTGCCCTTCGATCGCGGAACCCCCGCGGCCCTGGGCCCGGTTGCAGCACCGCCCATTCCATCGGCTCCACGCGGGAGCTGATCCCAGATCACGGAAGCGCCCATGAAGTTCCTGTTCGCCCTCTGCTGTTCGCTGCCCGGATTGATCGCCGGGGACCCCGGTGCCTGGCAGGTTCATGCCCAGGCCACCGCCGTCACCCAGACCCATGGGGACTTCCCTTCCCCCTACCGGGGCCCCAATTCCCTCCGCCCGGGGCGGGAATGGGCCACGTCCTTCACCACCACCCTCATGACCGGCTGGCGGCCTCTCAAGGGCACCGAGCTCTATCTGGACGTGGAAGGTGCCGCCGGAAAGGGGGTCAGCAGTGTCCTGGGCATGGCCGGGGCCCCCAACGGCGAAACCTACCGGGTCGGCAACCCCCAGTTCCGGGCCTCCGTGGCCCGCTTCCTGGTGCGCCAGACCCTCGACCTGGGTGGGGAGCCTCAGGAGGTGGAGGACGACGCCCACCAGCTTCCCGGCTCCCGCTCTTCCCGCCGTCTGGTGCTGCACGCCGGCAAGGTAAGCGTCATGGATCTTTTCGACAACAACACCTACGCCCATGACCCCCGCACCCAGTTCCTGAACTGGACCCTCATGGGCCATGGGGCCTGGGACTACCCCGCCGACACCCGTGGCTACACCTGGGGCGGTGCGGTGGAACTGTTCTGGGACGCGTGGGCGGTCCGCTATGGCCGCTTCGCCGAACCCCTGGAGGCCAATCAATTGGAGATGGACCACGCCCTTGCGCGTGCCCACGGCGATGCCATGGAGGTGGAGCACGACCACACCCTCGGCGGCCTTCCCGGAGCCCTTCGGGGGATGGTCTTCCGGAACACCGCCCACATGGGGGACTACCGGATGAGCCTGGCCGAGGCCAACCCCCCGGACATCACCGCAACCCGGGCAAATGGCCGGAGGAAACGGGGCTGGGGTCTCAACGCCGAACAGGCCGTCACTTCCGACGTAGGCTGCTTCGCCCGCTGGAGCTGGTCGGATGGCCGCACCGAGTCCTGGGCCTTCACGGAGGCGGACCGATCCCTCTCCGCCGGGCTTTCCCAGAGGGGCACCTGCTGGGGCCGCCCCCGGGACCGCTTCGGGTTGGCCTTTGTCCAGAATGGGCTGAGTCCGGACCACCGCGCCTACCTTGCTGCGGGCGGACTCGGGTTCCTGCTGGGCGATGGCCGGCTCACCTACAACCCGGAGCGCATCGCCGAGGCGACCTACGCCCTTGCCATGGGCACGCACTGCACCGCCAGCCTGGACCTTCAGCGGTGCTGGAACCCGGGCTACAACGCCGACCGGGGGCCCGTGACGCTTTCTGCCCTCCGCGTCCACCTCGCATTCTGATCGCCCCGGATTCCGCCCAGGGCACCCGGCGGACAGCTTCGGCGGGACCGCGACGGCAGAAGGTCCGGAGCCCCAATCGCCTTCCAGACAGGGAAGATGAGGATCGGGTCAAGGAGCCCCGGCCTCCCGGTGCGGGGATTGCGCAAGAAGGAACCGTTCCACGGCGCTCCAGCCCCTCTCCTCCAGGCCCAGGCGGGAGGCGTACCGACCCTTCAACCGGGCCAGGATCTCCTCCGCAGGTTCCTCGGCGTCGACAAGGTAGCCGCCCTTCTGCAGCCAGTCCCTGAGGCTTTCCTTCCGGGCCGGGCCGACGCCCGGAATGACGCTGTCCAGAAGGGCCCGGGGGTCGTTCCCGCATTCCCTGAAGACGGCGGCCACGCCGGCCATGTCGCCGAACCTCGGGATCTCCGCGGCTTCGATGATCGCAGGGGACAGTGGCCTGGGGCGGGCCGCCTGGAGGGCAGCCTGGGCCTGTTCCAGGATCTCGATCGTCGTCAGGAGGGCGACCTTCTCCGGCGTGATTGGGGTGCCCAGGAAGTTCCTGACCTGCCCGACGGTCTCGAACCCGCCCTGGAGCAGAAGATGCAGGGACCGCTGCTGGCCCTCCGCGAAGGCCAGCCAGGCGTGCTGCTGACTGAGTGGCGTCCACAGGGATGGGCCCGCGGCGCCCAGGCGCCTGGCGTAGCCCAGCAGGCTGTCCTCCCCGGGGTCGGGAATGGGCGGCCGGGTGAGGTCCACGGCGGGAAGGGGGGCCAGACGGCGCGCCCCGAGGTTGCGCACCTCGGCCAGATCGAGGATCTGGATGCCTCGGGGCCCGAGGTGCCGCCACTTGGCGACCTCGTCCTGCTGGGCGGTGAAGTAGAAGATCTGCCGGCCGGTGCCGGCCATCACCTGGATGGCTTCGAGGATGGCCTGGGCGCGGGTGTCGTCGGAATTGGCCAGGACCTCGTCCAGGAAGAGGGGCAGCTGAATGCCGTCCGGACCCTCCTGGTGTTCGACGTAGGCCAGGCGCACGGCCATCAGCAGCTGGAGGCGGGTGCCTTCGGAGAGCTGGTCGAGGGTGCGGGTGCGGTCGCCCTCCCGGGCCACGAACGCGGCGTTCTCGAACCGCAGCGCATAGCGGTGCCCGGTGAAGGCCTGGAAGAGGTCCGAGGCCCGGCGCAGCTGGGGTTTGAGGTCCTCGTCGGCGCCGCGCTCTTCCAGGCGGTCGATGAGCCTGGCCAGGGTCCGTCCTTCGAGGTCCCTGATCCGCTGATCCTCGAGTCTCTGGGCGGCCTGGTCCCGGGCGAGGATGAGGGCGGCCAGGGTGGTTTCGCCCGTGAGGCGCGTCAGGGTGGCCTGTTTGAGGAGGGCGGCTTCGCGGGCCGCGGCGATCTTCCGGAGGGTCTCGCGGGCGGCCGCAAGGTCGGTCCGGACCTGGGCGCGGGCCCGGGCGAGGCGGTCCCTGCGGTCGGCGAGGGGGGCTTCCCGCCGGTCGGCGATGGCCTGGAATTCCGGCGTCCAGTGTCCATCGCGCTTGAAGAGGGTCTCCACGAGGCTGAGCTGCCCCAGGCGGGCCGTCATGAGGGGGTGCCAGAGCCGGCGGGTGTCCCAGGCCTCCTGGAAGGTGTGCTCGGCCAGGCCTCGGGCGGCGAGGAAGGCGTCCAGGTCCGCCTGGGGGGAGCTACGCCCCAAGGCGTCCAGCGCCTTCTCGAGGGTGAGGCGTTCGCCGTGCAGACGCAGGGCGGTGTCCAGGTCGTCCGCGAGGACCGCCAGCGCGGCCGCGGGATCCGGGCCGGGGGTGCGGCGGAAGGCCTCGAGCAGGGTGGCGGCCTTGGCCAGGAGGGACGCGAGCTGCCGGGAAGCCTCGGCTTCCAGCTCTCCGGCCGTCGCCACCGTTCCGCGGAGGGCCAGGCCCTGCTCGAGTCGCCGGGCGAGGATCTCCAGGTAGCCCCCGAAGGCGTCGGTCGGTTCGGGGTGCAGGTTGAGCTGGCGGGCCAGGTCACCCGCCTCGGCGAGAAGGGCCTTCCAGGTTCCCCGCTCCGTTTCGGCGTTCGCGCGGACCTGGTTGCGGGTCAGGTTCAGCTTCGCGAGTCCCGTCCCCTTGGCCGCCTCGTCCCGGACCTTCCGGGCGAGCACGGCGATGTCCGCCGGGGCCCAGGCCGCGGGGGTCAGGCCGGGCAGGCCGAGGGCGAGGTACTGGTCCTGCAGGGTCGCCAGGCCCTGCCGGAGGGCGTCCGGGTTCTCGGCCTGGGAGGCCGGGGTCCGGAGGCCGATGGCAGCGAGGGCGAGAAGGAGCAGGGCCGCGGCGATCGAAAGGACCTGGGGCGGGGCGCCCCGGGCGAGGACGAGGGCCGCGGCGCCGGCCAGCAGCCCGGCCGCCATGAGGGCCCAGGCGAAGGCGCCCCAGCGTCCCTTGCCGTCCGGGAGCCTGGCCAGGGCCTCCAGGGTGGCGCGCTTGTCCTGCCACTGCTCCAGGATCAGGGTGGCGGAGGCGAGGGTTCCGGCGGACAGGGCCGTCTCCTCCGGGCCGAGGGTGGAGGCGACCTGGTCCAGGGCATGGAGCAGGCTCTGGCTCCGCTCGAACTTCCGGGCCAACGCCCGGGTGCGCTCCAGGACGTCCGGGGAGAGGGACGGGAGCTGGTCCACCGGGGCGCCCAGCCAGGGGTTGGCCTGCCGCCAGTCGTCCAGGGCGGCTGCGGCCTCGCGGTGGGCCCGGCCGCGGTCCCTGGCTTCCGTCTGCGCATCCTTGAGGGCGCCGGCGAGGTTCCGGGCGGCCTCGGCGTGGTCCTTCCGGAGGCCGGGGGGCAGGTCGAGAGGGGCGAGGCCGCCGTCCACCTTCTCCAACTGGTCCTGGAGGCTGGCGACCTGGGTGGCGGCCGCGTCGCGGGAGGCGCGCAGGTCCCGGAAGGCGGTCTCGTCCGGCTCCCGGAGGCCGGCGAGGAGGGTTTCGCGGGCCTGGAACGGCTCGAGGGCGGCATCCTGGGCCAGGAGGGTCTCCAGGGATTCCAGGGCCTGGTCGAGGGCGGCCAGGGCGCGTTCCCGGTCCGCGTGCGCGTCCAGGGTGGCGGCCTCCGCCTCCAGGGCCCGGATCTCCTCTTCCAGCGATTCCTGGGCCCCCTGTTCCCTGGATTTCTCTTGGAGGGCCGCCCTGGCCTGCTCGAAGGCCTCGGTGGCGCCGGCCCTGCGGGAGAAGGCGGCCAGGGGCTTGAGGTCGGCGCGGTGCTTCTGGAAGTCCACGCCGCCCTGCATCTCCTGGCGCAGCTGCTCGCCGAAGGCCTGGTTGGCCTCCCTGCTCTGGAGGAGGTCGGACAGGGACAGGCGGTAGCGCTCGCGGGTGGAGGCCCCGGTCCAGGGGGAGGGCTGCGCGGGCAGGGCGCCGGCCTTGGCGACCAGGCGGTCCTGGAGGCGGCTCCGCTCCTGCGACAGGTCCCCCAGGCGCACCTGGGCATGCAGGATGGTGCCTTCCGGGGCCTTGGCCTGGTCCCACAGGAGGAGCTCCATGGCCTGGAGCAGGGAGCTCTTCCCGGCGCCATTGGGGCCGTGGACGACCACGATGCCCGGGGCGAGGCGCTCCACCGTGAAGCCCATCCCCGCGAATCCCCGGAAGGCGTCCAGGTCCACCCGTTCGAAGCGGAAGCTAGGCATGGGGGGTCTCCGCGGGGATCATCCCGTTGAACAGGCGCAGGCAGACGCGCTGGAGCAGGGCGAGGTGCCAGTCCGGGGCGGCGGTGGTCTCGTCCATCCAGCGGGCGTCCAGGCCGTGGTAGGCCCCGGAGGACCGGCTTTCCCGTTCGAGCTGGAGGACCTCGTCGAGGAGGCCGCCCCATTCGCCGGGAGGGACGCTTCCCTTGTCCAGGTCCTGGATCAGGCGCGCCAGGATGCCCCGGGCGCCCTTGTCCGTGAGCCAGGCCTCGAGGCTCGCCGGGCGCCGCACGAGGTTCTCCACGTCGCCATGGATGGCGGCCTGGACACCGTCGAGGGTGGTGGTGAACTCCTCGGGCGCGCGCGGGGCGGGGGCGTCGGATTCCCCCGTCAGGCGCACCCGGAAGAGCACCCCTTCCAGGCGCGGATCGGCTTCCCGGCAGCGCCCGATGCGTTCGCGCATGCCCTGCAGGATGGCGGACTGCACCGCGGTCTCGCTGGCGTCGTCCCGGGTGAGGGCGACCTCCAGCGCCTCGATGCGGATGGGGGCCGGCACGAGGACGGGACTGGAGAAGGCGCCGCCGGCAAGGGTCAGGGTCCAGCAGCCGTGGGCGCCGGTCTCGCTGGCCCGGAGGGGGATCGGGGAGCCGCAGTAGAAGGGGGCCTTGTCCCGGGCGCTGGGGGCGTGGATGTGGCCCAGGACCCACCGGTCGATGCGCCGGGAACGCAGGGCGGCGGACGTGAAGGGGGCGTAGGGGCTCCGGGGGCTGTCCAGGTCGCCGTGGAGGATGCCCAGGGTCGGGAGGTCGTCGGGGACGGCGGGGAAGGCGTAGAAGGGGTCCGCGGAATGGAGGGGCGCCGGGAAGGACCAGCCCACGAGGCGCAGGGATTCCCCGCCGAGGGTGACGGCCGCCTCGGTCCAGACGCCCATGACCCCGTCCTTCCGGCCCAGGAGCAGGAAACGCGCGGTCTGGGCGGGGTCCAGGTCCCGCCGGAGGTCGTCGAGGAGCCTGGGGAGGATCTCGGAATCGTGGTTGCCGGCGACGGCGGCGATGGTGAGGCCGTGCTGGAGGAGGCGGAGGACGCCGGCCTTGAGGGGGGCCCAGGCCTCGAAGTAGCGGTTGTCCCGCTCCACGACGTCGCCCGCGAGCACGAGGAGGTCCGCTCGCTCCCGGATGGCGCTGTCGACCACGAAGTCCCAGGCGGACCGGGCGGTCAGGGCGCGGCCGGGGAAGGCCTTCATGCTGGGCTGGCGGCCCAGGTGGATGTCGGAGGCGCAAAGGATCTTCATGGGGGTCCGGTCGTCAATCGAGCAGATTCCGCTTCAGGAATGCCATGATCCTCTCGGCCTCCCGCATCGCCAGCAGCGGGTTCTCGGACCCGGCAAGGTGGGTCCCGGCCATGGGCAGGAATTCGAACGGCCTTCCCGCGCGGAAGAGGGCATCCATCAGTTTCAGGCTGTGGAGGATCAGGACGTTGTCATCGGCCAGCCCATGGATGATGAACAGGGGGCGGGAGAGCTGGTCGGCGTACGTCATCACGCTGCTGGCCGCGTAGCCCTCCGGGTTCGCCGAGGGCAGGTCCAGGTACCGCTCCGTATAGGCCGTGTCATAGTCCAGCCAGTCCGTGACGGCGGAAATGGCGACGCCGCACCGGAACACGTCGGGGCGGCGGAGGGTGGCCATGGCCGTGAAGTACCCGCCGAAGGAGGCCCCCATGACCCCCACCCGGCCCAGATCTATTTCCGGGAATTTCCTGGCCAGCAGCCGGAGCCCGGCAACCTGGTCCTCCAGGGCGGCGTCGATGAGGTTGCCTTTGATGGCACGCTCCCAATCCCTTCCATGGCCCGGGGTTCCCCTGCCGTCCAGGCCCACCACGATGAAACCCTGGTCCGCCTGCCACTGGTCATGCATGTAGGCCCTGGGCGTGGCGCGGACGACCTTTGCCGAGGGGCCCGCGTAGACACGGAGGATCACCGGGTATTTCCGGCCAGGCTTGAAATCCCTCGGGCGGACCAGGTATGCGTCGAAGGTTCTCGATTCCCCCACAGTGGGCAGTTCCAGGGAGGGAAGGAAGGGGGGCTTTTCGGCGACGGAGGGAAGCTCGGCCAGGGACCTGCCCATGGCATCACAGACCCGCGCGCCCTGGGACCCGTCCATCAGGTCGAAACAGTCGATCCAGGCCGCATGATCCTGCGCGAAGGCACCCGTGTGGCGACCCGCTCCGCGGGACAACTGGACGGGTGTGCCCCCATTCAGGGACAGGCGGAAGAGGTGTCTTTCCCGAGCATCTGCCCCCCCGGACAGGACCAGCGTCCGTGAGGACGGATCCACATCCTCCACCCCCGTGACTTCGAATCCTTGAGGCGTGAGGGCACGCTGGAACGCCCCGTTCGCGCCATGAAGCTCCAGCTGCCTGCTGCCGTTCCGGTCGGTGATCCAGAGGAAGGCGCTTCCGTCCGGCAACCAGTGGGGAATCTCCCCGAAGCCCTCGAAACTGACCCAGGCTGGGTCCTTCTCGATCAGCAGGCCCGTGGTGGCGCCATTGGCGGGATCGACTTTCAGGAGGGTCGTTTCCCGTTGGTCCCGTGTGAGGAACTGGAGGGTCAGCGGGGCCCTGCCGGCCCACTTCACCCGCACGAGGTAGGGATAGCGTTCGGAGTCCCACTGCACCCAACGGACCGGTCCCCCTGTCGCCTCGACGATGCCCAGGCGGACCTTGGCATTGTTCCTACCGGCTCTGGGGTAGCGGGCAACCTCTGGAGGACTGAAAGGATCGGACAAGTTCGGGAAATGGAGTCTCTCGACGTCCGAGGTATCCGCCTCCTCGAAGAGGAGGTGCTTGGAGTCGGGGGCCCACCAGTAGCCGCTCTCGCGTTCAAGTTCCTCCTGCGCGGCGAATTCGGCGAGCCCGCGCGTGAGGGTTTCGGTGGCCCCGGTGGTCACGGAACGATCCGTTCCGGTGGCCACCTCCAGCACATGGAGGTCACCAGCCCGCACCGCGGCCACCCGGGTTCCGTCCGGCGAGAACCTGGGATCGATCCACCCGCTCCCGGGGAGTTCGACGACTTCGCCCGTGGCGCGGTCGGCCACGTAGGAACGTCCCGAAAGCCCCAGGAGAACGCGCTTCCCGTCCCCGGAAAGCAGGAAGGACGTTATTCCACTTCGCGTCTCCCGCATACGCTCCCGGCGGGCCTTCTCCTCGGGACTCAGCTTCTCGGCAGCACCTTTGAGGAGGGTCTCCGGGCTGAGCCATTCCCTGGTCCGGCCCGTGGCGAGGTCCATCTCAAACAGGCAAAGCCGGGTGTCCCGGGGGCCGCTGCGCAGGAAAAGGACCGACTTGCCGTCGGGGGTCAGGGTCGCGTGAACGGGCATCCCGTTGGTGAAGCCCCGGGTCTCCGAGAGGTCCTTGAAATAGGTCGATCCGGATGCGGCGGAAGGCGCCTTGACTTCAGGCTGGGATCCCGCGAGAAGAGGAGCCCAGAGGAGGACGGAAAGGAGAGGAAGGCTGCGATGCATTGTTTCTCCCGAACGGATGTCAGACTGGGAACCGGCCACTCCTTGATCGAAGTGCCTCAACAGCTTCTGGGTTGTGCAATACCGGACATCATCGCCTACGGCGCGTTCTTTGCCTAGCCGACCGATCGAAGTCCACGGTGTTGATTCGTGGATCGGGGCGGCTCCTGCGGCCGTCCTGCCGGACAGGTCCCTTTTCCCCGTTGGAGGGGCCAGCCTCTGCGATGATGGGCGTCGACTCGGTCCTTCCACATCCAAGGCCGCCCACTCCGCTCCCCGGAGGAGTTCCATGCCCCGTCCGAAGATCCTGATCGTGGAAGACGACGACCTCACCTCGTCCCTGCTCAAGGGCACGCTGGCGCGGGAGGGCTACGACATCACCCTGGCCGGCGACGGGCTCGCGGCCCTGGACATCCTGGGCGACGATTCCGGGTTCGCCGCCGTGCTCCTGGACCGCCTCATGCCCCGCATGGACGGGCTCGAGGTCCTCAAGCGGATGAAGGCCACCCCGGGGTTCAAGGACATCCCCGTGGTGCTCGAGACGGCGCTGGACGGCGAAGGGGACATCCGGGAGGGGCTGAAGGCCGGCGCGCTGCACTACCTGGTCAAGCCGCTCGACCCCCGGATGGTGGTCCAGGTGGTGGACTCGGCGGTGCGGGAATTCGAGACGAGGAAGAAGCTCTACGCCGAACTCGACAGCATCCGCGCCGCCATGGGCCTGGTGCGCCGGGGCGTCTTCCACGTGCACACCCTCGAGCAGTGCGGGGACCTGGCCGCGCTGCTGGCCAAGGCCTGCCCGGATCCCAGGCGCTCCGTGACCGGGATCCTGGAGCTGCTGGTCAATGCCGTGGAGCACGGCAACCTGGGGATCACCTACGAGGAGAAGACCGAGCTCATCGCCTCCCACGAATGGGCGGGCGAGATCGAGCGCCGCCAGGAGCTTCCCCGGAACCGCAAGCGGCGGGTGGAGGTCACCCTGACGCGCCTGGCCGCAGCCACCCGGATCCGGATCCAGGACATGGGCGAAGGGTTTCACTGGCAGGACTTCGAGGGCGTCAACCCGGGCCGGATGTTCGACAGCCACGGGCGGGGCATCCTCCTGGCCAAGTGGGAGGCCTTCGACCGGGTGGAGTACCTCGGGAACGGCAACTGCGTCGTGGCGGAAATCGCCCACACCTAGCTAGTGTAGGCCGCCAGAAATACCTGTAACGCCAATACAGCTCGTCGCATCCAAGCGGCAGGTGAGAACTTTGGCGCAAGTGGGGCGAGTTGATCTAACTGTGGAGCAATTCAGACGCCTTGAGGAAATGGCGCGGAGCCGGACCTTGCCTGCGCGCAGCGTCCTGCGGGCCAAGATTGTTCTTCATCGAGCTTCTGGCGAGTCCTTTCGTGACATCGGCCAGGCTTTGGGCTGTGATCATCGGACTGCTTGGCAATGCCTCAAGCGATGGGAGGAAGCGGGCTTCGATGGCCTCGAGAGGGAACGCCCAGGTCGAGGCCGGAAGTCTTGGGTGATTGCTTTGAAGGGGCAAGAGGTGCTCCATAAGACGACGCAGGAACAGCCCGTCAATGCCACGCACTGGAGCCGGGCCTCCATGGCGCAGGCCACCGGGGTGAGCGAGAGCACGGTGGGACGCATTTGGCGTCAGAATGGCCTCAAGCCGCACCGCACCGTTGGTTTCAAGTTAAGCAACGATCCTCATTTCGAAGAGAAGTTGGTGGACATCGTGGCCCTGTATCTGGACCCTCCGGAGCATGCCATCGTGCTGAGCGTAGATGAGAAGAGCCAGATTCAGGCCCTGGACCGGACTCAGCCTGGCCTACCGATGAAGAAGGGTCGCTGCGGCACCATGACGCACGACTACAAGCGCAATGGAACGACCACCCTCTTTGCGGCCATGAACACGCTGGATGGTACGGTGATCTCGGCCACGATGCCACGTCATCGCCATGAGGAGTGGCTGAAGTTCCTCAAGCGGCTTGAGCGGGGTACGTCGAAGCGACTCGCTCTGCACATCATTTGCGACAACTACGCCACCCACAAACATCCGGCGGTCAAAAGCTGGTTGAAAGGCCATTCGAGGGTCCACGTTCACTTCACCCCCACCAGTTCATCGTGGTTGAACATGGTGGAGCGATTTTTCCGAGACATCACGGAGAACCGCATCCGAAGGGGTATTTTCAGATCCGTCCCGGAACTCGAAGCAGCGATCCACACCTATATCGCGAGACACAATGCCGCTCCGAAACCATTTGTTTGGACCGCGTCCGCGAACGATATCCTCGCCAAGGTGACACGAGCACGGCAGGCCCTCGCGGCCATTCGGACGGCCTCTGCCAAGGGTTGACGGCGAACCTGCCTTTTTCTTTTCCTCGGTATCCTCGGCCTCCTCGGCGCCTCGGCGATGGCTTTCTCAAGTATCAGTCGGCGCAAAGATTACATGCGCCGAAGCACCCGTCGAAAAGCCCATCGCCGAGGCGCCGAGGAGGCCGAGGATACCGAGGAAAGAATTCTGGCCTGAACGTCCCGGCGTGATTGAGCGCACTCCTGACCCGAAGGAGGAAGTCATGGGTCGGCATTGGGGCGAAGATTGGGGCGACAACTATCCCCATCGAGATATCACCGAAGCCATCATCCTCGCTGCCATCAGGGTGCAGATAGTTCTGGGGCCTGGACTCCTGGAAAATGCCTACAAGGCTTGCCTCGCCCATGAACTCAGGTTGGCCGGACACGAGGCCCTACGCGAGGTTCACCTCGACATCACCTACAAGGAATTGTGCGTCGCGAATGCCTACATCATGGATATCGTGGTGGACCACAAGGTGGTCGTCGAGGCGAAGGCCATTGCGAAGTTTTCGGATGCCGACTTCGCCCAACTGAATAGCTGCCTCCACTTTGCAAATTTCGAAGTGGGCCTGCTGATCAATTTTCATAACTGGCCCCTCAAGGACGGGGGCACCAAGCGACTCGTCAACACCAAGCCCTGAACTGGACCCGAGGCGAAGGGGGGGGACAAGGTGTTACCTGTTCTTCTGGCGGCCTACACTAGTCGAGCCCGAACCTCCGGTGGTGGCAGACCTTCGGCGCCCGCCCCCCGGGTTCCCACAGGTGGAAGGCGTTGCCCTGGCACAGGCCCCACTCCCCGCACGCGGAGCAGTCCCCCTGGCGCATCCAGCTCCGGTCGCGGAAGGCCTGGAAGCGGGTGTTCCACACGTCCATGAAGGCGTCCCGGTGGATGTTGCCCTGCGCGAACCGGCGGTCGATGTTGGGACAGGCCAGGACCGCCCCGTCCACCATGATCCCGCCGATGTTGATGCCCGCGCGGCAGAAGTAGGGCTGGTCCCGCACCCGGCACTCGAAGCGGCCCAGGAAGCCGGATTCCGCGTAGACCACGTCCAGGCCTCCGCGCGCGCGGAAGCCCTCGATGCGCTCCATGAGGGTCCGGAATTCCTCCGCCGCCAGCAGCAGGGCGGGGTCCTCCGCGGCGCGGCCGATGGGGTCGATGGTGAAGATGCGCCAGTGCTTCAGGCCGGCCTCCATGAGGAAGGTCCGGAAGGCCTCCAGCCGGGGCAGGTTGCGGGGGTTCACGCAGGTCACCACGTCCAGGGCCTGCCAGAAGGGGTCCGCCAGCAGGCCCTTGAGGGTCGCCAGGGCCCCGCGGAAGGAGCCCTCCCGGCCCCGGAGCCAGTCGTGGTCCTCCTCGAAGCCGTCCAGGCTCACGGTGACGCTGGCCATGGACGCGGCCTTGGCGGAGGCGAAGGCCTGCGGGCCCCAGGCCAGGCCGTTGGTGACCATCCCCCAGGGGAAGCCCAGCCGGTGGATGGCGGCGCCCAGGTCGAAGACGCCGGCGTAGCAGAGGGGTTCGCCCCCGGAGAGGACCACCATGACCCCGTGGGGGTCCTGGGCCGCGGCGATGCCCTCCAGGGCGCGGAGCACCGCCTCCCGGGGCAGGGGCGGCGCGGTGGCGTCGCGGGTGCAGTCGCTGCCGCAGTGCCGGCAGGCCAGGTTGCAGGCCCGGGTGAGCTCCACGAAGAGGTAGGAGAGGCGATGGTGCCGCGCCTCCAGGCGCCGGAAGGACGGCAGCAGGGCGCGCCGGAGCCAGGGCCTCACGGCCTGGCCAGCTTGATGGCCAGGCCCTCCTGCTCCCAGGCGCCATAGAAGAACCTGCCGTCCCCGGGGGCGGTCTGGACGAGGTTCAGGGTGACCGTCGCCTGGCTGTAGGCGCCATTGGCGGCGCCGTCCACATCGGTGGCCGTCAGGGGGCAGGACGGGCAGTACCAGCCGGTCCAGGTGAAGGAGAAGACGCCGTCCGCGCCCGACCTGGCCGTGGCGCCCTGGAAGTCCACCCGGATGCCCGGGACGGGCAGGCCCGTGGCGGCGTCGGTGACGGTGCCGCCCACCCTGTAGGTGGCCGACGGCGTGCCATAGGTGGGGACGGGGGCCCCGTAGGCGGGCGTGCCGCCCACGCAGCTCACCACGGCGATGCCCAGGGCGGAACCCAGGCACCGCATGAGCCACTGCTCAAACCGATTCATGGTCGCCTCCGGGGATAGGACGATTGTGCCACCGTTCCGGTCAGAACGTCCGGCCTGTCTCCCGGGCCCGGAGCAGGAGCTCCGCCCGCACCTCGGGCGCGTTCCCCGACAGGCCGCCCAGCAGCTCCAGCCGGGCCTCCGGGATGCCCACGCCCAGCAGGCGGTCCTCCACCATCACGCGGTGGTGGGCCTCCCGGAGGCCCAGGGCGTCGAGCTTCTCGTCGGTGTGGCCCGCCGGGCAGAGGGCCAGGGCCTTGCGCACGGGCAGGCGGGTGGTGCGGCTGCGGTCGGCCTCGTAGGCGTAGGCATAGCCGTAGGTCCACACCCGGTCGAACCAGCCCTTGAGGATGGCGGGCACGTCGGACCACCAGAAGGGGTAGCAGAACACCAGGCCCTCGGCCCGGTCCAGCCGCGCCTGCTCCGCCACCACGTCCGCCGGGCGAAGCGCCGCCGGGTCCAGGGCCGTCTCCAGCCCGAACTGGGCCTCGGCCAGGAGGGGGTCGAAGCCCTCCTGGTAGAGGTCCGCGAATTCCAGGGTGTGCCCGGCCTCCCGCAGGCCCTCGGCGAAGGCCGCGGCCACCTCCCCGGTGAAGGAAGCCCGGCGCGGATGGGCGAAAATGAGCAGGACATGCATGAAAAAGCTCCTCCAGGCAGAGAATGGAACAAGGAGACCGACGATGCAAATGACCGATATCCCCTTCGCCGCCACCGACTGGTCCCAGGTGGAACCCACCGAGCATCCCGGCGTTACCGGCCGGGCCCTCTGGCGCACCCGCCAGTTCGGCGCCATCCGGGTGCGCATGGTGGAGTATTCCCCCGGCTACCTGGCGGACCACTGGTGCTCCAAGGGCCACGTGCTGCTCTGCCTGGAGGGGGAGCTGCACACGGAACTGGAGGACGGACGGAGGTTCGTCCTGCGGCCCGGGATGAGCTACCAGGTGGCGGACCAGGCCGAGGCCCACCGGTCCGCGGCGCCTTCCGGGGCGAGGCTCTTCATCGTGGATTGAGGTGCTTCAGGAGCATCCGAACGGGCTTGGCGGCGGCGCGCACATCCCTCAGGCCCAGGAGGAGGTGGCGCTCAGCCCAGGGCTCGGCGAGGGTGACGAGGCGCAGGTCCAGGGACGCAACCATGGCCTTGACGGCGTTGCGGGGCAGCACGGCCACGCCCATGCCGGCGGCCACCATCAGGCACACCGCGTCGAAGCTGCGCACCTGGATGCGCAGCTTCAGGGTGCGGCCCATGGCCTCGGACTCGGTCTTCATGCGCTTGGCCAGGGACGTGGCCCGGGGCAGGCTGACGAAATCGTAGTCCACCAGGTCCTCGAGGCGCACGGAGCGCCTGCGGGCGAGGGGGTGGCCGCGGGGCACCACTACGGCCAGGCGGTCCTCCCGGTAGGGCAGCACCTGCAGCCCCAGGGCGGGGGTGCGGTCGGCGAAAATGCCCAGGTCGGCCCGGCCGTCCAGCAGGGCCAGGACGATCTCGGAGCTGTTCTGCTCCTCCAGTTCGATGCGGATGCCGGGGTTGGCGGCGGCGAAGGAAGCCAGGTCGCCCGGGAGGAACTGCGTGACCGCGGAGATGTTGGCCCAGAGCCGCACCACGCCCAGGCTGCCCGAGGCGTAGTCGGAAAGGTCGGCCACCAGCAGGTCCACGTCGCTGAGGACGCGGTGGGCGTGCTGGAGCAGGGACTGGCCGGCGGGCGTGAGGGCCACGCCCCGGGAGGACCGTTTCAGCAGCTCGGCGCCCAGGGTCGCTTCCAGGTCGGACAGCCGCTTGCTGGCGGCCCCCACCGCCAGGTTGGCCAGCCCGGCCCCCTTGCTGATGCTGCCCGTGCGCGCCACCAGGGTGAACAGCGACAGGGAGGCCAGGTCAACGCGGGGGACGTTCATGGCGGGCACCCTCCTAGAGCACGGCCGGGTTGACGCAGGTCTGGGGGGGCTTGCCCGCCAGCACGCTCAGGACGTTGTCCACCGCCGTCATGCCCATGGCCAGCCGGGTCCGGAAGGTGGCCGAGGCCGTGTGGGGCACGATGACCACGTTCTCCAGGCCTGTCAGACCGGGCGTCAGGCGGGGCTCGTTCTCGAAGACGTCCAGGCCCGCGCCCCAGATGACCTTGTCCCTCAGGGCGGCGACGAGCGCCTCCTCGTCCACCAGCGGGCCGCGTCCGGTGTTGACGAGGACGGCGGTGGGCTTCATGGCGGCCAGTTCGGCGGCGCCGATGAAGTGGCGGGTGGCGGGCAGCAGGGGCAGGTGGAGGGAGAGGAAGTCCGATTCGCGCAGCAGGGTGGCCTTGTCCACGAAGGTGGCCCCGCACGTCCGCTCCAGTTCGGGCGACGGCTGGAGGTCGTGGTAGATCACCCGCATGTCGAAGGCGGCCGCCTTGGCCGCGAACTTCGAGCCGATGCGGCCCGCGCCGGCCACGCCCAGGGTCATGTGGTCCACGTCCCGGCCCAGGAACTGCAGGGGCCCCCAGCCGGCCCACTGGCCCGAGCGCAGGAAGCGCTCGGTCTCGGGGATGCGGCGGGCGGCGGCCAGCAGCAGGGCCCAGGCGTGGGTGGCGGTGGCCTCGTCCAGCACCTTGGGCGTGTTGGTGAGGATCACCCCGCGCGCCGTGGCGGCGTCCACGTCGAAGTTGTTGTAGCCGACCGCGTAGTTCGCGAAGATCCGGCACCGGGGCCCCGCGGCGTCCAGCACCTCGCCGTCGATGGTGTCGGTGAGCAGGGTGATGACGGCGTCCCGGCCGCGCACCTCCCGCAGCAGCTCCTCCCGGGTCAGCGGCCGGTCGTGGGGGTTGATGTCCACGTCATGGCAGCGGCGCAGGGCGTCGAGGGGTTCCTGGGGGAGCATGCGGGTGACGTAGACGTTGGCCATCGTGGCGCTCCTCGCTTCGGACCTAGCGGGCGAGGGCCCGCTGGCGGATGGTTTCGAAATCGGCGGGGACCGGGTGCAGGTCCAGCCTTCGGCCGGCCTTGACGATCTGGCTGGGGACCTCGTGGCCCAGCATACCCGGAAGCCGGCGGGCCGCGGCGATGAGCCGGGGGAGATCGAGGCCGGTCTGGAAGCCCATGAGTTCCAGGGCGTGGGCCAGTTCCTCCGTGCAGACGTTGCCGGTGGCGCCGGGGGCGTAGGGGCAGCCGCCGATGCCGCCCAGGGAGGCGTCGAAGCGGTCCGCCCCGGCGTCCAGCCCGGCCAGGGCGTTGGCCAGGCCCAGGCCCCGGGTGTTGTGCAGGTGCAGGGTCAGCTCGGCCTGGGGCCACCTCTGGCGGAAGGCGCCGGCGAGGCCGGCCACCTGCCCGGGGAAGGCCATGCCGGTGGTGTCGCAGAGGGTGATGTGGTCCACGCCCAGCTCCCCGATGTAGCGGGCGCACCAGTCCAGCACGGAGGACGGGGGCACCTCCCCCTCCATGGGGCAGCCGAAGGCGCAGGACAGCGAGATGTTCACCGCGGTCCCGGACGGGCGGGCCAGGGCCGCCACCTCGGCCAAGGCGGCGAAGGACTGGTCCCGGGTCATGCGCAGGTTGGTGAGGTTGTGGGTCCCGCTGGCGGACATGACCAGGTTCAGTTCGTCCGTGCGGGCCAGGATGGCCCTCTCGGCGCCGCGCACGTTGGGCACCAGGGCGCTGTACACGACCCCTGGCTCTCGCCGGATACCCTGCATCACGGCGTCGGCGTCGGCCAGGGCGGGGATGGCCTTGGGCGAGGTGAAGGAGGAGACCTCGATCTTGGTGAGGCCGGTCAGGGACAGCTCGTCGATGAGGGCGATCTTGGCTTCGGTGGGGACGAAGGCCTTCTCGGCCTGGAGGCCGTCGCGGGTGCCCACTTCCTGCAGGTGGACGCGCCTTCCGGCGCCTTCCCAGGCGCTCATGCGATCACCCCCTTGGCGCGCAGCTCGGCCAGGGCCGCTTCGGAGACGCCCGCCTCGCGCAGCACGGACTCGGTGTGCTCGCCCAGGGCCGGCGCCGGGGTGCGCAGGGTGCCCGGGGTCAGGGAGAGCTTGGGCACCACGCCGGGCACCTCCAGGGGGGTGCCGTCGGGCAGCGCGGTGGTGAGGATCATGTCGCGGCTGCGGTAGTGCGGGTCGGCGCAGATGTCCTTGGCTGTGTAGATCCGGCCCGAGGGCACCCGGGCGTCGTCCAGGGCCTGGAGCACCTCGTCCAGGCTGCGCTCCCGGCTCCACGCGCCGATGGCGGCGTCCAGCTCCGCGGCGCGGGCGGCGCGGCCGGCGTTGCCCGCCAGGCCCGGATCCTCGCCCAGGTCCCGGCGCCCGATCTTCTCCATCAGGCGCTTGAAGATCCCGTCCCCGTTGCCGGCGATGAGGGCGTAGCCGTCGGCGCAGGCGTAGGCGTTGGTGGGCGCGATGCCGGGCAGGGCGCTGCCCGTGGCCTCCCGCACGGCGCCGAAGGCGCTGTACTCCGGCACCAGGCTCTCCATGACGTTGAACACGGCCTCGTAGAGCGCCACGTCGATCACCTGGCCCTCGCCGGCGGCGTCCCGGTGGCGCAGGGCCAGCAGCACGCCGATGACCCCGTGCAGGGCCGCCAGGGTGTCCCCGATGGAGACGCCGCAGCGCACCGGCACCCGTCCCGGCTCGCCTGTGAGGTACCTCAGGCCGCCCATGGCCTCGCCGATGACGCCGAAGCCCGGCCGGTCCCGGTAGGGCCCGGTCTGGCCGTAGCCCGACAGGCGCAGCATGACGAGCCTGGGATTGAGGGCGTGCAGCTCCTCCCACCCCAGCCCCCAGCCCTCGAGGGTGCCGGGCCGGAAGTTCTCGATGACGACGTCGGCCTCCTTCACCAGGTCGCGCACGATCCGCTGCGCCTCGGCCTTGCGCAGGTCCAGCGCCACGGAGCGCTTGTTGCGGGACTGCACCTGCCACCAGAGGGAGGTGCCGTCCTTGATCATGCGCCAGGCGCGCAGCGGATCGCCGCCCTCGGGGGGCTCCACCTTGATCACGTCGGCCCCGAACTCGGCCAGCATCTTGGCGGCGAAGGGGCCGGCGATGAGCTGGCCCAGCTCGATCACGCGCAGGCCGGAAAGGGCGCTGGGGGTTGCGGTCATGGGGTTCTCCTGGATGCGGAGAAGTATGGGGGCCTCCCTCCTGCGAAAGAAGAACAAATGGGGAAACCCAGCCTTCTCGTTTAGAGAAAGCTAGGTCTCCATCCCCAGCGGAGCCTCGTCCCCGTCCGAATGCCCGCTCATGGCGTGCCCGGCGTTGCGGGGCAGGCGGGCGCTCACCGGGGAGGCCATGAAGGAGATGGCCGTCACCACCAGGAACGCGGCGGAGAAGTCGGACAGCTGGGGGCTGGCGTGGCCGGAGACCGCCATGGCCAGGGCCAGGATGGCCGAGGAGATGCAGATGCCCATGGAGAGCATCAGCTGCTGGAAGGTGGAGTAGAAGCTGGTGGCCGAGCTCATGCGGGGCTGGGAGATGTCGGCGTAGGCGACGGTGTTGAGGGCGGTGAACTGCAGGGACTGGAAGAACCCCCCCAGAAGCAGCACGCCGTGGATGAGGAGGACCGGCCACCCGGGGCGGAACAGGGCGCACGCGGCCAGGAAGGCCGAGGAGATCAGGCTGTTCCACATCAGCGTGTTGCGGAAGCCGAATCGGCGCAGGATGGGCGGCGCGGCGATCTTCATGAGGAAGGAGCCGGCGGCGGTGCTGAAGGTGATGAGGCCGCTCCGGGCCGCCGACATGCCGAAGCCCAGCTGCATCATCATGGGCAGCAGGAAGGGCAGGGCGCCCGCGGTGATGCGGGTGAGGGACCCGCCGATGACCGAGATTCCGAACGTGGAGATGCGCATCATCCCGAAGTCCAGGATGGGGTTGGCGGCGCGCCGGGCGTGGAGGACGTAGGCCGCCCCCGCCACCAGGCCGACGCCGATGATCAGGAGGGTCATGCCCAGGGAGATGCCGCCGCCGCGGCTGCCCATCTCCAGGCCGTACATCAGGCAGGACAGCGAGATGCAGGAGAGGAGGAAGCCCGTCACGTCGAACCGGCCGGGGTCCAGCTCCCTGATGTCCTCGATGTAGACCGTGGCCAGCCAGATGCCCAGGATCCCGATGGGCACGTTGATGTAGAAGATCCAGCGCCAGGAGAGGTAGGTGACGAGGAAGCCCCCCAGGGGCGGCCCCACCACCGGGCCGATGAGGGCGGGCACCATGAACCAGGACATGGCCGAGACCATGTCCTTGCGGGCCACGGTGCGCAGCAGCACCAGGCGGCCCACGGGGACCATCATGGCCCCGCCCATGCCCTGCAGGAACCGGGCGCAGACCAGGAAGAGGAGGCTGCCGGCCTGGCCGCACAGGATGGAGCCGGCCGTGAACACCAGGATCGCCAGCCGGAAGATGCGCCGGGCCCCGTAGCGGTCCGCGAAGTAGCCGCTGGCCGGGATGAAGATGGCGAGCCCCAGGAGGTAGGCGGTGAGGGCCGCGCTCATGTGCAGGGGGGAGACGGCGAAGCTCCGGGCCATGGTGGGCAGGGCGGTGGCCAGCACGGTGGAATCCAGCTGCTCCATGAAGAGGGCGCAGGCGATGATGATGGCCGTGGTGCGGAAACTGTGCGGGCGGGGGGTGGAAGGGGACATCCCCCAGAGAATACCGGACCCGGGCTCCGCCTCCGGGCAGGCACCAACCAGGTGGTCGGTATTTTAATAGGCTCTCAAGACGGGCCAAGCGTTCGCCGCGGCATTTATAAATTTATAAATATAACGACTTGACGCAAAAGACCTACGGGTCTCTAATTTCCGCATCCCTGCTAGTGCATCAATTAGTGATACCCACTCCTGCGAGGCCTCGTGACCCTTCGTCGAACCTCCGGCTCCGTCCCCGCTCGCGGGGCCTTCCACCGGACTGTCCAAACCCTGTGAGTGAAAGGACTGAACCATGCAGTGGAACCAGAACTACTCCGCCCTGAACGGGAGCCTGCTCCTGACGGCCCTGGTGGTGGCCATCCCCATCTTCTTCCTGTTCTGGGCCCTGGCGGTCAAGCGCATGAAGGGCCATGTGGCGGGGCCGATCACCCTGCTGATCACGATCGTCATCAGCGTCCTCGTGTACCGGATGCCCGTGAGCGCGGCCCTGTCGGCCTCGGCGCTCGGCATGGTCACCGGACTGTTCCCCATCGGCTGGATCATCCTCACCGCCGTGTTCCTCTTCAACCTGACCGTGGAGAGCGGCCAGTTCGAGATCATCAAGAGTTCCATCTCCTCCCTGTCCCCTGACCGGCGGATCCAGGCGCTGCTCATCGCCTTCTCCTTCTCCGCCTTCATGGAGGGCGTGGCGGGCCAGGGCGCTCCCGTCGCGGTCGCCGCGGCCATGCTCATCGGCCTGGGCTTCCCGGCCCTGCCGGCGGCCGTCATCTGCCTCGTGGCCAACACCCCGCCCGTGCCCTTCGGGCCCGTGGGCGTGCCGACCATGATGATGTCCACGGTGACCGGCATCCCCGCCACCACCATGGCCCGCGCCGTCGGCATCGACATGGCCTTCATGGCCCTGATCATCCCCTTCTTCATGGTGGTGGTCATGGTGGGCTTCAAGCGCGCCAAGGAAGTCATCCCCGCCTGCCTCGTGGCCGGCGTCAGCTACGCCGCGGCCTCCTTCGCGATCTCCACCTGGTTCGGGCCCGAGCTGCCCGCCATCGTGGCCTCCGTCGTGTCGCTGCTCTGCCTCGTGATCTTCCTGCGCTTCTGGCAGCCCGCGACCACCTGGACCTTCGAGGAGGACACCGCCGCCTCGCACGCCGCGGCCTCCGGCACCTATTCCGCCGGCCAGATCTTCAAGGCCTGGTCCCCCTTCCTCATCCTCATGGTGGTCATGGGCCTCTGGGGCACCCCCGCCTTCAAGGCCTACTGCACCAAGGCCCACCACTGGTTCGTGATGGTCCCGAGCTGGCCCTGGCTGAACGGCGTGGTCTTCAAGTCCGCCCCCATCGTCGCCAAGCCCGCCATGTACGGCGCCAACTACCGCTGGGACTGGCTCATCGCCCCCGGCACCGCCATGTTCATCTCCTCCCTGATCTCCATGGTTGTCCTGGGCATCAGCCCCGCCACGGGCACCCGGGTCTTCTTCAAGACCTTCAAGCAGCTCCGCTTCGCGCTCATCACCCTGGCCTCGGTCATCGGCCTGGGCTTCCTGGCCAACTACTCGGGCATGTCCTTCACCCTGGGCCTGGCCTTCGCCCAGCTGACCGGCATGGCGTTCCCCATCTTCTCGCCCGTCATCGGCCTCGTGGGCGTGTTCCTCACCGGCTCCGTGACCTCCTCGGCGGCCCTGTTCGGCAAGCTGCAGCAGGTCACCGCGGTGCACCTGGGACTGAATCCCGTCCTCACCACCAGCGCCAACCTCTTCGGCGGCGTCATGGGCAAGCTCATCTCCCCGCAGTCGATCGCCGTGGCCTGCGCCGCGGTGGGCCTGGTCGGGCACGAGACCGACATCTTCCGCAAGACGCTCAAGTATTCGATGATCCTGCTGTGCATGGTGATCGTCCTGGTGCTGCTCCAGGCCTTCGTCATCCCCGCCATCCTCCCCACCGCTCCCGCCGCCATTTAAGCGGTAGAATCGAACCTTCCCCGCATAGGAGAGACCGCCATGACCCTCACCGCCTATGAACCCGGTACGCTCAAGGGCCTGATCGATTCGACCCCGGCCGAGTCCATCCTCCTCCACCTCCGCGACGAATACGCCAAGCGCACCCTGCCCGAGAAGGGCGTGGACAGCGTGGTGGCGTACGACTGCCCCCGCACCCAGCTGATGGTGCGCACGGCCGTCAAGGGCACCCAGGTGGGGACCCACTTCCACACCGTCTGCGACGAGTACGTGATCGTGGTGGGCGGCAAGGGCGAGATCCTCGTCAACGGCGAGTGGAAGCCCGTGAAGATGGGCGACGTCCACGTCTGTCCCCGGGGGATCGTCCACGACACCCGCGCCCTGGAGGAGAACCTCCAGTACCTCTCGATCTTCACCCCCCATCTCCCTGCCGGCACCGACATCAACTGGCTCTAGTTCCAAGGAGGACTCCCATGCCCGCACTGCTTCCCAACATCGATCCCGATGGACTCATGGAGTTCTCGGTGGTCTACACCGACCGCGCCCTGAACCACATGTCCAAGAAGTTCCAGCTCGTCATGCGCGAGATGGACCGCATCCTCAAGCTCGTCTACAACGCCAAGGGCGTCGCCCTGGTCCCCGGCAGCGGCACCTTCGGCATGGAGGCCGTGGCCCGCCAGTTCTGCGCCGGCAAGAAGGCCCTGGTGATCCGCGACGGCTTCTTCAGCTTCCGCTGGTCCCAGATCTTCGACATGGGCGCGATCCCCTCCTCCCACGTGGTGCTCAAGGCCCACCGGATGGGGACCGACAAGCAGTCCCCCTGGGCGCCCACGCCCATCGCCGAGGTGGTCGCCGCCATCGCCGCCGAGAAGCCCGCCGTCGTCATCGCCCCCCACGTGGAGACGGCCGCCGGCATCATCCTCCCCGACGGCTACATCAAGGCCGTCACCGAGGCCACCCACGCCGTGGGCGGCCTGTTCGTCCTGGACTGCATCGCCTCCGGCTGCATGTGGGTCGACATGGAGGCCCTGGGCGTGGACGTGATCGTGAGCGCCCCCCAGAAGGGCTGGAGCGGCAGCCCCTGCGCCGCCATGGTCATGCTGAGCGAGAAGGCCAAGGCCGTCATGGCCGAGACCACCAGCTCCAGCTTCGCCTGCGACCTCAAGAAGTGGTCGTCCATCATGGACGCGTTCCTCAAGGGCGGCCACGCCTACCACGCCACCATGCCCACCGACGCCCTGGCCAAGGACTGCGCCGTCATGCAGGAGATGGAAGCCTACGGCTTCGAGAAGCTGCGCGCCGAGCAGGCCGAGCTGGGCGCCAAGGCCCGCCACCTGCTGGAAAGCTGCGGCCTCCCCAGCGTCGCCGCCGAGGGCTTCAAGGCCCCGGGCGTCGTGGTCAGCTTCACCACCGACCCCGACATCCAGTCCGGGAAGAAGTTCGTGGCCGCCGGCTACCAGATCGCCTCCGGCGTGCCCCTCCAGTGCGACGAGGGCCCGGACTTCATGACCTTCCGCCTCGGCCTCTTCGGCCTTGAGAAGCTGCACAACGTCGACCGCACCGTGGGCTTCCTCGCCGCGGCGCTGAAGGAAGTCGGCCTCCGCGAAGGCGTCCCGGCCCGCTAAGGGCTCCGGATGGATTCACCCGCCACCCTTGATTGAATCGTTGATTCAATCAAGGGTGGTTTTTTGGGCTTGAGGGAATCGTTCGATTCAATCAAGATTGAATCAAATCCGGGGGTCCCATGCAGCCGCCCACCACCGCTTCCGCCCGCCAGGAGGGGATCCTGGCCTTCCTGCGCCTGCGGCCGGGGGGAGTGGCCCGCCACGAGCTGGAGGGCCTTCCGGAGGCCGCGGGCCTCGACCCCCAGCGCCTGCGGCGCCTGCTGGCGCCGCTGGTGAAGGACGGGCGGATCCGGGTGGAAGGAGCCACCCAGGCCCGGCGGTATTTCCCGGGGGACGGGGGGACGGAGTCCCTGCCGCTGAGCCCGGAGGGCCGGGCGGCCCTGGCGCGCGTCCTCCGGCCGGACCGCACTCCCGCCGTCTACCACCGGCCCTTCCTGGACACCTACCAGCCCAACGAGGTCTGGTACCTGCCCATGGAACTCCGCCATCACCTGGCGGGCCTGGGCCGGGCCGGGGACCGGTCCCGCCGGCCGGCGCTCCTGGCGGACCTGGCCTGGAACTCCGCCCGCCTGGATGGGGCCGCCACCCCCCGGACTGAGGCCGAGTCCCTCTTCTCCGGGGCGGAGGCGGCCCCGGAGGACCTTCCGCTCCTCAACCACAAGGCCGCCACCGACTGGATGGCCGGGGCGGAGGGGGCCGACCCGGTGACCGTGCAGAACCTCCATGCCCTGCTCACGGACGGCCTGCTGGAGGATCCCGGGGCCGGGGGCCGGCTTAGGACGGGCCCCCTGGCTCTGCCGGGGACCCGCTACGCGCCCCCCGAGGCCCCCAGGCTGGTGGAGTGGTGCTTCCGCCAGATCCTGCGGACGGCGTCCCGGATCCTGGATCCGTACGAGCAGTCCTTCTTCCTGCTGGTGCACCTTCCCTACCTGCAGCCCTTCGCCCAGGCCAGCGGAAGCGTCGCGCGCCTGGCGGCGAACCTGCCCCTCCTGCGACGGCAGCTCGTCCCCGTCACCTTCGCCGCCGTGCCGGCCCAGGCATTCGCCCAGGCCATGCGGGCGGTGTGGGAGGAGAACGACCCGGCCCTGCTGCGGGATGTCTTCGCCTTCGCGGTGGAGCATTCCTGCGGGTCGACCGGGCCCGATCCCTTCCGCCTGCGGTACCGGGCCGGGATCCGCGCCGCGGTGCGCGAGGCGGTCCTGGCGGGGGAGACCGGAGCCGGGGCGCGCATCCGCGCCATCGCCGCCCGGCTCCCGGCGGCCGACGGCCCCAGGTTCCGGGCGGAGGTGGACGCGGAGCTGTCCGCCCTTCACGACGGGAACTTCGCGCGGTTCCTCACGTCCGCCGAATTCGCGGCTTGGAAGGAGCGCCGCTGACTACCGGCCGGCCACCTCGAGGGCGCCGGCGAGGGTGAGGAGCGAGGTTTCCTGGGCGTGGAGCATCAGTTCCAGCTGCTCCAGGGTGACGCACTGGGCCGCCACCTCGGGGGTCCGGTCGCCGGGGATCCCGGCCGCCAGCTCCAGGGCGAACTGGCACTGGGCGCCCGCGGTGTCGAGATCCCGGAGGGCGTTCGCGAGATCCACCCGGGTCTCCCTCGCCACGGCCCGCTCATCCCGGTTCGAGGGCGCGCCCTTGAGGGCCAGCCTTTTCTCCACTGAGGTTTCGAGCCGGCTGATCTGGCCGAGGACCGTGCGGCAGCGCGTGAGGGCCTCCTGCAGGCCCCGCTGGAACCGCCCGGTGGCCGCCTGGGCATCGGGGGTCGAGGAGGTGCCGGGGGCTTCCTTGGGTTCGGGGTCGGAGACCTTGCAGTCGCCAAGGCCCCTTTCCGTTCCGTCGACGGGGGCGTCCTTGGTTTCGCCCTTCTCCTCGAAGAACGCCTTGGTGATGACGATCCGGTTCCCCTGCTCGAGCCTGAGCGCGCCATCCGTCGCCGCCCGGTGGTCCAGGGTCTCCAGGGTGCTGACCAGGGTTCCCGAGGCGAGTTTCGTGCGGACCTTGATCAGGCAGAAATCCCCTCTGCCGTCCTTCAGCACGAATTTGAGAATGCCGGGCGTGGTCACTTCGAGGCTCGCGGCCTGGCCCTTGGCGTGGGTCGGGAGCTGCAGGTTGTCCCAGGCGGTGCGGAACGCGGCGGGGCTGTCCGGCAGCAGGGACGCGTTCCGCTGAACGGTGTAGGTGCCTGCCGTCGGGTTGAGGATCTCCACGGTGCCCGCGAAAAGGGGGCTGGCGAGGATGGCCAGGGCGGGGGCGACGAGGGCTTTGGGGCAGTGGAAGGGCATGGTGGCGACTCCTGGCGCGGGGGGTAGAGGACAGAGGCACTGCGCCCCGGCGCCGGGTGGTCGACCGGGGTGCAGCCCCGGTATTAAATGAACCTGTTATTAAATAGGTTCCCCGCTGGAATCCCATGGGATGGGGAGCCGCTCGGCATGGCCTGGCGCGGCGTAGGTGCCCTACCGCTTGTAGATGCCGCAGCCGAAGAGGAGCCCGTCGTGCATCTCGATGTAGGAAGTCTTCGCCAGCACCTTGCCGCTGACCGGGTCGGGATACTTGTAGTCCACCCAGCCCTTGCCCTTGGCCTTGCCCAGGGCGAGCATCTCCTTGACGATCATCTTGCCGTCCGGGTCCTTCAGGCCGCTCCGGTCCTTGCCGACCAGTTCCACCGAGTTGAAGCCGATGGCCTTGCACAGGCCGGCCTGGTCGTAGACGAAGAGGTACATCTCCCCGCCCGAGCCCACGTGGAAGACCCCGTTGGACTGGTTGGTCTGCTGGATGAGCTTCTCGATGCCGTTGGCCTTCGCGTAGGTCACCGCGCGCTTCACCAGGGATTCCGCCTGGGCCGGGGTGGGCGACTGGGCGGAAGCCATGATGCAGGGGAGGACGGCGGCGATGAGCGGGAACTTCCTCATGGGAACCTCCAAAAAAGTGCGATGGGCTGGGGACAAGGAAGACTCTACACGCCTTCCGGGGGAAAGCAAATTCCATCCTCGAGGGCCCCGGACCGGGTCTCAGTCCCGCCGCCTCCGCTCCCCGAGCTTGACCCCCAGCACCCGCATCTCGCCCGTCGCGTCCCGCTCCTCAAGGCGCACCGTGAACCCCCACAGGTAGGCCATGTGCTCCAGCACGGCCTCGAAATCCGTGGCCAGGGGCAGGCCCCGGGGGTTGGTGTAGCACAGGGTGAGGGTGCGGTCGCCGCGCAGGTCCACGCTCCACACCTGGATGTTGGGCTCGCGGCTGCCGAGGTTGTACTGGTCCGCCAGGGACCTCCGCAAGTCCTCGTACCCGGGTTCGTCGTGGATGGAGCCTATGCGCAGGCGCGGGGCCTTGTCGTCGTCCACCACCGTGAAGAACCTGAACTCCCGCATGAGGCGGGGGGAGAGGAACTGCGCGATGAAGCTCTCGTCCTTGAAGTTCTGCATGGCGAAGGGCAGGGTCTGCCGCCAGTCCGAGCCCGCCGCGTCGGGGAACCAGTGGCGGTCCTCCTCCGTGGGGGCCTCGCAGATGCGCCGGAGGTCCCGCCACATGGCGAAGCCCAGGGCGTAGGGGTTGACGCCGGAATACCAGGAGCTGTTGTAGGGGGGCTGGTGGATGACGCTGGTGTGGGAATGGAGGAACTCGAACATGAACCCGTCGCCCACGCTGCCCTCGTCGTACAGCGCGTTGAGCAGGGTGAAGTGCCAGAAGGAGGCCCAGCCCTCGTTCATGAGCTGGGTCTGGCGCTGGGGGTGGAAGTACTGGGCCACCTTGCGCACGATGCGCACCACCTCCCGCTGCCAGGGCTCCAGGAGGGGGGCGTTCTTCTCGATGAAGTAGAGGAGGTTCTCCTCGGGCTCTTTCGGAAAGCGGGGCTCCTCGGCGGGCTTCTCCTTCTCGGGGCGCGCCGGGAGGGTGCGCCAGAGCTCGTTCACCTGGGCCTGGAGGTAGGCCTCGCGCTCCTTCTGGCGCAGGCGCTCCTTGGTGAGGGAGAGCCGCGGGGAGCGGCGGTACCGGTCCACGCCCAGGTTCATGAGGGCGTGGCACGCGTCCAGGAGGCGCTCCACGGCCTCCTGGCCGTGGCGCTCCTCGCACTGGGCGATGTAGTCCCGGGCGAACACCAGGTAGTCGATGATGGTGCCGGCGCTGGTCCACTGGCGGAACAGGTGGTTGCCCTTGAAGAAGGAATTGTGGCCGTAGGCCGCGTGGGCGATCACCAGGGCCTGCATGGTCAGGGTGTTCTCCTCCATGAGGTAGGCGATGCAGGGGTCGGAGTTGATGACGATCTCGTAGGCCAGGCCCATCTGACCGCGGCGGTAGCGGTTCTCCGTGGCCAGGAAGTGCTTGCCGAAGGACCAGTGGTGGTAGTTGACCGGCATGCCCGCCGAGGCGTACGCGTCCATCATCTGCTGGGAGCTGATGATCTCCAGCTGGTGGGGGTAGGTGTCCAGGCCGAAGTCCCGGGCGATCCTGCCGATGGCCTCGTCGTAGGCCGTGATGGACTCGAAGGTCCACTCCGATCCCCCCGGCAGCATGGCTACACCCGCTTCCGGAACAGGTCGTGGAAGACCGGGTAGATGTCGGTCACCTCACGGATGCGCCGCATGGCGAAGGAGTCGGGGTGCCCGGGCAGCAGGGTCTCGTATTCCCGCCAGAGCACCTGGGGGGTGTCGGCGATCTCGATGTAGGCGAAGTGCTGGACCTGGGGCAGGATCGAATCGGCCAGCAGGTCGCGGCTGGGCTCCGAGTCGTCGGACCAGTTGTCGCCGTCCGAGGCCTGGGCCCCGTAGATGTTCCAGAGGCCCGGCGGATAGCGCTCGGCGGCGATGTCGCGCATGAGCCTGAGGGCGCTGGAGACGATGGTCCCTCCGGTCTCCCGGGAGTGGAAGAACCGCTCCTCGTCCACCTCCTCGGCGGAGGTGTGGTGCCGGATGAAGACCACCTCGATGCGCTCGTAGTTCCGCTTCAGGAACAGGTAGAGCAGGGTGAAGAACCGCTTGGAGATGTTCTTCTTGGGCTCGTCCATGGAGCCCGAGACGTCCATGAGGCAGAACATCACGGCCTGGGTGGTGGGCTGGGCCACGCGCACCCGGTTGTTGTAGCGCAGGTCGTAGGTGTCGATGAAGGGCACCGCGGAGAGCCGGCGGCCCAGGCGCTCCAGTTCCAGCAGGAGGTCCCGGGCCTCGGCGCTGTCCTCCCCGTGGAGGCGCCGGGCCTCGGCCAGGGCCGCCTCCAGTTCCCTGCGCCGGTCCGTGAAGGGGCCCCGGGTGGCGATGCGCCGGCCCGTGGCGCCCCGCATGGTGCGCACGAGGTTGAGGTTGGTGGGCACCCCCGTGTGGGTGTGGCCGGCGCGCACGTTCCTGAACTCGGTGAGGCTGGCCAGGTGGCGCTTGACGAGGTTGGGCAGGGCCAGCTCGTCGAAGAAGAAGTCCAGGAACTCGTCCCGGGAGATGGCGAACTCGAAGGCGTCCTCGCCCTCGCCGTCGGGGCTGGCGCGCCCCCCCTGGCCGCCCTGGCCCCCGGAGGGGGGGCGGTCCACCTGGTCGCCTGTGCCGTACCGGTCGTTGCCCGCGTGCACCCGCTCGCGCCTGCCTCCCGGACCGTGGCCGAACTGGGGCTCGGCGATGTCCTTGCCGGGGATGCGGACCTTCTTGCCGGAATCCATGTCCTTGATCCCGCCCCGGTCGATGACGTCCGAGACGGCCTGCTTGATCTGCCCCCGGAAGCGCCGCAGGAACCGCGTCCGGTTCACGGAACTGCGGTTCTTGCTGTCGAAGCGCCGGTCGATGATCTGGATCATGACGACTTCCGGACCCGCAGGTACCAGTCGCACAGGAGCCGCACCTGCTTCTCCGTGTAGCCCTTGGCCACCATGCGGTCCACGAAGTCCCGGTGCTTCTTCTGGTCGTCGGTGTTGGCCTTGGTGTTGAAGGAGATCACCGGGAGCAGCTCCTCGGTGTTGGAGAACATCTTCTTCTCGATGACGGCCCGCAGCTTCTCGTACGAGGTCCAGGAGGGGTTCTTCCCGTCATGCTTGGCCCGGGCGCGCAGGACGAAGTTCACCACCTCGTTGCGGAAGTCCTTGGGGTTGGAGATGCCCGCGGGCTTCTCGATCTTCTCCAGCTCGTTGTTGAGCGCCGCCCGGTCAAGCATTTCCCCGGTGTTCGGATCCCGGAATTCCTGGTCCTGGATCCAGAAGTCCGCATAGTTGACGTACCGGTCGAAGATGTTCTGGCCGTACTCCGAATAGCTCTCGAGGTAGGCGGTCTGGATCTCCTTCCCAATGAATTCTGCATACCGCGGCGAGATGAATTCCTTGATGGTGCGCAGATACTGTTCCTCGATCGCCCCGGGGTACTGCTCCTGCTCGATCTGCTGCTCCAGCACGTACATGAGGTGGACGGGATTGGCCGCCACCTCCCGGTGGTCGAAGTTGAAGACCTTGGAGAGGATCTTGAAGGCGAAGCGGGTCGAGAGGCCCGTCATGCCCTCGTCCACGCCCGCGAAGTCCCGGTATTCCTGGTAGCTCTTGGCCTTGGGATCGGTGTCCTTGAGGTTCTCCCCGTCGTAGACCCGCATCTTGGAGTAGATGCTGGAGTTCTCCGGCTCCTTGAGCCGGCTGAGCACGGAGAACTGGGCCAGCATGCGCAGCGTGTCGGGGGCGCAGGGGGCCTGGGCCAGGGAGGAGTTGTCCAGGAGCTTCTGGTAGATGCGCATCTCGTCCGTGACCCGGAGGGTGTAGGGCACCTTCACGATGTAGATGCGGTCCAGGAAGGCCTCGTTGTTGCGGTTGTTCTTGAAGGTCAGCCACTCGGCCTCGTTGGAGTGGGCCAGGATCAGCCCGTCGAAGGGGATGGCGCCGAAGCCCTCGGTGCCCTTGTAGTTGCCCTCCTGGGTGGCGGTGAGCAGCGGGTGCAGGACCTTGATGGGCGCCTTGAACATCTCCACGAACTCCAGCATCCCCCGGTTGGCCAGGCACAGGCCGCCGGAGTAGGAGTAGGCGTCGGGATCGTTCTGGGAGTAGGTCTCCAGCTTGCGGATATCGATCTTGCCCACCAGGGACGAGATGTCCTGGTTGTTCTCGTCGCCGGGCTCGGTCTTGGAGACCGCGATCTGGCTGAGCACCGAGGGCCGCAGCTTGACCACCCGGAACCGCGTGATGTCGCCGCCGAATTCCTGCAGGCGCTTGACGGCCCAGGGGCTCATGATGGACGTGAGGTAGCGCCGGGGGATCCCGTAGTCGCCCTCCAGGATGGGTCCGTCCTCGATGGGGTTGAACAGGCCCAGGGGGGACTCGTGGACCGGGGACCCCTTGATGGCGTAGAAGGGGACCTTCTCCATGAGGGCCTTGAGCTCCTCGGCGAGGGAGGACTTGCCGCCCCCCACGGGGCCCAGCAGGTAGAGGATCTGCTTCTTCTCCTCCAGCCCCTGGGCGGCGTGGCGGAAGTAGGAGACGATCCCCTCGATCACCTCCTCCATTCCGTAGAACTCCTTGAAGGCCGGGTAGATGCGCACCACCTTGTTGGCGAAGATGCGGCTGAGCCGCTCCACGGAGCGGGTGTCGACCAGCTCCGGCTCCCCGATGGCGCTCAGCAGGCGCTCCGCGACGCTGGCATAGGCGGAGGGGTCCTTCCTGCAGAGTTCCAGGTAGTCCTGGAGGCTCATCTCCTCGGCGCCTGCGGATTCGTAGCGGCTCTGATACTGGTGGAAGATCGACATGTGTCCACCTCCAATGAAGGTTTCGGACCAGTCACGCTACACCATTAGGGCTTCTTTGGAAAATGCGTATGAAGGTATAATGGATGTCGAAATCCGCTTATCGGGCCATCCGAATTAAAAAATAATAATCCTTGGCCGCCGGGAATCCCGTTACCTGTGGTCGACCAGCTCGGCTTCCGGGAACCGGACCTTGGCCAGTTCCGCATACTTGTCCCCGGTGGACCGGTAGCCGGCCGGACAGGCGACGATGGTGTGGTAGCCGGTGCCCGCCAGGCCCAGGATCTGGTCGTACTGGGCGGCGTCGAGGCCTTCCATGGGGCAGGTGTCCACGCCCAGGAGGGCGGCGCTGGTCATGAAGTTGCCCAGGGCGATGTAGGCCTGACGAGCGGCCCAGGCGTCGACGGTGGCGGCCCGGGGGCCGGTCACCAGGGTGCCCACCATCATGCCCCGGTAGGCGGCCAGGGATTCGGGGGCCTGGTGGCGCACTTCGGCGACCCGGGCCACGTAGTGGTCCACGTCGGCCTCGGTGAGGGTCTCCTTGGCCAGGAAGACCACCAGGTGGGAGGCGTCCTCGATCTGGCCCTGGCCCCAGGACGCGGCCTTGAGCTTCGCGCGCAGGGCGGGGTCCTGGATGACCAGGAACTTCCAGGGCTGGAGGCCGAAGGAGCTGGGGCTGAGGACGAGGGACTTCTCGAGGGCGGACCAGAGGTCGGCGGGGACCTTGCGGTCGGGGTCGAACTGCTTGGTGGCGTAGCGCCACTCCTGCACCTTGAGGAGTTCTTCGGGGGAGAGGACGGTGGCGGGGGTCATGGCGGCTCCGGGGATTCGGGGGTTGCGGTCAGATCGGCCGTAATACAAACTTAAGCATGTCACTCTCCATTGGAAAGTAGGCACTAATTCGGAAGGTAGGAACCAAATGGTACGTAATGCATGTTCCTCGGCCCCCAACGTCCTCAGCCCCATGTGTCCCACCCGCCTCGTGCTGGATCTCATCGCGGACAAATGGACGACGCTCGTGATCTACCTGCTGTCCCAGGGCACCCGGCGGTACGGCGAGCTCCAGCGCGAGGTGGGCGGCATCAGCCAGAAGATGCTCACCCAGACGCTGCGCAAGCTCGAGGAGGACGGCCTGGTGCGCCGCGTCGTCTACCCCGAGGTGCCCCCGCGCACGGAGTATTCCCTCACCGAGCTGGGCGCGACGCTCAAGGAGCCCCTGGGGGCCCTGTGCCAGTGGGCCATGGTGCACCTTCCCGACGTGGAGAAGGCCCGCAAGGCCTCCCAGCGCAACCGCGCCAAGGTGCTCGCAACCCGTTCTGCCTAGAAGGAAGCCCATGCGCATCTACTTCTCCTGCTCCATCACCGGGGGCCGCGGGGACCAGCCCGCCTACGCCGCCCTGGTCCGCCACCTCCTGGACGCGGGCCACGACGTGCTCACCGCGCACCTGGCCAGCGCCGACCTGCAGGGGCAGGAGGGGGGCATGGAGCCGGAGGCGGTGTACCTGCGGGACACCGCCTGGGTGCGGGCATGCGACGCGGTCATCGCCGAGGTGAGCACGCCCAGCCATGGCGTGGGCTACGAGATCGCCTACGCCCTGGAGCGCGCCAAGCCCGTGCTCTGCTGCTTCCGGAGGGACGCCACCGTGAGCCGCATGCTCACCGGGAACCGGGAGATCGCCCTGGCCCCCTACGAGGGGCTCCCGGAGCTGCTGGCGGGCGCCCAGGGGTTCCTGGGCGCCCTCAGTCGGCCAGGGACCGGAGCGTCCTGAAGATCCTGAAGGCGAGGTTCGCCGACAGGGCGAAGTAGACGGTGGTCCCGAGGCTGGCGAGGGTGGCGGCCCAGGCCCAGTCCTGGCGCTGCTCCAGGAGGGCCGCGCCCAGGAGGCAGAGGATGGCGGCCGGGATGATGTTGGCGAAGGGCAGGGGCACCGGCACGGCCAGCAGGAAGCCCGTCCAGATCAGGGCGGCGCCCATCCACTTGCGGCTCAGCGGATGCTTCTCCGCGGTCCGGCTGGACCAGCGCAGCAGCAGCCGCTCCAGGCGCGCCAGGGCGTTCTTGATGGCGCCCTTGTGGATGGGCAGCGCGAGGACCCTCTGGGGCACCCAGGGGTGGGGGACGCCCCGGCCCAGCTGGTAGCCGATGGCCATCACCGCCGCGCCGCCCACGGGGGCCAGGCCCGTGTTGAGCGCAGGCACGAGGCTGGGCAGGGCCAGCAGCAGGATCAGGAGGCCGTAGGACTGCTCCCCGGCGGCGTCCAGGAGCTCCCCGAGGCGCACGTCCCGCTCGTGATCCAGGAGATCATGCAGGACCGAGAAGAAGGGGCGGGGGGACATCGCCCTCCAGGCTACTGTGCCCGGGGGGCGCACTACAATGGCAGGGAAGCCCAGGACCCCCCATGCACCGATTCCTGCTCGACCCCTCCCTCATCTTCCTGAACCACGGCTCCTTCGGGGCCTGCCCCCGGGAGGTGCTCCAGGTGTGCCACGCCTGGCAGGCGGAGATGGAGGCCAACCCGGTGGAGTTCCTGGGCAGGCGTTCCGCGGCGCTCCTGGCCGCCGCCCGGGCGGAGCTGGGCCGGTACCTGGGCGCCCGGGCCGAGGACCTGGCCTTCGTGGCCAACGCCACCCACGGCGTGAACATCGTGGCGCGGTCCCTGCCCCTGGAGGCCGGGGACGAGGTCCTGGCCACGGACCACGAGTACGGCGCCTGCGACGGAGCGTGGGAGTTCGCCACGGCCCGGCGGGGGGCGCGGTACGTCAGGGCGGAGATCCCGCTGCCCTTCAGGAGGGGGGAGTTCGCGGACCGGGTGTGGGAGAAGGTCACCGACCGCACCCGGGTGCTTTTCCTCAGCCACGTCGCCTCCACCACCGCCCTGATCTTCCCGGTCGGGGAGCTGTGCCGGCGCGCCCGGGCCGCGGGAATCCTCACGGTCATCGACGGCGCCCACGCTCCGGGGCAGCTGGAGCTCGACCTCGCGGCCCTGGGCGCCGACTTCTACACGGGCAACTGCCACAAGTGGCTGTGCGCGCCCAAGGGATCGGCGTTCCTGCACGTGCGCCCGGAACACCAGGCGGTCCTGGACGCCCCCGCGGTGAGCTGGGGCTACCTGGCCCTGCCGGCCAACGACGCCTACACGGGCACCACCCCCCTGGAGCGCAAGCTGCAGTGGCAGGGCACGCGGGACCTGTCGGCCTTCCTCTCGGTCCCCGCGGCCATCGCCTTCCAGGAGCGCAACGGCTGGGCGGCGGAGCGTGTCCGCTGCCACGCGCTGGCGGTGGAGACGCTCCACCGGGTCTGCGCGGCCACGGGCCTGCCCCTGCCCGCCGAGGACGCCGACTTCGGGCAGATGGCCATCATCCCGGTGCCCGCGGGCGACGCCGCCGCCCTCCAGGCGGGGCTCCTGCGCGACCACCGCATCGAGGTGCCGGTGACCTGCCACAAGGGCTCGCTCTTCGTGCGGATGTCCGCGCAGGCCTACAACACGCCCCGGGACGCCGACGCCCTGGTGGCGGCCCTCACAGGAAGGTGACGCTGCTGGTCGCCGACGAGATGACGTACGCCCGCTCCGTGTTGGACTTCTTGTCCGCAGGCACCACGAAGAAGCCGAAGCGGCCCGGGGTGTAGGCCTGGGTGGTGCCGAGCAGGGTCTCCCCGTCCCTGAAGTCCACGCGGATCCTGCGCCCGGGGCTCACGTCGCCGGGATGGAAGATGTTGGACTTGGCGTGGCCCAGGTCCCCGTCCAGGTCCTTCACGAAGAAGAGGCCCTTGAGATCCGAGAGGAGGATCTCCCGGGGCGGGGCCCCCTCCGTCACCAGATGGAAGCGGTCCTTGGTCGCGACGAAGTCCACGGTGAGTCCCTTGGCCACCGTGCCGTCCTGGAAGTGGGCGACCACCTTGTTCATGGGACCTCCGTGCCTAGCATTGGACAACGTTTCCCATATCAGTCAAGGAGTTCTCGTTCCAGCTGCGACAGGAACAGGGCCAGGACCCGGGTCCGGCGCCGGGCCAGGCGCCGCCCCTCGGCGGTGGTCATGAGGTCCGGCAGGCGCAGGAGCTTGAGGGGGAAGTGGTCCACGGAGTAGAGCCGGTCGTCCAGGGCGCGCCCGGAGCGGCCCAGGGGGTCCCCGGCCTCCCAGAGCGCGGTGCCCATCTTCCCGCCGGTGTAGAAGCACCGGGCCAGGCCGATGGCCCCCAGGGCCTCGAGGCGGTCGGCGTCCTGCAGGATGCGCGCCTCCAGGGTGGCGGGGGGGATGCCTGCGGAATAGCTGTGGGCCTCGATGGCGTGGGCCGCCGCCCGGGCCCGGCCGGGGTCGAGGCCCATGCCCTCCAGGAGCGGCACGGCCTTCTCCGCCGACAGGCGGGAGGCCCGGGAGCGCAGGGGCGAGTCCTTGGGCGGGTTAACCAGGTCGTGGAGGTAGGCCGCGGCAAGGAGCACCAGGAGGTCGGCCCCGGGCTCCGCCGCGGCGATCTTCCGGGCCGAGCGCCACACCCGGCGCAGGTGGTGCACGTCGTGGGCCCCGTCCCCGCCGGGGGCGGCGGCCCAGAAGGCCTCGAAGCGCTCCTGCCAGGAATCGAGTTCAAGGGTCATGGTTCCTCCCCCTCCAAGTAACGCACCCACGCGACCCGGGCGTCCAGCCCCGCGCGGTTGAAGAGGGTGAGCCAGCGCTCCTGCTCGGGCCGCAGGGCGTCGCCGGGGCCCTTCACCTCCCAGAGCATGCACCGGCCCTCCCGGTGCAGGAAGAGGTCCGGGAACCCGCTGCGGAAGGCGGCGGGGTTGGGCGCCATGGCGCGCAGCACCGCCAGGAGGGCGGCCTGGGGCAGGGTGTCCAGGGCCGCCTCCAGGTGGTCCGGGGCCAGGGCCCTCCAGTTCACGAAGGCGTTGGCGACCCCGCGCTTTTCCTCCGCCCGGGCCCGGATCAGGCGCCGGGGGGCGCCGGGCTCCTCCAGTTCGCGCAGCCGGGCCTCGATGGCCTCCCGGCGGCGCAGGGCGAACTGCGGCGTGCGCAGGTCCGCGGGGCCCAGCTGGAACCGGTGCTGGAATGCGCCCGGCACCGGCGCGAAGAGCACGTCCCAGAAGGCCAGGCCGTAGAGGGCCGTCCACAGGGTGTTCTCGGTCCAGAAACCCTCCCAGCCCGAGGCCTCCAGGGCGGCCTGCTCCACGGAGCCCGACGGGTGCCGGGCCACACGGAGGCGCACCTCGGGCAGGGGCGGGTCCGGGGGGTGGGCCTCGGCCCAGAGCGCGGCGCGCAGGTCGTGCCGGGCCAGGCGCCCCAGGAACCGGCGCGCGAAGCGCTCCTCCCCCACGTCCAGCGGGGCCTCCGCCATGGCCAGGGCCGTCTCCGCCGCCAGCTCCGGGCGGCCCCGGGCCAGGTGGATGCGGGCGGTGCGCTCCCGGGCCGGGGGCAGGGCGCAGCGTCCGAAGCAGGCCAGGGCGGCCTCCGGGGACCCCCGGCGCTCCCACTCCCGCCCCACGTCGGCCAGGAGGCGGTGGTAGCGCCGCTGGGGACGGATGCCTTCGCGGCGCTCCATGGCCAGGAGCGCCGCGGTGACCCCCTCCAGGTCCTCCCCGGCCTCCAGGGAGGTCCGCAGGCCGTCCAGGGAGAGCAGGAGGTCGACCTCCTCCCGGTCCCGGAAGGGCCTGCAGGCGGGATCCACCTCGTAGGCCTCGTAGCGCACGTGGCCCAGCTCGGCCAGGACGAAGTCGGTGAGGTCCTGCTCCAGGTTGCCGAAGAAGAGCATGAACAGCAGCCGCGCCCATTCCCGGCCGCGGGGCGCCACGGCGTCGGCCGACGCGCGCAGGACGGCCTCGGGCACCCGCTCCGCCAGGGCCGCCCGGGCCTCGGCGCGGCGGAAGGGGATGCCCGCGCCCGCCAGGAGGGCCTCGAGGTCGGCCTTGCGGAGCAGGGCGGCCAGGTCGGCCGGGGAGGCCTCCTCCGGGCCCGCCAGGAAGCCGCCGGCGTCCAGGGCCCCCAGGGCGCCCGGGCCGATCTCGGGGTAGGCCAGGGCGCCGGGGCGGAACCAGGGGCCCTTGCGCGTGAGCATGCGCACGTAGAGGCGCCGGGCGTCCCCGGGCAGGCGCAGGAAGGCTTCCAGGCGCGCCGCCTCCTCCGGCAGGAGCAGGTCGCCGCACCGGGCGCGCACATCCTCCAGCACGGTCTGGAAATTCACGAGATAGTAGGGGTCCTCCATGGAGCGATTCTCCCGGAAAGCGCCGTCATGATGAACCCCGATCTCCACACCATCCGCCACGGGTACTCCGGCAACACCTTCCGCCAGGGCCGGTTCCAGGAGCGCTACATGTCCACCGTGGGCCGCTCCTTCTGGCCCGTGCTCAGGTGGAAGCTCTCCCGGAACCCCAAGGCGCGGGCGAAGCGCGAGGACGATTTCCGCCTCGCGGTCAGGCCCCTGGACGCCGTTCCCGGCGGGGACTGCCTGGTGTGGCTGGGCCACGCCTCCTTCCTGCTGCGGGCCGCGGGCCGGACCCTGCTGCTGGACCCCGTCCTCAAGGGTCCGCGCTTCCTGAAGCGCCTGGCCGAGGTGCCCCTGGACATGGCCGGGGTGGACGTGGACTACGTCCTGGTCTCCCACGGGCACTACGACCACCTGGACCTGCCCACCCTCCGGAGCCTCTCCGGCCCCCGCCTCACGGCCCTGGTCCCCCTGCGCCTGGGGGCCCTGGCCCGGGAGGGCAACCCGGCCATGGCGGTGCAGGAGGCGGGCTGGTACCAGCGCTTCGAAACCGGGCCGGACCTGCGGGTGACCCTCCTCCCCGCCCAGCACTGGCACCGCCGGGGCCTCAACGACCTCAACGCGGCGCTGTGGGGGAGCTTCCTGGTGGAGTGGGGGGACCGGTCCCTCTACTTCGCCGGGGACACCGGCTACAACGGGCACTTCAAGGAGATCCGGGAGCAGGTGGGTCCCGTGGACTACGCCCTGCTTCCCATCGGGGCCTACGACCCGCCCTTCCTGATGCGGCCCAGCCACATGAATCCCGAGGAGGCCTGGCGCGCCTTCGGCGACCTGGAAGCGAACACCCTCGTCCCCATGCATTTCGGCACCTTCGACCTTTCGGACGAACCCCGCGGGGAACCCCTGCGGCGCCTTCTGGCCGCGGCGGGTCCCTCCACGGGGAACGTGAGGGCGCTGGACGTGGGGGAGGTCCTGGCGCTGTGACCGGCCTTCCTACTTGAAGGCCTTTTCCAGGTTGGGAATCACCTGCTTCTTGCGGCTCATGACGCCGGGGAGCCACCGGACGCCGGCCTGGGCCTTGGCGCCCAGGGCCGCGTCCACCAGGGCCGGGTCGTCGGAGACCAGGAGGAGGTCGGTGCCTTCCTTCATGACGTCCGTGAGCATCAGCATGAGGCTGTGGTAGCCCTCGGCCTTGAGCGCGGCCATGGCCTTGAGCAGGTCCTGCTTCAGGGGCAGGAGGATGGCCAGGTCGACCACCTCGAGCTGGGCCACGCCGACCTTGCGGCCGTTCATGACGAAGCTCTTGAAGTCGCGCTTGAGGAGATCCATGGCCGGCACGCCCTTGACCTGGGACTTCACCTCGAAGAGCTTCAGGCCCAGGGCCGCCATGTCCTTCACGCCGGCGAGCTTCGCCAGCCGGCTGGCCGTGGCCCTGTCCTCGGGGGTGGTGGTGGGCGACTTGAAGATCACCGTGTCCGACAGGATCGCGCAGAGCATGCCGCCCGCGAGATCCCTGGGGATGGGGACCTGGGCCGCGGCGTACATGCGGGCGATGATGGTGGAGGTGGAGCCCACGGGGAACACCCAGGCCTCCAGGGGCTTTTCAGTGGCGAGGCCGCCCAGCTTGTGGTGGTCGACCAGGCCGACCACGTCGGCCTTGGCCAGGTCGGCGGGGGCCTGCGGATAGTCCGAGTGGTCGACGAGGATCACCTTGCGCCCGGCGACGCTGGTCTCCACGGGCGGGGCGGCGAGATGGAAGGTGTCCAGGACGTACTGGGTCTCGGGGTTGACGGGGCCCTGGGCGATGGGGGCGGCGGGGATGCCCTGCCGGCTCTTGAGGCGGGCCACGGCGATGGCGCCGATGATGCTGTCGGTGTCGGGGTTCCTGTGGCCCACGACGAGGACGTCCTGGGGGGCCTTGGGTTCGAGGCCCCAGGAAGGGAGGCCGCCGCCCAGCGCGAGGGCGCCGGAGAGCAGGAGGGATGCGAAGAACTTCATTGGGACTCCTCGGGAGGGGTTGGGGGGGCCTTCGGAAAGGGCAGTGGGTCGGTTGTGCAAGGCCTGTGCCAGGGCTGCGGAAAGGCCGGATCCAGCGGGGCCGGGGCCTCCCGGCGCGGGGTGGGGGTTCCGGGACGCCCCGCGTTGCGGAATTCCGCACACCCTGCGCGGGAGCCCGCAGGATGCCCCATTTGAAGTGGCCCGAATTCTGACTATTCTTGTCGGGCACCGCACCACCTACGCCAGGACGGCCGAATGATCCGGACATCCCTTCCCCTGAATGCCTTCCTCATGGCCACGCTGACGGCCTCCCCGGCCTGCGCCCAGCCCGAGCCCGTGCGGGACGCGGCCGCGCTCCAGGTGCTCCTGGACAAGCTCCAGGTGCTGGGCACGGTGCTGTACGTCGCGGCCCACCCCGACGACGAGAACACGGCGGCCCTGGCGGCCTTCTCCCAGGGCGCCAAGGTCCGCGCGGCCTACCTCTCCATGACGCGGGGCGGGGGCGGCCAGAACCTCATCGGGCCCGAACTGGGCGACGGCCTCGCCCTCATCCGCACCCAGGAGCTCCTGGCCGCGCGCCACCTGGACGGGGCCGAGCAGTACTTCACCCGCTGCAACGACTTCGGCTTCTCGAAGACCCCCGAGGAGACCCTCTCCGTCTGGGGCCACGACGCGGCCCTGGCCGACGTGGTGTGGATCGTCCGCAAGCTCCGCCCCGACGTCATCCTCACCCGGTTCTCCCCCACCATCGGCACCACGCACGGCCACCACACGGCCTCGGCCATGCTGGCCTTGGAGGCCTTCCGGGCCGCCGCCGACCCGAAGGCCTTCCCGGAGCAGCTGGACCGGGTCCGCCCCTGGCAGGCCCGGCGCATCCTCTGGAACAGCTTCCGCCCCCAGGCGGAGCGGGACGCCATGAAGCCGGGCTCCTTCCTGACGCTGGACGTCGGCGCGTACGATCCCGTCCTCGGCAAGTCCTTCACCGAGCTGGCCGCGGAGAGCCGGAGCATGCACCGCAGCCAGGGCTTCGGCGCCGTGCCCAGCCGGGGCTCGCGCCTGGAATACTTCGAGCCCCTGGCCGGCGAGCCCGCGAAGGCCGGCTTCTTCGAGGGCGTGGACCTCACGTGGGGACGCGTGGTGGGCGGGGAGGAGGTGCGCGGGCTCCTGGCCCGGGCCCGCGCGGCCTACCGGCCCGAGCGGCCCTCGGAGACCCTGGGCCTGCTCCTCAAGGCCAAGGCCGCTCTCGAGAAGGTGCCCGCCGACCCCTGGGTGGAGGTGAAGCGGGGCGAGCTCGTGGAGGCGATCCGCTGCGCCGCCGGGCTCTGGGCCGAGGCCATCGCCGGGCGCCCCGGGGCCTCCCCCGGCGAGGAGGTGCCCGTGACGGCCACCCTCGTCGCCCGGGGCAGCGGCGACGTCACCGTCAAGGGCCTGCAGCTGGACGGGACCTCGGTGGCCCTGGACCGGAAGCTGGCTCCCAACGAGCCCCTGGCCGAGACCCGGTCCCTCCGGATCCCGGCGGGAATGCCCCCGTCCCGGCCCGCGTGGCTGGGGGCCGGGGCCGCGCCGCCCTCCCCCCTGGCGGGCCTTCCCGAAGGTCCCGCCGCCTTCCATGCCACCTTCCGCCTGGAGGCCGGCGGCGTCCCCTTCGACCTCCGGGTGCCGGTGCAGTACCGGTTCCGGGACCCCGTCCTGGGCGAGCGCTACCAGGCCTTCACCGTCGCGCCGCCGGTCCTGGTGAACCTCGCCGACCCGGTCCAGATCCTGCCCGACGCCGCCCCCCGCTCCGTCACCCTCGACGTGGCCGCGGGCAGGGGTCCGGTGTCCGGCGTCGTCCGGCTCCTGCCGCCCACGGGCTGGAAGGCCGACCCAGCCGAGATCCCCTTCGCCCTGGACCGGGCCGGGGACGAGCGCAAGGTGGTCACGACCCTCACCCCGCCCTCCAGCCCGGGCTCGGGGAGCCTGGAGGTGGCGGTGGCCGTGGAGGGCCCCGCCCAGCCCGCCCTCTCCCGGGTGCGCATCGACTACCCCCACATCCCCATCCAGACCTACTTCCCCGCCGCCCGCGCGCGGCTGGTGCGCCTTGATCTCAAGCGGGGCGGTTCCCGCATCGGGTACGTCATGGGTTCGGGCGACGAGATACCCCGGACCCTCAGGCCCCTGGGCTACCAGGTGGACCTCCTCTCCGACGAGGACCTCGCGGGGGGCGCCCTGGACGCCTACGACGCCATCGTCGTGGGCATCCGCGCGTTCAACACCCGTCCCCGCCTGGCCCAGCTCAAGGGCCGGCTCCTGGACTACGTGGCCCGGGGCGGCACGGAGGTGGTGCTCTACGCCGTGGACCAGGGCCTGGTGACCCCGGACTTCGGCCCCTATCCCTTCAAGGTCTCCCGGGACCGGGTCACGGAGGAGACGGCGCCCGTGACGTTCCTGGCGCCGGCCAGTCCCGTGCTGAACTGGCCCAACCGGATCACCGCCGCGGACTTCGAGGGCTGGGTGCAGGAGCGGGGGCTCTACTACGCCCGGGACTGGGACCCGCGCTACCAGGCCGTCCTGGCGTCGGGCGACGCGGGCGAGAAGCCGCTGGCGGGGGGGCTGATCGTGGCGAACCACGGCAAGGGCCACTTCGTCTACACGGGCCTGGCCTTCTTCCGGCAGCTCCCGGACGGCGTGCCCGGGGCCTACCGGCTCTTCGCCAACCTCCTGGCCCTGAAGACGGCGCCGTGAACGGCCCGCCCCCCGTCCTGGGACGCTGGTCCCGGCTCTACGGCCTGGTGCTGTTGAACCTGGCCCTGTGCATCCTGCTGTTCCGCTGGTTCGGGAAGGCCTTCTCGTGAGCGGGCTGGACTGGGCGGTCCTGGGCGGGTGCCTCGCCTTCGTGGTGCTCTTCGGCCTGTGGAAGGGCCGGGGCCACAAGGACTCCACCGGCTACCTGCTGGCCGACCGGGACGCGCGGTGGTTCACCATCTGCCTGTCCATCATGGCCACCCAGGCCAGCGCCATCACCTTCCTCTCCACGCCCGGCCAGGCGTACGTCGACGGCATGCGCTTCGTGCAGTTCTACCTGGGGCTGCCCCTGGCCATGGTGGTGCTCTCCATAACCGCGGTGCCCCTCTTCCACCGCCTGAAGGTCTTCACGGCGTACCAGTTCCTGGAGGAGCGCTTCGACGGAAAGACCCGCACCCTGGCGGCCATGCTCTTCCTGGTGCAGCGCGGGCTGGCGGTGGGCCTGACCATCTACGCCCCGGCCCTGGTGCTGTCGGTGCTGCTGGGCTGGAACATCCACGTGAACCTCGTGCTGGTGGGGACCCTGGTGATGATCTACACCGTCACCGGCGGAACCCGCGCGGTGTCCTGGGCCCAGAGCTGGCAGATGCTCATCATCACCTGCGGCATGGTGGGCGCGGGCGTGATGGTGGTGCACCGGCTGCCGCAGGGGGTGTCGTTCGGCGACGCCCTGCACGTGGCCGGGAGCCTGGGGCGGCTCAACGCCATCGACTTCTCCTTCGACCTGAAGAACCGCTACAACCTGTGGTCGGGCCTCGTGGGCGGGTTCTTCCTGGCCCTCTCCTACTTCGGCACCGACCAGTCCCAGGTGCAGCGCTACCTCTCGGGCAGCTCCGTGGCCCAGAGCCGCATGGGGCTCCTGGCCAACGGCCTGTTCAAGGTGCCCATGCAGTTCCTGATCCTGCTGGTGGGGGCCATGGTGTTCGTGGCCTACCAGTTCACCGCGCCCCCGGTCTTCTTCAACCCCGGTCCGGTGAAGCGGGTGCTCGCCAGCGAGGCGGCGCCCGAATTCCGGAGGGCCCAGGAGGCCTACGGCGCGGCGCTGGCGGACCGCGCGGCCCGGGCGGAGGGCTTCATCCGGGCCCGCCACGGGGAGGGGTCCCTTCCCGAGGCCCGGGAGGAGCTGCTCCGGGCCGACGCCAGGGCCGCGCAGAAGCGCAGCGAGGCCGTGGGCATCATGCGCCGGGCGGACCCCTCCGTGAACCCCAGCGACACCAACTACGTCTTCCTCTGGTACGTCCTCCACAGCCTTCCGGCCGGCCTCGTGGGCCTGGTGCTGGCCGCGGTGTTCTCGGCCTCCATGTCCTCCATGTCCGCGGAGATCAACGCCCTGGGAGCCACCACGGTGGTGGACCTGTGGCGCCGCTACGCGGGGGGGGCCGACACCCGGGGCGAGATGTGGGTGTCGAGGCTGGCCACCTTCGGGTGGGGGTGCTTCGCCATCGCCTTCGCGGAGTACGCGAGCCGCCTGGGCTCCCTGGTGGAGGCGGTCAACATCCTGGGGTCCCTCTTCTACGGGACCATCCTCGGGATCTTCCTGGTGGCCTTCTACCTCAAGGGGGTGCGGGGGGGCAGCGCGTTCTGGGCGGCCCTGGCGGCGGAGGCCGCCGTCCTGGCATGTTTCCTCTTCAGCGGCATCTCATTCCTTTGGTACAACGTCGTCGGCTGCGTGCTGGTGGTCGGCCTGTCGATGCTGTTCCAGAAGCTGGGCGGCGTTCCCGTGGGGACGGACCTGCCCGGCGCCACCCTGTCCCCGGACTAGCACCCAGAGGAGGAAGTCATGATCAGGAACGCCACGGTCCTCGCGGCTCTTCTCGCCGCCTCCAACCTCACCGCCCAGTACGCCGAACCCCCCAAGCTCGACAAGCCTCTGGGCGTGACCCTGGACGGATCCCTCGGCTACGCGGAGAAGGAGTTCGTCCCCGCCCTGGAAGCCATGCCCGAGTCGAAGTTCGCCTTCGTGCCCACCGCGGGCGAGTTCAAGGGCGTCCGCGACGTCGCCGCCCAGGCCAAGCACGTGGGCGCGGTCAACTACTGGGTGGGCTCGGTCATCCTCGGGGAGAAGCCCCCGGTGGACGTGGGCAAGGGGGACGGTCCCGCCGCCCTGAAGGAGAAGGCGGAAGTCCTGGCCTACTTGAAAGGCTCGTATGAGTACGTCCACAAGGCGCTCAAGTCCATCAACGACCGGAACGCGCTGGTGGCCATCAAGTCCCCCTTCGGCGAGGGCGACACGTCCCGCGTGGCCCTCGCGAACATCCTGCTGGCCCACACGATGGACCACTACGGGCAGATCGTGGTGTACCTCCGCATGAACGGAATCGTGCCGCCGGCCAGCCGTTGAGGGGCCGCCCGCTTGCCACCGGCGGGTTGACAAAACCGGGGGCCAGCCCAAGAATGGCAGTGCATGTAGAGTGCCCTGAAAGGGGTCGGCAACCGAGCAGGAAGCTGCGGTGCCCTGGACCTACGGGTTCCATGCGCAGGAGACCAACCTGAAACCCCTGGAGCGCATGATGTCGAGCAACTACCTTTTCACCTCGGAGTCCGTCTCCGAAGGCCATCCCGACAAGGTCTCCGACCAGATCTCGGACGCGGTCCTGGACGCCTGCCTCGCCCAGGACCCCAAGTCCCGGGTCGCGGCGGAGACCCTGTGCAACACGGGCCTGGTCGTCATGGCCGGCGAGATCACCACCAACGCGGTGGTGGACTACATCCAGATCGCCCGCGGCGTCCTGAAGGACATCGGCTACGACAGCACCGACTACGGCATCGACTACCGCGGCTGCGCCGTCATGGTCTGCTACGACAAGCAGTCCCAGAACATCAGCCAGGGCGTCACCGAGGGCGAAGGGCTCCACAAGGAGCAGGGCGCCGGCGACCAGGGTCTCATGTTCGGCTACGCCTGCGACGAGACCGACGCGCTCATGCCCGCTCCCATCCACTACGCGCACCGCATCATGGAGCGCCAGGCGAAGCTCCGCAAGGAGGGCCGCTTCGCGTGGCTCCGCCCCGACGCCAAGTCGCAGGTCACCCTGCGCTACGTCGACGGCCGCCCCGTGGGGGCCGAGAGCATCGTGGTCTCCACCCAGCATGCCGAGGACGTCCCCTACGAGGTGCTCCGGGACGCGGTGATCGAGGAGATCATCAAGCCCGTCATGCCCGCGGCCTGGCTCAAGGGCACCGAGTACCTCGTCAACCCCACCGGCAAGTTCGTCGTGGGCGGCCCCCAGGGCGACTGCGGACTCACGGGCCGCAAGATCATCGTGGACACCTACGGCGGCTCCGCCCCCCACGGCGGCGGCGCCTTCTCCGGCAAGGACCCCTCGAAGGTGGACCGCTCCGCGGCCTACGCCGCGCGGTACGTGGCCAAGAACATCGTCGCCGCGGGCCTGGCCTCCCGCTGCCAGCTGCAGGTGGCCTACGCCATCGGCGTGGCCAAGCCCGTGAGCGTGATGGTCACCACCTTCGGCACGGGCGTCATTTCCGACGCCCAGCTGGAGAAGCTCGTGGCCGAGCACTTCGACCTGAGCCCCAAGGGCATCATCACCACCCTCGACCTCCTGCGGCCCATCTACCGGGACACCGCCAGCTACGGGCACTTCGGCCGGGACGGGTTCCCTTGGGAGCGCACGGACAAGGCCGAGGCCCTCGCCGCGGCGGTCAAGGGGCTGGAAGTCCGGGTCTGACGGCATTCCCCAGTCAAGCCGGGCCCCGTCGGGGCCCGGCTTTTTCGTGGGCCAGGGCCTGTCGGCAAACCCCGGCAAAGGCGTAAATGGGCTTCATCCTGCCTTTTCCCCTCAATTCATCCCTGTCCTGGCAGGGCAAGCCTGCAGGGAAACGGCGCGCAGGCCACCCGCCATCACGGACCCATCCCGGCACTTGCCCTGCTGGAACGGGGATAAATTGGATTGATGGGATGAAAGGGATTTAATCCTCTGCGCCTGTGGGTTCAGTCTTTTCGAGGTGCAAGCCGCCCGCTTATCGGATGCCGCGGATGGGCCGGGAAAGCGATCACACTCGCAGAGAAGGGTTTTCAGCCGGGTCGATTCCCAAACGTCCGCTACCCGAAGAAGGTCCGCATGCGCTCCAGCGCCTTGTCCAGCGCCTCCAGGGACGCGGCGATGGAGATGCGAAGGTACCCGGGCGCGCCGAAGGCGGTGCCGGGCAGCACCTTAACCCCGGCCTCGTCCCGGAGGCGCGCCGTGAGTTCCGGGTCCGAGGCGACGCCGTGGGCCTCCATCCATTCGGCCACGTGGGGGAAGAGGTAGATCGCCCCCTCGGGGCGGCCGCAGCGGATGCCCCGGATGGCGTTCAGGCCCTCCTGGAGCCGGTCCCGGCGGACCCGGAGGCCCTCGGCCATCTCCCGCTCGAAGGCGCCGTCCAGGCCCAGCGCGGCGATGCCGGCGTGCTGGCTGATCATGCTGGGGTGGGTGACGCTGGTGGAGCCCAGGCTGGTCATGGCGCGGATGAGGCCCAGGGGGCCGGCGGCGGCGCCCAGGCGGTAGCCGGTCATGGCGAAGCGCTTGGAGAAGCTCTCCACCAGGAGGGTGCGGTCGGCCAGGTCGGGGCAGGTGCGCAGGAAGGGGAGCTCGGGGCCGTCCAGGGTGAGGGTGCCGTACACCTGGTCCAGCACCAGCCAGAGGTCGCGCTCCAGGATGACGTCGGCCAGGTCGTGGAGGCGCGGGAGGTCCCACACCCTCCCGGTGGGGTTGGAGGGCTGGTTGAGGATGACGGCGCGGGTGCGCGGGCCCAGCGCCCGGTCCAGGGCGCCCTCCGCGGGCAGGAGGTCCGGGCCCGGCGGCACGATGACCGGAGTGCCTCCGGCCCAGGCCACCTGGTCCTTGAAGGTGGGCCAGTAGGGGGCGAAGATCAGCACCTCGTCCCCGGGCTCCAGGACGCACCGGAGGGCGTCGAGGATGGCGGGCTTGCCGCCGGCGGTGACGAGGAGGTTGTCGGCGGTGCGGGGGACCCCGTCCCGCCGGGTCAGGTCGGCGGCCAGGAGCTCGCGCAGGGCGGGCAGGCCCTGGGCGGGGCCGTAGCGGGTTCGGCCCTCCAGGGCGGCCCGGGCCGCGGCTTCGCGCACGGCCACGGGGGGCAGGCCCTCGGGCTCGCCCACCGTGAGGTCCACGGGGTCCGGGTGGAGGCAGGGCGCCGAGGCCCCGGCCATGGTGGGCGAGAGGCCGGCGCTGCCGGCGCGGGTGTTGAGGGTCACCATTTCTTCCCCTGGGAATCCACGATGGGTCGCAGACCAGCATACAGCGCCGCCATGTCCTCGCGGGTGAGGGCCTGGTCCTTGTCGCACAGGGCCTCGGAGGGGTTGGGGTGGGCCTCGACGATGAGGCCGTCGGCGCCGGCGGCCGCGGCCGCCAGGGCCAGGGGCACCACCAGCTCGCGCACGCCCGCGGCGTGGGACGGGTCCACGATGACGGGCAGGTGGGTGAGGCGCTTCAGGACGGGCACCGCGGCGATGTCCAGGGTGGCCCGGGTGGCGGTCTCGAAGGTGCGGATGCCCCGCTCGCAGAGCACCACCCGCTGGTTGCCGCCGTGGAGGATGTACTCGGCGGCCAGCAGCAGCTCCTTCACCGTGGCGCTCATGCCGCGCTTGAGGAGGATGGGCTTGTCCAGCTTGCCCAGCTCCTTGAGCAGGGCGAAGTTGTGCATGTTGCGGGCGCCCACCTGGAGCATGTCGGCCTTGCTCGAGACCGCGAAGATGTCCTCGATGGTGAGGATCTCGGTGACGATGGGCATCTCGCACTCGCGGCCGGCCTCCTCCAGGTAGCGCAGGCCCTCGAGGCCCAGGCCCTGGAACGCGTAGGGCGACGTGCGGGGCTTGAAGGCGCCGCCCCGGAGGATGGTCGCGCCCGCGGCGCGCACCATGCGGGCGCCGTCCATGATCTGCTGGCGGCTCTCCACGGCGCAGGGGCCGGACATGAGCACGAAGTGGCCCTCGCCGATGGTGACGTTGCCGATCTTGAAGGTGGTGCGCACGGGGCCGGCGGCGGGGGCGGGCCCGGGGACGGGGCGCGCCTCGCAGGAGAGCACCGGCTCGGGCGCGGCCGTGGCGGCCTCGGGGGCCAGGTGGGCCTCCTGGCCGCGGGTGCGCCGGGGGTAGGTGCCCAGGACCCGCAGGTGGTTGCAGGAGCCCCGCAGCTCCTTCAGGGCCCTGCCCAGCGCCGGGGCGTCCTGATGCCCTTCCACGTCCACGAAGAAGAGGTATTCCCAGGGGGTGTCCGGCAGGGGACGGCTCTCGATGCGGGTGAGGTTGGCCCCGGCCTCGGCGAAGATGCCCAGCGCCTTGGAGAGGGTGCCCTCGTGGTGGTTCAGGCGGAAGACGAGGGACGTCTTGCTGGGAACGCGCGGGTCGGGCGGCTCGGGGGCCCGGGAAAGGAGCAGGAACCGGGTCTCGTTGTGCTCCTGGTCGGCGATGCCGGTGGCCAGGACGTCCAGGCCCCGGGCGCGCGCCGCCTCCTCCGAGCAGATGGCCCCCACGTCCCGGGCGCTCTCCTCCAGGAGCGACTCGGCGGCTCCGGCGGTGTCGAACCAGGGCTGGCGGGTGACGTCGTCCATGGCCCGCAGGAAGCCCTCGCACTGGGTGAGGGCGGCGGGATGGCTGCGCACCACGCGGATCTCCTCCAGGGTGACGCCGGGCTTGGCGGCCAGCACGTGGTCCACGTCCCACACCTCCTCGTCCACGATGTGGAGGAGGTTGTCGATGAGGAGCCGGTTCACGTCCGCGATGGCCCCGCCGATGCTGTTCTCGATGGGCAGGAAGCCGTAGTCGATGGCCCCGCACTGCAGGGCCTCCACCACGTCCAGGAACATGGGGTGGCCCACGAGCTCGCTGCCCTGGGTGCTGCGGGTGGCCATGAGGTGGGCCGCGGCCGCCGAGCTGTACGAGCCCAGCACGCCCTGGTAGCCCACCTTCACCTTGCGGGCGCGGGAGACGCTGCCCTCGACCACGGGCTCCTGGAGCCGGCGGGAGTGGCTGAGGATCTCCTTGAGGATCCTGCGGGCGAAGGGGGCCGAGAGGCCCAGGTCCTCGGCGTCCTTGATCCAGGCGGAGAGCACGTCCCGTTCGCGGTCGTTGTCCATGACGGGCTTCTCGCCGTCGGCCGCCTTGGCGCCGGCCACCAGGCGCACCGCGTCGAAGCGGCGCGCCAGGAGGCGGATGAGTTCGCGGTCGGTCTCGTCGATCTCCCTGCGGGCGGCGCCGAGGGTTTCAAGCTTGGGGTCCATGGGGTTCTCCTGGGGTGTCCGCCCTTCCCGGCAACGAAAAAACCCGTCCGCCAGGTCATGGGGGACGGGTTCGAAGGGGTGCGGGAGCTGCTAGCTTCTAGGGCTCCATGCCTCGACCGGTCCTCCGCCGCCGCCGTAATAATTACGGCGGGCGGCGGGGGTAAAGGTGAAGGTCGCGGAATGGGCGGTCATGTTCCTGCTCTAAGGGATGGATTGGATCATGGATCGGGCGCGCTGCCAAGCCTTCAGAACGGGCCCTCCCAGCAGAACGCCCGGTCGCCTGTTGGTAACAGCCTTTCGATCGTTATGTTTGCGGCGGGCCTGGGCCGGCGGCCCTGGGTGCTCAGGATCTTGAGGTCGACAATGTCCCCGCGCAGTTCGGCCTGGTAGGTGACCAGGCGGAAGTCGCCGTTGCGGTAGGCGAAGCCGTCGCCCGCGTCGTGGTAGAGCCGGCCCTGGGCGCGGCCGTCCTCGCCGGGCACCACCAGGAGGGCGGTGGCCCCTTCGGGCGCCTCGGCGGTGCACATGGCCCCCGGTCCCAGCGGGAGGATGCTCCCGCCCCTTGCGAAGAGGCGCGCCTGGTGGCGGTCCTCCAGGTCGCCCTCCACCAGGGACAGGGGATGCCAGGGACCCCTGGGCCGGGGGGCGCTCCTCGTGCCGGGCGGAACCACCAGGAGGTCGCCCCCCACCAGGAAGCAGCGCTCCTCGCTGCGCAGGGCGGGGTTGGCGGGGTCGGCCAGGAACAGGGGCCGCATCACGGGCAGGCCCGTGGCGGCGGCTTCCTGGAAGCAGGTGTAGAGGTAGGGCAGGAGGCGGTAGCGGCGCAGCAGGGCGATGCGCGCGGTCCGCTCCACCCCGGGTCCGAACGCCCAGGGCTCCTTCTTGCGGGTGCCCTTGTCCGAGTGGCCCCGGCAGAAGGGGAAGAAGGCTCCGGTGCCCACCCATCTCGCCCAGAGGGACGGGGAGGGGTCCCCCACGAAGCCCCCCAGGTCCGGGCCGTTGAAGGGCTGGCCCGAGAGGCCCAGGGTCAGGCTCATGGGCGTGGCCAGCTTGAAGTCGCCTTCGGTCGAGTAGTTGTCCCCGGTCCACGTGGCGGCGTAGCGCTGGCCGCCCAGGAAGTTGGAGCGGGTGAGGATGAAGGGGCGCCGGTCGGGGCGCGCCCCCAGCAGGCCGTCCCGGGTGGCGCGCACCATGAGCATGCCGTAGAGGTTGTGGTACTGCAGATGGGAGCCCGGCCGGAGCCCGCCCCCGCCGGCGTGGCGCGCGGTCTCCGGCAGGGTCAGGTCGGGCCCGTCGAAGATCGAGGGCTCGTTCATGTCGTTCCAGAGCCCGGCCACCCCGGCTTCCAGCAGCGGGGGATGCAGGCCCGCCCACCACGCCCGCACCCGCGGGGAGGTGAAGTCCGGGAACACGCAGGAACTGGCCCACACCTTGCCCTTGAAGACGCGCCCGGCCTGGGTGGTGATCCAGGCCCGGGCCCGGGTGCCGGAGTCGAAGACGGGGTAGCCGGGCTCGGCGCGCACCCCCGGGTTGATGGTCACCACCAGCCGGAACCCCATGGCGCCCAGGTCGGCCGCGAGTCCCGCGGGATCCGGGAAGCCCTGGGGGTTGAAGGTGAAGACGCGGAACCCGTCCATGTAGTCGATGTCGAGCCACAGGGCGTCGCAGGGGATGCCCCGCTCCCGGAACTCCCGGGCGACGTCCCGCACCCGCGTCTCGGGCACGTAGGAGTAGCGGCACTGGTGGTAGCCCAGGGCCCACCGGGGCGGCAGCTCCATGCGCCCGGTGAGGTCGCCCAGGGAACGGAGCACGTCCGCGGGCGTCGGGCCCCGGAGGATGATCACCGGCAGGCCCGGGCCCTGGCTGGTGCAGACGATCTCGGCGCCGCACTCCAGTTCCGCCTTCCAGCTGGTGTCGAAGATGACGCCGAAGGCCGAGCCGTCGGGCCTCACCGCCAGCACCCAGGGATGGCTCTGGTACAGGCGGCGGCCCTCGTCCTTGGCGTAGCCGGGGTAGCCGCTGTTCCACAGGATGACGGTCCTGCCGTTGCGCCGCAGGGGCCCCGCCACCTCCCCGGTGCCGTAGAGGTCCGTGCCCGGATCCAGGGGGATGGCCGCGCGGAACCGGCCCCTGGAGATGCCGAAATGGGGCCAGGGCCCCCAGTCCGGGGGCAGGGGGCCGGTGATGGCCAGGGGGCGCGCGAGGCTGGGGGAGGGCGGAAGGGACTCCGGCTCCAGGCCCTCGGGCAGGAAGAGGGCCACCCCCGGGGCCATCTCCCCGCAGGCGCCCACCGTGAGGTTGCCGTGGGTCCGGAAGTGCGCGAGGAGCAGGTCGATGAGGATGGGGAAGCGGCGGCTGGCTTTCATCGTGCTGCCAGGGATGGCCGGAACTGGACGGAGGTTCCGCAAACCCTATGCTGGGCCATGGACACCTTCGAGCTCCTCCGCCGCACCTTCGCCCTGCGCCTGCTGGGCTGGGCCCGCATCCCGCTCCTGGCCTCGGTGCGTCCCACCCTCGAGGAGCTGGACGCGGACCACTGCGTCGTCCGGGTCCCCCTCCGGCGATGGACGCGCAACCACCTGGGCTCCATGTATTTCGGTGCCCTCGCCATCGGCGCCGACTGCGCCGGGGGGCTGCTGGCGGTGGAGCGGATCCGGGCCCGGAAGGCGGGGCTCACCCTCGTCTTCAAGTCCTTCGAGGCCCGGTTCCTGAAGCGCCCGGAGGCGGACGTGCGCTTCATCTGCGAGGACGGCGCCCTGATCGGCGAGCTGGTGGAGCGGGCCCTGGCTTCGGAGGAGCGGCAGACCGCGCCGGTGCGGGTGCGCGGCGCCGTGCGGACGCCTTCGGGCCTGGAAACCGTGGCGGAATTCACCCTGGAGCTCAGCCTGAAAAAAACGGGAAGGGCGGTGCTGTAGACCTATATTGGGGTGGCTTCCTGGAGGTTCCGCCATGCACAAAGGCGCCTGGGTCCTTCGCGAACCCCTCTCGGTCCTGGATTCCGTGGACGAGCCGTACCTGGAGACGGCCCTGGCCACCCTGGGCGACCATGAGATCCTCCTGCAGTACGCCCCCGCCACCCCGGACCTGCGGGTCTTCCTGGACGGCAACGCCGTCTTCGAGCTGGGGCAGGCCTCGCCGGCCGGAGCCTGGTTCAAGCTGTGCCGGGAGCTGGGGTATGAGCCCGAAGTCCACTGGGACCTGGATCCGGCCCTGATCCTGTTCCGGCAGGTGGTTCCCGCCCTCGCCCGGGACTGGCGCGAGAACCCGCTGCCGTTCACGGACCTGGGCCTGCCCGAGGGGGTGGTCTGCCTGGCCTCGGTGCAGGCGGCCTGGGAGACGGCAGTTACCGGCCTGTTCGGGAAGAGGGACGCCCCGGCCCGGCAGGTGGCCGCCTGCTTCGAGGGCCTGCCCCTGCGGGCGGTGGTCTTCCATGACGACCCCTCCCGCCGGGAGGATTTCGTGGGCACCGGGGTGGACGAGCCCCTCCTGGGCGTCTACCTGCACCTGGGCGCCTCGCGCAGCCGCCGGGTGACCCTGTCCAAGGCCACCGTGGTGGCCACCGGCGGCCTGAAGATGAGCCCCTGGGCGATGGGCGGCGAGTGGACGGAGGACGGCCGGGACTACCGCGGCACCCTGCGCCCCGAGGCCTTCCTGTGGGCCGCGGGCCTGGGACGCGAGGTGCCGCCGGGCTTCGGGCCCGCCTTCCAGGAGGCGCTGAAGTCGGTGCTGGGCGTGGTGGACCCGGTGGTGGAGGCCTACCGCCGCGCCTGGCCCACGGGCGTCGTGTGGCACCGGGACCCCTTCGCCCGGTACCTCAACCACATGATCGTGGACGTGCGCATGGAGGGCGGCCGGGCCCTGCTGATCCTGGACGACGGCACGGACATCGCCGTGGCCGGGCTCAAGAGCGGTTCGGTATGCGTGCCGTGATCACCGGTAGGCGGCGATCCCCGTCACCTCCTCGCCGATGATGAGGGTGTGCATGTCGTGGGTGCCTTCGTAGGTGTAGACGCTTTCCAGGTTGGCCATGTGGCGCATCACGGGGAACTCGTCCAGGATGCCGTTGGCGCCCAGGATCGTGCGGGCCTTGCGGCAGATCTCCAGCGCGGCGTTCACGTTGTTCATCTTGGCCATCGACACCTGGGCGGGGGTGTAGTTGCCCTGCTCCTTCAGCCGGGCCAGCTGCAGCACCAGGAGCTGGCCCTTGGTGAGCTCGGTGACCATCCAGGCCAGCTTCTCCTGCTGGAGCTGGGTGCCGGCGATGGGCTTGTCGAACTGCACGCGGCTCTTGGCATAGTCCAGGGCGCACTGGTAGCAGGCGTCGGCGGCGCCCAGCGCCCCCCAGGCGATGCCGTAGCGGGCCTGGGTGAGGCAGGACAGCGGCGCCTTGAGGCCCCGGGCCAGGGGCAGGAGGCCGGCCTCGCCGTCCACCTCCACGTCCTCCAGCACCAGCTCGGACGTGACCGAGGCGCGCAGGCTCCACTTGCCGTGGGTCTCGGGGGCCGAGAAGCCCTTGGTGCCCTTTTCCACCAGGAAGCCGCGGATGCCCTCGTCGGTGCGGGCCCACACCAGGGCCACGTCCGCCACGGTTCCGTTGGTGATCCACATCTTGGTGCCGTTGAGCCGCCACCGGCCGCCGGGAAGGCGCTCGGCCCGGGTGAGCATGCCGCCGGGGTTGGAGCCGAAATCCGGCTCCGTGAGGCCGAAGCAGCCGATCTTCGCCCCCGAGGCCAGGAGGGGGAGCCAGTGGTCCTTCTGGGCCTCGCTGCCGTAGGCGTGGATGGGCCACATCACCAGGGAGCCCTGCACCGAGGCGAACGAGCGCAGGCCCGAGTCGCCCCGCTCGAGCTCGTACATGAGGAGCCCGTAGGCGGTCTGGGACAGGCCCGCGCACCCGTACTTCTCGGGCAGCGTGGCCCCGAAGAAGCCCAGCTCCCCCATCATCGGCACCAGATGGGCCGGGAAGGTCCGCTCCTGGGCGTGGTGTTCGATGATGGGCAGCACCTCCCGGTTCACGAATTCCCGGGCGGTCTCCCGCACCATGCGCTCCTCGTCCGTCAGCAGGCCCTCCAGGGCCATGTAGTCGGTCATGTGGGTGAATTTCGCGTGGGCGCCGGACATGGATCCCCTCCGTCAACGCCTGATAGTGCCACAATGGGGGGATCTCCTCCCAACCCTTTCCCAGCCGTGAGAATCCCATGAACAGCTCCATCCGACGCGTGGCCATCTGCACCGGAGGCGGCGACGCCCCGGGCCTCAACGCCGTCATCCGCGCCGCCACCATCGCCGCCCAGCGCCGCGGCTGGGAGGTCTACGGCATCCGCGAGGGCTTCAACGGGATCTTCTTCCCCGAGCGCTACGCCGACGGGGGCGTCTTCCGCCTCACCCGGGACCGGGTGCGGGGCATCACCCACCTGGGCGGCACCCTCCTGGGCACCACCAACAAGGGCAACCCCTGCCACTTCCCCCTGAAGATGCCCGACGGCACCATCCGCGAGGTGGACCGCACCGACGAGATCCTGGAGTTCTTCGCCAAGCGCGAACTCGACGCCCTGATCTCCGTGGGCGGCGACGGCTCCCTGACCATCGCCAACGCCCTGGCGGAGAAGGGCCTGCGCGTGGTGGGCGTCCCCAAGACCATCGACAACGACCTGGACAAGACCTTCACCACCTTCGGGTTCGATTCCGCCGTGGCCTTCGCCACCGAGTGCCTGGACCGCCTGCACAGCACCGCCGAGAGCCACCAGCGGGTGATGGTCGTGGAGGTCATGGGCCGCTACGCCGGGTGGATCGCCCTGCACGCCGGGATCTCGGGCAGCGCCCACGCCATCCTCATCCCCGAGATCCCCTTCGACCTGGACAAGGTGGTGGAGGCCATCCGCACCCGCGACTTCCACAACCGCATGTATTCCCTGGTCATGGTCGCCGAAGGCGCCGCGCCCAAGGATGGCGCCCGGCTCGTCGCCGCCGCCGCCGAGACCGGCCACGCCGAGCGCCTGGGCGGCATGGGCGACCAGGTGTGCAAGGCCCTGCAGGAGCGCACCGGCAAGGATTCCCGGTGCGTGGTGCTGGGCCACCTCCTGCGCGGCGGCAGCCCCACCTCCTTCGACCGCCTGGCGGCCCTGCGCTTCGGCGCCGCCGCCGTGCGCGCCCTGGACGAGGGGTACAGCGGGGTCATGGTGGCCCTGGCCGTGAACGGCGTGAACTATGTGCCGCTCGCCGAGGTGGCCGGCCGCATGAAGGGCGTGCCCCTGGACGGGGATACGCTCCAGACGGCGCGGGACCTGGGAATCTGCATGGGGGACTGAAACCGGGAAAGGGCCGCGAGGGAAACGCTCCCCCGGCGGTCAGGCCCCGACGGAATGCCGCCCGATGCCGCGCAGCATCCTGGCGAACACCACCTGGTGCACCGGGAACAGGGCATACCAGTAGGCCTGCCCCCAGAACCCCACGGGGTCGAAGATGGCCGTCTGGCGCAGCGTGCAGCCCTCGCCATCCGGGGTCACCTCGAATTCCAGCCAGGCCCTTCCGGGCAGTTTCATCTCGGCGCTCAGACGCACCAGCCGGCCCGGCTCCAGGGCCTCCACCCGCCAGAAATCCACCGCATCCCCCACCCGCAGGTCCTCGGGGTGGGCCCGGCCGCGCCTCATGCCCACCCCCCCGGCCAGCAGATCCAGGGCCCCCCGCAACCGCCAGAGGGCATTGCAGGCGTACCAGCCCGTCGCGCCGCCGATGCGCTGGACGGTGGCGAAGGCCTGGGCGGGCGGTGCAGCCACCCTCAGGGTGCGGGTATCCACCAGGCGGGTGCCGAAACGGACGCCGCCCCAGGTCCGGGTCCGTCCCGAGGAGGACAGGGCATCCGACCAGCGCGTGCCGGCGTAGGCGGCATCCTCGTGCACCAGGGCCCGGCGGATGGCCTCCTCCGCGCTCATGGGACGCACCGCGAAATGCCTCAGGGCCCGGTCGTCCACCACGAGGGAAGGATGGCGGATGCTGTTGATGAGCTTCCGGCCGATGCGGGCGTACACCGGGGTGACCAGGCCCAGCCAGAGACTGGAGAGGTAGGGGGTCAGGAACGGCACCGGGATCATGAGCAGGCGGATGCCCCGCTGGCGGGCATAGGCACGCATGATGTCGCCGTAGGTCACCCGGTCCGCCCCGCCGATCTCGAAAACCCGACTCCCCTCCATGGGAACCGGGATCGCGGCCAGGAGGTAGGCCACCAGGTCCTCGATGGCGATGGGTTGGGCCAGGACCGAGACCCACCGCGGGGTGATCATCAGGGGCAGCCTTTCCACCAGAGCCCGGATCAGTTCGAAGGACAGGCTCCCGGAACCCAGGACGATGGATGCCCGGAACTCCAGCACCGGAACCCCGCTCTCGCGGAGGATGGCCCCCACTTCCTGGCGGCTCCGGAGATGGGGGGACAACGTCCCCGCATCCGTGTGGCCCAGCCCTCCCAGGTAGATGATCCGCCGGACGCCCGCATCCCGCGCCGCGGCTCCGAAGTTTTGGGCAGCCAGGCGGTCGTCCGTCTCGAATTCCCCTGCCGAACCCATGGAATGCACCAGGTAATAGGCCACCTCGACCCCCTCCAGGGCCTCCCCCAACCCGGTGTTTTCCAGGACATCCCCGGCCACGACCTGGGTGGCGGGGCCCACCCGCCCCTGGAGCCGCCCGGGTTGGCGCACAAGGCAGCGCAGGGCATGGCCTTCGCGCTCCAGGGCCCGCAGGAGCCGCCCGCCAACGTAGCCTGTGGCGCCGGTCAGGAGAATGAGGTTGTTCATGGGTGCACCGCTCCCGGGTGGAACCTGGGGAGAAAGGGCATCGGGCCGTTCCGCCGGAGATGGAGCAGGCCCTCAGGTCCAGGTTCGTTGAATTGTTTGATCTATTTGCCCGTGGCCCGGTGGTTCCGGATGCGGTCCCTGACCTCGTCCATCAGGGGGTTGGGGATGGGCACGGACAGATTGTACTGGAGCAGCTTCCAGGCGCCGTCCCGCAGCTCCAGAACGCCGCTCCCGCGGCAGGGGCCCAGGTTGGGGGTCTCCAGGTCCTCCTCGAAATAGGCCACGGCGCCCCGTCCGGCGAAGGCGACGGTGCGGCGCGCCGCCCGGAAGGACCAGGCCCTGCCCCGGGCGAAGAAGGGGTGGGCGAAGGCCCGGAAGGCGGGCTTGGGCCAGCGCTCGGCGGGGTCCGTGCCCAGGAACACGGCCTCCTCCGCCAGGTGGCCGAAGTAGCGGGCCTCATCGGCCTGGGCGGCGGCCAGGTGCCAGTCGTCCAGCACGGCGGCCACCGCCGCCTCCGGGGTGGGGGCGGCCACGAGGGCGGGGACCAGGAGGAGGGCGTGGGGGACCATGGTGACCTCGAAGCGCAGTTGGCGGGGGTAAGGGGCCGGGCGGGGGTTAGAATGACGCAGGGACCTTCTTTCAGGGGGGTCATTTCACCGTAAACGCTTGGCTTCACCCGCGGTCCAAGGTTAGAGGGCGCCCGGCGGATCCGGAATAAACGTCCCATCCGTCACGACTTTGCTAGAATACCTCTGGTAACGATGTGTATCCCGAACACCCGTCCGGTGGGTTGACCCCTCGGCATTTCCTACAGGTCTAGGCTCCCCATGGACGCAAACGAATCGGTTCTCAATAATCCTCTCGAAGCCGGCACCTCCCGCAAGGGGTGGAAGCTATGGCTGGGCCTCGCCGTGGTGGTCGCCGTGGCGGGGATCGTGACGGTGAAGAGCCTCTCAGGCGGCGCCAAGGCGGCGCCCCCCCAGCGGGCTGTCCCGGTGGCCTCGGGGGTGGCCCGCACCGGGGACATGCCCGTGAACCTCTCCGGGCTGGGCACCGTGGTGCCCACGGACGCGGTGACGGTGAAGACCCGGGTGGATGGCCAGATCATGAAGATCCACTTCCGGGAAGGGCAGCTGGTGGCCGCGGGCGACCTGCTGATCACCATCGACCCACGGCCCTACCAGGTGCAGCTGCTCCAGGCCGAGGGGCAGATGGCCAAGGACCAGTCCGTCCTGCGCAACGCCCGCATGGACCTGGCGCGCATCCAGTCCCTGTTCGACCAGAAGATCGTCTCCCGGCAGCAGCTGGACACCCAGAGCGCCCTGGTCGACCAGTGCGAGGCCGCCGTCAAGGCCGACACCGGGTCGGTGGAGAGCGCCAAGCTCAACCTCACCTACAGCCGCATCACCGCGCCGGTCTCGGGCAAGGTGGGCCTGCGCCTGGTGGACACGGGCAACACCGTCAAGGCCTCGGACGCCACGGGCCTGGTCACCCTCACGCCCATCTCCCCCATCAACGTGCTCTTCTCCGTTCCGGCCGACAACATCCAGAGCGTGCTGGACAGCAGCAAGGGCGGCAAGGCGCCCGTGGTGGAAGTCTATGACCGCGACATGACGAGCCGGCTGGCCTCCGGGACCCTGCTCGCCGTGGACAACCAGGTGGACGCCACCACCGGCACCGTGCGCATCAAGGCCCAGTTCGCCAACAGGGACGGCGCCCTCTTCCCCAACCAGTTCGTCAACGCCCGGCTCCTGGTGGACACCCTGCGCGGGGTCCTCATGATCCCCGCGGCCGCCGTTCAGCGCAGCCCCACCGGCACCTTCGTCTACGTCATCAAGCCCGACGCCACCGTCGAGCTGCGGCCCGTGGAGCCCCAGGCCACGGAGGGCGACGTCACCGCCCTGCGCAAGGGCCTCAAGCCCGGCGAGAAGGTCGTGGTCAGCGGCCTCGACAAGCTGCGGCCCGGCAGCAAGGTCCTCGAGGAAGGGCAGGGCGCCCCCAAGGCCGCCAAATGAATCCATCCAGGCCGTTCATCCTCCGGCCCATCGCCACGTCCCTGCTCATGGCCGGGATCATGCTGGTGGGCATCCTGGGCTTCAAGCAGCTGCCGGTGTCGGCCCTGCCCCAGGTGGACTACCCCACCATCCAGGTGCAGACCTTCTACCCCGGCGCCAGCCCCGACGTGGTGGCCACGGCCATCACGGCCCCCCTGGAGAGGCAGTTCGGCCAGCTTCCCGGCCTGAACCAGATGACCTCCAGCTCGTCGGAGGGGAGCTCCCTGGTCACCCTCCAGTTCGTCCTGGACCTCAACATCGACGTGGCCGAGCAGCAGGTGCAGGCCGCGGTGAACGCCGCGGGCACCTACCTGCCCGCCGACCTTCCCAACCCGCCCATCTACTCCAAGACGAACCCGGCCGACGCCCCCATCCTCACCCTGGCCCTCTCCTCGGACACCCTGGCCCTGCCCAAGGTGGAGGAGTTCGCCGACACGCGGCTCGCCCAGAAGATCAGCCAGCTGCCCGGCGTGGGCCTGGTGAGCATCAGCGGTGGCCAGAAGCCCGCCGTGCGCGTGCAGGCCAACCCCGCGGCCCTGGCCTCCTACGGCCTCTCGCTGGCCGACATCCGCACCGCCGTGGGCGCGGCCAACGTCAACCAGGCCAAGGGCGCCTTCGACGGGAAGATGCAGTCGTACGCCATCGGCGCCAACGACCAGCTCCTCTCCTCCGCCCAGTACAAGCCCCTGGTCATCGCCTACAAGAACGGCAACCCCATCACCCTCCAGGACGTCGCCACGGTCGTGGACGGCACCGAGAACGCCAAGCTCGCGGCCTGGATGAACAGGACCCCGGCCGTGATCCTCAACATCCAGCGCCAGCCCGGGGCCAACATCATCGCGGTGGTGGACCGCATCAAGACCCTGCTCCCGCAGCTCCAGGCGTCCATCCCCGCCGCGGTGAAGATGCAGATCCTCACGGACCGCACCACCACCATCCGCGCCTCGGTGGAGGACGTGGAGTTCGAGCTGATGCTCACCATCGCCCTGGTGATCCTGGTGATCTTCCTGTTCCTGCGGACCTTCGCGGCCACGATCATCCCCAGCTTCGCCGTCCCGCTGTCCCTGGTGGGCACCTTCGCGGTGATGTACGTCCTGGGCTACAGCCTGAACAACCTCACCCTCATGGCCCTGACCATCTCCACCGGCTTCGTGGTGGACGACGCCATCGTCATGATCGAGAACATCATGCGGTACATCGAGGAGGGCGTGCCGCCCATGGAGGCGGCGCTGCGCGGCTCGGAGCAGATCGGCTTCACCATCGTGAGCCTGACGGTCTCGCTCATCGCGGTGCTCATCCCCCTGCTGTTCATGGGCGACATCGTGGGCAGGCTCTTCCGGGAGTTCGCCGTGACCCTGGCCGTGACGATCATCGTGTCGGCCGTGGTGTCCCTGACGCTCACCCCCATGATGTGCGCGCGGCTCCTGCGCAACCAGGCCGAGCACGAGAAGGGCCGGTTCTACCAGTCTTCCGAGCGGGTCTTCAAGGCCGTCATCGCCTTCTACGGCCGCACCCTCACCTGGGTCCTCAAGCGCCAGACCGCCACCCTGTGGGTGGCCGTGGGCACCCTGGGCGTCACGGTGCTGCTGTACGTCTGGATCCCCAAGGGATTCTTCCCCGTGCAGGACACCGGGGTGATCCTGGGCATCTCCGAGGCCCCCCAGACGGTATCGTTCAAGGCCATGGCCCGCAAGCAGCAGGAACTGGCCGAGGTGATCCTCCTGGATCCGGCGGTGGAGAGCCTGTCCTCCTTCATCGGCGTCGACGGCACCAACTCCACGCTCAACTCCGGCCGCATCCAGATCAACCTCAAGCCCCTGGACGAACGCAAGCTCAGCGCAAGCGACATCATCCGGCGCATCAAGCCCGAGCTGGAGCGCATCGACGGCATCAAGCTCTACATGCAGCCCGTGCAGGATCTCACGGTCGAGGACCGGGTCAGCCGCACCCAGTACCAGTATTCCATGGAGGACCCCGACTCCAAGGTCCTGGGCACCTGGGTGCCCCGGTTCGTGGCCGAGATCTCGAAGATCCCCATCCTGCGCGACGTGGCCAGCGACCTCCAGGACAACGGCCTCCAGACGCGCCTGGTCATCGACCGCTCCAGCGCCGCGCGCCTGGGCATCACGCCCAAGATCCTGGACGACGCCCTGTACGACGCCTTCGGCCAGCGCCAGATCTCCACCATCTTCACGGAGCTGAACCAGACCCGCGTGGTCCTGGAGACCATGGAGGGGTTCCGGGAGGGGCCCCGCGCCCTGGACAACGTCTTCCTCAAGTCCTCCACGGGCGGGGCCGTGCCCATCACGGCCATCACCCGGGTGGAGAACAATTTCGCGCCGCTGGCCATCAACCACCAGGGGCAGTTCCCCGCGGCCACCATCTCCTTCAACCTGGCCCGGGGCGCCTCCATCGGCGACGCGGTGAAGGAGATCGAGAAGGTCCGGGCCCGCATGGACATGCCCGGCAGCCTCCAGTCCGAGTTCAAGGGCACGGCCCAGGCCTTCCGGGCATCGCTGGTCAACACGCCGTTCCTCATCCTGGCCGCCCTGGTGACCATGTACATCCTGCTGGGCGTCCTGTACGAGAGCTACATCCATCCCGTGACCATCCTCTCCACCCTGCCGTCGGCGGGCGTGGGGGCCCTGCTGTCCCTCATGATCTGCCGCACCGACTTCAGCGTCATCGCGCTCATCGGCATCATCCTCCTCATCGGCATCGTGAAGAAGAACGCCATCCTGATGATCGACTTCGCCATCGACGCCGAGCGCAAGGAGGGCCTGCCCCCGGAGGAGGCCATCTACCAGGCCTGCCTGCTTCGCTTCCGGCCCATCATGATGACCACCATGGCCGCGCTCCTGGGCGCGGTCCCCCTGGCCATGGGCACGGGCGTGGGCGCCGAGCTCCGCCGGCCCCTGGGCATCTCCATCATCGGCGGCCTCATCTTCAGCCAGGTGCTGACCCTCTACACCACCCCGGTCATCTACCTCGCCTTCGACCGCATCGCGCGCCGGCTCAGGGGCCTGCGCAAGGCCGGCGTCCCGGCCGAGGCCCGATGAGCATTTCCGCCCCGTTCATCCGGCGGCCCATCGCCACCTCCCTCCTGACCATCGCCATCGCCCTGGCCGGGAGCCTGGCGTTCAAGTTCCTGCCGGTGTCCCCGCTGCCCCAGGTGGAGTTCCCCACCATCCAGGTGTCGGCGGGCCTGCCCGGCGCCAGCCCCGAGACCATGGCCTCCTCGGTGGCCACGCCCCTGGAGCGGCAGTTCGGGCGCATCGCGGGCATCACGGAGATGACCTCCAACAGCTCCCTGGGATCCACCAGCATCACCCTGCAGTTCGACCTGAACCGCAACATCGACGCGGCCGCGCGCGACGTGCAGGCCGCCATCAACGCCGCCCGGGGCCAGCTGCCCGCCAACCTCCCCAACAACCCCCGCTACCGCAAGGTCAACCCCGCGGACGCCCCGGTGATGCTCTTCGCGCTCACCTCGGACATCGTTCCGCGGCAGAACATGTACGACATCGCCTCCAAGGTCCTGCAGCAGCGCCTTTCCCAGGTGCCCGGGGTAGGCCAGGTCTTCGTGTGGGGCGGCGCCCTGCCCGCGGTGCGGGTGGAGGTGGATCCCGACGCCCTCCACGCCCGGGGCCTCGGCCTCGAGGACGTGCGCCGGGTCCTGGTGGCGGCCAACGTCAACCAGCCCAAGGGCTCGCTGACCACCGAAGGCACCACCAGCATCATCAACACCACCGACCAGCTGCTCAAGGCCAAGGACTACGGGGACCTGGTCATCGCCTTCAAGGGCGGCACCGCCCTGAGGGTGGCGGACGTGGCCAAGGTCACCGACTCCGTGGAGGACCTGCGCAACGACGGCCTCACCAACGGCAAGCCCTCGGTGAGCATGGCCGTCTTCCGGCAGCCCGGGGCCAACATCATCGACACCGTGGACGCGGTGCGGGCCCTGGAGCCCCAGCTCAAGGCCTCCCTCCCGCCCTCCGTGACCTTCGAGGAGGTGCTCGACGCCACCCAGACCATCCGGGCCTCGGTCAAGGACGTTGAACGGACCCTGCTGATCTCCATCGGGCTGGTGATCCTGGTGGTCTTCATCTTCCTGCGGGACTGGCGCTCGACGCTGATTCCCAGCGTCGCCGTGCCGGTGTCCCTGGTGGGCACCTTCGGGGTGATGTACCTGCTGGGCTACAGCGTGGACAACCTCTCCCTCATGGCGCTGACGGTCGCCACCGGCTTCGTGGTGGACGACGCCATCGTGGTCGTGGAGAACATCACCCGGCACCTGGAGGGGGGCCTGGCCCCCTACGAGGCGGCCATGGAGGGGGCGCGGGAGATCGGGTTCACCGTGCTCTCCATCAGCATCTCGCTTTGCGCCGTGTTCATCCCCATCCTCCTCATGGGCGGCATCGTGGGCCGGCTCTTCCGGGAGTTCGCCGTCACCCTGTCGGTGGCCATCCTCATGTCCATGGTCGTTTCGCTCACCACCACGCCCATGATGTGCGCCCGGCTCCTGCGGCCGGCCTCCGAGGCCCACCACGGCAGGCTCTTCCTGGCCTCCGAGCGGTGGTTCAAGGCGGTCCTGGGCGGCTACGAGCGCAGCCTCTCCTGGGTCCTGCGGCACAAGCGGCTGACCTTCATGACGGCCCTGGGCACCGCGGCCGCCACGGTCCTGCTCTACATCTTCGTGCCCAAGGGCTTCTTCCCCCAGCAGGACACGGGCCGGATCATGGGTGCCATCCAGGCCGACCAGTCCATCTCCTTCCAGGCCATGAAGGGCCGGCTGCGGGAGTTCGTCACCATCGTCAAGGCCGACCCGGCGGTGAGCGCGGTCTCGGGCTCCGTGGGCGGCGGCGGCACCACCAACACCGGCCGGGTCTTCGTGGCCCTCAAGCCCATGAACGAGCGGGACGTCAACGCCGACCAGATCATCAACCGCCTGCGTGGCAAGCTCTCCAAGGTCGCCGGAGCCACCCTCTACCTCCAGCCGGTGCAAGACATCCGCATCGGGGGCCGGGGCGGCAACGCCCAGTTCCAGTACACCCTGCAGGGGGACGAGTCCCGGGAGCTGTTCCAGTGGGCCCCCCGCGTCTTCGAGAAGATGCGGGGCATCAAGGAACTGGCCGACGTGAACACCGACCAGCAGAACCAGGGCCTCCAGGCCAGCGTGGTGGTGGACCGCCCCACCGCGGCGCGCCTGGGCGTGACGCCCCAGATGATCGACAACACGCTCTACGACGCCTTCGGGCAGCGGCCGGTCTCGACCATGTACACCGACCTCATCCAGTACCACGTGGTGCTGGAGGTGGCCCCCGCCTACTGGCAGAACCCCGAATCCCTGGACAAGATCTACGTGCACTCCACCACCGGTGCCATGGTGCCCCTTTCGGCCTTCGCGAAGTTCAGCCGGGAGACCACCCTGCTGGCGGTGGCCCACCAGGGCCAGCTGCCCTCGGTGACCATCACCTTCAACCTGGCCCCCGGGGTCGCCATCGGCGACGCGGTGACGGCCATCGAGAAGGCCCAGGAGCAGATCCGGCTCCCGGCCACCATCCGGGGCAATTTCATGGGCACGGCCCAGGCCTTCAAGGCCTCCCTGGCCAACGAGCCCATCCTGGTGCTGGCGGCCTTCCTGGCGGTGTACCTCGTGCTGGGCATCCTCTACGAGAGCCTGATCCACCCCCTGACCATCCTCTCCACACTGCCGTCGGCGGGCCTGGGCGCCCTGGTGGCCCTGCTCATCTGCGGCACGGAACTGAGCTTCATCGCCTTCATCGGCATCATCCTGCTCATCGGCATCGTGAAGAAGAACGCCATCCTGATGATCGACTTCGCCATCGAGGCTGAGCGCCGGGAAGGCCTGACCACCGAGGAGGCCATCTTCCAGGCCTGCCTCCTGCGGTTCCGGCCCATCACCATGACCACCATGGCCGCCCTTCTGGGAGGCCTGCCCCTGGCCCTGGGCCGCGGCGCGGGCGCGGAGCTGCGCCGCCCCCTGGGCATCGCCATCGTGGGGGGCCTCATCGTCAGCCAGGTGCTGACCATCTACACGACGCCCGTGATCTACATCTACATGGCGCGGTTCAGCCGGTGGTTCGTGGCGGCCAAGGACCGGTTCCTGGGGCGCCTCCGGGGGGCTCCCGTCCTGGAAAGTTGAAAACATCAGGGGATCGGGGCATGATGGGGTTCATTCCCGGGATCTCCTGATGGGCCGAAAGCGGACGGTGGCGAACGACGTTCCCCAGGATGCGGGATGACCGGGCCGTCCCCCGAGCCCAACGAGCTCTACCTGAGCGAGCAGCGCTTCCAGGCCATCTACGATTCCGTGAACGACGGGATCCTCATCCAGGACCTGGAAAGCGGCGCCACCCTGGACGTGAACCGCCGCTTCGGCGAGTTCCTGGGGCTCAGCCAGCAGCGGCTGCTGGGCATGGAGCTGGCCGACACCGGCCTGGGCATCTGGCCCTACACCCGGGAGGTGGCCATCGACTGGGCCATGAAGGCCATCGAAGGCGAGCCCCAGACCTTCGACTGGCTCTGCCCGCATCCCTCCGGGCAGCTGGTGTGGCTCGAGCTGAACATGCGCCGCACGTCCATCGGCGGCGTGGACCGCCTCCTGGTGACCGCCGGCAACATCACCGCCCGCAAGCGCCTGGAGATGGAGGCCACCGCCCGGCTCAAGCGGGCCGAGGCCCAGAACGCGGTGTCCCTCGCCCTGGCCGGCGTGGGCCCGGACTACGGGACCGCCCTCAAGCTCATCGCCCAGCACATGTCCTCCTCCGTGGGAGACCTGTGCATCCTCGACCTGGTGGGGGAGGACGGCCTCCTGCACACGGAAGTGGTCAGCCAGCCCTACATCGGCGGGGACGCCTACCTCCCCCTTCTGCGCAACCTGGCCCCCACGGCCACGGGGGTGCTGGGCCCCGGCGCGCTGCTGGGGGCGGGCCAGGTGGCCGGAACGGGCCAGAGCCTGCGCCTGGAGCGCGCCACGCCCGAGGGCATCCGCGAGCACCTGCCCCCCGCCTACCACCCGTACCTCGACCACTTCCGCGTCCACAGCCTCCTGGTGGCGCCCATGCGCACCGAGGGCAGCACCATCGGCACCATCACCCTGGCCAAGGGGGGCTCCTCGCGGGCCTACTCCATGGAGGACGAGGCCACCCTCCAGAGCCTGGCGGACCGGGCCGCCCTCACCATCACCAACGCCCGCCTCTACGCCAGGAACCTGGAGCAGGCCGAGGCGCTGCGCAGGGCCAACCAGGAACTGGAGCGGCGCGTGGAGGAGCGCACCGCGGAGCTGGAGGACGCCAACGCGCGGCTCCAGGAGATGGCCATGCAGGACGGCCTCACGGGGCTCGCCAACCGCAGGCGCTTCGACGCGGTCCTGGAGAGCGAGGTCCGCCGCGCCCGGCGCACCGGGGGCTGGGTCGCGCTCCTCCTGGGGGACGTGGACTTCTTCAAGAAATACAACGACCACTATGGGCACATGGCCGGGGACGAATGCCTCAAGGCCGTGGCGAAGGTCATGCGCGAGGTGTTCCGGCGCGCCGACGACCTCCCGGCCCGGTATGGCGGGGAGGAGTTCGCCGTGATCATCTCGGGCTCGACCCCCGAACAGGCCGCGTTCTCCGCCCAGATGTTCCGCAAGGCGGTGGAGTCCCTGCGCATCCCCCACGCCGACTCCTCCGTGGCCGAGGTGGTGACGATCAGCGTGGGCTACGCCGTGGCCCAGGTGAGCGCCGAGTCGAGCCCCGCCTGGTTCATCTCCAGGGCGGACGAGGGGCTCTACATCAGCAAGGCCAACGGCCGGAACCGGGTCAGCCTGGCGGACTAGCCCAGCGCCCGTTCGACTCGTCCGTTCGCCCAACTCGATATTTATGAGTTCTAATGACCTGCAGGTTGTAGATCTCGGCCATATGAACGATGATGGGGGACCTCCGAAGGCGGGGGTCGGGAGTTCAAGTGCCTAATAAACGACGTTGGGATCTTCTTAATACCTCGTTCCTCCTGGGAACCCTCGGCCTCGCCGCGGTCCTGGTGCCCCTGGAGTTCCGGCACTCCCTGACCCACTGGGGCGAATGGGTGGCCTTCGGGATCATGTTCTTCGCCATTGGCCTGGGCGTGACGGCCGGCTACCACCGCCTCTACAGCCACCGCACCTACCAGGCCTCCTGGCCCGTGCGGTTCGTGCTCCTGTGCCTGGCCGCGGCCAGCTTCCAGAACTCCGCCCTGCAGTGGTGCAGCAGCCACCGCATCCACCACCGCCACGTGGACCAGGAGCGGGACCCCTACAACAGCACCAAGGGCTTCTGGTACGCCCACTGGCTGTGGGTCATGCTGGCCGAGGGCACGCCCATCGAGGGCGTGGCGGACATGGAGAAGGATCCCCTGGTGCGCTGGCAGCACAAGTACCACTTCCTCATCGGCGGAATCGTCGCCCTGATCCCCGCGGGGGTGGGCCTCCTGCGGGGCAACCTCGCCGGCTACCTCATCATTGGCGTGCTCCTGCGCATCGTGGTGACCCACCACACCACGTTCTTCATCAACAGCGCCGCCCACTTCTTCGGCACGCGGCCCTACACCGACACGAACACCGCCCGGGACAACGCCTTCCTGGCGCCCTTCACCTACGGCGAGGGGTACCACAACTACCACCACATGTTCCAGTGGGACTACCGCAACGGCGTGAAGTGGTACCAGTTCGACCCCACCAAGTGGCTCATCTGGAGCCTGGCCCTGGTGGGCCTGGCCCGGGGCCTGCGCCGGGTGCCGGACGCCGCCATCCGCCGGGCCCGCCTGGCCATGGAGGAGAAGACCCTCCTGGCGAGCCTTGCCGCGCGCTCCCCCGCCGCCGACCGCCTCGTGGCCGCCCGGGCCCGCCTGGATCACGCCCTGGCCCGGATGCAGGAGCAGGTGGAAGGCTGGGAGGTCCGCAAGGCCGAGCGCAAGGCGCAGAAGCGCGAAGCCTGGGTGCTGAGGAAGGCCGAATGGAAGGCCGCCATGATCCAGTGCCGGGCGGAGGTGCGGGTGGCGTACTGGGAATGGAAGACCGCGCGCCTGGAAGTGCGGCGGCTCGCCTACGCCTAGAAAGGCCCGGTGATTGTGGGACGCCGCGTCCCGGAAGTGGGACGGTTCCGGGGCGCCCTTGCGGAACCCTGGAAGGCGATATCTTGATTTAAGGGGACTTGGCATTCAGGCACGGGTCTGGCTTCCTGGGGGGGCCAGACCTTCCGGAGCCGTTCATGGATATCGCCATCACCACCCCGCCCAGCCGCAAGAAGTACTACGCCTGGGGCGGCGCGGGCCTTGGCATCCTGGCGCTCACCATTGGGCTGGGGCGGCTGAAGCCCGCGGTGCCCTCCGTGGAGCGCCAGGGCATCCTCGTGGACACCGTCAAGCGCGGGCCCATGGTCTTCCAGGTGCGGGGCACCGGGACCCTCCAGCCGGTGGACGTGCGCTGGATCACCACCGGGTTCGACAGCCGGGTGGAGAAGATCCTCGTGTTCCCGGGGACCCCGGTGAAGGCCGACACCGTCATCCTCGAGCTCTCCAACCCCGAACTGCAGCAGGCCGCCCTGGACGCCCAGTGGCAGTTCAAGGCCGCCGAGGGGGAGCTGATCAGCGCCAAGGCCCGGGTCCAGGAGGCTCTGCTGGACAAGCGCTCCTCCCTGGCCACGGTCAAGGCCAGCTACGCCTCCGCGCGCATGGACCTGGACGCCAACGAGCGCCTGGAGAAGGAGGGGCTCGTGGCGCGCCAGGTGCTCCTGCAGGCCCGGGGCAGGGCCGAGGAGCTCACCACCCGCTACCAGATCGAGCAGGACCGCCTGAAGATCGGCGAGGCCTCCCTGGGAGCCCAGCTCGCCGCCAACAGCGCCAAGGTGGAGCAGGCCAGGGCCCTGTGGCTCCTGAAGGCCAGCCAGGTGGAGGCGCTCAAGGTTCGCGCGGGCCTCAAGGGCGTCCTGCAGCTTCTGCCCGTGCAGGTGGGCCAGCGCCTCGCCCCGGGCAGCACCCTGGCCAAGGTGGCCGAACCCTCGCGCCTCAAGGCCGAGCTGCGCATCAGCGAGACGCAGGCCAAGGACCTCGTCATCGGCCAGGCCGTCTCCGTGGACACGCGCAACGGGCTGGTGCAGGGGCGGGTGGCGCGCATCGACCCCGCCGTGGTCAACGGCACCGTCCTGGTGGACGCCAGCCTCGAGGGCGCGCTGCCCAAGGGCGCCCGGCCCGACCTGAGCGTCGAAGGGATCGTCGAGCTGGACCGCGCCGCCGACGGCGTCTTCGTCGGCAGGCCCGTGCAGGCCCAGGCCCACGGCACCCTCGGCCTCTACCGCCTCAGCCCCGACGGCTCCGAGGCCCAGCGCGTGCAAGTGAGGCTCGGGCGCGGCTCGGTCTCGACCATCGAAGTGCTCGACGGCCTCAAGCCCGGGGACCAGGTGATCCTCTCGGACACCAGCGCCTGGGACGCCTCCGACCGCATCCGGATCAAATAACCCCCTCCAGGAGTCCCCATGTCCCCCCGTTCCATCATCCAGCTCGACGCCATCCGGAAGGTCTTCACCACCGACGAGGTGGAGACCCACGCCCTCTCCGACATCCACCTGGAGGTCCAGGAAGGGGAGTTCATCTCCATCGCCGGCCCCAGCGGCTGCGGGAAGTCCACCCTCCTTTCCATCCTCGGCCTGCTGGACACGCCCACCCACGGCCGGTACACGCTCAACGGCAAGCCCGTGGCGGGCCTGAACCTCTCTGAGCGGGCCCGCATCCGCAACCACGAGATCGGCTTCATCTTCCAGAGCTTCAATCTCATCGGCGACCTCACGGTCTACGAGAACGTCGAGCTGCCCCTCGTGTACCGCGGCCTGCCCCTGGGCGAGCGCCGCACCCGCGTCATGGAGGCCCTGGAGGAGGTGGGCATGTCCCACCGCTCCAAGCACCTCCCCAGCCAGCTCTCCGGCGGCCAGCAGCAGCGCGTGGCCGTGGCCCGCGCGGTGGGGGGCCGGCCCTCCATCCTCCTGGCCGACGAGCCCACCGGGAACCTCGACTCCACCAACGGCGACGCCGTCATGGACCTCCTGAAGGAGCTCCACCGCCGCGGCTCCACCATCTGCATGGTCACCCACGACCAGCGCTTCGCCCAGCACGCCGACCGCACCATCCACCTGTTCGACGGGCGGGTGGTGGAGGAATCCCTGGCAAGGGCCTGACGGAGAATCCCATGCACCCCATCCTCGACGACCTCCGCCGCGCCCTGCGCTCCCTCCTCAAGAGCCCCGGCTTCACCGCCCTGGCGGTGCTGATCCTGGCGCTCGGCATCGGGGCCAACGCCGCCATCTTCAGCCTCGTGGACCGGGTGCTCCTGCAGCCGCTGCCCTACCCGGACTCGGACCGGCTCGTCGCCGTGTGGGGCGCCGTGCCCGTGCGGGACCGCTCCGACAACCCCCTTTCGGCCCCCGACTTCCTGGACTGGCAGCGGGACGCGGGCCAGGTGGAGGGCATGGCCGCCCTCACCAACGATTCCCTGAACCTCACCGGCGAGCAGGAACCCCAGGATGTCCCCACCGCCCGGGTCTCCTGGAACTTCTTCCGGGTCGTGGGGGTGCACCCGGTCCTGGGCCGGGACTTCCTGCCCGAGGAGGACCACACCGAGGGGCCCCGGGCCGTCGTCCTCATGCATGACTTCTGGGCCCGGCGCTTCGGCGCCGACCCCGGCATCGTGGGCCGCTCCATCCGCCTGAGCGGAATGGACACGACGGTGGTGGGAGTCATGCCCAAGGGCTTCCGCTTCAACCACCGCATCGGCGGCACCAGCATCCTGGTGCCCATGGCCTTCACGAAGGACCAGCTGGACCAGCGGGGCAGCCACTTCCTGGGGGCCGTGGCCCGGCTGAAGCCCGGGGCGACGGTCGCCTCCTGCGAGGCCGACTTCAAGCGCATCGCCGCCGCCCTCGCCACGGCCTACCCGGACTCCAACCGCCACTTCACCGCAAAGGTCGTGCGGCTCCAGGACCAGGTGGTGGTCAACGCCCGGGGGACCCTCCTGGTGCTGTGGGGCGCCGTGGCCTTCGTGCTCCTCATCGCCTGCGCCAATCTCATGAACCTCATGCTGGTCCGGAGCTCGCGCCGGCAGCGGGAGATGGCCATCCGCGCAGCCCTGGGGGCCGGCCCTCGCGCCCTGGTGTGGAGCGCCCTGGCCGAGAGCCTCGTGCTCGGCCTCATGGGAGGCGCCGCCGGCCTGTTCCTGGGCCACTGGACCCTGAACGGCCTGGTGGCCGTCCTGGGCAGCAATCGCGCGGGAATCGAACCCGTGCCCCTGGACGCGCGGGTGGTCCTGTTCACCCTCCTGCTTTCCCTGGGCGCCGCGGTCCTCTTCGGGCTGGTGCCCGCGCTCAACGCCGAACGGCTGCACCTCGCGGATTCCCTCAAGGAGGGCAAGGGCTCCGGCACGGCGTCCCACCCGCGCCTGCGGGGCCTCCTGGTGGCCTCCGAGACGGCGCTGGCCACCGCGCTGCTCATCGGGGCGGGGCTAATGCTCCGGAGCCTCGTGCACCTCCAGAACGTGGACCCGGGCTTCCGCTCCGACCATGTGCTCGTGGCGCGGATCACCCTCCCCCGCTACAAGTACAAGGACGCCGCCTCGCGCAACGCCTTCATGGTCGAACTCCAGCGCCGGCTGGAGGCCACCCAGGGCATCACCGCCGTGGGCTTCAACGACACGCCGCCCCTGGTGGGCTCGACCAGTTCGAGTTCCTACGACGTGGGGGACCAGGAGTCGGTGGATGGCCAGGAGGCCCTCAACCACCACATAACTCCGGGCTATTTCAAGGCCATGGGCATCCCGGTCCTCCGGGGCAGGGACCTCGCCCCCCAGGAAGCCGGGGCCATGCTCGTGAACGAGGCCTTCGCCCGCAAGCACTTCCCCCGCTCGAACCCCCTGGAGGGCAGGGTCTCCATGGACCGCAAGGAGGAGCCCTTCCTGTCCATCGTGGGCGTCGTGGGCGACGTGCGCCACGCCAGCCTGGCCAAGGGCGCGGTTCCGGAGATGTACTTCCCCATGGCCGGCCTCTCCACGGAGGGGTTCCCCATCCCCAGCTTCCTGGTGGTCCTGCGCACGGTTCCGGATCCGGTGGGCATGATCCCGGTGCTCAAGCGCGTGGTGCGTGAAGTGGACCCCGACCTGCCCCTGGGCCTTCCGCGGACCATGCAGACGGTCCTGACCCGGGACCGCCAGGACGCGCAGGCCCGGAGCATCCTCCTGGGCTCCTTCGCGGGGCTGGCGCTGCTCCTGGCGGCGGTCGGCATCTACGCGGTGGTGACCTTCCTCACCGCCCAGCGCACCCGGGAGATCGGGGTCCGCATGGCCATGGGCGCCCAGGTGCGGGACGTGCTGAAGCTGGTGGTGGGGCAGGGCCTTCGCATGGCCTTTGCCGGCGTGGCCGCGGGGGTCGCCATCTCCCTGGCCATGGGCCGGGCCCTGGACGCGCAGATCGCCGGCGTGAGGTCCTGGGACCCCGCGACCTTCGCCACGGTGGCGGGCCTGCTCGCCCTGGTGGGCGCCGTCGCCTGCCTCCTGCCCGCCCTGAAGGCCACGAAGGTGGACCCCATGGTGGCCCTGCGGAACGAGTGACGATGACCGGACTCGCCGACGACCTGAAATGGGCCCTCCGGTCCCTGGCGCGGACCCCCGGGTTCACGGTCCTGGCCGCGGTCCTGCTGGCGCTGGGCATCGGGGTGAACCTCGCCATCTTCACCCTGGTGGACGGCACCCTCCTCAAGCCCCTCCCCTACGGCAGGCCTTCGGGGCTGGTGGCCCTCTGGGAGCAGGTCCCCTCCCGGGCCGTCCTGCGCGACTACTTCTCCGCCGCCGACTTCCTGGACTGGCAGCGGGAATCCACCCGGATCCGGGGCATGTGCGCGCTGAGCACCGGGGCGATGAACCTCTCCGGGGACCATGAGCCCGAGCGCGTGCGCCTGGGCCGGGTCTCCTGGAACTTCCTGGACGTGCTCGAAGTGAAGCCCGCCCTGGGCCGGGGCTTCCTGCCGGAGGAGGACGCCCCGGGCGCGGCCAGGGTGGCGCTCCTCACCCACGAGTTCTGGCGGCGCCACGGCGGCGATCCGGGCCTCGTGGGCCGGAGCCTGCGCCTGGACGGCAACGACGTCCTGGTCGTGGGCGTGCTGCCCCCGGGCTTCGACCTGGCCCACCGCGTGGGACGCTCGGAGATCTTCATGCCCCTGGCCCTGACCGGGGCCGAGCGCGCCAACCGCGGCCGCCACTGGCTCACCGCCGTGGCCCGGCTGCGGGACGGCGTCACGGCGCGGGAGGCCGAGGAGGAACTCAGGCCCGTCGCCGCCCGCATCCTGGCCGCATCGCCGGGCCTGGCCCACGGCCAGACGGTGCGCGTGGCGCCGCTGCGGGACGAGGTGGTCAAGGACGCCCGGGGCACCCTGTGGGCCCTCCTGGGGGCCGTGGGCTTCGTGCTGCTCATCGCCTGCTCCAACGTGGCCAACCTGCTCCTGGCCCGGGGCTCCCGCCGCAGCCTCGAGCTGGCGGTGCGCTCCGCCATGGGGGCAGGCCGCGCGCGGATGTTCCGCCTCCTCCTGGCGGAGAGCTTCCTCCTGGGCCTCCTGGGGGCCGCGCTGGGGTGGTTCGCGGCGCGGATGGTCCTGTCGAGCCTCGCGGCCCTCCTGGGGCTGCCCCCGGCCGCAGGCGGCCTCCCGGAGGCCCTCTTCGCCCTTGTGCTGTCCCTGGCCTCGGCCCTGCTTTCGGGGCTCCTGCCGGCCTCGCGCTTTTCCGCCGTGGATCCCGGTCCGGCCCTGAGGGGCGGCGTGCGCGCCTCGGGCACGCCCGGCCAGCACCGTCTCGCGGGCCTGCTGGTGGCATCCGAGACCGCCCTGGCCACGGCGCTGCTCATCGGCGCCGGCCTCCTCCTGCGCACCCTGGTCCACCTGCAGACCGTGGCCCCCGGCTTCGAACCCTCGGCCATCATCATCCAGGTGTCCCTCCCGGCCTCCAGGTACCCCGGCAACGCCGCCCAGGGGGACTTCGCCCGGCGCATCCAGGCCCGGCTGGAGGCCGTCCCCGGGGTGCTGGGCGCCTCGGTCATGGACAACCTCCCCCTTTCGGGCTCCATGCGCCAGGCCGGCTACGACCTGGAGCCGGGGGTGCCCTCCCAGGCCGACCAGCTGGCGTTCTGCTACCGGGCCGCCCCGGGCCTCTTCAAGGCCCTGGGCGTTCCGCTGGTGCGGGGCCGCGACTTCGAGCCCACCGACAAGGACGCCACCATCGTCACCGAGTCCTTCGCCCGGAGGCACTGGGGCGCCCAGGATCCGCTGGGGCGGAGGGTCTTCATCGACGCCGAGGACCGCCACGGCATGACCGTCCTGGGCGTCGCGGGCGACGTGCGGCACGAGTCGCTGGCCGTTCCCGCGCGGCCGGGCTTCTACATGCCCCTGCTGGACCCGGGCCCCGCCTACATCACGGCGCCCGGCCTGGTGCTGGTCGTCCGTGCCGCGGCGCCCCCCGCCGCGCTCCTGCCCTCCTTCCGGCAGGCCCTGCGGGAGGTGGATCCCGACCTGCCCCTGGGCCCGGTCCGCACCATGGCCGACCTCATGGACCTGAACCGCAAGGATGCCCGCGCCCGGGGCATCCTCTTCGGCGGGTTCGCCCTGCTGGCCCTGGTGCTGGCCGGCGCGGGGATCTTCGGGGTGGTGAGCTACCTCACCGGCATGCGCCGGCGGGAGATGGGCATCCGCGCGGCGCTCGGCGCGGACCGCTTCGACCTCCTGGGCCTGGTGGTGGGCCAGGGCCTGCGCATGGTGGCAGCGGGAGGCGCCGCGGGCCTCGTCCTGGCCTTCGCCCTGGCCCGGGGCCTCCAGTCCCAGCTCCACGGGGTGGGTCCCCTGGACCCGGTGGCATACGGGCTGGCCGCGGGACTCGTGGGCCTGGGGGGCGTCCTGGCCTGCCTGGCCCCGGCCCTGCGCGCCGCGCGCGTGGACCCCGCCGTGGCCCTGCGCGCGGAGTAGGATAGTACGGACCCCGGAACCCCACCATGCCCTCGAACGCCCCCCGCATCCTGATCACCGACGACCAGCCCGATGTTCGCGAGAGCCTGAGGCTCCTCCTGAAGTCCGAGGGCTTCAGGACCGACACCGCGGCCTCCCCGGAGGCCGCGCTCGCGGCCCTGGACGCGGGCCGGCCCGACCTGGTGCTCATGGACATGAACTACAGCCAGGACACGACTTCCGGCGTGGAGGGCCTGGCCCTGCTGGAGGGCATCCAGGCCCGGGAGCCCGGGCTTCCGGTGATCGTCATGACGGCCTGGGGCAGCATCGACCTGGCCGTGGAGGCCATGCGGCGGGGCGCCAAGGACTTCGTGCAGAAGCCCTGGGAGAACGCCCGGCTCCTGGCGACCCTGCGCACCCACCTGGAACTGGCCGCGGCCCTGCGGAAGAGCCGGCGCCTGGAGGCCGAGAACCGCATCCTGCGCGAGGGCGCGCCGGCCATCGTGGCCGCCTCGGAGGCCATGGTCCACGTGATGGAGATGGTGCGCCGCATCGGGCCCTCGGACGCCTCGGTGCTCATCACGGGCGAGAACGGAACGGGCAAGAGCCTCCTGGCCCAGGCCCTCCACGCCGCCAGCTCCCGGTCGGACAAGCCCCTGCTCACCCTCAACGCGGGCGGGCTCTCCGAAGGCGTGCTGGAGTCCGAGCTGTTCGGCCACGTCAAGGGCGCCTTCACCGACGCCAGGACGGAGCGCGCCGGGCGCTTCGAGCTGGCCGACGGCGGCACCCTCTTCCTGGACGAGATCGCCAACGCCCCGCTGGCCCTGCAGGCCAAGCTCCTGCGGGTGCTGGAGACCGGGGAGTTCGAGCGGGTGGGGTCGAGCCGCACCCTGCGCGCCGACGTGAGGATCCTCAGCGCCACCAACGCCGACCTGGACGCCGAGGTGGCCGCGGGGCGCTTCCGCCAGGACCTGCGCTTCCGGCTGGACACCATCGAGCTGCGCGTGCCCCCCCTGCGCGAGCGCCCCGAGGACATCCTGCCCCTGGCCACGCGCTTCCTGGAGGAGAAGGCCGGGCGCTACCGCAAGGCCGTCGCGGGCTTCGACGCCGGCGCCCAGAAGGCCCTGCTGGCCCACCCCTGGCGCGGCAACGTGCGCGAGCTGGCCCACGCCGTGGAGCGCAGCCTGCTCATGGCCCCCGGCCCGTGGATCACGGCCCCCGACCTGCTGCTGGGCGCGAAGGGCGCCGCGGCGCCCGCCCTTGACGACCTGAGCCTGGAGGACATGGAGGCCCTGCTCATCCGCAAGGCCCTGGCCCGCCACGGCGGGGCCACCGCGGCCGCGGAGGCCCTGGGCCTTTCCCGCAGCGCGATGTACCGCCGCATGGCCAAGCTCGGCATCTCCGCATGACCCACGACCGGCGGATGCAGCTCCAGGCCCTCCTGGGCGCGCTGCCCGCCGTGGCGCTCTCGGGGCTCCTCCTGGCGCGCAGCCCGTGGCCCTGGCCGGCCCGGGCCCTGCTCCTGCTGGCGGCGGCCGGGGCGGCGTGGATCGCCGCCCGCTCCATCCGCGCACGGGTGCAGCGTCCCCTGCAGACCCTCTCCAACCTCCTGGCCGCCATCCGCGAGGGCGACTACTCCTTCCGCGCACGGGAGCCGGCCCTGGCCGACGCCCTGGGCTCGGTGTACCACGAGCTCAACACCCTCAGCGAGCTCCTGCAGCAGCAGCGCATGAAGGCCATGGAGGCCACGGCGCTCCTGCGGGCGGTGATGGCCGAGATCGACGTGGCCGTTTTCGCCTTCGACGGGGACGGCCTGCTGCGGCTGGTGAACCGGGCCGGGGCGCTGCTGCTGGGCAGCCCCCAGGAGCGGCTCCTGGGCCGGCCCGCCTCCGAGCTGGGGCTGGCCGGAGCCCTGGAGGGCGAGGCCTCGGTGCTGGCCGACATGGCCTTCCCGGGGCGCGCCGGGCGCTTCGAGCTGCGCCGGGGCACCTTCAGGCAGGGGGGGCGCGCCCACCGGCTCCTGGTGCTCTCCGACCTCACCCGGCCCCTGCGGGAGGAGGAGCGCAAGGTGTGGCACCGGGTCATCCGCGTCCTGGGCCACGAGATCAACAACTCCCTGGCCCCCATCCAGTCCCTGGGCGAAAGCCTCATCCGCATCCTGGAGCGCCAGGGCGAGGACTGGATGGACGACGCGCGCCAGGGCCTGGGCATCATCGCCTCGAGGGCCCAGGGCCTGGGGCGGTTCATGGAGGGCTACACCCAGCTGGCGCGCCTGCCGGAGCCCCGCAGGGCCCCCGCCGACCTGGAGTCCCTGGCCCGGCGCGTGGCCGGGCTGGAGCAGCGCCGGCAGGTGCGGGTCCTCCCGGGCCCCCCCGTGACCCTGCAGGCCGACGGCGACCAGATCGCCCAGGCCCTCATCAACCTCGTGCGCAACGCCGTGGACGCCGGGGAAGGGCCCGTGGACCTGCGCTGGTCCCTGCACCCCGGCGCCGTGGAGATCCTCGTGGAGGACCGCGGCCAGGGCCTGCCCACCGGAGGGAACCTCTTCGTGCCCTTCTTCACCACCAAGTCCGGCGGCAGCGGCATCGGCCTGGTGCTGAGCCGCCAGATCGCCGAGGCCCACGGCGGGAGCCTGGTGCTGGCCAACCGCGAGGACGGACCCGGGGCCCGGGCCGTCCTGCGGCTGCCGCTGGACCCGGATGCCGACGCTTCTCCCGCCCCGGGAACCTGATAGGGTTGAAGGATCCCAGCCTTCCTGTCTTCGCCCGGATCCATCGGCCGGCCCCGGCCGGGTCATGCCGCGCGATCCCAGGGCCTTCCCAGGATCGGAGCGATCGATGAACGACAGAATGAAAGCCTTCCTCCTCGCGGCGATGTGCGCCCCCCTCCTGCACGGCCAGGGCGCCGCCTCGCGCGTGGGCATCGCCGCCGGGTACGCCATCCCGACGGAGCTCCACGCGGCCAATGCCCTCGTCGCGGGGCTCAACGTGTATTTCCGGTCCCAGGGGCGCCTGCGGCTGGAAGGCGTCACCTTCGGTCCGAACCGGACCTGGGACACCTGGACGACCATGGAGAGCAAGGGCAGCGCCGTCACGCTCGGCTGCGACTGGATGCCCGGCAACGGGAAGGTGCGTGCGATCCTGGGGATCGGCGCCATGGCGTGGTCCCAGACCCTGGGCCAGCAGGCCATCGGGCCCAATGGAGGCGCCTCGTTCCGGACCTACGGGGGGAAGCGGTCCGGAGCCTCCATCGTGCCGGCCGCGGGGGTCCAGGTCAGGCTCACCCGGCAGCTCGCCCTGGAGGCCCGCTACGCCGCCGCGATCAATACGGGCCGGCACGACTACAACCTGAGCTACCAGGTGGGGAACGAGGAGCGCCCGATGAGCTACTTCGCGGTCAGCCTCGAGTACCGTTTCCCCAGGTTCCACTGACCCCCCGGAGCGCCGGAAGGCTATTTCCGCCGGCTGGTACCTTCGACGTAGGTGGTGAACGCGTCCGGCTTCCCCGGAGGCGCGATGGCGAAGGCCACGGAGACCACCCCGTCCCCCCTGCTCCGGTAGGTCAGCCTGAAACCCGGCCCCGGTCCCGCCTCGCTCTGGAACGCCACCCCTTCGCCCTTGGCCAGCACCGCGGCGTCGTAGCGGATCACGTGGCCCTCGTTGTCCAGGTAGAAGGCCTTGAGCTTCCCGCCCTCGGCGTAGACGGTCATCAGGTCCTCATGGCGTGCGGCCGGGCGTCCGTTCCGGGCGGGATAGTCCGCGAAGCTCCGGCGCACCAGCGCCTTGCCGTCCAATTCGAACCGGAAGGAGAACGCGCCGGACGCCTTGCCGGGTTCGCCTGAACCCTCTCCCTCCCAGTCGCCGGCGAGAAACCGCACGGGCGCGAAGGGGTCCGGCGCCTGGGCAACCAGGGCCGCGCAGGCGAGCGAGAAAAGGGCAGTGCGGAGCATGGGACGTCCTTTCACCTGGCGGGCACACGCTTGAACACGGTCGTGGCGTAGACGGCGTAATCCTTGCCCGGCGGGGCGATCTCGAAGGTCTCCCGGAATTCGTCCGGCGAGACCAGGTCGTAGGCTTCCCGGGCCCGCCAGCGGCTGTCCAGGTTCTCGAAGGCTTCCGACACGAAGACCAGGCGCTTCGGGGAGCTCAGGTCCTCGTCGAAGGCGTACTGGTTGACGAAGCTCTCCTGGTGGAACTGGCGCACCACGAGGCGCTTCCTCTTCTTGTCGTAGCTGAACATGCTCCAGTGCTCATGCACCTCGCCCGGCTTGCCTGCGGCGGTGGGCAGGTAGGTGGAGACGTTGCGCTCGTGGAGGAACTTCGCCCCCATGACGAAACGGTAGGTCCTCTGGGCGGTGCCCGTGCCGGGTTCGCCCGAGGAGACCCCGGTCCACTCCCCCGACAGGAACCGCACCGGCGCCCAGGGATCCGGGGTGAGCGTCTGGGCCTGGGCGCACAGGGCGAAGGCGAAGGGAAGCAGGAATGCGCGCATGGGTTCCTCGGCGGGGAACCCGATTGTAGCTCATGCGGCCCGGCCGCGCCTGGGAGGTTCGCACTCGCCCAGCGCCCGCGTCCCGCCCGCGGGCAGTTCCTCCTCCAGCCGCACAATGAAGCCCCACAGCGCGGCCACGTGGCCCAGCACCTTGGCCCAGTCCGGCGCCAGGTCCCGGCGGTTGCGGCTGAAGTAGCGCAGGGTGAGGCTGCGGTCCCCCCGCAGGTCCACGTTCCACACCTGGATGTCGGGCTCGCGGCTGCCGAGGTTGTACTGTTCGGCCAGGGCCTGCCGCAGGTGGCGGAAGCCGGGGTCGTCGTGGATGGGTCCGATGGCGAGTCTGGCATCGGCGTCGTCGTCCCTCACGGTGAAGAAGCGGAAGTCCCGCATGACCTTCGGGGAGAGGTACTGGGCGATGAAACTCTCGTCCTTGAAGTTCTGCATGGCGAAATGGAAGGTCTCGAGCCAGTTCCGGCCGGCCACCCCGGGGAACCAGGCCCGGTCCTCCTCCGTGGGGCTCTCGCACATGCGGCGGATGTCCTTCCACAGGGCGAAGCCCAGGGCGTAGGGGTTGATGCCCGAGTACCAGTCGCTGTTGTAGGGGGGCTGGTGGAGGACGTTGGCATGGGACTGGAGGCACTCCAGCATGAAGCCCTCGCCCACCTGGCCCCGGTCGTAGAGGCTGTTGAGGAGGGTGTAGTGCCAGTAGGAGGCCCACCCCTCGTTCATCACCTGGGTCTGGCGCTGGGGATGGAAGTACTGGGCGATCTTGCGCACGATGCGCACGACCTCGCGCTCCCAGGGCTCCAAGAGGGGGGCGTTCTTCTCGATGAAGTAGAGGATGTTCTCCTCCGGTTCGGCGGGAAAGCGCGCCCGGGCGGGTTCCTCCTTCTCCTTCGGGGCCACCAGGGTGCGCCAGAGCTCGTTGAGCTGGGCCTGCTGGTAGTCCTGGCGCTCCTTCTGCCGCTGCTGCTCCTTGACGAGTGAGAGCTTCGGGGCGCGCTTGAAGCGGTCAACGCCCACGTTCATCAGCGCGTGGCACGCGTCCAGGAGCTGCTCCACCGCGTCCTGGCCGTGCTTCTCCTCGCACTCGGCGATGAAGCGCCGGGCGAATACCAGGTAGTCGATGATGGAATGGGCGCAGGTCCACTGCCGGAACAGGTGATTGCCCTTGAAGAAGGAGTTGTGGCCGTAGGCCGCGTGGGCGATGACCAGGGCCTGCATGGGCAGGCTGTTCTCCTCCATGAGGTAGGCGATGCAGGGGTCGGAGTTGATGACGATCTCGTAGGCCAGGCCCATCTGGCCGCGCTTGTAGCGGCTCTCCGTGGCGAGGAAGTGCTTGCCGAAGGACCAGTGGTGGTAGTAGACGGGCATGCCGATGGAGGCGTAGGCGTCCATCATCTGCTCGGTGGTGATGATCTCCAGCTGGTGGGGGTAGCACTCCAGGCCGAAGCCGGCCGCGGCCCGGCCGATGGCGGCGTCGTAGGCCTCGATGGCCTCGAAGGTCCAGTCCGATCCGGTGGGGAGCAGGCTCATGACACCCTCTTCTTGAAGAGTTCGTGGAAGACCGGGTAGATCTCGCCGGCCGAGGCCACCCGGCGCATGGCGAAGGTTCCGGGGTGGGCCTTCTGCACCTGGGCGTATTCCTCCCAGAGGTTCTGGGGCCGCCCCTCGGAGATCTCGAGGTAGGCGAAGTGCTGCACCTTTGGGATGATCCGGCTGCCCATGAGATCCAGGCAGATGAGGGAGTCCTCCTGCCAGTTGTCGCCGTCCGAGGCCTGGGCCCCGTAGATGTTCCACAGGCCGCTGGCGTAGCGCTCCTCGATGACCTTGTGCATCATGCGCAGGGCCGTGGACACCACGGTGCCGCCGGATTCCCGGGAGTGGAAGAACACGTCCTCGTCCACCTCCTCGGCCACGGTGTGGTGGCGGATGAAGACCACCTCGATGCGCTCGTAGTTGCGCTTGAGGAAGAGGTACAGCAGCGTGAAGAACCGCTTGGCCATGTTCTTCTTGGGCTCGTCCATGGAGCCGGAGACGTCCATCAGGCAGAACATCACCGCCTGGGTCGAGGGCTGGGTGACGAGGGTGCGGTTGTTGTAGCGCAGGTCGAAGGTGTCGATGAAGGGGACGCCGGCCATGCGCTGGCGGAGCCCGGCCAGCTCCAGGCGCATGTCCTCGTCGTCGCTTGTCTCCAGCAGCTCCTCCAGCTCGCGGATGCGGGAGCGGGCCGGGCCCGCCGCGGCGATGCGCCTGCCGGCGGCGCCGCGCATGGTGCGGATGAAGTTGATGTTGGCGGGAACCCCGGTCTGGGTGTAGCCGGCCCGGACCCACTTCCGGGTCTCCACCGCCGCCAGGTGGCGCTTGACGAGGTTGGGAAGGGCCAGCTCCTCGAAGAAGAGCTCCAGGAACTCCTCCCGGGTGAGGGTGAAGGTGAAGGCGTCCTGGCCCTCCCCGTCGGGGCTGGACTGGGAACCCCTGCCGCCGGCCCCGGAGGAAGGGCGGTCCACCCGGTCCCCGGTGGTGAAGGCGTCGTTGCCCGGGTGGACGCGCTCCTTGAGGCCGCCCCCGCCCAGGCCGAACTGCGGCTCCGTGAGGTCCCTGGCGGGGATGCCGATCCTCCGGCCCCCGTCCAGGTCGCGGATGCCGCCCTTGTCGATGACGTCCGATACGGCCTTGCGGATCTCCTGGCGGAACCGCCGGAGGAAGCGGCTGCGGTTCACCGAGCTCTTGTTCCGGCTGTCGGAGCGCCGGTCGACGATGCGGTTCATGAGGCCTTCCGGACTCGCAGGTACCAGTCGCACAGCAGGCGAACCTGCTTTTCCGTATAGCCCTTGCTGGTCATGCGATCCACGAAGTCCTGGTGCTTCTTCTGCTCGTCGGCGCTGCCCTTGGCGTTGAAGGAGATCACCGGCAGCAGCTCCTCGGAGCTGGAGAACATCTTCTTCTCGATGACGGCCCGCAGCTTCTCGTACGAGGTCCAGGAGGGGTTCCTGCCCTCGTTGCGGGCACGCGCGCGCAGCACGAAGTTCACCACCTCGTTGCGGAAGTCCTTGGGGTTGGCGATGCCCGCGGGCTTCTCGATCTTCTCCAGCTCCTCGTTGAGGGCGGAGCGGTCCAGCATCTCGCCGGTGTTGGGGTCCCGGAACTCCTGGTCCTGGATCCAGAAGTCGGCGTAGGTGATGTAGCGGTCGAAGATGTTCTGGCCGTATTCCGAGTAGCTCTCCAGGTAGGCGGTCTGGATCTCCTTGCCGATGAAGTCCGCGTAGCGGGGGGACAGGAACTCCTTGATGTAGCGCAGGTACTGCTCCTCCACCACCGCCGGGAACTGCTCCTGCTCGATCTGCTGCTCCAGCACGTACATGAGGTGGACCGGGTTGGCCGCCACCTCCCGGTGGTCGAAGTTGAAGACCTTGGAGAGGATCTTGAAGGCGAAGCGCGTCGAGAGGCCCGTCATGCCCTCGTCCACGCCGGCCATGTCCCGGTATTCCTGGTGGCTCTTGGCCTTGGGGTCGGTGTCCTTGAGGTTCTCCCCGTCGTAGACCCGCATCTTGGAATAGACGTTGGAGTGCTCGGGGTCCTTGATGCGGCTGAGCACCGAGAACTGGCCCAGCATGCGCAGGGTGTCCGGGGCGCAGGGCGCCGCGGACAGCGAGGAATTGTCCAGGAGCTTGCGGTAGATGTGGACCTCGTCGGTGACCCGCAGGCAGTAGGGCACCTTCACGATGTAGATGCGGTCCAGGAAGGCCTCGTTGTTGCGGTTGTTCCTGAAGGTCTGCCACTCGGCCTCGTTGGAGTGGGCCAGTATCAGCCCGTCGAAGGGGATGGCCCCGAAGCCCTCGGTGCCCTTGTAGTTGCCCTCCTGGGTGGCGGTGAGCAGCGGATGCAGGACCTTGATGGGCGCCTTGAACATCTCCACGAACTCCAGCATCCCCCGGTTGGCCAGGCACAGGCCGCCGGAGTAGGAATAGGCGTCCGGGTCGTTCTGGCTGCAGGTCTCCAGCTTGCGGATGTCGATCTTGCCCACCAGGGCGGAGATGTCCTGGTTGTTCTCGTCCCCGGGCTCGGTCTTGGCCACGGCCACCTGGCCGAGCTGGGAGGGGAAGCGCTTGACCACGCGGAAGCGGGTGATGTCGCCGCCATGCTCGTGGAGTCGCTTGACGGCCCAGGGACTCATGATGGACGTGAGGCAGCGCCGCGGGATGCCGAAGTCCTCCTCCAGGATCCGGCCGTCCTCCGCGGGGTTGAACAGGCCCAGGGGCGACTCGTTCACGGGCGAGCCCTTCACCGCGTAGAAGGGCACCTTCTCGATGAGGGCCTTGAGCTCCTCGGCCAGGGAGGACTTGCCGCCCCCCACGGGACCCAGGAGGTAGAGGATCTGCTTGCGCTCCTCCAGGCCCTGGGCCGCGTGTCGGAAGTAGGCCACGATGGATTCGATGACCTCCTCCATTCCATAGAAGTCCCGGAAGGCCGGGTAGACCCGGATGACCTTGTTGGCGAAGATCCGGGAATGGCGTTCCTGGAGCCGCGTGTCGACGATCTCCGGCTCGCCGATGGCCTTGAGCATGCGCTCGGCCACGTTGGCGTAGGCGGAGGGGTCGCGCCGGCAGAGCTCCAGGTACTCCTGCAAGGACATCTCCTCTTCCCTGGCGGATTCGTAGCGGTCCTGGAAGCGGTCGAAAATGGACATGGGGCCTCCTTCGGGGCGCACCTCCGGTACCCTGGCGAAAGGGGGCCATCCCTGCGGGTCCGGATGAATTAATAATATTCCAGTTTTCAGGATAACCCGCGGCCCCCAGCCGTCAAGCGGGTGTGGGGAAATTTATGAATAGATAATTACAATCTGCGGATATCCACCTTGTTGTCATAGAAGGTGCTGCCGCCTCCGCGGTCCGTGAGCCGCTGGGACGTGAGGGCGTTCACGGAGCGGGTCCCCGGCGCGAACTCCAGCCACCAGACCCCCTCGGCCACCAGCACCCCGGAAGGCACCGCGGCCGAGAGCTCCAGGGCGAAGGCCACCTCGCCCAGGGTGTTGAAGGCGGCCACGGCCTCGCCGTCCCGCAGGCCGCGGGCGGCGGCGTCCCCGGGATTCATCAGGATGCGCATCCCCTTGCGCCGGGCCCGGAGCTCGTCCCGTTCGCAGAAGGAGGAGTTCAGGCCGAACAGCGAAGGCGCCGTCATGAGGGAGAAGGGCGGCGCGTCGCCCTCCCCGTGGGGAGGCAGGAAGCGGGGCAGGGGGTGGGGTTCGCGGGGGTTGAGCAGTTCCACCTTGCCCGAGGGCGTGCGGAAGCGCGGCCCCGGGGGCGGCGTCACCTCCACCGCCCTCCCCGCGGCCAGCGCGGCTTCGTCGACGCCCTCCCGCCAGGGGCTGGGCAGCGCCAGCAGGTGGTCGATGAGGTCGTCGGCGCCCTGCCGGAAGAAGGGCTCGGGAAAGCCCATGGCCCCGGCCAGGAGCCCGAAGACCTCCCAGTTGCTGCGGCTCTCCCCCACGGGCGGCAGCGCGGGCCGGGCCCGCTGGATGCAGTAGCTGCCGTAGGCCTTGTACAGGTCGCTGTGCTCCAGGGAGGAGGTGGCGGGCAGGACGATGTCGGCGTAGCGCGCGGTGTCCGTGAGGAACCGCTCGTGCACCACGGTGAAGAGGTCCTCCCGGGCCAGCCCCGCCAGCACCGCGTTCTGGTCCGGCGCCACCACGGCCGGGTTGGAGTGGTAGACGTAGAGGGACATCACCCGGGGCCCGTCCAGCTCGAGCAGGGCGTGGCCCAGGCGGTTCATGTTCACGGTGCGGACGGGACCCTGCAGCAGGTCCTCCCGGGTCACCTCGGCCATGGCGAAGGCCCCGCCGGTGGAGGTGGAGCCGAAGCAGCCGCCCCCGGGGCGGCCGTAGGCGCCGACCAGGGCCGGAAGGCACGCGATGGTGCGCACGGTCATGGCCCCGTTGCCGTACCGGGAGAGGCCGCCGCCGATGACGATGCAGGGGTCCTGGGCCGCGCCGTAGGCGCGGGCCAGGGCCTCCACCTCGGCCGCGGGCACCCCTGTCAGGGCCTCCACCCGCTCCGGGGGGTAGTCCGGCAGGATGTCCCGGGCCAGTTCCGGGAAGCCCTGGGTGTGCTCTCCGAGAAAGGCCCGGTCCAGGAGCCCCTCCCGCACAAGCACGTGCATGAGTCCCAGGGCCAGGGCCCCGTCGCTGCCCGGGCGGACCAGACAGGTCATGTCCGCCTCCGCCGCCGTGGGCGTGCGGTAGGTCTCCACCAGCCACACCTTGCCTCCGCGCCGCCGCGCCTCGCGCACGTCCTTGAGCCCGTGGACGCTGGTGGCCACCGCGTTGATGCCCCAGAGGACCACCAGATCGCAGCCCCGCAGCGCAAAGGGATGGGGGCAGGGGGTCTGGCCCAGCACGGCCTCCAGGCCCGCGGCCTTGGCCGGCGTGCAGATGGTCCGGTCCAGGCGGCTCGCCCCCAGCCGGTGGAAGAAGGGGTGCCCGGCGTTGCGCTGGACCAGGCCCATGGTGCCCGCGTAGGAGTAGGGCAGGATGGCCTGGGCGCCGTGGGCGGCGATGATCCCCTTCCACGAGGCCGCGATGCGGTCGATGGCCTCGGGCCAGGAGACGGGCGCGAACTGGCCGCTTCCCTTGGGACCGGTGCGTAGCAAGGGAACGGTCAGGCGTCTTGGGCTGTGGACCGTGTCCTGGTAGCGGGTCATTTTCGGGCAGAGGCTGCCCCGGCTGTGGGGGTGCTCCGGGTCGCCCTTCACGGAAACCGCCAAGCCTCCCTCAACCTCCACAAGGAGCCCGCAGGCGTCAGGGCAATCGTAGGGACAAACCGACCTTCGCACGAGCATGGGGATCCCCGCAGGATGTGCCCCCGGGCCCCGGGGGGATGGATAGTATGGGGTTAAGGGGGAAGGGAGCGCATCCCCTCCCGTGTCTTCCGAACGAACGGTCCGCGGGGCCATGGACGGAGTCATCTGCATGCCCTTCGGGACGAAATCCCTGGCCCTGGTGGCCGCCCTGGCGGCTTCGGCCCTGTTGACCCTCGGCGGCGGGCTGGCCGCGGCCTTCCACCTGTGGCGGTGGACGCCCTTCCTGGTGCTCGGGCTCCTCCTCAACGGGGCGGTGGCGGCGTTCCTGTGGAAGGCCATGGGCCTCCTGGCCGCCCGGTGTGCCGAGCTGGCCAAGGAGCGTGACGCCAGCCGGGACCAGGCCGCCCTCCTGCGCTTCGCGCTGGACGGCGGGGAGGACGGCATCCGCATCGTGGACGGAGCCGGCTCCGAGCGGGAGCGCAATCCCTCCTACGCCCGGATCTGGGGCCTCGACGGGGCGGATGGCAACGAGGAGGACATCATCCTGGCCCAGCTCCGGGACCCCGACGGCTACCTGGCCCGCGAGGCGGAACGGGTCAGCCTGGACGTCCTGGACCTCTGGGACGGGCGCGTGCTGGAGCGCCGCTCGCGGCCCTACCGCACCCCCGGCGGCGAGGAGCTCCGGGTCTGGCAGTACCGGGACATCACGTCCCGCGCCAACGCCGACCGGTTCGTCCACCGGCTCTCCCAGGCCGTGGAGCAGAGCCCGGTCTCCATCATCATCACCGACACCGCCGGGAGCATCGAGTTCGTGAACACGGAGTTCACCGCGCTCACCGGCTTCGCCCTGGACGAGGTCCTGGGGAAGACGCCGCGGATCCTCAAGTCCGGCCTGACTGGCGCCCAGACCTACCAGGAGCTGTGGAGCGCCATCACCCGGGGCGAGGTGTGGGCGGGCGAGTTCCAGAACCGCAAGAAGGACGGCGAGCTCTTCTGGGAGCGGGCCACCATCTCCCCCATGCGGGACGCCGACGGGGTGATCACCCACTTCCTGGGCATGAAGCAGGACATCTCCCGGCAGAAGACCCTCGAGCAGCAGCTGCGCCATTCCCAGAAGCTGGAGGCCGTGGGGCTCCTGGCGGGGGGCGTGGCCCACGACTTCAACAACGTGCTGCAGGTGATCAACGGGTACGGCACCCTCATGCAGCTCGGGCAGGCCCCCGACGATCCCAACCGGGCCGCCCTCTCCGAGATCCTCAAGGCCGCTGAGCGGGCCGCGCAGCTCACCCACAGCCTGCTGGCCTTCAGCCGCAAGCAGGTGATGAACCCGAAGACCCTGGACCTCAACACCATCGTGGCCAACGTGGAGAAGCTCCTGCGCCGGATCATCGGCGCCGACGTGCGCCTGGAGGTCGCCAGGCACCCGGAGGCCCTCCCGGTCCACGTGGACCTGGGCCAGCTCGAGCAGGTGCTCCTGAACCTGGCCACCAACGCCCGGGACGCCATGCCCGCCGGCGGCACCCTGACCCTGGCCACCCGGCCCTTCCACCTGGACGAGGCCTTCCGCGCCGGCCGCGGCTTCGGCCGCGTGGGCGACTACGCGGAGCTGGAAGTGAGGGACTCCGGGGAGGGCATGGACGAGGACACCCTGAAGCGGATCTTCGACCCCTTCTTCACGACCCGGGAGCTGGGCCGCGGCACCGGCCTGGGGCTGGCCACGGTGTTCGGCATCGTCAAGCAGCACAAGGGGTACATCCTCGTGGAAAGCGGCGCGGGGAAGGGCTCGGCCTTCCGGGTCCTGGTGCCCCTGGCCCCCGCGGCCCCGGCGGAACGGGAGGATCCGGAGGCCGGCGAAACCGGCGTCCGCGGCACGGAGACGATCCTCGTCGTCGAGGACGAGCCCCCGGTGCGCGCCATGGCCGAGCTCGTGCTGAGGAAGTACGGCTACGAGGTCCTGCTGGCCTGCGATGGCCAGGAGGCGGTGGACGTCTTCCGTGCGAACCCCGACGCCGTGGATTTCATCCTCATGGACATCATCATGCCCCGCAAGAGCGGCCGCCAGGCCTTCGAGGAGATCCGCCGGGAGCGCCCCGGCGTGAAGGTCCTCTTCATCAGCGGCTACACCGCCGACTTCATCCAGGGCCGCGGCGAGCTCGAGCCGGGCATGGAGCTGATCATGAAGCCGGTGCAGCCCCTGGCCCTGCTGCGGAGGATCCGGGAGATCCTGGACCGGCCCCCATCGCCTCCAGCGTGCGCAGATCCGCGGGACCTCCCCGCTTCTCCAGCAGCGCCCGCACCGACTCCCGCTTCGCGGGGCTGAGCCGCTGGCCCACCTCGCACTTGGCCGAGCTCCGCTCCACGGCCAGCTCCAGGACGGCCACGGCGCCCACGCTGCCCGCGTACATCGGGTCCTCCGCGGTGATGGGGCGGTAGCCGCCCTCGGGCTGGAGTTTCCGCATGAGGGCGTCCAACACCGCGGCCTTGCGGGCGGGAGCCTCCACCTCCTTGAGGGTTCCGTGGAGGAGGACGGACGTGAAGTACTGGCTGGCGGGGCAGGCCCGCTCGGGATCGAAGGCGTAGGAGGGGATCTGGGAATACGCGTCCACCACCAGGAAGGTGGCCCTGCCCTGGTGGCGCAGGGCCTCCATCTTCTCGCCGGCGCGGGCGCCGTGGAAATAGACGTTGTCCCCCAGGCGCACGAAGTTCAGGGGCACCAGGAGAGGCGCGCCCTCGGCCGAAACCAGGCCCAGCACGCCCCACTCCGCCGCGTCCAGCACCTGGGCGACGGCTTCCGGATCCTTGAGTTCCTTCTCCTGACGGCGCAAGCGGGCACCTCCCTTCCTGCGAGAATAATTGAATTTCCACGGACCCAGATCACGGCACCTTTTCTCTGAATGGTTCATATAACCGTTTGGAGCGCGACGCCGCACCGGCGCCGCCCCTCCAACACCGGAGATCCCCATGATCAGCACCGCCACCCAGACCGCGTTGAACGCCCAGATCAACGCCGAGCAGTATACCTCGCAACTCTACCTCGCCATGAGCGCCCATCTCTCCGAGAAGAGCTTCAAGGGCTTCGCGCACTGGCTCCGGGTCCAGTCGGCCGAAGAGGCCACGCACGCGCTGAAGCTGGTGGATTTCATCCTGGACCGGTACGGCCGCCTGGAGCTGCGCACCATCAACCCGCCACCCACCGGCTTCAACGGTCCCACCTCCATCTTCGATATGGTGCTCGCCCACGAGAAGGACAACACCGCAAGCATCAGCAAGTGCTACGAGCTGGCCAAGGCCGAGGGCGACCACGCCACCGAGATCGCCCTGCAGTGGTTCGTCACCGAGCAGGTCAAGGAGGAGCTGGCCGTCAGCGAGCTGGTGGACCAGCTCCGCGCCATCGGGGAGCAGGGCGGGGCCATCTGGTACCTGGACCACAACCTCGCCAAGCGGTAGGAATCCTGGGGCCCGGGCGCGTGCCCGGGCCCCGGATCTGGTACAAAGGAACCACGTCCCCGCGAGGTTCCGATGTTCCGCCACGAATCCTTTGACAGGAGCCTTTTCAACGCCGCCCCGGCCCGGCCCCTGGCCCTGGATCCCGGCTTCCGGCCCCTGGCCCTGGGGGTTCGCGCCTACCGGAGGGCCCTGGCGGCCCACGGCTCCCGGGAAAGGGTGGTGCTGGGCCTGGAGCAGAACGCGGGCTGGGCGGCGCGGCTGGAACTGGACGTCTTCCCCGGGGGCGCGGACGAGGACAGCCTGCGTTACGTGTCCTGGATGCTCAATGGCCTCCTGTGGGCCTGCGGGGGCTCCCGGGCGGCCGTGTCCGGGCCCCGGGCGCTGTGCGAGGCCATCGCGGAGGAATACGGGCCCCGGGGCCCCTGGGCCTTCGAGCGCGAGATCATGGGGCTGGCCTACAGCCGGCCCTTCACCGTGGAGGTGATGGACGAGGTGCCCGCCCCCACCCCCCGGCCCCTGGCGCTGGGCGGAAACCTGGAGGGCTGCCGCATCGGCTTCGACCTGGGCGCCAGCGACTACAAGGTGGCCGCGGTGCGGGACGGCGAGGTGGTCTTCAGCGCCGAGCTCCCCTGGAACCCCAAGGCCGAGGCCGACCCCGCCTACCACTACGCCCGCATCAACGAGGGCTTCCGCCTCGCCGCGAGCCACCTGCCGCGCCTGGACGCCATCGGGGGCTCCAGCGCGGGGATCCTGGTGGACAACCAGGTGAAGGTGGCCTCCCTCTTCCGCGCCGTGCCCCCGGGCCCCTTCGAGGCCCAGGTGCGGCCCCTCTTCCTGCGCCTGCGCGAGGAATGGGGCGTGCCCCTGGAGGTCATCAACGACGGCGACGTCACGGCCCTGGCCGGGGGGCTGTCCCTGGAGCGCAACGGCATCCTGGGCATCGCCCTGGGCTCCAGCGAGGCCGTGGGCTTCCTGGACAGGGCCGGCAGGATCACCGGCTGGCTCAACGAGCTGGCCTTCGGCTGCGTCGACGCCAATCCCAGGGCCGGCACCGACGACTGGTCCGGCGAACCCGGGGTGGGCGCGGCCTACTTCTCCCAGCAGGCCCTGGACCGCCTCGCGGGCCCCGCGGGCTTCGCGTTCCCGCCGGGGATGGCCCTGCCCGAGCGGCTCCGGGACGTGCAGGAGCGCCTGGCCCGGGGCGATTCCGCGGCCCGGGAGTTCTTCCTGACCATCGGCGCCTACCTGGGCTACACGCTGCCCTGGTACGCGGAGTTCTACGACCTGGAGCACGCCATGATCCTGGGCCGCGTCACCTCCGGCGAGGGCGGGGAGCTGATCCTGGCCCGGGCGCGGGAGGTGCTGGAGGCCGAGTTCCCGGACTTCGCCGCCCGGGTCCAGGTTTTCCTTCCCGACGAGAAGAGCCGGCGCGTGGGCCAGGCCGTGGCCGCCGCAAGCCTTCCCGCCCTTTCCTGAGGTACCCATGGAAGTCATCATCGCCCCCGACCGCCAGAAGGCCGCGCTCCTCGTGGCCCGCATCGTCGCCAAGGAACTCCGGGCCGACCCCCGCCTCGTCCTGGGCCTGGCCACGGGCCGCACCATGGAGCGGGCCTACGCCTGCCTCGTGGACCTCCACCGCAAGGAAGGCCTGGACTTCTCCGCCTGCTCCACCTTCAACCTCGACGAGTACATCGGCATCCCCGCCGACCACCCCTGCTCCTACCGCCGCTACATGGACGAGCACCTCTTCAACCAGGTGAACATCGCCCCGGACCGCACCCACCTCCCCGACGGCATGGCCCCCGACCTGGGCGCCGAGTGCCGGAACTACGAGGCGCGGATCAAGGCCGCCGGCGGCATCGCCCTCCAGCTCCTGGGCATCGGCAGCGACGGCCACATCGGCTTCAACGAGCCCCTCTCCGCCCTCCTCAGCCGCACCCGCGAGAAGGCCCTCACCCCCTCCACCCTGGAGCAGAACGCCCCCATGTTCGGCGGCGACCCCGCCGCCGTCCCCCGCCGCGCCATCACCATGGGCGTGGGCACCATCCTGGACTCCCGCCGCTGCCTGATGCTGGTGACGGGCGAATCCAAGGCCGCCATCCTCGCCCAGGCCGTGGAGGGTCCCATCACGTCCATGGTCACCGCATCCGCCCTGCAGCTCCACCCCCGCTGCCAGGTGGTGGTGGACGAGGAGGCCGCCGCCGAGCTCAAGGGCATCGAATACTACCGCTGGATCTTCGAGAACGAGCCCGAGTGGGCGGAGTTCCGGGACGTGTAGCCCCAGGGTCGCCCGGGGGCGGGAATCAGGCTACAATGGCCATCGGCTGTGAAAAGGTCCCGTAGCTCAGGGGATAGAGCGACCGCCTCCTAAGCGGTAGGTCGGCAGTTCAATTCTGCCCGGGACCACCAGCCTGAAACGTGCAAAGCCTCATGGACATTGGGTTCCGTGAGGTGACGCCTGATTCCAAATACCAAAGGAACACCCGCAAGTGAGCCTCTGTTTTACTGCGTTTCGGGGCAAGGTGTCACCAAAACGCCACAAGAATTTTGCTCTGAAAGCCAACGTTGACGAGGGTTTTCACGTTTTGAGCCCGTTGAAACCCCCTTTCGGAGATTGAACACTGCGCCCGCCGACGCGGGCCGCAGCCCGGTAATGCATCTCCCCTTGGCTGCATCGTGCTTGGACCAAGCGAACTTGACCGTAAATGAAGGTAGAAACCAATGGTGATAAGGGTTTCCGACCATTCTTAGCCCTCCCTGGACAGACTCCTGGTCCCCTCATCCCCGACAAGATCGTAGGCTTTCCATTAAGTCCTGCGATATCAACATGGACCCCCGTAGAACCTGGTAGGAACCACCGTAGAACCAAGTATGAGCCACCGTAGGAGAAGGTAGAAGTCACCGTAGACGAAGGTAGAAATCGATGCCAGGCAGCCCCAGGACTCAAACCTGCATTACGAGAGCCCAGAACGCATCCATGTCGCCAGGGACGTATTCGCCAAGCCTTCGAAGGACACTGAACCACCCTGGATCATGCGAGATCGATTCTCCCTCCTGGTTGAAGAAGGCAAGAGCGCTGTCGTCGTAACCCTTCACCAGGAAGCCTCGTTCGCCATTCAGGTAGGCGATCAACGAGAGCGCATTGTTACCGGGAGTGTCAGGCTCTATGCTTCGGCAAACCCGCTTCCGGCACCTTCTCGTTCTCTCGATAGCTCGCTGAGGATCGTTACTCGCAATCTTTGAAACCATGGGTTCCTCCTGCCCCAGCCTGATTGCCGAGGTCTTCTTCTACTTACCACCCGTGGAATAAATTCAATCTTGAACCTAGCCGCTCCGCGGCAGGGGTGACCAGCGCCCGTCCAGCCCGGTCGGCCAGAAGCACTTGCGGAACCTGCTGAAAGCAGGCTCCTTGGTTATGGCGGTGTGACAGCACCGTCCCCATAACCAAGGAGGAACTGCATGCGTGCAGATAGTCTATCTCTGTCCCGATTTTCCGGCGATCTCCGAATGGCGGGTCGGGCGGAAAGAACCGTCGAGAACTACGTCGGGTCCGTCCGGCGCTTCGAGGACTTCCTCGGCCACGAATTGGCTGATGCCAGCCAGGAGACTGTCCGCCGCTGGGTGGATCACCTCCGGAGCCAGGCGGTCGGAGCTTCCCGGCTTGGGCAGCACTACGCGGCCCTGAAGTTCCTCTATGCCCGGACGCTGGGCCAGGCCGACAAGGTGGCCTGGATCTCCAGCCCGAAGCCCAAGGCGCACCTGCCGTCGATCCTGGGCCGACCGGAGATCCAGCGGCTCCTGGACGGGTTCACGACCGCCAAATACCGTATGTTCTTCACCCTGATCTATGCCACCGGCCTGCGGATCAATGAGGCCAGGCTCCTGGAGACCCGGGACATCGATGCCATGCAGAGGGTGATCCACGTCCGCCATGGCAAGGGTGGCAAGGAGCGGATGGTGCCCATGGACGGCAAGCTCTACGGGCTGCTGCGGGCCTACTACAAGCATGAGCAGCCGCCGAGGCCTTGGCTGTTCGCCTCCAAGTCGGGAAACCCCATCTGTCCGGAGACGGCGCGCCGGGCCCTGCTGTGCGCGGCGGCCGCCTCCGGCATCGGCAAGATCGTGGGCCCGCACATGCTCCGCCATGCCTTCGCCACCCACCTGCTGGAGGGCGGCACCGACCTGAGAACGATCCAGGTGGTCCTCGGCCACGGCAGCATCCGGTCCACCCAGATCTATACCCAGGTCTCCCCCAGCCAGATCGCCGCCATCCGCAGCCCCCTGGAGGACCTGCCGGATTGATCGGTGGGCCCCCGGCCCCGCTTCGATATCGGCGAGATCGTCCGCAAGCACCGCCCCGCCCTGGAAGCGAGGCATCGCCTCACTTCGGGGCAGAAGAAGGTGCTGACCGCAATCGGCCGCTGCCGCACCGCCGCCCTCGGCGGCCACAAGCTGGTCTGCGAACACGGCGACTACGAGCGGATCGCCTACAACTCCTGCCGGGATCGGCACTGCCCCAAGTGTCAGGCCCTGGCCCAGGAGAAGTGGATCGCCGCGCGCAGCAAGCGGATCCTCGCCATCGGCCACTTCCACGTGGTGTTCACCCTGCCGGCGGAATTGCGGGCCCTGGCCCGGATCCACCCGGCCGTGGTCTACCAGGCCATGCTGCGCGCCGTGGCCGACACCCTCCTGGATCTGGGCCGGACCCGCAAGGGCCTCACCTTCGGCCTGACCCTGATCCTGCACACCTGGACCCGGGAGTTGACCTTCCACCCCCACGTCCACGTCCTGGTCAGCGCCGGCGGTCTCGCCCTGGACGGCGGCGGGTTCATCCAGCTCAAGCATCGCTACCTGTTTCCGGGGGCCATGCTGGGTGACGTGTTCCGCGGCAAGTTGTTGGCCGCGTTGGGGTCCCACCGGGATGGCGGCGGCTTCCCGGAATGGGAGGGGGCCGCTTATGCCCGGCTGGTGGCGTCGGTGGGGGACAAGGACTGGGTCGCCCACGTCAAGAAGCCGTTCCGCAAGTCCAGCCACGTGCTCCAGTATCTCGGGCGCTACACCCACCGGGTGGGCATCGCCAACTCCCGCCTGGTTGAGGTCACCGATGACCAGGTGACCTTCCGCACCAAGTTCGGGCGCACGCTGACCCTGGAGCCGGTGGATTTCCTCGCCCGCCTCGTCCAGCACGTGCTTCCGCCAGGCTTCCGCAAGATCCGCCACGCAGGCCTCTATGCCTCCGCCCAGCCGGGAGGCCTACTGGAGCAGGCACGGCAGGCCCTGGGCGATGCCAAGGTCACGCCAACGGCCTCACCGGTTTCGTGGCTGGAGCAGGAGATGAAGGTCTGCCCAGTCTGCGGGGGCATGCTCCACCGGACCCTCCTGAAACCGACCACCTCCCGGGCGCCACCTGACGCCGAGCCCCCATGCTGACCTTCCCCACAACGCCCATGCAGTTCCTCGCCCGCTCCCGCCACCAAGCCGGGTCGGGAGAGGTCTGTGCCCGAGCCGGGAAGAAACGGCTCCCGCCCATGGTGAGCAGAAGATCAGGTGCCCTGGGGTTGCAACCCCAGCCATCCAGAACGACCTCCAGCGTCCGATTCCACCCGATTTGCCCATAGCAGCCCGGTCGCGCCGGCCCCTGCCGCTCCGGGCAAGTTCAAGTCCGTAAATCGGGTTGCGCACGATCGCGCCGACCCACGCCGGCGCTCTGGTTCCGCGAACCCGATTTACTAACTATTTGCGACCCCTTGCAGCAATTCTGGTCGACACCTTTCGCCACCTTACGGAGGAAGGAAGAGTAAGGCTTGAAGGATGCCGGGTCCGCGACATCCCAATCCACGAATTCTCCCGTCGGCTTCAGGACGGCAAATCGATCAAGTAGATTCGACTCGGTCGGAACTCTAAAGCAAGAGCCGTCATATCAGACAGTGAACAGGGAATAGCCAATCGACTCCTCCTCCAAATCCGCAAATTGGCATATGGATAGCCTTCGCATTCCAAAGAGCAGGATCTGGTAGTTCTTGCCTGGAGATGCTTGGAAGCTGACCGAATGGTTTTTCACATCCGGTCACCGATCACAGCGCTAACCCTTAAGCCCAACTACTTGTTGGATAGCGAATTCTCCGGAAGATCCCAGCGATATTTTGAATAAGGATAGAAGAGAAATATTGATGAGAGTATCATGTTATCTCCTCGCCCCTTCACTGTTTACGATTTAATGAGAGGAGATAAGAGTATGGGCTCTCTCTTATTGTTTGATTTCGCTGATTTATCATCATCACGGCAGACATGGTCAAGGAAATACCTGCGCCTGCGAAAATAGCCATTGGACTTGGAAGGCCCGCAAGAATAGCAACGGAAGTTGATGGAATAGAAAATGATGATACCTTCAGGAATGTGCTTAACGTGTTATCCCAATGTTGAGCTTTAAGTGATCGTTTGAGGCTATTCATCGCTGGTATTACATTGGACTCATATTGATCCGAAATCCATTGGCGCAATGCTTCTACGGAAATTTCTTCCGGCAGATCTCCGGTTAGGCGCGTGACTTCTCGGCGAAACAGAGCCAATTCCTCCCTGTGATCCTCCTTGAATCGTAAAACCTCATTGACAGACAAATGTTCCGGCAAAGTAATGCCTTGAACAATTAGGTCGAAAAGTAAACCAGGGGCAACCGCCGGAGGTAAGGAACGACGAGGACCAAGTGCTTCCGGCATTCGATTCATATGTCTGCGATGTAACCTGCCGTCCCCGAAAGAACCAAGCGGTTTACCTTTTTTAACTGCAATCGCAAGTTGATCAGCATTGCTAGATTCAGTTACGAGCCCTAATCCAAGTCGTTCTGCCATTTTGGTGGCAAGTAAAGTCATGTAAAAGTTGGCAAACCCCGAAGAAACCGGAAGCATGCCGTCCTTGTTTAGCGCTCGACCGAGGTGCTCCTGAATAATGTATGGCACCTTTTCAGGATTGATGTTTGCTAGTTCCATAACTTCATAGGACAACTTGTCGGGGTGGATTCGACGTTTGGAGTGATTTTCGATGTCGCCAAGGACGCCCGCTGACACTGGGTCCGTGAGAAAATCCAGTGCCAGGTCAGTAAGAGATTCAATCTCTTCCATGTCCTGTGAAACCGGGATTGGGATAAGAACCCCTGCCTTCCTCAGTTCCCGCGCAAAGTTGTTTGAGTATGGATCAGGATAAGAACCTGGAACAATTGTGCGGATTGAGTCCCAAAACAATACTGCACTTCGAAGCCAATGCTCGTCCCTTACTTCGATGTAGGGGTAGTAGAGTGCTGAGGATTTTGTTATTGGCATTTTATTCTCCGCATAGTGTGCAGGAAGAATGAAGTCAGTGAACACCAAGTCTAAGCTCATATTGATCTTGATTGTGCTCGTTCTCATAGCGCCACGAGCCCACGGTAATCCCAAAGTGCCCCTTAACCCAATCATCCTCCCGACCTTGTGACGGTCACACGTCCAAGACCATCGCCAAAGGCAAAGCCTCTCCAAGCGCTCGAATCGCCTCCCTTGAAATCGCTCTGGTCCGAAGTTCTTAGCGGAATTGCGGCTCGATGCCTGTGGCAATGCGGATCTTCAGCGATTACTTCAAAAACGTAGTCATGTAAATATCCTTGACGGACCTATTGGCGGGCCTATGCTTGTGGTATGTACATCACAACGATTCCGAATAGAACATCGCCTCCTGCGATCCTTCTGCGGGAAAGCTTTCGTGAGGATGGCAAGGTTAAAAACCGGACTCTGGCCAATCTGAGTGACTGGGCTCCAGAACGGATCGAGGCCCTCAAGGTCGTCCTGCGCGACGGCAACCTCGCCACGGGCGCAGAACCGGAACTGGGGCCTTCCTTGCCCCACGGGCACGTGGCCGCGGTGCTTGGCATGGTTCGATCCTTGGGCCTGGACCGCCTGCTCCATGGCCGCCGGCACCGGATGCGAGAGCTCAGCCTCGCCCTGGTCGCCGGACGGATTCTGGAACCCTCCAGCAAGCTCTCCCTGGCCCAGGGACTCCAGCCGGGGGCGGAGCACTCCACCCTGGGCCAGGAACTGGTGCTGGGCGACGTGGACGAGAACGAGTTCTACGAGGTCATGGACTGGCTCCTGGAACGCCAGCCCCGCATTGAGGCGGAGCTGGCCAAGCGGCATCTGGGCGAGGGCTGTACGGTCCTCTACGACCTAAGCAGTTCCTATTTCGAAGGCAGGTGCTGTCCTCTGGCTCAGCACGGTTACTCTCGCGACAAGCGCGAGGATCGGCCCCAGATCAACTACGGCCTGCTCTGTAATTTCGAGGGTGTCCCGATCGCCATTGAGGTGGTGGAAGGCAAGGTCGGCGATCCCAAGACCGTCCCGGCCCAGGTGGCCAAGCTCAAGGAGCGGTTCGGGTTGAAGCGGGTTGTGGTGGTGGGCGATCGGGGCATGATCACCGAGGCCCGGATCCGGGAGGATGTCCAGGAGGCCGGCTACGATTGGATCACGGCGTTGCGCCACGGCAGCATCCAACCACTCCTGGCAGCCAGGTTGATCCAGCTCAGCCTGTTCGATGAGCGTGGGCTGGCGGAGATCACCCACCCTGACTATCCGGGAGAACGCCTTATCGCCTGCTTCAATCCCTTCATGAAAGAGGAGCGGGAACGGAAGCGGGAAATCCTGCTCCAGCTCACCGAAGCGGCCCTGCAGAAGGTGGAGGACGCCTGCAAGCGAGAGAGGAACCCCCTGCGGGGCAAGGCGGAGATCGGCCTGAAGGCCGGGGCGGCCCTGGCCCGGTTCAAGATGGGGAAGTATTTCAAGGTGCGGGTCGAGGACGACCGCATGGGTTTCCTGCGCAAGAGCGTGATCCTGGACCAGGAAGCCGCCATGGACGGGATCTACGTGATCCGTACGTCCGTGCCCAAAGAGGTGCTCGGCGACCAGGAGGCGGTCCTGGCCTATAAGCAGTTGGCCAAGGTGGAGCGGGCGTTCCGGACGCTCAAGTCGGTGGACCTGCAGGTTCGACCGATCTATCACCACCTGGAGCGACGGGTGAAGGCCCATCTCTTTCTCTGCATGCTGGCCTACTACGTGGAATACCACCTGCGCCAGGCTTGGAAGGGGCTCCTCTACCATGACGAGGATGGCAGCCAGCGGAAGACGCCGGTCGCACCCGTGGAACCCAGCGCCGCAGCCAAGGCCAAGAAGGCCTCAGGCCGCTCAAAGGACGGGTTCCCGCTGCAGACCTTCCGCGGCCTCATGCAGACCCTGGCCACCCTCTCCAAGGCCACCGTGCAACTCGGCCAGGATGGACCCACCTACCCGCGGACTTCGAAAATGACTAAGCTCCAAGCCAAGGCTTTCGACCTGCTCGGCCTCAAAGAAGTGTAGACAGTAGCGGTACCACCAAAATCCCCAAGAAGCCCATGTGCCTCAAGGGGATTTTTAATTATTCAGTATGGAACTTCGGTCTGGTCCTCGCTGTCTATCCCCTCCCTGAAGCGTCTCGGCGCATGTTGTTCGCTTGGCGCTGTTTCAACACAGGTCGGAACCCAGTGGGAGCGGGGCTAAATGCTGAAAATGTTTGTAATGGGGTCTGGAGATGACGATAGGAGGAGTCAATTGGCGAATATTAAGCGAATTATGGCATTTTCTCCATTCTGCTTGGAATGAACAAGGTGGGGGCAGGGGTTTGCCGCTTTCAATCGGGCGATTCTGGAAGGCAGGGGGCGGTCAGCATTGGGTCGTGGCAGAAGAGAAACGGATATCTTTCGGCATTAGCTTGGATGTAGGGGGTTCCAATTTGTTGTCTCAAAGGAAGGCGTGCCAACCAGTGCATCCCCTCAGGCACAATTAATGTTGAGAAAGGGGTCAAAGCTAACAAGTGCCGCTGTCGTGCTGACACGCTTGGTTAGTCACGAATGGGAGAGAACGGCTGTTGCCGATATCGGTTTTGGTAGTTTAAGCGCGTCAAAACGAGATTGCGCTCAGTGTTTAGGAACGGCATCACCCTGAGGAATAGGCGCCCGTTGAGAAGTCGCTTAGAGCAAGCCTGCTAAGCTAAATCCATTTTTACCATTCTGATCAAACGATCTGCGGGCATGACTTTAGAACTACGAATATTACTAGACATTTTCTGAGCAATCTCGTCTTCAGAGCCATCTTCCTCTTTAATGAAAATCATCTTTGCAAGATTGACCATCGTTCTGTAGTAAATGTCAGAGAAGGATTTTAGTGTGCCATCTTGAATGTTAAGAAATGAGTTGATATGACTTAAAAATCCGTCAAGCCATTCCATTCGGTTATTGTAATTGTCCATGATCCCTTCTGGATAAGATGCCATGCAGGCGATCAACCCGATATAGCAACAGTAGGCTTTATCTTGATTGAAGAATCTATGGAAAAGCTTCCTGTCTTTTTCTTGCATTCTGGCTTCAGCAGATTCCCTTGCCTCAGAAATTCGGCTCCCCAACTTAAAGAGAGCACCGTAAAGCAATTCGCACCTTTCCTGTTCGGATGAAAATTGCCTTAAAGTTTTAACATCAATGAGGTCATAGGCTGGTTGAAACATGCCCTGAGGGGAATTGTTTGAGAATAAACCAATTGCCAAGTGCTTAATTAGGCTGACGCTCGCTTTCGTTTGGTAAATTGATCCAACAATACTCGTAAATCTGTTGCCCTCATCCTCAATGCAAATGCCGTGCTTTGCTGCCAGTTTTTTAATGAATTGTGGGCGTAAATATTCAGCAAGGTCCAGATCGATTTTGGATATTGAATTCTGGGTGTTTGTCGACCTTGCAACATCCCAACTTTCCGAAGGGTCAGTTGTTTCAACAATTTTAACAGAGACAAATGCCTTATCTGAAAGCAGAGGAATGACGGCAGCACAGGTTGTAGTTTGGCACCCGTTGACGATCCCGCCATTGACAATCTTAAGCAAATGCCTTCCATCATTTTGGGTGCCCTGCGGAATGACCTTTTCGCCGCGAAAGGTAACCCCATTATTTCGTTCTAACATTTTTTCAGGCTGGTCTTCGAGGGTCTCCCATATGTCTACATTAACGGAGGTCCTTTCATCTTTTGAAAATTTTGGAATACCGAGAAAGTCTCGGATATTCTCAAAGAAGAGGCTTTCTCCATATTCCTCATATAACTTTCGAAGATTACTCGCGGGGATCACTCCATGAAATACATTTTGGTGTCGAATAAAGCCGCTTGGGCTCGACAAGAAGATCTCGCGAGGCGGTAGGAACTGACGCCGGTATAGATTTTTACTCATCTCAAATAAGTTATGCCTTTGGATAATATGAATCCTTCCATCGGCTTTTACCTGTTTATAGAAATGGTCAAAGGATGGGAAGCCAGCCCCTTCATATTTTTTTAATAAATTATCAATGTGTGATGCGGTAATTATTACATAGTGATTCTCTGGTTTGTCATAGGGTAGTGGCATGCCCTTCACAGAGTCACGCGGACCGCCGCTAATTCCTTCTATTCTGTAGAAATCATCAAATATTTCTGCCAAATGGTCCTTGGTTTGTATCGATAACTTGGATTGTCCATAAAGTTTCACATTGGTCCCAGGCATTTCCGAGACAAAATCAATTCCACCATCGTGACTTTTCTGATTCTTGAGAGGATCGCTGAACTTCGAAACAAACGTATCAATTGAAAAGGCTAATCCTGTTCCAAGTTTGTAAAATTTCTCACCCTTTTCAGTATTTGGGAGTAGGCAGAATTGTTCTTCGATTGCTTGACTGAAATTTTCCACCGACTCTAGATCACTGGGATACACAGGATCATTCAGTGACATCTTGCCCTCCACGAATTTGTTCTCGTTAAAAACGTGTGCCCATCATAGCGCAACCTTCCGTCTGGATCAGGATTGAAATTGCCAGGGAGTCACCTCGCTACTGATGGAACCACATCCGGACAGATCGGTCAGTTCAGGGACCCTTCCGATATACAATTCGGGTGCGCGTGAAACTCATCCTCAGGCGGCATAAACATTCGCCCGATATGGAATTGGGAGCGGTGGAGCTGGTGCTGAAACAGGCGGAGGCGTTGTCAGAAGCATGGGTCGCATAGGGGGTGAAACATGGCAAACCTAACCGGCATTGCAGGTGAGCATTTCGCGGCAGCAGAACTATCCCGACGCGGATTTTTAGTCGCACTGACGCGTGGGAATGCGCCTGGCATTGACCTCCTAGCACACCACCCCGGGAGCGGAAAAACGATTCGCATTCAGGTGAAGACCGCCAAGCCGAAGTTCCATACTGAATAATTAAAAATCCCCTTGAGGCACATGGGCTTCTTGGGGATTTTGGTGGTACCGCTACTGTCTACACTTCTTTGAGGCCGAGCAGGTCGAAAGCCTTGGCTTGGAGCTTAGTCATTTTCGAAGTCCGCGGGTAGGTGGGTCCATCCTGGCCGAGTTGCACGGTGGCCTTGGAGAGGGTGGCCAGGGTCTGCATGAGGCCGCGGAAGGTCTGCAGCGGGAACCCGTCCTTTGAGCGGCCTGAGGCCTTCTTGGCCTTGGCTGCGGCGCTGGGTTCCACGGGTGCGACCGGCGTCTTCCGCTGGCTGCCATCCTCGTCATGGTAGAGGAGCCCCTTCCAAGCCTGGCGCAGGTGGTATTCCACGTAGTAGGCCAGCATGCAGAGAAAGAGATGGGCCTTCACCCGTCGCTCCAGGTGGTGATAGATCGGTCGAACCTGCAGGTCCACCGACTTGAGCGTCCGGAACGCCCGCTCCACCTTGGCCAACTGCTTATAGGCCAGGACCGCCTCCTGGTCGCCGAGCACCTCTTTGGGCACGGACGTACGGATCACGTAGATCCCGTCCATGGCGGCTTCCTGGTCCAGGATCACGCTCTTGCGCAGGAAACCCATGCGGTCGTCCTCGACCCGCACCTTGAAATACTTCCCCATCTTGAACCGGGCCAGGGCCGCCCCGGCCTTCAGGCCGATCTCCGCCTTGCCCCGCAGGGGGTTCCTCTCTCGCTTGCAGGCGTCCTCCACCTTCTGCAGGGCCGCTTCGGTGAGCTGGAGCAGGATTTCCCGCTTCCGTTCCCGCTCCTCTTTCATGAAGGGATTGAAGCAGGCGATAAGGCGTTCTCCCGGATAGTCAGGGTGGGTGATCTCCGCCAGCCCACGCTCATCGAACAGGCTGGGCTGGATCAACCTGGCTGCCAGGAGTGGTTGGATGCTGCCGTGGCGCAACGCCGTGATCCAATCGTAGCCGGCCTCCTGGACATCCTCCCGGATCCGGGCCTCGGTGATCATGCCCCGATCGCCCACCACCACAACCCGCTTCAACCCGAACCGCTCCTTGAGCTTGGCCACCTGGGCCGGGACGGTCTTGGGATCGCCGACCTTGCCTTCCACCACCTCAATGGCGATCGGGACACCCTCGAAATTACAGAGCAGGCCGTAGTTGATCTGGGGCCGATCCTCGCGCTTGTCGCGAGAGTAACCGTGCTGAGCCAGAGGACAGCACCTGCCTTCGAAATAGGAACTGCTTAGGTCGTAGAGGACCGTACAGCCCTCGCCCAGATGCCGCTTGGCCAGCTCCGCCTCAATGCGGGGCTGGCGTTCCAGGAGCCAGTCCATGACCTCGTAGAACTCGTTCTCGTCCACGTCGCCCAGCACCAGTTCCTGGCCCAGGGTGGAGTGCTCCGCCCCCGGCTGGAGTCCCTGGGCCAGGGAGAGCTTGCTGGAGGGTTCCAGAATCCGTCCGGCGACCAGGGCGAGGCTGAGCTCTCGCATCCGGTGCCGGCGGCCATGGAGCAGGCGGTCCAGGCCCAAGGATCGAACCATGCCAAGCACCGCGGCCACGTGCCCGTGGGGCAAGGAAGGCCCCAGTTCCGGTTCTGCGCCCGTGGCGAGGTTGCCGTCGCGCAGGACGACCTTGAGGGCCTCGATCCGTTCTGGAGCCCAGTCACTCAGATTGGCCAGAGTCCGGTTTTTAACCTTGCCATCCTCACGAAAGCTTTCCCGCAGAAGGATCGCAGGAGGCGATGTTCTATTCGGAATCGTTGTGATGTACATACCACAAGCATAGGCCCGCCAATAGGTCCGTCAAGGATATTTACATGACTACGTTTTTGAAGTAATCGCTGAAGATCCGCATTGCCACAGGCATCGAGCCGCAATTCCGCTAAGAACTTCGGGCCAAGGGAGGGAAACAACCACGGGGGCGATGGATCATGAACCAGAAGGATGAGGACCAGGGCAAGATCCGCTCGGATGTCTTCATCTTCATCTACCTCCCGGTGTTGCAAGGTGATTTACTGCTAGCCCCGCCACCAGAATTTACAATCGTCTCAAGCAGGACTGTCGCCGCTCAAATTCATGCCGATCACGAAACCTGGCAGAATACTCCAGGGTTGAAAGGACAGGGCGCGTTGCAAAGCGTGAAGCAAAGCAAGGGTAGATTTGCCCACTGGCGCAAGATCTGGAGCAGGATCGTCGATGTCCAGGAAGCCCTCCAACCCGTGAGAATCGCAACCCTTGAAGCAATCACCAACACCATCGAAACGTGCAAGCAGGTTGGGCTCACCGATGCGGAAATCCAGGACAAGGTCTCAGAGTTCCTGGTCGCAAGGAATCGAACCAAATCTGCCTAACCGGGATGGGATTCTCGCTTCCGCCCATGGCGGCGCCTTCCCGAATCACGCTAAGCCCGCTGCGGTCCTGTGCCATAAACTTGGACATGGCATCATGAAATCCCCAAAAATAAACCCAGGTTAGGGATAAGCAATACAAGAACGCTAGACGAGCCTACCAATACCCCGAGGGGATTCAGAAGCCACGTGGACCATTTTGTATGGATTGTCCCAAGAGTCTTGACACTTTCAATACAAGGATGTTCTCGTTGGCTTAATAGTCAGTAAATCGGGTTCGCGGAACCCAGGCCTTCGGCTGGGTCGGTGCGATGACGCGCAACCCGATTTACGGTCTTGAACAAGCCCGGAGCGGCAGGGGCCGGCGCGACTGGGCTGCTATGGGCAAATCGAGCTTGGCAGGCCGCCTGAGGATGGTGGAAACGCCTTGGCCATCGTCTCCCTGACCTTCGATTTCACGCTCTGTTCTGGCCGCGATGGTTCCGCTCCTGTCCATGAGCAGACCCTCTCCAGCCCACCGTGGTGGCAGGTTGCGGCGCGAGAAAGCCTGGTCGTTGTGGGGACGGTCAGCATGGGGCGTCAACTTCGGGAGGTGCCCGGGGGGCGGTGGGATCCAGGCGGACCCGGTGGAGCATGCCGCCGCAGACAGGGCAGGCGCGCATCTCTTGCTCCAGCCATGTCACCGGGGATGGAGTTGCCTTGACCTTGGTCTCGCCCAGGGCCTGCCGGGCCTGGTCCAACAGACCTCCGGGCTGGGCGGCGGCGTAGAGGCCGGCGTGGCGGATTTTTCGGAAGCCCGGGGGGAGGACGTGCTGGACCAGGCGGTGGAGGAATTCCGGCGGCTCCAGGGTCGCGGTGAGGCCGTGCTTGGTGCGAAAGGTCACCTGGTCGTCCGTGACATCCACCAACCGGGAATTGGCGATGCCCACCCGGTGGGTATAGCGCCCGAGGTAATGGAGCACGTGGCCGGACTTGCGGAACGGCTTCTTGACGTAGGCGATCCAGCGCTTCTCTTTCACCTGTGCGATCAACTGGGCGTAGGCGGCCACGGTACGTTCCGGGAACTTGCCCCCATCCCGGGCGGCCCCCAGGGCGGCCAGGACCTTGCCGCGGAACACGTCGCCCAGCATCTTCAGGGGAAACAGGTAGCGGTGCTTGAGCCGGATGAAACGGCCGCCATCCAGGCTCAGGCCGCCGGTGCTGACCAGCGCGTGGACATGGGGGTGGAAGGCCAGTTCCCGGGTCCAGGTATGCAGGATCAGAGTCAGGCCAAAGGTCAGGCCCTTGCGGGTCCTGCCCAGCTCCAGAAGCGTATCGGCCACGGCGCGCAGCATGGCTTGGTAGACCTCGGCCGGGTGGAGCCGGGCCAGAGCCCGCAGTTCAGCCGGCAGGGTGAACACCACGTGGAAGTGGCCAATGGCCAGGATCCGTCGACTGCGCGCGGCGATCCACTTCTCCTGGGCCAGGGCCTGGCACTTCGGGCAGTGCCGGTCCCGGCAGGAGTTGTAGGCGATCCGCTCATAGTCGCCGTGCTCGCAGACCAGCTTGTGGCCGCCGAGGGCGGCGGTGCGGCAACGACTGATCGCGGTCAGCACCTTCTTCTGTCCCGGGGCAAGGTGATGCCTGGCCTCCAGGGCGGGGCGGTGCCTGCGGACGATCTCGCCGATGTCGAACCGGGGCCGGGGCCCCACGCCTCAATCCGGCAGGTCTTCCAACGGGCTGCGGATGGCAGCAACCTGGCTTGGTGCGACCTGGGTGTAGATCTGAGTGGACCGGATGCTGCCGTGGCCCAGGACAACCTGGATCCGGCGCAGGTCCTCCCCGTTCTCCAGCAGATGGGTGGCGAAGGCGTGGCGGAGCATGTGCGGACCCACGATCTTGCCGATGCCGGAGGCGGCTGCCGCGCACAACAGGGCCCGGCGCGCCGTCTCAGGGCAGATGGGGTTGCCCAACTTGGAGGCGAACAACCAGGGTTTCGGCGGCTGCTCGTGCTTGTAGTAGGTCCGCAGCAACCCGTAGAGCTTGCCGTCCATGGGCACCATCCGCTCCTTGCCACCCTTGCCATGGCGGACATGGATGACCTTCTGCATGGCATCAATATCACGGGTTTCCAGCAGGCTGGCCTCATTGATACGCAAGCCGGTGGCATAGATCAGGGTGAAGAACATGCGGTACTTGGCGGTCGTGAACCCGTCCAGGAGCCGCTGGATCTCAGGCCGGCCGAGGATCGAGGGCAGGTGCGCCTTGGCCTTGGGGATGGTGATCCAGGCCACCTTCTCCGGCTGGCCCAGTGTCCTTGAATAGAGAAATTTCAGGGCCGAGTAATGCTGCCCAAGCCGGGACGCCCCGACCGCCTGGCCGCGGAGATGGTCAACCCAGCGCCGAATCGCCTCCTGGCTCGCATCCGGCAGGTCCTGGCCGAGGAACTCCTCGAAACGCCGGGCCGAAGCGACATACAACTCGATGGTTCTTTCCGCCCGGCCCGCCATTCGGAGATCGCCGGAAAATCTGGACAGAGATACACTATCTGCACGCATGCAGTTCCTCCTTGGTTATGGGGACGGTGCTGACACACCGCCATAACCAAGGAGCCTGCTTTTATATACTTCCGCAAGTCCCCCGGTGAGCGACCGGACTGGACGGGCGTTTTTCACCCTGCCGCGAAGCGGCTTCGTTCAAGAGGAAACTCGTTTCACTTCACTTTCTGCTATCCCCCCCAACCCCCCAGGTTGACAATGCCGTCCGTCGACATCTGTTCAAGGTGGTGATTTCAAATCGAAGGCATTTGCCTCAAAAGGGGCTTGCGACAACGCCTAAGTTAACCAAGCTCAACCGGTGGTCAAAGTTTTCTACGACTCGAACGTTAAACCCTCGCGTAGGATAAGCGTTCACTATTACCGTAGAATTCCCTGAAAAATGACCCAAAGCAATTAGCGTTGGAGGCATCGGGCTTGCTTTCGTATTGGAAGGATCGAGATATTCAGGTTTAATCTCGTGGACAATTCCAATGAACTGCGCCAACAGCATTGGATATATTACTAATTTCTTGGCTTCTGCAAATGTTAAAAGCTGTTTATTGGCAACGCATACCCATGGCGCCTTCTGAGGCACCGAAGGTATGCTGCCAGGGATCACAACACCAACATCAACACAATATACGCCTTGGTCATGCGCGCTTTGAACCATTAAATTCATGTGAAGCTCGTAACTGGTTGGACCATTCACAACCATGATGCGGGAGAAGTTCCATGGGAAACCTCTTGTGCTAACCTTGGCGATAAAGTCGCTTTTGCCACCCGGGTTAATAACACTAATCGAATACCCAAGAGAGCGAAAATGCTCAGCAGTCCCAACTATGGAGCCTAGTTCTAGCAATTTGGATTGGTTGGAACCTAGTTGCATAAACGCAGTCGAATGCCGCCTGATAACTGCTTTGATGGCTTTTTGTAGCGCAATAATATCCATCATAATTCGGTCTTAATAAGAGTTATATAATTAAGTGCTATTAGGTCTTTGATCTGATTTTCTTGAAGAATTTTATCTAGTGCTCGGTTTAGGCTCCGGAGTTCCGAGTAGAATTCCCCATCCCTGGAGAAATCGGTCCCTCCGAACCTAATTCTTCCCACATCATTCTTTTCTAAAAGGGCGGCTGAGCTTTTAAGGATCCAATCGTTACTGCTTATGATGGAATATAGTTTTTTTATTCCTACAATAAAGATAATCCGATCAGATTTGTCGTTGTCAAACTCCACATCGGCTTCTTTGAAAATGCTAGGTAGTGCCCCTTTGACCGTTTCTGCATATGTCATTATTTGATCTTTAAGAGACCAAGGGAGTTCTTCCAATGTCGAGTTGAGTAATTGTAGACTCATGGCTGTTCCTTTGATGGATAAGCGGAAAGCGTTGTGCCTAACTAGAAGTTTCCTCCTGGATTTTGCAATCTATGTTTGAGAAGTTCAGCGTGTCAGATTTAAGCGCGGTGGCAAAACAATACCCAGGTCGGCGAGGGCGCCCCAGTTTTCATCTCTCTCAAGGGAGTGCTGCCATTGGATATGACGGCAAAGTCCGTTGATATCAGGGAAAATGGACGCTGCATTGAAGCCAACCCGGTCTAGTTCTTTCCGAAGCAATCCGAATTTGCCACCGGGAATGGTCACCTTGATTAAAGCTTTTTGATATTCTGCGTCCTTGTCGAGAGGGACATACCCCTTCTCTTCCGTGTGGTGATGCACCGAGAAGCAACCGAACTGAGCTGTGATGCGGCGTGCAATATGTTTGGGACGATACAAAAAAGTTTTCGAGATTTTGAATGGATCAAACCGGGGCTTGTCATCGGTAAACATCCTCGTAGCCGTCTTCAAAATCCAAACCACACCGTTCTTATCCTTCTCTGCTTCCCGTTCTACAGCAAACCAGAGAGCGACAAAGGGGTTTTCACTCCAGTCGAGCAGCCGTGTTGCCATTCCATGGTGCTGTGCCAAAGCAAGCAACTCCAAATCACCCCGTTCTCCAAACTCCAGGTAAGGGACCACCTGCCGACGAAAATCAGAAAACATCCTAGACTCAGCCGTCAGCGAGTCCTTTTGAGGGGTGATCCTGGCGATTTTGGGCGTGAGCTCCTTATCAACACGCTGTCCTCGATATAGGCGATTCCGACCATCGCACTTGTCTGCCAGGAATTCTACAAATCCTGCTAGGGTAGAGATCGTTTCCTCAACCGGGGAATTTGCCATCAATCACCCCGAAGCCATGATGGTCGCGTCCGGCGAATATTGAAGTTATCTATGACGCTGCTGAAGTCGGGATGACTTGCCATCCGAGCATCATTTTTCCCCAATGCAAGGATCGGAAGACCCGAAGTAATAGATGCAGCAAGAGAGAAAACCAATGACTGCCCACTCTGTAGGAATGGATTGACAAGAGTTGGATAAGCTTCAAGTATTTGCCGCGTGACCCCTTGGATTTCCTGATTCATGGGAAGAACCTTTATGCGGCTTGTCTTTAATAAATCGTAAACTTCCTCATTGACATCGTGGACCTCGCGCAGTGCCTCCTCAAAGATGACGAGTTTCCTTTCCCCCAGCCGCCGAAGAAACCCTTCCCACAGCCTTGGGTTCTCCGCCTGCGCTTCCCACAAGCCGGTAGCAGTATCCGCATCGATTATGACTTCGCTCATCAGCTCGCCTCCCTGGAGGAGCCCATGGTTGCCTGAGCATATAGCTTCCTAATGTTCGTCTGTTTAACCCGACCAAGGAAGTGAAAGCACTGGGTTGGAGTGATCATACGGGCATCCAACGCTTCGACAACAGTCTTGATATACCTCCTCCCCATTCTAGAGGCGACAGTGGCGTAATAGTCCCCACCGGATGGACCAGGGCTTCTTCGATTCTTTTCTCGCAATTCGGCTAGCCGTTCCTCTTGTAGAGGCTTCTCTATAAGGGATAACTCGCCCAGTCGGATCAGCATTGCCTCTTGGCTCACTCCAAATCGGTCAGCTAGCTTCTTAACAATAGGAAGCTCGAAATCATGGTTAGATCCAAAGGTCCTAACGAATTCTTCTTTGCGAATGATATGCTTGGGCATTAGAACTTCGACTGCGAGCTTATTGCAGAATTGCTCTTCCCTGTTCTGCTTTACCTTTCGGTTATAGAACCCCTTTAGGTCGCAGACCGTCCTTTCTTTCAGAAGTAGGTGCCCCAATTCGTGAATGAGGGTGAAGTTCCGAGCATAGGGGTAGTCTGTGCCATTCACGACCACGATGGGAATATCGGGATCATAGATGGCAAACCCTCGCACATCCTCTACCTGGACACCGATGCTCTGGAAGACCCAGATGCCTTTGGCTTCAAGCAAGCTTCGAAGGAATCTGTATGCATCATGAGGTTGGTGGTGTGTGTGGAAGTCCTTCTCTCCAATGCCCAACCACTCTCGAACCCTAGTAGCAGAAGAAGTCATTTCGGCGCGGTCCACAGAGGGCATTTCGGAAGCCTTGCTGATGATTCCTTTTTCAAACATCTCCCGAAGATTTGTTTGCCTCTCGCAGACTCTCTTGAACTCCTGAACCAGAGGTCCAGATGGGGCGAACAGGTCCTCCTCATCGTCTCCTATGATCCTAAAATCCCGAATTTCAAGCTCGACGACAGGCGGCTCGGGCATGTAGAAAACAGCGAGACTCCGTTTGGTCCTCTTGGCGAAGTCCTTAAGCTGACTGATCGTAAGAGAAGCAATACCTGATTCCCAACCCCGGATGGTTTCAGGATCTTCATTGAGCGAGGCTGCAAGTCCTTCAAGGCTAAATCCGGCAGATTTCCTAGCCCATTCCAGGAGGGCTGGGGTTGCAAGCGCAATAGGTGAAACCGACATGCGATGCTCCGATAGGGCTTTTCACTTGCGTTCACTTCAGCAGCTTACTGGTGAGGATGGGAAGGGGAAAAGTCCTATTGGCGACAAATCAAGATCATCAAAATACCTTTTTCCCGGCTTGAGATTGTGAATGAGGTGGATTCGGGCACTCTCGCGGGGCATTGGATCCTTTCCTGAGACGTCCAGAAATTTCGTGTAAAAGAAGTTTCCCAGGAACACACCGTTCCCATCGATGCTAATGCCCAAACGGTCGAAATCTGCCTCCGAACGGTAGCGACTCGGTCTCATGGGCAGAATTGGCAAGTTTTCAGGACTTCCCCGTCAGGCTCATGGGGGGAATCCGGAACAACCTTACATCCACCTGGGACGCCCCTAGAACGCTTCCTGGCGGGTCGAATGGGGTGATGTCTATCGAAGGGGTTGAGCAGGTGCTAAAGGTGCAGAGGACGGGTTACAAAAGTCCAGGACCCTCACATGCAACCGGGGCATATCAACCCCAGAATATCCCCGTTGGATCCTGGTCAATTTCAGCAAGAAGGCGTGTGATGCTGCGTGAACCAGGATGTGGTTCATAGGGGTGCCACCGCTGATTACGATCCCGCCAGAAGATGGTCCAGTCGTCGGTGTCGTCATGATATCGAAACTGAACCACAGGGCTGTCGATCCACGGGGCGGATTCATCCTTCCAATAGGGGCGCTGTTCAACAAGCATTACCTTGGCTCCGTGCCACCGATGCACCAGGCGCACCTTGTCGCGCACCCACATAGGCACCTTCTGTTCGCAGTAGGCAGTGAGTTCCTGATCTACGGTTTGCTTGAGGGAAGTAGGGATCTGCCCGACGTCAACGCCAATTCCCCATCGACGACAATTACAATTCCCCATCGAGGGGCCGCTGCGTAGCAGCCGGCTTACCAAGTTCTTGGGCGCTTGGACTTGGAATTTCGGTCGGGTCATTACGTGAGGCAATCGTGTGCCCTCGGTCGAATTTCAGATGAGGTAAATTCCGGCCCAACGACAATTACAATTCCCCATCGCCAGGGCCGCGGCGGAGCCGCTGGCTTACCTGTTCTTCCCTGGCATCGCCATGGGCACGGGTGGTAAAAGCAGACCCGACGACAATTACAAATGGACACCTGCTGCTGCTGCGCCCTTGGCGCCGGACCCTGTGGGAACCGCGCATGCGGTTTCCAGCCGCAGGCCGAGGGAGGCGGGTTTCCCGTGGAACGGGGGGCGGGGCCCGTGGGAAACCGCGCCCTTTGCGGTTTTCCATGGGAGGGGCCCCGCCTTCCATGGGAAATCCGCGCCCGAGCAGGGACCGGCGCCGGGGGGGTCTGGGGGGGGGTCAGGCTGATGCGGATTCCTCAGGCTGGGGCATCCGTGCCTTGGCCGCATCGGCCCGGTAGCTGGTGCCGTTCAGTTCCAGGATCACGCAGTGGTGGATGATTCGGTCGATGGCCGCCGCCGTCGTCATGGGGTCCTTGAATATCCGGTCCCACTGGGAAAACACCAGGTTCGAGGTGATGATCACGGTACGCCGCTCATAGCGCTCAGCCAGGAGGGTGAACAGAACCTCGGTCTCGTCTCGGGTCTGCTGGATATAGCCGATGTCGTCGATGATGATCGCGTCGAATGCGTCCAGTCGGCGCATCTCGCGCTCCAGGCCCAGGCCCTGCTTGGCGATCAGCAGGCGCTGGACCAGGGCGTAGGCTGGCGTGAAATACACCTTGTAGCCCCGCTGGATCAATTCCGCCCCCAGAGCGCAGACGAGGTGCGTCTTGCCCCGGCCCGGGAGGCCAAAGGCCAGCAGGTTCTCGCCCCGGTCGACGAACCCGCCTTCGATCAGGGTCGCCATCTGCCGGCGGACCTTCACGGGCAGGAGGTCCTGCTTGAGGGTGGCCAGGGTCTTGCCGACCGGGAGCTTGGCGGCCTTGAGTACCCGTTCCAGGCGCTTCTGGCGCCGCTGCTCCAGTTCCAGTTCCATCAGGTGGTGCAGGAACCGATCGAAAGCCCAGCCCTCCTTCTCAGCCCGTTTCCCGGCTTCCCCGTAAGTCGCCGCCACCCCGGTCAGGTTGAGCTCCCGCAGCATGTCCCCCAGTTGCCGACGCGCTTCCTTGCTCATACCGCCTCCTCCAGCCGCTCCGTCAGCAACGCGTCAAACCCGCCCAGGTCCACCACCAGGGCCGGCATGTCCGGAATCTCGGTGGGTCTACCCAGCCCCATCAGGTCCTGCACGCGCGCCGGCTCCGGGATGATGCCCTCCGCCATCAGCAGCACCAGGGCCGCCTCGACATCGCACTCCATTTCCTCGGCGGCCAGGTTGAGGTTGCGCAGGTAGGCCACTTCGCCCCGGCGCTCGCCCAGTCCCTTCTGTAGAGCTTCCAGGGCTTGGTGCCAGACCGGCCCCGGGAACAGGTCCGCCCGGTGCCGGTATTGGGCAAAGGCGCCCGGTTTCTTGAGCATCGCCTTGACCACGTGGCGGTAGTCGATGCGGGTCCGGTACTCCCCCAGCAGCCTGGGGATCACCAGCAACCGCCGGTCTGCGAACCAGACCTCCAGCGTCATCTCGTAGAGCCGCACCCGCACCCACTTGCCCAGCAACTTCGGAGGCACCGAGTAGGTGTTCCGCTTCACCAGCAGGGTGCTTTCCTCGCTTACCTTGATCCGCCATTCGTCGAACTCGGCGAACGCCTCCACCCGCAGGGGCCGCATGGCGGCCAGTTCTTCGGGAACCCGCTTGCGGCGGGCGTTCGCCATTACGCAGGCCCCCTGGGCCCAGGCTTCCCACGCCTCCACCGAAGGGAAATCCCGGTGGCCGCGCAGCAGCAGGTGCTGGTGCAGGCGCCGCTTGAGGGCATTGTTCGAGGCTTCCACGTCGCCGTTCTGCTCAGACTTGCCCACGCTGATGGTCCGCACCTGGACATCGTAGTGCCCGGTCATCATGTCCCAGTAGTCGTCGTTATAGGCCCGGGGTTTCCGGCTGCGGGTCCTGTGAATCGTGGACTTCTCCTCTCCCGACCCCGTGATCTCCACCTCGACCGCAGCGCTGGCGGCGATCTTATGGGTCGCGGAAGTGGAGTTGTCGGTCTGGCTGAACAGTGGGATCCGGCCCAGCTGGGCCAGGGCCGCCGGGATCCCCCGCCGCAGGGCCAGCATGGACTCCGACTGGCACACGGTGATCCAGCCCCAGTTGGAGTAGGGCAGCACTACATGGCAGAGCATGTGGGGGAACGGCTCGCCATGGATCGTCACGTTCAGCTCCGTTGCCCAGGTGAAATCCGTCTGCATGGCTTCGCCCGGCACGTGGTCCTGGGGAAAGAACACCTCCTTGTCGGGGCCGAACTGGGCCTGCCAGACCTGGATCCGCCGCTGGAAGGTCCGGAGTTGGCCCTCCTGGTAGACCCCTGGCCGCTGGCGCATCAGGTGCTCGAACAGGCCCTTGGCCTCCAATTCCGGGGCCTCGGCTAGGCGGCCAGCAACCTCCGGCCAGTCCGCCGCGAACGGATCCGCCCGGGTCTGCCAGGCCCGTTCCGTCGGCATCTCCGAAGGAAACTGCTTGGCCCGTATGTAACTCCGCGCCGTCTTACGGTCCATATTGGCCATCATCGCCGCCCTGCCGACCTGGCCATGCTTCGCCATTTCCTCGTTCAAACGCCTCACCTGCTGATCCGTGACCCGACCCATGGCACCGCCTTCCCCAAGGCCAGGTGGCCATGGGGTACCGTGCCGACATCTGAGTCCCCTTGGCTATCCCGGAATGGGCAAGCCGATGGGGAAGTGTAATTGTCCGCAGTGGGGACTACTCAGTGTCGTCGGGCAGGGATCGGCATGGTTCGTCCTACCGGGTGGCAGGGGTGGACTTTGAAGTGGCTAAGAGGTCCCATCTTTCAAGGTATTGGTTGCCCTTATCCGTGAATCCACGCATGGAAGTATCCTTCCTGGGGCTACCATCCCTTTTGGCCCCCGCCATCCACTCCTGATGTCTAGCGACGACATGGGCAGCGACAACATCGCTGGGCACGACATGGAATTCTGGACGAAGACCGATCTTGAGCAGGCGCACGAAAACATAGAACAGGTCCGGCTTTTCGATGTGCTCATGTTTCTCGTTCATGACCCAGTGACGGTTAACGCCTTGGATTGTTTTAACTTGGATCGAAATCGCCCTACCGGAATTCGGCTTCGTAGCAAGGACATCGATCCCGTCAGCGTTTTTGATTGTCAAGGATGCAAGGTATCCACGCATGGACAGTTCTGCACATACAAAATATTCACCAGATGCGCCAGAAAGCCCGTGTGATAGTTCCGTCATGGTGGCTCTTTCATGAATTCCATCATTGTTGCAGAATGAGCTTTCGGCATATAGATACGGATTGATATGGTGAGCTGCTTGATTTTTAGAGTTGATTGAGTTCGAACGCAGCGTAAAGGTTCGACTTCGCTTTCTTGCCTTTACCAGTCACCTGGACGAATGCGATCCCTTTGATTCCGAGATCCCGCATCTCTCTCAACCGACCTTGATTTTTCAGATAGGAATCAACATCCTCGGGAGTCCAGGGACCACCAAATGCGAGAACAATGAGACTGGTTGCATACTTGCCATGGGTCGTGAAGGCAATCCACTTATCTTCAGCCTTGGCAATTCGGGTTGCCTCCTCAGCATATTCGATGCGTTGTTTTGCGCGGTCCTTTTCATAGGTGCTAGGCGGCGAGGCGTAGATTCCTAGAGCCACAAAGCAAGCAAGTAGAGCCTTCATCTCTGGTCCTCATGCAATTCATGCTTTTTGATAATCAGCCCCAGACCGCACAAGTCGGTCCAGGGCGAAGAGGGCTACTTCATGGCGTTCAGCTTCAATCTCACGATCCCGCCTAGCACCTTGGCACGCGAGATGCCTCGGATTCCGGCGAGGAAATCTTTGATAGATTCGATCTTTTGTAGGGTGCTCTTGAGAACCCTGCCGTTGGCATTACAGATTGCCTCGGTGGGATTGCGCTCTCTGCGTGCCTTCATCAACTCCAATGAGGCTTCCACCAGTGCCTTCAGGTCTCCATCGAAGGATGCGACTGCCTCTTCGAAGAACTTGTTGATGCCGGAGGGTCATTCTTGAACCTTATTTCCTGCCATAGGTCTTGTCGTGATCCTGGTCAAGGTCAAGAAAGACCATGGTCTCCCCGTCCAGCAGGACCTTTGCCCTGGGGCCCTGGTCCAGCCGGATGGAATGGTAGGGCGGGTTTGCCTTGATGGGTTCGAGGTGGATGCCCTTGGTTTCACGTAATTGTTGTTCCGTCCTGATTTCGACCTTTTCTATCAGGCGGCGGAACGCATTGATCAAGCTGCTTTCCTGGCTGAACAGTTTCAGCACAAAGGCATCCGGGAAGGACGGCTTCACTTGCGCCCTCGGCTTGAGCTCCCCGCTGCGATCTTGGCATCAAGGGCCTTGACTGAAAGGGTGCGCCCAGCCTTGTAGTCCTTCATGGCAGCGTCCGTCTGGGCGGTGCTTTCAGGGGTCAGGGCCCACAATTCGTGAACAGGAATCACCCTGACTGGAGAGATGATGACTCTCCCATCAGGCAGAAGTTCCACCTCGGCAGGGTCATTGGGGCCGATGAGTGCTTCCTTGGGCATCACGAACCGCCTTCGGCTGTCGGCCATCTGCAGCATGGCACCCTCCCATTGGATCGTTGGACCCATGTAACAAAGGTACATCGGTTCAAGGGTCCGTCAAGTTCTGGTGGGAACGGTCGCTTCATGCTCGATGGGCTGGCGGTTAAATGAAGCCCAGGACCGGAAGCCTTCCAGGGACAGGGCGACCCCTCCCTCAAAATCCCATCTTGACTGATCGGTCCAAAACCCTAAACTCTCCCCATGGCACGCTGCAAGGCATTCGACGAGGACGCGACCCTGCAAAGGGCCATGGACCTCTTCCAGGCCAAGGGGTTCGAAGCCACTTCCATCCAGGATCTGGTGGACCACCTGGGCATCAGCCGCCAGAGCCTCTACGACACCTTCGGCGACAAGCAGGCCCTCTACATGGCCAGCCTGGAACGCTACCGTCGGGGCGTGAGCCGGCCCTTCGCCGAGCTCCTGGAAGGGCCCTTGCCCCTCCGCAAGGCCCTGGCCGCCCTCTTCGGCATGACGGTGGACCGGCTGCTCTCGCCGGAAGGGCAGGTCTGCCTCATGGCCCATGCCGCGCTGGAGCGGGCCGCCGAGGATCCCGAAACCCGCGCCTGCGTGCGCGACAACCTCAGGCACGTGTTCGGTCTCTTCGAAGCGCGCCTGCGCAGGGCCCAGGCCGAAGGCGAACTGGGTCCGGCGCACGACCCGGCCGCCCTGGCCCACTACCTCCAGAGCAGCATCCACGGTCTCCAGGTCACCGCCCGTTCCGGCGCCAGCCGGGATGACCTGGAGGGCATCGTCCGCGTGACCCTCTCGGTCCTCGGATGATTTTTTTTGACAATTCATGGAACGTTCGTTCCAGAAAGGAAATCCCATCATGGGCAAGCTCGACGGCAAGATCGCACTCATCACCGGGGGCACCACGGGCATCGGCCTGGCCTCCGCCCGGCTGTTCCACCAGGAAGGCGCCCGGGTCTACGTGACTGGACGCAATCCCGAAACCCTGGCCCAGGCCCGGAAGCTGCTGCCCCCGGAGGTCGTCGTCCTCGAGGCGGACAGCGCCAGCCTCGGGGACCTGGACCGCATTGCCGGGCGGCTCCAGGCCGAAGCCGGACGGCTGGACGTCCTTTTCGTCAACGCGGGCATCGGCGAGTTCCGGTCGCTGGAGGAGGCCAGCGAGGCCCACTGGGACCGGATCCTGGACGTGAACCTCAAGGGCCCCTTCTTCCTCGTGCAGAAGGCGCTTCCCCTGATGGGCAAGGGGGCGTCCGTGGTGTTCACCACCAGCGTGGTGGACCGCAAGGGTTTTCCCGGTGCCGGCGCCTATTCCGCGTCCAAGGCGGGACTGGCCGGCCTGGCGCGGTCCCTGGCCGTGGAACTGGCGCCCCGGGGCATCCGGGTCAACAGCCTGGCGCCAGGTCCCATCGAAACGCCCATCCACGCCAAGCTGGGCCTGAACGAGGAGGCGCTGCGCGGATTCCAGGACAGTGTTTCCCAAATGGTCCCCATGAAGCGCATGGGAACCGACGGGGAGGTGGCCGGGGCCGCCCTGTTCCTGGCATCCGGGGACAGTTCCTTCATGACTGGCGAGGAACTCGTCGTGGACGGGGGGGCAGCGGTGGCCTGAGGGATCCCTGGTTCCAAGGCCAACGGCAGATTCCGGCGGGCGGCTCCAGGGCCACCTGGCGCCGCCGCCGGATGCCGCCTTGGCCTGGTGAGCCGGGTCGTGAAGCTGGGTCGGCCTCGGCGGGTCTTCACATCGCATTGCTCGATCACCTCGCCCGCCTTCACCGTTCCTGCCCTGATGGTTGCCGACAGTACGGCTTCCTCCGCGGAGGTCACCAACTGGCGCTGGCGGGCATGGACCAGGGCGGGCAGGAGCACCCGCGCCTGGAGACCTGCTTGAGCTGAAGAAAAACGGGCCATGGGGTCGTACTTCGCAGTTCCAGGCGGCGCAGGTATTCCAGATCCGTGAGCACATCCGGAAGCGGCGAAGAAAAGGCCGGGTTCAGCAGGCGAAGTTCGTGGTGAACGAATCGAGCCATGGGTGAGGCGATCCCCAAGGGTAAAAATTCCGATCTGGAATATACGCTCGATAACTGTTGGAAAACAATGGCTTGCTTATTGAATGTTTCAGCCGGGATCTGGAAATTTCGCAGCTCCGATCTGGAAAAGACAGTACCGCTTCGTTCAGCGGCATCCTCGGCGGGCTGGATGCGGTCCTGCTGCGCCTTGGTCCCCAGGGCCGCGGAATTCCCAGAATTCGCAGGAAAGTCACAAATATTGGTTTGTCATTTTGAAAAGGCTTCCTAGAATCCACTCAATCGGTCCTGCGAGCTAGCGTGGCGGAGAGACGGATTGACCAAGTGGCCTTCAGCGGCCCGGGGCGCCTCGGCACCCCTGGGCTTGCCGGAGAAAGGCGGGAGCCGATCCATGCCCAAGACCATCATGATCGTCGATGACGCCTCGACCTTGAGGGCTCTCCTGCGCCTGGTCCTGACCCGGGCCGGGTTCGACGTGGTGGAGGCCCGGGACGGCAGGGAGGCCCTGGATTGCCTCCACGATCGCCAAGTCGATCTCCTGCTGTGCGACATCAACATGCCGAACATGGACGGCTTCTCCTTGCTCAAGGCGCTCCGCGGGAACGCCCGCCACGCGCGCACGCCGGTCGTCATGCTCACCTCCGAATCCGGTGCGGACATGAAGCGCCTGGGAAGGGCCCTGGGCGCGCAGGCATGGGTCGTCAAGCCTTTCCATCCGGACCAGGTGCTGAGCCTCGTGGCCAGGCTGCTGCCTCCGTGAGGCGACCCGGTTCAGGCCGGTTCCCGGCTGCCGGTGGTTCGGTCGCCAGGGAGGGGGCTGGAGCCCGGGGACCCCTACTCCAGCCTCGGCAGCGCCGCCACAAGAGCCCTCGTGAAGGGATGTTCGGGGTGTTCGAACAGGACCTGGGACGGGCCCTCCTCGACGATCAGGCCGTCCCGCAGCACCAGGGTGCGCTCGGCCATGTGGCGGACCACGTCGATGTTGTGGGAGACGATCACCATGGCCATGCGGCGCTCCCGCCGGATCTCCAGAAGCAGGTTGAGGATCTGGGCCTGCACCGAGGTGTCCAGGGCCGACACCGGCTCGTCGGCGAAGAGGAGGTCGGGTTCCAGGGAAAGGGCCCGGGCGATGACCACCCGCTGCTTCTGGCCGCCGCTCAGCTCCGCGGGAAGGCGCGGGGCCACGGCGGCGGGGAGGCCCACCTGGTCCAGGAGGGCGGGGATCCTGGCGCGGCGCTCGGCGCGGGGCATGCCGTGGACGCGGAAGGGCTCCTCCAGGACCTCCTGGATGGTCCACCAGGGGTTGAGCACGGCGGAGGGGTCCTGGTGGACGGCCTGGATCTTCCGGCGCAGGGCGCGCCAGGCCGGGGATCGCTGCGGGGGCATGGGCTCGCCGCGGTAGAGGACCTCGCCCGCGTCGGGGCGCTCCAAGCCCATGAGGATGCGGCCGAAGGTGGTCTTGCCCGAGCCGCTCTCACCCACCAGGCCCAGGGTGCGGCCCTCCTCCAGGGCCAGGGCGACGCCGGCCAGGACCGGGCGGCCCTGGTAGGCCTTGCGGACGGCCCGGGCTTCCAGGAGGATCATGGGTCCTCCCCGCAGGGGTGGAAGCAGGCGTGGCCTTCGGGGTACCAGGTGTAGGAGCGGTTCAGGCAGTCCTCCCGCGCGGCGCGGCAGCGGTCGGCGAAGACGCAGGGGGGGATCGACTGCGGCGTGACCAGGGGGACCTGCCCGGGGATGGCGGCCAGGGGCGTGCCGGCTTCGGCCGGGAACCGGGCGCAGGCGAGGAGTGCCTCGGTGTAGCGGTGCAGGGGGCGGCGCAGGACGCGCTCGGTGGGGCCGCTCTCCATGGGGCGGCCGGCGTAAAGCACCAGAAGGTCGTCGCAGCGCTGGGCGGCCAGGGGCAGGTCGTGGGTGATGAGGAGCACCGCCAGGCCCAATTCCCGCTGCAGGTCGCCCACCAGGTCCAGCACCTGGGCCTGGACGGTGGTGTCCAGGGCCGTGGTGGGCTCGTCGGCCACGAGGATCCGGGGGCCCGCGGCCAGGGCCATGGCGATGCAGATGCGCTGGAGCATGCCGCCGGAGAAGGTCGCGGGGACATCCCGGGCGCGGGCGGGGGCGATGCCGACCCGGTCCAGCCAGCGCGCCGCCTCGCGGCCGGCCCCGGCCCGGGAGAGGCCCTGGTGGAGCTCGAGGACCTCGGCGATCTGGCGGCCCACCTCCATGCGCGGGTTCAGGGCCAGGCGCGGCTCCTGGAAGACCATGGCGATGACCTTGCCGCGCAGGCGCTTCCAGTCCCCGGGTTCCTCCCCCAGGATCCGCAGGCTCCCGGTCACCTCGAAGCGCTCCTCGGGCAGCAGGCCCAGCAGTGCCTGGGCCGTGAGGCTCTTGCCCGAGCCGCTCTCGCCCACCAGGCCCAGGGTGCGCCCCGCGGCCAGGTCGAAGGAGAGGCGCTCCACCAGCAGGTTCCCGCCCCGCAGCGCGATGCCCAGGTTCCGGGCCTCCAGGTGCGCGCTCACGCGTCCTCCCCGGCCAGCAGGGCCTTGCCCACCAGGGAGAACCCGATGGAGATGAGCAGGAGCAGGGCCCACACGGGCAGGACGATGCGCCACTCGCCCAGGATGAGGTTCCGGTAGTTGCCGCCCACGTAGGTGCCCAGGCTGGGCGTGGTGGGGGGCAGGCCGAAGCCCAGGAAGCTGATGGTGGATTCCATGAAGATCACCGCCGGCACCCGCAGCAGGAAGACCGCCAGCATGAAGCCCTTCATCTGGGGCAGCAGGTGGCGCGCCAGGATCCAGGCCTCGCCGGCGCCCAGGGCGCGGCTGGCGGACACGAACTCAGCCTCGCCCAGGGCCTTGAGCCGGGCCCGGAACATCAGGGCGGGCACGGCCCAGCCGATCACCGACAGGGAGGCGCCCACGGCCAGGGTGGGGTCCAGGTCCAGGAAGCCCAGGTCCCGGGCGGTCTTCAGGAGGAAGGCCATGGTGATGAGCACCAGGATGTCGGGCAGGGCGAAGAAGAATTCCGAGACCTTGGTGATGGAGAAGTCCACGGCGCCCTTGGCCTGGGCGGCGGCCAGCGCCAGCAGGATGCCAAGGGCGGTGGTGAGGCCCGCGACGCCCGCGGCCAGGGCCATGGACCGTCCCAGGCCGCCCAGGGCGCGCTCGCAGACGGTCTGCGTGGGGAACTCCAGGTCCATGCCGAAGGGGCAGGCGTGGATCCAGCGCGGCAGGACCGACAGCGCCAGCAGGAGCAGGAGGAGGGAGAGGCCCGCGAGGCCCTTGGCACGCGGTGTCATGGCGCGGGCTCCAGCCAGGAGCGCACGCATTGGGCGGCCATGGACACCAGCACCAGGAGGGCCGCGAACACCGTGGTGCCCACCACCACCAGGGCCGCCTGGCGCTGCTCGGCGGCGTAGACGTAGAGGTAGCCGAAGCCGTGGATGTTGAAGACCCGCTCGGCGATGAAGCTGCCGGTGAGGAGCAGGGTCACCTTGGGCACGGCGCCGTCCAGGAGGACCAGGGTGGCGTTGGGCATGGCGTGGCGCCAGATGACGCGGTCGTCGGAGAGGCCCTTGGCGCGTGCGGTGAGGACGTAGGGCCGCCCCATCTCCCGGGCCAGGGCGCCATAGAGCACCTGCCCGAAGAAGGCCGCCGCCGGCAGCGCCGTGGCGAGGGCGGCGGCGGCCTCGAAGGGCAGGCGCGAGCCGGCCAGGTGCGTGCCCAGGGGGATGGCCAGCGCCAGCGCGAAGAAGAAGGGCGGGGTGGCGTAGATGAGGTCGGGCAGGACCTCCAGGGTGCGCCGGTCGAGGCGGTTGCGGGTGCGCACCCGGAACCACGCGTACAGGTAGGCCCAGCCCAGGGAGAGGACCAGCCCCATGAGCCCGATGCGCAGGCTGCTGCCCAGCGCCGCGGCCAGGTCGCCGATGTCGAAGCCCTGCTGGTCGTTGCCCAGGGGCTCCCCCTTCGCGAGCTTGACCCAGGGCCGCAGGAACCCCAGGGCCTGCCCCTTGCCCAGGTCGCGCTCCATCTGCGCCTGGAGGGAGACCACCTGGGGGCGCTTGGCGTCCTCGTTGACGGGCACGGGAAGGCGCACCACCAGGGCCTGCACCAGGAACGCGACGATGGGGATGATCGCCAGGTCCCGCAGGAACCGGAGCCTCACGGCTTCACCGGCAGGCTGCAGGTGAGCCGGGTGAAGTCGATGAAGTTGAAGGGGTCGATGGTCAGCTCCCGCAGCCAGGGCCGGGTGCGGAAGTAGCGGTCCGGGTAGAAGAGGGGCACCACGACCACCTCCTCGGCCAGGAGGATCCGCTGGGCCTCCCAGGCGCGGTCCGCCATGGCCGCGGGTGCCACTTCCGCGGTGGCCTGGGCCTCGCGCTCGAAGCGCCGGTAGGCCGGGCCCGCGCCTCCGGCCTCGAAGCCGGTGTAGCTGCCGTTGTCCTGGGCGGGGTCGCCGCTGTAGGTGAAGGGCAGGAGGAACTCCTGGGGGTGGGGGAAGTCGGCGCCGGTGCGCCGGAAGTGCAGCTCGTGCCGGGCGCGGCGGTCCTGGGTGAGCATCTCCTCGGTCATGGTCCGGGTTCCCAGGAGCCGCACCCGCAGGCCCACCTCCGCGAGCTGGACGCGCACGCCCTCGGCCAGGGCCGCCTCGGGCAGGAAGGTGCCGTTCTCGTGGTAGACCAGGGTGAGCTCGCGGCCCGTCCAGCCGGCGCGCTCCACGAGGCGCCGGGCCTCGGCGCGGTCGAAGGGGGGCAGGGCCCTGAGACGGGGGTCCCCGTCCCCCAGGCGCCCGGGAAAGCCCTCCGGCAGGAGCTGGGAGGCCGCGCGGAAGCGGGGCAGCACGTGCTCGCCCAGGGCCCGCCGGTCCAGGGCCATGGCGATGGCCCGGCGCACGTCCAGCGGCAGGAGCCGGGTGCTCAGGCCCATCCAGAAGGTGCTCCAGAGCGCGGCCTGGCGGCGGTCCGCGGGGTGGCGGAAGGTGGAGGGGCCGTCGTCCAGGAAGTTGAAGTCCACGCGGCCCTGGTCGTAGAGCATGGTGGCCAGGTCCGAGGGGAACAGGACCACCCGGGGCACCCGCCCGGGCAGGGCGGGGTAGTGGGGGTTGGCCACCAGGTCGATGCTCTCGTCCAGGCGGTTCCATTCCCGGATGCGGTAGGGCCCCAGGGCCAGCGGGTCGCCGCCTCCGGTGCGCCGGTAGTAGGCGCGGATCTGGTCCTCGGACAGGCCCCGCAGCCGGTGGGAGGGGGCGGGGTAGAAGGCGTAGACGCCGGCCAGGTACCCGGGGAAATAGCTCCTGGGCGCCGCGAGGCGCACCTGGAAGGTGCGGGCGTCCAGGGCCCGGAAGCCCACGCGGGCCAGGGCCGCGGCGCGCCCCGGCCCCGGCGGGAGGGCCAGGTAGTCCCGCACGCCCACGATGTCGCTGAAGTACTTGCTCTCCTTGCCGTCCAGGGCCCGGCGCCAGCCCAGGACGAAGTCCGCGGCGCAAAGGGGGGCGCCGTCGGACCAGAAGACGTCGTCCCGCAGGCGGAAGGTGTACTCCACAGGGTGCGACGGGTCGTCCACGGCGCAGGCGCCGGCCACGTCCAGCACCAGGTCCTGGGTGGCGGTCCAGGTGTAGAGCCCGCGCATGGTGGCCCGGGCGACGGTGTAGTTGGGCGGGCTGAAGTCGCTGCTGAGGTTCCAGTCGAGGGTGTTGGGGGTGAGGTTGATGGCGATGCGCAGGACGGCGTCCTCCACCCGGGTGGGCGGCGCGTAGCGGGGCCGCGCGATGTGCCGGGCCGCGGCCACGCCCAGGGCGAGGAGGCCGCAGAGGCCCAGCGTGAGCCAGGGTGTGCGCGGAGGACGGATCATTCTGGGTACAGACTAACCTATGCTACGGTTCTGGGATGTTCCCGGCCCTGCTCCTCCCCGCCCTTCTCGCCGCGCTGCCCTTCAAGGCGTCGCCCGTGCCCGGGGGCGTGGCGGTGGTTCCGGTGCCGGGGCCCCGCGCCGCCTACCACGGGGAGCGCGTGCTGGTGCGCAAGGGCGCCCGGGGGTGGGAGGCGGTGGTGGGCATCCCGCTCTCCGCAAAGCCCGGCCCCGACAGCCTGGACGCCGGAGGCGCCGCCGTGCCCTTCACCATCCGGGCCAAGCACTACCCCGAGCAGCACGTCACCCTCAAGAACAAGCGCCAGGTGAACCCCTCGCCCGAGGACGAGGCCCGCATCGCCCAGGAGGGCGCCCTGACGAAGCCGGCGTGGGTGGCCTGGCCCGAGGGCTTCGAGCCCACCCTGAAGTTCCTCCACCCCACCTCCGGCGCCCTCACGGCCTCCTTCGGCATGCGCCGGGTCTTCAACGGCGAGCCGAGGTCGCCCCACTCGGGCCTGGACATCAAGGCCGGCGCGGGCCAGGTGGTGCGGGCCCCGGCGGCGGGCGTGGTGGTGCTCACGGGGGACTTCTTCTTCAGCGGCAACGCCGTGTTCCTCGCCCACGGGGAGGGCGTGGTGAGCCTGTTCGCGCACCTGTCGAAGGTGCTGGTGAAGGACGGGCAGGTGCTCAAGGCCGGGGAGCCGCTGGGGCGGGTGGGCATGACGGGGCGGGCCACGGGGCCGCACCTGCACTGGTCGCTGAGCCTGAACAACGCGCGGGTGGATCCGAGGATCTTCCTGCAGGGGACCCGGGGGGCGGAGGGTTCAAAGTAAGCCTAATAAACTTAATGACTTATGGGTATCGCTCGCAAGATCTATACACGTCATTGCCGAGGCCCCGTGAAATGCCCTTCATTCGCCCCCTCTCCAGTCTGAATACGACATCAACATCGCGTTGAACCAGGTCCTCACGAGGCCGAGGATCCTCTAGTCCGCCTTGCCCTCGGTCCCCTTGGCGTATTCCTTCAGGAGCTCCTGCTTCTGCTTCGCGTATTCGGCTTCCGTGATCAGGTCCTGCTCCCGGAAGCGCTTCAGGCCGCGCAGGCGCTCCTCGATGCTGGCGGGGACCGCGGCGGGCGCCTTGGCCACGGGCTCGGCGGCCCTGGGGGCCGGAGCGGGGGCGGCCGCGGGGGTCGCGGCCACGGGAACCGGCTTTTCCGCCGGGGCGGCCAGGGGAAGCACGAGCCAGTCCGCCCTGCGCGCCTCGGCCCCGGGGGCCTTCAGGACGGCGGCGCCCGCCTTGTCCCGGTAACCGTAGTCGAAGGGGGGCAGCTTGTTGTCCAGGTTGTAGGCGTAGACGAAGTCCAGGCGCGTGTCGTGGACGATGAGGTTGAGTCGGCCGCCGGTGGCGAAGACCCGCGCCGTCACCCCGAGGGACTCGGCGAAGAAGCCGCTCTCGCGCTTGAAGGTGCTCAGGACCACCAGGTCCTCCCCGGGGCCGGCGGCGGCGAAGGCTTCCGCCATGGCCTTGGACATGGCGTCGGCCTCGGCGGGGGTGAACAGGGGGGCGTCCTTGGGGCCGTTGGCGAAGCGCACGGAGGCCAGGGCCTGGGCGAGCACCGCGGGTTCGACCGCCAGGGGATGGGTGTTGGCCTGGGCCCCCTTCTCGGCGGGGGTCCGCCTCACGTAGCTGAGGTTTCCGAAGTCCCAGGTGCGGCGGGGCGCGGCGTGGGCGGCGGGAATCATCATCAGGGCCAGGGCGGCGGGGAGAAGTCTCATGGCGAGCTACCTCGGGATTTTTCGATCCTACCGCACTTTGCCGATGGGGAACCCCATGCCGCTGGGGGAAACCGTGGGGAACTGGGCGCGCTTGAAGATCTTCTCGGCGAGCCGGGGCACCTCGTCGTCCACGTAGTTGGCCAGCTCGGTGGTCTTGACGAAGCCGTCCCCGTCGCTGTCGGCCCTTCCCTTCATGCCCTCGGTGAGGACGTGGGTGAACAGGCCGTGGCCCTGGTAGCCTTCCAGGGCCTCCTGGACCGAGGTGGAGGCGGCCAGGACCGTCGAGCCCACGGCGCGGCTCAGCACCTTGATCGCGGTGTCCTCGCTCATGCCCCGGGTCATCATGGCCACCTGGATGGCGTCGCCCAGCTTGCCGGCGCCGCAGGTGTCGATGACGACCAGCTTCTTCGTGGCGGGGATGTTGGCGATGAGCTCCTTGACCAGGTTCTGGCTGAGGGCGTCGGTCTTCAGCTTCGCGGTGGACGTGGAGCCCACCTCCGAGGTGATGAGGAAGTACTCGCCGTCGTCCACGGTGCCGTGGCTGGCCACGTAGAAGACGAAAAGGTCGTCCGGGTTCAGGGTCTGCATGGCCCGGAGCTCGCGGATGATGCTCTCGCGGGTGGTATCGCCTGGCGTGGTGAGCCGCTTGACATGGACCTCCCCGAACAGGGGGCCCGCGGTGGCGGCGAGGGTCTCGGCGAACAGGTCCGCGTCGGCCACCGCGAAATCGAGCTTGAGCTTGGGGTTCCTGTATTCGTTGATGCCGATCACCAGGGCGTGCAGGGAGGGCCTGGCGGCGGGCAGGAAGGACGCGGTGACGGTCTGCACGGCGTCGGCGCTCTGCATGGAGTTGTCGTCGTTGAAGGCGATGGCGCGGATGGTGTTGAGCCCGGGGGTGAGCCTCAGGGGATACTTCCGCACCGTGTCCCCGGTCCCCACCACGGCCAGCCCCCGGCCGCGGTCGAGCACGACGGCGGACCCGTTCAGGTAGAGCCGCACGTCCCCGATGCCGCCGCCGGAGTCGGCGATGCGCAGGGTCACCGTGGCCTCCCCCGCCGCCACCGCGGAAGGGGTGTCGACGATGGACACCACGGGCGGGGGGCGCACGTCGGCCACCTTGCGGTACCCCGCGAGCGAGCCTCCCGAGAGGGCGAGCTTGACCAGGTCGGGGCGGAAGAAGGACTCCCGCAGCTGGGCGATGGTATAGGGCTGCCCCTTCACCGTCACGCCGAGGTTCTGGTCGCCCTTCTCGGAAGCGTTGTAGTAGCCGCTGGGCGTCATGAAGAGCCACTCCCCGTCCTCGAAGGCGATCATGGAGGCCAGCTCCGCCCCGGTGGCCGCGTCGAAGTACCGGGCCGCGCCCAGGGTGGAGGCCACGAGGGTCCGGCCGTCAGGCGCGAAGGCCATGGAGGGGACGTTGTTGAGCATGTTGCCGGTGAGCTCGTCGGCGGCCTTCATCTGGCACACCATGCGGTCGGCCTCGATGTCCCAGAGCTTGTAGCTGGCCTTCAGGTCTCCGCTGAGCAGGAACCTGCCGTCGGGCGAAACGGCCAGCGCGCTGATCTGGGCGAGGATCTTGTTCATGGAGATGAGGCCGCCGGGCATCTGGTGGTGGCCGAAGGCCTTAAGCTGCTGGCCGGTCCTGGCGTCCAGGAGGAAGAAGGTGGTGTCCACGGCCGACATCGGACCTCCGGTGGACTGGTCCATGGCCACGATGCGGGTGCCGTCCGGGGAGAAGGCGGCCAGGGCCCAGGAGAGGGACTTGCGGCCGCCCAGGGCCGTCTGCCAGAGGACCCTGCCCGAGCCCCGGTCCACGAGGGACACCTGCCGGTCCAGGATCAGGACGGTCTTCGCGTCCGGCGAAAGCGCGCCGAACTTCCCGGGGAACCGCTGCGTGATGGTCCCGGACCGGAGGTCGTGCAGGTTGCGCGTCCAGGACTCGGAGAACATGGAGGAGGTGATGCCCAGGGCGAACCGCCCGTCGGGGGTCACCGGCACGCCCACGGACATGCCGAGGAGGCCGTCCAGGAATTTCGGGACGCTGCGGGTCTCGGAGCCGGTGGCCAGGTCCCAGAACTTCAGGGTGCCGTCGTTGCTGGTGGAGGTGACGGTGCGGCCGTCGGCCAGGAAGCCCACGCCCTTGATGAACCCCGTGTGGCCCTTGAACCGGCGGATCTCCTTCATCGCCGTCATGTCCCACACGTGCACCACCTGGTCCGAGCCGCCGGATGCCACCAGGCGGCCGTCCGGCGAATAGCTCACCGCCCCGACCAGCGGCACCTTCTTCTTGACCTCCATGGCCGTGTCCCGGGCCTCCACCTGGAGCTTGGGCTGGATGTGGCAACCCAGCGCCGCGCCCAGGAGCAGGGCCAGGGCCAGGGGGTTGAGAAGGGAACGGGAAAGGAGCATGGGGACCCCCTCGCTGGGCGCAGGTACGCTTTCGCTTGAATTGTTTGATTTGATGGGCCAACTATCCCCCCGGCGGAGGACTCCTGTCAAGCGGGGGCGAGAAAGGCTGGATCCTTCGCCGTCAAATGCCATCTAATGGGGTCAGGCGGTACCCAACGCCTCGACCCCAACCGTCCCCTTCCTTCGGGGGTGCCCTCCTGAACCTGCCTTTCCTCCCCTACGCTCTCGCCCCCATCGCGGCGGCCGCCGCGGGCGAGGGCCATGGTTTGTCTGCGTGGTGGCTCACCTGGTTCCTCCTCCTGGCGGCCCTGGCCGTCCTGGGGCTCTCGGTTTTCTGGCTGCAGTGGCGGATCCGACGCCTGTTCGACCGGAACAACGACCTGGAGCGCCAGATCGATGACAACGCCAAGGCCCTGGAGGCGACCAACCGGGCCCTCCAGGAGGCCAGCCTCGTGGATCCCCTCACGGGTCTCCACAACCGGCGGTTCCTGGACCATTCCCTTGCCACGGACGCCCAGCAGGCCCGGCGCGCCTACCAGGAAATGCGGGCCGCAGGCCGGGACCCCGCCGAGGGCAAGGAGGACATCCTCCTGTACCTGATGGATCTGGATTACTTCAAACAGGTCAACGACACCTGGGGGCAGGCTGCGGGGGACGCGGTGCTCTGCCAGCTGGGCCAGGCCCTCAAGGGGATCACCCGCAAGACCGATTTCCGGGTGCGGTGGGGCGGGGGGACCTTCCTGGTGGTGGCCCGCCGGGCGCGGCGCTCCGGCGCCCCCACCGTGGCCCGGAACCTCCTGGCGGCCGTGCGGGACCTGACCTTCCAGCTGCCCGGCGGGGACCAGATCCGCAAGCGCATCTCCATCGGGTTCACGGCGCTTCCCCTGCTGCCCCTGGGGCCGGAGCTGGGCACCTGGGAGCAGGGGGTGGCGATCGCGGAACAGTGCCTTGCGGCGGCCAAGCGAAGCGGCCGGGACCGCTACGTGGGGGCCATCTTCAAGGCCGACGCCACCCCGGAGCCGGTGCGGGACATGGAGACCTGGGATCTGGCCTGGGCCCGGGCCCATGGGCTCGTGGACGTGGTCTGTTCGGAGCCCGGATTCGTCTGGCCCTAGGAGCCTGTCTACGTAATAGGAGGCCCCGCGATGATGGCACCGGGGCTAGCAAATCAAGGAAGGCGAGGAAAGCCGCAGCGGGACTGCGGTTGACGAGCCTGACGCAGAGTTGCTGGCCCCGCTGCCATCACCCGAAGGGCGGCGCCCAGAAGCGCGCTTATCGTGTGCAAGTCCCTTGAAGGATTGACCTAATCCTCCTGCGGGCCTTGCGCTCGATAATCACGCTTCTGGGCGCCGTCGCGGGGCCTCCTATTACGTAGACAGGCTCCTAGGCCTCGGGTACCAGCGTCCGGATCCACCCGGCCAGCTCCGCCACCCGGAAAGGTTTTTTCAGCAGGCCCTTCGCCCCCAGGCGCAGGAGGTCCTGGACTTCCTCGTTGTCGCCGTAGCCGGTGCAGATGAGCACGGGCACGCCGGGATCCACGGCCTGCATCCGGCGGAAGCAGCCGGTGCCGCCCAGCCTGGGCATCTTGAGGTCCAGGATCACGGCGCTGAGGTCGGCGTGGGTCCGCGCGAAGAGGTCGGCGCCCTCCTCCCCGTCCCAGGCCGACAGGGTCGTGTAGCCCAGGCGCTGCAGGGCCTCGACCATGAGGGTCATGATCACCGGCTCGTCGTCCACGATAAGGATGGTGCCCTTGCCGCGGGGAAGGGGGGCCTGCGGGGCGGAGCCCTCCGGGGCGGGCAGGGCGCCCTCGGGGAAGCGCACCGTGAAGGTGGAGCCCCGGCCCGGGGCGGATTCCACCTGGACGCCGCCCTGGTGGGACTGGAGGATCCCGTACACGGTGGAGAGCCCCAGGCCGCTGCCCAGGACGTTCCCGTCGGCCTTGGTGGTGAAGAAGGGCTCGAAGAGCCGGGCCCGGGTGGGTTCGTCCATGCCCACGCCGGCGTCCTTGACGCTCAGGGCGGCATAGCGGCCCGGGGCGAGGCCCAGCGCGGCCGCGGCGCTCCCCTCCAGCCGCTCGTCCCAGGTGCGCACGACGATGGCGCCGGGGCCCCGCATGGCTTCGGCGGCGTTCACCAGGAGGTTCAGGAGCACCTGGTTCACCAGGGACGGATCCGCGTCCACCCGGGGCGGGGCGCCCGGGCGCAGGTCCACGGTCACCCCCTGCGGCAGGGAGGCCGCCGCGAACCCGCAGGCCTCCTGCGCCAGGGCGTCCAGGTCCACCGACTCCAGGATGTTCTTGCCCCGGCGGCCGAAGGCCAGGAGCTTGGCGGTCATGCCGCTGGAATGCTCCGCGGCCTTGAGGATCGCCTGGAGGTGCTTCCTGCGCTCCGGGTCCTCCTCCCGGGCCAGGAGCAGGTCCGCGAAGCCGATGATCCCGCCGAGCATGTTGTTGAAGTCGTGGGCCACGCCGCCCGCGAGGCTGCCCAGGCTTTCCATCTTCTGGGACTGCCAGAGCTGGGCCTCCACCTTCCGGCGCTCCTCCTCGGAACGGCGCAGCTCGGCCTCGGCCTGGACGCGCTCGGTGATCTCCCGGGAATTGGTGACGATGCCCCGCACGGTGGGGTCGTCCAGGTAGTTGACCCCCACGGCCTCCATGTCCACCCAGTGCCCGTCCTTGCAGGCGTAGCGGTAACGCACCACGCCCCGGGCCCCGGGGGCGGCCAGGATCGCCTGGAACGTCTTCTGCACGGCCTCGCGGTCATCGGGGTGGATGAATTCCAGGGTGTTGCGGCCCACCATCTCCTCGGGGCTGAAGCCATGGATGCGCTGGGCCGCCGGGGAGTTGTAGGTGAGGTTCCCCTGGGCGTCCAGGATGGAGAGGATGTCCCAGGAGTTGGCCAGGAGGGCCCGGCGCAGCTCCTCGGACTTGGCCAGCGCGTCCGCGGCGGCCTGGAGGCGGCCCCGCTCCCGGCGGTAGCCGGACATGACCACCCAGATCATGAGGGCCGCCAGGCAGTTGGAGATGACGAAGCTGGAGAAGACGTTCTGGATCCGCTGCGCCTGGGACCGGTAGGGCGCCGCGAGGCCCGGCCAGAGCAGGTCCGCCGCGAAGATCAGCACGCCGTTCAGGAGCAGGAGTCCAAGCAGGATTCCCAGCTTGCGGCCCCGGAAGAAGATCACGGCGAACGTGGTGGGCAGCACGAAGAAGAGGGGGATGGCCCCGCTGCTGGCCCCCTTGAAGAACCAGACGAAGTCCAGGGTGGCCAGCATGACGGCCAGGGAGAGCACGCCGGGATAGCGCCCGCCGCGGCAGGCCAGGTAGAGGGCGAAGGAGGCCGCGCCGAACCCGCCCATGACCAGGTGCACCCGGAGCGGGAAGTGGTGCACCAGGTTCATGGGAATGACCACCAGGAACGACACCAGGGCCGCCACGAGGCAGAGGATCGTCAGGAGGCGGTGCTCCAGGTCGCGCGGGTCCTCGGGGAGGACCCTGGCGTTGAATCGGCTGGACCCGCTGAAGGGGAACATGGACCGGCTCCTGGCTGGGATGATCCCTGCAGTATGCCCCCGATTTCTCCGGGCGGAAGCCGGATCAGCGGTCCAGGCGCTTGAGCGCGATGGTCAGGAATTCGGGCGGCGCGGGCAGGATCCCCACGTCGGCCACGGCGCCCTGGCCCTCCTGGCTCAGCATGAAGCGCAGGAACTCGTCCACGGCCGGATCCAGGGGCTTGCCCGGGGCCCGGTTCACGTAGGCGTAGTACATGCGCGGCATGGGATAGCGGCTCGTGGTGACGTTCTCCTGGTTCGGGAACCGCGCGTCGGTGGCCTTGTAGGGGACGATGGACAGGACCTTCACGCCCGCGTACCAGGAGGAGAGGGAGCCGAAGGCGATGCCGGCCTCGTCGGTGACCACGGCCTCGGCCAGGGAGGCGGAATCGTCCTTCTGGATCAGGCCTGTGCGGAAGGCGCCCTTGAGGAGCACGGCGGCCTGGAAGGCGTCGCGGATCGCCGTGCCTTCGCCGCGGGCGTAGGCGCGGATCTCGCGCTTTCCGAGGTCGCCCCGCACGCGGAGATCGCCCCATTCCTTGAGGGCCTCCTTGGCGCCGCCCAGGCGGTCCTTGGAGAAGATGGCGTCCAGCTGCTCCATGGTGATGCTGGAGAGGGAGTTGTTCTTGTGCACGAAGACGATGAGGGCGTCCATGCATACCGGGATGCGCATGGGCATGTAGCCGAACTTGGTCTGGAAGGTCTTGTTCTCCTCGGTGGTGAGTTCCCGGGCGGTGATGATGAGCGGCCTGGCGCCTTCGGCCAGGTCCTTGACCGCGTCCTTCGTGACCTTGGGCAGGTAGGTGATGCCGCCCTGCTGGTGGTACTGCCTGAAAAGGCGGTTCCATTCGTCCCCCAGGTCCGACAGGGCGTCGGTGCCGGGGATCTCCAGGCGGGTGGCCACCTGCCGCGTGGGGGCATAGGTGGGCAGGGAGGTCGAAACCTTGGCCCGGACCTGGGTGGTCTGGGCCCTGAGGGCGGGGGCTCCCGCTGCCAGGCATAGGGCGAGGGCGGCGTGGAAACAGGACATGCCCATGAAGTTCTCCCGAACGTGAATGGACGAGGAATGGCCTTCCCGGCCGGGCCGCCCGGAAGTACCAGGCGACCTGTGGGTCGTTGTTTAGTAGACTAACGCCTTGCCGCTCACTGTTGGAAGAGATCGTGCGATGCCCGGAGGACTCTCGATGACCCTGCGCCGTTTCCTGGCTCCCGTGCTGGCCTGTTTTTTCCTTGGCCTCCCCGCGCGGGCCGCGGACGAGAAGACCACCCCCAGGCATGCCAAGGCGGGTGTGACCTGCTTCGACTGCCACAAGGAGGAAAAGCCCTCCAAGGCGGCGGTGGCCGATGATTCCTGCATGGCCTGCCACGGGGACCTTCCCGCCATGGCCGCGTACACCAAGGCCCTGCCCGTGAACCCCCATGCCACCCCCAAGGGGGACCATCCCGGGCCCTTCCTGTGCACCCAGTGCCACTGCCAGCACAAGCCGCCGGTGGTGAAGTGCCTGGAATGCCATCCCAAGTTCAAGCTGACCCCGAAGTAGGGGAAGGTTCCACAAAGGGGGTCTGCATGCGAATCACCATCCTCGGACTCGGCCGGATGGGCGCCCCCATGGCCCGGAACCTCATCGAGCTCGGCCACGAGGTCACCCTCTGGAATCGCACTCCCGAACGGGCCGACGTCATGGCCGCCCCCGGGGTGCACATCAGCCCCACGGTGTCCGATGCCGTGGCCAAGGCCCAGGTGGCCTTGACGATGGTCTCCGACGACGCCGCGGAGGAGGCCCTGACCTACGGTCCCGGCGGGCTTCTCGAAGAGCTGGGCCACGGCGCCATCCACCTCTGCATGAGCACCATCGGCGTGGACACGTCCCGGCGCCTGGCCGAGGCCCACGCGAAGGCGGGCCAGGGCTACGTGGCCGCGCCCGTCCTGGGCAAGCCCAGCGACGCCGCCTCCCGCCGCCTGTGGGTGCTGGCCGCGGGACCGGAGACCCAGGTCAACCGCTGCCTTGTGGCCCTGGAGGCCCTCGGCCGGGGCATCACCCGGGTGGGGACCCGGGCCGAGGTGGCCCACGCCCTCAAGCTGGGAGCCAATCTCCTCACCGTGGCCATGGTCGAGACGCTGGGCGAGGTGCTGGCCTTCGGGGAGAAGGCGGGCTTCGCGCCCGCCGACTACCTGCGCCTGCTCAACCTCGGCCTGCTCAAGTCGCCCCCCATGGATGCCTTCGGGGGCCTGATGGTGCGCCAGGACTACGAACCTTCGGACCAGACCCTGGACCTGGCCGCCAAGGACCTGGAGCTGGTCATACGCTCCTCCCGGGACCTGGGGGTGGCCATGCCCATGGCCGCCCCGCTCCTCCTGCAGGTGGAGAACGCCGCGGGACGCGGCCTGGGAGGCAGGGACCTCACGGCCCTGGCCCTCGTCCACCGCCAGGACGCCAAGCTGGACGAACCCGCCCCGGTGCCCCCGGCCGAGCCCGCCAGGCCCCTGACCAAGTCCGAGCGCCGGAAGAACGCGGCCGCCCGCAAGGCCGGGGAGCCCGAACGGCGCGTGGGGACCGAATCCCGCAGGCCCGCCAAGGAAGCGCCGCCTGAAGTCCACGCGGCCGCGGTGCCCAGGCCCCACGCGCCGGCTGAGCCCAGGCCCCACCTGGCCGCGCCGCCGAGGCCCCACGCGCCGGCTGAGCACAAGGCCCACCTGACCGTGCCGCCCAAGCCACCGCCGCCCAGGCCGCATGTGGAGGAAAGGCCCCACCTGGAGCCGGAACCCGCCGCCCTGGCCGCGCCTGAACCCGTTCCGGCGCCGGAACCGAAACCGATCCCCGCGCCGGAACCGAAACCGATCCCCGCGCCGGAACCGAAACCGATCCCCGCGCCGAAACCCGTTCCGGCCCCTTCCCCAGGGACCGTTCCGGAACCCGTCCCCGGACCGGTCCCGGAACCGGGCGCCGTGAAGGCCCTGGTGGACGAGCCCAGCTTCGCTGCGATCGGTCCCGAAGGGGCCCTGCTGGTGGACCTGGATTCCACCACCCACTTCGAGGCGATCGACGGCGCCGTGCACGCCTGGGTGGAAGGCAGGCGCCACGCCACGCCCTGGCGATCCTTCGAGGAGGTGGAGCTGGCCTTCAACCAGGTGCTCTTCGTGAGGATCCAGCGCACGATCCTCCTGAACCCCCAGGCCGTGCTCGATATCCGGTCCCTCTTCGGAGGCCGGGCCAAGGTCCGGGTGGCGGGCGGGATCGAACTGCCGGCGACCCGCGAGGCCGCGAAACGACTCCGGTTCCTGCTGGGGGAGTGATCCTCTCCTTGACCGGGAAGGGTTTTTCATGGATCGTAGGCAGATGATGTCCCCGCTCAAAGGCTCACGCCCCTCTCCCGGCCGCAACGCCGGCAGCGGCGCCCTGAACGCGGGCTCCTCCATTATGACCACCACCACGACCGGTACCCATCCCGGCGCGGGGACGGCTTAGTCGGATCATCACTTCCACTTTCCGCCCCGCGCCACCAGGACGCGGGGCTTTCTGCATTTGCCGAGGTCCCCATGCACAGCCGGCCCCCATCCGTTCCCCTCAGAGTCATGAAATTCGGCGGCACCAGCGTCAAGGACGCCGCCCGCATGCGCGACGTGGCCGCCCTGGTGACCGCGGCCCTGGAGACGGACCGGGTCTGCCTGGTGGCCTCGGCCCTGGCCGGCGTGACGGACCTCCTGGTGTCGGCCCCCGGCGCCGCGACCGGCGTGCCCGAGGCCTTCCTGGCCCGCCACCGGCAGGTGGTGGCCGACCTCCGACCGGACCTGGGCCACGGCGCGGACGCCCTCGGGGCGGAACTGGAACTCCTGGCCGCCGAGTGCGCGCGCATCCTCCAGGGCGTGGGCCTGGTGGGCGAGTGCTCCCCTTCCGTGCTGGCGGCCCTCTCCAGCCTGGGCGAGCGCGCCTCCTGCGCCATCCTCACCGCCCTCCTGAAGGGCAAGGGCCTCGAGCCCCGGTATCTGGACCCCCGCCAGTACCTCGTCCTCGAGGGCGAGCCCATGGAGGGCCGGCCCCTTCCCGACGAGATCCGCGCCCGCTTCCGGCCCGAGCGGGACGGAGACGCAGCGCTCTGGGTGCTGCCGGGGTTCTTCGGGGGCGACGTCCAGGGCAAGATCCTCTCCCTTGGCCGGGGCGGCTCCGACTACACCGCGGCCCTGGCCGCGGCGGCGCTGGACGCGGACCTGGTCGAGATCTGGACCGACGTGGAGGGCGTGTTCAGCGCGGACCCCCGCATCGTGCCGGAGGCCTTCTCCCTGCCCGAGGTGAGCTTCGAGGAGGCCATGGAGCTGGCCTTTTTCGGCTCGAAGGTCCTGCACCCCAAGACCATCGCCCCGGTGCGCTCGCGAGCCATCCCCATCCGGGTGGCCAGCACCTTCAAGCCCGAGCACCCCGGCACCCTGGTCCGGGACGGGGTGGCGGCGCCGCCCCTGGGCGTGCGGGGCATCTCCTTCCTGCCGGCCCTGGTGATGCTGAACATCTCGGGCCCGGGCATGGCCGGCGTGCCCGGCATGGCGGCCCGGGCCTTCAGCGCCCTGGCCAGGCGCGACCTGTCCGTGGTGTTCATCAGCCAGTGCTCCTCCGAGCTGGCCATCTGCCTCTGCCTGCGCCGGGAGGACGGCGAGCGGGGCGTGGCGGTCCTGGACGAGGCCTTCCGGATGGAACGGGCCGCGGGGCTCGTGGACGCGGTGGAGGCCCAGGAGGGCGTGTCCATCCTCAGCATCGTGGGCGACGGCATGCACCTGCGGCCGGGCATCGCGGGCACCTTCTTCGACGCGCTGGCGGACGTGGACTGCAACGTCGTCGCCATCGCCCAGGGCTCCTCCGAGCGGATCATCTCCGCGGTGGTGCGCGAGGAGGACGGGCGCCGGGCCATGCCCCACGTGCACCGGCGCTTCTTCCGCACCGCGGGGACCCTGGACCTGGTGCTGTTCGGCGCGGGCAACGTCGGAGGGTGCCTGCTGGAACAGATCCTGGGCCAGGAGCCCAGGTTCCGCGAGCAGGGCCTCGACATCAGGATCCGCACCCTGGCCACCAGCCGGTCCATGGTCAACGGCATCAAGGATCTCGCCAGGTGGAGGGAGGAGTTCAAGGCCGGCGCCGTCCCCACCGACCTGGACCAGGTGCTGGCCTCGGTGCGCCTGGACCGGCCGGCGATGCCCGTCTTCGTGGACTGCACCAGCTCCGCCGAGCTCGCCGCGCGCTACCCCGAGATCCTGGAGGCGGGCTTCCACCTGGTGGCCGCCAACAAGAAGGCCAACAGCTCCTCCACCGCCTTCCACAAGGGCCTGCGGGAGCGCTGCCGGCGCCTGCACCGGCAGTTCCTCTACGAAACCAACGTGGGCGCCGGGCTCCCCGTGGTCGACACCCTGCAGAACCTGGTGAAGACCGGGGACGTGGTGCAGCGGTTCGAGGGCATTCTCTCGGGCTCCCTGTCCTACATCCTGGGCGCGGTGGGCGAAGGGGTGCCCCTGTCCCGGGCGGTGGCCCAGGCCAAGGCCCAGGGCTTCACGGAGCCCGACCCCAGGGACGACCTGAGCGGCATGGACGTGGCCCGCAAGCTCATCATCCTGGCCCGGGAGATCGGCATGGAACTGGAACTGGAGGACGTGGCCGTCGAGGGCCTGCTGCCCCCGGACTTCGACGCCTCGGGCGACGTGGATTCCTTCATGGCGCGCCTGCCCCTCCTGGACGAGGCCTTCGCCCGGCGCGCGGCCCAGGGCGGCTTCCTGCGCTACATCGGGGGCTTCACCCGGGAGGGCTGCAGCGTCGGCCTGCGGGTGGTGGACGCCTACCACCCGCTGGCCCAGGTCAAGGGCGGGGAGAACGCCTTCGCCTTCTTCACGGAGCGCTACAGCCCCTATCCCATGGTCGTGCGCGGCTACGGGGCCGGCGCCCAGGTCACGGCCGCTGGGGTGCTCTCGGACGTGCTGAGGCTGGTCCATTGAGCCCGGCGGTCAGGTTCTTCGCGCCGGCCAGCATCGGCAACGTCGCCGCGGGCTTCGACCTTCTGGGGGCCGCCCTGGCCCCCCTGGACGGGACGCTGCTGGGGGACTTCGTCACGGTGGAGCCGGCCGGGACCGACCGGTTCGTCCTGGAGGGGGCCTTCGCGGGCATGCTCAGCGGGGATTCCCGGCCCAACCTGGTGACCCGCGCCCTGGGCCTGTTCCGGGAGCGCACCGGGATCTCCACCCCCTGGGCCGTGACCCTGGACAAGCGCCTGCCCGTCAACAGCGGGCTGGGCTCCAGCGCCAGCTCCGTGGTGGCGGCCCTGGCCGCCTTCCAGGAAGCCGCGGGCTCGCCCCTGGAAGGGCCCGAGCTCCTGGCCCTGGCGGGCCGGGCCGAGGGCGCCTACAGCGGCGCCGGCCACCTGGACAACGTGGCGCCCTCCCTCCTGGGCGGGCTGCGCATGGTCGTGCCCGGCCGGGACGGGCGCCCCACGGCCCGCGAGCTGCCCTGGCCCCGGGACCTGGTCTTCGTGGTGGTGCACCCGGAATGGCAGCTGCCCACCGCCGCCAGCCGCGCCGCGCTCCCCGGGGAGGTGCCCCTGGCCGGTGCGGTGGGCTTCGCCGGCAACCTCGCGGGCTTCGTGCACGCCCTGCACACCGGGGACCGGGACCTCCTGGCCCGCTGCCTCCGGGACCCCCTGGCCGAGCCCTTCCGGGCGCCCCTGGTGCCGGGGTTCCCCGCGGCCAAGGCCGCGGCGCTGGCCGCCGGGGCCCTGGGCTTCAGCCTGTCGGGCTCGGGCCCCTCCGTCTTCGGAGTGGCCCCCGAAGGGTGCGCCCCGGCCGTGGCCGCGGCCATCCGCAACGCGTTCGACGAAGCGACGTTGCCCAGCACGTCCTGGCTTTGCGGGCTGGACCTGCGCGGCGCGAGGGAGGTCTAGCATGCGGCTCGTCAACACCCGCGACCCGAAGAACCGCACCACCTTCGCCGGGGCCATCCAGTCCGGCATGGCTCCGGGCGGCGGCCTCTGGGTTCCCGAGCCCGTGCCCTGCTTCCGGGACATGGAGGCGCTCCTGGGGATGGATTTCCGGGCCCGCTCCGCGGAGCTCCTCCACCGCTTCCTGGGGGACGAGTTCAGCCGGGCCGAAGTGGAGGAGGCGGTCTTCTCCGCCCTGGACTTCCCCGTGCCGGTGGTGCGGGTGCGGGAGCGGATGTTCGCCCTGGAGCTGTTCCACGGGCCGACGCTGGCCTTCAAGGACTTCGGCGCGCGGTTCCTGGCGCGCATGCTGGCCCTCGTGGCCCGAAGGGACGGGCGCCGGCACACCGTGCTGACTGCCACCTCCGGGGACACGGGCGCCGCGGTGGCCAGCGCCTTCCTGGGCCTGCCGGGCTTCCAGGCGGTGGTCCTCTACCCCGCCGGGCGGGTCTCGCCCCTCCAGGAGCGGCAGTTCGCCACCCTGGGGGACAACGTCCGCACCTTCGCGGTGGAGGGCTCCTTCGACGACTGCCAGGCCCTGGTCAAGGCCAGCTTCGAGGACGCCGGACTGGTGGCGCGCCTGGGCCTCACCTCCGCCAACAGCATCAACATCGCGCGGCTCCTGGCCCAGCTGACGTACTACTTCGAGGCCGTGGCCCGGGTGGGGGAGGCCCCCGTCATCGCCGTGCCTTCGGGCAACTTCGGGAACCTCTACGCGGGCCTCCTGGCGAGGCGCACGGGCCTGCCCGTGAAGGCCTTCGTGGTGGCCACCAACGCTAACACCACCGTCCCCGACTTCCTGGAGACCGGCGTGTACCGCCCCCGGCCCTCGGTGGCCACCCTCTCCAACGCCATGGACGTGGGCGCGCCCAGCAACTGGGAGCGCATCCACGCGCTGTTCCAGGGCGACGTGGAGGCCATGCGGGGCGCCCTGCGCCGGGGGAGCCTCACGGACGGGGAGACCCTGGCCTCCATGCGCGGGCTCCACGCCGGCGGCTACCTCCCGGAACCCCACGCGGCCGTGGCCCACGGCGTCCTGGCCCGCAACCTGGGGCCGGGCGAGACGGGCGTGTTCCTGGCCACGGCCCACCCGGCCAAGTTCCGGGAGACCCTGGAGACCGGCCTGGGGCTGCGGGTGCCCCTGCCGCCGGCCCTGGCCGAGGTGCAGGACCGGCCCGTGCTGTCCCGGAGCCTGCCGGCGGAAATCGCGGCGCTGCGGGAGGAGCTCGGTTGAGTACATGAAAATTTCAAGCTTCATGATTCAATTGGTTATGCTTTAGGCCAGAAAGCCCCTGACGAGATGAATCCCGAATCCAGCCCTTCCAGAGGTTCCACAGCCATCCTCCGGGTGGTGCTCTACTATGCCGGCTTCTCGGCCCTGTGGATCCTCCTTTCGGACCGGCTGGTGATGCTGGTGGCCCGGGGGGCCGACCAGATCGCCATGCTGAGCACCCTGAAGGGCTGGTTCTACGTGGGGGTGACCTCCCTGCTGCTCTACCGGGCGATGAAGCGGCACCTGCTCCCCGCGCTGACCGGCGAACGGCGGGCCCGGGCCCGGCTCATCGTGCCGCCGGTCGCGATCCTGGGCGTGGTGATCCTGGCCCTGGTGTGGGGCGGCATCCACCAGGCGTACCGCCAACTGGAGGCGACCGAGGCCGCCCGGCTCCAGGCCATCGCCGACAACAAGGCCCTGCAGGTGTCGGAATGGGTCCAGGAACGGCGCGGGGACGTCACCTTCGCCTCCTCCTCCCGGTTCTGGTCCAGGGCCTACTACGCCTGGCGGAAAAGCGGCGATCCCGATGAACGGGAGCGCCTCTTCGGGAACCTGGAGGCCTACCGGGACCTCAAGGGCTTCCAGGGCCTCATGGTCATCGACGACCAGCTCACCGTGCATTCCTTCCCGGCGGTGCGGGCCCCTTCACCGGACCTGATGGAGGCCGTGAAGGCCACATTGGCCGACCGGGCCAGCCGGGTGGTCGGCCCGTACCGGGACGCCGCCGGCGCCCTGCACCTGGACTTCCTGGCGCCCATGGCGCCCGCCGGGGACCGGCCGGGGCCGCTGCTGGTCCTCACGGTGGACCCCGTCGTCCAGCTCTTCCCGAGGCTCCATGCGTGGCCGGTGCCGACCACCACGGGCGAGGCGGTGCTGTTCCGGCGCAAGGGCGACCAGGTGGAGTATCTCAGCGGCTCCCCGCAGAACCCCGACCGCCAGATCCAGATGACCCGGCCGATGGCCGCCAGCGAGCTGGTCACCGCCCAGGTCCTCCGGGGCGCCGCGCCCCAGGGGGCCTTCGTCAAGGGCAAGGACTACAACGGGGAGCCGGTGGCGGGCGTGATCCACGCGGTGAAGGGAACGGACTGGTTCCTCGTCGCCAAGATCGACCAGTCCGAGCTCTATGCCGCGGCCCGCAATCAGGTGGCGGTCATCGGCCTCGCGGGGCTCCTGGCGATGTTCCTGGCGGTGCTGGTGGACCGCATGTTCCGCCAGCACCGGATCCTGGCGCAGGCCGAGCGGGACCGGAGCCTCCAGGCGGAGCGCCTCCGGGCCCTGCGGCTCCTGGACGGCATCGCCACCGCGTCCAGCGACGCCATCTACGCCAAGGACCGGGGGGGGCGCTACCTGCTCTTCAACCCCGAGGCCGAGCGGGCCTTCGGGATGAAGGCCGCCGACGTCCTGGGGAAGGAACCCTACCGGCCCGGGGCTTCGGACGAGGATTCCGCGATCCTGCAGCGGGGCAGCGCCCGCACCCTGGAGGAGGTGCTGGACACGCCCCAGGGGCCCCGGACCTTCCTGGTCACCAAGGGGCCGCTGCGGGACACGCAGGGCGGCATCATGGGCCACTACGGCATCGCCAAGGACATCACCGAGCGCAAGCTGGCCGAGCAGAGCCTGGCCGCCCAGAACCGCCTCCTGGAGCGGGTCGCCTCGGGCGAGCCCATCCAGGAGCTGCTGGACGCCATCACCGGCACCCTGGAGCAGCTGGCCCCGGGCGCCATGGCCTCGATCCTCCTCACGGGCGGCGCCGACGGCCGGCTCCGGTTCGGGTCCCACGCCGGCCTGCCGGAGGCCTTCTGCAAGGTCCTGGAGGGCGTTCCCGTGGCCGAGGGGCTCGGGCCGTGTCCCACGGCGGCCTTCCGCAGGGAACCCGTCATCGTGGAGGACATCCGGACCGATGACCGCTTCCAGGGACACTTCCGCTCCTGGATGGAGGAGGCGGGCCTGCGCTCCGTGTGGTCCACGCCCATCCTGGACTCCTCCGGCAACGTGCTGGGTTCCCTGGGGCTCTACCACCGCGAGCCCGGCGCGCCCGGGCCCTTCGATCAGAGCATCATGGCCATGGCCACCCACGTGGCCGCCATCGCGCTGGAGGGCCACCTCGAGGAGCGGGCCCTCCAGGAGAGCTGGCTCCGCTTCCGCCAGCTCTTCGAGGCCGCGCCCGTGCCCATGTGCATCCTGGGGGAGGGCGGCCTCATGGTGGCCCTCAACGGGCAGTTCAACCGGACCTTCGGGTACAGCCTGGACGAGATCGGATCCCTGTCCCGGTGGCTGGAGCGCGCCTACCCCGACCCGGTGCGCCGGGAGGAGGCCCGGGCCTGGTGGGAGATCCGGTCCGCCCCGGGCGGCGGGGCGCCGCCCGTGGAGACCACCCTGGCCTGCCTGGACGGGCAGGAGCGGACGGTGCTCCTTTCGGCCACCGCCATCGGCGGGGAGTTCCTCCTCACGCTGTCCGACATCACGGAGCGGGTGAAGGCGGAGCGGGACCGCCAGGCGCTTCAGGCCGAGATGCAGCATTCCCAAAAGATGGAATCCATCGGGCGCCTCGCCGGGGGTGTGGCCCACGACTTCAACAACATGCTCGGCGTGATCGTGGCGAACGCGGAGGTGGGCCTCCTGCACACGCCGCCCGGCAAGAGCCAGGACCGCTTCGAGGAGATCAAGAAGGCCGCCATGAGGTCCGCGGACCTCACCCGCCAGCTCCTGGCCTTCGCCCGCAAGCAGGCCGTGTCGCCGTCGGTCATCGACCTCAACGAGGCCATCCCCGGCATGCTCCAGATGCTCTCGCGCCTGATCGGGGAGAACATCACCCTGGACTACACCCAGCGCGACGGCCTCTGGGCGATCCGCATGGACCCCACCCAGGTGGACCAGATCCTTGCGAACCTGGCCGTGAACGCCCGGGACGCCATCGCGGGGGTGGGCTGCATGGCCATCCGCACGGAAAACCGCGTGCTGCGGGAGGGCGATCCAATGCCCGGCCACAACGCCCGCCCCGGCGAGTACGTGGTCCTGGAGGTGAGCGACACCGGCTGCGGCATGGACGCGGAGGTCCTGGGCCACATCTTCGAGCCCTTCTTCACCACCAAGGCCATCGGGAAGGGCACGGGCCTGGGACTGGCGACGGTGTACGGGATCGTGAAGCAGAACGACGGCTTCATCGAGGTGCGCAGCGCCCCCGGTCAGGGGACCACCTTCCGGGTGCACCTGCCGCGCCACGCGGGCGCCGCGGAGAAGGCCGCCGCCCCGGGGGCGGACCGCCTGTCCGCTGGCGGCCGCGAGTGCGTCCTGGTGGTGGAGGACGAGCCCATGCACCTGGATGTCACCGTCATGCTCCTGGGCAGCCTGGGGTACCGGACCCTGGCCGCGGCCTCGCCCAGCGAGGCCCTGGCCTTCCTTCGAAATCCCAGCCTCGACATCGGCCTCCTGCTCACCGACGTGATCATGCCGGAGATGAACGGCCGGGAGCTGGCGGAGCGCGCGCGGAGGCTGCGTCCGGAACTGAAGTGCCTGCTCATGTCCGGCTACACCGCCGACGTCATGGAGCACCACGGCGTGGTGGAAGGCGACCTGAAGGTCATGGGCAAGCCCTTCACCCTGGAGGTCCTGGCCGAGCGCGTGCGGACGGCCCTGGACGCCTAGGATTTCAGAGGGTACGGATCAGTTCCCTGAGTCCGTTCCACACGATCTGAACCCCGATGGCCAGCAGCACGAAGGCCGAGATCTGGCTCACCGTGGCCGCCCCGGTGGGTCCCATCTTCCGGATCACCGCGCCGGAGAAGCGGTAGAAGATGTAGACGGCCAGCGCGGCCAGGGCGATGCCGCCGGCCACGGCGGCGTAGCGGAGCAGCACCGGCGGGTCCAGGAGGTTGCCGGCGGGCACGAGGCTGAGGGTGACGGCCATGGTGCCCGGCCCGGCGGTGACCGGCAGGGTCAGGGGGAAGAAGGCCTTGTCCTTCATGCTGACCTGGATCTCGGCCTTCTCCGACTCCGTCATCCGGGGATCCCGGTTGAGCATGTGCCAGGCGGAGTGGAAGAGCAGCAGGCCCCCGGCCACGCTGATGACGGGGATGGAGATGCCCAGGAGCTTGAGCATCCAGCCCCCGATGAAGAGCAGGGAGGTGAGGAAGGCGAAGGTGTAGATGCCGATGAGGCGGGCCAGCCGGTTCCGCTCCGGTTCCTGCACGTGACCCGTGAGCTGCAGGAACACCGGCGCCATGGCCGGCGGGTTCAGGATGGGGAACAGGGCGAGGAAGGTGAAGAACGTGAGGTACAGCGTTCCAGGCATGGGTCGTCCGGTGCGCGGAACCCCCACCGGCGCGGCCGGGGGGGTCCGGAAGTTCAGGCGGGCGCTACTTGCCGCGGTTGGAGGAGCGGGTGTGGCCCTGGACGGTGCCCTTCTCGGCGGAACGGGCGTTGGGCTTGGTGCCCTTGGGGCCCATGCCGGTGGCCTTCTTCAGGGCCGGCACATGGGATTCGGTGTGGGTCTCGGCCTTTTTGGCGGGGAGCTTGCTCAGGAGGTCGGCGGTGATGGAAGGATCGGGTTTGGACACGGCGGAACCTCGCTTTTGAAGGATCGGGTTGGGGGGCTGGAGCCCGGATTCCAGTGTAACACCCCTGTCCCGCCCCTATTTCACGCCCAGGTGCAGGGCCACGATGCCGCCCGTGAGGTCGGTCCACCCCACCTCCCGGAACCCGGCCTCCGCGAGCTCCCGGGCCAGGCTGGGCTGGTCGGGGAAGGAGCGGATGCTCTCGGGCAGGTAGGTGTAGGCTCCGGGGTCTCCGCTGATCCAGCCTCCCACCTTCGGGAGGATCCTGTGGCTGTAGAGGTCGTAGAAGGCCCGAAGCCACGCGAAGCGGGGCCGGCTGAACTCCAGGATGGTGAGCCGGCCCCCGGGCCGCAGGACCCGCCGGAACTCCCCGTAGGCCAGGGCGCGGTCCTCGACGTTGCGGATGCCGTAGCAGATGGTGATGCCGTCGAAGGTCTCCGCCCGGAAGGGCAGGTGCTGGGCGTCGGCGCCCACGGAGGCCCAGATGAGGCGTTCCCGCCCCTTCCTGCGGAACTTGCCCGGGCCCAGGCGCAGCATCTCCTGGGTGAAATCCGTGGAGATCACCTCCGCTCCGCGCCGGGCCAGGGCCAGGGAGGAGTCCCCCGTGCCCGCGGCCACGTCCAGGTAGCGCCGGCCCGGGGCGGCCCCGGAGGCCCTGGCCATGCGGCGCCACCAGTAGAAATCCGTGCCGAGGGAGAGAACATGATTGAGCAGGTCATATTTGCCGGCTATGCCGGAGAACATGGCCTGGACTTTACTTCCCTCTGGCATGCGTGTCACCTCCATCACATGATCCACGGTCCGGGACCCTTGTGTCAGCCCATCCGGTTAAACTGTGAACTTCACAAGTCCGGGTTATGCCCATCCCCCCCTTGGAGGATTCATGGAAGTCAGTGCCAGCGAGAAGCTCTTCGGAGGCAGTTTCCTCCTTTCGGCCATCGGTTCCCAGCCCCAGTTCACCCCCGAGGAGCTGAGCGACGAGACCAAGGCCATCGGGGAAGCCGCCCGGGACTTCATGGAAGGGGAGGTCCTGCCCCAGGACGCGGCCCTGGACCAGGTGGACCTGGAACTGAGCCGGGACCTGCTCCGCAAGGCCGGCGAGCTGGGCCTGCTGAGCCTGGAGATCCCCGAAGCCTACGACGGCATGGACCTGGACAAGAAGACCGGCCTGGTGCTCCTGGAGGAGGTCGGCAAGCAGGCTTCCTTCTCCGTGAGCTACGGCGCCCACACCGGCATCGGCACCCTGCCCATCGTCTACTTCGGGTCCCCTGAGCAGAAGGCCAAGTACCTCCCGCTCCTGGCCTCCGGCGAGAAGCTGGCCGCCTACGCCCTCACCGAGGCCGGCTCGGGCTCGGACGCCATGAACGCCAAGACCACAGCCGTCCTGGACGGCGACCACTGGGTGCTCAACGGCGGCAAGATGTGGATCACCAACGCCGGTTTCGCCGACGTCTTCGTGGTCTTCGCCAAGGTCGACGGCCGCAAGTTCAGCGCGTTCATCGTCGAGAAGGAGGACCCCGGGTTCTCCACCGGCCTCGAGGAGCACAAGCTGGGCATCAAGGGCTCCTCCACCCGCGCCCTCATCATGGAGAACTGCCGCATCCCCAAGGACCGCCTCCTGGGCGAGGTGGGACGCGGGCACCGCATCGCCTTCGGCATCCTGAACATCGGCCGCTTCAAGCTGGGCGCCGGCTGCACCGGCACCGCCAAGGTGGTCCTCGAATACACGATCAAGTACACCGGCGAGCGCCAGCAGTTCGGCAAGCCCCTGCACGCCTTCGGCCTCATCCAGTCCAAGCTGGCCGACATCGGCACCCGCATCTTCGTGGGCGAGGCCATGAATTTCCGCACCATCGGCTACGTCGACGAGCGCATGCACGCCATCAGCTGGGACCAGGAGGGCGCCGCCAAGGCCAAGCTCGACATCATGGACGAGTACGCCATGGAGGCCTCCATCGCCAAGGTGTGGGGCTCGGAAGCCCTCTTCCTGTCCGCGGACGACGCGGTGCAGGCCTTCGGCGGCTACGGCTTCTCCAGCGAGTACCCCCCCGAGAAGATCTACCGCGACAACCGCATCAACCGCATCTTCGAGGGCACCAACGAGATCAACCGGCTCATCATCGCCGGCGCCCTGTTCAAGCGCGCCAGCAACGGCTCCCTGCCCCTGGACCGCTCCACCGCCAACGTCCCCGAGGCCCCCGAGGGTCCCATGGGCCGTTCCATGCACGCCGTGGAGCTGGCCAAGCGCCTGTGCATCTACGCCTCGGCCGCGGCCCTGGACGTGTGCGGCCAGAAGCTCATCGAGAACCAGGAGGCCGCAGCCCGCGTCGCCGACATGCTCACCGAGATCTACGCCATGGAGAGCGCCGTGGTGCGCGCCGCGAAGATGACCGAGGGCGGCCACCGCTGGGCCGGGCTGGCCCGGCAGTTCGCCGACGTCTACGTGAACGAGGCCTGGCACAAGGTGCAGGTCAACGCCCGCATGCTGCTGGCCGAGGTGCTCGAAGGCGGGGACCTGGACAAGGGCCTGGGCGACCTGGAGGCCTTCGCCGGCTTCGTTCCCGCCTCCAGCTCGAAGCTGCGCGCCGCCATCGCCGCCCAGCTCATCGAGAAGGGGTCCTACCCCATCGTCCAGTACTGACAGGGCGCCGTTTCCGCGAAGAACGCCAGGGCATCGTACCGGTCCACCACGGGATCCATCACCATGGATTCCGCTGGGTGGGCCGGATCGTATTCCAGGTTGACGAACCAGGTTCCCTGCGGTTCGCTCAGCCAGCGCCGGACCGGTCCCGCCGAAGGGACCTTCCGGAGGTCCAGGAAGAACCTGGGCTCCCCGGTCGAGGCCAGGGCGGCATCCAGCGTCCCCCGTGCCATCGGTTCCACGGTGCGGGGCACCGGTTCGAGAATTCCTCCCAACGTCCTGAAGGCCAGGAACCCCCCCCGGCCGAAGGCGGTTCCCAGCGCCACGTAGCCCGGGCCGAGGCCCTGGCTGAGCCGCCAGCCCAGGGTCGGGAATCCGCAGGGGCCCTGGGCGGCCTTGGTGATGTGCCCGTTGTGGGCCCACAGGAGGACACGGGCGCCGACCCCCTCCTGGCGGAGGACCCAGTACACGTTTTCAGCCATGGCATTTTCCCTCGCCTCAAGCCCTCTCGGGACATCCCCGGCCACGGGGATGAACTGCCCCAGGACCACCAGGGCCTGGCGCTGGCGGGCGAAACCGGTCTCCCCCGCGGCCCGGATGAAGGCCTTCTTCCGGGCGTCCATCCGCGCCAGCAGCCCGTCCAGCGCCGCCCTCCAGGCGATCCGGTCCGGGGGTGCGGTCACCTTGGCGATGGGCCGCGCCAGCAAGAGTCCCTTCACGCGGCGTTCCAGCACCCTTGCGGATTCTGGATCCGTCCTCCGGAAGAAAGCCAGGGCATGGTGGAAGGGAGGGCCCGGATCCATCATGTCGATGCCATGGACCCTGATCCTCGAGCCGCGGTCCCGCTCCAGGTTGTGGGTCCTCAGGGCGACAAGCAGGTTCCGGAATTCCAGCACCCGGAAGGGGGGCGGGAGCGCGGGAAGGGGGTCCGGACCGTCGCCCTGGACATAGGCGTCCACCCCGAACGCCTCGACCAGGCCCATCTCCAATGCGAGGGCGCGCACCGATCCCGCTTGGGCCAGCGACATCAAGGTGAGGTGGACCAGCTGGGCGAATTCGCGGGTTCCGTGGGTGGCTTCGCCCATGCCGAAGACCTGGCCGGATCGGGCCAGGGCCAGCAGGGCAGGATCGAGGGCCTCGTCCCGTTCCGGATCCGCCAGGGAGACCGCCTCCCTTCTGATCCAGGTTCCCACGTCCGACGGGGCCGGGCTGGGCTCCGGAAGCAGCTCCGGATTCCATTCAAGGGGGGATTTCCCGACCTCGAGCCACGCCGCTGGCGCCCGGCCTCTTTTCCCGACGGCCGAAAGGCCGTACCGCCCCTCGTCAAGGGCCACCTGGAAGGCCCCGGACCGGGTCCGTACCCACCGCACCTGATCGAACCGCAATACCGCCGTCCCATCCGATGGAACCAGAGCGATCACGCCCTCCACCCCAGGCCTTCCCTTCCCTCCGCCCAGGCGTCCCCGCAGGACGGTTCCTCCCGACCTCAGGCGCAGTGGAAAGTGCAGGACTAAGGTTTCCCCCGGGGTCAGCGTGACCCGGCCGACGTTGGCCCCCGCCAGGGTTGGGTGACTAGCGGAAATGCCGTAGGCCCCGGCGGGGCGATGAATCCGGAAGGCGCCCCTGCTGTCCGTGCGGACCCAGGCGATGGACGCAGCTTCGACCGGGCTGCGCATGTCGGCGGGGAAAACCGCCACGTCCACGCCCTTCAAGAATGCGCCATCCGGCCCCTGCACCCGGCCCTCCAGCGTTCCCTTTACGGTGCCGCAGTGGAGGACCAGGGCCAAGGTGCAAAGGAGGATCAGCCGGAATCCTGCCGGGGCAGGTTCCCTGAGGTCCTGTGACCGGTCAGGGGCGTCGCAGCTGTGGCTGACCATAACCCGTGGCAAGGCGATGCTTCAGTAATTCAACGTTCCAATTCGGGTCAGGGGGGGCAAGGATCGCTGGGTTGGCTCTGGTCAGCGTCTCGAACCGCTCCCTGGCCTCAGCCTGTCGAGCCGCCAGGTATAGGTCATGGGGATCAGGTCCCGGATTGAGCGGGGTCCCCTTGATGACCAATCTGACGGTTCTGAACATCCCTCCATGGATGGTCGATAGGGCATGCTCATCCACCCTCTGAATTGAATCAGGTAGGTTTTTCATGTAGGTCTCCTCCTGCTAGGAGCCGGTGCTACCGGACGGTCTGAAATTCCAGGCCCGGACCCTCCAGGCCCACCTTTGATGTGTCCCATTTCCGGTCAAGGTGCCAGGGCCGGACCGGAGGGGGCCGTGCGAACGTTGCTGCCGCGGGTCCTCCCTCCTGGGCGTTGCGTTCCACCCGGCCGGAGGCGCATAGTGGTTCCGGCCGTGGAGGTTCCCATGCTGTCCCACACCCTGCTGCTGGCCGTCCTCGTCGCCCCCGCCCAGAGCGTCCATCCCCCCTGGAGCCCGGGCGTGGCCTACAACGTCCGGGATCTGGTGAGCTACCTGGGGGTGGAGTACGTATGCTGGCAGGCGCACACTTCCCGCGCGGGGCTGGAGCCCCCGGCGGCGCCCTCCCTGTGGCGGGTGTTCTCCGGGCGGGAGACGGCCGTCCCCGCGGTGCCCCTGGGGCTGGCGGCCGTGGCGGTGGGACCCGCCCGGATCGTCGTCACCTGGAGCCTGGTCCCGGGCGCCACCGGCTACGACCTCCTGGTGGATGGAACCGTGGTGGGCGGGGCGGCGAGCCCCTACCAGCACAAGGGGCTGACCCCCGGCTCGGCCCACGCCTACCGGGTGCGGGCGGTGAACGAAGGCGTCAGCAGCGCCTGGAGCGAGGCCGTCACCTGCTCGACGGAGCGGGCTACCTCCGGAAAGTGAAGAACACCGCCCCCACCAGGCACAGCGCGGCCCAGGCGTGGTTGAGGGTGAGGCGCTCGCGCATGTAGAACACCGCGAACACCGCGAAGACGCAGAGGGTGACCACCTCCTGGATCACCTTCAGCTGGGGCAGGGAGTAGCGCCCGTAGCCGATGCGGTTGGCCGGGACCATGAGCGAGTACTCGAAGAAGGCGATGCCCCAGCTGGTGAGGATGGCCACCAGGAGCGGGGCGTCCCGCTGGGACTTCAGGTGCCCGTACCAGGCGAAGGTCATGAAGACGTTGGAGACCACCAGCAGCGTGATGGGGAGCCAGGTGCGGACGGTCATGGAGCTCCTCTGCGGAAGGCCTGGGGACCCCGGGCCAGGAACGGGGCCAGGGCCTCCTCGAGACGGGCGCAGGCCTCCTGCCATTCCGGCCCGGCGGAATCCGGAAGGTCCTCCAGGTACGCGGCGGCGGCGCCGGCCGCGTCCAGGCCGAGGTTGCCGGCGAGCCCCCGGAGGTCGTGGGCGAGGCGTCGGGCGCCGGCGAGGTCCCCCCGGGACGCGGCCTCCCGGAGGTGGGCGGGCAGGATGGGTTCGTCCAGGAAGCCCTTCATGAAGTTCGCCAGGAGATCTCGTCTCCCGCCCGCGCGGGCCAGGGCCCGGGGCAGGTCCAGGACGCCGGACAGGGCCTCCAGGGGGTCGGGGCGCGCCCGCAGCGCCAGGGCCTCGAGCAGGTTCCGGGCCTCGAGGGGCTTGGGGAGGCACGCGGCCATGCCCGCCTCCAGGCACCGTTGCCGGGCGCCGGCCTCCGCGGTCATGGCCAGGATGGGCAGGCCCAGGCCCAGGGCCCCCAGGCGCCGCGCGGCCTCGAAGCCGTCCATGCCCGGCAGGTGGAGATCCATGAGCACGGCGTCGTACGGAGCCTCCCGGGCCCGGTCCAGGGCCGCCTCCCCGGTGCCGGCGGTGTCCACCTCCGCGCCGGCCTCCCGCAGGAGGGCCTCGGCCAGCTCGCGGTTCAGGGCGTTGTCCTCCACCAGCAGCACCCGGCGGCCGCGCAGGTCCGCGGACTCCGCGGGCGCCAGATCCAGGGAGAAGGAGAAGGTGCTGCCGGCGCCGGGTTCCGAGGCCACGGCGAGGGTCCCGCCCATGAGCTCCACGAGGCGGCTGGCGATGGAAAGGCCGAGGCCGGTGCCCCCGTAGCGCCGGGCGATGCTCTCGTCGGCCTGGGCGTAGGGGGAGAAGAGCCGTTCCGCCTGGTCCGGGGCGATGCCGATCCCCGTGTCGGCCACGGAAAAGAGCAGCGGCCCCTGGCCGGCCTCCACCCGCACCGCGACGCTTCCCGCGGTCGTGAACTTGACGGCGTTGCCCACCAGGTTGGCCAGGACCTGGGTGAGGCGGTGCGCGTCGCCCACGACCGGGGGGAGCTCCACGGACGCCACCTCCAGGGCGAGGCCCTTTTCCAGGGCGGCCTGGGAGAAGAGGTCGCGGATGTCCGTCAGCACGTCCTGGACGCGGAAGGGCAGGGCCTCCAGGGAGACCTTCCCGGCCTCCATCTTCGAGAAGTCGAGGATCTCGTCCACCACGGCCATGAGGGAGCGGCCCGAGAGGTCGATCTTCCGCAGGCAGTCCTCGGCGCGGGGCGGCAGGGCCTCGGCCCGGGCCAGGCGGGTGAAGCCCAGCACCGCGTTCATGGGCGTGCGGATCTCGTGGCTCATGCGGGCCAGGAATTCGCTCCGGGCCTGGGCCTGGGCCTCCCGCGCCCGCAGTTCCCGTTCCCGCTCCTCCCGGTCGCGCAGTTCGGCCGCCAGGGTCTGCTGCAGGAGCTTGGCCGCGGCCAGGTTGCACAGGGAGGCCACGAACCGCAGGTCCAGCTCCGTGAAGGGGCCGCGGCCCCGGTTGGAGTCGAAGTAGAAGAGGCCCAGGGTCCGGCCGTCGAATTCCAGGGGCACGGCCATGGCCGAGGCGGTGCGGGACTCGGCCAGGAGCCCGTCCGGGACCGCGGGCTCGCGGAAGAGCCTGGCGGCGCGCCGGGAGATCGTGGCCTCCAGGGTGGAGGTGGGCAGCCCCAGCGGGCTGTCCGGGTCCTGGGCGCGCACCGCCACCGGCACCAGGGCGCCGTGCGCGTCCTTGAGGAGCACCGCCCCCCGGGAGGCGCCGAGGAAGGTGAAGAGGCGATCCAGCAGGTCCCCCAGGAGCCTCCCGGGCTCCAGATCCTTGAGCATCATGAGGCTCAGCTCGTGGAGGAGCTCCAGGGCCTCCCGCCAGTTGAGCAGGCCTTCCTGGGCGCCGGCCCAGAGCCGGACGTCCTCCAGGGCCAGGGAGGTCTCCTCGAGGGCCGCCGGGGCCGCGGGCTCGAGGCGGAGCTCGAGGGGTCCCAGGGTGATCCGGTCCCCGGGCGCGACGCGCACGGGGGCGTTGACGCGCGCGCCGTTGCGGAAGCTGCCGTGGCGGGACCCGAGGTCCTCCAGCCACACCCCGTCCTCCTTCCACGCGAACCGCGCGTGGCGCCGGCTGATGGCGGCGTCCTGGAGCAGGATGTCCACGCCCGGGGCCCGCCCCAGCACCAGCTCCGCGCGTTCCCTGCCCAGCAGGAAGGGCGGGTGGCCGGGAGCGTGGAGGGTGAAGCGGTTCATGCGAATATGATACGTGCACCCGGCAGGAGGGAGACGATCGCGTGGCTACCGACGGCAGGACCGCCCTTCTCATGGAGCGCCTCGCGGACCGCTACGCGTTCCGGACGCTGCTGGGGGAAGGCGGCGCCGGCACGGTCTACGAGGTGGAGAACCTTTCCCTGGGGCGGCTCGAGGCCCTGAAGATCCTCACGAACCCCTTCACCGGCTCCGACGTCCAGGAGCGCTTCGCGGTGGAGGCCCGCATCGCGGCCTCCCTGGAGCATCCCCACATCGTCGGGATCCACGCCTTCGGGCAGGACGGCGGCGTCCCGTGGTACTCCATGCAGCTGATCGACGGGCCCTCCCTCGCCGGCATCCTGGACGGGGGCCGCACGCTGGACGGGCCCATGGCGGCCCAGCTCGCGGTGCCCGTGCTGGAGGCCCTGGCCTTCAGCCACGCCCACGGCGTGATCCACCGGGACATCAAGCCGGCCAACATCCTCTTCGACGCCGCCGGCACGCCCTTCCTCGCGGACTTCGGCATCGCCAAGGCGGTGGAGAACCCCATGGACACCCGCACGGGCCACATGCTGGGCACCCCGGCCTTCGTCGCCCCCGAACAGGCCCTGGGCGAGGCGGTCGACGCCAGGGCGGACCTGTACTCCCTGGGCGTCACCCTGTACCGGGCCCTGGCGGGCCAGCTCCCCTTCCGCTCCGACCAGGTGCTGCAGACCCTCCTGCTGCGTCTGCAGGAGGAGGCGCCGCCCCTGGAGGCGCTCTGCCCGGGCCTCCATCCCGCCCTGGCCGCGGTGATCATGCGCAGCCTGGCCCGGGACCGGGACCGGCGGTGGGAGGGCGCCGCGGAGATGCGGGAGGCGTTCCTGGCCGCCTGCGCCGAGGCGGGCATGGCCTGGGACCGGCCCCTGGCGGTGGCGGGGGAGTTTTCCCTGCGGCGCCGCACCCTCGAGGAGGTGGCGCCCACCGCCGACATGCCCGGGCCCAAGGGCCGCCCCTGGTGGATCCTGGGCCTGGCGGCCCTGGGTGCCGGCGCGCTCCTGTTCGTGCTCCGCGGTCCCAGGCTGGCCGCGCGGGTGGAGCCGCCCCCGCCGGCCCCGGCCGCCGCGCCCGCCGCGGCCGCGCCCGCCCCGAAGCCCAGGCCCAGGCCCGCCCAGGCCGAGGTCCTGCCGAGGCGGCCGGTGACCTATCCGCGGCTCCTGGACGACGGCCTCGCGCCGGCGCCCGTGGGGGAATGCGCGGGGCTCAGCGTCGGCGCCTCCCTGGTGGTGGGCGAGGACGGCCGGGTCAAGAGCTGCAGGATCCTGTCGGCCGTGAAGCCCGGGTGCGCCGAGGCGGCGCGGGCGGTGGCCATGAAGTACCGGTTCAGCCCGGCCCTGGACGACCAGGGCAGGCCCGTCGAGGCGGCCGTCGCCGTCGCCGTCGATTTCCAGGAGGCACGATGAGAATCCTCTATGCAGCTGCCCTGATCCTTCTGGCCACGGCCTGCGGCAAGCCCCGCACGGTGCCCGCATCCGCCATCCAGGTGCAGGTGGAGTCCTACCCCGGCGGAACCGCCCTGTTCCTCGCGGGCAGGCCCATGGGCACCACCCCCCGCACCCTGACCGTGGACTCCCTGGACGCCCTGCTGGAGCTCACCGCCACCTCCGGCACGGAGCCGGTGGTGGAGAAGCGCATCCGGTTCCTGGCCCTGGACCGGGCCGAGGTGATGTTCGTCTTCGGCACGGGCAACTCGGCCATGGCCAAGGCCCTGGGCCTGGCGCGCATCCTCGTCTTCGACTACGGGGCGGGGGTCACGTTCGACCTGAACAAGTCCGACCTCCGGCCGGAGTTCCTTCCCCTTCTCGAGCGGCAGGCCTCGCTCCTGAAGGCGCACTTCGCCGGGGTGGACGTGCTCATCTGCGGCCACACCGACACCCTGGGCACCCCGGACTTCAACCTGGCCCTCTCCCTGGCCCGGGCCCGCTCCGTGGCCCAGGACCTGGAGGCCCGGGGCGTGGCCCGGGAGCACATGAAATCCCAGGGCTTCGGCAGCGCCTACCCCGTGGCCTCCAACGAGACCGACCCGGGCCGCGCCCGCAACCGCCGCACCGAGCTGGTCCTTCCTCAGTAGTCCACCAGGAAGGCGTAGCCCCGGCCGTGGCGCGCCTTCACGGGGAGGGGCTCCCCGGGGCAGAGGCGCGCCACCTTGGTCCGAAGGCGGCTGACCATGGTCTCCAGGCGCCTCGCGGCGTAGATGTCGGGGTGCTGGTCCAGGGCCAGGAAGAGGTCCTCCCGTTCCACCACCTCGCCGGGGCGGTCCAGGAGCGGCGCCAGGAAGCGCAGCTCCAGGTCCGTGAGGTCCACCGCCGCGCCGCCGGGGGTATGGAGGCGCGACGCGTGGGGCTCCAGGCGCCAGGCCCGGGCCCCGCCCAGGCGCCGCTGGAGGCTGAAGATGGCCGCGGCCAGCTCCCGCAGGTCCACGGGCTTGGCGAAATAGAGGTCCGCGCCTCCGTCCAGGCCCCGGATGCGGTCCTCCAGGCCATGCCGGGCGGTGAGCATGATGATGCCGAGGCGGGGCCGGTCGCGGCGCAGGCGCTGGGCGATGGAGAAGCCGTCCTCCCCGGGCAGGCCCACGTCCAGGATGACGATCTGCGGATCCTGCTCCTCCAGGGCCGCGTCCAGGGCGCCGCCGTGCTCCACCCCCGAGGCCAGGATCCCGAAGGGCTCCAGGCCCCCGGCGAGGAAGTCCCGCATGGGCCGGGCGTCCTCGCAGACCAGGACCCGGACGCCGGCGGCGGGTGCGGGGGGCTCGGGAGGGAGTGCGGGCATGGGAGATTCCAGACTACCAGAAGGGCAAATGTATGAAAGTGTGAGGAAAATTCCGTCATCCGCCGGGGAGAATGTGGGAAGCAACACACTGCCTGGAGGCGAAACATGAAATTCCTTTCTCTTGCAACCGCCCTTGCCCTGGTCGCCGGCCCCTTGTCCGCCCAGGAGGGCCAGAAGTGGCTGGGCATGCAGGCCGGCTACGACTGGCAGGCCAACAGCGAACGCGGCGCCAAGGACAACCCGGCCTTCGGCCTCTCCTTCGGCCAGTGGTTCTCCTCCCGCTGGGGCGGGGAGCTCTCCGTGCTGGGGACGACCCTGAAGACCAAGACCGGGGGCCTGAGCGCCGACGAGTACCACGCCCACCTCTCCGGCCTGTTCAACCTCAACCCGGGCGCCGCCTGGGTCCCCTACCTGCGGGCCGGCGCCGGCTCGACCACGGTGGACAAGCCCTTCTCCTTCAGCGACGGCTACACCACCCGGCTCAGCTACCACGCCGGCGTGGGCGTCCAGGGCCACCTGGGCGAGAACCTCCTGCTGGGGCTGGAAGCCCGGGGCGTCCGCATCGAGACGCAGAAGTCCTACACCGAAGTGCTCGGCCTGGTGACCCTGGGCTTCCGCTGGGGCCAGGCCGCCAAGCCCGCGCCCGCCGCCGCCCCCGCTCCCGCCCCGGCTCCCGCACCCGAGCCCCCGCCGGCGCCCAAGGTGGAGCCGCCCCCCCCGCCGCCGCCTGCGCCCGTCGTCGCCCCGGCCCCCGAGCCCGTGGCGCCTCCCCCGCCGCCGCCCCCGCCGGCCAAGATCGTCCTGGACGAGGCCGTCCTGCACTTCGCCAACGGCAGGAACGACCTGCCCCCCGAGGGCGTCCAGGCGGTGCGCAAGGTCGCCGAGAGCCTCAAGTCCTTCAAGGGCACGTACACCCTCGTGGTCAGCGGCCACACCAGCTCCGTGGGCAAGCCGGCCTTCAACAAGGCCCTGAGCCTGCGCCGGGCCGACGCGGTGGCCAAGGTCCTCACGGAGGGGGGCGTTCCCGCGGCCTCCATCCGCACCGAGGGCGCGGGCCCCGACCGGCCCATCGCCGACAACAAGACCAAGGCCGGCCAGGCCCGGAACCGCCGGGTGGAGATCGACGTGAAGGCCGACGGCCCGAACGTGGAGACCCGCAAGACCGAGACTTCCGTTTCGGGCGAATAGGCCCTACCATTCCCCGAACCCAAGGAGGAACCATGCGCTTGTTGATCTTTTTCGCCGCCGCCGCACTCACCCTTTCCGCCCAGTCCCTGGACGACCTGAAGGCCGCCGCCAAGGCCAAGGCCGACCAGAAGGTGGAGGAGACCAAGGCCAAGGCCGACAAGAAGGCCGATGAGGGCAAGGCCAAGGCCGAAGCCAAGGTCGACGCCGGCAAGGCCAAGGCCGAGGCCAAGGTCGACGCGACCAAGGCCAAGGTGGACAAGAAGGCCGAAGGCGCCCCGGTGGGCGGCGACTATGCCAAGGCCGCCGCCGCCAAGGGCGAGGCCAAGGCCAAGGGCGCCACCGCCAAGGGCGAAGCCAAGGCCAAGGACACCGCCGCCAAGAGCCACGCCGGCACGAAGAAGGGCGCGGTCAAGGGCGAGGCCAAGGCCAAGGAGGCCGCCGAGAAGGTCACGAAATAAGGTTTGATTCCCCAGTCCTTGGGGCCGGGGTTTTCATCCCCTTCATTCAGTCCATCCCAGTTCCAGCAGGGCCAGCCGGGGTTGGACCGGCGCATCCGGAAAGGTGCGCGCCGGTCCTTCCGAGGCTGGCCCTGCTGGAACCGGGATGAACTGGATGAGCGGGATGGAAGGGATGATGGCCTTTGGCGTCGGGTCCGGCGCTCCTATTTCTTCTCCTGGGGCGCGGGCTTGGGCTCGGCCCGGGGGGCGGGGGCCGGGGCGGGGCGGGACTCCTGCCGGGGGGCCGGAGCGGGGTGCGACTCCTGCCTGGGGGCTTCACGCCGCTCCATCCGGGGAGCCTCCGGCCTGGGGGCTTCGCGCCGCTCCAGGCGGGGAGCCTCCTGCCTGGGGGCTTCGCGCCGCTCCGGGCTGGGAGCCTCCGGCCTGGGGGTTTCGCGCCGCTCCATGCGGGGAGCCTCCGGCCTGGGGGCTTCGCGCCGCTCCGGGCTGGGGGCCTCCGGCCTGGGCTGTTCCCTGATGGGCTCGCGCTTGTTGATCTCCGCGCGGGGAACTTCCGGGCGGGGCTGCTCCCTGACGGGTTCCCGCCTGTTGATCTCCGGGCGGGGGGTCTCGACGCGGGGCTGTTCCCTGACGGGCTCGCGCCGGTTGATCTCCGTGCGGGGAGTCTCCTGGCGGATGGGCTCCCGCCTGTTGATCTCGGTCCTGGGCTGATCCTCGCGCTCCACCCGGACCCGGTCGCCGGTTCCGGGGCGCACCACGGGCCTGGGGGCCTCGGGCCGGGGCCGTTCCATGCGGTTGAAGCCGCCCCGGTCCGCGGGCGCGGGGGGCCTGAGGATGGTGCGGCCGGTCTCGCGGGTGTAGACGGTGACGCGTTCCCGGGCCACGTTGGGCTGGCCCGCCACGCGCTGGAACCGGGCGGGGTCCCGGAGCTCCTGGCGGTTCACGATGATCCGGCCCTGGAACCAGGGGCGGGCGCCCTGGGCGGGGGGCCGGTTGAACACGCCCACGACGGCGGGGTCGCGGTGGAACCAGGGACGCAGGTTGCGGTCGCCGACGTGGTGGACGTCCACCACGTTCCAGCAGCGCTGGCGGTCCCGCCACTGGACGGGGCGGTTGTGGAAGCCCAGGGGGGCCCACCCGAACCAGGTGCCGGTGCTGTGCCAGGCCACCCAGGCCGGGCTGTAGTAGACGCCGGGGATCCAGTACCAGCCCAGGCCCAGGCGCCAGCCCCAGCGGCCGTGGTGGCAGGTCACGTAGCCCCAGGGCTCGCTGCTCACCCAGGTCATGCCGCCGCCGAAGGCGCCCCAGTAGCCGTTGCTGTAGGGGCTCCAGTCCGCGTCCACGGCGGTGGGGGTCCAGCACCAGGATTCCGTGTCCTCCACGTAGACCCACTTCCCGTTGCCGTCCAGGTCGTCGGCGTAGTAGCGGATCTCGGGGGGCACGCGCGCGGCGCTCTCGCTGGGGCGGGGCCTCACGAGCGCCTCGGCCCACTGGTCGAACTCGCCCAGGGCGTAGGCGTTGAAGTCCGACACCCGGTCCAGCACGTCGTCGTTGCCGTAGACCGTCAGGCGCTGGCCGGCATAGATGCGGGCCTGGCCCTCGGCGTTGACCCAGGTGGCCTGGCCCCCGTGGACCAGGAAGGCCACCTTGTCGCCCCGGGGGTCCTTGGAGACCTGGAAGGTCGCCTCGGGGCGGGAGGCGCCCCGGCTCCCCAGGGACCCGCTGCCCGAGGGGGTGTCCACGCGGATGACGGCCTCGCTCTGGGCGCCGCGGCACACGCGCAGCTCGCCCCGCTCCAGCACCAGCAGGACCCGGCGCTCCTGGTCCTGCTCGGAGAACAGGGCCGCCACCCGGAACCGGGTCCCGGGACCGAAGGCCACCGCGCTGCCGTCGCCCAGTTGCAGGACGCCACGCCCGCGGCTTTCCACCACATCCCCCTCGGCCACGGGCACGCCCCGGGTGAGGGGCTCGTCCTCCTCGCCCTTGCGGACGGTGACCGCGCCTTCCACGAACTTGACCTGGGCATAGCGCTCGGGGCTCTCGCCCACTTCGTAGTCCTGCTGGTCCAGCTCGTCGACCAGGTCGCCGGGATCCTGGGGGGCCGTCCTGGGGAGGAGCGCCACGCCGGACAGGAGCAGCGCCGGGACGAGTGCGGCGGCGAAACGGTTGCGGTTCATGATGCGCCTCCAGGAGGATGCCGGATTGGATGCGAATTCCCTGCCAAGGTTGACCCAGGGGTCCGGAAAAGGTTTAAGGGGGCGGCGAGGCTGGGGAAAATCAGCTCTTCGGGAAGGGCTGGAGGGCGGTGCCGGAGGGGCGGTTGGCGGGGTTCTCCCGGCCCAGCTGGAGGAGCTGGGGGAGGAGGGCCATCCAGGGCACCGACCAGCATTCCGAGGATCCGGGCTCGAGGTCCTCCCGCGCCTCCAGGCGGTCGGGATGGAAGACCAGCTGGAAGTTCCGGCCGCCGGGCAGGGGCAGGTAGCTGATGTTCGCCGTGGCGGGGTGAATGAGGGTGATCACCCGCTGGTCGTCGGACAGGATCCAGAGCAGCCCCTCCAGGGCCGGGCGGAAGTCCAGGTCCTTCACGGGCAGGGCCCCGATGCCCTGGGTGAGCAGGGAGCGGCCGGAAAATCGGATCAGGCCGAAGGACTCGACGCGCACCCCTCCGTCGCGCCAGACCTGGAGGGGACGCCCCGGCAGGCCGGTCCGCAGGAGGATCATGCCCCGGCCGTCGATGACCCGGATGGTGCCGTCGGGCGTGATGCGGGCCTGGATGGGCGCGCCGACGGGGATGGGCTCCAGGCGGGGCGGGACGGGCAGGGGCCCGCGGTCCCCGGCCTTCCAGGGCAGGGCCGCCGCGGCGTCCCAGGGGAGCTTGCCGGGGGCCTGGGCGCCCAGGAGGGTGGCGCTCAGGAAGAAGGGGACCAGCCGCACAGGGCCTCCAGGTTGCCGGTGGTGATCTCGGCCAGGCGTTCCGGCGCCAGGCCCCGCAGGGCCGCCACCTGGGCGGCGACATAGGTGACGTAGGCCGGTTCGTTGGCCTTGCCCCGGAAGGGCGCCGGCGCCAGGTAGGGGGCGTCGGTCTCCACCAGGATGCGGTCCAGGGGCGCCCAGCCCGCCACCTCGCGGATGGCCTGGGCGTTCTTGAAGGTGACGATGCCCGAGAAGCTCAGGTGGAAGCCCAGGTCCAGGGCGTCCCGGGCGAAGGCCAGGTCCTCGCTGAAGCAGTGGATGATGCCGCGCGCGGCGCCCTCCTCGCGCAGGATGCGGATCGTGGCCTCCGGCGCCTCGCGGGTGTGGATCATGAGGGGCTTGCCCAGGCGCTTCGCGATCCGGATCTGGGCCCGGAAGACCGCCTCCTGGGTGTCGCGGGGGCTCAGGTCGTAGTGCCAGTCCAGGCCCGTCTCCCCCACGAAGAGGGCCTCGGGGCCGGCCAGCAGGCCTTCCAGGGCGTCCCCGGTGAGGGCGTCCCAGGTGCGGGCGTCGTGGGGGTGGACGCCCAGGGAGGCCCGCACCTGGGGGGCCCTGCGCGTCAGGGCCAGCACCAGCCGGGAGTCGTCCAGGTTGCAGCCCACGGCGACCAGGCCGTCCACGCCGGCGGCCCGCGCCCGGTCCAGCACGGCCTCCAGTTGATCCTCTCCCAGGTAGCTGCCGGTGAGGTGGCAGTGGGAATCCACGAGCATAATGACCTCTCCGGACTCCATGTTGCCATGCCCGGGGGGCGAAAGACCGGATACGCTCTATTCATGCGCCCCCTCACCACCATCCTCATCGTGGACGACGAGCCCGGGATCCGCCGTTCGCTGGGAGAGTCCCTGGCCGAGGAGGGCTACGGGGTCCTCAAGGCCGAGCGCGGGGAACAGGCCCTGGATCTGCTCGCCCAGGCCGACGGGGAAGGCATCCATCTGATGCTGCTCGACGTGTGGCTCCCGGGCATGGACGGCCTGGAGACCCTCAAGCAGGCCAAGGCCGCCCGGTCCGACCTGCCCGTGATCATGATCTCCGGCCACGGCAACATCGACACCGCCATGCAGGCCACGAAGCTGGGCGCCTTCGACTTCCTGGAGAAGCCCATCGACCTGGACCGGCTCCTGCTGGTGGTGGCCAACGCCCTCAAGCAGCGCAGCCTGGAGGCCGAGAACCTGCGGCTCCACCAGGAGGTGGACCAGGACCGGTTCTTCATGGCGGAGAGCCCGGCCATGCGCAGGCTCCTCTCCGACGTGGAGCTGGTGGCCCCCACCGAGGGGCGCGTGCTGCTCATGGGCGAGAACGGCAGCGGCAAGGAGGAGGTGGCCCGGCTCCTGCACGACCGCAGCCCCAGGGCCAACGCCCCCTTCGTGGAGGTCAACTGCGCGGCCATCCCCGAGGAGCTGATCGAGTCCGAGCTCTTCGGCCACGTGAAGGGCGCCTTCACGGGCGCCGTGCGGGACCAGAAGGGCAAGTTCAAGGAGGCCCACCTGGGCACGCTCTTCCTGGACGAGGTGGGCGACATGTCCCTCAAGACCCAGGCCAAGGTGCTCCGCGCCCTGCAGGAGGGCCGCATCGAGCCCGTGGGCGGCGGCGGGGCCGTGAGCGTGGACGTGCGCATCATCGCCGCCACCAACAAGGACCTGCCCGAGGAGATCAAGGCCGGGCGCTTCCGCGAGGACCTGTACTTCCGCCTCGCCGTGGTGCCGCTGCGGGTTCCGCCCCTGCGGGAGCGCGCCGAGGAGCTCATCCAGCTGGCCGAGGCCTTCATCCAGCACATCGCCCGCAAGTACGGGCGCCCCCCCAGGCGCCTCTCCGCGGACGCCAGGGACACCCTGCTGCGCCACGACTGGCCCGGCAACGTGCGCGAGCTGAAGAACCTCATGGAGCGCGCCGTGATCCTCTGCCGGGGCGCCGAGATCACCACCCGCGACCTGGGCGCCCTGGCGGTGCGCCACCTCACCGAGCCCGACCCCTTCTCCTTCCCCGAGTTCCAGAGCCTCAAGGACGCCCGCGACTGGTTCGAGGGCGCCTACATCCAGCGGGAACTCAAGCTCCAGAACGGCAACATGACGCGCGTGGCCGAACGGCTCGGCCTGGACCGCTCCAACCTGTACAAGCGCCTGAAGGCCCTGGGCATCGAGGCGAGAGACTCCTGATGGAACGGGTCTGGATGAAGATCGGCGAGGCCGCCAGGCGCATCGGAGTGAGTCCCAAGGACCTCCGGTACTGGGAGATGATCATTCCCGAGATCCAGCCCCGGCGCAGCCGCGGCAACCTGCGCTACTACCACGTGGACGAGCTGGACCGCCTCCAGCGCATCCACGGGTGGCTGCAGGAAGGCCTCACCGTCAGCGACTGCCGGGAGCTGCTGCTCACGGGGCACCTGGCCCGCGGGCTGGACCTGGGGCTGGAGGGCGAGGCGCCGGCGCCTGCCGCAGCGGCGAAACCCGCCCGGAAGCCCCATGTCCAAACCGCCCCGCGGGCGCCCGAGCTCGCCAAAGTGCGTGCGGCGCTCAAACGCCTCCTGACCCAGCTGTCGGGCGGGGATTTCATCTCGGATAAATAAAGTTATTTAATTGTTTACAGCCATTGCGTCCTGAAAACGACGTTCATGATTTTCAATGAGATGTTTCATGGTAATCATTATTTTTCGGCATTAAGGTGCTTCTCACGTTCATGGAGGCGGTGGGATGCTGAGATCCTTCAATATGGCGCTAGGTCTGGCCCTGGCTTTGACGTGTCAGGCCGGTGTCGCGCGTATGGTCATTCCGACTCCTGGCGGGATTGCCCATCCGATTGATTCCGACCCGTGCGCGGGATTGACGGGTGATGCCTACGAGCGTTGTTGCCAGCGGATCATGGAAGGAAGCAGCTCTTCCGGAGGGGCTGGTTCGTCGAACTGCAAATGCCCTGGAGGGGTCTCGGTCTGCACCTATTCGGATCCCACGGGGCGTAGGACTGCTATTGGCTGTGGCCCCGCGGACAGGAGCGGGAATTGCTTCTTTTATGAATGCGATAAGGCCACAGGCTATACGATGCAAGCGCTTGGAAAAGGCAACTGCAAAATGGGCTGTAATCCACCCGGTTGATTATAGAAGGAATTGGGTTAATTTTGAAGAGATTAAGCATTGTTGCATTTCTCTTTTTGGGGACACAACTGCATTTTGCTCATTCGCAGGAACCCCGCATCGACCAAACGACCCGTTGGACCCAGGATTTTCAGATCCAGGCCAACGTCGACAGGATCATCCGGATTGATCGGGTCTCTGGCAGGGAAACGGTTCTGAAAACACCTCCAGGTACGATTTGGACAACCTATGGTGAAGGCAGGTGGTGGGCTCTCGAGTCCACCCTTAAGTATTCAGAGTCCAATAATTTGCCTGGCGATGGAGGATTGCGGTCGAAGGAAATGCCTTCCCAAAAAATAGGTTCTTCACGGATTTCCGGGGAAGGCCGCACGGATCTTGAGGAAGAAGTAGGCCTCATCCCGGTACCCATAGGCGATCCGCTTCAGGACCTTGATCTTGTTGTTGATCTCCTCCAGGATGCTGGTGTTCAGGTGCCACCGGCAGTGCGAGAGGATGTCCTCGATCCGCTTGGCCAGGTTTTTCGCAAAACGTACCAAAGGCGGCAGGCCGCTTGAGGTGGCCATGGCCAGCCAGTTCTCCCAGGCCTTCCGGGCCCAGCCCTCTCGCTTAAAGCCCCACAGGGCCTTAAGGGCGTCCTTCATGACGTAGGCCGTCATGAGGGCTTGGTTCGCCTCCAGGAGCGCGTTGAGCCTGGTCTTGCTCTCCCGGTTGGGCAGGTTCTCCCAGTTGCCCAGCAGGAGCCACTTGGCCCCCTTGATGAGTTCCCGGGCGGCCTTGTCGTCCCGGCACCGATTGGCCTCGTTGACCCGGATTCGGTCGAGCACCTGCTTTCCGAAATTGGCCAGGACATGGAACTGGTCCAGGACGATCTCGGCATTGGGGCAGTGTTGGCGGACCTCCGCTTCGAAAGTGGGGGACATGTCCATGGCCACCGCCGCGATCTTGCGGCACCGCCGCTTGCCGAGCCATTCGAAGAAGGGCCTGATATCCGCCTTGCCCCGGCCTTTGCCCACCCAAAGCACTTGGCGGGTTTCGGTATCGACGAACACCGTGGCGTAGCTCTGCCCCTTATGGAGGGCGAACTCGTCCATCATGAGCAGCCGGACCTTGCCTGGTCTGGCTGGCTCCAGCGTGCGCTCCAGATAGGCCTTGTCGATGTCCTTCACTGTGCCCCAGTGGAGGCCATAATGCTCGGCAACCCGCTTGATGGGCATGACCTTGCACATGCGGGCCACACTCTCGGCCATGCGGTTGGTGACCCGTGCATAGGGTTCCAGCCAGTCCAGAGCCTCCAGCTTGGGTCCGCAGGCAGGGCAGGCCACCCGGGCACGCCAGACCACCAACACGGTATCCGCGTCGAACACGGGCAGGTCCCGGATCTCTCGCTGGGACCAGTCGTGCACCGCTGAAACCTTGCGCTGGCAGCCGCTGCAGGTCCGAGGGTGGACACCGAAGCCGAGCAACTCGATCCAGACCTGGGTGCGGGTACCCTTCTCCCCCGGTTCGAACCTTTCCACGGTTCCGACGCGATGCCCTTTCCATCCGCCCAAACGGGCAATAAGCTCCTTGGTAGGCAGCAGCGGCCTCCTCTCATCCTGGTTTCTCGACAACTCCAAGATGCCTGAAGTCCACTGCTGCCGACCTGTTACCCGATGAATCCGGCAATCTCGATCGAAGGGCCTATCGCCGAGGCGCCGAGGAGCCGAGGATCGCCGAGGAATAAAAAGAAGATCTTTTCTCGGCGAACCTCGGCCCCTCGGCGCCTCGGCGATAAGCTTTTCGTTTCAACTTACCTGGATGACGGGCTCAGAACGGCCCCTATCGACCGGACCCGGCCTCCTCGTCAGCACCAAGCTAAAGTGAGTGTGGGTCGGCGCCACCCCTCAAATCCGTGAAGAACCAAAAAATATGGGTATCAAACGACCTTTCCCGATGGGAGGCGTACGGAAGCCTGCTCGGAGCCAACGATTCCGGGGCAAGCATACTGGTCCCATTAAGCGATAATTCCATTTTCCTGGCCAAGCGATTCGGAATGCATTTTTTGCAGGAGGGATATTCTCCGTTTTACATCGTAAAATCATCTGATGACGGTAGTCTGCATGCTTCCGCGAATGTCGATCTGGATATCGGGCCCATGTATTCGAAAAAAGCATGGACCACGAAGGATGGAACCGATTTCGACAACTTGATATGCAACCCAAGATACCAAATTTGCAAGAACATGCTGTTCGAGCTGCCTTCCACGCTTTTTCAGTTCGATGATGGATTCCTTTTCCTGTCGAAGCAAATGGGCGTTGCCTGGTGCTTTGACCGCACGGGACGCTTGAAGAGCCGACTGCAGCTGTTCGGCCTCATGGTCGACGACGACTTTGCGAGGATTTTCACCTTCGAGCGCGCGATTGTGAATTGCCAATTGACCCCCGACCAGACCATTCTCGTCGCGGCCCGAACCAAGGAGGCCGTTTGGTTCAATCAGCACTTTTTCCCCTCCATGCCCACCAGCGTGGAAGGAGACCCTGTGCCGCCAGAGGTGCGAGCGTTGAACGAGGGCCGAGGCAACGACCTGAACCCAAATCTGGAATGGTTCGAATTGGATCCAGGCAAGGGAAGGATCCGCGGTATCGCCCCGCCGTTCGGCGCTCCGACCACGATCCGTGAACTTCCTGAATCGTCCGCGCCCTGGTTCACGTTCGCCAGGGACGGCTCGGCCCGGTTCCGGGGACGGGCTGAGTTATAATTCTTGTATATCATGGGCTTCCCTGGCGCTAGGTAAAACCACGGACCCCTGGAAATCGGCCCTGCGGTCCGTCCTCATCGACATCAACGGCAACCGCGATTTCGCCGTTCAGCTCAACGGGTCCTCAGAGAGGCCCGGCACTCCCGTGGACCGGGTGTCCGTGATCTACAGCCGCACGCTCAGCCCGTCCCTGGACTACGCAACGGCCGGCGCCGGCATCCACCCGGGACAAAAAGCGAGGGCGGACTGGGGTAGTCCGCCCTCTTTTACTGTTTTTGGTCGGCGCGAGAAGATTCGAACTTCCGACCCCTACCACCCCAAGGTAGTGCGCTACCAGGCTGCGCCACGCGCCGTGAACTAACGAGTCTAGTACGTTTGTCCGCCGAGGTCAAGCATCGTTCTCCCCGGATACACTGGTGGCATGAAAGAGCGCCTGATTCTCATAACAAACGACGACGGATGCTGGGCGCCGGGCCTCGCGGCCCTGGGGCGGGTGGCCTCGCGCTTCGGGCGGGTCGTGGCGGTGGCCCCCGACCGGAACCGTTCCGCCGTCTCCAGCGCCATGAGCCTGAACGACATCCTGCGCCTGCACGACCTGGGCGGGGATCGGTACGCCTGCACCGGGACGCCCGTGGACTGCGTGCTGGTGGGCATCCGCGCCGTGCTCAAGCGCGAGCCGGACTGGGTGCTCTCGGGCATCAACCACGGCTTCAACCTGGGCGAGGACGTCTTCTACTCCGGCACCGTGGGCGCGGCCTTCGAGGGCTGCCAGCAGGGGGCCCGGTCCGTGGCCTTCTCCATCGACCCCCAGGGCGACCTGGCCCAGGCCGAGACCTGGGCGGGGCGCTTCCTGGAGCGCTGGGAGGCCATGGAGCTTCCCGCGAACCGGATCTGGAACGTGAACCTGCCCAAGGGGGAGCCCCTGGGGTTCCGCCTCTGCGGCCAGGACACGCGCAAGTACCACGACCTTGTGGAGGAGCGCCTGGACCCCCGCAGGACGCCCTATTTCTGGATCGGCGGGGAGCTGGGCCCCACCTACTCCCAGGGGCCCGGCAGCGACGCCGAGGCGGCCCTGGCGGGCTACGTCAGCGTGACCCCCCTGCGGCTGGACCTGGCCTGCCCCGAGGTCATGGGGCGGAGGACCGACTTCGACCTCACCTTCAACGGCGGCCTTCCGTGAAGGCCGGCTTCCACGCCCATGGACGCGTCCAGGGGGTGGGCTACCGGTGGTTCGTGATCCAGGCCGCGCAGGAGCTGGGCCTGGCCGGCTGGGTGCGCAACGAACCCGACGGCACGGTCTCCGGGGAGGCGGGGGGGGACCTGTCCCGCCTGGAGGCCCTGAAGGATCGCCTGGAGGCGGGTCCCCCCTCGGCACGCGTTTCCCGGCTGGACTGGTGGGTGGTGGAGGGTGGACAATCACTTCCCCACCCATTCGAGGTCCGGCGCTAAGCGAGGTACCATGAATTTCAAATTGTCAGTTCTGGATGTTCCCGATTTCCCCATGGCCGGGGTCCTGTACAAGGACATCACCCCCCTGTTCAACGACGCCGCAGCTTTCGCCCGCGCCATCGACGCCATGGCCGAGCCGGTCATGTCCCTCCAGCCCACCCACGTCCTGGGCCTGGAATCCCGCGGATTCATCTTCGGGTCCGCCCTGGCCCACAAGCTCGGCCTGGGCTTCGTGCCCGCCCGCCGGCCCGGGAAGCTGCCCCGCCCCACCTATTCCGAGGCCTACGCGTCCTCCTGCGGTCACGACGGCCTGGAGATCCACCAGGACGCCTTCCACCCCGGCGACCGCGTGCTGATCGTGGACGACGTCCTGGCGACGGGCGCCACGGCCCTGGCGGCCCGGCACATCGTGGAGCGCACCGGGGCGCACCCCGTGGCGCTCACGCTCTTCATCGAGATGGTGGCGATGGCGGGACGGGAGAAGCTGAAGGGAATGCCGGTGTTCAGCGTGCTGAGGTACTGACCCGCCTGGACGCGTGGCGATCTCGCGGAGAAAAGCCCGTGTCGATTTGAATCTCAGGACTTCGCGGATGAGGTACGTGCCGGGTGGTCCTGGATCCACTGTTTCAGGGCCTCGTCCATGCGGGTCTGCCAGCCAGGGCCGCTGGCGCGGAAATAGTCCAGAACTTCGGGGCTGTAGCGCATGGACAGGAGCGTCTTCGTGGGCGCCTTCTGGGGACCCCTCCCTTTCAAACCGCCTTCCCGGCGGGCCTTGAGGATCTCCGGATGCGTTTCGGAAACGGGCCTCAGCCTGGCGAGCATTTCTTCCGAAAGCGGCGGGCTGTCCACGGAATCCCAGTCTTCCTGAGAGATGTGGTCAGGTCGTGCCCTTGGTTTCCTCATGCGCCCTCCTTTCCCGGGGATTGGATTTCCGGAGGCTGATGACCCTGCAGGATTCATCTCGCCGCGTGTAGATCAGCGTGTGAAGCCGGTCGCCGATGAATCCGATGGCGATCCAGCGCGGCTCACCGTAGTCGTTGCGGCAATCCTCCGCCTGCAGGGCTGTTTCCCAGCGGAACCCGAAGACCTCTTCGAAATCCACCCGGTGCTTTTCAATGTTCGCCTGGTTCGTGGCATCGTCCCATTCGTACCACAAAATATAATGTAGCTACAAATTGGAACGAGTCAAGACTCCTAGGCGCTCACCAGCGTCTTCAGCCCGTCCCTGAACAGCACGTCCACCTTGCGTCCGGTGCGCTTCTGCACGCGGCCCAGGCCGAAGCTGGGGTGGTCCATCCACATGCCCTCCTCCCAGCGGTGGGAGACGGCGTAGGGGATGGAGGTCGTGCCGGCGTGCTCCTCGAGCATCAGCTCGTGGAAGCGCGAGGGGGAGGTGGCGCTGCGGGGGGAGGCGGTGCGGGTGGCGACCGTGGCCCGGGGGGGGCGCGCCGCGGGAGCGGGGCGTTCGGCGCGGAACTTGTGCACGGACTTGCAGGTCGAGCAGATGAGCTTCTCCGGCACGCCATCCGTTATGGACATGATCATGTGCCGGGTTTCCCCTTTGCATCTCCCACAAGGGGCATCAACTTCCTGGCCGGCGTAGTACGATTTCATCATCCCCCCAGTTTGCCGGAATTGTCCGGCCAAGGGAAACCTCAAGCGAGCTCGGATGCCCGTCTTCACGTCAGCATGCCCCAGAAACTGTTACAGCACGTGCAGTCTTAGGGTCACGGTGGAAAAAGGGAAGGTCACGGCCATCGATGCCCACCCGGGCAACCGGGCCACTCCGGAGGGGCCCTGCCTCAAGGGCCTGAGCTACCTGGAGCGGGTCGAACCCGCCTCTCGCTTGCTCGCTCCCATGCTTCGCGGAACGGACGGCGGCTTCGCTCCCGTCTCCTGGGACGCGGCCCTGGACCTCATGGCGGAGCGGTTCCTGGACATCCGGGAGCGCTTCGGCCCCCAGGCGGTGATGTACTACGCCGGCAGCGGCACCAAGGGACTGCTCAACGGCAACTCCATGGCCTTCTGGCGGCGCTTCGGGGGGTGCACCACCACCTACGGCGACCTGTGCTGGCCCGCGGGCCTCGAGGCCACCCGCCTCACGCTGGGGGACAACCGCCACAACGCCCCCTGGGACCTGGCCAACGCGGCCCTCATCGTCATGTGGGGCAAGAACGCCGCGGAGACCAACGTCCACCAGATGCGGTTCGTGGACCAGGCCCTGGCCGCGGGCGGCAGGCTCGTGGTCATCGATCCCCGGCGCACGCCGACGGCGGAGCGCGCCGCGCTCCTGGTGCAGCCCCGCCCCGGCACCGACGCGGCCCTGGCCCTGGCCCTGGCCCACGTGCTCATCCGGGACGGCCTGGCGGACCGCGCCTTCATCGACGCCCACGTGCTGGGCTTCGAGGCCTACGCGCGCGCCGTCGAAGCCTGGACCCCTCAGCGCTGCGAAGGCGTCACCGGCGTGCCCGCGGGGGAGGTGGAGGCCCTGGCCCGGGAGCTGGGCACCACGAGGCCGCTGACCATCTGCGCGGGCTTCGGCATGCAGCGCTACACCAACTCGGGCCAGACCATGCGGGCCATCCTCGCCCTGCTGGCCATCACCGGCAACCTGGGCAGGCCCGGCGCCGGCTGGGTCTACGCGAACCTGCAATCGGACGTGTTCAGCGCCGTGAAGGACCCCCTGGACTTCTTCCCGCCCGAAAGGCCCGACGGCGTGGCCCGGGTGTCGCTCTCCACGGCCCGCCTGGGCCGGGACATGGCCGCGCAGGCCGGCCCGCCCCTCAAGGCCGCGTGGGTGGAGCGGGGCAATCCCGTGAGCCAGAACCCCGACACCGCGCGGGTGCGCGAGGCCTTCCGCGCCCTGGAGTTCCGGGTGGTGGTGGACGAGCGCCTCACGGACACCGCCCGGGAGGCGGACCTGGTGCTGCCCGCCAAGAGCCTCTTCGAGCAGACCGACGTCATCGGCGCCTACTGGCATCCCTACCTCCAGATCCGCCCGAAGCTGCTGGAGCCCCCCGGGGAGGTGAAGCCCGAGTCCGAGATCCTCTGGCACCTGGCCCTCCGCATGGGACTGGCCACCGACGGCCTCGTCGCCCCCGGGGGCGAGGAGGCCTGGCTGGAGGCGAAACTGGGCCGCTTTCCCGGCCTGACCCTCGAGGCCCTCAGGGAGGGCCCCGTCCTGGCCCCGGGCTGCGAGGAGGTGGCCTTCGCCGACCTGGCCTTCCCCACGCCCTCCGGGCGCATCGAGCTGCTGTCGGAGGAGGCCGCGCGCCGCTGGAGCGTGGACCCCCTGCCGGGCCACTCCGCGCCTCTGGAATCCAGCCCCGGCGCCTACCCCCTCACGCTCCTCACCCCCAATCACAAGAACAGCATCCACAGCCAGTTCGTGACCCTCTCCTGCCTGCGGGATCCGGGTCCGCGCCTCCACCTGGGGCCCGGGGACGCCGCGGCCCGGGGCATCCGCCAGGGCGACCGCGTGCGGGTCTTCAACGCCAGGGGCGAGCTGTTCCTGCCCGCGAACCTCGACCTGAGCCTCCTGCCGGGCTGCGTCGTGGCCTTCAACGGCTACGGAGCCGAGCACGGGGGATCGGTGAACCTCCTGTCCCTGGGGCGGGAGACCGACATGGCCCACGGCGCGGCCTTCCACGACAACCTCGTGGACGTGGAGAAGGCGCCATGAGCGCCCGGCGCTTCCTCTTCCACGCCGAACGCTGCACGGGATGCGAAGCCTGCGTCCTGGGCTGCTGGATGGAGAACCGCGCCGCCCAGACGCTGCCCTGGCGCACCGTGCACACCTCCAATCCCCACCGGCGCCCGGACCTGCCCGTCTTCCACCTGTCCCTGGCCTGCCACCACTGCGACGACCCCGCCTGCCTGGAGAACTGCCCCGCGGACGCCTACGCCAAGGACCCCGCCACGGGCGCCGTGACCCTGCGCCAGGAGGCCTGCATGGGCTGCCGCTACTGCACCTGGGCCTGCCCGCATGACGCGCCGAAGTTCAGCCCGGCCGCCGGCACCGTGGAGAAGTGCACCTTCTGCCCGGACCGCGAGGAACCCGCCTGCGTGGCGAGGTGCCCCGTGGAGGCCCTGGAGATGGAGCCCCGGGCGCAGGCCGGGCCCGCGCCCTTCGGCCTCCCGGGCTGGGACCTGGGGCCCGGCATCCGCATCACGGGGGAACCCGCCGCGCCGCGCTTCGCGGCCCCGCCCCCCGCGGCCGGAGTCCTGGAGGGCCTCCTGCGCGTGCCGGAACCGAAGATCACCCTGCGCGGGGAATGGACCCTCGTGGCCTTCACGACGATCCTGGCCGTGCTCACGGCCCGCATGGCCGCGGGCGGGCCCTTCCCCCATCCCTGGCCCTACCTGGCCGCGGGCGGCGCATCCATGGCCCTCAGCGCGCTCCACCTGGGCCGGCCGGAGCGCGCCTGGCGGGCAGCCCTCAACCTGCGGAGCTCCTGGCTGAGCCGGGAAATCGCGCTGGCCTCGCTGTTCCTGGCCCTGTGCGCCGCCGTCTTCCTGGGCCTCGCCCCGGCGTGGGCCGCGGCCGCGGCGGGCTTCGCGGCGCTTTTCGCGGTGGACCGGGTCTACCGCGTGGCCTTGAAGGTGCCGCCCTTCAACCTCCACAGCGGCCACGCGCTGCTCAACGGCGTCTACCTGGCGGCGGTGCTCGCGGGGAACGCGCCCCTGGCCGTGGCCGCCGGCGCCCTCAAGGCCCTTCTCTACGGATGGCGCAAGGCCCACTTCGCCCGGCGGGGACGGGGCCTGAGGCCCCTCGTGAGCCTGGCGCGGGTGGCGGCGGGCTTCGTGCTGCCTGGGCTCGTCCCGGCGCCCTGGGCGGCCCTGGCCGTCGTCCTGGGCGACTTGGTGGACCGTTGCGAGTACTACGACGAACTGGAGATCCCCTCGCCCGGGGCCGCCCTCAGCAGGTCCTGGAGCTTCGGGAACGCCCGCAGGAGCAGGTTGCGGATCTCCGGGGGCAGCGAGGCGAATAGCTCCTGAAGGGTCAGGCTGGACGGATCGTCCTCCTCGCCCTTTTTCCCGTGCCTGCCGGTGTCGCCGGTCATGATCCTGCGCAGGACCTCCTTGAGGGCCTCCACCTCCCGGCGGTGGGGGCCCGGCGTGCCGGTGCTGGGCGCGGTCTCCGCGGGATAGTCCACGACACCGCAGGAAAGGCACGCGAGGATGTGGAAGAGTTCCTGGAGGGCCTTCTCCTCGTCGGCGGGGTCGGGCGCGGTCGTGGCCGCGGCCAGGACTTCCGCGAATCCGGGGCTTGGCTGGGGGGCCGCCGGGGCGGGAAAGGCGGGGTTGGCGAAGGCTTGGAGGGGCTGGGTAAACATGGCCCGGTTTTGCATTTTCCGGGCCAGGAAATTCTGCCCACCTGGGTCCGGTGAGATTTATAAAGTTCAATATGTGCATTAAATAGAATGATCGTCGATCAGTCCCCCAGGCACAGACCCACCCGGTGCCCCTGTCCGCGGCCCCGGACCCTGAAGCCCCCGGCCGACGCCTCCACGGCCTCGGCGGGGCTGGGCAGGGCGTCCCAGCCCAGGACGTCCGCCACGAGGCGGTGGGCCTGGTCGTACTTCAGGCTCCGCGCCGCCCCGTCCCGCCAGACCCGCAGCACCCAGACGCCGTCGTCCTCGCCCACTTCCAGGCGCTCCACGGGGCCTCCGAAGGCCGCCCGCGCCTTCGCGGCCGTCCAGGTTCGGGTCCAGGGCGCGGCGGGCACGGGGTGCCGGGGGCAGGGGGGCGCCTCCGTGGCGCCCGAGCCCCACACGGCCCGGGGCGAGAGGGGGAGGCCGCCGCAGTGGGCCGTCCACTGGTCGGGGCCGGGGTTGCGCGCCGCCTCCCGGATGGCGGCCCAGGCGGCCTCCGTCAGGCCCGGCAGGTCCCCGGGGAGCGGGTTCCCGTGCCGGGGGTCCGTCCAGTCCAGGCGCGGGCCGCGCCCCACGAAGAACGCGCAGTGGGTGGAGTCGCACACGTCCGCGCCGGCGTGGCGGGGGCCGCGCGCGAGGAAACGCAGCACCGCCGCGCCCAGCTCGATGCGAAGGGCCGGGCTCCCGTGCGGAAGCTCGGCGTCCACGACGCCCGCGACGTAGTCCCGGGGCGCCATCGTGGCCACTGGCACCCCGGAGGCCAGGGCCACTTCGCCCTGGATGCGCCGGCGGATGCCGGGGGCGGAGAGTTCGAGAAGCCCCGGGCCCGCGGGGATCCCCGGGGCCAGCTCCGCCTCGGCGCCGGGGCCCAGGAAGCCCGTGCCCAGGGGGACGGGATCCGGGCCCAGGTTGCGGACGCGACAGCGCCTGCGGCCCAGCAGCTCGAAGAGCCGGACGCGCACCGACGCCGCCAGGCCCGCGGGAAGGGCTTCGGCCCGGCGCGTCCCGCGCCGCGGGGCCCAGGGCCGCCACCGGTCCAGGGGCGAAGCCAGGGCCGCGGCGGCCTCCCTGCCGGTGCCGGGGCGCAGGCGGCCCAGGACCGCCCAGCCCGTGTCGTCCACGGCCACCGCCAGGCCGCAGGTGGCCAGCGGATTGCCGTCGGGCGAGGGCACCGTGCCCGTCTTGGCCCAGAAGCCCCGGTGGCCGAGGCCCGCGGCGGTGCCGGTGAGGGCGGCCTCCCGCAGGCCCTCCAGGACCTCCCGGCGGATGGCCTCGCCCTCCGGCCAGGGGGTGAGCGCCAGGCGCCGGTAGGCCTGCAGCAGCGCCGAGGGCCGGATGGCGAGGCTGCCCGCGAGGCCGACGGCGTCCTCGGGGGACAGGGGCGCGGGGGCGAACCCCTCGGCCGCCAGGGAGGCCTTCAGGTCCGCCAGGGGCGTCTGGGCCGCCAGGGCCAGGAAGTAGGCGTTGCAGGAGACGGCCACGGCCCGGACCAGGCCGAGTTCCCCGTGGCCGGCCTTGAGCCAGCACCCCCTGCACGTGAACCTGGGGGAGGGTCCCTCGTGGGTCCGGGCCCAGGCCCGCGCCACGAAGGGCTTCTGCAGGGAACCCACGGGAAGGGGCGCGTCCCCGGAAGGGGGCGCGGCCTCCACCTGCCCGCCCTCCAGGCGCCAGGTGGCCAGTTCCGGAGGCGCGGCGCCCAGGGTGAGCGCCAGCCCCAGGAACAGCCCCCTCAAGGGGCCCCGCCGCCGAAGACGACCCGCTCCTCCCAGCCTTCGGAGGTGCGGCGGCGTTCCACCGCCAGGGACCGGGTGCCCGGGATCCACCCCAGCAGGCCCAGCACCTGGTCCGAGAGGGGGCGCACCTGTTCGGGCCGTGCGGGGCCCTCGGCCTTGGCCCAGCGGGTCTTCTCGGCCCGCACCACGTCCAGGTCCACCCGGGCCCACCGCAGCACGGCGGGGTCGATGCGGGGGGCGGGGACGTCCTGCAGGTCCCGGGCGCTGGGGGCGGCCCACAGCACGGCGCCTGCGCGGCGCAGCGCCAGGGCCGGCAGCCCCGGCCCCACGCGGATCTCGAAGGTACCGCCCACCCGGGCCACCGTGGCGCGGCCGGCGCGGCGTTCAAGGGTGGCGCGGCACAGCTCCACGAACTCGGCGTCCCGGGCCTCCGGCCACGGGAAGGCCAGGCGCCGCGCGCCGTCGGGGGTGACCCAGAAGCCCCAGCCGGCCACGGGGGTCTTGGCCAGGAGCGCCTTCCAGGGGAGCAGGTCGCCCTCCTCCCCCTTGGCGCCGCCCGGGACCGGGGCCGGCTTCGTGAGATCCACGGCGTAGGCGTCCTCCGCGCCCACGGCCTCGGGCAGCGGGCCCAGGACCGGCACGGGCCGGTCCGGGGGCTGGGGCACGGGCTCCAGGAGGCCCCGGCGGAAGGCGGTCCAGAAGCCCGCGCCGTCGGGCTCCCAGCCCTGGGCGCCCCCCGTAGCCTGGAAGGTGTAGACGCCGGGCCGCGCATCCCCGCCGCCGCGGCGCACCTCGACCAGGCGTCCGTTCTCGCTGCGCAGAGCGACCTTCACGCGGCCCCGCTCCGGGCCGTCGGGCCAGAGGAACTCCCGGCGGAAGTAGCGGTCCTTGCGCAGGGCGTCCAGGTCCAGCTCCATGGAGACCAGCCCCGGCAGGGGCGGCTGGAGGCCGCGGCCGGCCTGGGCCTCGGTGAGGGCGAGCTTCAGGGCGCGCTCGCTGGTGGCGAGCACCAGGCGCGTGCCCAGGCGGGCCCAGGCCAGGCCCATGCGCCGGTCCTTGTCCCCGGAGCCGTCCGCGGCGCCCCGGGTCACCAGGGCGTAGGCGGCGCCGGCGTGGGTCTTCGGGGTGCCCTTGGGCAGGGCCAGGGGCAGTTGGGCCAGCGGGGTGTCCACCACCAGCACCGCCTCCAGGTGGCCCACCTCCAGCAGGGCCAGGCCCAGGGACTTCGGCTTGAGCTGGAGGATCTGCTTCCAGGTCCAGGGCAGGTCCGGGGAGAGCCGGGTCCACTGGTCCTCGAGCTTGGAGCCCACGCGGCTCCGGCGCCAGGCGGCGGTCACCGGGTCGCCGTCGCGGGGGTCCCCCGACAGGAAGCGGCGGAAGTCGCCCTTGAGCGCGGCGTCGAAGGCCTGGGCATCGGGGATGACCATGCGCAGCGGCGCGTCCGGGAGGGGCAGGGGGGCCTCGGCCGCGAGCAGGCTAGCGGCCATGAGCATCACCAGCGGGCGCGGGATCATGGGCGGCCCTCCTTGTTCAGCACGTTCGTGAGCATCGCCCAGGTGAGGTCCCGGGGGCGGATGGGGGCGGGCCTGCCCCCTTCCATGCGGAAGGCCTCGGCCTTGCCGGCCGCGGGGGCCAGTTCGGCCTGGAGGGCCTTGAGGCCGGCGGCGTTGCGGTCCGCGAGGACGGCCAGGGTCTTCCGGGTCTGGACCTCGCGGCCCGTCCGCGCGGAAATCCGCGCCAGGTCGCCCAGGGCCGCGTTGATGTCGGCGGCCTTGAAGCGGCGGGCCGCCAGGATCCGGGCCAGGGCCTCGGGATCCGGCTGGCCCAGGGCGTTCCGCGCGGCGGCGGCGGACCGGGGCAGGAGGCCCCTGGCCGCGCGCAGGCGCAGCACGGCGCGGTCCCCTTCCAGGTCCCGGGCCCAGGGGCGGTCCGTTTCCAGCACCCGCTCCGCCCGGGCCAGGGCGCCCTCGTCGCCGGGGGCCAGGTTGCGGAGCGCCGCCCGGGCCGCGAGGACGTCGTGGCCGTGGGCCTTGAGGCGGTCGCCCAGGGACACCGGGCCCGCCCACACGGCGGCGGCGCCCGTCCAGTACTCCGGCGCCTTCACCCCCTGCGGGGCGAGCCTGCGCCACACGTCGAAGGCCATGGCCTCCTCCCGGGCGGTCCAGGGATGGCGCCCCCGGGAGGCCAGCAGGGCGCCGGCGGCCTCGGCCTTGAGCTTGAGCTTCTCCAGGATCCCGGCCCGCTGGCGGGCCTGGGCGTAGGTCTGCGTCTCCGGCCAGCGCGGAAGCCAGCGCCGGGCCTCCAGGGGCATGGCCGTGGCGGCCGTCTCCAGGATGTCGCCCAGGGACCAGGGCACGACCTCGCCCCGGAACCAGGCCTCCTCGAACTCCGCGGCCAGGGCGGGCGCCTCGGCGGCCGGAGTCAGCCGGAAGGCCAGCTTCCAGGAGGAGCCCGGGACCTCCCCGTCGCGCCGCTGCGCGGCCAGGAGCTTCAGGTAGCGCTCCTCCACCGGTTTCTGGCGGCCCGCGGCCTTGAAGGGCGCGAGCCAGGCCTCGAGCCGGCCCAGGGGGTCGGGAGCCGGGGCGGGCGCCTCTTCGGACCCGTCCTCGGCCTCCGTGGAGGCGCTCTCCGGGTTCGGGGCGTAGTCGAAGGCCAGGGACTGGCCCTTCCCCACTTCGGCCAGCATGGCGTCCACCAGGGCGAGGGCGGGTTCAAGTTCGTTCCGGGCCAGCCGGATGCGCACCGCCAGGAGGCGGCCGGGATCGTCCGCGCCGGGCCGCGTCAGCTCCGTCAGGAGCGGCGGCGCGGGGTTGGCGGGGTCCAGGGCCTTCTCGAGGGCGGCGATGGCGCCCATGCGTTCGGGGACCGGGATGCGGTCCAGGTGGGGGCGGGCCGCGGGCCACACGGGGCCCACCTTGGCCAGCACCGGAATCGGCAGGCGCGCCGAACCCGTGGCCCACAGCTCGCGGAGCCAGTACTGGGCCTGGGCGCGGGTGAGCCGGGCCTCGCGGCCCTCCCAGCGCCGCAGCAGGGCGGTGCGGAAATCCACCGGGTTGGCGGTGTGGAAGGCGCGGGCGGCCTCGGTGCGCTGGTCCTGGAGGTAGGCCAGGAGGACCGGCCCCACGGGGCGGGAGGCGTCGAGGCAGTCCAGGGGCGAGGGCAGGCCATGGCGGGCGGAGAGCACCGACAGGTCCTTGAAGTCGGCTTCGGTGAGGCCGGCCTGGATGGCCTTCACGTAGGCCCGGAAGGCGTCCGCGGCCTCCTGTTTCCGGTCGGCGGCGGCCAGGAGGGAGAGCCTGCCCTCCAGCCACGCGCGGTCCTTGGCGGGGCCGGGGCGGGCCTCGGCGACGCGCAGGGCCAGGGGGAGGTCCCCCAGGGCCCGGGCCAGGCGCATGGCCAGAAGCACCCGCTGCGTCTCGGAGCCGCGCTGGGGCGATTCCAGGGGCAGGTAGGGGGCGGTGGCGTCGCCCTTGCGGTAGCGGGCCAGGGCCTCCAGCACGTACCAGGCCTCCCCGGGGCGTTCGCCCCAGAAGGCGCCGGGAACCCGGCCCTGGTCCACGCCCTGGCCGGCCACGCGGTCATCGCCCTTCTCGGTGATGTCGCCCCGCCCGTCCCGGCGCGGGATGAACTCCGGCCAGATCCAGCGGGGATCCTTGCCGAGCACGTCGCCCACGGTGCGGGGACCCCTCAGCCTGTCCACCAGCGGATCGTCCGCGGCGCCGGCGGCGCCCTGGACCAGGCGCGCCATGGCGGCGTCGACGCGCTCCACCGCGGCCCTGCGGGCCACGAGGACGGGATCGGCGGGCCAGGCCGGCTCCCAGAACCGGAACCACGCCGTGCGCGGCGCCTCGGGGAGGATCGCCACCAGGGCGTCGGCGGACCAGCCCCGGGCCCCCAGGACCCAGAAGCGGTCCCAGAGGCGCCGGTCGCCCATCACGTCCGACAGTTCCTTCACCTTCCCGGGCTGGGCCGCGGCCGCCCGGGCCCAGGCCTCCAGCACGCCGCGGTCGTCGAGCCAGGAGGTCCAGGGCTGCCGGGGCGTGCCGGAACCGACGTTCGCCGCGCCCCGCACCTGGCCCAGGAGTTCCTGCCAGCGGGGCTCCACGAAGGCGAGGAGCTCCTCGGCCCGGTCCCTGCGGGCCAGGTCCCTCACCCACAGGGCCTGGAGGTCGGGTTCCCGGAAGACCTTCATGGCGGGGCGGCCGAAGGCCGCGGGCACCTCGCCCACGAGGTTCTCGCCCACCTGGTGCACGAAGGGGTAGGGCGGATCCACGTACCAGGGGCCTCCCCTGGAGGCCACGAACCTCTGGGCGAGGGCCTCGCGCAGGCCCGTCTCCAGGCCGGAGTTGGCGATGAAGGGCCACCACGCGTCCAGGGCCCGGGAATCCGGCTGCGGGCTGTCCTTGGGCTGGAGGGTCCGCAGGAGCCAGGCCTGGACCTCCTCCTTCTGCTCGGGCCGGGCCTGGCCCGCGAACACGGAGCCCGCCTGGGCGAGGAGGTGGGGATGCTCCTTGACGATCCCCAGGACCCGGATGACCTGGCCGGTGAGGAGCCCGATCTTCACGCGGGTGTCCAGGGGCAGGTCGCCTGCGGCGGCCAGGGGGCCCACGTCGCCCTTGGGCGAGTACAGCTTCACCGCCATGGCGGGCAGGCCCAGCCCGAAGAGCCGCTGGGCCGCGCGGGTCTTGCGCAGGCGCAGCTCCTGGGGATCGGCGGAGCCCTCCCTGGCCAGGGCCTTGAGGGTCTCCTGCTCCACGGCGAGGGCCTTCGCGCCGTCCCCAGCCCTGGCGTAGAGCTCGCTGCGCCAGCGGGCCACGTCCTCGCTGGCCTGCCGGGGCCGGTGCCACCCTTCCAGGTAGTCGGCGGCCTCGCGCGCGCGGTCGGCGCGCACGAGGATCTCGGCGGCGTCCCGCCAGAGGATCTCCTGCTCGGGACGCACGGTCACGGCGGCCTTGGCCGCGGCCACCGCGCCGTCCACGTCGTGGAAGAACCGCTTGATGTCGCGCACGGCCACGGCCCAGCGCATGTCCCTGGGACTGCGTTCGTGCTGCTTCTCGAAGAACGCCAGGAACTCGGCGCCCTTCCCGCCCCGCCGGGTGGAGCGGGACGCGGCCACGAGCCACTCCCGCTCGGTGCGGCGGTTCAGGGCCTCGATCCAGAGGGCCACGCCCCGGGCGGAGGCGTTCTCCAGGTCCGCGGCCCGGGCCAGTTCGCGGTAGAGGTCCGCCTGGACCTCCGGCTTGAGCAGGGCGGCCTGGGCCTTGGCCACGGGGAAGGGATCCCACGCGGGATCCTCCCGGAAGGAGAGCCGGGCCAGGAGGTGGACCGCGCCCAGGCGGCGCCGGTCCTCCAGGTCGGAGGAGGCGAGGATGAGTTCCACGGCCCTGCGGGCGCGCTTGAGGTCGGAGGCGGCCAGGGAAGCCTGGGTGAGGCGCTCCAGGAGGTTCTCCCGGTGGCCCGAGGCGGCGCGGGGGACGGTCTGCTCCAGGAGGTCCAGGGCCTCCGTGCCCAGCTTCGCCCGGTCCAGGAAGGCCAGGCGGTCGTCCAGGAGGCCCAGACTCCACGGGTAGCGGGCGGTGATGCGCCGCCAGTCCCCGGCGGCGGCCGCAACGCCCTTCGAGCGCTCCAGGTAGCCGGCGCGCTGGCTTTCGGCGCGCAGCTTGACGCTGCCCTCGGGCAGCTTGCCGATGCGCGGCTCCAGGGCCGCCCACACGGCGTCAGCCTCCTGCACCCGGCCGTTGTCGGCCAGGAACCGGGCCCGCTCCATCTCCAGGCGGATGCGCTCCTCCTCGGCGGGGGCGAGCTCCGCCCGCCGCGCCATGAGCGCGGCCTCGAAGGTCTTCGCCCGGGCCTTGGGCCAGCGTTCCCCGATGCGCCAGACGCCGGACTGGCCGGCGAAGTCCAGGAAGCCCGCGGAAGTGGCCCGGGGGGCCATCTCGCCGAGCTTGTCCAGCATCAGCGCCTCGATGCGGGCGATGGCGTCGTTCTCCCCGGGGCGCCGGGCCTCCTTCCGGGCCTGGCGCTGGGCGCGGCCCACGGGGTCGTTGGGCTGGTCCATGGCGTCGATCCAGGTGTCGGCGTCCCAGGTGAGGCCGGGGTCGGGGGGCGTGATGGTCCCCAGGGGGAAGAAGGCCGCCAGGGTGCGCTCGTCAGCCGCGCTGCCGGGGGCCAGGGAGCGGATGCGCTTCTCCACGAGCGAGTAGACCCTGGGCCGGGCCAGGAGCTGCGCGAGGCGCCGCAGGGAGCGCTGGTCGTTCTCGAACGACGAGTAGAAGCCGTCCTCCTCCTCGGGCCGGGTGGCGTCGAGGTACTCCCGCACCGCGCCTTCCAGGTCCTTGAGGTTCTCGCGGAGCACGCCGGTCTCGAAGGCGTAGAAGCGGGGCCGGCCCAGGGCCTTGCGCCCGGCCTCCACCACCTCCAGGGCCTCCTTGTCGTGGTTGTAGTCCCAGAGCAGGGTGGCCAGTTCGGCGATGCGGGCCGGGTCCCGGGGGGACCGGGCCAGCATGTTGCGCCAGATCGCCATGGCCTCGGCGCCGCGGCCGCGGTCCTCCTCCATCTCGCCCAGTTCCGTCCACAGGGGATTGGGATCCTCCAGGGCGGGCGCGGCGCGCTCCACCAGCGCCCGGGCCGGGGCGCCGTGGGAGGCCTCGAGGCCGTTTAGGGACCGGTGGAGGGAAAGGAGGCGCTGGGCGTGGGCCCCGTCGCCGGGGTAGCTGCGGCACAGGCTCTCGCCGGGCGCCACGGCCCGCTCGAAGCGGGAGAGGCGGGCCCAGCCCTCGAAGAGCAGCAGGTCCTCCACGGGCGTCCGGTCCTTGCGGCCCTCCAGGGCCGCGAGCCTGGCTTCCAGCGTTCCCTGCTTCATGGCCGAGGCGAACCAGGCCTCGCGCTGGGCGGGGTCCGCGAAGAGGATGGCCCAGCGGCGCTCCTCCAGGAGCGCCTCGGGGACGATGACCTTGGTGGAGGCCTTCCGGGCCTCGGCGGCGGGATCGAAGTCCCGCTGCCACTGCCCCGGCGTCACGAGCCGCCCGGCCTCCCTGAACACCTGGGGGCTGTGGGGGAAGCGCTCCAGGGCCTTGAGGCGGACCCAGTCGGCCCAGAGGACCATGCGCAGGCCCGCGTTCACGGGGGGCTGTTCGGGCACCTGCACCGTCACCGGGGTCCCGGCCCTGCGGAACAGGTCCGAGCCCCGGAACCGGGCCGTGACGTCGGCGGCCAGGGCGCGCAGTTCGGCGTGGTAGTTGCGCCGCGCGTACCACCGCGCCGCCTTGTCCCAGATGCCCGGGTCCTGGAAGCGCTTGAGGGCCTCCTGGTAGCGGGGCCCCAGGCCGTCGTCCAGGTTCCACCCCTCCAGGCGCGAGGCGAGGCTGAGCCACAGCTCCTCGGCGTCCGGGAGGCGGTCCAGTTCGGTGAGGATCAGGTCCACCGAGGCGCGGTGGGAGCCGTCCCGCTGGTCCAGGCGGGCCACGCAGTCGTCCAGGAGGCGCCCGTAGCCGCGGACGCGGGGCCTGCCGGTCTGGAGCCGGGCCCAGGCGCGGGTGTCGTCGGCCTCCTCGGGCTGGTAGTCGTCGTCCCCTCCGCCGTGGAGGCGGGGCCTGGAGCGGTCCGGGGCGGCGGAACGCAGCCGGGCCTTCATGAGGCGCAGCTCCTCGGCCAGGGCCACGTCGGTCTGGCGCGCGGCGAGGAGCGCCTGGCGCCGGGCCTCGTCGGCCTGGGGCTCGGGGCCGCCCTCCACGAGCGGCAGGAGGGCCAGGGCCTTGGCCCCTTCGCCCCGCTCCACGTGGCGGGCCATGATGGCGACCCGCAGCGACGGCAGCGCCGGGTCCCCGGGGGCGCGCTGGGCCAGGGCGTCGGTAAGGGCGCGGGCGGTGGCGAAGGTGCGCTCGGGCAGGGCCTGGAACTCGAGGTTGTCCAGGGTCTCCTTCCAGGGCACCCCGGTGAGGAGGAAGGACACGCCCCCCGTCCAGAGGCCCGGGGTGCGGTCCACCCCGGCCACCCAGCGGTAGGCCTCGTCGTTGTAGCCACCCCAGGCCAGGGGCCGGCCCCCGGCGCGCAGCGCCAGCCGCGCCAGGAGGGCCAGGTCCCCGGTCTGCTGCGCCGGGGTGCCCAGGTGGGCCGCGGCCAGGGCGGCCCGGAAGGCCTCCGGCACGGCTTCCACGCCCGCGTACAGGCGGGACAGGAGCAGCTCCCCGTCGCGGTCCAGGGCCTTCTCGTAGCGCCGTTCCACCTGGCGCAGGAGCTCGGTGGCGAGGCCGGCCTGGCGCTTGCCGTTGAGGTACACGAAGAGCCGGGTCAGGGCGCCCGCGTCGAAGCGGGTCTCCAGGGTTGCGCGCCAGGCGCCGGGGGAGGTGGCCGAGGCCTTGTCCACGCGCCGGGCGTAGGCGCGGTCGAAGGTGGAACTCCAGGGCTGGGTCGCCGCGCCGTCCAGGATCAGGAAGGCGCCGCGGGCGTCGCCGTGGTCGGCCTTGAGGTCCGAGCGCACCAGGAGGCGCCGCTCGGGGGGCAGGGCGTGGGAGGCCGCCAGGCCCTGGTCGGCCTCGTCCAGGCGCCCGGCCTTCTCCAGGGCCCGCAGCCAGGCCTCCAGGGCCGCCGCGTCCTCCGGGAAGAGGTCGGCCTTGGCCTTGCGCAGGGCGATGCCGTCGGCCAGGTCGGGATGGGCCTGGGCCCAGGCGATGCGCTCGTCGCAGAGCGACGCCTTCGCGTCGGGGGCCAGGCCCGCCAGGGCGCGCTCGGCGGCCTTGAAGGCCGCGGCGGGCTCGGAGTGGGCCATCTCCCACCGGGCGGTCTCCGCCCAGGCCTCGGGCCCGGCGGTCTGGGCCCAGCGCTCCATGGCCTCCAGGGCGCCCTTGCGGTCGCCCAGGGACAGGCGGGCCTCGGCCAGGTGGCGCAGGGCCGCGGGGTCGCTCCGGCCCTCCAGGAGCCTGGCCAGCTCCGCGGTGGGGGTCGGGTAGTGGACCTTGTGGCCGTCCACCGAGGCGAACCGGGTGGCCAGGGCGTAGATCCAGTCGCCCTCCGTCATGTTCTCCCAGGGGATCACGGAGGCGGCGAACCCGGCCGCAGCGAGGGGAAGAATCCAGGCGAACGCGCGCTTGCTTCTCACGGCTTCACCTCCAGGATGGCGCGGGCAAAGCCCCGGTTCTTGGCTGCGTCCACGGCCTCGAACACCACTTCGACCTGGCCCGTGACGCCGTAGGGAACGGTCGTCAGGCCCACGCAGCGGCGTTCGGCGGGATCCCACCGCAGCGGGACGGGCGGGGCGTCCCCCACCCGGGCGCTGAGGAACACCACGTCCTCGTCGGCGGCCGCCGCGATGCGCAGGGCCTCGCCGGACCGGGCCGAGGCCGGCAGGGCCGGGCGGATCTCCGGGGCCCTGCCGTCCAGGACGAAGTGCTTGGTCTCCGACACCCGCGCCCCGCCCGCGTCGCGCATGAGGATGCGCACCTCGTGGCGGCCGTCCCGGAGCCCCTCGGGCACGAGGAAGCGGCCCTCCCACACGTTGCTGGCGGGCCTGCGCACCAGGTCCAGGCGCAGGCCGAAGGGGAAGAGGGCCGTGGCCGAGACCGTGCCGGGGTCGCATTCCACCCGCAGCACGGGGTCCCCGGGCTGGATGCGCCGGGGCCGCAGGAGGGACCGGGGCGCGGCCAGGAAGGCCGTGTAGGGGGTGATGAACTTGTAGCGCTTGCTCAGGGCGATGATCTCGTCCACCCACTCGCGGCGCTCCCCTTCGGCCTCGATGCGCCGCAGGAGGTCGTCCACCCGCGCCCGGGCCCAGCGCCGGGGCAGGTCCCGGGCGTCCAGGGCCCTGGCGGGCAGGGCCCCGTCCAGGGCGGCCCTGCCGCCGGGGAAGAGGGGCGAGGCCCACTCGAAGCGCACCTTCTCGGCGGGGGCGGCGTAGCGCCCGATCCACCCGGAGAGGCTGCCGGGTTCCAGGGGCTGGACCAGGACGGGGTAGATGTCGCGCAGCCTCGGGTCTCCGCCGGAGGCCGCGAAGGGCACCTCGCCCGCGGCGCGCCGGGCCTTCTCTGCAGGCGCCGCGCCCAGGACGTGGCGGAAGAAGAGGTCCCCCTCGATCTCGGTGGCGGTGGGGGAGAGCATCTGGACGGAGGCCGCGGCCAGGGCCTCGCCCGCCTCGCCCACGGTCACGGCGGTGAAGAGCGGAACGGGCCCGGCGGCGGCCTTGAGGGCCTTGGAGCGCAGCAGGCCCTGGCCGCTGGTGAGCAGCAGGATCCGGCCGCGGTCGCCCAGGGCCTTGCGGGCCGCGGCGAGGGCCTGGGCCAGGTCGGCCCCGGGGCCCAGGGGGCGGTTGCGCAGCTGGGTGAGCTGGGCCTCGATGGTCTGGGCGTTCACGGGCTGGAGCGCGCCGGCGCCCGGGGTGCGGTCGTAGGGGATGACGACGAAGCGGTCCTCCCGGCCCAGGGACTGGAGCACGCGCACCAGGTGGCCGTAGGCCAGCTCCAGGCCGCCCCAGCGGTGGCCCAGCGAGGTGTCGAAGAGGATGGCCAGGGACTGCCCCCCGGGCACGGGGGCGGGCTTTTCCGGGCGGGCCGAGCCCTGGGGCAGGGCCTCCAGGAGGAAGAACCCGTCCTTCTCCGGCGGGATCTCCGACGGCCGCTCCCAGGGGGCCAGGGCCAGGCCCTCGGGCAGGGCGCCCTCGGGGTTTCGGAAGGCGGTGAGCCGCAGGGGCCCCGCGTCCCGGGGCCGGAACCGCAGGGCGAGGTCCTTGTCCAGGCGCACGTGCCTGCCCGTGAACCCGGCGCCCTCCGCCGTGGCCGTGAGCGGCAGCCCGGAGGCCATGGCCTCGAAGGCGCCGTCCTCGAGCCTGACGCGGACGGTGAAGTTCTCGGCGACGGTGGGCTCCGCGTCGGGGGGGCGCAGTACGAGGCGGAATTCACCCCTGCCGCCGATGAGGGGGACCTCCTGCTGGAACTGGATCTCCAGGCGCTTGGTGGCCATGGGGGGGATGGGGGCCACCGTCACCGAGAAGAGGGATCCCCCGGAGGGCCGCGCGGCCGGGGCGCCCTCCCCGGGCTCCTGGTCCTCCTCCTCCCCCTGCTGCAGGAGGCCCGGATCGATGCGCTGGCGGGTGAGCTCCTGGTAGATGGATCGCGCCCGCTTCTTCTCGAGGATGACGCCCGGGATGCGCTGCAGGCCGTCCCACACGGCGAAGTCGCCCACCGCCGCCGAGGCCGGCAGGGCGAAGCGGTAGGTGCCCTCCTGCACGGAGGCGGTGTGGTTCTCGAAGACCTGGCGCACGTTGACCCGCGCGTAGCCCCTGGCGATGGCGAGGTCCACGGTCATCTCGCGAAGGGAGAGGACCTTGGGGTCGGGCCGGCCCGAGCTCGAGGGGATGAGCAGGCCGGCCTGGGCCTGCAGGGGCAGGACGGCGAGGGCGGGGAGGAGGGCCAGGAGTCTTCTGAACATGTCAGGATCCTTCGTCCGGGAGGGGCAGGGGGATGCGGGCGAGCCCTTCGTCGGTGCCGACGTAGAGGACTCCGGGGCCTTCGAGGAGCGCGGTGACGCGGGGGGAGGGCAGCCGGGCCCGGATGGGTTCGAAGCGGGCGCCGTCCGCCGACAGGCGCCAGAGGCCCCGGCCGTCGGTGCCCAGGTACAGGCGGCCCCCGGCCTCCACGAGGCAGCCGGTGTTCACCTTCAGTGCGGAGGTCTCGGGGAAGGCCTGGAAGGCGCCCACGGCCCGGGGCTGGTCCGCGGGCGCGGTGCGCCGGGCCACCCCGCCCCCGTAGGTGCCGAGGAAGAGGTCGCCCCGGTGCAGGGCCAGGGCGGTGATCCAGGGGTGGGGCAGCCGGCCCTCGCCGGCGGTCACCCGCCAGAGGACGCGGTTGCCGGCCACCGCGCCCAGGCCCGAGGGCGTGCCCACGAAGAGGGCCTCGCCCGAGGCCAGGGCCAGGGCCTGGTTGCCTGGGAGCCCGTGGAAGGCCGACAGCATCCGGGAGCCGGGCATGAGCACGCCCTGCCCGCAGCCCACCGCCACGCCGTCGCGGGTGGCCGCCAGGGAGAAGGCGGCGCCGCCTTCGCCGGCGCCCTTGAGGGTCCTTCCGTCGAAGCGGGCCGAGCCGCGCAGGCTCGCCACCTGGAGGGCGCCGCCCACCGGCAGGAGGGCGTTGACGCCCCAGGTGCCCGAACCGGGCACGGCGGACCACGCCAGGGCCGCTCCGCGGGGTTCGGCCACCGCCAGCCCCCCGTTGAAGATCCCCGCCACCAGCCGCTGACCGAGCCACGCCAGGGCGCCCACGTGGACGGATCCCGGCGGCAGGGCCGCGGGCCGGGGGCGGGCAAGCACCCATCCCTCCTTGCCGCGGCGGTAGAGCCCCGCGTCCGTGTCCGCGAACGCGAGGCCGCTCGCGGCCATGACCTTGCGGGGTGGGGCGGGCAGGAAGTCCTCCCGGGCCCGGCCCCCGGGGCCGAAGCGCAGCAGGCGCCCCCCGCCCGCGGCCAGCACCTCGGCACCCTCCACCGCGGCCGAGGTCGCGTCCTCGCCGCCGGGCACCGCCGCGAGGTTCCCGCCCAGGGGCCCCCGCGCCAGGCCCAGGGGGGTCACCACGGCCACGTCGGGCCCCGGGCAGCCCACCCACTCGATCCAGGGATCCGGCGTGGGCAGAAGGGTGGCGCGGGCCGCCTCGATGCGGCGCAGGCCCTCCTCGCCCCCGGCCAGGAGCAGGCCGCCCGGGCCCAGGGCCACGGCGCGCACGGAATGGCCGTCCAGCTTCTGCAGGGTCCGGGCCCCCCAGGCGGCCCGGAAGAGCCCCTCCCGGGCCCCGATGAGCAGCTCGCCGCCGGGCGTCTCCGCCAGGGCCCGCACGTGCAGGGTCCCGAACCCCGCGGCCAGCTCCTGCCAGGCGCCGCCCTCCCGGAGGTAGAGCCCCCCCGCCTCCAGGGCCGCCACGGTCCGTCCCCGCCACAGGGCCACGCAGGCCGCCCGCAGCGTGGGGAGGGCCCCGGAGGCGTCCCCGTCCTCGTCACGGATGCCGGAGGCCCCGGCGGTGGCGAGCGACGTCTCCGAGGCCGCCACGCCCTCCACCTCGCCTCCGCCCCAGCGCTCCGCGGCGAGGCCCTCCGCCTTCACCGGCAGGAGCTGGAGGGGCGCCTCGCCCCGCCCCGGCTGGGACAGGGCCCGGGCCAGGTCGCGGGAGATCTTCAGGTAGGCCAGGGTCCCCAGGGCCGCGGCTGCGGCCAGGGCAGCCAGGACCGCGCGGCGTCGGTTGGGGGAGAGGGACATGGGGCCGGCCGGGTTGGAAGGAATCGAGGAATGGGAATCCGGAGAACGTGGATCAACCATACCCGAAAATGCCGGATTCCTGTGCCCTGGTGCCCGGGTTTGCCTATTTCAAGTTTTCCAGGGCCTTCGCGGTGGCCTCCAGGAGGGCTCCGGGGCCCACCGGGCTGCCGGTGGCGCGGACCATCCACAGGTCGGGCGTGAGCCGGCCCTGGCGGGCCATGCGCTCGAACTCGGCGCCCAGGTCGCCGGTCTTGTCCACCTGGCGCTGGATCTGGAAGGCGATCATGTGGCCGATGGGGTAGTCGGGCAGGTACAGGAAGCTGCTGACCATGTGGCTGTAGACGCCCAGGAGCACGCAGTCCTTCTGGCCGAAGACGGGGGCGTAGTACGTGTTCCACACGTCGCGGCTGATGGCCAGCGTGGCTTCGCGAAGCTGGGCGGGGGTGGCCTGGGGGTGGTCGTACATCCAGTGCCACACGGCGGTGTCCACCATGCCCACGCCCGCGATCTCGAAGGTGCCCCAGAAGTCGTTGAGCACGGCCAGGGCCTTGGCCCCGGCGGTGGGGGCGGGCTGGCCCAGCAGCTCCAGGTCGCGGGCCTGGAACACGAAGGCCAGGGCCTCGGTGAAGCTGGTGGCGGGGACGCCGGCCATGAGCGGGTGCTCGACGCCGTTCAGGGAGAAGGTCTGCTCGACGTTGTGGCCGTTCTCGTGGATGGCGATGTTGAAGCCCTTGTAGTCCATGCCGTCCTTGCCCACGCGGGTGCGCAGGTGGGGATGGTCGGCGCGGCGCGCGGCGCCCATGGCGTGCCCGGAGCCCCGGGCGGGGTCCACCTCGATGTTGCCGGCGAGGTAGTCGGCCTTTTCGGGCGTGAAGCCCAGGCCCCGGAGGAGGGCGGGCATCTCCTTCTTGTAGGCCTCGGCGGTGGGGAAGCGCTTGCGGGTGATGGAGTCCAGCTTGGCCTCGTCCATGCTCGGACGGAAACCGTTGTACCAGACGTCGAAGGGCTCCAGCTTGCGGCCCAGGCGCTGCTCGATGAGGCGGGCCACCCTGGCCACCATGGGCGAGGTGCACACCTCCTTGAGCATCGCGATGGCGCGGGCCTCGGGGAGCTGGCGGCCCTCCTCGTAGCTGCGGGCGATGTGGGTGGGCGCGGCCGGGCAGTAGGGGTCGGCCTTGCGCGCGGCCTGGAAGGTCTGGAGGAGGACCGCGTAGCGGGTGTCGGGCTCGGGGTCGCTGGTGACCTTGAGGGCCGGGGCGGGGCGGTCGGAGTCCTTCACGGCCGCGGGCCTGACGGTGTTGGCGAAGGGGTCCCAGTCGACGTTGGGGTTGTCCACCACCACGGCGGGGATGGTCTGGGTGACGATGCGCTCCATGACCTTCTGGATCTGCCGCTGGCGCTGGAGGCCCTCGGCACCCTGGGCGTACTGGCTCTTGATCTCGTCGCGCAGGTTCCAGTGGGAGAGGAGGCGCTTGCCGGCGGGGAAGGCCCGCTGGCCCTTGGCGTCCACCACGTGGTGCATCCAGATGTTGTAGCCCGCGATGTAGCGCTCGGCGGCCCCGGAGGCCTCGGCCACGGCCAGGTTCACCTCCGAAGGGATCCGCGCGGAGAACCGGTCCACGAGCCTGGCCTCGGCCCACTGGCGGTTGCTCCAGGAGGCGCCTTCCCTGAGCCGCTCGTCCAGGGTGGTCATGGGGAAGTTGAGGAGCACGACGAAGGCCAGCTTGTTGGCGAAGGCGTCGGCCTGGAAGTGGGCCCCGGGGTCGTAGCCCGCCAGGATGTCGTCCACCGGCAGCATGGGCCCCAGGTCCAGCTCGGCGTGCCACTTGAAGTCGCGCCCGATCTCCAGCATGTGGCCTTCCAGGCTCTCGACGACCATCTCCAGGCGCCCGAAGAGCGCGTCCAGGGCCTTGGCGTCCCCGGCGAACTGCGCGCGGGCGAAGTCGGCGAAGGCCGCCGGGTCCCCGTCCTCGGCCCGCCAGAGGCGCGCGGCCTGGGCGAGGCCGCGCTTGACGCGCCCGGCCTGCGAGGGCCCGTAGCGGGCCGTGAGCTCGGCCTCCAGGGAGGCCTGGGCCACGGCGGGAGCCGCGGCGCGGAGGGAGGGCAGGCCGCAGGACGCGGCGAGGATGGCGGCGATGCCGATGATCTTCATGGGGGACCCCAAGTGGAATGCACCTGGAATTCTACTGGGGATCCCTCGCGCCGGATGTGCCCAAGGGCACTTACTTCATGGCCATCAGCACGATCCGCGCCCTGCCCAGGGAGGAGACCTTCCCGCCGGGCAGCGTGACGTTGATGGTGCCCCTGGCCTCGGGGTTCACCAGGACCTGGTTCCCCGTCTCGGGGCCCACGGCGAAGGTGGCCCCCTGGCGGATGGCCGCGGGGGTCGTGCCCAGGCAGGGGATGCCCGCCTTGACCATCTGCCTCACGAGCACCGTGGAGTCCAGGACGCCCTCGGGGTAGCAGGGGTCGTCCCGAAGGAGGACCAGGTAGTCCGGCATGATCTTCCGGGTCTCCTGGTAGAGCACCCGCCCGTAGTCGGCCCGCCCGTCGCGGACGTCCAGCACCACGATGGTGCAGCCTTCGCCGGCGGCCTCCGCCAGGGACTCGATCTCGGCCGCGCTGCGCCGGTAGTTCGCCACGACCGAGATGCGCGTCTTTTCAGGCCAGGTGCCCCGGGCCGTTTCCATCAGCGGCCCGAAGCCACCCGCGGAGGCGGTGGTGGCCAAGCCGAAGGCCACGAGGATCCCTGCTCGTCTGAACATCGGAAGCTCCCATTGCTGATGCCGGGCATGAGAATGGGCGCAGCCCCGCGGCCCGGCGCGGACTGCGCCCGGTTACCCTCCCTTGAACGGCTCACCGCGTCCTTGGGGACGCGGTGAGAACGAGTCACAATATCCGTCCTCGGGGGGCAGGCGGCAAGGGGGGCTTTGCGAAATTCAACCCGGGTTGCCGTAACCCTTGAACTCCATGTCCGTTCCCAGGATGTGGTGGCCGAACCAGTCCTGGACGAGGTAGAGCACCTCCTCGGCCGTCACCGAGCCGGGCTCGTGCTTGTAGCGGCGCTGCAGCTCCTTCATTCGCTCCCGGAAGTTCTGGTGGACCTCCTTGTGGGCCTCCAGGTCCGGGTAGCCCACCTTGGCCATCCAGCGCTCCTCGGAGTCGAAGTGCATCAGCGTGTAGTCCACCAGGAACTCGATGCGGTCGTCCATGGGGGGCGGCTGCTCCTCGGCCATGGCCTTGCGGAACTCCGTCACCATCTGGAAGAAGATATGGTGGTACGCGTCGACGAGGGGATTGCCGACGGTGTATTTTTCAGTCCATTCCACGAATTCCATGCGGCTTCCCTCGAGACGTCCACCAGCTTACCTGATTTCTAGCCGAGGGGCTCCTCATAGGCGCAGGCCGGGCAGAGCATGACGGTGATGGGGTCCTTGCCCCGGGGCTTCCGGGTCTTCTCGGTCATGTAGGGGTTCTTGCACGACGGGCAGGCCCGCGGCACGGGCTTGTCCCAGGCCGTGAAGTCGCACTTGGGATACCGGGTGCACCCGTAGAAGATCTTGCCGAAGCGGGTCTTCCGGGGGCTCAGGTCCCCGCCGCACTTGGGGCAGGGGACGCCCAGGATCTCCTTCTTGACGGTCTTGCAGGTGGGGTAGTCCACGCAGCAGACGAACTCGCCGTAGCGGCCGTGGCGCTTGACGAAGTTCTTGCCGCAGGTGGGGCACTTCTCGTCCAGGGGCTGGTCGGGGGGGACCGGGATCCCCTTGGGGTCGGCCTTGCGGATGCCCTTGCAGGCGGGGTAGTTCGTGCAGGCCCAGAAGGGGCCGAACTGGCCCTTGCGCAGGTTCATGGGGGTCGAGCCGCACAGCGGGCATTCCGGCGCGTCCTCGGGCTCCTCCATCTTCTCCAGCTCCTCCGTGTGGTCGCACTCGGGGTAGCGGGAGCAGCCCAGGAAGAGGCCGTTCTTGCCGATGCGCTTGAGCATGGGCGCCTTGCACTTCTTGCATTCCACCCCGGCGGGGATGCCCGCCTTGAGGTTCAGCATGTCCTTGCCGGCCCGCGCCAGCAGCTTCTCGAAGGGGCCGTAGAAATCCTTCATCGCCTTCAGGAAGGTCAGGTCCCCTTCCTCGACCCGGTCCAGCTGGCCTTCCAGCCCGGAGGTGTAGGTGGGCTCCATGAGCTCCCGGAAGCCCTGCACCAGGAGGTCGGTCACCACGCAGCCCAGTTCCGTGGGCTTGAAGCGGCCCTCGTGCTTCTTGACGTAGTCGCGGTCCTGGATGGTGGCGATGATGCTGGCGTAGGTGGAGGGCCGGCCGATGCCGTCCTCTTCCAGCTCCTTGACCAGGGTGGCTTCCGAGAACCGCGCCGGGGGCTTGGTGAACTGCTGGTCGGTGTCCAGGTGCTCGAGCTTGAGCGGCATGCCCACCTTCAGGACCGGCAGGCCCACGGCCTCCTCCTCGCCTTCCTCGGCGACGGTCGCTTCGTTGATCTCCTCGGCCTTCTGCTCCTCCTGGGCGGCCCGGTAGACCACCAGCCAACCAGGGAAGCGCTCGATCTCGCCCTTGGCCTCGAAGGCCGCGGCCTCCCCGCTGGGGAGCTTCGTCTCGGCTTCCACCACCGTCTCGTCGAAGACCGCCGATTCCATCTGGCTGGCCACGGTGCGGCGCCAGATGAGGGCGTAGAGCCTGAACTGGTCGGGCTCCAGGCGGTTCTTCATGCTTTCGGGGGTGCGGGTGATGTCGGTGGGGCGGATGGCCTCGTGGGCGTCCTGGGCGGCGGCCTTCCCCTTGTAGATCCGGGCCTTGGCCGGCACGTAGTCCTTGCCGTAGCGGTCCGCGACGAGCTCCCGGATGGCCGTGACGGCCTCGGGGGCCAGGCGCGGGGAGTCGGTCCTCATGTAGGTGATCAGGCCCACCGGGCCCTCGCCGAAGTCCACGCCCTCGTAGAGGCGCTGGGCGTTCTGCATGGTGCGGGTGACGCTCATGCGGAGCTTCTGGGCGGCTTCCTGCTGCAGCTTGGCCGTGTTGAAGGGGGCCGCGGGGTTGCGCTTCTTCTCCTTGGTCTCCAGGGACGTCACCTTCCAGGCGGCGGCGACGATCATGTCCCGCAGGGCGTGGGCCTGCTTCTCGTTGGAGATGCGGGTCCTGGTCTCCTTGTTGCCCATCTGGACGGGTGAACCCGACAGGCGGGTCAGCTTCATCCAGAAGGCGGGCGGAGTCTTGGCGGCGAAACGGCCCTTGAGGACCCAGTACTCGACCGGGTTGAAGGCCTCGATCTCCCGCTCGCGGTCCACGATGAGACGCACCGCCACGCTCTGCACGCGGCCGGCGCTGAGGCCCCGGCGCACCTTGTCCCAGAGCACCTGGGAGACCTTGTAGCCCACGAGCCGGTCCAGCACGCGCCGGGCCCGCTGGGCGTCGACAAGCTTCTTATTGATGACGGTGGGGGCCGCCATGGCCTTCTGGATTCCCGAAGGCGTGATCTCGTTGAAGAGCACCCGGTGCACCGGCATGCCCTTGGGGGGCTTGATGGATTCCAGGAGGTGCCAGGAGATGGCCTCCCCCTCGCGGTCAGGGTCGGTCGCGAGGTACAGTTCGGTGGCGCCCTTGGCGGCGGCCTTGAGTTCGGCCACCACCTTGGCCTTGCTGGCGGGGATCTCGTATTCCTCCTGGAAGCCGTTCTCGATATCGACCCCCAGCTTCTTGGGCAGGTCCCGGATATGGCCGACGCTGGCCTTCACCGTGTACCCCTTTCCGAGGTATTTGGTGATGGTTTTCGCTTTGGAAGGGCTTTCCACGATCACGAGCTTGGTCAAGGCAATCTCCAAGTTGCCGATTTGGAACCCTTCATGGGTGATTTGTCAAGCCCTGCGACAAAAATGATAAATCCTCTATTAGATCCGCGGAGCCCAGGCAGGCCCGGGCGGCCCCTTCCCGGATGAGCCGGTTGGGCCCCTCGTGGAGGGGATCCTCGGGGCTCCCCGGGCAGGCCCACAGCTCCTTTCCGTGGTCCAGGGCCAGCTTGGCGGTGACCAGGGATCCGGAGGCGTACCGGGCTTCCATCACAACCACCCCCAGGGTCCAGGCGGCCAAGAGAACGTTCCGCCGGGGGAAGTGCCACTTCAGCGGCCGGGCCTGGGGGGGGAAGGGCGTGACGATGCCGCCCCCGGTGGCGGCGATGCGGTCCATGAGCCTCTGGTGTTCCGGCGGATAGGGATGGTCCAGCCCGGAGCCCATGATCCCCCAGGTGGGCCCCGCCTCCAGGGCCCCCTGGTGGGCGGCGCCGTCGATGCCCCGGGCCAGGCCGGAGATCACGGCCACCCCCGCCGAGGTCAGCTCCCGGGCCCAGCGGCGGGTGCGTTCCCGCCCGGCCCAGCTGCCCTGGCGGCTGCCCACCAGGGCCACGGCCGGCCCGGGCGGCGGCAGGGTGCCCCGCACCCACAGGGCCAGCGGATAGGGCAGGGGGGCCTCGAGCCGGTCCGCCTCCGGGTCCCCCGGCAGCACCAGGCGCGCCTCCCGGGCGGCCGCCTCCGCACGCAGCACGGGGATGGACGCCGCCAGGGCCCCGGCCTCGTCCCGTTCCTCCGGGCTTTCCTCTCCGGCCTGCGCCCGCGCCCAGGCCGCGGCCTTGCGGCTCTCCGGCCAGGGCAGGAGGGTGAAGGCGAGGGCCCAGGCGGCTGCGTCCACGGCGTCCTCCCGAAGGTGGTCCCACGTTGGGTGCGGAGCCGCGGGCGCGCAAGGTCCGGATATTTGAGCTTGCCTTCGGGGTCCCTTTTGCTAGACTGGATGTTCTCTGGTCTTGGCCGTTCTGTGTTCACGAGGTTCCCATGTCCCGTCAGTGCGAAATTTGCGGTAAGAAGCCCCAGTTCGGGAACAATGTTTCCCATGCCCACAACATCACGAAGCGGCGCTGGAACCCCAACATCCAGAACGTTCGCGCCCTGGTGGCCGGCGCCCCCAAGCGGCTGCGCGTGTGCACCTCCTGCATCCAGGCCGGCCGCGTCATCAAGAACGTCTAGCTTTCCGCCATCCTGCGAATCGGCCCCCCGTGACGGGGGTCTTTTCGTTTCCAGGGGAGTCCGGCCTTGATCCTGGGAATCGACACCACCACCGAACGCCTCCACCTCGCCCTCGTGCGGGGGGACCGGACCTGGACCCGGGGCCTGGACGTGGGCATCGGCCGCAGCCACAGCGGCACGCTGCTGCCCACCCTGCAGGAGCTTCTCGGGGAGGCCGGGGCGGCCCCCGCGGACCTCTCCGGCGTCGTGGCCTGCGTGGGCCCGGGCGGCTTCACGTCGCTGCGCATCGGCGTGGCCACCGCCGAGGGCCTGGCCCTCACGGGGCTGCCCACCTGGGGCTTTTCCGCCTTCGAGCTGCGGGGCCGCGCCCTGCGGGAAGGCGGCGTCCGGGGCGCCGCGTGGATCCTCCTGGACGGTCAGCGCCAGGAGGCCTTCGCCCAGCTCTGGGACACCGACGCCGTGACCCCCGCCCAGAAGGTGCCCCTCGCCGGCCTCGCCGGGCTCGTCCAGGGCGCACCCTGGTGGACCCCTTCCGGCTTCCTGGAACGGGTCCGGGCCCACCTTCCCCACCCCCCCCTGGCCCTCCAGGACGAGGAGGCCGCCACCCTTGCGGGCCTCTCCGCCCTGTGCCGCGACCTTCCCCGGACCCCCGCGGAGTCGCCCCTGGTGCCCTTCTACCTGCGCGAGACCGACGCGGAGGTGAACTTCCCCCAGGCCTCCGCCCACCTCTCCGAGGCCCTGCGCCGGGGCCACGCCCGGTGATCACCCACCTGGGCCCCGGTTCCCAGGCGCCCGACTGGATCGAGGACCTGGACCGGCTCGCCTTCGGGGAGCCCTGGGGCCCCCTGGACGACACCGAGCACCTGTGGTCCGCCCCGCGGCTGGCCTTCGCGCGGTGGCGGGTCGTGGAGGCCGCCCAGGAGGCCGAACTCCTGCGCATCGCGGTGGACCCCGCCCGGCGCCGCGGAGGCGAGGGCGGGGCCCTCCTGCGCCACTGCGAGGCCGAGTTGGCGAGGATGGGGATCATCACCCTGCACCTGGAAGTCCGCGTGTCCAATGCCGCGGCCCGAGCCCTCTACGAGCGGGAGGGCTGGGTGGCGCGGGGGTCGCGGAAGGCCTACTACCGGGACGGTGAAGACGCGGCGCTGTACATGAGGGAGCTGCCGGGTCCGGGGTGACATCCACCCCGGCGGGATTTTCCGGAGGGTCCGGTCACAGCTCCGCGGCCGGGACCAGCGCTTTGGTGTACCTGACCAGATGGCAAGGCAGAATGAGCTTGCCCGGCTCCCGGAACGGCAGCACATCGTTGGCATGGAACCCCAGTCCTTCGTAGAACGCGAAAAGCTCCTTCCGCTCGCTCACCACCGTGAGATCCATGAACTTCCCCTCCTCGGCCCGGCAGGCCTCTTCGGCGGCGTCCACCAGCCTGCGCCCCAGGCCACGCCCCTGGCAGTCCGGGGCCACGGACAGCAGGCCCAGATACCAGCGGGATCCCTCCCTCCGCAGGAAGACGGATCCCTTCAAGCCGGAACCGCCAGGCTCCACCAGGAACATTCCCGCCTCCAGGAGGTCCGCCACCTCCTCCGGGCTTGTGCGCTCGCCCCGGATGCAGAAGGCCTCCACGGCGTAGGCGAGGTTGGTGATCCGCACGATCTCGGGGATGTCGGAGGCGACGGCTTTTCGCATGGGACGAGTATGCCCGGCCCCCGGCGGAAGGTCATCCGTCGCCGAGCCTCAGGGCGTGGGCGTCCAGGAGGTCGCTGCGGGTGAGGATGCCCGCGAGGCGGCCGTCGGAGCCCACCACCGGCAGGCGCCCCACCCCCTCCCGCACCATGTGGTCCGCGGCCTCCCGGAGGGAGCTCCCCTCCAGCGCCACGGCCACGGGACGCGTGATCAGTCCGCCCAGGGCCAGGCCGGGGTCCAGGGCCGGGTCCAGGAGGTCGCGCCCCATGACCAGGCCCACGGGACGGCCCTCGGCGTCCAGGAGCGGGAAGCCCTGGTGGGAGGCGCCGGGGCCGCCCTGCCCGAGCCACCGCCGGGCCGCGCCCACCGTCTCGTCGGCGCCGAAGGCCGCCACCTCCCGGGTGGCGTGGTCCCTCACCAGCAGCTGGTCCAGGTGGTCCGCGTGGTAGTCGGCGGGGACCCTGACGCCCCGCCGCGCCAGCTTCCCCGTCATGATGCCGTGGCGCATCACCAGGGCCGAGATCAGGTAGGCCGCCGCGCACCCGCCCAGGAGCGGCATCAGGCCCATGGGCTGCTGCGTGATCTCGAAGGCGAACACGGCCGACGTGAGCAGGCACCGCGCCGCTCCCGCGAAGATGGCCGCCATGCCCACCAGCGCGCACATGCGGGGGTCCACGCCGGCCCCGGGCAGGACCGCCGCCGCCAGGACCCCCAGCAGGGCCCCCAGGGCCCCGCCGATGGTGAACAGGGGCGCCAGGGTGCCGCCCGAGGTCCCGCTGCCCAGGGCCACGGCCCAGGAGACGAACTTCGCCAGGCACAGCAGCAGGAGCGCCTTCGTGGCCAGCGTCCCCCCCAGGATCGCCTCGATGTTGTCGTAGCCCACCCCCAGCGTCCGGGGCGCCAGCACGCCGACGATCCCCACCGCCAGGCCCCCCAGGGCCGGCCACCACATCCAGTGCACCGGCAGCCTCTCGAAGCCGTCCTCGATCCAGTGCAGCGCCCGGGTCGCCCCCACCGAGGCCAGCCCAGCCAGGGCGCCCACGGCGATGTAGACGCAGAGCTGCAGCCCGCTGGGCGGGGCCAGGGGGGCCATGGGGAAGATGGGCCGGATGCCGTGGAGGGCGAAGCGCACCCCCGTGGCCGCCACCGCCGCCAGCGCCACCGGGATCACCGACCGGGGCCGAAGCTCGAACAGCAGCAGCTCCACCGCCAGCAGCACCGCCGCCACCGGGGCCCCGAAGGTCGCCGCCATGCCCGCCGCCGCCCCCGCGGCCAGCAGGGTCTTGCGCTCCAGGGCCGTCATGGGGAGGCGCTGGCCCACCAGGGACCCCAGCGCCCCGCCCGTGGCGATGATGGGCCCCTCCGCCCCGAAGGGGCCCCCCGTCCCGATGGCGATGGCCGCCGACAGCGGCTTCAGGAAGGTCAGGCGCGCCGGGATGCGGCTGCCGTTCACCAGGACCTGCTCCATGGCCTCGGGGATGCCGTGGCCCCGGATGGCCTTGGAGCCGTAGCGCGCCAGGAGTCCCACGAGGAGCCCCCCGGCCACGGGCACCGGCAGGAGGGCCCAGCCCAGGCGGTTCCCCGCCGGCGAGACGAAGTCCATGGAGACCCGGTGGTAGAAGGCCAGGTTCGTCACCAGTCCGATGAGCCGCACCAGCCCCTCGGCGAGGATGCCCGCGGCCAGCCCCAGGACCGCCGCGGCCGCGCTCATCAGGGCCACCCGCGCGTCGATGACGGCCGTGACCCGGGGAACCCGCGCGTCCTCCATGCCGGGCGCGACGGGAATCCCGTCGGTCACCGGCGCCCTCCGGAGGCCCCGTCCTGGAAGAACATGGGCGCCGGATGGCCGTCCTCCGCCGGCGGCGCCACCTTCTCCAGGAGGTCCGCCAGGGCCCGCAGGTCCACGGCCTCCAGCCGCCCCATGCGCTCCAGGAGGCCCTGCTGCACCGGGCTCGGGGTGGCCAGGGCGGCCTTGGCGCCGGCAGCCGTGAGCTCCACCTCCCTGCGCCGGCGGTCCCCGGTGCCCGGGGCCTTGCCCACCAGCCCCTTCTGGTGCAGCTTGCGCACCACCACCGACACCGAACTGGGATCGGTGGCCGTGGCCTGGGCCAGGGCGCCGATGCCCAGGGATCCCTGGTCCTTGAGAACGTGCAGCACGAAGACCTGGGCCGGGCTCAGCCCGCTCGTCCTGCCCTTCGGGTCGTGGGCCATGCGCAGTTCCCGGAAGATCCAACGCAGGGAATCGAAGACCCGGCGGGCGTCCGGCTGGAGGGGAGGAATTGCTGGGGATCCCATGGATTCAACGATAGGCCGTTACGGGCACCCCCGCAAGCCTCCCCACCGGGCACACCGCCCAGGATGGAACACATATGTTTGGACTTAACTGATCCTGGTTTGATAAGATCACCCAAACCCCCACATTACGAAGGATTCCCCATGGCTCTCCCCCTGCCTGCGCTTCTCGCGGCCTCCCTTCTCCTCGCTCCGGGTGCGGACACCCGTCCCCCCGCCCCAGCGCCCGGCGCGGAAACCTCCTGGAAGCTGGTCATGGGAAGCGTGCGCCTCCCGGACGCGCCCCGTTCCGCGGCGGCGCCCCTGGCCTCCCGCTGGTCCCTGGAGGGCCTGGACTGGAACCCGTCCTTCCTCCTCGGCGCCTCGGCCCTGTACCTTCGGGACGGCGACGACATCATCCGCATGGACCTGGACACCGCCCGGAAGGCCTGGTCCGTGACCCAAAAGGGCGCCTTCCTGCGCGAAGTCCCCGGGGCCCTGTTCCTGGTCACCCAGGACTTCCGGATCCTGTGCCTGGACCCGGCCACCGGCGCGCAGCGCTGGGAGGCGCAGCTGGGCAAGGAAGGCGGCGCCGAATTCCACAAGGGCAACCTGTCGATCCTCCAGAGCGCCTTCAAGGGCCCCGTCCTCGCCGGGGACCGCGTCCTGGTGGGCACCTTCGGCGGCTCCCTGTTCAAGGGCACCACCGGATCCCTGTACGCCCTGGACCTGGCCACGGGCAAGACGCTGTGGACGGTCGCGGCCGAGGACGGGGTGGAAAACCTGCCGGTGGTGGCCGGGGACAAGGTCTACTTCGGGGGCAAGGCGGCCTGCTACAAGGTGGACCTGGCCACCGGCGAACAGCTCTGGAAGGCCTCCACCCGCAACGACAACCAGTGGAGCTTCAAGGTCGTGGACGGCTCGGTGCTGGTGTCGTCCGGCCACTACGGCAGCAAGGGCTCCAGCTTCGGCGGCACCCTCTACGCCCTTGACGCGGGGAACGGCGCCGTGCGCTGGAAGTTCGACATCGGCGGCCCCAGCGTCGTGCGGGAGGAGAACGGGCTGCTGGTGGCCCTGGAGTGGGGCATGATGGGCGGGAGCCGGCTGTCCTGCGTCAAGCTTGCCACGGGCGAGAAGGCCTGGGAGCTCAAGGAGAAGAGCTCGGCCAACCCCGTGCTCCTGGCGGGCAGGGCCGTGCACATCAACAAGGACAACCAGGTCTTCGTGGTGGACGCCGCCACGGGCAAGGTCGCCGGCAGCTTCAAGGCCGCGGGCGACTTCGGCATGGGCTTCTTCAAGGGCCCCTGGGGCCGCTTCATGGACCCCGGCGTCCTCGAGGGCCAGGCCGTGGTGGGCTCCTGGGACAAGGCCAGGGGCGAGACCGTCCTGCAGGCCCTGGACCTGGACAAGGGCGCTCCCGCCGGCGAGCTGCGCTTCAAGGGCGAGCTGGAGACCCTGCAGCTCAACCCCACCCACTGCCTGGTGCTGGTGAAGGGCGCCGACGCGAAGTACAGCCTCAAGGTCATGTCCCGGTAGGATGGCTCCGGAACGGGCAGGCCGGGTTCGCCGCCCGGCCTGCCGGAAAAGCGCAAAGCGGTAGCTGTTGGTGCCGCAGGTATTGTTCGAGACGCCCCAGATATCGATCTCCGGCCCTGCGCAAGGGCGGCCCTATTTGAGATCCTCGGGATTGATGGCCATGCGCGAGGCCCTGTGGGGCAGCCGTGTGCTCAGCTTGGCCAGGAAACCCGCGGGATGGCACGTGCCGCAGGTGGCTTCCATGTTCCGGCGCGCCACCCGGGATTCCGGGTTGCTCCGGGGGACGATGTCATGGGCCTTGCCGTGGCAGGTGGAACAGGTGGGGGCGTGGGTCTTGTCCTTCATCCTGGCCGCACTGTGGACGCTCATGGCGACCTCCTGGCCCTGGTGGCCGTGGCAGCGCTCGCACCGGACCGGAGGGAGCTTCTCGTCATGGGGGAGGGCCTTGATGGCGATATGGCACTGGACACAGCTCACACCTCCGTGGGAGCGCGAATGGAACCGCGCCAGGTCGATCTGTTCGTGACACTGGACGCACGCTTCCGGCTTGGGAGGGGCCCCGGTGAGGGACAGCACGAAAAAACAAGCAAGCAACCGGCGCATCGGCCCCCCCTTGAATTAACCAACCAAGCTAGCACAAGGGCCGTTCGGGGCCTCAGCTTTTCCGGAACAGCGCGATGCGGTTGCTGTTGGTGCCGTGGGTATTGTTCGAGACGCCCCAGATGTTGGCGGTCTTGGTGAAGGCCTGCTGGTTGATGAGCACGCCCTCCACCCGGAACCCCGCGGCCACGCCCAGGGGCAGCACCACCTCCTCCAGGCGCACGGTGCCCTTGCGCACCTCCCCCACTTCGAAGGCCACGTGGCCCCCGGGCGCGGTGACCCGGTGCAGCTCCCGGAAGACCTCGCCCATGGCCCGGGCCCACGCCTCGACCGTGCGGGCCATGGTGATGCCCCGTCCCACCTCCGCTGCGTCCAGCCCGCAGAACCAGCACCGGAGCCAGTTGTCGGCCTGGTACTGCACCACGTCCAGGAAGGGCGGCGACGTGACGGTGAGCCGCACCGAGCCGGGCTCCAGCCCCGGCGCCGCCGCGGGGCCCGTGAGGAGGCGGGGATCGCTGGCCCGCAGGCGCCGTTGCTCCTCCACGGTGAGGCCGGCCACCAGCTGCCGGGTCTTGCGCAGCACCAGGGCCCGGGTGTCCCGGTAGGTGGGCACCTGCCCGCGCTTGCGGTTGATCTCCACCTGCTGGGCGGCGCCCACGGCCTGGTTGGGGGGGAGCGTGTACACCGAGAAGAACCCCGGGCTGTGCCCCGTGAGGCGGTTGGTGGCCACCATGCGGATCCAGCCGTCCAGGGCGTCGAAGGTGCCCTTCGCCTCCCGCTCCAGGAACCAGGCCCGGAGGCTGCGCACCTCCCGCTCGGTGTCGGGGTGGAAGAACATCCCGAGGTCCGGCGGCTCCTGGCAGTCCAGCGGGATCTCCGCCAGCCGGGCCTCCACGTCCCCGGGCTCCGGCGGGGCCAGGCGCGGCTCCAGGAGGATCCGGGAGAGGGGATTGATGTCGTTGGCGGCCACCCGCCGCCCCAGGAGCGCGGCCTCCAGGGCCGTGGTGCCGCGCCCGCTGAAGGGGTCGTAGACCCGGTCCCCCGGCTCCGTGAGCCCTTCGATGAAGAGCCGGGGCAGCTGGGGCTTGTAGCAGGCCCGGTAGGACACCTCGTGGAGGGCGTGGGCCTGGCGCTGGCGGGAGGTCCAGAACTCGCGGGTGAGCACCGGGCAGGTGGATCCCAGGCAGTCCACCACGCTCCGTGCCCCGTCCGGGAACCTGTCCAGGAAATTCCGCCCCGTCTCCGCCATGCTCCTTCGCCCCCTGATGCCAGCATCCAGGTTAGCCTGTTTGCATGGTGAAGAAGCCCAAGCGCCACCCCGAACTGACCCGCCTCTACGTCGCGTCGGGGCTCTCGGTGCTCATCTGGGTCATCTTCATGGCCTACCGCCTCCTGTCCAAGCAGGTGGAGATGGGCCTGGACGCCCCCAGCCGCTGGTCCCTGCTGGCCGTGGGCATGGCCAACGTCCTGGCCATCGGGACCCTCCTGTTCATCGTCATCCGCAGCATCGCCAAGCTGTACTTCGAGCGCCGCAGCGGCATCCTGGGGGCCCGCATCCGCACGCGGCTGGTGCTGGCCTTCCTCGCCGTGGGCATCGCCCCCAGCCTCATGCTCTTCGCCATTGGCCGCACCTTCATCCGCAAGAACGTGGACCGCTGGTTCATGCCCGACACCATGGAGGTCATCCAGGACGGCCACCACGTGAACGAGGCCTACCGCGAGCAGGTGCGCCTGCGGCTGCGCACCGCCACGGCCCGCATCGCGCCCGAGGCCCTGCGCGACCCCGCGCGCGAGCGGGAGGGCACCGGCTTCGACCTCCTGGCCCGGGTCCCCGCCCAGGGGGTGGCGACGGTGGCCCTGGCCCACGGCCTCGTCCCGCCCGCGCTCTCCGACCTGCGCGAGGGCATCCAGGCGGTGTCCGTGCCCGAGGGCGAATGGCAGGTGGGCACCGGCCCCCGGAGTCCCTCGGGCGACCGGGTGGTGGCCGGCGTCTTCCTCTCCCGCGCGGCGTTGGAGGGCATGATCCGCCTGGACAAGCGCTACCGGGAGTCCTTCCAGATGCACGCGGGCCGGGAGGTGCTGGAGACCCTGCCCCAGCGGACGCTGCTCTTCCTCACCATGCTCACGCTCTTCGTGGCGGTGTGGACGGGGCTGGCCATCGCCCGCACCATCTCCGAGCCCGTGCGCGCCCTGGCCAAGGCCGCCCAGCGCATCGGCACGGGCGACCTGGACGTGTCCCTGCCCGAGCAGGGCGAGGACGAGCTGGCCTTCCTGAGCCAGAGCTTCAACGCCATGACCCGCGACCTGCGCCAGTCCCGCACCGCCATCGAGGCCCAGGCCGAGCGCATCGAGGGCCAGCGCGCCTACCTGGGCCAGCTCATGGAGGCCCTGCCCGTGGGCATCCTCAGCTGGCAGCGGGACCTGGAGCTGCGCACCTTCAACTCCGTGGCCCGGCGCTGGCTGGGGGTGGAGAACTGGGATCTCCTGGAGCGGGGCTGGGCCGAATTGGCCCGCCAGCCCAGCCTGGGCCGCCTGCCGGAGCTCCTGGCCACGGTCCAGGCCTCCCGCCGGCCCCACGTGGAGGAGATCCGCATCGGCGGGGAAGGGGACGGCCACCCCGTGCGCGCCATCGTCATCCCGCTCACCGGAGGCGGCGTCCTGGCCGTGCTGGAGGACCTCTCCGCCCTGGCCCAGGCCGAAAAGCGCGCCGCGTGGCAGGAGGTGGCCCGGCGCATGGCCCACGAGGTGAAGAACCCCCTCACCCCCATCAAGCTCACCACCCAGCGCCTGCAGCGCCGCAGCCGCGAGGGCCGCCTGGACCCCCAGACCGTGGCCGAGGGCGCCGAGACCATCCTGGCCGAGGTGGCCAGCCTCACGCGCCTCGTGGACAGCTTCAGCCAGTTCGCCAAGCTCCCCGCGCCCCACCCGGCGCCGCTGGACGCCCCCGACCTGGTGCGCCAGGCCATCCGCCTCTACGAGCCCACCTACCCCGGCATCACGTTCGACCTGGACCTCCCCGGCCCCCTGGAGGTCCTGTGGGACGGCGACATGGTCAAGCGCGCCCTCATCAACATGGTGGACAACGCCATCGGCGCCCTGGAGGGCCGGGGCCGCATCCGCGTGGCCCTCGCGCACCAGGGCCCCGTGCTCCGCCTGGACGTGGCCGACGACGGCCCCGGCGTCCCCGAGGCCGACCGCCCCAACCTGTTCCAGCCCTACTTCTCCACCAAGCAGAAGGGCACCGGCCTGGGCCTGGCCATCGTTCGCCGCATCGCCGAGGACCACCACGGCGAGGCGCGCTACGAGCCCCTCGAGCAGGGCAGCCTCTTCAGCCTCCTGCTCCCGGTGAGGGCGGTATAGCTATTTCGCGTTCTTGGGCGTGCCGTCCTTGTTGAGGTACTTGTCGGGATCCTTCTCGAGCTTGCCCTTACACCCGCCGCAGCAGATGAAATACTCCTGTCCCCTCACCACGACCTTCGGGCTCTTCTTGGGATCGACCTTGTCGCCCATGACCGGGCACTTGGTGTTGGTGGCGGGCTTGGCGGCGGGGGCGGGGGCCACCACGGCGGCGACGGCGAAAAGGATGGGCAGCATTCGGTACTCCTTCCAATCGATTCTAGTCAGGGCCTGCGCAGGCGCAAGGCGTTGAGGACCACTGTGAGCGAACTCAGGCCCATGGCGGCGCCGGCCAGCATGGGGCCGCCGAAGCGGTCCAGCAGGTTGAAGGCGGCCAGGGGGACCAGGACGAGGTTGTAGCCGAAGGCCCAGGCCAGGTTCTGGCGGATGACGGTGCGGGTGCGCAGGCTGAGGCGGCGGGCCTGGAGGAGGGGGACGAGGCCTTCGCGCAGGAGGTTCAGGGGCGCGGCGGCCTGGGCCGCCTCGAGGCCGGGGAGGCTGATGCCGGCGTCGGCCTGGGCCAGGGCGGGGCCGTCGTTCACGCCGTCGCCCACGAAGGCGACGACGGCGCCCTTGGCCTGGAGGTCCTGGATGGCCTGGGCCTTGTCGCCAGGGCGGCAGCCGCCGCGGGCGTCGGGGATGCCCAGCGCGTTGCCCAGGGCCTGGGCGGGTTCGGGACGGTCGCCGCTGAGGAGGTGGAGGGTCAGGCCCTGGCGGGACAGCTCGGCGACGGTGGCATGGGCGTCGTCCCGCAGGGCGTCGGCCAGCACCAGGACGCCCAGGAGGCGGTCTCCCTCGGCCAGGCCCACGGTGACCCCGGTGGGGTCGGCGTCGAAGGGGTGGCCCACGAAGGCGGGGTTGCCCAGGCGCAGGGCGCGGCCTTCCACGGCGCCCTCCACCCCCTGGCCGGGGTGGGAGCGGAAGCCGCGCACCTCGGCCAGGTCGAGGCCGGCGGCGGCTTCCAGGATGCCGCGGGCCACGGGGTGCTCGGAGTTCCGCTCCAGGGACGCGGCGAGGCGCAGGGTGTCCGGGTCGCCCTCCGCGCGCTGGAGGACGGGCCTGCCCTGGGTGAGGGTGCCGGTCTTGTCGAAGGCGAGGTCGGTGGCGCGGGCCAGGGCCTCCATGGCCGAGGCGTCGCGCACCAGGAGGCCGTTGCGGGCCGCGGTGCCCAGCGCCGCGGCCGAGGCCACGGGCGTGGCCAGGCCCAGGGCGCAGGGGCAGGCGATGACCAGGAGGGTCACGGCGGGGCGCCAGGCCAGGGCCAGGGCGCCGGTGTGCCACCACCACCCGGCCAGGGTCAGGGCGGAGAGGATGAGCACCGCCGGCACGAAGACCGCGGACACCCGGTCCGCCAGTTCCTGGGCCGGGGCGCGGGAGCCCTGGGCCTGGGCCACCTGGCGGGCCAGGCGCGCCAGCCACGTATCGCGGCCCGTGGAGGAGGCCTCGATCTCCAGGGCGCCGCCGTGGACCATGGCGCCGGCGATGACGGCGTCCCCGGGGCCCTTGGTGACGGGCAGGGGCTCGCCGGTGAGGAGCGCCTCCTCCGCTTCGGCCACGCCTTCGAGGACGGTGCCGTCCACGGGGCTTGCCGAGCCCGGGCGCACCCGCAGGCGGTCCCCGGGCTGCACGAGGCGGCTGGGGACCTCCTCCTCCGAGCCGTCCTCCCGCAGGCGGAAGGCCACGGCCGGCGCCAGCTTCACCAGCGCCTCCAGGCTGCCGGTGGCGCGGTGGCGGGCCTTGACCTCCAGGAACTTGCCCGTGAGGAGGAAGGCGGAAAGGGCCGCGGCGCTCTCGAAGGGCGGGTGGGGCGCGCCCTGCAGGCTCTCCCACACCGCGAAGACCCAGGTCACCGAGGCACCCAGGGCGATGAGGGTGTCCATGCTCGTCTCGAGCCGCAGGGCCTGGCGGAAGGCGCGGCGGAAGAAGCCGCTGCCCGCGCCGAAGGCGGAAACGCCCGCCAGGAGCGCCTGGACGGGCCAGGGCAGGTGGAAGAGGTGGAACATGCCGGCCATGAGGGGCAGGGTGCCGGCCCAGGCCACCGCGACCCGCGCAAGGGCCTCGCGGGAGGGGTCGGCCTCGACGGCCTCCTCCGCGGCCATGCGGTAGCCCCTCGCCTCCAGGGCCTTGGCGATCTCCGGGTCCCCGGCCGGGGCGCCGGGGAACACCATGCGCACTTCCTCCGTGGCGAGGTTCACCTGCACCTGGGCGACGTCCCCCACGGCGGACAGCGCCTTCTCCACCCTGCGCACGCAGCTCGCGCAGGTCATGCCCTCGACCTTGAACAGCCTTTCCACGTCGGCTCCTAGCGGTATTTGAGAAGTTCCATGAGCTCGTCCACGATGCGGTCCTCGTCGCCGCGCTCGTGGGCCGTGACCACGTGATGCTTGAGGTGGCTCTGGAGGACCAGGTTGCCCACCTTGGCGAGGGCCCCGTCCACCGCCTTGACCTGCTTGAGGATGTCCACGCAGTAGACCGTCTCGTCCTCCAGCATGCGGAGGATGCCCTCCACGTGCCCCTTCACCGACAGGAGGCGCCTGCGGGCGTCCTCCCGCACCGGCGTGTCCAGTCGCAGCCCGTGGCCGCAGCAGGGATCCGCCATGGCCGGCTCACTGGGCCAGGGTGGCGGAGAAACCTTCCTCCTCCACCGCGGCGATGAGGGCCGCGGCGTCCGCGGAACCGTCCACCTTGGCCTGGCCGGACGCCAGATCGACTTCGACCGTCCCCTGCACGCCCGGCACGGCGGCGAGCGCCTGCTTCACGCCCATGACGCAATGGCCACAGGTCATCCCTTCGATCTTCAACTGGATCATGACTTCTCCCTTATACCCACCCCCCCTGGGGTGGGGTAAGGCAAGCATAGGGTGGGGACCGGTCCCCGTCAAGATGGCACACTGGACCCTGGAGTGGCCATGGTCCTGGACAATGCGGAGATCCTCATCATCGGCGGCGGCGTCGCCGGCCTTTCCACGGCCTGCCACCTGGCCCGGGCGGGGCGGAAGGGGGTCGTGGTGGTGGAGCGGGAGGACCTTCCCGGGTTCTACGCCAGCGGGCACAACGCGGGCATCGCGCGCCAGCTCACGGGGCGGGCCGAGCACACCGCCCTGGCCATCCAGGGCCGGGACCGGCTGGCGGCGGCGGGGCTGCTGACCCCCACCGGCGGCTTCCTGCTGGGCGCCGACCCGGGGGGCGCCGAGGCCCTGGCCCGGGAGGCGGAGGCCTTCGGGCTTCCGGCGCGGCGGGGCGCGGGAGCGCCCTTCCCGGGGCTGCGGGCCCACGAGCACCTCCACATCCCCTCCGACGGGCTCATCGACACCGCCGCCCTGCTCCGGCATTGCGCCGACGGGGCCCGGGCCGGCGGCGCCGAGGTGCGGTTCGGGTGCCAGGTGCAGGGCATCCGCGCCGAGGACGGCGGGTTTCGCGTGACCACGGACCGGGGGGAGCTGCGCGCCCGCACCCTGGTGAACGCCGCGGGGGGCTGGGCCGGGGCGATCGGGCGCATGGCGGGCGGCCTCGCCATCGACTTCGCGCCCCTGCGCCGCCACCTGGTGTGGAGCCCGGCCCCGGTGGCCCCGGACCGGCCCTACACGTGGTGGGCGGACCGGCCCCTCTACCTGCGCCCGGAGTCCGGGGGCGTGCTCCTGTGCGCCTGCGAGGAGCAGCCCGTGGCGCTTCCGCCCCGGGGGCTCCAGCCGCCCAACGACGACTCCGTGCTGGAGGGCCTCGCCGGCTCCCTCCGGGACCTGGCCCCCGCCTTCGAGGAGGCGCCCGTCGCGCGCCTCTGGTGCGGCATCCGCACCTTCGCCCCCGACCGCCGCTTCGTCCTGGGGCCCGACCCCGTGAACCCGCGCCTCTACTGGGTGGCGGGCCTGGGCGGCCACGGCATGACCTCGGGCCTGGCCGTGGGCGCCGCCGCCGCCCGGGGGATCCTGGACCAGGAACCCGCCGGCTCCCTGGATCCCGGAAGGCTATTCCCGCACTAACTCCTCGTGGTCCGGAAATTCCTCGTCTTCATCTTTTCATGTTCGATCGCCCTGGCGGGACCGTGGGAGGACTTCGTCCAGGCCCACCGGAAGGCGGAGGCGGCCCGCAACCGCTGGACCCTCTGCGTCCGGCCCAACCTCGTCGCCCCGGCGGAGCTGCTGGCCGACCTGGACTACCAGAAACTGGCCGCGGGGGGCGACTGGGGGATCGAGGTGCTGGGAACCGCCCCGGCCCAGGACCTGCAGGCGTCCCTGGGGGCCCAGTGGGCCCTCCTGGCGCCCTCCGGGGACGTGGCCGGGACGGGCCGGGAGCGCCCCGGGGGGGCCGCGCTCCTGGACGCCGTCCACGCGTCGGGCGCCCTGGCCCGCTGGGAGGCGCGGGACGCCTTCCTGAAGGAGAACCCCGGCCAGGGAGAGGCCCGCAACGAGGCGCTGGCCTTCGAGATGCGCCTGCTGAGGGCCCGGCTCGCCAGCCTGGACAGCCAGGGCAAGGTGCGGGTGCCGGCGTGGCATCCCGAGCCCGGCGCGGCGCCCGAGGGGGACCGGGTCTCCCTGGCCGGGGCGGACGGCGACGCCCGGGCCGGAGAGCTCTACCAGGGCGTGGGCGAGGCCCTGGAGAACCTCTCCAGGGTGGACGGATGGCTCCGCGGCGGCCATGGGCTCGCGTCGCGCCTGGCCCTGTTCGACCTCGGCCAGTCCACGGCCCTTCGCGGGATGTTCCGGGGGCTGGCTTCGGAGGCCGGGGAACGGGCCATGGCCGACCCGGAGGACCCGGGGCTGGCCCAGCTCTGGATGGAGACCCTGGACGGGGCGCGGCACCTGCCGGAGACGCTCTCGGGCAGCGTCCTGGCGGTTCCCGGCGAGGTCTGGCCCTCGCCGCACATCCTCAACAGCCTCCTGGAGCCCTACCGCCGCCGCCGGGACTTCGACGGCGAGCTGCGGCTCCTGGCCGACCTGGCGCCCCAGGGGCCTCCCGAGCCCCTGACCCCGAAGGGCTGGGAGGACCACTGCGAACTGCAGGCCGGCCTCCTGGCCCACAAGGCCTCGGCCCTGGCGGCCACCGGAGCCTGGGACCAGGCCCGGGCCGCCCTGGACGCCGCCGGGGAGTGGGGCGGCGCCCGGGCCGTCCAGATGAACATCATCCGGCGCGGCGGCCTGGAGTCCACCGCGGACGCCGCGGCCTGGCGCCGCCTCCTGGTGCAGGCCTCGGTGCGCCCCCTCCGGCGGCCCCCCATGCCCCGGGTGGCGCCGCCCCTGCGCGTCACGCTCCTGGGCCGCCCCTCCTGGCTCCTGGCCTGGACCGCCCTGCGGGACGCCCCCGACCTCGCCGCGTGGTCCCCGGGGGAGCTCCGGTGGGAGATCGCCTCCCCCGGGGAGCACCGGAGGCTGCGGGCGCGGTACGGCTGGACCTCCGGGGCGCGGTGGGCCCTCTTCCAGGGGGAGGAGCTCCGCGCCACCGGCGAGACGTGCCCCGAGCCCAGGGGCCTGGCCGCGGTCCTGGCGGGGCAGGGCACGCCCCTCCTGGAGCGGCTGGGGCGGGTGATCGCCCAGGACCCGCGCCACACGGCGGCCCGAAGGGCCCGGTTCCAGGCCCTCCTGGCGCGCATGCCGGACCGCCGCCTGGAGCCCCTCATGGCCGAGGACGCCGCCCGGGCCCAGCTCGTGCTGCCCTTCCAGCCGAAGGAGGGCTGGAAGCCCGGCGAGGCTCTGTGGGGCGGGGCGGCCGAAGCGGTGCTGCCGGACCTGGAGGCCCTCCTGCGCAGCTGGCCCAGCGACACGGAGCTGTGGCGGACCTGGATCTCCTGGGCGCGTTTCCATCCGGGCCACCCCTCCATCCTGGACCTGGCCCGGAGCCTGCCCTTCTGGTTCCCGGGCGGGGACTGGAGGACGGCCCTCCCCTACGACGTCCAGCGCGCCGTGGCCGCGGAGCTGCGCCGCCAGGGTGATTTCTTCCAGATGCGGGATTGGTTCCAGGCCTGCTGGGAGGTGCTGGACCCGCGCCCCCTCAAGGACCTGCGGCCCTGGGAGCGCTCCTGGTTCCTGGAGCGCCGCGTCCAGGAGGAGACGGCGGTCTTCCAGCCCCTGCGCGACGCCCTGCGCGCCCTGGGGCTCCACGAACAGCAGGTTGAACTCGAGAAGGCCTTTGGAGCGATGATGGGGAGGGACGTTTCCAGGAGCCGGTGAATGTTTTCGGGCGATGACATCTATTTCATGAAGCTGGCCATGGAGGAGGCCGAGAAGGCCGACCGCAAGGACGAAGTGCCCATCGGCGCCGTCCTGGTGGTGGACGGCAAGCTCGTGGCCCGCGGCCACAACTGCCCCATCTCGTCCCACGACCCCTCCGCCCACGCCGAGATCACCGCCCTGCGCAGCGCCGGCGCCTGGCTGCGCAACTACCGCATGCCCGGAGCGACGCTCTACGTGACCCTGGAGCCCTGCCTCATGTGCTTCGGCGCGCTCACCCTGGCCCGGGTGGAGCGGGTGGTCTTCGGGGCGGCGGACCCCAAGGTGGGCGTCAGCCGCCTGCAGGAGGAGCTGGCCCGGGTGAACCTGAACCACCGGCCGGCCTTCGAGGGGGGGCTGCTGGAGGCGGAGTGCAGGGGGCAGCTGCAGGATTTCTTCCGGCGACGAAGGTGAACCAGGGCCGTACCGGCCCGGATCAGGGAACAAACCTCATTCCCCCGTCACTCGAAGGTTGCGCGGGCCTGTCCGTCCAGGATGGCTGGCCGGAGGCCCATGAACGAAAATCCGCCCAGCCTGTTCCGCCAGGAGGCCCTGGACCACCGCCTCGAGGGTGAGGAGGGGCGGGGGCTGGTGAGGGTTTCCCCGCCGTGGACCTGGGCCCTGTTGATGGTGTTCCTCTCGGGCGTCGGGACCGCGCTTCTGGCTTCCCTCTTCGGCCGGGCGGAGGTGAACGGCCGGGCCCGGGGGATCCTCCGGCCCCGCTCCGGCATCCGGGTTGTCATCGCCCAGCTGGATGGCACCGTTGGCCAGGTGGAAGCGCGTTCCGGCCAGCAGGTGGAGCCGGGCGCCGTGCTGGTGCGGATCGAGGCGCCCCCGGTCCAGGCCCGGCTGCTGGAGGCGAGGCGCCAGGTGGAATCGGTGAGGAGCCATTACAAGGTCACGACGGCGCTGCAGGACCGGAGCCACGCCGAACAGCTCCGGAGGCTCGAGGGGCGCATGGCTATGCTGAAGGAGCAGAGCCGGAGCCAGCGCCAGTCCCTCGCCATCATGGAACTGAACCTCCAGCGCAGCCTGAACCTGGAACGGGAAGGCGTCCTGAGCCCCGCCAAGGTGGACGAGGCCCGGGAGGCCCTGGCCCAGTCCCAGCGCCAGCTCAGCCAGTCCGGCCAGGCCCTGGAGATGGCGTCGCAGGAATGGGCCGCGCTGGAGAACGGTCGCCAGGACAGCCTCTGGCAGCGCCGCCAGACCATCCAGGGCGCGGAGGTCCGGGCGGAGGCGCTGGCCTTCCTGGCCGGCCAGACCCTCATCCAGGCGCCCGAAGGCGGAAGGGTGGAGGCGATGCTGGTCAAGCCCGGCGAAGCGGTCAGGGCGGGCCAGGCGTTGTGCAAGCTCATTCCCCGGAACGCCTCCCTGGAGGTGGTCGCCTTTCTGGAAGAGAAGGACCGCGCCTTCGTGCGCCCGGGCGATGCCGTCCGGCTGGAACTGGATCAGCTGCCCTACGCCGAATACGGGACCGTCGCGGCCCGGGTCGAGCGCATCAGCGATGATCTGGCCTCGGCCTTCGAGATCCGCGAGGCCCTGGGCGACAACCCGTTTCCCCATGTCCCGGCCTTCCGGGTGGAGCTGGGCCTCACCGACACCCGGGCCGTGCAGAAGGCCGGGATCCCCCTGCGCTCCGGCATGCTGATGAACGTCCGGTTCACCTTGAGGCGCCAGCGCCTGATCACCCTGGTGCTGGATCCGCTTCGCAAGTGGCTGCGCTGATGGCGTGGAACGGGTGGCGCCGGAGGCGGGTGGACCATATCGCCCAGATGGAGTCCACCGAATGCGGAGCCGCCGCCCTGGCCATGATCCTGGCCTACCATGGCCACCACGCGCCGCTGGCCGAGGTCCGCCAGGCCTGCGGCATTTCCCGGGACGGGGCCAGCGCGCTGGCGATCGTCAAGGCGGCCCGGACCTATGGGCTGCAGGCGCAGGGCGTGGCCCTGGAACTGGAGCAGCTGCCCGACCTGGCGCTGCCCGCCATCCTCCACTGGGACTTCGACCACTTCGTGGTGGTGGAACGGGTGGACAGGACCGGCGCCACCCTGGTGGATCCGGCCTCCGGGCGGCGGCGGGCGGACCTGCGCGAGCTGGGGCGCAGCTTCACCGGCGCCGCGCTGGCGTTCGCGCCCACGCAGGCCCTGGTCCCGAGGCCCCGGGTCAGGCCCAGCCTGGCCAAGTACCGGGACGTCTTCCGCCGCAACCTGCCCGGTCTGGTCCAGATCCTTCTCGCCACCCTGGCGCTGCAGGTCGTCGGCCTGGCCTTTCCCGTGGCCAATCAGCTGCTGCTGGACCGCGTCGTCGGGCCCAGGCAGGAACCCTGGCTGTGGGGCCTGGGCCTCGGCCTGGGCTCGGCGGCGGTCACCACGGTCGTCCTGGGGCTGGTGCGCAGCTGGGTGGTCCTGAACCTCCAGACGGAATTGAACCTGGCGCTCATGAGCCGGTTTCTCGGCCACCTGCTGAAGCTGCCGCTGGGCTTCTTCCTGCAGCGCGATCCGGGCGATCTGGTCCAGCGGGCCAGGAGCAATGCCGATCTGCAGGACCTGTTGAGCACCCGGGCCGTCAATGCCCTGCTGGACGGGGTCCTGCTGGTGGGGTTCGCGGCGCTGATGATCGCCTACCACCCCAGGCTGGCGGGGCTGGTCATCGCCATCAGCCTGCTGGACGCCGCCGTGATGGGGGTGCTCTGGGACCGCAATCGCCAGCTGCTGGCTTCCGGGCTGGCGGCGGAGGGGCGCGAGGGCGCGGCCATGCTCGAGGCCCTGTCCGGCCTGGAGGCCACCAAGGCCGGCGGGGCGGAAGGGCGCATGGTGAACCGCTGGGCCCACCGAATGACCGAACGCGTCAACCAGGGGCTGGAAGCCCAGCGCCTGGCCCGGATTTCGGGCCTGTTCCTGGGCCTGTTCCAGGGCGTCGCCGGCCTGCTGGTGTTCGCGGTGGGGGGCCAGGAGGTCCTGGCCCAGCGCATGACCCTCGGCACCTTCGTGGCCTTCCTGACGCTCCAGGGCCTGTTCCTGGGGCCCATGGGCTCCCTCCTGGGCGCCGTCCTCCGGCTCCAGTCCCTGGGCACCCACCTGAGGCGCCTGGACGACGTGCTTGAAACGCCCGCTGAACCCGCCGGGACCGGGGATCCAGGCCGGCTCAAGGGCGCCGTCGAGCTCCGGGAGGTGACCTGCCGCTACGCGCCGGGGGGCAGGCCGGCCCTGGACGGCGTCAGCGTCCGCATCGCGCCCGGGGAGAAGGTGGCCCTGGTCGGGCCGACCGGGGCCGGCAAATCGACCCTGGCGCGGCTTTGCCTCGGGCTCCACCTCCCGGACCAGGGCACCGTCCGCTTCGACGGCCGCGACCTCCGGCACCTGGACCTGACCGCGGTGCGCAGGCAGGTGGGGATGGTGATGCAGGAAACCTTCCTGTTCGACGACACGGTCCGCGCCAACCTCACCCTCCACGACGACGGGCTGTCCCGGGATCGGCTCCAGTGGTCGGCGCGGATGGCCTGCGTGGACGACGTCATCGGCAACCTGCCCCGGGGGTTCGACAGCCGCGTGGGCGAGAACGGCAGCCTGCTCTCGGGAGGCCAGCGCCAGCGCCTGAGCCTCGCCAGGGCCCTGGCCCGCGACCCCGCCATCCTGGTCCTGGACGAGGCCACCAGCTCCCTGGACCTGGCCACCGAGGCCCGGGTCCATGCCAACCTCGCGCGGCTCGGCTGCACCCGGATCATCATCGCCCACCGCATGGCCACGGTGCGGGACGCCGACCGGATCCTGGTGCTCCAGGACGGGCGGGTCGTCCAGGAAGGCACGTTCCGGGACCTCCAGGGACGTCCCGGGCTGTTCCGGGAGCTGTTCGCGGCGGCGGACCATGCCTGAATCCCCGCCGTTGTCCGGCTTCCCGGCGATCGAGGCGCTCTGGCGCCTCCTGGGCAGGCTTGGCCACGAAGGCGGCTTCCAGGCCTTCCAGGATGGCCCCTGGACCGGGCCCGAACCCGAACAGATGGCCGGGGCCCTGGAAGCGCACGGCATCCAGGGCCGGGCGGCCCGGATCCAGGGCCGGGAGCTCCGCTACCTGGCCAGCCCCACCCTGGCCGAACTCCAGGATGGCACCTGGCTGCTCCTGCTCCGTTTCCGGAAAGGGCGGTTCCAGGTGGAAACGCCGGGGGGCATCCTCTCCCTGCGCCCGGAGGTCCTGTCGGACCGGGCCTCAGGCCAGGTCCTCGATCTCTCGCCCGGACTTCCCCCGGGCGCGACCCCCTGGGCCCGGCTGAAACCGCTGTTCCTGGGCAACCCGGCCTGCCTGGCGCAGATCGGCGCGGCGGTCCTGATGCTGGAGGGCATGGCCCTGATCACCCCGGCCATCACGGCGCTCGTCATGGACCGGGCCCTGCCGGATGGGGCGAGCTCGCTCCTGGGCCTGGTCGTGGCCGGGATGCTCCTGGCCACGGTCCACCAGGTCTGGATCGGCTGGATCCAGGAGCGGGTGCTTCTCCATTTGTCCACCCGGGTCAGCGTCGCAGCGGAACGGGGCTTCCTGGAGCATGTCCTGCGGTGCCCGTTCCCCTTTCTCCAGTCCCGGACCCTGGGCGAACTCATGCAGGCCTTCGGAGGCTTCGCGGCGGCCCGGGACCTGCTGCCCGCCCAGACGGTGGGGGCATTCCTCGGCGGGGCCCTGAGCCTCCTTCACCTGGCGGTGATGTTCGCCATGCTGCCGGGCCCCGCGCTGGTGGTCCTCCTGGCGACCGCGCTCCTGGCCCTGATGACGTTCGCGGTGGGCCGGATCAGCGCGCGTTTGCAGGCCAGGCAGGTGGAAGCGGCCGCCCGGGAGCACAGCCTCCTGATCGAGCTGGTGGCCGGCATCGGCACCCTCAAGGCGGCCGGAGCGGAGGGCCAGGCCCTGGGCCGCTGGCGGGGCTGCTGTCGGGCCGTGCTGAGCCTGGAGCTGGCCCGGGGCCGGATCAACCTCGCGTCCGACCTGGTCATGGGCCTGGTCAGCCAAGGCCTGGCCATCGGGCTGTTCCTCCACGGAGGGCGGTGCCTGCTGGACGGCGCCCTGACCGCGGGCAAGCTGTTCGCCTTCCTCCAGCTCGGCACCGGGTTCACCGCTTCCTTCATGGCGGTGGCGCACACCGCCTTGACCTTGATGGTCCTGAAGCCGCAGCTGGCCAGGGCCCAGGAAATCCTCTCCCAGGAACCCGAAGCGCCGCCTCGGGATGGAAAGCCCTCCCCCGCGCCGGTTCCGGTGGTGCTGGAAGACGTCTGGTTCCGCTACGGCCCCTCGGACCCGTGGGTGCTCCAGGGGTACGCCCTGCGGGTGGAGCCCGGCCAGAAGGTGACGCTGGGGGGTCCTTCCGGGTTCGGGAAGACCACGGTGCTCCGCCTGCTGGCGGGCCTCCATGTGCCCGAAAAGGGCAGGGTCCTGGTGGCCGGGCGGGACCCCAGGACGGTCCGCCGCGACCTGCTGTACCTGCCCCAGTTCGTGCGGATCTTCGGGGGCTCGATCCAGGACAACCTGCGGATCTTCTCCAACGGGGCGCCCATGGAAAGACTCCTGGAAACCGCCGGCATGACGGGACTCCACGCCCTGGTGGACACGCTGCCCATGGGCTACCGGACCCTGCTCCCGCCCGGCGGGAGGAACCTGTCCGGCGGCCAGCGCCAGCTGATCGCCCTCACGGGCGCCCTGGCTTCGGGACGCCCGCTGCTGCTGCTGGACGAGGCCCTGGCGAACCTGGACGCCCGGCACGCGGCCTCCCTGCAGGCGATCCTGGCCGCGGGACCGTGGACGTTGGTCGCGGCCAGTCACGGGCCTTAGGGCAATACGGTTCACTTAGCGCTGCGGCTTCATCTCCCCCAGCAGGTGCACCGCGAAGGTGGCCAGCCAGTGGTCCCCTTCGTAGTTCCCGGACACCACGTGGGGCAGGGCCGCCGCCGCATGCTCCATCGCGGCCTTCTCCAGGGCCTTGGCCCGGGGGTCCTTCGGCCCCAGGCCCGCGGCCAGGGCGTGGAGGCACCGGGCGCGGCTGAGGTTCAGGCCGTCCAGGTGGACGATCCTGGGATCGCTGCGGTCCGACACCACCGCCGGCGCCAGGACGCCGTGCTTGAGAAGCCCGGGCAGGAAGCCTTCGACCCAGGGCCTGAACTCCCGGGCCGGGAGCACCTTCACCATCAGCGCCGCCTCCTCCAGGCAGGGCGACAGGAAGTCCTCGCCGCCGGGCTCCCAGGCCATGGGGCCGTTGCGGTCCTTGCCGAAGTAGGTGCGGGCCCTTTCCGCAAGGAGGGCCTCGAGGCGGGCGTCCTTGGCGGCCCGGGCGTAGTCCAGGGCCAGGTCCAGGCTGAAGGCCGTGTTGGGGTGCACCCCCACGCGGTTCGGGTAGGTGAGCTTGGGCAGGAACGCCTCGAACTGGGCCGCCACCGCGTCGGCGAGGGGCTGGAGCTGGTCCGCCCAGCCACGCGCCTCGGGCGAATCCCAGGCCCGCAGCTCCGCCGCCAGCTTCAGGAGCCAGGCCCAGCCGTAGGTGCGCTCGAAGCCCTTGTGGGCCGGGTCCACGAAGTAGGCCACCTCCGCCTTGATGCGCTCCGGCGCCAGATCCTGGTCCAGGGCCAGCCGGATCCCCCCCGCCTCCGGCAGGTCCGGGAACTCCCGCAGGAGCCGCACCAGCATCCAGTGCCCGTGCACGCAGGAATGCCAGTCGAAGCACCCGTAGAAGGCGGGGTGCAGGTCCCGGGGCCCCAACACGTCCTTCGGCCCGGCCAGGGTGTGGTCCAGCTTGTTGGGATACTCCCGTTCCACGGACTTGAGCACATGCCCCGCGAACCGCGAGGCCGCCTCCCGGGTCAGCCCCTGCGCCCCCAGGGGCGCGGCGGCGAGGATCCCCGCGACGATCCAGTGCAAGCGCATGGGCACCTCCGGATGGGGCCCCGGAAGGGGGGCCTGACCATTCATCATGGGTGAATCGGTCCCCCGCGACAACGCGGGGGAGGTTCTGGTAGACTGGCCGTCCTGGAGAGATGGCAGAGTGGTCGAATGCGCCTGACTCGAAATCAGGTTATCGGGTGACCGGTACGGGGGTTCAAATCCCTCTCTCTCCGCCAGTTAGGCCCACCCAAACGGTGGGCCATTTTTTTCGGGCTACCACCGGGCTACCACCATGGAGATGGAAAAGCCCCCGGTTTCGGGGGCTGGAGTGGTGGAGTGGAGAATTGGGGTCAAGCAACGCGTGGAATCTCTCTGACGGTCTGTGCTCCCACCCAGTGTTCCAAGGCGGCCTCGTCATACCGAATGCAGCCACGGGAGATGCGAAGAAACGGTGGACCGATGCGCTTCCACCTCCAGTCAGCCAAGGTGGCGGAGGAGAGTTGTAGGCGGTCGGCTACTTGAAGGGTGGTAAGGAGGCGCATGGTTGATCCGGTTGGGTCCTCTCGGCGGCGGGACGTTGCCGTGGCTTATCATTTGATACTGCATGTGCCCCTTCGGCGAATCGGACAAACCATGCCGTGCACGAAGGCCGCCGACTTAAGGCCAAGGCCGCCTCAAATTTCTTGGCACTCACCACGACAAAGGTGAGGTAATCACGGTTCTGCTTGCCGGTCTGGCCACGCTGATCGAGAAGTTGGAGGAATCCTTCCGGCGCACCGTGACCGCAGCCCCGCATGTCCCTACTACGATTCCCCAACATGCCTCCAGGGGTACGAGGCCGGTTGTGGGGTAGGCAAAGCATTTGAGGACTTCAAAGGGGCCACTTTGCCCTCCGGGACATCTTTCCCATTGGAATTGCTTACGGCGGTCCTTTTTAACCTGCCAGCACCCTCTATCGCGCCTCAGCACGAAGTTTGTCCTTGGCCTTTTCCCTGGGTCCCTGTCGTACAACCCTTTCTTCCTCATCAAACACTCGGTCCACCTCTGCCAGAATGCTTTGAAGATCGTTCTGGATGAACTGTATTGTGGCCTCGACAAGGTACTCGATTTCCTTGCGTACGACTTTAGACTCAAGGTTCTTCCTCGACAATGCCATGTAAGTGATGAATGGGGTGAGTTCCCATACCTCCCTGGGGTAGGCTGCCTCCCTCGCCAATTTATAACAAGCGGTCCGGTATTCCCGCTCCTCCTCCCAGTTCCATTCATCAAGGTGCCGATCGAGTTCATCGAGGTGGAATCGCTCACGGCCCAAAAAACCTGAGGTATTGAAATTGTTATCCATCCAAACTCCTTACTGGTTAATGGCCACGATGGCCTTTGGATAATGGTTAATACCCGTCAGTGGACAACTGCGAACATTCATGGACAAAAAAACATTGGGAAGGAGGCTTACCTTAATGCCCCCCGCCGATGAAAACCATGGGGCGTTCGTAGATATGCCGGGTCCACCTTGTACTGAACGGAACCTGTTTGTTACTTCCTGTAATCCCCGTCCGGCCATTCCTATAAACACAGCAGGTTTCAGGTATCAATTCCGAGTAGATTCGGGCTCGGAACATTGACCGGAGCCGCGTTTTCTCTCTCGGGTTGGCCCACACCACCGCCTCGCCAGAGGCAGTGATCTTGGCGAGGCGGTGGTGAATGTTGAGGCCGAAGATGGATCACGCTGACGCCGGGACCTGTGGTTGGGCTCGCCATTCAGTGCGGCATGGGAACGGGTAGATGGCTTCGGCCACTTACCTGGGCCTGTGCTGTGCGTTGCGGTGCCGCTTCCAGGAGCGCGTATTCTTCTTCACCGAAGCATTGACCGTCTCCGGCCCATGCGGGAAACAGACAGCACACCCAACTTCCACCCCATTCTCGACTCGCGAAATTTTGACATTCGAGAACTTTGCCGGAAGATCAACGAACCCTTCCTCCGTGGTCCCAAAGCCGCGCAGCAACCCGCTCTTGTTGGCCTTGCCCATGATTCATCCTATGAGGGAGGTACTGCACGAGCCGGGGTAGTGGTGAACCGTAGAACAGCTTAAGCGGGTTTCCGGAACAGCACGATCCGATTGCTGTTCGTTCCCTTCTTGTTGTTCGAGACGCCGTAGATGTTGGCGGTCTTGGTGAAGTTCTGCTGGTTCACCAGGACACCGATCGGTTCGAACCCAGCACCATGTCCCACCGGGAGCACGGCTTCTTCCAGGCGAACCTTGCCCTTCCGCACCTCTCCAACTTCGAACGCCACATAGCCACCCGGCTTCGTTACCCGGAACAGTTCCAGGAACACCTTCGTCATCACGGAGGCCCACTCAGGGACCGTTTTGGACATAGTGATCCCCTTACCGATCTCCTCGGCATCGAGGCCGCAGAACCAGCAGCGGAGCCAGTTGTCCTGGGCGTACTTCACCACATCCAGGAACGGCGGGGAGGTGACGGTGAGCTGTACCGAGTCCGAGGCCAGTTCGGGAGTTCCGGAGGCGTCCCCGGTTAGGTGCATGGCGTCTTCGTTGGCCACCTTGAGCCGCTGGTGGTCGGCCTCCTTCATGCCACCCAGCATGGCGAGCGACTTCTTCAGAATGAGGGCGTGGGTGTCCTTGTACTCAGGGGTCAGCCCTTGCTTCCTGTTGAGCCGCTCCTGGCTTTTCCGCGTTACTGCTTGGTTGGGCGGCAGGGTCCGAACCGAGAAGAACCCTTCGCTGTGCCCAGTCAGGCGACAGATCGCCGCCAACCGAATCCACCGGTCCAGGTCATCGAGGGTGCCGTCCTTCTGGCGCTTGATGAACCATGCCCGGAGGGAACGGATTTCCCGTTCGGTTTCCGGGTGGTAGAACAGGCCGAGGTCCAGAGTCTCGGAGGATTCCTTGGGGATCTCGGAGAGCCGCACGGCGATGCCCTTCATGGTCGGCGGAGCGAGACGTGGCTCCAGCATGATCCTGGACAGCGGATTGATGTCGTTGGAGGCTGCCTTCCGCCCCAGGAGTGCCGCCTCCAGGGCGGTGGTGCCACGGCCACTGAAGGGGTCGTAGACGAGATCGCCTTCCTTGGAGAGGTGCTCGATGAAGAGCCGGGGCAGCTGCGGCTTGTAACAGGCCCGGTAGGACACCTCGTGGAGCTTGTGCGCCTTCCTCTGCTTGGAGGTCCAGAACTCCCTGGTGAGGCTGGGGACCATCCTGGTCCCGCACTGGGTTTCGTTCCACTCACCCTCCTTGTAACCGGCCAGGGCGGTGAGGATTGCCTTCCCTTCGTTGCAGTATTCCACCCGGATATCCTGTTCGTGCTGTTCGGTGATAATCTCCAAAAATTCTCCATAGCCGCAGTCCTAGGCCGCGACCTCCGCCTTCTACTCAACATGCCTGTGTGATGGCCTATTACCGCGCCAGTCCTGGCCTCGCTTGGAGTCGAACGGGATTTTAGCGCATAACTAGGCTACCACGAGTAATGCCGAGCGTCAACCGGAATTGTGGATACTGCCGGTAGGTGCGGGTCAACCTTGAGGGATGCGGTCTTGAGGAGGTCGTTGCCGCCCAAGCGATCAGCTATGCTCGGTCCGGATTGGTCCATGAGCTGCTGGGCTGTGCCAGTCAGGATGGATCAGGTCGCTGGACTTGTGCAGCTGGTTCAATGGCTCCTGGGAGGCTTTGAGGATCGCGTCCTGCGTACCGAACCGTGTGACGTTATCTTCAGGCTCGTAAGCTTCGCTGTCAGGAGGGTGATCATGTCGCCAGATCAAGCTGTCGCTGGGTTCTGGGGCGGTGGGAATGGCCCCGGATACCTGGATCACGTTACATGAAACAGGTGCGGAACCAGACCCAGCCCTGTGGTTGATGCGTTGCGTTATTTCGCTGTCGTGTTGCTGTGCTGCTGGTGCTGAGGTGTTGCGGGGGCTGCGGTGTGCTGCCCTTCTGCTGACAGGACCGGGGAGCGGGTCCACTCAGGTAGCACCCCCGGAAGGGGATACGGTGCTACTCACGAGGCCGAAGTCAGTGCCTCTTTTGTTTTTTCTCTTCTGTTTGGTGTATCCGACATCGATAACGTTTGAACGCTGAACGCACTCTATGGCTGGGTCTGCTACAAAGGAAGGTGGCTCCGTGCCACAAGTCCATCTTAGCCAACCCAGATTGAAGCACATGGTTGGCCCGAGTCAGCGGATCGATCTGTCGGCTATCTGCTCCGAGCAGAACTCCATCTGACTCCCTGACCATCAGGGGTGCTCCCGTCAGTCCCAAGATTCTCGTGTAATCGAACCACTCCTCGACCAGCTTGCGCTGCCACACCTTGAGGTGCAGCGGGTCGTGGTGAGGACGATCCTTGTACACGGCACCCAGCGAGACCAACTTGGGTGATCGGAACTCTATGGCACCTTCCGCCTGTAGGGTTCTGAGTCTGCGGACGAGATGAGTCTTGATTGTCCGCAGATTGTTGGGGCAGACCGGGTCCAGCATGACGGAGCGAATCCGTCCGTTCATTTCGGCCACGAGCTTGTCGATATACGCTTTGGTGAGATTGGCGATGGGGATGTGGAACCCCTGGTGGTCATCGGTGGGGTTCTGGATCATGAGGGTCATGCCGTGGGGGCTGAGGCAGATGCCCATGTCACACAGCCGGGGGTCACGGCAGGAGTTGAGGCTGTTGGTTTCCAGGTCCACCTCTCGGATCTGTACTTCCTTGCTCACATAAGCCAAGGCCACCCGCTGACCATACCGGATGAGGCGAAGGCCCGAGGCGGTGCGCCAGTCCAATTTGAGGTGCTGCTTCAGCACGGCCTTGATGTCCGGCGTGACCGGGATGGAACAGACCCGCGACCAGGACTTGGTGCGGAGCGGGTGTTGAGACTGTTTGCGGCGGGTCACGTAGTCACGGGTCAGCCGGTCTCCATGGATGGCCCTTACGGGTGAGCCAGCGCGGTCCAGGGCCACCAGACGGTTCCAGCCCTCCTGGTAGGCCCTGAAGAACGGCAGGAGGCTCCTGGAGGCTTCCGGGGGCAGTTTCTGGACCGTGCGGACCCGTTTGGTGCGCTCGGTGTAGTCGAACGTGTCCAGCGGGGCCTGGAGGACGATCATGCCGTCCTGGTCCTTCCAGTCGGTCTCCTGCCGGTGCTCCAGGGCGATGCCCTTGCGGTGGTCCCCACGGCACTGAAGGCTTCCGTTCCACCTGATCTCGAAGCGGGAGCCGTGCAGGTATGACCAACGCTCACCGGCACGGAAGTATCCTGCGGGTTCCGGCAGGGCCGGGACCGAATCCGTCTGGATCAGCAGGGATGTCTTCGGAACCTTCTTCATCACATCATTGATACTCGAAGTCGGTTTGCTTGGAAGACTCTCAGGAAGTCAAAAACATAAGGTTCAGCCTGGGGTAGCACAAAGAATTTTGAACAGGGCAAGGGCTAAGAAATTCGAGCGAACAGAACAAGAAAGAAAATAATATAATATATATATTATTGTTTACCTTCTGTTTGGTGTATCTAGTAAGGGATTTTGCCCTGATTGAGGCCAACTGCCAAACCAGCCCCTAGTGTTCATGCGGGTTTCAGCGTTTTGTTCATCCTTTCAGACCACGATTTCACAAAAAACTTCAAATTTCGCGGTTGGACTTATTTGACCGGCTTCGGATGTTCCGATGGTCCTGGATGTGGAGACGGCAGATACCGGTAGCTTCAACTTGATCAAAACACCCCGTGCCCCCCCGAACTGGGAGACTTCGAGACCCGCTACAGGTTCAACCGTCCAGAGCCGAGGTTTGATCTGGACCGTCCACCATTCCGGCACCCCGGTCCAGGAACGCAGCAAGCTCGGTGGCGGCGATGAGCGTCCTGCTACCTACCTTGACGATGGCGATCTCGCCGTCCTTGATCAGCCCGTACAGGGTGCTTCTCCCGATCCCAAGGACGGCTGCGGCCTCTCGGGTGCTGTAGGCCAGCGGGGTGACGGTTCGCTCCCGGCGGAGCAAGCTCGACTTGATTTCAGTTTCCATGGATGAGTTCCAGATGACCGGCGACGCGGTTCACTGGTGATCGCCGAAGTCTGTTTCCACGGGTTGGTGCAGAAAGTCTGGCTCTGGGATTGCTGATCTGGAGGATAATCAATTAATTCACCTATCATCCGACCACCTTTCAACAGGAGCAGCCATGGCTCGGGAAAGGAAAACTCTCACCCGCGAGGAAGCTGGTGAGTTCAGCAGGGCACTGGAGAGGAGAGCCGAAGCCATTGGCATCCCGCTTGACCAGTGGCTGCTGAAGCCGGGGAAGTCCAATGATATCCGTCAGGGGACTGGCCCTCGCTTCGCCATCGTCCAGAGGGCACAGGAGTGCGCCGCCGCCGGAGGCAAGTACGGACATGTCCTCGGTGCCATCGTCATCCAGGGCAATGGCGACCGATACCAGATCCGCACCCACGATCTGGCCGGGTTCGTGTGCGCTAACGGGTACTGCGAGGCCGTGCCTCCCGGAGAGGCCGGGAGTTCCCGGAAAGAGGTGGTGACCAGCACTACACCGCCCATTGCGGTGCCGAGACCGGCGGCGATTGCTCGACCTCTGCCAGTACAGAATTTCACTCCGAGATCCCTGCCAGGGGTCCACCATTCGGATCAACCGCATTCTCCCTGTGAACCGCTCCAAAGACTCTTGGTCGAAGCATACCCGTGCCCTTCCTTCCAGGGCGTGTGCGACTCAATGCGCTGGGCACCGGCGGCAGGGCAGATCCCTCGTGGCTTCCTTGGTGCAACGGGGAGGCCGGATGAGGTCGAATTGGTAATGGTGTTCGCCGAACCAGGAGATCCTCAGCCTGGAGATCACAGCACCATGGAGGAGGCATTACGACACGCCTACTGGGCGTTCCGTGAAGGTCCTGGCCAGTTCCACCAGAACGCTAGGTTCCTCTTCGACCTGTGCTGGCCATCCATCAGCTACGAAGAGCAGTTGCGGAAGGTGTGGCTCACCGAATCTGTGCTCTGCTCGGCCAAAGTATCTGCCGGTGCAGTCCCCGGCGCTGTCGAATTCGCCTGTGGCGAGAGATACCTCAAGAAGCAGATCCAACTCTTCCCGAAGGCACTTATCGTGGCTCTTGGGAACAAGGCCGCCGACCGCTTGAACCGAATCGGCGTACATGGGTTCGAACGCGCCTATGCCCTCGGCAAGCCCGGCTGCTTCCAGGCCGGTGCTCAGCCATCTTGGCGGCGAATTGCTGAACTCCTGGCATCCAGAAGGTGATTGAAGGGATGTCCGCGAAGGCAGGTCGTGGCAAGGAATGCACCCACCATTTAACGGCAGCGGCCCCGTCAGCCTTGTCCCAGCAGCAACCGCTCTTTTAGCTGGGGTCCGTTCGTCCCCTGGTGAATTTCCCTGTGGCAGTTCGGACACAACCCTCGGGCGTTCTCAACCGTGTCAGGCCCACTCTCCGACAGGTGGATGATGTGGTGAACCTCCAGGAACGGCTCCCCCTTTGAATCAACGAATGGAGCCCTCTGGCCGCATAACTCGCAGGTTCCCCGCGCCCGATCCAGAACCCATCGGACTACTTTGGGATCTCGCTCGTAGGAACCTTTGCTTCCCTGGTTCTTCTTCGGATTTGGATTTCCCGGGGGCGGCTCGCTGCCGAGTTTGCCCTTCAATGCCTCCACAGCGGCTGCCAGGACATCAGGGTCTGCAGTCGGTTTGTGGCTGGTGGCTCCGATCAACGCCTTCAGCCTTGGGATGAGAGTCGCGTCCTCAATCCCCGTCTGGAGTTCACTGATGAGCGCAACGCGGTCCACCAGCTTCACGAGTTGCGACCTGCTCTTCGGACGAACCCGCCAATCGAATTCCACAGGACCGGATGCAGACATGAGGTGCCAGATATTGGCCCCAGAAGCCAAGTGGACGAATGGCTCCCACGCCATCCCGGTTGCCCCCTCGCCTATGCTGGCTTGCAACGCATCGAACCGGATCTCAAGCTTGTCAAACGGTATAGCCTGGGGAGTGACTTCACCTTCCTGGATGAGTTCGAGAGCGGCGATCAAGGCGACCGGCATGTATGTGTGAGGGCTCTTGTGCGTACGGACCCGATTGATGGCCAAATCCCAGGGTGAGTCTTTAGGAACTCGGCAGGATCTCAGGGCAATTACCTTCCCACGTGCTCCGTCCCGATCGGTCCAGTACTGGTCAAAGACCTCCTTGAGCAGCTGCTGCTTATTGGCAGCCTCGTTGATGGGCTTCTCTGCCCGGGGCCTGGGATCACAGGCGGAGACATTCTGGAGCTTGAACTCAACAGCCTTGGCTGTCCTGCCAATGAGACCAGAGACCTCCTCGTACAGCCTCTTCTTAACGAGGGTGCGGTTTCGATCCATCTCGTCATAGGCCCAGACAGCGAGAAGGCATTCCTCCTGGCTCCAGTCCTGGTTCTTCATGATGATCTTGAATTTGAGCTTTTCGAGAAAGCCGTTGGCCTCCTCCCCGCCACTGAAATCAGCGGCACTCAGTTCGTTCCCCGTTGCATACTTCCCTGCGATGGAAAGGATGAGTTTGGGCGGGAACGGCTCACCGTCCACGATGACTAGGAACTTGTTTGGTTCTCGCCCCTTGGGGGTTCCCGTGGCGCGGATCTCAGCCGCAGCTTGGCGGACGTTGTCTGTAGTAATGGTCAATGGGATCATGATCATTACATTATCCCTGATGAGGCCCAGTGGGTAATCATGGAGTTGCACCATTTCCGTTCCCGCCGCGCTCAAGCAGACCGTTGACCAGGAGGTCACCGCTTACTGTGAGCGCAAGGTGCTGGTCCACCAATGGTGTGGAAGCCGGGTCACCCTTATCGAGCAGCGTCCCCAGTGGAATGCCCGGCCACATGGGTGGACAGCCCTGTCGCCCAGTTCCGGTTCCACGGGGAGGAGAGCGACTGGACCCTTAATTGGGACCGGAACCAGCGGTGGCACCTGTTCGAGGAGAACCCCGGCTCCAGGAGCTTCACCCGCCTTCTGGCGGAGGTGGACCAGGACCCTACGGGAATCTTCTGGGGCTAAAACTTTCTGATCCCTACGGTGGAGCCAATCCAAACCGCACTCAGGGTTGGTCTTCCCCCAAATTGCAGGCCAAAAGAAGAGTTGGGATCGGGGGTTTGGGTTGAGAATTAAGGTGTTCTCGTAGTCTGAGGGCCGGGCTCATGATACCTTCTCCCCCGCCTGGACGGAGGATAGAGCGCCGGAGGGATCCGACTCGAGCGCCGATCCAGGGCCACCGAACGGTGGGGGCTGGATTCGTCCAGCCCTTGTTCGTCGTGCACCGGGGGTGGCCCAAGGCGATAAATCCCGGGGGTCCGGGGGCAGAGCCCCCGAAGCGCAGATGGCCGCGAATTCATTGGGCGTGTGGTAGCCGAGGGAGGAGTGGGGATGTTCCTCGTTGAAGCGGCGACTGAAGGACTTGGCGATGACCCTGGCCTCGGCGACGCCGTGAAAGGTCTCACCGGCCAGGCATTCCTCCCGGAATCGGGCATTGAAGCTCTCTGCGAACGCGTTCTGCCAAGGCTTCCCAGGGGCGATCAGGTGCGTCCCGATGGCCAGGTCCTTCAGCCACAGGGCGACATCATTGCCAATGAACTCCGACCCGTTATCGCTGCGAATGAACTCGGGCGCGCCCCGCTCGGCGATCACCCTAGCCAGGACATCACGGACATGAAGGCCGCGGAAGGTGCGGCCCACCTCGATGGCCAGCGACTGCCGGGTGTACTCATCCTCCAGGGTGAGGAACTTCAGCTGGCTGCCGCCAAGGGTCCAGGCGAAGACGAAGTCGTAGGTCCAGACGTGATTCGGACGCTCGGCCATCTGCGGGACCACCTCCCCGGTGCGCATTTTCTTCCGCCGGGACCGCCGAGTGAGCTGCAGGCCGAGCTTCTGCCAGAGCCGGGCCACAGCTTTGTGATTCACGACCACGTTGGCGCGGCGGAGCAGCGCCCAGATGCGGTTCTGGCCCCAGCGCGGGTGCTCCGCACTCAGGGCTCGAATCTTTGGTGCCAGGTGGTCCTGAGGCTTGGGACGCACCTGGTAGCGCATCCCAGCCCTGGAAATGCCCAGCAGGACGACGATCCGCCGCTCGGGGATTCGGTGGGCTTTCAGCACCCTCGCGCCCTCTCGCTTCTGCGGGGTGCTCACCATTTTTTTCGGAGAAGCTCCTTCATGGCGTCGATCTCGACATCCCGCTGGCCAAGGAGTCGCAGGAGCCGGGCGTTCTCCTTTTCCAGGTCCTTCAGCCGGCGAACGTCAGAAGTCGTGCTCCCGCCGAATTTCCGCCTCCAACGGTAAAACGATGTCTCAGTCACTCCTGCCTCCCGGCACAGGTCAGCAACGGATTTCTGGCCTTTCTCTGCCTCCCGGAGGAGGGCGACGATCTGCTCGTCGGACAGCTTGGGCGGACGCATTCAGGGGCTCCTTGTTCAAGGATGACCCCAACCTTTCATGCGGTCTGCACATTTGGGGGAAGACCAGGGTTGCATTGCCATGCCTCCTCAAAGATGACAATGGGTGAGGGTTAGGAGGTATCATTAGCGCAACCCACTTTTTGTCGCCTTCAACCTCTCAAGGTAATAAAAAACCAGCACGGGAAATCCTATGCCTAAGGCAGTATCAAAGACCGGATCTGAACTCTTCATCGTGGACAACTCTGAAGATGACTGGAAAGTTGTCCGTTATCTTCATGATTGGTGCCAAATATCTAAAGCAATTGATATTGCGTCCGGTTTTTTTGAGATCGGAGCCTTCGTTGCTCTAAAAGAGGAGTGGCAGAAGGTCGACTCCTTCCGAATCCTCATGGGTGATCAGGTCTCCAGGAGAACCCAGAAGGCTTTTCTGCAAGCCTTGGGGCAGATGCGGGGGTGCCTCGATGACAGTCTGGAATTAGAGAAGCTGAAGAATGACTTCCTTGAAGGTGTTAATGCGATTGTTGGTGCCATCCAGAGCGGAAAGATCCAATGCCGCGTGTACAGGAAGGACCGGTTCCACGCAAAGTGCTACATCACCCATGCCCGAATGGATGTTGTAGGCTCCTTCGCCCTTGTTGGATCATCGAACTTCACGCCTTGCGGCCTTCAGAGCAACGTAGAACTAAACGTCCAGATCACAGGTGGGCAGGTTTCAGTGCTTCAGGATTGGTATGAGAAGCATTGGAATGAAGCAGAGGATGTCACTCCGGAGGTGCTAGAGGTTATCGACAGGCACGTAAAGGATTACCTGCCTTTCGACATTTATGCGAAATCGCTCCAGGAGTTCTTCCGGGGGCATGAGATGACAGCCACAGAATGGGAGCAGAACGAGTCGAAAATCTATCCCATCCTCGCGACCTATCAGAAACAGGGGTATCACGGCCTTTTGAAACACGCTCAGGTTTACAACGGTGCCTTTCTCTGTGACGGCGTTGGCCTCGGAAAGACCTTCATTGGGCTGATGCTAATCGAGCGACTCATCATTCTGGACCGGAAAAATGTAGTGCTATTCGTCCCAAAATCAGGCAGGAAGGCTGTATGGGAAGCAAAACTTCGCCAGTATCTTCCACATCTTTTCGGAAAGTATAGCCGCCTGGAAATTTTCAACCACACCGACCTCATGCGCAAGGGCGACTGGCAAGAAGACCTTCGGACGGTTGCAGAACGGGCAGATGTTGTGATCATTGACGAGGCCCATAACTTCCGGAATACAGGTACGAAGGGGAGTGACCTTGAAGAGCGACAATCTCGCTACTGGAGGCTCTTTGACCTTATTCAGGACAAGACCGTATTCATGCTCACCGCTACACCGGTGAACAATCAACTCACTGACCTGCTCCACATGATCGAATTGTTTTCGCGGCAACGCCAAAACTACTTCAGTCGACTTGGTATTCACAACCTGCAAGCCCATTTCCGACAAATGGAGCGGCAAATCGATAAAGCTATATTGGGCACCAAGAATGATGAGGAGGTTCCTGCCGAGGTCAACGCACTAGATGCCAGTCGAGTCCTGGGTTCAGATGCTCTGTTCCAGGAACTCGTGGTCCAGCGGAGCCGGAGCTACGTACGAAAGAGTGTCGCTAGCGAAGACGGCAGCAATGTGCTCTTCCCGAGTCCAAAGGAACCAAAAGTCCAGCCCTACTCCGTAAAGCAAACCTACGGCAAACTCCTGGAAATGCTGGAGGATGCCTTCGCAAAGAAGGACCCACTGTTCTCGTTGGCCATTTACTTCCCACTGGCTTACTACAAAGGCAAGGACGCCGACAAGATCGCTGCCTTCGATCGAGGCCGTCAGGAACAGGTGGTTCGATTAATCCGCACCGCCTTCCTCAAGCGGTTCGAAAGTTCGGTAGAGGCTTTCCGCATGTCTTGTTGGCGACTCCTGAAGAAACTCCTGGCCTGGGCCGAAGTTCATGCATCAGATCCACGCGCCCACGCTCGAATCGAACGATGGAAGCGCCAGAATGAAGCACTGCTTGGGTCCTCGGCGAGTGCGGAACAGCGCCTCAATGGATTGGAGGAGGATGAAGACGCTGATCTCCTTGGTCAGGCTGACATCGATGCGGTTGAGAAACTGAACCCCGAAGAATTCGATATCGACGCCATCCTTGACGAGACTCTGCTGGATCTCGATCAGATCGTGAAGTTTCTTGAATTCCTAAAGAACTTCAAATCGTCCCAGGATAAAAAGCTGAATGCCCTCAAGCAACTCCTGAAGAAGGACACCGTGCTGAGCAAGCACAAGGTCATCATCTTTACCGAGTTTATGGATACGGCGAAATACCTCTACAGGGAACTCAAGGATGAGGTGAGCGGCCTGGAAGAGATCGACGGCCAGAACTCCGATCGTTACGAAGTCATTACTCGCTTTGCCCCATACTACAACGGCACTTCAAGCCTCGACTTGGCAGCGCAGCGCCTCGAAGAGATTCGGGTGCTGATCTCTACGGATGTCCTTTCAGAGGGCCTCAATCTCCAGGACGCGACCCGTCTCATTAACTACGACCTACATTGGAACCCCGTCCGGCTCATGCAGCGGATCGGTCGTATTGATCGCCGTATGGACCCCAATGTTGAGGCTCGCATTATTGCCGACCATCCCGATGAGAAGAAACTCAGGGGTGAGGTGGGCTATTGGAATTTCCTTCCTCCGGACGAATTGGACGATTTGTTGCGGCTGTACAAGACAGTCTCAAAGAAAACTCTCCGCATCAGCAAGACCTTCGGTATTGAGGGGAAGAAACTCCTCACTCCTGAGGACGACTTTGAGGAACTCAAGAATTTCCACGAGGCGTATGAAGGCACTCTATCCCCTCTGGAATCCATGCACCTGGAATACCAGGACCTCCTAAAACAGAACCCCGATCTGGAAAAACATCTGAACGCGCTTCCCAGCAAGGTTTTCAGCGGGAAAGAACACCCGCAGCCAGGGACGCGAGCAGTCTTCTTCTGCTATGCCCTTCCTGCTAAGGCCCAAATCCAGGGAGGCCCGGAGGATGAAGAGGAGAAGTGGAGCATCGAGGCCGGTCGTGTTCAGTGGTATCTCTACGATCTTGAAAAGGGCAAGGACAAGATCCTGGAAGAGCCGACTGAAATCCTACATGCAATTCGTTGCCTACCATCAACGCCGCGCAAGGTCGTTGGCCCCAAACTTAAACTTTCCGAAATCCGGGCTGAGGTCGACAAATTCATCAAGAACGATTACCTAAAAAGAGTCCAGGCTCCCATTGGCGTTAAGCCAGTACTTCGCGCTTGGATGGAACTCAACTGAGAGTAGGAAAACACAAGCGTTTGGAGTTGGCCGTGGCATTCGATGACATTCAACGTCTCCGTTCAATCAGGACCTTTCCATCTTTGGTGAAATATCTGAGGGACGAACTGGACTGGCCTATCGAGTCCGATGACACGGAAGAACTCACATTTGAATACGACCCAGAAGAACTAGGCATTGATCCCAAGACGGCGGCCAAAATCCTGGAAATTAAGCAGCTTCGCCCGATGGATATGCAGCAGCCATGGGGAATTTTCTTTGTGAAATTCGAACCCAAGCACCTTCCAGTCGTTGTGCTTCGAAAAATTCTTAACCAACTTGTAATCAAGAAACGGGTGTCTTCTGGTAAGTCAACCCAGGCCGCGTGGAAACTCCATGATCTCTTGTTCATTTCCAGCTACGGGGAGCGCGAGGAGCGACAGATTACTTTCGCCCACTTTACCCAGGACCTTGCAGGGAAAGACCTTCCCACTTTGAGGGTGTTGGGTTGGGATGGACGCGATACCCCCCTCCACATTGACGAGGTTGTTCAGACCCTAAAAACCAACTTCCGATGGCCCAGAACGTTCAATGCCGAGGAGGTCAGGGAACGGTGGTCCACCGCCTTCTCCGATCGTTATCGAGAGGTGATCACCACCGCAAGCGGTCTGGCGGAGCGGCTGGCGCTTCTGGCCAGCAGGATTCGGGATCAAGTCCTTGAGGTTATGTCGTACGAGACCGAGAAAGGTGCTATCCGGCAACTCTATGCCGCCTTTCGTACGGGGCTTGTCCACGATTTGGAGCGTAAGGACTTCGCGGACATGTATGCCCAAACCATCGCCTACGGCCTATTGTCAGCTCGCATCTCGGACCCCACTAAGACGACTCTGGATGACTTCGCTGCGCACATGCGCACCAATCCTTTCCTGCGGGAGTTGATGGAGACCTTCCTACGCATCGGGGGCCGGAAGGGGAAGGCAGGTGGCCCTGGCATCGACTTTGACGAGTTGGGTGTCTCGGAAGTGGTCGCTCTGCTGGATGAAACCAATATGGAAGCTGTAGTCCGGGATTTCGGGGACCGGAATCCTTCCGATGATCCGGTCATTCACTTTTACGAACACTTCTTGTCTGCCTATGACAAGCAGCTTAAAGTCAGCCGAGGCGTGTTCTACACACCGCAACCCGTAGTCTCCTATATTGTCCGCAGCGTCCATGAACTCCTCCGGACAGAGTTCGGCCTGGAGGATGGGCTCGCGGATACGACCACCTGGGGCGAGATTCTGAAGAGGCACAACGGCCTGAAACTGCCGCCACTCACTGACGAACCGGGAGAGAAACGGACCATTTCGCTTGACGAGCCCTTCGTCCAGATCCTTGACCCGGCGACCGGTACTGCCACCTTCCTGGTTGAAGCCATAGAAGTGATCCATCAGACCCTTCGGGCAAAATGGCAACAACAGCGACTCACCGAAGTGCAGCAGGTGGAGTTGTGGAACGACTACGTGCCGAAGCACCTCCTGCCCCGTGTCCACGCCTTCGAACTGATGATGGCCCCTTACGCCATCGCTCACATGAAAATTGGCCTCAAACTTGCCGAGAGTGGCTACCGTTTTGGCACGGAAGAACGTGCAAGAATTTACCTCACAAATGCGCTAGAACCTTGGGTGAACCAACTACCACTCATGGGCTTTGATGCTCTTGCACACGAAGCTAGCGAAGTGAACGACATTAAACGCTACAAACGTTTCACCGTTATCATTGGAAACCCACCGTATTCCAATTTCGGTAAGCTCAATAAAAATCCATTCATTCTCGGCCTACTGGAAGACTACAAACGTGGCTTGGATGAGAAAAAAATCAACCTCGATGACGACTTCATTAAATTCATGCGCATATCGCAATCATATATCGAGGCAGCGCAATCTGGTATTCTTGGATTCATCACCAATAACGTATTTCTCGACGGCATGACCCATCGCCGGATGCGCAAGTCGCTTCTAGAATCATTTCAGCTTGTACGGCTTCTCGATCTTCATGGAAGCGCAAAAAAACTTGAAACATCGCGAGCTATCGGTAAGGAAGAGAATGTCTTCGACATACAGCAAGGCGTTTCAATTGGCCTCTATGTTCGAAATCAAATGCTACCTTCGACCAGTACAGCCCAAGCCGATCTCTGGGGATCGCGGGAGTCAAAATATCGATCTCTCGATTCGAGTGATGCAACAACTACCGAATGGAAGGCATTGAAGCCGGAAGGACCACACTTCTTTTTCGTCCCTAAGGATTTTCTGAATGGTGCAGAGTACCCCAAATTTACAGGCCTCACGGACATTTTCATGGTATATCAAAATGGACTTAAGACTGACCGTGATGATCTGTTTTTCGATTTCAATCGTGACGAATTAGAAATGCGGATAAAAACTTTTTACACCAAAAATTATGGAGATGATTTTGTTGAGCGATTCGGAATCCATGCTTCATCGAGTTACGATATTGAAGCACGACGTGACCAAACCAAATTTTCGCAAACCAATATCCACCAGTGTCTCTACCGACCATTTGATTTCCGATGGCTCTACTATGATCCAAACCTGACGAGTCGACCAGCATTCAAGGTGATGCGTCATCAACTTGCAGGAGAAAACCTAGCTCTTGTCTGCCTCAAACAAACTCGGCGGAGCGAACAAGGCACGTTCTTTGTTGGTTCAAATCTTATCAACAAGGACGCAGTATCATTGTTCGACATAGGAACAGTGATCCCATTATATCTATATGATGAAATGACCATCTCAAACGCAGGACATCAACATCTTGACTTCCAGGGAGGCCATTCAAAACGGCCTAATTTTACTGCTTCCTTTATAGAATCTCTGGCTTCGAAATTGCAAGTCCAACAGGAAGGCACACATAACTTACCCAAAGGGCTTACTCCTGAAGAAGTATTTTGCTATGTGTATGCCATATTTCACAGTCCATGCTACCGAAGCCGCTATTCGGAGTTTCTGAAGATCGATTTCCCGCGTATACCATTGACGTGGAGTTGGGATTTGTTCCGTACAATCGCCAAACTCGGCGGCGAACTCACCGCCCTTCACTTGCTGAAATCACCATTGCTCGCCCGGCCTATTCCCGAGTTCATCGGTAGCCGCCATCCCGAAGTCGAAAAGACTTCTTGGTCGCACAACACCGTGTGGATAGATAAGCTCCTGACTACCGGCTTTAAGGGAGTGACTGAAAAGGTCTGGAACTACCATGTCGGTGGCTATCACGTTTGCGAAAAATGGCTCAAGGACAGGAAAGGCCGTGTGCTTTCTAGCGATGATATCAAGCACTACCAAAAGATTGTTTCCGCCATCTCGGAAACTATCCGCCTAATGTCAAAAATCGATGAGGTCATCGACGATTTTGGAGGCTGGCCGGGTGCTTTTACAACCATATCTGGCTCAAAACCAACTAAGTCCTTTTAATGGGAAGGAACGCCTCAAGTGGCCTTCCCAGATAAAACACAGAGGGTTGTCACCTCGGATGCTCTGGTCCATGCCCCAAAGGAACTTGGTCCCCATGTAGTCATCCTCGGTGCAGGTGCCAGTCGGGCAGCGTTCCCCCGTGGAGATGCAAAAGGGAAGCAGCTTCCCATTATGAACGACCTAGTAGAAGTGGTTGGGCTGGCCCCGCTCCTCCAAGCACATGGTGTCTCCTTTCAGTCTCGAAACTTCGAGTCCCTCTATGCGGACCTTTGTGAGGACCCTAGGAAGGCGCTCCTCCGGTCAGAATTGGAAGACCGCATCCAGAAGTATTTTTCTACCTTGGAGATGCCTGGTACCGTGACACTCTACGACCGGCTCTTGCTATCCCTTCGAGGTAAGGACGCGGTTCTGACCTTCAATTGGGACCCGTTCCTATTCGATGCCTGGGTGAGGAATCGGAACCTTGATCCTCCGTCCATATATTTCCTGCATGGGAACGTCCGGGTTCGATGCTGCGCTGAACACCCCCATCGTTGGGGGAATTTCGGAGTTTGCGATCAGTGCAGCAAACCCTGGGAGGCCACACCACTCCTTTTCCCGGTTGAGAAAAAGAACTATGATGGGAATCCCTTCATTAAGATGCACTGGAAATCAGGGCTTGAGATGGTCCGGCGTTCGTTCACGGTAACGGTTTTCGGCTACGGTGCCCCTACATCGGATAAATCTGCGGTTGGCTTACTCCGTGAGGCATACCTGGGCCTATCTAATAGAGAGATCGAGCACTTCGAGGTTATTGATATTCAGAATGCCGAAGCGTTGAGCAAGACCTGGGCCCCCTTTGTCCCAACCCTTCACTTGCACATCCGTAATTCGTTCGCTGATTCCTGGATGGGGCGTTACCCGCGCAGGACTTGCGAAGGCATACTTTGGCCAATGACCGAGGGAATCCCTGTCGAAACATATGAAATGCCAGATTTGCTGGATCTTGTGGCTCTCCAGGGCTGGGCTTCAAAGATGAAAAGGTATGAGGGTCAACGGTCCAGTTAGGTTGAAAGTGGGTTACTGAACAATTATTGCGGTAGAAATTGGACCCTGACGCGGCATCGTTATCCGGGCCGAAATTCAAGAACCCGAAAACGAACTTTGGCTCCCTTTGTTGAGCCCCCGTCTTATGGGTGCCAGGAGTACTCCATGCTGAAGTGCAACCTCTGCGGCTTGATCCTGCCCTGCCCAGCCTGTGAGCACCGCCATGGACACCCGAAGCCGGGCCACTGCGCCGATTGTGGCCGCCCGGTCACAATCGGCGCTTCGCGGTGCCGCAGGTGCCACGGACGGAGAATCGTTAAGAGGCTTGCGTACCCAACGAAGATCGAATGGCCCCAGGCTGATCGACTCGATGAACTCGTCAGCGTCCTCGGCATGGCGGAGACCGCGAGGCACTTGGGCGTGAGTCGGGCCTCTGTCCGAAGGATGTATCTTCGAAGGTGCATCCTAGGACAAATCGAGCTTCAAGCTACTCCATCGCGGTAGCCGGAACCCACCGGTACAGCGTAGGAACCGACACGCCGAGGTTCTTCGCCACATCCTTGGGCAAAACGCCGGACCGGAGCAGGTGCTTCGCTGCGTCTACCTTCCCGGCGTCCATCTTCCGCTTGCGACCACCGATGCGCCCGACCTTCCTTGCCGCCTGGAGCCCTGCGATGGTGCGCTCAGCGATCAGTTCCCTCTCCATCTGGGCCAGGGACGCCATCACGTGGAAGAAGAACCGCCCCGCCGGGGTTGAGGTGTCGATCTGGTCGGTCAGGCTCTTGAAGTGGACATTCCGGGTGGCCAGTTCCGCCACCATGTCCACCAGCCCCTTAACGCTGCGCCCGAGGCGATCCAGCTTCCAGACCACCAGGGTGTCACCTGCCCGAAGGTGGGACATGGCCTCTATCAACGCTGGACGATCCATCCGGGTTCCAGTCATCTGGTCCTGAAACGTCCTCTCGCACCCGGCCCTCTCCAGAGCGTCCGTCTGAAGGAGAAGGGATTGATCGTCAGTCGAGACTCGGGCGTAGCCGATGAACATCCAGATCCTCTCGAAACTCATCTCATTGTACCAAACTGAGAATCTAGTTTCAAGAAAGGTTTTCGAGAATGGAAAAGACCTGGTTTTGTGTGCCTCGGGCCACCGACTCAGCGGGTTCTCAGAAACCGACATTTTCGATAACACATAACAGATGGTCCCCCCATGATGGGGGGAATCCCAACAGGTGTGACACCAGGTATCAGGTAGCGTCTAGGGCAGTGTACGGAGGAACCGCCTGAAGGCAGCCCAGGTCCCCCTTTTGGGCGAAGTGATCTCGACTTGGTAGACCTTGCCACGCTCTAAGATGAATGAAACCCCGATGTCGCTATATTCGATGGTCTTGGTGTAAGTATCCTTCTCGATGGACATGGAAGTAGGTGGGCCCAAACCCAGAACCTTCTCTTCCACATCAGCACAGCTGATCCCCGCAACGGGACCCCAATGTACTGGCTTCTCAGGAACCGGGAACCACCTTATGGACTTAACCAGCCCCTGCGGATCAAACTTTACATGTAGACCCGCCTTGTAATTTGGCCCGGTGTATTCCCATTCCGCGAACTCCTTGACACGCTTTCCCTTCGGGATTTTAAAGCCGGGAGCGTTGTCATCAGTATTGTAAACAGGGCATAGCCGCCAACCCTGGATGGTTTCCTCTGGCCCGATGACTTGTGTTGGAGTGCCAGCACGATAAGTCACTTCATCGCGGGAGTCACCCAGATTGATTCCCCCGAACCCGATCAACCCATGTCTGAAATCCCTGTATCGTGCTGCATAATTCAGGACACATGCTCCGAAGATGATCACAGCAACTGCCAAGATGATGCGTTTGAGTAATTTGCCTGGGCGCGAAATTGGCATCTGGACCTCTTGCTTGCTAGGATGAAATGAATATCGCATCCCTGCATTGGTTCGACAAGGACAAGGGCGGCCCAAGGTGCCAGCGTTTGAAACTGATACCTCGATGTACGTGCATTAATTAGTGCCCCTTTGGTGGCTTCCGTTTGTGCTTTGATGCAACCTTCCCTTCGGGGAGAGTGTGAAGGAACCGGTCTACCATCCCCATCTCTGACAAACCATCAAAATCCTTATCTGTGGTGACTACCAGGGCACCAACGACCTTCGCTGTTGCGGCGATCCAGTGGTCATTTTGGCCCAGAGGGTACCCTTTCTGGAGAGAAAAATTCATTAGCTCTCCGTAAACGTCCTTAATTGTTCCAGTAGTTACTGGGACAAGGACAAGTTTCCGGAGTAGTTCATGGGTTGCTTTGATCTTGGCTTCTCCCCAGTTCCATTGAGCGATGAGGGCTAACAGTTCACCTGCTGAAACCGTTGATACGAGCGGTTTGTCTTTGCGTTCATTTAGGTGATGGGTCTTGATGATCTCTTCGCCGGTGGAAGTTCCCCTCAAGATATAAACCAAGGCGCATGTATCAAGAAGAATCGGTTGGGTGGTCATCGCATCTTCCTAAGGGCGGCGATAATTTCTTCTTCTGTTTCAGTCCCTGGCCATTTCCCAAATATGGACCTTATCCCACCTTTAGCCTGAGTTTCAGTGAAGCTCTCGATCTCGATCTCGGAAAAAAGCGGTTGGGGTATGTATGAAAAAACTACGTCTTTGGGTTGGGCCGGTTCAATATCACGAGCCTCAATTCTAAGTAAGGTCTTGGATGGCCTAAAGACAGCTTCTCCATGTACAACCACCATTGTACCCCACTGTTTCTTGAGCTTCTCATCCAAGTCTGGCATGGCCACGCCCCGGATGACATGCTTGTCCTCAAGCACCAGTGCAAAGGCGTGGTCTGAGTGGCGGATTGCTTCAAGTTTCCCGTAAATTCTGCACTCCTGTGGCGCGGGTGTCTTTTGCCTGAGGGCACTGAAACTGTGAAGTGACTCCCGACTCACTTTGACTTCTCTACCATTCCGCCACTCGATGGAAGAGAATCGCTTGAATATGGGCCTTAACTCCGTATCTATTGTGTCCAATAGGCCATCGTCAAGCCACTCGCTATCGGGAGAGGTAGAAAGTGCATCCTGGATGCTGCCTTCAAGGAGTTCCAATACTGATTGGGTTGGCAACCATGAGGGCGCAAACAAAGCTGACCGGTCATCACTCTGCATGATTGGTCCCAAAGCAGGAGCTTCGAACAATAAATCTCCCGGTTCGGCCCCGTACCCTAAAAATTCAATTTCGCTCGCGTCCTTGAGCCAGCGGGGCATAGTGCCACTCGCCCTGCTCCGGCTTTCAACCCTCAATCTCAGTGCTTCCTGGCCGCCCTTTTGGAGAAAATTGAAAAGATGACGCTGAAATCCAAGGCTACGGTACTCACTGCATGAAAACTCTGGCACCCGGATGTGGTGGACCTGATTCATTGATCACCTCCGTGGCTTGATTTGGGTAGTACATCATGCCATCACCAGCTTGCCAGCGGCTGCCGCTCTCCCCTGGATCTCTTCTACTCGGTATGGGGTCACGCCGGGTCCTTAAGGCTAGTGGGTGGGTGGATTCTAAGATAATTGTATAAAGATCCCATCTCAGGCCAGTAAAATAGTAGGTGGAGTCACTTTCGGCTCCCGCCGGAGACCTGATGCCTGATGAGGAATTTGTAGCGAGCGCCGATCAAAAGTGCACTTGCCAGACATCCTCAACGCTCGGCTCCCAGCAGAACCCCGGCACCCCCACCAAGAAGCCCGGTCCACGTATCGGAACCTGCCGGAAAGCGGGTACCGCTCCGTCTCCGACTCCCGGTCGGCGGTTCAGTCTGGATCGTGGTTCTTTGGACACCTACTCCGAGGTTCTCCTGGGGTGGGTCGCAGACCGGTGCCCTGAAAGTGGCTGGGATAGCCTCATGGCCATGGCTGGGGAGTCTGGAGCACCGCCCTGGCTGAATCAGGCCGCAATGGGCCTGGACGATCAGGTGAGCCATCAGGTCTTGGCTTTGAGCTTGGCTCAATCGATCTGTCTGTATGCTGGAATCCTGGACCCACCCCTCCCAAGGGGCGAGGATCTGGAGTGCAGTCTCGTCCTCCATCACCTCGGTATGATTCCGCCGAACGGTATCCAGGAACTCGCTCATCGGCTGGCCGTGGATGCCCCGCTCCGGCAACAGGGCCTCCTGAATGTCGAGGAAACGTGGCGGCGGGGTCGCAAGAGGCAGGAATCCGAGCCATTCTCGGTCGGTAAGTTCCTTCGGACCCGGTTCAGCCTGAACCTGAACGCCCTGGAGAAGTTGCTCGGCACCAAGATCAAGGTTGTGGAAGACCAGTCCGTCACCCAGTTCCAGGATCTTGTCCTGGCTAAAGAAGTCAGGCAGACCGTGGAGGGACTGGTCCAGCATCCTCCCCAGGCAGACAAGTTGTTCACCATTCTCCTCAAGGGTGGCGAGGGCTACGGTAGGAGGACACTGGCACGGGCAATCGCCGACCACCTCGGCCAGCCTTTCAGGGAGATCAACGCCTACGCCGATCCCAGGCCGGGGTGCTGCTCAATCATCGACCTGAACAGCAATTTCGATTCTGATGACTGGGCGAAGCTCCAGGACCAGATGGGGCTCCTGTTCCTGCGCGAGGAGCAGGGAAGGTGCCGCTTCCAGACCGAGAACCTCGTGGACTTGGTCCTGGATCTCGGGGCGCTGGATGTCGCCACCATGATCCTGTTCTGCTGGAGGATCTTGAAGGACGCGGGTCCGCTCTTCAAGGATGTGGATGGGATCGAGATTGGCAGGTCGGGGATCACGCCCGGCCAGTTGGTCAATACGGTCAAACGTATCCAGGCGACCGCGAGGTGGCGGCCCTGCACCTCGGAGGAAGTGAAAGGCCAGGTGGACCGGGCCGTTCAGCAGCACGGGGCGTCCCAGCAGAAGTCCGGGTATGCCGAGGTGGTCGAACCCAAGGTGGGAATCAAGGATCTGTGTCTGACGCCGGAGGTGCTGGACAGGTTCCTGCGGGTCATCAGGAGCATCCGGGGCCGGGGGCAGATGCTGGAATCCTGGGGGATCGATACTGCTCTCACCGGCAAGGCCAAGGGCATCTGCCTGTTCCACGGCCCCTCAGGTACGGGCAAGAGCATGGCCGCTGAGGTGTTGGCCAAGGAACTGGGTGCACCTCTGTGGCGCATACAGGCCAGTGATTTGGAGAGCGCCTACGTGGGTGCCTCGGAATCCCGCCTCCACGAGTTCTTCCAGGAGGCCAAAGCCAACGGCAGGAACGCCGTCCTCCTCCTGGACGAGGCCGATTCGGTTCTTGGAGACCGGAGCAAGGCCGAAGGAAGCACCAAGAGGTATCAGGTTAGCCTCGGCAATGCGTGGCTCACTGAGTTGGACAGGTTCGAAGGCATCCTGGTGTTCACGACCAACCATGCCTCCGGGCTCGACCCGGCGATTGAACGCCGAATCCAGCATCGCCTCGAATTTCCCGAGCCTGACGCCGAGGTGAGGGCGAGGATCTGGGCCAATCTGTTCGGTAGGGCACGTGTCCCCGGCTCGGAAGCCCTTGACCTGAACGAGGTCGCGGAGCGGTTCCCCCTTTCCGGTGGCCTCGTTCGGAACGCCTTCCTGGAGGGCGTTGCCCGTGCGGTGGAGGCCGGGGCCATCAGCCAGGAGATCCTCCTGGCGGCCTGTGCGGAGGAATCCAAGTCCAGGCTGCGTGGCAAGAAGATCAAGCAGATTCGCGGCTTTGCGGCCCTCCAGGTGGAGGCGTCATGAGCCCACAACCCAAAGGAGAAACCACGACCACAACGACCAAGACCTTCGCGTTCGATCTCATGGATGACCCCCGCTATCTGGTCATCCAGCACCAAGGTTACCGGCTTCTGCTTGATACAGGCAGCCCCCTGACAATCTGGCTGCCCGGCGGCCCTCAGGGACTTGAAATGCTGGGTGGACACGTCAGTTTCATGAAGATGCCCTTCCCCAAGTCATACCTGGAGAATGGGTTCAACATCCTTGGCCTCATGGTGGATGGGATTGTCGGCATGAATGTGCTCGGCTGTTTCGCCTGGGATATCAACAGGGCTGCCGGGATCGTCAGGGCCACCCATGTCTCCCCGGTGGTAGATGGCACCGTTTGGCTGCCCATGGACGCCCAGGACGGGCCTCCTATCGTGACCTTGGGCGATGGGGCCAGGGCGATCCTGGACTCCGGTGCAGCCCTGAGCTACCGGGTGGGCGGGTCGCTGCCGGGTGCGAGGCCAGCCGAATCTGAGACGGTGTGGTCCATCCTGTTCGGGACGATCAGGACGCCGGTATGGGAAGCAGACCTTCGGCTCGGGGGTATGGGATTCACCGTCCAGTACGGGGAACTCCCCACGGAGGTGGACGGGAAACTCGCCTGGATGGAGACGGGCTGGATCGTCAGTGCCGACCTCTACCGCGCCTTCCGGGTCTTCCTGGACTTCCCGCATGGGAGGCTGGGCCTTCAGCCATTGGACTCTACCCCGTGCCAGGGGAACCCCCGTGAGTAAACCGAAGGTGGTGCCAGGATGGGTGGTCTCGCTCACTGACCTTGACCCGGAGGAACCTCGGGAGGTTGTGCGCATCCTGGACGGGGTCAGGTTCCGGGCTGAAATCCTCGAAGCCAGCACCCGGTACTGTAAGTTTCAGATCACGGAGCCGTTCCAAAGCACCGTCACCTCGGGTCCGCTTCCGCTGTTCGTGGTGGGCTGCACGGGGTTGAGTTACGTCCAGGACGGCCACGCGACCGCTCACCTGTACGGACTGATCGAACGCCACATGAGAAGCGAATTCCAGAGGCGGCAGGGGTAGCAGTGGGGAAATGAATACCGCTGCTGGATCAAGGAGCAACCATGAGGATTGCGATCGAGCACATCGGTTCCGGCCCCTACGAGGAGTCCCTCGCGGCTGTCGGGGACCAAGCGTTCAGCGAGCGCAATCTGGTCGAAGCCCTTGCTTACGCCCGGCAGATCAAGCGTGTGCTCGGGGAACCGCCGCCGGGCACCGAGTTGGGGACGGGCTCGGAGATCCTGGACGCCGCCGTGGTGCTCTGGAGCGTCCGGGTGACCTACGATAGGGACAACCCGGAGTCTGTAACCTACATGAGGCGAGTCGCGGACGGGTTGCCCTCGTGGGACATCATCAGTCTGGTCGAGTTGTCGCAACATGGCCTGAACGCAAGGGAAGGATAGAGGCCCCCGGAATGTCGCACCCCAAAGGTTTTCGAATCGTTTTCCAGGAGGGGTGGGGGTAGGGGTCGAGGAAATTCGCACAAAAAATTTGGGAATTTTGAATTTCCCGTTTTTGAACAATATTGCTGTTCAGAGTCTTGTGCGCATGGTGGTATCAGCGGCTAGATTCCCATGGCCGCTGCTATCGGCGCAGCCACCTGGGCCGCGACTTCGGTTGTCTTCCGCTTCCTGGTTTTTGCATAATATTTCATTGTGGTTTTCGGGTCAGAATGGCCAAGAACCGCTGCCATCGTCTTCGGACTCACACCTTGCTCCTCTCCTTCACTGGCCGCTAGGCTTCGGAAATCATGTACGTGGAGGTCTGTCACGTTGGCCTTCTCGCACACGAGCAACCAAGTCGTCCTCAACCCGTGCCGAGTAATGGGCTTGCCTACCCCACGTGAATTGGCGAAGTAGTAAGGGTTACCAACAACTTCGGGGAGAGTCTTCAGGAGTTCCACAACCTGAGGAGCCAGTTCGAGGCGCTTGGCCCCCTGCTGCTTCCTGCCCTTGTGATCGCGAATCAAGGCGTAACCTTCGTCCAAGAAGCAGTCCTTGTCCCTCCTGAGGCTCAGCACCTCTGAGAGGCGACCCCAGCAGAGGGCTGTCACTTTGATGGCCGCCAGCGACCAGGGTGAGCAGACTCCCTCCAAGTCCTGAATGGCCTTGCCCAAGGCTTTTAGCTCCTCATCACTGATATCTCTGACGCGAGGTTCCTCGGTATTCCGCTTGACGTGGGAGCACGGGTTGATGGTTTCGGGGCGGAGTTTCCAGAGCATGGCTTGAGTCATCATGCAGGAGAGGATCGCCAGGGCTAGATTTGCCGCCCTCGACCCCTTGATTCTGGAGTGCCATGGGATGATCTGATCACGATCCAGCTTTTTAATTTCAATTTTCCCGAGTTTTGGAAGGATATGTACTCGGATACTGTCCTTATAACCCTCCTGTGACCTCGGCGCGAGCTTAGGCAAGTAGTCCTGCTCAAACCTCTCCGCCAAATCCTTGATAGTGGCGCCTTCGTTGGTTTTCTCTCGGAGGACCTGTTCAGGATCTTCCCCTCGATCCACCTGGGCGCGGTATGCCCGTGCCAATTCCTGTGCTCGCACCAGTGGCAGATCAGCAAACGATGCTATTTTGAGCCAGCGTTTGCGGGTTTCTCTCCCTCCCATGCGGTAGAGGAAGTAGTACGTTTTGGCCCCATTCGGCGTGACTCGGAGGACCAATCCGGGTGTCTTGGGGTCCGGAATCCCTATCCTGCTAGATGGCGGTTTGAGGGCTGTAAGAGTCTTTTGATCAAACTTGGTCGTGTTCAAGCGAGGTCCCCATGAGATCATGAGTACCGAAGCCAGTGCTGCTCGATTCAGTTGGGGTTCAGGCGTACTTACGGGCTACCACCGGGCTACCACCAAGCAAAGAATTGAGGATGTTGGCAACGATCCATACAACCTATTACTCTATTTTAAACCAACACTTTACGAAAAGTTCAGAAATGTGACGATACTACCGTGGTAAAACTCGAAATCAGGTGTGCGAGTGATCGCACCGTAGGTTCGAATCCTATTCTCTCCGCCAGACCTGGCACCAAATCAGCCCTTCGGAAGGAAGGGCTGATTTCTGTCCATGCCACAGACGCGCTGCGGGCCGGAGCCGGCCCAGGCGGTGGCGTCTTTGAGCGCAAGGGTCACGATGTCCCTCCTGGGATCGGGTTCGGTGGCCAGCCTGGGATCTGAACCTGGACCCCGTGATTGCCCATTGCAAACTCATGGTTCTTGCTTATCTTCCCCTACGCACACTGACGGGTGGACGCCATGGATACGAATCGTGGTGCTCTGCTGTCCTATCGATGCGCCTGGTGCAATCGAATCTGGACGGGCAAGGGGTGGGTGTTTGAACGCCGTAAAGAGAACCATGAGATCTATTCTCATGGGATCTGCGATGAGTGCGGCGTCATCCAGCTTCGGGACGGTCTGCCCCACCTTGCCAAGAGGCCGGTTCGTTCGCCGGGGGTGGCAAACCCGCAAGGCGCCTTGGAATGAGGGCAGCCCAAATTGAGGATGAATCTCCTGCGGGACGCACGTCCCGGTGACCCGGCTACCTGATCGACTCCACCTGGTTCAGCTTGAAACTCACCTTCTCCGCCTTCCAGGTGCCCGAACTCGCGTACCGCCTTGAACATGCCCTCCCGGTCAGCGTCCAGGACGAGCCGGACCTTGAAACCGCAGTCCCGAAGGGCCGAGGCCATATCCTGGGCGTCGTGGACGGCGTTCTTCAGGGGCGTGACCCGGTAGGCCGCATTGCCGATCACCAGCGCCGCCTTCCGCTCCCCCGGGGCCTCCTCGGCCGCCTTGATGGCGATGGCCCGGGGGGGATGGCCTGCCCGGACTGCGCCGACAAGCACCCGCACGCTAGGAGGAACATGGGAATCATGACGGAATGCGACATGGGGTGCCCCTGGCCTGGATGGCTCATTCTTCCAGGATCGGTTGCCTCGGGATGGAACTTCGCCGCCGGATCCGGATCGCGGGCACCCTCCGACCCGGAGCCGATGGCCGGAGATCCGAGAACGTAATCACTAAAAACGTTTGAATTAAATTAAATACAATGCAAACAAATATAAAATTGTCAAGAATTATAATAAATTTTTAAGAAATAATCCTTGAACGATCCATGATGCCGTGACAAGGTTCTCTGCATCAGGTGACCGTCATGCGTTCCTCCTCCCGACAGCAGCAGCAGAATCCCCGGCCCCCCGCGAATCGCGAAGGGACCCGGGAGGGAAGAGGCTAGTTCATTCCCACCGGTCACCATCACCCCCGATTCGCGACAGCCGATCGGGGGTGCTTGCTTTTCGCCCACAACCCCACCCGCCCTGGCTCGCAATGGCGAGCCGGAGCCCTTCTCTACCCCAATTCCAAGGAGCCTGCGATGACGCGCATTGCACGTGGGGGCGAAAAGCTCTCGACCCAAGGGAAAATGGCACGGCTGATCCTGCGGCTGCGGGATCCGGAGTGGCGCCGCTACGGCGTGACGCTGGCTTCGGGCAAGCTGCTGGGACTCGCCCTGGTGCTCGGCATGATGATCCTCATCCCGGTGCTGCTCAACGGCAACGCCGCCCGGGCGCAGGCCCCGGCCGGCACGCCTCCCGCCGTTGCGGCCGCTCCCCCGGTGCAGGCCGCGGCGGCGCCGGCCCCCGCGGCGGCGCCCGCGCCCCCGGCCGTGGCCGCCAAGGACATCATCAATCCCCTCAACACCCTCTGGGTGCTGCTCGCAGCCTTCCTGGTCTTCGCGATGCAGGTGGGCTTCGTCATGCTGGAAGCGGGCTTCTGCCGCTCCCGGGAGACCGTGAACGTGCTGGTGGAGTGCGTGTTCGACACCTGCCTGTGCGGCATCCTCTTCTGGGCCTTCGGCTACGCGTTCATGTTCAGCACCGGCAACGGCTTCATCGGCTACCACTGGTTCTTCCTCAAGGGCGCCCCGGCCACCTACGGGGCCACCGGCGTGGCCTTCCTGGCCCACTGGCTCTTCCAGTTCGCCTTCGCGGACACCTGCTCGACCATCACCTCCGGCGCCATGATCGGGCGCACCGACTTCATCGGCGACATCCTGTACAGCTTCGCGGTTTCCGGCTTCATCTACCCCATCATCGGCCACTGGGCCTGGGGGCCGGACGGGTTCCTCGCCACCATGGGCAGCGACGGGCACTTCCTCGCTTCGCTGGGCATGAACTTCCATGACTTCGCGGGGTCCACGGTGGTGCACACCATCGGCGGCGCCGTGGCCCTGGCCGGCGCCATCGTCCTGGGCCCGCGGCTCGGGCGCAAGTTCAAGCGGGACGGCGGCGGCCCCATGACGCCCCACGATCTGACCATTGCCGTGTGCGGCGGCCTGCTGCTCTGGTTCGGCTGGTACGGCTTCAACCCCGGCAGCACCCTCTCCGCCATGGACTTCGAAGGGGTGGGCCGGGTGGCCGCCAACACGACCCTCGCCGCCTGCGCCGCGGGTCTGACGGCCGTTTTCTTCGTCTACCGCCGCACGGACAAGTGGGACGCGGGCTCGATCACCAACGGGTTCCTGGCGGGCCTGGTGGCCATCACCTGCCCCTGCTACTGGGTGAGTCCCTTCGGCTCGGTCGTGATCGGCGCGCTGGCCGGCGTCATCGTCATCCTCGGCGTGGACCTGCTCGAATACCTGCGCATCGACGATCCCATCGGCGCCGTGCCCGTGCACATGATGAACGGCATCTGGGGAACGCTGTCCCTCGGCCTCTTCGCCAGCGGCCAGTTCTCCGCCATCGGCAGCGACCCGGTTTCGCCCGACCTGTCCAGCAGGCTGACCGGGCTGTTCTACGGCGGCGGCTTCAAGGTCCTGGAGGCCCAGGCCATCGGCAGCCTCATCGTCACGGGAGCCACCGTGGCCGTCGCCCTCGCGGTCATGCATGCCATCAACGCCGCGGGCCTCCTGCGGCTCTCCAAGGAGGGCGAGCTGGACGGCATGGATGTCCACGAGCACGGCATCTCGGCCTACCCCGAATACGTGATCTCGGCCCTCGCGGCCCCCGCCGGCGCGCCCATCGAGATCCGCGGCCTCGGCCGGAAGTGAGCGAAGCGATCCTGACCCAACCCCAGCAAAAGGAGTCAACCATGAAGATGATCATCGCCATCATCCGCCCCGACCGGTTCGAGGATGTCCAGGCCGCCCTGCACCTCAGGGACATCCACCTGATGACGGTCTCCGACGTCCGGGGCTGCGGCACCCAGAAGGGCTTCTCGGACCAGTTCCGGGGCAACAAGATCGACCTGGTCCGCCTTCTCCCCAAGGTGAAGATCGAGATCGCCGTGAACGAGGACTACGTCCAGCCCGCGGTGGAGGCCATCCTGAGCGCGGGCAAGTCCGCGGAGGGCCACGTGGGGGACGGCAAGATCTTCATCCTGGAGCTGCTGGACTGCTACCGGGTCCGCACCTCGGAACAGGGGCCCCTGGCCATCGGGCCGTGACCGGTCCCCCTGCAACGTTCCACTGCGGCCACACCCTGGGCGTCGACCCTGTTCCTTCCGGAGCATGCATGCGCATACCCCTTTTCCTGCCCGCCCTTCTCGGCCTGGGACTCGCCGCCCAGACACCCCCGCCCGCGCCGGGACCGGCCGTCAAGTGGCGAGGCGCCCTCTGGGCCTCGGGCGCCGCCTCCAACCAGTCCACCTCCGACGGGAGTCTCTTCCTGCGCTCCGCGGACTCGGGGGAGGGCCACCTGGCCGTGGACGGCCTCCAGCTGGGCGCCGACGTGACCCTGGCGGACGGCTGGTCCCTGAAGTTCACCCTCCTGGCGGGCCAGGCCGCCAGGTTCCTGAACGCCGGCACCCTGGCCCCCAACGGCAGTCCCGCCGATACCGGCTCCTTCGCCTGGCCCGAAGCCCAGCTCGTCTGGACCGGCGGCGCGGACACCCTGAAGTTCGGCCGGATGTATACGCCCATGGGCATGGAAGTCCTGGACCCCACCCAGGACATCACCGCCAGCCGGGGGCTCCTCTTCACCTACGCCATCCCCGTCGCCCAGGTGGGGCTCAACTGGCACCACGCCTTCTCCACGGCCTGGAGCGCCGACCTGTGGGTCTACAACGGCGAGGACCGCGTCCAGGACAACAACAAGGGCAAGACCGCCGGACTCGGCCTCACCTACAACCACGGGGGCGCCTCGGACCGGTTCATCACCCTCATGGCTTTCAGCGGCGCCGAACAGAACGCGACGGGGGGCGCCGCCGGCGCCGAAGGCCGCAAGCGGGAGCGGCTCTGCCTGTCGGGCGGCTGGGCCTGGGGCAAGGCCACCCTCCTGTGGGAAGGGGAGTCCGCCCGGGAGACCCTGCCCGCCAGCGCCTTCCAGGGCGCCACCGGGCCGGTCAGGGCCGCCTGGTCCGGGGCCGGCCTCATCGGCAAGTACCAGTTCACGGACGCGTGGTCGGGCTTCGCCCGGGCTGAGGTGTTCAAGGACGACACCGGGGTCCGCCTGGGGGCCGATCCCTCCGTGGCCGCGGCCCTGCCCCCCGCCCGGGACGCCGGCCTGCGGGCCACGTCCTTCGCCCTGGGCGCGGAACGCCGGTGGCACGCCACCTTCACCCGGCTCGAAATCCGGGAGGACAGCCTGGGCAAGGAGGTCGCCGACGGGTCCGGCAAGCCGTTCAAGAGCGCGGCGAGCCTGACCTGGAGCGTGGGGACGAGCTTCTAGAGGGGGTTGATCCAGGCAACACCATTCATTCCATTCCTCCGCGAGCCTCTGCGAGTTCCCGGCGCTCACTCCGGCCGGTCCGCCGCCTTCCGGAGCAGGTAACCGCAGGCCGCGGCCCGGCCCACCGTGAGGGCCAGGGCGGCCGCCAGGGTGCCGCGCCAGTCCAGGACCAGGGCGAACAGCGTCATGCCCAGGACCAGGACCGCGGTTTCCAGGGCGGTGGCGGTGGAGATCACCGACGTCCGGCCGGCCAGGATCCAGCGGGACCGCTGGAAGCTCAGCAGGTACTCCATGGCCGGAAGCAGGATCAGGAGCCGCGCGGGGAGCAGGGCGAAGGGCAGCAGCCCGGGGCCCAGGCCCACCACCCGGCGGAACCACAGCGCCCCAAGCGGCGTGAGGACCACCGCCAGCATGAGGCCGGTGGCGCAGGCCGCCAGCAGGGCCGCCGCCCGGCGGACCTGGGCCTCGTTCCGCCCCTCCGTGCCGGTGAGCGCGACCCCCACCTCCTGGAAGGCGCTGCCGCCGCTCCGGAAGAAGAACACGAAGGAATGGACGACCGGCCATGCGGCCAGGCATTGCAGCGGGTCCCGGCCCCGGCCCAGGAAGAAGGTGAGCAGGGGCGCGTTGCTCATGGCGATGATCGAGGTCAGGGCGAGGGGGTAGTAGTACCGGGCCAGCTCCCCGAGACTCGGGGCCGGGCCGCTTTCCCGCCCGGGGTCCAGGAGGTCCCGGACCACGTGGCGTGCCATCCAGCGACTCGCGGCGGCCTCCGCCACCACCCCGGAACTGAGCGCCAGGGCGCCGATGCAGGCCCCCGGCAACCGGGTGCCCAGGGCCAGGCCGGCCGCGGCCAGGGACATGGTGGCGAGCCGGAGCACCGTTCCGTAGGCCACCCGGCGGGTCAGGCCGTTCCGCACCAGCAGGCCCTGGTGGAAGCGCCGGTAGCCGATCGCCGCGGGCCAGGGGGCCAGCAGGGCTGTGGCCAGATTGGCCATGCGGGCAACCTCGGCCGGCAGCCCCAGCACCTGTTCCGCCAGAAAGCGGAACACCGGCGGCAGGGCCAGGAGGATCAGCAGGGCGGTGAGGGCGCCGTTGAGCAGGTAGGCGAAACGCCGCAGGGCCAGAAAGCTGGCTCGGTCCCGGGCCAGGGCCGTGGTGGCGGAGAGCAGCATGATGATGGGGGATTCAACCAGCCAGGCCAGGGAAAAGGACAGCCCGAAGGCCGCCAGGTTCTCCACCGGCCGGTCCAGCCGGGCCACGATGGCCGACAGGTACGGTCCCTCCGCGCCCATCATCAGCCAGGCGGCCGCCAGGGGCAGCCAGAAGGCCAGGATGTTCCGAAGGCGCGACGTTGAATCCATTCATCCAAGGTAGCCCGCCTGCGAAAAACCTGAGTCACGCCGTCCCTCCCCTCCGCTGTCTGAGGTGGATCTCAACGCGGGAGGCGTTATGGAAACCAGAGCTGGGAGGCATTTCCGGACCGGCGCACGAGGCCTTGGGCTCGCCGCGGTGGTCCTGCTGGCGGCGGGGTGCTCGGGGGGCGGCGGCGGGGGCACGCCCGTCACCCCTCCGGCCACCACCTACACCGTGACGTATTCCGGCAACGGAAACACCGGAGGCGCGGTTCCGGTGGACACCGGCGCCTACCTGCCGGGGGCCGCGGTCACGGTCCTCGGGAACACCGGGAACCTCGTGAAGAGCGGCAGCGCCTTCGCAGGCTGGAACACGCTGGCGGACGGCACCGGGAGCACCTACCTCCAGGGGCAGACCTGCGCCATGGGCTCGGCCAACCTCACCTTCCACGCCCACTGGACCGTCAACCCGGTGAGCGGCAACGTGACCTATGACGCCAACGGCGCGACGGCCGGAAGCGTCCCGGTGGATGCCACCACCTACGCGACGGGGCAGACCGTCACGGTGCTCGGGAACGCCGGGAGCCTCGCCTATGCCGGCTACACCTTCCTGGGCTGGCAGACCAAGGCGGACGGCTCCGGCACGGCCTACAAGCAGGGCCAGACCTTCACGAAGGGCTCCGGCAGCGTCACCCTCTACGCCCTGTGGGCGGGGGGCTACGCGTACGTGGCCAACACCCTGGGCGGCTCGGGAGGCAGCATCTCCCAGTATTCCATCGGCCCCAACGGCGCGCTCACGCCCCTGTCCCCGGCGACGGTGTCGACGGCCGGGAACAATCCCCGGTACCTCGCGGCCGATCCGCTGGGCAGGTACGTCTACGCGTCCAACGTGAGCAGCAACACCGTCGCCCAGTTCGCGGTGGGCGCGGACGGCTCCCTTGCGCCCATGGCCACGCCGACGGTCCTGATGGGGACCCTTGCCGGCGGCAAGCTCTACTATCCTTCGGCCCTCGCGGTCCATCCCGCGGGCTCCGACGTCTATGTCCCCCTCCAGCAGGCCAGCGCCGTCAACCAGTACGCGGTGGGTTCCACCGGGGCCCTCGCGGCCCTGGCGCCGGCCACCGTCACCTGCGGGGACCCCGCGAACGGGCGCAACGGCCCCAACGCCGTCGCCATCGTCGCCGCGGGCACGTACGCCTATGCGGCCAACGGCGGCGCCAACACGGTATCCCAGTACAAAATCAACGCCGACGGGACGCTGGCGGCGCTCAGCCCGTTCCTGGTGCCCTCCGGCGGCGTCAACGGGTCCGGCTCGGCCTTCGACGTGAAGACCGCCACCCTCGCCTCGGGCACGTACGTCTACGTCACGAACTATTTCGACGGCACCGTCGCCCAGTTCAGCGTCAACGCGTCCACCGGGCAGCTGACGCCCCTGAGCCCGGCCCTGGTGAAGGCGGGGACCTACGCCTTCACCCTGGCGATCCACCCCACGGGCAAGTTCGCCTACGTGGCGATCCTGACCGCCTCCAGCGCCGCGGTCGTCGCCCAGTACGCCATCGACCCGGCCACGGGGGCGCTCACCGCCATGGCCACCCCCACGGTCTCGGCGGGCGGGGCGGGCGCCGCCGTCATCACGGTGGAGTCCTCGGGCCGGTTCGCCTACGCCACCAGCGGCGACACGGGGTGGGGCAGCTCCTCCGTGGCGCAGTACACCATCGACCAGGCCACGGGCGCGCTCACGCTCATGGCCAACCCGACGGTCCAGACGGGTTTCGCGCCCTCGGGCGTCGTCACCATCGGGAAGTGACGGGCACGGTCACGCCGCCAGCGCGCTCCTGAACAGCATCAGGTTGAGCACGATCACCACCGTGGCCACCGCCCACAGCATGCTCCCTCCCAGAAGGTCGTTGGCATGGCTGCCCATGACCTTCCGGGAGGACGTCAGGTACACCTGCAGCAGGATGGTGATCGGCAGCTGGATGCTCAGGACCATCTGCGAAAGGATGAGCATCCGGAAGGTGTCCGTCACGAAGAACACGGCCAGGAGCGCGGGGACCAGCGTCACGAGGACCCCCGCGCGGCTGGAGGTGCCCCGCACGTCGAAGGGCTGGCCGAAGATGCCCGCGAAGATGGAGCCCCCGGCCATGGCCGCCGTGAGGGTGGAGGCCAGGCCGGCGCAGAGGAGCGCCACCGCGAAGATCGTCCCCGAGGCCGGGCCCACCATGGGGCGCAGCATGGAGGCGGCCTGCTCCAGGGTGGTGACGGCGAGGTTGTGCCGGTGGAAGGTGGCGGCGGCCAGGAGGATCATGGCGCTGTTGATGGCCCAGCCGGCGCCCATGGAGAAGAGGGTGTCGAAGAGCTCGAACCGCAGGTGCCCGCGGATGGCCTCCTCCCCCTGCAGGTTCCACTGGCGGCTCTGGATGAACTCCGAGTGGAGGAAGAGGTTGTGGGGCATCACCACCGCCCCCAGGATGCTCATGATCAGGACCATGGAACCCTGGCCGGCGGTGGGCCGCACCCAGCCCACCGCGGCCGCGGACCAGTGGGTGTGGACCATGGCCAGCTCGGCCAGGAAGGCCAGGCCGATGAGCGAGACGAAGCCCACCACGACCTTCTCCAGGACGCGGTAGGAGTTCCACAGCAGCAGGCCCGCCACCACGGCGGTGGTGAGGCAGGCGCCCACCTTGAGGGGGAGGTGGAAGAGCATGCCCAGGGCGATGGCCCCGCCCAGGATCTCCGCGAAGGCCGTGGCGATGGCCGCCAGCACCGCCGTGCCCAGGACCGGGCGGGAGACCCAGGCGGGCGTGTGCCGGGTGGCGGACTCGGACAGGCACAGGCCCGTGACGATGCCCAGGTGCGCCGCGTTGTGCTGGAGCAGGATGAGCATCACCGTGGACAGGGTGACGATCCACAGGAGGGTGTAGCCGTGGGAGGCCCCCGCCGCCACGTTGGAGGCCCAGTTGCCGGGGTCGATGAAGCCCACGGTCACCAGCAGGCCCGGGCCCAGGTACCGCAGGGGGTTCCAGGCGCCGGGGCCCTCCGCCTTCAGGCGGAACCGGTTCTGGAGATCGGTTAAAATTTTCATGCGGGTTGTCCTGGGGCTGAGGTCATCCTGGCAGAAGCTGGACGCCGGTTTCCTTGACGGCGCCGGAGAAAGAATATCGAGATTGAGTCTCGATATCAATTAAATTATGTTCAATTCACAAAATTATCGACCGCCGTCCGGATGCTTCCGGAAGGCGGCCGCCACCTCCGCCCCCACCTGCCGGAGGGAAGGGCCGGCGTAGGACCCTGGGCGCCAGGCCAGGGCCAGGGTGCGGAAGGGCACCGGCGGGGCCAGGGGCCGGAGGATCACCGTGGCCCGGGCGGCCTCGGTCCCGACGGCCAGGCGCGGCAGCAGCGTGATCCCCAGGCCGCCGGCCACCATGTGGACCAGGGTGGACAGGCTGGTGGCGCGGAACCCGAGCTCCTCCACCCGGGTGCGGCCGCAGGCGGCCAGGGCCTGGTGGCGGAGGCAGTGGCCGTCATCCAGCAGGAGGATGCGCTCGCCCTCCAGGGCCTCCATGTCCAGGGGGCGCGTGCCCCGGGCCAGCCGGTGGCCCGCGGGCAGGCACACCTGGAAGGGGTCCTGTCCCAGGGGGAAGGTCTCGAGGTCGCCGAGGTCCGCTTCCAGGGCCAGCAGCGCGCCCTCCAGGCCGCCGTCCCGCAGTCCCGCGGTCAGGGTGGCGGTGGTGCCCTCGATCCAGATGGGCTGCAGGCGGGGGAACGCCGCCTGCAGGGCCGGCGTGAGAAAGGAAAGCACATAGGGCGCGAGCGTGGGGAGGATGCCCAGGCGCAGGGGCCCCGCCAGCGGATCCACGAAGGACCGGGCCTCCTGCGCCAGGTCCGACCCCTCCCTGAGCATGCGGCCCATGCGGACGAGCAGGGCCCGGCCCGGGGGCGTGACCCGCACGCCCCCCCGCCCCCGCTCGAAGAGGGTCACGCCTAGCGCCTCCTCCAGGGCGGCAACCTGGGCGCTGAGGGAAGGCTGGGCCACGGCGCAGAGGTCCGCGGCCTTCCTGAAGCTGAGGTTCTCCGCCACGGCGAGGGCGTACTGCATCTGGCGGAGGGTGAAGGGAAGGGGGGCGGTGTCCATAGGCATATCCTATCACTTACATAGAATCGATATCTTGGACCTGGGTTGCCGCCGGAGCGAAGCTGGTCAGGCGGAGCGATCCTGCTCCCCATCCCCAGAGGAAACCCCATGCTGACCGTCGGCGACCACCTCCCCTCCTTCTCCCTCCAGGCCGTGACCGCCGGCAAGGAGTTCCAGACCCTCACCCACGAGAGCTTCGCGGGGCAGTGGAAGGTCCTCTTCCTCTGGCCCATGGACTTCACCTTCGTCTGCCCCACCGAGATCGCCGCCTTCGGGAAACGCAACGGCGACTTCCTGGACCGGGATGCCCAGCTGCTGGGCGCCAGCACCGACACCCACTTCGTGCACCTGGCCTGGAGGAACCAGCACCCCGATCTCCAGGACCTCCCCTTCCCCATGCTGGCCGACACGAAGCGCGAGCTGAGCGCGGCCCTGGGCGTTCTGCACCGCACCGAGGGCGTGCCCCTGCGGGCCACGTTCGTCGTGGACCCCCAGGGCGTCATCCGCCACGTCAGCGTCAACGACCTGAGCGTCGGGCGCAGCGTGGAGGAGGTGCTGCGCGTGCTGGACGCCCTCCAGACCGATGAGCTCTGCCCCTGCAACTGGCGCAAGGGCGAAGCGACCCTGAAGGCGTGACCATGGCGACCCTCGAAACCCTCCCCGGCTACGCCCGGGACCTCAAGCTCAACCTCCAGGCCGTGCTCGGCGACTCCCCCCTGGACATGGCCCAGCGCCTGGGCACCGCCCTCGCTTCCGCCGCCGCCTCGCGCAATGCGGACCTGGTGCGGGAACTCCGGGCCCGGACCCTCGAGGCCGCCGGCGAAGCGGTGGTGGAGGACGCGCTGGCCGCGGCGGCCCTCATGGGCATGACGAACATCGTCTACCGCTTCCGCCACCTGGTGGGCAAGGAGAGCTACGCGCAGCTTCCGGTGCGCCTGCGCATGAACCGCATCGCCCGCACCGCCGGTCCCAGGCTGGACTTCGAACTGTTCTGCCTGGCGGTGAGCGCCGTGAACGGCTGCGAGACCTGCGTGCGGGCCCATGAGCGGGCTCTCGTGGAGGGGGGCCTCTCCGAGGCCCAGGTCTTCGAAGCCGTGCGCATCGCGGCCACGGTTCACGGGCTGGCGGTGGCCTTCCAGCCCGCCCTGGACCCCGCGGGGGAGATCAGTCCGGCGTAGGGTGGCGCGGCCCGGGGTTCGCTGCGACCTCGAGGTGGTCGGCCTCGATGACCGGCAGACGGACCAGGAAGGAGACGGGGCGGCTGCCATCCAGGCGGCTGCCCTGGATCCGGTCGGACGCCTCGGCATGCTGGAACTCCCCGCGCAGGAGGGTGGGGTCTTCGATTCCCGCGCGGAACAGCATCCGGCCCTCCGGGTCCACGGCGGAGACCGTCCAGGCGGGAGTGTCCGGTTCGGCGGGCAGCGGCAGGTCGACGATCGTCTCGCCCGCCACCTGGAAGCCCGCGGGGGTCCGGATCACCTGGACGACCCGGTGCCGGGCCGGCATGACGTCCGCCTGGACGGAAGCTCCGCCGCTGGTCCAGGTGCGGACGTCGGCCAGGCGGTCCGCGCCGGCGCGCACCAGGGGCGTGGCGTCCACCACCCGGGCGCTCACCTGATGGGTGCCCGCCGGAAGGGTGAGCCGGTCGCCCGTACCGGCGGCCTCCCCATCCACGGTCCATGCGATCCGGAACGTGTCGGGCAGGGGGACCGGGCGGGTGAGGGTGAGGGTTCCGCCGTCCGCGGTGAGGGTGTCCACGGGGCGCACCTGGTTGTAGATGCTTCGGACGATGGCCTCGCTGCACACCTCGCAGAAGGTGTCCGTGAGGCATCGCATGCGGCAGGACGGGCGGGGTCGGAAGACGCCGGTGTCGTGATAGTAGGCGCCCTCGAAGAGCCCCAGGTCCGGACAGAAGGCGGGCGTCGGCAGGGGCGTGCCGGGGTTGATCCAGGCGGCCCACTTGATGGAGCCCGGCTGGGCGGTGACATTGGGGAAGGCCTCCAGGGAAGCGGGCAGGGGGCTGGTGTCGCCGCAGGCATACTCGTCGGCCAGGCCGCCGAAGGCATGGCCGAACTCGTGCAGCGCGATGGCGCAGGAGGCGGGATTGGCGGAGAAGACGGGGATGGTTCCACCGGAACCGCCGTAGTTCGTGTCGTTCACCAGGACCAGCACCCGGGTGCACTCGGGCGCCCGGGCCAGGGCCACGGCCAGGGCCCGGGCGTTGTCCACCACCAGGAGGCGGTAGTCCGGAGCCTGCCCGGCGGGGTTGGCGTTCTGGAAGGTGGCCCCGAGGACCGTGGCCCGGGGGGTGCCCAGGCCGTGCATCCCGTTGGCCGCGCCGTCCTCCGCGGAGACCAGGTGGACCAGCTTGATGTTGAAATAGTTTGCGTAGTTGGAGAAGGGAGCGGTCTGGCGGAAGGCGGCGAGCCAGGCCCGGGCATCCTGGGTGAGCTTGGCCTGGTCCGCTTCGCGGTAGCCGTCGCCCAGGAGAACCAGGTTGATGCGGTTCGCGGGGTCGCCGGAGACCTGCAGGGCCTCGACCGGGGCGGAAAGGCTGGCTTCCGTCAGGGTCACCGGGCCCGGCGCGGAGGATCCTCCCCCGCACGCCGTGAGGCAGAGGAGCGCGACGGCGGCCAGGGCGGCCTTGGGGGTCCGGTTCATGGGGCCTCGGATGGGGGAATTCCAAACCTGTACCCCTAAGGGATCGGCAGGCCCCTCCGGACCTCCGTCACAACCGATCGACCGGATGGGTCGCCATCGGTGGACCGGATCTGTCTCCCCGGTCCTTCCGGATGCATTGTTCAACGTCCACAGCAACGGCCGTGGGTGAAAAAACCGGCAGTCACGTTCCATCCAGGAGGACCTATGTTCGAGACGAAATCTGCACTTCCTTTTGCCGGAACCTGGAAGCCCTGGGCGCGGGTCCTGGGCGGGCTGTCCCTGGTGGCGGCCCTGGCGTGCGGCGGCGGAGGGGGCGGGGATTCCACCCCTGCCGCGCCTCCTCCCCCGCCCCCGCCCCCCCCCTTCGTGCGCACCGCCTCCCTCAGCGGGGCCGACGAGGTGCCGGCCAACGCCTCCACCGCCCGGGCCAGCGGCGCCGTGACCGTGAACCCTTCCACCCTGGCCATCCAGGCCACGGTTGTCTCCTCCGGGATCGACGGCACCCAGGCCCACATCCATGACGGCGCCAAGGGCGTGGCCGGCTCGGTGGTGATCCCGCTCACCGGGGGCGCCGGCGGCGTCTGGACCACCGCCCCGGGCACGGTGCTCACCGCCGCCCAGTACGCCAGCCTCCAGGCCGGGAACTACTACTTCAACATCCACTCCGCGGCCAATCCCGCCGGCGAGATCCGCGGCCAGATCGAACTGACGACCCGGTTCGCGTCCCTGGACGGCACCCAGGAGACCCCCGCCAACGCCAGCACGGCCTCGGGATGGGCCGTGGTGAGCGTGAATCCGTCCTCGGGCGCGGCCTTCGGCGCCATCCAGACCGCGGGCATCACGGGTACGGACGCCCACGTGCATGACGGCGCCATGGGCGTCGCCGGCCCCGTGATCCTGCCGTTCCAGGCCTCGGGCGCCTCGGGCTGGACCCTGCCGGCCGGGTCGAACCTGACCGCGGCCCAGGTGACCACCTTCCTGGCCGGGGGCCTCTACGCCAACGTCCACACCGCCGCCTTCGCCGGCGGCGAGATCCGGGGCCAGCTCACCCTGGCCAGCCCCACGATCCGGACCACCACCCTTTCCGGCGCCAGCGAGGTGCCCGCCAACGCCTCCACGGCCTCGGGCGCCGGCACCTTCTCCCTCGATCCCGTGACCCTCGAGCTTCGGGGCGGCGTCGTCACCACCGGCATCACCGGCGTGGCCGCCCACATCCACACCGGCGCCGTGGGCGTCGCCGGCCCCGTCACGATCCCCCTGGACGCCCACGCGGACGGGTCCTGGACCGTGCCCGCGGGGACGGTGCTCACGCCGGACCAGTTCGCGAGCCTGAGGGCCGGCAGCCTCTACGTGAACGTGCACAGCGTCGCCTTCTCCGCCGGCGAGATCCGCGGGCAGATCCCCGGCGATTCCGGCACCACCACCGGCGGTGGGGGCGGCGGCTCCACGGGCGGCGGCGGTGGCGGCTACTGAGGTCTATACTGGCCTGCCATGGCCAGCCGACACGACCTGACCTGGCGGATCCCCGCCCTCCTCGCCATCCTCCTGGCGTGCGCGGGGATCTACCTGCAGCGGCCCCGCCCCGGAAGGTCCGTGCTGACCTACCGGATCGGGGCCGTCGATCCGCGTTTCGGGCTGACCCGGGACGAGGTGTCGGAGGCCGTGCGCACCGCCGTCGGCATCTGGAGGGCCCCCGTGGACCGGGCGCTCTTCCGGGAGGACCCGAAGGGGGACATCGAGATCAGCCTGGTCTTCGACCAGCGGCAGGAGGCCCTGGACCGCCTCCGGAACCTGGACCACGGGATCTCCAGGGCCCGGGGTCCCATCGAGGAGCAGAAGGCCCGGTGCGAGGGGCTCCGGGCCGAGTACGAGCGGAGACGGGACGCCCTCCGGGCCGACCAGGCCGCCTTCAACGGGAAGGTGGCCGCATTCAACGCCGGCAGCGAGGCCCTCCGGAGGCGCGGGGACGCCACGGAGAACGAGGTCCGGCGCCTCGCCTCGGAGCAGGGCGACATCAAGGCCGTCCTGGATTCGCTCCGCCGTCGGGAGGGGGAGCTGGAAGGCGTCAGGGAGGCCCTGATGGCCGCGGTGGAGGATCTGAACCGGCTGGTGGCGGGTCAGCGGGCCCAGGTCGCCGACTACCGGGAGGCGGGATCCCTCATGCAGGAGGCCTTCGACGAGGGGGTCTACGCCCGGGAGCGCGGGCGCCAGACCATCACCATCTACTGCTTCTCCGGCAAGGGGACCCTGGTGCGCGTCCTGGCCCACGAGCTGGGCCACGCGCTGGGGCTCCCGCACGGCGCGGATCCGCAGGCGATCATGTACCCCATGATGCTGTCGGACGCATGGGAACCGGCCCCGGAGGACGTCACCGCCATCAGGGCGCTCTGCGGGGTTCCCAAGGGGCCTTGATTTTCATAGGGGGAGGCTCCGATTCCCGGGCCAGGGTGTAGAGTGGTCACCTATCACCAGGAGATCCCATGTCCTTGGGCACCGGCGGGTTCCGAATGGCTATGACGGCTGGCGGGAGGGTCCTTCTCACCCTCGTGGCGGCCACGCTCGTCCTCCACGCCGAGGACAAGAGGAAGGAGGAGGGCCGGGAGAAGAAGCAGGAGCAGGCGCGGCCCGCGCCCAAGGCCGAGCCCAGGCCCGAGCCCCGCGTGGAGCGGAAGCCCGAGGCCAGGCCCGAACCCAGGGTCGAGCGGAAGATCGAGGCCAGGCCCGAACCCCGTATCGAACGGAAGATCGAGACGAGGCCGGAACCCCACATCGACCGGAAGATCGAGACGAGGCCGGAACCCCGGATCGACCGGAAGATCGAGACGAGGCCTGAACCGCACATCGACCGGAAGATCGAGACGAGGCCGGAACCCCACATCGACCGGAAGATCGAGGCGAGGCCGGAACCCCGCATCGACCGGAGGATCGAGACGAGGCCCGAGCACCGGAACGAGGGCCGTCCCGCCGAGTTCCGTCCCGGGCCCGCCGGGCGCGGTCCGGTCCACGAGGTCGTGCGCACCCGGGAAGGCGGCGAGATCCGCCGGACGCCCACCGGGGCCATCCGGGAGGTGCGCACCCCCGGGGGCGCCGTGATCCGGCACTCGCCCAGCGGGGTGCGGCAGGTGGAGGTCGTCCGCCCCGGGGGCCGCGTGATCGTGGCCAACGCCACGGGGCGCGTGGGCTACATCCAGCGGCCGCTGGAGGTGCGCGGCCACGCCTACGTGCAGCGGACCTACATCGTCAACGGCGTGCCGCACGCCTCGATGTACCGGCCCTGGTCCTACGGAGGACGGGAGTACCACGTCTACATGCCCCACCACCACTACCGCCCGGCCTTCTACTCCTGGTGCTACTCCCCCTGGGCCCGCCCGGTGTCCTACAGCTGGGGCTGGTCGTCCCGGCCCTGGTACGGCTACTACGGCGGCTACTTCGCGCCCTACCCGGTCTACCGGAGCCCCGCCTTCTGGCTGGCGGACTTCATCATCGCCGCCTCGCTGGAATCCGCCTACATGGCCCAGAACGTCACGGTCTCGGCGCCCCCCGTCATCTACGACAACTCCACGGGCATGTCGCCCGAGGTGAAGGACGCTATCGCCGAGGAGGTCCGCCGGCAGATGGACCAGGCCAGGGCCGACCAGGACGCCGGGACCGGGTCGGCCCCACCGCCGATCTTCACGGCCCGGGGGCCCCGGATCTTCGTGGTGGCGGCCGGCGTGATGGCCTATGCCGGCGACCGGGAGTGCTCCCTGGTGGAAGGCGACGTGCTCCAGCTCTCCCAGACGCCCTCCCAGGGCGCCGAATGGGCCGAGGTGCGGGTGCTGTCCACCCGCGGCGCCAGCTGCCCCCGGGGCAGCTACGTCTCCGTGCGGACCACGGACCTGCAGGAGATGCAGAACACCCTGCAGGCGTCGATGGAGCGCGGCCTGGCCAAGCTCCAGACCGACCAGGGCCGCAACGGCATCCCGGCCCTGCCGGCTTCGGCCATCGGCGCCGAGAACGCCTCCTACGCCCAGGACCTCCAGCCCGACGCGGACGCCCAGGCCGAGCTCTCCCGGGCCGTGGGCGAGGCCAACAGCTCCGAGCGCACCCTCATCAACGCCGGCGGCGACGCCGCCCCCACCGGGACGACCATCTCCCTGGGCATGACGACCTCCCAGGTGGAGGGCGCCCTGGGCCGGCCGAAGAACACCGTCGACCTGGGGGCCAAGAAGATCTACGTCTACCCCGACCTCAAGATCACCTTCCTGAACGGAAGGGTCAGCGACGTCCAGTGACCGCTACTCGAGGTTGCCCGTCACCCTGAACGCGGCCCAGTAGTAGGGATGGGGATGCCCGGCGCGCACCGCGCGCTGGGCGTCCCGCAGGGCCTCCGTCTTGGTGCTGCCGGGGAGGTTCCGGTAGAACGCCACCATGAGGTCCCGGGTGCAGCGGTCGTCCACCTTCCAGAGGCTGGAGAGCACCGACCGGGAGCCCGCGTACAGGAGGCCCCGGGTGAACCCCACCACCTCGTCGCCCCGGGACACCGTGGACAGGGCCGTCTCGCATGCGCTCAGGGTGACCAGGTCGGCGTCCAGGTCCAGGCGGTAGAGGTCGGCCACCTTCAGCGCGCCCCGGGCCAGGAAGAGGGCCGATTCCAGCGGGTGGGCGTCGTCGAAGAACCCGTGTGCGGCCAGGTGGATGATCCGGAAGCGCCCCGCGCCCTTGGCCACCTCCCCGGCCGTGGCCGCCTCGCGCAGGCGCAGGGAGGGCTCCGGGAGGATGCGGGCCAGGGCCTCGGCCTCCTCCTGGGCGAAGGGGAGGTCCAGGGCGGCCTGCCCCAGGTCGGGATTCCCGAGGATCAGCGAACCGCCTCCGGCCTTGCGGGGCTTCAGGAAGGTGAGCAGCGTGGCGCTGGGCAGGATGCGCAGGCTGAACCGGTCCAGGAGCGCGGCGTCCCGGGTGCCCAGGGCGCAGAAGGGCACGTAGTGCAGGACCCCGTGGGGGACGATGGTGAGGCGCGGAGTCGCCAGGTCCAGGGGGTCGAGGAGCATCCGCTGGAGTTCCCGGGTCTGGGCGGGCTCCCGGCTGGGATCGGCGAGGGTCCGGCGCAGCTCCCGAACCCTGGCCTCCAGGTCCGGGGCCTCGAGGGCGTGCGCCGTGAGGGCCGTGCGGGTCACCACGAAGGCCATCCAGCGGGGGCCGGCGGCGTAGTATTCCACCAGGGTCTCGTCCGTGCCCAGCCGCGCCTGGATCGCCCCGGCCCGCACGTCCTGGACGCTGACCAGCGAGGCCAGCTCCGGCGCCCGGGCCTGGAGCTCCCTGCGCGCGGCGACGAGGATGCCGCGGCTGTCCGGGGCCGCGGGGTCGGGGATCGCGCGGAGGTCGAGCCCGGGCGAGTCGAGCCGGGCCAGCACGGCCTGGTCCCCGGGGCGGCCCAGCTGCTTCTGGGAGGCCAGGAGATCGACGAGGGCCCGGCCCTTGGCGCGTTCCACGAACTCGAAGGCCTCCCGTGCGCGGCCGAGCCTCGCCAGCAGCGCGACGAGTTCCTCGTAGCAGGCCTGCTTGTCGCCCACGAAGCCGATGCGGCCGGCCTCGGTGCCGATGGAGGCCCGCTGCCGCTCGACGACTTCCACCGACCTGCGAAGGAGGTCCTCCGCCAGCGGGTCCTGGCCGTCCCGGAGGGCGATGCGCGCCCGGTCGAGGAGCACCGGCCAGTGGAGGCCGCCGACCTCCGCCAGGCGGGGGTGCCTGAGGAGGCGGTCGTAGCCGGCCCGGGCCTCCTCCACCCGGCCCGTCTCCAGCTGGCACCTGGCCTGGATGTAGGCCAGGGGGATGACCTGGAACGTGTTGTCGTAGAGCAGGGAGGCCAGGCCGTGGTACTCGGCCCTGGGGTTCCGCACGGCCTCCAGGGCCTTGGCGTAGTCGCCCAGGGCTATGTGGATCTTGGCGATGGCGGTGAACTTCTGGGGGCCGTTGAGGGTCGCGCCCAGGTCCACGCCCTCCAGACGCGCGACGCAGGCCCGGGCCTGGCCGGAATGCCCGAGGAGGGCCTGGGCCACGCCCAGGGCGCCCCAGGTCTCGAAGTGGAAGGCGTCCAGGAAGGCGTTGGCGCTGGAAGTCTGCCCGGCGAGGATGGCGTCGGCCGCCTGGGCCTCCATCAGGGCCCGTTCGGGATCGCCCAGGTCCAGGAAGGCGTTGGCCCGCATGAAGTGGGGCAGGGCGGAGAGGTCGCCCCCGAACATGCGGGCGTCCCCCCCTTCGATCTGGCGCTGAAGGCGGTCGCAGGTGGGAAACAGGCGGCTGTAGTTGCGCGTCTCGGAATAGGCCCCGGCCAGGAACATCAGCTGCGCGGAAGGCACGGCCTCCTGCCGGTCGATGCGGGGCTGGAGCGTCCGGATGATTTCGAAGTGCTGCTGCTTCTGTGCCATCCGCGCGAGCTTGATGTCCTGCGCCGGGACGGGGCGGGCGAGGCAGAGCAGGAGGAAGGCCGAGCACACCGTTCGAAGCACGAATCCTCCCGGCATCTGGGTATGGCTCCAAGTGTAGCCCTCGCCGGAGGGATGCACGGAATTATTAAATTATTTATAGTTGACAGGCCTGGGAAACCATTCAAGATGGCCCATCAACAGGTCATACCCATGGACGAACTCTGGCTCCGCCCTCCCGACGGTCCCCCCGCAAAGCTGGGGAAGGAACGGCCTTCCCTCGTCATCGGCCGGGATCCCTCCAGCGACCTGGTGGTTTACGACCCCAGCCTCTCCCGCAACCACGCGCGGCTGTTCCTGGAGGACGGCCGCGCCATGCTGGAGGACCTGGGGTCCCGCAACGGCACCCAGGTCAACGGGGAGCTCCTCCTGGAGCCCCGGGCCGTGGCCCCGGGGGACCTCATCGTCCTGGGCCGGATCAGCCTCGCCCTGGAACGGGCCGAGGATCCCTCGATCTCCTTCATCATGGAGGTGGAGCAGCTGCGGGCCTCGTCGCCCGGGATCCAGGCCCCCGAGGGCGTCCTGGGCTGGAAGGAGGCCCTGGACCTCATCCACGGGCTGAGCCTGGACATGCTCGGGGACGTCCCGGCCGAGGTGATGCTGGGGAACCTGCTCGAGCGGGTCTTCCCCTTCCTCCGGCCCGACCGCGGCGCGGCGCTGCTGCTGGACGCGGGGGGCGCCATGGTCCAGGTGGCGGCGCGAACCCGCAGGCAGGGCGCCGGTTTCCAGGTCCAGCCCTCCCGGACCCTGCTGGAGAAGGTGGTGGAGGGCCGCAAGGCCCTTCTAATCAACAACCCCATCCTGGACGCCCAGTTCGCCCAGGCCCAGTCGATCGTGGCCAGCGGGGCCACCTCGGTCATGATGGTGCCCCTGGAGCACGACGGCGAGGTCCTGGGGGTCATCTACCTGGACGCCGGCCTCCTGCGGGGCGCGTTCACCGGGGAGGACCTGCGCCTCCTGGCGGTCGCCGGCCACATGGCCGCCGCCAAGATCCGCACCACCCGGCTCCTGGCGGAGCTGGAGGAGAAGCGGCACCTGGAGGTCCTCTACGCGGCCGCCGAGGAGGCCACCCGCGCCAAGAGCGAGTTCCTCTCGCGCATGAGCCACGAGCTGCGCACCCCCCTCAACGCCATCATCGGCTACGGGGAGATGCTCCAGGAGGACGCCGGGGACGCGGGCCAGACCTCCATGGTGGAGGACCTGCGGCGCATCACGGGAGCCGGGAAGCACCTGCTCCTGCTGGTCAACGACATCCTCGACCTCTCCAAGATCGAGGCCGGGAAGATGGAACTCCACCTGGAAGCCTTCGAGGTGGAGCCCCTGGTCCAGGAACTCGTGTCCATGACCCTGCCCCTGGCCGGGAGGAACGGCAACGCCCTGGAGCTCCGCTGCGCCCCCGGCGCCGGGGCCATGCGCAGCGACATCACCAAGGTGCGCCAGGTGCTTCTCAACCTGCTGGGCAACGCCTGCAAGTTCACGTCCAACGGCACCGTGGCCCTGGACGTGGACCGGGAAGGCGGCTGGCTCGCCTTCGCCGTGCGGGACACCGGCATCGGCCTCACGCCCGAGCAGATCGGCAGGCTCTTCCAGAACTTCTCCCAGGCCGACAGCTCCACGACCCGGCGCTTCGGCGGCACCGGCCTCGGACTCGCCGTGGGGCGGCTCCTGGCGCGGATGATGGGCGGGGACATCCAGGTGGAGAGCGTGTCCGGCCAGGGCTCCACGTTCACCCTGCGCCTCCCGGCCCGGGCCCCGGAGCCGGGAGGGGAGCCGTGACGCGGATCCTGCTCGTGGAGGACAACGAGAACAACCGGGACATGCTGAGCCGCCGCCTGCGGCGCCGGGGCCACGAGGTGCTCACCGCCGCCGACGGCCTGGAGGGGGTGGCCCTGGCCCGCACCGGCGCCCCGGAGCTGATCCTCCTGGACATGAGCCTGCCGGGCCTGGACGGCTGGGACGCGGCGCGGCTGCTGAAGTCGGAGGCGGCCACCCGCCCCATCCCCATCATCGCCCTCACGGCCCACGCCATGAGCGGGGACCGGGAGAAGGCCCTCGGGGCCGGGTGCGACGACTACGGCACCAAGCCCGTGGACTTCGATGGGCTGCTCGCCAAGATCGCGGCCCTGGTTCCTCCGGAATCTCCCTGAAATTTCAGGTGTTCGTACACTTGATCGTGCGAGAATGAGTCGCATTTCGAACTCAATCGACCTAGCAGAGGACCGCCTTCGGGGGTGACCGGATTGAATGATTCATTGCTCGCGGAGATCCTTCGATGATCGGGGATGGGGACACGGGCACCCTGGAGGTGGCCGCGGACGAGGCCGGGTTGGGGTGCATCCTGGCCTTCATCGGGCTCGCCTGCGACCGCGCCGGCCTGGCCGATCCCGTGCGCCACGACCTCCGGCTGGCGGTGGAGGAGGTCTGCACCAACATCATCCGGCACGGCTACGCTCCAGGCGCCCCGGGGCCCATCCGCCTCGCCTTCCGGGAGGGCCGGGGCTCGTACGAGGTCGTCGTGGAGGACCGCGCGCCGGTCTTCGATCCCGCCTCGGCCCCCGGGCCCGACCTGACCTCGGGGTGGCGGGAACGCAGGCCCGGCGGGCACGGCTGGAGCCTCGTGCGGGCCATGGTGGACCAGGTGCTCTACCAGCCGGTTCCGCCCCGGGGGAACCGGGTGACGCTCGTCAAATCGAAGCCAGGGAGGCCGTGATGGAACTGTCGGTGAAGGACGTGGGGGACGTGACCGTGGCCACGGTGGTCGGCAGCATCGACGGCCTGACCGCGGGGGCCCTGCAGGACGCCCTGGAGGAGCAGGTGCGGGGCGGGAGGGCCCGCCTGGCGGTGGACTTCAGCGCGGTGGACTACACCAGCAGCGCGGGCCTGCGCACGCTCCTGGCGGTGGTGAAGGAGGCGCGGCGCGCCGGCGGGGACTTCCGCCTGGGGGCGGTCAGGCCGGACGTGAACCGGGTGCTGGAGATCAGCGGGTTCACCGGCATCCTGAAGCTGTTCCCGGGGATCGACGACGCGGTGGCCAGCTATGGAAGGTAGACCCATGGACTCGAGGCACTCGAAAAAGGTGGCGCTGGTCATCGGGGCGGGCAGCGTGAAGTGCGCCGCGGCCCTGGGCGTGCAGCACGTCCTGAGGCGGGAGGGCATCGGGATCGACCTGGTGGTCGGGTGCAGCGCCGGGAGCATCTACGCGGCCATGATCGCCGCGGGCCACGACATCGAGACCACCCGGGAGATGACCACGCGGCTGTGGACCCGGGAGCTCACCAGCCAGCGGGACCGCATGGCCATGCTGCGCATCCTCTTCGGGCGCATCTTCGGACGGGACGCCACGTTCGGAATGCGCAAGGACGTGCTGGTCATGCGCCGCCTGCGGGAGACGTTCGGGACCCTGGCCATCGAGGACGCGAAGGTGCCGCTGTTCATCACCGCCACCGACCTTGCCAACGGCGACCAGGTCATCCTCTCCCGGGGAAGCGTGGTGGACGCCATCCGCGCGAGCATCTCCATCCCCTACATCTTCAACCCGCACCGCATCGGGGACCGGCTCCTCATCGACGGCTTCATGTCGGACCCGCTGCCGGTGAACGTGGCCATGCGCGAGGGCGCGGACGTGATCATCGCCATCGGCTTCGAGAGCCCCTTCCAGCGGAAGTTCAACACCCTCGGCCGCTTCTCCTTCCAGCTGAGCAGCATCATGACCAACAACCTGCTGAAGTCCCGCTTCGCCTTCCACAACCTCACCCACCACTCCGAGGTCATCCTCATCGTGCCGAAGTTCGAGAAGCGGGTGGGGCTCTTCGACACGGAGAAGATCCCCTACATCATGGAGGTCGGGGAGCAGGCCGCGGAGGAGCAGGTCCCCTACCTGCGCAGGCTCCTGGCGGACGCCCCGGTCGGGGCGTGACCGGGTCCCCGGGCCGGATCCTCGTCGTCGACGACGTCGAGGCGAACCGGGACCTGCTCATCCGCAGGCTCCAGAAGCTGGGCCTCGAGGCCGAAGCCGCGGCCGGCGGGGCCGAGGCGCTCGCGATGGTGGCGGGCGGGGGCTTCGACGTCGTGCTGCTGGACATCATGATGCCGGGCATGGACGGCTACGAGGTGCTCTCCCGCCTCAAGGCCGACGAGGCCCTGCGCCATCTGCCGGTCATCATGATCTCGGCGGTGGAGGAACTCGGGAGCGTGGTGCGCTGCATCGAGCTGGGGGCGGAGGACTACCTCCCCAAGCCCTTCAACCCCGTGATCCTGAAGGCCCGGGTCTCGGCCTCCCTGGACAAGAAGCGCTTGCGGGACCGGGAACGCCTCTACGCCGCGAGCCTCGAGCGGGAACTGGAGATCGGGCATGAGATCCAGAAGGGCTTCCTGCCCGAGGCGCTGCCGGCCCTGGACGGGTGGGACCTCGCCGCGCGGTTCGCCCCGGCGCGGCAGGTGGCCGGCGACTTCTACGACGCCTTCGCCGTGGCCGGGGGCCTCACGATGCTGGTCGTCGCCGACGTGTGCGGGAAGGGCGTGGGGGCGGCGCTCTACATGGCCCTCTTCCGGAGCCTCATCCGCGCCGCTGCCACCGGCGCCGAAGGGGATCCGGACCGGATCCTGGCGTGCGCCGCCCGCACCACCAACGACTACATCGCCACCGTCCACGAGCGCTCCAGCATGTTCGCCACCGCCTTCCTGGGCATCGTCGACCCCGGATCGGGGGAGTTCGCCTACGTGAACTGCGGCCACGACGCGCCGGTTCTCGCGGCAGGGAGCGCGGTGCGGGCCCGGCTCGCCCCCACGGGCCCGGCGCTCGGGCTCATGCCGGGGTCCGCCTTCCGCGTGGCGAGGGAGGCGATCTCGCCCGGCGAGGGGCTGCTGGTCTTCACCGACGGGGTGACGGAGGCCCGGGGCGCCGGGGGGTTCTTCGGGGAGGGGCGCCTGCTGGAGGTGCCCCATGGCCATTCGGCCGGCGAATGGCTCGGCGCGGTCGTAGACGCCGTGCGGGAACACGCGGCCGGCTTCGAGCCTTCGGACGACATCACCCTCGTCGCCCTGCGCCGGAGGTGACCACGGGGGATGAGGGCGAGCGAGCGTTTCCGCCCTGCGTGGCCAATCCGTATTGTTGCCGGGAATTCACAAGTTTTAACTTGATTAGGAATGACGGGGCCTGGATAATTTCTTCATCATCAGCAAGCGAATTCCCAGGAGACCGTCATGAAGGTCCTACGAAACTTGGCTCATTGGAGCCTGTGCCTGGCCGTGCTCGGCCTTGGCACCACCACCTCCCCCGCCCGGGCTGAAGGTCCGGGACGTGACCACGACCAGGGCCGGCACCTCGGCTGGGTCCACAAGCCCGATCACCTGAAGATCGTCACCCAGCCCCTGAGCCAGACCATCGTCAGCGGCCAGGCCGTGACCTTCAAGGTGGAAGTGACCGGCAAGCCCAGCAGGTTCCATTACCAATGGCTGAAGGGGCACCACCGGGTGGGCGGCGATTCCGCCAGCTACACGATCCCCGCCACCACGGCCGCCAGCGCCGGCGTCTACACGGTGATCGTGAGCAATCCGACGGGCTGGGTCCACAGCCACCCTGCCACCCTGGCCATCAATGTCCCTCCGGTCATCACCGCCCAGCCCGCCGGCCTCACCGTGGTGCAGGGCGCGAACGCCTCCTTCTCCGTTGCGGCCAAGGGCAATGGCACCCTGGGCTACCAGTGGCGCAAGGGGGGCTCGGCCCTGGCCGGGGCCACCTCCGCCACCCTGAACCTGGCCGCCGTGACGGCCGCCAGCGCCGGCACCTATGACGCGGTGGTCACCAACACCGTGAACGGCACGGTCACGTCCGCCACGTCCACGGCGGCCGCCCTCCAGGTCAACGTGCCCCCGGTCTTCACCCTCCAGCCGGTTTCCCAGACCGTGGACCTGGGCGCGCCCCTGGCCCTCAGCGTCGCGGCCTCCGCGAACCAGGGCTCCCTCGCCTACCAGTGGCGCAAGGACGGCCAGCCCATTGCCGGGGCGACCTCGACCGAGTTCGGCATCGCGGCCATCGCCGTCTCCGACGCGGGGAGCTATGACGCCGTGGCGACCTGCACCCTCGACGGAACGGTGACCTCCACCGCATCCCTGGCCGCCGCCGTCGCCGTCCACGCGCCGCCGACCATCCTGGCCCAGCCCCAGAGCCGCACCGTCCTGCCTCCGGACGCCGTGACGTTCACCGTCTCGGCCACCGCGAACCACGGCGGCGCCCTCACGTATTCCTGGAGGAAGAACGGCACCGCCATCGACGGCGCCACCACCGCCTCCTACACCGTGGCCTCGACCGAGTTCCCCACCAACGCGGACGCCTACTCCGTCCTGGTGAGCGACGGCACCTTCCAGGTGGAGAGCGCCGCCGTCTACGCCACGGCCTCCGTGCCCAGCCCCGTCTACGCGGGCGATCCGGTCCCCGTACCCAGCCGGCCCCTCACGGTGCTGCCTTCCCTCCACGTGGACCCCGTGAACTATCCCAACGGCGCCTTCCGCCTGGGCTATGACGAGTCCCTGAAGAACCCGGTCTGGACCTCGTACCTGGTCTTCCCCGTCCACCAGCCCTACGCCAATTCCAAAATGGACTACGTCGCCGACACGCGCCTGGCGGCGCCCCAGGTGGGCAAGGACGACTACACCGGCATCTACACGGGCGGCGCGAACTCGCCGGACAGCTACGACCGCGGCCACCAGGTGCCCCGGGCCGACGTCTCCTACCGGTACACCCCGGTGGCCGGCGACGACGCCACCATCATGAGCAACCTCGTGCCCCAGATCTCCCAGTTCAACCAGCAGCTCTGGCAACGGCTGGAGGAGACCATCGGCGGCAGCCAGGGCGGCGACACCGACGGCATCACCTCGTACCTGGGCCGGGTGTGGGTCTACACCGGTTCCTACTTCCCCCCCAGCCCCGCATGGTGGGCCTCCAAGGCCCAGCCCGGCCTGAACATCGCCATCCCCACGGCCTGCTACAAGATCGTGGTTTCCGAGGCCACCCCCGGCCAGCCCAAGGCCCTGGCCCTGATCCTTCCCAACGCCTGGGGCCTGGTCAACGCCCCGGAAACCCTCACGACCTACGTCACCTCCGTCGCCCGCATCGAGGCCCTCACCGGGCTGGACTTCTTCCCCAACCTCCAGGCCGTGGCCCCCGGCCTCGACATCCCCGCCTGGAAGGCCAACGTTGAAGTGCGCGGCTGGCGCGCCCCCTTCGAGCAGACCTCGGGCCCCAACGTCCACATGGTCGAGCCCAGCTGGGACACCACCGTGAACATCAACGACACCGTGACCTTCGCGGGCGCCGCCACCCCGAATTCCGCCTCCGCCGCGGGCACCGCCATCGCCTCGGCCACCTGGAACTTCGGCGACGGGACGCCGGTTTCCACCGGCATGACCGCCAGCCACACGTATTCCCTGGGCGGTTCCTTCTCCGCCTCCTTCACGGTCCAGGACAGCCTGGGCGCCAGCAACACCATCACCCGCGTCATCAAGGTGAAGGGCGGCAACGAGGCCCCCACCTTCACGGGCGTGTCCAACCAGTCCACCACCGCGGGCTCCACCGTCACCGCCTCCTTCAAGGTGGCCGACGACTCCACCGCTCCCGGCGCCCTCACCGTCACCGCCACCGCCGACAACACCGTCCTGCTGCCTTCCGCCCTGGTCGTGGACAACGCCGCCGGCACCTGCACCCTGGCCCTGATCCCGGCCGCCGGCGCCACCGGTTCGGCCATCGTCACCCTGACCGTCACCGACGGCGACGGCGCCAGCACGACGGCGACGTTCACGCTCACCGTCACCCCCGGCGGCGTCCCGGGCGCGCCCTCCCTGATCATCAGCCAGTACTACGAAGGCGCCAGCCTCGACAAGTGGATCGAGGTCACCAACGTCGGCTCCGGCACCTACGACGCCGCCGTCACCCCGATCTACCTCTGCCTGTGGAGCAACCCCAGCTCCACTTCCTTCAAGACCGCGCTCATTTCGGGCACCCTCGCTCCGGGCGCCACCTTCCTGATGAAGAACTCGGGCGCGGCGCTCCCCGACGCCGCCCACCTGACCAACGGCGCCGCCGCTGTCATCAATAGCAGCGTGGCCAATTTCAACGGCAACGACCCGGTCTTCCTGAGCACGGTGGGCACGGCCACTTCCGCCGCCTGGGACGCCCGCATCGACACCATCGGCGACCTCGCCTGGGGCGCGGCCAATCCCGCCGCCGACAAGAGCTTCTACCGTCAGCCGTCCATTCTCGCCGGGAACCCCACCTACACGGCCTCCGAGTGGATCCAGAAGACCATGGCCGAAGTCCAGGCCGCCGTCGAGACGGATTCCGCCCGCCTCGGATACCACATCTACAACAAGTAGTCCGGCCGCATTCCGCCCCGGCATCCTCCCGCAGCGACGGAGGGTTCCGGGGCGGAGCCCTGGTCAGGCCCTGCGCAGCACGTCGATGCGCCAGGGCGCGACCCGGAGCTCGTTGACCCAGCCGAAGGGCTCGTCGGGGCGCCCCAGGGGGCGGTGGGCGAGGACGCGCACGAGGCCGGCCCGGCGGTACAGCTCCAGGTACTCGGCCTCCGGGCAGAAGATGTCCTCCACGGGCCTGGCGTCCGGCACGTCCTTCATCACCGTGAACACGGCAGCGCCCGGCTCCGGGGCCGCGTTGCCGGGGAAGGCCGCGGTGCTGAAGGACGCCCACTCCAGGCGGTAGAGCTCCTCGGAGCTCACCAGGTTCAGCAGGGTCCCTTCCGGTTCCAGGAGTCCCGCCAGCTGGCGGAACAGGCCCGGCTTGGAGCCGGTCCTCACGTTGTCGAAGGTGAAGGCCGACAGGATCCGGTGGTAGCGGTTCCCGGCCAGGGCCGACAGGTCCCCGTCGGGCACCCTGCGGTAGCTGCCCCGGGGGTCCCGGGCCCGGGCCTCGGCCAGCATGGCCTCCGAGAGGTCCGCGCCCTCGGCCCGGAAGCCCAGGTCCGCGAGGAACCGGGTGGAGCGGCCTGCGCCGCAGCCGAAGTCCAGGGCCCGGGCCCCGGGGACGGGCCGCCCGAGGAGGTCCGGCAGGTCCCGGAAGGCCAGGTGGTAGGTGCCGGGAAACTCCAGGGCCGCGTAGGAGGCGGCGCGGAGCTCGTCGTCGTACGCGTTGGCGAAGGTCGTCGCGGATTCATTCATGGCGGAGGGCTCCCAGGGCGCGGCCCAGTCGGGCGATGCCTTCGGTGATCTCCGCCTCGTCCAGGCCGGAGATGGAAAGGCGGAGGAAGGGTTTCCCGGATTCCGGGTCGTTGAAGTAGGACGAGCCGCTGCGGGCGTCCACCCCGTGGGCGTGCAGGGCCGCCTCCAGGCCGGCCGGAGGGGTCCCGTGCAGGGCGAGCCAGATGAGGTAGCCTCCCGAAGGGGCCGTCAAGGTGGCGAGGGCGGGGTCGAGCTCCCGGCGCAGCGCGGCCAGGGCGGTCTCCATGCGGCGCCGGAAGGTGCGGTGGAGCCGCGCGAGGTGCTGGTCGAAGTGGCCCTTGAGCAGGAAGTCCTCCAGGGCGGCCTGGAGGATGGGGGAGGGGCCCAGGTCCGTGGAGCGCCGGAGGCCGGCCAGGGCCCCCAGGCAGGTGGCGGAGCCCGCGAGCCAGCCCAGGCGCAGGCCGGGGGCCAGGACCTTGGAGAAGGTGCCGGCATAGAGCACGAGGCCCGCGCGGTCCATGGACTTGAGGGGCAGCATGGCGCGGCCGAAGTACTTCATCTCCTCCTCGAAGCCGTCCTCCAGGATGGGCAGGGCCAGGCGCTCGCAGAGGGCCAGCAGGCCCTCCCGCTGGGACTGGGGAAGGCAGCGGCCCGTGGGGTTCTGGAAGCTGGGCATGGTGTACAGGAGAACCGGGCGCTCCCGTTGCGCGAGCCGCTCCAGGGCGGCCAGGTCCGGGCCTTCCGGGCCCTCGGGGATGGCCAGGGGCCGCAGCCGGTGGAGGGCCAGGAGGCGGAGCATGTGATCGTAGGTGGGGGCTTCGACCAGGACCGCGTCCCCGGGGCGGGTGAGGGCCCTGAGGGCCAGGTCCAGGGCCTGCTGGGCCCCATGGGTGACGAGGATCTCCTCCGGGGCGGCCTGGACGCCGTGGCGTCCCATGCGCTGGGCCAGCACGGCCCGCAGGGAGGGGAGGCCCCGGGGATCGCCGTAGTCCAGGAGCCGGGCGCCCTCGCGGTGGAGGGCTGCCTTCAGGGACCGCGCCAGGGGTTCCACGGGGATCAGGCGGGGGTCCATCCCGAGGCTGTTGAAGGAAATGAGACCTTCGGGCCGGGGCCGGGGCGGCGGCTCCAGGGGCAGGGTGAGCCGTTCCCGCCACGGGAAGGCCCCCCGCTCCGGGAGGGCGGGTGCCGCGAGCGCTCCCCGCCGCCGGACCCTGGGGACGGCCCCGGGACGCAGTTCCAGCCAGCCCAGGGCCCACAGCTCCTGGTAGGCCGTGGCCACCGTGGACCGGTGCAGGGCGAGGCGCTCCGCCAGATGGCGGGTGGAAGGCAGGGCCTCGCCCGGATTCAGGTGTCCATCCCGGATCAGACGCTGGACCTGGTCGACGATCTGGCGGCCCTTGGGACTCGGTCCCTCCTCCAGTTTCAGCAGCATGGCGCTCCCCCGGACCTCCAGGGTACGTCCGTCTGGCCGCATCGGAACCGTCAGTTGGGATCAATTCCGATCCGGCCAGTTCTAGGAGCCTGTCTACGTAATAGGAGGCCCCCTAGAGGCTCGCGGCCGCCGCGGCGTCGAAGATCCGGCCTACCGGGTAGATCCCCAGGTTCGGATCCCCCCAGGGGGAGCGCTGGTAGAACCAGTTGAGCTGGGCGTCCGGGTCGGCGGCGAAGGCCTTGTCCTCGGCCTTGCGGCGCTCGTAGGCGGCCTTGAGGGCGGGGTCGGCCGCGAGCATCTTCCGGGCCAGGGGCTCGAGCACGTAGCTCTCGCCGTACTCCTTCTGCTCGAAGATGGTGTTGAAGAAGCCCCACCGCAGCAGGCTCTCCTCGGAGGCGGGCTCCAGCAGGTGGACGATGATCCGCGCCAGGCGGTTGCCGGTGGGCACCACCACCGTGCCCGCGGGGAACTCCCGGGTGCCGTCGAACGCCTCCTGCACCAGGCTCTCCACCCGCTGGCGGCCCTCGGTGGGGGTCCGGCGGAAGACCACGTCCCGGAAGCGCCAGCCGGAGACCGGCAGCGTCACGGGCTTCGCCAGGCGGCGGTGGGGGATGCCCTGGGCCTCGATGCGGGCGATGACCTCGGTCCACTCGGGGGGGACGAGGTAGGCCTCGGGCACCCGGGCCGAGGCGGTGACCTTCAGGTGGCCGAAGCGGGGGATCTGGAAGGTCTGGGGGCGCGAGGGGTCGTAGGTGAACCAGTCCCCGCCCGTGAGGTCGCTGGTGGTGCGGTCGTAGGCGAAACCCTTGAAGGCCATGGGCTCGGAGGTGCCGTCGTCCCTGAAGCCCAGGGGCATGGGGACCGCGCGGAAGGCGGCGCTGGCGGTGAAGGCGTCGGCGGCGCGGTTGAGGCGGACCACGGTGTCCCGCTCCCGGGCCACGAGTTCGGACGTGCGCAGCAGCGCCAGCCGGGTGGCCTCCACCCGCACGGCGTAGGGCTTGAGCATGTGGGTCTCCAGGAGGAGTCCCATGCGGTTCTGCGCCGACTGGTACCCCTGGGAGTAGCGGGGGCCGGAAGGACCGATGACGAGGCCGCTGCGGGGGTCGTGCCAGGTGCGGAAGACGATGTACTCGGTGGTGGGCACGCCGTCGGCCTCCAGTCCGGACCGGAGCCCTGGCAGGAAGCTGTCCCGGATCCAGGCGCCCAGACCCGCTTCCAGGAACCAGGTGTCCCCGGGGCCCGCCTCGCGGGCGATGGTGAGGGGATACTGGTAGTCGGCTCCGTCGGTGGCGTGGCAGTCGAGGAAGACGTCCGGGAGCCAGGCCTGGTGCAGCTTCAGCCAGGCCCGCATCTCGGGGGCGTCCGCCTTGAGGTAGTCCCGGTTCAGGTTCAGCCCGGCCGCGTTGCTGCGCCAGCCCATCTCCTTGGGGCCGTTCTGGTTGATGCGGTTGTGCGGGCCGAAGCGCTCGTGGCCGTCCACGTTGAAGACGGGCAGGAACAGGAAAACGAGCCGGTCCAGGAGGGCCCCGTGCTTCCGGTCGACGCACAGCTCCTTGAGGAAGCGCAGCCCCGCGTCCTTGCCGTCGGATTCGCCGGCGTGGATGCAGGCCTGGATCATGACCACCAGCTTGCCCTTGGCCCGGGCGCGGGCCGGGTCGAAGGCGCGGTCCCGGTCCACGATCACCAGGGGCAGGGCGCGGCCCTGGGGGCTGCGGCCGAAGGTGCCCACCCGCACCCAGGGCGAGGCCTTGGCCAGGGCCCTGCATTCCTCCACCGTCTCGGCCAGCCGGGGCGTCTCGAGGCCCCCGGAGCGCTCGAACCGGGTGGGAGGCGGACTCCCGGCGGACAGGGCCGTGACGAGCAGGGCCGAGGCCAGAGTGACGAACCGCATGGGTGCCTCCATCGCAAACCGATGGTTCCAGCGTAGCTCAAGCGCGTCGTATCCTGGGTCGGAGGAGCATCTGTCATGCGGATTCTGATCGTTGGCGCCGGCGGCATCGGGGGTTACTACGGGGGGAGGCTCCTGGAGGCGGGGCGGGACGTCACGTTCCTGGTGCGCCCGGAGCGGGCCCGGAAGCTGGCCGCGGCGGGGCTGTCCATCCGCAGCCCCTTCGGGGACGTCCACCGCAGCGCGCCGCCCACGGTCCTGGCCGGGGACCTGGGGGAGCCCTTCGATCTGGTGCTGCTCAGCTGCAAGGCCTACGACCTGGATGAGGCCGTGGAGGCCTTCGCGCCGGCGGTGGGGCCCGGGACGGCCGTCCTGCCCCTGCTCAACGGCATGGGGCACTTCGACCTGCTGGACAGGCGCTTCGGCGCCGGGCGGGTCCTGGGCGGGTCCTGCTTCATCTCATCGGCCCTGGACGCCGAGGGCGCCGTGGTGCATTTCAACCGCCTGCACGGCCTGGTCTTCGGCGAGCGGAACGGGGAGCGCACGCCCCGGGCGGAGGCCCTGGAGGCCCAGCTCTGCGGGGCCGGGTTCGACGGCCGCCTGAGCGGGGACATCGTCCAGGAGCTCTGGGAGAAGTGGGTGTTCATCGCCTCCGCCGCCGGGATCACCTGCCTCCTGCGGGGCTCGGTGGGCGACATCGTGGCCGCGGGCAACGCCGGCCTGGGGGTGGCCCTGCTTGAGGAGTGCGCTTCCGTGGCGGCCGCCCACGGCCACGCGCCCCGGGCGCAAAGCCTTGAGAAGGCCCGGGCCATCCTCACGGAGCCGGGGTCGGCCATGACGTCCTCGATGTTCCGGGACCTCGAGGCCGGCGGGCGCATCGAGGGCGGCCACATCATCGGCGACCTGCTCCGCCGCGGGGCGGGCCCCCTTCCCATGCTGGCCCTGGTGGACGCGAGCCTGCGCACCTACCAGGCCCGGCGCGCCAGGGAGGCCTAGACCGGGAAAGGACGCCGGGGTACCCTGAAAATTCCAATCAGGAGAAACCCTTGGATGATTCTTTGGTCCAGGAGGACCACGCGGGCCCGGCCGCCCCCAGGCGGCGCATGGACATTCTCGAGGCGGTCCTGGACGAGTCCACGGACCCCATCTTCAACATCCTGGAGGACGGGACCTACCGTTACGTGAACCGGGCCTTCTCCACCCCCTTCGGCCGGGAGCCGGGGCAGGTCATCGGGGGCCGGATCTACGACCTCTTCTCCCCGGACGAGGCCGAGAAGCGCATGACCGTGGTGCGCAAGGCCTTCGCGACGGGCCAGCCCATCGTCTTCGAGGTGCGGGTGCCCACGGCCCAGGGGGACACCTTCTACATCACGTCCGTGAAACCCATCCGCGGGTCCGAAGGCAGCGTCACCTCGGTGGTGTGCATCTCCAAGGACATCACCGAACGCAAGCGGGTGGAGCTGGAGCGGGAGGAGCTCATACGGAACCTGAGGGCCGCGCTGCAGGAGGTGCGGACCCTCTCGGGGCTGCTGCCCATCTGCTCCCACTGCAAGAAGATCCGCGACGACAAGGGCTACTGGACGCAGATCGAGAGCTACATCCGCGACCACTCCCAGGCCGACTTCACCCACGGGATCTGCCCCGAGTGCACCCGGCAGTTCTTCCCGGAAGCCCCCTGAACGGTCAGAACTTCAGGCGCCCCTGCAGGGCGATGATGTCCACCCGGTTGTGGAAGGTTCCATGGATGGTGCCCCGGAAGAAGTCCGGACCGCCCGCGGTCGCCGTGAGGTCGAGGTTGGAGTTCTTCACGAAGAGGCGGCTGTAGCTCACGTCCACGGAGAAGGCCCGGGTGACCGCGTAGCCGGCGCCGGCGGAGGCCCAGGTTCTTTCGGAGTCGGGGATGCGGGGGGTGCGGTAGGTGTCGGTGGTGGGCGTCTGGTCCAGGGCCACGCCGGTGCGCAGCGTCCATGCTCCGCCGGGGCGCCAGGTGAGGCCCAGGGCCAGGAACCAGGAGTCCTTCCAGTGCTCGGGCGTGACCGAATCGGCCTGGCCGGTGGCGAAGGCGATGCGGATCTCCTTGAAGTGCGACCAGAAGGTGCGGGCCGCTTCGGCCTGCAGGGTGAGGGCCGGGGTGGCGTCCCAGGCCGCGCCCAGGGAGGCGGTGCCGGGCTGGTTCGCCATGGGCGTGGCGCCGCCGTTGCGGAAGTTGGCGGCCAGGGCGGCCGGGACGCCCTGGTAGGTCACCTCCCCCTTGAGCTTGAAGTCGATGGCGGACTGGTAGGCCGCGCCGATCCGCACGTCGGCCCGGGGCTCGAAGAGGATTCCCAGCTTGTAGCCGGGGCGCCACTGCTTTCCCTTCACGGTGGCGATGCCGTCCTGGGCCCCGGGCGCGAAGCCTGGGATGCGGTAGGCGGCGCCCACGGCGCCGAAGTCGACGGCATTGCTGAGGGTGGCGTCCACGTGGCGGGCCACCACGGCCGCGCCCACCGACCACTTCGGGCTGATGCGCCAGGCCACGTTGGGAGCGACCTCGACGATGGTCATGGTGGACTTCATGGCGTGGTAGCGCCCGATCCAGTCGGAGCCGTACTCGCTGGTGAGCCCGAAGGGGCTGTTCAGGGAGAACCCCAGCTTGAGGTCGGGGCTGAGGCTCCACAGCGCGTAGAGGACCGGTAGGGCCGCGCTCCGGCCGGCATCGCCGCCGGAGGTGCCGGTGATGGCGCTCCCGCCCAGGGCCGCGGCACGGGAGGCGCTGCCGCCCTCCAGCTTCGCGGAGGGCTGGATCTGGCTGGCGCCGCCCACGAATTCGTTGCCCTGGAAACGGGTCAGGGTGGCCGGATTGAAGAACATGGAGCCGATATCGGTGCCCCCGGCGGAAATGCCCGCGAAGGAGTTCCCCTGGGCGCTGGGGCTCTGCTCCCGCAGCTGGAAGCCCGAGGCCAGGGCCGCGGGCGCCAGGGCAAGGGTCAGGGCGGTGCAGGTCAGGGTGCGGCGCATGGGTTTTTGCATTAGATCCTCATTTTTTTGGCAAGCCACCAGAATACCAAAGGAACCAATCAGGTCACGACTTGAATTCCCGGCGAGCCCGGTACACTGGCCCTACTCCCAGGAGCAAATCATGCCGATCCCATCCCCGTCCGTGGCCGGCCTCATCCTCTGCCTCGCCTTCCCGGGCCTGGCCGCAGGCCTTTCCGACCCGGATCCGGCGGTGCGCTGGAGGGCGGTGGTGGCTCTGGCCGCCCAGGGTGCCGGGGCGGTGCCCGAGGCCGTCCGGGTCCTGGAGACCGGCGACGCCGCGGGCCGGGAGGCCGCGGCCCGGGTGCTGGCGCGGCTGGGCCCCGCGGCCTGTGCGGCGGCGCCGTCCCTGGGCCGGGCCCTGAAGGACCCCGAGGCGCTGGTCCGGGAGCGCGCCGCTCAGGCCCTGGGGGCCCTGGGAACCTGCGCGGCGCCTTCGGCGCGGGCACTGGCGGAGGCCCTGGCCGATGCGGACATCTACGTCCAGGGCCAGGCCGCCCTGGCCCTGGGCAGGCTCGGGCCCGGGGCCGTGCCGGTCCTGGCCGGGGCCCTGGACTCGCCGGAGGCCGCGGTGCGCAAGGGCGCCGCCACCGCCCTGGGATGCCTGGGCTCCGCGGCGGCGCCGGCGGAGCCGGGCCTCGTCAAGGCCCTGGCGGCGAAGGACGGAGCCGAACGCCAGGACGCGGCCTTCGCGCTGGGCGCGGCCGGGGCGGGCGCGCCCGCGCTGCGGGAGGCCCTGGCCGACCCCGACGAGGACGTGCGGTGGGCGGCGTCCTGGGCCCTGGACCGCATGGGGGCGGCGCCCGGCGGCACCGTCGAGACGATCCGGGCGCTGGCGCCGCGGCTGATGAAGGAACTGAAGGTGCCGGGCGTGTCCATCGCCGTGATCCGGGACCGGGAGATCGTGTGGAGCGGAGCCTTCGGCGTCGCGGACGCCCTGGCGGGCACCCCCGCGGCGCGGGAAACCGTGTTCGAGGCCTGCTCCATGTCCAAGCCGGTGTTCGCGTACCTCGCGCTCCTCCTGGCGGACCGGGGCCAGCTGGACCTGGACCGGCCCCTCTGCGCCTACCTTCCCGGGGACGGGCTCCCCGCCCAGGCCGAGTACCGGCTCATCACGGCGCGCATGGTCCTCTCCCACACGTCGGGCCTGCCCAACTGGCGCAAGGAAGGCGAGGAGCGGGAGGGGCCGGTGCCGGTGGCGTTCAAGCCCGGGTCGCGGTTCCTCTACTCGGGGGAGGGGATGTTCCTCCTCCAGCGGGTGGTGGAGCGCATCGCCGACGAACCCCTGGAGCTGCTGGCGGAGCGCATGGTCTTCAGGCCGCTGGGCATGGGCCGGTCCAGCTTCGTGTGGACCCCGGCCGTCGAGGCCTCGCTCGCCGCCGGCCACAAGGCGGACGGGAGCTTCAACGTCCGCTCCCGCTACCTCCACGCCAACGCGGCCTACACCCTCTACACCACCGCGGACGACTACGCCCGGTTCCTGCTGGCCTTCCTGGACCCGGCCAAGGGGGGCCTGTCGGCGGCCGGGCTCAAGGCCGCGCTCACCGCCCAGGTGAAGCTGGACGCCCGGGAGCCCATGGAGCGTCCCGGCGCGGCCCGGGGGCTGGGGGTGGGCTGGTGCCTGGGCTGGTCCGTGAACGCCACCCGGAGGGGGGACATCTTCCACCACTCCGGCTCGAACCAGACCGGCTTCCGGTGCTTCAGCCAGTTCGATCCCGCCCGGGGCACGGGGCTGGTGATCCTGACGAACGGCTTGAGCGGCGGCAGCCTCTGGGTCAGGCTGGTCAGCCGGGTGGGGGACCTCTAGGAGCCTGTCTACGTTATAGGAGGCCCCGCGACGGCGCCCAGAAGCGTGATTATCGAGCGCAAGGCCCGCAGGAGGATTAGGTCAATCCTTCAAGGGACTTGCACACGATAAGCGCGCTTCTGGGCGCCGCCCTTCGGGTGATGGCAGCGGGGCCAGCAACTCTGCGTCAGGCTCGTCAACCGCAGTCCCGCTGCGGCTTTCCTCGCCTTCCTTGATTTGCTAGCCCCGGTGCCATCATCGCGGGGCCTCCTATTACGTAGACAGGCTCCTAGCACTACTGTGTCATAAGTATTGACAGCCTCCCCGCCCTGCCTATCCTATAGGCTAGGGCTACCTATGGTTGAGACTGCCGAAAGCCGTGCGCGTTTCGATGCCTACGCCGGATTACTGGCGAAGGCGGCCGGCCATGCCGATCGCCGTGAGCCAATGGCGCTCTATTGCCAGGGTTTGATCCTGCCCGGGGATCGAAAAAGCGTTGAGCCGATGGCAGCGCGGTTGGACCCGGTGCACGTCCAGGCCCGGCACCAATCCTTGCACCACCTGGTGGCTCAAGCGGGTTGGAGTGATGACGCGGTTCTCCGGGTGGCCCGGGACTATGCTCGCGAAGCCATGGAGATCCAGGGGCCGATTGAAGCCTGGATTGTCGATGACACAGGTTTCCCCAAAAAGGGGACGCACTCGGTTGGCGTGGCCCATCAGTATTGCGGGCCATTCGGAAAGACCTCCAATTGCCAATGCGCCGTGAGCTTGTCCATGGCCTCCCGCTGGAGCAGTGTGCCCGTGGCGTTCCGGTTGTATCTTCCGGAGGCCTGGGCCAAGGACATGGAACGCCGTGCCGAGGCCGGTGTTCCCGAGGCGGTTGTCTTTCAGCCCAAATGGCAAATTGCGCTCGCCCTCATTGATGGTCAGCGCACGGACAAGGAACCTGACCTGCCCGTGCTGGCTGATGCGGGCTACGGCGACATTTTCGGTTTCAGGGAAGGGTTGACGGAACGGCACCTCGTCTACGCAGTGGGGGTCAGCAAAACCACGACCGTCTGGGCGAACGGCAATGGGCCGCTGCCCCCCAGAAAACCCGGCGGAAAGGGACATCCGGCCAAGAGACTGAGGAGGGATGATGAGCATCAGCCCGAGACGGTCAAAGCCCTGGCGGAGGCCCTGCCCAAGGCCGCCTGGGCGAAGGTGCCGTGGGGAGAGGGAACCCGGGGCATCATGGAATCCCGGTTCGCGGCGCTGCGCGTTCGTCCCGCTCATCGAGACAACACTCGAGCGGAAATGCACCCGGAGGAGTGGTTGTTGATTGAGTGGCCCGAATCCGAGCAGGAGCCCACCAAGTATTGGTTTTCGACCCTGCCAGAGGCCACGCCACTCCGGCAATTGGTCCGGGTCACGAAACTGCGCTGGCGGATCGAGCGGGACTACCAGGAGATGAAAGACGAACTCGGCCTGGACCACTATGAGGGCCGTGGATGGCGGGGATTCCACCATCACTTGAGTCTATGCGCCGCCACGTATGCCTTCATTGTGGCGGAACGAAGCCGCCTTTCCCCCCCTACGATCCAATCCATCTTTGGCTTCATTCACGCACCACCCCAGCCCGCCCCCCTTCCCAGAGGACACCGCGCCCTTCCGCCCTGAGCGGCATTCGCCCTATTCCATAACGACGCTACGTCGAAGGCTGGAGCGGATTCTCGTGGGTTCTCTCGCCTACTGTCCGACATGTGGGAAAAACCAAGGCGCCAATATTATGACACAGTAGTGCTAGTACGGGGAGCCGGCGTCCAGCAGCAGCTGGTTGCGCCTGGAGCGGGTCTCGCCGATGGACGTGACGTACACCGCCGGCCTGTCGGAGACGGGGCACTTCGCCTCGCAGATGCCGCAGCCGATGCAGAGCTTCAGGTCCACGTGGGGCTGCTTGACGCGCACGTCCCGGCCGTCCCGGTCCTTCACCGTCACCTCCTCGAACCAGATGGCCTTGGTGGGGGTGGGGCAGACCTCCTCGCAGACGATGCAGGGGGTGGCGTGGGCGTGGGGCAGGCAGCGGCCCCGGTCGAACATGGCCGTGCCGATGCGCCACTCGGCCTTCCGGGCCTGGGTGAGGGTGCGGATGGCGCCCGTGGGGCACACCTGGCCGCAGAGGGTGCACCGGAACTCGCAGTAGCCGCGGGCCGGCACCAGGATGGGGGACCAGATGCCCTCGGCCCCGGCCTCCAGGAAGGTGGGCTGGAGGCCGTTGGTGGTGCAGACCTTCATGCATTCGCCGCACTTCACGCAGCGGGCCAGGAATTCGGGTTCGGGGCAGGCCCCGGGGGGGCGCAGCAGGGCGGGATTGGCCCGGCCGGGATCGAAGGGGGGCGTCGCGCGGGAGACGGCCACGGAGGCCAGGCCCGCGCCCCCGGCGAGGAGGACGTTGCGCCGGCCCAGGTCCAGGGCGGCCGGGGCGGGCCTGCGGGAGAAGCCGAAGGTCACGGCGTTCTTCGGGCAGGCGTCGTCGCAGGCCATGCAGTAGAGGCACTCGCCGGCGTTCCAGGCACCGGCTCTGGAGGCGGCGAGCCCGGCCTGGCAGTCCCGGTCGCAGACCCCGCAGGCGTTGCAGCCTTCGGCCGTCTCGCGCTTCAGGAGGGACCAGCGGCCCAGGAGCCCCAGCAGCGCGCCCAGAGGGCAGAGGTAGCGGCACCAGAAGCGCCGTTCGGAGAGGTTCAGGAGCAGGATGGCCAGGAGCAGGACGGTGAGGAGCGCCCCCTGGGCGAAGTGCGGCTGCTGGTAGGCCAGGAGGGTCCTCTTCAGGAAGCCGAAGGCGGCGTCGGCCACCGCGGTGAGCGGTCGGGAGCCGGTCCGGTACGCGGCGTCCATGAGGCCGTTGGCGGCGGCGTTGAGGGCCGGGTAGGGACCCAGCGACAGATGGCGCACCAGGAGCGAGAGGGGGTCGAAGATCCCGGTGAGCTGGATGCCCACCGCGCTCCCCGCCAGCAGGAAGACCAGCAGGAGGTACTTGGTCCGGAACCAGCCCCGCACGCGCTGGGGGCCCTTCCAGCGCTTGAGGGCGCCCACCAGGTTGTGGAGCGTCCCCAGGGGGCACGCCCAGCCGCAGAAGACCCGTCCCAGCAGCGCGGTGGCCGCCACCAGGACCAGGCAGAGGGCGAAGCCCGCGGCCACGGCCCGGGCGGAGAGGAGGGTGGCCAGGGCCAGCAGGGGATCGAAGTCCAGGAAGAGCTTCGCGGGGTACCCCAGGTGGTCCGCGCCCTTCTGCTCCGTCTGGAGGAAGAGGACGATGAAGAGGAGGAGGAAGGCCCCCTGGGAGACGCGCCGGGCCCAGATCACCCTAGGCCTCGAGCTTCTTCACGACGAGCCTGCCGAGGTCCATGACCCCGAGGCCCCGGCGGGCGCCTTCCCGCACGTAGCCCAGGTCCGCGCCGGTCAGGCCGAAGAGGGTGGCGCCGTAGGCGTCGACGGCGATCTGGTCCGTGCCGGCCACGACCGTGTCGAGGCGCTTGACGTCGGCGAGGTTCCCGCCCACCGGGCCGTGGGCGGTTAGGATGCGCACCGCGTCCAGCACCGTCAGGCAGGGCCGGACGACGGTGGCGATGTCCACCAGGGTCTCGTCCAGGCGCTGGTGGATGCGGCCCCGGTTCTCGCCCATCACGCCCATCCAGTTCTTCAGGGAGAGGGTGAGCCTGCCCAGGCTGTGGTGCTTGGCGATGGGGACGTTGATGAGCTTGTCCGCCTCGAGGACGTCGATGTAGATGGGCCAGGCCTGGATCGCCACGCCCCTGGGGATCTTCACCTCGCGGAAGCGCCGCTCGTCGATGTGGCTCACCTCGGCGCCGGCGGCCCTGGCCGCGGCCTCGATGCCGCTCTGCACGTAGCACCGCCGGGCGTCGTTGCAGGTGCGGTCGAAGACCTTCACGGTCTTCGCGCCGGCCTCCAGGCAGAGGCGCACCAGGGTGGCGACCACCTCGGGGTTGGTGCAGGCGGCCTGTTCCGGGGTCCGGTCCCAGCCGATGTTGGGCTTGACCACCACCACGTCCCCCTTGGCGATGAAGCGCCGGATGCCGCCGAGGGCGTCCACGGCGGCGCGCACGATGCGCTCCGGGGAGGCGCCGTGGGCCACCGCGAGGTCGGGCCTCGGGGCGGGCGCCGCGCGAAGGGGGAGGGCGTCCAGGGCGGCCAGGCCGCCCAGGGTTGCGGCGGAGTCTCTGAGGAAGGCGCGGCGGTCCATGGATCCCTCCGGAGGGGTTGGAACCTGATTTGGGTGGGGATGAGCCATGATATCGCGGGGACCGGAGGGGCCGGGTAGAATCCTGGGTCTGGAGGCAGGCCATGGACTACGGGACGCTGGGCAGGACGGGGCTGAAGGTGTCGCGCATCGCCTTCGGCGCGGGTCCCATCGGGTACCTGGGCGCGAGCGGGGAACAGGCGGGACAGGTGCTCAACCTGCTCCTGGACCGCGGGGTGAACCTCATCGACACGGCGGCGGCCTATCTGGGCTCGGAGGAGCTCATCGGCAGGGCCGTGGGCCACCGCCGCGGGGACTTCGTCCTGCTCTCCAAGTGCGGCCGGAAGGTGGAGGGGATCGAGGGGGAGGACTGGTCGGCGAAGGTCGTCGCGGCGACCGTGGACCGGTCCCTGCGCCGCCTGGGCACGGATCACCTGGACGTGATGCTGCTCCATTCCTGCACCCGGGAGGTGCTGGAGAAGGGGGAGGCCCTGGGGGCCCTCCTCCGGGCCCGGGAGGCCGGGAAGATCCGCTTCGCGGGCTATTCGGGGGACAACGACGCGGCCGCCTTCGCCGTGGGCCTCCCGGGGGTGGACGTGCTCATGTGCTCGGTGAACCTCTGCGACCAGGTCAACCTGGAAGGGGCGGTTCCCGCCGCCGCCAGGGCCGGCACGGGCGTCATCGCCAAGCGCCCCGTGGCCAACGGGGCCTGGAAGCCCGCCGAGGCCCAGCAGGGCATCTACCGGGACTACGTGAAGCCCTACGCGGAGCGGTTCGCAGCCATGGCGCTGGACCCGCGGGAGCTGGGCTTTGAGGGGGAGGACCCCTGGATGGAGATCGCCCTGCGCTTCACCCTGGCCCAGCCCGGGGTCGACGTCGTCTCCATCGGCACCACCCGCCCGGCCAACGCCGAGGCCAATCTCCGCCTCCTGGAGAAGGGCCCGCTGGACCCGGCCGCGGCGGAGCGCATCCGCGCCGCGTTCCGGAAGGCCCGGGGCCGCGCCTCCACGCCCTGGCCGGGCCTGACCTGATAAGGTCGCCCTGGAACGGAGACCGACCACGTGGACCTCCGGCAGCTGCATGCCATGGCCACGCCCCCCAGAACCCCTAGATCCAGCGCCTCACGCGCCGGGTGTAGCCGGTGTAGCCCTCCCCGAAGATCCTCTGGAGCCGCGCCTCCTCGCCGGGAATGATCAGCCGGTCCAGGAGCGCCGCCAGCACCGGCACCAGGACAAGCACCCACAGGGAATCCAGCAGGAGGGCGAAGCCCGTGAGCAGGATCACCAGGCTCAAATACATCGGGTTGCGGGTGAAGCGGTAGGGACCGTCCTCCACCATGGCGGTGGGGGTCCCGTGGGGTTCGGGCGTCGTGCGGTGGCGGCGGAAGGTGAGCAGGGCCCAGGCGGCCAGGACCAGGGGCAGGACCAGGAGCAGGATCGTGAGCGGAGTCCGGAAAGGGAAGGGGCCCAGGTTCAGGGGGTGGAACCTTCCGGCAGCCCAGCCAGCCAACAGGCATGTGGAGAAGAGGATCGGCGGCAGCGGCGGTCTCATGGCGGTCCCCTTGAAGGTTCGACAGTCTAACGGAGGAAGGGCCACCACCGGGAACTTCCCGGCGGCGGCCCTTCCCGCGATGTTCGCTGGCTTATTCCTGGACCGGGGCGGTGTCCTGCCCCTCTTCCGGAACCTGGGCCTCGCCTTCGGCGGGGGCCAGATCCTTTTGCAGCTTCTTGGCACGCTTCTCTTCCTGCTTGCGCTGCCTGTCCAGGTCCTTGAGCCGCTTGTCGCGCTGGTAGTTCACTCTGGCCATGGGGACTCCTGAAAAAAACAGGCCCGCCACCTGTAGCAGGGGCGGGCCGGAACCGGATTACGCCGGACTAGAGCTTGGTGACGTTGATCGCCTGGGGGCCCTTCTGGCCCTGTCCGCTCTCGAAGCTCACGCGCTGGTTCTCGTCCAGCGTCTTGAAGCCCGAACCCTGGATGGCGGTGTGATGGACGAACAGGTCAGCGCCACCACCATCGGGGGTGATGAAGCCGAAACCCTTTTCAGCGTTGAACCACTTAACAGTACCTTGAGCCATTGGAGATCCTGAAGTTGTCTCGAATTTAAGCGCTGTGTGCGAGTCGAGACAGTGGCCGGCCCAGCGTAGATTACCCACGACGTATGGATTCTCTAGGATCATCATGACGTACTTCCACCGCGAAACCAGAAATTCGTACCGGATTTTGCAATTATTTTTAACCACTACATCTGAAGAAGGTTAGATGTCCCTGGTTTTTTGCGGGGATATCCGGATGCGGGGGACTATCCTTCCAGCAAAGGAAGCCCCCATGACCGATCCCCGGGAAATCTCCCTTCCAAGGCCCACCGTGCCCGCCTGGAACCTCAAGCGCGTGGAGCACTACGCGCTGATCATGCTGAACAGCATGGCGGCCGGCGGCAGCTCGGGCCTCAGCGACGGCGACATCGACTTCGCCATCGACGTGGCCGAGCGCCTGGCCCGCAAGCTTGCCGAGCGCGGACACATCCAGGCACACGAATAGGCTTCAGAAGCCCCAGGCGACGATCCGGCTGCGCTTCTGCCCCTGGCTCATCTCCACGACCCGCACCCGGCCCGCCCCGGCCCTGCGCAGGGCGGCCTGAACCGGGGGGAGGCTGGCGGACTTGGACAGGAGGCTGGTGAACCAGCGGCAGCAGTCCGGCCGCTCGGCGCTCTCCTCCACCATCCGGCCCACGAAGGCCACCTCCCCGCCCTCGCACCAGAGCTCGGCCCCCTGGCCCCCGAAGTTCAGTACCGGCGCGGAGGACCGTCCCAGGTTGCGCCACTTGCGCTGGGTCCCCTCCCTTGCCTCGGCCGGGGAGCCGTGGAAGGGCGGATTGCACATGCAGGCCTCGAACGTCTCGCCCGGCAGCACGACCCCGGCCAGGATCCGCCGCGGGTCCTTCTGGAGGCGGAGCTCGATCGCGTCCTCCAGGCCCGGGTTGGCCGCGAGGATGGCGCGGGCGCTGGCCAGGGCCGCGGGGTCGATGTCCGTGCCCAGGAAGGTCCAGCCGTACTCCCGGTGGCCCACCAGGGGATAGATGGCGTTGGCCCCCACGCCCACGTCCAGGATCCGGATCCCGGGACCCCGGGGGGGGGACCCGCCCGTGGCCAGGAGGTCGGCCAGGTGGTGCAGGTAGTCGGCCCGCCCCGGGACGGGGGGGCACAGGAAGCCTCCGGGTAGATCCCAGCCCCGGATCCCGTAGGCCGAGGCCAGGAGGGCCCGGTTCAGGGTGCGCACGGCCGCGGGGTCCGCGAAGTCGATGGTGGGTTCCCCCAGGGGATTGGGCCGGAGGAAGGGGGACAGCTCCGGGCAGGCCTCCACCAGGGCCGGGATGTCGTAGCGTTCACGGTGGCGGTTTCGGGGATGGAGCCCCGGTTTGACACCGGTTCCAGGGACGGTCTTTCGAATCATGGGCGGGGTCTCGAGGTGGGCGGTCCGGAGGGACCCTGGTGGGGGATCACCTCCGCCCAACCTTAACCAGATAGATGGGCTGGTTGGGAATTCCCTGCATCGGGCATGTTGCAAGGGACCGAAGTTCGGATAAACTGTGAACGAGATAATACCAGCAGTTCATATGCAAGTTGGCCCGTCAATCACCCGCCCTGCTGAGGGGATCACGAATGGCTTTGGACACGACCTCTGTTGCTCCGAAGATCCGCGAGTACATCGCGAGAAACTTCCTCTTCAGCGACCAGGGCTACGGCTACGGCGACGAGTCCTCGTTCCTCGAGGAGGGGATCATCGATTCCCTGGGGATCATCGAACTGGTCTCCTTCGTCGAGAAGGAGTTCGGCATCTCCGTGAGCGACAGCGAGCTGCTGCCCGACAATTTCGATTCGGTGGCGAAGCTGAGCGCGTACGTGGCGGGCAAGTCGCTAAAGGCCTCCTGAGGGGGGCGCGCCCATGCTGGTCCATCAATTCCTCTCGGCTGCGGCAGCCCGCCTACCTGACAAGGTCGCGCTGGTGTGCGGCAAGCAGCGGGTCACCTACGCGGAGCTGGAGGAGATGTCCAACCGCCTGGGCCGTGCCCTGACGGAAGGCGGCGTCGGCCGGGGGGACCGGGTGGCCATCCACCTGCACAACTCGGTGGAAGCGGTGGCGGGGATCTTCGGGACCCTGAAGGCCGGCGGAACCTTCGTCTTCATCAACGCCTCCACCAAGCTGGACAAGTTGAAGTTCATCCTCAACAACTGCCGCGCCTCGGCGCTGCTCATGGACGAGCGGGTGGTGGGCTTCCAGGACCTCTGGTCCGACGTCCCTTCCCTGATCCTGGGCGTGTCCTGTTTCTCCACCCGCGCGGCGGAGGGCCGCGTCCGGACCTTCGAGGAGATCCAGTCGGAGGCCTCCGGGGCGCCCCTGCCCATCGTCAACATCGATCTGGACCTGGCCTGCCTGGTGTACACCTCCGGCAGCACCGGCGAGCCCAAGGGCGTCATGTGCGACCACAGCAACGTGGACTTCGCCTCGACCTCGATCATCACCTACCTGGAGAACCGCGAGGAGGACGTCGTCCTGGGCGTGCTGCCGCTCTCCTTCGACTACGGCCTCTACCAGCTCCTGATGACCGTCAAGTTCGGCGGGACGCTGGTGCTGGAGCGCAGCTTCACCTATCCTGCCCTGATCCTCCAGCGGATCCAGGAGGAGCGCGTCACGGGCCTCCCCGGCGTGCCCACCATCTTCGCGATGATCCTGGCCCTGGACCGCAGCTCCTTCGACCTCTCCAGCCTGCGCTACCTCACCAACACCGCAGCGGCGCTGCCGCCCAGCCACATCCAGGACCTGCGGGCCGCGTTCCCGGGCACCACCCTCTATTCGATGTACGGCCTCACCGAGACCAAGCGCACCCTCTACCTCCCGCCTTCGGAACTGGATGCCAGGCCCGGCTCGGTGGGCATCCCCATCCCCGGCACCGAGGCGTGGCTCGAGGACGGCACGGGCCGGAGGCTGGGTCCGGGCGAGACCGGCGAGCTGGTGGTGCGGGGCCGCCACGTGATGCGGGGCTACTGGGAGGCCCCCGAGGCCACCGCCCGCCGCTACCGGCCCGGCCCGATCCCCGGCGAGCGCCTCTGCTACTCCGGCGACCTCTTCCGGACGGACGGGGACGGCTTCTTCTATTTCGTGGGCCGCCAGGACGACATCATCAAGAGCCGGGGCGAGAAGGTCCCGCCCAAGGAGGTGGAGAACGTGCTCCACATGCTGCCCGGGGTGCTGGCCGCCGTGGTGGGCGTTCCCGATCCCATGGCCGGGCAGGTGATCAAGGCGTGCGTCGTCTGCACGGGCGCCAAGCTGACGGAGGCCGAGGTCATCGCCCATTGCCGCCGGCATCTGGAGGACTTCATGGTGCCGAGGTACGTCGAGTTCATGGCGGAACTTCCCATGACCTCCTCCGGGAAGATCAGCAAGCTCGGGTTGGTCTAGATGTGCGGCGTGGTCGGCTTCTGCGGCCTGGGGGCATCGGCCCCGGCCGAGGCTTCGGTGCTGCGCGCCATGCTGGGGACCATCCGCCACCGCGGCCCCGACCAGTTCGGCATCTACCTGGACGGCCGGACCGGCCTGGGCAACGCCCGGCTCAGCATCATCGACCTGAGCACCGGCCAGCAGCCCATCTCCAACGAGGACGGGACCCTCTGGATCGTCTTCAACGGCGAGATCTTCAACCACCCCGAGCTCCGCGAGGAGCTGGAGGCCCTGGGGCACCGCTACGCCACCTCCTGCGACACCGAGACGGTCCTCCACGCCTACGAGGAGTACGGCCCCCGGTGCCTGTCGAAGTTCAACGGCCAGTTCGCCATCGCCATCTGGGACACCGTGAAGCGGACCCTGTTCCTGGCCCGGGACCGCCTCGGGGTGCGGCCCCTCTTCTACGCCGAGGCCGGGGGAAGCCTGGTCTTCGGCTCGGAGATCAAGGCCGTCCTCGCCCACCCGGCGGTGGCGGCGGAGGCGGATCCCGCCGCCCTGGACGAGATCTTCACCTACTGGAGCACCCTGTCGCCCCGCACCTTCTTCAAGGGCGTGCGGGAGCTGCCGCCGGGCAACTTCATGCTGGTCAGGGACGGCCGCGTGGCCATCGAGCCCTGGTGGGAACTCACCTTCCCCGAGCCGGGCCCGGTCCGGTCCGTGGAGGACTGCGCCGCCGAGCTGCGGGAGCTCCTCATCGACGCCACCCGGCTGCGCCTCCGTGCGGACGTGCCCGTGGGGGCCTACCTCAGCGGGGGGCTCGATTCCTCCACCATCACGGCCATCATCCGCACCTTCACCACCAACCCGCTGGAGACCTTCTCCATCGCCTTCGACGACCCGGCCTTCGACGAGAGCGGCTTCCAGGCCAGCATGGCGAAGTCCCTCGGGACGAACCACCACGTGGTCCGCGCGAGCCACGCCGACATCGGGCGGATCTTCCCGGAGGTCGTCTGGCACGCCGAGACGCCCCTCATGCGGACGTCCCCGGCGCCCATGTTCCTGCTTTCGGGGCTCGTGCGGCGGAAGAACTTCAAGGTCGTGCTCACCGGCGAGGGCGCCGACGAGTTCATGGCGGGCTACGACCTCTTCAAGGAGGCCAAGATCCGCCGCTTCTGGGCGGCCCGGCCCGATTCGAAGATGCGCCAGGACCTGTTCAGCCGCATCTACCCCTGGATCGCGGGCCTCACCAAGGGCAACGCGAACTACGCCTCGGCCTTCTTCGGCATGGGCCTTTCCGAGACGGACGCCCGGGACTATTCCCACGCCATCCGCTGGCGCACCACCTCCCGGGCCAAGCGCTTCTTCAGCGCCGGCTTCCTGGAGCGTGCGGGAGGGACACGCGGCCCCGCCTACCCGGACGGCTTCGACGGGTGGGACCCGCTCCACCAGGCCCAGTACCTGGAGATATCCATCTTCCTGTCCCAGTACCTCCTGTCGTCCCAGAGCGACCGCATGGCCATGGGCCATTCCGTCGAGGGGCGGTTCCCGTTCCTCGACTACCGCATGGTGGAGTTCTGCAACCGCCTCCCCCCCGCCCTCAAGCTCCAGGGGCTGACCGAGAAGTTCCTGCTCAAGGAGGTGAGCCGCGAGTGGCTGCCCCCGGAGATCACGGACCGGCCCAAGCAGCCCTTCCGGGCCCCCATCCAGCGGGCCTTTTTCGGCGATTCGGCGCCGGACTACATGGAGGAGCTCCTCTCCCCCGCCGCCGTCGCCGATACGGGGTACTTCAACCCGCGGGCCGTGGAGCACCTGGTCACCAAGCTCAAGCAGGGCCACGCCCACAGCGAGACCGACGACATGGCCCTGGCCGGCATCATCTCCACCCAGCTTCTTCACCGCCAGTTCCTTTCGGGCTTCAAGCCCTCCCCCCCCCTGGACGCCTCCGACGACGTCAAGCTCGTCGCCGGGCCCGGGGCATCGCAGCAGGACTGACCATGGCAATGAACAGGCACATCCTCGACATCGATCCCGCCGCGGAGACGGACCGCATCGTGACGTGGCTCAGGGAGAACATGCGGGGCCTCCACAAGACCGGCGCCGTCATGGGGATCAGCGGCGGCATCGACTCCTCCGTTTGCCTTGCGCTCTGCGTCAAGGCCTTCGGCCCCGAGCGCGTGGTGCCCCTCATCCTTCCCGAGAAGGACTCGGAGCCGGCGTCGGAGGACCTGGCCCGCATGCTGGCGGCCCACTACGGCCTCACCCCCATCAAGGAGGTCATCACCCCCGCCCTGGACGGCTTCGACTGCTACGGGCGCCGCGACGAGGCGATCGCGCGGGTGTTCCCAGAGTTCGACGCCCGCAAGGGCTACCTGGCCAAGATCGTGCTTCCGCCGGGCCTGCTGGACAACGGCACCCTGAACGTCTATTCCCTCACCATCATCACCCCGGACGGCATCGAGAAGACGGCGCGCCTTGGCCCGGCGGAGTTCGCCCAGATCGTGGCCGCATCCAACTTCAAGCAGCGCACCCGCACCGCCATGCTCTACTACCACGCCGAACTGCGGAACCACGCGGTGGTGGGCACGCCCAACAAGAACGAGCACGACCAGGGGTTCTTCGTGAAGTTCGGCGACGGGGGCGTGGACCTCAAGCCCATCGTGCACCTCTACAAGACCCAGGTGTACCAGCTGGCGGCCCACCTGGACGTGCCGCGCATCATCCAGGAGCGCACCCCCACCTCGGACACCTACAGCGCCCCCGCCACCCAGGAGGAGTTCTTCTTCCGCATGCCCTTCGCCACCATGGACCTGCTCTGGTACGCCCAGGAGAACGGCATCAGCCTGGAGGAGACCGCCCAGGCCCTGGACCTCTCCCCCGCGCAGGTGCGCAACGCCTTCGACGACTTCAACCGGAAGACCCGGGCCACCCACTACCTGCGCACGCCCCCTCTGGACATGGCGGGCATGGAGCGGCCCGCCCCGGCCAGGAGCTGAGGCTTCCCATGGCCTTCCCGCGGAACCTGCGCATTGCCGCCATCGGGCTGGTGGCGGGCCTCTGCGTTTCCTGCCCCGGTACCCGACCCAAGGAGACCACCATGGCCCACCCTCCGGTCCGCATCGTGCTCCTCCACCACAGCACGGGGGAGGAGATCTGGAAGGGCGGCGTGGCCGCCTTCGTGGAGGCCTGGAATGCCGAGCACGGCACCGCCTACAGCATCACCGAGCAGAGCTACCCCCTCGCCAAGGGGAACCACCCCCGCCTGGGCCGGCTGCTGCCCTCGCGGGTCTTCAACCTGTTCTTCCGGGACCACTACCCGTGGGAGAACTACCCCTACGACTACTGGAACCTCTGGGTGGCCCACCGCGGCGCGGCCCGGGACCGGTCCGAGGCCAACCTGGACGACCTGGCCGGGGCCTACGACGTGATCGTGTTCAAGCACTGCTTCCCCGTGAGCTCCATCCGGGAGGACGACGGCGCCCCCTCGGCCTCGTCCCGGAAGAAGACCCTGGCCAACTACAAGCTCCAGTACGAGGCGCTCAAGGCCCGAATGCGCGAGTACCCGGGCAAGACCTTCATCGTCTGGACCGGGGCGGCCCTCACCGAGGCCGCCACCCGCCCGGAGGACGCCGAGCGCGCGCGCCAGTTCGCCGCCTGGGTGAAGGACACCTGGGACGAGAAGGGCGACAACATCTTCGTGTGGGACTTCCGGGACCTGGAGACCGACGGCGGCCTGTACCTGAAGCCCGGCCGTTCCGTCACGGCGGGGGATTCGCATCCGTCGGCCGAATTCGCCAGAAGGGCCGCGCCCCTCCTGGGCAAACGCATCGTGGACGTCATCGAGGGCCGGGGCGACGACTCGAGCCTCACGGGCCTCTGAGGAGGAAACATGTCTGACGTGGATCTGGACGGGCTCAAGGCGAAGGTGGAAGCGCTCCTGGTCCCGGTCGCGGGAAGCGAGGCCGGCGCGGAGGCCGCGCGGATCATCGCCGCCGCCCGCGGCATGGCTCCGGCGGACGCCGAGGCCCAGGTGCTGGCCTGGTCCGGGAAGCGCGCGGAAGGCGCGCCCCTGGGCCTGGTGCTCGGCAGGCAGCCCTTCCTCGGGGTCGAACTGCTCACGGGCAGCGACGTCCTGGCCGCCCGGGAGGAGACGGAGATCCTGGGGCGCGAGGTCCTGGCCGCGCTCGAGGCGGCCGGGGAGGGCGGGCTCCGCATGATCGACATGGGCTGCGGCTCGGGCAACCTGGGCTGCGCGGTGGCCGTGCTCCAGCCCCGGGTGCGGGTCTGGGCCTCCGACCTCACCGAGAGCTGCGCGGCCCTCACCCGCGAGAACGTCGGCCTGCACGGCCTGGAGGACCGCGTCCAGGTGTCGCGGGGGGACCTCTTCGAGCCTCTCAAGGGCCGGGGCCTGGAGGGCACCATGGACGTGGTGGCCATGAACCCGCCCTACATCCCATCCACGTCCCTGGAGAAGACGCATGCCGGCCTCCTGCGCCACGAGCCCCGGGAGGCCTTCGACGGCGGCCCCTACGGCATCTCCATCGTCTCCCGCTTCCTCCAGGAGGCCCCCGCCTTCCTGAAGCCCGGGGGGCGCGTGCTGTTCGAGTTCGGCCTGGGCCAGGCCCGGCTGATCCAGGCGCTGGTGGCCAAGAACCCGGCCTACGCCGGCTGCCGCTTCGCCACGGACGGGGCGGGGGAAGCCCGGGTGGCGGTCCTCACGACCTAGGGAAGCGGTACACCACGGCGTTGATGTTCATCCCCGCCCCCACCGAGGCGAACACCACCGTGTCGCCGGGCCTGATCGCGTGGCCCTCCAGGTCGCCCTTGAGGATCAGGTCCAGCATCGTGGGGATCGTCGCCACGGAGCTGTTGCCCAGCCAGGAGATGGTCATGGGCATGAGCCCGGGAGGGGCGCCCTCCAGGCCCGCGAGCCGGCACAGCGCCTCCAGGATCGCCTCGTCCATCTTGAGGTTGGCCTGGTGGATGAGGACCTTGGCGACCGTCCGCAGGTCCACGCCGGCCTTGTCCAGGCAGTCCTTCACGGCGCCGGCCACGTGGTGGAGGGCGTAGCGGTAGAGCTTGCGGCCCTCCATCTTCAGGAAGAAGGCCTCGAGGAAGGCCGAGTCCCGGTAGGAAGGGCCCATGAGCAGCATGGTGGAGTGCTCGAAGGTGTCGGAGCGGGCCGCGTGGGCCAGGATGCCCTCGCCGGGCTCCCCCTCGCGGCCCTCGAGGATCACGGCGCCGGCGCCGTCGGCGTAGATCAGGCTGTCCCGGTCGTGGGGGTCCGAGACCCTCGAGAGGGTGTCGGCGCCCATGACCAGCACCCGCCGGGCCGCGCCCGCGCGGATCATGCAGTCGGCCTGGATCACGCCCTGGAGCCAGCCCGGGCACCCGAAGACCAGGTCGAAGGCCACGGCGCCGGGGTTCCGGATGCCCAGGCGCGCCTTGACCCGCGCGGCCAGGGACGGCACGAGATCCGACCGGTGGGCGTTGGGGCGGACGTTGCCGAAATTGTGGGCCACGATGAGCCCGTCCAGGGACTCCCGGTCGATGCCCGAGGAAGCCAGGGCGTCCTCGGCGGCCAGGAAGGCCATGTCCGAAGTCAGGAGGTCGTCGGGCGCGTAGCGCCGCTCATGGATGCCGGTGATGGCCTCGAACTGTTCGAGGATCTCCTCGTTGGGCTTGTCGATCGGCTGGTGGTCGGGGCCGTGGAACTGATGGTGCATGAAGGCCGAATTCGGAACGATGACGGCCGGAATGTGCCTGCCGGTGCCCACGATGATGGTCTGGATCGCCATGCAAACCCCTTTTACAGAGTAGCCTCGCGGCAGGGGGGCGAGAAAGGTGTGATCCCTGCCCTAAACGGTGACACCTCGTAATGCGTTACACTTTTTAACCCTCATCGGTCAGGAGACCCTATGCAGAAAAGCGGATTGTTGGCGAAACTCGTGGCTGGATCCATGATCCTGGCCACCCCCGTCCTGGCCGCAGCGCCGGAGAAGGCCCCCGCCGCCGCGGCGAAGGCCGGTCCCACCTACGGTGCGTTCGGCGTCGACACCCCCGGCATGGACAAGGCGGTCAAGCCCGGCGACGACTTCGGCCAGTTCGTCAACGGCGTCTACCTCAAGAACCTCGAGATCCCCGCGGACCGCGCCAGCTTCGGGATGTTCGACAAGCTCCGCGACCTGAGCCAGGAGCGCACCCGCGGCATCGTCGAGGCCGCCGCCAAGGCCAAGGGCGCCAGGAAGGGCAGCGAGGAGCAGAAGGTCGGGGACTTCTACGCAAGCTTCCTGGACGAGGCCGCCATCGAGGCCAAGGGGCTCGCCCCCCTCAAGCCCCAGCTGGACGCCATCGCCGCCATCGCGGACCGCACCCAGCTGGCCAAGGTCATGGGCGCGGCCTCCCGCATCGGCATCAACACGCCCGTGGCCGCGGGCCCCGAGCAGGACCTGAAGGATCCCTCCATCTATTCCGTCTACGTGGGCCAGGGCGGCCTGGGCCTGCCGGACCGGGACTACTACCTCGACACCAAGAACCCCAAGTTCGCCGAGATCCGCGCCAAGTACCAGACCCACATCGCGGCCATGCTGCGCCTGGCGGGCATCGCCAATCCCGAGGCCAAGGCCAAGGCCATCTACGACCTGGAAGTGAAGATCGCCACCGCCCACTGGACCCAGGTGGAGAACCGGCAGATCGAGAAGCTCTACAACCCCATCCCGCGCACGGGCCTCGATGCCGCCTACCCCGGACTGGACTGGACGGCGCTGCTCACCGCCGTCGGCGTCAACGACCAGAAGCAGCTGATCATCGCCAATCCCAGCGCCATCGCCGGCGCGGCCAGGCTCCTGGCCAGCGAGCCCCTGGACACCTGGAAGGACTACCTGGCCTTCCACACGATCAAGGACGCCGCCCCCTTCCTGCCCAAGGCCATCGTGGCCGAGAATTTCGCCTTCAACGGCACGGTGCTCTCCGGCCAGCCCGAGATGCAGCCCCGCTGGAAGCGCGGCGCGGACTTCACCACCGGCGCCCTGGGCGAGGCCGTGGGCAAGCTCTACGTGAAGAAGTACTTCCCCCCCGAGGCCAAGGCCCAGATGGACGCCCTGGTCAGGAACATCATCGCGGCCATGGACCAGCGCCTGTCCAACCTCACCTGGATGGACCCCAAGACCAAGGCCGCGGCCCGGGCCAAGCTCGCCAAGTTCACCCCCAAGATCGGCTACCCCGAGAAGTGGCGTGACTACTCCAAGCTCGAGATCGTGCGCGGCGACGCCCTGGGCAACGCCGTCCGGGCCGCCGAGTTCCGGTTCCAGCGCCAGCTGGACAAGATCGGCAAGCCCATCGACCGCTCCGAGTGGGGCATGACGCCCATGACGGTCAACGCCTACGCCAATCCCCTGTGGAACGAGATCGTGTTCCCCGCCGCCATCCTGCAGCCCCCCTTCTTCGATCCCAAGGCCGACCCGGCCGTGAACTACGGCGGCATCGGCGCCGTCATCGGCCACGAGATCAGCCACCACTTCGACGACCAGGGCCGCAAGTTCGACATGGACGGCAAGCTCTCCGACTGGTGGACCTCGGAGGACGTCAAGCGCTTCACCGCCCTCACCGACAAGGTCGTCAAGCAGTACGCCGAGTACGAGCCCCTCAAGGGCTCCCACGTCAACGGCGAGCTGACCCTGGGCGAGAACATGGCGGACCTGGCCGGCGTCACCGTCGCCCTGGACGCCTACCACAAGTCCCTGGCTGGCAAGCCCGCCAAGGTCGTGGGCGGCTACACCGGCGACCAGCGCTTCTTCCTGGGCTTCGGCCAGATCTGGCGCTCGCGCTACCGCGACGCCAACCTGCTCAACCGCATCACCACCGACCCCCACACCCCCGGTTTCGTGCGGCCCACGGTCGTGCGCAACCTGGACGCCTGGTACGAGGCCTTCGGCGTCAAGGCCGGCGAGAAGCTCTACCTGGCCCCCGCCGACCGCATCAAGGTCTGGTAGGCCCGGTTCCCGCCGCGGCGGCCCTTTCCCGGCGACGGGGGGGCCGCCGCGTTGCGTATCCGGGGGCCCCGGTGGGATGCTGGGGACGAGGTGCGTCATGCATGTGATCGTGGATTTCACGGTGGTGCCGGTGGGCACCGGGGTCTCCCTCTCCCGGTACATCGCGGAAGTGGAGCGGGTGCTGGCGGATTCCGGGCTCACGTACGAGCTGCACGCCAACGGCACGAACGTCGAGGGGGAGTGGGACGCGGTCATGGGCGCCGTCCGCGCCTGCCACGAGCGGCTCCACGCCATGGGCGTGCCCCGCATCCACACGGACATCAAGCTGGGCACGCGCTCCGACCGGCCCCAGCGCATGGCCGACAAGGTCGCCTCCGTGAAACGGGTTCTGGGGCCCGTGACGAACGGGTGACAAAGGGGCCAATAACCTTCCATTAATCAGGAAGTTGTAACTTCTGTGGCCGCGCCTTGACGGGCCGGCCGGGGGACCGACCCTGGAGCAAATCCCAGGAGGCCCCCATGGACGTGCGCCGCCAGAGCGCGAAGTCGGACATCAACATCACGCCCCTGATCGATATCGTCCTGGTGCTCCTCATCGTCTTCATCGTGATGGTGCCGGGCCTCTCCAGGGCCCTGGAGGTGGCCGTTCCCCGCATCGTCGACGGCCGCAAGGAGAAGCCCGTGGAGCCGCCGGTGGTCGTCACCCTGGACGGCGAGGGCCGGCTCTTCCTGCAGCGCGAGGAGGTGACGCTGGCGAGCCTGCGGGAGCGGCTGGTGCCCGTCGTGATGCTCCAGCCCCTGGGCCTGCGCAAGGTCTTCCTGAAGGTGGACGGGGAGCTCGCCCACGAGCGGGCCGTGCAGGTGCTGGACCAGATCCGCGTGGCATCCGACCAGGCCCGCCGGGAGACCCTCGCCAGGCCCGGCTTCCAGGAGGAGGACGGCGGACCCGTCAAGGTGGCCCTCACCCGGCTCAAGGCAACCTAGTCATCAGGCCGGGCGCTGGGCCCTTGCGAGGAGGGCTTCCAGCGCCTTGCGGGCCCAGTCCCCGGCCCGTTCCTCCCGCAACAACCTTGAGGCGTGGTGGTAGGCAAGGGTGATGGCCCGGAATTCGAAGGCCAATTGATCCGGATCATGGGAGGGGTGGGCGAACCCCGCGAAGCTCTCGGCCGCCTTTCTCTGGGAGTCGCGCTGGAGGCGCAGGAGGGTCTCCCGCACGGGACCTTCCCGGTCGTCGAATTCCACGCAGGCGCCGGTGATGGGGCAGCCCCCGGGCAGACCCGGGTCGTCGATCCAGGCCATGACCGTCTGGAGGATGAAGGTGAGGCGTTCGGGGCCCGGGGCCAGCCGCGCGCCGGGGGCGGCGCGCTCCCGGACGGTCCGGGCCGCGTGCTCCAGGGTGGCCACCTGCAGGGCCGACTTGGAACCGAAGTGGGCGAAGAGGCCGCTCTTGGACATGGGCAGGGCCGCGGCCAGGGCGCCGATGCTCAGGCCCTCCAGGCCGTCGCGGCTGGCGATGCGCATCGCCTCGTCCAGGATGCGCGCCCGGGTGCTGTCGCCTTTTTCCGCCAAACCTGACCTCCTGGAGGGTCCCGGGCCCTGACGGCCCCTGACTTAAAAGCGTACCCGGCCCTTGCGCCGGATTGTCGGATTGGTTAAATTAACACGAACGGTCGTGCTAAAATTGTGCACCCGTCCTTTCCCACCCCCTTTCCAGGAGAGAACGCCATGACCCAAGCCGCGCAGTCCCTCGCCCGGTCCACCCACTTCACCGCCGCGGATTACGGCGCGCTGGACCGGTGGAGGGCCTTTGAAATGGATCATCCCCGGCGTGGCCGGATCACCGGCAAGACCTTCCTGGGGCAGGTGCTGGGCCTCACCGGCATGGAGGTGTCCTTCGGTTCCATGGCCCCTGGGGAGGCCTCGCCTTTCTCTCATTCCCACAAGCAGAACGAGGAGCTGTACGTGTTCCTGACGGGGCAGGGGGAAATGCAGGTGGATGGGGAGCGGTTTCCGCTCAAGGCCGGTTCCGCCATCCGCATCGAACCTGCGGGCGTCCGGGCCTGGAGGGCGACGGGAACCGAACCCCTCACGTTCCTGGTGATCCAGGCCAAGGCCGGCAGCCTGGAGCAGGCCACGGCCTCGGATGGGGTGATCGCGGAGCAGCCTCCGGTCTGGTAAGCCAGCGGCGGGCGATAGGGAACGGGCACGATCCAGAACGGTTCGGGAATGATACTTCGTTATACTGGGTATCCAGGAGTGCCACGATGCGAGCCTTCACCCTTTCCCTGCTTCTCTGCGCCACCCTCGCGCCCCTCGCGGCCCGGGCCCCCGAGAAGGCGGTCCTGAAGACCGGCCCCTTCGATCCCGCCCGGGACAGCTTCAAGGACCTGGACCTCGCCAAGGCCGAGGCCCGGAAGACCGGCCGCCGCATCATCCTGGACGTGGGCGGCAACTGGTGCCCCTGGTGCCACCTGCTCCACGGCTTCTGGGAGGCCCAGAAGGACGTGAAGGACCTGCGGGACAAGAACTTCGTCTTCGTGCTCGTCAACTACAGCAAGGAGGCGAAGAACGAGGCGTTCCTGGCCCAGTTCCCCAAGGTCCCGGGCTACCCCCACCTCTTCGTCCTGGATGCCGACGGGAAGGTGCTCCATTCCCAGGACACCGGCGTGCTCGAAGAAGGCAAGGGGTACAGCCGGGAGAAGGTGACGGCCTTCCTGAATGCCTGGAAGCCCTAGAAGGCCCACCCCAGTCCGAGGTTCACCCGGTTCTGCGCGGTGTCGTTCTTGAAGCGCCGCAGGTCGGCCTTAAGCACCACGTGGGGGTTCAGATTGAAGTTGAAGCCCGCGGTCCAGATCTTCTCGGACGGGGCGGCCGCCGGCGTGAGGGAGGCGGGGGCCAGAGTCTCGAAGGCCGCGGCGGTGTTGACGGACTCGTAGCGCACGAAGGGGGCCAGCGCGTAGGAGCCAGCGGACCACGCATGCCACGCGGCCTGGCCGTACCAGCCCTCGAAGCGGCTGGGCACCAGGGTGGGGTTGCCCACGCGGGTCTGGTTGAAGGCCGCGGTGTCGGCCACGGTGCCCCGGGCGTAGACGGCGCTGAGGTCGAAGGGCCCCGGGGTCCAGCGGGCGTGGACGTCCCAGAGGGTCGCGGCCATGCCGGGCATGTCGGGCTGGCCCTGGGCGCCCTTGGCGTGGAACCAGGAACCTCCCAGGAGGAGGCCCGGCACGCCGCGCCAGTTCACGGCGGCGAATGCGGCGAGGTCGTGGGATTTCGCCCCGCTCAGCTCCTGGTGCACCGCCCCCAGGGGCGACTCGGCGCCCTCCGTGCTGGCGGCGTCCCACTTGGAGAAGTCGAACCCGGTGGAGACGCCGGCCTGCAGCACGATGCCGTTCTCGAAGGAGCCCACCACCTGGAGGCCCCCCTCGCGCCAGGTGCTGGGGATGATGGCGGTCTCCACCGCGTTGCGCTCCACGCCGTAGAAGGCGGTGGGCTCGTGGCGCTCGTTGAGCAGGCCCGCGGGCACCAGGAAGAGTCCGCCCCGCAGGGACCACGTGGGGGAGAGGCGGTGCTGGATGTAGGCCTGTTCGATCTCCACCTCGCCCTTGTCGTCGGACGAGCTCACGGCGTGCTCCACTTCCAGCTCCGTGACCAGCTCGGTGCGGTCGTCGAAGCGGTGGGTGAGGGCGAGCACGAAGCGGCGCAGGTCGGCGGTGTCCCTGGAGCCGTCCTTGGAGAAGTGGGAGAACTGGATCTCGCCGTAGCCCCCCAGGACGGTGTTCGAGGCGGGGCGGGCGGAGAGTTCGCCCTTCATGCGCTCGAGCTCGCGGGACAGGGCGTCCAGGCGCTTGGCGAGGTCCTCGGGGGGGGCCTGGGCGCGCAGGGCCGAAAGGGCGAGGCAGGCGGTGAGCAGGGAAAGGCGCAGGGATTTCAAGGGGGCTCCTTAGCGGGTGTAGCCGTCGGTGAGGGTCTTCAGGAAGGCGACGACGTCGTCGACCTCGGCGTCGGTGAGGGCCGGCGCCTGGCCGGGCAGGCGGTTATAGGGGACTTCGGTGACGTTGACGTTCCCGTGGTACTTCGATGGCAGATCGTCGAACTTCATCACCGTGCCGTCGGGCGCCACCGGGTAGTATTTCTCCGGGTTGGTGTCCCGCTGCACGTAGAACGTCACCGCGTCCTTGAGCGAGGTGAAGCGCCCGTTGTGGAAGAGGACCCGGCGCAGGGCCACGTTGCGCAGGCTGGGCACCTTGAAGGCCCCGTAGAGGTCCGGCCGGTCGATGTCCGCGCGGGCGCCCAGGCCCAGGTCGAAGAACTCGGGATCGGCGTTGGCCGACAGCGCCGGGTTGCGGGGGACGCCCAGCACGTCGTAGGTGAAGTCCGTGAACAGGGGCCGGTCGCCCGACGAGGGGTGGCAGGCGGCGCAGTTGCCCTTCCGGGGGTCGTTGAAGAGGGCCAGCCCCCGGGCCTCCGCATCGGACAGGCGGACACTGCCCCGCAGGAAGGCGTCGTACTTGCTGGAGAACGGCTGGAATTCCGCGTCCTCCCGCTGGTACTGCTGGAGGGCCAGGGTCATGCAGCGGTAGGCCTGTTCGGGGTCCGAGAAGATGGCGTCTCCGTAGACCGCCCGGAAGGACGCGGCGTAGGGCGCGGCCGCCAGCTTGGCCACCACCGCCGCCTTGCTGGGCATGGCCATCTCCACCGGATTGAGGAAGGGGCCGCCCGCCTGGGCCGCCAGGGATTCCGCGCGGCCGTCCCAGAAGAACCCGCCCGTGGGCGTGCCCTCGGAGTCGTAGTGGAAGGCCGTGTTCCCGGCCAGGTAGCGGATGGAGGGGGACTGCCGCGTGCCCTGCAGGTTCATGGCCGGGCCGCCCAGCTGGGCGGGCAGGTCGTTGTCCGCCCCATGGGCCGCTTCGGCCACGTGGCAGGTGGCGCAGGACTGCAGCCCCGAGGCGGAAAGCGAGGTGTCCTTGAAGATCTGCTCGCCCAGGCTGGCGGCCGGGGAGAGACCGCCGGCGTCCGCCGGCTTCACGGCGCTGCCGCAGGCCAGGGCCAGGGCCAAGGCGAGCCCGGCCCCCGGCAGGAGGCAGAGGTTTCGTGTTCGGGCAGACATGCTACCTCCCGGTCTTCCGGTTGCGGGTTGGACGTTCAGGTGTCAGAACGTCATGGTAATGAGAACGAGACTAATTCTCAATTAAGAGCCATGAATTGTCAACACCCTTTTTGGAGGTCCGTTCGCTACTCGACGTTGAGGGCGGACATCATGGGATCCCAGGGCGGCAGCAGCTCCGCCTGGGTGCCGAAGACGTCCAGCACGGCCTTGGGCACCACGGAGCGGGGCACCACCACCACCTGCACGAAGTGGTCGAACCAGCCGTCCATCATGGTGTAGTAGCCCTTCTTGCCGCCCTTGTCGCCCCAGGAGTTCTCCACCAGCCACTTCACCGGCTTGCCGTCCGCCATGTCCACGCCCGTGAAGACCATGTTGTGGTTGGGCACGCTGCGCCGGCTCTCGAAGCACTCCCGCCGGTCCATGGCGAAGTCCATGCCGTAGAGGGAGGTGAAGTCGCGCACGCCGGGCATGAGCAGGCCTTCCTCGCGCTGCATGTCCTGGCTCACGTCGGCGCCGAACCACACCAGGCGGTCGGAGAGGACGCAGGTCTTGGCCGCCTCCTTCAGGACCTCCAGGGGGCAGTTCACGAAGAACATGTTGGGGGCGTCCAGGAGGGCGCGGTCCAGGTCGATCTCGTACTTCTTCTGGTAGGCCAGGGTGGGGATGGAATAGAGGGCCACGAAGTCGTCCAGGTCGGCGCCGATGGCCGTCTTGTAGAAGTCCTTGGGAGTCCAGGCCTTGAGGGGGGTCACCTGCTTGTCCTTGGCGACGTGGCGCCAGGTGAACTTCGACGGAGGGACGCCCAGGTGCATGGCCAGGATGCGGTACACGTCCTTCATGGCCTGCAGCTTGAGGGCCTCCACGGCGGCGGCGTCCTTGGCCGCGCGGATCCGCACGCCCGCCACCTTCAGGCGCAGGAACAGCACCTGGTTCATGGCCGCGGAATTGGACGAGCTGAAGGTCTCGGGCATCACGTCCTTGGGCACGACCCCGTACTTCTTCACCAGGTCCACGAAGCCCTGCCAGTTGCCGCCCTCCTGCACGGGGCTGCCCAGGAGGAACTCCACGCGCCGGTCCGTGTGGGCCGCCCCCCGGGTGCGGGCGATGGCGTCCAGGAAGAGGTTGGCCTTCTCCAGCTTGTCGTAGAAGAAGAGGTAGTTCTGGCTCAGCTCGAGGTTGTCGCAGCCCAGCCTTGAGGCGCCCGTGCGCCGGAACATGTTCAGGGCGGAGAACATCCAGCAGCGGCCGCTGGCCATCTGGTTGGCCACGGGCTCGTCGGCGATGCGCTTGGTGAAGTGCGCGTCCACGGCGGTGATGCGGGACCAGTCCTCGGCCAGCTTGCGGCCGTCGTTCTGGGCCAGGGCGTTCTTCAGGGCGCGGAAGCCGCCGTCCTGGGGACAGGCGGCCGCGAGCTGGTCGAGGCGCTCGGGCGTGAGGGCCTGCGCCAGCAGGGGCGAGGCGGCGATGAGGAGGGGGAGGCAGAGCCGGGCGAACATGTACACTCCTGGGGATGCTCCATTATGACGGTTCCGGGCGCTGGCCCTGCGTCACAATGGAGCCATCCAGGAGGCGGGCATGGCGACAGCGGCACAGTGGGTGGCGGGCGCCCGTCCCTTCACCCTCCCCGCCGCCCTGGCCCCCGTCGCCGCCGGCACCGGGGCCGCGGCGGCGCTGCACGGCGCCGGCGCGCTGCGGGCCGCCCTGGCGCTTGCGGTGGCCCTGGCCCTGCAGGTGGGGGTGAACTTCGCCAACGACTATTCCGACGGCATCCGCGGCACGGACGCCAACCGCGTGGGCCCCTTCCGCCTCACCGGCTCCGGGGCCGCGCGTCCCCGCGCCGTGCTGGGGGCGGCCCTGGCCTCCTTCGGCTTCGCCGCCGCCGCGGGGCTGGCGCTGGTGGCCCTGTGCGGGGCCTGGTGGCTCCTGGCCGTGGGCGCCGCGTGCCTTCCCGCCGCATGGTTCTACACCGGGGGGCGCAGGCCCTACGGCTACCGCGGCCTGGGCGAGGTTTTCGTGTTCGTCTTCTTCGGCCTGGTGGCGGTGCTGGGCACCACCTGGTCCCAGGCGGGGCGGCTCTCCCTGCCCGCGGTGTGCGCCGCGGTGGGGGTGGGCGCCCTGGCCTGCGCCATCCTGGTGGCGAACAACCTCCGGGACATCCCCACGGACGCGGCATCCGGGAAGCTGACGCTGGCCGTGAAGCTGGGCGACGCGGGAACGCGCCGGCTCTACGCCGCTCTGGTGGGCGCAGCGGCCCTGGCCCTGGTGCCCGCGGTCCTGGAGCGCCCCTGGGCCGCGCTCACGTTCCTGGTGGCGCCCCTGGCGTTCGGGCCCCTGAAGGCCGTCCTGGGCGGGGCGATGGGGAAGGACCTGCTGCCGGTTCTGCGCCACACGGGGCGCCTGGAGCTGGCGTACGGGTTGCTCCTGGGGTTGTCGCTGTCCCTCTAGGGCCCGCCGGATCCGCGTTCGACCTCGGCCCTGGCGGATGCGCTCATCCCGGCTCCCTTCCCGGAAGTAGGGCTCCGCCCTGCTCCCGGGCAGGCCCTGGGTTCCGGGGAACCTTTGGGCACTTTTAGGCAATATTAAATATTAATTAGAGGCAGCCCATGCCCAGCCCCCGCCTTGTTCCCATCCTCGCCGCCACCCTGGGCCTGGCCGTGTCCGCCGAGATCCCCGCGGAGCAGGCCCTGGGCATCTACGGCCAGACGGCTCCCGCCCACCGGGAACTCTCCCCCCTCTGGGGCATGGTTTCCCTCAAGTCAGGCCTGCTCCGGAACCTGCGCCTGTACGGGGCCTACGGCCCGGCGCCCCTGGCGGAACTTCCCCGGCACCCCGGCCTCCATGGGGCCAATGACCATCCCCAGGATGCGGTGGCAGGGGTGATCCAGTACCTTTTCCCTTCCCCGGACGGCGTCAATTTCGTGCCCAACCAGCGCACGAAGGATCCCATCGGGGCGCTGTCCAGGGAGCGCGAGAAGGGACTGCCCAGGATCCTGGCGCTCCTGGACGCCATCACGTTCCGCAAGGGCTCCATGGCGGACGCCCGCGGCGCCTCCTCCTCCCGGGCCACAGGCTCCCCCGATGGGGCGGAGCGGGACCTTCGCGCCGACGTGCTACGGATCCTGGGGGGCGGTTCCCCCGATCCCGATTCCGGGTACCACCGGATCCTGGGCACCTTCGCGACGATGCTCGCCCGGGGCGTGCGCCAGGAGGTGGCCGATGGCGGCCGCGCGTACCCTCCCCGGGTGGTGGAGATGGCCCTTCTGGGCTATGCCTGGACGGTGGCCGACCACGTGGATGAACTGTACCGGGCCTTCAGCCCGGAGCTGCTCCTCGGGCCGCCCGAGAGAAGGCCCCAGCCGCCCGCCGGCCAGGCCTACCCCGACGCCCGGTTGCCTGGAGTTCTGGAACGCATGGAGGTGCACCGGGCGGGCGGAGGCGAGCCGGTTCTTCCCGATCAGCTCGCGGTGTTCCTGAACGACCAGCGCACCCAGGGACCCCTTCCCGAACTCGTCAACTACGGCATGGCCCGCCACGGCGAAGCCCGCTATCCGGACTGCGGGGAAACCTCCCTGCGCAATTTCTTCAACATCGCCTTCACCCATGAGGGGGTGTTTTCCGAGGTCCGCTTCGCCGCCTTCCTGCACCGCTTCCCGGCTCCCCCCACGGCAAAGCTGATGGAGCTCCAGGCGTTCTACCGGCGGTTCCCCCGCATCGCCCACCAGACCACCCAGGCGGCCCGGGACGCGTGGAGCGCCATCGTATCGGGCCTCAACCACCCCGGGGATCCCCTGCCCATCGTCTACCGCAACGGCACGCACAACCTGAAGGGCGCAGGCCTCAGGAACATGCTGAACCTCATCGCCCACCTGCTGCCCGATCCGCTCCTCAACGGCCCCTGGCAGGGGGGCCCAGGCCTCGCCCAGGCCACCGGCAAGCTCGATCGCCTGTGCGAGCTGGTGTCGACGGAAGGCCGGACCTTCGCTTGGCAAGCCGTCAAAGGCGGGTGGGAAGGCATGGATTTCGGGACCCTGGACTTCACCCTCAACCGGGAACCGGGCTTCGCATGGACCTTCCGGCCGGGACACTTCGCCATGCATTCCCTGGTGAACCGGAGCCCCGCCTGGGGGCTCCGGCAGATGGAGGTTCCCGCGGATGCTCCCCTGCTGGGGGCCTGGCGCGACCATTTCGTGGGGATCGGGCCGCCCCGGGAGGCATGGCACCTCTTCGCCACGAATCTCGATTCCCCGGACGTGGCCCTCAATGCCATCCAGTCCATCCTGGACGCCCATTCCGGAACCCTGCTGCCCACGATGCTGCTCCTGGTGGAGAAGGTCATCCCCATCGACGCGGATGCCTACGAAGCCCTGGCCGGTGTCCTGCACAACGCCGGGGCGGAGAGGCTGGGCCCCCCCTGGTACCCCATCCCCTTTGTCCGCGCCCTGCCGCAGGAACAGAAGGCGGCCCTTTTCCTGGCGGCCGACATACCCGGCCAGAGTCCGCAGATGGCCCTCTGGGTCCCCTTCTGGATCCAGCACGGTCTCGACCCGTCCACGCGGTTCCTTGGCGGCGTCTCCATCCTGGCCTGGTGCGCCGGGAGCGGTTCGCTCCCCCTGGTCCAGGAGGCCCTTCGGGCGGGTGCGCGGGCAAACGATATGGACGAGCGGGGGCTGACGCCCCTCCTGGGTGTGGTCATGGCCTGGAAGGAAAACCCTGTCTTCTCCACCGACGGGCACGCCCTCGTGCAGGTGCTGCTCGACGCGGGAGCGGATCCCCTGCTGGCCGATGGAGGGGGATACGCTCCGCTGGGCCTGGCCCAGAAATTGGGGCTGGCCGAACTCGCCGGACAATTCGAGCGGAACTTGATGGAAAAGGCCGAGAGGAAAGGGGCCTTCTGATTACTCCGGGCCCGGCGGAGAACACCCTCCACGTGCGATCGAAGGGGCTGGGCCACCATGGCCACGAGCTCGATTTCCGAGCCCATGACCATGGCGATCCACTCCTGCAGGAACAACTTGGAGGAGCTGGGGTTGGCCTGCTCGTGGAAGTCCTGGAGAGGGGCTCGCATCCGGGGAGGCTTCCGCGGTCTTCAGGTTGGGGTTGCGCAGGGCCTCCAGCATCTCTGCCTGGTGGGCGGTGAGGTTCGAGGGGTTCTTCAGCCAGGCATAGCATGCCTTCTTCAGCTCAGGGTCGGCCGATCGCGGTAGGTTACTCGCCCGTGAGTCCTACCTGGCTGTTCCCGCCAGGTCGGTGGAATCGGGGAGTTGCTGCACCCGCACGACTCCCTTGGGCCGCTCGAAGGCTTGCGCTTCCCAGGGCTGGGTGAGGACCTGCATCTGCATGCTTCCTGGTTCGGGCGTCAGGACCTGCCAGCGGATAAGCAAATCGTTCCCCTCGGCCACCGGCTCCATGAACCTAATGGAGTAGCCGCCCGTGCCCTTCTCTCCCGCGTACGCCACCACTGCGATGCAGGTGGTGAAATCCAAGGGGGGCGTGTCCCTCCTGAGCTTTCGCCACACGTTGTTCCAGTGCCCGGCATCCAGGACTACTTCCGAGCCCGGAACCCGGTCCCCGCCATGGACATCGCGCCACGCCCTCACTGGGATGGCCTGCTTCGGTTCATTCGGGCCCGGGGTAGCCGCGGCGGCAAGGCTGCAGATCAGGCTGAACCCCGGAAGGGCCGCGAACGCCAATCTTCCGGCCAGGCACAAAGGTGTCACTCTGGACATGTTTTCTCCTTAATATGATTTTATAATAGCTTTAGATTCAGCCATCCGGCTTGAATCAAGCTGGCATGGTAACGATGTTATCCGAAGGATGACCAAAATAAAAAGGGATTTAACAATAAGTAAATAGTCTATTTTATTTATAAATTGGCATTTACTTAAAAAGAAATATTTAATTATTTTCAAGTAACTAAAGACTTATTATGCATCGTTATTCTAGCGCAGAACCCAAAAAGCCTAATTCGATCCCGCCGGCCATCCCTGGCGCCGAAGGTGCCAGGGGAGGACGCCTCCGCACACGCCCGCGATGCCCAGGAGCCCCAACCCCAAGCCCTAGGCCCCGAACAGGCACTTCCCCACCCCGAACAGGGCCATGTAGATCATGGCGCACCCCGCGAGCCCGTTCAGGAAGGCGGTGGCCAGATCGTTCCGGGGCGCGACCTCGGCGCAGGCGCGCGCCACCGGGCCCCACATCAGCGCGGGGGGCGGATCCTGCGGTAGAAGGCGCGGAGCACGCCGTCCGGCTCGGGGCGGTGAGGAGGGTCACCCCAGCCATGCCACCGTGGAGGCCAGGCAGGTCCTGGGCTCGGAAGGGCTGCTTCGGACGGAGTACGTTGCGACCCCCCGCCACATGGAGTACATGCTGTGGCCGCGGCTTGCGGCACTGGATGTGAACTTCCGTCCCCTGGACGATTGAGGCCCGTTCAGGCCGAGGCCGCGTGGAGGGCCCAGGTGAGCGCCATGCAGTCCGCCACGCCGCCCATGGTCAGGTTGTCCCGGCGGTAGTCCTCGTTCAGGGCCAGCAGGAAGGGCTCGGGATCCCGCCCCATGTCCAGGAGGCCCTGGAGGGCCGCCCCGTCCCGGCGGAGACGCTCGAGGCCCTCCAGCCCGCAGCGGCGGACGGCGGTGGTGTCCTCCACCGTGCGCATCAGCGTGGCCATGAGGTGGAAGCCCGCCAGGCGCGGCTCCAGGCCGGCCTCCAGGGCGTCGCGGTAGGCGGGCCAGCCGTGCTCGAACACTGCGGGCAGGCCCTGCAGGGCCTCGGCCTGGATGCCGCCCAGGCCGTGGCGGGCGCGCAGTTCGGCGCCGATGGTGCCCTGGGGCGGGCAGGCCGAGAAGAACTTCGCGGCCAGGTCCGCGATGGCGCCGCGGAGCTGGGAGATGCGGCCCTTGCACTGGCAGGCCGCCAGCAGCGTGAGGCCGGACAGGAAGATATAGCCCTTGTGGCCGTTGGAGCCGATCTCCCGCAGCATGCGGTCCTCGGCGTCGCGGCCGGCCTGGTTGAGTTCGTTCAGGGGCCGCTGCTCGCCGAAGCGCTCCAGCAGCTCCCCGTAGTAGAGGGGCAGGAGGTCCGCCGATGCCCGCATGGCCTCGAAGGTGAGGTCCGGGTGCGAGCCGCAGTCGCGGCGGTCCACGAGGCCGGGCTTGGGGGTCAGCTCCAGCTCGCGCAGGGCGCCCCGGTGGAGGGTGGCGGCGAGCGTCTCCGGCAGGAGCCGCTGGGGGGTGCTGTGCTCGTGGAGCAGGGCGTCCACCTTGGCCAGGAGCTCGGCGGCGGAGTGGCGCCCGGCCCGGATGCACTCCCGGGCGGGTTCCGCGCAGAGGAGGCAGGGGCGCTGGGGCAGGCCCAGGGAGGCCCGGTCCACCTGCGTGCCGTCGGGGCGGTAGACGTCGATGTCCAGGATCCGGCCGGAGGGGGTCAGGCCCTCCAGGGCCACGGCGGCGGCCTTGACCTGGGCGGGGTCGCCTGCGGAAAACGCGATGTGGAAGGGACCCAGGGCATCGAAACCCGAATGGGCGGCCACGGCCTCCAGACCGTCCAGGGCCCCCTGCGCCAGCCGGGAGAGGCCCGGGCGGTGCTTGGCGGGGCCGGGGACGTTGCAGCTGACGAACAGGATGGAGGCGGAGTCCCCGCACTGGGCCAGGGCCCGGCGGAGCTCGCGCTCCCGTTCGTCGCGGGCGGCGAGGAAGACGCTATTCATGGACCTTCCTGACCACGTCGATGATGGAGCCGTCCCGGTACTCGATGAGCGCCACGACCTCGTCCTCGAACTCGATGGGCCTGGGCTTGCCGGTGACCCGGGTGATCTCCTCGTGGAACTGGCGGATGTCCTTCACCGGGAGGTTGCGCCGCTTGAGTTCGGCCACCAGATCGGGGTGCTTGCTGGAGACGCAGATGCCGCGCTCGGTGACGATGACGTCCACGGTCTCCCCGGGGGTGGTGACGGTGGTGACGGCGTCCCGCACCACCGGGAGCCGGCCGCGGATGGAGGGGGCCACCACGATGGCGAGCTTGGCGCCCGCGGCAACGTCGCAGTGGCCGCCGGTGTTGTGCAGGAGGTAGCCGCTGGACTCGGTGTTGACGTTGACGTTGAAGTCCACGTCCACCTCGGTGGCGCCCAGGATGACGCAGTCGAGCATGTTGGCCACGCACCCGCGGTTGAAGGGGCTGGCGTAGAGGTCGGCGGAGATCTCACGGTGGCAGGGGTTGCGCCGCATGGAGTCCACGGCCCGGTTGTCGAAGCACTGCACGTCGAAGAGCGTCTCGAAGTAGCCCTCCTCCAGCATGTCGACGAAGTAGCCCGTGATGCCGCCGCAGCCGAAGCTGCCCTTGACCTTGTTCTCGGCCATGAGGCGGCGCACGTTGTCGGCCACGGCCAGGGACGTGCCGCCGGCGCCGGTCTGGAAGGAGAAGCCGTCCTTGAGCAGGCCCGAGGCGTGGATGACCTCGGAGGCGTACTTGGCGATGAGCAGGCCCGCGGGGTCGCGGGTGACGCGGGTGGTGGTGGAGACGATCTTCTTGGGGTCGCCCAGGGACTCGATCTGCACCACGTAGTCCACGTCGGACTGGGAGATGCTGATGGGGGCCGCGGGGTAGCGCACCAGGTTGTCGGTGACGGCCACCACCTTCTTGGCGTAGCGGGCGTCGGTGTAGGCGTAGCCCAGGGAGCCGCAGGCCGACGGCCCGTGCACGCCGTTCATGTTGCCGGTGACGTCGCAGCAGGGGGCCGCGATGAAGGCGGCGTCCACTTCCACCTCGCCCGTGACCAGGGACCGGGCCCGGCCGCCGTGGCTGCGCACGATGATGTCGCACTTCAGCTCGCCCTTGCTCACCATCTGGGCGATGAGGCCGTTGACGCCGGTCTCGATGCGGGTGATGACGCCCTTGCGGATGTAGGGGATGATCTCCGCGTGCACGTCGTGCACGGAGCTGGAGGCGATGCCCATGTCCATGAGACCCATGGCGTCCAGTTCCTTCACCAGCAGGTTCAGCAGCAGGTCGCCGTTGCGCAGGTGGTGGTGGGTGGAGATGTTCATGCCGTCCCGGAGCTCGCACTTCTCCAGCGCGGCCCGCAGGCTGGGCAGGAGCTTGGAGTCGGAGGGGTGGCGGCGCACCAGGGGCCGCGTGGCCCGCAGGACCTCGGGCTTCTTGTTCCAGGGATCGACGTAGGGGTCGAGGGTGCGGCCCCTCCACAGGGCCGGGATCTCCCGTCCGAGGCTATTTTTCGCCATGGATCACCTCGTCGGTCAGGTCAAAGTCGATCATCCCGAAGGCGATGGCCGTCTTCAGGACGCGGGCGGCGCGGGTGACGACGGGCGCGTCGACCATCCTGCCCTTGAGCGAGATCACGCCGGTGCCCATCTCCCGGGCGCGCTTGATGGCGTCCATCACTTCCAGGGCGTGCTCGATCTCCTTGGCCGCGGGGCGGAACACCTCGTGGATGATCTCGATCTGCCTGGGGTTCACCAGGGACTTGCCCGTGAAGCCCAGGCGCTTGATGAGGGCCGTCTCGGCGCGCAGCGCCTCCATGTCGTTGACGTCGGGGAAGATGGTGTCGATGACCTGGAGGCCGGCGGCCTTGGCGGCCCACACGATCTGGGTGCGGGCGGAGAAGAGCTCCTCGCCGGTCTTGGTGCGGTCGATCTCCATGGAGGCCGTGAAGTCCTCGGCGCCGAAGGCCAGGGCCACCAGGCGCGGAGAGCTGACCGCGGTCAGCACGCTGTTGAGCACCCCCTGGGCGCTCTCGATGGAGGGGATGATCTTGAAGTGGCCGATCTCCAGGCCCAGGTGCTCCTCCTGCTCGGTGAGCAGGGTGTCGAGCTTCTCCACCACCTCGGGGTTGTCGGCCTTGGGCAGGCGGATCCCGTCCGGCAGAGCAGGGAGGATCTCCCGCAGGTCGTCCAGCGCGTAGGGCGTGTCCAGCCCGTTGATCCGGACGAACATCTCCTTGTTGCGGTCGGTGTAGGACCGCAGGAAGTTGCGGGCCAGGAGCCTCGCGGCGTCCTTCTCCTGGAGGGGGACGGCGTCCTCCAGGTCGATCATGACGACGTCGGCCTCGAAGACCGGGATGTTCTGCAGCATCCCGGGCATGTTGCCGGGGACGTACAGCAGGGAACGGCGGAGCTTCATGGATCCCCTACCTTTCTTCGAAGAAGAGGGTGTCGACGCCGCTCGAGGTGGAGTGGTAGCGCTCGATGCCCGTCACCAGGTACTCGGCCAGGACGATTTCGCAGGTGGCGAACACCTCGGCGTCCACCAGCTGGCCCCCCACCACCTCGCCGCCGGCCTTGGAGGCCAGGATGTAGAACTGGGCGCCCAGCTTCTTGCCGGCGCCCGGGGCGATGTTGCCCGAGAGCCCCAGCATCTCCAGGGGGCCTTCCACCCGGTGCTTGCGGGTGCGGGGTTCGGTCAGGGGCAGGTGGGCCCCGGTCTGGATGTCCCTGAACTCCACGTCACGCACCGAACCGATGGCCGAGACCATGGACGCGAAGGTGATGTTCTGGGAACTGCAGAACTCCAGGAGGGTGGGGACGATGCGCGCACCCGGCTGGATCTTGATGATGAAGCGCCGGCCTGTGACGCACTCGCGGGACCATACCTTGTCCATGACTACTCCTGGGAAGCTCTGTGAATGGCGGTTTCCACCCGGGCGGCGATGGCGTAGTCCAGGGCGCCCCGGTCCGAGACGCGGACATGGCCGGCGGCCACGCCCAGCTCCTGCAGGGTCGCCTCGATGCGGGCCCGGATCAGGTGCTCGAACTGCTTCTTCACGGTGGATTCGATGTCGATCTGGAGGGTTTCGGCGGGCTCGACCACGACCATGAGGTCGCTGGACTGCATGGTGCCCGCGGTGGACTTGCGTCGGATCTGCATGGACTAGGCTCCCTGGAGGCGCCCGGCAATGGGCCGGGCTTCGTCGGATCGGAGGAACTGGAGGGTGGAAGGGGGCACCAGGGACGCCAGGGTCCCGAAGTCCCCGGCGGCGAAGGCGGCGCGCACCCGGGTCGCGCTGACCGGGGCGCCGGCGGCCTCGAGGCGGGCCACTTCCGTGACGGCGACGCCGGCGGGGGGCAGGATCTCGGCCATGGCGGCGTTGTAGGCCCGGGTCGCGGGGCAGAGGGGCTCGGTCCCGGCGAAGCGGCGGACGACGTGGAAAGCCGGGGCGATGCGCCGGGCGAAGAGATCCAGGTCCAGGCGCATCTGGGCCTGGGCGGCCTCGTCCTCGCGCTTGAGGAAGTAGGCGGGGAAGGTCCCGGCGGACACCGCGTAGCGGGAGGTCTCCAGGACGGTGACGTTGGGCAGGTGGGCCGTGGCCTCCCGGGCCAGGCGCAGGCGCGCCGCGAAGGGGAAGACGGAGCAGTCCTCGCTCACCACGAAGAGGAGGAGCCGGTCCACCTCCTTCGCGGCCCGTTCCGCCAGGTGGAGGTGGCCCAGGGTGAAGGGGTTGCCGTTGAGGACGATGGCGCCGTTGCGGCCCGGCGCGGCGGGATGGGAGGCCAGGTAGGCCTCCAGGCCCGGCCCGTGCTCCAGGAGCGCCGCCGTGCCGTGGGTGGCCAGGAGCCGGAAGTTCAGGGCCTCGAAGGTCCCGGTGTTCTGGGGCCGGGTGAAGAGGAAGAGGGTCCCGTGGCCCGCCTCCATGCCCGAGAGGACGAGCCGGGTCACCAGGGCGCCCAGGGTGTCCGTGCCCTGGAACTCGGGAGCTATGGCCAGCATCTTGAGGACATAGCCCTTCCTGGCGCCGCATGCCGCGAGGCGCCCGCCGTCGTACCAGCCCACCAGGTCATCCATCCCGGGTTCAAAACGAAGGCCCTGGGACTCGATGAGTTCCCGGGCCTCGCGTTCCGTGGGCTGGTCGAACAAGACGTGCTCCGTGAAGGGTCCGCCCGCAGTATAGGACCGGGGGCCTTTCAACTACCTTACAGTCTTCTATTAGTGAGGACCGTCACGGAGCGGTCAATCGACCTGGCTAGTGCAGAATTTGCAACGTTTGGCCGCGAGGGGAATCGTCTCCAGGCACTCGGGGCAGGTCTTGGTGGAGGGGGCCGCGGGCTCCTCCTTCTTCTTCATGAGGGTGCCCACCAGCTTCACCAGGAAGAGGAAGACGACCCCGGCGATGATGAGGAAGTTCAGGGTCGCGCCCAGCACCACCCCGATGCGCAGCTTGCCCACGGCCCACTGCTCCCAGACCATGTTGGCCGGCAGCACGTAGCTCACCAGCGGCATGACGATGCCGCTCACGAAGGCCTTGACGATCTCCCCGAAGGCGCCGCCGACCACCACGGCCACGGCCAGGTCCACCACGTTTCCCTTGGCCACGAAGGCCTTGAACTCCTGGATGAGGGACATGCTCAGCTCCTTGGTTGGGGCCCGCTCGGCAGGCCGGCTTCAGATGCCTCGAATCAGACGTTCCCGGATTTCGAGTTCCAGTCTATCAAGCAAGCTGCTGTTCACGGGCGCCGCGAAGATCGTATCGTCCCCGGCCAGGGTGCCGGCCAGGGAGGGCAGGCCGGCCTGGTCCAGGGCCAGGGCCATGGCCTGGGCGTACCCAGGGGTGGTCTTGAGGATGAGCAGGGTGGGGGGAACCTTCTGGAGCGTGTAGGGGTGGGAGGGGGGCAGGGCGGGCAGGGCGCGGCGGTAGCGGCCCTCCTCCTTGCGGATGTTCAGCTTCTTCATGTGCCGGGAGAGGGTGGAGAGCGTCAGGTCGAAGCCCTCCCTGCGGAGCAGCTCCAGGAGATCCCCCTGTTCGGTGATTTCCAGGCGGGAGAGATGGCGGAGAATGGCTTCGTCCAAGTTCATGGGGCTAATTTGCATCGATTTGCACAAATTTGCAAGCAATCTTGTTTCACTCATAATCATAAATTTACAGTCCCGTCGTAGCTTTTTCGCTTGACCCCCCATACGGGGAGGCGCACAATTTGCATTACATGACCGGTATTTCCGTGTTTTTGCATCCAATGACCGCAAATTTGCAGCCCCCCGCCCTCCTCCCCACCTACACCCCCTTCCCCTTCCCCCTGCTCCGCGGCGAACGCGACCGGGTCTTCGATCCCCTGGGAAGGAGCTACTGGGACTTCTACGGCGGGCACTGCGTGGCCAGCACCGGCCACTCCCACCCCCTGGTGGCCGAGGCCATCGCGGTCCAGGCCCGGGAGCTGATCTTCTACAGCACCGCCGCGGAACTGCCCGTGCGGTCCCGGGCGGCCAAGGCCCTGCTGGACTTCGCGGAGTCCGGCCGGGACGCGGGCATGGCCTCCATCTTCTTCTGCAACAGCGGCGCCGAGGCCAACGAGAACGCCCTGAAGATGGCCTGCCGGCTCACCGGGAGGCACAAGTTCGCGGCCTTCCAGGGCGGCTGGCACGGGCGCTCCACCCTCGCCCTGTCCGTCACCGACGACCCCGCCATCACGGATCCCTACGCGCCCCTCCTGGCGCCCTGCCTGCGCCTGCCCTGGAACGACGTGGAGGCCCTGGAGGCCGCCGACTTCTCGGACGTGGCCGGCGTGATCATGGAGCCCATCCAGAGCATGTCGGGCATCCGGCCCGCCACCGCCCCCTTCATGATCAAGGTGCGGGAGAAGACGAAGGCCGCCGGCGCCATGCTCATCTACGACGAGGTCCAGACCGGCATGGGCCGCCTGGGGCACCCCTTCGCCGCGGGCCTCCACGGGGTCCGCCCCGACATGATCACCTCCGCCAAGGGCCTCGCCTCGGGCGTGCCCATGGGGGCGCTGCTCCTGTCGGCCGAGGCCGCCGCCTCCGTCAGGCCCGGGGACCTGGGCAGCACCTTCGGCGGCGGGCCCCTGGCCTGCGCCGCGCTCCTGGCCACCCTCACGGTGATCCGCCAGGAGGGCCTCCTGCAGAACGTCTTCGTGCGCGAGCAGGAGATCCGCGAGGCGCTCGCGGGCACCTGCGTCACGGAGATCCGCGGTTCGGGCCTGCTCCTGGGCCTGGTGGTGCCGGGCCGGGCCAAGCAGCTCAAGGCCCACCTCCAGGACCGGCACATCCTCGTGGGCGGCAGCGGCGATCCCGACGCCCTGCGCCTCATGCCCCCCCTCAACGTGACCCGGGCCGCGGTGGACGCCCTGGCCGAAGCCGTCCGCACCTTCCCCGCTGGAGATACCAAATGAGACACGCCACCGGCATCAGCGATTTCGGCATCGAGGGCCTGGAGGAGATCCTCGCCCGCGCCATCCAGTGGAAGGCGGGAACGCATCCGAAGCACCTCGTGGACCGGATCCTCGGCATGGTGTTCTTCAACCCCAGCCTGCGCACCCGCGCCTCCTTCGAGGCCGTGATGGCCCGGGGCGGCGGCTCGTCCATCGTTCTGGAAGTGGGCAACGGCGTGTGGAAGCTGGAGGACCGCACCGGCGCCGTGATGGACGGGGACCGGGCCGAGCACATCAAGGAGGCCGCGCCCGTCCTGGCGCGCTACGTGGACCTGCTCGCCGTGCGCACCTTCGCCGCGGGCGTCAGCGACGCGGAGGACCACGCGGATCCCGTCATGAACGGCTTCCGCAACCACTCCACCGTGCCCACCCTCAGCATGGAGAGCGCCCGGGAGCACCCCTGCCAGGGCCTCGCCGACCTCATGACGGCCCGGGAGACCTTCGGCTCCACCAGGGGCCTGCCCGTGACCCTCACCTGGGCCCCCCACATCAAGCCGCTGCCCAAGGCCGTGCCCAACAGCTTCCTGCTCACCGCAGCGGCGGCCGGCTGCGAGGTGCGCGTGGCCCACCCCGAGGGCTTCGAGCTCCAGGGCGAGGTCCTTGCCCAGGCCCAGGCCCTGGCCAAGGGCGCGGGCGGCAGTGTCTCCTTCACGAAGGACCAGGGCGAGGCCGCAGCCGGCAGCCGCGTGGTCTACGCCAAGGCCTGGGGCCCGTCCACGGAGGGCGGCCTGAAGGCGGAGGCCGTCAAGGACCACCCCGACTGGATCTGCTCCCCTGACCTGATGCGCAAGGCCGCCCAGGACGCGATCTTCATGCACTGCCTTCCCGTGCGCCGCAACGTCGAAGTGGCCGACGGCGTCCTGGACGGCCCCTGGAGCCGGGTCGTGGACGAGGCGGAGAACCGCTTCCACGTGCAGCGGTCCCTGGTCCAGTGGCTTCTGGAGGCCTAGACAATGGTACGTTCCTCGAATCCCTTCGACGCCCTGCACAACGCCGCCAAGTACGTGCGGAAGTTCCGCGGCAAGCCCTTCGTGGTCAAGCTCGGCGGCGAGATCCTGGAGGATCCCGCCCTGCGCAAGGCCGTCTGCACCCAGCTGGCCCTGCTGTGGAGCTTCTCCATCCCCCTGGTGATCGTCCACGGCGGCGGCGCCGGCCTGGACGCGCTCTGCAACGAGCTGGGCCTGGAGACCACCAAGGTCGCCGGCCGGCGCGTGACCTCGGCCCCCGTGCTGGACGCCGCCAAGATGGCCTTCAAGGGCCGCATCCAGATGGACCTCCTCGCTTCGCTGGAGGTCGCCGGGCTTCCCGCGGTGGGCCTCTCCGGCCAGGACGCGGGCCTCGTGAAGTCCCACAAGCGGCCCGTGGGCGAGGTGGACTACGGGCTCGTGGGCGACGTGGACACCGTGGACCCCTCGGTCCTCCGGCACCTCCTGGACGGCGGCTACGTCCCCGTGGTGGCGCCCTTCTCCGCCACGGCCGAGGGCCAGGTGCTCAACACCAACGCCGACACCATCGCCGCCGAGATCGCCGCGGCCCTGGGGGTGGAGAAGCTGTTCTTCATCCTGAAGGTCCCCGGACTCCTGCGGGACGTGGCCGTGCCCAGCAGCCTGGTGCCTCTGGCCGACCTGCAGACCCTCAAGGAGCTGGAAGGCGCCATCAAGGACGGCATGAAGCCGAAGATCACCGCGGCCCGGCGGGCCCTGGAGGGCGGCGTGAAGAGCGTCCACCTGGTATCGGGCAGCAGGCCCGACGCCATCCTGGCCGAGGTGTTCACCAACGAGGGCAGCGGCACCATGCTGGTGGCCGACCGGAACGAGGTGGGCGCATGATGGCGCCCGCGGCCCTCCTGGAATCCCTGGTGGCCATTCCCAGCGTGTCCCACGCCGAACAGGCCGTGGCGGACCACGTCGCGGCCCTGCTGGGCGCCGAGGGCTTCGAGGTGCGCCGCACGGGCAACAGCCTCTGGTTCGAGGTGGGCACCGAAGGTCCCCGCATCCTCTTCGCCAGCCACCTGGACACCGTGCCCCCCTGCGACGGCTGGAGCAGCGACCCCTTCACCCCGTCCTGGAACGGCGACCGCCTCACCGGGCTGGGCGCCAACGACGCCAAGGGCTGCGTGGCGGCCATGATCCTGGCGGCCGTGGAGCTGCGCGGCCTCAAGGGCGCCCGAGCCGTGTTCGCCTTCACCGAGGGCGAGGAGGTGGGCGGCAAGGGCATCCGGGAGGTGCTGCCGGACCTGGGCAGGCTGGACGCCGCCGTGGTGGGGGAGCCCACCGGCCTGGAGATCTGCGCCGCCCAGCGGGGCATGCTCATCCTGCGCTGCACCGCCCGGGGCGAGGCCGCCCACGTGGCCCACAGCCCCCTGGGCGAGAACGCCATCCACAAGGCGGCCCGCGACATCCAGAAGCTCGCCGCCATGACCTTCGAGCCCCACCCCCTCCTGGGCGAGACCCGCGCCCAGGTGACCCAGGTGCAGGGCGGCAGGGCCCGCAACCAGGTGCCCGACAGCTGCGAGTTCTTCGTGGACCTGCGCACCACCCCCAACCTGGACCACGCCCTCACCGCCGAGCGCATCGCGCTGGTGCTGGAGAGCGAAGTGGCCGTGCACTCCATGCGCTACGAGGCCGTGGCCACCGGCCTGGACGAGCCGGTGGTGAAGGCGGCCCTGGCCGCCTCGGGCCGCAAGGCGCCCCGAGGCTCCGCCACGGCTTCCGACTGGGCCTTCCTGGCCCACCTCCCCGCCGTGAAGGCGGGCCCCGGCGACACGCACCGAAGCCACCGCCCCGACGAATGGATCTCCCTGTCCGAGCTGGAAGGCGGCATCGCGTTCTACGCGGCTTTGGCCCGGGAATACGCCAAGGAGGCCTGCCGTGTCTAAGCCGCTCTGGGCCAAGGACCTCCCCCTGGACGAGGAACTCCACCGCTTCACCGTCGGGGACGATCCCGAGACCGACCTCCACCTCCTCGCCAGCGACGCCGCCGGCAGCGCCGCCCATGCGCGGATGCTGGGCGAGACGGGCTTCCTGGCCGAAGCCGAGGCCCGGGCCCTGGTGGGCGCCCTGGACGGCCTGCGCCAGGAGGCCCTGCGGGGCGAACTGGTGATCCTGCCCGAGGAGGAGGACGGCCACACCGCCCTGGAGCACGCCCTGGAGCGCCGTCTCGGGGAGACCGGCCGCCGCATCCACCTGGCCCGGTCCCGCAACGACCAGGTGGCCACGGCCCTGCGCCTCCACATGCGGGACCGGGCCCTGGACCTGGGCTCGGCCATGCACGCCGTCGCCCGGGCCTTCCTGGACCTGGCCGTGCGCGAGGAGACCACGCCCCTGCCGGGCTTCACCCACCTGCGCAAGGCCATGCCCGCCACCTGGGGCATGTGGGCCTCGGCCTTCGCCGAGGGCCTGCTGGAGGAGCTGGAGGCCCTGCCGGCCCTTTGGGGCCGCCTGGACCGGTGCCCCCTGGGCGCCGCCGCCGGCTTCGGCGCCCCCGTCGCCGTGGACCGGGGCCTCAGCGCCGCGCTCCTGGGCTTCAGCCGCGTGCAGAACAGCCCCATGGACGTGATGAACAGCCGGGGCCGGTACGAGCAGGCCCTGGCCGCCTGGATCGTCTCCGCCGCCGGCACCCTCGAGAAGGCCCTCTGGGACCTGAACCTCTACAGCACCGAGTCCTTCGGTTTCGTGACCCTGCCCGACGCCTTCACCACGGGCAGCAGCCTCATGCCCCAGAAGCGCAACCCCGACGCCCTCGAACTGGCCCGGGCCCGCTGCCGGGAACTGCGGGGCCTGGCGGGCCTCCTGGGGCACCTCGCGGGGGGCCTCCCCTCCAGCTACCACCGGGACCATCAGCTCCTGAAGGCGCCCTTCGTGGAGCTCCTGGGCAAGGGCGAGGAGCTCTTCCGCATCACCTCCCGGCTCCTGCCCGGCCTCAAGGTGGACCGGGAGGCCTGCGCCGCCGCCATCACCCAGGAGCTCCACGCCGCCGCCCGGGCCTGCCGCCTCGCTGCCGAGGGCCAGCCCTTCCGCGACGCCTACGTCCAGGTGGCCCGCGAGATCCAGGACGGCACCTTCCGCCCCGAGTCCGCCGTGGCCGTGCGCCTGGGCCTGGAGCGCACCGCCGAGGCCCTGGCTTCGTCCTCCGCCTGGATCAAGGGCCGCCGGGCCTTCCTGAAAACGACCTACGAACAACTCTTCGCCTGGGGTGCCAAATGAGCCACCGCGTCCTTCTCGCCTTCTCCGGGGGCCTCGACACCTCGTACTGCGTCCTCTACCTGAAGTCGCTCGGCCACGAGGTCCACACCGTCACCGTGGACACCGGCGGCTTCTCCCCGGCCGAACTGGAGCGCATCGAGGGCATGGCCGCGAAGCTGGGTTCGGCCTCCCACGCCACCCTCGACGCCCGGGAGGAGCTGTTCCAGGACTACCTGCGCCACCTGGTGGCCGGCAACGTCCTGCGGGGCGGGCTCTATCCGCTGTCCGTGAGCGCCGAGCGGGTCTGCCAGGCCCGGCGCGTGGTCACCCACGCCCGGGACATCCAGGCCACGGCCCTGGCCCACGGCTCCACCGGCGCCGGCAACGACCAGGTGCGCTTCGACGTGGCCTTCCGGGCCCTGGCGCCGGACCTGGCCCTCATGGCCCCCATCCGGGAACTGGCCCCCAGCCGCGCCGAGGAGAGGACGTACCTGGCCGAGCGCGGCTTCCCCTTCCCCGAGAAGGTGGAGTCCTACAGCGTCAACGAAGGCATGTGGGGCACGAGCATCGGCGGCAAGGAGACCCTGGACCCCTGGCAGAACCTGCCCGAGGCCGCCTATCCCGGCGGCGAGGTGGACCCGCTCACCCCGGCCCGCACCCTGGTCCTGGGGTTCTCCAACGGCGTCCCCGTTTCGCTGGACGGCGCGGAACGGGGCCCCGTCGGCGTGATCCAGGCCCTCAACGAGGTGGGGAGCACCTACGGCATCGGCCGCGGCATCCACCTGGGCGACACCATCCTGGGCATCAAGGGCCGCGTGGCCTTCGAGGCCCCCGGCGCCCACCTGGTCATCACCGCCCACCGGGAGCTGGAGAAGCTCGTCCTCACCGGCAAGCAGCTCTTCTGGAAGGAGTCCCTGGGCAACCTCTACGGCAGCCTCCTGCACGAGGGGCACTTCTTCGACCCCATCTGCCGGGACCTGGAGGCCTTCCTGGCCTCCACCCAGGACGCGGTCACGGGCGACGTGCGCCTGGAGCTGCGCCCCCGCGCCTTCGCCGTCCAGGGCGTCAAGTCCCCGCGCAGCCTCGTGCGCCCGGACATGGCCAGCTACGGCGAGAGCACCCGCCTCTGGACGGGCGCCGAGGCCGCGGGCTTCGCGCACATCTTCGGCGTGCCCCAGATGATCGCCCTCAAGGCCAAGGGATGAAGGGAGCTTCGATGCGCATCCACCTGGACAAGATCGCCTCGGTGACGAGGAACCTGGGCCTGGGCCGCTGGGTCACCCTGGGCGAGGCCGTCGAGGCCCGGGAGGGCTCGGTCATCGCCGGCCGCATCTGCGGCGAGAAGACCGTCTACAACGAGCTGGAGGACGTCCACGGCCGCATGAGCGTGCTCCACGACGGCGACATCATCGTGGGCGCCCTGGGCCACCGCAACGCGCTGCAGGGCTACGAGGGCGTGCTGCCCACCAAGGTCGCCCCCGGCGACCGGCTCCACCTCCTGAACCTGGGCGGGGTGCTGGGCCACTGCGTCTCCAGCAACCCGGGAGTGGGCGCCCCCTTCGAAGTGGAGGTGCTGGGCCAGGTGCTCAGCTTCCCCCAGTTCGGGAGCCGCCTGGGCCAGCCCGCGTTCATCCAGGAGAAGGCGGTGCAGGGCAAGCCCCTGGCCACGCCCGTGCCCGTGGTGTACGTGGCCGGCACCTGCATGAACGCCGGCAAGACCCTCGCCGCCTGCGTCCTGGTGCGCGCCTTCACCCAGGCGGGCTACAAGGTCGGCGGCGCCAAGCTCACCGGCGTCAGCCTCCAGCGGGACATCCTGGCCATGCAGGACTACGGCGCCGAGGCCATCCTGGACTTCACGGACGCCGGCGTCACCTGCACCGGCCCCGCCACCGCGCCCGGCGCGGCCCGCGCCATCTTCACGGAACTGGCGGACCGGGGCGTGGACCTGATCATCGCCGAGACCGGCGACGGCATCATGGGCGAGTACGGCGTCCAGGCCATCCTGGAGGACGAGGCCCTGCGCAAGTGGGGCGTGGCCTACGTCCTGTGCGCCAACGACCCCGTCGGCGTCGAGGGCGGCGTCAGGAACCTGAAGGAGGCCTACGGCATCCAGGTGGACGTGGTGGCCGGCCCGGCCACGGACAACCGCGTGGGGGGCCGCTTCGTGGCCACCCTGGGCCTGCCGGCCCACAACGCCCGGTCCCAGGCCAGGGAACTGGGCGCTCTCGTCCTGGAAAAGGTGCGGGCCGCCCTGGAGGTGAAGCCGTGAAGCTCGACGCCGCCATCCTGGGCGCCTCCGGCTACGGGGGCGGGGAACTGCTGCGGTGGCTCTCGGGCCACCCCGCATGCGCAAGCCTGCGCGGCACCTCACGCCACGCGGGCCGGGCCTTCGGCGACGTGCATCCCAACCTGCGCGGCATCGTGCCCGGGGTCCTGGAGGAGGCCATCGACTGGTCCTCGTTCACGGGCAGCGAACAGCCCGTGGTCTTCTCGGCCCTGCCCCACGGGGAGCTGGCGGCCCTGCTGCCCGGCCTGGAGCGCGCCTGGGACAAGGCCGGCATCGCGGACAAGGTCCTCCTCCTGGACCTGAGCACCGACTTCCGGGGCGTGGAGCACCGCCCCCGCTTCGTCTACGGCCAGCCCGAATGGAACCGCGCCGCGCTCAGGGGCGCCCGGCGCGTGGCCTGCGCGGGCTGCTTCGCCACCGCCCTGGAGCTGGCCCTCCTGCCCCTGCGCGGCCTGGACGTGGGCTTCCTGGCCGCCACCGGCGCCACCGGCTCCAGCGGCAGCGGCGCCACTCCCGTGGAGGGAACCCACCACCCCCTGCGCGCCCAGGATTTCCGCGCCTACAAGCCCTTGGCCCACCAGCACATGGCCGAGGTCAACGCCGCCATGGCCGAGCTGGGCATCCAGGGCGACCTGGCCTTCGTGCCCCAGAGCGCTCCCATGGTGCGGGGCATCTTCATGTCCTTGCAGTTCCGCCTTCCCCAGGGCCTCACCGGGGAGGGCCTGGCCGCCCGGACCGCCGAGGCCTTCCAGGACGCCCCCTTCGTGCGCATCGTCACCGGCTCCCCCCGGGTGGGCGCCGTGGCCGGCGGCGCCTTCTGCGACGTCGCGACGGCGTCGGACGGCCGGAACGGCGTGGTGATGACCGCCATCGACAACCTGGGCAAGGGCATGGCCTCCCAGGCCGTGCAGTGCATGAACCTGGCACTGGGCCTGCCGGAGACGGCCGGGCTCCTGATTCCGGGGTGCTACCCGGGCTGAGATCTGATCCTTTTCCTGGCCCTTCGGCGCCATCAAATAAGCGGGCGGCATGCCCGTCTCGGGATCCGGAATATACTGGCTTTTCACGCGGGAGCCGGGATGTCGGGAAACAGCCTTGAAGGGTTCGGTGCCACGGCCGTTGGCATGCTCCTCCTCAAGGTCCTGGATCCCGGCCGCTACTACCGGAACAAGGAGGCCCTGCAGGCCCGCAGGAGGCAGGCCGATCTCCTGGCCTACAACGCGACCCTCCGGATGCCCGCGCAGTTCGAGGGGAACCACCCCTGCTTCAAGCACTCCGGCAACGCCGGCGACATCATCTACGCCCTTCCCGCCATCCGGGCCCTGTGTGGCGGCGGAGGCGGCCGGCTCCGCCTCGTCCTGGACACGCCCGTCCACACGCGCCACCTGCGCAGCTCGCACCCCCTGGGCGGCGTCATGCTCAACCAGGCCATGTTCCGCCTGTTGGCGCCCCTGCTCGAAGCGCAGCCGTACCTGGAATCGGTCGGGGTCCTGGCCTCCGAGCCCGTGGACTTTGACCTCGATCTGTTCCGCACCTCCCCCATCCCCCAGGACCGGCTCGGGATCAGCCGCTGGTATTTCTACCACCTGGCGGTCTCAGCGGACCTCTCCGAACCCTGGCTGGAGGCGCCGGAGGTGCCGGCCTTCGCCGGGAGCGTGATCATCGCGCGCAGCGCGCGCTATCGCAACCTTTGCCTCGACTACCACTTCCTTGACCGGTATCCGGATCTCGTCTTCTGCGGGCTGGAGGAGGAATTCGCGGACATGCGCAGGACCCTTCCGCGCCTGAGCTACGCCCCCGTCAAGGACTTCCTGCAGTTGGCGGGCATGATCCGGTCCTGCAGGCTCTTCATCGGGAACCAGTCCTTCCCCTACGCGCTGGCCGAGGCCCAGAAGGTGCGCCGGGTGCTTGAGTTGGACGCCACTTCACCCAACGTGGTGTCCTGCGGACGGGACGCCCATGACGTCGTCTTCCAGAGCCAGTTCGAGCGGGTGGTTGCGCGGATGCTGGAACACGATTAGGAAAACGATTAGATCCATTAGGGTATCCACGGGTGATCCGATCCTCCCCCCATATGGCGATAGGATGAAGCCAGGGAGCCTTCCATGCGATCCGACACCGTGAAAAAGGGCATCGAACGCGCCGGGCACCGCAGCCTCCTGCGGGCCGCGGGGCTCAAGGACGAGGACTTCGCCAAGCCGTTCATCGGGATCTCGAACTCCTACACCGACATCGTGCCGGGGCACACCCACCTGCACGAGTTCGCCAAGGTGGTGAAGGAGGCCGTGCGGGAGGCGGGGGGCGTGCCCTTCGAGTTCAACACCATCGCCGTGGACGACGGCATCGCCATGGGACACCTGGGCATGCGGTACTCCCTGCCCAGCCGGGAGCTCATCGCGGACGCGGTGGAGACCATGGCCATGGCCCACTGCTTCGACGCGCTCATCTGCATCTCGAACTGCGACAAGATCACGCCGGGCATGGTCCTGGGGGCGCTGCGGGTGAACGTGCCCACCATCTTCGTCACGGGCGGGCCCATGATGGCCGGCCAGAAGCCGGACGGTTCGCGGTCCGACCTGATCACGGTGTTCGAGGGCGTGGGCAAGGTGCAGAGCGGCGAGATGACGGAGAAGGAGCTGGACGCCATCGAGGCCAGCGCCTGCCCCACCTGCGGCTCCTGCTCGGGGATGTTCACGGCCAATTCCATGAACTGCCTCCTGGAGGCCATCGGGCTGGCGCTGCCGGGCAACGGCACCATCCCCGCGGTGGACCCGCGCCGCCCCTTCCTGGCCAAGGCGGCGGCCCTGCAGATCTTCGACCTGCTGGACCGGGACCTGAAGCCCAGGGACCTGGTGACGGCGGCCTCGCTCCACAACGCCTTCGCCCTGGACATGGCCATGGGCGGCTCCACCAACACCGTGCTCCACGGCCTGGCCATCGCCCACGAGGCGGGCGTGGACTTCCCCCTCGCCAGGCTCAACGAGATCTCGGCGGTGACCCCCTGCATCTGCAAGGTCTCGCCCTCGGTGTCCCACGTGCACATCCAGGACGTGGACCGGGCCGGGGGGATCAGCGCCATCCTCAAGGAGCTGTCCCGCCGCCCGGGGCTCCTGAACCTGGAGGCGCCCACGGTGACGGGCCGGACCCTGGGCCAGACCATCGCCTCCGCCTCCATCAAGGACCCGGCGGTGATCCGGACGCTGGAGGATCCCTACTCCGCGGACGGGGGGCTGGCGGTGCTCTTCGGCAACATCGCGCCCCAGGGCAGCATCGTGAAGAGCGCCGGCGTTGATCCCGCGTGCCTCGTGTTCGAGGGGGAGGCCCTGGTCTTCGAGAGCCAGGACGAGTGCCTGGCGGCCCTGATGCTGCGCCAGGTGAAGCCCGGCCACGCGGTCATCATCCGCTACGAGGGGCCCCGCGGGGGCCCGGGCATGCCGGAGATGCTCTCGCCCACGGCCATGATCAAGGGGCAGGGGCTGGGAACGTCGGTGGCGCTGATCACCGACGGGCGCTTCTCGGGCGGCACGGCGGGCCTCTGCATCGGCCACGTGAGCCCCGAGGCCATGGAGGGCGGCCCCATCGCCCTGGTGCGCACCGGGGACCGGGTCCGCATCGACATCCCGGCCCGCACCCTGGACATCGTGGTGGACGCGGACGAAATGGAGCGCCGGCGCGCGCAGTGGGTCCGCCCCGCGCCCAAGATCACCCGGGGCTGGCTGGGCCGGTACGCCCACCTGGTGACCAGCGCCAGCCGCGGCGCCGTGATGGAGCTGCCGCGCACCTGACGCGGATCCCGCTGTTTTTTCCAGGTCTTCCGGAAGATCCTTCCGAAGATCGTTGGACGCGAAGGGCCGGGAAGTTATCCTGGATGCGAATCCGCGCATTCCCGGAGCGAACCCCCGGCCCTCGCCGGGCCCCGTTCGCCCCTGCGGATTCGACGTTCGGCGGTGGCGTCAAAGGGCAGCACGCGGCCGTGCCACATTGGAAATCGACTGGAGATGGTGCATGCGGCTTGTGATTCTGCACAGAGGGTTCCTGGCGCGGGGCGGGGCGGAGATCCTGGCCCTGGTGCAGGCCCAGGATCTCGTCAGGGCGGGGGTCGACGTGCAGGTGGTCACCTTCGCCTACGACCCGGTCCACTGGAAGGGCCCCCTGGAGGAGATCCCGGTGCACCTGGTGCCCAGGCACCATTGGACCGACCTGCCCTTCGCCCTGGACCGGAACGCCATGCTCCGGCACCGGACCAAGCGGGTGGCGGCCCTGCTCCGGACGCTGGCCCCCGACGTGGTGCTGGCCCACAACCATCCCTCCCCCGCCATGCTCGGCGCCTGCGCCGTGGACGCCCGGAAGCTCTGGTTCTGCCACGAACCCCCCCGGGGACTCTACCCCCGCCAGACCAACCGGTTCCTCACCGAGGCCAACGCCAAGGGCCTCCTTTCCGGCCACCCGGAGCTGGCCCGGGGCATGGACCGCCACCTGTCCCGGGAACGGGAGAACAAGTGGGACTGGCGGCGCGGCGTTGAATTCGACCAGGCCGGGATCGCCAAGCTGGACGGCATCGCCGCCAACAGCTCGTACACCCGCGCCAGCGTGGCCGCGGCCTACGGAGGACGCCCGGCGGAGGTGCACTACCCCGTGGTGCCCATGGACCCCCTGCCGCACCGGTCCGGGATCAACCGGGACGGGCTCCAGGTGCTGGTCCAGACCCGCCTCGAGCTCATGAAGAACGTCGACACCGTGATCCGCGGCTTCCGGCTGGCCAGGCCCCACCTGGGCTCCCAGGCCAGGCTCCACGTGGTGGGCAAGGGCGAGGCCCTGGAGAGCCTCCAGGCCCTGGTGAAGGAGCTGGAACTGGACGACGCGGTGACCTTCCACGGCTTCCTCTCCGACGCCGAACTGAGGGCGCTCCGCCAGTCCTGCGACGTCTTCGCCCTGGTGCCCTGGGACGAGCCGTTCGGCATGGTCTACCCTGAGGCGGCCGCGGCGGGCCTCCTCCTCATCGGCCCCGACCACGGCGGTCCCGAGGAGATCCTGGGAGGCGGCCGCTACGGCTGGTGCGTCCCGCCCCACGCCCCGGTGGCGCTGGCCGAGACCCTGTGCACCGTGTTCCGCAGCAGCGACGCCGAGGCCGACCAGATGCGCCTTAGGGCGCTTAACGCCTGCCAGGCCCGGTTCGCGCCGGACGTGGTCCTGCCCCGGTTCCGGAAATGGGTGACGGGCTAGAATTCCTGGTGCTCAGTCCGGTGGATGATCTCGTTCTGCAGTTCCCGTGACAGGTCGCAGAAGTAGTCCGAGTATCCCGCCACCCGCACGATGAGGTCCCGGTGGCCGCCCGGGTCGGCCTGGGCCTCCTTCAGGGTGGCGGCGGTGACCACGTTGAACTGGACGTGGTGGCCGTCCATCTTGAAGTAGCCGCGCACCAGATGGAGGAGGCGGTCGATGCCGTCCTCCCCGGCCAGGAGGCCCGGCGTGAACTTCATGTTGAGGAGGGTGCCGCCGGTCTTCACGTGGTCCATCTTCCCGGCGGAGCGCAGGACGGCGGTGGGGCCGGACCGGTCCGCGCCCTGCACGGGGGAGATGCCCTCGGAGACGGGCTCCCCGGCCTTCCTGCCGTCGGCCGACGCCTGGCACACCTGGCCGAAGTACACGTGGCAGGTGGTGGGCAGCATCTCCAGGCGGTAGGCGCCGCCCTTGCCGTTGGGGCGGCCGTCCACGGCGTGGAAGAGGAACCGGAAGACCCGCACCATGACGTCGTCCGCCGCCGGGTCGTCGTTGCCGTACTTCGGGGCCTTGTGGAGGAGGTGCTGGCGCAGGACCTCGCTGCCGGCGAAATCCGCGTCCAGGGCCGCGACGAGTTCCGGCAGCGCGGACGGGCCCAGGGCCTTGATGGCGGCAAGGCTGTCGGTGACGGTGCCGATGCCCACGGCCTGGATGAAGGTGTTGTTGTACCGGGCGCCGCCCGCGTTGTAGTCCTGGCCCCGCTTGATGCAGTCGTCGGTGAGCACGGACAGGAAGGGCGCGGGCATGCGCGTGGCGTAGAGGCGCTCGATGAGCTGGTTGCCGCGGATCTTGATGTCCAGGAAATGGCGGGTCTGGGCCTCGAAGGCGGCCATGGCCTCCTCGAAGGTGGCGGGCGTTCCCGTGCGCGGCCCCAGGGGCATTCCGGTGCGGGCGTCCACGCCGTCGTGGAGGGCCAGCTCGAGCATCTTGGGCAGGTTGAAGTAGCCGGTGAGGATGTAGGCCTCCTTGCCGAAGGCGCCCACCTCCACGCACCCGGAGCACCCGCCCTCCCGGGCGTCCTCCAGGGACTTGCCCTGGCGCAGCTGCTCCTCCACCACCGCGTCCGCGTTGAACAGCGAAGGGAATCCGTAGCCGTTGCGGATCACCCGCAGCGCGCGCCTGAGCACGGCGTCGGGGGTCTTGCGGGAGACCTGCACGTTGCTGCTGGGCTGGAGGAGGTGCATCTCCTCGACGATCTCCAGCAGGAGCTCCGTGAGCTCGTTGCTGCCGTCGCTGCCGTCCGGCAGGAGCCCGGCCAGGTTCAGGTTGGCGAAATCGGTGTAGGTGCCGCTCTCGGCCGCCGTGACGCCCACCTTGGGGGGCGCGGTGTGGTTGTTGAACTTCACGAAGAAGCACTCCAGCAGCTCCCGCGCCGCCTCCCGGGTGAGGGTGCCGTCCTTCAGTCCGGCCCGGTAGAAGGGCAGGAGGTGCTGGTCCAGGTGCCCGGGGCTGAAGGCGTCCCAGCCGTTGAGCTCGGTGATGACGCCCTGGTGGCAGAACCAGTAGTACTGCAGCGCCTCCTGGAAATCCCGCGGCGCCTGGGCCGGCACCCGCCGGCACACCGCGGCGATGCGCAGCAGCTCCTCCCGTCGAGCCGGGCCGCACGCCAGGGCCTGGCGTTCCGCCTCCTGCGCGTGACGCTCCGCAAGGAGGATCAGGGCGTCGCAGGAGATGCGCATGGCTTCCAGCTCGGCGCGCTTGTCGCCGGCCTCGGGATCCCTTTCGAAATCCAGGGCCGCGTCGCTGCGGCGGATGTCCTCCTGGAAGTCCCGAAGGCCCCGGGTGTAGATCTTGCCGTCCAGGACGGTGTGCCCCGGCGCCCGCTGCTCCATGAACTCCGTGAAGACCCCCGCGTCGTAGGCCTCGAGCCACTCCGGCGGCAGCAGGGCCCAGATCTGGTCCCGCAGGCTCCGGTCCCGCCAGTAGGGGATGACGTCCCGCTCGTAGGCCTCGACCATGGCCGCGTCCACGCGGTAGCGGGTCATGGGCCGGGAGTCCAGGATGCGCAGGTCCTCCACGGAATGGCAGGTGAGTTCGGGGAAGGTGGGCACGGCCTTGGGGCGCGGTCCGCGCTCGCCCACGATCAGTTCCCCGTCGCCGATCCACACCGTCTTGTGCCGGCAGAGGTGCTGGAAGGCCAGGGCCCGCATGACCGGGACGGCGTGCTTGCCCAGGTGCTCACGGTAGAAGGCGGTGACCAGCTGCGCCCGTTCGGGGCTCAGGGAGGGGACGGCCTCCAGGCTTTCCTGGCGGAGACGGGCGGTGCGTTCGTTCATGACTGACCTCCGACCTTGATTCCATGGTTCCTGAAGCGCTGCGCCAGCTCCTTCATGCGCTCTGGCGCGGGGGGCCGGAGGCCGTCCAGGGCGTAGTTCCTGCCCAGGCGCGCGAACTTCGCCGAACCGGTGGCGTGGTAGGGCAGGAGGTCCACCTGCGCGCCGGGAAGGGTGGCCACGAAGCGGGCCGTGGCGTCCATGTTCGCGTCGTCGTCGTTGACCCCCGGGACCACCGGCACGCGGACCCGGAGGTTCCCGTGGGTGCTTCCCAGGGCCGCCAGCGCCGCGAGGATCTCCGCGTTGTCCACGCCCGTCCAGTGCAGGTGGCGCGGGCCATCCATGTGCTTGAGGTCGAAGAGGACGAGGTCTGCCAGCGCGGCGGTCTCCTGCAGGCGCCCTGCGGGCAGGCCGCAGGTGTCCAGGGCCGTATGCACGCCCCGGGCACGCAGCGCGGCCAGGGCCGCCCCCACGAACGCGGCCTGGAGCAGGGGCTCGCCACCCGAGAAGGTGACGCCCCCGCCGGACTCGTCGAAGAAGATGCGGTCCCGCAGCACCTCCTCCACCAGCTCCTCCACCTCCACGTCCCGGCCCAGCATGCGGCGCGCGCCGGTGGGGCAGGCTTCCGCCTTGGCGTCCTCCGGGAAGGGGCCGCAGGTGCCGCACCGGATGCACAGGCCCTCCTGGAGCACCGCCTCCCGGCAGGGGGACTGGCTCTCGGGGTTGTGGCACCAGGCGCAGTCCAGGGGGCAGCCTTTCATGAACACGGTGGTGCGCAGGCCCGGGCCGTCGTGGAGGGAGAAACGCTGGATGTTGAAGACCCGTCCCTTCACGCGCGCTCCTGGAAGTAGACCTGGTTGACGAAGGCCTCCTGCACCTTGAAGCCCCAGTGCACGTCCCGGAGGTAGGCCGCCGCGTCCTCGAACCGGCCCTTTTCCAGGAGGTCGACCATCTCCTCGTGCTCCCGCAGGCCGCTGTTCTCCCAGCTGGTGTGGATCCGCTCGAACTTCCGGCTCCAGTCGTAGAGCTGCTGCTTTTTCAGGTGGACCAGGGCGGTGATGCGCCGGTTCCCCTGGCGCTCCAGGAAGAAGTCGTGGAACGCGTAGTTGTGGGCGTAGTAGGCGTGCCAGTCCCCGGCTTCCACGGCCGCGGTGGCCAGCCGGTCCAGCTCCCGGAGCCGGGCGAGGTCCCCGGGGCCCAGGGGCGCCGAGGCCAGCACGGCGCTGGCTTCCAGGGCCCCCACCAGCTGGTAGATCTCCTTGATGTCCGTGGCGTCCAGGGCCCGCACCGATACCCCCCGGCGGGGGGAGATGGTGACGAACTCCTCGGCCTCGAGCTGGATAAGGGCGTCCCGCAGCGGGGTCCGGCTCACCCCCAGTTCCGCGGCGAGGCGGTTGAGGTCCAGGAAGGCCGAGCTGGTCAGCGCGCCCGACTTGAGCTCGGCCTTCAGGTGGTCGTAGACCTGTTCCCGCAGGGACTTCGCGACGATGCCCATGGTCACCCCCGGGCCGCTTCGATCTCGAGGGCGGTGCGGGGCTTGGGCGGGCCCAGGCGGCGGGCTCCGGTGGCGGTCACCAGGAAGTCCTCCTCGATGCGCAGGCCGCCGAAGCCCGCGTAGGCCTCCAGGGCGCCGTAGTCGATGAAGTCCCTGAAGCGGCCCTCGGCGCGCCAGCGCTCCGTCAGCTCGGGCATGAAGTAGATGCCGGGCTCCACCGTGAGGACGAAGCCCTCCTGGAGCTCCCGGGCCAGGCGCAGGGACTTCAGGCCGAACTGGGTGCTGCGGGGCCGGCCCTCGTAGCCCACCAGGGTTTCGCCCAGGTTCTCCATGTCGTGCACGTCCAGGCCCATGAGGTGCCCCAGCCCGCAGGGGAAGAAGAGGGCGTGGGCCCCCTGGTCCACGGCGTCCTCGACGTCTCCCTTCATCAGTCCCAGGTCCTTGAGGCCGGCCGCGAGGGTCCGGCAGGCCAGGAGATGGACCTCCTTGAAGTCGATGCCCGGGCGCAGCGCCCCCTCCGCGGCCAGGAAGGCCCCGAGGACCAGGTCGTGGATGTCCCGCTGGCGCGCGGTGAACGCGCAGTCCACGGGGAAGGTGCTGGACAGGTCCCCGGCGTAGTGGCCCGCCGTCTCCGCGCCCGCGTCCAGGAGGAAGAGCTGGCCGCTCTCCAGGGTGTTGCCGTAGTGGTGGTTGTGTAGCACGCCGCCCCGGACGGTGGCGATGACGGGGAAGGAGAGCCCGCCGCCGGCGGCCAGGGCGATGTCGGTGACGCGGCCCATGATCTCGGCCTCCCGCATGCCGGGGCGGGCCATGGCCATGGCCTCCAGGTGCATGCGCACCGAGGTGTCCACGGCGCGTTCGATCTCCTCGACTTCCGCGGGGGACTTCCGGATGCGCAGTTCCGCCACGGCGCGGATGAAGGCCGCCGAGGGCTGGGGAGCGCGGGGGCCCAGGCCCTCGAGGAGGCGCAGGTGGTGTTCGGCCCGGTAGGGAGGCAGGATGTGCACGGGACGCCCGGAGGCCTGGGCACGGCAGAGGTGCTCCTTCAGGGCCGCTGCGGGGGCGGTGTAGGCGATGCCGGCGGCGTCGGCGAGGTCCCGCACCAGGGGCTGGGGCCCCATCCACACGATGTCGTCCAGGGTGCAGTCGTCCCCGAACAGGGTGGCGCGGTCCTCGTCCAGGTCCAGGATGGCCGCGAAGCCCGGGCGGTCCACGCCCGTGAAATAGAGGAAGGTGCTGTCCTGCCGGAACGGGAAGGCGTTGTCGGCGTAGTTCATGGGGCTCTCCTCGTTGCCGAGGAGGAGCAGGATGCCCGAGGGAATCTGCGCCTTGAGGCGGTTGCGGCGCTCCGCGCAGGGAAGGGAACCGGGCATGGGGGACTCCAGAGGAAAGCTGATATCTAATATATCAGATTTCAAATCGCTCCCTGCACGGAACCCTTGACATCGCCATTGCACCCTGTTTCTAGTTGAAATCAATGATGACCATGTCCCGCACCTTCGCCCCCGCCGCCGGCCACGCCGGTTTGGCCGGCGTCCGCGCGCTCGGGACCGTCCTCGCCCTTAGCAACCTGTCGGTGGTCGTAATTATTGACCACGGGGCGGGGGCCATCTAGCCAGCAGAACCAGTTCACCCCTTCCGCCCCGCACCCCAAAGGTCGCGGGGCTTTTTCGTTCTGGAGCCCTCCATGAACCTGTCCGATCTCGAGATCCTGGTGTGCCTCGCCGAGGAGGGGAGCTTCTCCCGCGTCGCCGAGAAGCTCAACCGCTCCCAGCCCGCCGTGAGCCAGGCCATCCGGCGCCTGGAGGAGACCTTCGAGGTGCAGCTCCTGGACCGCACCTCCCGGCGCGCGGTGCTCACGGGGGCCGGCTCGGCGCTGGTGTCCTACGCCGGGCGCATGCTCCACCTGTGGGACGGGGCGGTCAAGACCATGGCGGAGCGCCGCAACGGCAAGCGAGGGGTGCTCCGCCTTGCGGCCAACGGGCTCCTGTGCGACTACCTCCTGCCGTCCCTCATCGAGGGCTTCCGTCTGGACCACCCGCACGCCAAGATCGAGCTGGTGCAGTGTCCGGCCTCCGGGATCCCCACGGCCCTCCTGGACCAGGACCTGGATTTCGGCTTCCTCTCCTATGCGCCCAGCCACCGGGACCTGGAGACCCAGGCCCTCTTCCGGGACGACCTGGTGCTGGCGGTGCCCCCGCAGCACCCCTTCGCGCGCTTCAGCCAGGTGAGCTTCCAGCAGATGGCGGGGGAGGCCTTTCTGGCCCACTCGGCCGCCTCGCCCAGCCGCAAGCGCCTGGACTACCAGTTCGGACAGGAAGGGGTCGCGCTCCGGGTCGCCATGGAGCTGCCCAGCCTCGAGTCCATCAAGCGCTTCGTCGCCGCCGGCGCCGGCATCGCCATCCTGCCCCGGCTCTGTCTTGAGCGGGAGCTGAAGGACGGCAGCCTCGTCGCGCCGCGCATGAAGTCCCAGTCCATCGGCCGGGACATCCGGGTGGCCTGGCGCCGCACCCGGGGCGCCTCGCCCCTGGCCGGCGACTTCCTCGACCAGACGGCCCGGAGGTTCAAATGCAGGGCAGCCTAGATCCGGAGGGTCTGGCGGTCTTCAACGGCATGCTCACCGCGCCCGTGTACGACGTGGCCGTGGAGTCCCCCCTGGAGGCCGCCCCGCTCCTCTCCGCCGCCCTGGGCAACCGGGTCTGGTTCAAGCGCGAGGACCTGCAGCCCGTCTTCTCCTTCAAGCTGCGGGGAGCCTACGCCAAGATGGTTAAGCTCGGGACGGACGAGCTCGCCCGGGGCGTGGTGGCGGCCTCGGCGGGGAACCACGCCCAGGGCGTGGCCCTGGCGGCGAAGAGGCTGGGCTGCAGGGCGGTCATCGTCATGCCCCTGACGACCCCTGCCATCAAGGTGGACGCGGTGCGGCGCCTGGGCGGGGAGGTGCGGCTCCACGGCGACTCCTTCGACGAGGCCGCCGCCGAGGCCCGGCGCCTGGCGGAGGAGGGGCTGACGCCCATCCACCCCTACGACGACCCGGACGTCATCGCCGGGCAGGGCACGGTCGGTCTGGAACTGCTCCGCCAGCGGCCCCGGGGCCTGGACGCGGTGTTCGTCCCGGTGGGCGGGGGCGGGCTCATCGCCGGCGTGGCCACCTGCATCAAGCGGCTCCTGCCCGCCATCCGCGTCATCGGCGTCGAGCCCGCGGACTCCGACTGCCTGGCCCGGGCCCTGGCCGCGGGCCGGCCCGTGAAGCTCGACCACGCCGGGATCTTCGCGGACGGCGTGGCGGTGCGCCAGGTGGGGGAGCTCCCCTTCCGCCTGTGCCGCAACACCGTCGACGAGGTGGTGCGGGTGGGCACGGACGAGATCTGCGCGGCCATCAAGGACGTCTTCTCCGAGAACCGCACCGTGCTGGAACCCAGCGGCGCCCTGTCGGTGGCGGGCCTGCGGAAGTGGTCGGAGGGCAGGAAGGGCCTGGACCTGGCGGCCATCCTCAGCGGGGCGAACCTCAACTTCGACCGGCTCCGCTTCGTGGCGGAACGGGCGGGGTCCGGGGAACAGCGGGAGGCCCTGTTCGCGGTGGTCATCCCCGAGCGCCCCGGCAGCTTCCGGGCCTTCTGCGAGCTCATCGGGAACCGCTCCATCACGGAGTTCAACTACCGCTACTCGGACGCGTCCAGCGCGCGGATCTTCGTGGGGATCCAGGTGTCGGGCCGCGGGGAGGTGGACGCGCTCATGGCGCTCTTCCACGCCAACGGACTCGTGGCGGTGGACCTCACCGACAACGAGCTGGCCAAGCTCCACCTGCGCCACCTGGCCTGGGGCTTCACGCCCAACCCGGAGCTGGAGCGGGTGTACCGGTTCGAGTTCCCCGAGCGCCCCGGCGCTCTGCTGCGCTTCCTGACGCGCATGAGCCAGGGCTGGAACATCACGCTCTTCCACTACCGCAACCACGGCGCCGACGTGGGCCGGGTGCTCGCGGGCATGGAGGTGCCGCGGGAGGACGAGGGCGCCTTCTGGACCTTCCTGGGGGAGCTGGGGTACGAATGGACGGACGAGAAGGACAATCCGGCCTACCGCTTCTTCCTGGCTTGACCCGGGATGCCCCATGCCCAATACTTCCACCATGACTTTCGCGTCCGTCAACTTCGCCAATAACAATCCGCCCCCGGGGTGGAGTTGGTGATCTGACCGGATCGTCCTCGCTTCCGCCCCACGTTCACGCGTGGGGCTTTTTTTATCTCCCCGAAAGGACCTCCCATGTGCGGCATCCTGGCCATTCTCGACATCGACCCGACCCGTTCCAATTCCGGCGAGCTCCGCAGGCAGGCCCTCTCCATGGCCCGGAAGCTCAGACACCGGGGGCCCGACTGGAGCGGCATCTACAGCGACGACCACGCCATCCTCGCCCATGAGCGGCTCTCCATCGTGGACGTGGAGCACGGCGCCCAGCCCCTGGTGGACACGCTCACCGGCAACCTCCTCACGGTCAACGGGGAGATCTACAACCACAAGGACCTCCAGAGGGGGCTCCGGGAGCGCCACGACTTCCAGACGAAGTCCGACTGCGAGGTGATCCTCTACCTCTACGACGAGGAATCCCCGAAGAAGTTCCTCAACGCCATGAACGGGATCTTCGCGTTCGTGCTCTACGATCCCCGCAACGGCAGCTACCTCATCGCCCGGGACCCCATCGGCGTCGTGCCCCTCTACCTGGGCTGGGACCGCCAGGAGAACCTCTACGTGGCCTCCGAACTCAAGGCCCTGACGGGCCACTGCGAGCGCATCCAGGAGTTCCCGGCGGGGTGCTTCTACCAGGGGCACGAGAAGGAGAAGGGGTTCCAGCGGTACTACGAGCCGAAGTGGGCGGAGCCCGGCTTCGTCCCGTCCAGGCCCTACGACGCCCAGGCGCTGCGCAAGGCCCTCACCGACGCCGTGCACCGGCAGCTCATGTGCGACGTGCCCTACGGCCTCCTCATCTCGGGTGGCGTGGACTCCTCCATCATCGCGGCCATCGCCGCGCGCTACCGGGAGAACCGGGTCGAGGAGGACGACCGCGGCCCGGCCTGGTGGCCCCGCATCCACTCCTTCGCGGTGGGCCTCAAGGACGCCCCGGACCTGGCGCCCGCGCGCAAGGTCGCCGAGCACATCGGCGCCATCCACCACGAGATCCACTTCACCATCCAGGAGGGCATCGACGCGCTGTCGGACGTCGTCTACCACCTGGAGACCTTCGACATCACCACCATCCGGGCCTCCACCCCCATGTTCCTCATGATGCGGAAGATCCGCGCCATGGGCATCAAGATGGTCCTGAGCGGGGAGGGCGCCGACGAGATCTTCGGGGGCTACCTCTACTTCCACAAGGCCCCCTCGGGGCCCGCCCTGCACGAGGAGACGGTGAACAAGCTCTCGAAGCTCCACCTCTACGACTGCCTCCGGGCCAACAAGTCCGCCGCCGCCTGGAGCGTGGAGGCCCGGGTCCCCTTCCTGGACCGGGAGTTCCTGGACGTGGCCATGAACCTCGACCCCTCCCTCAAGATCCCCCGCAACACCCCCCGCAACATCGAGAAGCACCTCCTGCGCGAGGCCTTCGACGGCTGGCTCCCCGACGAGGTGCTGTGGCGCCAGAAGGAGCAGTTCTCCGACGGGGTGGGCTACGGCTGGATCAACGCCCTCAAGGCCCATGCCGAGGCCGAGATCACCGACGGCATGATGCGCGGGGCCGGGGAGCGCTTCCCCGTGAAGACGCCGCTCACCAAGGAGGCCTACCTCTACCGCCAGCTCTTCGAGTCCCACTTCCCCATGGCCACCGCCGTGAACTGCGTGCCCTTCGAGGCCAGCGTGGCCTGCTCCACAGCGGCGGCCCTGGCGTGGGACCCCTCGTTCAAGGACCGGGCCGACCCGTCGGGGCGGGCCGTGGCGGGGGTGCACGACAAGGCCTATTAAGGAGGGAGGCGATGGCACAAGGAGCCGCCCTGGGCATCTAATCAGAGCCCGGTGCCAAGGACTGCCTGCACGCTTTTTGCGTGCGGGCGTGGCGCGGGTCTGTACCTGAAGGCGCCTCGGGAGGGCTGAGCCATGGAATGGTATAAATCATTGAAACTGGCTACGCAGCTGATGCTCGCCTTTTCGTTGGTCGCTCTGGTTTCCGTCACGGTGGGCCTCCTGGGCATGTCCAACACCGGCAAGGTGGACGGGATGATGAAGGACATGTTCGACAACAACCTCATGTCCCTGAAATACGTGGGCGAAGCGCGAAGCTCCTTCATCATGTTCGCCCGGGTGGCGAACATCTATTTCGTCGCGCCGGACGCGGAACGGCGGCGGGAGGCGAGGGCCTCCATGGAGAAGGCCCGGAAGGAGCTGTTCGACATGGTGGCCAAGGAAAGGGCCACCCGGATGGTGCCCGAGGAGGTGGCCCTCTGGAGCGCCTTTGACGCGGCCTGGCCGGCGTACGAGGACGGGGTGGGGCGCTACCTCGCCATGGTCGATTCCGGCAGGCTCGAGGACGCGCGGCAGTACCTTTTCGCGGAGGTCCGGCCCAAGACCCATGCCCTGGACGCCGCCCTGACCCGGATCCAGGACCTCAACATCCGGGATGCGGAAAGCACCCACCAGCAGAGCGCCGCGGTGGTCTCCAGCCTCCGGATCCAGACCGGCCTGATCGTCCTGGCGGGTTTCGCGGCCGCGTTGGGCATCGGGTTCCTGGTGGCCCGGCACATCAAGAAGCAAGTGGGCGGGGAACCGGCAGACGCCGCGGCCATTGCCCGGCGGGTCGCCATCGGGGATCTGACCATGGAGGTGGCGACCGTTCCCGGGGATGGGGACAGCATGATGGCCTCCATCCGGGACATGGTGAAGAAGCTTTCGGAGGTCGTGGCCCGGATCCAGGAAGCCTCCGCGTCCATGGTGGGGGCCTCGGACCAGCTGAGCGCCACCGCGCAGTCGCTGAGCCAGGGGGCCAGCGAACAGGCCTCCAGCGTGGAGGAAACCAGCTCGTCCTTGGAGCAGACCAGCGCCTCCATGGAGGAAATGAGCGCCTCCATTTCCCAGAACAATGAAAACGCCAAGGTGACCGGGGATATCGCCATCCGGACCTCCCGGGAAACGGTCGAAGGGGGCCAGGCCGTCCAGGAGACCGTTGGGGCCATGAAACTCATCGCCAAGAAGATCGGCATCATCGATGACATCGCCTACCAGACGAACCTGCTGGCCTTGAACGCCGCCATCGAGGCGGGCCGTGCGGGTGAGCACGGCAAGGGCTTCGCGGTGGTGGCGGCGGAGGTGCGCAAGCTGGCGGAGCGCAGCCAGGAGGCCGCCGCGGAGATCGGCGAACTGGCCTCCGGGAGCGTGGTCCTGGCGGAGCGGGCCGGAGCCCTCCTGGCGACCATCGTGCCGTCCATCCAGAAGACCTCCGACCTGGTGCTGGAGATCGCCGCCGCCTCGACGGAACAGAACACGGGGGTCGTCCAGATCAACGGTGCCATCACCCAGATAAGCCAGGCCATCGGTCAGATCAGTACGGCCGTGGCGCAGAATGCCGCGGCCTCCGAGGAGCTGGCGTCCACCTCCGAGGAGGTGAACGCCCAGGCCCTGGAAATGCAGTCGACCATCGCCTTCTTCCATCTCGAGGAGGCGCCGCGGCCCCGGAAGGCCCCGGTGCGCACCCCGCCTCCGCCCAGGAACGCCCACGTAGCGCCTCGCCTCCCCCTCAAGGAGGATCCGGAATTCGCCAAGTTCTGAGCGGACGGTCCCCGCATTCCGGAAGGGCGGGCATTCACCGGCGCAGGATCGACGCCCGGCGGCGAATGCCCTCGATCCGGCGGCAGGTCTGAACGGCGGCGGGCCTGGCCCGTCTATCCTCAGGAAGCTGGATCTTGACCCGCCTGCTCCTTGGAATCCGCCATGAGACCTGCCGTCCTTCTGGGAATCCCCGTCGCCTTCGCCCTGGCGGGCTGCGCCGCCTGGGTGGCCATCAGGCCCAAGCCCCAGGCGCAGTGGCGGTTCGCCAAGGTGGAAGTGGGGGACGTGAGCCGGAAGGTCACGGCCACGGGCACCGTGAACGCCCTGACCCAGGTGTCCGTGGGCACCCAGGTGTCGGGCGTGGTGACCAGCCTCTACGCGGACTTCAACAGCATCGTGAAGAAGGGCCAGGTCGTGGCCCGCATCGACGCCACCGTGAACGAGACCCTGGTGGCCGACGCCCTGGCGAACCTGCGCAAGGCGAAGTCCGCCTGCGTCCTGGCGAAGGACGACCTGGAGCGGAACAGGCGCCTGGCCGCGGAGAAGCTCCTGTCCACCGCCGACCTGGACGCCAAGGTCAACGCCTATGAGACCGCCCTGGGCAACCTGGAGTCCGCCCAGGCCTCGGTGCGCAAGGCGCGCATCAACCTCGCCTACTGCACCATCACGGCGCCGGTGGACGGGGTGGTGGTGTCCCGCGTGGTGGACGTGGGGCAGACGGTGGCGGCCAGCTTCAGCACGCCCAGCCTCTTCTCCATCGCCAACGACCTCTCCCGCATGAAGGTGACCGCGGCCATCGACGAGGCCGACATCGGGTCGATCCGGACGGGGCAGGAGGCGACCTTCACCGTGGACAGCTACCCGGGCATGGCCTTCCGGGGCTCCGTGAGCGAAGTGCAGCTCAACCCCACGGTATCGAGCAACGTGGTCACCTACTCCGTGGTGATGGAGGTGGCCAACGTGCCCCGCCCCGCCGCCGCGGGACAGACCTCGAAGGCCTCCGCCACGGCGCGCTACGCCCCCGCCGGAAGCCCCGTCTACCGCGGCGAGATGGCGCTATTCCCGGGCATGACGGCCAACGTGTCCATCCTCACCGCGGACCGCAGGAACGTGCTGCGGGTGCCCAACGCGGCCCTGCGCTTCAATCCGGGAGGGCAGCCCGCGCCCAGGGGAGACAAGGTCTGGGTGCTGGAGAACGGCGCCCCCAGGGCGATCCCCGTGAAGGTCGGCACCAGCGGCAGCCAGTTCTCCGAAGTGTCCGGGGAGGGCGTCCGGGAGGGGCTGACGATCCTCGCCGGCACCGAGACCGCCGCCGCCACGCCCGCCAAGGCCTCGCCCCTGGGCGGCCCGGGCGGCCCTCCTCCCCGCTGAGGCCGCCATGGACATCCGCGAGCTCTTCCGCCTGGCCCTGGCATCCCTCACCCGCAACCTTTCCCGGGCCATCCTCACCATGCTGGGGATCATCATCGGCGTGGGGTCCGTCATCGTGATGATCGGCATCGGCACGGGCTCCAAGGAGGCCACCCTGGCCGTCATCCAGAACATGGGATCCAACACGCTCATCATCTTCAACGGCGGGAGTTCCGCCAACAGCCGCATGGGGCCCATGGCCGCGGGGGGCGTGGAGGTGCTCCGTGAGGAGGACGCCGCCCTCATCGAGCAGGAGCTCTGCGCCACCAGCGTGGTGGCCGCCACCCCGCAGGTGAGGACCTCCCAGGCCGCGGTCTTCCAGAGCTTCAACTACCTCACCAGCATCCAGGGCGCAGGGGAAGGCTTCGCGCGCATCCAGGGCTGGACGGTCCGGGACGGCCGGGTCTTCACGAAGGGCGAGGTGAAGAGCCAGGCCAAGGTGTGCGTGGTGGGCACCACCGTCGTCAAGAACCTCTTCCCCGGCGGGGAGGATCCCATCGGCCAGGTCATCCGCATCGGCAAGCTCCCCTTCGAGATCGTCGGCCTCCTGGAGTCCAAGGGCGCCGGCATGATGGGGGACCAGGACGACGTCATCGTCGCACCCTATTCCACCGTGATGCACAAGCTCATGGGCCGGGACCGGATCTCCAACCTCCTGGTGAGCGCGCAGGAGGGCCGGGCCCAGCTCGCCGAGAACGAGATCAGGGCCCTGCTCCGGCAGCGCCTGCGCGTGGCCGACAGGGACGAGTCCCCCTTCACGATCCGCAAGCAGGACGACCTGGTGAAGATGATGAGCCAGCAGGCCGATGTGCTGACCCTCTTCCTGGCCCTGGCGGCCGCCATCTCCCTGGTGGTGGGCGGCATCGGCATCTCCAACATCATGCTGGTGTCGGTCACCGAGCGCACCCGGGAGATCGGCGTCCGGCGCGCCATCGGGGCCCTGCGGCGCACGATCCTGCTGCAGTTCCTCACGGAGGCCGTGGTGATGTCCATCCTGGGCGGGGCCATCGGCATCGCCCTGGCCGGCGCGACCCTCTGGATCCTGCGCAGCGCGACCACGACCCCCGCGGTGATGGAGACCTGGGCCGTTGCGCTGGGCCTGGGCTTCAGCGGGACGGTGGGGGTGCTGGCGGGATTTCTCCCGGCGCTGAAGGCCTCACGGCTGGATGTGATCGATGCGCTGAGGTACGAATAGCTAACGCCTGATCTCCTTCAGCGCCCCCGCCAGCGCGTCCAGGGCCTCCGGCGGCGCGTCGGGCTCCGGCTTCAGGGCCCTCCTCCCGATGCCCGGCAAGGCCTCCAAGCCTCTCAGGAAAGCCCTGCAGGCCCAGCACAGGGCCAGATGGATGGCGATGCCCAGGCGCTGGGCGAAGGGAAGGGATCCTTCCCGGTACTCGGTGGCCAGGGTCTGGACCTCGCGGCAGGTGGGCATGAGCTTCACGGGCGGCCTCCCTGGACGAAGGTTCGAAGGCGGGACTGGACCAGGACGCGGGCGCGGTGCAGGCGCTGGCGCACCGTGGCGGGTTCCAGCCCGAGGTGGCGGGCGATGTCGGAGGTCTCCCAGTCCTCGAGGTCCTTGAGGACGAAGACGTCCCGGTGGCCGTCGGGGAGGTCGTCCAGGGCGGCCAGGAGGCATTCGCGGAGCTCCCGCTTCTCCACCAGGCCGTGGGCCTCGGCCTCCACGTGCCACTCGGGGCCGTGCCGCTCCTGGTGGTGGCCGTCCCGGTCGAAAGGACCCAGGCCGGGGAAGTCGGCGGGTTCGGGGTTCCGGCTCCGGGTGCGGCGGTGCATGAGGGCGGAATTGATGCACACCTTGTAGGCCCAGCTGGAGAAGCGGCTGCGGCCCTCGAAGCCGGGCAGGTCCCGGAAGATGCCGATGAGCGCGTCCTGCAGGGCGTCCTGGGTGTCCGAGACGTTGCCCAGGATGCGGTTGATGCCGTTGTGGAAGAGGCTCAGGTGGGGCCGCACGAGGTCGCCGAAGGCGTCCGAATCGCCCTGGGAGGCCAGTCGGATGAGCTGCGCTTCGGTCGGGGGAGTCCCTGTCATCGTCCCGCTAGGGTAAACCCCGCGATGGCGCCCGTCTCGCGCAAATCCTCCAGGAACGCCACGGAAGGCCCGGTGTCCGCGATGCCCAGCTCCTCGAGCACCTCCCCCAGGGGCCGGGAGGCGCCCTCCGTGAGCAGGTAGGCCGTGGCCGGGGTCAGTTCCAGGGCCTCGAAGAGGCCCTCGCGGTCGCGATAGGCGAGGAGGTGGACGGTTCCCGGCTCCGGGCGGGGAGCCGCCTCCGAGGCGAGGTGCACGGCGTGGGCGTACGACACCAGCCGCGTGGCTGCATCCAGCACCACCCGGGACCCGGGTCCGGGCGAGGGGGCGAGGCCCTCCGGGGCGGGCAGGTCCTCGAAGCGGTACACGAGGGTCTCCAGGAGCTCCCAGTGGACCAGCTCCTGCAGGAAGGGCCAGCGGTCCAGGCCCCAGCCGGTGCGCGCCAGCCAGCCCAGGAAGGCCGGCGCGATGTCCCGGTGGTGCTGGCTGGGGACGCAGCGGGCCTCGAGGAAGGCGTCCACGCAGGGTGTCCATGCGTGCTCCTCCTCGAGCAGGGCCAGGGTGACGGGGAACATGGTCTCCAGGGGGTCCACCAGGCTCGGCCGGGCCAGGTCCCGGTAGGCCAGGAGCCCCTCCCGCAGGCCGTCGAAGGGCTCGCCGGAGGGGGGGACGGCGTCCAGCACGAGGGCCGCCAGGGAACGCTGGAGGTGCAGGGTCCGGGACTCAGGCATGGACCGGCCCCAGGGCCTCGTCGTAGACGGCCTGGAGCGCCTCGCGCTCCGCCAGGAGCTCGGCCAGCTCCGGGATGTGGCTGTCCCGTTCCAGCAGCACGGGGACCCGCCTGCCGATGCGCTGGAGGGTCCAGCGCATGAGCTCGGCCACCGGCCCGATGACCGGGGCGCCGTGGGTGTCCACCGTCAGGTCCCCGATCTTCCGGTGCCCGGCGATGTGCATCTGGACCACCCGGTGCAGGGGCATGGAGGCCAGCCATTCCCGGGGGTCGAACCCGAAGTTCAGGGCGTTGACGTAGACGTTGTTGATGTCCAGGAGCCAGCCCGCGTCAGCGCCTTCCAGCACCTCGGCGATGAACTGGGCCTCGTCCATCTCCCCCCGGCCCAGGGGGGCGTAGTAGGTGATGTTCTCGAGGATCAGGGGCACCGGCAGGCGCGCCTGCAGGTCCCGGGCCCGGCGGATGGTGTGCCGCGCCGCCTCCCGGGTGAAGGGCAGGGGGAGCAGGTCGTGAAGGCAGCTGCCGTCAACGCTGGTGAAACACAGGTGCTCGGAATGCCAGGGGGTGCCGGTCCGCGTCAGGAACTTGCCCAGTTCCAACAGGTAGTCCTTGTCCCAGGGATCGAAGCCCCCCAGGGAGATCGCGAGGCCGTGGGTGAGGACCGCGTCCCGTTCCAGCACCGCCATGGCCCACCGGTGGTGGCGGCCCCCTTCCCCGATGAGGTTCTCGGGGCAGGTCTCCCAGAACGGGACCCCCAGCCCCGGATCCCGGGCCACGGCCTCCATGTGGGGACGCCGCAGGCCCAGGCCGATGCCGGTGAAGGGGGTCCGCTCCATGGCGGGCCTAGGGCTTCGCCGGGGCGGGGTCCTTCTTCTCCTTCTTGTCCTTGCCGCAGGAACCGTCCTTGCCGCAGGAGCCGTCCTTGCCGCACGAGCCGTCCTTCTTGACCTTCTTGTCCTTGCCGCAGGAGCCGTCCTTCTTGGCCTTGGCGCCTTCCTCCTTCTTCCCCTTGGCGGCATCGTCCTTCTTGGCGTCGGCGCCGCAGGACCCGGCGGCGGTGAGCGCGGCGCCCTGCCCCTGGGTGGCGACCCGGGTGGCGGCGATGGTGGGGGTGCCCGTGAGGAGGACGGCGCCTGCGCTGAAGAGGGTGGCTGCCCCGATGAGCTTGGTGATCATGTTGTCTCCTTGCAGGTGGATCCGGTATCCGGAACCGCGGGATGCGGCTATCTTGATACGCGGATTCAGTCGCTAGGGATTAGGGTGCGCCCAGGGGCCGCCCTGTGACAAGGAACTTCGGAGCCCGCCGGATCAGGGGCGACCGCCCAGGGCCGCCAGCCTTCCGAGGGCATCGGCCAGCGCCGCCCGGTCCGTGGCCGCCCCCAGGGAGATGCGCACCCCGTCCGGGTTCTGGCGCCCCGAGGCGAAGACGCCCGCGGGCACGACCACCACCCCGGCCGCGGCGGCGGCCTGGGCGAAGGCCGCGGACCCGCCGGGAGGGGCCGTGAGCCAGAGGTGGGGGCAGTGCGGCTCCCCCCGCCAGGCCAGGCCTTCCAGCTGGTCCCGGGCGATCCGGTGGCGGGCCGCCAGCTCCTTGCGCTGGGCCACGAGGCGCCGCCAGGCGGTGCCGTCCTCCATCCACCGGGTGGCCAGGGCCATGGCCAGGGGCGAGACGTACCAGCTGGTGTGGTGCTCGGCGTCCCGGGCGCGGGCCCTCTGGTCCCGGGGGAAGGCGAGGTAGCCCAGGCGCAGGCCCGGGGCGACGGTCTTGGAGAGCCCCGTGAGGTAGACCACCCGCTCCGGGGCCAGGGCCGCCAGGGCCGGGGGGGCGTCCTCGCTGAGCAGCCCGTAGACGTCCTCCTCGATGATCAGGACGTCCCACTTCCTGGCTATGGCCACCAGGGTGCGCCGCCGGTCCAGGCCCAGGGTGGCGGTGGTGGGGTTCTGGAGCGTGGGGGAGAACACCGCGAGCCGGATCCCGGCCCGGCACGCGCCCTCGAAGGCGCTGGGGAGGATGCCCTCGGCGTCCATGGCCAGGGCGTGCAGGCGCCGCTTCCAGTGCCGGGCCGCGGCCTTGAGGCCGGGGTAGACCAGGCTCTCGCAGGCGATCTCCTCGGCGTCGGGGAAGAGGGAGATGGCGGTGTCCATGGCGTGCTGGGCGCCGGCGCACACCAGGAGGTCCCCAGGCGCGGTCTCCACGGACCGGCGTTTCAGCCACCGGCAGACGGCGTCCAGGTGCGCCAGGGTGTCCCCGGCCCCGGGGTAGTGCAGGAGCCGCGCCGCGGCCCCCGCGTCCAGGCGGCGCAGGGCCGCGGCCAGGTCCGGGTCGCTCGCGGCCACGGGGGGGATGTTGGCGGAAAGGTCGATGACCCCGCCCAGGGGCTTCTGCTGCAGGGCGAACAGCGCGGCCTCGGAGGCCACTCCCAGCACGTAGGTGCCCCGGCCCACCTCGCCCCCCAGGTAGCGCCTGCGGGCGGCCTCGCGGTAGGCGCGGCTCACGGTGCTCACGTTCACGCCCAGGAGATCGGCCAGGAGCCGGTGGGTGGGGAGCTGGTCCCCGGGCCTGAGGCGGCCCAGCCGGATCGCGTCACCGATGGCGTCGGCGATGGCGAGGTAGGCGGGCTGGTCCGAGGCCGGGAGATGAGGTACCCACATTGTCATGCATACAATCATGCGACACGTGCACACAAAATGGAACCCGGAGGACAGGCCATGCCCAGTGTGACGTGCAGGGGAACCGCGGTGGAACTGAATGAAGAGGGCTTCCTGGTGGATCCCGGGGTCTGGGACGAGGATCTGGCCCTGGCCCTCGCAAGGCAGGAGGAGGGCCTCGAGGCGCTCAACGAGCAGCACTGGTCCGTGATCCGGTTCATCCGGGGCCACTTCCTGGAGCACGAGGCCGCCCCCATGGTGCGCCAGGTGTGCAAGGGCTCCGGCGTGCCCCTCAAGCAGATCTACGATCTCTTCCCCGGCGGCCCGGCCCGGGGGGCCTGCAAGCTCGCGGGCCTGCCCAAGCCCGACGGCTGCGTGTAGCCGTGAATCCCGCGCTCCCCGCCGGACTGTGGTGCGGCCTCCTGCTGGGGGCCCAGCTACTGCGGGCCCGGGCCCTCGGACGCAGGCCGCTCTTCGCCCCGGCCGCGGGCGATCCCGCAGCCGGCGTGCGCTACGCCTTCACCGGGGCCATGCTGCCCTGGGCGAAGGAGAGCGTGCGCCTGAATCCAGGTTCGTACGCCGCCGGCATCGCCTACCACCTGGGCATCGCGGCGGCCTTCGCCCTGGTGTTCGTCCCCTCCCGGGCCCTGGCGGCCCTGGCCCTCCTGGGGGCGCTTGCGGGCTGCTCGCTGCTGGCGAAGCGGATCGTGATGCCCCACCTGCGCGGGCTCTCCAACGCCGACGACTTCGTGTCCAATGCCCTGGCGACGGCCTTCGCCGGCATCGCCGCGGCCGGCCCGGCCACGTCGCGCATCCTGCCCTGGGCCTGCGCGGCCCTGCTGGTGTACATCCCCCTGGGCAAGATCCGCCACTGCGCCTTCTTCTTCCTCAGCCGCTACCACCTCGGGGCCTTCTTCGGGCGCCGGGGCACCTTCCCCCCCGCGGCCCAGGAGCGCCTCCATGGTTGAAACCATCGATCTCGAGAAGGGCCTCCAGGCCTTCCGGGCCCGGCTCGGGGAAGCGGACGCCGCCCACCTCAACGCCTGCGTGCACTGCGGCCTCTGCGCCCAGAGCTGCCACTACTACCGCATGGACCCGCAGCTGGAGAACGTCCCCGCCCGCAAGCTGGACCTCGTCGCCCAGGTCTTCCGCCGGCACTTCACGGTCCTGGGCAGGCTGGGCCTCCAGGGTGCGGCCCTGGACGACGCCATGGCCAAGGCCTGGCTGGACGCGGTGTACGGGCGATGCTCCCTGTGCGGGCGATGCTCCCTGAACTGCACCGTGGGCATCAACCTGCCGCGGGTCTTCAAGGCCGCCCGGGCCGCCCTGACGGCCATGGGCCTGGCGCCCGCGGACCTGCAGGCCACCGTGGACAACTCGCTGCGCCACGGCAACAACATGGCCATCACCCGGGAGGACTGGGTGGAGACCGTGGACTGGCTGCAGGACGAGCTCCGGGCGGAGACCGGAGACCCCCTGGCCGAGATGCCCATGGACCGCCACGGCGCGAAGATCCTGTTCACCGTCAACCCCCGCGAGCCCAAGTTCTTCCCCCTCTCCCTCCAGGCCAGCGCCAAGGTGTTCTGGGCCGCCGGGGAGGACTGGACCCTGGCCTCGGAGGGGTGGGACCTCACCAATTACGGCCTCTTCAACTGCAACGACAAGGAAGCCGGGACGATCACGCAGAGCCTGGTCGACGCCATGGAGCGCCTGGGCTGCGAGACCCTGGTGATCGGGGAGTGCGGCCACGGCTTCGCCAGCGCCCGATGGGAGGGGCCCGAGTGGCTCCAGGCGGCCTATCCCTTCAAGGTGCGCAGCTTCCTAGAGGTCATGGACGAGTACCTGGAGCAGGGCCGCATCCGGGTGGACCCGGGCATGAACACCAAGGCCGTCACGCTCCACGACCCCTGCAACCTGGTGCGCCACGGCGGCGTCACCGAGCCGCAGCGGCGCATCCTGGCGAAGACGGTCTCCAGTTTTCGCGAAATGACCCCCAACCGCGCGGAGAACTTCTGCTGCGGCGGCGGCGGGGGCCAGCTGGCCATGGGCGCCTACAAGGAGCGCCGCATGCGCTCGGGCGGCATGAAGGCGCAGCAGATACGCGACTCGGGCGCCAAGGTCGTGGTGGCGCCCTGCCACAACTGCATCGACCAGCTCTCGGAACTGAACAAGGAATACAAGCTGAACGTCCAGATCAAGACGGTCGCCGAGATGGTGGCCGACGCACTGGTGACCGAACCCCCCACAGGTGAGCCATGACCCAGACCGGAACCCTTTCCCCCTTCCAGGCCCATTCCCCCGCGGGGGGGCTGACGTACCTCGACAACGGGGCGACGTCCTTCCCCAAGCCGCCGGAAGTCTACGAGTTCATGGACACCTTCTACCGCACCTACGGCGTGAACCCGGGCCGCAGCGGCTTCGACCTCTGCATCGAGGCGGGCACGCTGCTCGACACCACCCGCAAGCTGCTCACCGCCTTCTTCGGAGGCACGGACCCCAACCGCCTCGTCTTCGGCTACAACTCCACCGACGCCCTGAACCTGGCCATCTTCGGCACCCTCGCCGAAGGGGACCACGTCATCACCACCCACCTGGAGCACAACGCCACGCTGCGCCCCCTCTGGCACCTCCAGGAGGCCGGCACCCAGGTGGACTGGGTGGACTTCGAGGACGACGGCTACGTGGATCCCGCGAAGATCATCGCCCGCATGATGAAGGGCACCCGCGCCGTGGTCATGAACCACGGCAGCAACGTGCTGGGCACGGTGCAGGACGCCGCGGCGGTGGGACGCGCATGCAGGGAACGCGGAATCCTTTTCATCCTGGACGTGAGCCAGACCGCGGGCATGGTGCCCGTGAAGATGGACGAGCTGGGGGCGGACATCGTCTGCTTCACCGGCCACAAGAGCCTCATGGGCCCCATGGGCATCGGCGGGATGTACGTGCGGGAGGGCGTGGAGATCCGGCACACCCGCGCCGGCGGCACCGGCGTGCGCAGCGCCCAGCGCAACCACCTGGACGAGTATCCCTACCGCATGGAGTACGGCACCCCCAACCTCCCCGGCATCGCGGGCCTCAACGCCGGCGTCAACTGGGTGAACCGCCACGGCCTCGGGGCCATCCACCACCACGAGATGGAGCTGTGGCGCCAGCTGCGGGACGGCCTGAAGGCCATCGAGGGCGTCACGCTCTACTGCCAGGAGGACGCCGGCAAGGAGCGCATCAGCGTCCTGACCTTCAACGTGGACGGCCTGGAGGCCGCCGACACCGGCACCATGCTGGACGTGGACTACAACATCGCCTGCCGCACCGGCCTGCACTGCACCCCCATGGTCCACGAGCACCTGGGCACGGACAGGCTCCACGGCGCCGCGCGCTTCGGCATCGGCCCCTTCAACACGTCCGCGCACATCGCTGCGGCGGTTTCGGCCGTGGGCGAGATCGCGGAGATGCAGCGCAAGCGCAAGCACTGAACGTTTTTCATTCCTTTCTCGGCGAACCTCGGCCGCCTCGGCGATGCATTCCGTTTCAAGACGCTCCGGCGCATTGATTCTTTGCGCCGCAAGAGCATGGAAAATGAATGCATCGCCGAGGCGGCCGAGGTTCGCCGAGAAAAAAATCTAGGCAAGCGCTCCCGGAGCCGGGTTGAGGCCATCCATGGCCCTTCGCAGGGCCTCGCGGATCGTGAAGTCGTCGCGGTCCGCGGGGTCCGCGGGGTCCCACAGGGCGATGCCCACGGCGATGGGACCGAACTTCGCGCGCACCCGCTGCACCAGGAATTCCGCGCCGTCCAGCGAGGTGCGGGGCAGCAGGAGCAGGAAGGTCTCCTTGCCCATGTCCACCAGCAGGTCCTCGCCGCGGGCCTGGTCGGAGATCTCGCGCAGGGCCTTGCGTGTGTCCCGGTTCAGCGAGGTCTTCCAGGCCACCAGGGCCATGGGCTCGGAGCGCCTGCGGGCCATGAAGAGGTAGGCCTTGAGCCAGATGTCGAGGTAGCGCCGGCTGGGGAGGCGCGTGGCCTGGGCCTCCAGGGCGCTGTCCTCCACCACGGACATGGTGAGGTCCAGGGCCTCCCGCGTCATGTGGAGCTCCTGCTTGAGGAGCTCGATCTCCATGGCGCTGCCCAGGAGGTTGGCCACCATGCTCACGAAGACGATGTCGGCGCGGGAGTATTTCTGGGGGGTGGAGCTCTGGACGCTCAGCACGCCGATGACCTTGTCGCCCTTTCGCAGGGGCACCCCGATGTAGGAGCGCACGGCCATGTCCTGGAAGGCGCTGTGGCCCTTGAGGTCCGTGTCCTCCTTGGCGTCCCGGATCACCAGCGTCCGCGGCGAGTGCTCCAGCACCTGGGGGCAGAAGTTCTTGTTGGGGTCGAAGGTGGAGAGGTCCAGGTCGGAGCCGTCCAGGGTCGCCCACCAGAGGGTCTCGTAGCCCAGGTCGGTGATCCGGACGATGACGGCCCGGTCCACCATCAGCTGGGACACCAGCAGCTTGAGGCCCTTCTCGAAGAGCTCCGTGGCGTCCGGGAAGCCGGGCTCCACCAGCTCCCGGAGGGCATCCAGGTGCATGGGACGCCGGGATTTGGCTCCTGCTTTGGCGGCGGAGGCGTTCTTCCTCGACTTGTTCATGCCGTGATTATATCCAACCGGGGGTCGGGTCCACCTTCCTGGACAAAAAAGACTAGAACTCCGGCGGCGTGAGGGTCCTCAGGTAGTCGGTGAGCAGCCGGTGACGGCCCAGAGCCGCCCGGCGCTTCTTCTGGTAGATGAAGAACCGGTCCTCCCGGGGCCGGACACCCGGCAGAACCGCGGTGAGCGCCCCCCGCTCCAGTTCGCCCAGCACGCTGTAGGTGGGGGCCAGCAGGACCCCGAGGCCCTCCACGGCGGCGTTGATCATGGCCCGGATGTGGTTGACCTCGATGATCCGGTGGAAGTCGGGCCGGCCCTCCTCGGGAAGGGCCAGGAGGAATCGATGCCACCAGGCGCCCGCCTTGTCCAGGGAGAGCACCGGCCGGGAGCCCAGGTCCCCGGGGGAGGCGATCCCGCCGGTGGCCAGGAAGGACGGGGCGGCGGCCACCACGTAGGTCTCGATGAACCAGGGGAGCTTCTGCAGGTCGGGCAGGAGGTGCTCCCGGCAGTCGATGATGATGTCCAGGTCGTCCCGCAGGAGGGGCGTGAGCAGGTCGTGGGCGAGGGTGAAGTCGATCTCCAGGTCCGGGTGCTCCGCCAGGAAGGGGCCCATGTGGCGCATGAGGATGCTGCTGCCGAATTCGACCGTGGCCCCCAGGCGCAGGCGCCCCCCCGCCGTGGCCAGGCCCAGGCCCTCGGCGGCGGCCTCCAGGGTCGCGAAGACCTCCTCGCAGGCCTGGAAGAGGTGCCGCCCATCCTCGGTCAGGCGCGGCTCCCGGTTCCGGCGGTCCACCAGGAGGGTGCCGGCGCCGGCCTCCAGCTTGGCCACCGCGTGGCTGATGGCGGACTGCGTGAGGTTCAGCTTCCGGGCGGCCCGGGTGAAGCTCCCGGTGGTGCCCAGGGCGTGGAAGGCTCGCAATTGGTACAGGTCTAGTTGGTTGGCCATATCCATGAATTGTACTCATAGTTGGCGTGAAAAGAACGATTTTGAGTGTCAGTTTCAATGGGCGTATATATCTAGGCCAGAGGTGAACGACATGCAGGCAGTCATGGAGAAGGTCCTGGCGAAACTCGGAATCGCGGAGCACAACCTGGGCGGGTTCAACGGGGAATGGATCGGCAGCGGCCGCAACCAGGATGTCGTCTCCCCGGTGGACGGCGCCACGCTGGCCACCGTGGCCAACATCACCAAGGAGGAGTTCGACGCCGTGCTGGCCCGGACCCACGAGGCCTGGAAGTCCTGGCGCCTGGTGCCCGCCCCCAAGCGGGGCGAGGTGGTCAAGGAGCTGGGCGACGAGCTGCGCCGCAACAAGGAGGCCCTGGCCGAGCTGGTCACCCTGGAGATGGGCAAGACGCTGCGGGAGGGCCTGGGCGAGGTCCAGGAGATGATCGACATCTGCGACCTGGCGGTGGGCCTGTCCCGGCAGCTCTACGGCCTGACCATGCCCAGCGAGCGCCGCATGCACCGCCTGCAGGAGCAGTGGCTCCCCCTGGGCGTCGTGGGCGTGATCACCGCCTTCAACTTCCCCGTGGCCGTGTGGAGCTGGAACACCGCCATCGCCCTGGTGTGCGGCGACACGGTGCTGTGGAAGCCCTCCAGCAAGACGCCCCTGACCGCCATCGCCTGCACCCGCATCGCCGAGCGCGTCCTGCGCAAGTTCGGCTACGATCCCGCCATCTGCAGCCTGGCCATCGGCAGGGGCAGCGACATCGGCGACCTCATCAACACCGACCCCCGGGTGGCCCTGGTGTCCTACACGGGCTCGGTTCCCGGCGGGCGCCACGTGGGCAGGCTGGTGCAGGAGCGCTTCGGCCGCCACATCCTCGAACTGGGCGGCAACGGCGCCGTGATCGTCAGCGAGAAGGGGGATCTGGAGACGGCCCTGACCTCGGTCTACTTCGGCGCCATCGGCACCTCGGGCCAGCGCTGCACCTCCACCCGGCGCGTGATCGTCCACGAGTCCATCTACGACGGGTTCGTGGCCAGGCTCAAGGACATGTACGCCAAGACCCGCATCGGCGACCCGAGGGACGCCAGCAACCTCATGGGCCCCCTGGTGGACGGCGGCGCGGTGGCCACCATGCTGGAGGCCATCGGGACCATCAAGGCCCAGGGCGGCACCATCCTGGCCGGCGGCGAGCGCCTGCCCCTCCCCGGCGGGTGCTACATCACCCCCTGCCTCGCCGAGGTGCCCGCGGAACTGCCCATGACCCGGGAGGAGACCTTCGCCCCGGTGCTCTACCTCACCCGGTACTCGACCATCGAGGAGGCCATCGCCATCCAGAACGACGTCCCCCAGGGCCTGTCCAGCGCCATCATCACCAACGACATGCGGGAGTCCGAGCTCTTCCTGTCCGCCGCCGGCAGCGACTGCGGCATCGCCAACGTGAACACCGGCACCAGCGGCGCCGAGATCGGGGGCGCCTTCGGCGGTGAGAAGGAGACCGGCGGGGGGCGCGAAAGCGGCTCCGACGCGTGGAAGGCCTACATGCGCAGGCAGACGAGCGCGATCAACTTCAGCGGGAAGGTCGAGCTGGCCCAGGGCATCACCCTCGAACTCTGAATCCCTGGTGAGTGACGAAGGTTCGGGCGTATCATTGGGTTATTCAATTTTCCCCTGAGCCCCATGCGAATCCTGATCGTCGATGATGAGCCCATCCTCCTCCTGGCCCTCCAGCGCTCCTTCAGGCTGGAGCAGCCGGAGTGGGAAGTGGTCATGGCCCGGTCGGCCTCGGAGGCCCTCGAGCAGCTGAGGCTCCAGGCCTTCGACGTGCTGGTCACGGATATCCGCATGCCGGGCATGGACGGGATGGCCCTGCTGGGCGAGGTGCGGGCCGACCCCCTCCTGACGGACACGACGGTGATCTTCATGACCTCCCTGGACGACCGGGAGAGCATGCGGGCAGGAATGATAGCCGGGGCCGATGACTACCTCACCAAGCCCTTCACGCCGTCCGAGCTTTTGGCGGCCATCGGCGGGCGGCTCCGCCGGAAGGAGATGGTTCCCCTCCTGACGCGGGAGGCCCAGGTTTCCCGGGAGCAGCTGGCGGGGCTCCTGACCGAGCGCGAGACCGAGGTGCTCGTCAACATCGGCCGCGGCCTGGTCACCAAGGAGATCGCCGCCGAGCTGGGCATCAGCCCCCGCACCGTGGATGTCCACCGCACCAACCTGATGCGCAAGCTGGACCTGCACAACGCCACCGCCCTGGCGCGGCTCGCGATCAAGGCCCAGCTGGTGTAGGTAATCTACCCTATGGTCATCATTCGGCTGTGGGCGTAGGTTTTCTCCAGGGACGGGACCCGAAGGGTCCGGAACCCGGAGGCACATGGCCGAGCAGGAACGAACGACCCCCCCGGACACCAGCGAGGCCGACTCCCAGCTGGGGGAGTTCCTCCACGAGATGAACACGCCCATCCAGTACCTGGCCCTCAATCTGAGCTTCCTTCAGCACGGGTGCCGCCGGCTCTCCCGGATCCTGGAGGCCCACCACGCGGCCATGGGGGCCTATCCCCGGGAGGTCGCCGAGCACCTGCTCCGGGTGGAGGGCGAACTGGACCTGCCCTTCCTGCATGACGAGCTCCCGAAGGTCCTGGCCGAGTCCATGGAGGGCCTGGCCACGGTCTCCCGCATCCTTGCGGCCATGCACCACGCGAATGCCGAAAAAGGGGAATCCCATGCCAGCTAGGGTCCTGTTCGTGGACGACAACCTTCTCCACCTGAAGGCCATGGAAAGGACCTTCCGGGACCTGTACGAGGTGACCGTGGCCGGGTCCGGCCACGAGGCCCTGGACCTCATCATGGATTCCCCCCCCTTCGCGGCCATCGTCTGCGACATGCGGATGCCCGGGATGGACGGCGTCGAGCTTCTGCAGGAGGTCCAGTCCCTGTCCCCCGACTCCACTCGGATCATGCTCACGGGCCAGGAGGACCAGCTGACCGCCGTGGAGGCCCTGAACAGCGGCAACGTCTTCCGCTTCCTCACCAAGCCCTGCGACAACCGGGCCGTGGCCGCGGTGCTGGAGGCCGGCGTGCGCCAGTACGACCTGCTCTGCTCCAGCCGGGTCCTCCTCGAGGAGACCCTCGCCGGCAGCGTGCAGGTGCTGGTGGACCTGCTGTCGGTGTTCGATCCCAAGGCCTTCGGCCAGGCCCAGGAGACCCGCGAGTACGCCCTGAGGATCGCCGGGAAGCTGGGCATCCCGTCCCCCTGGGACCTGGGCCTGGCGGCCCTGCTCGCGCCGGTGGGGCGCATGGCCCTGCCCCTGCCGATCCAGTCCAAGCTGAACTGGTCGGAGCCCCTCACCCCGGCCGAACAGGCCGTATTCGTGCGGATACCCGAGAGCGGGGCCCGCATCGTGGGGAACATCCCCCGCCTGCAGCCCGTGGCCCGGATCATCCGGTACGCGACCAAGAACTTCGACGGCGCCGGCTACCCCGAGGACGGGGTCCGCGGCGAGGAGATCCCGCTGGAGTCGCGGATCCTGCGCGTGCTGACGGACTTCCTGGAGGGCCTCCGCCTGCGCCGGTCGAAGACGGTCGTGCTGGAGCAGCTCAAGCTGGCCAAGGGCGCCTACGACCCGCGGGTCCTGGGCGTGCTGGAGGAGCTCCTGCAGGTTCAGCCGCCGGCCGCCGAGGGCGCGGACCCCGGCCGCAGGCTCGTGGCCATCCGGGAGCTGACGCCCGGCATGTGCCTGGTCGAGGACCTCTGCACCCCCGAGGGGGCCCTGGTCCTGGCCGCGGGCACGCGGCTGGCCCAGATCCACCTGGAGCGCCTGCGCAGCGTGGCCTCCATCGCGAGGCTGGTGGAGGCGATCCTGGTGGAGCAGTAGCCGGAGAAGTCGAGGATGACTGCTTTTCATCCTGCTTTCATCCCCGTCCATCCCCGTTCATCCCCGGCGAAACAAGCGCTTGATTTGCCGGGGATGAACGGGGAGTGCGCCAGGCCAAGCCTGGGCGAGGAGGATGGATGACCTAAGACAGACTGAAACCTCGCAATGGAGCCCAGCGGGGAGGCAGCAAGCCCCGCCCGGCAAAGCTGGCCAGCAGCCGGAACCGAGTCTTGCGTGGGGAAGGGCGACCGACCTCGTGAAGCGTAGACAGGGAGTGCATGGGCCGTGTGATGGAGCCCCGAAAGCATCCAACCGTGGGAGTCGACGCCGTTCTCCGATCGGAAGACAGCACCCGAAGGTCGCAAGGGCCTGACCGTAGGGTCCCACCGGGGTCATAGAGCAGGGCACGTGCACAGGGGTTCCCCAGGAACCTGGGAGATCCAGCCATCTCCGCCAACAACCCAGTGGTGAGGGAAGCCACGTAAAACGAACCCAGGCTCGCCGGGGGGTGCCGCCCCCGGCGGGAGCGAACAGCCGGCACAGGGCGGTACCGCAAACTGAAGGAAACGAAGGAGCGCGGGAGGGGTGGCCGGAAGTCGGAGCAGCTCATAGTAGCGATGATCGCGGGGAACCGGGCCGCCGGGACCCGCTGGAGCCAAGGAGCTGCCGGATCACGGAACCGTTGAAGGGAAAGATAATGGGTGCAATGACATCCAACAGCGTCTCCACGAAACAACAACGGATCGCAGAACTGGCCAGGATCCACCCGGAGGTGGCTTTCACCTCCTTGGCCTACCACATGGACCTGGACTGGATGAAGGAAGCCTTCGGGCGCACCCGCAAGGATGGGGCGACCGGGGTGGACGGCGTGACGGGCAAGGAATACGGGGAAAACCTGGAGTCCAACCTCCAGAGCCTCCTGAACCGGGCTAAGAACGGCGACACCTACAAGGCCCCTCCAGTCCGGAGAACCTACATCCCGAAAGGGGATGGCAGCCAACGCCCCCTGGGCATTCCCGCCTTCGAAGACAAGGTCCTGCAAAGGGCCGTGGTGATGGTGATGGAACCGCTCTATGAGCAGGACTTCCTGGACTGCTCCTACGGGTTCAGGCCCGGGCGCTCCGCGCACATGGCGCTGGAGGCGATTTGGCAGGGGTTGATGGACATGGGGGGAGGCTGGGTGCTTGACGTGGATATCCGTAAGTATTTCGATACTTTGGACCACGGGAAGCTGCGGGAAATCCTTGACCTGCGGATGAAGGACGGCGTTCTGAGGCGCCTGATCGGCAAATGGCTCAACGCGGGCGTGCTGGAGAAAGGATGCATCACGCACCCGGAAACCGGCTCGCCCCAGGGCGGGGTGGTCAGTCCGATGCTCGCCAACATCTACCTCCACGAGGTGCTGGACGTGTGGTTTGAAAGGGAGGTCAAGCCCCGACTCCGGGGTCGGGCCTTCCTGGTGCGCTACGCGGACGACTTCGTGATGGGCTTTGCCCAGGAGGAGGATGCCAAGCGGGTTATGGAAGTCCTGCCCAAGCGGTTCGAGCGGTATGGCCTGACGATCCACCCGGATAAGACCCGGCTGGTGGAGTTCTGGAAGCCGAGGGAGCCCAGGGACCCCAATGGGGGACCAGGCCACTTCGACTTCCTGGGATTCACCCACTACTGGGCCACGGCCAAGAACGGCCGGTGGGTGGTGAAGCGGAAGACCGCGAAGAGCCGGATGAGTCGGGCGCTCACGAAGATCGGGGAGTGGATGGCCAAACACCGCCACCTCCCGGTGCGTGAGCAATGGCGGACGATCAACCAGAAACTGGTCGGTCACTTCAGGTATTACGGGATCACGGGGAACTCCAGGGCCCTGGCGCACTTCCGCTATGAAGTTGGGCGAAGGTGGCGTGGATGGCTCAACCGGAGGTCCCAGCGGGCCCGCATGACCTGGGATCGCATGAACAAGCTTCTGGCTCGGTTCCCACTGGCCCCAGCCATCAGTTACGCATCGAAACTACGTCCTCAGCGACCGTGACGAGGAGCCGGATGCGGTAGTCCCGCACGTCCGGATCTGAGGGGGGCCGGGGGCGCAAGCTCCCCGGCCTACCCGACTGGACGGGGATGAAGGAAGGATGAAGAACAGGTAATCCCCGCTCTAGACTGCCAGTGGAGATTCGGGGCCTTCGGACACTTCCTTCTTCTTCCACAGGTAGTAGACGGCGGGGTATACCAGCAGTTCGAGAAGGAAGCTCGTCGCCAGGCCTCCCACCATCGGCGCCGCGATCCGCTTCATCACGTCGGCGCCGGTGCCCGTGGACCACATGATGGGCAAGAGGCCGATGAAGGCGGCGAAGACGGTCATGGCCTTGGGGCGCACGCGCTTGACGGCGCCGTGGATGATGGCCTCCACCAGGTCGCCGGTGGTGTTCAGGCGCCCGGCCTTCCTCGCTTCCTCATGGGAGAGGTCGAGGAAGAGCAGCATGAAGACCCCGGTCTCGGCGTCCAGGCCCAGGAGGGCGATGAGGCCCACCCACACGGCGATCGACGTGTTGTAGCCCAGGATCCACATGAGCCAGAAGGCCCCGATGGCGGAGAACGGCACGGCCATCATCACCAGGGAGGCCTTGAAGGCGCTCCTGGTGTTGGCGTAGAGCAGGCCGAAGATGAGGACGAGCGTGATGGGGACGATGAGCTTCAGGCGCTCCTTCACCCGGATCATGTTCTCGAACTGGCCGCTCCAGTCCAGGCTGTAGCCGGCCGGGAGCTTGAGCTCCTTCTCGATGGCGGCCTTGGCGTTCTTCACGTAGGTGCCCACGTCCGTCTTCGAGGTGTCGAAGTCCACCAGCACGTAGCCGTTGAGCATGGCGTTCTCGTCCCGGATCATGCCGGGACCCAGCACCAGCTTGAGGTCGGCGATGGCTTCCATGGGCACCGCGGAACCGTTGGGCAGGGGCACCAGGACGCGCCCCAGGGCGGCGGGGTTCTCCCGGTAGTCCCGGGCGTACCGCACGTTCACGGGGTAGCGGGCGCGGCCGTCGAAGATGGTGGTCTGGTTGTCGCCGCCGATGGCGGTCATGACCATCATGTTGGCCTCCTCGACGCTCAGGCCGTAGCGGGCCAGCTCCTCCCGCTTGAGCTCGAAGTCCAGGAAGTAGCCTTCCGCGGTGCGCTCGGCCAGGGCGCTGCGGGTGCCCGGCACGTTGCGCAGGATGCCCTCGGCCTCCACGGCGATCTGCTGGATCACCTTCAGGTCGGCGCCGTTGACCTTCAGGCCCACCGGGGTGCGGATGCCCGTGGAGAGCATGTCGATGCGGGCCTTGATGGGCATGGTCCAGGCGTTGGGGATGGCCGGGAGCCGCACGGCGCGGTCCAGGTCGGCCACGATGTCCTCCTCGGTGATGCGGTCGCGCCAGAAGGACCGCAGGACGGACTTGGCCCAGTTGGGCGCCCAGGAGGAGTACCAGCGCTTCGTCTCCCGCCACTGCTCCTCGGGCTTGAGCTGGATCACCGTCTCCATCATGGAGAAGGGCGCGGGGTCCGTGGCGGTGTCGGCCCGGCCCGCCTTCCCGAAGACGCGCTCCACCTCGGGCACGGTGCGGATGAGGCGGTCCTGCACCTGGAGGATGCGCTGGGCCTCGGTCTGGCTGAGTCCCGGCAGGGTGGAGGGCATGTAGAGGAGGGTGCCCTCCCCCAGGCGGGGCATGAACTCGGATCCCAGGCGCATGAACACGGGGATCGTGGCCACCACCATGAGCACGGCCACGGCGATGGTGGCCTTGGCGTGGCGCAGCACGAAGCGGCAGGGCCGCTCGTAGATGCGGTGGAGGAAGCGGCTGACGGGGTGCTTCTCCTCGGGGTAGTAGGTGCCCACGAGGGCCTGGGTGGCGGTCCAGGCCAGCCACTTCGGCTTGAAGGTGAAGGGATCCATGCGGGCGAAGAGCATGCGCAGGGCGGGGTCCACCGTCAGGGCCAGGATGGCCGCGATGGCCATGGCCAGGTTCTTGGAGTACGCCAGGGGCCGGAAGAGGCGCCCCTCCTGGTCCACCAGGGTGAACACGGGCATGAAGGCGATGGCGATGACCAGCAGCGAGAAGAAGACGCTGGGTCCCACCTCCAGCAGGGCCTCCAGGCGCACCTTGTGGAAGTCGCCCACGCGGCCGCCGCTCACCCAGTGCTCCAGCTTCTTGTAGGCGTTCTCCACCTCCACGATGGCCCCGTCCACCAGCACGCCGATGGAGATGGCGATGCCGGCCAGGGACATGAGGTTGGCGTTCTGGCCCATGAACAGCATGGGGATGAAGGCCAGGGCCACGCTCAGGGGGATGGTGACGATGGGCACGATGGCCGAGGGGATGTGCCAGAGGAAGATGAGGATGATGATGGAGACGACGATCATCTCCTCCACCAGCTTGTCCTTCACCGTGGCGATGGCCTTCTCGATGAGGGTGGAGCGGTCGTACACGGGCAGGACCTCCACGCCCGCGGGCAGCGAGGACTTGAGCTCCTTGAGCTTGTCCTTCACCCTGCCGATGACGGCCAGGGCGTTCTCGCCCTGGCGCATGACGACGATGCCGCCCACCACGTCGCCCTGGCCGTCCAGGTCCGCCAGGCCGCGGCGCATCTCGGGACCCAGGCTGACGGTGGCCACGTCCGAGAGGCGCACGGGCGTGCCCCCCTCGACCTTGAGCACGGCGCTCTCCAGGTCCTTGGTGGTGCGGGCGTAGCCCCGTCCGCGCACCATGTACTCCCGGCCGCTGAACTCCACCAGGCGCCCGCCGCCCTCGTTGTTGGCGGCCTTCACCGCCGCGATGACCTTGTCGATGGTGATGCGGTAGGTGGCCATCTTGTTGGGATTGAGGCTCACCTGGAACTGGCGGGCCTGGCCGCCCACGGTGGCCACTTCGGCCACGCCGGGGACGGCCTGCAGGGCGTACCGGATGAACCAGTCCTGCGTGGACCGCAGTTCGTCGGTGCTGTGCCGGCCGCTCTTGTCCACGAGGGCGTACTGGTACACCCACCCCACGGCCGTGGCGTCCGGGCCCAGCTCGGTCTTGACGCCCTGGGGCAGGCTGGCGGTGATCTTGCTGAGGTATTCCAGGACGCGCGAGCGCGCCCAGTAGATGTCGGTGCCGTCCTCGAAGATGACGTACACGTAGCTGAAGCCGAAATCCGAGAGCCCGCGCACGGCCTTGACCTTGGGGGCCCCCAGAAGGCTGGTGACGATGGGGTAGGTGACCTGGTCCTCCACCTGGTCGGGACTGCGGTCCCACTTGGAGTACACGATCACCTGGGTGTCGGAGAGGTCCGGCAGGGCGTCCAGGGGGATGGTGCGCATGGCCCAGAAGGACAGGACGAGGGCGACGAGGCCCGCCGCCAGCACCAGGAACTTGTTCTCCGCGGAGAACCGGATGATTCGCTGGATCATGGCCGCCTCAGCTCTTTCCGGCGCCGTGCGCCATGTGAGAGAGGGCCGCCTTCAGGCGGGACTCGGAATCCACGAGGAAGTTCGCGCGGTTGACCACGCTCTCGCCGGCCTTGACGCCCGAGAGCACCTCCACCGACTCCCCCAGGTTCGCCCCCGTCTGCACCTCCCGGGGCTCGAACCGGCCGTCGCCCATGGCCACGAAGACGATCTTGCGGGTGCCGGCGTCCAGCACCGCGTCCACGGGCACCACCAGGCCCTTGCGGGCCTGGCTGCGGATCACCATCTCGCCGTACATCTCGGGCTTCAGGAGGCCGGAGGGGTTGGCGATCTCCACGCGGGCCTTGGTGGTGCGCGTCTTCGGGTCCACCTGGGGATCGATGAAGGCGACGCGGCCCGTGAAGGTCTTCCCGGGGAAGGCTCCGAGGGTGAGCGCGGCGGCCATGCCCACCTTGAGGCGCGGCAGCTCGGGCTCGTAGACGTCGGCGATGGCCCACAGGTGGCCCAGGTCGGTGATCTCGAACGGGATGTCCGCGGGGGTCAGGCGATTGCCCTCCACCGCCGTCTTGGCGGTGACCACGCCGGCGATGGGGGAGCGCAGGGTGAGGGACTTCCTGGCCTCGCCGGAGCGCTCCAGCTCGTCCAGCTCGGCCGGGGCCACGTCCCAAAGGGCCATGCGGCGCCGGGCGGAATCCAGGAGATCCTGGCCGCTGCCCTCGCGCTCACCGCCCTTGAGGGCCTTGCGCGTGCGCAGGGCCAGGAGATACTCCTTCTGGGCCGAGACGAAGTCGGGGCTGTAGAAGGTGAACAGCGGCTGGCCCTTGGCCACCGGCATGCCCACGAAGTCCACGAACAGCTTTTCCACGTAGCCGTCCACCTTGACGTGCATGTGGCGGATCCGCGTCTCGTCCGGGGCGATGCGCGCGGTGGTGCGGATCTCGCCGCCCACCGCGCCTTCCGTCACGGGGGTGGTCGTGAGTCCGATGAGCTGCTGGCGCTCCAGGTCGATGGTGACGGTGGAATGGCCTTCGGGGCCGTCATGGCCGGAGGCGCCGGAACCGTCCATGGCCACCAGGGCCATGCCGCACAGGGGGCAGTCCCCCGGGTGGTCCTGGATGATCTGGGGATGCATGGGGCACTGGTACATGACCTTCTTGGGTTCCTGGCGGGCGGCCTCCTTGGGGTGGGGCCGGAGGAGGAGCGTGCCGCCCACGCCCGCGGCCAGGGCCAGGAGCATGAGGGCTGCGGTGCGGGGAAGGGAGGAGGTGGTGGGGCTCATGGCGTTCTCTCTACATGGATTTCATGGATGACGATTCGCTCGGGGTCCCCGCCGCAGCGCCCTTCCGGGCGCCTGCGGACGCGGAAGCCCCCCCGCCGCCGCCCAGGGCCGTGCCGCCCAGGGACGTGGCGCCGATGGGGGGAGCGGAGCCCAGGTTCAGTTCGCGCTGGGCGATGTGGATGGCCTGGGCCCTGGCCTGGGCCTGGAGGAGCCCGCTCTGGTCGGCGATCCAGCCGTTGAGGGCCTCCAGCACCGACAGGAAGGGCACCTTGCCCACCTCGTACTGGGAGAGGGTCGCGCGAAAGCTGGTCTCGCTCTGCACCAGGAGTCCGCTCCGGTAGAGCCGGATGACGCCCAGGGCCGCGTCCATCTGGGCGGCCCGCTCCTGGACGCGCTGGCCCAGCAGGGCCTCGAGGCTCTCCACCTCGGAGCCCGAAGCCTTCCGGCGGTGCTCCTGCTCGGCGATGGCCTGGGACTGCTTGCGCTTCTGCCACACGGGGAGGGAGATGGAGACGCTGGCGGTCCACATGGGATCCAGGCCGCCCCTGGGCATGTAGCCCGCGCTCAAGGCGAAGTCCGGGCGCCGGTCCAGGTGGGCCAGCTCCAGGGACTTCCCGGCCTGGGTCACGCCGATGCGCGCCGCCTTCAGCTCGGGGCTGAGGTTCCGGGCGCTGGCCGCGGCCTCCGGTACGTCGATCGCGGGGGGCTCGGGCAGCTGCTCCAGGGTGCGCTCCGTGGGCAGCGGAGCGTCGGGGGGCAGGGCGCGCAGCCGGTTCAGGGAGGCCAGGGTGCCGCGCTCCTCGGACTGGAGGTCGAGCCGGGACTGTTCCAGCCGCGTGCGCTCCAGCTGGGCCCGCAGCAGGTCCGCCTGGGACCCCTGGCCCACCTCGTAGCGCGACCGGGCCGTGGCCTCGGCCTGGCGGAGGAAGAGGGCCTGTTCGTCCAGGAGCCGGAGCTGGCTCCGGGCGAGGAGCAGGGCCACGTAGCCCCGGCGCACGTCGGCCTCCAGGGTGAGCCGCACGCGGCTCGAGGACTCCATGGCCGCCTGGGAGCCCATGCGGGCGATGTCCCCGCGCAGGCCCCGCTTGCCGGGCCAGAGCAGGGGCTGGGTGACCATGATCGAGTAGTAGCTGCTCTCCATCTGGCCGACCTGGATCTTCTTGAACCCGTCGTTCTGGATGCCGAGGGAGAGGACCGGGTCGGGAAGGGCCCCCGCCTGGGGGATGCGTTCCGCTTCGGCCTGGGCCATGGCCCGGGAGCGGGCCGCGTCAGGGTTGCGGGCGAGGGCCTCCTGGACGAGGGCCGAGAGCTGGGGGTCTTCGGGTGCCTGGGCCAGGCACGCCGCGGGGAGGAGGCCTAGGGCCAGAATGGGCGCCATGCGCATGGAGAACTCCGTATGCTGGGACTGCGTGCTCGTGATGAAGCCTACGACAAGCGAACGCGTCTCAGATACGGAATTGGCTGAGTTGTGCCTGGGGATCCCGGCGGGTGGGAAGGGGCGGGGCGTGGGCGGGCGCCGCCTCCAGGAAGGCGGTCCGGCCTTCGGGGCGGGCGGCGACGGCGGGCCAGGGCGCGGGTTCCTTGCGGGGCGCGGCCTTCCGGATCTGCGCGGTGCGGACCCGGGACACCAGGGCGGCGGGCGCCACGGTGGACTGGGAGGCCCCGGTGGGGCAGCGGGGGGCGCAGGGGACCTTGGGCATGCCGCAGGGACTCGGGTCCTGGGCTTCTCCGCCGCAGCAGCAACAGGCGGCGGGCGGCGCGCCGGCAACCAGCAGGCCCTGGGCCGGCCCCGAAAGGACGAGGGCGAGCAGGGCGATGAGGTTGAGGAGATGGCGGACCATGGGCACCAGAGATTCAGGATAGGGCCATCCGAAAGGAACGCAATCGTGGATTTTTCATCGAATTGCATTAATGAGGAATATGCATAAACCGGTCATTGGGGATTTGGAAATTCAGTTCACTTGAAAAATTCAAAGGGTCTATCATTCATCGCAACCCCCCACAAATGCTAGGTTGCACCCACCCATGAGCGTTCCCGCATCCCTCTCCGCCCCGCGCCGCATCGCTGCCGCACTCCTCCCCGTGGCGGCCTGTTTCATGCAATGGCTGTGCTGGCCGGTGATCGTCCCCTTCGTGTGGTTCCTGTTCTATCCGACGGTCTTCCTCAGCTCCTGGCTCGGGGGCTTCGCGTCGGGCCTGGCGGCCACCTTCCTTTCCACCGGGCTTGTGTGGTGGTTCTTCATGGAGCCCGTCCACACGCTCCTCAAGGCGCGGCCGGGCGCCTACGTCAATGCGGTCGCCTTCATCGGCATGGGCCTGCTCTTCTCCTCGTTCCACGAACGCCTGCGCAAGGCCAAGCTCGAGGCCGCCGAGGCCCGGCTCCGGGAACGGGACGGGCTGCTGGAGCGCACGAGCCGCACGGCCCAGGTGGGCGGGTGGGAGTTCGACGCGGCCACCCATGCGGGTTCCTGGACGGCGGAGGTCGCCCGGATCCACGACCTGGACCCCTCCACCCAGCCGAACGTGGAGATGGGCCTGAGCTACTATCTGGAGCGGGACCGCCCGGCCATCGCCGAGGCCGTGCGCCGCGCCGTGGAGGAGGGGATCCCCTACGCGCTCGAACTGGAGCTCGTGAGCGCCGCGGGCAACCGCAAATGGGTGCGCACCACGGGCCAGCCCGTGGTGGAGGGCGGCCGGGTGGTGAAGGTGCAGGGCGCCATGCAGGACATCTCCGACCGCAAGGCCATGGAGCTGGCCCTGCGCGACAGCGAGGCGCGGTTCCGGGCCCTGTTCGAGCAGGCCGGGGTGGGGGTCGTGGAGGTGGACGCGGCCAGCGGCAGGTTCGTGCGGGTCAACGGCCGGTTCTGCGAGATCCTCTGCTACGGCGAGGCGGAACTCCTGGGGATGCGGTTCCAGGATGTGACCCACCCCGGCGACCTGGACCGGAACGTGACCGAGACCCAACGTCTGGCCAGGGGTGAGATCCAGGGCTTCGCCTCCGAAAAGCGCTACCTGCGCAAGGACGGAGCCACCGTGTGGGCCGCGCTCACCGTGAGACCCCTGACCGGGCCCGGGCAGGAGGCCATGCACTTCGTGAGCATCATCGAGGACATCTCCGCCCGCAAGCGGGCCGAGGCCGAGGTGCGGACCCTGAACGCGACCCTGGAGCGGCGCGTGGCCGAGCGCACCCTGGAGCTCCAGGCCGCCAACCAGGAGCTGGAGAGCTTCGCCTACGCCGTGTCCCACGACCTGCGGGCCCCGCTCCGGGCCATGGACGGCTTCAGCAACGCCCTCCTGGAGGACTGCGCCCCGTCCCTCGACGCCGAAGGCCGGGGCTACCTGGACCAGATCATCAAGGCCAGCCACGCCATGAGCGGCCTCATCGACGGGATCCTGCTCCTCTCCAGGGCCACCCGGGGGGACCTGGAGCGGGTGCCGGTGGACATCTCCGCCCTGGCCGAAGGTGTGCTCGAGGGACTCCGGAAGGCCGACGGGGAGCGCCCCCCCCGCTGGCGGGTGGAACCCGGGATCCTGGCCGAGGGGGATCCCCGGATGCTGAGGGCGGCCTTCACCAACCTCCTGGGCAACGCCTGGAAGTACACCGGAAGGTCGCCCGATCCCCTCATCGAAGTGGACCGCGTCCAGGAGGGCGGGTCGGCCTGGATCCGCATCCGGGACAACGGCTGCGGCTTCGACATGGCCTTCGCGGACAAGCTCTGGAAGCCGTTCCAGCGCCTGCACCGCCAGGACGAGTACCCGGGCCTGGGCATCGGGCTCGCCACGACCCAGCGCATCGTGAGCCGCCACGGAGGGCGCCTGCGCGCCGAGTCCGCCCCCGGCCAGGGGGCCGCCTTCCTGGTCTCCCTTCCTTCCTCCGCACCCCAGGAGTCGCCATGAACAACGTGCCCGTGATCCTCATGGTCGAGGACAACCCCCAGGACGAGATGCTCACGCTGCGCTCCCTGCGCAAGGTGAACCTGGGGAACCTGGTGGAGGTGGTCCGGGACGGCCAGCAGGCCGTGGACTTCCTGTTCCGGGAGGGGGAGTTCGCCGGCAGGCCCGGGCCGGACCTCCCGGCCCTGGTGCTCCTGGACCTGGGGCTCCCCCGCCTGGGGGGCCTGGAGGTGCTGGCCCGGATCCGCAAGGACGAGCGCACCCGGGCCCTGCCGGTGGTGATCTTCACCTCCTCCAGCGAGGAGGAGGACCGCCTCGCGAGCCTGCTCGGAGGCGCCAACAGCTTCGTCCGCAAGCCCGTGGACTTCGCCGAATTCGCCGAGAAGGTGGGCAGGCTGGGGGTCTACTGGGTGGCGGTGAACGATGCGCCGCGCTCATGGAGCTGACGGTGCGGCCCCGGCTGAAGCTCCTGGTGGTGGAGGACTCCGAGGCGGACTTCTCCCTCCACGTCCGCAACCTCACGAAGCACGGCACGGTGGCCGACTTCCACAGGGTGGACACCCTGGCCGCCCTGGAGACGGCCCTGCAGGACCATGCGTGGGACGCCGTCATCTCCGACTACAGCCTGCCCCAGCTGGAGTTCACCCAGGTCCTGGCCCTGGTCCGCAGGAAGCTGCCCGACGTCCCCTTCATCCTGGTCTCCGGCAGCATCGGCGAGGAGGCCGCGGTGGAGCTCCTCCGGCAGGGGGTCTGGGATTTCGTTTGGAAGGACCGCCCGGCCCGGCTCAGCCAGGCCCTCGTCCACTGCCTGGAGGAGGCGCGCGGCCGCTCCATCCGCCTCGAGGCCGAGCGGGCCCTGCGGGCCAGCGAAAGCCGCTACCGGTCGCTGTTCGAGAACATGCTGGACGGCTACGCCCACGCCCGGATCATCCGGGAGCGCGGCGAGGCCGTGGACTGGGTCTACGTGGACGTGAACCCCGCCTTCGAGCGGCTCACGGGGTTCAGGGACGTGGTGGGGAAGAGGCTGACCGACGTCATTCCCGGAATCCTCGAGGCCGAGCCGAACTTCATGGAGGCCTTCGCCAGGGTCGCCGCGACGGGCGTTCCCGAGCGGCTCGAGCTGTTCGTTCAGACGACGGACACCTGGTATTCCAACTCCATCTACAGCCCGGCCCGGGACGAATTCGTGGTGGTCTTCGACAACATCACCCAGCGCAAGACGGAGGAGACCGCGCGCCGGGTCCTGGAAGAGCAGATCCGGCACACCGAGAAGCTGGAGAGCCTGGGCAGCCTCGCCACCGGCGTGGCCCACGACATGAACAACGTCCTGGCCGCGATCCTCGCCGTCGGCCAGGTCCTGCAGCTCAAATCCGAGGAGGACCCGGGGATGGCCTCGGCCCTGGACACCATCATCAAGGCCGCCAACCGGGGCCGGGACCTGGTGCGGGGCCTCACCAACTTCGCCCGCAAGGACCTGCGTGCGGCCGAACCCCTGGACCTCAACCGCCTCGTCAAGGACGAGGCGGCCCTCCTGGAACGCACCCTCCGCCATAAGATCCGCCTGGAGGTGGACCTGCACGAGCCCCTGCCGCCCTTCCTGGGCGAGGCCGGCAACTTCGGGAGCGCCCTCATGAACCTCTGTGTGAACGCGGTGGACGCCATGCCCGATGGCGGCGTCCTGGCCCTGCGCACCCGGGACGCCGAGCCGGGGTGGATGGAGCTGATCGTGGAGGACTCGGGCACCGGCATGCCTCCCGAGGTCGTCAAGCGCGCGTTGGAGCCCTTCTTCACCACCAAGGAGGCCGGGAAGGGCACGGGGCTCGGCCTGGCCATGGTCCACGGCACCATAAAGGCGCACGGCGGCACCGTGGAGATCCGCAGCGCGGTGGGCCGGGGCACCCGGATCCACGTCCGCCTTCCCGCCGTGGCCGGGGCCGCCCTGGAAGAGCACGGCCACGGGGTCGCAGGCGCCCGGCGCCGGGCGCTGAGGATCCTGGTGGTCGACGACGACGAGCTGATCCAGGCGACCGTCCCGCTCCTGCTCCACCACCTCGGCCACACGCCCGTGGCCGCCATGAGCGGAGAGGAGGCCCTGGACCTGCTGGAGAAGGGCCTGGAGGCCGACGCGGTGATCCTGGACCTGAACATGCCCGGCATGGGCGGCGAGGCCGCCTACCTGCGCCTGCGCAGGCTGCGGCCGAAGCTTCCGGTGCTGGTGGCCACGGGCTTCATGGACCCTTCCACGGTCCTCCTGCTCCAGGGGGACGACAGGGCCGCGAGCCTGTCCAAGCCCTTCTCCCTGGAAGAGCTGCACCGGAAGCTGGAGGCGCTGGTCCCTCCAGGCTGATCAGTGGATCTGCATCCCGCCCGACCCGCTGCCGGGGTCCTTGAGGAGCATCACGAACGGCAGACACACGATGTACACCAGCACCAGGAAGGCGAAGACGTCCACGAAGGCCATGACGTACGACTGGCGGAGCACCTCGAAGCCCAGCATGCCCTGGGCCAGCCTCCCGCTGCTCTGCGGGTCCAGGCCGGAGGAGGCGCCCAGGGCCAGGTGGAGCCGGTGGGCGCCCTGCTGGAGAGCGCCGCTGTAGGGCGTCATGTGCTCGGCGAGGCGGGCGTGGTGGAACTGGCTGCGGGTCTGCAGGAGGGTGGCGGCCACGGCGATGCCCACGCTGCCCCCCTCGTTGCGCATGAGGTTGAAGAATCCCGCGGCCACGCCCATGGCCTCCCGCGGGATCCGGCGCATGGCCACCGTGGCGATGGGCACGAAGACGAACCCCAGTCCCAGGCCCCGGAAGCACCAGGCGTAGACCAGGTAGCCCATGCCGGAATGCAGGTTGATCGACGTGAGCAGCCAGCTGGAATAGATCTGGGCGAGGAAGCCCGCCGCCACGGTGTACCTCACGTCGACCTTGCCCATGATCAGCCCGGCCACCATCATGGCCACCACGCTGGCGACGCCGCCCGGGCTCAGCATGATCCCCGCCCAGGTGGGGGTCCAGCCCAGGAAGGTCTGCACGAACAGCGGCAGCATGACGAAGGCCGCGTACATCCCGAAGCTCGCCCCGAAGATCAGGAACATCCCCGACGCGTACTCCGGCAGCTTGAACATCCGCAGGTCGACCAGGGGCCGTTCGGCGGTGAAGGACCGCCACAGGAAAAGGATGATGCCCAGGGCCGAGCAGGCCGCGTAGAGCGTGACGGTCCGGCTCTCGAACCAGTCCAGGCGCTCGCCCCGGTTCAGGAAGAGCTCCAGGCACCCCAGCCCCACGGCGATGAAGATCAGGCTCCAGTAGTCCATGGCGCCCTCGGGCTTGCGGTCCGGCGCCTCGTCCACGAAGGCCGAAGCCAGGGCGTAGGAGAGGATCCCCACGGGGATGTTGATCCAGAAGATCCAGGGCCAGCTCCAGTTGTCCGTGACCCAGCCGCCCACCAGCGGCCCCACGATGGGGCCGCAGATGACGCCGATGCCGAAGACCGCCGTGGCGATGCCCTGCTCGGAGCGGGGGAAGGCCTCCATGGTGATGGCCTGGGACATGGGCACCATGGCGCCGCCCGTGAGGCCCTGGATCACCCGGGCCGCGATGAGCAGGCCCAGCGTGGGCGCGGCCCCCGCCGCCAGGGAGGCCAGGGTGAAGCCCGTGAGGCAGAACAGGTAGAGCCGCTTGCGGCCGAACCGGTTGCCCAGCCACCCCGTGATGGGCAGGACGATGGCGTTGGCCACCAGGTAGCTGGTGAGCACCCAGGTGATCTCGTCCGTGCCCGCGGCGTAGGTGCCCTTCATGTGGGGCAGGGCCACGTTGGCCACCGAGGTGTCCAGCACCTCCATGAACGTGCCCAGCATCAGGGCGAGGGCGATGACCCACTTGAAGGGCGCGCCCCGGTCCGTCCCGCTCATTCGCGGGTATCGATGACGGCGGAGACGCTGAGGCCCAGGCGCAGCTTGTGGGCGGGGTCGCCGCCGGGAGCCAGGCGGATGCGCACCGGGACCCGCTGGACGACCTTCACCCAGTTCCCCGTGGCGTTCTCGGCCGGCAGCAGGCTGAAGGCGGATCCGGTGCCCGCCGCGAGGCTCTCCACGACGCCCGGGAAGTCCCGGTCGTCGATGTCGGCGCGCAGGGTGACCTTCTGGCCCGGGCGCACGCGCCGGAGCTGGGTCTCCTTGAAGTTGGCCTCCACCCAGAGGTCGTCGCGGCCCAGGGGGACCACCGCCAGGAGCGGCTGGCCCGCGGCCACCACCATGCCGGCCTCGGCCAGCTTGCGGGTGACGTAGCCGTCGCAGGGGGCGGCGATGGTGCAGTAGCCCTTCTGGAGCCGCACCTGCTCGATGGAGGCCAGGGCCTGTGCCTCCTTGCTCCCGCTCACCTGAAGTCCGCCCTGGATGGCGGCGACCTGCTTGCGGGCCGCGTCGAGCTGGGCGGTGGCGACCTGGTGGGCCGTGCGGGCCTGGTCCAGCTTCTGGCGCGGAATGGACTGCCGCTCCACCAGGATCTCCAGGCGCTGGCGCTCCAGGGCGGCCAGGCCCTCCTGGCTTTCCGCGGCGCGCACCTGGGCCTGGGCCTGGGCGATCTGGGACCGGTTGAGGGCCATGGAGGCCCGGGCTTCGGCCAGGGAGCCCTGGGCCTTGGCCTCGGCGGCCTCGAAGTCCTTGGGATCCAGGGTGGCGAGCACCTGCCCGGCCTTCACGGGGTCGTTCTCCTTCACCCCGAGGGTGAGGATGGCCCCCGGCACCCGGGAGGCCACGGCGACCACGGGGCCCTTCACGTACGCGTCGTCGGTGGCCACGAAGACCTCGTTGTGCCGCCAGCTGAGGAAGCCCCAGACGCCGGCGGCGGCCGCCAGCGCCAGGATCACGGCCAGGGAGACCCACATTCGGGTGCGCTTTTCCATGTTCAATGCTCCAGCGAACGGGTCGCGTAGAAGGTTTCCAGGTCCTCGCCCAGGAGGGACAGGAGTCCTGCCTGGATGGCGTAGGCGCGGCAGAGCCGGTCCGACAGGCTGAAGCGGCTCTCGGCCAGCACCGTCTCGGCGTCGAGCACGTCGGCGCTCTTGGCGTAGGCCTGCTGGTACTGCTCGCTCACGATGCGCAGGTTCTCGAGGGCGGCCTCGACGTTCGCGCGGGCCGTCTCCATCTCGTTGAGGGCCTGGCCGTAGTCCCGCAGGGCCGCGGCCGCGGCGTTCTCCACCTGGCGCCGGGCCTCCATCAGCTCGCGGCGCGCCGAGCCTTCCTCGGCCCTGGACCGGCTCACGCGGGCGGAGCGCGCGCCGCCCTCCCAGAGCTTCCAGGTGAGCCCGAGGTAGAGGGTGGTCTGCTGGGGATGGGCCAGGAACCGGTTCTCCTCGTAGGAGTGGCCCACCTGGGCCACCACGCTGGGGGCGAAGTCGCGGCTGCGGAAGGCCACCTGGCCCTCCGCGGCCTGGACCTTGGCCTCCAGGGCCTTGACTCCCGCATTGGCCTGGGGGGCCCGGGCCCGCACCGCCGCCTCGTTCCAGGGCATGGCGGGCGGGGGGGGCAGGGTCTCCGGCAGGGCAAGGGGGGCGCCCGGGGCCTGGCCCATGGCGATGTTCAGGCTCTCCCGGGCGGAGACCAGGGCGTTGTCCAGGGTCCGTCCCGCGTCGTCCACGGCCCGCAGGGCCACTTCCGTGCGCAGGAGGTCGTTGCGCGCCACCACGCCCTGCTCGAACAGGGACCGCGCGTCGCGGAGGTGGTCCCCCAGCGCCTGGCGCCGCTGCTCCACCACGAGGCGCCGGGCCCGGATGTTGACGGTCGTCATGTACCGGGCCGCCACGTCGGCCTGGGCGCGATTGATGGCGTCCCTCCCGCCCAGGTCCACGGCCCGTTCCTTGGCCCGCGTGGCGGCGAGGGCGCTGCTGCGCCGGCCGAAGTCGTAGACCAGGTAGCTGGCGGTGAGGTGGTAGCGCCACGAGGATTTCTGGGCCACCGGCTGCTCCAGGGAGGGGACCGTGATGGAGCCCAGGACCGGGATGGGCCCCACGGTGAAGGACTCCGTGCGCAGGGCCGCGTCGCGGTCCAGGTTCAGGTGCCCGCCCTTGAGCTCGATCTCGGGGAGGAAGGCGGCCTTCACCTCGTCCCGGTCGCCCTGGGCGCCCCGAAGGGACAGCGCGGCCAGGTCGGCCTGCACGGAGGTGGCCCCGGCCTGCCGCAGGGCCGCGGCCAGGGTGAGGGGCGCCTGCGCCGCCAGGGCGCCGGAGGCCAGGAGCAGGAGGAGGGCGGGCCGGATCATGACCGCACCTCCCGGGCCACGCCCCGCAGCAGGCACTCCATGGCCCGGGCCACGGTGGCCCCGGCCTCCTCCCTGGGCACGCGGCTGTGCGCGAAGTGCAGGGAGGCCTGGATCACCTCCATGGCCAGCTGGGTGAGGAACTCAGGATCCAGGGGCCGCAGGAGCCCCTGGTCCAGCGCCTCCTGCACCAGGCCCTTCAGGCGGGCCCGCTCCACCCGGTAGATCTCCCCCAGGCTGGGCATGAACCGCGAGTCGAAGCCCCAGTCGAACTGCACCCGGTCCCGCACAAAGGTGGGCAGGGAGAAGGGACGGTCCTGGAAGGTCTCCGCGTACACCTGGGCCAGCGCCTCGATGCGGTCCATGGGCGAGCCCCCGCGTTCCGCCAGGGCCGCGTTCGCCCTCCGGTGGAAGCTCTCGGCCCGTTCCTGCACCACCTGCTCGTACAGCTCCTGCTTGGAGGCGAAATGCTCGTAGAGGCCCTGCATGCCGATCTCCGCTTCCGCGGCGACCTCCTGCATGGTGGCCTCGTCGAAGGGCTTGCGCCCGAAGACCCGGCCGGCGGCCTCGAGGAGCAATCCCCGGCGCTGGTGGCGTTCCTTTTCGCGGCGTGCGTTCATGATGGAACCTCAAATCTAAATTTAGAATATGGATTCTGAATTCTCAAGGAGGAATTTACAAGCCTTCGGTCTGCTAGGTTTGAATAAGGAGATCCGCCATGAAAGTCCTCGCCCTCAACGGCAGTCCCAGGAAGAACGGCAACACGCGGCAGATGCTGGAGGCCGCCCTGGCGCCCCTCGCCAAGGCCGGCTGGGAGACCGAGGTCGTCCAGGTGGGCGGCAGGAACCTCCACGGCTGCCTCGCCTGCGGCCAGTGCTGGGAGAAGCGGGACAACCACTGCTCCTACGGGAAGGACGAGTTCAACGGGATCTTCGAGAGGATGCTGGCGGCCGACGCCATCCTCCTGGGTTCGCCCACCTACTTCGCGGGCGTCACCAGCGACCTGAAGGCCCTCATCGACCGGGCCGGGTTCGTGGCCATGGCCAACGGCTGCGGCCTGGCCGGCAAGATCGGCGCCGCGGTGGTCGTCGCGCGCCGGGGCGGGGCCATCCACGTGTTCGACACCATCAACCACCTCTTCTTCATCTCCCAGATGGTGGTCCCCGGGTCCACCTACTGGAACATGGGCTACGGCCTGGAACCCGGCGACGTGGCCGCGGACGCCGAGGCCCTGCGGAACATGGGGCACCTTGGCGAGGCCGTGGACTGGCTGGGGAAGGCCTTGGCGGCGAGCCCTGCGCCCTATCCCGTGCGGCGTTCCGGGGAAGCCTAGCGTGCGTTTCTGGTTGCAATAAAGTTACTTAAATATCAATGTTGCATCTGTGGCATCACGATGTCACGATTGCGACAATGATTGACCGGGACCTCAAGCCAACCCTCCTCGCGGCGTTGGACCACATGCCGGCAGTGGCTCTGCTCGGGCCCCGGCAATCCGGGAAAACCACCCTCGCCCGGGAAATCCAGGCTATGCGGGGCGCCGTCTACCTTGATCTGGAATCCGAGGCGGACCGGATCAAGCTTGCGGACGCGGAATCGTTTCTGCCGAGTTTGTCCGGCCGCTTGGTGATCCTTGATGAGGTTCATCGAACTCCGGCGCTGTTCCCCATCCTGCGGGGCCTCATCGACCAGGCCCGGCACGCGGGGCAACGATCAGGTTTGTATCTCCTCCTTGGTTCCGCTTCCCTGGACATCCTCCATCAGTCCGGAGAATCCCTGGCCGGGCGGATCTCCTATCAGGAACTCGGACCCCTCAGCGCCCTCGAGGCTTCGCAACATCCCCTGGAGACCCTTTGGCTCAGGGGCGGTTTTCCGGACAGTCTGCTGGCGGAGGACGCCCGATGGAGCCTCCGCTGGCGACAGGATTTCATTCGCACCTACCTGGAACGCGACGTGCCCCTCTTCCATCCCAGGATGGGCGGGGACCCCCTGCGGCGCTACTGGACCATGCTCGCCCACAGCCAGGGAGGGCTCCACAACGCAGCCCTGTTTGCCCGCAATCTCGGGATCGACCAGCGGACTGCGGCCCGGTACCTGGATCTCCTGGAGGACCTGCTCCTGGTGCGCAGGCTGGCTCCATGGCATGCGAACGTGGGCAAGCGTCTGGTGAAGGCGCCAAAGGTCTATATCCGGGACAGCGGTCTGGTCCACGCCCTGCTGGGGATCCAGGACCTCGAGACGCTTCTGTCCCATCCGGTCCTGGGGGCGAGCTGGGAGGGGTTCGTGGTGGAAAACCTGATCTCCGCGGCGCCCGATACCGTCAGGCCTTATTTCTACCGGACTGCCCGAGGCGCGGAGGTGGATCTGGTGCTGGAATGGCCAGGAGGGAACGTCTGGGTCATCGAGATCAAGCGGGGCCTCGCCCCCAAGGTGGAACGGGGATTCCATGAAGCGATCGACGACCTCCGGCCGGAACAGGCCCTCGTCGTCTACCCCGGAGAGGATCCCTTTCCCATGCGGGGGAACATCCATGCCTTGGGGCTTCGCGCCATGATGCGTCTCCTGCGGGAGAAGGGGACAGGAGCCTGAGCCGGCCTTTCGGCTCGCGGTCAGGCGAACAGATCCTCGTACCGGTCCCGCCGCGTCATCACCGTCACGTCCCCGTCCCCATGCACCAACACCCGAGGCGGCCGCGGATAGGCGTTCGCGTTGCTCGCCAAGAAGTGGGCCGTGTAGGCGCCGGTGTCGCGGATCAGCAGCGTGTCGCCGCGCCGGGGGCGCCGCCTCAGGCGGGTCTGGAACCTCGCCAGCAGGTCGCCCGAGAAGCAGAGGTTGCCGGCCACGAACGTCTCGAAGGGCTCCGGGTCGTCGGCGCCCTCCAGCACGTCCCAGCGGTTTGGGAGGCCCTCCAGCATCGCGTCGGCGTGGTTCAGGACGCCCATCTCCACGGTGACCAGGTTGTGGGCGCCCGCGGCCCTGCGCACGTGGGCGACGCGGCAGAGGGTGACCCCGGCGTCCTCGGCGATGGCGCGGCCCGGTTCCACCAGGAGTTCGGGGGCGTCCAGGGACTCCAGGGCCTTCAGGGTGCCCAGGGTCTCGCCGTCCACGGTGACCTCGCCCTTCAGGACGGCTTCGAGCATCCGCTCCTTGGGCCAGGGGGAGAAATAGGCCTCGCCGTGCCAGGCGCCGCCAGCGTCCATGCCGGCCGTGCCCAGGTTCCAGCTGAACCCGTCCCGGGCGGCGGTGCGCCGGCGCAGCTCGTCCCAGGCCGCCTCCTCCAGGTAGTTGACGGGAAAGCCACCGCCCAGGTTCAGGATGGGGCAGGCGCCGGTGCGGTCCTTGAGCACCCGGCCCAGTTCCACCATGCGTCCCAGGACGGCCAGGTAGGGCTCGGGCCGGGTGATCTGGGAGCCGATGTGGGTGTGGAAGCCCAGGAAGCGCACCGATGGGAAGCTGCCCAGGCTCTCCAGGACGAGCGGGACCTCCCCCAGGGGGATGCCGAACTTGGACCAGAGGCCGGCCGTGAAGATGTCGTCCCCCGTCACCCGGCCCAGGTCGAAGCCGGAGAGTCGTAGGAGGACCCTCGCGCGCCGGTCCATGCCCCGGGCCGTGGCCTCCACCAGGGCCAGTTCCTCTGCGGAGTCGGCCACGATGAGCATCCTCGAGCCGATGGCCTCCCGGATGAGTTCGTCCTCCTTGCAGTTGCCGTTGAGGTCCAGGGTGCGCGGGTCCATGCCGGCCTGCAGGGCCATGCGGGTCTCGAAGGGGGAGGCCACGTCCGCCCCGGCCCCCTCGGCGCGGATGGCGGCGAGCAGGACGGGGTGGGCGGAGGCCTTCACGGCGTACCGCAGGGCGCCCCGGGGATAGAGGTCCCGGAAGACCCGGGCGAAGGCCCGCACGTTCTCGCGGACCCGGGGCAGCCAGGTCAAGTGGAGGGGCAGGCCGTATTCGGCGATCCAGTCGCCGGCGGGCCGGCCCAGCAGTTCGGTCACTCGAAGGTTCCCTTGACCAGGACCTTGCGCGCCTTCATGAGGACGCGGCCCTTGGCGATCATGGTGTGGATGGTGAGGTCCCGGGGGTCCAGGAGCACGATGTCGGCGTCCATGCCCGGGGCCAGCGCTCCCTTGCCCTGGAGCTTGAAGATGCGCGCGGGGTTGGAGGTGATGACCCGCAGGGCGGTGGCCAGGGGGATGTCCTCCTTCAGGACCGCGTCGCGCACCTCCGGGAACAGGCTCGTGACCCGGCCCACGCCCACGCCCTGGATGCGCCCGTTGGCGTCGAAGTCGGGCAGGCTGCCCTGGCCGTCGGAGGTGAAGGTGATGTGGCCGGGGTCCACGCCGGCGTCCAGCATGCGCCGGAGGCCCTCCGAGGGCTTGATCTCGCCGGCCTCGACGAAGGCGGGGACGGTGGAGGTGGTGAAGTCCACGAAGCCCCCCGAGAGGGCGTAGGCGGTGCCCTCCTCGAAGAGGGAGGGGTTGCGGTTGATGTGGGTGGGCAGGAACTGGCGGGCCGGGATCTCGGTCTCCAGGAGCAGCCGCCTCAGGTACTCCAGGCCGCGCCGGCCGTCGCCCAGGTGGATGTTCACCACCCCGGCCTTGCCGGAGAGGATGCCGCCGCGGCGGGTCTCCCCGGCGAGCTGGGCGAAGGCCTCGAAGGTGGGCTGGGAGGAGCGGTGGTCGCTCAGGGCGACCTCGCCCACGCCCAGGATCTTCTCGATGCACAGGAGGTCCCCCTCGATGGTGCCCGTGAGGGTGCGCACCGGCACCGCATAGTGGCCGGTGAGGGCGAAGGTGGTGATGCCTTCGGCTTCGAGTCCCTGGGCCTTGGCCAGCAGGCCCGCCATCGTGCGGGTGACCCCGTCGGTGCCCAGGCAGCCCACGATGGTGGTCACGCCGCCCATGACGGCGTCGGACAGGACCAGTTCCGGCGTTCGCGTGGCCGGACCTCCCTCGCCGCCGCCGCCCATGATGTGGACGTGGCCGTCGATGAAGCCGGGCACGGCGATGAGGTTCCGGGCGTCGATGACGTCGCAGTAGCGGCGGGGGATCCGGATGTCCGGATGCATGCGCAGGATCTTTCCCCCGCCGGCGAGCAGGTCGCACCGGCCTTCGGGGGAAGGGGAATGGATTTCGGCGTTCTTGATGAGGAGCATCGTGCGACTCCAGGGTCCGGCTAGAAGGCTCGCCAGACCGGAAGGGTACCATCGGGCAGGGCCAGGGTGCTGAAATCCCGGTAGCTGTAGAGCCCGTACAGGAGGCAGGGTTCGAGGATGCCGATGGCGCAGCGCGCCAGGGGCTGGTCGAGGGGCACCACGAGGGAGCCCTCCGGGAAGGCGTGGCCGGAGACGGGGTCCCGGGCCACGATCTGGCGGTTCTCATAGCGGCCGTAGAGATCGTCGTAGCCGGCCTCCACCCGGAGGAGGCGGCACCGCTCGGCCTGGATGGGGGCGGCGCCGGTCCTGGCGTAGCGGATCCCGTGGCGGTCCAGGAGGGCCTTGAAGGTTTCTGCGGCCGCGGCGTCGATGACGTAGGCCCTGGGGGTGGGGACGCTTCCCTTCACCACCAGGTCGGTCATGAGGCCGGGGGAGGGGATGTCCAGCACCTTGCCCGTGGCGCGCTCCGTCACCTTCACGACGGGAGCCCGTCCATCCAGGCTGGCCCAGAAGAAGTTCGTGGGCAGGTAGGCCGGGAGGGGCTCCCTGCGGGCGGCTTCGCACAGGGCCTCCACCTTCCGCCGGGAGGCGGCGGTGCCCAGCAGGTGCCGGTAGAGCCGGGTGTAGGCGTCGGCGCGGGCCGGGAGGTCCTGGGGCGCGCCGGGCTGGCGCCGGGTGCCGGCCTCGATGATGAAGGAGAGGGTGCCCATGCAGCCCAGGCTGTTGCGGCCGTCGTCCACCTCGGTGGTGGAAGGGCGGATCTCGTCCAGGGGGGGCAGGCCGCCCACGGTGTAGCGCGTGTAGGCGTAGCCGGCCTTCGCCATGACGGGCCGGGCGGATTCCACCCGGGCCAGGGCCTCCCTGCGCAGCGCCGCGGGGATCCAGGGGACGTTCAGGCCGTCCATGGTGATCAGCGGCCAGCAGTCCCAGCCCTTGGCGTCCCAGTCCTTGCCGTCCCGGGTGAACTCGTGGCTGTCCACGGCCAGGTGGGGGAGGATGCGCCGGGCCACGGCGTGGAGGGCGCGGGTCTCCGGCTGCAGGAGGCGGATGTGGTCCCGGTTCAGGTCGGCCCCGGCGCCGTTGGTGCGCCGCCCGGCCTCGGCCCCGTCGGGGTTCATCATGGGCATGAGGTAGAGGTCCACGTCCTCCGGCAGGAGGGCGGGCTTTTCCGCGATGGCCCGGATCAGGCAGAGCTGGGCATCCTTGCCGGAGATCTCGTTGCCGTGCTGCTGGGCGTAGAAGAGGACCTTGAAGCGGGCCTTGGCGCCGCCCCGGTTCAGGCGCACCAGGCGGATGGCGCGGCCTTCGACGCTGCGGCCCTCCTCGGTGACCGTGATGAGGCCCGGCTTCGCCACCTCCGCCAGGAAGGCCTCCATGTCCGCGTAGGAGATGGAGGCCTTCAGGCGGAGGGGATCGGCGGGGACGCGCTGCTCCCCGGGGGCGGCCATCAGGGTCGAGGCGAGGAGGAAGGGGAGGAGGCGCATGTCAGGGCTTCACCTTCCGGGTGGCCAGATCGATCGTGCCGCCCTTGCGGAGGAAGTGGAGCGTCAGGCCGGTGAAGCCGCCGTTCTTCAGCTGCATGCCCCTGGAGTCGAAGACCAGGACGCCGCTGGCGCCGTGCACCGTGCCCACGCCCTTGCGCACCACCAGCGCGGTGGTCTCGTCCACGCCGATGGCCAGGACGCCGGGGAAGGTCATGCCGATGCTGAGCAGGCGGTTCTCGCGGCCCCGCTTGATGAAGTGCTGGTCGATGACCACGTCGGGGGGCAGGAAACCCATGCCTTCGCGGGTGATGTAGGCCTTGGGCCCCATCTCGCGAAGTTCCAGTTTTCCGAAGATGTCCTCGCCCACGAGCATGATCTTCGACATGATGGCGGCGCCCGCGCTGGTGCCGCCCACGACGGCGCCGTCCTGGTACTTGTCCTTGATGAGCTTGTGGAGCGGCGTCCCAACGATCTTGTCGCCCACCAGGGCCTGGTCCCCGCCGGAGAACCAGAACCCCGTGCAGCGCGCGGCGGCCTCGAGCATGGCCGGGGTGGAGGAATCCTCGCGCTTGCGCACGTCCAGGGGCACCAGGGTGATGCCGTGGGGGGGAAGGGTCTCCTTCCAGTCCTTGAGTTCCCCCTCGGGGTCCGAGGTGGCGGTGGGGATGATTCCGATGATTCCTCCCCGCCCGCCGGCGCCCTTCAGGAAGGCGTCCATGATGTCGGGCGTGGTGCCGTGGCCGCCCACGATGACCAGGGTTCCCTTGGGAGCGGCCGCGCCCAGGAGGCACGTCAGGAGGAGGAGGCAGAGACTGCGGAGCATGACTTCCTTTCGGCGAGGCCGCGGGCGGGGGGTCCGGAGACCCGCCGCGCCGCGCCCGTTCTTCGGATCGGACTAGAAATTATAGCGGGCACCCAGCTGGAGGCGTCGGCCCGCATCGAGGGTGGAGGGATACTTGTAGTCGACGTAGACTCCGGAGGTGTCGCTGGTGCTGGAGTTCGCCCGGGTGATGTAGCTGGTGGCGGACTGGCGGTTCAGCACGTTGAGGACCTCGACGAAGACCTCCATGCGGGCCTTCTTGGTGAAGTTGAACATCTGGGTGACGCGCAGGTCCAGGAGGGTGCGGCTGGGATAGGTCTGGCTGCCCAGGGGCTCGAGGTTCACGGCGTAGCGGGTGCCGTTGTAGGAGTCGGTGCGGTAGGTGGGCGTCCAGTGGGTGCCGCTCAGGTAGGTGAACGTGCCGGAAACGCGCATGTTCCACGGAAGCTCGTACATCCCCCGGGCCTTGAACTCGTTGTCGTTGACGCCCGGCAGGTTCCCGTAGGAGTTGGTCTGGAGGTTGGGGTTGTAGTAGACCTTGTCGTAGCTGTCCGCGCGCTGGATGTTGCCCTTGAGGGAAGCGTGGGTGTAGCTCATGTTCACGCTCCAGGCATTCGCCAGGATCCGGTCCAGGGTGACGGTGACGGCCTCGTACTTGCGCTTGGCACTGTCGTCGTTCTTGGTGACGTAGTTGTGGCTCTCGAGGCTGAAGTCCAGGGCGGCGTCGTAGTAGGTGCCGGGCTTCCAGATGTTGATGTTCTGGTGGTTCAGGGGGTTCACGAAGACGTTGTAGGCGCCCTTGGGGTCGACGCCCTGGTCGGTGCGGACCAGGCTGTCCTTGAAGTCGCGCGACACATAGGAGGCGCTGGCGCTCCAGAGGGTGCCGAGCTTCTGGTCGAGGGAGACCGTGGTCTCGATCGTGTAGGGCTGGCGGGCGTTGGGGTCCACCGCGGTGATGTCGTTCACGCGCCGGTACTCGTAGTTGTCCGCGGTGCCTGGGGTGTAGTCGGGCCAGTTCTTGGGGTCGAGGACGCTGTCGATGACCGGGTAGTTGCCCCAGCTGTAGTACCGCTTCATGGGGATGGCGGACTGGATGGCGCGGTCGATGAAGTAGGTGGAGTAGCCCGCGTAGTACTTGCCCCAGTGGGCCTTCAGCATGGTCTTCTGGTCCGCCGTGACGGCGTAGGCCAGGCCCAGGCGCGGAGCGTAGGTGTTCTTGTTCCAGAGGGTCTCGCCGCCGTAGAAGCGGGCTTTGAACTGCTCGAAGCGCACGCCGGGGCTGATGGTGAGGCGGTCGTTGACGTGCCAGGTGTCCTGGGCGAAGGCGGCGAGGCGGTCCACGCGCTGGCGCACGTTCCAGCCCCCGCCCTGGATGAGATAGTCGCCGTCCAGTTCCAGGGTGCCGTCGTTATACTCGTAGATCGTCGCGTTGAGGTTCAAGTTGCCGGGGAAGCGCTCCAGCTCCTCGTCCGACGCCTGTTCGCGCTCGATGCCGAAGCGGAAGGCGTGGCTGTCGCCGGGGGTGAACAGGCCGGTCTTGAACCAGTCGAAGGTGGCCTGCACCGTGGCCCTGGACCGGTAGTTGAAGTCCTCGTAGGTGGAGTTGTTGAAGAACTCCCGGGCCGGCTTGTTGGGGTCGTACTTCCAGAGGTCGGCGGTGTCCAGGCTGAGCGCGTTGCCGCCGTAGCCGGGCATGTCGTAGCGGCCGGAGTAGCCGAAGGCCTTGACGGTCAGGACCTTGTCCGAGCCCATGGTCTGGGTCCAGGTGAGGCTGAAGGAGCGGTTCGGGGCGGATTCCTTCTGGGTGGCGATGGGCATGGTGTACTTGTCGATGTAGCGCCGGTCCCGGCCCACGTAGTCGTGCTCGGCCAGGAACTCGATGGTGGTGCTGGTCGTGGGGGCCCAGGTGAGCTTGGCCAGGGCCATGACCTTCTGGTCGCGTTCGGGAAGCTCGGCGCCCGTGGGGGTGCTCTGGATCTCGGACCGCTCGGCGGAGACGAAGAACCACAGCTTGTCCTTGATGATGGGGCCGCCCACGCTGGCGGCCACGTCCCAGTTCTTGGAGGGGAGGATGTTCTTGTCCTCGGGCGGCAGGTCGGGGTGGTTGGCGTTGATTCGGGCCTGCCATTTGGAATCTGCGTAGTAGGCGCTTACCGTGCCTTCGAAGGTGTTGCCGCCGCGCTTGACCAGGCCGTTGACGAAGCCGCCCATGTAGCCGCCGAATTCGGCGTTGGCGCCCAGGCCGGCCACCTGCACTTCGGAGAACCAGTCGATGTTGGGGTAGATCCACACCGTGCCGCCGGAGGGATCGCTGATGTTCACGCCGTCCATCATGTAGGCGTTCTCGCCCGAGTAGCCGCCCCAGGCCCTGTTCCCGTTGACGCCGGGGGTCAGGTCCATGATGGCGGTGATCGTGCGGTCCACGGGCAGGGTGGCCAGGGCCGCGGTGTCGAAGTTCTGGGTCTGGCCCACCGCGGCGTCGTCGACGCGGGCGGAGGTGGCCACCACCTCCACCGTGGCGCCGGCGTTGGCGGCCGGCAGCCGCCAGTTCACCGTGGCGGTGCGGCCCAGCTCCAGGAGGGCGGTCTGGGTCTGGGTCATCAGGCCCTTGGCCGACACGGCGATCCTGAAGGTGCCGGGAGGAAGGGCCGCGAAGCGGTAGAGGCCGTTCTCGGCGCTGACCGTGGACCTCTCGCCGCCGATCATGGTGGCGGAATTGATGCGGACCAGGGCGCCGGCCACGGGCTTGCCGGAGGCGTCCTTGATCACGCCGCTGAGGGCCGACGTGGAGCTGGTCTGCGCCACCAGGGCGGTGGGGACAGCCACGAGTGCGAATGCAAAAAGGGTAAGGGACCCACGAGATCTCGGCACAGAGCCTCCTTTGGCTGTTGATTGGTGACTGAAAGAATAATTTCCATTCACGTGAAATCAAGAAAAAAAGTTACATGATTTCAAAATCGAGAAACTATTTTTCAAGTCATCTATTTTCAGCTTTTAGCAATGAGATTGAGACTCTGTATTTTGTTGCTTTCGGGTCACGGTTTTCAACAAGCGACAGACATGTAAAAAAAACTTCATTTCCGGCGCCCCGTCAGCCGTGGGCGCCGGTTCCCGTCACTTCCGGCGCCCCGTCCCGGTAGTCCGCGAACCACTCCGAGAGGGCCTGGACCTGGGCGAGGATGGCCTCCGGACGGGTGCCGTCCCGCCACGGGAGGAGCTGCCCGTCCAGCTTCAGCACCGCGCCGTGGGCCACCACCGTATCCACCTCCGAGCCGTCCGCGGCCCAGATGAGGTTCTCCGTGACGTTGTCCAGGCGGGTGGGGACCATGTTGGGCCGGGCCAGATCGACGAGCACCCAGTCCGCCTGCCGCCCCGGGGCCAGCTCGCCCTGGTTGAGGCGCAGGATCTGGTTGGGGGCGACCGTGATCATCTCCATCAGCTGCTGGGAGGGCAGGAGGGTGGCGTCCTGGTGCAGGGCCTTCTGGTACTGGGAGGCCAGGCGCGCCGCGGCGAGGATGTTCTGGTTGTCGGCGGAGCCGGAACCGTCCGTGGAGATGGCGACGCGCACGCCGGCCTTGAGCATGTCGATGAGGGGGGGCATGCCCGAGCCGAGGATGGTGTTGGCCAGCGGGTTGTGCACCACCGCGGCGCCGCTGCGGGCGATGAGCTCGATGTCCCGCGGGCCGCAGTTCACCTGATGGGCCAGGACGGTGCCTTCGTCCAGGATGCCGATCTCCTGGAAGTACTCCACCGGCGTGAGGCCGGGCTCGATGGATTCCGTGAACCACTTCGTGGTGCGCGGCTCCTCGGAACTGTGGATGTGGAAGAGGGTCCCGTGGTCCCGGGCCCAGGCCTTCTGGGGCACGAGCACGGCCCGGCTGTTGGAGAAGCACTGGTCGGGCCCGGGCACGAAGCGGGTGCGCTCGCACCCGGCCTGGATCTCCAGGGCCTTCTCCAGGCGCGCGACGGCGTCGCCGGGCCGGTCCAGGAGCTCCCTGGCGTAGAACCGGTCCTGGCCGCCCACCGCCACGATCATGGTGGTGCCCGCGGCCTCGTTGGCCTGGGCGATGTCCTCCAGGTGGTACTTGTTCCAGTTGCAGTGGTGGACCATGGAGGCGGTGATGCCGTAGTGGATGTCGCACAGGCGCGCCATGCGGTAGGTGGCCGCCTGGGGGGTGCAGCCCAGGCGCTCGCGGAGCTCCTCCCTCCGGGCGTTGAGGAAGCCCGTGAAGGGGTTCACGGCGTGGTCGAGCCAGGCGGTGAGGGGCTCGTCCCGGGCGATCCCGATGAGGGGCTGCTCGTGGTCGTGGCCGTGGGCCTTCACGAAGGCGGGGAGCAGGACCATGTCCTGCATGGGCACTGGGTCGCCGGAGGGCACCTCCCGCCGGGTGTGCAGGACGCGCAGGCGGGTGCCCCAGGTATCGGCCAGGCGCCTGCCCACGGCCGGGTCGTAGGGGCCGGCCTCGAGGATCTCCCCGTTCCGGGCGAGGACGTAGCCGTCGTGGATCCGGAGGGACCGGTCCGGTGCGGCCAGGGGGAGCATGAAGCGGCAGCGGCAGACGAGGAGGTTGGGCTCGTTCATGGGGGCTCCTGGCGGCGGAAGGGGTGTGACTGCTGTCATTTTCCGGGTGGGCGTGTTGATTTTAATATTGGTAATGATAAGGTTATAGACACGGTGCGACGGCTGGGGAAACCTGGGCGGTTCATGACTGAAAATATTTTGACACGATGGTCTCTTTTTTGTTTATCCTCACTTCCATACCGCGTCCAGTGACTCTTTCTCTTCCTGCCCTGCCTTGAAACGACCTCTCGGTCATAATTTAAGGCAACGCCATTGGGTTGGTGAAATAATCAATTAATACGGCGATCCTCCCGCAGCTCGGGACTCGCCCGGAAGTTGCCGGACCGAACGTCAGCCTGTGTGGGATCACCAATGCCGAACGCGCAATCCGAGACACCGCGGCTAGTCATCAAGGGGGTCAGCAAGATCTACCCCTCGGTCATCGCCAACGACAACGTCGACCTGACGATCATGCCCGGGGAGATCCGGGCCGTCCTGGGCGAGAACGGGGCGGGCAAGTCGACCCTGATGAAGATCATCTATGGCGTCACCCGCCCGGACAAGGGCGAGATCCTCTGGGAGGGCAGGCCGGTGTCGGTGCAGAACCCCGCCCATGCCCGGGAACTGGGCATCGGGATGGTGTTCCAGCACTTCTCCCTCTTCGAGACCCTCACGGTGGCCCAGAACGTGGCCCTGGCCGTCCCCGGCAGGCTCGACCTGGCCGGGCTCTCCAGGCGGATCGAGGAGATCTCGGAGAAGTACGGGCTGCCGGTGGACCCGCGCAGGCTGGTGCACGCCCTTAGCGTCGGCGAGCGCCAGCGGGTGGAGATCATCCGCTGCCTGCTGCAGAACCCCCGCCTGCTCATCCTGGACGAGCCCACTTCCGTGCTGACGCCCCAGGCGGTGCGCAAGCTCTTCGAGACGCTGCGCCAGCTGGCCTCGGAAGGGGTCAGCATCCTCTACATCAGCCACAAGCTGGACGAGATCCAGGAGCTGTGCCACACCGCCACGGTGCTGCGCAACGGCCGGGTGACGGGCCACTGCACCCCCTCCCAGGAGACCCCGAAGACCATGGCCCGCCTGATGATCGGCGAGGACCTGCCCACCTTCCGGCACGGGGAGCCCGAGGAGGGCCGGGAGGTGCGCCTGCGCATCGACGGCCTCACCGTCAAGTCCGACGACCCCTTCGGCGTGGACCTCAAGGACATCCGCCTGGAAGTCCACAGCGGCGAGATCGTGGGCATCGCCGGCGTCTCGGGCAACGGCCAGCAGGAGCTGCTCCGGGCCATCTCCGGCGAGGAGCCGGTGCTGGACAAGCGCTGGATCCACGTCTGCGGCGTGCCCGCGGGCCGCATGAACGCCTCCAGGCGCCGGGCCCTGGGCATGTGCTTCGTGCCCGAGGAGCGCCTGGGCCGGGGCGCGGTGCCGCGCCTCTCCCTGACGGACAACGTGCTGCTCACCGCCTTCCGCCGGAAGATGGTGCGCTTCGGCATGATCCGCCGCAAGGCGGCCAAGAGCTTCGCCGACGACTGCATCCGGCTGTTCGACGTCAAGTGCGGCGGGGCGGGGAGCGAGGCCAAGTCCCTGTCCGGCGGCAACCTCCAGAAGTTCATCGTGGGCCGGGAGATCCTCCAGGAGCCCAAGGTCCTGGTGCTGGCCCAGCCCACCTGGGGCGTGGACGTGGGCGCGGCCTCCTTCATCCGGCAGCAGCTGCTCGGCCTCCGGGAGACCGGCACCGCCGTCCTGGTGATCTCCGAGGAGCTGGACGAACTGTTCGAGATCTGCGACCGCCTCGTGGTGATCGCCAAGGGCCGCCTTTCGCCTTCCAAGGCCACCTCGGACACGGGCGTGGAGGAAGTGGGCGTCTGGATGAGCGGAATGTGGCCGGACGCGGAACCCGCCAAGGATGAGGCGCCTCATGTGGCTTAAGTTCGAACAGCGTCCCGAACCCTCCCGGCTCATGCGCTACCTGTCCCCGCTCCTCGCGGTGGGCCTGATGGTGGCCTCGGGCATGCTCCTCTTCCACCTCCTGGGCAAGAGCCCGGTCGAGGGGTTCAAGGTCTTCTTCCTGAACCCCATCCAGGACAAGTACGGCATCGCCGAGCTGTTCCTGAAGGCCACGCCCCTCATCCTCTGCGCGGTGGGCCTGGCGGTGGGCTTCCGGGGCAACATCTGGAACATCGGCGCCGAGGGCCAGCTGCTCATCGGCGCCCTGGCCGGGGGAGGCCTGGCCCTCCACTTCCACGACACCAGCAGCCTTCTCCTGCTGCCGGCCATGATCATCGCCGGGGCCCTGGGCGGCATGTTCTGGGCCGCCATCCCGGCCTGGCTGAAGACGCGGTTCAACGCCAACGAGATCCTCACGAGCCTGATGCTGGTCTACATCGCCGAGCTGATCGTGTCCTGGCTGGTGCACGGCCCCTGGATGGACCCCGACGGGTTCAACTTCCCCCAGACCCGGCTGTTCCAGGCCAAGGCCACCATGCCCATCCTGGTGGCGGGCACCCGCGTGAACGCCGGACTCCTCATCGCCATCGGCGCGCTCATCGCGGGCTGGATCTTCATGAACCGCAGCTTCATGGGCTACCAGATGAAGGTCGCGGGCCAGGCGGAGAACGCCGGGCGCTACGCGGGCTTCTCGGCGCGGCGCACCGTGTGGATCGGCATGCTGGTGGGCGGGGCCATGGCCGGCATCGCGGGCGTGGCCGAGATCGCCGGTCCCGTGGGGCAGATCACCGAGCACATCTCGCCGGGGTACGGCTTCGCGGCCATGATCGTGGCCTTCGTGGGCCGCCTGGACCCCATCGGCATCTTCTTCTCCGGGCTCCTGATGGCCCTCCTCTACCTGGGCGGGGAGCAGGCCCAGCAGTACCTGGCCCTCCCCTACTCCATCTCGAAGGTGTTCCAGGGCCTGCTGCTGTTCTTCCTGCTCTGTTCGGACGTCTTCATCACCCATCGCATCCGCTGGAAGAAATAGGAGATCGTGATGCAGCCAAGTCTCCTTTCCTCCATCCTGTTCGCCACCATCGTGGCCGGCACCCCGCTGATCATCACCGCCGTGGGCGAGCTCGTCACGGAGAAGTCCGGCGTCCTGAACCTGGGCGCCGAGGGCATCATGTCCATGGGGGCCGTGGCCGCCTTCGCCGTCACCGTCCATACGGGCAATCCCATCCTGGGCATCCTGGCCGGCATGGTCGCGGGCATGGGCATGGGCCTCATCTTCGCCGTCGCGGCGCTGACCTTCATGGCCAACCAGGTCGCCTCCGGCCTGGCGCTGTCCATCTTCGGGGTGGGCCTTTCCGCCTTCATCGGCAAGCCCTACGAGTCCCAGACCCTGCCCAGCGTCGCCGCCTGGAACGTCCCGGGCCTGCACAAGATCCCCCTGCTGGGCCACGCGTTCTTCGAGCACCAGGGGCTGGTGTACTTCTCCTGGGCCCTCCTGGGCGCGGTGGCGTGGTTCCTGTACCGCAGCCGCCTTGGCCTCGTGCTGAGGGCGGTGGGCGAGGCCCCCGTGGCCGCTCATTCGGTCGGCTACAACGTGGTGCGGATCCGATACGTGGCTGTCATCTTCGGCGGCGCCATGGCCGGCATCGGCGGCGCCTTCCTGTCCGTCTTCTACACCCCGCTGTGGGTGGAGGGAATGGTGGCCGGCCGCGGCTGGATCGCATTGGCCCTGGTGGTTTTCGCCACCTGGCGGCCCGCGCGGGTGATGGTGGGCGCCTACCTGTTCGGTGGCTGCATGATCACCCAGATGTTCGTGCAGGGCTCCGGGATCCAGCTGAACATCCCGTCCCAATTCCTTTCGGCCCTGCCCTACGCGGCCACTATCATTGTCCTGGTCATCATCTCCCACAACAAGAACACCATCCGGCTCAATTCCCCCGCTTCGCTGGGCCAGCCCTTCAGTCCCGAAGCCTGAATTATTTCCCCCCCCCACCTCAATCCTTCTGGAGGAATCACATGAATTCCCGGAAAACCGTCGTGACCACCCTGGGCGGCCTGATCGCAGCCTCCGTCCTCGCCGCCGCGCCCCCCGCCGCCGCGCCCACCCAGGTAGGCTTCGTCTACGTCAGCCCGGTCGGGGACGCGGGCTGGACCTACCAGCACGACATCGGCCGCAAGGAGATGGAGAAGGCCCTGGCCGGCCAGGTCACCACCAAGTTCGTCGAGAACGTCCCCGAAGGCGCCGATGCCGAGCGCGTGGTCCGCGGCCTCATCACCGGCGGCGCCAAGATCGTCTTCACGACCTCCTTCGGCTACATGAACCCCACCGAGAAGGTCGCCAAGGCCTTCCCCGACAAGTTCTTCTTCCACGCCACCGGCTACAAGACCGGCCCCAACATGGGCATCTACAACGCCCGCTTCTATGAAGGCCGCTACCTGAACGGCGTCATCGCCGGCAAGATGACCAAGTCGAACATCGCGGGCTACGTCGCGGCGTTCCCCATCCCCGAGGTCATGCAGGGCATCAACGCCTTCACCCAGGGCATGCGCAGCGTCAACCCCAAGGCCGAAGTCCGCGTCATCTGGGTCAACTCCTGGTTCGATCCCGGCAAGGAGCGCGAAGCCGCCCTCACCCTGATCTCCCAGGGCGCCGACATGATCACGCACCACACCGACTCCACCGCCATCGTCCAGGCCGCCGAGGAGAAGCACAAGGAGAACAAGAACCTCTACGCCTTCTCCTACCACTCCGACATGAGCAAGTACGGCCCCACCGCCCAGCTCTCCGGCACCACGCACCACTGGGGCGCCTTCTACACCAAGACCGTCAAGGAGGTCCTGGCCGGCACCTGGAAGGGCACCAACGTCTGGGGCGGCTTCAAGGAGGGCATGATCAAGCTGGCCCCCCTCAACAAGGCCATCCCGGCCGACGTGAAGGCCCTGGTCGAGAAGGAGGAGAAGGCCATCGCCGCCGGCAAGCTGCATCCCTTCGCCGGCCCCGTGGTCGCGCAGGACGGCAAGGAGAAGGTCGCCAAGGGCAAGAACATGACCGACGCGGAGCTGGGCGCCATGGACTACTACGTCCAGGGCGTGGCTTCCACCCTCCCCAAGAAGTAGCCGCAACAAGCTGAATGGCCCGGCGGGCGCCGAGGGGATTGGCCTCTCGGCGCCCGCTGAGTCATACTGGACCCTGAAGATGAGTTTCAGGCGCAGGTTCCTGGGAGGTGGACGTGATCGGGGCTTCTACCATTCGCAAGGAGGGCCGGGGCAAGGTCATGGGCTCCGCCAGATACACGGATGACGTGGAGCTGCCCGGCTGCTTGCTAGGCATGACCGTCCGCTCCCGCTGCGCCCGGGGCGTGCTCAAGGGCATCACCTTCCTTGAAGGGGTCCCCTGGGACGAGATCACGGTGGTGACCGCCGCGGACATCCCCGGGAAGAACTTCGTCGCGGGCCATGTGGACGACCAGCCCTTCCTGGTGCCGGTGGGCGGCGTGATCGCCCACGCCGAGCAGCCCGTGCTCCTCCTGGCCCACGCGGACCGGTCCGTGGCCGAGAAGGCCCGGCGGCTGGTGAAGCTGGAGGTCGAGGAGCTCCCCCCGCTGCTCGACATCGAGGAGGCCCTGGCCTGCGCCCGGGTCATCCACGGCGAGCGCAACGTCCTCAAGGAGATCCGCATCGCCAAGGGCGACCCGGAGCCGGTCTGGGCGGGGGCCGCCCACGTCATCGAGGGGGTCTACCGCACCGGGGCCCAGGAGCAGCTCTACCTGGAGCCCAACGTCATGATCGGCACCGTGGAGCGGGGACCCGGGGGCCTCGAGGTCACCGTGTCGGGTTCGCTGCAGTGCCCCTACTACGTGCACGACGCCATGAAGCAGCTCTTCGGGATCCCCGGCGAGCAGGTGCGGGTGGTGGCCCTGGAGATGGGCGGCGCCTTCGGGGGCAAGGAGGACTACCCCTCCGTCATCGCCGGCCACGCCGCGCTGCTGGCCCTCAAGAGCGGCCGCCCCGTGAAGATCGCCTACGACCGCGAGGAGGACATGGCCGCCACCACCAAGCGCCATCCCTCGCGCACCCGCATCCGTTCGGCCTTCGACGCCCAGGGCCGCCTCCTGGCGCTGGACATCGACTTCGCCCTGGACGGCGGCGCCTTCACCACCCTGTCCCCCGTGGTGCTGAGCCGGGGCGCCCTGCACGCCGCGGGCGTCTACCGCTGCCCCCACGTGCGGATCCTGGCCCGCGCCGTGGCCACCAACACGCCGCCCTGCGGCGCCTTCCGGGGCTTCGGCGCCCCCCAGAGCCTGTTCGCCATCGAACGCCACATGGACGTCTGCGCGCTCCGCATGGGGATGGATCCCGTGGACCTCCGGCGCCTGAACTTCCTGCACCAGGGCGACACCATGGCCACGGGCCAGCTCATGCGGGACGAGCCGGGCCTGGACGGCCTCATGGACCGCGCCATGGAGGAGATCCACTACCGGGAGCTGCAGAAGGCCTACGCCGTCCGCAACGCCTGGGACGACCCCGTCAAGCGGGGCGTGGGGCTCTCCGTGTTCATGCACGGCTGCGGCTTCACCGGCAGCGGCGAGGCCACCATGGCCTCCGTGGCCGGGGTCGAGGGGCTGAAGGACGGCACCGTCGCCATCCTGGCGGCCTCCACCGAGATGGGCCAGGGCAAGAACACCGTGTTCTGCCAGATCGTGGCCGAGACCCTGGGCCTGCCGGTGGACATGGTGGACATGGCCGAGGTGGACACGATGTTCGTGCCCAACAGCGGCCCCACCGTCGCCTCCCGCAGCACCATGGTGGTCGGGCGCATCCTGGAGGACGCCGCCCGGGGCCTGCGCCTGGCGCTGGTGCAGGGCGGGTTCCTCGCCGAGCCCTACACGCCCGCGGAGTTCCGCGAGGCCATGCGGACCGCCCACGGCAGGCTCGGGTCCCTGAAGACCTACGGCCAGTACCGCGCCAACCCAGGCTTCTCCTGGGACGACAAGACCTACCAGGGCGACGCCTACCCCAACTTCTCCTGGGCCTGCTATGCGGCCGCGGTGGCCGTCGACCTGGTCACCTTCGAGGTCAAGGTGGAGGACTTCGCCACGGTCCAGGAGGTGGGCCGCGTGGTGAACCCGACGCTGGCCACCGGGCAGATCCAGGGCGGCGTGGCCCAGGGCATCGGCTGGGGGCTCTGGGAGGAGGTCACCTTCCGGGAAGGCCGCATGGCCAACAACCAGCTCACCAACTACATCATCCCCACGTCCGCCGACCTGCCCCACATCCGGGTGGCCTTCGTGGAGGGGGGGAGCCCCTTCGGCCCGGGCGGGGCCAAGGGCATCGGGGAACTGCCCATGGACGGCCCGGGCCCGGCCCTCCTCAACGCCCTGCGGGACGCCCTGGGCGACCTGCGCCTGGACGAGGTTCCCATGACCCCCGAACGGATCCTGAACCGCCTGGAGGAGGCCCGCCATGCCTGACACCATCCTGCTCACCCTCCAGGTCAACGGCGTGCGCCGCACGGTCGACACCCATCCCATGGCACGGCTCCTGGACGTGCTCCGCGACGGCCTGCGCCTCACCGGCACCAAGGAGGGCTGCGGCGAGGGCGAGTGCGGGGCCTGCACGGTCCTGCTCAACGGCCGCGTCGTGAACAGCTGCCTCATCCCGGCCCTGCAGGCCCAGGACGGGGTGGTGGTGACCGTCGAGGGCCTGGCCGAGGGGGACGACCTCTCGCCCATCCAGGACGCCTTCCTCACCCACAACGCCGCCCAGTGCGGCTTCTGCACGCCGGGGATGCTGATGGCCGCCGACGACCTGCTGCGCCGCTGCCCGAACCCGGACAAGGAGCAGGTCCAGGAGGGCCTGGCCGGGAACCTCTGCCGGTGCACCGGCTACTCCAAGATCGTGGACGCGGTGCGGTCCGTGGCCCGGCAGGGGGAGGGCCGATGAGATCCTTCCTTCCCGACTACGCCATCCAGGCGCCCGGAACCCTGGCCGAGGCCCTGCGCCTGATGGCCGCCGAGCCCGGCGCGTGGACCCCCATCGCCGGCGGCACCGACCTCATGGTGCTGTTCAACGCGGGCCGGCTCCAGGGCCGCAGGCTCCTGGACCTTTCCCGGATCTACGAGCTGCGCGGCATCGAGGACGACCCCGCTCGGCTCTCCCTCGGGTCCCTGATCACCTACACCGAGCTGCTCGAGCAGCGCGCCGTTCACCAGTTCTTCCCCAACCTGGTGAAGAGCGCCCGTGCCACGGGCGCCCTGGCCATCCAGAACCGCGGCACCCTGGGGGGCAACATCGTCAACGCCAGCCCCGCCGCCGACACCCCCCCGAGCCTCCTGGCCTACGGCGCCGAGGTGCAGCTGGTCTCGGTGCGGGGCTCGCGCTGGGTGGCCTACGACGCCTTCCACCTGGACTACAAGAAGATGGACCTGGCCCCCGACGAGCTGGTGGCGCGCATCCGCCTGCCCAAGCCCCAGGGCCGGGGCTTCCACTTCTACCGCAAGGTGGGCACGCGCCAGGCCCAGGCCATCTCGAAGGTCTGCCTCGCCGCCTACGCCCGCATCGAGGGCCGCGTGGTGGCCGAGCTGCGGGTGGGGCTGGGCTCCGTGGCCCCCGTGCCCCTGCGGGCGCGGCACGCCGAGGCGGTCGTGGCGGGCCGCGCGCTGGACGCGCTGCCCATCGAGGAGGCCCGCCGCGCGGTGCTGGAGGACATCTCCCCCATCGACGACATCCGCGCCTCCGCCCACTACCGGCAGGTGGTCACGGGCAACGTGCTGGCGCAGATGCTGACGGAGCTTGGCCGGGCCAGGACGGTCTGATCCCTCAACCCCGCACGTCCTTCAGGGCGAGCGCCATGCGCGCGCAGGCCTCGTTCTGCTCGTCCACGTCGTGGGCGGCGAAGCCCAGGCAGATCCAGGGGATCTCCCGGCGGTGGAAGTCGTAGAGGGAGCCGGGGTAGAAGACCACGCCCCGGGCCACGCAGCGCTCGGTCCACTTCGCCAGGGGGACGCTGTCGTCCACCCGGGCCCAGAGGGCCAGGCCCTCCTTGGGGTCCCGCACCTGCAGGGCGGGGTGGAGATGCAGGAGGAGGCGGTCCACCATGGTCTCGCGGCGCTCGTCGGCGAGCTTGCGGGTGCGGCGCAGGTGGCGGAGGACCTCGCCGTCCCGCAGGATCTCCTCGATGGTGGCCTCCTGCACCTGGTTCCCGGGCCAGTCCACCAGCTGGCGCTGCCGGGCCATCTCCTTGATGAGGTCGGCCGAGCCCGCCAGGAAGCCCACCTGGAGCCCCGGTGCCAGGATCTGCTCCAGGCCGCTGTAGTAGACGACGCGACCCTCGCGGTCCTCGCTGGCCAGGGGCAGGCTGGGGTTCTTCTCCCGGTGGAAGCCCAGCCAGGGGTCGGCCTCCAGGATGCGGAAGCCCCGGGTCCTGGAAAGCTCCAGGAGCCGCGCGCGCCCCGCGGCGTCCAGGCACGCCTGGGTGGGGTGCTGCGGGTTGGAGGACAGGCACAGGAGCCGGATGGGCTCCCGGCCCAGGAGCTCCTCCAGGGCGTCCAGGTCCAGTCCCCGGGGCCCCACGGGCACGGGATGGAGCCGGGCCCCCGCGGCCCGCAGGGCCTCGGCCACGCGGAAGAACCCGGGGTCCTCGACGGCCACCGCATCGCCGGGGCCGAAGAGGGTGCGGGCCACCAGGTTCAGGGTGGCCATGAGGCCGCGGGTGAGCACGAGGTTGCCGGGGTCCACGGAAAGCCCGCGCATGTCCCGGAGCATCTTGCAGAGCGACAGCCGAAGATCCAGGAGGCCCCGGGGGTCCCAGGCGGGCTGCAGGAGCCGGCCCGGGTGGAGCTTGAGCACCCTTCCGTAGGCGCGGTGGATGGCCGCGGTGGGCGCGTTGCGCAGGTCGGGCTGGTCGGGGATGAGGCGGAAGGTGTCCCGCTCGGGGGCGCCGGGCTGGAAGAACGCGTCCCCGGGGGTGGAGCGCCGCTTCCAGGAGGCCGAATCCACCGCCGAGATGCCGGGCTCCCCCTCCAGGTCCACGGGGAACTCCATGGCAACGAAGGTCCCCTTGTCGGGGGAGACCTCGATCCACCCCTCGGCTTCCAGCTCGCGGTATGCGGCCAGCGCCGTGTTGCGGTTCACCCCGAGCTGGTCCGCCAGGGCCCGGGTGCCGGGCAGGGCCTGGCCCGGCCGGAACCGGCCCTTGCGGATGCCTTCCACGACGGACCCCACCACCTGGAGGTAGAGGGGCTCGTCCTTGCTGCGGTCAAGTGTTATGGCTAGATCCCAGTCGACCAAGGGCGGGCTCCGGAAGGGACTCAAGGTTCGTATGGGTCCCGGCGTCCGTCAACAACTACCCGCCGTCCCGCCACCAGTGTCCGCGGAAGGGGCTCCCGGCGGCAGATCCGGTTTGAAAATGCGAACCCATCCGGAGGGTTGATGGCATGATGGTCCGCGTAACTCCGGAACCCGAATGCCCATCCTCCGCTGGATCCCCATCCTGGCGTGCACCCTGGCCCTCGCCCAGGACGTCCCGTTCGCCGAGGAGGCGCGCGCGCCCTGGGTGCCGGCCTGGGAACTCACGGCCCGGACCGAGAGCATCCGGGGGATCTTCGGCGACGGGCTGGTCCCCCTGGGGGACATCCGCAGGGAGGGCGTACAGGTGCGCCTGCGGTGGTACGCGGAATGGGGCGGCCTGGACTGGACGGCCGGGCTGCGTTCGGCGGTGGGGTCCGACGGCAACAGCAACAACCGGCCCCGGTGGGATCAGCAGCCCTCCAACGGCACCCAGCTGGACGTGGCGCGGGTGGAGCTGGCCGGAGTCACCGAGCGCCTTTTCGGGAAGGCGGCCCTCGGCTTCCAGGAGCTGGGCCTCATCGCCTCCCAGGCCATGTGGGACCCGGACCTGCGCTTCCTGGGCGCGGGGGCCTCCGGCGGGATCCGCGGGGGGCTTGTGCAGGAGGCCTCGATGCGCACCGCCCTGGGCCGGGTGCGGACGGTCTACCCCCGCAACGACGTGGACCTCGCCGCCTTCCAGGCGGTGCTCAAGCTCGGCCTGGGGGCATTCTCCGGGACCTTCCACGCCGATCGCTGGAACCTCGCCTGGGACGAGGACGAGGGCCGCTTCAACGCCCCCGACTTCCGCGGCAGGGGGCGGCAGCGCTTGTCGCTCGACGGGGTGGGCGCGGCAGCGAAGTGGGAGGGCCCCGTGCCGCTGGAGGTGCGGTGGAACGGCAACCGGGCGCGTTCCACCCGGGACACCAGCGAGGAATTCCAGGTGCTCGCCGGCAGCCGCTCGAGGCCCTTCAGGCCCCAGGTCTCCTACACCTGGCAGCGCCTGTCCTCCACGGGCGAGCTCTACGTCCTCAACAGCGACCAGTGGTGGTACTACCGCGGCGCCAGGGGGCCCCGGGCGGAACTGGTCCTGCCCCTGCGGGGGCTCTGGAGCGTCTCGCTCGTGCACCTCCGGCAGAGCATCCGAAGGTCGCCCAAGGTGGCCGAAAAGACGATCTTCACCGTCCTCAAGCGCTTCTAGTATCCCGTCTCGTCCGGGGGCGGAGGATAGTCCTTGCCGAACTTGTTCTTGTGGGGAGGCGTGGCGGGAAGGGTGGCCTCCAGGTCCCAGGAGCCGCGGGTGGCCGCGCCGTCGATGCTGAGGGCCCAGGTGCGCTCCCCGGCCTCCGGATGCCAGAGGCGGAGGCGGTACGACCCGGGGGGGACGTTGTCGAAGCGGAGGTCCTTCCGGTGCTCCAGCACCTGGGCGAAGGGGGTCTCCACCACCCAGACGAAGGCGTTCATCTGGTGGTGCACGTTGCAGTAGAGCCGCACCAGGCCGGGGCCGGAGAGCCGCACCCTGGGGGAGTCCCCGGGCAGGTAGTGGCCCGTGTCGAACCGGTTGCCGGGGGTCAGGCTGAAGACGTTGTGCAGGATGGAGTCCATGTTGGGGAAGCTCACCTCCGTTCCCGGCGTGGCGATGGAGACGCGGGGGGAGAACTCCTTGTTGGCCGTGCGGATCACCAGGGGCCGCGAGGGTCCGGGAGCGCGCACCGCGGCGTCCAGGGGCTCCAGGATGGCCACGCAGTCCTTCAGCGTGGGCCGGGGCCTGCCGTCCCTGTCCAGGATCCGCACCGGGCCCTGCAGGCTCCCCGCCGCGAGGACCGGACCCGCCGCCGCCAGCACCGCCTTGATGAGGAACGGCTTCATTTATCGGTTCCTTCCGTCCATGGATCCAAGTATATCTTGAGGTCCGAGGAACCCCCACGATGCGTTCGACGATGCGATGGTATCAGACGCTGGCCTGGAAGTTCTTCCTGCGCCAGGCCGCGACGATCCTCGTGCTGGTCTCGGCGATGCTCTGGGTCGCCTACTACCAGGCGGGACGTTCCGCGCGGGATTCCGCCAGCGCCAGCCTCGTGGCCTACAGCCAGGTCCTGGAGCGGTTCCTGGCCCAGCAGGGCAGGGTCCTGGACGCGGGGCTGGAAGTGTTCACCCAGTACTCGGGCAACGTCTCCATCATCGAGACGGTGCTCAAGACCGGCGAGACGGGGAGCCTCGGGGACACGCTGGTGGACAACCTGCCGCGCCTGGGCGCCAGCCTCGCGATCGTGGTGAGGCCCGGCGGCACCCTGCTGGTCTCCACCGCAACCGGGGCCCCCACGGAATTCCAGGACGTGGGCGTCCTCCAGATGGCCCTGAACCCGGACGAGGCGCGCAATGCCGGGCACCCCGGCCCCTCCTACCGCGGCTTCCTGGACGTGCCCTGGGGGCCCCGGCCCGGCGTCTACCACGTCGTGGCCCGCACCCTGCGGTCCCCGGGGGGCGCCCTGCTGGGGGCCATGCTGGTGGGCAACCCCCTGGACGCCCAGGCCGCCACCGAGATCCGCGCCGAGACGATCGCGGCGCCCCGGAAGGGCGTGCCCGCGGCCCAGGTGGCCCTGCTCAGCCATTTCCGGACCCTCGGTTCCACGCTGGCGCAGGCCGATCCCCTGGACCGCCTCCTGGCGCGGGAACCCTCCTTCCTCTCGGCGCGCGCGGGCATCCTCGACGCCCGGCGGTCCCCGGTGCTGCCGCTGGTCCTGGACGGGCGCAGCTACCTGGGGATGATCTCCCCCATCCGGGGCGTCAACGCCCTGGACCTGGAGATGGCCTCGGCCCTGCTCCTGCCCACGGAGCCGCTGCTGGCGCCCTTCCGGACCCTGCAGCGGGCCATCCTGGTCGGGGGGGTGGCCGGCATCCTCCTGGCCCTGTGGCTGGGCCTGCGCTCCGCCCGCAGCGTCACCGCGCCGCTCCAGGCCCTGGCCTCGGCCGCGGGGGCGCTGGCGGAGGGCCACATGCCCGACATGCTGCCCCTGGTTCCGTCCCCGGACGAAGTGGGCGTCCTGACCCGCACGTTCCGGTCCATGCTCGCCGAGCTGAGGGCCAAGGACGACCTGCTGGGGCTCCTGGCCTCGGCGGGCCAGGCCGCGGACACCGCCTTTCCGGGGGCGCCGGCGGCGGAGGAGACCCGGGCCCTGGTGATCCCTCCCCGGGACGACGACGAGCCCCTGCCGCCCGCGCTCCGGGTGGGAGGGATCTTCGCCGGCCGCTACCGGGTGGACGGCGTGCTCGGCCGGGGCAGCATGGGCGTGGTCCTGAAGGTGTGGGACCTGCACCTGGAGGAGGACGTGGCCCTCAAGGTGGTGCGCGGGACGCTGGCCGCGGACCCGGGTTTCCTGGATCAGCTCAAGCAGGAGATCCGCCTGGCCCGGCGGATCACCCACCGGTTCGTGATGCGGACCCACGACTTCGGGGAGAGCGGCGGGGTGCCCTACGTCACCATGGAATACCTGAAGGGCGTGACCCTCCAGGGCCTCATGGATGGCCGGGGGCGCCTCCCGATGCCCCTGGTGCTGCGCATCGCGCGCCAGGTGGCGGAGGGCCTCGAGGCAGCCCACGCCGCCCAGGTCGTCCACCGGGACATCAAGCCCATGAACGTGCTCTTCGACGTGCGGGGCGACGCCAAGATCATGGATTTCGGACTGGCCGCGCCGGCCCGGGGCGGCGCCGCCCAGGGGGGCCAGACCGTGGGCACGCCGCGCTACATGTCGCCCGAACAGATCCGGGGCGAGCGGGTCGATGCCCGCTGCGACCTGTATTCCCTGGGCGTCATGCTGTTCGAGCTGTGCGCGGGCTTCCCGCCCTACGGCGAAACCCGGGTTCCGGACCTCCTGAACCAGCACCTGGAGGCCCCGGTGCCCCTGCTGTCCGCCGTCTGCCCCGAGGCCCCGGAGGAGCTGTCCGCCCTGGCGGCGAGGCTCATGGCCAAGCGCAGCGAGGACCGCCCCCAGACCGCCGCGGAGGTGGTGGAGATCCTGAAGCTCATCTCCGCGGGGGCCAACGCCAGCCTCCAGCGCAGCGGCCGCTGAGCCCTGGTAGGCTTGAGGGACCGGACCCCTCCCCCATGACGCGATCCCTCCTGGCAGCCTGCATGACCTTCGCGCTCGCCCTGGGCGGGCTCGGCGCGGACGTTCCCAGGGAGGCGGGCACGCCCTTCCTGCGTTCCTTCTCCCCCGGCGAGGCCGGGGGTTCCCATCCCCAGAACTGGGCCTTCGCGCAGGGCCCCGGAGGGCTCATCTACGTGGGGAACGGCCTGGGGGTGCTGGAGTACGACGGCGTGAAGTGGCGGCTCCTGGAGGCGGGCGGCACGGTGCGCGCCCTGGCCTGGGGCCCGGACGGGAAACTCTACGTGGGCGGGGAAGGCGGCGAGACCGGGTGCATGGAGCCCGGCGTCACCGGAAGCCGCTACGTCTCCTTCGGCAAGCCCGAGGGGGCGTTCTCCGCGGTCCGCGGCATCCACCTGCTCCCCCAGGGCCTGTTCTTCGCCACCCGGGAGGGGCTCCTGCGCCGCGAGGGAGGCCGGACCTCGAGCCTCCTGGTGCCCGGCGGCGTCTGGAAGACCTTTTCCGTCGCGGGGCGGCTCTACCTCCAGGACCTGGCCGGGGACCTGTTCCTGTGGAGCGGAGAGGGGCTCCGGCCCGTGCCCGGCGCCGGCGCCCTGAAGGCCTTCCGCATCGCCTTCATGCTGCCCCTCGAAGGCCCGGACCTTCTCGTGGGCACCCGGGACCACGGGTTCTTCCGGTTCGACGGCCGGGTCCCGAGGCCCTTCATGACCGAGGTCGACGCCCTGCTGAGGCCCGGGCAGGTCTACAGCGGCACGCGCCTGGCCGACGGCGGTCTCGCCGTGGCCACCGTGAAGGCCGGGGCCTTCATCCTGGACCCCTCGGGCAGGCTGCGCTTCCATCTGGACCAGGCCTCGGGCCTGCGGGACGATACGGTCTACCAGGCCTTCCAGGACACCCAGTGGGGGATCTGGCTGGGGCTGAACAACGGCCTGGCCCGCATGGAGTGGCCGGTCCTGACCCGCTTCGACGAGCGCGCCGGTCTCCGGAGCTTCCCGTGGTCCATGGTGCGCCACAAGGGCGTCCTCTACGCCGCCACGGGGCAGGGGATCTCGTACCTCGACCCCCGCGGGCTGGCGCCGCGGTTCAGGGACGTCGCGGGCGTGGAGGGCCAGTGCCTCGCGTTGGCCGCGGCGGGCGACGACCTCCTGGCGGTGTGCAGCCAGCAGGGGGTCCTGGAGGTGCGGGAGGGCCGCGCGAAGGTCATCGCCCGGGGGATCCCGTTCCCGGCGTGCCTCCTGGCGTCCAGGGCCGATCCCTCGCGGGTCTTCATAGGCGGCCCGGCGGGCGTCGCCTCCATCCGGAGGAAGGCCGGCGGCGCCTGGACGGAGGAGGGCCTGGTCCCGGGCACGCAGGAGGACATCTTCGCCATGGCGGAGCCCGAGCCGGGCGTCGTCTGGGCCTCGAGCCGGTCCCGGGGGCTGCTCCGGATGACGTTCCCGCCCGGCGGGGGCCCCCCGGCCCTGGCCCGGTTCGGCACCGCCCAGGGGCTGCCGGTGGACCGGTTCCTCTGGCTTTCGGACGTGGGGGGACGGCTCCTGGTGGGCACCTCCGCGGGCGTCTTCGCCCTCGACGGGGCCCAGGCGCGGTTCGTGCCGGAACCCGCCCTGGGCGCCCTCTTCCCCGAAGGGCCCCGTTCCGTCGAATTCCTGCGCCCCGGACCCGGCGGCCGCATCTGGATGCAGACCACGGACCGGGAGCGCAACGTCAAGGAGGCCGGCGCCGCCGTTCCGGACGGCCGCGGCGGCTACTCCTGGGAGGCGGCCCCCTTCCGGCGCTTCGCGGGGACCGACCTGGCCGAGATCCACCCCGGCGCCGACGGCGTGGTGTGGTTCTCGGGGCCCGACGGCCTCCTCCGGTACGACCCCGGCGTGGCCACCGGTTCCCGTGAGGGCCTGCGGGTGCGCCTGCGCCAGGTGCAGGGGGGCGACGGCGGGACCCTGGCCGGAACCGCCCCCCGGGTCCCCTACCGGAACCGGTCCCTTCGCTTCACCTTCGCCCTGCCCAGCTTCGACCGGGAGTCCGCCAACCGCTACCAGGTGCGCCTGGAGGGCTACGACCGGGACTGGTCCCCCTGGAGCGCGGCCCCGTTCAAGGAGTACACGAATCTCGCCGAGGGCGGCTACCGGTTCCGGGTGCGGGCCCGGGACGTCTACGGGATGGTGGGCCCCGAGGAGACCTTCCGGTTCCAGGTGCTGCCCCCGTGGTTCCGGACCTGGTGGGCCTACGCCGGCTTCCTGGGCTCCGCGTCCCTGGCGTTGTACCTGGCGTTGCGCGCACGCACCCGTTTCCTGCTCCGGCAGAACCAGGCCCTGTCCCTGCGCGTGGACGCCGCCACGGCGGAGCTGGTGCTGCGCAACCAGGAGCTCCACGGCCTGAACGCCCAGCTGAGCGATCTGAACGAGCAGAAGAACCAGCTCTTCGGCATCGCCTCCCACGACCTGCGCAATCCGCTCAATTCCATCGTGCTCTCCTCGGAGCTCCTGGAGGAGGAGATGGACCCGGGCCAGGTGAGGGAGATCTCGCGCCGGATCCGGGCCGAGGGCATGCGCATGAGCGAACTCCTGGGCCGGTTCCTGGACTACGCGGCCATCGAGGCCGGCACCGTGAGGCCCGAGCCCGAGAGGTTCCCCCTGGCCCTGCTCTCGGCGCACGTGGCCGCGCGGTTCGGTCCGGTGGCGGGCCGCAAGGGCATCGTCCTCCGGGTGGATCCGCCCGCCGACCATGAAGCCCATGCGGACCTGCGGTTCACCAAGGGGATCCTGGACAACCTCCTGTCCAATGCCATCAAGTTCTCCCGGCCCGGCACCACCGTGACCATGCGGGCCGAGGCCGACGGCGAGGGCGCGCTGCTGACCGTGGGCGACCAGGGCCCTGGATTCACCCCGGAGGACCTGGAGAAGGCCTTCCACCGCTTCACCCGGCTCAGCGCGCGCCCCACCGGAGGGGAGCACTCCTCGGGCCTGGGGCTCTCCATCGTCAAGCACATGGCCGACGCCATGGGGGCCCGGCTGGAGCTCGAGACCGCCCCGGGCCAGGGGGCGACCTTCAGGGTGTACCTGGCCGGTCCAGCCGGTCCATCAGGGCCGTGAGGTCGTCCCGCGTGGTGAGCGGGTTGATGAGGGTCGTGCGCAGCCAGGTGCGGCCCCGCAGCTGGGTCTTCACCAGATGGAAGGAGCCCTCGCGGACGATGGCCTCCCGTGCGGCGGACTGGAAGGCGTCGCCTCCGCCCCCGGCCCGGAAGCAGACGATGTTGCCCTCGGGGCGCACCGCAAGTTCCCAGCCGGGCCGCGCCTCGATGGCATCGGCGAACCAGGAGGCCAGGTCCACCCGGGATTCGAGGTACCGGGCGAAGTAGTCGGTGCCGAGCACCTGCAGGGCCACGTAGAGGTCCAGGCTCAGGAAGCGCTTGGTGCACTCGAGGGTGCGGTGGGCGAGGTTGTACCACTCCTGGCGGGCGCTGCGGTCGAAAAGGTACGAGGCCTGCTGGCTGAAGGTCTCGAACGAGTGGCCCTCGTCCCGGAACAGCACGGCCGTGACCAGGGAAGGCATCATCAGCATCTTGTGGGCGTCGATGACCAGGCTGTGGGCGCGCCCGATGCCCGCGAGCCGCGGACGAAGGCGGTCCGATACCAGGAAGGCGCCGCTGTGGGCGCCGTCCACATGGAACCAGACGCCCCGCGCCTCGCAGATGGCCGCGATGTCCTCCAGCGGGTCGATGGCCCCGGTGGCGGTGGATCCCGCGCTGCCCACGACCGCCAGCACCCTCCGGCCCCGGGCTTCGGCCTCGTCCAGGGCCGCCTCCAGGGCTTCGGGGCGCATGCGGAAGCGCTCGTCGGTGGGCACCGCGATGACGTTCCTCCCGCCCAGGCCCAGCACCTGGGCCGAGCGGCGCACGGAATAGTGGGTCTGGTCCGAGGCCAGCAGGCACAGGTCCATGGGGGCCCGGTAGCCCTCCTCCCACACGTCGTAGGGCGTGGAGGCCTGGCGCGCCGCGAGCAGCGCCGTGAGGTTGCCCGCGCTGCCGCCGTGGGTGAGGACGCCCCCGGCCCGGGCCGGATCGTAGCCCGCGAGGCCCGAGAACCACTGGACGAGGCTCCGCTCCATGGCGGTCGAGACCGGTCCCATTTCGTACACCGCGGTGCCGTTGTTCAGGAGGTCCGCGACCATGCCCAGGAGGGCGGTGAGGGGCAGGGGGGCCGAGCACTGATGGCCCACGTAGCGAGGATGCTGCAGATGGTGGGAGCCCTCCAGCACCCGGGCGATGAGGTGCATGGGATCGGCCCCGCCTCCGCGGGTGAAGTCCGCGGGCCAGGCCCGGAGGGACTCCGGGGGCTCCCGCCAGGGCAGCACCGGCGGCGTCCCGCCCTGGACCTGGGCGAGGTGGTCGGCCAGGGCATCCACGGCGCGGTGGCCGAGCGCGCGAAAGGTTTCCGGATCGTAGGCGTTGTCGGGCATGGGTCCATCCTGCCACCTCCAGGATCGAACCGACAGGCCCCTCGGGCCACTCAGGGCGGAGGGGGTGCGCTTGAACCTGCGGATGGCGGCGCTGCTCATGGCCTTCCTGGTGATGGGCTTCGGGGACCTGAGGGGCAGCTTCCTGGGAATCGCCCGGGAGGTCTTCGGCATCTCCGCGGCCCAGGGGGCCCTGATCCCCCTGGCCGGCGCCTCGGCCTTCGCCCTGTGTGCGCTGCCCGTGGGGCTCCTTGCCACCCGGAAGGGCAAGCGCTTCGTCCTCCAGGCCGGCCTGCTGCTTACCGCCGCCGCCCATGCCCTTCCCTGGGTCGTGCTGTCCCGCTATGAGCACCTTCTGGCCGCCATCTTCCTCATCGGCGTGGGGATGACGTTCCTGCTGGTGGCGGGCAATCCGCTGCTGCGGGATGTGACCGAACCCGCCCGCTATTCCCGGAACCTCACCTTCGCCCAGTTCTTCAAGAGCCTGGGCTCCATCGCGGGACCCTGCCTGCTGCCCCCGGCCGTGGCCCTCGGGCTCACCTGGAAGGGCGTCTTTCCGGTCTTCGCCCTGGCCTCGCTTGCCGTGTGGGCGGTCATCACCTGGGTGCCCTTCCCCGTGACCCCCGCGGAGCGCCCCGCCACCCTGAAGGGCATGCTCGGCCTGCTGGGGGCGCCGCCGCTGCGCTGGAAGGTCCTGGGCATCTTCCTCCTCTCGGGTTCCGAAATGGGTATGAACAATTTCCTGGCCAGCCACATGGGGCTCACCTTCGGCATGGATATCCAGAAGGAGGCCATCACCCTGGGGCAGGGCCTCTTCTGGGTGAGCCAGGGGGCGGGCCGGCTCGTCGGTGCGCTGGTCCTGGCCCGCGTGCCGACCCGGAGGTTCATGCTGACTTGCGCGGTCGCGTGCCTGGTCGGCCTATGCGGCCTGATCCTGGGTTCCCGGGGGGTGGCCATCGCCTCCGTGGCGCTTTGCGGCATGGGCTTCTCGAACATCTGGCCCTGCCTGTTCGCCCTTTCCCTGGAGGCCCGGCCCGAGCGGTCCTCGGAGATCGGGGGCCTGGCCGTCATGGCCAATGTGGGGGGGGCCGTCCTGCCGCTCCTCATGGGCTGGGTGACGGACCTCAGCTCGGTGCGCTTTGCCTTCCTGGTCCCCCTGGCGGCCTTGGCCTACGTGGCGGGCCTGGCCCGGGTCAGGTGCGGAACTTCCGGATGCGCTCCATGAGGCCGTCGGCGGATTCGGACTGGTTCTGCGCGGTCTGCGCCACCACGGCCACGGTCCCGCTGAGGGCCTCGGCGGCCCGGGTGTCCCGGGCCAGACGCTCGACGACCCCCAGGGTCCGGCCCGCCACCTGCCGGCTGGCCTCGGCCTGGGTCTTGAGGGCCGCGTCCAGGTCCTGGATCCGTCCGGCCATGGTCTCCGTCTGGTCCCCGATGCGCCCCAGGGCCTCGACGATCCCGGCCACGGTGGACTCGCCCTCGGTCACGGTGGTGTCGCTCTCCTGGATGAGGGCGGAGATCTCCTTGGCCGCGGTGCTGGAGCGCTCGGCCAGCTTGCGCACCTCCTCGGCCACCACGGCGAAGCCCTTGCCCTGGGCCCCCGCCTTCGCCGCCTCGATGGCCGCGTTGAGGCTCAGGAGGTTGGTCTGCCGGGCGATGTCCTGGATGATGCGGACCGCCGAGGCCATCTTGCCGAAGCTGCTCCGGATGCAGGCCATGGCCCCGGAGGTGTCGTGGCCGTGCCGGGACCCCTGGGCGGCGGCCTCCAGCGTGGCCTGGGCCTGGCCGCGGGCCTCCTCGAGGCTGGCGGCCATGCCCTCCAGGGCGGTGGAGAGGCCCCCGATGGCCGCCGAGACCTCCTCGGCATCCCGGCGCCCCGCGTTCATCTCCAGGGAGAGTTGCTGGGTCTCCCGGGCCATGGACCCCGCGCTGGCCTGGAGCGTGGCCGCCTCCTCGTCCAGCCGGGCCGCCACGGCGCCCAGGTCCCTGACCAGCCCGCCGAAGGCGCCCACGGCCTGGTTGAAGGCCGTGGCCACGCGGCTCAGGTCGCCCGTGGACGTCTCGGCGGCGCTGACCCGCAGGTCCCCCCTGGAAAGCCCCTCCATCTGCTCCGTCAGGTTCCCGGCCAGGGAGGTCACGGGGCTGAGCACCCGCTTGGCGAAAATCACCCCGTTGGCCAGGGCGACGAGGGTGGCGATGGCCGTGAAAAGGGCGATGCGGTTGCGGATCCCCGCGTACTCGCGCTGCACGTCGTCGATGTAGACCCCGTTCCCCACCATCCAGTCCCAGGGCAGGAAGGCCTTCACGTAGGAGATCTTGGGAACGGGGAGGTTCTCCCCCTGCCGGGGCCACAGGTAGGGGACGAACCCGCCCCCCTTGGCCCGGCAAACCGCCACCATCTCGTTGAAGAGGAACCGGCCCGACGGATCCTTGCTCTGGCTCAGGTCCGTCCCGTCCAGCTCCGGCTTGTAGGGGTGCATGATCATCCGGGGGGTCAGGTCGTTGATCCAGAAATACTCGTTCTTGTTGTAGCGCAGCGATTTGATGATGGACATGGCCTGGGTCCTGGCCTGGGCCTGGGTGAGTTCCCCCCGGCCGGCCCGGGCGTCGAAATCCTGGAGGATCCCGAAGACGCTCTCCACCGCCACCCGGGTGGCGTTCTCCCGGTCCTCGGTCACCTGCTTCTCCACGGTGGGGAGGACCAGCAGGACGGTCACCAGGACGAGTGGCAGGAGGGACAAGGTCACCACCATCACGGTCTGGCCGAACAGGTTGAGCCTTCGATTGGATTTCGTGGCCATGGGGGCTCCGGTCCCCAGGAACAACGGCAGAAACCCGCCTTTTGATTAATTTCGATGGAAACCCCATGAGGATCAATATTTGAAATTCATTCTGCCGGCCGGCCCGGCGAGGCCCGGCCCATCCGGTAGATCCAGTCGAAGGCCGTGGGGATGGCCAGGAGGGCGCCCTCCACGTGGGTGATCCCGCCCCCGGGCCTGCCCAGGGGCAGGAAGGTGAACAGCCCCGTGGGGTCCGCGCCCTCCTTGCGCACGGCGCCCTCCAGGAGCCACCGGGCGGTGAGGGTGTTCGCGAGCGGCACGTCCCGGTCGTCGGGGCTCTGGCAGAAGAGGATGGGACGGGTGGGGGTCCAGCCCTCCGCCACGTCGTTCTCCTCCAGGATCCCCTTCATCGGACTCGTGGCGAAGGCTGGATCCTCCAGGTCCCGGGCCACCCAGTCCGGGTTGAGCAGATCCCGGAGGACGACGGTCCCCGGGGCGCGTCCCATGCGGGCGGCGATCCGGCCGTCCACCAGGGTCCCGTCCGTGAAACCATTGATCCACTGAAGGATGTTCCCGTCCTCCCCGGTGGCGAGCAGCCGCGGGGTCAGGGTTTCCAGGGGGTCCATGACTCTCCCATAAATTGCGTTGTACCCCAGGAGCACGTAGGGGATGAAGAACGGATGCCTGAAAGGCTGGTTCCGGGCCAGGATCTGCCGGCGCGTGGTGCCCGAGATGTCGAAGGGCCCCGCCATGCAGGCCGAACCCGCAAGCTGGAAGGCCGCCTCCCCTCCGTACAGGGCCCGGTGGGTCTCCATCTCCCGCGCCGCCGCCAGGGAGGCGTAGCCGCCCTCCGAATAGCCCATGAGGAAGATCCTCCCGTCCCACGCGTAGTCGTTCCCCGCCACGTACGGGTCCTCGGTGAACCGGTCCCGTATGGCCTGGATCCCGTCCACGATGGCGTAGGCCAGGGACTTCCCGTGGCAGTAGGGGTGGAAGGAGGTCCCGTCCCCTCCCATCCCCGGCTGGTCGGGCATGGCCACGGCGAAGCCGTAGTAGGCGGCCGCCGCGGCGCCCAGGATCCATTCGTGGCCCCCGAACTGCGAGGCCACCCCCTCCTTGAGGAGGGACGTGCCGTGGCTGTAGATGACGATGGGCATGCGACGGTGCCCGCCCAGACGCCAGGCCGGTGGGAAGAAGACCCGGCCGCTCTGGTGGATGGACGCGGTGCGCTGCACGCCCCGGTCGTCCAGGAGGGGGCGGCCCAGGTCGCCGTAGAGGGGTTTGCGGGCCGAGTAGCTGAGCAGGGAGGAGTGGACGACCCAGTCCGGCATCCTGGGGCCCGCCCATTGTTCGACGAACTGGGCGCAGGCGATGAAGGTGCCCCAGCAGGCCGGGTCGCCCGGGCGGGTGGGAAGGAGGGTCGGGGACGGCTGGGCGCCCAGGGGACTGGCAAGGATGGCCAGGGCTGCGCCCATGGCCCGGAAGAGGCGTTTCATCTGCGGAAGGCTCCGTTGGATAGGGTTTTGAATGGGCGCTGCGGGGACCGGACCCATGGGGGCCCGGCCACGATTGTTACCACCCGGATCCCGGGCTGTCGATCCCCAAGTTGCGAATAATTGCACTTATCATTCATTTCGTCCGGGAGGGCCCTTGCCGGAAAAATACGCGTGAGGGTCAACCCAAACAGGAGTAGGCTTCCTCAAACTTCCGGAGGTGCCCATGCGCCGCGCCCATCTCTCCCTCGCCCTGGCCGCCCTCCCCATGCTGGCCGGCCAGCCTCTCGTCTACCAGGACGGGACCACCCGTCTCGCCGGCTACCTGGCCACGCCCGCCGCCGGGAAGGGGAAGGCGCCCGGCATCGTCATCGTCCACCAGTGGATGGGTCCGACGGACCACGAGCGCCGCACCGCCGACGAGCTGGCGAAGCTGGGCTACGTGGCCCTGGCGGCCGACATCTACGGGGAGGGGGTCACGCCCAGGGACACCAAGGAGGCCGGGGCCCTGGCCGGCAAGTTCAAGGGGGACCGCCCCCTGTACCAGCGGCGGATCCGGGCGGCGCTCGACACGCTGAAGGCGCAGGGTTCGGTGGACCCGGGACGCCTCGCGGTCATCGGCTTCTGCTTCGGGGGAACCGGCGCCCTGGAGGCCGCCCGCGCCGGAATGCCCGTGAGGGGCGTCGTCTCGTTCCACGGGGGCCTGGACGTCCCCGCCGACCGTCCCGTGGGGCCCATCGCGGCCAAGGTCCTCGTCTGCCATGGCGCCGACGACCCCTTCGTGCCGGCCAAGGACGTGGCGGCCTTCCACGACGAGATGCGCAAGGCGAAGGCGGACTATACCTTCGTCGCCTACGGGGGAGCCGTCCATTCCTTCACCCAGAAGGAGGCCGGGGACGACCCGTCCAAGGGCGCGGCCTACCAGGAGGCTGCGGCCCGCCGGAGCTGGCAACATATGAAGGACTTTTTTGGCGAGTTGTTCGCTCGTCCTTGAAAAATTGAAAATACTAACTGGATATGCATATCGTTAATAAGCTGCAAAATCCATCAAAAGGCCTTGCCATTCATTAAAAAAAATGAATCAAAGTCGATGGAATATGCGGCTTGCCGGAGAGCCCTTTCTGAGTAGACTGGCTTCACCCGATCCCCACCCACCTTCAAGGGAATTGCGATGATCCAGTTCTACTCGGCGGCAACATTAATCGTGATCGCCTTCACCCTGGCCTATTTCCGGGCCGGGCTGGCCTTCTGGACAGCCCTGGCGGGCCTGGCGCTCGCGGCGTTCCAGATCCGCGCCGGCGTCCCGCCGGCAGCATGGGCCGCCTTCGGCGCGGCGGCCCTCGTCCTGAACCTGCCCCCCTTGCGCCGGGCCCTGGTCATGCGGCCCCTCCTGGCCGTCTTCAAGGGCAAGCTGCCCCCCCTGTCCCGCACGGAGCAGGAGGCCCTGGAGGCCGGGACCGTCTGGTGGGACGGCGAGCTGTTCAGCGGCCGGCCAGCCTGGAGGAAGCTGCTGGCCCAGCCCGCCCCCGTCCTCACCGCCGAGGAGCAGGCCTTCCTGGACGGGCCGGTGGAGGAGCTCTGCGGGATGCTGGACGACTGGCGGATCGTGGAGGACCTGAAGGACCTGCCTCCCGAAGTGTGGGCCTTCCTGAAGGAGAAGGGCTTCTTCGGGATGATCATCCCGCGCCAGTACGGCGGCCTGGGCTTCTCGGCCCTGGCCCATTCCCAGGTGATCATCAAGCTGGCCGGACGCAGCGCCGCGGCGGTGGTGACGGTCATGGTGCCCAATTCCCTGGGGCCCGCGGAGCTCCTGAACCACTACGGCACCGAGGAGCAGAAGAACCATTTCCTGCCCCGCCTGGCCCGGGGGATCGACCTCCCGTGCTTCGCCCTCACCTCCCCCGAGGCGGGCAGCGACGCCGCCTCCATCCCCGACACCGGCGTGGTCTGCCGGGGCGTCTTCGAGGGCCGGGAGGTCGTGGGCATCCGCCTGAACTGGGACAAGCGCTACATCACGCTGGGCCCCGTGGCCACGCTCCTGGGGCTGGCCTTCCGGCTCACCGACCCCGGCCATCTCCTGGCCGAGGGCAGCGAGGGCATCACCCTGGCCCTCATCCCCACCTCCACCCCGGGCGTGGTCATCGGCACCCGCCACGACGCCATGGGGATCCCCTTCCAGGTGGGGCCCAACTGGGGCAGGGACGTCTTCATCCCCACCGACTGGATCATCGGGGGCGCCGCCCAGGCCGGCCGGGGCTGGAAGATGCTCATGGAGTGCCTGGCCGCGGGCCGCTCCCTTTCGCTGCCCGCCCTGTCCACCGGCGGCGGCAAGATCGTCGCCCTGGTGGTGGGCGCCTACGCGCGGGTGCGCAAGCAGTTCCGCCTGCCCATCGGGAAGTTCGAGGGCATCGAGGAGCCCCTGGCCCGCATCGCCGCCAACACCTACGTCATGGACGCGGCCCGCACCATGACCTGCGGCGCCCTGGACCAGGGCGAGCGCCCCTCGGTCATCTCGGCCATCGTGAAGTACCAGTGCACGGAGCGGAGCCGCCGGCTCATCTGCGACGGCATGGACGTGCTGGGAGGAAGCGGCATCTGCCTCGGGCCCCGCAACCTCCTGGGGCGGGCCCACCAGGCCATCCCCATCAGCATCACGGTGGAGGGGGCGAACATCCTCACGCGAACCCTCATCATCTTCGGACAGGGGGTCATCCGGTGCCACCCGCATGTGCTGAACGAGATGCGGTCCCTGCGCCACCCGGACGCCCTGGGCGAATTCGACCGGCACATGGGGGCCCACGTGGCCTTCACCCTCTCCGTAGCGGCGCGGTCCCTGGTCCACGGGCTCACGGGCGGCCTGCTGGCCGATGCCCCCGGAGGCCCCGCCCGGCGCTACTACCAGCGGGCGACCCGCTATTCCGCCGCCTTCGCCTTCGCGTCCGACATCGCCCTCCTCTCCCTGGGCGGCGGGCTCAAGCGCAAGGAGAAGCTCTCGGGCCGGTGCGCCGACATCCTCAGCAACCTGTACCTGATCTCCGCCTGCCTCAAGCAGTTCGAGGACCGGGGCCGGCCGGCGGGGGAATGGCCGCTCCTGCGCTGGGCCTGCGAGGACGGATTCCAGAAGATCGAGGAGGCCTTCGACGGGCTGTTCAGGAACCTGCCCAACCGCCCCGCGGCCTGGATGCTCCGCTGGCTCACCTTCCCCACCGGGCGCCACTGCGCGGGGCCCAGCGACCAGCTTGGCCATCAACTGGCGGAGATCCTGCTGGAGCCGTCGGCCTTGCGGGACCGCCTCACCGCCGGCGCCTTCGTGCCCATGGACCCCCGGGAGCCGGTGGGCCGCCTCGAGGACGCCCTGCGCAAGGTCATCGCCGCGGAACCGGTGGAGAAGAAGCTCTGGGCCGCCGCCGCCAAGGGCGCGCTGGCCGCGGGTCCCGATGACGCCATGCTGGCGGACGGGATCAAGGCCGGCATCCTCACGGGACCCGAGGGAGAGACCCTTCGCAGGGCCCTGGAAGCCCGCCGCGAGGCCATCCGCGTGGATGACTTCCCCAGGATCGGCCAACCCAAGGAGTGACCATGGGCGCCTATGCCGGAGGGAGGCCCGTCCACATCGTCGACGGGGCCCGCACGCCCTTCCTCAAGGCACGGGGCGCCCCGGGCCCCTTCCGCGCTTCGGACCTGGCCGTGGCGGCGGGCAAGGCCCTTCTCGCACGGCAGCCCTTCCGGCCGGAGGCCCTGGACGAGGTCATCCTGGGTTGCATCGTCCCCGGCCCCGACGAGGCCAACATCGCGCGCCTGCTCGCCCTGCGCCTGGGGTGCGGGAAGGCGGTGCCCGCCTGGACCGTGCAGCGGAACTGCGGATCGGGCATGCAGGCCATCGATGCCGCCGCCCTGGACATCGCCTGCGGCAGGGCCGAGCTGGTGCTCGCAGGGGGCACGGAGGCCATGAGCCACTCCCCGGTGCTGTTCAGCGACGGGATGGTGCGGGTGCTGGCGGACCTGGGCCGCGCCCGGACCCTGTGGGCGAAGGTGAGGGCGGCAGCCCGGTTCCGGCCGGCGCACCTCAGGCCCGTCATCAGCCTGGCCAGGGGCCTCACCGATCCCCTCACCGGTCTGAACATGGGCCAGACCGCTGAGCTGCTGGCCAACCGCTTCGGGCTCACGCGGGAGCGCATGGACGCCTACGCCCTGGCCAGCCATCAGCGCCTCGCCCGGGCCCAGGACGAAGGCCGCCTGGAGGAGCTGGCCCCCCTCTACGGCGACGACGGGACCTTCTACGACCGGGACGAGGGCCTGCGCCGGGAGGCGGACCTTGCGGGACTGGGGCGCCTCAGGCCCGCCTTCGATCCCCCCCACGGCCGGGTCACCGCCGGCAACAGCGCCCAGATCACGGACGGCGCCGCCTGCCTCCTCCTGGCCAGCGAGGAGGCCATGCGCCGGCACGGGCTCACCAGCCTGGGCCGGGTGGCGGACTGCCAGTGGGCGGGCCTGGAGCCCAGCCAGATGGGCCTGGGCCCCGTGCATGCCATGGGCCCCATCCTCCTGCGGAACGGCCTGCGCACCGGGGACGTTGACTACTGGGAGATCAACGAGGCCTTCGCCGCCCAGGTCCTGGCCTGCCAGGAGGCCTGGGCGGACCGCGCCTACTGCCGGGACGAACTGGACGCCCCCGCCTTCGACGCCATCGACCCCGAGCGCCTGAACGTGGACGGGGGCGGCATCGCCCTGGGCCACCCCGTGGGCTGCAGCGGAGCCCGCATCGTCCTGCACCTCCTCCACGTGCTCCGGCGGAACGGCGCCCGGCGGGGCCTGGCCAGCCAGTGCATCGGAGGCGGGCAGGGCGGGGCCATGCTCCTGGAACGGGAGGGCGCCTGATGTCCACGGCCTTCGACGGGTTCCGCCACTGGCGGGGGGAGGCGGGGGAGGAAGGGATCCTGGACCTGGTCCTGGACCGGGCGCACGCCAGCGCCAACACCCTCTCCGCCGAGGTCCTGGAGGAGCTGGACCGGGTGCTGGACCGGGTGGCCGCGGGCGCGTGGAAGGGTCTGGTACTGCGCTCGGGCAAGGCCGGCGGGTTCATCGCGGGCGCCGACGTGTCCGAATTCGGGGGCCTGGCGGAGGCGGGGGAGGCCTCCGCGCGGATCGGCCGCGGCCAGGGCGTCTTCGCCAAACTGGAGGCCCTTCCCCTGCCGACGGTGGCCCTGGTCCACGGCTACTGCCTGGGGGGAGGCCTGGAACTGGCCCTGGCCTGCCGGTACCGGGTCGCCAGCGACGACCCCGGGACGCGGCTGGGCCTGCCGGAGGTCCTTCTGGGCATCCACCCGGGCTTCGGAGGGACCGTCCGCCTGGTGCGCCTTCTCGGACCCGTGGCGGCCCTGGATCTGATGCTCACGGGGCGGTCTGTTTCCGCCCGCAAGGCGCGCGAACTGGGGCTCGTGGACGAGGTGGTTCCGGAGCGCCAGCTCCCCAGGGCCGGGCGGGCCGCCCTGCTGCGGGCCGCGCCGCCCCGGCGGGCTTCCTGGGCCCGGCGGCTTCCCGGGATCTGGCCGCTGAGGCCACTCCTGGCCCGCTTCCTCCGGGGCCGCGCGGCACGGCTGGCCCCCCCGGCCCACTACCCGGCGCCTTCCGCCCTCATCGCCCTCTGGGAGGCCCAGGCGAGGGCCCCGGAGGCGGCCTATCCGGCCGAGGCGCGGTCCGTCGCCCAGCTCGTCACCGGTCCCGCCTCAAGGAACCTGGTGCGGGTCTTCCAGCTGCAGGAGCGGCTCAAGGACCTCGCCCGTGGCGGCCATCCCCCGGCGCGGTTCGTGCACGTGGCGGGGGCCGGGGCGATGGGCGGCGATATCGCCGCCTGGTGCGCCCTCCAGGGCCTCCAGGTGACCATCCAGGACGTGGACGGCCCGCGTCTGGCCCAGGTCATGAAGCGCGCCGCCGAACTCTTCCGCCGGAAACTCAAGGACCCCCGCCTGGTGGCCGCGGCCCTGGACCGCATCGGCGGGGACCTCGCCGGCGAGGGCGCCGCCCGGGCGGATGTTGTCATCGAGGCCATCTTCGAGGACGCCGACGCCAAGCGGGCCCTGTACCGGACCCTGGAACCGCGCATGAGGCCGGAGGCCCTCCTGGCCACCAACACCTCCAGCATCCCCCTGGAGGAACTGGCCGGAGCCCTGGAGCATCCGGAGCGGTTCGTGGGCCTCCATTTCTTCAACCCCGTGGCCCGCATGCAGCTGGTGGAGGTGGTGTCCATGGCCTCCACGCCCGCGGGCGTCTCGGAGCGGGCCATGGCCTTCGTGGGCGCCATCCGCCGCCTGCCCCTGCCCGTACGGAGCACCCCGGGCTTCCTGGTGAACCGCATCCTCATGCCCTACCTCCTGGAGGCGGTGGCCCTGGAGGGGGAGGGCGTGCCGGCCCACGAGATCGACCGCGCGGCCCTGGCCTTCGGCATGCCCATGGGCCCGGTGCTCCTGGCCGACACCGTGGGGCTGGACGTGTGCCTTTCCGTGGCCCGGATCCTGGGGGCCAGCTTCGGGTGCGCGGTTCCCCGGCGCCTGGAGGAGCTGGTGGCCGCAGGCCGCCTGGGCCGCAAGACCGGACGGGGCTTCTATGACTACCGCGGCGACCGGCCCCGGATTCCCAAGGCCTCCCTGCCCACGCCGGGGGGCCCCGTGGAGCAGCGGCTGGTCCTGCGCCTCCTGAACGAGGCGGTGGCCTGCCACCGGGAACGGGTCACCCTGGACGCGGACCTCCTGGATGCCGGCATGATCTTCGGCACCGGCTTCGCCCCCTTCACGGGGGGCCCCATGAACCACAACCGGAACGAAGGGGCCGCGGTCCAGCGGGCCCGCCTCGAGGGCCTGGAGCATCGCCTCGGCAGCCGCTTCGCTCCGGACCCCGGCTGGTGGAGCCTCCCGGATTGAGGCGCGCCGATCAGATGCGGTTCGCCGAAGTAAGATGCCATTTCCCGTCCAGGCTCTGGTACGCCACGAACTCCCAGTCCATGGTCCCCTCCTCGTCCAGCACCTTGGCCACCAGCTTGACGTTGATTCCGGCCACCACCTGGGTGTAGGCCCGGGTCACGTCCAGAAGGGTCAGGTTGGGGAGCTTTCGCTGGAGAAAACCTTTGGCTTCCAGGACCTGGGGTTGGTCGACGGGGGTGGGCCGGTAGTCCCCCACCCGGAGGACGTCGCCGGGCCCATCGGCAGGCCGGGCCGGGGACTGGGCGGAAAGGGAGAGGACGGGGCATAGGATGGCTGCGAGAACGGATGGGTTCACGGGGGTGCTCCAAGAAAGGCGGGGCCGTCGTTGCGGCGATCAGGAATATTTAATTTATTTCCAACGCGAATCGAGCCTGCGACTCAATCCGCACTTCAAGTTTGGGGGACTTCATTGATCTTGTCAATAGATCTATAAATTAGTTCGTTGGTAATTCAACAGGTTCAAATGAAGGTAAAAAGGAAGACGACTGTCCGAACGCTTTTATTCCTTTGAGAGATGCGTGATGAATAATGATGTTCCCACTTCCAAGCGTGATGGCATCCATGACGTATTGTTTGATGGCTCCATCATCCGATCGGTCCATGGGGGGACCCACGTGGTGGTCCACAAGCTGGATCGAGATGTTCGGCGCCGACAGGAACTCGACGCTTGCCACATATTCCGCATAGAAGCCGAACGCGTCCTTGAGCAGGAAATCCCGGAAGAGGTAGCCCCCGCTGCGGTTGAAGATCACCAGGAACCGCCCCTGGGGAGGCAGGGTGACGCTCTCCCCGACCTTCGCCAGTTCGGCCTGGACCTTTCCCGTGAACTTGTCCAGGAGGGTCAGGGACCCCCTGCCGGGCTTCGCCCCCTCCGCGAGGGCGAGGGTCCAGGGCTGGCCCGACCGGTTCACGAGCTCCGTGCGATCCTGCCCCCAAAGCCCGGTTGCCAGGCCGATAACGAGCGGAAAACCGCGGATCGAAGGCGGCATGCGTGGACCCGTGCGCGCGGATGACCTGGAATGCTTGTCCCGCAATGGCATGAGAAGCCGAAGGTGTGAGGGCGAGGCGTTCATGCTGTTTCGGCACGGCTCCGGATGGGTGGGCGAGGTCGCCAGGGCTCCATGACCGGCCGTGGGGCAGGGATCCAGCACGGCGTCGCCCTGGAGCGCCCCGCTGCCTGGCATACCCCACAATATGTATTATTAATTTATTTGCACAAGGGGGATTTGGCGTCCTGCCGGGTGAGGAGGCCGAACAGCACGAGCCGCTCCCCGGAGTCGTTCACCAGCCCGTGGGAGTGCCCCGCCTTCAGGATGAAGAGATCGCCCGGGCCCACGGGGAACCGTTCCCCGTCCAGGATCCCCGTGCCGCGGCCCTCCATGATCAGGTAGAGTTCGTCCGTGTTGGGATGGGGATGTTCGCCGATGCTGGAGCCGGGCTCCAGCACGGTGCGCCCCGCGGCCAGGACGCCGTCCATGGCGCCCTGGCCGAAGTAGTCGCCGCTCAGCGCGGGTCCCGTCCCGCCCCGGATGGCCAGCTTGGGTTCCATGGGCAGGTCGGAACATCTGCGGATCATGCGTTCTCCAGATCCACAAGTATACGGCCGTCAGGGTCTGGAGAACCTCGCCTGGAAGGCCGCGTCCCGCAGGAGTTCCGGGAGGAAGGGACGGAGGGAGGCGCCGCCGGCGTTGTCCACCGTGGCGGCGGTGGCGGCGAAGACCTTCACGTTGCGGTCCCGGGGCAGGGTCAGGGTGGCCACGCCTTCCGGGATCTCCACGGGAACGGAGAACATGTAGCTGTACTCGTACACCCGGTCCTCGCCCTTGGCGTGGAGGTGCGAGGCCCACCATGCCGGCCTGCCGGGAGCCAGGAACGCGGGATCCAGGCGCACCAGGGCGTTGTCCACGCTGTAGGTCTTGTCGGAGACCTCGCCGTCGAAGACCCGGTTGTCCCAGGACCCCACGTAGCCGGTCCAGGCGGGCACGGGCACCGTCACGCCGGAGGGGCCCGCGGTGAACACGGCGGTGGTGTTGCCCGCGGAGGCGGCCAGCAGCAGGTGCACCCGGCGCGTGCCCGCGGGCAGGGCCAGGGTCTGGCCGTCGCAGGCGACGGCATTGGGGCTGCGGGGGGCGCGGGGGCCCATCCGGAAGGTGACGCCCGCGGCCTGGACCGAATCCTCGATCATCTCGGCGGGGTAGCCCGTGAAGGCCCCGTCCATGGCGCCGTCCTCGCGGTGGCCGTCGGTGGTGAAGGCCTGCAGGTTGAAGGGCAGGTCCAGGGGCGTGGAGGCCGGTGCCGCCAGGGCCGCCGGCGCGTCCAGGCGCAGCCCGAGGGTGCGCAGCTGGTAGGGCTTGAAGGCCAGCTGGAGGGAGCCGTCCTTCACGGCCACGGAGCCCAGGGGGCGCTCCAGGCCGTCCAGTTCGCGGGCCGCAAGGACGGGGCCGGCGGCCTTCAGGGCCACGGACGCGGCGGCGCCGTCCAGTTCCTGGAGCCGCACCACGATGCCCTCGCCGTCCTCGGCGCGCTTCACGGCCTGGATGGCCACCTGGGCCCCCGAGACCTGCAGGAGGCTGAAGGCCCGGCCCAGGGGCCCCGCGTGCGGGGTGGCCTGGAAGGCCTCCAGGGGCCGGTCCTGGCGCTGGGCCAGCCAGGGGCTGCCGGCCTTGCGCCAGTCGCCCTTGTGCCCGGCGATGCCGTAGGTGAAGGCGTGCCGGCCCCAGTCCTGCCAGCGCTGCTCCCGGTAGTCCTTGTCCACGCCGGGCGTGTAGAGGAGGGTCAGGCGCAGGGTGTGGTCATCGGGCTTGTCGGAGCCGTACTTGGCGCCCGTGAGGACGGTGACGCCGTAGTCGCCCTTGGCGTCGGTGAGGTCCATCCAGCCGTGGGTGGGCACCTCGTACTTCTTCGGGTCGTTGTTGCCCCGCTGGATGGTGCCCAGGTCCCAGTTGTAGGTGGCCTGGGGGTTGGACACGGCCAGGGGCAGGTCGGCCTTGAGGGAGCTCTGGGAGGACTTCCAGTCCACGAGGTTGGCCACTTCCACGCGGTCGCCGCCCTGGGTGAGGCTGAAGGTCTGCTGGAAGCGCGAGTCCTCCGACTCCCGCTCCACCTGCAGCGAGACGCGCACGGGGCCGTTCTCCAGGACCGTGATGCGCGCGGGGCCCGAAACGAAGGCCCGGGCGGGTTTCTGGCGGTCGGTCCAGTCCATGTTCCAGGCCGGCCACCGGGAGGGCTTCTCGTGCTGGAAGGCCAGGCGCCCCGGCCCCGACAGGAGCTCGCGGCGGTTCACCTTGTCGTAGATGCCGCCGAGATCGCCGGAGTCCAGGACCGTGACGCGGTAGCGGGCGTTCTCCAGCACCCGGGCCGTGACGGAGAGTTCCCTGCCTTCGGCGGCCGGACCGGCCTGGAGGCCGAAGACCGCGAAGCCCACGGAAGGCACCTTGGCCCGGAAGATCACGTGGCGCTTTCCGTCGGCGCCCACCGTGAGCTGGGTGGGCAGCTTGCGGCCGGCCCCGTCGGTGGCGACGAGGTTCCCGGCCCCGGCCAGGGCCGCGGGGACCAGGGCGTCCACCACGTCCTCCCGGGCGATGCCCAGGGGATTGAAGACCACCAGGGGCACGCCCGCCACCCGCGTGTCCAGTCCGCGCGTGACGGCGGCGACTCCGTCCTCCAGGCTCCCCTGGAAGGCCTTGGCCGCCAGGAGCTCGTCGTTCCAGGCGTATTCGTAGCTCTTGGGCAGGCAGGTGCCGGGCAGGATGTCGTGGAACTCGTTGCGGAGCATCAGGCCCCAGGCCTTCTCCAGCGTGGCGGCGGGATAGGGGGCGGCGCCCAGGAGGTGGGCCGCGGTGCTGGCCTTTTCCGCCGCGTCCGCCAGGAGTTCGTTGCGCCGGTTCAGGTGCTTCATGAAGGCCTGCGAGGAGAGCGAACCTGCGGAGTGCTCGATGAGGAGGAGGTCCCCGCGGTAGGACGGGAGCTTCGCCTTCTGGGTGTCCGTGATGGCGTTGAACATGAGGTCCGCCCGGCCCGCGACGATGTTCACGGGGCCCTTGGCCTTGAGCCCGGCCCAGAGGGTGGCCAGGGAATCCGGGAAGGGCGATCCGCCCTCGTCCCCGTTGCCGTTGTAGAGGTAGTCCACCTTCAGGCCCGAGGCGGCGCCGTTGGCGTCCAGGCGCTTCACCCAGGCCTCCCCGTCAAGGGGCGCGGTGAGGTGGGCGTCGTAGGTTCCCGCGTTGAGGGCGGCGACCACGGAGTTCCCGTCGGGACCTTCCCACCGCCCCACGTTGAAGGGGATGCCCGCGGCGGAGTGCCACGTGAGCTTCTGGGTGGAGAAGCCCTTGAGGCCGCAGTGGGCGAGGATGGAGGGCAGGGAGGCGGGGAACCCGAAGCAGTCCGGCAGCATGAAGTCCGAGCTCTCGGTGCCGAATTCCCGCTTGAAGAAGGTGTGGCCCACCAGCAACTGGCGGATGACGGACTCCGAGGCGGGCACGTTCACGTCCGATTCCTCCCAGGCGTTGGAGGAGGGCCACCACTGGCCCTTGGCCACGTAGCCCTTGAGGCGCGCGTACTCGGCCGGGTAGTACTCCTTGATCAGCTGGTAGCGCCCGGCGCCGGACCAGTTGAAGACGTATTCCGGATGCTCCTCCATGATGCGGAAGTTGTCGTAGAGCGTGTTGCGGAGCATCTCCCGGACCACCAGGGGGTAGGCCCACCGCCACTGGGTGTCCAGGTGGGAGTAGTTGGCGACGAAGAGGGTCCGGCCCTTTTCGAGGTCCGGCGCCGCGGCTATCAGCGAAGCCAGGGACGTGGTGAGGGAGGCGGCGAGGAGGGTTCTGCGCATGGGTTTTTCCTGTCAGACGGGGGTGATGACCTGGCTCAAGAGGTGGGAGAGGATGGCCTGGGACGTGGGCGCGCTGCGAAGGGCGTCGCGGAAGGCCTCGTCCATGAGCTTTCGGGCGAGGCGCGCGAAGATGCGGAGGTGCTCCTGGCCGCCGTCGTCGGCCGGGGTGGCCAGGAACAGTAGGCAGTCCACGGGGAGCCCGTCCAGGGAGCCCCACTCGACGGGTTCCGCCAGGCGCAGGACGGCCAGGGACGGGGTCTCCACGGCGAAGGACTTGCAGTGGGGCACCGCGAAGCCGAAGCCGACGCCCGTGGCATAGGTGAGCTCGCGCTCCCAGGCCGCCTCCTCCAGGGCCAGCGGGTCCCGGGCCCGGCCCAGGGCCGCCATGCGCTCCGCCAGGAGCTTGATGGCCTCCTCCTTGGTGGCGCAGGATGCGCGGGCCTCGATGAGGTCCAGGGTGACCAGCTCGGCGGCCTGCGGGTTCCCGGCGCGCTCGCGCAAGAGGGTCTCCACTCCGTCCGCGTCGTCCGAGTCGAGGGCGCGCACGGCCAGGGCCCGGCACTGCCCGGAATCCAGGTGCGCCAGGGTCCTCCGCGCCTCCGGCAGGAGGGCCGGGGCCATGCTCAGCGTGCGGAAGCCGAGTCCGACCAGGAGGGGCAGAAGCCAGGGTCGGCCCGCCATCTCGCCGCAGAGGCTGACGGGGCGCCCGGAGGCCTCCGCCACGATGCGATCCAGCACCCGGAGCGTCGCCGGGTGCCAGTCGTGGGAGGCCTTGGCGACCCGCGCGTCCCCGCGGTCCGCCGCGAAGAGGTACTGCACCAGGTCGTTGGTCCCGACGCAAAGGAAGTCGGCCTCCCGGGCCAGGGAGGCCAGGTTCAGGGCCGCGGCGGGCACTTCCACCATGATGCCCAGGGGCAGGGGCGCCCGCATCACCTCGGCCATCAGCGCGCGCACCGCGCGGATCTCCACGGCCTCGGCGACCATGGGGATCATGAGGCGCAGGTCCCCGTGGGCCGCCGCCCGCGAAGCCGCGCGCAGCTGCGTCCGCACCAGCTCCGGGTGGACGGCGTACCAGCGCACGCCGCGGCGCCCCAGGTAGGGGTTGACCTCCGGGGGCAGGGGCAGGTAGGGCAGGGGCTTGTCGCCGCCCACGTCCAGGAGCCGAAGCACCACGGGCCTGCCCTCGGCGGCCTCCAGGACCTGGCGGTAGGCCTGGTACTGCTCCTCCTCGCCGGGGGCGGACTCCCGGTCCAGGAAGAGCATCTCGGAGCGGAAGAGCCCGATGCCCTCGGCGCCGCACGCGAAGGCCGGGCCGGCCTCCGGGGCGCCCAGGATGTTGGCCTGGAGTTCGATGCGCACGCCGTCGGAGGTGAGGCCGGACTGGGGGGCCGGCCGGCGGGACCGTTCGCGGGCCTCGATGGCGTAGTAGGCGTCCAGGGCCGGGGGGGGATCCGGGATCAGGAGGCCCCGGTCCCCGTCGACCGTGATCCGCTGTCCAGCGGGGAAGGCGGGTCCTTCGGCGCCGGCCACGCAGGGGATGCCGAAATTGCGGGCCAGGATCGCCGTGTGCGAGGTGGCGGCGCCCTCGGCGAGCACCAGGCCGCGGACGAGGCTGCGGTCCAGCGCCAGGAGCCGGGAGGGGGTCAGGTCGTGGGCCACGACCACGCAGGGGCCGGGCAGGTCCAGGACGTCCGGCGCGGCGCCGGTGAGTTCGGCCAGGAGCCGTTCGCCCAGGTCCTGGACGTCCAGGGCCCGCTCCTGCAGGTAGGCGCTGCTGGAGGCCAGGAGCCGGGCCCGGGCCCACCGCACGCCCCAGTCCACGGCCGCGGGGGCCCCGTGGGCGAGGCCCTCCTCCATGACGCCGATCCACTCCTCGTCCTGGAGCATGGCGGCCTGGGCCTCCAGCACCGCGGTGCGGGCGGGATCGCCGGGCTGGGCCGCGGCGGCCCGCAGGGCCCCGAGCACCTTGGCCAGGGCGGCGTGCAGGGCCAGGGAGGCCCCCACGGGGTCCAGGCAGGGCCCCTGGGCGATCTCGGCCTTGGGGGCGTGGGCCAGCACGGCCGGGCCCGAACCCACGCCGGGGGCCACCGGGACGCCCTCCCGGAAGGCGCAGCCGGCCCGGGCGAGGATGCGGTGGATGGCGATGCCGGCCCGGGCTCCGGGCTGGGCGGCCTCGCCCGGCGTGTCGCAGGCCAGGAAGGCGCCGTGGATGAATTCGGCCAGGTCCGCCAGCGCCTTCTCTCCCTCGGGGCCCTCGGCCAGGATGCGGCAGGGGTCCTGGTGGCGGGTGTCGGTGGCCAGCAGGCCCAGGAGGTTGCCCAGGGGCGCGCGGGCCCCGGTGCGGTCGTTGATGAACATGCAGTGGGCCTCGAAGGCCAGGGCCCGGTCCCGCAGCACGGCCGCGGGCCGCGCGTGGAGCCCTCCGGGGAGGGGGAAGGGGAACGCGGCTTCCCGGGTCATTGGAGGCGGCTGAAGATCTCGGCGGGGTTCCGGATGGCCTGCTGCACCGGCACTTCCAGGATCCGCGGGACGCCTGCGAAACGCTCCCGGCCGGTCACGGGGATGTCCGCGGCCAGGATGAGGACGTCGGCGCCCTCGATGTCACTTTCCGTGAGGCGGTTCTCCACGCCCATGGCGCCCTGGGTCTCCACCTTGACCTGGTGCCCCAGCGCGGTTCCGGCGCGCTCCAGGCACTCGGCGGCCATGTAGGTGTGGGCGATGCCCGTGGGGCAGGCCGTGATGGCGATGATCTTCACATGGCCTCCTTGGGCTTTCCGGCCCGGACGAGATTCATGGCGACGGCAACGGCGAGGGTGCCCGCCAGGATGGACGCGAGGTACCACAGGCGGTGGTCCACCACCGGCATGACGATGAGGCCGCCGTGGGGGGCGTGGTCGCCCACCCCGCCCAGCATGGCCAGGACCGCGCCCAGGGCGGAGCCGCCCATGATGACGGGGATGACCCGCAGGGGGTCGGCGGCCGCGAAGGGGATGGCGCCCTCGGTGATGCCGATGGTGCCCATGGCCAGGGCGGCCAGTCCCGACTCCCGCTCCTGGGCGCTCCAGCGGGAGGGGGCCAGCAGCGTGGCCAGGCCCAGGCCCAGCGGCGGGATGCAGATGGCCGCGGCGCAGGCGCCCATGACGGCCACGTTGCCCTCCTTGATCATGGCCACCCCGAAGAAGAAGGCGGTCTTGTTCACGGGGCCGCCCATGTCGAAGGCGATCATGGCGCCCAGCACCAGGCCCAGGAGGACCTGGTTGCCGCTGCCCAGGCTCCGCAGCGCGTGGCCCATGAAGACCATGAGATCCCGGATGGGCGCGCCCAGGAGGCCGTACATCAGCAGGCCCACCGCCACCGAGGAGAGCACCGGGATCACGAGGATGGGCATGATGGGTCGCAGCAGGCGGTTCACGGGAATCCGCTTCAGGAGCATCACGGCGCCCCCGGCCAGGAGCCCCGCGATGATGCCGCCCAGGAACCCGGCGCCCACGGTGTTGGCCACGAAGCCCCCCACGAAGCCCGGGACGAGGCCGGGCCGGTCCGCCATTCCGAAGGCGATGTAGCCCGCCAGCACCGGCACCACCAGGGTGAAGGCCGCCGAGCCGATGTCCAGGAGCAGCTTGAGGAGGGGGGCGTGGCTGAAGTCGGGCCCCAGACCGGGCCGCATGGGCGCGAAGGCGATGGAGAAGGCGATGAGGATGCCCCCGCAGGCCACGAAGGGGATGACGTGGGAGACCCCGCACAGCAGGTACTGCTTGAGGTGCTTCAGGACTTCGCGCATGACCGCTCCAGGGGGGACATGGAGAGCATAGGGGGTCCCCGGACACTCCGGATAGCCGCACTTCTGGCAGACTGTTAGCACTTTCTGACACTGGACCGGACCCATGCCCGAACTCACCACCTTCGCGCCCACCGCCCTCGAGGAAGCCTGGGGCCTCTACGCCACGGCCGTGGGTTCCATGGAGGGGGTCATGGGAGCGCCCTCCGGAGGCTGGCGGCTGCTCTACCTCGTGCGCGGGGAGGCGCTGCTGGGACGGCACCGCCTTCGGGTGGAGGCGGGGGAGGTGGTGCTCATGGACGGGCGGGAGGCCTGCGACCTGGTCCCCGATCCCGTGCGGGGCTGCACCTTCCACCACGTGGATTTCGGCGGCGCATGGATGGAGCGGTGGGCGGGACTTGACCTTTTCGGAACCCCTCCCCGGGTGGTGCGGGCCGGGTTCGACGAGGGCCTCCTGGGGGCCATCGTCAAGCTGAGGGAGCTGGCCCGCAACCCGCCCCCCGGGGCGGGGCTCCTCATGGCGGGAGTCCTGGGGGACCTCCTGGCGAGGCTGGAGATCGCCGGGCGCCAGGGGGGGGCCGAGGGCCGCCGGGGGCGCCTGGTGCGCGACGCCCGGCGCATCCTGGCCGACCCCGCCGGGGACCGCCTCAACCTGGAGGCCGCCGCCGCCGAGCTGGGGGTGAGCTACTCGTGGTTCCGGCGCAGCTTCCGCGCCCAGACGGGCCTGGCTCCCCAGCGCTACCGCCTCCTCCTGCGCCTGGACCGGGCCTGCCGGATGCTGGCGGATTCCAGCCTCACCGTGGGCGCCGTGGCCGAGGCGCTGGGCTTCAGTTCACAGGCGTACTTCGCTCGCATGTTCCGCCGGGAGACGGGGCTCTCCCCGACGGTCTGGCGCTCGAAACGCGTGAACCTGGGAGGGGATTCCGGCATCTGAATGGCAAGGAGTTCCCCATGGGTTCGAAGGTGTTGAGGATCGCAGCGGTGGCTGCCCTCGCCGCGGCTGCGGCGTTCGGCGCGGAGCGGACGCTGGTGCTCGTGCAGGGCAAGGCCGTTCGGAATTCCGCCCGGGTCAAGGCCTGGTCCTTGAGCGAGAACGGACTCTTCTCCCTGCCCAGGGAAGGGGAGTTCTTCCGGGTGCCTCAGGGCCGGACCCTCGTGATCACCGAGGTCGCCTTCACCCTGCGCGGGAAGGTGAACAGGTCCGCCCGGGCCCTGCGGCTGGGCATCATCCTGAAGCAGGGCAGCACCAGCTACGACCTGGCCGGGATCACCACCCGCCTGGAGTCCCGCCTCACCGCCAACATCGTGGGCAAGCGCTTCTCGCCGGGCCTCCTGGTGCCCGCGGGCGCCGAGGTGCAGGGGGAGCTGACGGAGCTCGAAGCCGGGGGAACCCCGGTGGTGATGGACGTGAACCTGTACGGCTACTACCAGTAGCCGGATCTACGCCCCGGGGGCCTCGGTGACGGTGAGGTTCACATCGGTCCTGGGCGGCGCGTCCTCCACCAGTTCGGGCGTGAGGATGATCATCAGTTCCGATTTGGAGGACTCCTTCAGGGTGCTTGCGAACAGGTGCCCCAGAAGGGGGATCCGGGAAAGGAAGGGCACCCCGTTGCGGCCTGAATCCGTGTTCTCGCGGGTCAGTCCTCCCAGCACGAGGACTTCGCCGCTGACGGCCTTCACCGTGGTCTGCGCCTCCGAGGTGATGACGTTGGGGACCTGGGCGCCGTTGACGGTGGTGAAACCGGCGACGGCGGTGACCTGCGGGTAGAGGCTCAGGACCATGTCGTTGTCCAGGCCCACCTGCACGCCCACCTGGAGGTACACGCCGACCTTGGCCTCCTGGACCCCATAGATGGCGGTACCGTTGCTGCCTTCCCTGCCCTTGAACTCCGGGTAGGCGTACTTCCTGCCGTCGAGGAGGAAGCTGCGCTCGCCGTCCAGGATCGTGAGGGTGGGGTTGGAGATGGTCCTGGCGATGCCCTTCTGCTCCAGGGCGTTGAGCGTTGCGTTGACCACCAGCGGCGAGTGGGCGAATTTCCCCATCCGGAGCCCGTCCACCAGCGTTGCGGTGCTGGTGGAAGGCGCCGCGCCGGCGGCGTCGACGTTGACCCGCTCCGTGGCCTTGAGGTCGACGGAGTTCATCCAGTCCACCCCGAGGTTGAGGGAGGCGCTTTCCGAGAGGGTGATGACCTTCACGCTGAGGCGCACCATCTTCCTGGGCCGGTCGAGCTTCTGGGCCAGGGTCAGGGCCCGGCGCACCAGGTCCGCGGGGCCGGTGATGACCACGTCGTGGGTGCGGTAGTCCTTGTCCGTGGCGCCCAGGGCCTTGACCTGCCCCGCCTGGGATTCGCCGCTGGAGCCCTCCTTGAGCTCCGGCGACAGGAACACGGGGCCGGCGACGGCCTTGATCCCGGGCAGGAGGCCGGCGAGGGTTCCGGCCATGTCGCTGGCCTTCACCCGCCGGCAGCGGTAGGTGGCGTCCAGCTCGGCCTCCCCGGCCTGGGGATACCTCAGGCGCAGGTCCATGGACATGCCCACGGCAAAGCCGTCGTCCACTTTGCGGAAATCCAGGCCCCCCGCGGCCAGGATCTGGGCCAGGGCCTTCTCGAAGGGCAGATCCCTGAAGCTCACGTTCACCAGCTGCCCGGGCATCTCCAGGATGACCATGGGCCTTCCGCTCTTGAGCGCGAGGGCCTTGAGCAGGACCGTCACCTCCTGGCGGGTGGCGTCCAGCGAGTACCGCGGGCCCGGGCCGGCGGCAGGGGAAGGCCCGCTGGGGTTCACCACCGCGAAGGGCGGGTTCTGTCCCGGGTCGAAGATGGACCTGGCGAGGGGCGCGGCCTGGGGATCCTGGGACGCAAGGCGTCCGAAGGCGAGCCCGGTCAGCAGGATCGCGCGGGGCAGGGGGGTGCGCAGCGGCATGGCGAAACGCCTCAGGGAGCCCTGAAATCCTTGGCGGGATCGGGGTTCGGAGATTTCGGAACGGTCGTGCAGAAGAAGCCGAGGATCTGGGCGCCGCTGGCGGTGAGGGAGAGCCTGCCGTTCCGCACGACCGCCTTTTCCACCGAGAACGGTCCCAGGGCCTTGATGGGAGCGGGGCTTCCGCCGGACCAGGCGCCCGTCAGGGCGAGGTTTCGCGACAGCAGGATGCCGGTGACCAGAAGGGGCATGATGCCGGGATCCCGGTCGGCGGGGTTGCCGGTGGAGACCATGGTGAACCCGCTGCTCTTCCAGAGGCGCCAGCCGGAGCTCTTGAAGATGCCCGCGTCCAGCCAGGGGCGGGCGAAGTTCACCCGCTTGGTGTCCATGGTCAGCGTGACGGAACCGAGGAAGTCGGGAGGCAGGGCCGGGGCCGCGCCCGCCGTCTTCTCGAGCGGTACGGCCAGGTTCGCGGGGGCCAGGCTCTTTTCCGTCTGGGTCAGGCTGAAGGGATTCCAGCCTTCCGCCTTCAGCCAGGATTCCGCGGGCGGGGAGCAGGTGACGGAGAACCACTCCTCACCATGGCCATGGTTCGACCAGGCGGCCAGTTCGGAGGTGAGGTTGCTGAACAGGGCCTTGACGTTGGCGTTGTAGTGGGTCTCCAGGTCCTTCTGGGCGTCCTCGATGAGCTTGCGGTGGCCCTTTTCCTCCAGGTCCCGGGCGGCCTTGTCCACCGCTCGCTGGAGGTCGGCGGGCACGGCCTTGCCGGTGGCCTTCTGTTCGGTCCGGGCCAGGGTGAGGGCGTCCATGGCGGAGGCCCAGGCGGCCTTGCAGGCCAGGTAGGCCGCAAAGGCCGGGGTGGGCTTGCCGGGGGCCCTCCTGTCGTAGATGAGGCGGCGGGCCTCCAGTGCTTTCTGCTTCCTGGCCTGGTCCACGAAGTTGGTGATTTCAGCCGAAGCCAGGATGGTCCGGTAGGTGGAGGAGAGCGTCCGGCTTCCGGTGGTGTAGTAGCGGGCGGGAAGGGGGATCCTGTCGGCCAGGCTGGCCACGTGGAAGGGATCGGAGAGGAAGTCGTCGGTGACGGCCACGCCGGGGTGGGCCAGGAGGAGGAAGTCCCCCTTCTGGCCCAGGGCCTCGCCCGCGGAAAAGGATTCCGCCAGTTTGGCGTAGACCTTCTCCACGAGGGCGGTGTCAGGGCCGGCCAGCAGGACCGGCGCGGCGGCGAGGAAGGTGGCGGCGAGGCGCTTCATGGGTTGGGTCCGTGGCGCGAGAGGCTACTTGACCCAGGATGCGGGAGAGCGGTCGGGAGCGGTGCCGATGAGGCCCAGGATCTGCACGTCCGGAGCGCTCACGCCGGTGGCCGTGAAGGTGGTGGTGGACTTCCTGCCTGCCTGGGTCTTGTCGTAGCCGCCCGCGAGGGTGAAGGGGCCGAGGCCGATCCTGGCCTTCACGGACATCTTGTTCTGGTATTCGCTCAACTCGGCCGCGCTCAGGGTGGTGTCCAGCCTGAGGTCCTTCACGAGAAGCAGCGCGGTCGTGAGCACGGGCATGGCGCAGGTCCTGTCCCGGTTGGTCACCAGATTGCCGAAGGAGATCTCCTTGAAATTCACCGTCGCCGGGAGCTTCCAGCGGTCGTTCTTCAGGACCAGGTCGTCGAACCAGCTCCGGTAGATGTTCACGCGCTTGACCTTGAAGGTGATCTTGAGGTCCTCGTGGTCCATCAGGGCCGAAGCGCTGTAGTCCGTCTTGGAGAAGGCGCCGTCGAGGCTGAACCAGGAATGGGAGCCCTTGACGCTGGCATTGATGGCCTCCCGGCTCATCTTGTTCTCGTCGACCTTCTTGGCGTAGTCGAAGCTGATTTCGGTCCAGCCGTCGTTCGTCTTCCAGTCCTTGGGCTGGGGGTAGAAAAAGGTGTTGAAGTTGTGATCCACGGTGGCCATCTGCAACCGCTCGTTCAGCGCCTGCCAGTAGGCGTCGCCGCTCTTGGCCCCCAGGCTCCGGAGGATCTGGGTCTGCCTGTCGTACTCGATCTTGCCGCCTTCGTTCTCCCATTTCGTCATGGCGGCGGCCTTCTTCTGCTTGTAGATGAAGGGGGCCTCCTTGCCGTTCTGGGCCGCGGCCTCCTCATTCGCGAGGGCCTCCCAGTAGGCGTCCCGCAAGGCCTCGTACTTGCCGACCTTGGCCTTGTCGTTGACGTAGGCCTTCGCGGCCTTCAGCTGGGCCTCTTCCGCCGCGGTGAGGCTGACCTTTTCGGTGGGCTGGGCGTTCTGGGCGATGGCCCTGAAGATCGTGGAGTACCGCATGTTGCCATTGGCCACGTAGTTGGGGTTGGCCATGGGCACCACGTCCACGATGTCGTTGAGCATCACCTTCTGGTCCCGGCTCATCTCCGAGAAGTCGTCGGGCAGCATGGTCCCGGGGCGCTGCAGGATGAGCATGCTCTTGGAATTGTTGGCGCCGAACAGCAGGTTGTTCATCTGCATGTAGAGCTTGGTCATCCCGTCTTCGGCCTTCCTGGAGGCTGGCTTGGACTGCGCATCGGCCTGGGAGCCTGCGGCGAGCAGGCAGATGACAAGGGGGGTCAGGACCTTTCGGATCACGGAGAACTCCATTGATGGGGGTTTGCGGCCCTGGACCTGGAAGCGAGGGGCCTGGGGTGGGAGGTGCGGTTGCCCGTTGAAGGTTGGCAAGTTGATACTCAAGGTAGGAAAGCGGCGCGGTTTGTCAATGAATTATTGCTAATTTGAAATTGCCAATCGGGTGTTTTTATTACTTAATGCCCGTTGTGATTGAATTAGTATCTTGCCCGGCGTTCCACATCGGATAAATTATAAATTGACTTTCGATCCATGCCGCCCCCCCCGGGGCCCTGATCCGGGTTACGACCATGCATTCCCTCCTCCGCTGGCTGTCTGGCCTTGCCCTCCTTGCCCTGCTGGCCTGCGGCGGGGACCCCGCGACCCTTGCGGTCACGCTCCGGGGTCCCGTGGACCCGATGCCCAGCCCGGGCGCGGCTGTGCGCCTGGAAGCGAAGCTGGACGGCCACGGCGCCGCGTCCGGGGAGCACACCTTCGAATGGCTGAAGGACGGCGAGGTGCTTGCAGGGGCCACGGGTCAGGTCCTCCTGCTGGACCCCGTGGCCCTGGAGGACGCCGGGTCCTACCAGGTGCGCGTGGCCGGGGGGGACGAGGATCTCGTGTCCGAGCCCTACGACCTCCTCCCGGCCGATCACGCCTGGATCGTCACCAGCGCCGCGGACGACGGGCCCGGCACCCTCCGGGAGGTCCTGCAGGCGGCCGAAGGGTTCGACGGCGTCGTCGGCATCCAGTTCGGCCTGCCGCAGGACGAGCCGTGGACCATCCACCTCCAGAGCGGCCTTCCCCCCATCGCGGCCAAGGTCCGCATCCTGGGCCCCGCCCGCCGGACCTTGACGGTGGACGGGGGCGGGGCCCACCGTCCCTTCGCCGTGGACGGGGGCGACGTGGTGCTCGACGGGTTCACGGTGGCCAACGGCCTGGCCAAGGGCGGGGACGCCCCGGGCGGAGGAGGCGGGGCCGCGGGCATGGGGGGAGGCCTGTTCATCAACGACGGCAACGTGCTCCTGCGCCGCATGACCTTCTCCGGCAACCGCGCCGTGGGCGGGAACAGCGGCCCCGGCAGTGACGGCGAGAACGGCGGCGGAGCCGGCTTCGGCGGCGACAGTCCGCCCCTGGGCGGCAAGGGTGCCGACGGCGGGTGGCTCCTGGGCGTCGGGGGCGAAGGCTGCCTGGACGGCGTGGCCACCACGGACAGCGGCGGCGGCCCGGCCGTGGACGGCGATGGCGCCGGAGGCGGCGCGGCCCGGGGCGGCCTGCTGACGGATCCGGTGTCCCTCTGGGCGGACAACCTGCCCGGAGGCCCCGCCACGTTCGGCGGAGGCGGCGGGTTCAGCGTGGGGCCCCTGGGCGGGGGCGGCGACGGCGGCTTCGGCGGGGGCGGCGGCAGCAGCGGAGGCAGCGCCTCGGGGCTGTTCCTGCCCGGGGCCGCGGGCGGCGCCGGGGGCGTCTTCGGCGGCGACGGCGTGCCTGGCGACGGGGTCACCGGGGGCCGGGGCGGCGCGGGCGGCGCCATGGGCGGCGCGGTCTTCCTCCGGTGGGGCGACCTCGACCTCCGCGGCTGCACCTTCAAGGACAACCGCGCCCTGGGCGGCGAAGGGGGGGACGCCGGAATGGGCAAGGGCGGGGCGGTGTTCATCTACGGGTACGACTACGCGGCCCCCAAGTCCTCCTTCTACGAGGAACGGCTGCGGGCCCAGGCCTACGCGGGAAACCTGGCCTCCGACCTGGTGGAGGACCCCTCCTTCGACAACAATGACTTCTATGTGGCCCAGACCCTCCTGGCCTTCAGGAAGCTGGGTTCGGCCATGGACCTGAAGTACCGGGTCTACAAGCTGGACCTGAAGATGGGCCTGAAGGTGCGCGCCACGGCCCCCTGACGGCTATTCGGGCTCGGGGGCCGCCGCCGGGGCGGGGGCGCACATCTCGCCCACCCACACCACCAGCCCGAGCAGGATGGCCACCACGGTGGCCAGGGCCATGCCCTGCAGCGCCACGTGGCCCAGGGTGATCTTCGCGCCGCTGATGCCCACCACGAAGGTGACGGCGGTCAGGATCAGGTTGGCGGGCCTGGTGTAGTCCACCTTCTTCTCGATGATCATGCGGATGCCCGCGGCGGCGATGACGCCGAAGAGCAGGAGGCACACGCCGCCCATGACGGGGCCGGGGATGCTGCGGATGACGGCGCCGATCTTGCCCACGAAGGAGATGACGATGGCGATGCAGGCCGCGCCGCCGATGACCCAGACGCTGAACACGCGGGTGATGGCCATGACGCCGATGTTCTCGCCGTAGGTGGTGTTGGGGGTGGCGCCCGTGAGGCCGGAGAGGACGTTGGAGAGGCCGTCGCCCAGGAGGGAGCGGTGGAGTCCGGGGTCCTTCATGAGGTCGCGGTCGACGATGTTGCCGGTGACCACCAGGTGGCCGATGTGCTCGGCCAGCACCACGAAGCAGGCCGGGAAGATCATCATGATGGCCTGGAGGTTGTAGACGGGCTTGTAGAGGTGGGGCACGGCGAACCACGGGGCGTTGTGGATGGCGGCGAGGTCCACCAGGCCCAGGTAGAGGGAGATGCAGTAGCCGGCCACCACGCCGATGAGGATCGGGATGATGGTGAAGAATCCCCGTGCGAAGAGCGAGACCAGGATGACGATGGCCAGGGTGGACAGGGACACCACGAGGCTCAGGCCGTGGGGCAGGGGCGAGGTGGCGGGACCCTGCACGAGGCCGGCCATCTGCGCGGCGGTGGGGGCCAGCTCGAGGCCGATGATGGCCACCACGGCGCCCATGGCGGCGGGCGGGAACACCACCTCCAGCCAGCGCGTGCCCACCTGCTGCACGATGAAAGATATCAGGATGAAGAAGAGGCCGAAGACGATGAAGCCGCCCTGCGCGGCGGCGTAGCCCCCCAGGGCCGGCACGGCCAGCACGGCCAGCACCGGCGCGATGAAGGCGAAGCTGGAGCCCAGGTAGGCCGGGATCCTCCCGCGGGTCACGATCAGGTAGACCAGGGTGCCCACGCCGTTCATGAGCAGCGAGGTGGCGGGATCCACGTGGAGGAGGAAGGGCACCAGCACCGTCGCGCCGAACATCGCGAAGAGATGCTGGAGGCTGAGGGGGATCGTTTCGAGGAAGGGGAGCTTCTCCTCGACCTGGATGATGCGCGGTCCCGTGCCTGTGGCCATGAGGTCTCCTATGAATGTTGATTAACCTTCATCTTCTCATCGGATCCCTGCCCGGTCCCTCAGAAAAGGCGGCCCGTGAGGGCGGCGACCGCGGTCTCCACCCTGAGGATCCGCTCCCCGAGGTTCACCGGCCTGCACCCGCTCCGGGTGAGCATCTCCACCTCGGCGGGGATGAACCCGCCCTCGGGGCCGATCACCAGGGTCACGGGGCCCCCGGCGTCGCGGGGGCAGGGCCCGGGCACGCCCGGATGCGCCAGGAGCGGGAGGGTGCCCTGGAGAATTCCGGGGAGCTCGCCCTCGGCGAAGGGCCTCAGGAGGCGGCGGAGGTGCAGCTCCGGGAGGATGGTGTCCCGGGCCTGCTCCAGGCCCAGGATCCGCTGCTCGAGAAGGTTCTCCTCCGAAAGGCGCGGGCTCTTCCAGTAGCTTTTTTCCACCTTCCAGGCGTTGACCAGGAAGATGCGGGCCGCCCCCAGGCTCGTGGCGGCCGCCAGGGTGCGGTTGAGCACCTTGGGCCGGGGCAGGGCCAGCACCAGGGTCAGGGGCAGCTTCTGGGGCGGCGGCCGGTCCAGGACCACCTCCAGGTGGAGGCCGTCCTCCAGCGAGGCCACCCGGCCCCGGCCCACGGATCCGCCCAGGAGGCCCACCACCAGCTCGTCTCCCACGGCCGCCCGGTGCACCTCCAGGACGTGCCGCTCCCTGCGCCCATGGAGCCGGACCCGGCCCGGAGCCGTGAAGTCCTCCTCCCGGAGGAGCACGAGGTTCATGACCGTCCCATGGCGACCTGATAGACTGGACTGTTTTTGTGAACGGAGCTCATTGTGAAAATCCTCATCCTTGGCGTGAACGGATTCATCGGGTCGCATCTCGTTGGCCGCATCCTGCGCGACACCACCTGGGAAGTCTATGGCATGGATCTCGGCAACCACAAGGTCGCCGAGTACCTGGACAACCCCCGCTTCCACTTCCGCGAGGGCGACATCAGCATCAGCAAGGAGTGGATCGAGTACCACGTGAAGAACTGCGACGTGGTGCTGCCCCTGGTGGCCATCGCCACCCCCAAGGTCTACGTCACCGACCCCCTGCGGGTGTTCGAGCTGGACTTCGAGGAGAACCTCCGCATCGTCCGCCAGTGCGTCAAGTACAAGAAGCGGGTCGTCTTCCCCAGCACCTCCGAGGTCTACGGCATGTGCCCGGACGCGGAGTTCGACGAGGAGACCTCGGCCCTGGTCACCGGCCCCATCCCCATGCAGCGGTGGATCTACTCCACCTCCAAGCAGCTTCTCGACCGCGTCATCTGGGGCTACGGGTTCCGGGACAACCTCCAGTTCACCCTGTTCCGCCCCTTCAACTGGATGGGACCCAAGCTCGACAGCCTCAACACCGCCAAGGAGGGCTCCAGCCGCCTGGTGACCCAGTTCGCCTGGAACCTGTTCAACGGCGAGCCCCTCAAGCTGGTGGACGGCGGCGCCCAGCGCCGCTGCTTCTGCGACGTCGAGGACGCCATGGACGGCCTCATGAGCGTGCTGCGCAACGAGGGCGGCAAGGCCGACGGCAAGATCTTCAACATCGGCAACCCCGCCAACGACCATAGCGTGCAGGACATCGCCGAGCGCATGCTGGAGATCTGGAAGGACCACCCCTTCCGCCTGGAGCGCAACATCCCCCTGTCGCACATCGTGCAGGAGACCAGCGGCGCCTTCTACGGCAAGGGCTACCAGGACGTCCTGGTGCGCACCCCCAGCATCCGGCGCATGCGCGAGACCTTCGGCTTCGATCCGAAGATCGGCATCAAGGAGGCCCTGCGCAAGGCCATCGACTTCTTCGTGGAAGAGCACAAGGCCATGGAGAAGATCGTGGAGACCGAGGGTTGACGAAAAAGGAACGGGGCACCCTCCTCTGGATCTGGCTCTTCCTCGGCCTGGTCCCGCTCTTCATGCGCCCCCTGTGGGAACCTGACGAGGCCCGCTACGCCGAGATCCCCCGGGAGATGCTCGCGAGCGCGGACTGGCTCACGCCCCGGCTCAACCAGGTCCTCTACTTCGAGAAGCCGCCCCTCCAGTACTGGCTTTCCGCCCTTTCCATGAAGGCCTTCGGCCTGCACGCCTTCGCGGCGCGCCTGCCCCTGGCCCTGGCCACGCTCATCACCCTGTGGTGCGCGTGGAAGCTGGCCACGCGCCTGGGGGCGCGCCAGGCCACCTGGGCGGCCTTCATGGCCGCCACGGCCGTGCTGGCCTACGTCTGCGCCCAGGTGCTCACCCTGGACGCGCTCTTCTCCGCCTTCCAGGTGCTGGCCCTGGTGGCCGGCATCGAGGCGGTGGCCGCGCGTTTCGAGGAGCGCCCCGCCACCGGCTGGAGCCTCCTGGCCTTCGGGTCCATGGCCCTGGCCATGCTCACCAAGGGGCTGGCGGCGCCGGTGCTGGTGGGGGGGATCCTCATCTGCTCGCTGCCCTTCGCCTGGTCCGCGCCCCGCATGCGCTCGGCCCTGCTGAGGACCCTCCTGGACCCCCTGGGCTGGCTCCTCTTCGCCGCCGTCGCGGCGCCGTGGTTCCTCCTGGTGGAGCGGGCCAATCCGGGCCACGCGAATTTCTTCTTCATCCACGAGCACTTCGCCAGGTACACCAGCCACGTCCACGACCGCGCCGGTTCCAAGAACCCCGTCCTCGACAAGTTCTACTTCACGGCCTTCCTGGCGGTGGGCGTCCTGCCCTGGCTCGGCGCCTGCGTGACGGGCCTGCGCCGGGGCGTGGCCTTCCTGCGCCGGACGTCGGGCCCCGTCTCCGAAGGCGCGCCCCTCATCCGGTGGACCGTGGCCACCGTCATCCTGGGCGCCGCCGTCCCGCTGCTCTTCTATAGCCTCTCGGGCTCCAAGCTGCCCCCCTACATCCATCCCGCCATCGTCCCGCTCCTGGCCCTGGCCTGCGCGCTGGAGAAGGAGGGGGAGGAATGGACCGCCCTGGCCCGCGCCGGAAGGGAGCTCCTGGTGCTCGGCGTGCTGTTCCTGGCGGCGCCCTTCATCGTCAAGGACCTCACGGGACCCGCCTGGATCCTGGCCCTCGGCGTGGCCTTCCTGGCCATGGGCTGCTGGGGCCTGCGGCCCAGGGCGCTCACCGGACCCAGGTTCATGGCGGGCCTGGGCGCGGCCCTGCTGCTGCTCACCTTCGCCGCCAGCCGGGTGGCCCCGCCCACCAAGGACGCCAGCTCCCTGATCCGCAAGGCCCCGGCGGGGGCCCAGTGGATCAGCTGCGGCGACTACTACCAGGTGCTGCCCTTCCTCACCGGGGAGCGGGTGGTGGTGGTGGCGGGCACCGGCGAGCTCGCCTACGGCCGCGACCACCTGGATCCCGGCACCCGCGCGCGCTGGTTCCAGGAGGATCTGGACCAGCTCCTCCCCATGGCGCAGCGCCTGCGCGCCGAGGATCCCTCCCGCCCCGTGGCCGCCCTCATCGACCGCTGGGCCTGGCGCGACCTGCCCGAGGACCAGAAGGCGGCCTTCCAGGTCACCGTCCGCACCGACAAGAACCTCCTGGCGGTTCTGAGGTAGCATAGGCGGATGCCGGAAGCCCCAGTCTACCTTGACAACAACGCCACCACCCGCCTCGCCCCCGAGGCCCTGGAGGCCATGCTGCCCTTCCTGGGGGACCAGTTCGGCAACGCCGGGAGCGCGCACGGGCTGGGAAGGCTCTCCGAAGGCGCCGTGGTCGTGGCCCGGGAACGCGTGGCCGCGCTCCTGGGCTGCGCTCCTGCCGAACTGGTCTTCAACAGCGGCGGCACCGAGGGCATCAACCACGCCTTCCGGGGGGTCTTCGAGGCCCTGCCCGCCAGGCGCCACTTCATCACCACCGCCGTGGAGCACAGCGCCGTCCTGGCCTGCGCCGACTGGCTGCGCAAGCAGGGCGCCGAGGTGACCGTCCTGGGCGTGGACGCCCAGGGCCGCCTGGACCTGGCGGAGCTGGAGGCCGCCCTCACCCCCGCCACCGCCCTGGTGTCGGTCATGGCCGCCAACAACGAGACCGGCGTCCTCTTCCCCCTGGAGGACATCGCCCGCATCGTGAAGGCCCGGGGCGTCCTCCTCCACGTGGACGGCACCCAGGCCCTGGGCAAGGTGCCCGTGGACCTCGCCCGGATCCCTGTGGACCTCTTCAATTTCAGCGGCCACAAGTTCCACGGCCCCAAGGGCGCCGGCGGCCTCTTCCTGAGGCGCGGCCTGCGCCTGCGCCCCTTCATGATCGGCGGCGGCCAGGAGCGCGGCAGGCGCGGCGGCACCGAGAACGTGCCGGGAATCGTGGGCCTTGGCGTGGCCGCGGACCTCGCCCGCACCCACCTGGCCGGGGACTCCCGGGTGCGGACCCTGCGGGACCGCCTGGAGGCCTTCATCCTGGACCGCATCCCGGGCTCGGCCGTGAACGGCGCCCAGGCGCCCCGGGTGCCCAACACCTCGATGATCAGCTTCGGGGAGGTGGAGGGCGAGGCCGTGCTCCTGCGCCTGGACGAGGCCGGGGTCTGCGTGTCCACCGGCAGCGCCTGCACCACCGGACAGAAGGAGCCCAGCCACGTGCTGCGGGCCATGGGAGCCCCGGACGCGATGGGCGCCGTGCGGTTCTCCCTGAGCCGGTACACCACGGAGGACGAGGTGGCCCGGGTGGAGGCCGTCCTGCCGGGGATCCTGTCGGAACTCAGGAGCCAGGGGCCCCTCGGAAGGCGCTGAACCTACGCGTGGGCGTGGATCCGGTCGAAGGCCAGCGGCACCTCGCCCGAGGCCACGTGCGGAGCCGTTATCCTCAGGTTCGGGAGGTTCTTCTTGAGCCAGTCCGCCGCGATCTTCGTCGATTCCTCACACCCCTTGCGGTTCTCGCAGATGGTGATGGTCGTGACGCCGTCCGAACCGTTGACAAGAAAGTAGGCGAGGAAGCCCGGCACCGCGCTGATGATCTTCTCCACCTCCTTGCCGTGCTTCGTGAGCTCGGCGGCGAGTTCCTTCTGGCCCTGGTAGTGACGCATGACCGTGTACATGGGACCTCCTGCTGAACGGCGCCCCGGGGGCGCCTTGGCTGTGGGTCCTGGCCGGGGAGGGGGTTCGCCCTGGCCCCCGGTGCGGACGTCAAAGTATGGTGCGGCGTGAAATCGAGTCAATATCTCAAGACCCCCCGGGGCGCGGTGCGCGGAAAAGGGGCTTGACTACATTTGTAATCAGATTACGTTTGTAATCATGCGGGAGACCCCATGAAACCGAACGTACCGAAAATCTCCGATTCCGAATGGGTGGTGATGAAGGAACTCTGGCGTTCCCACCCCCAGACCGCGGGCCAGGTGGTCGAAAGCCTGACCGGGAAGACGTCCTGGGGACCGGCCACCATCAAGACCCTCATCAACCGCCTCGTCACCAAGAAGGCCCTGGCCTTCGTCAAGCAGGGGAGGGAATACCTCTACAGCCCCATCGCCTCGGAGGCGGATTGCGTGCGGGCCGAGAGCTCCTCCTTCCTGCGCCGGGTCTTCGACGGCGCGCTAACCCCCATGCTGGCGGCCTTCCTGGAGCGGGAGGACCTGGGTCCGGAGGAGATCGCCCGGCTGAAGGAGCTCCTGGACAGGAAGGGAGGTTCCCATGACGGCCGCTGATCTCCTTGCGGTCGCCGGCGCGAGGACCTTGTCCCAATCCCTGCAGGCCATTCCCGTCATCCTCCTGATCCTGGGCGTGCGGGCCCTGGTGCGCAACCGCTGGTCGGCGCGGTGGCAGGCCTCCCTCTGGGTGCTGCTGCTGGTGTCGTTGGTGGTGACGTGGCGGCCTTCCGTGAGCCGGAGTTTCGCGGTGCCCTCTCCTCCCGCCCTGGCGCTGACCGGGGAGAAGGCCCTCCGCGCCGTGGAAAGGGAGGCCGCCGCGCCGGGGGCACCTGCGCCCGGCCTTCCCTTGCCGTCGCCGCAGACCGTTTGGCTGGCGGGAATGCTGATCCTGGCCCTGCGCCTGGCCCAGGTGAACCTCCGGCTATGGGTGGCCGTGCGCCGCGGCCGGGTCCTCACCTCGCAGCGGGTGCTGGAACAGCTGGAGGACTGCAAGCGGGCCATGGGGGTGCGAACGCTTCTGGGCATCGTGGTCACGGACCGGGTGCCGGGACCGGCGCTCTTCGGCTTCATCCGCCCTCGCCTCCTGATGCCGCCTGCACTGGTGGAGAACCTCTCCGGCGAGGAGCTCCGCCACGTGTTCTTGCACGAACTGGCCCACCTCCGGCGCATGGACATCCATTTCGGGTGGCTTTGCGCCGCCCTGCAGCTCCTGCACTGGTTCAATCCGCTGGTGTGGATCGCCTTCCACCAGATGCGGGGGGACCGGGAACTGGCCTGCGACGAGGAGGTGCTGGCGAGGCTCACCTCTCCCGAGGGCCCCGGCTACGGCCGCACCCTCATCAAGCTCCTGGAACCCGTCCCGCCCACGCTTCTGCCCGGCCTCGCCGGCGTTTCCGAGAACGCCACCCACTTCAAAAGGAGGATCCGAATGATCGCAGCCGCACCCCGCCGCCACTGGACCCTGGCCCCCTCTCTGGCCTTTGCCGCCGTGGCGCTTTGCGCCCTGGGCGTGCGGATGCATGCGGAGGAGGTCGCCGGCAGGCCCATCGTCGATCGCGTCGACTATCCCTTCGTGACGGATCCCCAGGTGCTGGGAGGCTGGCGTTCCGTGGACTTCGTGGCGGAGCCCCAGGATTTCGACCCCGCAGGCCGCCAGTGGAAGTCCGATCTCTTCCTCAAGGAGCTCTTCGTGCGCCCCGGCGGGACCACCAACTGGGCCTGGTCGTGGACGAAGGGCCTGTTCCTCCATCCGGGGGAACACACCGCGTCCGCCTACGAGGTGCGCACCCTGGCCGGCAAGGACTACCTTTTCTTCCAGTGGAAGAGCGGCGATTACGTCTACCTGCACCGCAGGCCCAAATGGTACGTCCTGGTGCGGGACGAGCGCCTGGTGATTCCCGAGACGCGCGTGGAGGACAGGATCGACTATCCCTTCGTGGACGACCCGGACGTGCGGGGAACGTGGGTCGCCGTCGATTTCGTGAGGACGCCCGAGGCCTTCGATCCCGGCAGGAACGGGTCGATGGGGGACCTCTTCCTGAACCGGATCGAATTCCTGGACGGGGGGAGGACCCGGTTCGGATTCCGGGAGAACCGGATCAGCGAGAAGTCCACCTGGACCCGGGGCCTCGTGCTGAGCGCCGCCGACAAGACCGCCTCCGCCTACCAGATCCGGCGCATGGGCGGAGCGACCTATCTCTTCTTCGAATGGAAGAGCGGCGACTACACGCTCCGCGCCCAGCGGCCCCAGTTCTACGTGCTGCAGAAGGCAAATTAGAGGTCGTGGGTTGTATGGCTGCCCGCCCAGCTGTCGAACCGGGCTGTGATGGGCGCCCATCAGTTCAGGCGTGGCTGAACGCCCAACGCCCTGAAGTTCACTGGAGGTCCTCGGCAGGCGTCGGTATACAAAAAGCTAAGGCATTATTGCAATACTAAATTTTAATGTATAAAAATTGATTTTCGCAGAAACTAGTTCGAATAGCAGGCCACATGTTGGATGCGGCGTAAAAGAATACGTCACAAACGAACGGAGCGGCCATGCGCATATTTTATTCACACACGTTGTGGACCAATAGGGTGACGGGAATCCGACTTCTAGGGCCATTTCTGATGGCCTTGTTGTGTCAGAACGTCGAGGCGAAGGCATTCCTCCTGGAAGGTGAGAGGCTCACCGCAGGTGAATACCTGACTTCGGAAAACGGAAAATTCAGGATGGGATTGAATTCCGATGGGGAACTTGAAATTGTCGATACAAATCCAGATCCGAACAACATCAATCTCGTTGAGGGCTGGGACGGGAAGACATACTGGGCCGCGAGGTTCACGCCGCATGGCTTTCCGGACCGTCGTCCATTGATCCATTTCTTCCCACCCGCCGAGCCTTACCAGAATCGGCCAGATTTCTGGCAGACACCGCTTTCATGCTGCCATGGCGATTTCATGTATATGTATAAGCGACTGGGCGATAAATCAAGCTATAAAGTTGCGGGAGGATCCTATCTTTCACTCAAAGAAGGTGACGACTTTCACCACCTTGCGCTATACAGCAACGACAAGGCTTGGCGGACTGAAAAGAATATCGAACTTTGGACGCCTTCTGTCGGCTATCCACTGAATGAAATAATGCTATGCCTTGAAAACTGTGGGCGGGCAGTCGTCTTCTCTGCTGACAAATTGATTTGGTGTAGCTGCCCATATTGTGAAGATTGGGATGGCGGGAACAATCAAATCTTTAAGCCGGATTTCTATAATTTCCATGGAACAAAATTCGCTGCGTCCGGTATAGACCCGCTGGGTATTCCGACCCACGCCAAGGTGGATCGGGAACGCGCCGGGGGCACGGTCACGGTGGTCGGCTCTGCCCACTCAGAGCTGTCGGATTGCGGAGAGGAAAAGGCAGGTGCCTCACGAAGTGCCGTGGAGTCCTGGAAGACGTTGTTCTTGCGGGGCAAGGCCGGGCGATAGGCCCCCGTCCTTTTTGGCTCTTTCACTCAATTCCACGCGGAGATCAAGGTGAACGCACCTGTGCTCACCCGAGCAATGGCAGGGCTGTGCATGCCCTTAGGCCTGCCGGTGGCGGCCGAAGGCTACCCACGGGTCCATCCCGAGGCGCATGGTCGGTTTGTTGTGGCGCCAGATACGGGGGCCCTCTCCTGGACGTTGCCCGTGGGTGTCGTGCCTGGGGCCATCGAGATTCCAGTTGTGCTGCGGTATCAGGCCTCCCCGGGCAGAATCCCTGCATCCGGGCCTACGGTTCTGGGGCCTCCTTTTCCGATGATTGTCGACCCCGGAATCCGAGCTTGCCTGCACTTCGGGTTCGGGTCGGCCACGGGTCCCGGCCAATGCCCTGGTCTCCAGGTACTGGAGGATGGAACATCGCTTGGACCGGACGATTGGTCCGGTTGGGTCGGAAACGGCCGGTTGCCTGGAGCCTTCGGCTTGAGTGCTCCTCCTGAGGGATATGCGACGGACCGAACGCGGACCTACGGACGCTTCACCACCACGGTGGCCGGCATCGGCAAGTGGGCTGCAAAGGTATCGGCGTTGCCTCGCTCGACCGAGTTCCAGGTGCTCATGGACAGGAACCTTGCACGGATATGCACCTACCAGGAGGCCTTGAAGGCCTGCGTTCCAGTGCTTTGGGTGGACCGGTTCGGGAACTGGGTGGCCTTCAAGTGGTGGTCCACCGGGGCACCAGGCTCAGGTACCTTGATGCTTCATGCCACGAATGCGGAAGGGAAGGGCGTCCAGGTGGCCTGGGGTCCTTCCGACGCCACTGATGGAGCGGTGGAACTCCTGAGGGCCGATTTCATCGGAATCCCATTCCCCTCCCTACTCGTCCGGGGCCACCCCGGGCAGGCCGTGCACCCTCCATCCGGGGCCTCGCCGGCCACAGGCTTTCCCGCCGGGCGGCCCACCGAGATCCTGATGGGACCCCCCGGGAGTCTGCCGTTACCGGCTTTCGTGCCGGGTCTGCCAAAGGCCCAGACCGCGCCACTCGTGCCGGGCAGGGAGTGGGTCTTCAGGTATTCCGACCCTAGTGCCAGTCAACTGTGCACCGTCCTGGACCCCTGGGGCGTTACTACCCACATTGCGTTCGAGACCTTGTCTTTCCCGGATGGTTCTGTGCTGCGGGGCGTGAACCGGATGCGAAGGGTGGACGGAACGACCGGCGTGGTCCATGAGAGCACATGGTCCCGGAAGGCGGGCCCTGGCGATGGGGAATGCTGGACGGTGGAAAAAAGGGAGGGTTACTCTGATGGGTCGCCGACGGAAGGTATCATTGAGGCCTTTATCTTTCAGGGGAATGGCAGCGGGCCTGGACGGGGATTCTTGAAATCTCTCCAGATACGGGGGGAATCCGGGAATGCGGAGACGACCACCTATGAACCCGGGGAAGTGACCGGGCCATTATGGGCGGGCCGGATCCACATGGAGTCCACCGGTAGACCGGACGTGGAGATTCTGCGGGTGGCCGGGCCGAAGGATGGTGGGATAGAGGAAGTTATGAAGGTTGGCGGGACCACCGTGCAGACTCGTACCTTCGCCTTCCATGCGCCCATGCTGGAGTTGGGTCCCGGTCTTCTTGCGTCCGTAACCCGCCTCCGTCCGGGGCTTCTCGAGATTCAGGACGTTCGTGCATTTTCAAACCAGGAGCAGCTCACCAAGCACACGGTTCGAGTTGGTGGCAAGGAAAAGGGCTATTCCTACGTCTATGACGCCTCTGGCAGGCTGAAGAGCTGCAGCGTCGTGGCATCCTGGGCTCCCGCTTCCGGGCCGACCTGGGCGTATGACCCAGGTGCCCTTGGTCCCACCAGGAAAACCACCACTGGAAGCGGACTCGAAGAGCCTCTGGTTGAAGCATGGGCCTATGGCGCCACGGGGCAGGTCGCCCAGTACACCGATTCCTGGGGGCGGAAGGTGGCTTGTACCTACGACCTGTGGGGACGTCCCTTGACACACCACGTTGCTGGCAGCCCGGTCCTTGCTTTCCATTATCCGGATGAGCTGACCTGCGAGTGGCGCAAGGGAAGCCAGTTCGGCGCCGCGCGGTTCGATGGGTTCGGGCGCCTGCAAACACGACTGCGCGAAGACGGGGTGACCGAATCCTACCGGACCGATACGGTCGGCCGGCTCGTGTCCATCGAGGAATGCAACGGAAAGGCCACCCGAATCGTTCGTCAAATGCTCTACGATGCCCTCGGCCGGGCGGTTTCCGATCGCGCCATCCAGGGACCGGAGCGCACCTATCAATACCGGGCAGATGGCATCCATCACATCGTGACCATGGTTCGGGAGGGGGCTTCGCCGGTCGTGGAGACCTGGGATCCATGGGGACGCATGGTCTCCCGTTCGGATTCCTCTGGCAAGATGGAGACCACATATGGGGAATGGGACCAGCCCACCCGGATCGTGCGCAGGGACCCTGATGGGCGAACCCAGACGCGGAGCTATTCCTTCGATGGCCTGGGTCACCTCACACATCGCGAAGAACCCGAGACGGGAAGGACCACTTTCGAGGATTTCACGGCCTTGGGCCAGCCGAAGCGAGTCACGGATGCCAACCAGCGCACCACCCAGAGGACGTTTGACGCCGCTGGCCGGCTGCTCCGCCTGAGTGGCCCGGGCCTGAGCCTGTCCATGGAGTACCGCGGCCCCTTCCTTACCGGAAAACACGGCTCCGATGGGATCAGCCAAGCCTTCTCCTACGATGGGCCGGGCGGACGGTTGGATTCCGAGGCCCTGACGATTCATGGGGTGAAACGTACCGTCCGGTATGGATATGACGGATCCGGATCGCTTTCAAAGATCGCCTATCCCTCCGGCGGAACAGTGACCTATCTTCGGGACGAATCCAGGCGGATCGTACAGGTCGCCCGGGACGGCAAGGCCTTAGCATCTGTGGACTACGATGCCTGGGGAAACCGCACCCGCCTGCTTTTCTCAAGTGGGGCTAGAAGCGACTGGACCTGGGATGAGAATGGGCGGCACCTCCAATCCTGGAATTTGACCCACGCTGATGGGACGGAGGCCCGGAATTATCGGTACGATGCCCTCGGCCATCTGGTCGTGGCAGGAGAATGGACGCTCCAGCACGATTCGGGAGGCCGCCTTCTCCGCGCCTCGGCTTTTGATCTGTGCACCACCCACGGGTACGACGCCTTCGGCAACGCCATCACCCACGCCGGGTCGGGCTCCGTCCCCAAGGACTTCAATGCGTTCGCCCTTGGGCCCCTGGAGGACAACCGGATGCCGGGGTTCCAGCCCAACGGCGGCTTGACGGGGTGGGTCGTGAGTCCCAACGGGGAGGCCGCCACTCTCGGAACGCAAGTTTCGGGCAAGCGATTCCTGGCTCTGAACTGGGATGGCCTGGGGCGCCTGGCCTCGGTCCAGGATTCAGCCACCGGAGCTTTGCAGCACTATGGTTTCGCGCCATCGGGTCTGCGGGTCACCCTGGACGACACGGGGGACGCGTCCTTGAACCGACAATTCCAATACACGGATGGAGGCCTTCTGCTGGGGGAGTACCTGGGTGACGGAACCTGGCACCGGGACGTCGTCTACCTTGGGACCCAGGCCATCGCCGAAGTGGGCAAGGCCGGGATCCAGGAACTGCATTCGGACCACCTCGGCACCCCGCGGGTCATCACTAGCGGGTCGACCGGTATGGTGGCGGGACGTCAGGCGTTCGGCGCATACGGCGAAGCGCTGGTTCTCCACACATCCGGATACCGTCCCCTCACTGGGTTTACGGGACATCTGCAGGCGGACGCCACGGGCCTCATCTACATGCGGGGTCGAACCTATTGTCCCGCCTGGCAGCGGTTCGTGAATTCCGACCAAGGCCTTGATCTCGCGTCCCCGAACCAGTTCGCCTATGCCGCTGGAAGTCCATTCCTGCGCACGGATCCCAGCGGTTTCATGTTCAGGCCGAAACCGCAAGGGGTGCCGATGAGGGGCGGAATGATCGATGGAGGTGAAGCGACCGTTGTGGTGGAAGACACCATGCCGGACCCGGTTCCCTTCGTCCCGGTGCCAGGGCCGCCCCGGAACGTGGAGCCCCCGATCCCCAAGTTGCCTGTTCCCTCCCTCCCGGGCCCGGCTCCCATCGCCTATCCCGATCCAGGGTCCCGGCCGTTCTGGGGTGGGCCGCCGACTCCCCTTCCAAATGTCGAATTTCCGCCTTTGCCAAAGGCAGATCCGATTGATCCCAAACGCTTCAGTTTCACCACCGCAGTCGCCAATCCGGGGACGCCAGGGGGTTCGCTCGCCTCGGCGGTAGCTTCCGGGGATTACCGGGCAGCCATGGAGCTCGCCAAGGCGCAATTGATCAAGGAAAAAATTGGTGGCGCTGGCGCATACTGGGTGAACAGGAAGATTGCCGGCAATGTTGCCAAGATCGGGTCCGTTTCCCATACGTTTACATTCACAACGAATCCTGATGGGACCCTTTTGCATACCTATAGTTGGGGAAATCAAGGCCTTGTCGGCTCGTGGGTCCAGGATGCCGAAGCCGATAGAGTTGCGGCAAATCAGGCGCTAAACGATCTTCAATTTCTCAACTTCATTGGCGGTGCTGATTATGTCGATGATGTTGATCGTGCATATCGTGTTCATGCAGGCATTAGTTCGGAAAAACATATGAATTTGGGTGTGATTGTAAACTGCAAGAGCGCCACGGACTCCCTCGTAAATATGGCAATACGCATCCACAACTCCACTAGGCGATGAGGAATGTCATGGGTATGCGAACGGTCGCGGCACTATCGGTTTCGCTTAAGTTGCTTGGGGTAGCCATCGCCCAAATATCAGTTAGCCTACTGTTATTTAGCTTCTATGTTAAATATTTTATGAATGAATTTTCATTTTGGTTGGCTTTGATTTTGCCTTTGCTTATTGGAATGATATCGGTTTTTTATAGTCTCATGATGACGCGTATTAATCGAAATTTTCTATACATGATTTGTTTTTTCTCATCAATTTTGATTGAATATATATCATTTTTGGCATGCATAGCGGTTTTCGGTAAATAGCCTTTTTCGATTAACTCTGGATGCCGTGGCTGGTTATGGTGTCCTCCGCGCCGACCACTACGGGTAGAGGAAGCGACCTTTTCCAGGCAATGCGCTTAGGGCAGGCATTTCTGGAATTTCGGTTTTTTCTAGATCCCCAGCCGCTCCTTGAGCGGCGCAAGGAACCGCCGGCTCACCGGCACGGTCCTCCCCGTGCGCGTGCGGATGAAGGCCGCGGCGGGGTCCCGGCGGTCGATCTCGTCGATGCAGGCCAGGTTCACCAGGTACTGCTTGTGGCAGCGCACCAGGTTGGCGCCCTTGGCCTCGAGGACCGTGAGGGTGAGTTCCGTCAGGAACTCGCCCCGGGGCGTGACCACGTAGACGCCGGCTTCGGAGGAACGCACGCTCTCCACCTCGGCGGTGTCCACGAGCTTGATGTTGGGGCCGGCGATGCAGGGGATGCGGTCGATGGGGGGGCCGGCGGGTGCGGGGCGGCGGCCTTCTCCCAGGAAGCGCTTGGCGCGTTCCAGGGCCTGGGCGAGGCGGGCGGGCTCCACGGGCTTGAGGAGGTAGTCGATGGCGTTGCGGTCGAAGGCCTTCAGGGCGTATTCGTCGTACGCGGTCACGAAGATCACGCAGGGCATCAGCTCGGGCTCGATCATGCTGAGCATCTGCATGCCGTCGACGCCGGGCATGGAAATGTCCAGGAAGAGCACGTCCGGGCGCGTTTCCCGCAGGGTTCGCAGCCCCTGCATGGCGCCGGGACACGTGCCCACCACGGTGACCTCGCCGGTCTCGGCCAGCAGGGCCTCCAGTTCCTCCCTGGCGTGGAGCTCGTCGTCCACCAGCACCGCCCGCAGCATTCCGCGACCTCCGACAAACATGACAATTGCAGTTGACTATAGCATTTCCCGGGTTTCCCGCCTCCGGTCGGGGCGGGTTTTGGACCGCTTGGGTCCGAATTGAAACCGATAGGCAAGATTCCACCGCGGACCCCGCCCCGGCCTTCCCTATCATCGTCCTACCGCATTTCATTCAACCTCCAGCCATAAGGCAGGGTGAACCATGGACAACCTGTTCGCTTCTTTCAAGGAACGCGCCGAGGCCGTGAGTGCCGAAGTGCACCGCTGCGGCACGGCCGCCGAGGCCCGGGACTTCGTCCAGGGCCTCCTCAAGGAGGTGGGCGGCACCGCCCTCTGGGCCCCGTGCCCCTTCCTGGAGGCTGAGGGCCGCCCGGCCTTCCCGGGCCTCTCCTACGACGTGACCCGGGAACGCGCGGCCGAGGCCAAGGTGGGCATCAGCCAGATGGACTGGGCCCTGGCCGACACCGGCACGCTGGTCGTGGACGCCACGGGGGTGGAGGGGCGCCTGGTGTCGACCCTGCCTCAGATCCACGTGGCCCTCGTCGGGGCGGACCGGCTCCTGCCCGACATGGCTTCCGTCCTGGGGCGCATCAAGCCCTCCAAGGCCGGCTACCTGTCCATGATCACGGGCCCCAGCCGCACCGCGGACATCGAGCGGGTACTGACCATCGGCGTCCACGGGCCTGAGCGCCTCGTGATCGTCTTCGTCGAAGGGAGCGCGGCATGACCACCACGTTCAAGGAATCCATCCAGGACGCCCTGGCCAACCCCAATCTGAGGGGCGCCCTGGGGCGCTTCTCCGAAGCCTACAAGATCAGCCGGGAAAAGGCGTACGCGGGCATGGACTTCGAGGCCGTGCGGGACGCCGTGCGCGACGTGAAGGCGTACGGCGCCTCGCATCTCGAGGAGCTGGCCGAGGCCTTCAAGGCCAAGGCCGAGGCCGCGGGCGCCAAGGTCTACCGCGCCTCCGACCCCGCCGAGGTGAAGGCCTACATCCTGGCCCTGGCCAAGGAGAACGGCGTGCGGTCCATCGTCAAATCCAAGTCCATGGCCACGGAGGAGATCCACCTCAACAAGCACCTGGAGGCCGAGGGCATCGAGGTCTATGAGACCGACCTGGGCGAGTGGATCATCCAGCTGTGCCACCAGACCCCCTCCCACATGGTGATGCCCGCCATCCACATGACCAAGGAGGAGGTGGCCGAGGTCTTCTCCACCAAGGTGGAGGAGGGCCAGCAGCCCGACATCCCCAAGCTCGTGAAGTTCGCCCGCGGCAAGCTGCGGAACCGGTTCCTGGGCGCGGACATGGGCATCTCCGGCGCCAACATCGCGGTGGCCGAGACCGGCAGTCTCGTGCTGATCACCAACGAGGGCAACGCCCGGCTCGTGACCACGCTGCCGCGAATCCACGTGGCGGTCGTCGGCATCGAGAAGCTGGTGGCCACCTTCCAGGACGTCCAGCCCATCCTCCAGGCCCTGCCGCGCAACGCCACCAGTCAGCTGCTCACCAGCTACGTGTCGGTCATCACCGGCCAGGTGCCCAACACCGACGGCAGCCCCAAGCAGCTGCACATCATCCTCATGGACAACAAGCGCTCGGAGATGGCGGCGGACCCCAAGTTCCGCCAGGCCCTCCAGTGCATCCGCTGCGCCTCCTGCCTCAACGTGTGCCCCGTGTTCCGGCTCGTGGGCGGGCACGTCTTCGGAAAGGTGTACACGGGCGGCATCGGGACGATCCTCACCGCCTGGTTCGACGAGCTCAAGCAGTCCGACGACATCCAGGGCCTGTGCATCCAGTGCGGGGCCTGCAAGGACGTGTGCCCCGGCCGCATCGACATCCCCGAGCTCATCCTCGAGCTGCGCAGGCGCCTGGCGGTGGAGAAGGGCATGCCCCTGGTCCAGAAGGCCATCTTCGCGGTGGTCAACAACCGGCGGCTCTTCCACTCCCTGCTGAGGGCGGCCTCCGTGGCCCAGAAGCCCTTCGCCAAGGGCGGGTTCATCCGCCACCTGCCGCTGTTCCTGTCGGACCTCACGGACTTCCGGAGCCTGCCGGCCATCGCGCCCCGGCCCTTCCGGGACACCTTCAAGGAGATCGTGCAGCCGGAGTGCAAGGAGAAGGCCGCCATCTACGCGGGCTGCCTCATCGACTTCTCCTACCCGGAGATGGGCGAGTCCGTGGTGCGCGTGCTGAACAAGGCCGGCATCCAGGTCGTCTTCCCCGAGGGCCAGACGTGCTGCGGGGCCCCCGCGCGCTACAACGGCGCCTACGAGACCGCCGCGGGCAACGCCAGGGACAACATCAAGGCCCTGCTGGAGGAGGACGTGACCTACGTGGTCTCCGCCTGCCCCACCTGCACGGTGGCCCTCAAGGACGACTTCATCGCCACCTTCGAGAGCCTGGGGATGGAGGACGCCATCGGGGACGCGCGCAAGCTCGCCGCCAAGACCCTGGACTTCGCCACCCTGGTGAAGAAGCTTGTGGACGAAGGCCGGCTGGAGTTCAAGGACGGCCAGCAGGCCGAGACCGTCACCTACCACGACTCCTGCCACCTGAAGCGGACCCTCCACGCCCAGCAGGCCCCCCGGGACCTCCTGAAGAAGGCCGGCTTCACGGTCACCGAGATGAAGGAGTGCGACATCTGCTGCGGCATGGCGGGGTCCTACTCCCTCAAGCTGCCCGAGCTGAGCGCCCCCATCCTCGAGCGCAAGCTCGAGAACATCAAGGACACCGGGGCCACCTCCGTGGCCATGGACTGTCCGGGGTGCGTGATGCAGATCCGGGGCGGACTGGATAAGCTGGGGTCCGGCATCAAGGTCGAGCACACCGCCGTGAGGCTCGCGAAACGTCTGAAGTGACCTGAGCAGGGGGCCCGTGCGATCTCTGGTGACGCTCTTCCAGACCATCTCGGCCTTCCTGGTTCTGTTCTACCTCTACTGCGAATCCCCCGCGTTCCAGCCCCTGTCCTCGGACTGGGCCCGGCCGCGGGGGAGGGTGCGCCTGTTCCTGGTGTTCACCGGCATCACCATCCTGGGGAACTACCTGGGCACGCCGGTGCTGAAAGGCGGGGCGATCATCAACGCCCGGGCGGTGGGCTCGGTCCTTGCGGGCCTCCTCGGGGGACCCGTCCTGGGGGGCCTCGTGGGCGCCACCGCGGGCGTCCACCGCATGAGCCTGGGGGGCATCGCCGCCCTGTCCGGCGCCGTGGCCACCACCCTGGAGGGTGTGCTGGCCGGATTCCTGAACCGCAGGCTGCGGGACCGGCCCGAAGTGCTCATCACCATGCGGACCGCGCTCCTGGCCACCTTCGCCGGGGAGGTGCTGCACATGGGCATCGTGCTGCTCCTGACCCGGCCCTTCCCGGCGGCGGTGGAGATCGTCAAGGTCATCGCCCCGCCCATGGTCTTCCTGAATCCCGTGGGGGCCGCCCTGCTCATGGCGGTGCTGATGCACCGGCAGCGGGACCTCGACCGGGTGGCCGCGGCCTCCTCCGCCGCCGCCCTGAGGGTGGCGGAGCGCGCTCTGGGCCTCCTGGGTCGCGGCTTCGGTCCGGACACGGCTGGGGAGATGGCAGCCATCGTCAAGGAGGAAACGGGCGTCGGGGCCGTGGCGGTGACCGACAACGAGAAGGTGCTGGGCTTCGTGGGGCTGGGTTCGGACCACCACCGTCCCGGGAGCGCGATCTCCTCGGCCATCACGCGGCAGGCCATCCAGGACCGGGCCGTGGTCTTCGCCGACGGCATCCACCAGATCTTCGAGTGCGGGGTCTCGGGCGACTGCCCCCTCCACTCCGCCCTGGTGGTGCCGCTGGAAGTGGACGGGACGGTGCTGGGCACCGTGCAGCTCTTCGAGCCCAAGAACCGCCGGTTCCTCCACATGAACCGCCGCCTCGGGGAGGGCATCGGGGCCCTCCTCTCCAGTCAGCTGCTCATCGCCAAGTACGAGGAGCAGAAGAACCTCCTGGTGCTCAGCGAACTCAGGCTCCTGCGGGCCCAGGTGAACCCCCACTTCCTCTTCAACTCCCTGAACACCATCATGGCCATCCTCCGCAACGACGCGGTCCGCGGCCGGGAGCTGGTGGGCCACCTCTCGGGCTATTTCCGCAAGAACCTCCAGCGCCACGGGGAGCTCAGCACCCTGGAGGAGGAATTGGAGCACATCCGGGCCTACCTGGAGATCGAGAAGGCCCGCTTCGAGGGGCTCCGGGTGGAGATCGACGTGGCCCCGGCCTTCCGGGCCGTGAAGGTCCCGACCTTCACCCTGCAGCCCCTCCTGGAGAACGCCATCCGCCACGGCGTCTCCCGCGTGCCGGGGCAGGGCACGGTGCGTATCCTCGCCTTCGCCGAGGGGGGAGCCCTGAGGATCGACGTGGAGGACGACGCCGGCGCCTTCGACGAGGGCCGGCGCTCCAGGGAGGGCCTGGGCCTGCGCATCGTCCAGAAGCGTCTGGCGAGCCTCTTCGGCCCCGGGGCCGGCCCCGAGATCCACTGCGAACCCGGCAGCCTCACCCGCATGACCATCCGGGTGCCCCTGGAGGGCGCCATGGTGGAATGATGGAGGCGGAGGCTCGACCATGGGCAACCCCGAGAACGCCATCTTCTACCTCGAATTCCCCGCCACGGACCTGGCCGCGACCAAGGCCTTCTACAGCTCCGTGTTCGGGTGGACCTTCACGGACTACGGCCCCGACTACGCATCCTTCGAGGACGGCCACATGTCCGGGGGCTTCACCCGGGACGAACCGGGCCCGGGCGGCGCCCCACTCGCGGTGATCTTCAACAAGGACCTGGAGGCCGCAAGGGAGCGGGTGGCCAAGGGAGGGGGGCGGATCGTGAAGGAGATCTTCGGCTTCCCGGGCGGCAGGCGCTTCCACTTCGCCGACCCCAGCGGGAACGTGCTCGCCGTATGCACCGATGTGGAATAGGCCCGCCGCGCTGACGGCACTTCTCGCCGGGGCCCTGTACGGGCAGGCCCCGGGGAAGGTGGTGGTCCTGGAGGCCGCAACCACCGGGATCCCGCCCCTGCCCGCCAGCGTCGCGGAGGCCCGGAAGGGCTACGCCCGGACCCGCAAGGACCTGGACGCCTCCTACCGGGAGGCCGAGCGCTACCTGGCGGCGTGCACCCGGGAACTGGCCGCCCTGGGCCAGGCCGGCGCCCAGTTCACCCTTCCCGCCACCCTGGCCGGGGAGGCCAGGACCCTTTCCGGGTTCCTGTTCGACGGAGCGTTCCTGGCCCTGGAGGATCCGCTCCTCCAGCGCTGGAACGCGTGGCAGACCACCCTGCTCCGCCAGGGCCTGGACCGTCCCGCCGAGGCCCAGCGCATGGCCGACGGCATGCGGCTGCTGTCCTCGAGCAAGGCGGAGGTCACGGGCCGGGTCCCGCCCGCCGGCAGCACCCTGGAGGTCCTCTGCGAGGACCCCGCCGGCCAGGGCCGGACGGTGCTGCGCCTCCCCCCCAACGTCAGGTGGGTGGAGGTCATGGCCGTGGACCGCATGGAGTACGGCGCGAACACCGACTTCGGGAAGCTGGCCACGGACTACGCCGACGCCCAGGCCGCGCTCCTGGCCGAGGCCTGGAAGCCCCTGACCCTCCACCTGAAGAACGACGCCGCCGCGCTCCTGGACCTGGACCGGACGGCGCCGCCCACGGACGACCCCGGCCTGAAGGCCCTCAGGCTGATGGCGAGGGTGAACTACATGGAGCGGTTCCGGTCGACGCTGTGGTTCTGCCAGGTGGTGTGGGCGCACATGGCGTCGAAGAAGGTGTTGTCAATTCAACAGATGTGATAACGACAACCGGAAAGTGCCTGACGGCATTATCCTGTAGCGGAAGGAACCTACCCATGGACCGGCAGGAAATCATAGCCACGCTCCAGCCCGCGATCCCTGAACTCATGGAGCGGTATGGTGTTCTCCATCTGGATCTCTTCGGCAGCTTCGCCCGGGGCGATGCGAAACCGGATAGCGATGTGGACTTCATCGTGACGTTCGTAGGCGACCCTACTTTTAGTCGGTTCATGGGCCTGAAGGAGGATCTGGAAGCTTTGTTGCTGCGGGATGTCGACCTTGTCACTTCGACCGGCTTGAGGCCCAGGATCCGGGAAGCCGTCCTGGCGGAAATGCACCGTGTCGCGTGATCCGGGGTTGTATCTCCAGGACATCCTGGCTGCCTGTTCAAAGATTCTGATCCTTGCCGAAGGTCTGGACCTCGAGGGATTTTCAGATGATTGGCGAACTCGGGACGCCGTTCTCCACAACCTGGAGGTGGCGGGCGAGGCCGTAAAACGATTACCGGCAGAAATCATTGCTGCCTGTCACGAAATCCCGTGGAAGCGTATCGCCGGCTTCAGGGACGTGCTTGCCCATGCCTATTTCTCACTGGATGACGCTATCGTCTGGGACGTTGTCGCCAACCATATTGGACCTCTCCAGGAGACCGTCCGAAGAATCCTGGATCAGCTGGACGCCGAGGCCAGGCGGACCTCCGCCCGCACATGGTTCCCCGCCCCCAGGTATTCCAGGCGGTCGAAGCTGTCCATCTTCGCCATGAAGATCCCTCTCCCGTGGTTGTCGAACAGCCTGGCCGGGTTGGGCACCACGTAGGTTTTCCAGTCGAAGCCCTTGCCCTGGTCCCGCACCTCGAAGGCGATGCGGTCCGGGTGGCGGGTGACCTCCACCTCCACCCACTTGTCCTGGTTCTCGGGGAGGGCCTGGCGGCGGTTGATCTCGGCCTTCCAGCCGTTCTTCTCCAGGAGTTCGCCCTTCTCCGTGTAGGTGATGCCCAGGTTGCCGTGCTCCAGGGCGTTGATGAGGAGCTCCGAGAGGCCGGTGACGATCCGGGTGGGGTCGGGGCAGGCCTTGGCCAGGAGGTTGGCGAGCTCGTGGCACTCCAGAAGGGTGCGGAAGCGGAAACGGCCGTTCATCATCATGGAGAGCGGCGTGCCCAGGCGCTCCACCTCGGCGTGGAGCACGCGGATGCGGGCGATGTCCTGGGCGGCGGTCCTGACGATGCCCAGGACCACCCGCTGGGTGAAGGGCTTGGTGAGGTAGTAGTAGGCGCCGGCCTCCATGCCCCGCTGGATGTCCTCGGGGGAGTTGGAGGCGGTCTGGAGGATGACGGGGAGGTCCTTGAGGTGGGCGTTGGCCTTCATGCGCTTGAGGACCTGGAAGCCGTTCATGCGGGGCATCACCAGGTCCATGAGGAGGACGTCGAAGGACTCCGGCGCCTTGCGCAGGTAGGCCAGGACCTCCGCCCCGTCCTCCGCGGCCACGGTCTCCATGCCCGCCTTGCTGAGCACCCGGACCAGGAGCGCGAGATTCGTGGAATCATCGTCGGCGACCAGGACTCGGATCTTGCTCATGGGCCCACCTGGGGGAGATGATAGCCGCTATTTATGGAACAGGGGGGCCGAGCACTGCCTGCAGTTGGTCTGGTGCGGGGGGTTCCGGGTGCCGCAGTGGGAGCAGATCTTGTCCTGCGACCGCTTCCGGCGGTAGAGGCGGAGGTACATGAGCCCCAGCAGCACGCAGAGGATCACGCCCTTCTCGGGTCCGGTGAGGACGAAGCCGGTGAGGCTCTTCACGCCGGCCTTCGGCGCCTGCTGGGTGACCTCCATGGACGGCTGGGCCATGGCTCAGCTCTCCACTTTGAGGATGGCCAGGAAGGCTTCCTGGGGGATGTCGACGCTGCCGATGGACTTCATGCGCTTCTTGCCTTCCTTCTGCTTGGCCAGGAGCTTCTTCTTGCGGGAGATGTCGCCGCCGTAGCATTTGGCCAGCACGTCCTTGCGCCGGGCCTTGACGTTGGTGCGGGCCACGATCTTGGCGCCGATGGCGGCCTGGATGGCCACGTCGAACATCTGCTGGGGGATGACCTCCTTCATGCGCACCGTCAGGCCGTGGCCCATGGCCTGGCTCTTGGAGCGGTGCACGAGGATGGAGAGGGCGTCCACGGGCTCGCCGTTGACGAGGATGTCCATCTTCACCAGGTCGGACTCCCGGTAGCCCTTCATGTGGTAGTCGAAGCTGGCGTAGCCCTTGGAAATGGACTTGAGCTTGTCGTAGAAGTCCAGCACCACCTCGTTCAGGGGCAGCTCGTAGACGAGCATGACCCGGTCCTTGCCCACGTACTCCAGGCGCTGCTGGAGGCCGCGGCGGTCCTCGCAGAGCTTCAGGAGGCCGCCCACGAAGTCGGGGCGGGTGAGGATGGTGGCCTCGATCAGCGGCTCCTCGATGCGGTTGATGCGGGGCAGGGGGGGCAGCTTGGAGGGGTTGTCCACGTCCACCTCGGTGTCGTCCGTGAGGAACACGTGGTAGCGCACGGAGGGGGCGGTGGTGATGAGGTCCAGGTCGAATTCACGCTCCAGGCGCTCCTGGACGATCTCCATGTGCAGGAGGCCCAGGAACCCGCACCGGAAGCCGAAGCCCAGGGCCTGGCTGGTCTCGGGCTCGTACTTGAACGAGCTGTCGTTGAGCCGCAGCTTGTCCATGGCGTCCCGGAGGTCCTCGTAGTCCTCGCTGTTGGTGGGGAAGATCCCCGCGAACACCACGGGCTGGAGCTCCTTGAAGCCCTTGAGCATCTCCGTGGAGGGGCGGGTGGTGTTGGAGAGGGCGTGGGTGAGGGTGTCGCCCACCTTGATGTCGGCCAGCGTCTTGATGCTGCCGGTGACGTAGCCCACCTCGCCCACGGTCAGTTCGTCCACCTTGCTCATCTTGGGGTTGAAGACCCCCACCTCGTCCACCCGGTGGTCGCTGCCGGTGGCCATGAAGTGCATGGTCTCCCCGGCCTTGAGGGTGCCGTTGAAGATGCGCACGAGGCACACCACGCCCCGGTACTGGTCGTAGTGGCAGTCGAACACCAGGGCCTGGAGGGGCGCCTTGGGGTCGCCCTTGGGGGGCGGGACGCACTTGACGATCTGCTCCAGCACCGCCAGGCAGTTCTCGCCGGTCTTGGCGGAGACGTTGATGGCGTGCGCCGTGTCCACGAGGCCGATGACGGTGTTGATCTCCTCCAGCACGCGCTCGGGCTCCGAGCTGGGCAGGTCGGTCTTGTTCAGGACCGGGAAGATCTCCAGCTCGTTCTCCAGGGCCAGGTAGGTGTTGGCCAGGGTCTGGGCCTCCACGCCCTGGGTGGAGTCCACCACCAGGATGGCCCCCTCGCACGCGGCCAGGCTCCGGCTCACCTCGTAGGTGAAGTCCACGTGCCCGGGGGTGTCGATGAGGTTGAGGGTGTAGATGTTGCCGTCCAGCGCGGGGTACTTGAGGGTCACCGCGTGGGCCTTGATGGTGATGCCACGCTCCCGCTCCAGCTCCATGTCGTCGAGTATCTGGGCCTGCATGTCCCGCCGGGCGATGGTGTTGGTGAGCTCCAGGAGCCGGTCGGCCAGGGTGGACTTCCCGTGGTCGATGTGGGCGATGATGGAGAAGTTGCGGATGAGGTTGGATTCGGTCACGCGTGGCCTTTTGAGGATCAGTCCGGGGGTTTCCTAGAACCGTCCATTGTATCGTTGAATCCATGGTACGTCTGCTATTGACCCTCCTCCTGAGCCTTCCGGCCCTCGCCGTGCCCGTGACGGGCCGGGTCACGGACGGCGCCCGGGGCCTGGAAGGGGTCCGGGTCCACCCCGACCGCGGGGTGCGGGTGCGGCCGCGGGTCCAGCCCCCGGTGGCCTATACCGACGCCCAGGGGGCCTTCTCCCTGGACCTGGACCCGGCCGATACCCATGTGGTGGTAGAGAAATCCGGGTTCCAGCGGGACCTGGTCCCGGTGGGGGAGCTGGCGGCCCCGGTGGTGATGGGCCGGGCCCCGGGCTTCCGGAAGGAGCGGGTGCTGGTGGTGCGCATGGACTTCCCGGACCAGGCCCCGTTGCGCACCGACGCCGAGCTGCGGGCCCTCTTCTTCGGGCGGGGCGCGGGGGAGGCCAGCGCCGCCAACTACTTCTACGAGATCTCCAAGGGGAGCCTGGAGCTGGAGGAGGGGGCCTTCCTCCACTTGGCCGACGCCGTCCATCCCGCCCCCCGCACCGACGCCCAGCGGGGAACCCTGGTCGCCTGGGTCCTGGAGCGGATCAAGTCCATGGACCTTAAGGCCTACGACCAAGTGGACAACCGCACCGGCGCCTTGCGTCCGGACGGCAAGCCCGACCACCTGTGGGTCGTCCCGCCCGGCCCCCCGGGCACGGTCACCCGGAGCGTGAAGGAACTCACCGCCATCTGCCTCCTGGAGCCCCTCCCGTGGAACCGCTACGTCCAGTGGCCCGCGGTCTTCTTCACGGACGAGACCCCCCTGGGCTTCATCGTCCACGAGGCCCTCCACGCCATGGGCGAGAACCGCGTGGACGACTTCTACCTGGATTCCAGGCACCCGCTCACCGCCGGCGCCTGGGACGTCATGGACGCCGGCATGTTCCGGGGGTGGGACCGCTTCCACCCCGAGGCCGGCCCCTGGCAGGAGGACACGGCCTACAGCCCCTCCCAGCCCATGGGCTGGGTGCGCGACCGCCTCTGGTACCACGGCGCCTTCAAGGACACCGTGAGCACCCTGCAGGTGCGCCGGGCCTGGGAGGGCTGGCTGGATCCCCTGGAGCGGGCCCCCCGGGACCTCCCCCAGCGCCTGGTGATCCCCGACCCCCGCCGCCGGGGCCGGTTCTGGGAGCTGAACGTGCGCCGCCCCCTGGGCTTCGACCGGGGCCGGGTGGGGGACCGCTGGGGCCCCGGGTTCGAAGGTCTGGTGGTGGCCCGGGTGGATCCCGGGCTGCTCACCCGGGGCGAGCCCAAGGGCCCCGTGCGGATCATCGATGCCCACCCCCGCACCCCCGAGCCGCCCGCGCCCAGCTATCCCGGGGGCCGGTGGCAGCTGGACGACGCCGCCTTCAACGTGGGCCCCGGCGAGGCGCCCGCGGGCAGGGACGGCCCCCTGTCCTGGGAGGTCCTGGAGGCGGACGCCTCGGGCCGCCTGCGGGTGCGGGTGCGGGTCAGGTAGCTTCCGGCAGGGTGATGCGGAACCGGCTGCCGCTTCCGGGAGCGCTCGTGACCTGGATGCTGCCGCCGTGGCGGCGCAGGGTCGAATGGACGCTGGCGAGCCCCAGGCCCGTGCCGCGCTCGCCCTTGGTGGTGAACATGGGGGTGAAGAGCTGGCGCTGCACGTCCGGGGTCATGCCCACCCCGTCGTCGATGATCTCCACCACCGCCCCTCCAGCCTCCCTGAACGAGTGCACCCGCACGGTGCCCTGGACCTGGATGGCGTCGACGGCGTTGCGCAGCACGTTCAGCAGGGCGTCGCGGAGCTCGGGGCCGTCCCCCGCGACCGGCAGGCTCCCGGGGACGAGGTCGGTGCGGAACCGGATGCCGCGCCCTTCGTCCAGGGCGGCCCTGTCCGCGAAGGAGCGCGCGAACTCCACCGCCGTGCGGAGGGCCTCGTTCAGGTCCAGCCGCCCCGGACCGCGGGGGAGGTCGGGCTTGGCGATCTCCAGGCAGCGGTTCACCAGGGAGGTGCCGTCCCCCACCGCCTGGAGGACCCTGGCCAGGTGCCGGTCCACGTCCGGATCCGCCCGCTCCCGGGCGGCCTCGGCGCTCATCTGTACGACGGTGAGGAGGTTGTTGAAGTTGTGGGCCACCTTGGCGGCCACCGAGCCCAGCTCGCTGAAGCGCTGGCTCTGCAGGATGCGCTCCCTGAGCAGCTCCCGTTCCGTCACGTCGGCCACGAAGATGACGCAGAGGTACTCCTCGCCCTTCCGGAAGGGGTGGAGGTGGATCCGCACCTGGCGCGCCCCCAGGGCGAAGGGGAACGTGAAGTCGAATTCGACCTGGTCCTCGCCGCGCTCCATGAGGTCCTTGAACCGGCCGTGGAACTCCCGGACCTCGGTGCAGGGCGCCACGTCCCGGAAGAAGTTCCTCCCGACCACCTCCTCCCGCCGCCGGCCGGAGATCTGCTCCTCCCGCTGGTTGTAGTAGAGGATCTCGCCCTGGTCGTTCACCACGATCACGCCCAGGGGCAGCAGCTCCAACGTCGCGAAATCAAGGGACGCCTCGATGCCCATCGGAAACCTCGGCCGGATCCATCCCGGGTCCTCATCATGATGCAGGAAATTCTGGAATGAAAGGCGTTCGGTCTCCCTTCCCGGGAAAGGGAAGGAAACTCACAATATTCCCCGGGGTCCGCCGTCTTCAGGTATAGAAGGAGGAACCCCTGGAAGCCGCCTGGATGTCCGAGCAGGATCGTCAGATCACCGAAGCCGTCGCGCGCGAGGCGTCCAGACTCCGGAACTTCATCCGGAAATGGGTGCCCGAGGAAGCCGACGCGGAGGACGTCCTCCAGGAGGTGTTCTTCGAGCTGGTGGAAGCCCAGCGCCTGATGACGCCGCTGCGCGAAGCGGGGGCGTGGATGTTCCGGGTGGCCCGCAACCGCATCACCGACCTCTTCCGGCGCCGGGGGAACGAGCTCCGGCGGCAGGCCCCCTTCGAAAAGGACCCGGAGGGCGAGGAGCGGGCCCTGGAGGACTGGCTGCCCTCCCGGGACGCGGGGCCCGAGGCCGCCTTCGCGAGGCGGGTGCTGCTGGAGGAGCTGGACGCGGCTCTGGAGGAACTGCCCGAGGAGCAGCGGGCGGTGTTCGTGGCCCACGAGCTGGAAGGGCGGAGCTTCAAGGAACTGGCGGCGGCCACGGGGCTCCCCGTGAACACGCTGCTGTCGAGGAAACACTACGCAGTAGTGCATCTGCGCAAGCGCCTGCGGGCGATCTACGAGGAGTACGTCGATGTTTAGGCACAAGGGAATGAGCGTCCGCAAGGGGATCGGCATCGCCGTCCTGGGCGTGGCGGCGGTGGCGGTGCTGGGGTACGTCGTGATGGGGCTGTGGAACGGACTGATGCCGGCGATCTTCGGGCTGCGGGCCATCCACTTCTGGCAGGCCGTGGGCCTCCTGGTGCTGAGCCGGATCCTGTTCGGGGGCTTCCACAGGTCCCACGGCGGTGGCTGGCACCGGCGCCATCACATGATGCGGCGCTGGGAGGGCATGACTCCGGAGGAGCGGGAGAAGTTCCGGCAGGGCTTCCGGGCCCGGCACTGCGGCTGCGGCGAAACGGGGCAGGTGTAGGCGGGGATTTTTTCATCCTGTTCCCATCCCCGTCCATCCCCGTTCATCCCCGGCAAATTCAGCGTTTAAATTGCCGGGGATGAACGGGGATGGACGGGGATGGAAAAGATAAAAAAGCAGATCCGTGCATTTCCCGCGGGAATTCCGCAGGTGTGAGATCATGGACCTGGGCCGATTTTTCATGCCTTGTTTTTACAATTCGTGATTTCTCCTGTTGTGCCCCATGAAAACCAGGCCTCCCATGGACACCGAATCGGATCCTCTCCCGGGAGTCCCAGGCTGGGGTCCTTTCCTGGCCAGGATGAAGGCCCGGTGCCGGGCCCATCCCGTCCGCACGGGCCTTGGCGCCCTGGGTCTCGTCCTGGTCCTGGCCCTCGCCTTCGTGGACCGGCTCCTCGCGCGGCCCATGCAGGTGTGGGCCGAGCGGACCATGAACCAGCAGCTCAAGGGCTACACGGTCCACATCGCCCGGGCCCACCCCCACCTCTGGCGCCTGGCCTTCGACCTGGACCAGGTGGTGGTGGCCCAGAACACGCATCCGGTCCCGCCCGTGGCGGATTTCGGCTCGCTCCGCTTCTCGCTGCTCCTCAGGGAGCTGCTCCGGTTCAAGGTGGCCGGGAACCTCACCCTGGAGAGCCCCGCGCTTCACATCGACCTGGCGCAGGCCACCGAGGAGGTGCGGAGCCGGGTGAGCCTCAAGGAACGGGGCTGGCAGCGGGCCGTGGAGTCGGTCTTCCCGTTCAAGCTCGACCGGGTCGAAGTCCGGAACGGCTCCCTGCTCTACCTTTCCGCGGACACGGCCAGCAAGCCCCTGCAGCTCACCCGGATCTCCCTGCTGGCCCTGAACATCCGCAACATCGCGGCGGCCAGGGGCACCTACCCCTCCCCCGTCAGCCTGGAAGGCCTGATGTTCGACACCGGCAAGCTGCGCTTCCAGGGATCGGCGGATTTCCTGCGGGAGCCCTACGTGGCCGCCCAGGGGAGGATCCACCTGGAGCGGGTGCCCCTGGACCGGCTGAATCCCCTGGCCCAGGCCTACCAGATCAAGACCACGGGCGGCTTCCTCTCCCTGGACGGGGACGTGGAGAGCACCCCGGAAGGCCAGACGGCCCACCTCACGGAGATGCACCTCGAGGACCTGCGGGTGGACTACGTGCACAGCCTGGCCACCGTGGCCGTCGAGAAGGAGCATGGGAAGCAGGCGGTGAAGCTGGCCCGGAAGCTCCGGAACGCCCCCCAGCTCAAGCTCCGGCTGGACACCCTGAAACTCACCAACAGCCAGGTGGGGTTCCTGAACGAGGCGACCCAGCCGCACTACCGGGTATTCATGACAAAGGTGAACCTGAAACTGGAAAACCTGAACAACCAAGTCGGCCACGGTCCATCGCCCTTTCAAGCGCATGGCACATTCATGGGTAGCGGCCCGACCTCCCTCTCCGGGAAATTCCAGGGCTCCGCGAAAACGGCGGATTTTGATGTCCACTTCAAGCTGGACGACGCCCCGTTGCCCAGCCTCAACGACATGCTCATGGCCCACGCGGGGGTGGACGTGGCCGCGGGATCCTTCTCCCTCTTCACCGAACTCACGGTCAAGGATGGCCGGGTGGAGGGTTACGTGAAGCCGCTCATCAAGAACCTCCAGGTCTACGACAAGGCGAAGGACAAGGACAAGCGCTTCGGGAAGCGCGTGGAGATGCACGTGCTCCAGTTCCTCGGGAAGCTCTTCAAGAACCGGTCCTCCCGCTCGGTGGCCACGGTCGTCCACATCTCGGGCTCCACCCGGGCGCCGGAGACCAGCGAGTGGCAGGTCATCCGGAGACTCATCGGGAACGGGCTTTTCCGGGCGATCCTCCCGGGGTTCCAGGACAAGGGGGAGCCGCCGCCGCCCAAACGGTAGGCAGGGGGGTGGATACCGCACATAATGAGGCATCGACGGAGGCTTCATGCGCGGTTCCCTCTCCCTGCTTCTCGCCCTGGGTTTCGGTGCGTCCGCCCTGCTGGGCACGACGCCGGAGGACCCCCTGGCGAAGGTCCGGGCCCAGGCCTCGGCCCTGGCGGCGCGGGCGCTGGCCTCGGACCGGGCCTACCGGAACCTGGCCTCGCTCTGCGACGACGTGGGCCACCGCCTCAGCGGTTCCGCCAACTACGACAAGGCCGTCCTTTGGGGCCTCCAGGCCATGCGGGACGCGGGACTCCAGAACGTGCACGCCGAGAAGGTCATGGTGCCCCACTGGGTGCGGAACCAGGAGTCGGCCTGGATGGTGCTTCCCAACCTGAAGGAGGTGTCCATCCTGGGCCTGGGGATGAGCGTCCCCACGCCCAAGGGCGGCATCACGGCCGACGTGGTGGTGGTCGCCTCCCTCGAGGAGCTGGCCGGGCTCAAGGACGACCAGGTGAGAGGCCGCATCGTCCTGTTCGAGTCCCCCTTCAGGGGCTACGGCCCCGGCGCCCGCATGCGCTTCTCCGGCGCCTCCGCCGCGGCCCGGAAAGGGGCGGTGGGCATGCTGCTGAGGTCCGTGGCCTCCCTGAGCTACGACACGCCCCACACCGGGACCCTCCACTACGACGCCGACGCGCCGGCCATTCCCGCCGCCGCGGTCTCGGTGGAGGACGCCATGATGATGAGGCGGATGTGGGACCGCGGGCAGCGCATCATGGTCCACCTGGAGATGGGCTGCGAGACGCTTCCCGACGCCGAGGCCGCCAACGTGGTGGGCGAGCTTCCCGGAGCGACCCGGCCGGGCGAGATCGTCCTGGTCGGGGGCCACCTGGATTCCTGGGACGTGGGGCAGGGGGCCCAGGACGACGGGGTGGGCTGCATCCTGTCGCTGGCCGCCGCGAGCCTCATCCGCGAGCAGGGCCTGAAGCCCGCCCGCACCGTGCGGGTGGTGTTCTTCGCCAACGAGGAGAACGGGAACCGGGGCGGGGAGGGCTACCTGGCCCTGCACCGCGCCGAACTGAAGGACCACGTCGCGGCCATCGAGACGGATTCGGGCAACGGCCCGGCCCGGGGCTTCTCCCTGGAACTGCACGCCCCGGAGGGCGGCAGGGCCCCGGACGCCCAGAAGGCCCTGGCGGTGCTGGGGGGCCTCCGGCCCATGCTGGAGCCCCTGGAGGCGGGGCGGCTGGTGCTGGGCCACGGCGGCGTGGACATCGAGCCCTCGGTCATGGTGGGCGTCCCCGGCCTGGGCATGAACCACGATACGTCCAAGTACTGGGAGGTCCACCACTCCAAGGCCGACACCTTCGACAAGATCAACAAGGAGGACCTGGCCCGGAACTCGGCCATCCTCGCGGTGGCGGTGTACGGTCTGGCGGACATGCCCGGACGGCTCCTGGAACCCTAGACCCCTGTGATGGCCATCAATACCCTTTTTTTTCGCCTTTCCTCATCCTTTCCTCCGGTCGATGGGAAAACAATATGGCGAAAGGGAATTTACCTGCCTACCCTGCTCTTGACCCGCCGGGACTCCCGCCGGAACGTGAACTTTCCGGTTCGGTCGATTCAATAATTTAAGATACCCTGATCCCTTAGACAGACTAAATGGCGGCCCATGGATCCTGTTCTCTACTCCTACTACATACCGAGGCATGACCCAGAGGTTGTGGCCAGGAACGTGGTCCGTGCGCATCTGGCCGATCACCTGCTCATGTGGCGGCGCATCTCCGACGCCTGCGAGCTGGTCTACCTCGCCACCTGCCAGCGGGTCATCTTCATGTTCTGGGGCGGGGACGGCACCACGCTGGGCTTCGACCCCGACATCGAGTGCTTCCAGGGGGAGGCCGCCTGGCGGCACCTGCTGGAGGTGGCCACCGGCCTCAACAGCGCCAACCTGGGCGACCGGGAGATCGTGGGCCAGATGAAGCAGGCCCTGCAGACGGCCAAGGAGACCCGCACCGCGGGCCACGAGGCCCAGGCGGCCTTCGAGGACATCCTCCGCGAGGCCCAGCGCCTGCGTACCCGCATCGGCCTGGACGACGGCAGCGCCAGCGTGGCCACCGCCGCCCTGCGCCACCTGGAGACGACCCTGGCCCCGGGCGCCAAGGTCGCCATCGTGGGCGTCGGCCCCATGAGCCGGTACCTGGCCCAGCGCCTGCCCGAGCGCGGCTTCCAGATCACCATGAGCAACCGGACCCTGTCCAAGGCCGAGGCCTTCGGCCTGCCGCTGGTGCCCCTGGCCCAGCTCCAGATGGATCCCGAGGGCTTCGACGCGGTGGTCACGGCCACCGCCAGCTCGGCCCCCATCTTCACCAAGGGCAACTGGGAGCGCCTGGACCGGCCCCCCGTGAGGCTGGTGGACCTGGCCCTCCCCTACGACACCGAACCCGAGATGGACGAGATCCCCTGGGTCACCCGCGTGGACCTGTCCACCTTCCTGGCGGAGACCGAGGGCGGGCGCATGAAGCGGCGGGAAGCCGCGGTGCACGCCGAGCCCTACATCGTCGGCGCCGTGGAGCGCCTTCGGCGCCGCGCGGACGCCCGGATCCAGAAGCACGCCAACCGCACCGCCCAGGATCGCCTCACGGAAGCCTGGGAGGCCCTGGAGGCGGAAGCCGTCGCGCCCGGTAGTGTGCTCGCCGGTCTCGACCCCGTCCAGATGGAAGCCCTGGAGGCCCTCCTCAAGCGGGGGCGCACGCTCGCCTTCCGGGCCCTCAACCTCCACCGTGAGCCAGCCCTGGAAGGACGATGAAAATAATACTGGGCACGCGGGGTTCCCTCCTCGCCGTGCAGCAATCGGAAGACCTGGTGGCCCACCTGCGTGCGGCCGGGCATGAAGTCCTCTGGAAGCGGTTCACCACCCACGGCGACCAGTGGCTCGCCGGCCCCCTGGGCAAGGAGGAGGGCGCGGGCTTCTTCACCAAGGAACTGGAGGACGCCCTCCTGTGCAAGGACGTGGACCTCCTCATCCACTCCTTCAAGGACGTGGCCCTGGACCGCCCCGCCGGGATCGTCACCGCCTGCGTCCCGGAGCGGGAGGACTCGGCCGATTGGCTCGTCATGCGCCCCGACGCCCCGGAGAACCCCGTCATCGGCACCAGCTCCGAACGGCGCCTGCGGTTCCTTTCCCAGGCCCTTCCCAAGGCCTCCTTCACCTGGATCCGCGGCAACGTCCCCACCCGGCTCCAGCGGGTCAAGGACGGCCTGCTGCGCGACGAGCCCCTCCACGGCACCGTGCTGGCGGCCGCGGGCCTGCGCCGCCTGGGCCTGGACCTCGCCGGCCTGGACGTGCGGCCCTTCGGGCCCCGGGAGCTGCTCCCGGCCCCGGCCCAGGGCGCCCTCCTGGCGGAATGCCGGGCGGAAGACGTCGCCATCATCGAAGCCCTCAAGGGCTTCCACCACGCCCCGACCCTGAAGTGCGTGACGCTCGAGCGGGAAGTCCTGCGGGGCATCGGCGGCGGCTGCCAGCAGCCGCTGGGCGCCCTCTGCGTGGAGGAGGCCGGCGGCTTCCATCTCCAGGCCGCCTACGCGGGGCCGGACGGAATCCGGTGGGGCCAGTCCCGCAGCAAAGATGAGGATGTCCTCGTCACCGAGGTCCTCCGGGGGCTGGGGCTGTGAAACGCGTGGGCCTCGCCCGCGCCCAGGATGACGCGATGAGCCGGGCCGTCTCGGCCGCGGGCTGGGAACCCGTCACCTTCCGGGTCACCACGCTCGAGGCGACCGGCGCCCCGGCTCCGCATCCGCGCCCCGACGGCGTCATCGTCCTCAGCCCGGCCGCTGCCCGGCTCGCCCAGATCCCTCCGGGCGTGCCCTGCCTGGCCCAGGGCGCGGCCACCGCGCGGGCCCTGGAGGGCCGGCAGGTGGTCACCAGCGCGATCCCCCAGGCCGAGGGCCTCGTGCAGCTGCTCAAGGACCGCTTCCCCGGGGGCGGGACCTTCCTCCTGGCCCGGGCCGAGCGCAGCCGGGAGCACCTGGAGGAGGCCCTGAGGGGCACCCCGTGGACCGTCCTCCCCTGGATCACCCACCGGGAAGTGCCCCTGGACCCCCCGCCGGAGCTTCCGGATCTGGACGCCATGCTGGCCCTCAGCCCCCTCCAGGCCGAAGTGCTGGGCCCCCTCTCCGGGGACCGCCTGCGCCTGGCCTGGGGTGAACGAACGGACCGGGCCTTCGCCCAAGTGGGATATCCTTCCCATGGCTGGTGCGAGCCCCACCTGTCCGCCCTGCAGCAACTCCTGTCTTCACGAGGTTGACCATGCTGATCCGATCCCGCCGCCTTCGCACCACCAACGCCATGAGGGACCTCGTGGCCGAGACCACCGTCCAGGCCCGGAACCTCATCCAGGGCCACTTCGTGCAGCCCGGCAACGACTCCACCGAGATCTCCAGCCTCCCCGGCATCTCCCGCAACAGCGTGGAGGCCACCGTCCGCCAGGTGGAGTCCGACCTGAAGCTGGGCCTGCGCAGCCACCTCTTCTTCGGCGTCCCCGACCCCTCCGACAAGGCCTCCGACGCCCACGCCGCCCACGACCACGAGGGCATCGTGCCCGTGACCGTGCGCCGCCTGAAGAAGGAGTTCGGCTCGGACGTCATCGTCATGACCGACGTGTGCCTTTGCGCCTACACCGACACCGGCCACTGCGGCGTCAACGAGGGGCCCGTGATCGTCAACGACAAGTCCGTGGAGATCCTGGCGCGCATGGCCGTGGCCCACGCGGAGGCCGGCGCCGACATGGTGGCCCCCTCCGACATGATGGACGGCCGCATCCGCGCCATGCGCGAGGCCATGGACGCCCAGGGCTTCACCCAGACCGGCATCCTCAGCTACGCCATCAAGCACGCCGGCGCCTACTACGGGCCCTTCCGCGAGGCCGCGGACTCCTCCCCGAAGTTCGGCGACCGCCGCAGCTACCAGATGGATCCCAGGAACGCCAGGGAGGGCCTGCGCGACGCCCTGCTGGACCTGGAGGAGGGCGCCGACGCCCTCATGGTCAAGCCCGCCATGCCCAACCTGGACCTGATCTGGCGCCTGCGGGAGAAGACCCTCTGCCCCATCGCCGCCTACCACGTCTCCTCCGAATTCAGCAGCGTCAAGGCCGGGGCCCGCATGGGCTGGCTGGACGAGGCCAACCTCTTCAGGGAGCACCTGCTGGCCATCCGCCGCGCCGGCGCCGACTGGATCGTCACCTACGTGGCCCGCGAGGCCCTTGAGAAGAAGTGGATCTGACCATGAGCAACGACACCCTGTTCCAGGAAGCCCTCACCCACTTTCCTGGCGGCGTCTCCAGTCCCGTGCGCGCGTTCCGCGCCGTGGGCGGGACCCCGAAGTTCTTCCGCAAGGCCTGGGGCAGCCGCTTCGAGGACGAGGAGGGCCGCCGCTACGTGGACCTCTGCATGTCCTGGGGCCCGCTGATCCTCGGCCACGCCGTGCCCGAGATCATCTCCGCCGCCGTGGAGGCCATGCAGGAGGGCCTCACCTTCGGCGCCCCCAGCCGGCGCGAGATCGCCCTGGCCCGGCGGATCAAGTCGATGGTCCCCTTCGTGGAGAAGATGCGCTTCGTGTCCTCGGGCACGGAGGCCGTCATGAGCGCCCTGCGCGCCGCCCGCGGCTTCACGAAGCGCGACCGCATCCTGAAGTTCGACGGCTGCTACCACGGCCACAGCGACGCGATGCTCGTGAAGGCGGGCTCCGGACTCGTCACCTTCGGCGAGCCCAGCAGCGCCGGCGTGCCCCGGGGCTTCGCCGACCTGACCACGGTCATCAGCCTGGACGACCTGGAGGCCCTCGAAGCCACCTTCGACAAGCTCGGCCACGAGCTGGCCGCGGCCATCATCGAGCCCATCCCCGCCAACAACGGCCTCCTGGTGCAGGACACGGCCTTCCTCAAGCGCCTGCGCGAACTGTGCACCGCCTACGGCGTGGTGCTGATCTTCGACGAGGTCATCAGCGGCTTCCGCGTGGCCCCCGGCGGCGCCGCCGAGCTCCTGGGCATCACCCCCGACCTGGTGACCTACGGCAAGATCATCGGCGGCGGCATGCCGGTGGGGCTCTACGGCGGGCGCAAGGACATCATGGCCGTCATCTCCCCCGACGGCCCCGTGTACCAGGCCGGCACGCTCAGCGGCAACCCCGTGGCCATGGCCGCGGGCCTGGCCACCCTCGAGCGCCTCACCCCCAACCTCTACCGCGACCTCGACCAGAAGGGGGCCCAGTGGGCCGCCGCCTTCGAGAAGATGCCCGGCCTGCACGTGCCCCGCGTGGGCAGCCTCCTGTGGCCGCTCTTCCAGCCCGGCGTCAAGCGCGCCGACCGCGTGGAGTCCGGCGCCATCGACCGGTTCAACAGGATGCACGGCCTTCTGCTGAAGGAGGGCGTCTACCTCCCCCCCTCCGGCTACGAAGTGGCCTTCCTCTCCGCCGCCCACGGCGAGGAGGAACTGGCCCACGTCGAACGCGCCATCGGCGTGGTCGCCGCCGCCCTCAAGAACGAAGCCTAGAACGGAACCGCCATGACTCCTCAGCTCGTCCGCGCCCTCCGGGGTGAAGTTCTGCCCACGCCCCCCATCTGGTTCATGCGCCAGGCGGGGCGGTTCCTGCCCGAGTACCGGAAGATCCGCGAGAAGGCCACCTTCGAGGACCTGCTCTACGACTCCGACCTGGCCGCCGAGGTCACCCTCCAGCCGGTGCGCCGCTTCCCCAAGCTCGACGGCGCCATCATCTTCTCGGACATCCTGGTGATCCTGGACGCCCTGGGCTGCGGCGTGGTGATCCCCGAGGGGGGCCCCCGCCTCACGAAGACCCTGGACCAGATCGACCCGGACATCCTCCTGGACGAGAAGGTGTTCGAGTCCGTGCAGGCCGCGCTGCGCAAGGTGCGCGCCGCCCTGCCCGAGGACAAGGCCCTGCTGGGCTTCGCCGGCGCCCCCTGGACCCTCCTGGCCTACGGCATGGAGGGCAAGGGCAGCAAGAACTGGGTGCGGGCCAAGTCCTACCTCCACCAGGAGCCCGAGAAGGCCCGCAAGTGGCTGGACCGCCTCGCGGACGCCTCGGCGCGCCTGCTCAACCTCCACATCGGCGCCGGCGCCCAGGGCGTGCAGCTCTTCGACACCTGGGCCGGGGAACTGGACCGGGAGGACTTCGAGGCCTTCGCCCTGCCCGCCGCCCACCGGGCCCTCGCGCAGGTGGAAGGCGCCCCCCGGCTCTACTTCCCCCGGGGCATCCTCCCCGCCAGCCTCGGGACCCTTCCGTGCGAGGGCTTCGCGGTGTCCTGGCAGGTCCCCATGGCCCAGGCCCGGGCCCAGTTCCCCGGCAAGGTGCTCCAGGGCAACCTTGACCCCACCTCCCTGCTGGCTGGCGAAGAGACGGCCGTCCGCAAGGCCAAGGCCATCGTGCAGGTGATGAAGGGCGCCCCCCACGTGTTCAACCTCGGCCACGGGCTGCTGCCCGAGACGGACCCGGCGGTGGTGGGTGCGGTGATCGACGCGGTCAAGGGATAGTTGACCGGAATCATCCCCTTTATCTGCGAAAATGGACTCTGGAGGTTCCGAAGATGGCCCTGTCCCTCTCCGACCTGATCAAGCACTACGACCGCCCCGGACCCCGCTACACCGGCTACCCCATGCCGCCGGTGTGGTCCGAGGGGTTCCCCCAGGAGGAGGTGGCCCAGGCCCTGGCGCGCGCCGACGCCGACCCCGAGCCGCTCTCCCTCTACGCCCACCTCCCCTTCTGCAAGCGCCGCTGCTCCTACTGCGGCTGCAACGTGGTGGTGAGCCCCCACTACTCGCCCGTGGACGGCTTCCTGAAGTCCCTGGAGACCGAAGTGGAGATGTGGGCCTCACACCTGCCCACCCGCCGCGGCGCCATCCAGCTCCACTGGGGGGGCGGCACGCCCACCTACCTGAACGTGGCCGACCTCAAGCGCACCTTCAAGCTCATCACCGACCGCTTCCCGCTGCTGCCCGGGGCCGAGGTCTCCATCGAGGTGGACCCCACCTTCCTGGAGCCCGACCAGCTTCCCGCCCTGCGCGAGATGGGCTTCAACCGGGTGTCCTTCGGCGTGCAGGACCTGGACGAGCACGTGCAGGAGCTGATCACCCGGGGCCAGACCTGGGAGCAGACGCTGACCACCGTCAAGCAGGCCCGCGAACTGGGCTTTCCCGGCGTGAACCTGGACCTGGTCTACGGCCTGCCCGGCCAGACCATGGCCACCTTCCGGCGGACCCTGGAGAGCACCCTGGAGCTGAACCCCGACCGCATGGCCATCTACGGCTTCGCCTACCTGCCCTCGGTCATGCCCTACCAGCGCAGCATCCCCGCCGAGACCCTGCCCAGCCCCGAATTGCGGCTGGACCTCCTGCTCCTGGCCGTGGACATCCTGGAGAAGCACGGCTACGTGGCCATCGGCATGGACCACTTCGCCCGCCCCGGCGACGAGATGGCCAAGGCCGTCAAGGAAGGCCGCCTCATCCGCAACTTCATGGGCTACGCCGTGGCCGCGGGTTCCGACCTCCTGGGCTTCGGCCCCAGCGCCATCTCCAACGTGGCCGGCGTCTACTCCCAGAACGAGAAGATCCTCACCAAGTGGGAGCGGGACATCGCCGAAGGCCGCTTCTCCGTGCACAAGGGCCACCGCCTCGACGGGGAGGACCTCATGCGCCGCTGGCTCATCCACGAGCTCATGGGCACCTTCGAGCTGCGCTGGGACGACCTCCGCCAGCGCTTCGGCGTGGACGGCCCGGTCCACTTCGCCGGCGCCATCGAGGAGCTCAGGGCCGAGGTGCCCTTCGGCACCGTCGAGGTGCGCGACGAGGGCGTCTTCATCACGCCCCTGGGCCGGCGCTTCGTGCGCAACATCGTGCAGCCCTTCGACGCCTACCTGAAGAAGCTGGCCGCCAGCACCCCGTTCTCGAGAACGGTGTGAAGCCTGACACCGCCGTCGTCCTGCTGAACCTGGGCGGCCCCCTGCGCTCCCGGGACGTGGAGGGCTTCCTCTACCGCCTCTTCTCCGACCGGGACATCATCAAGTTCCCGGGCCCCGCGTTCCTGCAGCCGCTGTTCGCCACCCTGCTGTCCAAGGGGCGCAGGAAGGAAGTCGAAGGCCGCTACGACGAGATCGGCGGGGGCAGCCCCATCCTGCGGGAGACCGCGCGCCAGGCCGCGGCGCTGCGCACCGCGCTGCGCGAGGCCGGACGCCCCGAGCCCGTGAAGATCGCCTTCCGCTACACCTCGCCCCGGGCCGCGGGCGTGCTGCGCTCGCTGAAGGGGCAGGGCATCCGGCGCATCGTGCCCGTCACCCTCTATCCGCACGACTGCAAGGCCACCACGGGCTCCAGCCTCGTGGAGCTGGAGCGCGAGGCCAGGGCCCTGGGCATGGAGGTCCTGCCCGGCGTCCTGCACTACGCCACCGACGCCGACTACCTGGAGAGCCTCGCGGGGCCCCTGGAGGCCGCGCTGCGCGAAGTGCCCGGCGCCACCGTGGTCTTCTCCGCCCACAGCCTGCCGGCAAGGCAGATCGAGCAGGGCGACGCCTACCAGCGGGAGATCGAGGCCACGGTGGAGGCCCTCAAGGCCCGTGTGGGCGACATCCCCGGCGGGTTCCGGCTGGCCTACCAGAGCAAGGTGGGCCCCATCAAGTGGCTGGAGCCCGAGCTGGGTTCGGTGCTGAGGACCCTGGGCGGGAAGGACATCATCGTCCTCCCCGTGAGCTTCGTCACCGAGCACATCGAGACCCTCCACGAGCTTGATATCCTTTTCAAGGACGTGGCGCTCAAGGCGGGCGTCCGCAGCTACCGGCGCCTCCCCGCCCCGGCCGCCGACCCCGCGTACATCCGCTGTCTTGCGCGGCGCACCCTGTCGGCAATCTGAAAGCGAGGCTCCCATGACCACCTTGATTCTCGGCGGAGGCATCACCGGACTGCTGGCGGCCTACTACCTGCAGGAGCGGGGCGAGGCCACCGAGGTCTGGGAGGCCGAGGAGGCCGTGGGCGGCTGGGTGAAGACCCTCCCCTGGGCCACGGAGGACGGCCGCCCCGGGCGCATCGAGAAGGGCCCCCAGGGCGTCCTGGTCACGCCCGGCAGCCGCACCGACACGCTCTTCAGGGCCTTGGACCTCCAGCTCAAGAGCCCCGGCAAGGGCGCCCGCTGGGTGGGCACCGGGGGCCGCCTGGTGCCCGTGCCCGCGCATCCCGTGGGTCTCTTCGGCACCGCCCTCATGTCCTGGTCCACCAAGTTCCGCATGTGCTTCGAGCCCTTCATGCCCGTGAGGCCCGCGGAGCCCGAGGAGGGCCTGTCCGAGTTCATGGCCCGGAGGGCCGGCCAGGGCATCGCCACCGAGCTGCTGCCGCCCATGGTGGCCGGCATCCTGGCCTCCCCCGCCGAGCTGCTCAGCGTGGACGCCATCCCCAAGCTGCGCCAGTGGGAGGCGTACGGCAGCCTCCTGCAGGGCATCATGAAGTCCGGAGTCAGCCACCTGCAGGTGCCCGAGGGCGGCATGGGAAGCCTCCCCGTGCGCGTCGCCTCGCGCCTGGCCGCGGTGAAGACCGGCCTCAGGGCCGAGTCCCTGGAGCGCACCGCCGACGGCAGGTGGCTCGTCAAGGGCGACGGCCTGGAGCGCGTCGCCGACCGGGTCCTGCTCGCGCTGCCCGCCTTCGACGCCGCGCGCCTCCTGGCGCCCCACGCCGAGGCCTCCGCCAAGGCCCTGGCCGAGATCCCCTACACCTCCGTCAAGCTCTGGCACAGCCGCCACGCGCCCCTGGCCCCCTTCAAGGACGGCTTCGGCTTCCTCATCCACCCCAAGGAGGGCCGCCCCTACCTGGGCTCCCTGGTGCCCAGCTGGATCGACGCCGGGTGCGCCCCCGGGGACCGCATGCAGCTGCGCAGCTTCATCGGCGACCCGGACCTGTGGCGCGATCCCGACCCCGGCGCGGCCAAGGACTGGGCCTGGACCCTGGGCCGCCTCCGGAACTGGGTGCCCGCGCTTTCCGACGCGTACCAGACCCGCGAGGAGATCAGCCCCAACGCCATCCCCCGCGCCGAGAAGGGCCACCGCGGCCGCGTGCGCAGGGCCGTGGAGGGCCTGCCCCAGGGCATCCACTGGCTCTCCAACGCACGGTTCGGCCCGGGCGTGCGGGACGTCATCGAAGGGCTGGAGCCCTGGCTGGATACGCTCTGACCTGACCTACTTCCCCTTCTCCATGCTGCCGGTGTAGGTCCCCAGGTGCGCCTTGGGGGTCCTGAAGCCGAAGGCGTCGTGGTTCACGCTCACGAACACCGTGAGCAGGAACAGCAGGAACGCGAGCATCGGCGCGCCGCGCTTGCGGGCCGCCAGGGCCTTGGGGCTCATCTCGGAGAACATCATCACCAGGAGCACCAGGACCAGCTTCCAGTGGAGGTAGAGGGCCTGGAAGGGCTCGGCGCCGGCCCGGAACTTCATCACCAGGAGCACGATGCCCAGCAGGAGGGCGATGCGGAATCCCCAGGCGGCGGTGCGCTTCCACAGGACGGAGGTCAGGCCCTGGAGGTCCTCGCGGGTCTCCTCGAAACCCACCAGGAGCAGGACCACTGCGGCCGAGCCTCCAGCCAGGGCGAAGGCGATGACATGGAGACTCCTGAGGAGATTGAACGTATCGAAATGGGGCATTTCCGACCTCGCGAATGGGTGGGCTTGAAAACCCGATTGTCCTACATTAACGCCCAAGGTGAAAGGCGCGGACCCATGTATGATGAGATCGATCCTCGAGTGGGCTGAACATGGCAAAGACCATCGGCAAGTATGAAATAATCCGCTCCCTTGGTTCAGGCGCCATGGGTGAGGTGTACCTTGCCAGGCAGGCCGCCATCGGGCGGGAAGTGGCCATCAAGACCATCCTCCCCAACGTGGCCAAGGGCGAGGAGGCCGAGGGCCGGTTCCGGCGCGAGGCGGAGGCCGCGGGCAAGCTGAGCCACCCCAACATCGTCACCATCTTCGATTTCGACAAGGACGGGGACACGTTCTTCCTGGTCATGGAGTTCGTGAAGGGCGACGACCTCGAGGACGTCATCAAGCACCAGGCCCTGTCCCATTCCCAGTTCCTGGAGGTGCTGGCCCAGGTGTGCGACGGCCTCAGCCACGCCCACCGCAACGGCATCATCCACCGGGACATCAAGCCCGCCAACGTGCGGGTGATCCGGGACGGCAAGAACCTCCAGGCCAAGGTCATGGACTTCGGCATCGCCCGGGTGGAGGACAGCAACATGACGGCCACCGGCATCGTCATGGGCACCGTCAGCTACATGGCGCCCGAGTACATCCGGAACGGCCACGCCACGACCCAGTCCGACCTCTTCGCGGTGGGCGTGATGCTCTACGAGTGCCTCACGGGCCGCAAGCCCTTCGCCGGGGACAACACCACCACCATCCTGTTCAAGATCGTCTCCGAGACGGCGCCCCCCATCGACCTGAGCACCATCCACGGCATCAGCCACAGCATCCGGAACGTCCTGGACAAGGCCCTCTCCAAGGAGCCCGGGGACCGCTTCCAGACCGCGGACGACTTCGGCAAGGCCCTGCGGGCCTGCAAGGACCCCAGCTGGACCGGGACCCTGGACGAGGCCACCGCCATGATCACCCGCCACCAGGAGGCGCTGGCCGCGACGCCGCCGGCCCATCCGGACGAAACCGAGGTCATCCGGCAGCCGCTCCCGTCCCCGCCCACCGTCATGGGCCGGGTCGCGCCGGCCGAGGGCACCGCCCTCATGCCTTCCGTTCCGGCCCCGGCCAAGGCCGGCGGCAGCCGCACCGGCCTCTTCGCGGCCGTGGGCGCCGTGGCCCTGGCGGCCGTCGCCGGCGGCGGCTACCTGGCCCTGCGCCCCAGGACCACGCCCGCGCCCCTCCCCGACGTCCAGCCTCCGGCCCCCGCCGCCGCCCCGCAGCGGCCTGAACCCGCCCCCGCCGCGCAGGCCGGGTCCCCCGGGACGGCTCCCGCGCCCCAGGCCGAGCCGCCCAGGCCCGAGCCCGTCAAGGCCGGGCCCGCCAAGGCCGAGCCTGCCAGAACCGAGACCGCCAAGCCCGCCCCGCCCAGGCCGGAGCCCCCGAAGCCGGAACCTCCCAAGGCAGAACCCCCCAAGGCGGCGCCTCCCAAGGCCGAGCCCACCGGCACCAAGGCCGTCCTGGCCCTCCTGGACACCGATCCCCGCCAGGCCGCGGCCCAGGCCAAGGCCATGGCCGCGGCCGACCCCGGCAACGCCGAGGTCCAGGGCCTCTACCTCGCGGCGCTGTACCAGAGCCGGAACGCCTGGGACTTCGAGCGCGGCCTCAACCGCGCCATGGCCTCGGGCCTCACGGTCGGGCAGATGCTCCAGGCCGCCCCCGCATTCAAGAAGGCCCTGGCGCAGGAGATCCGCCTCCAGAAGGCCAACCCTCCCGCGGGCATCCTGCCGGGAGACGTCATGAAGAAGATCAGCGCCGGGCTGTAGCTACTTCACCAGGTTCTCCAGCCACTTCGTGAAGGTCTTCTCGACCTTCTCGCGGAAGTCCTGCTTCAGGCGGTTCTCGGCCTGGAAGTCCGAGACGCCCAGGCCCTTGGCCTCGATCTCCACCGACTCGTACTCCGTGCCGGCGCGGTCCCGGAGGGTGATGGAGAGGACGCCCCGCGCCACGATGATGCCGGTGTCCTTGGTGGTGGAATGGCTGACCCAGCCGCCCCGCCACCAGCCGTTCCACTGCTTCTGGCTCGCGTCGACCTTGGCGGTCTTCGCGTCGGAGCGGTAGTCCAGCACCAGCTGGAACTCGCCGTCGCGCTCGGCCCAGCCCAGGCCGGTCTTCAGGGCGGCGTTGCGCAGGATCGCCGCGATCTGGCTGGCGCCGGAACCCCCTTCCAGGGACAGGGTGAGCGAGCCCCTGAGCTGGTCCATCTGGCGGTCCACGGACAGCTTCCCGGCGCGGATGTCCTTGCGGAGCTGGGGGTCGCCGCCGCCGGCGGCCAGCAGCGCCGCCATGTCGTCCAGCTTGGCCAGCTCCACCTGGGCGTTCTTGAGGCGGTTGAGCTGGCGCATGCGCTCCCGGGGTGCGGTGGGGGTGTCCGACTCCTGGAACAGGTCGTTCTTCTGGGCCGTGAACCGGGCCCGCAGCTCCCGCTCGGCGATGGGCACGTCCAGGTACGCCAGGGCGTAGGCCGTGGCCCCCTTCACGTCGACCCAGGTCTCCTCCACCGAAAGTCCGGGGAGTTCGGTGGCCGAGGCCTGGATGTTGGTGTTCTGGCCCACCTGCTGCTCCGAGGTGCCCGTGGCCCTGCCTCCGGTCTGCTGGGTCACGGTGGCCCGGCTGGAGACGCTGGTCTCGGACTTGACGTTGGCCCGGAGGCGGCTGAGCACTTCGCCCCGGGCGTTCTGGGAGGCCTGGGTGATGGCCTGGGCTTCGCTGGGCGACACCGGGGCGAGGCCCATGGCGTAGACCCGGCCGGCCTGGGCGGGGAGGGCGGTGATCCACATGGGCTTGACGAGGCCCTGCCGGATCGTGGGCGTCTGTCCCCATGCGGCGCCGGAGAGCAGGGCTGCAAGAAGAATGCTTGCGATCTTCATGGCGATTTCTCCTCGGGCTTGGGATTATCCGGAACGGAATTGATGCTAGGATTGATGCCGCAAATATGCCAGCTTTGGAGTTGCAGCACAACGCGATCGAAGGACGAATGTTTCGCGCATTCCGGAAAAGCCTGGGATGCTCCTTCAAACGGAAGTCCACCCCAACCCCCAATCAAGGAGTCGACATGCGTCTTTCCCTCTACCTCCCCGTGGGTCTGGCCATGGCCGGACTGGTGGCCTGCGGCGGCCCCAAGACGGAGCCCAACAAGGTGGCCGTGACCACCACCGCGACCAAGAACGCCCCCAGCTGGATCGACAACGAGGAGATCCCCGACGGCCTCGCCGCCGTAGGCATCGCCCAGCCCAACCCCATGGGCGACAAGTCCATGATGCGCACCGTGGCCATCGCCGACGCCCGCACCAAGCTGGCCGGGAAGCTCAAGGTCCGCGTGCAGAACATGTTCAGCCAGCTCAACCAGCAGGTGACCACCGCCGCCGCCGACAACACCAAGAAGCCCATCAAGACCGACGTCATGAACCGCGTCATCGAGAACGTCACCCGGCAGCTGGTGGACCAGGAACTGGCCGGCACCACCACCCGCAACTTCTGGAACGACCCCTCCGACGGCAGCCTCTACGTCTTCGTGGTCATGACCAAGGAGACCATGGACCGCGCCCTGGCCGGCGCCGCCCAGAGCCAGATCCGCAAGGAGATCGCCCAGGGCGAGCAGAGCCTCAACGCGGCCCTGGACAAGCTGGACGCCGCCATCGCCGCCAGCGATCCCACCCGGCACTGAGCCCCGCCCCGGACCCCGGCCGCCGCATCCGCCTACCGCGGGACGGCGGCCGGGGTCTAGAATGGGGAACGGAGACGGATTGTGAGAACGCTGCTTCGGTTCCTGTTTTCCGCGGTGGGGCTGCTCATCGCGTCATACTTCGTGCCGGGCATCCACCACGGCGCCTTCATCGACCTGGTGGCCGTGGCCGTCATCCTGGGGGCCCTCAACGCGACCCTGGGGATGCTGCTGCGGTTCGTGGCCTTCGTGCCCCTGGCCTGCAGCCTGGGGTGCCTGGGCCTGTTCATCAACGGGCTGGTGTTCTGGGCCGCGAGCTGGGTGGCCGTGCGGCTCGGCCTGGACTTCCGGGTGTCGGGGTTCTGGGCGGGGTTCTTCGGGGCGCTGGTCTCCAGCGTGTGCGCCACGTTCCTGGAGACGCTGCTCATCGGCAAGGAACAGAAACGCCGGGAGGAGGCCCCCCGGCGCATCAAGATCATCAACGAGTGACTAGTCGTCCGCTTCCGCGCTTGCGCGGGTGATCTTGCCCAGCATCTGCTTGGCCAGCTTCTGGATGATCGGCTCGAAGATCTGGTTCACCATGCTCTGGTCGAACTGGAGCTGGCTGCCGGTGCCGGCGACCTTGACGCCCATGTCCTTGACGGTGGCCTCGTCGTGGGCCACGGCCACGATCTCGGCGGTCTGCACGTCGATGAGCTTCATGTCCAGGCGGCCCGTGAGGGTGGCCTTCTGCACGTGGATGTCGCCGGCCACGCCCCCGGCGATGCCGCTGCCGGTGAGCTTGCCCACCAGGGCGCCGGCGCCCCAGCCCGTGCCGAATCCGCTCTTCTTGTAGGCGAAGCGGGTCACCTTGCCGGTGACCATCCACCGCACGCCCAGGAGCTTGCCCATCTTGGCGACCTTCCTCTGCTCGGCGGGATCGTCGGATTCCTCCACCAGACCGCTGGCATTGAGCTTCTGTTCGGCCAGCACCTCGTCCAGGCGGGCGCGGTCCATCACCCGGACCTTGTCGCTGCCCTCCTCGATGAGGGTGGTGACGCAGAGGTCCTGGAGCACGTCGCTGATGCGGGTCTCCCCGCCGACGTAGCCGTAGCCCCAGCCGCCCCAGCCTTCGTAGGCGCCCTTGGCGACGGGGAAGGGCGCGACGATGACGCGGGGACGGTCCTTCTTGGGAACCACCGCGACTGCGGGCGCCAAAGCGAGCAGGCAAAGTGCGCAAAGCGCGAACATTCGGCGTGTCACCACGGAATCCTCCATTCTGGGGTTTACCAAACCGAGTATACACACGGCCCGGAAAAAACCCACCTTTCGGCGAAGGGAATGTTCCATGTAAAAAGCCCCCTTCCGGGGGCTTTTTACATGGAACCCGGAGGTCCTAGTCGGTGACGGCGAAGACGACCTTCTCGTTCTTGAAGCGTTCCTTGTTGATGAGCTTGACGACGGCGGTGGCCTTGTCCTCGGCGATGGTGAGGGTGTAGTGCTTGTCCCTCTCGATGGAGCCGGGGATGACGCTGACCTTGCCGATCTTCTTCAGGCCCACTTCGGAGGCCGTGATGGTGATGGTGTCCGTGGAGCGCAGGTCCAGGGCCTTGGTGAACACGCCGTCGGCCCAGTTGGAGCCGGCGCGGTCCTTGGCGAAGACGGGGACGACCACGACGCCGTCCTTCTCCAGGGCTTTGCGGTCGCCCACCACGTAGTGGAGGGAGTTGAGCTTGGCCTTGGCGGCCTCGTTGCTGGCGTTCAGGCTCTCCAGCTCCTTGATCATGTTGGTCTTCTCGGCCTGCAGGCCCTCGATGTCGGCCATGAGCTTGGCCTTCTGGGCGGTCAGGTCCGTGAGCTCCTCGGTCTTCTTGGCGGAATCGGCCTGGGCCACGTCACGCTCGCCTTCGATCTTGGCCTTCTCTTCGGCCTGGAGCTCGGTGGGGGAGATGTGGGCCTTGCCCTGGGAGACCCAGCTGCCGTAGACGCCGTTGTTGTAGAAGTGGTAGACCTCGAACCCGGCGGCCATCTTGTCCATGATCAGGACGCGGCTGACGAGCTGCTTGGCCTTCTCCTCGTTCACGCCCTTGCGCTTCAGGAAGCGCATGGCCATGCCGTAGTGGCTGTCGTTCTCCTTGGCGATGTCGGGCTTGGGCAGCACGGCGCGGAGCTTGGCGATCTTCTCGTTGAGGTCCTTGATCTCCTTGTCCTTGTCCAGCACCTCCTGGAGGAGGGCCTGGTAGGAGCTGTTCTTCTCGGCCTTGATGCGCTCTTCCAGGGCGCTCTTCTGCTCGGGCGTCAGCTGGAGGGTCTCGGCGTTGGGGCGGATGTCGTTGACGCCCGCGGCCTTCAGGTTGCGGGTCTGTTCCGAGCCGGCGACGTTGGCCTTCTGGCTCATCTTGTCCAGTTCGGCGGCCTTCTGGGAGAGTTCGTGGATCTCCTTGTCCTCGCCCGTCTTCTTGCAGGCCGGCGAAATCGTCAGCATCGCGACGGCCAGGGCTCCGAACAGGTATCGTGCTATTCGCGAGACGTTCATAAATACTCCATGGTTGAGTTGACTGGGGGAGGCTTTGCCCCGTCAGAATAGCCATCCTTGGTCCGGGTGGCAAGAAAGGGGACCCGGCATTTGCTGCTACCATTATTCTCCCAATCCGGCGGAGGCGTCATGTCAGCTGATTCCAGGGCTCTTTTCACCTCAGAAAGCGTCACGGAAGGCCATCCCGACAAGATCGCCGACCAGATCTCCGACGCCGTCCTGGACGCGGCGCTGCGAGGCGACCCGCGCAGCCGCGTGGCCTGCGAAACCCTCGTCACCACGGGCCTGATCCTGGTGGCCGGGGAGATCACCACCGAGTGCTACATCCCCGTGGCGCAGCTGGCCCGGGACACCGTGAAGGGCATCGGCTACGACCACAGTATCAAGGGCTTTGATTGCAACACGTGTGCTGTGATGGTCACCCTCGACCAGCAGAGCCCCGATATCGCCTTGGGCGTGGACACCGGGGGCGCCGGGGATCAGGGCCTCATGTTCGGGTACGCCACGGACGAGACGCCCGAGCTCATGCCGGCCCCCATCCACTTCGCCCACGCCCTGACCCGCAAGCTCGCCGAGGTGCGCAAGAGCCAGCAGATCCCCTGGCTGCAGCCCGACGGCAAGTCCCAGGTGACGGTGGAATACGACGGCCACCGGGTGGCCCGCATCCACACCGTGGTGATCTCCACGCAGCACGCCGAGTCCGCGGGGAACAAGGAGATCCGGGAGCGGGTCATCCAGGAGGTCATCCAGGCCGCCCTCCCGCCCGAGTATCTGGACGCCGACACCATCTACCACGTGAATCCCACCGGCCGGTTCGTCATCGGCGGCCCCATGGGCGACACGGGCCTCACGGGCCGCAAGATCATCGTGGATTCCTACGGCGGCACCGGCCACCACGGCGGCGGGGCCTTCTCCGGCAAGGATCCCTCCAAGGTGGACCGCTCCGCGGCCTACATGGGGCGCTATATCGCCAAGAACATCGTGGCCGCGGGCCTGGCGCGCACCTGCGAGATCCAGCTGGCGTACGCCATCGGCGTGGCCGAGCCGGTGTCCATCGCCGTGGAGACCTTCGGCACCGGGACCGTCAGCGACGCCGCCATCGTCCGGGCCGTGCGGGAGGTGTTCAGCTGCACGCCCAGGGCCATGATCGAGACCCTGGACCTGCGCCGGCCCATCTACCTCCCCACCGCCGCCTACGGCCACTTCGGCCGGGACGGCTTCAGCTGGGAGCGCACCGACAAGGCGGACGCCCTTCGGTCCGCCGCGCGCTAGGGGGGTTTCGCCCCCGCGCCCGCCGGGTTCGCCCCAGTTCCCTGGGACGCCGGCGCCGATGCCCGAATCTTGGTTCGCACGGGAACGATCCCGGCCCCACCAGGAGGAGGTAGCATGCGCACCTTGGTCCAACTATCCGGCATCGCGGCCATGGCCCTGGCGGGTTCCGCCGCCCAGGCGACCGATTTCGGCCCCCTCATGGACGTCGCCCACTCCACGTGGCCCGCCAAGACCCACATCGCCGTGGTGGCCGACTACGGCCGGTCCCAGGACGAGGTCCAGAACCTCGCCATGGCCGCCGGGGAAGGCCACCGCATCACCGTTCTGGACACCCGGAACCAGATCGACGTCGAGAAGGCCTACGGCCTCATCACGGACCGGGTGCGCCCCGACTACCTGGTCCTCCTGCCCAAGGACCGCCTGGTATGGGACGGCTCCTTCGCCGCCACCCAGGTGGTGAACCGCCTGGCCTACAAGGGCATTCCCTCGATCGCCACGACCCCCAAGGCCATCTCCCAGGGCGCCGTCTTCGCCATCGGCGAGGCCACGGGAATGAACCTGCTGGTCACCGACAAGGTGATCGGGACCGTGGGCGTGATCCTGCCGCAGCGGGCGAACTTCGTCAACAGCATGTCCAACTATGGAAAGGGGATGGCCACGGTTTCGGTGGTGGCGTCCCGCTGAACCGAATCCAGGCGATGGAAAGGACCCCTCCGGGGGTCCTTTTCCGTTGGGCACGAGCAGACCCAAGATTACTGAATTCCGCTGTTGCCAACCCTTTATCCCTGCGATCCGTCAGGTTCGGGAGAAGAACCTATCGCCGAGGAGCCGAGGATCGCCGAGAAATGCAGTTTCCCTTCCCGGCGATCCTCGGCTCCCCGGCGCCTCGGCGAAAGGCTTTTACAAGGGTGGTGCCGATCTTCGCGATCCAGGCCGCGAAAAGACATCGGGACCTCATTCGACACCCAACAAGGCCCGAAAGCCCCGCGCCAGAAAGGGCGCCTTCCTCCTGGACTTCGACTCGACCCCCATCGACTTGCCGAACCGCCTCCCGCCTGAACCTGATCCGGCCCGGAAGGATCCCGCGGACGCGCCTGGCTTGCCGGCCGCGGCAACTCCTGACCTTCCCCGCCTCAGAGCCACTCCCCCAGCTGATTCCGGTAGGTCCGGCTCATGGTCAGCTGGCTCCCGTCCTTCATCGTCACCAGGTAGTCTCCCCCGGTCCACGGCTCCAGGTGCCGGATGAAGTCCAGGTTCACGATGGCCGAGCGGTGGATGCGCCGGAAGCGGGAGGGGCTGAGCTTGTCCAGCATGCCGCTCATGGTCTGGCGCACCAGGTGGCTGGTGCCCTCCACGTGGAGCCGGACGTAGTTGTCCTCGGCCTCCACCCACTGGATGGCGGCGGGGCGCACGAAGGCGTAGCGGGTGCCCTCCTTGATGAGGAGGCGCTCGGGAGGGGGGCGGTCGGCTTGCACCTGCTTGAGCATGGGCTCCAGGGACGGGCGCGGGCTGCCCTGGATCCAGGTGCGCACCCGGGCCAGGGCGGCGGCGAACCGCTCGGGGTCGAAGGGCTTGAGCAGGTAGTCCAGGGCGTGGACCTCGAAGGCCTTCAGGGCGAACTGGTCGTAGGCGGTGACGAAGAGGGTGGGGGGCATCCGGTCCGGGCCCACCTCCTCGACGACCCCGAAGCCGTCCAGCTCGGGCATCTGGATGTCCAGGAAGACCAGGTCCGGGCGCAGGGCCTCGATGTCCCGCACCGCCTCCAGGCCGTTGGAGCATTCCCCCGCCACCTCCAGGTCCGGATGGTCCCCCAGCAGCCGGCGCAGACGCTGGCGGGCCAGCACCTCGTCATCGACTATCAGGGACCGGATCATCGTGGGGGCCGCCCTTCGGGTTCAATGAAGGGGTATACGCACGACGACGCGGGTCCCCTTATCCGGAACGGAGAATATCTCCAATCGATGATTTTCGTGATAAAGCATCAATAGCCTGGCCCGGGTATTCCGGAGGCCGACCCCCTCCCGGCTGCCTTCGAAGCCCGCGCCGTTGTCCTGGACCTCGAGGGTGAGCCAGGGGGCCTCACGGGTGGCGCGGATGAGCAGCTTGCCGGGCCGGGCCCGGGGAGCCAGGCCGTGCTTCAGGGCGTTCTCCACCAGGGGCTGCAGGAGGAACTTGGGCACGGGGGCCCGGGCCAGCCCGGGGGGGATGTCCACCTCCACCTCCAGCCGGTCCTGGAAGCGCACCTTCTCGATGGCCAGGAAGGCGTCCACCAGGGCCATCTCCTTTTCCAGGGGGAGCTCCTGGGAGGCCTCGGCGTCCAGGTTGAGGCGCAGCAGGTCGCCGAGCCTGGCCACCATGCGGTCCGCGGCCTGGGGGTCGGTGTGGATGAGGGCGGAGATGGAGTTGAGGGCGTTGAAGAGGAAGTGGGGCTGGAACTGGGCCAGGAGCATCTGGTTCCGGGCCAGGGTGAGCGACGCCTCGAGCTGGGCCGCCTCCAGCTCCCGCGCCTTCATCCCCTTGTAGAGGAGGAACCCGTGGAAGCCGCCCAGGACGGCCCACATGAGGATGAGGGTGGAGTGGAGGTAGGTGAAGAAGAACCGCAGCAGGTTCTTCCAGGGCCACTGGAGGATCTTGGCGCGCATCTCCGGCTCCTGGAAGGCCAGGGAGATGAGCCAGGCGATGCCCAGCCCCAGGCAGGCCATGACGAAGCCGGTCCCCAGGTTGATGATCCAGGCCGGCAGCCCCTTCAGGGAGAAGGACTGGATGGGGAAGCGCTGGGCGACGCGGAGGATGACGAGGCCTTCCAGGGCCCACACCGCGTTCTGCAGGAGGTTCATGGGCAGGACCGACAGGAAGGGCATGCGGTAGGCCACCATGTCCCAGGTGGTGTAGTAGAGGCCCATGAGGACCCAGATCCCGCCGTACATGATCCAGTGCACAGGCTTCTTGAACATGCCTCCATGGTGGTGGCCAACCCGCGCGCCCACAAGCCCCCGTGGGGCGAAGGAGCCGATTTCAGGGGCGGATTCCATCCAGGAATCCGGCCCAGGCCCGGTAGAGGGGCAGGACCTCGTCCCCGTGCTCGGGGCCCATGCCCAGGATCTCGCTGTGGTCCCACCCGTCCAGGACCCCCATGTGGCTCCAGACGCCGGGGCGGGGGGTGCCGCCGTAGGGTTCCACGGGGTCGCCGCCGGGTCCGGCCATGCTGACGGTGTTCACCACGCCGTCGCTGCGGAACCAGTCGGGGCCGGCGCCCGGGGCCCTTCCGATGTACCGCGCGCCGGAGCGCCAGAGGAGGTTCATGTGCGGGGCGGGGACGTGGAAGCCGCCGGGGCCGGGCTCGGTCTTGGCGGTGGACCAGGAGAAGGCGTAGACGTCCGCGGGGAGCCGGACCCAGGCGTTGAGGTCCCGGGCGCCCTCCGGGCTCAGCTCCCGGGCGCTGAAGTCCGCCGTGCCCGCCCACAGCGGCGTGGCCAGGATCCGGTCCCGGTAGGCCTTCCAGCTTTCGAGGGGGAGCCGCTGCAGGCCCCACTGGTCGAGCTTGAGGTCGTACACGGAGCTGGCGAGGCCCCCCGCCAGGGCCAGGATGCGCTGGGCGACTCCTTCCAGGGCCTCGCGCTTGCGGGTGAGGGTGGTGCCCAGGTGGGGCGTGGCGAGGGTGGTCAGGCTCAGCACGCCGGGGTGGCCGCCCCGGAACAGGGGGCTCAGGTCGCCCTCCGGCGTGGCCTGGCGCTCCTCTTCGGAACCCTCGGCCAGGAGGTGGGCCAGGACCCGGATGGTCTGGCCCCCCATGCTGTGGCCGATGAAATGGACGCCCAGCTCCCAGTCCGGAAGGAGGCCCGGGTAGGTGCGGCCGAACCGGGCGTGGCCGAAGCGCTCCGCGTGGGCCCTGCCGTAGTCGACCGTGCCCCCCCGCAGCTGCGCGTAGACCTCGGCGGCCCGGTCCCAGTTGCTGGAGAAGGGGCCCGGCGCGGCGGTGACCGCGGGGTGGCCCTTGGCGCGCAGGTCGTCCTGGATGTCCCGGCCGGGACCGCCCCAGTACTTGATGCCGAAGGCCTCCTCGCGGCCCCACACGGTGAAGCCTCCCACCAGGACGATGGGCGCGCGGCGGATCATTCCCTTGGGAGCCTCTTCCCCATGGCTTCCAGCATATCCAGTACGACCTTGCACTGGTCGCAGTCGGCTCCGGGATCCTCGCAGGGGACCCCGTCGGACTGCATCTCGTGGCACCTGGGGTTCCGGGCGAAGGCCAGGAGGTCCTCCAGGAGCTTCTCCACCCGGGTGCGCAGGGGGCTCTCGGGCATGTCCCGGAGGGTGGTGATCATGCGGAGTTCGGAGGCGGTGAGGCTGATGGGTTCGAACACGGGGCTCTCCGGAAAGGGACGGGGGGCGCGGGCGGGGATTCCGGCCGCGCCCCCCGGGGGTGCTGAAGGGCTATTTGCCCAGTTCTTCCACGGCCTTGACGCCCCAGGCGAAGGCCTCCTCGTTGAGGGGGATGAGGGCGCACTTGTCCTTGAGCATCTGCCCGATGGCGGCCGTGAGGGTGGCCTTGGGGAAGATGCCGGTGGCCGCCTGGAGGGCGCCCAGGGCCACGATGTTCTTGACCACGGCCTTGCCAAGGTCCACGGCGATCTCGGTGAAGGGCACGCCCACCACCCTGACGCCGGGGTCGATGCCCGGGGGGACGTCCTTGACGATCGAACTGTCGTAGATGATGGTGCCGCCCTTGACGACGGTCGGGCCGAACTTGGCCAGGCTGGGGGCGTTGAAGGCGATCAGGACGTCGGGGTGCGGGCTGGCGGGGTTGAGCACCTCGTCCTTGGCCACGTGCACGTCGGCGTAGGACGTGCCGCCTCGGCTCTCGGGGCCGTAGCTGGGGATGTGGGTGGCGTCGTAGCCCTCGTTGATGGCGGCGCGGGCGATGAGCATGGCCGCGGTCTGGGCGCCGTCGCCGCCGGAACCGGCCAGCTTCAGGGAGATGTCGGCGGGGTTCAGGTGGACGGGGAAGGCGTCGCAGTGGCGCACGGTGGTGTCGCTGGAGGCGCCCACGGCGTGGAGGAAGTGGTCGGCCTCGAAGTTCGGGGCGGGGCGCTTCCACCAGGATTCGGTGGCCAGGTCCTTCTTCACGCCCAGGGGGTAGATGGGGACCATGCACTCCTTGACCCACTTCTCGGTGTCCTCGGGGCTCATCTTGAGGTGGGTGGGGCACTCGGCCAGCACTTCCACGAAGGCGTAGCCGCGGCCCTCGACCTGGCACTGAACGGCCTTCTTGATGGCCTTCTTGGCCAGCCGCCGGTTCTTGGCGTCGAACAGGGCCACGCGCTCCACGTACACCGGGCCGTCCAGGCCCGCGATGACTTCGGCCATGCGCATGGGCTGGCCGTTGTACATGCTCCGCCCGTCGGGGCTGGTGGCGGTGGACTGGCCCATGAGGCTCGTGGGGGCCATCTGGCCGCCGGTCATGCCGTAGATGGCGTTGTTGATGAAGATGACGGTGATCGGGGCCCCGAGCTGCGCGGCCGAGACCGTCTCGGCCAGGCCGATGGAGGCCAGGTCGCCGTCGCCCTGGTAGCTGATGACGTTGGCCTCGGGGTTGCTGAGCTTGTGGCCCAGGGCCACCGCGGCGGCGCGCCCGTGGGCGGCCTGGGTGTTGCCCACGTCGAAGTAGTAGTAGGCGAACACCGAGCACCCCACGGGCGACACCAGCACGGTGTTCTCCTGGATGCCCAGCTCTTCGATGGCCTCGGCGAGATACTTGTGGGCCAGCCCGTGGCCGCAGCCGGGGCAGTAGTGGGTGGAGTTGCCCTTGAGGCCCGCGCCCTGGGAATGGCGCTCGAACTTGTCATAGAAGACGGACATCAGCGGACCTCCTTCGCCAGGATGGCTTTGACGTGGGCAAGGACCTCGGTCTGCTGGGGCAGCATGCCCCCGAAGTGCCGGACGTGGGACATGACGGGGAGCTGGGTGACGCCGGCCTTGGAGAGCGCCAGGCGGATCTCGTCCTCGAGCTGGCCGTTGCTGGCCTCCACGACGACCATGTGCTTGACGTGGGCCAGGTCCTTCATGAGCTGGTTGACCGGGAAGGGCCACACGGTGATGGGCCGGAAGAGGCCGGCCTTGATCCCCTGCCGGCGCAGGTCCTGCACGGCGCCCTTGGAGGCGCGGGCGGGGGTGTTGGTGGCGACGATGAGGATCTCGGCGTCGGCGGTCATGAAGGACTCGCTGCGGGTCTCGTTCTCCTCCATCTGCCGGTACTTGTCGTTCAGGTAGATGTTGTGCATCTCCAGATCGTGCTCGCTGAGGTAGATGGAGCTGATCAGGTTGCCGCGGTGGTCCGCGTCGCCGTTCACGGCCCAGGTGGGGATGCCGGGCTTGATCATGGCGGCGGGCAGGTTGACCTTGCCGGTCATCTGGCCCAGGTAGCCGTCGCCCAGGATGACCACAGGGTTGCGGTACTTGAAGGTGAGCTCGAAGGCCAGCATGGTCAGGTCGAGCATCTCCTGGGGGGTGCTGGGCATGAGGGTGATGGCGTGGGTGTTGCCGTGGCCGAGGCCGCGGCAGGCCAGCTTCACGTCGGACTGCTCGGGGGCGATGTTGCCCAGGCCCGGGCCGCCGCGCATGATGTTCACGAAGACCCCGGGGACCTCCGCGCCGATCATGTAGGAGACGCCCTCGAGCATGAGGCTGAAGCCCGGGGACGAGGTGAAGGTCATGCAGGGGTAGCCCGCGCCGCCGGAGCCGTACATGTGGTTGACGGCGGCCACTTCGCTCACGGCCTGCAGGAAGGTGCCGTCCAGCTTGGGAAGGAGCTTGGCCATCAGCTCGGCGCCCTCGGTGGAGGGGGTGATGGGGTAGCCGAAGACGTGGCGGCAGCCCGCGAGCAGGGCGCCCAGGGCCGAGGCGTAGTTGCCCTTGATGACCAGGGGCTCGGTCTTCGGCAGGGGGATCAGGGTGTTGGGGACGACCTTGGGCTCGGGGCGGGGGGTCTTGCTGCCGAAGAGCTTGGCGGGGTCCTGCAGCTCGAAGTCCACGTCCTGGGGGGTCTCGCGCAGGCCGTAGGGCTCGGGGCACGCGTCCATGCAGAGGCCGCAGGCGTTGCACGCGTCCAGGTCGATGACGACCGGCACGTAGCCCGTGGCGGCGTCGATCTCCTTGTCGAACGTGATGCAGTGCTTGGCGCAGGCGCTGATGCACCTGCCGCAGCCCTTGCAGTAGTCCGGCAAGAGGAACGGTTTGGGTCTTTCCTTCAGCTGAGCCATTTGCACTCTCCTCAGGGCAGGGTGGACGTATTGAAAATTAAGGGGTCTAGCCAACTCGACGCTGAAGTATCAAGCGGCGTCCCAGTGCAGGGGGTCACATTTGGACGCCACCTTTGTCATGATGTAGACCGGAGCCGCCATGAATTCGAATTCCGTGATCCGACCCATCTGCGCGGCCGACGACGGGGCCGTGGCGGCCATCATCCGCGCCGTGATGCCCGAATTCGGCGCAGACGGCCCCGGTTTCGCCATCCACGATCCGGAAGTCGATCACATGTCCGCCGCCTACGGCGGGCCCCGGGCGGCCTACTTCGTCCTGGAGGAGGGCGGAACGGTCGTCGGCGGGGCCGGGGTGGCCCCCCTGGAAGCCGGTCCCCCGGACATCTGCGAACTCCGGAAGATGTATTTCCTGCCCTCGGCCCGGGGCCGGGGCCAGGGGGAGCGCATGATGCGGACCTGCCTGGACAGGGCCCGGGAGCTGGGGTTCCGCTCCTGCTACCTGGAGACCCTCACGGGCATGGACGCGGCCATGAGGCTCTATTCCCGCGTCGGGTTCCGGCCCATCTGCGCCCCCATGGGGGCCACGGGGCACCATGGGTGCGATAAGTGGTTTATGCTTGATCTGGAGGCGACCCCATGATCCTGGGGATGGGCACCGACATCTGCCCTGCCGCCCGGTGGGCCCACCTCCTGGACCGCTTCGGGGAGAAGGCCCTCCGGCGGGTCCTCTGCCAGGAGGAGGCCGATTACCTCCTGGGGGGGAACCGCCAGCGGCTTCCGGAGCGGGCCGCCGGCAGGTGGGCCCTGCGGGAGGCCTTCGGCAAGGCCCTGGGGATCGGCCTGGACGGCTGGTCCTGGAAGCAGCTCAGGTTCCTGGACGGGAAGCTGTGGGCTGAGGGAGAATTGGCCCGGATGATCCAGGACAGGGGGGTGGGCCCCATGCACGGCAGCGTCACCCATGACGGGGGAATCTCGTTCGCCGTGGTCATCCTCGAGAAGAAAGGTGACCGCGATTAATGCCTTTTGCCAATCCCGCCGATCCCGCATGATAAGAGACCGTCCAACCCCCACCCGGAACGCGTAGATGACCGCTCTCCCCACCAATCAGCAGATGAGCGTCCAGGACTTCCTGGCGATCCGGGAGTTCATCTACGCCAAGACGGGAATCTTCTTCAACGAATCCAAGCAGTATTTCCTGGAGAACCGGCTGAACCGGCGGATCCAGGAACTGAACATGAGCAGCCACCGGGACTACCTGGGGCACCTGCAGGGGCACGCCGGCCGGGAGGAGCTCAAGCAGCTCTTCAACGAGATCACCACCAACGAGACCAGCTTCTGGCGGAACCCCCCCCAGATCGAGGCCTTCCAGAAGATCGTCCTGCCCGACGCGGTGTCGCTGGCCAAGGCGCGCGGGGCCAACCGGCTCCGGCTCTGGTCCGCGGCCTGCTCCTCGGGGGAGGAGCCCTACACCCTGGCCATGATCTGCGCCGAGGCCAGGGACACGCTCCTGCGGGGCATGCAGGTGGAGATCGTCGCCACGGACATCTCCGAGAAGGTGCTGGCCATGGCCCGGGAGGGGAACTACGGCAGCTACACCCTGCGCAACCTCACGCCCGTCCAGATCAAGCAGCACTTCAACCAGCAGGGGCCGGACAGCTTCCTCGTCAAGCCCGAGCTCCAGCAGCTCATCAGCTTCCGGAACTTCAACCTGGTGGACTACGCCAACTACAAGAGCCTGGGCTCGTTCGACATCATCTTCTGCCGGAACGTCCTCATCTACTTCGACGAGGCGGTCAAGGGCAAGGTGATCAAGGGGTTCCACGAGGTCCTGCAGCCCAAGTCTTTTCTCCTTGTGGGGCACAGCGAATCCATCCACTCTTTCAACGTCGGCTTCGAGCTGCTTCACTTCAGCAAGGCCATGGGCTACCGGAAGCGCTGACCAGGAGGGTTCAACCAGATGCCCATCACACCCCAGGAACTGATCTCGAACCTCGGCGACCTGCCCCCGCTTCCGCAGGTGGCGGCCCAGGTTCTTCGCCTGGCCGCGGATCCGGATTCAACCACGGATGAGCTCCGGCGGGTCATCTCCTCCGACGTGGCCCTCACGACGCAGATCCTGAAGATCGCCAACTCCGCCATGTTCGGCATGGTGCGCGAGGTCAAGACCCTCACCCAGGCGATCATGACCCTGGGATTTTCCACCATCAAGAGCGTCGTCATCGCCTCCAGCGCCAAGAACCTCTACAGCCGCGGGGGCACGGGCCTCCAGGAGCGGGTGCTGTGGGAGCACGCGCTGGTCACGGCCCTCTCGGGACGCGCCTACGCCAAGGCCTTCCGGAGCCCCCGGGTGGAGGAGGTCTTCCTGGGCGGGCTCATGCACGACATCGGCAAGTCCGTCATGGGCATCAAGTTCACCGACCGCTACTCCGCGCTCGTGCGGAGCATCTACAACGGCGAGGCGGACTGCCTGGAATCCGAGCTCGACCTCTTCGGCTTCGACCACACCATGGTGGGCGAGGCCCTCCTGATCTCCTGGAACCTGCCCGCGAGCATGGTGCACGCGGTGCGCTGGCACCACGACCCCGGCCACGCGCCGGCCGAGGACCAGGCCCTCACGGCCTTCGTCGCCCTGGGCAACCAGATGGCCCTGGACCGCAAGGTCGGCCTCGGACGCCCCGAATCCCTCGCCCGCAGCACCCGTCAGGCCGTCGAACTCCTGGGCATCGCCCCAGAGGACCTGGAGGGCTACCAGCTGCAGGTCGTGGAGGCCCTCGAGACCGACAAGAACCTCATCCGGGACTTCTGACCATGATCACTTCCGAGCTCGTCCGCACGAGGGTGAGAACCCTCCCCAGCCTCCCCACCACGGTGGTGTCGCTGGGCCAGGCGGTCGCGGACGACCGGTGCAGCGTGGACCGGATCCTGAACATCCTGGCCAAGGACCCGGCCCTGTCGGCCACCATGCTGCGCCTGGCCAACTCGGTCATGTACGCCGGCGACCAGCGGGTCATGGACCTGCGCACCGCCGTGATGCGCCTGGGCTTCGAGGCCCTGCTGAACCTGGGCCGCACCGCCGCCATCATCCGCAGCTTCCGGGGCTCCAACCACATGGACCCCTTCCGGCTCTGGCAGCACTCCGTGGCGGTGGGCCTGGTGTCCAAGGGCATCTGCCGGCTCATCAAGATGAACCACATGGACGAGTCCGCCTACCTCGCGGGCCTCCTGCACGACATCGGCAAGATCGCCCTGGACCGCTGCTTCACGGAGGAATACGGCCCCGTGGTCCTGGCCATCGAGCGCGGCGACGCCTGCCTCGACGCGGAGTTCGGCAACCTGGGCATCACCCACGCCGAGGTGGGGGCCATGGTCGCCGAGCACTGGAGCTTCCCCGCGCCCATGGTCACCGCCATCCGCGACCACCACCAGGACCACCCGAAGGAGTTCCTTCCCGCGCTGGTGCAGATCGCCGATCTCCTGGTGCGCACCCGCATCCCCAACGGTCCCGCCGACGAGACCCTGATGTTCGCCCTGGAGGAGCAGCCCGCCTACCCCGTGGTCTTCGGCGGCGGGGACTTCGACGCCGAGCGCCTCACCTTCAGCATCGACGACGAGCTCGAGCACGCCGTCACCTTCGTGAAACTAGCCTTCCAGGATTGAATGCCATGGACCCCATCCGCGTCCTGATCGTGGACGACAGCCCCTTCATGCGGAAGGCCCTCGAGCGCATGCTCCAGGCGCCCGACATCGCCGTGGTGGGCTCGGCCCGGGACGGCCTGGACGCCCTGGAGAAGATCCCCCAGCTCAACCCCGACATCGTCACCCTGGACGTGGAGATGCCCCGCCTGGACGGCCTGGGCTGCCTCAAGCGGATCATGGCGGAGATGCCGCGGGCCGTGCTCATGGTCTCCAGCCTCACCCAGGAGGGCGCCGCCGCCACCCTGGACGCCCTGGCCTTCGGCGCCCTGGACTTCATCCCCAAGGAGAGCAGCCTCGCCAGCTCCAGCATCCTCCAGATCCAGCAGGACCTGCAGGAGAAGGTGCGCAAGCTCGCCCGGAGCCCCCGCTTCCAGAAGGCCCGGCCCGCCGCCCCCGCCCCGCGCCCCGGCTTCCCCGCGCTCCAGGCCCCTCCCGCCCCCGCGGCCCCTCCCGCCCATGTGGGCCGGGTGGGCGCGCTCGGCGGCCCGATGGCGGAGCTCCTGGCCATCGGGTGCTCCACCGGAGGGCCCAAGGCCCTCCAGGACCTGCTGCCCGGCATCCCCAGGACGCTCCCCGTCCCCTGCCTCATCGTCCAGCACATGCCCGGCACCTTCACCAAGGCCTTCGCCGAGCGCCTCAACGGCCTGTGCCAGGTGGAGGTCAAGGAGGCCGAGCACGGCGAGACGGCGCGCCCCGGCGTGGTGTACATCGCCCCCGGCGGCCACCACATGCTCTACCGCCAGCGCGGCCTGGGCGGCTCCATCGAGCTGAGCGCCGAGCCCGCCTCCAGCCTCCACCGCCCCAGCGTGGACGTCCTCTTCCAGAGCATCGCCGACCAGTGCTCCCGCCAGGTGCTCGCCATGATCCTCACCGGCATGGGCAGCGACGGCGCCCGGGGCATGGTGTCCCTCAAGGCCAAGGGCGCCCACACCCTGGCCGAGGCCGAGGAGTCCTGCGTGGTCTACGGCATGCCCCGGGCCGCCTTCGAGAAGGGCTGCGTGGACCAGGTGGCTCCCCTCCAGGACATGGCCGGGATCCTGCGCAGGCATTTCCAGATCTAGCGACCATGGACCCCGTCCAGACCGCCGTCACCGCCTTCCTGAACGCCGTCCAGGCGGCGCAGCCCCTGCCGGAGCTCCCGGCGGCCCCGCAGGCGGTCCTCAACGCCCTCCTGGGCCAGGACGTGAACCTGCGGTTCCAGGGACAGACCGCCGCCGGCCTCCAGTTCACGCTGCCGTCCGGCCAGGTCCTCACCGCCCAGGGCGACTTCCCCTACCCCGAGGGCACCCAGCTCCTGGTGCGCGTCGCGGCCTCCGACGGCGGCACCATCCGGCTCCAGACCCTCCAGGCCCTGCCCCCCTCCCCCCCCGCCATCCTGGCCCCCCTGCTCCAGGGCGAGGCCCAGCTCCTCCAGAACCGCCTCACCCAGCCCGCCCCGCCCCCGGAGCTGGAGCCCCTGGTGCAGCTCTTCCGCCTCCTGGGCGGCGCCCTGCCCGCCGAGACGGGCCCGCAGCCTTCCGCAACCGGGTCAGGGCAGGCGCCAAACCAGGCGACCGCGCAAGGAACAGGGCAATCCGCTCAGCAAACAAGCGGCCAACCTGCGCCGACCCCAGGAACCGCATCGGAACTGCCGTCCGGAGCGCAGCCGGCGGGACAGCCTGGAGCCCAACCGGCGGGACCCTCAGGCACCCAGCTGGGGACCCAGCCACCGGGGCCACTGGGGGTTCAGCCGGGAGCGCAACCGCCAGGACAGCTTGCGGGGCAACCGGCAGGGCAGGGGGAAGGACAACCTGCAGGACAACCAACAAAGCAAGCAATCGAGCAACCGATCGCACCTTCGACGACCCTGGCACCCAATCAGCCAGCTCCTCAGCCAGCCACCCAAGCAACCACCCAAGGAACCACCCAAGGGACCACCCAAGGGACCACCCAAGCAACCACCCAAGGGACCACCCAAGGGACCACCCAAGGGACCACCCAAGGGACCACCCAAGGGACCACCCAAGCAACCACCCAAGCAACCACCCAAGGGACCACCCAAACAACCACTCAAGCAACAACACAAGCGACCGGTTCACCCCCGACCAACCCACCGGTATCTCAACCGGCCACCCCAACCGACCTCCCACCCGGGACCCAGACCCCAGGTCAGCCTGCTGGATCCACAGAAGCCCAACCCTTCCTTTCACCTACGCAGACGGCTGACCAGCCTTCCGGCCTCCCTTCCCTCGAACAGGCATCCGAGGGCCCCGGATCCCTGGGGCTGACCCGGCCGGCTGAAGGCCTGGCCCATTCCGGAAGCCCCGCGCCGCCGTCCCAGGCGGTGGAGGATCTCATCGCCCTGGTGCAGGCCAGGCTGCCCGGCTCCCAGGAGGCGCTCCGGGCGGTCCTCAGGGACCTGCCCGAACCGCAGGCCCTGGCCCTGAGGGCCCTGCTGCGGGGCGGCGCCCCGGATCCCGCGGTGGTCCAGGAGGCCTCGGTCCGGGTGCAGACGGCCCTGGCGCGCAGGGCGGATGCGCCCCAGGGGCAGGCCGACGCGGTCTCCCAGCTGCTGCGCGGGCTGGTGCGGGCCCAGGCGTCCACGGCCGCCCTGCCCGGGGCGCCGGAGACCTGGGAATCCTGGATCAAGGCGGGAGTGAAGGCCCTTTCCGACCCGGGCGTCTCGCCCCGGGAGGCGCCGTTCCACGCGGCCCAGGCCAAGGAGGGGACCGCCTTCTACGAGCTGCCGCTGCCGTGGGCGCCCCAGGCCCCGCTGCAGATGTGGGTGGAGTCGGACGCCGGGGGCAAGGGCCGCGGGAATCCGGAAGGCGCCACCACCCGGGTGCTCCTGGGCCTGAACTTCACCCGGCTCGGGGAGACCCGGCTGGGCATCGCCAAGGGGGCCGGAGGGCTCCAGGTCCGGGTCTGGGCACAGCACCCCGAGGCGCTCCTGGCCGCCCAGGCCGGGATGGAGGACGAGCTCAAGGCCCTGGGCGTGCCGGTGGACCTGCGGATCCAGGGGCTGGAGCCGGGGCCCGTGCCCAGCATCCGGAGCCTCACGGGGGGCGCCGGCTTCCAGGTCCTGGGGTGAACGGGGCCGAATGATGGCATGCTGGTAGTTCGATCTTAGGAAACCCATGCCCTCCCTGGAAAACCCACCACCGGACCCCGAGCGTCGCCGCGAAAGGCGATGGGGCCGGTCCGCCGCCGTCCTGGGGGTCCTGGTCCTGGCCGCTTCCGTTCCGGCGGTGCTCCACCTCCGCAGGCTCGCGGCCCTGCCCCAGGGGCCGGTGGACCACGGGCCCCTGCCGGAGGCGGTGAGATCCCGGGCCATGGCGATCCTGGACCGGCACCTGGAAGGCGCGGTCCTGGAGGAGGTGCGCCAGGGTCCGGTGCGGGAGTTCCACATCCGGGGCCGCTCCCGGGCCCCGCTGGCCCAGGAGTTCTACGCGGGCTTCCGGCCGGCCATCACGGACCGGCTCATGCCGCTCCTGCGGCCCTACGGTGAGATCATCAGCTTCGACATCGCGGCCCTGGACCTCCCCCCGGCCCGGCTGCGCCCCCTGCCCAAGGACTAAGATGCACCCAATCCTCTTCAAGATCGGCAGCTTCCCCGTGGGGACCTACGGGCTCATCCTGACCGTCGGGTTCTTCCTGGCGCTCGCCCTGGCCCAGCGCCTGGGGCGCGGGGACGGCATCCCCGCCGAGGGGATCTCGGACCTGGCCATCTCGCTCCTCCTGGGCGGGATCGTCGGCGCCAAGGTCCTGATGATCGTCGTCGACCTGGCCAGCGGCGTGCCCCCTTCGCAGATCTTGGACCTGGGCTACCTCCGGGCCGGCGGCGCCATCCACGGCGGCGTCATCGGCGGCCTCGCCGTCTTCTTCTGGCGCATGCGCAAGCTCAAGCTGCCCCTGGCCGGGACCCTGGACGCCCTCACCCCCGCCGTGGCCCTGGGCCAGGCCATCGGGCGGCTGGGATGCTTCTCCGCGGGCTGCTGCTACGGCACCGAGTGCCACCTCCCCTGGGCCGTGACCTTCACCAGTCCCGACGCGCACTGGCTTTCGGGGACGCCCCTCAACGTGCCGGTGCATCCGGTGCAGCTTTACACCCTGGCGGCCAACGCCCTCGTCCTGGGGACGCTCCTCCTCACGGGCCGCCGCCGCCGCTTCGCGGGGCAGGTGGGGGCCCTGTATTTCGTCCTGGAAGGGGTAGGGCGCATCGTGACCGAGATCTGGCGCGCCGACCTGGACCGGGGCTTCCTGCTGGGGATCCCCTGGCTCTCCACCGGCAGGCTTACGGCGCTGGCCTTCGTGGCCTTCGGCGCCTTCCTTTGGTTCTGGTATTCGAGGGCCCCGCGGCCCGAGGTTGCATCATGAGCGGTTCCATCTCCCACTTCCTTCCGACCGGCGCCCCGCGCCTGGACCGGTTCCTCACCGAGATCCACCCCGAGATCGCCCGCTCCCGCTGGGACGCCTGGGTGCGGGGCGGCAACGTCACGATCAACGGCGTCGTGGTCACCAAGGGCGGCACCCGCGTGCGCAGCGGCGCGACGGTGGAGACCGTCCTGCCGGATCTCGTGCCCCCCGCGCTCCTCCTGGAGCCTGAACTCATCGACCTGCCCACCCTGTTCGAGGACGAGCACCTCTGGATCATCGACAAGCCCGCGGGCATGGTGGTGCATCCCGGCCCCGGCCACGCCGGCGGCACGGTCCTGAACGCCCTCCTGGGGCGCCTGCGCGCGGCCATCGCCCCGGTCGAGGAACTGCCCGAGGAGGGCGAGGACGAGATCCCCGCGCCGCTCTGGCCCGGCCTCGTGCACCGACTGGACCGCTACACCACCGGGTGCCTGGCCATGGCCAAGGACCAGCCCACCCAGGCCGCCCTGCAGGCCCAGTTCAAGGAGCGGACGGTGGAGAAGCGCTACCTGGCCGTGGTGCGCATGAGCCGCAAGCTTCCGGAGGTGGGCAGCATCCTCGTGGACGAGCCCATCGCCCGCCACCGCGTGGACCGCCTCAAGATGACCGTCAACGCGTCCGGCCGCCCCAGCCAGACCCGCGTGCGGGTGCTGGCCAAGGCCTGCGGGCTGGCCCTGGTGGAGTGCGAGCTCCTCACGGGGCGGACCCACCAGATCCGCCTGCACCTCTCCCACCTGGGCGCGCCCATCCTTGGGGACCCCGTGTACGGCGGCGCCAGCGCCTGGCTCGATGCCGACAAGCGCCACTTCGCCTGCCCCCACCCCATGCTCCACGCGTGGAAGCTCTCCCTGGACCACCCGGCGGACGGGAGGCGGCTGGACCTGAAGGCGCCCGTGCCCGAGGGGTTCACATCGATCCTGAGGCTTTTGGGGATTGCCACGCCCGCGTAGGGGACCCACACTGGGTCAGGTTGTTTAAGATTATTATTTTTAATATTTATATGTAACTTATCGGATATTGAAGATGAGCAAGGGACGTCCCCTCCCCGGAGTCTGTGCCCCCGGCCTGACCCGCCGCCGCTTCCTCGGCGCCGCAGGCGCCCTGGCCTTCGGGCCCGCCCTCCTGCACGGCCGGGATGGCGGTCCCGTGCCCGCGGCGCTGCCCGTGTCCGCGCGCCGCGAGTCCTTCCTCAACTGGAGCGGAGAGATCCGGGTGCCCGACGCCTGGACCGCCGCGCCCCGCACGCCCCAGGAGGTGGCCGGGCTCGCGGACTGGGCCCTGGACCGCGGGTGGCGCCTGCGGGCCCGGGGCATGGGCCACGGCTGGTCCCCGCTCCTGGCGTCCTCGGGGCGGCCCCTGCCTCCGGCCCTGCTGGTGGACCTCACGGCCCACCTGGACCAGGTGCGGGTGGAGGGGTCCACCCTCACGGCCCAGGCCGGCGCGAGCCTGGACCGCCTGTGGGAGGCGGCCGGCGCGGCGGGGCTCGCCGTGGCCTCCACGCCCGCGCCGGGGAACCTGACCCTGGGGGGCGCCCTGGCCATCGGGGCCCACGGCTCCGTGCTGCCGGGGCCGCCGGTGCAGGGCTGGACCTGGGGCTCGCTCAGCAACGCGGTGCTCGCCCTGGAGGCGGTGGTCTGGGATCCGGGGACGGGGCGGCACGTGGTGCGGACCTTCGGCCGGGCGGATCCGGAAATAGGCCCCCTCCTGGTGCACATGGGCCGGGCCCTGGTCACCTCCGCCACGCTCCAGCTGGGCGCGGACGTGAACCTGCGGTGCCTGAGCACCACGGACGTCCCCGCCTCCGAGCTCTACGCCCCCCCGGCCCTGGCGGGGCCCCGGAGCTTCCAGGCCCTGGCCATGGGCTCGGGGCGGGTGGAGGCCACCTGGTTCCCCTTCACGGAGTGTCCCTGGGTGCGGGTGTGGTCCGCCGAACCGGAGCGGCCCGCGGGTTCGGTGGCCCTTGACGGGCCCTATCCCTACACCTTCGCCAATTGGGTCGGCCGGGACGACTCGGACGCCGCCGCCGCGTGGCTCCGGGAGTCGCCTTCCCGCACCCCGGCCTTCCTGGGCCTGGAGCGCGCCCTCGCCCATGCCGGGCTGGACCTCACCGGCACCCGGGACGTGTGGGGTCCCTCCCGGTTCACCACGCTGCACGTCAAGCCCTCCACGCTGCGCTACCACGTGAGCGGCCACGCCATCCTGTGCCGCAGGGCGGACCTCCAGCGGGTGGCCAGCGAGTTCCACCGGGCCGTGGAGGATCTGCTGGAGGCCGCCCGGGCCCGCGGCGCCTTCCCGGTGAACGGCCCCGTGGACCTGCGCGCCACGGGCCTGGACCACGCGGCTCCGGGCCAGGCCGAGGCCCTGCTGTCCCCCATCCGCCCCCGCCCGGACCATCCGGAGTGGGACTGCGCGGTGTGGGCGGAGGTGCTGACCCTGCCCGGCACGCCCGGAGCCATGCCGTTCTACACGGACCTGGAGGCGTGGATGCTGGGCAACTACACGGGGGACTACGCCGCGGTGCGGGTGGAGTGGGCCAAGGGCTGGGCCTATTCCCCCGCGGGCCCCTGGACCGGGCCCGGGATGCTGGAGGGGCACATCCCGCGGGGGTTCACGGAGGGCTACGGGAGGGGCTGGCGCGAGGCCCTGGAGGGCCTGCGAGCCCTGGACCCGGCGGGGATCTTCGGCAGCCCCTTCCTGGACCGGCTCACGAAAGCGCGATGACGTCCATGGGGGTCGGGGCCTCCGCGGACTTCTCGCTGGTCGCGCGCAGACGCGAGGCCATGCCCACCAGCATCACCCGCACCGTGTCCGGGAACTCCCGCAGGAGCTGGGCGAAGTTGCGGGCGTGGATCACCACGCACTGGCAGGGGCCTTCCGCCACGGCGGTGGCGGAGCGGTCCAGGCCCAGCAGGAAGGTCATCTCGCCCAGGAAGCTGCCGGGGCCGATGCGGGCGATCTCCCGGTCCCCCTTGAGGATCCGCACGGTGCCCGCGAGCAGGTAGAACATCTCCACGCCGGGCTCGCCCTCCCGGAAGAAGACGTGGCCGTCCGGGGCCTCCAGGAGCAGGTGCCGATGGCCGGGGTAGCCGCGGCGGGCCTTGCCCTCCATCAGGCGCTTGATGGCCACCGCGTCGCCGCGGTGGCAGGCCGCGGCCACCTCCACCCCCAGGAGGAGCATCGCCATGGACACGTAGATCCAGATCACGATGAGGAACAGGGACTTGAACGAGCCGAAGGCCACGCCGTAGCTCTGGTCGAGGGTGAGGAACCAGGTGAAGGCGGGGCGCAGCAGGAACCACAGGACCGTGGTGGTCAGGGCCCCCGCCAGCAGGTGGCCCCGGCTGGCGTCCCGCGGGGCGTACACCGCCATCAGGCCCGTCACCAGGGCCGTGCTCACCGTGAAGGGCAGGGCGAGGCCCAGGGACACGCCCCGGGAGCCCAGGAGGGAGGCGTTGAGGAAGTGCAGGAAGACGCCCGCCCCCGCCAGGGCGGCCAGGGCCGTGAGGGACGCGACGCCCCCGGCCAGGTCCAGCAGCTTGACCAGCCACAGCGAGCGCGTCTCCCGCTCCTTGAAGATGCCCCGGACGATTTCGCGCAGGGCCGAGACCAGGGGCGACACGGACCAGGCCAGCACCAGGAGGTTGAGGAGACCGGCCGTGCCGGGGTGGCGCGTGAGGGCGGCCACGTCCTCCAGCACCCGGTCGGCCTGGCCCGGCAGCATGCGGGCCAGGTAGTCCGTGAGCCGCTGGTGGGCGGCTGCCGAACTGCCGGTGATCAGGCCCAGGATGTAGGTGAGCAGGAGCAGGGCGGGGATGAGGGCCAGCAGCGTGTAGAAGGCGAGGCTGGAGGCCTGCCGGAGGCCCCCGTTGGCCTGGAACCCCGCCAGGGCTTCCAGCGCCGTCTCCCAGGCGTGGTGGGCCAGGTCCGCGGGTCGGGGCCGGCGCTCCCCCATGGGTGGCCTCAATCCGTTCCCACGGTGACCGTGGCCCGCGCCGAGGCCGACGGGTCCGCCGCGGAGGTGGCGGTGACGTGGTAGACCCCGGGCCTGCGCGGGGCCGTGTACCGGCCGTCCGCGGTGATCTCGCCGCCTTCGGCCTCGTCCACGGTCCACACCGCAGCGTCCCGGGGCAGGCCGCGCATGCGGACCCGGAAGGCGATGGAGGAGCCCGGCGGGATGCGCGGCGAATGGGGTTCCAGGACGGGGCTGGGCAGCACCCGCACCTCGAGGGTCTGCTTGTGGCCGGGGGTGCGCAGCACCAGGTGGTAGGTCCCGGCCGCCTCGGGCGGAACATAGGTGACGCGCGGACCCTGGCTGTTGAGAAGGCCGCCCCCGTACATCTCCTGCACCTCCCACTCCGGATCCGCCGCAGCGTCGCCCGGGGTGCGGGCGGAGAGCACGAGGGTCTCGCCCACCATCACGGCGGGGGCCTCGGGTTCGACCACCAGCTGCCTGGGATCCCGGCCTCCCCCGCAGGCGGCCAGCAGGGCCACGGCGGCGATAAGCACTCCTTTTCCCACTGACGTTGCGGCTTCTTGCATCGGTTCGATCATCCCACAGGTTTATAATGGCCTGGATCCCGCCCTTGGATGGCTCTTCGAGATCACGGTACCTCCAGGGTAGGCAGAAACCAGCACCGGAGGCGAACCATGTTTGATCCCCAAGCCCTGCTCCCGGCACTGAAGCCAGCGCTCCTGGCCGGGCCGGGGGCCGCGGGAGACTGGCTTTCCCGCCCGGAGGCCATCTATCCCCTGGCAGGCGCGTTCCTGGCGCTGCTGGTGGTTGTCGTTCTTAAGTGGTCTGATTTCGCCAGTTGGAAGCGGGCCCGCCACAAGGAGGTCTTCCGCCCCATCGATCTGGAACAGGTGCTGCACGGCCAGCCGCCCGTCGTGGTGGACCTGCGGAGGCCCGACGATTTCAACGGGCCCCGGGGGCACATCCGGGGCGCCTACAACCTCCCCGTCAACCACCTGGTGTGGGGTCTGGCGGACATCGCCAAGGACAAGCGCCAGCTGGTGGTCCTGGTGGACTACGACGACCGGGTCTCCCACGTGGCGGCAGCCGACCTCCAGGCCAACGGCTACAGTTGGGTGCGGGTCCTCCGGGGCGGCATGCGGGCCTGGCTGAAAGCGAACCTGCCGGTGTCCGTGAGCGGGCCCCGCTGACGAAGGAGGGGACCGCGGGATGAAGCCGCTTGCCGGGCTGAGGGAGGGTTTCCCCGTCACCTTCGCGGGGTGGAGCCTCCTCGCGCTGGCCGGGGCGGCCTTCTGGTTCCAGGGCGTGGGCAGGCTGGACCTGGTCCTGCTCGCCGCCAGCGTCCTGGCGGCGCTTCTCGTGGCGGGCCTCTGCGTGGCCACCGTGGCCGCGGCGCTCGTGCTGCGCAGGCGCGCCGGGGGCGGCCAGGGGCGCATGAGCCTCGAATGCGGAGCCTGGAATGCCACGGGCTTCCGGGTGCCCCTTTCGCGGTGGCTGCCCTTCCTGCGGGTGCGCGTGGCCTGGGAGGCCCCCGGGGACATCCAGGCCGACCTGCGCCTGCCCTCGGGCCTGGAGCACGTGCTGCCCCGCCGGCGGGCCCTGGCCCCCTCCGTCACGCGAACGGTGCGCGTGGGCGACATCCTCGGCCTTACGGAGACCGGCTGGCGCGCTGCGGAGGCCTCGGCCGCCCGCATCCTCCCCGAGCGCGCCCTCCTGGACCCCGGCGCGGTGTTGAGCGGCCTGGTGCAGGGTGAGGATCAGCCCGATCCCCGGGGCGGCCCCCAGGGCGACCGGGTGGACATCCGCAAGTACGGCCACGGCGACCCGCTGCGCATGATCCTCTGGAAGGTCTACGCCCGCACCCGCAAGGCCTTCGTGCGCGTCCCCGAGAGGGCTCTGGAGCCCGCGCCCCGGGTCTGCGCCTACCTTCCCGCCAGCCCCTGGGACGAGCCCCCGGCGCGGCTTGCGCGCACGCTCCTGGAGCGGGGCCTCCTGGGCCCGGGATGGCGCTTCGGGGCCGACGGGGCCGAGGACGCCGAGGACCTGGACCGGGCCCTGGAAGCCCTGGCGAAGTCCGGTTCCGCGGGCGGGGCAGGGGGCTTCCCGGCCTTCCTGGAGCGGGCCCGGCGGGACGGGTTCGGCGCCTGCATCCTCCTCCTTCCCGGCAGGGACGGTCCCTGGGTGGCCGAGGCGCAGGCCGCCCTGGCCGCGGCGCCCCTGCGCATCCACGCCGTCTTCGCCCTGGACGGGTGGCGCGAGCCCACGCCGTCCCGGTGGCGCCGCGCCTTCCTGCGGCCGGCGCCGTCCGGAGGGGCCGCCCCGGACGAAGTGCTGGACCTGCTGGGGCGGCTCGTCCTTCCCCACATGGAGGCGACCCTTGTGGACACCCGCAGCGGCGACGTGCTGGTCCAGCCCCAGGCCTACCTCCGCAAGCTCGCCGGGAGGCCCGCGTGAGGCCGCGGCTGTGGACCTGCCTCCACGCCGCCCTCTGGATGGCGGTGGTGGCCCTGGCCGCGGCCAGCTATACCTTGACGGCGGGCGTCGCCGCGGCGGCGCTGGGGGCGCTCCTGGGGGTCCTCGCCGGGCCCCGGCTGGCCGCGAGCCGCCTTCGCACCTGGGCCGTGCCCCTGCCGCCCCTGGCCTTGGCCGCCGCCGCGCTGCTCCTCTCCGCCCTCCTTTCCCGGTGGCCGGGCCCGGCCCGGCTCCTGGGCCCCCGGGCGCTCTACGCGCTGGCCGAGTGCCTTCCCGCGCTGGCCCTGCCGCTGGCCCTGGTGGGCGCGCAGGAGGCCCTGGCGCGGCGCCACGCCGCCTGGAGGATCGCGGGGCTCACGCTGCTGGGAGCGCTCTTCGCGTCGCTGTTCGCGGCCCACCGGGAGGGTTTCCTCAACCGGCCCTACTTCCTGGTGGACCCCCTCTGGGGCCACGGGCTGGATCCCCTGCCGTGGTTCCTCCTGCTGGGCCTGGCCCTGGCGGCGCTGCTGGCCCTGGTGCTGGCGGGCGCCGACGCCACGCGCAGGTCCCTGGCGGGCACGGCGATGCTGGTGGCGGCCCTGGCCGCGGTCTTCCTGGTCCTGCCCCAGCGCCACCTCAAGCAGGTCACCGAGCTCCACCGGGTGCTGGGGGACGGGAAACCCCAGGAGGGCGGTGGCGGAGCCTCCACCGGGGGCGAAGGCCAGACCCCGCCCGACAGCTTCGAGAACCAGTCCGACCAGCCCTCCGACGCGCCCCTGGCGGTCGTCGTCTTCCACAACGACTACACGCCCCCCATGGGCGCCTGCTACTTCCGGGAGACCGCCTTCAGCGCCTTCAACGGCCTCCGGGTGGTGCAGGACGCCGGCGGGCGCTTCGACACGGATCTGCCCGCCCTGGGCGCCAAGGCCGATCCCGCCTTGCGGGGCCGGGAGGTGCGCACCACCGTCGCCGTCATGGCCGCCCACGCCAGGCCCTTCGGCCTGGTGGGCCCGGTGTCCTTCCGGGAGACGGGGAACCCCGACCCCAAGCGGTTCTTCCAGGCCTACGACGTCGTCTCGAAGGTCTGCACCCTCCACCCGAAGGATCTGGTGGGGACGCCCGTGGGGGACCCCGCCTGGACCCCCGAAACCCTCGCCCACTACCTCGAGGGTCCGGCGGATCCCCGCTACCGGCAGCTGGCGGACCGGATCCTGGAGACCCTGCGCGACGACCTCCGGGAGGACCGCTTCGCCCGGGCCCTGGCCGTCAAGCTGTGGCTGGACGCCAACACCACCTACAGCCTGGACACCACCCACGGCGCCAGCCCCGACCCGCTGGCCGACTTCCTCTTCGGGGACCTGCGCGGGCACTGCGTGTACCTCGCCCACGCGGCCTGCCTGCTGTACCGCGCCGCGGGCGTCCCGGCCCGGGTGGCCGCGGGCTATGCGGCGGATCCCTCGTTCCGGTTCGGCGGCGCCTCGCTCATGCTGCGGGCCTCCAATGCCCACGCCTGGCCCGAGGTGCGCCTCCAGGGTTACGGCTGGACGCCCCTGGACATCACCCCGGCCAGGAGCGAGGTGATGCCCCAGCAGGCCCCGGACAAGGACCTCCAGCAGATGCTGGGCGAGATGGCCATGTCCGAGAAGCCCCCGCCGCCGCCTCCCCCCGGCCTGGAGCGGCCCCCCTTCGAACCCGCCGCCCTGGCAAGGATCCTGGGTCTGGCCCTGCTGGCCGCCGCGGCCCTGGCGCTCCCGGCGGCCTACGCCGTCAAGCTCTGGCGCCGCTTCGCGCCGGCCTTCTGCGGCCCCGGGAACGTGCCACGCCTGGCCTACCGGGCCGCCCTGGACGCCGCGAGCGCCTCGGGCCTCGCCCGGGCCCGTGGAGAGAGCCGGGAGGCCTTCGCGGCCCGGGCCGCCAGCCCCGCCTTCTCGGCCCTCACGGCGCTCCACCTGCGCTGGGCCCTGGGGCCTCCGGGCGCACCGCCCGCGGCGGAGTGCCTCCGCCTGGCCCGGGAGGCCCGGGGCCAGTTCCGCGCCGCCGCCCATCCCGCGCTTCGCGTCCTCGCGTTCCTGAACCCCCTGGCCTGGGCCCGGGTCCACTGATGAAAGGTGCCGCCATGCTCCCACCCGATCCCGCAGGCCTCGAACGCGCCCGGTCCGTCCTGGCCCGCCTGGGGGAGCGGATCCGCTTCCAGGTGCTGGGCCGGGACGAGGTTGTGGACCTGGTCATGGTGGCGCTCCTGGCCGATGGCCACGTGCTCCTGGAGGACTACCCGGGCTCGGGCAAGACCACGCTCGCCAAGGCCCTGGGCGAGGCCCTGGAGGACGGCGACGGCCGGGACCTGCCGCCCTTCCGGCGCATCCAGTTCACCCCCGACCTGCTGCCCTCGGACATCACCGGCGTCTCGGTGTTCGAGCCGCAGACCGGGGACTTCGCCTTCCGCCCGGGGCCCCTCTTCGCCCACGTCGTGCTGGCCGACGAGATCAACCGCACCTCCCCCAAGGTGCAGGCGGCGATGCTGGAGGCCATGGCCGAAAAGCAGGTGACCGTGGACAACGTCACGCGGCCCCTGGACACGCTGTTCTTCGTCATCGCCACCCAGAACCCCCGGGACGTGGCCGGCACCTACCCCCTGCCGCTGCCCCAGCTGGACCGCTTCCTCTTCAAGATCCGCATGGACCACATCTCGCGGGACGCCGAGCTGGCGGTACTCGCCACGCGCCTGGCCCGCAGGGCCGAACCCGCGAGCCCCCCCGTCACCCGCGCCGAGCTCCTGGACGCGCGGGAGCAGGTGGAGGCCGGCGTCTTCGTGGCGGATCCGGTGAACCACTGCCTGGTGGACCTGGCCCGGGCGCTGCGGAGCCATCCCCAGGTGGTGCAGGGCGTCTCCACCCGCAGCCTGGTGCTGCTGGTGCCCGCGCTCAAGGCCGCTGCGGCGCTGCGCGGAAGGGACTTCGTCTCCGGCGAGGACGTGGCGTGGCTGGCGCCCCTGGTCTTCGGGCACCGCATGGAGCTGGGCCCGGGAGCTCCCGCCGCCGCCGAGGTGGTGCGGGCCTGCCTGGCTGAACCCATGGAGGCGCTGAGCCGCGCGACGCTGCGGGGGAGGGCCTGATGCTCCGCTCCCTGGCGGCGTTCCTGGTGGCGTGCGCGGCCTTCGCCGCGCCGTACCGGCCCGCCCCCGGGGAGGCGCGCTTCGCGGAGATGCTGGACAGGGAGCGCCACCCCCTGGAGGCCCGGGAGGCCGCCAAGGCCTACCTGGCCGCGCATCCGGATTCCTGGCTGGCCTGCGAGGTCATCGGCATGGTCAGCCTCAACACCGACGGGGACCTGCCCCGGGCGCTGTACTGGTTCACCCGGGCCCGCAAGCTCCTGGAAGCCCGCTACGGAGGCGCCTGGGGGCCCGAGGCGCCCACGGGCTACTACAGCTCCGTGCTGGGCTTCCAGGCCTCCGCCCAGTACCGCATGGAGCGCTACGAGGACGCCCTGCGCACCCTCGACGCCCACGACCGGCTCTTCCTCAAGCAGCGCCCGGTGGACCACGCCTGGCCCCTCATGAAGCTGGGCCGCTTCCGGGAGGCCCGCCGCAAGATCGACGAGGCCGTGGCCGGGGGCGATCCGCGCGACGCCGCCACGGCGCTCAACACGCTCGCGGCCATGGAGGCCGAGTCGGACCGCCCCGAGGAGGCCTTCGCCACCCAGATGCGCGTGTACGCGCTGGATCTCCTCCGGGGGAAGGACCGGGACTGCACCCTCATCCGCAACGCGGCCGACGGGGCCTGGCACCTGGGCCTCCTGGCCCGGGCCGAGCAGCTCCTCCTGGAGGCCGCGGAGCACTTCCAGCCCGGGAGCGTCACCAACCCCTGGGGCGACCTGGCCTTCCTCTACCTTCAGGAGCAGCGGCTCCCCGAGGCCATGGACGCCGTCAAGCGCATGCACCAGTGGGCCTTCCGCACCCTGCCGCTGCCCGCCGAGACCCACTGGAACACCCGCCAGACCCTCACCGGCGGCCTCCTGCTCTCCTGCGGGGCCACCGACGAGGCCCTGGCCATCGCGCGGCGCGTGCGGGAACGCCCCGACCGCCACGCCACGGGTTCGGCCCGGGACGGCCAGCGGGAGGCGGGCACCCAGGTGTTCCTCTACCAGGCCCTCCTCGACGCCCTTGCGCGGGACGGGGAGGAGCTCAGCTTCGCCCCCTGGAAGCGCCGCCCCGCCATCCTCCTGCGCATGGCCCGCCACCAGGTGGAGGCCGCCCTGGCCCGCCGGCGGGCCGGGACCCTCCTGATGGGGAACCGGGAGCGCCTGGGGCAGTCCCTTCGCGTGCTGGCCCCCCAGGCCGTTGCCGAGCTGCCCGGCTCCGAGGTGCTCCTGCCGCGCATCGCCGGAGCCGGCGTCGCCGAGGCCGAGGCCCTGCGGCTCCTGGCCCGCACCGGCCCCGCCGCGGACCGGGAACGTGGCTTCCTCCTCCTGGGCCTGGGGGCCGCGCGCCTGGAGCGGGGCGACGCGGGGAGCGCCCTCGAGGCCCTGGCCGCGGCCGAGCCCGTCCTGCCCGCCGAGTTCGCCGTGCTCCACACCCAGCTCCTGGCCCTGCGGGCCAAGGCCCAGGCCGCCCGGGGGGACCGGGCGGGGGCCCTGGCCTCCCTGGCCGCCGTCCTGCAGCGGGACGGCGGAGAACTCCGGCGGGCGGGCCTGCGAATCCCCTGCCGCATCCAGACGTCCGGCCCCATGGCCGCCGAAGCCGCCGGCCTCCTGGCCTCGTCCCCGCGCCTGGAACCGGACCCCCGCGGGTTCCGGGTGGTGGTGGAGCAGACCGGGGCCGGGGGGCTCCAGGGGGGCCTGGACGGCCCCCAGGGCACCGTCCTGTGCCGGTTCCAGGTGGCGCCGGGCGCCGACCGGGACGCCACCGTGCGGGAGTTCTGCCGGCAGTTCCACCGCAAGGCCTTCGGGCCCCGCATCGATCTGTCCCAGCAGCAGATCCGGTCCCTCGAAGGCAGCACCCTCTCCTCCCAGAGCGCGGAGGAGCAGCTCAAGGGAATCCTGGGCAATTGACTTTGAGACTAGGTAATCCAGCGTACGGACAGCTACCGGCCGATGGCCTAGTCTTGGATGCAAGGGTTTCTTCGGGAACACCTAAGATTATCTGGTTGTAGTAAATGAGTTGTTAATTGAGCTTTTCAAGTCCCCTCCGAATCTTGTAATGCTCAATAGACCGCCACCCGATGGATGGTCTGCAACCCGCCTTTCCTGGACCTGGGCCCGCTGGCCGCAGGCCTGTCCTCTGCTGCGTTCTGAAAGGAGCCACATGCCCAACCTCGCCAGAATCGCCTCCGCCTCCCCGGGCCGGCCTCCCTTCCGGTGGCTGCTCCTCCTCTGCCTGACCCTGGCGGGCGCCTCGCCCGTTCTGGCGGGGCCGGCCCCCACCTTGAAGTTCAAGGGGATGGCCCAGGCAACCCCCACGGGTTCCCTCACCCTCAACGGCCCGGCGGGCCTGGCCGTGGCGCCCAACGGCACGACCTTCATCGCCGACACCGCCAACGGGCGGATCATCAAGGTCGATCCCACGGGGGCCGCCTCCGTCCTGGGCGTCAGCGGCCTGGGCACCGCCCTGGCAGGTCCCACCGCCCTGGCCCTGGACGGCCCGGGCAACCTCTACATCGCCGACACCGGCAACGCACGGGTGGTGAAGGTCGCCACGAACGGGACCGCCACCGTCGTCGGCACGGGGTCCGTGACCCTCGCTTCGCCCCAGGGCGTGGCGGTGGACGCCTCCGGCAACCTCTTCATCGCCGACGCGGGCGCCAACGCCATCGTCGAAGTGACCACGGGCGGATCGGCCGCCGGCCTCGCCATCAACGTCTCTCCAGGGGCGCCGAACCTGGCTTCGCCCAAGGGCCTCGCCTTCGACGCCGCCGGGAAGCTCCACATCGCCGACGCGGGCAACAACCGCATCGTCGCCGTGGCCGCCGGCTCCACCACGGGTGGGGTGGTCGCCCCGACCTGGGCCGGGAGTCCCGCCTCCTTCTCCGGCCCCAGCGCCGTCGCCTTCGACCGGGTGGGCAACCTGTTCGTCGCCGACACGGGCAACAACCGGATCGTCGTGATGGATACCGCCCTCAACGCGCAGAACCTGAACACCGGCAACTGGGGCCTGCCCTCGGCCGCGCCCGCCGGCGTGGCGGTGGACATCTTCGGAACCGTCCACATCGCCGACACCGGGAACAGCCAGGTGGTGGAGGCGACGCTGCCCCTGACCACCAATTCCGCCGACTCCACCTACGGCAGCTCCTTCAACCGCACCGCCGTCAATTTCGGCCACGCGACCCTGGGCGCCGCCACGCCGGTCACCCTGACCCTCCCGGTCCAGACCATGGCCAGCCCCGCTTACGGATCACTCAAGGTCCTCACCGCCGGCGTCCAGAACCTCGACTTCACGCTCGGCGCCGGCACCACCATTGCCGCCGGCGTCCCCGGGTCCGCGGTCATCGAGGTCAAGTTCCTCCCCACGGCCTCCGGCCAGCGCACCGGCGCCGTCGTGCTCTACGACGACGCGACCCCCGCCAACATCATCATGACCATCCCCCTCGTGGGCTTCGCCGACGCCCCCGTGGCCGCCGTGTCCCCCAACGTGGGCACGGTCGTCGCCACCGGCGGCCTGCCCATGGCCAACCCCTACCAGGTGGCCCTGGACGGCGCGGGCAACCTCTACTGCGGCGTCTACAGCAGCAGCAGCGTCGTCCGCATCCCCGCGGGCGGCGGCAGCGCCGCGGCGGTGCCCCTGGGCACCCCCGGCGGCCTCGCCAACCTGAACATCACCGGCGTGGCCCTGGACGGGGCCGGCAACCTCTTCGTCGGCGACCACCAGCGCAGCCGCATCCTCGTGGTCACGCCCGACGGCGTGGTCTCGGTGCTGGCCATCAGCGGCCTTCCCACCGCCCTGGGCTTCCCCACCGCCCTCGCCTTCGACGGCGCCGGCAACCTCCTGATCGCGGACTTCACCAACGGGCGGATCCTCCGGGTGTCCAGCCTGAAGGTCACCGGCAGCACCGCCTCGGGCCTGGGCGCGGTGCTCGGCACCGGCGCCTTCACGTTCGCCGGCAGCACCGTCACCGGCATGACCGTGGACCCGTTCGGATCCTGCTACATCGCCGCCCGCACCCAGAACAGCAGCTCCATCGTCAAGGTCACGGCCGCGGGGGCCGCGTCCGCGCTGGCCCTGCCCGGCATCACCATCAGCAATCCCCAGGGCGTGTCCTCCGACGCCTTCGGCAACATCTACGTGGTGGACACAGGCAACAGCCGGATCGTCAAGGTCACCACCGCCGGCCTGGCTTCGGCCGTGGCCCTCTCCGGCCTGCCCGCGCCGGCGACCCTGGGCTCCCTGCTCTTCGGCGTCACCGCGGATCCCGCCGGCAACCTCTACATCCCCGACTGGACCAACGGCCGCATCGTCTACGCCAACGTCTCCGGCGGGGCGCTGTCCTTCGCCGCGACCAAGCAGGGCTTCACCTCCACCGACAGCCCGAAGACGGCCACGGTGGCGAACCTGGGCAACCAGGACCTGGCCTTCAGCGCCGACCCCACCTTCACGGGCGACTTCAGCGGCAACCCCGCCGGCACGAACCCCGTCACCTCCGCCACGGTCCTGGCTCCGGGCACCAGCGCCAACGTCTCGGTGATGTTCACGCCCCAGTCCGTGGGCAGCCTCAGCGCCGCCATCACCCTCACCGACAACTCCCTCAACGTGGCAGGCACCACCCAGGCGTTCGCCGCCACCGGCACCGGCACCAACCCGGGCGACACCACCAGCACCACCGTCACCCTCGCGCCCTCCTCCCTCACCAACGGCCAGGCCGTGACCCTCACCGCCACCCTGGCCGACACCACCGCCGGCCACACCGCCACCCTTCCCACCGGCACGGTGACCTTCACGGACACCGTGGGCGGCACCACCACCAGCCTCAACAACGGCGCCTCCGTCACCGTCAGCGCCGGCAAGGCCGTCCTCTCCGGCGTCGTCCTCACGGGGATCGGTTCGCACACCATCACCGCCTCCTACGCCGGCGTCACGGGCGCCTTCCTCGCCAGCTCGGGCACCTCGACCGTGGCCCTGGCCAAGGCCCCCGTGGCCCTGCTCGGACCCGCGACCACCCCCACCGCCACGCTGTTCGACACCGCCGCCCTCACCGCGACGGCCACCGGCCCCTACACGACCATCGCCCGTCCCACGGGCACCCTCGCCTGGTCCATCCTGAACGCCTCCAGCACCAGCGTGGCCTCCGGGACCGCGGCCCTGACGGCCGGCTCCACCTCGAGCTCCGCCGCCTGGAGCGTCTCCGCCGCGACCCTTGGCGTGGGCACCTACACCGTCAGCTTCACCTACGGCGGCGACGCCAACTACCTGCCCGTCGCCACCGCCGCCACCTACCCGCTGGTGATCGCCAAGGCGGCCCCCGCGGTGGCCCTGGCCTCCTCCGCCACTCCCTCCCTCGGCCTGGCGCCGGTCACCTTCACGGCCACCGCCACCGGCACGGGCGGCACGCCCACCGGCAGCGTCGGCTTCTATGACGGCGCGACCCTCCTGGGCACGGCCACCCTTGCTTCCGGCACCGCCTCCTACACCACCTCGGCCCTGGCGCCCGGCACCCATGCCGTCACCGCCGTCTACGCCGGCGACGGGAACTTCGCCGCCATCACCAGCGCCGCCCTGTCCCAGGTGGTCCAGCAGCTCGCCTCCACCGTGACCCTGACCCGCTCCAGCACCACGGGCTCGGATCCCTTCGGCGTCTCCGTGACCTTCACCGCCGCCGTCGCCAACGCCGGCGGCATCACCCCCACCGGCACGGTCACGTTCCTGGACGGCACCACGGCCCTGGCCACGGTGGCCCTCTCGGGCGGGACGGCCTCCTACGCCACGTCCGCCCTGGCCCTGGGCACCCACAGCATCACGGCCTCCTACGCCGGCGACGGCGCGAACACGGCCGGCGTCTCCTCCGCGGTGACCGAAACCACCACCACCCCCTCGGTCGTCATCCCCACGCCGCCGGCGCCCGTCACCGTCGCCGACGGCGGCACCGCCACCACCCAGCTCACCCTGGCCAGCATGGGCGCACTCGGCGCGCCGGTCACCCTGGCCGTCACCGGCCTGCCCGCGGGCGCCGCCTGCACCTTCGACCATCCCAGCTTCGCCGTCACCGGCACCCCCGTGGTCGTCACCGCCACCTTCACGACCACCCCCAGGCTCCAGATCATCGGCAGCGTCCGGGACCACCTGCCCCTGGGCGGCGTGGGCGCGGGCGCCCTGCTCCTGGGCGGCCTCTTCGCGGTGCCTTCCCGGCGCCGCAAGCGGGCGGGGCTCGTCCTGTCGGCCCTGGCGCTGCTCCTCGTGGGCGGCCTGACGGCCTGCGGCGGCGGCACCAGCTCCGCCAAGGGCATCACCACCGGCACGTCCGGCACCCCCGCGGGCTCCTACGCCGTCACGATCACCGCCAGCTCCCAGGGCGCGGTCCAGGCGACGTCCACCTTCACCCTGACCGTCAACTGAGCGAGGCACGCATGCATCGGGAATTCCTGCACCGACTCTTCACCGCGGCCGCCCTGCTCTGCGCCCTGCCGGCCCTGGCCCAGGCCCCCGCGCCGGAAGCGACGCTCGGCTACTCCGCCTTCCACGAGCGTCCTTCCTCGGGCCTCGACCAGCGGCTCAACGGTTTCTCCCTGGGCTTCCGGCACAGCTTCGACCGCACCTGGAGCCTGGAGGCGGCCTTCAACCGCCAGACCGGCACCGAAGGCGGCTCCGTGAGCATGCGCCAGCTGGGCCTCATGGCCGGGCCGCGCTACTCCCGCACCCTCGCCCCCCGCTGGCAGGCCTTCGCCCACGTCCTGGCCGGCTTCCAGCAACTGTCGGCCTGGGAGGGCGCCGCCTCCGACAAGAAGAACTCCCTGGCCCTCGCGCCGGGCGCGGGGGTGGACTTCGCCCTCAACCGCAACGTCTCGCTGCGGGCCCAGGAGGAGTTCGTGTTCACGCGGTTCGCGGGCAAGGGGCAGAACAACGTGGCCTTCTACCTGGGCGTGGTCCTCCGGAAATAGCTGAACGTCAACCGGGCAAGGCCCCCCGCCCGGGGGGCGTTGCCTATTTCAGGGCCTCGGCGAGTGCCCCGGCCTCCATGCCCACGATGAGGTCCCGCTCGCCGCCGGGCAGGTCCATGACGGCCCTCACGCCGGCGGCCTCCAGGGCCTTGGGGTCCAGGTCCGGGTCAGCCAGGCGCACCCGCAGGCGCGTTGCCGCCACCGGGTCCAGGGCGAGGATGTTCCCGCGGCCCTTGAGGGCCTCCAGGAGCCGCAGGGCCCGGCCTTCGGGGCGGGCGCCGCCCCTGAGGTGCAGCTCCATGTCGGTCTTCAGGTTCTCCGACAGGGGCCCGAAGATGGCCTGGACGCTCTTGCCCACGTGCACCACGCCCGAGGCGCCCAGGGCCTTGAGGGCGGCGTCGTCCACCCGGGCCGCGTCGCGCACCGCCACCCGCAGGCGGGTGATGCAGGCGTCGAGGCTGGCGATGTTCTCCCGCCCCCCGAAGGCCGCCACCAGGTCCCCGGCGCGCCCGCCGGCGCCGAGGCCGGCCCGGGCAGGGGCCGCCTCGTCCTCCCGGCCCGGCGTCCGGAGGTCGAAGCGCAGGATCACCCAGCGGAAGATCCCGTAGTAGGCCAGGCCGTACGCGGGGCCGAGCAGGAGCACCAGCCACCAGTTCTGGGCGAAACGGCCCAGCGCGTTGAACATGAGGAAGTCGATGCCGCCCTGGGAGAAGGTGAAGCCCATGTGCATGCCCAGGGTGTTGGCCACGAACTGGGTGGAGGCCGCCAGCACGGCGTGGACCAGGTACAGCGCCGGCGCCACGAACATGAAGGCGAACTCGATGGGTTCGGTGATGCCCGTGAGGAACGAGGTGAGCGCGGCCGACACCATGATGCCGCCCACCTTCACGCGGTTCTCGGGCCGGGCCGTGTGCCAGATGGCGATGGCCGCCCCGGGCAGGCCGAACATCTTGAAGAGGAAGGCGCCGGAAAGGATCCCGGCGGTGGGGTCGCCCGCGAAGAAGCGGTTGATGTCCCCGCTCACGGCCTTGCCCGCGGCGTCGGTGTAGGATCCCATCTCGAAGAAGAAGGGCACGTTCCAGATGTGGTGGAGGCCGAAGGGCAGCAGCAGCCGCTCCACGAGGCCATAGAGGGTGGCGGCGGTGCGGGGGCTGCCCACGGCGGCCCAGTGGGAGAGGCCGTTGATCCCGCCCTGCACCGGCGGCCAGATGACGGAGAGCAGGACGCCCAGGAGGATCGCCCCCAGGGCGGTGATGATGGGCACGAAGCGCTTGCCGCCGAAGAACCCCAGGTAGTCCGGCAGCGAGATGCGATAGAAGCGGTTGAACATGAAGGCCGCGAGGCCCCCCGCAAGGATGCCGCCGAAGACGCCGGTCTGCATGGAGGGGATGCCCATGACGGTCTTCGGGGGCACGTGGAAGAGGCCGGCCATGACGCCCAGGGTGGCCGTCATCACCAGGAAGCCGATGGCCGCGGCGACGGCGGAGACGCCGTCGTTGTCCGTGAAGCCCAGCGCCACGCCGATGGCGAAGATGAGCGGCAGGCTGCCGAAGATGACGTCGCCCGACTCCTTCATGATGATGGAGGCCGGGGCGGGGATGAAGGAGAAGTGGGCCGCGCCGATGCCCAGGAGCAGCCCCGCCACGGGCAGCACGGCAACGGGGAGCATCAGGGCCTTGCCGACCTTCTGGAGGAAACCGAACGGATTGAGGTTCATGGCGGACTCCGGTCAGTCGGCCATGGAGGCCAGGCGCGCCCGGACCTCCATCGCGGTGGGAAGGGTGAGCAGCTCCCGTGCCAGGGCCTCGCACTCGGTGCGGGCCAGCCGCGAGAGCCGGCACTTGACGGCCCCGATGGAGGGGACGTCGACGCTCAGCTCGTCGACCCCCAGACCCAGGAGGGCGGGCAGGGCGAGCAGGTCGGAGGCGAGTCCGCCGCAGACGCCCACCCACTTGCCGTGGCGGTGCGCGGCCTCCACGGTGAGGGCGATGAGCCGGAGCACCGCGGGGTGCAGGGCGTCGGCCTGCCGCGCCAGCCTGGGGTGGCCGCGGTCCATGGCCAGGCAGTACTGGGTGAGGTCGTTGGTGCCGATGGAGAAGAAGTCCACCTCCCGGGCCAGGGCGTCGGCGATGAGCGCGGCGGAGGGAACCTCGATCATCACGCCCACCTTCACGGCGGGGTACTGGGTCCCCGCCTCCTCCGCGAGGATGGCCTTGGCGGCGCGCAGCTCCTCCAGGGTGGCCACCATGGGGAACATGATGTGGAGGTCGCCCAGGTGCGCCGCCCGCAGCAGGGACCGCAGCTGGGCGCGGAAGAGCCCGGGCCGGTCCAGGCTCACGCGGATGCCGCGCAGGCCCAGGAAGGGGTTGTCCTCCCGGGGCAGGGGCTGGTAGGCCAGGGGCTTGTCCCCGCCCACGTCCAGGGTGCGCACCACGAGCCTGCGGCCCGGGCCCAGGGCCGCCGCGCAGGCGCCGTACTCCTCGGCCTGGGCGTCCTCGGTCGGAGCTTCGGGCCGGTCGTGGAAGAGGAACTCGCTGCGCAGGAGGCCCACCGCCTGGGCCCCCGCGGCCACGGCCTCCCGGGCGTCGGCGGCGTTGCGGATGTTGGCGGCGACCTCCACCGGGAAGCCGTCGGCGGTGACGGCCGGTTTCTGCGCCGCCTCGCGCTCCAGGGCCCGCTGGGAGGCCTGGCGGTCGATGCGGGCCAGGGCCTGCACCAGGTCGGCCTCGCCCGGGTCCGGGCGCAGGACCCCCAGGGTGCCGTCCAGCACCGCCAGGGTGCCGCCGGCCAGGTCCAGGACGGCCTCGTCGATGCCGCAGACGGCCGGGATCCCCAGGGACCGCGCCAGGATCGCCACGTGGCCCGTGGGCCCGCCGGTGGTGGTGCACAGGCCCAGCACCCTCGTGCGGTCCAGCTGGGCCGCCTCGGAGGGCGAGAGCTCCTCCGCCACGAGGATGGTGTCCTCCGGCGCCTCCAGCCGGCCCGGGCCGGCGCCGGCGAGCAGGGCCAGCACCCGGCGACCCACGTCCCGGATGTCGCCGGCCCGCTCCCGCAGCAGGGGCGAGTCCAGGCCCGCCAGGAGCGTCGCGTGGCGGGTGAAGGCGGCGCGCCATGCGAAGGCCGCGCTCCGGCCGGCGGCGATGCCCTCGAGGGCAAGGTCCGCCAGGTCGGGGTCCGCCAGGAGCTCCCGGTGGGCCGACAGGATCTCCCGGCGGGGCGAGCCCGGGGCCGCGCCGGCGACGATGGCGTCCAGCGCGAGTCCCGCCTCCCCCAGGGCGGCCTCCAGGCGGGAGCGCTCCAGGGCTGGGCCCCGGCCCTCCTCGGCCACCGGAGGCGGCTCCGGCCGGTATTGGAAGATGCGCCCCACCGCGAAGCCCGGCGAGGCCGGCACCCCTGCCAGTTCTCCCGAGCCCGCCGAGGCCCGCGGCGCCGCCGCGGGGCTCTCCACGGAAGCGTCGCCGCAGCCCGCGGCCAGGAGCGCGGCCAGGGCCGCCGCGGCTTCGGCGGCGCCTGCCCCGGTGGCGCGCACGCGCAGGGCGTCCCCGCCCTTGGCGCCCAGGCCCAGGATGGCCACCACGGACTTGGCGTTCACCTCCGTGCCGCCCTTCACGAGCCGGACGGCGGCCCCGAAGCGCTTGGCCTCGGCCGCGAGGAGCGCTGCGGGGCGGGCGTGCAGCCCCGCGGGGTTGGGCAGGACGACCGCATCCGATTCCACCGTGACCCCCGCGTTCCCCGCGGCGCCGTCCTGCTGCTCCCGCAGGGTGAGCGCGAAGGCCAGGTCCCGCCCGGCCACCACCAGGCCCGAGGCCGGACGCAGGGAGGCCACCCGGGCGCCGTCCGGGATGACCATCAGGGTGAGGAGGCTCCGGGCCCTGCGGCCCACCAGGGCCGCGTCGAAGGCGACGAGGGGCTGGCCCGCGGCCACCCGGTCCCCCATGCGCACCTTGGCCTGGAAGCCCTCGCCCTTGAGTTCCACCGTGTCGAGCCCGATGTGCAGGAGCACCTCCACCCCCGAGGCGGAGGTGATGGCCAGGGCGTGGTGGGCGGCGTGCAGCTGGGTGACGGTGCCCGCCAGCGGGGCCACCAGGACGGAGGAGGTGGGGTCGATGGCGATCCCGTCCCCCACCAGCCTCCCGGCGAAGACGGGATCGGGCACCTCGTCCAGGGGGACCAGGATGCCAGAAAGGGGAGCGCGCAGCTCCAGTTGGACGGCCGCGGGCGTGGATACGACCATGGGGACTCCTTCCGGGGATTGTGCCGTCAGTGTGGCACCTCGGCCCGGGAATAGGAAAAAACAATTAATAGTGGGCGATCGGCCGACTCAGGCCTGCGGCATCAGCCAGTGTCCCCGCGTGGCCGCCACGGGCCGCTGGGGGTCCTCCTGCCAGAGGTTGGCCTGGACCAGGGAGACGCGGTTGCCCAGGCGGATCGTGATGCCCTGCCCGTAGGTGTCCACCGGACGGGCCGGCCGCAGGTAGTCGATGGAGAAGTCCACCGCCTTGGGAATGGCCGGGGTCATGGGCGCGTTGGTGGCGACCAGGTGCATGAACATCACCGTCTCCGCGAAGCCCGCGAGCACGCCGCCGTGGATGGCCGGCAGCCGGGGGTTGCCGATGAGCTCGCCGCGGTAGGGCAGGCGGAGGATGGGGCCGGCCTCCACCTGGGGGTGCATCACCACCCCCAGGAAGTCCACGTAGGGCGACCGGCCTTCGGGGATGGCGGGGTGGGTGGCCTGGGACGCGGCCTCGTGGGCCTCGGGCGACACCTGGTGCAGGGCGGGGTCCGGAATGAGCGCCTTGCGCGGCCCGCTCCCGGAGGTTCCCGCCGTGCGCATGAAGGTGGCGTTCACCAGCGCGATCACCTCGCCGCTGCCCGGCTGCCGGACCTCCCCGGTCACGAAGGCCACGCTGCGGGACACCCGGTGGCAGTGCGCGTGGGCCGTGAGGTCCCCGCCCGCGTCCGCGGAGCGCAGGTAGTCCATGCGCAGGTCCAGCGTCGCGAAGTTCCCGGCCTCGCCGATGGCCGCCCCCACCGCGAACCCGCACGCCGTGTCCGCCAGCGCGCAGATGCACCCCGTGTGGATGCGGTTGCGCGTCACGTCTCCGCTCCATTCGGGCCGGACCGGCTGGTGGAGGGTCACGCCGTCCGCGTCCACGCCGGCGATGGTCATGCCCGCCATGCGGGAGTAGGGGATGATGGCCATGCGCTGGTCGAACCGCTGGCGGAGGTCGGGGGCGGGGCTTGGGGGCTTCGTCATCAGAAACATTCTAGGCTGGCTTCCGCGGCAGGACTGATTTCTTCATCGCAGGAACGCCCATGACCGGGCGTATCCCCTCAGCCACCCCCATCCATCCGAAAGTGCTGATCCGCAAAAAGTGCATTGACCCAAGTGCTCTCCATGCAGGGGTGGCGGGAATCCTGAAGATTCCAACGGTTCGTGATGGCCTCCGGCCCGGCGCCCTACCTCGAAGCCGCGGTGATGGCCAGGCCGTCGCCGTCGCGCGTCACCATGGCCGTCCCGCCGTCCTTCAGCGCCCCGAACAGGATCTCGTTGGCCAGCGGCTTCTTCAGGTGCTCCTCCACCACCCGCGCCATGGGGCGGGCGCCGAAGGCGGGGTCGTAGCCCTTCTCGGCCAGCCACTCCCTGGCGGGCTTCGCGACCTCCAGCACCACGTTCTTCTCGTCCAGGAGCGCCTGCAGCTCCTTCAGGTTCTTGTCCACCACCTTGAGGATCTCGGGCCTGCCCAGGGGGCCGAAGGTCACGATGGCGTCCAGGCGGTTGCGGAACTCGGGGCTGAAGGCCTTTTCCAGCGCCCCCCGGGCGCTGCCGCCGGTGCCGGCGTCGGCGAAGCCCACCTTGCGCTGGCTGAGGTTCCTCGCGCCGGCGTTGGTGGTCATGATCAGGGCGGCGTGGCGGAAGTCGGCCTTGCGGCCGTGGTTGTCGGTGAGGGTGGCGTGGTCCATGACCTGGAGGAGGATGGCGTAGATGTCGGGGTGGGCCTTCTCGATCTCGTCCAGGAGGACCACCGCGTGGGGGTTCCTGCGCACGGCGTCCACCAGGAGGCCGCCGTCCTCGAAGCCCACGTAGCCGGGAGGGGCGCCGATGAGGCGGCTCACGGCGTGCTTCTCCATGTACTCGGACATGTCGAAGCGGATGAACTCCACGTCCAGGATCTTCGCCAGCTGCCGGGCCAGCTCGGTCTTGCCCACGCCGGTGGGGCCCGCGAAGAGGAACGAGCCCACGGGACGCTCGAAGCCGCGCAGGCCGGAACGGGAGAGGCGGATGGCGCCGCACACCTTGGCGATGGCCTCGTCCTGGCCGAAGAGCACGGCCTTGAGGCCGTCCTCGAGGCCGGCGAGCTTCTCGCGGTCGTCGGCGTTCACCGCCTGCAGGGGCATGCGCGCCATGCGGGCCACGACGGTCTCCACGTCGGCCTCGGTGACGGTCTTGCGGCGCCTGCGGCCGGGGAGGAGCTTCAGGGCCGCGCCGGCCTCGTCCAGCACGTCGATGGCCTTGTCGGGCAGGGCCAGGTCCCGCAGGTAGCGGCTGGAGAGGCGCACGGCGGCCTCCAGCGCGGCGTCGGCGTACTTCACGCCGTGGTGCTCTTCGTACTTCGGGCGCAGTCCCTTGAGGATGGCCACGCTGTCGGCCTCCGTGGGCTCGTTGATCTCCACCTTCTGGAAGCGCCGCGACAGGGGGCGGTCCCGGTCCAGGGAGCTCTTGGCCTCCTGGAAAGTGGTGGCGCCGATGCAGCGCAGCTCGCCGCTGGCCAGCACCGGCTTGAGGAGGTTGGAGGCGTCCATGGCGCCGCCGCTCACCGCGCCCGCGCCCACCAGGGTGTGGATCTCGTCGATGAAGAGCAGGCTCCCGGGATGGGCCGCCAGGGCCGCCAGCACGGCCTTCACGCGCTCCTCGAAGTCGCCCCGGTAGCGGGTGCCGGCCAGGAGCGAGCCCATGTCCAGCGAGAAGAACCGCGCGCCCTTGAGGGCGTCGGGCACCTTGCCCTCGTGGATGCGCAGGGCCAGTCCCTCGGCCACGGCCGTCTTGCCCACGCCGGCCTCGCCCACGAGCAGCGGGTTGTTCTTCCTGCGGCGGCTCAGCACGTGGATGATGCGGTCCATCTCCTCGTCGCGTCCGATGAGGGGATCGATCCGTCCCTCCGCCGCGCGCGCCACCAGGTCGGTGGCGTAGGCCTTGAGGGGATCCTTGGCCGGGGCCTCCTCCTCGGCCTCGGGACTTTCCGCCGGGGCGGTGCCTGAGCCGGCCTTGGCGCCGCCGTGGGAGAGGTGCTTCAGGAGGGGCAGGCGGTTGATGCCCTGGCGCTTCAGGAGGTAGGCGGCCTGGGACTCCTTCTCGGCCAGGAGGGCCACCAGCACCGCCCCGCTGTCCACGGTGGAGCGCTCCGAGGAGATGGTGTGGAGGATGGCCTGTTCCATGACGCGGTTGAAGCCCATGGTGGGGATCGGGTTGAAGGCGGCCCCCGGCGGGAGGACCTCGAGGTTCGCCTCCAGCCAAACGCGCAGCTCCGTCCCCAGCTTCGAGGCGTCCCCGCCGCAGGCGGCCACGGCGGCCGCCACCTGGGGGTCCGCCTGGAGGGCCAGGAGCAGGTGCTCCAGGGTCAAGTATTCGTGCCGGGCCTCCCGGGCGGAGGCAAAGGCCGCCTGGATGCAGCGGTTCAACGCGGGGGCGATCGTCGGGGTGGGCACGGCCATGTCAGGCCTCCGGTTCGAGGGTGCACAGCAGCGGGAACTCCTTCTCCTCGGCCAGGGCGCGCACCTGGGCCACCTTCGTGTCGGCCACGTCGAAGGGATACACGCCCGCCACGCCCGTGCCCCGGCGGTGGACGTCCAGCATGATGCGCACCGCCTCGGCCTCCGGCTTGCGGAAGACCGTCTCCAGGATCATCACCACGAATTCCCGGGTGGTGAAGTCGTCGTTGTGGAGGATGACCTTCCACAGCACCGGGGGGGTGAGCTTGAGGCGCGTGCGGGGGGCGGTGCGGGTGCCCGCACCGCCTTGGCTGTCCCTGGAATCGTCTGAGAAAGGTTTGGCCATGTCGCGGAGGTTTCCCAGGACCATTCTAGGGCATAACCCGCTCGCTGTCCCAGGAACCCCGCGGCTGGGCGTGGAGCTCCCAGAAGCACGCGGCGACGGCCTCCGGGCTCAGCTCCGTCCCCGCCCGCACGAAGCCGCGAACCGTCACGATGGCCGCGTGGATGCCCTCGGGCTCCAGCTCCTCGGCGAAGCTGAGGGCCAGGCTGCGCAGGGCGGCCTTGCCCAGGGACCCCGAGGCAAGGCCCCGCTGGGGCTTGAGGCCGATGCCGCCGCCGGTGAAGAGCAGGGTTCCCTCGCCCTCGGCCCGCATGGAGGGCAGGGCCCACCGTGCCCCGGCCAGGGCCGCGGCCACGTTCACCCGGAGGTCGGCCAGGGCCTGTTCGGGCGTCAGTTCCGCCGCAGGTCCCGCGGCGCCCGCGGAGGCGTTGTACAGGAGCACCCGGGGGAAGCCCCCCCAGGCCTCGATGGCGGCCGTGGGGACGCCTCCGGCCAGGTCCGCGCCCAGGACGAGGCCCCCGTCCAGGGCCTTCCCGAAACCCTCCAGGTCGTCGCCGGGCCGGGCCACCATGGCCACCCGGAAGCCCTCCCGCCGGAAGCGGAGGGCGGCGGCGAGGCCGATGCCCGGCCCGGCCCCAAGGATCACTGCCAGTGGATTCGCCATGGCTCCATCCTACCGGATGATGGGGGTCACAACGCCCCGGGGCCGCCGGAGGGCCGTTGTACACTTGCCGCGAAGCCATGAACGCAACGACACCGGAGGTCCCGATGCCCATCACCCGTCTCGAACAGATGCTCGAAGCCGTCAAGTCCAGGCCCCGCAGGCGCCTGGTGGCGGCCTACGCCAACGACGCCCACACCATCGAGGCGGTGCACGACGCGGTGGAGCGCGGCATCGTCGAGGCCACGCTGGTGGGCGACGAGGCCGTGATGCGCCAGGTGTGCGCCGACCACGGCTTCGACCCCGCCCGGTTCACCTTCGTGCACGAGCCCGTGGACACCCGGGCCGCCGCCAAGGCCGTGGCCCTGGTGAAGAGCGCCGGCGGCCAGATCCTCATGAAGGGCCTGGTGAGCACGGACAAGTACATGCGCGCGATCCTCAACAAGGAGACGGGCCTCATGGATTCCGGCGCCATCCTCTCCCACGTCTCGGTCATCGAGTACGCGAGCTACCCCAAGCTCATCGTCTGCGGCGACGTGGCCGTTCTGCCCTATCCGGACCTCCGGGAGAAGGTGGCCATCACGAACTACGTCATCGGCGTGGCCCAGGCCCTGGGCATCGCCAGGCCCAAGGTGGCCCTCATCGCCGCCTCCGAGCAGGTGCTGCCCAAGGTGCAGGCCACCATGGACGCGGCGGTCATCGCCAAGATGGCGGAGCGGGGGCAGATCAAGGGCGCCTTCGTGGACGGCCCCATGGCCCTGGACGTGGCCGTGGACGCGGAGTCCGCCGCCACCAAGGGCATCGCCGGGGACGTGGCCGGGGACGCGGACTGCCTGGTGTTCCCCAACATCGACGCCGGCAACGTGTTCTACAAGACCAGCAGCAAGCTCGCCGGGTGCGAACTGGCGGCCATGGTGGCGGGGGCCCAGGCGCCCTGCATCCTCAGCTCCCGGGGCGACAGCGTCCTGACCAAGCTCTACTCCATCACCCTGGCGGCGCTCACCGCCAAGTGACCCTTCCCCCGCGGGGCCGGCAGCACAATCCCCCCTCAGGAGCCGCCGGCCCCGAAACTCAGATCCACCAGGGTCCCGTCCACCGCCGCATGAACCAGCAGGCGATGGAGCCGGACCCAGGTATCCCCGAACCGGGCATCCGCCAGCCAGCCGATCGAATCATCGATCTCCTGGGGCAGTTGCAGGTTGGGAATGCCACGGGTGATTTCGAACCCCTCCTTCACGAGAACGGTCAGGAAGTCCTGCTGGAACGGAGGAGCGATGCCCTGGAGCAACGTCTCCAGGCCCAGCACGTTCATCGTGGTTCCATCGGACACGGCCACCTCCCGCCACGCGGGTCCCGTCTCGACCGGGGATATCAAGATAGGGTGATCCCCGGAATTAGCAACCTGCTGGCGGAAGCTTAATCCCGGGGCAAGAACTATCAATATTTAATTTGAGCCGAACAAGATATGCCTATTTTTTGGGCAAATATTAATTCATTGAATTGGAGGCGGCGCATGCATGCCGAAGGGGGATTTTAGGCTCGCCCGGTATAAGTTTTCGCGGTTTCCTTCCCGGCCAGGACCCGGAGGGCCCCCTTGGCAAGGGCGGCCATTTCATTTTCTCCGGGGTAGACGGTGACACCGCAACCCAGGGCCGCGATGGCCTTGCGGATGTAGTCCACGGTGGGCCGGCAGCGGGCCATGCCGCCGGTGAGGAGCACCCGGTCCACGGGCTGGCCCTTGAACGCCGGCAGGAGGGAGGTGATCCACTTGGCGATCTGGTAGGCCATGGCGTCCATCACCAGCACCACCTCGGCCTCCCCGGCCAGGTAGCGGGCCTCCAGGGCCCTCAGGTCGGCGGTGCCCAGGAGGTCGATGAGGCCGCCCCGGCCCTTGTTGAGGCGCTTGAGCTCGTCCCGGGTGAGCTCTCCGGAGAAGCACAGGTCGATGAGCTGGCCCACGGGCAGGGACCCCGAGCGCTGGGGGGTGAAGGGGCCCTCCCCGTCCAGGGCGTTGTTCACGTCCACATAGCGGCCCTTGCAGTGGGCGCCCACGGAAATGCCGCCGCCCAGGTGGGCCACGACGACGTTGATGCGCTCGTAGAAGGTCTCCTGCTCCTCCGCATAGCGGCGGGCCGTGGCGATCTGGTTCAGGGCGTGGCTGATGACGACCCGGCGGATGCGCTTGACGCCGGTGATCCGGGCGACCTCGTCCACTTCGTCCACCACCACGGGGTCCACGATGAAGGCGGGCCGGGCGGAGCCGGCCACCAGCTCCCGGGCGATGAGGCCGCCGAGGTTGGAGGCGTGGTCGCCCTGGACGCCGTCCAGGAGGTCCCGGGCCATGGCCTCGTTGACGGTGAAGGTGCCGTGGGACATGGGCCACAGGAGCCCGCCCCGGCCCGCCACGGCGTCCAGGCCGTCCACCGTCAGGCCGCTGTCGGCCAGGAACTTCAGGATGGCCTCCTTGCGGAAGGCGAACTGGGCCGTGATGCTCATGCCGTCGAAGGGCGCCAGCTCCTCGGCGGTATGCTGCAGCTCCTGGGTGAAGCGCTCCGTGTCCCCCTCGAAGAAGGCGATCTTGGTGGAGGTGGAGCCGGGGTTGATGGCCAGCACCCGGTAGCGGCGGAAGAAGGTGTCCTTCGGCGTCTCGTCCCAGACGCCGTACTTGAGCATGCGCAGCACGGAGGCCTTGACCGCGAGGCGGATGTCCTCGGGCGTGCAGTCCATGGCCAGGTCCACGCCCTTGAAGCGCAGGCCGAAGAGGACGGGGAACTTCTTGGCGTCGGGAAAGCGGGTGGCGTAGAGGTGGTAGAGCAGGTTGCCCATGTCGAGGTTGGGGCAGATGATCACGTTGGCCGAGCCCGGCCATTTCACGTCCTTGCCGCCCTGGTAGTAGGTGGCCGAACGCTGGGAGAGGGCCACGCTCACCTTCACCTCGCCCTCGATCCGGATGGACCGGTAGCGCTCGCCGCGCTGGACCCGCTGCTCCAGCAGGGCCGGCACCAGGGCGGTGGCCTGGCGCACCAGGTCGGGGCCGGGGCCCTCGTCGGAGCCGCGGTTGGAGTAGGAGACGATGGCGCCGTGGATCACGGGGAGCACGGACTCGGGGATGAGGTCGCGGGCGATGGCGCAGGTGCCCACGGCCGCGGCCGCCAGGGCCTCGGGGGTCATGACGGCGTTGACGCCCACGTCCCCGAACACGACGATATTCTCGTTCATGATGTCCCTGGGATGCTCGTCGGGAAGGACGAAGATCCCCGCCTCGCAGCAGTGCTCCTGGGCCCGGAGCGCCTTGAGCATGGGCCGGAAGAACTGCTTCTCCCCGGTGGCCACGCCCCCCACCACGGTGTCCGCGTGGCCCTGGGCCACGGCGCAGATGCCGAAGTTCACGGGCACCGAGGCCCAGCACATGGCGTCGAAGAGGTTCACCTCCCGGCCCTCGGCGCGCTGCTCCTCCTGGTGGAGCCGCGCGAACTCCCCGACCAGGTCGGGGCGCTTGCCGATGTCCACGAAGGCGCTCTCGGAGAGGGCGAACGCCACCCGGGTGGGATCCAGGTGCGCCAGGTCCTTCGCGATGACCTCCCGCACCTCGCCCTCGGTGGCCAGGAACACGGGCCGGGCGAAGCGGGTGAGGTTGCAGGCCGCCTCGATGATCCGCGGATCCAGGGCCTCGGGGAAGATCACGGCCGGCCGCGTCCGGCCCTCGGCGAGGATCTGCTGGTCCATGGACCCTTCGATGTCGAACATGCGAGCCTCCGGCGATTCCAACCATTCAGGACAGTGGATTGTAGCGAGGGGGCCATGCAAGTCGATCACAACTGGGGTATCCTGGGCGGCAAAGGAGACTCCCATGGGAACGCGCGGAACCTCGATCGTCGGCATGGACGTCAACGAACTCCTGAAGCTCCTCAATGCCGCCTACGCCAGCGAGTGGCTGGCCTACTACCAGTACTGGCTGGGCGCCAAGCTCATCAAGGGCCCCATGAAGGACGCGGTGGCCGCCGAGCTGAACCTCCACGCCACCGAGGAGCTGGGCCACGCCCTGCTGCTGAGCAACCGCATCATCCAGCTGGGCGGCACGCCGGTCCTGGCCCCCTCCCAGTGGGCCGAGTTCAGCCCCTGCGCCTACGACGCCCCGGCGGACCCCTACGTGGGCACGCTGCTGGACCAGAACATCGCCGGGGAGCAGTGCGCCATCTCGGTCTACAAGAACCTGATGGACATCACCCGCGAGGCCGACCCCGTCACCTACAACATCGCCCTGACCATCCTCACCCAGGAGGTCGAGCACGAGGAGGATCTCCAGGGTCTCAAGGAGGACCTGGACCTCATGTTCCGGACGCGATGACCGATACCTCCCGGGTGGCGGAGGAGACCACGTAGCACCGTTCGTTGTTGCTGCGCTGGTCCGCCGGCAGGATGAAGAAGCCCTTGCGCTCGGGGTGGTAGCCCTGGGCATGCCCCAGGAGAACTTCCCCGTCCTTGAACACCACCCGGATCTTCTTGCCTGGCGTCAGGTTGGTGGGCTCGAAGATGTTGCGCTTCACATGGGCGGGATTGCCCTGCAGGTTCTTGACGAAGAAGATGCCCTTGAGATCGTGCACGTCGATCTCGAGAGGCCGGGAACCGGGGTACGATCCGGCCGGGAAGAGGTGGAAGCGGTCGCTGGTGGGGAGGAAATCGACCGTGTGGCCCTTGAGGAGGTGGCCATCCAGGTACCGGGCGACGACTTGGTTCATTTCTTCCTCCTGATCCCCACTGTCCGTCCGGTCGGGCAGAATAGTGGACCTCATGGGAAAGATAAGCCTATATATGGATTTTGGAAGCACTTATTTCAGGGGGTTAAAATAATACAAGCTTATATAACCCCTTTGGGTTCAAGACTAAAATTCAATCAATTCAGTATTTCAGTTTTTAATGCCAAGGTGAATTTCCAAGGCGCTCAGGCTCCCGCCCGGCGGGAATGGTCGTCGATGTCCTCGGCGTCCCAGGGGTAGACCACCCAGATGTCCTCCAGGTGCTGTCCGGCCCAGTAGCGGGTCACCTGGGGCGGGATCTGGTCCAGCTTCGCCTTGTCCTTGCAGTGCAGCACGGCCACGGCGATCTCCGCGGGCTGGTGGGAGAGGAGCTCGCGCAGGCAGTAGGCCAGGGTGGTGCGCGTGTCGTCCACCTCGTCGATGAGCAGGACCCTGCGGCCCTTCAGCTTGCGCTCCACCTCGTCGATCCACTGGACCTTGGAGGGGCCGCCCTCGATGGTGTTGTCGTCCCCGTAGAGCTTCACGCCCACCGTGAGGATGGGCTTCTTCAGATAGGTCTTGAGGATGCGGGCGGGAATGAAGCCGCCGGTGCCGATGGCCACGGTGACGTCGGGGTCGAAGCCGCTGGCCAGGATCTCCCTGGACAGCTCGGCCACGGTGCGGTGGATCTCGTTGTAGCTGAAATAGCGCTTCTCGGCCATGTCCGTCCCCTACTGGAGCAGTTTGTGGGGAAGGCTCTCCACGCGCGAGGCGGGGGAGACGACCATGTAGTTGAGCTTGCGCTGCAGTTCCCGGATGGTGTTGGCGCCGGCGTAGGTGAGGCCGGAGCGGAGGCCGCCGACGATGTCCGCGATGATCTCCTCCTCGTCCTCCCGGTAGGGGACCTTGGTGGCCACCCCTTCGGCGGTCTTCCAGCCGGTCAGGCCGCCCAGGTGGTCATCGGCCGCTTCCTTGCTGGCCATGCCCCGGTAGCTCTTATGGGTGGGCTCGCCCTTGTCGTTGAGGATGGGGTCGCCGGGGGTGGGCCGGGTGCCGGCCAGCATGCCGCCCACCATGACGAAGTCGGCGCCGAAGGCCAGGGCCTTGACGATGTCGCCGGGGTAGCGGATGCCGCCGTCGGCCACGATGGACCGGTCGGCCCGGGCGCACTCCTGGATGGCGGTGACCTGGGGGACGCCGAAGCCGGTCTTGATGCGGGTGGTGCAGACGCTGCCCGGCCCGATGCCCACCTTGATGATGTCGGCCTTCACCGAGGCCAGGTAGTCGGCGCCGGCGTAGGTGGCCACGTTGCCCGCCATGATGCACTCATTCGGAAGCATCTGGCGCATGCGCTTGATCATCTTGCCCACGTACTTGGCGTGCCCGTGGGCCACGTCCACGCAGAAGTACTGGGCCCCCGCGTCCTTGAGGGCCTCCACCCGCTCCATCTCCTTTTCCGAGGTGCCCACCGAGCAGAACACCTTGGTCTTGCAGCGCAGGAACATGGCCACGTTCTCCTCGACCGTGCAGAACCGGTGGAGGGTGCCGATGCCGCCCCGCCCGCCGATGAAGTCGGCCATGGCGTCCTCGGTGATGGTGTCCATATTGGCCGTCATGATGGGGAGTTCCAGCGTCAGCTTGCCGCTCTTGTCGGTCATGCTGATGTCCACGATCCTGCGGGACTCGTGGTGGTTGTACGCCGGTATCATCAGGACGTCGTCGAACGTAATGGCGGTTTCGGGCATGGGCCTCTCCGTTTCATCTCCAGATTATCCGAAAAGGACGGACCTCACTCGGGAGCGGGATCGTTAGCAAAATCAAGGAGAAACGGTTGACCAACCTGGTCTGGTTCAGGGAGAAGGACCTGCGCGTGGCGGACCACGGGCCCCTGGCGGAGGCGGGCGGCGGGGCCGTTCCGGTCTTCCTGGGCCCGGTTTCGGAACGGCTCGCCCCCCGCCTGGGGGATCTTGCCGCCCGGCTGGAGGCCCTGGGGTCCGGCCTCGCGTGGGTGCCCGGGGACCCCCTGGAGGAGCTGCCGCGCCTGGCCGCAAAGCTGGGCGCGGAGGCCGTGCTGGCCCACGGCTTCACGGAACCCGCCGCCCGGCTGCTGGAAACCCGCATGGCCGGGGCGCTCCCGTGCCCCCTGCGGCTCTTTTCCGGGGAAACCCTCGCCGGCCCCCTGGGCCGCCACCGGGTCTTCTCGGCCTTCTACCGCTCCTTTCAGCAGGAAGCCCGCCTGGAGGCCCCCTCGGCGACGCCGCAACGCCTGCCCGCCCTGCCCGAACTGCCCCGCTGGCCCGCCGGGCCCCTGCTTCCGGACCTGCTGGCGCCCTTCCTGGAGAACCGCCTGGCGGATTATGCCCAGGGCCGGGACCGCATGGACCGGGACGGCACCTCCCTGCTTTCCGCGGACCTCCACTTCGGCCGGGTGAGCGCCGCCTCCTGCTGGGCCGCGGCGTCCGGCCGCCCCGGTGCCGAAGCCTGGCAGCGGCAGCTGGTCTGGCGGGACTTCGCCCATCACCTCCTGCGGGAGTGGCCCGCCGTCCTGGAGGGCCCCTTCCAGGCCGGCTTCCGGGACTTCCCCTGGCGCAGCGACCCGGCCCTGCTCGAGGCCTGGGTGGAGGGCCGCACGGGCTACCCCCTCGTGGACGCCGCCGCCCGGCAGCTGATGGCCACGGGCTATGTGCACAACCGCGCCCGCATGGTGGCCGCCAGCTTCCTGGCCAAGCACCTGCTCCTGGACTACCGCCTGGGCGAGGCCCACTACCTGGCCCGCCTCCAGGACGCGGACCTGGCCAACAACTCCATGGGCTGGCAGTGGAGCGCCGGCTGCGGCTGCGACGCCCAGCCCTGGTTCCGGGTGTTCAACCCGGTGCTCCAGGGCCGGCGCTTCGACCCGGACGGCGCCTACGTGCGCGCCTGGGTCCCCGAGCTGGCGGCGGTGCCCGCGAGGACCATCCACAGCCCCTGGGAGGGGAGCCTGCCGGCGGGCTACCCGCCGCCCATCGTGGACCACGCCATGGCCCGGGAGCGGTTCCTGAGCCTGGCCAAGGCCCACCTCAGGCGAAGTTCCTCGGGCTCGTGAGCCGGTCCAGGACCTGGGAAGAAAGGCCTTCCAGCGCCCCCAGGAACCAGTCCTCGGACACGTCGGCGGCGGCGGCCTTCTTGGCCAGGGGGGCGAACCGCAGATCCACGTGGCGCAGTTCCACCTCCACCCGGTTCACCCCCTGGATGGCGGTGAGGACGAGGTGGTAGTCCCCGCCGCGGTAGGCGAAACGGCGCACGGCCGAGGTGTGGTTCACCTCCCAGCCCGCCGTGCCGCCGGGGTCGATGGCCTCCACCACCCGGGGGCCCAGGGCGGCGTCGGCCTTGCCGGCCATGGCCAGCGTGTAGGCGCGCTGCTCTTCGTCCCGCTCCCGCTTCCGGAGGCTGATCAGCTCGTCGAGGTTCGAAACGGTCACGACCATGGGCGGCTCCCGTGGTGAAAGGCCCATGATGTCACGGATGGGCAGAAAATATACAACCCCCATCCAGGGCGGATGGGGGTTGCTTTTGGTGCAGCCGGCGCGACTCGAACGCGCGACCCTTGGCTTCGGAGGCCAATACTCTATCCAACTGAGCTACGGCTGCCAGAACGTCCATCATGACGCCCCCCGGGACCTGGCGCAAGGGCCGGGCAATTTGGGATAGCCTTGCCGGGGGATTTATGGTGAATTGGGGTGTATGGATACCCAAGAGTTTCGACGCTTAGGCCATGAGATGGTCGAGTGGATTGCGGCCTACCGGGAGCGGATGCCGGAGCTGCCCGTGATGAGCCCCCTGGGTCCCGGAGACGTCAAGCGCCTCCTTCCCGCCACGCCTCCCCAGAAGGGCGGAGGGCTCGACGGCGTCACCGGGGACCTGGACCGCATCGTCCTGCCGGGCATCACCCACTGGAACCACCCGGGATTCTTCGCCTACTTCCCCTCCAATTCCGACCTGGCCTCGGTGCTGGCCGACATGGCCTGCGCGGGCCTGGGGGCCCAGGGCATGAGCTGGCAGACCAGCCCCGCCGCCACGGAGGTGGAGGAAGTGGTCATGGACTGGCTCCGGCAGATGCTGGGGCTCGGGCCCGAGTTCACCGGGGTCATCCAGGACACGGCCTCGACGGCCACCTTCTGCGCGCTGCTGTGCGCCCGGGAATGGTCCTGCGCCTTCGGCCAGAGCCGGGGCGGGTTCCAGGCCGAGGAGGCGCCCCTGGTGGTGTACGCCTCCGACCAGGCCCACAGCTCCATCGAGAAGGCCGCGCTTCTGGCGGGCTTCGGCCGGGACAACCTGAGGCTGATCCCCACGGACGCCAATCACGCCCTGCGCCTGGACCTTCTGGAGAAGGCCATTCTCGAGGACCTGGCCGCGGGGCGCCGGCCCTGCGCCATGGTGGCGGCCATCGGCACCACCGCCACCACGGCCGTGGACCCGCTCGCGGGCATGGCCAGGCTTTCGGCCCGCCACGGCATCTGGCTCCACGTGGACGCGGCCATGGCCGGCACGGCCATGATCTGCCCCGAGTGCCGGGTCATGTGGGAGGGCATCGAGAGCGCGGACTCCCTCGTGCTGAACCCCCACAAGTGGATGGGCACCGGCTTCGACCTCTCCGCCTACTTCGTCAAGGACCCCGAGCACCTCATCCGGGTCATGAGCACCAACCCCAGCTACCTGCACACCGACCAGGACGGCCAGGTGAAGAACCTGCGCGACTGGGGCATCCCCCTGGGCCGGCGCTTCCGGGCCCTGAAGCTGTGGTTCCTGGTGCGCTCCCAGGGCGTCGAGGGCCTCCAGGCCCGGGTGCGCCGGGACCTGGCCAACGCCCAGTGGCTCAAGGCCCAGGTGCAGGCCACCGGCGGCTGGGAGCTCATGGCCCCCGTGAGCCTCCAGACCGTGTGCGTGCGCCACGTCCCCGAGGGCATGACGGACGAGGCCGAGCTGCGGGCCCACAACCTCGCCCTTCTCGGGGCGGTCAACAAGTCGGGGAAGTACTACCTCACGCCCTCCGTCCTGAAGGGCCGCCAGATCATCCGGGTCTCCATCGGCAGTTCGGCCACGGAGCTCGCCGACGTGGAGGGGCTCTGGGAGGCGCTCATCGAGGCTTCCATGCGCGCCGCGGGGTGACCCTTGGACGCGCCGCTCTCCGTCAAACGGCTGCTTGAGCAGATCAAGACGCGGATCGAGCCCCCCTTCGCCGCCGTGTGCGTGGCCGGGGAGGTCTCCAACGCCCGCACCTCGGGGCGCCACTGGTACTTCACCCTCAAGGAGGAGGGCGCGGCGCTCTCCTGCGCGGTGTGGGCCAGCCAGCAGCGCTTCCTGAAGGCCGCGCCCAGGGACGGCGACCGCGTGGTGGTCAAGGGCTCCCTGAACCTCTACGTGGCCGGGGGCACCCTCTCCCTGGCCGTCACCCACTGCGAGCCCGCCGGCAAGGGCGACCTCCAGGCCCGGCTGCGCCAGCTGGAGGCCGACCTGCGCGCCCAGGGCGTCTTCGACCGGCCCCGGCGCCCCCTGCCGGCCTCCCCCCGGAAGCTGGGCATCGTGGCCGCCCTGGGCGGCGCGGCCCTGCGGGACGTCCTGGAGGTGACCCTGCGCCGGGCCCCCGGGGTGGACCTGCTCATCGCCCCCGCCGCGGCCCAGGGGGACCGCTCGGTGCCGGAGAACCTCCTCGCCCTCCAGGAGATCCAGGACGCCTTCTGGGGCTGCGACGCCATCCTCATGGTGCGGGGCGGCGGCAGCCTGGAGGACCTTTGGTCCTTCAACGACCCGGACCTGGTGAAGGCCGTGGCCGCGTGCCGGCTGCCCATCGTCACCGGCGTGGGGCACGAGATCGACACCACCCTGGTGGACCTGGCCGCGGACCGCCGCGCCGCCACGCCCAGCCAGGCCGCGGAATTGGCAACTCCCGACCGCGCGGCGCTGGCCAGCGAGCTGCGCCGACGCACCGAGGCCCTGGTGGCGCGCATGGCCTGGCGCCTGCGGGGCCTGGAGAGCACCCTGAACCTCCTCTCGGACAGCCGGGGCATGCATGCGGTTCCGGATCGCCTCCAGCGCGCCGTGGAACGCCTCGCGGCCCTCCACCACCGCCTCCAGCTGGCCGGAACCGGCGCCTTCCCCCGGTTCCAGGCCCTGGTCCAGCGCCTCCACCTGGCCCATCCCCAGCGGCGCCTGGACAAGGCCGGGGCCCGCCTGGACCTCCTGCGCCAGCGCCTCGCCCCCGCCGCCGACGGCGGCCTGCGCCGGCGCGCCCACCGCCTGGAGGTCCTGGGCGCCCGCCTCGGGCCCATGGACCCCCGGGGGCCCCTGGAGCGGGGCTTCGTGCTGGTCAAGGATGCCCGGGGGCGGGTCGTCACCCGCGCCGCCCAGGCCGGGCCGAAGGCCCAGGTGGAGCTGCAGTGGCAGGACGGGGTGCGGGGGGCGGAACTGGACCCTGGCCCTTGACAACTTGATCGGATGGTTTAACCATATGGTTTAACTTTTTGGTTAACCCATGTCCGCCCCCCGTACCGATGCCACCCGCAGCGCCATCCTGAAGGCCGCCATGGCGGAATTCGCCCGGGAAGGGGAGGCCGGGGCCCGCACCGAGGCCATCGCCAAGGCCGCCGGCGTGAACAAGGCCTTGATCCACTATTATTTTGGAACCAAGGAAGGACTCTACGGCGCCGTGCTGGACGAGGTCTTCACCGGGCTGGTGGAGAGCTTCCTCAGGAACCTCCAGGGGCCGGGGACCCCGGGGGAGCGGCTGCTGCGGCACTTCCTGGCCCACTTCGACCACCTGGCTTCGGCGGGGGCCTTCACGCGGCTCCTGGGGCACGAGATGATGCGGGCCCGGTCGGGCCAGGCCACCCGGATCTCGCGCATCGTCGACATCGCCTTCCGGCCCCTGCATGCCGCCCTGACAGCGGTGCTGGACGAGGGCGCCCGCAGCGGCGAGCTGCGGCCCCTGGACCCGGAGCCCGTCCTCGTCTCCCTCACGGGGGCGAACACGTTCTACTTCATTTCCGCGCCCATCTACCGGGAGATCACCGGGGAGGACCCGCGGGACCCGGCGCGGCTGGCCCGGCAGCGGGAAGCGCTGCTGGACTTCGCCGCGAGCGTCCTCTTCTCCGAACCCTCCCAGGGCCGCATCGCTGCCGCCCGGATCCTGTCCGAACCTCGAGGTGAACAGCCGTGAATCCCCGCTACCGCATCTTCGCGCTCCTGGGAGCGCTCCTCCTGGTGGCCCTGGGCTACTTCTACGCCACCACCGACCACTCCCCGGACCTGGCGCTCATGGGCACCGTGGACGCCAACCAGGTGGTGGTCAGCGCCCAGATCCTGGGCCGCATCGAGAAGCTGGCCGTCACCGAGGGCCAGGACGTCAAGGCCGGCGACCTCGTCGCCCTCCTCGACCCGGGCGAGCTGGCCGCGGCCAAGGGCGCCTCCGAGGCCCAGTACGGCGCCATGAAGGCCACGGCCGAGAGCACCCGGGGGGATACGGACCAGGCCGTGGCCAGCGCCCGCGCCTCGCGCAGCGCCGCCGCCGCCAGCCTCGCCGAGGCTGCGGCCATCCGCGAGAACCAGGAGAACCTGACCCGGCGCACCGTGGCCCTGGCCGGCCAGGGGATCCTCAGCGCGCAGGACCGGGATTCCGCCGTGCAGGCCCTCAAGGCCGCCCAGGCCCGGGAGAACTCGGCCCGGGACCAGGCCGCGGCCGCCGAGGCCGCCCTCGCGGCCGCCCAGGCCCGCACCCGCCAGGCGGTGGCGGCCGCGGAGAACGCGGCCTCCGCCCGCGCCCAGGATTCCCTGGCCGGGGCGCGCCTGGGCTACACCCGCATCGTGGCCCCCGTGTCCGGGAAGGTGGGGATCTGGGCGGCCCGGCAGGGCGAAGTGGTCGCCGCGGGCGCGCCCATCGTGACCATCGTGGACCTGGGTCAGACCTGGGTCTACGCGGCCGTGGCCGAGACCGAGGCCGACGCCGTGCAGCTGGGGGACGCCCTGAAGGTGCGCATGCCGGGCGGGGCCCTGGTGCAGGGGACCGTGCTCCTGAAGGCCGCCGAGGGCGACTTCGCCACCCAGCGGGACGTGAGCCGGCGCAAGCGCGACATCAAGACCATCCGCATCAAGCTCCTCATTCCCAACCCCGGGGAGCGCTACGTGCCCGGCATGACCGCCGAGGTGCTGGTGCCCAAGGCCAGGCTGGTGCGCCGGTGAAGCCGAATCCCGACAAGGACCTGTCCGGGGCGGCGATCCGGGTGGAGAACGTCGTCAAGCGCTTCGGCGACTTCGAGGCCGTCAGGGGCATCAGCCTGGACGTGCGCCCCGGCGAGACCTTCGGGCTCCTGGGCCCCAACGGGGCCGGGAAGAGCACCCTCATCCGCATGATGACGACCCTCATCCCCATCACCTCGGGCCGCGCCTGGATCGAGGGCCACGACGTGGCCGGGGAGGCCGACGCCGCGCGGCACTGCATGGGCGTCATCCCCCAGGCCCTCACCAGCGACATCAACCTGACCGTGGAGGAGAACCTCTCCATCTACGCCAAGCTCTACAACGTGCCCCGGGCCGAGCGGCGCGCCAACATCGAGGAGCTCCTGGAGGCGGTGGACCTGGTGAAGTGGCGGGACGCCGAGACCAAGACGCTTTCCGGAGGCATGCGCCGGCGCCTGGAGATCGCCCGCGGCCTGGTGCACAACCCCCGCATCTTCTTCCTCGACGAGCCCACCACCGGCCTCGACCCCGTGTCCCGGGTGGCGGTGTGGGAGATGCTCAACAAGCTCAAGACCCGCAAGCAGCTCACCATCCTCATCACCACCCACTACATGGACGAGGCGGACCGCCTCTGCGACCGCATCGCCATCGTGGACCACGGAAGGCTCGTGGCCCTGGACACGCCGGCGAAGCTCAAGCAGAGCGTGCCCGGGAACAACGTGATCGAGGCCCAGTTCCAGGATCCGCCGGAGGACTGGGAGGCCCGGCTGGGCGCCCTCGGGGAGGTCACCAGCGTCCAGGCCGAGGGCGCCGGGATGTTCCGGGTGCTCACCACCAACGGCTCCCGCACCACCACCGAGCTGGTGGAGCTGGCCGTGCGCAGCGGCATCGCCATCCGCACCCTCACGGTGCAGAACACCACCCTGGACGACGTCTTCGTGCACTACACGGGCCGCCAGCTGCGGGACACCCAGGTCAAGACCTACACGGCCTTCCTGCCGCCCAGGCCGGGGATGCAGCCATGACGCGCCTGCTCGCCATCGTCGAACGGGAGCTGCGCAAGTTCTTCCGCTCCCCCTCGCTCATGCTCACCGCCATGGTGTTCCCCCTCATCCAGCTGGTGATCCTCGGCAACGCCTTCGGCGGCAAGATCACCGACGCCCGGGTGGGCGTGGTGGACTACGACGGCGGCCCCCAGGCCCTGCGGGTCCACGAGGCCTTCGATTCCGTGGCCGCCAACATCCGCACCTTCCGCACCATCCCCTACGACAGCGACAAGCGGGCCCAGGAGGACGTGCGCTCCGGGCGCCTGGACGCGGCCGTGGTCATCCCCCCGCAGTATTCGCGCAGGGTGCTCAACGGGGAGAACCCCGCCATCGGGTTCGTGGTGGACAACTCCGACCAGTTCCTCAGCGGGAGCCTCACCGCGGAGATGCAGGCCCTGACCGAATCGCTGAACCGTCCCAGGGTGGACCAGCGGGTGGTGAACTCCGTGGCGCTTCGCATCGTGGAGCTGTATCCCTTTGTCGAGTACATGAAATACCTGCTCCCGGGCTCGATCACCCTGGCCATGTTCGTCTCCGTCATGATCGGCGGCGGCATGCTCTACATCGACGACAAGGCCCGGGGCGTGCACGAGGGCTTCCTGGTCACGCCGATCACCAAGCTGGAACTGGTCCTGGGCCTGGTGGCCTCGGGGGCGATCAAGGCGATCCTGGCGGGGTTCGTGCTGACCATCCTGGGCAGCCTCATCGCGGGGATGGACGTCATCTTCCACCCGACGCTCCTGCTGCAGCTGCTGTTGATGATCGTGGCGACGTCCTTCGCCTTCAACGCCCTGATGTTCCTCCTGATGGTGCGGGTGGAGGACCCCCTGGTGCCCCGGGCGATGTTCGGCATCCTGAACACGCTCCTCTACTTCCCCAGCGGCGCCATCTACCCCATCGCGGCCTTCCCCGCCTGGCTGCGGGCCATCGCCAGGGTGGATCCCTTCACCTACGCGGTGCACGGGTTCAAGGCCGTGCTCCTGAAGGACGCGGGCTTCGCGGCGCTGGCGCCGGACCTGGCCTACCTGGGCCTCATCGGAACGCTGGCGCTGGTGCTCGCGACCCGGCTCTTCAAGCGGACCCTCTAGCCGGTTCCTCACGGATCAGCGTGAAGACCTCGAACCACCCTCACGATGACACCGCCAACGCCCCTGCCCGGAGTCCCCATGCCGAACTGGCGTACCCTCACGTGCCTGGCCGCCCTCGCGGCCCCCTCCCTCTCCGGCCAGGCGCCTCCCCCGGACCCCGCCGGGACCCTGGCCACGGCCAGACGCCACCTCCAGGAATGGCGCAGGTCCATCCAGGCCGAGCTGATGGATGACTGGGGCCAGCTGGCGCGCTACCGGGACGCCAACGCCAGGCTCAAGGCGCCCCGCCCCGGGGAGGACCGCGTGGTGTTCCTGGGCGACTCCATCACGGACATATGGGACCTGGCGGCGAGCTTTCCAGGGCGGCCCTACGTGAACCGCGGCATCAGCGGACAGACCACGGGCCAGATGCTCCTGCGCTTTCGCCAGGACGTGGTGGCCCTGCACCCCCGTGCGGTCGTCATCCTCGCGGGGACCAACGACATCGCCGGAAACACGGGTCCCATCGCCCTCGAGGACATCGAGGCCAATCTCGCCTCCATGGCCGACCTGGCCGTGGCCAACGGGATCCGCCCCGTCCTTTGCACCGTCCTGCCCGTCCACAACGACACCGAGGCCTCCCGGGACTACTTCGTCACGCGGCCCCTGGACCGCATCCAGGCCCTGGACCGGTGGATCCGGTCCCACTGCGAGCACAAGCGCCTGGAGCTGGCGGATCTCCATGCGGCCACCGTGGACGGCCGCGGCCAGCTCAAGCGCGCCCTGGCCGACGACGGGCTCCACCCGAACGCCGCGGGCTACGCCGTCGTGGCGCCCCTGGTGGAAGCCGCCCTGCGCAGGGCCCTGGCCCGCTGAGGGGACAGGGCGCCGGCGGCCGGTGCATCCACGCGCCGGCGAAGTCAGTCTCCCCACGCGAGGGCAAGGATCAGCCCTTCCGCCAGCCCCCCTCCGTCCGACACGTGCACGTGCCAGCCCTCCGGAGGCGAAGGACACCCCAGGACCCGGGACGGCCTGAGGCCCTCCCCGTCGGGCTCCAGCTCCACCGCCCCGGGATCCAGGGAGAGGCCCATGCCCAGGGCCTTCAGGAGCGCCTCCCGGCAGGCCCACACCTGGAAGAGCCGCCGGCGCCTGGACGCCTCGGGCACGCTTTCCAGCCAGGCCCGCTCCCCGGGGGACGCGAGATCCAGGAGGCCCCGGGTGGGGATCCCGGAGCGGGGATCCACCAGGTCCACCCCCACCCGCCCCGTGAGCCGCAGGGCCACGGCGGCCACCGCGCCGCAGCGGCCGAGGCTGACCTGCACCGGGACCCCGCCGGCCTCGGCCCGGGGCCGGCCGTGGGCGTCGTGGCCGGAGAAGGCCGCGGGGACGGCCAGACCCAGCTCCCGGGCGAGCCCGGGCAGGGCGGCGGCCTCGGAAAAGGCGGGGGTGCACGCGAAGGCGGGCCTCACCCGACCCTCCGCGCGGGGCTGCCGTGCCAGCGGCTGCCCGCGGGCAGGACCTCGCCCTTCATCAGAAGGGAGAGATCCCCCAGGTGCGAGCCGGGCTCCATGCGGGTGCCGTAGAGGACCACGGCGTCGGTGCCCACGGAACAGCCCGCGCCCAGGTCGATGGTGGACATCTTCATGACCCGGTCCTCGAAGAGGTGGGTCTGGATGGTGCAGTCCGGGCCCAGGCAGGCGCCGTCGCCGATGCGCACCAGGTCGAACTCCGTCATCCAGATGCTCTCCATGTGCACGCCCCGGCCGATGCGGGCGCCCAGGAGGCGGAAATAGAGGGGCAGAAGGGCGGTGCCCTGGCAGAGGTTCAGCAGCCAGGAGGCGGCCAGGTTCTCGTGGAGCGCCGACACCAGCTCGGTGCGCCACACGAAGTCGCACCAGAGGGGTTTCTCGCAGGGGCGGTAGCGGCCGATGAGGAGCCATTTCATGCCCACGGCGAACGCGCACGCCGCCACGCCTGCGGCGAAGTACAGGAACGGGAAGAGGAGGATCGCGGCCGCGATGCCGAAGCCCTCCTCCAGGAGGGTCAGCGTGGTGAGCATCAGGCAGGTGAGGAGGGCATAGGCCATGGCGGGCAGGGTCACCCGGAAGAACTCGATGCAGAGGCGCAGGGCCACCAGCTTCCGGCCGGGGGTGAAGGTCCGGTCGTCGCCGAATCCCTCGGCGTGGTGGCGCCTGGGGAGGTAGATGGCGGGGGAGCCCAGCCAGGAGGCGTCGACCCGCGCGGCCTCGGCGGGGTCCAGGGGCGGCACGGACAGGACGCCCACCAGGGCGAGGTCGCCCAGCGCCGTGCCCCCGGGCACGGCGGAACTGTTGCCCACGAAGGCGCGCCGGCCCACCCGGGTCGGCGCCAGGGTGACGCGGCCCAGGTCGTAGCGGGGCGTGCCCAGGGAGGCGGCGTCGGCAATGAAGGTCTCCTCCCCGATGTCCAGGAGGTCCGGCGTGGCCGCGCCGGCGGTGGAGATCTCGGCGCGCCGGCCGATCCTCGCGCCCAGGGCCCTGAACCAGGGGTTGAGGTAGAGGGTGGCGTAGAGGGGTCCCAGCAGGTCCAGGGAGACTTCCATCAGCTGGTCGACGAACCACTTCCGGAGGTAGTAGGCGGAGGTGAGGTCGTAGGTGCCGGCCCGCACCCTGCCGATGACCAGGCGCTTGACGCCGATGATGATCAGGGCCAGGAGCAGCACGTAGGAGATGGCCGCCAGGGGGACCGCCCACAGGTAGCCGAAGTACCCGGGGATGTCGACCCACAGCTCGTTCAGGAGCATCATGCCGGGAAGGATGGAGCACAGGAAGACCACCGGCACCATGAAGGCCGCCAGGCCCTGGGCCACCGCCATGGCCAGGATGCGGGGGCGCCCCGGCCGGGACGGGGCCAGGCCGGCGCGGTCGGGCCCCGGCAGGGGCAGGGCGGGGGAGCCCACCCAGTGCCGGTCGGCGGGGATGCGGCCGCCTTCGGGGAGCATGCTCAGGTCGCCCAGCTCCGAGCCGTCCTCCATGACCGTGCCCGGGGCCAGCACGGCCCGGGCGCCCACGCAGCAGCGGGAGCCGACCTTGATGGGGCCCAGGCGCAGGGCGCCGTCCTCGATGACGTAGGCTTCCAGCCGGGCCTCCACGCCGATGCAGGTGTCCGAGCCCACCTCGAGGAGGTCGAAGCCCCGGACGCAGTCCGTGGCGAAGTGGGTGTGCCGGCCCACCCGGGCCCCCATGAGGCGCAGGTAGGCGCGCATCCACGGCGTGCCCACCAGGTAGCCCGTGGGGGTCGCGGCCTGGATGCGGGTCGCCAGCCACCAGCGCAGGTGGTAGGCGCCCCAGAGCGGGTGGGTTCCCGCCCGCACCCGGCCCAGGAGGAGCCACTTGGCGGCGATGGACAGGAGGAACATGGCGGGGTTCAGGAGCAGGATGACCCCGGTGGCCGCGGCCAGGGCCGGGCCCCGGTCGTGGTCGTGGTCGATGAGCCAGCTGTAGGTGAGGTAGGGAGCCAGCCACTGGAGTCCGAAGTAGCCCAGGAGGGGGTAGAGCCCGGCGGCCTGGGCCCCCTGGCAGAGCCACCTTGCGAAGCGGGGCCTCGGGGCGGTCACGGCCGCCGGCGCCTGGGGTCCGGGGCTGCGGGCGTCCATTTCCCTCGCCAGGAGGCGCACCGTGGGGAAGGCGTACACGTCGGGCACGGAGAGCCCCAGGAAGTCGCCGGCCCTGCGCAGCTCGGAGACCATGACGGCCGCCAGCAGGGAGTGGCCCCCCAGGTCCGTGAAGAAGTCCTGGTCCAGGCCCACCGCGTCCAGCTGGAAGAGCCGGCCCCAGGCTTCGGCCAGGGCCCGCTCCCGGCTCGAGCCGGGGGCCTCCGGTGCCCGGGCGGCGGCGGCCCGGGGCGGGGGCGCCGGCAGGGCCTTGCGGTCGAGCTTGCCGCTGGGCAGGGTGGGCAGGGCCTCCAGGGCGAGGATGCGGGCCGGGATCATGTAGGGGGGGAGGGTCCTGCGCAGGGCGGCCCGGAGCCCGTCCTCGTCGGCCGGGCCCGGGACCACGTAGCCCACGAGCTGGTCGGGCCCGTCCCCGCCCAGCACCGCCGCGGCCGCCGCCAGCACGCCGGGCGCGGCGCGCAGGGCGGCCTCGATCTCGCCCAGTTCCACCCGGAAGCCGCGGAGCTTGACCTGGTCGTCGAAGCGTCCCAGGAACACCAGGTCGCCGTTGGCGTCCAGGCGCACCCTGTCGCCGGTGCGGTAGAGGCGCTCCGTGCCGGGGCCGTCCGCATAGGGGTTGGGCGGGAAGCGCTCCGCGGTGAGGTCCGGCAGGCCCAGGTAGCCGATGGCCAGGCCGATGCCCGAGAGGCACAGCTCCCCTTCGTCCGCGGGGCCCAGCTCCCCGTCCAGGACGTAGGTCCGCATGTTGGGGATGGCCTTGCCGATGGTGACGGGCCGGTCCGGGGACAGATCGGTCCAGGTGGCGATGACGCAGGCCTCCGTGGGTCCGTAGGTGTTCACCATGCGCCGCGAGGTCGCCCAGCGCCGCACCAGGTCCCGGGGGCAGGCCTCGCCGCCCAGGATGAGGAGCCGAAGGGAAGGCACATCCTCGTCGAAGGTGCCCAGGAGGGTGGGGACGGTGGAGACCACCGTGACGCCCCGCTCCCTCAGCCAGGAGGGGAGGGCGGGGCCGCTCTTGACCACCGCGGCGCCCGCGGCCACCAGGGCCGCGCCCGCGTGCCAGGCCAGCCAGACCTCCTCCACCGAGGCGTCGAAGGCCAGGGAGAAGCCCTGGAAGACCCGGTCCTCGGCGGTCACCCCGAAGATCCGGCCTTCGGCGCGCACCAGGTTGCACACGGCGCGGTGCGCCACGGCCACACCCTTGGGGCGGCCCGTGGACCCGCTGGTGAAGATGGCGTAGCAGGGATCGGAGGGCCGCGCCCTCCGGGGGGGCCGGGTGGAGGGCAGCGCCGCCAGGGCCCCGGCCTCCTCCTCCAGGAGGACCGGCGTCCAGGGCCCTTCGGCGATCTGGGCGGCGGGGCCCATGGAGGTCACCAGGAGGCGGGCCCCGGAATCCAGGAGGATGGCCCGCACGCGGTCGGGGGGATAGTCCGGGTCCAGGGGCACGTAGGCAGCCCCCGCCTTGAGAACGGCCAGCAGGGCGGTGAGGGCCTCGGCTCCCCGGGGCAGGAGGAGGGCCACGTAGGTCCCGGGCCCCGCCCCCCGCTCCATGAGGAGGCGGGCGAGGCGGTTGGCCCGGGCGTCCAGCTCCCGGTAGGAGAGGCTGCGGCCCTCGAACTCCACGGCCGTGCGATCCCCCCACCGGTCCGCGGTGGCTTCGAAGAGTTCCGGGAGCAGCTCGTCCCTCACGAGATCCGGGGCGGCTGGCATCTGGGGGGTTGGCACAGCGGACCTCGGGGGCTGGGGGGCGTCCCTGGAGTGACCCGGCGAACCCTCCGGGCGTTTAGGCTAGGGCATCAACATGCCGCCGTTCACGCTGAGCACCTGGCCGGTCATGTACTCCGCCTCGTCGGAAGCCAGGAAGGAGACGGCGTTCGCGATGTCGGCGGGGGTGCCCATGCGGCCCAGGGGGATCTGGCGGTTGAACTCGGCCTTCACGTCCTCGGGGAGCTTGTCGGTCATGGCGGTGGCGATGTAGCCGGGGGCCACGGCGTTGCAGGTGATGTTGCGGCTCGCGAACTCCCGGGCCACGGTCTTGGTGAGGCCGATCAGGCCCGCCTTGGAGGCCACGTAGTTGCTCTGGCCGGCGTTGCCCATCTGGCCCACCACGGAGACGATGTTGATGATCCGGCCCCAGCGCTGCTTCATCATCGCCTTGGCCACGGCCTGGGTGGCCAGCCAGGAGCCCTTGAGGTTGATGTCGAGCACCAGCTCGAACTCCTCCTCCTTCATCTGGATCATCAGCTTGTCCTTGGTGATGCCGGCGTTGTTCACCAGGATGTGGAGGGCGCCGTGGCGCTCGAGGACGGTGGCGACGGCGGCGCGGATGCTCTCCCCGTCCCGCATGTCCAGGAGGACGTAGTCGGCCTGGCCGCCCTGGGCCTGGATGCCGGCGACGACCTGCTTGAGGTCCTCCTCGGTGGAGGGCAGGCTGGCGCACACGGCGAAGGCGCCCTGGCGGGCCAGATTCCGGGCGATGGTCTCGCCGATGCCCTGGCTGGCGCCGGTGATGAGGGCGATCTTGCCTTTGAGTTCGAACATGGGGACTCCGTAAACGATAGTTGGAAAGTCTAGCACCCGGGACCGGCCTTTGCTCAGAAGGCGTAGGATGGGAGGGACACCCGGAGCCCCCATGCGCCTCGCCCTGTATCTGCCCCTCGCCCTGGCCCTGGGCGCCCAGGTCCCGACCCCCCCCACGGCCAAGGACATGGCGGGCCACGTGGAGTCGGCCCGCCTGCGCCGGACCGTGGAACGGCTGGCGGCCTTCGGCACCCGGCATTCCCTCTCGAAGAGCTCCACCGAGGCCCATGGCATCGTCGCGGCCCGGAACTGGCTCATCGGCGAGACCCGGAACCTCGCCATGCTGCCGGGCTCCCGCCTCATCCCCTTCGAGGACCGCTTCGTCCAGGAGCCCGGGCCCCGGGTCCCCAAGGCCACGGAGATGGTCAACGTCGGGGTCCTGTTGCCGGCCCTGGATCCCTCCCGGGTGAAGGACGCCCTGGTGGTGTGCGGCCACTACGACAGCCGCGCCTCGGACGTCATGGACGCCGAGACCGACGCTCCCGGGGCCGTGGACAACGCCAGCGGCGTGGCGCTGACCCTGGAGATGGCCTACGTCATGGCCACCGACCGCACCGCCATCAACATCTACTTCGTGGCCACCGCCGGCGAGGAGCAGGGCCTGCTGGGCGCGGCCCACCTGGCGAAACGGCTCAAGGCCGAGGGCGTCAACGTCATCGCCATGCTGGCCGCGGACACCGTGGGCAACACCTCCGGTCCCGGCGGCGCCAAGATCAACACCACCGTCCGCGTCTTCTCCGAGGGCGTGCCCACCGCGGAGACCGAGGCCCAGAAGCAGGCCCGGGAGTCCCTGGGCGGCGAGAACGACTCCCCGAGCCGGGAGTTCGCGCGGTACCTCAAACGGTTCGGGGAGCGCTTCGCGGACCAGCTGGAGATGAAGGTGATGCTGAGGCGGGACCGGGTGGGCCGGGGCGGCGACCATCTCGCCTTCAACCGGGAAGGGTTCCCCGCGGCCCGGGTCACCGAGACCCAGGAGAACTTCGACCGCCAGCACCAGAACCCCCGCATCGAGGGCGGGCGCACCTACGGGGACTCCCCGGCCTTTTTCGACCCGGGCTACTGCGCCAAGATCACCCGCGAGCTGGTGGGCGCCTTCCACGGACTGGCCCTGGCTCCCGAGGCCCCGCGGGACGTCGTCCTCTCCGGCGCGGCGACGAACGACGCCCGGCTGAGCTGGGCCCCCGTCACCGACCCCCGCGTGGCCTCCATCGTGGTCTACCGGCGCAACGCCGACGGCGTGGTCTGGCAGGAAGGCATGCCCGTGCCCATCGGGAACAGCACGGTCCTGCCCGGCGTGGGCACGGACAACTACTTTTTCGCCGTGGCCACCCGGGACCGGGACGGCAACGAATCCCTGCCCGTCGCGCCTTCCCGGGCGCAGTGAATCAACGTTCAACCCGGGCCCCGCTCGCCTGGTCAAAGGCTCAACGAAAGGGATACCATGCGCGTCCTCCTTCCCTGCCTCGCGATCCTGGCCCTGTCCCTGGGGTGCGCGGGCCCCGAGCTTCACTTCGACTACGACGTCAAGGCCAACTACCAGGCCTATCACGCCTACGACTGGTACGCCGCCGCCCCCAAGGCCGCCCCGGCGAACCCCCTCCTGGACAACCGGGTGCGGCGGGCCGTGGAGGCCGAACTGGCCCTGCGCGGCTTCAAGCGCGAGACCACGGCCGATCCCGAGTTCCTGGTCACCTACTACCCCGTCCTCACCGCCCGCGGGCGGTCCCGGGGCGCCTTCAGCATCGGCCTGGGCATGGGCGGGCCCGTGGGCCTGGGGCTGGGCCTCGCAGCTCCCCTGACGGCCCGGCCGTCCGGCCAGATCACGTCCATCGTATTGGAAATCAAAGACTTCAAGACCCAGCAGCTGGTCTGGAAGGCGGCTGCCGGGGAGGTCCTGGACGGATCCGAGACCCCCGAGGAAGCCGATGCCGCCGTCACGGACGCCGTGAAGAAGCTGCTGAAGCGCTTCCCCCCTACTTCAAACTCCTGATCCAGGCCGAGATGGGGGACAGGTCGGCCAGTGGCCTGTCGTCCCGGTAGCCCTCCAGGGCGCTGGCGCCGTCCAGCTCGGCCCGGGGACGGGGCTCAAGGCGGAAGGCGTGGTTCGCGTCGGGCACTTCGAGCACCGTCCCCTTGTAGGGGGCGGGGATCTGGGCCGGCTTCCAGGTCTGGACATCCTTCCCGCCCCAGGCCACCGCCACGGGAACCGCCACACGAGCGGCCATGGTCCAGGGGTCCAGGTCAAGGGTATCTCTGACAAAGGAAAGGGTTTCAGGGGCCATGAGGCCCTTGGCCAGCTGGGCCAGGGCGGGCAGGACGTCGGGGCCGGGAGCCGGGGTGGGGCGGCCGGTGCGGATGGCCTGGAAGACGGCCTGGAGGTAGGCGCGGTTGGGCGCGGCCTGGCTGGCGGGCAATTGGAGGGCGATCTGTTCGGCGAGGGCCTTGCCCATGGGCAGGCTCGGCATGGCCAGGAGGAGCAGGGCATCGGCTTGCCGGGCCACCAGGAGGCTCAGGAGGGCGCCTTCCCCATGGCCCACCAGCAGGATCCGCCGGTTCCGGGCCTCGGGCAGGGCCCGGGCGGCGGCCACGGCGGCCTCGATGTCTCCGGACTGGGCGTCCAGGGAGGCGTTCAGCTTGGGGTCCCGGCTGAGGGCGATGCGCTTGTCGAATCGCAGGGAACCCACCCCCTGGCCCTGGAGCCACTCCGCCAGGGCCCGGCCCGTGTGGGCGGGCAGCCGGGGCTGGCTCCAGTCCCGGTCCAGGGGGCCCGAATCGCCCACCAGCACCGCGAACCAGGGGCCTTCGGCCGGCAGGACGCTCCCCTTCAGGGGGAGCCCGTTGAATCCGGCGAAGGCCGCCTCCCGGGGGGCGGGGGCCTCCTGGACCTGGGCGGGGGGGAAAGGGATCATGGGCGCTCCTGGAACTTCAGTGCTAGCAGGGGTGTGATGGTTTCAACAAGCCGGAGGACATGCCTCGCTTTGTGATGCGGCATTGATATGATGGGGGCTTGTTCCCAACCGAAAGGACGCCCATGAAGTCCCTGTTCCGAACCCTGACGGCCGCTTCGGTGGTCCTGGTCTCCAGCCTCGCACAGCCCCTGGCGGCCTGCACCAACATCCTGGTCACCAAGGGGGCCAGCAAGGACGGCTCCACCATGATCACGTACGCCGCCGACAGCCACACCCTCTACGGCGAGCTGTACTTCAAGGCCGGCGCCCAGCACCTCCCCACCGAGCAGCGGGACATCGTGGAGTGGGACACGGGCAAGTTCCTGGGCCGCATCAAGGAGGCCCCCGTCACCTACAGCCGCGTGGGCAACATGAACGAGTTCCAGGTGGTCATCGGCGAGACGACCTTCGGCGGCCGCCAGGAGCTGCAGGTGCCCGCGGGCGTCGTGGACTACGGCAGCCTGATGTACATCGCCCTGGAACGCTCGAAGACGGCCCGGGAGGCCGTGCAGGTCATGGGCGACCTGGTGGCCCAGTACGGCTACGCCAGCGAGGGGGAGTCCATCTCCGTGGGCGACCCCAACGAGGCCTGGATCTTCGAGATCATCGGCAAGGGCAAGGGCCAGAAGGGCGCCGTGTGGGTGGCCGTGAAGGTTCCCGACGGCACGATCTCGGCCCACGCCAACCACGCCCGCATCAGCCGCTTTCCCCTGAACGACCCCAGGACCTGCCTCTATTCCAAGGACGTCATCTCCTTCGCCCGGGACAAGGGCTACTTCAAGGGCGAGGACAAGGACTTCAGCTTCACCGACGTGTACGCCCCCGCCGACTTCGGCGCCCTGCGCTTCTGCGAGGCGCGGGTGTGGAGCGTCTTCAACCGCGCCGCCCCCTCCCTCAAGATCCCCATCGACATCGCCAAGGGCACCCCCGGCGCCAGGCCCATGCCCCTGTGCATCACCCCCGACCACAAGCTGGGCGTGCGCGACGTCATGGAGCTCATGCGGGACCACTACGAGGGCACCGAGCTGGACATGACCAAGGACGTGGGCGCGGGCCCCTACCACACCCCCTACCGCTGGCGGCCCATGGAGTGGAAGGTGGACGGCAAGCAGTACCTGCACGAGCGCGCCATCTCCACCCAGCAGACCGGCTGGTCCTACGTGAGCCAGTCCCGGTCCTGGCTGCCCGACGCCATCGGCGGCGTGCTGTGGTTCGGCATGGACGACACCTACTCCACCGTCTACGTGCCCATGTACTGCGCCATCAAGGCCGTGCCCAGGAGCTTCGCCGAGGGCACCGGGTCCTGGAACGAGTTCAGCTGGGACAGCGCCTTCTGGACCTTCAACTTCGTGGCCAACTACGCCTACAGCCGCTACGACGAGATGATCGTCGACGTGCAGAAGGTCCAGCGCGAGCTCGAGGGCGGCTTCCTGGCCCACCAGCCCGAGGTGGAGGCCCACGCCAAGGCCCTCTACCAGCAGTCTCCCGAACTGGCCAAGGCCTTCCTCACCGACTACTCCTGCCGCCAGGGCGACCTGGTCACCGCCCGCTGGCGCAAGCTGGGCGAGATGCTCATCTGGAAGTACCTGGACGGCAACGTGCGGGACGCCAAGGGCGAGGTGACCCACCCGGCCTACAACCCCGACTGGTACCGCACCATCGTCCGGGAGAAGGGCGACGCCATCCGGATCCCCGAGGAGAAGACGGGACACTGAGCGGCAGGCAAATAAGGGAGGGGGCCGGGAAACCGGCCCCTTCTTTTTCACACCTTGGGGGTAGGATGGTTCCATCCCACCGGGAGAACCCATGAAGCTGACCCTGCTCGGTCTCGCTCTTTCCGTGCCGGCACTGGCCCAGGCGCCGCAGCCGGCGCTGCTCAATCCCGCCTTCCTCGAAGGCGCCCCCGGCGAGATCCCCAAGGGGTGGTTCTTTCCCAAATCCGGCGCCGACGCGGGCTTCCATGCCGGGATCGAGGAGGACCCGGCCCTCCCCGGGGGGCGGTGCGTGGCGATCCGCCGGGAGACGGGCTCCGGGGCCTTCGGCAACCTGATGCAGGTGGTGGACGCGGGGCCCTTCCGGGGCAAGCGGATCCGGCTGCGCACCCGGATGAAGGTGGACCCGGGGACGGGGGGCGCGGGGCAGGCCTGGCTTCGGGTGGACCGGGAGGACGGCTCCATGGGGTTCTTCGACAACATGCAGGACAGGGCCGTGACCGCCACCGCGTGGACGGAGGGGACGATCGTGGGCGACGTGGCCCCGAACGCGAAGACCGTCAACCTCGGCGCCTTCTTCGTGGGCGGCCGCGGCGTCCTCCGGGTGGCGCCCTTCACCCTGGAGGTCCTGGGCGACACGCCGGTGGTACCTGCCCAGCCCGCCCGGGCCCTCACGGAGCGGGGCCTGGCGAACCTGGCGGCCTTCACCCGGGCCTTCGGCTACATCCGGTTCTTCCACCCCTCCGACGCGGCCGCCTCCGCGGACTGGGAGCGGATCGCCATCCTGGGAGCGCGCGCCGCGGAGGGCGCGACGTCCGCCACGGACCTGGCCTCGCGCCTCCAGAAGTTCTTCGGTCCCTGGGCCCCCACGGCGCGCTTCCTGCCCCCCGGCGCCGCGCCCGCGCCGGTGAGGGCCCCCTCCGGGGCCACCCAGGCGGTGCGGTGGGTCCACACGGGGTTCGGCCAGGGCGCGGGCCACGGCGTCTACCACAGCGAACGGCACTACCTGCCCCTGGCCCAGGCGAAGGCCCAGGGCTGGGAGGACCCGGCGCGGGGCCGGGTCCTGGCCCTGGGCGCCGGGGTCCGCCTCATGCTTCCCATGGTGTGCTACGCGGACGCCGGCGGGGCCACCTTCCGGGGCCCGGTCACCGCCGTTCCCAGGGCCCGCATGCCCGAACCCACGATGGGCGCGGGCGACGGCAACGACCGCGGCACGCGGCTGGGGGACGTGGCCCTGGCGTGGGGCGTGTTCCGCCACTTCTACCCCTACTTCGACGTGGCCGGAGGCTCCTGGGACGCCGAGCTGCCGCGTGCCCTGTCCGCGGCGGCGCTGGATCCGGACGCCGGGGCCTTCACCCGCACCCTGCGCCGGCTCACCGCGGCCCTCCAGGACGGACACATCCATGTCGAGGGACCCGGAAGGGACCAGGCCTGCCCCGCCCTGGCGCTGGAGATGATCGACGGCTGGCCCGTGGTGAAGGCCGTGGGGGAGGGCGCCAAGGCCGTCCCCGCCGGGAGCCGGATCCTCACCGTGGACGGGGAGCCCGCCGGCAGGCGCATCAAGCTCCTCGCCGAGGAGATCTCGTCGGCCTCCAACGGCTGGCTGGACCGCCAGGTGAGCCGGGAGTTCCTGGCCGGGCCCCACGGCCAGCCCGCCCGGATCACCTACGTCACGGCCGGAGGCGTGGCCGGGGAGGCCTCGCTCCCCCGTGACGCGAGCCCCTGGAACCTCCCCGCGGGCCCGTTGCCCCCCAAGGTGGGCGAGCTGCGTCCCGGCATCTGGTACGTGGACCTGGACCGGGCCACGGACCCGGAATTCCAGGCCGCCCTGCCCAGCCTGGCCGCGGCCAGGGGCGTGATCTTCGACCTGCGCGGCTACCCGAAGGTGCGCCCGGGCTTCCTCCAGCACCTCACGGACAAGCCCCTCACCAGCGCCCGGTGGAACAAGCCCGTCGTCACCCTCCCCGACGGCGAGGCCTGGGCCTGGGACACCGGCGGCCGGTGGGACCTGGAGCCCAAGACCCCCCGCATAAAGGGCAAGGTGGTCTTCCTCACCGGGGGTGGGGCCATCAGTTACGCGGAGTCCTGCCTGGGCATCGTGGAGGCCTACAGGCTGGGCGAGATCGTGGGCGCCCCCACCGCCGGCACCAACGGCAACATCTGCGGCCTCACCCTCCCGGGCGGCTACCACCTGGCCTTCACCGGCATGAAGGTCCTCAAGCACGACGGCACCCGCCACCACGGGGTGGGCATCCTGCCCACGGTTCCCGTGCGGCCCACCCCGGAAGGGCTCGCAGCGGGCCGGGACGAGGTGCTGGAGAAGGGACTGGCCCTCGTGGCCCCCTGACCACCTCGAAATCGCCAAACCCATGCCGCTCTGCATCACCCCCGGGCTACAACCCCGACTGGTACCGCACCCTAGTCCGGCATCGCGGTGATCTGGACATTGCACACCTTCCAGCGCCCGTCTTTCAGAACATAGGTATCGACATACCGGTAGTGGGATCGGAAAGGGGAACCCTTGTAGGAGCCTGTCATATTGGTCCTTCCGCAAATCAAAGCGCAGGTTCCATAGATTCGAATATCCAGGTCTTCAACGGTGTAGGGATTGATGACCAGGTCGGCGGAGACGATCCCTTGGAGGAATGCCGTCTTATCTGAAATGACACCTTTGTTGCTGATGTGCCGGAAGTCTTCACTCATGTTGTCGGAAATGGCGGGCCGGTTCTTCAGAATGATGTCCTGGTCCCAGCGATCCGCTTGTTGCTTCAATAATGCTGCTACCGAGAGCGGGTCCGACGGCGAAACCCCATGGCGGCATGAAATCTGGGCGGGAATCAGGCTCAGCATCGCCAGGGCGGCGAATGAAATTCTTGATGACGGTTGCCAGGTTCTCAATTCCGACCTCCATGCCAGGTGGGTTCATGCGGGATTTGGAAGCATCCTAACTGGAAATCCGTGAACCGCCCCAACCCCAGGGACCGCATCTGGAGAAAACGGCCTCACCCACCCGGGGGCAGGCTCCCCTGCTACCTCGAAATGTGATCCACAAGCCGCCGTCCCCGGTGGATAATGACCGGACCCCTTGGAACTTCCGATCGCCCTCGCGAAAATCCAACTCCAGCCCTTCCACGAGGAACGTCCATGCCCCGCCTCGATCCCCATTCGTACTACGACGACCGCCAGCCCCGCACGGACCGTTGGCACCTGCGCTTCCTGGTGGACTTCGACCGCCGCGTCCTGAACGGCGAGGCCACGCTGGTGTTCAAGGCCCCCGCCGGGGGGACCCTGGACCTGGACACCAAGGGGCTGACCGTCTTCCGGGCCTGGGTGCCGGCCCTGGACCAGGACGTGCCCTTCGAGCTGGGCGCGGAGGACCCCATCCTGGGGCGCCGCCTTCGCCTGGAGCTTCCACCGGGCACCGGGGCGGTGGTCCTCGCCTACGAGACGAGCCCCGAGGCCATCGGCCTCCAGTGGCTGGAGCCGGCCCAGACCGAGGGCGGCAGGCACCCCTTCCTCTTCAGCCAGTGCCAGGCGATCCACGCCCGCACCCTCGTGCCCTGCCAGGACTCGGCCTACGCCCGGGTCAGCTATGACGCCGAAGTGGTCGTGCCCGAGGGCCTTTCCGCGGTCATGTCCGCCGGGCCCGCCTGGGACGGCGCCGGCGAGGTGCCCGGCACGCGCGTCTTCCGCTTCTCCATGCCCCAGCCCATCCCCCCCTACCTCCTGGCCCTGGCCGTGGGCGAGCTGGAGAGCCGCGACCTGAGCCGGCGCGCCCGGGTGTGGGCGGAACCCGCCACGATCGAGAAGGCCGCCTGGGAATTCGCCGGCGTGGAGGACATGATCGTGCGCGCCGAGGGGCTCTTCGGGCCCTACGACTGGGACCGCTACGACATGCTCGTGCTGCCCCCCTCCTTCCCCTACGGCGGGATGGAGAACCCCCGGATGACCTTCCTCACCCCCACGCTCCTGGCCGGGGACCGCTCCCTGGTGGACGTGGTGGCCCATGAGCTGGCCCACAGCTGGACGGGGAACCTCGTCACCAACGCCACCGCCGAGCACTTCTGGCTCAACGAGGGCTTCACCGTCTGGGCCGAGCGCCGCATCCTCGAGGCCATCCGCGGGCCCGAAGCCGCCGCCATGGGCTGGGCCATCGGCCAGAAGGCCCTGGACGAATCCCTCGCGCGGTTCAAGGACCAGCCCGAACTCACCGTGCTCCGCACCCACCTCGAGGGCGTGGACCCCGACGACGCCTTCTCCAGCATCCCCTACGAGAAGGGCGCGCGCCTGGTGGCGCTGCTGGAGGCCGACCTCGGCCGGCCCGCCATGGACGCCTTCGTGCTGGCCTACATGAGGCGCTTCCGCTTCACCTCCATCACCACCGAGATGTTCTGCGCCTTCGCCGAGGAGGTCCACCCGGGGCTCCTGGCCAGGGTGGACGCCGACGCGTGGCTCCACCGGCCCGGCATGCCCGCCAACGCCCCCGTGTTCCGTTCCGCGGCCCTGGAGGCGCTGGAAGCCCTGGGCAAGGCCTGCGCCCGGCCGGAGAAGGCGGTCATGGACGCCTGGAGCCCCACCGAGCTGCTGGTCTACCTCCAGAACCTCCCCCGCGCCCTCCCCCAGGCCGACTGCGCCTGGCTGGACGGGACCCTGGGCCTCACCGGCCGGGGCAACTACGAGATCCTGGTGGAGTGGCTGACGATCGCCGCCGGTTCCGGCTACGAGCCGGCCTTCCCCCGCATCCGGGAGGTGCTCCTCCGGGTGGGCCGCATGAAGTACCTCCGGCCCCTCTACTCCGCGCTGGGCGCCACCCCCGCCACGCGCGCCCTGGCCAGGGAGATCTTCGCCCAGGCCTCCAAGGGCTACCACGGCCTTTCGCGCCGGGTCGTCCAGGGCGTCCTCGACAAGCATCCCGCCTGACCTTCCAAGGAGAACCGATGTCCGATGCCACCGAATCGACGCCCATCAAGGGGCTGCCGGAGAACTACCGGCGCGTCCTGGAACCCGGGGAGGACTACGTCCCGCTGGTGCCCCAGGACGGCGTACTGGAGGTCACCACCCGGAGCGTGATGTACGGGATGCTCTTCTGCGCGATCTTCTCCATGGCCGCGGCCTACCTGGCGCTGCGGGTGGGGCAGGGCATCGAGGCGGCCATCCCCATCAGCATCCTGGCCATCGGCATCTCCCGGTTCTACCTGCGCCGCAGCACGATCCTGGAGAACGTGATCATCACCAGCATCGGCGCCAACTCCGGCCACGTGGTGGCGGGCGCGGTGTTCACCATTCCCGCCCTCTACATGCTCGCGGGCGTCCCGGGCTCCAACGTGCCCTACCCGCAGCTGTGGCAGGTGGTCATCGTCTCCTTCCTGGGCGGGTGCCTGGGCATCCTGTTCCTCATCCCCCTGCGCCACAACTTCATGGTGGACAACCACGGCGTGTTCCCCTGGCCCGAGGCCACCGCCACCGCGGAGATCCTCGCCAGCGGCGAGAGCGTGGGCAACCAGGCCAAGATCCTGGCCGGGTCCGCCGCGCTGGGCATGCTCTACGACGGCGCCTCCTCGCTGTTCCGGGCCATGTCCGAGACCATCACCCTCCGGCACGCCTACGTGGGCGCCAAGCTGCGCGAGCAGTTCATGGCCTTCAACATGCTCAACAGCGCGGCCACCATGTCCATCGGCTACATCATCGGCCTGCGCTACTCGGCCGTCATCGCCGCCGGCAGCATCCTCTCCACCTTCGTGCTGGTGCCCATGATCCACGCCATCGGCCAGCACGTGCCCGGGGTCCTGCCGCCGGGGACGATGCCCATCGCCCAGATGGCCCCTGAGATGATCTTCAAGAACTACGTCCGCATCATGGGCATCGGCGCCATCGCGGGCGCGGGCATCATGGGCGTCCTGGCCGGCATGCCCGCCATGATCAGGTCCATCGGCAAGAACATCGCCGGCCTGCGCAGCACCGAGAAGGTGGAGGTCTCCAGCCACGTGCCGCGGCCCGCGCGCACCCTGCCCAATTCCTTCGTGGGAGTGGGCCTGCTCATCTTCTGCCTGTGCTCCTTCCTCTTCTTCTCCTTCGGCGTGGGCATGAAGGGGGCCTTCTTCGCCGCCTTCGTCGGCACCGTCGTGGTCATGGTCATCGCGTTCCTCTTCGCGCCCGTGGCCGCCCGCGCCATCGCCACCATCGGCACCAACCCCATCAGCGGCATGACCATGCTCACCCTCATCATCACGGGCCTCGTGATGCTCAAGCTGGGCTTCGGCGGCGGGGTGGGCATGTTCATCACCCTGATGGTGGGCGGCGTCGTGTGCACGGCCCTGTCCGCCAGCGGCGCCTTCGCCACGGACCTGAAGATCGGCCACTGGATCGGCGCCACCCCCGCCCGGCAGATGTGGCTGAAGTTCCTGGGCACCTTCGTGGCCGCCCTGTTCACGGGCCTGGCGATGTGGATCATGAGCAAGCAGGGCTTCGGCACCGCCGCCGTGCCCGCGCCCCAGGCCAGCGCCATGCGCGAGATCCTGGACGGCATCTTCGGCACCACGGCCATGCCCCTGCGCTGGTTCCTGTTCTCCCTCGGCGTGGTGCTCAGCCTCGTCCTGCGCATGGTGGAGCTGCCGGCCCTGGGCTTCGCGCTGGGCATGTACCTTCCCATCGAGGTGAACACCCCGCTCTTCCTGGGCGGCCTGATCAGCTGGGTCGTGAACCGCAAGGGGTCCGGCGACACGGACGCCGTCGTGAAGGCCCGGGAGAACCGGGGCATCCTGGTGGCCAGCGGCCTCATGGCCGGCGGCGGCATCGTGGGCGTGATCGCCAGCGCCTTCAAGATCAAGTGGCCCGACGGCTTCCCCATCCTCAGCGTGGCCTCGGTGGAAGGGGCCCTGGGCGAATGGCTGGCCATCGCGGCCATGACGGCGCTCTGCGTCTTCGTGGTGATCTACAGCCGCGCCGCGAAACCGGCCGAAGAATAGGCCCTGTAGGCAAACCCAAGGAAAGGACTTGCCAGGACTTATCCTGCCCTTTCCCGTCAATCCGATTCATCCCTGCTGGAACATGGATGAATCGGATTTAGGGGATGGATGGGGATCTTCTTGCCTTGACCTGGCCCCTAAATCCTGTGTCCAGGAAGTCCCGGGTTTGCCGACAGCCTATAGTGCCTTTCCTATTTTCCTCAGCGAGCCTCTGCGCGTTCTCCGCGCCTCCGCGTTTAGGCTTTTTCCGGGTGCATGCCGTCCGCTTATTTGATGACGCCGGTGGGTTGGGAAAAGGATTGAACGCGGCGCTGAGGGCTCGTGGAGGTTCAAGGAGAAAAGCCTTCAACGGGGTCCTCCAACAGAACACCCTCCAGAGTCTGTCCAGATTGATATATATTCATTGTTTATGCATATGGTTAGCGAATTCCCGGGTTCGTCGGAAACCGGATCGGGGTTAAGCTGGATGCCCTTCAGCCCGACCCCTTTTCAGACTCCTTTTCCGAGACGCCCATGCTCCGCATCCCCCGCGCCGTCCTCTACGCCTTCCTCTGCCTGTCCCTCGGGGCCCAGGCGCCCGCCGAATGGTGGCGCCATGCGGTCTTCTACGAGATCTACCCCCGCAGCTTCCAGGACACCAAGGGCGACGGCGTGGGCGACCTCCCCGGAATCACGGCCCGCCTGGACTACCTCCAGGACCTGGGCGTGGACGCGGTGTGGCTCACGCCGGTCTTCCCGTCGCCGCAGGTGGACTTCGGCTACGACGTGTCGGACTACCGGGACATCGATCCGCGCTTCGGCACGCTCGGGGACTTCGACCGGCTCGTGGCCGAGGGGCGCCGGCGGGGGATCCGGGTGGTGCTGGACCTGGTGCTCAACCACACCTCGGACCAGCACCCCTGGTTCAAGGACTCCAGGTCCTCGCGCAGCGCCCGGCGGCGGGACTGGTATGTGTGGCGGGACGGCAAGGGGGCGGCGCCGCCCTGCAACTGGGTGTCGCTGTTCGGGGGGCCGGCCTGGACGCTGGACCCGGTCACGGGGCAGTGGTACTACCACTTCTTCTACGGCTCGCAGCCCGACCTGAACTGGCGGAACCCGGCCGTGCGGGACGAGATGCTGGACGTGACCCGGTGGTGGTACCGGCGCGGCGCGGCCGGGTTCCGGCTGGACGCCCTGGACACCGTCTACGAGGATCCCGCCCTCCCGGACAACCCCCTCCTGCCGGGCCGCAACGCCTTCGGCGACCCGAACATGCGCAACGTGCACAACTACAAGCTGGAGGAGGGCCGCGGGCTCATGCGTGCCCTGCGCCGGGAGGCGGACCCCTTCGGCGCGGTGCTCATCGGCGAGACCTACACCGAGTCGACCGAGGAGCTCCGGGGCTACTACGGCGACGGCCGGGACCAGCTCCAGATGCCCACGGGCCACATGCTGGCCATGGCGGAGAAGCTGTCCGCCCCGGACTTCCGCAGGCGCATCGCGGCCACGGAGGCCACGGGGTTCTGGCCCGTGTGGGTGCTGGGGAACCACGACCTGGCGCGGGCCGTGAGCCGCTACGGCGACAAGGTCCACGACGACGCCATCGCCAAGGCCCTGGGGACGCTGCTCCTCACGCTGCGGGGCACCCCCATCCTCTACTACGGCGACGAGCTGGGCATGGTCAACACCGACCCCACGCGCCGGGAGGACGTGATGGACCCCATGGGCCGCGCGGGCTGGCCCGGCGCCAAGAGGCGGGACGGGGAGCGCACCCCCATGCAGTGGGACGCCACCGAGGCCGCGGGCTTCACCACCGGCCGGCCCTGGCTCCCGGTGCCTCCCGGGGCCCGCTCCCACAACGTGGCCACCGAGCGCCGGGACCCCGGCTCCGTGCTGAACTGGCATCGCGCGCTCCTGGCCCTGCGCAGGTCGAGGAAGGCCCTCCTGGACGGCGCCTACCGGCCCCTGGCCCCGGACGACCCCGACATCCTCGCCTACCTCCGGGTGGTCGAGGAGGAGACGATCCTCGTGGCCGTGAACCTCTCGGGCCGGGAGCGCAGGCTGGACCTCGGCCTGGGCGGACCGGCGCAGGTGCTCCTGGCCACGGGCCGCGTCCCGGCCAAGGGCCTGCCCGCGACGCTGGGGCCCTATTGCGCCCTGGTGGCGACCCTGGGGAGGCCTGCGGCGGTTCAGTGACGCAGGGCTTCCAGAAGCTCCTCCTGGACCTGGGGGTTGCCGGTCACCACGTCGCCCGTCTCCACCCAGGCGTCGCCTCCCCGCCAGTCGGTGACGCATCCCCCGGCCTCCTGCAGCAGGAGCACGCCGGCGGCGAAGTCCCACTTGCGCAGGCCCATCTCGTAGTAGCCGTCGTAGATGCCGCAGGCCGTGTGGGCCAGGTCCAGGGCCGCGGAACCGCCGCGGCGGATGGCCTTGGCGCGGTGGAAGATGGCCGGCAGGGTGCGGGCGAAGAGCTCGAAGCGGTCGCCCAGCTGCCAGGCGAAGCCGGTGGCCAGGAAGGCCCCCGTCAGGCCGGGCTGACCGGAGACGGCCATGGGCTGTCCGTTCCAGGTGGCGCCCCCGCCCCGCACGGCCACGAAGAGGTCCTCCCGCAGGGGATCGTAGATGCAGCCCGCCAGGGGCCCCTGGGGATCCCACAGGGCCACGGAGACGCACCAGTGGGGGAACCCCTGGATGAAGTTGAGGGTGCCGTCCAGGGGATCGGCGATCCAGACGCGGCCTTCCACGGGACCGGTGGCCCCGGTTTCCTCGCCCAGGAAGCCATAAGCGGGGAAACGATCGGCCAGAAGTTTCTGGATGGCGGCCTCGCTTGCCCGATCGGCTTCGCTCACCAGGTCGTTCTTCGATTTTTCGGAAATGGTGCGTGGATCCAACTTGCGGAAATAGGTCAGGAGGATTCTTCCACCCGCCTGGGCAGCAGCTATGCAGGCTTCACGTTCGGCTTCGAGCATTGGGATTCTCCATCTTTCAGATTGCCCGCACTTCTCCTGGGGCTTTCCCACAGTTTGGACTGGATAATCCCGACATTTCTAGTAAACTATTCAAGTCAGTGGCGAGGTTACCGTATGCCCAAGGTCGTCAACATCGAACCCACTCCCAATCCCGATGCGCTCAAGTTCATCGTGCAGCGGCCCATTCTCCGGTCGGGGACGCGCTCCTTCCGGGATTTCGGGGCCGCGGTGGGGGATCCCCTCGCCTCCAGCCTCTTCGCCCTGGGCCGCATCACCTCGGTCTTCTACATGGACCGCTTCGTCACCGTGAACAAGGCCCCGGACGACGAATGGAGCGGCCTCATCGACCCCATCTGCGAGGCCATCGAGGACCTGGAGATGGAGGCCGTGGACGGCAACGCGCCGGCCCCGGGCAGTTCGCTGGCCGACGACGAGAAGCTGGCGCGCATCAACAAGATCCTGGACGAGCGCATCCGGCCCGGCCTCGCCGGCGACGGCGGCGGGGTGGAAGTGCTCTCGTTCGAGGAGAACACCCTGCAGATCAGCTACCACGGAGCCTGCGGCTCCTGCCCCAGCTCCGGCGGGGGGACCCTGCGCTTCATCGAGGGCCTCCTGCAGGACGAAGTGGACCCCCAGATCCGGGTCATTAGTTATTGAACGGCCGTCAGCGGCCGATGGACCGAGTGTAGTCTGAACGAGGACCGGCGATGATCGAGACGAAGGCGAACAATGCGGGCCCCGGGGCCCAGGTGGCAGAGGGCCCGGACGCCCAGACCCTGAAGGGGTGGTACCGCACCATGCACATGGGGCGGGTCCTGGACGACAAGGCGCCCAACTACCTGAAGCAGGCCATCGGCTGGTCCTACCACGCCCCCTGCGCGGGCCACGACGGCATCCAGCTGGCCCTGGGCCTCACGTTCCGGGCCGGGCAGGACTACCTGTTCCCCTACTACCGCGACCTGCTCACCTGCCTCGCCGGGGGCCTGACGCCCCTGGAGATCATCCTCAACGGCATCTCCAAGGCCGGCGACCCCGCCAGCGGCGGGCGCCACATGTCCAACCACTTCGGCAAGCCCGAGATCCACATCCAGAACGTCTCCAGCTGCACCGGCAACCACACCCAGCACGCCGTGGGCCTGGCCAGGGCCGTCAAGACCTACGGCCGGGACGCCGTGGTGTTCAGCAGCCAGGGCGAGTCCAGCGTCTCCGAGGGCTACGTGTACGAGGCCATCAACGGCGCCAGCCTCGAGAAGCTGCCGGTGGTCTTCGTGTTCCAGGACAACGGCTACGGCATCTCCGTGCCCAAGTCCGACCAGACCGCCAACGAGTTCGTGTGCGACAACTTCAGCGGCTTCCCCAACCTGCTGATCCTCAAATGCGACGGCAAGGACCCCATCGACTCCATGCGCGCCCTGGACGAAGCCGTGGCCTACGCCAAGTCCGGCGCGGGCGCGGCCATCATCCAGGCCGACTGCGTGCGCATCGGCAGCCACTCCAACAGCGACAAGCACGAGCTCTACCGGTCCCCGGAGGAGCTGGCCGCCGCCAGGGCCCAGGACCCGCTCCCGCGCTTCCGGCGCTACTGCCTCGAGCACGGCGTGGCCGAGGAGGACCTGGCCGGGATCGAGAAGGCCAACATGGAGATCTACAACGCGGCTTCCGACACCGCCATCACCTCCAAGGATCCCGATCCCGCGGCCATCTTCGAGCACCTGGTGCCCGAGCCCTGGGTGACGCCGCTGTTCCCGGACGGGACCCACGACGAGGACGGCGCCAAGGAGACCATGCTCCACGCCATCAACCAGACCCTGAAGGAGGAGTTCCGGGCCAACCCCGACACCTACATCTGGGGCCAGGACGTGGCCAACAAGGAGAAGGGCGGCATCTTCAACATCACCAAGGGGATGCAGCAGGAGTTCGGACGCAAGCGCGTCTTCAACGGGCCCATCGCCGAGGACTTCATCACCGGCACCGCCAACGGCTTCTCCCGGCTGGACGACAAGATCCGCGTGGTCGTGGAGGGCGCCGAGTTCGCCGACTACTTCTGGCCCGCCACCGAGCAGCTCATCGAGATCTCCCACGAGTCCTGGCGCAGCATGGGCAAGCAGGTTCCCAACATCACCATCCGCCTGGCCTCGGGCGGCTACATCGGCGGCGGCCTCTACCACAGCCAGAACATCGAGGGCTTCCTCACCACCATCCCGGGCATCCGCGTGGTGGTGCCGGCCTTCGCCGACGACGCCGCGGGCCTGCTGCGCACCTGCATCCGGAGCCGGGGCGTGAGCCTGTTCCTGGAGCCCAAGTTCCTCTACAACGCCGCCCAGAGCAAGGCCCACATCCCCGCCGACTTCGCCGTGCCCTTCGGCAAGGCGCGGGTGCGCAGGGAAGGCACGGACCTCACGGTGCTCGCCTACGGCACCCCCGTGCACTTCGCCCTGGAGGCCGCGCACAAGCTGGAGGCCGAGGGCCGCAGCGTGGAGGTGATCGACCTTCGCAGCCTCAGCCCCCTGGACACCGAGACCATCTTCGCCAGCGTCAGGAAGACCCACCGCGCCATCGTGGTGCACGAGGACAAGGTCTTCGGCGGATTCGGCGGCGAGGTGGCCGCGCAGGTCTCCGAGACGTGCTTCCCGTGGCTGGACGCGCCCGTGGGCCGCGTGGGATCCGCCTTCACCCCCGTGGGCTTCAACCGCATCCTGGAGCGGGCCATCCTGCCCAACACCGAGAAGGTGCTGGCCGGGATGCGCAAGGTGCTGGACTTCTAGGTTTTCAGGACAGGATCCTCGGCCCGGCCGTCGTTCACGAACTTCACGAAGCGGCTGATAACCTCCCAGTCGCCGTTGATTAGGACCCCCCCGCCGCCGCGGACCGGACCAGCCCCTTGGCGAAGGCGCCGCGGGAGAATGGGAAGGTTTCGGGGCATGGGCGTCTCCTGCCGGTCCGCTGGAACGCCCCAGGCTAGTCACATAATGTATAAATCAAACTCATCGACGCGGCTCCTTCTCGTCCCCGTCCACGGCCAGGGGGTTGGGGAGGGGATCCACCTGGATGCCGGTGACCTTGCCCCGGAAGCGCACGGGCAGCGTGAAGACGCCGTAGACATCCACCTGGTGGGTGAAATCGTACGAGACGGTGCACACGGGCCCCTCCTCGGTGAGGCCGGTTTCCAGCTTGAAGCTGTCGGCATCCAGGGCCGCCTCCGTGAGGCCCAGGTCGAAGGCGCGGCGGCGCAGCGATGCCCGCGCGCCCTCCTCGCCCTTGATGCGGGACTGCCGGGCCGCGATCCCCGCGGCATGGCGCAGGGCATAGTGCCCGTAGACCACCGGCAGGGCACGGGCTCCGGCCAGCAGTGCCGTCGCGAGGATCAGGAGGGCCACCGTGCTGCGGAACCGGTGGGCGGCGAGCCCCTGGCCCACTTCGTCCAGGAACCCCCGGATCCGGTTCCAGAGCCGGGAGCCCGCAGGGACCGCCAGCGCCCGGATCCGCGCCAGGACCCGCAGGGCGAGTTCCCTGGCCTCCTCAGCGCGCATCGGGAGTGACCCCGATCTGCACCATGCCTTCCATGCGGGCCACCACCTTGAAGCGGTCCTCCAGCACCTCCACCCTGCCCACCCGGAATGCGTCCACCACGCCGGTGAGGGCCACCTGGGGCGTGAGGGGGCGGTTGAGGCCCTGCTGCGTGCGCTCCTTCAGGTCCTTGAGGCTCTTGTCCAGGAAGAAGCTGCACTTCTCGGCGAGGGTCTTGCGCAGGGTGCCGCGGTAGATCCATTCCCCGAAGCTGGTGATCCAGCTCTTCGTCTCGAGCGTGTAATCCAGGTCCTCCAGGTGGAGGGTGCCCAGGATCTCGTTGAAGACGGGGCGGCCCTTGAGGGTCAGCCGTCCCGTGATCTTCCCCTTGATGTCCAGGTCCAGGTAGGCCCAGCCGTCCTTGCCGCGCACGGCGGCGCGGGTGACCTCGAACCGGCCCTTGTCGGTCTCCAGGGGCTGGGCGCCGAGCTGCTGGGTGAGCTGGCGCGAGGCGTGCTCGAAGCTCAGGTCCGCGTCGATCTGGAGGCTGAAGCCCGGCGCGATGGGCTGGGGCGAGAGGTCCAGGGGGGGCAGGGGCCGGGGGACGCGCTGGGGGCGCTCCCCCAGGCACACCGTCGGCCGGATCTGGATCTCGGGCGTGAGGGTGAGCACCTTGCCCAGGCTGGACCAGGGGCTGAGGCGCACGCGCTCGGGGTTGAGCATGAGGAACACCCCCGGGGCGAGCTCCACGGGCTGCTGGGCCTGGAGCCACGCCGCCTCGGCCCGGGGCCGGAGCCGGGTGGCCTCCTGGAGCTGCCCCTGGAGGGCCTGGGTGGCCTTGGCGAGGTTCTCCTTCATGCCCGCCAGCACCTTGTCGGTGATGTCGTAGCCCAGGTACGTTATCTGGCAGCCGTCGATGCGCAGGGGTTCCTCGGGCGTGAGCTTGAGGTCGAGGCCCCAGTCCGGTGTGAGGGCCACCTCGGCCTGGATGCCCAGCCGGGCCTTGCGGAAGGTCTCCGGCGGCAGCCCGCAGGAACCCATGCCCCTGACGTAGGTGCCCATGCGCAGACCCACCTCGAACCAGTAGTTCACCGTCGTGTGCATGAAGACCCGGTTGCCCTTCAGGACGAAGTACAGCGGCTCCCGGTAGAGGTTGAACCGGTAGGCGGGGCTCCCCTGGGCGACCCCGGGCAGGTTGGTCCAGGTCTCCACCCCCTGCGGCGTCACGGGGGTCGTCCGCTCCGCGGCGGCGAACATGGGGGCCAGGTCCACCCGGATGGGGGCCGCCAGGGTGGACGGGGGCGGAAGCTCCTGCCCGTGGAGGCAGAAGGGGATCAGGGCCAGGAGTCGCCACATGCGCATGGAACCATGGTAAGCACGGGCGAACGGTCAGCGGTCACGAAATGGACGCGCAGAGCTCCTCGGCGATCATGTCCGGCGTGCGGTCCAGGAAGGACATGCGGCCCATGAGGTGGACCAGCCGCCCGTCCCGGAGGATCGCGGCCTGGGGGGAGCTGGGCGGGGCGCCCTCGAAATACTCGCGGGCCCGCTGGGTGGCCTCGGTCTCCATGCCGGCGAACACGGTGACCAGATGGTCGAACCGGAGCCCCTTCTCGCGCAGGGCCTTGACGACGCCCGGGCGGGCCCCGGCCGCGGCGCAGCCGCATACGGAATTCACGATGAGCAGGGTGGTGCCGGGGCGCTGGAGGGCCTCGTCCACCTCGGCGGGGGTCATGAGGTGCTGGAAGCCGGCCTGACTCAGTTCCTCCCTCATGGGAGCGACCATGTACTCGGGGTAGTTTGCCACGGGGTCTCCTCGTTCTCCGATAGTTTACCTGTTTTGTCACCATTGCCAAAGAGGTATCAAACGGGCGTGTGGGGGCATTACCATGGTGGAAACGGACCGGGGGTAGATTCATGAAAGACTTTTTCAAGTCGCTGTTGGCGTCGCTGGTGGCCTTGTCCCTCTTCGTGGGGGGCGGGCTGGTGCTCCTGGTGATCATCGCCGCGTCCATGGGGCCCACCAAGCCCGTTGTCCCCGCCAAGGCCGTGCTCATCCTGGACCTGAACACCAACTTCACGGATTCCTACCCCGAACCGGGACCTGCGGAGCTCCTGCAGAAGGCCGCGGGTGGCGGCCAGGCGGAGGGCATCCCCCTCCATGTGCTCGTCCAGGCCCTCGACCGTGCGTCCCATGACGCCGGCCTCAGCGCCCTCTACATCACCGGCATCGTGCGTCCCGAGGGCGTCGGTTCCGGCCCCGCCGCCCTCAAGGAACTGAGGGAGGCCATCCTGCGATTCAGGAAGGTCTCCGGCAAGCCCGTGATCGCCTACAACCAGTATTGGACCAAGCGGGAACTGTACCTCTGCGCCGGCGTGGGCAAGGTCTACATGAACCCGCTGGGGGTGCTGGACGCCACGGGCTATGCCTCGGAGATCACCTTCTACGGCAAGGCCTTCAAGAAGTACGGCGTGGACGTGCAGGTCACCCGGGTGGGCAAGTACAAGAGCGCCGTCGAGCCCTACGTCCTGGAGAAGCTCAGCGATCCCGCCCGGGAGGAGCTGCAGGTCCTCATGGGCGACCTGTGGACCGAGTGGAAGTCGGCCGTGGCCGCGGACCGCAAGCTCACCCCCGACCAGCTCCAGGCCATCGCCGACGAGCAGGGCACCCTCACCTCCCCCGAGGCCCTCAAGGCGGGCCTGGTGGACAAGCTCCTGGCCAACGACCAGGTGCTGGACGAGCTCAAGGAGGTCGCGGGCAAGAAGGCCAGCGACCGTGATTTCCCACAGATCGACATGGCCACCTACGCCAAGACCCTCCCCGAGGCCACCGGCTCGAACCGCATCGCCCTGGTGTTCGCGGAAGGCTCCATCGTGGACGGCTTCGGCACCACCGGCAGCATCGGCGGGGAATCGCTGAGCAACGAGCTCCGGCGCCTGCGCCTGGACAAGCGCGTCAAGGCCATCGTCCTGCGCGTGAACAGCCCGGGCGGCAGCGCCCCGGCCTCCGAGCTCATCCAGCGCGAGCTGGTGCTGGCCCGCAAGGACAAGCCCGTCATCGTGTCCATGGGCCACCTGGCGGCTTCGGGCGGCTACTGGATCTCCACCTATGCGGACCGCATCTTCGCCGAGCCCACCACCATCACCGGCTCCATCGGCGTCTTCGGCCTGCTGCCCAACGTGAAGTCCCTGGCCAACGAGCACGGCATCACCTGGGACGGCGTCCAGACCGCGAAGCTGGCCAACTCCCTCACCATCTCGCGTCCCAAGAGCGACGCCGAGCTGGCGCGGGCCCAGGTCATGGTGGACTGGATCTACGACCTGTTCGTCACCAAGGTCGCCGAGAGCCGCAAGCTCACCCGCGACCAGGTGCAGGAGATCGCCCAGGGCCGCGTGTGGTCCGGGTCCTCCGCGATCCGGATCGGCCTCGTGGACGAGATCGGGAGCCTGCAGGACGCCGTGTCCTACGCCGCGAAGAAGGCGAAGATCGAGTCCGACTACCGGCTGGAGGGTCCCTCCGAGCCCAGGACCGCCGTGGAGAAGCTCCTCAAGGCCCTGAGCGGCGGCAAGCGCCAGTTCACGCGCAGCTCGGCCGACACGCTCCAGGGGCAGGTCCAGCACGTCATCAGCGGCCTGGAGGCCTTCAGCGACCCCCGCGGCATCTACGCCCGCATGCCGTACGACCTCACCATCCGGTGATGCGCAGGCTGGGCCCCGCCGACTACCGCGTGATGCCCTGGAAGGACGGAGGGGGCTCCACCACGGAGCTCCTCATCCATCCCCCGGGCGCCACGCTGGCGGAGGGCTTCCTGTGGCGCATCAGCATGGCCGACGTGCCCGCGTCCGGGCCCTTCTCCGCCTTCCCCGGGGTGGACCGGAGCCTGATGCTGCTGTCGGGCAGCCTGGAGCTGGACCACGGCGGGCACGGCCTCCAGAAGCTGGAGGGACCCCTGCGGCCGGTGACCTTCTCCGGGGACTGGGCCACCACGGGCCGCCTCCTGGACGGGCCCTGCCGCGACTTCAACGTCATGTCCGCGAGGGGCCGGGCCCGGCACCGGCTCGGCGTCGTCACGGCGCCCGCGGCGCTGCCCGTGGCGCCGGTGCTGGTGGTGGTGTGCCTGGAGGGCGCGGTCGAGATCGCGGGGCAGGCGCTGGGGCCCTGGGACCTGCTGGAGCTGCAGGGCGGGGCGGAGGTCCTGGGCCGGGGCGTGCTGGCGGTGGTGGAACTGGCCTGATTCGTATTCCCTTTCAAGGAAGCGCTTCTCCTGTAAGGGGCTTGACCCTGTCCAGCCGCTACTTCTTCCGGACTTCCCCGATCGCCACGCTGGCCGTCTGCTCGTTGTTGGACAGATCGGCCACCTTCACCATCACGCGGCTGCCCTTGATGCGGGCGCGGGGCACCAGCACGTCGAAGGTGGCCTCCTTGGTGTCGAAGACCCGGGTCTCGGGGGCCACCTGGACCCAGCCGTCGCCGTCGGCGGAGATGGCGGCGTCCTTGAGCACGGAGGTCTGGTCCTTCGCGCTGAAGCGCACCCGCACGCCCTCGCCCTCGGGCGTGGCGGTGAGGTCGCTGATCACGGGCGGCGTGTGGTCGATGAGGAAGGGCGCGGTGCGCAGGACGGACGCCAGGGCCGAATTGAGGGGCTGGCTGGGGGCGTCCGAGGCGGTGATCTCCAGGCGGTACCTGCCGTCCGGGACCCCGAGGGTGTCGAACGTGAAGAACCGCTCCTTCCAGGCCCGCTCCAGCTCGATGGGGGCGCCGGTCTCGGGCAGGAGGCGGAGGCCGAACTCCAGCTGGTCGCCGTTGGGGTCGGAGACGTGGAAGACGAAGGCCTGGGCGCCCCGGCGGAAGCTGCGCTTCTCGCTTCCGGCGTAGCCCAGGGCGGGGATGAGCTTCTGGGTCTCCAGGGGCACCCGCTCGATGCCGATGTCGTCGGGGGGCGCGGTGCGCGTGATGACCAGGCCCGGGGGCATGATCTCCGCGGACTCCCACATGGGCGCCAGGTTCCGGTTGGCCCAATGCATGCGCACGCCCTCCACGGTGGGCGTGGCGCCGCCCCGGGAGCTGGCGAGCTTGAGGCGGAACTGGGCGAAGCGGGCCGGCGCCAGGTGGGGGCGCTCGCCGCTGAGTAGCGGCGGGGTCCAGGGGGACCAGGTGCCGTCGGGGGTCTCGGTGGACCCGGTGCGGAACTGGAAGTCCACGGTGGTGCCCTGGGGCGTCTCGGCCTCCACGTAGGCCCGGCCCCAGTCGGCCAGGGGCGAGGCCTTGAGCACCTTGCTCTCGATGGTGCCCTCCGTGGCCTGGCTCTCGTTGAGGATGTGCAGTTCGGCGGGGTTGGAGGCCACCACCATCAGGTCGGACCCGGCGCGCAGGAAGGCCGTGGCCTGGGCGGCGCCCAGGTCCTGGAGGACGCTGAAGGGGGACTCGCCCCGGGCCCGCCCGGAAAGCGGCAGCGCGAAGAGCCGGGAGCGGTTGCCGGTGCCCACCAGGAGCTGGCCGTTCCAGGCGGTCAGGGCGAAGATCTGGTTCTGGGCGCTCTGCCAGAGGGTCTGGGGCACCCGGTCCTTGTCCAGGCGGATGACGGCCGACCTGGTCGTGGTGCCGGTCTCGGCCAGGTAGCCCTCCCGGCGCTCGAGGCTGCCGGCGGCGAACTTGCTGGAGATCCCGTTGGTGGCCCCGGCAAACACCTCGCCTTCGTTCACCACCAGGGCGCGCACTTCCTCGAAGCCCGTGGCCATGAGGGTCTCCATGCGGTCCCCGGTGCGGACCCCGGTGTAGTGGAGCACCAGGCCCCGGCCGTGGGAGCCCAGGTAGTAGCCGCCCTTGCCGTCCGGCGCCAGGGCGGTGAAGGCCGTCTCCTCGGGGAGCTCGGCCAATTTGCGGCTGTGGCCCTCGCGCGCCAGCACCAGGGCCGCGCCCTTCTCGCCGCCCCCGGCCAGCACCAGCTCGGTGCCGTCCACGGCCATGGCCCACACGAGGCGCGCCTCGATGTCCGCGAAGGGCTTCACCTCGCCGCCCGGCGTCACCCGGAAGAGCTTGGCCTCGCCGCTGGGCGCGACGATGAGGTCCTGGCCCAGGCGGGCCATGGCGAAGACGATGCCGCCCTTCACCTGGGCCAGGGGCTTCACCTGGCCGGCGGTGTAGTGGAAGAGCTTGCCCTCGTTGCCCGCGCTGAGGTAGGCGCCCGCGGCCCCGTCGGACACCGCCGCCCACACGATGCCCTCGGGGAGCGTGCCCACGCGGCGGAGGCCGGGGGCGAGCCGGAGCTTGCCGTCCGCGCCGATTCGCACGCCCTTGGCGTCGGAGGTGAGCCAGTCGTTGAACGAGGCGAACGTGGCCGAGGGTTGCTGGGCCGAGGCGATGCCCGCCGAGGCGAGGAGGATCGAGCCCAGTACGGTGGTGAGGTTCTTCATCATGGTCTCCACGTGCGCCTATTCGACTTCAAGTTCCATGCTGATGAGGCCCCGCACCTCGGACTCGAGGGGCAGGACGCCGCGGCTGATGATCTGGCGCTGGAGGCGGTTGGCGTTCAGGTCGCCGTCGGCCCCCAGCATGGCGGTGATGGTCGGGGGCACGCCCTCGATGCGCGCGCCCCGCAACCCGGCGCCGGGCTGGGTCTGCACCAGGAGCGCATAGGCGTGGTTGTTCCGCATGCCGCCGTTGAGCATGCGCACCAGGTCGCCCAGGCCCGCGATGTCGATGGCCCTCTCGTCGGGGTCCGCGTTGATGAGGCTGAACCCGTCGCCCACCAGCAGGGTGGCCTTGCCGGGCCGGGCCGAGGGCGGCACGAAGAGGTTCATGGTGGTGGTCTCCTTGGTGCCCTGGATGTTCTGCAGCACCACGTACACCGGCAGGGTCTGGCCCCGCTTCACCCGGGCCTTCAGGGTGCGCACGCCGCTGATGGCCGTGAGGTCGAGACGCTCCTCGGCCTTGACGGTGAGGCTGATGCCCTCGACCACCGGGCGCTCCCAGGGGTTCATGGTGAGGATCTGGAGGATGCCGCCCAGATACATGGCCATGCGGTTGGCGTTGAGGTCGGCCACCATGTTCTCGATCTCGATGGCCGGGTGGCCGGCGAGCTTGATGTTGCCCTGCAGGGAGAGGCTCTGGAAGCCGGCGCCCCGCACGTAGGTGGAGATGGTCTGGCCCAGCACCATGGCGGCCAGGTTGGGCGTGACCACCGGGTGGTCCATGAGCTCGAACTTGAAGTTGAGGGTGCGCTTGCCGCCCAGGTTCAGGCCCACGCGCATGGGGACCATCCGGGGCTCGGCGCCCAGGACCGCGGCGATGCCCATGCTGCGGTCCAGGCGCAGGGCGCCCACGGGGGCCACGGACTGGGAGAGCTTGAACGAGCTGTTGTAGTTGGGCACGCACACGGCCACCGAGGCCGACCACAGGGGCAGGTCCACCGCGCCCAGGTTGAAGAGCTGGTGGCCGAAGCAGAGGACCTTCCGGCCCGAGACGTAGGTGATGGTGCCGGAGGCGGACATCTCCAGGTCCCCCTGCACCAGGTTCACCGCCACCATGCCGCCGGGCTCCAGGGGGCTGGCCTCGCCGGTGCCGGTCCCGGCCGCCATGGCGCCCATGGGCCGGAGCGGCAGCCCCGCCCAGAGCGACTGCAGCTCGGGGGCGGTGGAGGCCCCGAACACGGGGATCGGCAGCAGCTGGCCGCCCTCGGGGGCCTCGGTGGTGCCCAGGATCTCGCCGATGGGCACCATGTGCCCCAGGAGGGCCGACTTGAGGACCTTGGGCGGCTCCATCCGGGGCAGGATCAGGGGGGTGCGGGTGGAGGGGGCCTCCGACAGATCCTTGAGGCCGTCCAGCATCTCCCCGATGGGGGTGATGCCGCCGATGGGCTCCTTCTCGAAGGCGAAGCCGATGGAGAGGGCCCCGATGAGCCTGCCGCCGATGTAGCAGGGGGAGCCGCTCATGCCCGCGAGGATCCCGGTGTTGGCCAGGGGGCCCCCGCTGGCGCGCACCAGGATGAGGCTCCGGCCCGGCGCGAAGTTCTTCTGGAGGCCCAGGACCTCGAACTCGAAGGTCTCGATCTTCCCGCCCTGCCAGACGGTGCGGCCCACGCCCTTCATGCCGGTGCGGATCTCGTTCATCCCCATGGTGGCCGGAGGTTCAGCGGCGAGGGCCGCCAGGGGCCAGGTGAAGGCCAGGAAGGATGAAATGATCAAGGATCTCAAGGGGAAGGGCATGCGGCACTCTTAAAAGTCTAAGCCTAGCAGGATCGGCCCGGGCGGACCGGCAGGGGGATGTTCCCTCTCTGGTGCCGCCATGGACAGTCCGGTGCCTGAAAAAGTTGAAAATTTTTGGAAAAGTCCTAGGGAGGGCCGCCTGTTAAGGTTTTCGGATGAGGATTCTCGTCCTGGGAGATGTGGTGGGTGAGGCCGGCCGGCGGCTGGTGGAGGCGCATCTGCCCGCGCTCCAGCGCGAGCTCGCCCTGGATTTCATCGTGGTCAACGGGGAGAACGCCGCCCACGGGCACGGGATCACCGAGCGCATCGCCCGCCAGTGGTTCGAGGAGCTGGGGGTGAACGTCATCACCACCGGGAACCACGCCTTCGACGTCAAGGACATCGTCCCCTATTTCCAGGTGGAATCGCGGCTCCTGAGGCCCGCCAACTACCCCCCCGGGACCCCGGGCAACGGGTACGTCAAGCTGCACACCCCCGGAGGCCAGGAGATCCTGGTCGTCAACCTCATGGGCCGGGTCCACATGCCCGTGTGCGACGATCCCTTCCGCTGCGCGGACGCCATCCTGGCCCGGGAGCGGGCCGACATCGTCATCGTGGACATGCACGCCGAGGCCACCAGCGAGGCCCAGGCCATGGGCTGGTACCTGGACGGCCGGGTCGCGGCGGTGCTGGGCACCCACACCCACGTGCCCACCCTGGACGCCAAGGTCCTGCCCGGGGGCACCGCCTACGTCACCGACGTGGGCATGACGGGCCCCTACGCGGGCGTCATCGGGATGACGAAGGAGTCCAGCCTCAGCCGTTTCCTCAAGGCCAAGGGGGACAAGTGGGAGGTGGCGGAGGGGGATCCCCAGCTCCACGGTGTGCTGGTCGTCACGGAAGGGCGGAAAGCGCAGTCGATCCAGCGTATCCTCAAGACTCTCCCCTGAGCCCCGTGTCACACCTCCTCTCCCACTACAAGATCCTGGATTTCTCCCGCATCCTGGCGGGACCGTTCGCCACGCAGCTGCTGGCGGACTTCGGCGCCGAGGTCCTGAAGATCGAGCCCCCCTCGGGGGACCCCACCCGGGGCTGGGGCCCGCCCTTCGAGGCGGGCACGGGCGAGAGCGCCTACTTCCGCTGCGCCAACCGCGGCAAGCGGAGCCTGGCCATGGACCTGGAGGACGAGGGCTGCAAGGCCATCCTGGCCGAGCTGATGACCACCGCCGACGTGCTGGTGGAGAACTTCCTCCCGGATTCCGCGGAGGCCCTGGGCCTCACCTGGGAGCAGATCCACGACCGGTATCCCAAGCTCATCGTGGCCTCGGTGCGCGGCTTCGCCTCGGACGTGCCCGCGGCGAGGCGCCCCGGCTACGACTTCGTCCTGCAGGCCGAGAGCGGCCTCATGTCCATCACCGGCGAGGCCCCCGGCGCCCCCATGAAGACCGGCGTGGCCGTGGTGGACGTCATCGCGGGCCTCTACCTCGCCAACGGGATCCAGGCCGCCATGCTCCACCGGGAGCGCACCGGCGAGGCGATCCACGTGGAGGTGCCCCTGATGGAAGCCGCCCTGGCCTCCCTGGTGAACGTGGCCGCCGAGACCCTCATGACCGGGGAGGCCCCCCGGCGCATGGGCAACGGGCACCCCCACATCGTCCCCTACCAGACCTTCGCGTGCAGCGACGGAAACATCGCCCTGGGCTGCGGCAGCGACCGCCAGTTCGAACTTCTGGCCATGTGGGCCGGCATCGACCTGGAGCGGGAGCCCGGGTGGCGCTCCAACCGGGGCCGCGTCACGGACCGCGGGCGGCTCCTGCCGATCCTGGAGGCGCATTTCCGCAGGTCCACGGTGGAGGCCGCCACGACCTTCTGCGACCACCACGCCATCCCGGCCAGCCGGGTGCGCACCGTGGACGACGTCCTCTTCCGCGAGGCCGGGAACCTGCACCACCTCGTCACGACCCTCTACGACGAGGCCGGGGGCCGCATGATCCCCATGCTGGCCTCCCCCGTGCTCTTCAACGACCTGCGGGCCCGGTCCCGGATCCCTCCGCCCCGGCTTCCGGAATGAGGCGCCCCGGATCCCGGGACCTCGTCCCCCTGCGGGCCGCCTCCGGCCTCCCCGCGGATCCCCAGGCCCGCGTCGAGGCCCGCCTGCGCCACGGCTGGCTCCTGGTGGTGGGCCCCGCCCTGGTCAAGCACACACGGCTCCTGCGCGTGAGCCGGGGCACCCTGGTGGTGGGCTGCTGGCAGCCGCAGATCATCCCCAGCCTCCGGAAGTCCGTCGAGGCCGTCTGGCCCCAGGTCCAGGAGCGCCTGCGGCGCATGTGGAAACTCGACATGCGCGCCATGGAGATCGTCCCCTGCGACCCGCCCGAGGCCGATAAACCAGCGCCGGCGCGCCGGGAGCCCGACGCCTTCAAGGCCGTCCTTGAGCTTTTGAGGGCCCGGCACAAAGGGTGATGGACCCGGAGGGCGGGTTCAGGTTAAGATCGATGCTTCGTCGGGGCGTGGCTCAGCCTGGTAGAGCGCTCGGTTCGGGACCGAGAGGTCGGAAGTTCGAATCTTCTCGCCCCGACCACTTAGATCAAAAGGGGAGCAACCATCCGGTTGCTCCCCTTTTCGTCGGGGGAAAGATTCGGACTTCCGATCGGCAATGGCGCGCAGGTAGGGAAAGGCGGTCACGCCCTGCGTGACCGCCGGTCCGGCGAAGCCGGATTCCCGTGCGCAGCCAGTGCCGCGGGGTGAGCGGCAGCGAACCGAAGTTCGAATCTTCTCGCCCCGACCACTTAGATCAAAAGGGGAGCAACCATCCGGTTGCTCCCCTTTTCGTCGGGGGAAAGATTCGGACTTCCGATCGGCAATGGCGCGCAGGTAGGGAAAGGCGGTCACGCCCTGCGTGACCGCCGGTCCGGCGAAGCCGGATTCCCGTGCGCAGCCAGTGCCGCGGGTGAGCGGCAGCGAACCGAAGTTCGAATCTTCTCGCCCCGACCACTTAGATCAAAAGGGGAGCAACCATCCGGTGGCTCCCCTTTTCGTCGGGGGGAAAAATTCGGACTTCCGACATCCCAATAATTATCGGCCAATTGGCGAAACCATCCTCTAAACTCTTGGCCATGGAAACCGTTTTCAAGGTCTGGCTCCTCGACGAGCGTAGCCACGTGAACTGGAAGAAGGGGCTGCCGGAGCCCCACTGCCATCCCCACCACCAGGTCATCCTCATCCTCAGGGGATCCGGCACCCACCTGGTGGACGGGGTGGAAACCCGGATCCTCGGACCCTGGGTGATGCTGGTCGCCAAGGGGAAGAAGCACTTCTACATGCCCGACGCCCAGGACGAAGGCTGGATGATCGACTTCGGCGAGGAGTTCCTGGACCAGGACGCCTCCTGGGTGTTCTCCGACTTCCTCGCCTCGCCCAACCTGCCCCTGCCGGGGGACGCCCTCAGCCGCCAGATCGGGACCCTGGCGCGGCTCATGTGGAACATCTCGAAGTCCGGGACCGCCGAATCGCGGCCCGTGCTGCGCCATCTGATGTCGGCATTCCTGCACCTCCTCCAGCCGCGCATCCACGCGCAGGCCACGCAGACCCAGGCCCACCTCACCGGCGAATTCAAGCTCTTCCACGCGTTCCTGCAGGAACTGGACGGGCACTACCGGACCGGGAAGGAGGTGGGGTTCTACGCCCAGCGCCTGCGCTGCACCCCCAGGCGGCTCAATGCGGCCTGCAGGCTGGTGCTGGGCAAGACGCCGCAGCTCATCGTCATCGAGCGCTGCATGCTGGAGGCCAAGCGCCTTCTGGTCCACTCGGACCTGAGCATCCAGCAGATCGCCGCGGAACTGGGCTGGGAGGACCAGTCCAACTTCACGAAGACCTTCCGCAAGGCCACCGGCGAAACCCCCACCAGCTTCCGGAAGGCGCGCAGCCTGGCCCGGGACGGCAACCCCGGCAAGGACTGACAGGGGTCTTCCCTTTCGCGCGACCGCCCCATGCGGGACGGTCCAGTCCGGAATCTACCAATATTGGGCGTCTGGGTACCAAGAAAAAAAGATCGAATGGATTTACGCTTGCCTAGTCCCGAGAAATTAAGGACCCGTAGGTAGTCAACTCAACCACTCTCACAACTGCTGCCAATAGGCAACTAACCGGAGGCCTGTCTTGAAATCCAAGTCCCTTCTCTTCGCCTTGGCCGGCGCCTGCGCGCTGCCTTTCCAGGCTTCCGCGCAGGCCAGCGAGGTCCAGATCTATGGCACCTTCCTGCCCCTGCTGGACCAGATCAAGACCAGCGGGGCCACCGCGCCCGGCCTTTCCCCCGCCACCGGCGGCGCCACCCAGGTCGCGGCCACGGCCTACACCGGGGACCTGGGCAACGTGCCCGGGCGCAACCGCCTCACCTCGGGCACCTCCAACCTGGGCTTCAGGGGCAGCTACCGCATCGGCGGCGACCTGAAGGTCATCTGGCAGATCGAAAGCGCCGTCAGCCCCGACGGGGATGCCCCCAACAGCCTGACCAGCCGCAACAGCTGCCTGGGCCTGGAGGGCAACTGGGGCCGCGTGTTCTTCGGCAACTGGGACACTCCCTACAAGGCCCCCCTCCTGTTCGTGGGCCCCCTGCGCGGCCTGAACCCCTTCGACAACGCCCTGACGGCGAACCCCGGCTTCAACGTGCCCGGGACCACCACCCAGGGCGGCCGGGTGAACACCGCGGCCGACGCGGCCTTCAACCGCCGCCAGGGCAACAGCGTCCAGTACTGGACCCCTGACATGAACGGGTTCTCCGGGCGGATCGCCTATTCCGTGAACGAGGGCAAGTCGGCGGCCACCGCCACGGCCCCTTCGGTGAGCCCGGACCTGTGGTCGGCCTCGCTGAGCTACAGGAAGGGCGCCTTCAACGTCACCTACGGCTTCGAGGAGCACAAGAACTACTTCGGCCTGGCCCAGATGGGCGGCAGCGCGGGCGCGACGGCCACCAACGCCGGTTCCAAGGACGTGGGCCACGAGCTGGTGGCGGCCTACGCCTTCAGCACGGGCACCAAGGTCTCCGCCATCGTCGAGCGCCTCACCTACGACACGGACGAGACCGTGACCGGCAAGGTGGACCACTACCAGCGCGATGCCTGGTACCTCCTGGTCCAGCAGCGCTGGGGCATGAACCAGGTGTTCGGATCCTACGGCAAGGCCGGGGCGGGCAGCGTCACCGTCCGGGGCGGCGGCCCCGCCACCACCAACGGCCTGGGCGGCACCCAGTGGAGCGTGGGCTACGTCCGCAGCCTCGCCAAGACGGTCGACCTCTATGCCTCCGCCTACGGCATGAACAACGAGCGCTCCGCCAGCTACGCCCTGTTCCCCCCCGTGGGGAAGGTGGCTCCCGGCGCCTCCACCACCGGCTTCGGCGTCGGCATCCTTTACACCTTCTAGTTCGACCCCCCGGAGGAGCGTCCCATGGGCAATCTTGGAATCACGGAAATCCTTCTGATCGGGGGAGGCCTGCTGCTCCTCTTCGGGCCCTCGCGCCTCCCTGAGCTGGGGAAGTCCCTGGGCAAGAGCATCCAGGAATTCAAGAAGGCCGGCCGGGAACTCTCGGCGCCCGCCGGCGGCCTGGACGCGTCCAGGGAGAAGGCCAGGTAGGCAACGCATCGATGGGGCGGCCTTCCGGGGCCGTCCCGTCGCTCCATCCATGAATCCATCCACTCAGGAGGTATGAGACATGAGTCAGGACCACCTCAAGGAAGACAAGGAACCCGATCCCTATACGCAGCAGGTGCTCGAGAGCGGCCTGTCACGGCGCAGTTTCCTGGCCCGCGCTGCGGGCGGTGCGGCCGCGGCCGGCCTTTTCGGGCTGTCGGGCGCCCCGGCCCTGGCGGCCGGGGCCCGGGCGGCCAAGACCCCGAACCCGGGCCCGGACGCGGCCTTCGGCAAGAGCGCCGACGGCGGCGCCACCCTGTCCTTCCTCCCCAAGCCGAGGCCCATCCACGACCGGGAGATCAAGCGGACCCTGACCTTCGATGTGGTTGTGGTCGGCGCCGGCGCCTCCGGGGTTCCGGCGGCGCTCTCCGCCGCCGAGAACGGGGCCAAGGTCGCCGTGATCCAGAAGGCCCCCTTCGCCCTGTCCCAGGGCAATACCGGGGCCGGCGTCGACCTTGCCACGAGCGAGAAGGCCGGCGTTGAGGCCCTGGTGGCGCGGCTCATCGCCGACAGCAACCACCGCTGCAATCCCAAGCTCGTTCGGCAGTGGGCCTACCACTCCGGCGAAGCGGTCAAGTGGGTCGTCGACCGCGCCCGCCAGGGCGGGTCCCCGGTGGTGGACCAGGGAAGCGGCGCCCAGCGCGCAATCCTGAAGGTCAACGGCTACGGCATGGGGTACGTGACGTCCTTCTTCGGACCCAAGCCCTACACCACGGGCGACGGCATGCGCGCCCTCGCGAAGACCGCCGAGAAGGCGGGCGTCCGGTTCTTCTACAACATGCCGGCCGTCCAGCTGGTCCAGAACAAGGCGGGCGAAATCCTGGGCGTGATCGCCAAGGACCCCGACGGGCAGTACGTCAAGTTCCTCGCCACCAAGGGCGTGATCCTGGCCACGGGCGACTACCAGAACAACAAGGCCATGTCCGACTACTTCATCCCGGACGTGAAGCACCTGGGGCGCAAGCAGCTGGACAGGAACGGCGATGGTTTCGTCCTGGCCTACTGGGCGGGCGGGGTCTTCGAGCCCATCGGCCACACCAAGATGCTCCACGACTTCGACGCCGGCCCGGCCTCCATGTGCGACATGCCCTTCCTGGCCGTGGACCGCAAGGGCCGCCGGTTCGTGAACGAGACCGTGGAGATGTCGCTCATGAACAACTACCTGAAGGACCCGGGGAACGCCGGCCACTACTCCCAGATCTTCGACGCGGACTACATGACCCAGGCCGCGAAATGGCCCGGCAAGCTGGTCCCCCCCGAAGGCCTGAAGCACTACATGCCCGATGATCCCGGCGCCAAGAAGGGCGTGTTCGCCTCCCAGGTGAACACCCACGTGGCCGACACGATCGAGGACCTGGCGCGCAAGATCGAGGCGGACCCCGCGACGCTGGCGGCCACCGTCAAGCGCTACAACGAGCTGGTCGCCTCGGGCAAGGACAGCGATTTCGGCAAGCCCTCCGACCGCCTCGTCCCCGTTCTCAAGGCTCCCTTCTACGGCATCCACCGCCGTGTCCGCCTCTCGGCCATCTGCTCCGGCATGCTGGTGGACGAGAACCACCAGGCCCTGGACGCCGACGGCAGGCCCATCAAGGGCCTGTTCCTGGTGGGCAACCTCGGTGGCGGGTTCTACGGGGGCGTGGATTATCCGCTCACCGTCTTCGGACTGTCGCTGGGCCGTTGCTACACCTTCGGGTACCTCACCGGAAGGCACGTCGCGAAGCTCTAGGCCCCCCCGCCAACCACCCATCCGATCGGAGAAGATATGAACCGCATCACTGCTAGACAATGGGCTGCGGCGCCCCTCGCGGCGCTCCTGGTGCTGATGGGCGCGGCCAGTGCCGCCGCCGCGGCGCCCCAGGGAAAGGCGGACCGCATGTCCAAACATGCCGACAAGGGGATCACCTGCGCCCAGTGCCACGGCAAGACCGGCAAGAAGGCCGTGGTTCCCAAGAAGCAGTGCCTCACCTGCCATGGGGAGACCAAGGACCTTGCGGCCCGCACGGCCGACGTCAAGCCGAACAACCCCCACGAGAACCGGCACCTGGGCACCGAGGCCGACTGCAACCGCTGCCACCACGAGCACGCGGCCTCGGAAAACCTCTGCCTTCCCTGCCACGCCTTCAACTTCCAGGTGCCCTGACCCGCACCCTTCGCCGCGGCCGCCCGCAAACCTCCGGGCGGCCGCGGTCCCACCTTCCATTCCTTCAACAGATCCGCGCCCTGGGCTCGGACCCCGGAGACCATCATGGGTAACCTCGGAATCACTGAAATCCTCCTGATCGGAGTCGCGGTGCTGATCTTCTTCGGGCCCTCCAAGCTGCCGGAGCTCGGCAAGTCCCTGGGCCGCGGCATCCAGGAGTTCAAGAAGGCCAGCCGCGAGCTGACCGCCCCCGCCGGCGACGGAAAGTAGGGCCTGGATGACCGCCGCCGCCGATCCGGCGGCTGCTTTTGGGGATTTTGCCCCGAAAAATATAGCAAATTGTGCTAAAAAATGTCCGTCCCGCGGAAAGGGGGGCAACCATCCGGTTGCTCCCTTTTTGGCCGGATCCCGTGCCAGGGGATGCTTGAAATCCGGCGAAGCGGCATGGACCGGAACCTTGTCCGGCCTGACAATGGCTCATGGATACCCGGCCCGGCCTTCCTGAAACCCCTGGCAACGCCGTTCCCGGCGCGCTGGAGGCGCTGCTGGATTCCCTCGATTCCTGGTCCGCCCTGGTGGATCCCGCCGGGGTGATCACCGTCGTCAACCGCTCCTGGACCGCCTACGAGGGGGCCAACCCCTTCGTGGCCGGCCTGGGCCCGGGGAACGACTACGGCGCGGCGGTGCAGAAGGTGACGGGGTCGGCCGACGGCAACCTCTCCATCGTGGCCCTGGGCCTCCTGGCCGTGCTCAAGGGCAAGGTGCCCCGCCTGCGCCTGGAATTTCCCCTCAAGGGGGACGCCACCCAGTGGTTCGGGGTCCTTGCGGTGCGCTCGGGGGGCATGGTGGCCTTCCACCACACCGACCTCACCGAACGCATGGTGGTCATGCAGCGCCTGCGCAGGGCCGAGACCCTGTTCAAGGCGACCACCGAGCACGCCCTGGACCTCATCTCGGTGCTGGACACCGACGGGAAGGTGGTCTTCACGAGCCATTCCCACCCGAAGGTCCTGGGCTACTCGGAGCCCGAGTGGAAGGCGCTGCGGCTGGAGGAGCTCATCCACCCCGGGGACGCCGCCGGCTACCTCAAGCACATCCGGGACGCCTTCAAGTCGGGGCTCAGTCCCTTTTTCGAATACCGCATCCTCCACCGGAACGGCACCTGGAGCATCTTCGAGGGCCGGGCGGCGGTGGTGGAGACGGCCTCGGCCAGCAGCGAGACGGTGCTGCTCATCTCCCGCGACGTCACCAGCCGCAAGCAGGCCGAGCTGGAGCGGGCCTCCATGGAGGTCCAGCTTCGCCAGGCCCAGAAGCTGGAGGCCGTGGGCCAGCTGGCGGCGGGCATCGCCCACGAGATCAACACCCCCACCCAGTACATCAGCGACAACGTCCGGTTCCTGGAGGAGGCCTTCAACAGCCTCGCCGAGATCCTCAGGGAGCAGGGGGGACTCCTGGACGCGGCGGCCAAGGACGCGGCCCTGGCTGCCCGGGCCGCGGGCATCCGCGAACTGATCCAGCGGGAGGACCTGGACTACCTCCTGGGCGAGGTCCCCCGGGCCATCCAGCAGTCCCTGGAGGGCCTCACGCGGGTGTCGAGCATCGTCAAGGCCATGAAGATCTTCAGCCACCCGGGCGTGGCGGGGCGGGTGGCGGTGGACTTCAACCAGTGCGTCGAGACCACCTGCATCGTGGCCCGCAACGAGTGGAAGTACGTCGCCGTCCTGGAGACCGACCTCGCCCCGGACCTGCCGAAGATCACCTGCTACCCCGGCGAGGTGAACCAGATGATCCTGAACCTGATCATCAACGCGGCCCACGCCATCGAGGCGGCCCTGGGCGGCTCGGGAGGCAAGGGCGCGATCCGGGTGCGCACGTTCCAGGAAGGCGACTGGGCGGTGCTCCAGGTGGAGGACACCGGCACGGGCATCCCGAAGCTGATCCGGGACCAGGTGTTCCTCCCCTTCTTCACCACCAAGGCCGTGGGCAAGGGCACCGGCCAGGGGCTGGCCATCGTCCACTCCGTCGCGGCCAAGCACGGAGGGACGGTGGGCTTCGAGTCCGAGGAAGGGAAGGGCACCACCTTCACGGTGCGCCTGCCCCTTTCAGCCAAGGACTAGGAAGGGCTCCTTCAGGCCCACGAGCCGGGCGAAGTTCTTCAGGCGCTCCAGGTGGCTCTCCCCGACGCGGGTGAGGGGGGGATAGACCAGGATCCCCTCCCTCGTCTCGACGCCTTCCACGAGGACCTGTCCGGGCTGGACGGTGTCGTGGGTGGCGAGGTGGGGCAGGTCCTTGTCCTCGGCCAGCGCCTCGTCGGGCATCTCCAGGGTCCGGGCCAGGGCCTGGAGGACTTTCGGGTCGTAGAAGAGGGAGGTCTGGCTCATCTCGGCCAGCGCGGACTGAGCGTTGCCCCGCTTCTCCTCCAGGTCGAGGAAGTCCGAGGCGACCTTCAGGATGCGGCCGCCCAGGGGGATCTCGTCCTCCCGGACGTGGATGAGGGGGAACCCGGAGCCGTTGTAGTTCTTGTTCATGAAGAGGATGGCCTGGGCGACCTCCTCCATGCGCGGGATGTGGCGGATGAGGCCCGAGCTGATCTCCGGGAGGCGGGTGACGGTCTCGCGCTCGTGGGTGGTGATCAGGCCGCCGGAGCGCACCTTGGCCATGACGGAGGGGGGGACGGTGAGCGCGCCGATCTGGCTGAGCATGGACGCGACCGTCACCACCCAGGTGGACTCCAGCTCCAGGACCTTGGCGATCCTCTGGGCCAGGGGGGCCAGGTGCTGGGACCGCGCGAAGGCCACGGGGTCGGCGATCGAGAGCAGGTCCACCAGGAGGGCGAGGCTGCCCTTGAGGGTGCCCTCCACCAGCTCCCGCTCGGCGGTCACCAGCTGGTACTGCTTGAGTCCGGCCTCCAGCGAGAGGGCCAGGGTGTCCGGGTCGCAGGGCTTGGTGAGGAAGCGGAAGATGTTCCCCTGGTTGACGGCCTCGATGGCCGTGTTCTGGTCGGCGTTGCCGGTGAGCATGATGCGCACGGAATCCGGGGACAGCTCCTTGGCCCGGGAGAGGAACTGGATGCCGTCCATGCCGGGCATGCGCATGTCGGAGAGGATCACCCCGTAGGGGTCGTTGTCGCGCATGCAGGCCAGGGCCTCGTCGCCGCCCTGGGCGGTGTCGAACTGGAAGCGCTTGCGCAGCGTCCGGGTGTAGGCGGCCAGGATGTTGGGGTCGTCATCGACCAGGAGGACCTTGGGGCTCATGGGGTGTCCTTTTCTGCGGGTTCGAGGGTGAGCCAGGCGGGGACGCGGTCCTGGAGGCCTGCTCCGGCGAGGAACTCGCCGTCCTGGAGGCCCGCCGCCACGTGCACCGCCGCCATGGCCAGGGGATCGGCGAGCCGGGCCCTGGACGGGGAGCGCAGGTTGCCGACGAGGTCCAGCAGGGGGGCCGGAAGGCCCATGAGGGTCAGGTAGAGCCTGGAGACCTCGGGGGCTTCGGCGCCGAAGACCCGGCGTTCGTCCCGGTCCTCCGTCCCGGGCCGGGCCAGGGCCAGGATCATGGGGCCCGCGGCCGAAAGGAGGCCCCCGGCGTAGGCGAGATCCTGGACCGGCTCCGGGGCCCCCTCCGCCCGCGCGATGGCGAGGGCGAGCCGGGCGATGCGGAGGTGGGCCTCGCGCAGGGGCCTGAGCCGGGCCTCAGCCTCGGGGGCCGCGGGACCCATTACGAGATCCGCCAGCTCCTCCCGGCCCAGGAGCTGCACGGCCTCCCAGGGGTCCACCGTGGGCCTGGGCGGTCCGTAGAAGGCCGAATTGACCAGCTTCAGGGCCTTGGCGGCCAGTCCGGGATCCCGGCAGACCAGGCCCCTCAGGGCCACAGGCTGGGCGGCGGGATCGTCCAGGAACGCGCGGACCCGGTGGGAGGTCACGGGGCTTCCCGGCAGCTGGCCCATGCCGGCCACCACCGGAAGCAGGTCCATCTCGCCCTGTCCGAGGTCCTTGACCTCGGACACCTGGACGAGGGCCGCCAGCAGGAGGCCCGGCTCGCTGGGCTTGGTGAGGAAGCGGTGGGCGTACCGCGCCGCGCCGTGGAGCATGGCGGTGTCCTGGTGCCCCGAGAGCACGATGCGGACCATCTCCGGCCGGTGCTCCAGGCTCCATTCCATGAGCTGCACGCCGCTGTAGCCCGGCATGTTGAGGTCCGTGACCAGCACGTCGAAGGGCTGGACCTCCAGGAGCTCCCGGGCCTTGCGGCCGGACTCCGCGACGACGACCTCCCAGAGGTTGCGCATGCGGCGCAGCATGCGCTCGAGGCCCAGCAGGATCAGCTGCTGGTCGTCCACCAGCAGGATGCGAAGCCTAGCCAAGGCGCCCCCCTTCCCGGTCCCGGGTGACGGGTACCCGCAGGATGAACACGGACCCCGACCCGGTCTCCGTCTCGAAGGCCACGGTGCCCTTGTGGCGCTCCACGATCACGGTGTGGACGATGGCCAGGCCCTGGCCGGTGCCCCTCCCGACCTCCTTGGTGGTGAAGAAGGGATCGAAGATCCTCGGCCTCACGTGTTCGGGGATGCCCGTGCCGGTGTCCCGCACCCGGATCTCGGCCATGCCCGCGTCCAGGGCGGTGGAGACGGTGATGGTCCCCTTGGTCTCGGGATCGGCGCTCTGCGCGTCGCTGATGGCGTGGGCCGCGTTGACCACGAGGTTGAGGACGGCCTGGTTGATCTCGTTGGGATAGCAGAGCACCGGCGGGAGGTTGGGATCCAGCTCCAGGACGAGGTTGGCCACGTACTTCCATTCGTTGCGGGAGACGGTGATGGTGCTCTCGATGGAGCGGTTGAGGTCCACATCCACCGGTTCCTCGCTGCCGGGGTGGGAGAAGTCCTTCATGGCCTTGACGATCCGGGTGACCCGGGCGATGCCTTCCGCGGACTGTTCGATGGCCCTGGGGATCTCCTCCTTGAGGTAGGGCAGGTCCACCTCCTCCAGGATCCGAGCCAGGGGACCCGCAGGCTCCGGGAGGGCCTCCTCCAGCCCTTCCACCACCCTGAGCAGGTCCTGGAAGGCCTCGGCGAGGAACTTGGTGTTGTCGCCGATGTACTGGGTGGGCGTGTTGATCTCGTGGGCGATGCCCGCCGCCAGCTGGCCGATGGCCTCCAGCTTCTGCGCGTGGCGCAGCTGGACTTCCAGGGAGAGGCGCGCCTGTTCGATCTTTCGGTTCTCGGTGGTGTCCTCCATCAGCCACACCGACCCTTCGTGGGGTATGGCGGGGTTCAGGGGCCTCCCGATCATCCGGCACCAGAACAGGGAGCCGTCGCCCCGCAGGAGCTGCCAGGTGACGTCGGCGCGCTCCCCGCGCTGCATGGCGTCGTAGGTGGAGCGGGCCATCTCGTCGTAGGAGGCGCCGTCGGGGTAGAGGATCCGGGTGGGGGCGCCCAGGAGCTGGGCCAGGGGCCGCCCCAGGATCTCCGCCAGCCGGGAGTTGACCCATTCGAAGACGCGGTCGCGCACGAAGGCGATGCCCAGGGTGGAGTTCTCGAGGATGAGGTTCTTGATGGCGTGGGCCTTCAGCAGCTCCGTGTCCGCCTTCACCCGTGCCGTGATGTCCCGGGAGACGATGATGGCCAGGTCCCCGGAGGCGGTCCTGCCGCGCACGATCGCCGCCCGGCCCTCGAAATGGCGCCACGTTCCGTCCTTGTGGAGCAGGCGGAACTCGGTGGTGTCCTCGCGCCCGCCCTGGAACAGCGCGGCCAGCTCGGCCTGGAGCCGGTCCCGGTCCTCGGGATGGAACAGGAACATGGGGGGGAACTCGTTGAGTTCCTCCATGGTGAAGCCCAGGGTCCGGGCATGGGCGAAGTTCTGGAAGAGCCGCCGGCCACTCTGGTCCAGCAGGGCCACCAGGTCGCCGGCGTTCTCGGAGATCACCCGGAACATCTCCTCGTTCTCGCGCAGGCGCTGCTCCGATTCCCGCTTGCGCGCGTTGCGTTCGAAGGCGCTGAGGAGGCAGTGGGCCAAGCGCCCGGGTGAGAGGTCCGGCGGAGCCAGGAAGTCCTCGGCACCCCTCCGGATGGCGAGGCGGGCCATCGTGTCGGCGCCGTCCTTCGCCACGAGGACGATGGCGAGGTCCCCGCCGTCCCGCCAGATCATGTCCAGGGCGGGAAGGCCCGGACCGCCACCCAGGCCTGCGCCCAGGACCACCAGGTCGATGCCGCCGCCCCGGAGCCTCCGCAGGCCCTCCCCGAGGGTCGCGGCGCTGGAGGCGGCCGTCCCCGGCAGCCCCGCCGCGGCGAGGTCGGCCAGGGTGCCCGAAAACAGAGGGTCGTCCTCGATGATCAGGAGGGTTCGGGGCTGGGGCGCTTCCAGGGGGGTTTCGGGCATCTTGGGCGGGACCTGCTAGATGGTATCGTCCACTTCCGCCCGGGAATGAAATTCAGGGCCAAGGAAATCCGCACGATAAGGTAGAGAGGATCGCGAAGCAGCCATGGCCGTCAGGACCCGGATACTGTTTGTTGATGATGAACCGCTCGTATTGCAGGGGCTCCAGCGGCTCCTGCGGAACATGCGGGCCGAGTGGGACATGGTCTTCGTCACCAGCGGCGCCGAGGGCCTGGAGGAACTGGCCCGGTCCCCCTTCGACGTGGTGGTCGCGGACATGCGCATGCCGGGCATGAATGGAGCCGAATTCCTCAACCGCGTCATGCGGCTCCATCCGGGCACGATCCGGCTGTTGCTCTCGGGCCAGGCGGATTCCGACCTGATCCTCCAGGTGGAAGGCGCGGCCCACCAGTTCATCTCCAAGCCCTGCGACCCCGGCATCCTGCGCACCGTGATCCAGGCCGCCAGCGAGATCGGAGGCCGCCTGCGCAGCGAGGAGATCCGCCGGGTCCTCGGCGGGATCGCCCACCTCCCGGTCCTGCCTGCCGCCTACCAGGAGATCCTGGCCCTCCTGGCCATCGAGGCCACGACCGTGGAGGACCTGGGCAGGGTGGTGCAGAAGGACCCGGGGATGACCGGCAACATCCTCAAGCTGGTCAATTCCGCCTATTTCGGCCTGCGCCAGCGGGTCTCGGACCCGGCCGAGGCGGTGTCCTTCCTGGGGGTCGACACCCTCAAGTCGCTGGCCCTGGTCCACGGAATCTTCAGTCAGGTGCGCGCGCTGCCGCAGGCCTTCAACGGCGCCCACCTCTGGCAGCACAGCCTCCAGCTGGCCGCGGCCTCCCGGGAGATCGCCAGGCTGGAGGGCCTGGGCCGTGAACTGGAGGCGGACTGCTTCACGGGGGGCCTCCTCCACGACGTCGGCCTGCTCCTGCTGGCTTCGGGGTTCCCCTCCGAGTACCACCGGATCGCCGGGCTCCTCGCCACGAGCTCCATGGAGATCCTCGATGCGGAAATGGAGGTGCTGGGAGTCCACCACGGCGAAGCGGGGGCGCACCTCCTGGGTCTATGGGGTCTGCCCGGAGCCGTCGTGGAGGCCGTGGCCCACCATCACTGCCCGCGCCCGTCCATCGGGATGACGCCCGAACGCGTCGTCCACGCGGCCGAGACGCTCTCCACGGCCGTCGGCGACTGCAAGGTGTTCGGCGTCCAGAGGGTCTGGGACCCGGGAACCCTCGAGGATGCCGTGGGACCCAGGTACGAGGCCTGGAAGCTCATCCTGGACCGGCTGGGCGAGGAATAGGGAGCACGATGTTGAAGCGGCTGCCGCCGCCGGGATTGTCGTCCACCCAGATGCGGCCCCCGTGGGAGTCGACCGCCGCCTTGCAGAAGGCCAGGCCCAGGCCGCGGTTGTGGCGGTTGTGGGCGTGGGAGGCGGAGGTCTCCAGCTGGACGTAGAGGTCGAACATCCCCTCGCGCATCGCCTCGGGAACCCCGGGGCCCTGGTCGGACACGTACAGGTGGAGCCCGTCGCCCTCGTGGCGCCCGGCGCCCAGGAGGAGGGTTCCGCCGTCGGGGGAGTAGCGCAGGCAGTTGTCCAGGAGGTTGCCCAGCACCCGGTCCATGAGGACCGGGTCCATGGGGTGGTGGAGATCCGTGTCCTCCACCTCGACCACGCCGTGGATCTTCCGCACCTTCAGCCAGAGGTCGTGGCGGGCCAGGATCCCCTCCAGGAAGGGCCGGAGCGGCACCTCGGCGAGGGAGGGCCGGATCCCGGTGTGCTCGGCCTTGATGTGGTCCATCCAGGAGGTGACCAGCCGCAGGAGGTGCTCGGCGCCCGTGAGGACCCGGGTCCAGGCCGCGGCGGGCCGGGTCTCCTGGGTGACCATCATCTCCGCCTGCAGGAGGATTCCGGCGATGGGGTTCTTGAGGTCGTGGAGGAGGAAGGCCTGGAGCCTCTCCCGCTCCTCGCGGGTCCGGAGGATGATCTCGTTCTGCGCCCCGATGGTGGCCACGCTGGTGCGCAGGTCCGTCATCAGCCCCCGGATGCGGATGAGGGACTTCACGCGCAGCTGCAGTTCCTCCGTGCGAACGGGCTTGGTGAGGAAGTCGTCGGCGCCGCAGTCCAGGGCCTCGGCATAGAGCTTCTCGTCGTAGGAGCCCGTGAGGACCAGGACGGGGATCTCGCCCCATCCCGGCAGGAGCCGCAGGGCCCGGCAGGTCTCGATGCCGCTCATGCCCGGCATGACGAGGTCCAGGATGACCAGATCGACCGTGCCGCCCTGCGCGAAGGCCAGCGCGGCGGCACCGTCCCCGACGCAGTGGACGATGTAGCCGCCGCGGCCCAGCTGGCGCTTGAGGGCGGCGCTGACGGCCCGGTCATCGTCCACCACGAGGATGGTTTCCCGCGAACCCCATTCCGGCGGCATGGTATTCTCCGAAGCGTCCCACATCATGTCATGAACGGCCATGAAGGGCGCGCCCAGAGAGGATGATTGATGGCCTCGATACTCCTGACGAAGGTGCTCGCCGCTCCCGTCCCCGACGAGGCCTGGTTCGAGGGGCTGCTGAGGTGGGTGATGGACGGGGACCCGGAAGGCGGCCTCACCTCCGCCCGGTTCCGCCGGCTGCAGGAGCTCCAGGAACACCTCGAACTCCGCCCCTCGGGCCCTGAGTGGAAGGCCCGAATCCAGGCGGTCTGGAGCCATACCAGCGCTGTCGGCCTCCTGGCCGATGCGGGCCTGCCCACCCATGGTTCCTTCCTCCGCGAGGCGGTGGAGCTCCTGGTCGACCGGTTCGTGCCCAGCCTGGATCCCGAGAATGACCTCTCCGCGCTCCTTCACCGCCTGGAGCTCGACGAGGCCGACGGGGACTGGGTCGAGGCCCTGCCGGAGGGGGACGGCCTCTGGGACGGGCTCCTGTCCGTGCCTGCCGAGGCCCGCTGGGACGCCGTCCAGCTCCTGGCCTACCGGGCCGCGGCCCTGGGCCTGGCCCGCGACCTGCTGGGCCTGGGCCCCCAGGAACGCGAACTGGACTCGCCCTTCGCCAGGCTCCCCGAGGCCGCCGCGGCCCTGCGCGTGGGCGGGGATCCGGGATGGGCCGCGCTCCTGGAGGACTGCCGCGCGCGCATGGCCAGGGCCCTGGAGCACCTCGAGACCCACGGGACCAGCTCGGAGCTGGTGTACCGCCTGGATCTCCTGGAGGCCTACCTGGAGCGCTGCGGCAAGCTGGTGGACGTCATCCAGGGCAGGCTCGGCGGCCGGGCGTTCGCCGCCGAGCTGATCCGGAGCAAGGCCCGGGGCCGGCGCCTGGGCACGCTGGTCAAGGGCAGCGTCAGGCTCATGGCCCGGAAGGTCGTGGAGCACACCGGGCGCACCGGAGAGCACTACATCGCCGAGTCCCGCGGGGAGTGGGCGAGCACGTTCTGGTCCGCGGCCGGGGGCGGCGCGCTGACGGCCTTCACCGCGCTCTTCAAGTACGCCCTGGCCGCGGCCGCCCTGGCGCCCCTGGTGGGCGGCCTGGGCTTCGCCGCCAACTACACCCTCAGCTTCGTGGCCATGCAGTTCCTGGGCCTGACCCTCGCTTCCAAGCAGCCCGCCATGACCGCCGCGAGCCTCGCCGGCGCCCTGGAGGACAGCCGCTCCCGGGCCGGCCTCAAGGACCTCGTGGCCGGGATCACCCGCAGCCAGGTCATGGCCACCGCCGGCAACGTCCTGGTGGCGATCCCCGCGACCCTCGCCCTGGCCCTGGCGTGGCGCTGGGCCCTGGGCCGGCCCTTCGTGGATCCGGCCACCGCCGCCCACAGCCTCCACGGACTCCACCCCTTCCGCTCCTGGACCATCCCCTTCGCCATGCTCACCGGGGTCCTCCTCTGGATGTCCAGCCTGGCCGCGGGCTGGGCCGCCAACTGGAGCGCATTCCGCCGCCTGCCCGAGGCCGTGGCGACGCACCGCCGCCTCCGTCTCTGGCTGGGCCCCGCCCGGGCCGAGGCCCTGGGCAGGCAGGTGGAGCACCACTTCAGCGGCGTGGCGGGCTACGTGGCCCTGGGCCTCCTCCTGGGCTTCCTCCCCGTGGCCTTCGCCTTCGCGGGCCTGCCCGTGGAGGTTCGCCACGTGACCCTCAACGCCGCGTCCCTGGCCCTCTGCGCCGTGGAGGACGTGCCGCGCTGGGGGGACATCGCCTGGGGGCTCCTCAGCATCGTCATCATCGGGGTGTGCAATTTCGGGGTGTCGTTCCACCTGGCCCTGAAGACGGCCATGAGGGCCCGCGGGGTGACGGGCTTCCATGAACTGAGCTGGCTGGGCCGGGAGTTCCTGAAGGACCCGTGGACGTTCCTGGGCCCCCCGCGCTAAGGGAACCCGTTCCTTCTTCTCCTCGGCGGGCCGAGGTTCGCCGGGAAATGAAAGGGGATGATTCCCGAACCCCAACGGGCCCTACTTCAACTCATGTGCTTCAAATGCCGTGGATCTTGTAGAAGTACCATGCCGTCAGGATGAACCCCACCCCCACGACGATGGCGCGCACGGTCTTCCGCCCCACCCGGTGGGCCATGTGGGATCCGAAGAACCCTCCGCCCATGGCCGCGATCGCCATGAGGCCGGCGGTGCCCCACACCACGTTGCGGCCGTGGAAGAAGACTTCCGCGCCCAGGAACAGCAGGATGGCCACGCCGTTGATGGACAGGGCCAGGAAGTTCTTGAGGCCGTTCATCTGGTGGATGTCCGTGAGGCCCAGCAGGCTCAGGGCCGCGAGCATGAGGATGCCGATGCCCGCGCCGAAGAAGCCCCCGTAGATGCCCACCAGGAACTGGAAGAAGATGGCGCCCATCCACCAGGTCCGGCTCCGCTCGCCGCCGTGCACGTGCCCGAGGGCCTTGGAGATGGAGTCGTTGGCGGCCATCAGGAGGGTGGCGGTGAGGATCAGCCAGGGGATGAGCAGGTCGAAGGTCTTGGCGGGGGTCGCCAGCATGAGCCACGCGCCCAGCGCGGCGCCGCCCAGCGACGGGGGCACCAGGCGCAGGGCGAAGCGCCGGGTCCCCTTCAGGTCCTCCCGGTGGCCCACGAACCCGCCGATGGACCCGGGCCACAGGGCCAGGGTGCTGGTGACGTTGGCCTGCTGCCCCGTGAGGCCGATGCCCAGCAGGGCGGGGAAGGAGATGAGCGTGCCTCCTCCCGCGATGGAATTGATGGTGCCCGCGGCGAAGGCCGCGGCCAGAACGGTAAGTTCACGCCAGAGATGGGTCATCCCATGAGACTAGAGGCAGTCGGCGCCGTAATCCAGGGTGGGGCGGGAGCTCAAGGGGCGATCCGGGATGGGGCGCTGTCAAGACCTCGTGATACGTTGGAATCATATGGAAAAAAACGAATAAACTTTCATGTTACAACATTAATTTTCTATGGATGATCTCCATCCGCGGCTACGATCGACCCCGCCCTCTGGAGGTGGGCAACCATGAACCTTCGTTCCCTCTCTGCGCATGTCCCCACGTTCGCTCTTCTCATCGCACCCGCGCTGATGGCTCAGTCGGGCCCCCAGCCGCCGCCCCCGGTGATGGTATTCATCCGGGAGGAGGTCAAGCCCGGGAAGGGAGCGGCCCACGAAGCCACCGAGGCCGCCTGGACCCAAGCCATGATCAAAGGCAAATCGACCAACTATTACCTGGGCATGGAGGCCTTGACCGGCCCTTCGGAAGCCTGGTTCCTCGCCGGTTACGGCTCCTTCGCGAAATGGGGCGGCGCCCAGAACGAGTTCGACGCCAACCCCGACCTCAAGAAGGAGATCGCCAGGATCGCCGAACAGGACGGGGAGCTGCTCAGCGGCGCCCGCACCTTCGTGGGGGCCCGCCGCAAGGACCTGAGCTTCGGACCCGACGTGGAGATCGGCAAGATGCGGTACATGCGCGTGCGCACCTTCCGCGTCAAGCAGGGCCAGAACAGGCCCTTCGAGGACGGCCTCAAGGTGGCCCTGGAAGGGTATGCCAAGAGCAGGTATCCGTTCTCCTTCGCCACCTACGAGGTGGTCGCGGGCCAGCCCTCGCCCACCTTCGTGATCCTGCGCCCCATGAAGTCCCTGGGCGACATGGACCTCGCGGACGCGGCCGACAAGGCGTTCCTGGAGGTCATGGGGGAGGACGGCCGCAAGGCCCTCTCCAAGGTCTTCGGGGACAGCGTGCAGTTCGTGGAGAACCAGATCTTCTCCTTCAACCCGAAGCTCACCTTCGCGGGGCCCAGCACCATCGCCAGCGACCCGGCCTTCTGGGCGCCTAGGTAGCGAGTTCGGCCAGCACCGCCGCCGCCGCCCCGGGCACGGCCTCCGCCAGGGCGGGGCTCAGGTCCACGGTCATGTCCTGGGGCAGGGCGATGCTGAGGGTGAAGAGCACCACGTCGGGCTCCCCCAGGTCCATGAGGTAGAAGCTGTCCAGCAGGTCCTTCAGGCCGATGTCGTGCGCGGCCAGGCTGGGGGGGAAGTCGCTGGCGAACTTCGGGGCCAGGCGCCGCAGGGTGCCGGGGGGCCCGCCGTCGGCGGTGGCGTCGACGAGGATGATGCGGCGCGCGTCCTGCATGGGCTCGAGCAGCACCAGGCTGCCGGTTCCCCCGTCCAGGAACTCGACGCCGGGCGGGGCGGGGGCCTCCATGAGCCTGCGCACCACGTGGACCCCGGCCCCCTCGTCGCCGAGGAGCGTGTTGCCGATGCCCAGCACCAGGATCCGGTCAGGCGTCACGGTTGTCCTTCTCGAACTTCCAGCCGCCCACCATGGAGGAGGTGGTGCCCCGCCCCTCGATGTAGTCGTGGTAGAAGACCAGGTACACGTGCACCAGGGTGAAGAGCACGTAGAACCAGAGCATGGCGTGGTGCCACTGGCGCGTGTTCTGGTCGCCGCCCATGAAGGGCACGACCCAGGCGAAGGCCTTTCCGACGATGGAGCGGCTCATGGGGGCATACAGCCCGAACCCCGTGGCCACCTGGAACAGGAAGGCGAAGAAGGTGGCGAAGTAGATGGTCCCCGCCAGGCGGTTGTGCCCCACGTGGACGGGCCCCTTGAGCTTGGTCTGGAAGACGTCCACCTTGAGCACGTCCACGATCTCGTCGAGGTTCTTCCTGGAGGTGGGGATGAACTGCCGCCAGTCGGCGTACCGGTTGCCCACGAAGCCCCAGTAGATGCGGGCCAGGAAGTTGATGAGGAAGACGTAGCCGGCGGCGAAGTGCACGAAGCGCAGGGTGCCGAACCAGTACTGGCCCGAGGCCTCCTGGGCGAACCCCACGTGGATGGGGTTGCCGATGAAGTAGCCCGTGACGGCCAGGGCCGTCACGGCGAAACCGTTGATCCAGTGGAAGGCCCTCACGGGCAGCTCCCACACGTACACCCGCTTGTAGGTGGCGTTGGTGGCGTGCATGTCCCCCTCCGCTCAGTTGAACTGCACCTGGTGGATCTGCTTGCCGCTGGGGTCGTAAAGGTGCACGGCGCAGGCCAGGCAGGGATCGAAGGAATGGATCGTCCGGAGGATCTCCACCGGCTGGTCCACGTTGGCCACGGGCGTCCCGATGAGGGAGGCCTCGTAGGAGGACCGCTGCCCCTTGGTGTCGCGGGGGGAGGCGTTCCAGGTGCTGGGAACGACCAGCTGGTAGTTGTCGATGGCCTTGTCCTTGATGCTGATCCAGTGGGCCAGGGCGCCGCGGGGCGCCTCGGTGAGGCCGACGCCCTCGGCCGCGGCGGGCCAGGTGTCGGGATCCCAGTGGTAGCGGGTGTGGGTTCGCACCTCGCCGTTCCTGATGTTGGCCACCAGCTCGTCGAAGAAGCCCTTCATCCAGTGGGCCACGATCTGGGTCTCCACGCCCCGCGCCGCGGTGCGGCCCAGGGTGGAGAAGAGGGCGGTGACGGGCACGTCGAGCTTGCCGAGCACGACGCCCACCAGCTCCTTCACGTCCGTGTTCCCCTTGGCGTAGGCCACCAGCATGCGGGCCAGGGGACCCACTTCCATGGGGTGCTCCTTCCACCGCGGGGTCTTCAGCCAGGAGTACTTCCCTTCGACGTTGAGCTGGTCGTAGGGCGGCTTGGGCCCGGTGTAGTTGAACTCGGTCTCGCCCCTGAAGGGATGCAGGCCGATCTCGTCGCCGCCGCCGTACTTGTACCAGGAGTGGGAGATGTATTCCCTGATCTCCTTCTCGTCCTTGCCGTTGACCTCATGGACCTCGTTGAGGTTGCGGCCCAGGATGGCGCCGCGGGGCAGCAGGTAGGAGCCCACGTCCCGGATGCCCCGGGTGGGCAGGTCGCCGTAGGCCAGGTAGTTCTCCAGCCCTCCGCCGATGGCGGCCCAGTCCTTGTAGAAGCCGGCGATGGCCAGGAGGTCGGGCACGTACACCTGTTCCACGAAGGTGATGGCGTCCTTGATGAGGCTGGCCACGTGATTGAGGCGTTCGGTGTTGATGGCGTTGACCTCGTCGATGTTGAACGAGCAGGGGACGCCGCCCACCAGGTAGTTGGGGTGGGGGTTCTTGCCGCCGAAGATGGCGTGGATCTTGACAATCTCCTTCTGCCATTCGAGGGCGTCCAGGTAGTGGGACACGGCGATGAGGTTCACTTCCGGCGGGAGCTTGTAGGCCTTGTGGCCCCAGTAGCCGTTGGCGAAGATCCCCAGCTGGCCGCTCTCCACGTACTTCTTCAGGCGCGTCTGCACCGCGGCGAAGTGGCCGGGGTTGGACCTGGGCCAGGCGGACAGGGACTGTGCGATCTTCGAGGCCGCGACGGGATCGGCCTTGAGCATGCTCACCACGTCCACCCAGTCCAGCGCGTGCAGGTGGTAGAAGTGGACCACGTGGTCCTGGACGAACTGGGCGCAGAACATGAGGTTGCGCACCAGCTCGGCGTTCCTGGGAACCTCGATGCCCAGGGCGTCCTCGACGCTCCGGCAGCTGGCCAGGGCGTGGACCGTGGTGCATACGCCGCAGACCCGCTCGGTGAAGGCCCAGGCGTCGCGGGGATCGCGGCCCTTGAGGATCTTCTCGATGCCCCGGACCATGGTGCCGGCGCTGAAGGCGTCCTTGACGACGCCGTTCTCCACCACCGCCTCGATGCGGAGGTGGCCCTCGATGCGGGTGACAGGATCGATGACGATGCGCTTGCTCATCACTTGGCCCCTTCGTCTTCAGTCTGGCCCGCGGGAGAGGATTCCTTCACCGTCTCGGCGATGAGGGGGCGCTTCCGGATGTTGGTGGTGACGGCGTGGGCCGCGACCCCCACCGCGACGCCGATGCCCAGCCCCAGGCCGATGGTGTCGGCGGTGGATTCGATGCCGAAGCCCGGCGTGCTGGGCAGGTGCCGGTAGAAGGGGCCGTTGTCCCAGAACCCGTTCTCCGAGCAGCCGATGCAGCCGTGGCCGGACTGGATCGGGTAGCTGACGCCCCCGTTCCACCTGGTCACCGAGCACGCGTTGTAGGTCACCGGACCCCGGCAGCCCATGCGGAACAGGCAGTAGCCCTTGCGCGCGCCCTCGTCGTCCCAGGCGTCCACGAAGAGTCCGGCGTCATAGTAGGGGCGGCGGTAGCAGGTGTCGTGCACCCGGCGCCCGTAGAACTCCTTGGGGCGGCCCAGGGCGTCCAGCTCGGGCCCGCGCCCGAACATGAGGATGTGGGTCACCACCGCGGCCATGACGTCGGCGATCGGGGGGCATCCCGGGACGTTGATCACGGGCTTTCCGACCAGCCTGGAGATGGCCGTGGCGTTCGTGGGGTTGGGCTTTGCGGCCTGGACGCAGCCGAAAGAGGCGCAGTTGCCCCAGGCGATGATGGCCGCGGCGTCCCGGGCGGCCTTCCTGAGGATCTCCTCGGCGCTCTCGCCGGCGATGCAGCAGTAGGCCCCGTCCGCGCCGGTGGGCACCGAGCCCTCCACCAGAAGGATGTACTTGCCCGCATAGTTCTTCATGGTGTCGTGCAGGCACTTCTCGGCCGCGGCGCCCGCGGCGGCCTGGAGGGTCTGGGTGTAGTCGAGGGAGATGGCGTCCAGGAGCACGTCGGCCACCACCGGGTGGGAGCCGCGGATGAAGGACTCGCTGCAGCAGGTGCACTCCTGGAAGTGGAGCCACACCACCGGAGGCCGGCCCTTCTTCTCGAAGGTGGCCGCCACCGCCGCGGTGGCCTGCGTGCCCAGTCCCGCCGCCACGGCCGCGAATCCGCAGAACTCCATGAACTCCCGGCGGCTATAGCCCTTCTCCTTCATGGTCTCCCACAGGGATTCCCGTGAAACAGACATGCAGCCTCCTCTGGTGTTGAGATTGAGACCCGGTCTTATAAATCATTCAATTAGAAGTGGAAACTCGAGGAATGGTAGTGCGACCTGTGGCGAAGTCAACACAAAGAGCACGCATTTGGTGTGAATTAGTTAACACAAATATTTGTTATATTTAATTCAAATCTGGCCCTGTGCCGCCGGAAGGTCCCGGGGAATTCCGCGCCCTCGCCCCTTCCCCTCCGCGCAGGGAGAAGATCAAGATTGGGCATATAAACCCAATCAAGATCCGACAGCCGGAAAGGCGTCCGATGATCCCCCGCCTCGAGTCCCTCAAAGAGCGCCTGCTCCCGGACCGCACCCTGGGCCTTGAGCAGCGCTTCTTCCAGGGGCTCTGCCTCCTCGCGGCCCTGGTCTCGATCTTCGTGGTCATCCCCCTGGACCTCTTCCAGGACCTCGGTCCGTGGGTGGACGCGGTGAGCCTGTGCTTCGGCGTGGTGTCCCTGGCCATCTACTGGGAGGCGCGGCAGGGCCGCTACCTTAAGAAGACCATGCTGTTCTCCTACGTGGCGTGCCTCGACCTGCTGTGGTTCCCCAACGGCGGCTCCCAGGGCAGCGTCGGGCTCCATTTCTTCGAGGCCGGGCTGGGACTGGTCCTGTTCTTCAGGGGGCGTTTCCGGTATGCCGGCATCGCCCTGCTGGTGGCCAACGTCACGGCCCTGCTCCTGGCGGAGCGGGCCTGGCCGGACCTGGCCTACCCCTTCCGCTGGCCTTCCGGACGGCTCCTGGACCTCACCACGGGCTATGCCATCTCCCTCCTCGTGTGCTCCCTGATGCTCGGGTACGTCCTGGGCGGGCTGGAGCGGGAGCAGGCGAGGCTGCGCCAGGCCCTGGAGGACAGCCGGAGGGCCGAGGCGGAACTGGCGGAGTCCCGGGCCCGGCTGTTCCAGGCGCAGAAGATGGAGAGCCTCGGCAGCCTCGCGGGAGGCATCGCCCACGACATGAACAACGTCCTGGGCGCGATCCTGGGCCTGGCCTCGGTGTACGAGCACAGGGCGCTGCCGGGCTCGGACCAGGCGCGGGACATGGGGACGATCCGCCTCGCCTGCGAACGCGGCGGAAGCATGGTCAAGGGCCTCCTGGGGTTCGCCCGGAAGGGCGTGCCGGAGGAGCGGGACGTGGACCTGAACGCCCTGGCCCGGGAGCAGATCGCACTGCTGGAGAGGACCACCCTCCGGCGGGTGATCCTCGAGACCGATCTGGGCGACGGCATCCGCCAGGTCCGGGGGGACCCGGCGGCCCTGGGGCTGGCCCTGATGAACATCTGCCTCAACGCCGTGGACGCCATGCCCGGCGGGGGTTCCCTGCTGATCCGCACCTTCAACGGCCCGGAGGGGACCGTGATCCTCGAAGTGGCCGACACGGGGACCGGGATGCCTCCGGACGTCGTGGCGCGGGCCATGGATCCCTTCTTCACAACCAAGCCCCAAGGGCAGGGCACGGGGCTGGGCCTTTCCATCGCCTTCGCGACCCTCGCGGCCCACAAGGGGAGCCTGGACATCCAGAGCCGGCCGGGACGAGGCACCCAGGTGCGCCTGCGCCTTCCGGGCCTGGAGACCGCCCTCCCCGGAGCGCCGGCGGCAGGGGCCCTCGGGCCCTCCCGGCGGCCCCTGAAGGTGCTCGTGGTGGACGACGACGAGCTGGTGCGGGAGTCCCTGGAGGCGCTCCTTGAGGCCCTGGGCCACGCCTGCGCCCTCGCGGAAGGGGGCGAGGCGGCCCTTGCCACGCTCGAAGCCGGCCTGCGCCCGGACGTGGTGCTCCTGGACATGAACATGCCCGGACTGGACGGGGGGGCCACCCTGCCGCGTCTCCGCCTCATCGAGCCGGACGTCCCGGTCCTCCTGGTCACGGGGAGGGTGGACCAGAACGCCCTGGACCTGGTGGCCTCCCACACCGGCGTCTCGCTGCTGGGCAAGCCCTTCGGCATCCGGGACCTCCAGGCGCACCTGGACGCGCGCACCGCCGGATAGGCTAGAATCGGGAAGCCTCGAAAGGACCTCCCCGTGCCCCGCATGCCCCTGCTCCCAGCCGTTCTCGTGGCCCTGGCGGCCAGCCCCCTCCTCCACGCGCAGGCCCGCCCCGCCCAGGAGCTCCTCAAGGAGGCCCAGGCCGCGGCCGCGGGCCGGACGGTCCTGGTGGCCTTCCACGCCTCCTGGTGCGGCTGGTGCCGGCGCCTGGAGGCCGTACTGGCCCGCCCCGCGGTGAAGGCGGTCATGGACCGCCACTTCGTCACCCAGTGGCTGACCATCCAGGAGCGGGGACCGAAGAAGGAGCTGGACAACCCCGGCGCCGCCGAGCTGTACGCCACCTGGACCGGCGGCGTGAAGACCGGGATCCCCTTCTACCTGGTGCTGGACGGCAAGGGCGCGCCGCGCTCCACCTCCATCCGCCCCATCGCCGGCGGCCCCGCCGAGAACATCGGCTATCCCGGCAGCCCCGCGGAGATCCAGGCCTTCGTCTCGCTGCTCAAGGACGGCGCCCCCGGCCTGACCCAGGCCGAGATGGAGATCCTCGCGGCCGAACTGGACGCCGCGAAGCCGGTGAAGTGATGCTCACCCTGCGTCCCGCCGCCCCCGGGGACATCCCCCTCATCCTCGCCTACGTGCGGGAGCTGGCCCTGTACGAGAAGGCCCCCGAGAAGGCCGTGGCCACGGATGCCGACATGCGCGGGGCGATCTTCGGGGAGCACCCCTACGCCTGGGTGATCCTGGCCGAGTGGGAGGGCCGCCCCGCCGGCTTCGCCCTGTGGTTCTACAACTTCAGCACCTGGGAGGGGAAGCCTTCGCTCTACCTGGAGGACCTCTTCGTGAGGCCCGGGTTCCGTGGCCACGGGATCGGCAAGGCCCTCCTGAAGCGCCTCGCCGCCATCGCCCTCGAGAAGGGCTGCACGCGCTACATGTGGGCCGTCCTGGACTGGAACCAGCCCTCCATCGACTTCTACGAGCGCCAGGGAGCCAAGGTGATGCGGGAATGGCTGCACTGCCGGGTCGAGGGCGAGGCACTGGAAAGACTGGCCAGGGAATAGCCCTTCCTCGGCGATCCTCGGCCCCTCGGCCACCTCGGCGGAATGCATCGCCGAGGTGGCCGAGGGGCCGAGGACCGCCAAGGAAGGCAGGGAGGGCGGTTCAGCCCTTCCATCTCCGGAAATGGGCGTATTCCATGCCGAACTCCGCCATCACCTTGCCCACCAGGTGGTCCTCCATGTCCTCAACGGACGCGGGACCGTGGTAGGAGGTGAGGACGGGCGGCATGATCACGACGCCCATCTTCGCCAGTTCGAGCATGTTCTTCAGGTGGATGACGCTGAGAGGCGTCTCCCGGGCCATGAGAACCAGCTTGCGGCGCTCCTTGAGGGTCACGTCGGCGGCGCGCAGGAGGAGGTTCTCGGAATAGCCGTGGGCGATGCCGGCCACCGTCTTCATGCTGCAGGGGATGACCACCATGCCTTCGGTGCGGTAGGTGCCGCTGGCGATGGTGGCGCCGATGTTCCTCACGTCGTGGGTGCGGGTGGCCAGCGCCTCCAGCTCCCTCTGGGGCAGGTGGAGCTCGTGCTCCAGGGTGCGGCGGGCGCCGTCGGTGGTGACCAGGTCGGTCTCCCAGCCATCCTGCTCCCGCATCGCGTGCAGGAGCCGGATGGCCAGGTTCGCGCAGCTGGCGCCGCTGATGCCCACCACGAGGCGCTTGGGACCGGTCATCCTAGTGCACCATGAACCGCACCCACAGGGCGCTGATGGGCATGGCGATGAAGAGCGCCGGGAGCATGTTCGCCACCGAGAAGGGCTTGATGCCCGCGATGCGGAAGCCCGTGGCGACCATGATGAGGCCGCCGCAGGCGGAGAAGTCCGCGATCATGAAGGGCGTGGTCATGGGCAGGATCTTGGTGGCGAGCAGGAAGAGGCTGCCCTGGATGACGAACTGCGGGATCGCCAGGGTGGCCACGGAATAGCCCAGGGCCGTGGCGAAGATGGCCGCGGTGAAGAGGTCCAGGAAGGACTTCACCATGAGCAGGGAGGTGTCCCCGGTCATGCCCTCGTTCATGGCCCCGAAGATGCCGGTGCCGCTGGCGCAGAAGAGCACCAGGATGGCCACGAACTTGCCGAGGAACTCCTCGTGGGTGATGCCCTCGGCGGGCTTGGCGAACTTGTCGATGAAGCCGCGGGTCTTGCTGGCGAGCTTCATGATGTAGTCCTCCAGGTGGAGGAGCTCGCCGATGGCGGTGCCCACCAGGAGGGCCAGGATCACCGCGGGGAGGAACTTGACCTTGACGATCATGGCGATGCCCAGGCCCATGGAGGACACCCCGAAGACCAGGGGCATCTTGGTGCGCAGGTTCTCGCTGATCTTGTTGCCCATGGAGGCGCCGGTGAGGCTGCCGAGGACCACGGACGCGCCGTTGACGAAAGGACCGATCATATGTGCTCCGGAAGAAGGTGGGTTGCGGGTCGGCCTAGAGGAAGCGCTTGTAGTCGACTTCCATGAACTGGGCGCGCTGGAACCTCGCCTTGAGCTCGAAGGGGACGGTGCAGTCGAAGATGGCCTTGGTGGTGATGCCCTTGCCGCGGATGGAGGGGCTCATCTCGGGGGTCTGAGAGGGGTCCAGGGGGTGGCAGCGCACGCCGGGGATGGCGATGACGTCGGCATCGGCCTGGAAGCGGGTGGTCATGGCCCACAGCACGTCGTTGGTGTCGAAGGGGTCCACGTCCTCGTCCACGAGGATCACGTGCTTGAGCTCGGAGAAGGACGAGAAGGCCAGGAGCGCGGCCTGGCGCTGGCGGCCCTCGTCGAAGGGCACGGCCTTCTTCACCTGGAGGATGGCGAGGTACTTGCCGCCGCCCGAGGGGTGCGCGTAGACGTTCTGCAGGAAGCCGGGAAGGGCCTTGCCGACCATCATCTTGATGGAGGCCTCGGTGGGGATGCCCGCGAGGTTCACGTGCTCCTCGGAGGGACCGATGGTGGTCTGCATGATGGGATTGACGCGGTGGGTGACGGCCGTGACCTTGATGACGGGCAGGCTCGGGTGCGCGGGGCCGTTGTAGCCGGGGAACTCGGGCATCGCCTTGCCGGTGTGGCTGTTCTGGTCCTCCACGACGCGCACGTCGGGCTGGAGGAAGCCCTCGATGACGATCTCGGCGTGGGCGATGGCCTTGGCGTCCACCGTGAGGCACTCGACCACTTCCACGGCCTTGCCCCGCAGCGCGCCGGCGATGCCCAGCTCGTTGAAGCCCAGGGGCGTGGAGGGGGCCTCGAAGCACGCGGCGACGTACACTGCGGGGTCCAGGCCGATGCTGATGGAGATGGGCTGGGGCTGGCCGGCCTTCTCGGCCTTGATGCGGAAGGCGTCCAGGTGGCGGCCGGGGACGAACATCATGGAGATCTCGTCCTTGCCCTGGATGCAGAGGCGGTGGATGGTCACGTCCTCCTGGCCGTTCTCGGGATCCTTGCCGTAGCACAGGCCCATGGTGATGAAGGGGCCGGCGTCCTCGGGGGTATTGGTGGGGGCGGGGATGAGGGTCCGGATGTCGAAGCCGGGTTCGGAGGCCTTGTGGACCACTTCCTGGCACACGGCGCTGCCGGCCTTGACGACCTTGGGAACGATGGGGGCGTTGAGCGCGTCGCAGAGGATGGAACCCACCTTCTCCACGGTCGTGCCCAGGAGCAGGGCCACGCGCCTGCGGTCGGCGAGCATGCCGATGGAGACGCGGGAGCCGGGAAAGCCCTTGATGTTGTTGAAGAGCATCGCGGGGCCGAGCTTGGTGGGGCGCATGACGGTGCCGCCCGCGCCGATGTAGCGGTAGACGCCGGAGAGCTCGGCGATGGGGTCCACTTCCACGTCGGTCTGGTGCAGCTGCCCCTCGTGCTGCTCCAGGAGCTCGATGGCCGAGCGGAGATCGTGGACGGTGACGGCGGTTTCTATTGGCGACATCTGGGTCCTCCTTTTAGGATTCCCCATCAGACCGCAGACGATTTCCCGCGGATAATACCGTTTCCAACTGCGGTCCATTGTCCTTCGATATGGAGCTACCCGGCCACGATCGCCTCGATGACGTCGCGGATGGCCTGCGACAGGTACCGGTCCGTGCGGTGGATGAGCGCGGGGTGCAGGGTCAGGCCCGGCAGGTCCAGGGGGTGGATCTCGAAGCGGTCCCCGAGCGTCCCGGGGATCTCCGAGGCGGGGATGATGGCGGCGGCCTGCAGACCCCGCAGAAGGCAGCCCAGCAGGGTCCGCACATCCGGTGAATCCAGGATGATGCGGGGTTCGATATCCTTCTCCTGGAAGGCCTTCAGCAGGAATTCGAAGGTGCCTCCGCCGGTCCAGCGCCGCATGCAGATCAGCGGGATCCCGGCCAGGTGCTCGACGCCGATCCGCGCGGGCAGGCCCGCGGGTGCCAGCCCCGCCGGCATGACCACGCAGAGGTTGCCCGTGGGAAGCAGGCGCACCGTGTTGCCTTCCCTCGGCACGGGCAGGAGCAGGATCGCGAAGTCCAGCTCCCTGGATTCCACGTGGGTCGCCAGGTCCGAGCTGTCGGAGATGAGCAGGCTGAACTTCAGCCTGGGAAAGCGCGCGTTGAACCCGGGCAGCAGCTTGAGGAAGTGGGACGCGCACACGCTGGAGGTGCCGATGCGGATCGTCCCCGAGAGCCCGTCGGCCACGTTCTTGACTTCGGAGGGGATGTCGCCCAGCTGGTCCAGGACCTGCCGGGCCCGCTCGTAGAGCATCCGTCCGGACTCCGTCACCTGCCAGGCGTGGCCCTCGCGGATGATGAGCTGGACGCCGAGCTCGTCCTCCAGTTCCTTGAGGCGCTGGCTCAGCGGGGGCTGGGACATGTTGAGGAGCCGCGCGGCGCGGCTGATCTGGCCCTGCTCGACGATGGTGCAGTAGTACGTGAGCCGCTTGGTGTCCATGGGGCTTCCCTCATATCGGCTTGCAATGGTCCCCAGTGCGAAACGGTATTAGGGCGCATCCCCGACTGGGCGTATTCCCATAGTGACCCATTTTTTTCCTTCCGGGGCAAGCGCCCCGATCTCCGAATGTCCCCGTGCCGCGGCCTGTACCGCCGGGGGAAACGTCCACCCACTTTCCGAGGAGCGCCCCCATGCGCCGCAACCCAACCCTGTCCCTGCTCGCGCTGGCGTCCATCGGCGCCTGCGCCCAGGCCGCCGACGTGCAGATCTACGCCACGCTCCTCCCCTTCCTGGAGAGCGTGAGGACCACGGGCGCCACGCCCGCGGGCCTCACGCCCGCCCTGGGCGGCGCAAGCCAGGTTCCGGGTTCGGCCTACACGGGCATCGACCTTCCCTCCCGCCTGCGCATCACCTCCGGCACCTCCAACCTGGGCTTCCGGGGCGCGTGGAAGGTGGCCGACGACCTCCAGGTGTTCTGGCAGATCGAGAACGCCATCAGCCCCGACGGCGACGCCCCCAACACCCTGGCGGGCCGCAACTCCGCCGTGGGCCTCAAGGGCAGCTGGGGCACCGCGTTCTACGGCAACTGGGACACGCCCTACAAGTTCCCCCTCCTGGCCGTGGGCCCCCTGCGCGGCCTGAGCCCCTTCGACAACGCGCTCACCGCCAACCCCGGCTTCAACGTGCCCGGCACCACGACCCAGAGCGGCCGCGTCAACGGCAAGGCCGATGCCGCCTTCAACCGCCGGCAAGGCAACAGCATCCAGTACTGGTCCCCCGTGTGGAACGGCTTCTCCGCCCGCGTGGGCGTCTCCGTGGACGAGGGGAAGACCGTCGCCACCGCCGCCGCGCCCTCCGTGAGTCCCACGATCCTTTCCGGCCTCGTGACCTATGCCCAGGGCCCCGTGAAGGTCAGCTACGGGTTCGAGCGGCACAACGACTACTTCGGCCTGTCCCAGCTGGGCGGCAACGCGGGCGCCACCCTGACGAACAAGGCCTCTTCCGACACCGGGCAGGAACTGGTGGCTTCCTACGCCTTCAGCACCGGCACCAAGGTCTCCGCGGTGGTGGAGCAGCTCACGTACGACACCGACGACACCGCCGCCGGCGCCCTCCGCCAGTACAGGCGCACCAACTGGTACACCCTGGTCCAGCAGCAGCTCGGCAGGCACCAGGTGTGGGCGGCTTTCGGCCGCGGCAGCGCCGGTTCCGCCCAGCGCAACGGCGGCGCCGCCGCCTCCACGGACGGGCTGGAAGGGACCCAGTGGAGCGCGGGCTATTCCTACGCCATCGCCAAGAACGTGGACCTGTTCGCGTCGTACTACGGCATGACCAACGGCCGCTCCGGCACCCTCGCCGAGTTCCCGCCGGTGGGTACCGTCGCCCCGGGCGCGAACACCACGGGCATGGGCCTGGGCCTGCTCATCACGTTCTAGGTTCCATCCGTTCGGGCGTCCCGGTCAGCCAGAGGATGCCCAGCTTGACGCTCACGAACTTCCAGCCCTGGGGCGTGCGGCGGTACGTGCTGTCGTACCAGCCGCCGCCGTCCCAGTGCTCGAAGGGCGTGGCGCCCACGTGGACGGCCTGGAGGCAGGAGCGGGATGCCGCGGTGTCGCCGTCGACCGTGATCTGGTGGTTGGTGCTGATGTGGTGGGTGCCCGAATACCTGGCGAGGCCGTGGGGCATCAGCTCGGGCATGCGCTCCCTGGGCATGCGGAACGTGCCGCCGGTGGTGGGGTCGGGAAGCTCCACGTAGCCGCCCTCCGCGAAGTTGGCCGCATAGCCTTCGTAGTCCTTCGCGTCCAGGCAGGACGCGAAGCTGAACAGCAGGTCGCTGATGCGGGCGCGGTCGACGAGCCACTGCACCTGGTCACGGATGGAGGAATCGGTCATGGGAAGCTCCTGGTCCGGTAATGCAGGTCTTGTTCCAATATCTAAAGTGCTTATTAGCCCGTGCTTATTTCAGAAGCAGGCGCACGGGTCAAATCGATTGTGAACAACCGGCCGGTGCACTTGTCCATTTCCCGAACAACGCGGAGAAAAAAAAACGGGCACCCGAAGGTGCCCGTTCTTTTCATGTTCATTCGTGTCAGTGTGCGGCCACGGCCGCTTCCACCGCCGCCTTGACCTGCACGGCCAGCTGTCCGGGGGTCACTTCGGCCAGCTGATAGGCCACGCGCACCATCGGCTTGGAGACCTTCAGGACGCGGGTGATGTCGATGGGCGTGGCGGAGATGACCACGTCGCAGGGGGTGGCTTCGATGGTCCGCTCGAGGTCGGCGACCTGCTCGGCCCCGTAGCCCATGGCGGGGAGGATGCCCCTGGCGTTGGGATACTTGGCGTAGGTGGCGGCGATGGACTTCACGGCGTAGGGGGTGGGGTCCACGATGGTGCCGACGCCCACGGCCTTGGCGGCGACGACGCCGGCGCCGTAGCTCATGGAGCCGTGGGTGAGGGTCGGGCCGTCCTCGATGATGAGGGCCTTCCTGCCCTTGACCAGCTCGGGCTTCTCGCAGGTGACGGGCGAGTTGGCGCGGATGACCACGGCCTTGGGATTGAGGCGGGCCGCGGCGGCTTCGATGGACTTGATGTCCTCTTCCTTCGCGGAGTCGCACTTGTTGATGACGATGACGTGGGCCATGCGGAAGTTGGCCTCGCCGGGGTGGTAGATGGACTCGTGGCCCGCGCGCAGGGGATCGGCGATGACGATGTGCAGGTCCGAGGCGTAGAAGGGCAGGTCGTTGTTGCCGCCGTCCCACAGGATCACGTCGGCTTCCTTCTCGGCGCTGCGGATGATCTGCTCGTAGTCGACGCCGGAGTAGATGATGAAGCCGTTGTCGATATGGGGCTCGTACTCCTCCCGCTCCTCGATCGTGCATTCGTGCAGGTCAAGATCGCTGTAGGTGGCGAAGCGCTGGCAGGCCTGCTTGGCGAGGTCTCCGTAGGGCATGGGGTGGCGGATGGCCACGACCTTCTTGCCCAGGCCCTTGAGGATGTTGGAGATGTAGCGGGTGGTCTGGCTCTTGCCGGCGCCGGTGCGCACGGCGGTGATGGCGATGACGGGGACCTTGGACTTGATCATGGTCTTGTCGGCGCCCAGCAGCTCGAAGTCCAGGCCCAGCGCGATGCAGCGGCTGGCCATGTGGCCGACGTACTCGTGGGTCACGTCGGAGTAGGAGAACACGGCCACGTCGGGCTTGTCGCGCTTGACGATCTGTTCCAGCTCCTGCTCGGGGACGATGGGGATGCCGGCGGGATAGAGCTTCCCGGCCAGGACGGCGGGGTAGATCCGCTCGTCGATCCCGGGGATCTGGGTGGCGGTGAAGGCGACGACCTGGTAGTCGGGGTTGTCGCGATACACGGTGTTGAAGTTGTGGAAGTCGCGGCCTGCGGCTCCCAGGATGACGACACGACGCGGGGTGGACATTCAATTCTCCCTTTGTGGGTCGACCGAATTACCGACACACCCGAAATGGGTAGTCATGGTCTCGGGACCATGGTTATGCGGCAATGTTAGCCCTTTAAACCGGTTTGTCACATGCATCGTGACTTTTGGTATACATGACCGGATCAGGAGGATTTCCGGGGCCGGAAAAGTGCTAGTCTTTCCACATGAATGCATCAACATTGCTCCGTCAGGTCCTGGGACGGCGGTGGGTCCAAGCCCTCGCTCTCCTGGTCGTTCTCTATGCGGCGGCCGGGTTCCTCCTCGCACCGGCCCTGATCCGGGCTCAGCTTCCGAAGCGGCTGGCGCCCATGCTCCACCGGGAAGTTACGGTGGCCCGGGTGCGTGTCAACCCCTTCGCCCTCTCCGTCACGCTGGAGGGCTTCCTGGTGAAGGACAAGGACGGCTCGGCCCTGCTGGGCTGGGACCGGCTCTACGTCAACCTGGGCGCCGCCACCCTGTTCCGGCTGGCCCCGGTCTTCCAGGAGATCCGCCTGGAGGGCTTCCACGCGCAGGTGGTGCTGGACAGGGAAGGCAACCCCACCTTCCAGGACCTGCTGGTGGCCTCACCCGAGCCCCCCAGGCCCGCGGGGCCCCTCCCGGACATCCGCATCCGCAAGCTCACCGTGGTGCACGCCCGGGTGGACTTCGCGGACCGCTCCACCACCCCCGCCTTCACCACGGTCCTGGGCCCCCTGAGCCTCGACCTGGACGGCTTCCGCCTGAAGCCCGACAACAACAACCCGTACGCCTTCACGGGGCGCACCGAGCGGGGCGAGACCTTCGGGTGGCGGGGCCACTTCTTCGTGGAGCCCCTGCGCAGCCAGGGAAGCTTCTTCGTGGGGGGCCTCCACCTGCCCAAGTACGCCCCGTACTACCGTGACAGGATGGACGTCGAGCTGATGTCCGGCACGCTGGACGTGAAGGCCGACTACGAGTTCCGGTGGGGCGAAGGCAGCCACGCCGTGCGCCTCCACAAGGGCGAGGCGGGCCTGGACAACCTCTCCCTGGGCGAGACCGGCGCGCCCGGCTCCGCCGTCGACCTGGCCGAGGTGCGGGTCAAGGGCCTGGAGGCGGACCTCCTGGAATCCAAATTCCACGTGGCCTCCCTCGCCGTGCGCAACAGCCGGCTCAAGGTGGAGCGAAACGCCTCGGGCAGCATCAACCTCATGCGCATGGCCACGCCACGCGTGCCCGCCAAGCCGAAGAAGGCCGAACCCTTCACCTTCGACCTGGACGAACTCCGCGTGGAGAACCAGTCCGTCGCCTTCCGGGACCTGGTGCCCAGACGCCCCGTGGACCTGACCCTCGACCAGCTGGCCCTCACCGTCAGGAAATTCAGCATGGATCCGGCCAGGCTCTGCGACGTGGACCTGGATCTGCGGTGGAACGGCAGGGGACGCGTCCATGCCGCGGGCACCGCGGCGCCGCTGAAGTCCGCCGGGGCCCTGGAGCTCAAGGTGGACGACCTGGACCTGGCGCCCCTGGACGGCTATGCGGCGCCGGACGCCACCCTCGCCTCCGGGCGCCTGGGGCTGGCCGGGCACGCGGACTTCGACCTTCCCGCCGCGAGGTACGCCTTCCGGGGGCAGGCCCGTGTGGACGGCTTCAAGGCGGTCGCGGGCAACGCCGAGGTGGCCTGGGAAGCCCTGCGCGTGGCCGGAATCAGGGCCGCCTCGAGCCCCATGGCCGTGTCCCTGGCATCCGTCGACTGGGACCGGCCCGCCTTCAGGTTCGTGCGCACCGCCGCGGCCCCGGCGGTGCCGGCGGAAAAGCCCGCGGAGAAGTCCGCGCCCGGCGCCCCGGTGAAGGCCGAGATCGGCGCCTTCCGGTTCAAGGGGGGCTCCTTCACGTTCCTGGACCGGAGCCTGCAGCCGGTGGTGGCCCTCTCCCTGGACCACATCGACGGCCAGGTGGGCCGGCTCTCCTCGGACCCCGGGTCCCGGGCCTCCATGGAGCTGAAGGCGCTGGTGGACGGCGCCGCGCCCTTCACCGCCAAGGGCACCGTGAACCTCCTGTCCCAGGCCGCCTACACCGACGTGGCCCTGGTCATGGGCGGCATGGACCTGTCGCCCCTGAGTCCCTACTCGGGCCGCTACGTGGGCTACGGCATCGAGAAGGGCAAGCTGGAACTGGACATGAAGTACCTCGTGCAGGACCGCAAGCTCGAGGGCGAGAACCGGATCCGCATGGACCAGTTCACCCTGGGCGGGGCGGTGGAGAGCCCCGAGGCCGTGCACGTGCCGGTGAAGCTGGGCCTGGCCCTGCTGCGGGACCGCCACGGCGTCATCGACCTGGACGTGCCAGTGCGCGGGGACCTGGCCTCCCCCGACTTCAAGCTGGGCCGGGTCATCTGGCGCGCCGTCATCAACGTCTTCGCCAAGATCGCCACTTCGCCCTTCGCGCTGATCGGCAAGGCCTTCGGGGGCGGGGACGCGGACCTCAGCCTCCTGCCCTTCCCGCCCGGGGGGGACGCCGTCGACGCCCAGGGGGCCAAGGTCCTGGAGACCCTCGAGAAGGGCCTCTTCGAGCGCCCCGGCCTGCGCCTGGAGATGGAGGGCACCGCGGGCGAGGTCGATGTGCCCGCCCTGAAGCTCGCGGAGCTGGAGGCCTCCCTGGCGCGCCTCAAGGGCCAGCCCCTGGGGCCCGGTGAGCGGCCGAAATTCCTGCGCGCCGCCTACCTCCAGGCATTCCCCCCGCCCAAGGACCCCAAGGAGGCCAAGGTCGCTCCCGAACCCGCCCCGGCCGACATGGAAGCCCGGCTCCTTGCCCGGGTCGATGTGGACGCCGCTGCCCTTCGGCTGTTGGCCCGCCGTCGCGTCCAGGCCGTCCGGGACCGCCTCCTGGGCTCGGGAAAGGTGTCCGAGGACCGGGTCTTCATCGTCGACGGTGGGGAACGGGCCCGGAAGGAAGGCGGAAGCCGTGTCTATTTCGAACTGAAGTGAACCCCCGGAGGGATGCTTGGACAAGCTGCTCACGATCTCCCTGGCCGTCCTCTGCGCCTGGCCCCTGGCCGCCGGCGACGGCATCCAGTACCAGCTCAACGGCCGGGCCACGCAGCCTGGCAAAAGCCTGAAGGACATCGGCTTTTCCCGTACCGGCGCCGGCGGCGGCTTCGCCGTCCTCGTGGGGAAGGAGGCCATGCGTCTGCGCGTGCGCCTGGATGGGGATTCCTTCCCCGCCGATGGCGGCCGCGTCGCGATGAACAACTATGGCCTGGGCGCGGACGGCCTCCTGACGCTGGCCCCCGATTCGGCCTTCCATCCCACGATCTCCGCGGGGGTGGTCCTCCAGAAATGGCGGATGGGATCCGAAGGGACGTACGACCAAGCCACCGGCCTGGGCAACAGGGGCACCTACAACGGCTCCACGGGCCTTCTCAAGCTGGCGGTCCGGGCGGAGGCGGGCATCCAATACAAGGAGCGGTTCGCCCTCTACGTGGGGATGCTCACGGGCCGGATCGGGTGGGACCGCCGGGCCCGGTGCCCCTACGTGGGGTTCTCGGTGAACATCCTGTAGACGCGAAAAGGGGCCCCGCAGGGCCCCGTTTCGCGCGATCCGGCAGGCTAGTGGTTGGCCGCGTACTCGCGCAGGCCTTCCTGGGTGGGCTTCATGGCCTTGTCGCCCTTCTTCCAGTTGGCGGGGCAGACCTCGCCGTTCCTGGTGTGGAAGTCCAGGGCGTCCACCACGCGGAGGACCTCCTCCACGTTGCGGCCCAGGGGCAGGTCGTTGACGGTGATGTGGCGCAGGATGCCCGCCTCGTCCACGAGGAACAGGCCGCGCAGGGCGATGCCGCCGGGGAGCAGGACGTTGTAGTCCGCCGCGATGGACTTGGACAGGTCGGAGACCAGCGGGAAGCTGACGCCCTTGATGCCGCCGTTCCTGATCTCGGTGTTCGCCCAGGCCCAGTGGCTGAAGTGGGAGTCGACGCTCACGCCCAGCACCTGGGTGTCGCGGGCCTCGAACTCCTTGACGGCGTCGGAGAAGGCCAGGATCTCGGTGGGGCAGACGAAGGTGAAGTCCAGGGGGTAGAAGAACAGGACGACCTTCCTGCCCTTGTACTGGCTGAGGGTGACTTCCTTGAACTCGCCGTTCACGAGGGCGGTGGCCTTGAAGTCGGGTGCGGGTTGAGTTACGAAAGCAGCCATGTGGCCTCCTGTGGGGGAACGATTTCCAGTGAGTTTCCAGGCTACGATGGGGCCCGCAGGCGAGGCAAGGGAATTGTGACCAGTTTGGTAAACTTTCGGTAAATCGCTTTTTCGGATAAGCTTATCTTCAACTTTTGTGCCCTTTTTGAGGACGTCATGCCCGCAATCCAGTTATCGATATTTTCCGAGATCGGCCGCCTGAAGCAGGTGGTCGTGCACAACCCCGGCCCCGAAGTGGACATGATGGTTCCGGACATGATGGAGGAGCTGCTCTTCGACGACATCCTCTACGGGGACCTCGCCCGGGCCGAGCACGGGGTGTTCCGGAAGGTGCTGGCCCGGGTGGCCGACGAGGTGCTGGACATCCAGGACCTCTTCGTGGAGTCGCTCGATTCCGAAGGGGTGAAGCTGGCCTTCATCGAGGACTTCCGGCGCCTGGTGGACATGCCCGACGAGTCCGCGAACCTGCTGCGGGCCATGGCTCCCGCGGACGTGGCCCGGGCCGTGATCACCGGCATCCCCTGGGACGACACCCTGAGCCACACCCACTGGCAGAAGCGCTTCGACTACACCGTGCGCCCCATCCCGAACCTCCTGTTCATGCGGGATCCCGCCGCGGTGGTGGGCCGCGGGTACAACATCAACTTCATGGCCACCTGGGCCCGGGAGCGCGAGCCGCTGATCCTCAGCTACGTCTTCCGCCACCACCCGCGGCTGTGCCACCTCCAGGAGGCGGACCGGCTCTTCGACCAGCTCACGCCGCTTCTCAAGGGCGAGATCCGCATGCCCCAGAGCCTGGAGGGCGGGGACACCCTGGTGCTCTCCGACAAGGTGCTGGCCGTGGGCTGCAGCGAGCGAACTTCCGCCGACGCCATCCACATGCTGGCCGAGAACCTGCGCCGGCAGGACCTCTCCTTCGACACCCTGCTCATGGTGCTCATGCCCAAGGTGCGCAGCGCCATGCACCTCGACACCATCTTCACCCGGGTCAGCGAAGGCGAGTGCCTGATCTACCCGCCCTTCTTCACGGACCACAGCCGCGAGCTGCTCAACGTCGTGAAGTTCGACCTGCGCCACAAGACCCTGCAGACCTCCGTGGAGGCCAACCTCCTGCGGGCCCTGAAGGGCGTGGGCATCGACCTCGAACCCATCCGCTGCGGCGGGGACAACTACATCATGCAGCAGCGGGAGCAGTGGACCGACGGCGCCAACGCCTTCTGCCTGGCCCCGGGCGTGATCGTCATGTACAGCCGCAACCACGCCACCGCCGGCGAACTCGCCAAGGCCGGCTACCGGATCCTCATGGCCCGGGACCTCATCGCCGACCCGTCCATCGATCTTCTGGACGGCGGCAAGTGGGCCGTGATGCTCGAGAGCGCCGAGCTGAGCCGGGCCCGTGGGGGGCCGCGGTGCATGACCATGCCGCTGGCGAGGGGCTAGGAGCCTGAATCCTGTTACGTAGACAGGCTCCCGGCCCAAGGTGTGACCTCCGACACCATGGATTCGGATCCCAGGGACTCATAATCATCCTGCCAAGGATCCGGAGCCCCCATGACCGTCAAGCCGCAGACCCGCATCTTCTCCCACGGATACGACCCCCAGCGCTCCGAGGGCGCCGCGGTGCCTCCGGTGTTCCGCACCTCCACGTTCATCTTCAAGACCGCCGCCGAGGGCAAGCGGGCCTTCGAGATCGCCTACGGCCTCGACTGTCCCAAGGCCGGGGAGAGCCCGGCCCTCATCTACACCCGCGTGAACAACCCCAACAGCGAGATCCTGGAGGACAAGGTCGTTGTGTGGGACGGCGCCGAGGCCGCCGCCCTGTTCTCCTCGGGCATGGGCGCCATCTCCAGCACCTGCCTGGCCTTCCTGAAGCCCGGCGACACGCTGCTCTTCTCGGATCCGGTGTACGGCGGCACCGAGTACTTCTTCCGCCGGGTGCTCCCCCAGTTCAACATCCGGACGATCCCGTTCCCCGCCGGGACCCCCCGCGAGGAGCTGGAGCGCCTAGTCAAGACCGATCCCACCGTCAAGGTCATCTACATCGAGTCCCCCGCCAACCCCACGATGATGCTTTCGGACATCCGGGGCGCCTCGGAGCTGGCCGCCGCCTATTCCCGCGAGGACCACAAGATCCTGGTCGTGGTGGACAACACCTTCATGGGACCCATCTTCAGCAAGCCGCTCGAACTGGGCGCCGACGTGATCCTCTACTCCGCCACGAAGTTCCTGGGCGGGCACTCCGACCTGGTGGCGGGCGTGGCCATGGGCAGCGCCGCCCTGGTGGGCCAGATCAAGGTCATGCGCACCATCCTGGGCTCCAACTCCGACCCGGACACGGCCTGGCTCATCCAGCGCTCCCTGGGCACGCTCCAGCTGCGCATGGAGCAGCAGCAGGCCAGCGCCCTGCGCATCGTGGACTTCCTGCGCACCCACCCCAAGGTCCAGTGCGTGGCCTACCCCGGCAGCCCGGCCATGGGCGAGGCCCAGACGGCCCTCTGGAAGGACCAGTGCACCGGCACCGGGAGCATCATCGCCTTCTGCGTCAAGGGCGGCGAAACCGAGGCCTTCAGGGTGCTGGACGCCGTGCGGCACATGAAGCTGGCCGTGAGCCTCGGGGGCATCGAGAGCCTCATCGAGCACCCCGCCTCCATGACCCACTCCGACATGACCCCGGAGGAGAAGGCCCAGGCCGGCATCACCGACAACATGGTGCGCATGTCCGTGGGCCTGGAGGACGCCCAGGACCTCATCGCCGACCTCGCCCAGGCCCTGGGGACCATCTGACCCTCTAGACATCATGTATTGGCCTCGCATCCGATGAGGGGCTCGGTGACATAGGCATCCGGGGGCTCTGCCCCCGTGCCCCCGGGATTTTTCGCATGCCGCCCAAAAAATAGGCAAAGGGCCGGAGGTTCTCCGGCCCGCCCATTTTCCGGGCCCGGGACGGCGCTCAGGTCGCATCCCTGCGGAGCCTTATCCTCCGCCCGGCTGCCCCAAGGGTGGTACCCGGATGGAGCTTCGGCAAGGCCTCCGGTTTTCCCGAAAAGGGCCTGCCCTATCTCAAGCAACGCGGATTAAGCTCGGTGCGCCAAACAACCCACCGGCTCAGAGCCGTTATTGAGGAGGGCAGGCCATGCCAGTCTATAGCAAATTCGTCGGGATGGATGTCCATAAGGAGACGATCGCCGTCTCCGTGGCGGAAGCCTCTGGAGGCGAGGTCCGCTACGTGGGGGAGTTCCGGAACAACCCCGAAGCAGTCACGAAGCTGATTCGGCAGCTTCGCAAGGGAGAAGCGTCGCTGTTGTGCTGTTACGAGGCAGGGCCCTGTGGCTATGTCCTTCATCGCCAACTCCTGGGAATGGGGGTAGCCAACCAGGTGGTGGCGCCGTCCCTGATTCCCAAAAAACCTGGAGATCGGGTCAAGACGGATCGACGGGATAGTCAGACCCTGGCCCGGCTGCTCAGGGCCGGCGAGCTGACGGCGGTCTGGGTCCCAGATGAAACCCAGGAGGCCCTGAGGGATCTGACCCGAGGCCGGGAGGACCTGAAGCACCTGGAACGCCAGGCCAAACAGCGCCTGCAGGCCTTTCTCCTGCGCCACGGCAGAATCTACGAGCATGAGAAGAAGTGGAGCCGAATGCACTTCCGGTGGCTGGAAGACGTGAAATTCGACCAGCCGGTCCAGCAGGTCGTGTTCCAGGACTATCTGGATACGCTCCAGATGCTGAGCCGGAGGGTGGAGGCATTAGAGGAGCAACTTGAAGCCGCCGGCACTGCTTCTGGATTCGCGGCGGTGATCGAAGGGCTGATGGCCCTGCGCGGGATCAGCCGGATCGCGGCGACAACCACCATGGCGGAGATTGGCGACCTGCATCGGTTCAGGACCGCCCCTCAGTTGATGGCGTTTCTGGGCCTGGTCCCAAGTGAACACTCAAGTGGAGCCAAGCACTCCCGCGGCGGCATCACCAAGACCGGGAATGGGCACGTCCGCCGAGTCCTGGTGGAGGCGGCCTGGACCTATCACCATCCCGCCCGGAAGACAGCACACCTCCAGCAGAAGGCGAAGCGGGCCCCGGAAAGAATCCAGGAAATCGCCTGGAAGGCCCAGGTGCGGCTCTGCGGCCGCTATCGCCTCCTGGAGAGCAAGGGCAAGCTCAAGGTCAAAGTCTGCACAGCCATTGCCAGGGAACTGGCGGGCTTCATCTGGGCCATCGGTCAGGCCTTCCCCGGTCCCGATCCCGCGTCACCGGGGGCGAATACAGAGTCGCAGTGCATCGGCAGCAGAACGGGCAACGGTGGGAGAACCCTCGGTGCTCCTATGTAGGCGTCCAGCGATGGAATGACCCTCAACTCTAGAGCAAGGAAGCTCCCCGACGAATCGGTTGTCATGCCGGTAACCAACCCGCGAATATCAGACTGATCAACCGGCGGAATGCCGTCCGTTCTGCTCCCCATGCACTGTCAAACTAAAGAGGTCTGGCACCCTTGACAGGCCAATACATATCAGGAGCCTGTCTGCGCAATAGGAGGCCCCGCGACGGCGCCCAGAAGCGCGATTATCGAGCGCAAGGCCCGCAGGAGGATTAGGTCAATCCTTCAAGGGACTTGCACACGATAAGCGCGCTTCTGGGCACCGCCCTTCGGGTGATGGCAGCGGGGCCAGCAACTCTGCGTCAGGCTCGTCAACCGCAGTCCCGCTGCGGCTTTCCTCGCCTTCCTTGATTTGCTAGCCCCGGTGCCATCATCGCGGGGCCTCCTGTTACGTAGACAGGCTCCTAGGGGTTCTGCACGATCTTGACCGTCGGCTGCCCCGGCTCCTCCAGGAGGTAGGCCGCGACGAATCTGGCAGGGGTGTCCCCGACGTTGTCGAAGCGTGCCACATGAACGCCCGCAGGTTCATAAAAGGCGTCCCCGGCCTTGAGGAACGTCGTCGGCTCACCCTCGATCTGGTAGGCGATGCGACCTTCGATCACAACCCCGATGACGGGGCATGGGTGCAGGTGAAGGGGCGCCTTCTGCCCGGTCGCCATCGTCACGTCCTGGACGCTGACGCTCCCGACGGCTTTCGGGGGTGCGAGGGCCGCCTCGAGCAGATTCCTCCTCTGGACGGCTCCCGGGCTTGCCATGGGACCCCCTTGCGCATTGAGATGCGGGATCGCCAGCAGGGTTACAAGCATGGGGATCTGGAACTTCAGCATGGTCGACCTCCCTGGCTATTTCGTCTGGATCGCGCCCATTCCCTTCACGCTTCCGGCAAGGCGACCGCTTTCGCCACCACCCCGGAGACGCCATCCGATTATGGGGCAATGCCCCTGGGCGGGATGGGTAGGATCCGGCGGAAAGATGATCCGAATGCCCTGGTTCACACCTTCTGGCAGCTCGGCGTTCAATTGGGCGAACAGGCAAGGATCCGTGGCTGATGAAAACGCGATAAGCGTCCGGGTGGCCGGGGGTTCCCAGGAATCTCGCGTGGTTGCGCTGCGCGCCCGGGCCTCCACCGAAAAAAAGGTTCTTCACGGATTTCCGGGGAAGGCCGCACGGATCTTGAGGAAGAAGTAGGCCTCATCCCGGTACCCATAGGCGATCCGCTTCAGGACCTTGATCTTGTTGTTGATCTCCTCCAGGATGCTGGTGTTCAGGTGCCACCGGCAGTGCGAGAGGATGTCCTCGATCCGCTTGGCCAGGTTTTTCGCAAAACGTACCAAAGGCGGCAGGCCGCTTGAGGTGGCCATGGCCAGCCAGTTCTCCCAGGCCTTCCGGGCCCAGCCCTCTCGCTTAAAGCCCCACAGGGCCTTAATAGTCAGTAAATCGGGTTCGCGGAACCCAGGCCTTCGGCTGGGTCGGTGCGATGACGCGCAACCCGATTTACGGTCTTGAACAAGCCCGGAGCGGCAGGGGCCGGCGCGACTGGGCTGCTATGGGCAAATCGAGCTTGGCAGGCCGCCTGAGGATGGTGGAAACGCCTTGGCCATCGTCTCCCTGACCTTCGATTTCACGCTCTGTTCTGGCCGCGATGGTTCCGCTCCTGTCCATGAGCAGACCCTCTCCAGCCCACCGTGGTGGCAGGTTGCGGCGCGAGAAAGCCTGGTCGTTGTGGGGACGGTCAGCATGGGGCGTCAACTTCGGGAGGTGCCCGGGGGGCGGTGGGATCCAGGCGGACCCGGTGGAGCATGCCGCCGCAGACAGGGCAGGCGCGCATCTCTTGCTCCAGCCATGTCACCGGGGATGGAGTTGCCTTGACCTTGGTCTCGCCCAGGGCCTGCCGGGCCTGGTCCAACAGACCTCCGGGCTGGGCGGCGGCGTAGAGGCCGGCGTGGCGGATTTTTCGGAAGCCCGGGGGGAGGACGTGCTGGACCAGGCGGTGGAGGAATTCCGGCGGCTCCAGGGTCGCGGTGAGGCCGTGCTTGGTGCGAAAGGTCACCTGGTCGTCCGTGACATCCACCAACCGGGAATTGGCGATGCCCACCCGGTGGGTATAGCGCCCGAGGTAATGGAGCACGTGGCCGGACTTGCGGAACGGCTTCTTGACGTAGGCGATCCAGCGCTTCTCTTTCACCTGTGCGATCAACTGGGCGTAGGCGGCCACGGTACGTTCCGGGAACTTGCCCCCATCCCGGGCGGCCCCCAGGGCGGCCAGGACCTTGCCGCGGAACACGTCGCCCAGCATCTTCAGGGGAAACAGGTAGCGGTGCTTGAGCCGGATGAAACGGCCGCCATCCAGGCTCAGGCCGCCGGTGCTGACCAGCGCGTGGACATGGGGGTGGAAGGCCAGTTCCCGGGTCCAGGTATGCAGGATCAGAGTCAGGCCAAAGGTCAGGCCCTTGCGGGTCCTGCCCAGCTCCAGAAGCGTATCGGCCACGGCGCGCAGCATGGCTTGGTAGACCTCGGCCGGGTGGAGCCGGGCCAGAGCCCGCAGTTCAGCCGGCAGGGTGAACACCACGTGGAAGTGGCCAATGGCCAGGATCCGTCGACTGCGCGCGGCGATCCACTTCTCCTGGGCCAGGGCCTGGCACTTCGGGCAGTGCCGGTCCCGGCAGGAGTTGTAGGCGATCCGCTCATAGTCGCCGTGCTCGCAGACCAGCTTGTGGCCGCCGAGGGCGGCGGTGCGGCAACGACTGATCGCGGTCAGCACCTTCTTCTGTCCCGGGGCAAGGTGATGCCTGGCCTCCAGGGCGGGGCGGTGCCTGCGGACGATCTCGCCGATGTCGAACCGGGGCCGGGGCCCCACGCCTCAATCCGGCAGGTCTTCCAACGGGCTGCGGATGGCAGCAACCTGGCTTGGTGCGACCTGGGTGTAGATCTGAGTGGACCGGATGCTGCCGTGGCCCAGGACAACCTGGATCCGGCGCAGGTCCTCCCCGTTCTCCAGCAGATGGGTGGCGAAGGCGTGGCGGAGCATGTGCGGACCCACGATCTTGCCGATGCCGGAGGCGGCTGCCGCGCACAACAGGGCCCGGCGCGCCGTCTCAGGGCAGATGGGGTTGCCCAACTTGGAGGCGAACAACCAGGGTTTCGGCGGCTGCTCGTGCTTGTAGTAGGTCCGCAGCAACCCGTAGAGCTTGCCGTCCATGGGCACCATCCGCTCCTTGCCACCCTTGCCATGGCGGACATGGATGACCTTCTGCATGGCATCAATATCACGGGTTTCCAGCAGGCTGGCCTCATTGATACGCAAGCCGGTGGCATAGATCAGGGTGAAGAACATGCGGTACTTGGCGGTCGTGAACCCGTCCAGGAGCCGCTGGATCTCAGGCCGGCCGAGGATCGAGGGCAGGTGCGCCTTGGCCTTGGGGATGGTGATCCAGGCCACCTTCTCCGGCTGGCCCAGTGTCCTTGAATAGAGAAATTTCAGGGCCGAGTAATGCTGCCCAAGCCGGGACGCCCCGACCGCCTGGCCGCGGAGATGGTCAACCCAGCGCCGAATCGCCTCCTGGCTCGCATCCGGCAGGTCCTGGCCGAGGAACTCCTCGAAACGCCGGGCCGAAGCGACATACAACTCGATGGTTCTTTCCGCCCGGCCCGCCATTCGGAGATCGCCGGAAAATCTGGACAGAGATACACTATCTGCACGCATGCAGTTCCTCCTTGGTTATGGGGACGGTGCTGACACACCGCCATAACCAAGGAGCCTGCTTTTATATACTTCCGCAAGTCCCCCGGTGAGCGACCGGACTGGACGGGCGTTTTTCACCCTGCCGCGAAGCGGCTTCGTTCAAGGGCGTCCTTCATGACGTAGGCCGTCATGAGGGCTTGGTTCGCCTCCAGGAGCGCGTTGAGCCTGGTCTTGCTCTCCCGGTTGGGCAGGTTCTCCCAGTTGCCCAGCAGGAGCCACTTGGCCCCCTTGATGAGTTCGCGGGCGGCCTTGTCGTCCCGGCACCGATTGGCCTCGTTGACCCGGATTCGGTCGAGCACCTGCTTTCCGAAATTGGCCAGGACATGGAACTGGTCCAGGACGATCTCGGCATTGGGGCAGTGTTGGCGGACTTCCGCTTCGAAAGTGGGGGACATGTCCATGGCCACCGCCGCGATCTTGCGGCACCGCCGCTTGCCGAGCCATTCGAAGAAGGGCCTGATATCCGCCTTGCCCCGGCCTTTGCCCACCCAAAGCACTTGGCGGGTTTCGGTATCGGCGAACACCGTGGCGTAGCTCTGCCCCTTATGGAGGGCGAACTCGTCCATCATGAGCAGCCGGACCTTGCCTGGTCTGGCTGGCTCCAGCGTGCGCTCCAGATAGGCCTTGTCGATGTCCTTCACTGTGCCCCAGTGGAGGCCATAATGCTCGGCAACCCGCTTGATGGGCATGACCTTGCACATGCGGGCCACACTCTCGGCCATGCGGTTGGTGACCCGTGCATAGGGTTCCAGTCAGTCCAGGGCCTCCAGCTTGGGTCCGCAGGCAGGGCAGGCCACCCGGGCACGCCAGACCACCAACACGGTATCCGCGTCGAACACGGGCAGGTCCCGGATCTCTCGCTGGGACCAGTCGTGCACCGCTGAAACCTTGCGCTGGCAGCCGCTGCAGGTCCGAGGGTGGACACCGAAGCCGAGCAACTCGATCCAGACCTGGGCGCGGGTACCCTTCTCCCCCGGTTCGAACCTTTCCACGGTTCCGACGCGATGCCCTTTCCATCCGCCCAAACGGGCAATAAGCTCCTTGGTAGGCAGCAGCGGCCTCCTCTCATCCTGGTTTCTCGACAACTCCAAGATGCCTGAAGTCCACTGCTGCCGACCTGTTACCCGATGAATCCGGCAATCTCGATCGAAGGGCCTATCGCCGAGGCGCCGAGGAGCCGAGGATCGCCGAGGAATAAAAAGAAGATCTTTTCTCGGCGAACCTCGGCCCCTCGGCGCCTCGGCGATAAGCTTTTCGTTTCAACTTACCTGGATGACGGGCTCAGAACGGCCCCTATCGACCGGACCCGGCCTCCTCGTCAGCACCAAGCTAAAGTGAGTGTGGGTCGGCGCCACCCCTCAAATCCGTGAAGAACCCAAAAAAAGCACCCTGAAGAGGGTGCTTTGGGGTCTCGCCAGCGGGCGGTTTCCGGAACGCCGTCACTGGGGAAGGGGCTCGTTCTTAGACGGCCTCAGGTGTAAGGGAAGAGCGACTTTTTTCTACCCTGCACCCAATCTAGGCCCCTGGGGACCGGAAACAAGGCGGTGTTTTCTGCCTTCTCAGGCTGCTGGGACGTCTCGTTGCTTGGCGTGCGGGCGAAGAATGTCCGGGTGCCCATCCATGGGCAGGCCGGAGGCCTTGACGGCCCTGGGCAGGACCGGCCGGCTCCGGGCCCGGTCACGTTCGGTTGTCAATCCGTTCAGCATCCGCTGGGCGGCGGTCAGGGCCGGGGGACGGGGATCCTGGGTCCGGGTCCAGTAGAAGGCCAGGGCCCGGTCCAGCGTGGGCTTGGGATCGAGGCCCGCATCGGCCTGTTGCCGGGCGACCAGGCACTGCACGGAAATCCAGTCCGCCTGGGCGGTCCCGCCGTCCGGATTGATGAGGAGGCTCTCGTCCGCGCGCGCGACGAGCGCCTGGACCGTCTCCCGGGTGAGCTGGCCCCGGGCCCGGTCCAGCTCGGCCAGCCCCATGGCGGCGACCAGGGCGGCATGGCGGAGTCCGCCGTCGCTCTGGGCCTGGCGGGCGCCGTCCTCGGCCCACCGGAGGGCCTCGCGGTAGGCGCTGCCGGCGGCGGCGTCATCCCCGCCCGCAAGGTAGGTGCGGGCCAGACGGGCCAGGCAGTGGGAGCCCAGGGCGCCCGCGTCGCGAAGCCAGGGGTTGGCCTGCTCGGCAGCACGGCAATGGGCCAGGGCGCCCGGGAGGTCATGGGCCATGAGGGCGAGGAGCGCCTGGGCGAACGCCTCCCGGTCCCGGCTCAGGCCCTTGGCCTTCTGGAACCACGCCTGGGCCTGCGCGCGCAGGTCCGCCGCGGCGGCCTGCCCCCGCTGGGCGGGCTCCTGCTCCAGGTCGAGCCACTGGCGCGCGCAGACGAGGCCCAGGAGGTAGGCGGTGCCGGGAAGGGCCGGTCCCCTTGCCAAGGCCTTCTCCAGTTCGGCGTGGGCGGCGGGAAGGTTGTCCAGGCAGTAGTCCGCGGTCCCCCGCACCAGGGCCCAGGCGGGGTCGTCGGCGGGCGCCGTGGCGGCGTCCCTGACGGCCCGGATGCGCGCGAGGGCGCTCCGGGTGTCGTGGAGCGGCTGCTCCTGCTCGTAGCGGAGGCCGGCCATGAGATTGCTCGCTTCCTGGGCCGCGCGGTTAAACCGCTCCGCCGAGCGTTCCTGGGCAGCGGCCCGGTGCCAGGCAAGGCCTCCCAGCCCCGCCACCAGCCCCAGGGCCGCGGCGGTGGCGGCCAGGCTCCGCCATTTCCCGGCGGCGCGCCGCGGGGCCCGGCCCAGGAACCCCCACAGGTCGGCGGCCAGGGCCTCCATGGTCGGGTACCGCTCTGCCGGGGCCGGGGCGAGGCAGCGCAGGAGGATGGCCTCCAGCGCCTCGGGGATGGACGGCTCCAGGGCCCGGGGGGTGGGGAACCGCCGCTCCTTCTTCACCTTCAGCATTTCCTGGGTGACGGTGCTGACGCAGGGGGGCCGGCCCACCAGAAGGAAGTAGAGGGTGCCGCCCAGGGCGTAGACGTCCGTCGCGGGCCCGATGTGCCGGCGGTCCCCCCGCACCTGCTCGGGAGCCATGTAGGCGGGCGTCCCGGTGAGGGCGTTGGGAAGGGTGAGCACGGAGGCGTCGACCTGCAGGGCCAGGCCGAAGTCGCAGAGGATGGGCTTCCAGCCCCCGGCCGGCAGGGGCTCCAGGAGGACGTTGCCGGGCTTGATGTCCCGGTGGATGAGCCCGTGGCGGTGGGCATCCTCCAGGGTCTCGGCCACCTGGGCGATGAGGGCCACGATCTCCTCCAGCTCCAGGTCGTTGGTGGCGTCCTCCAGCGTGGGGCCCCGCACCAGCTGCATGGCGATGCGGGGCACGCCCTCGTGGGCCTCGATGTCATAGATCCGGCAGATGTTGGGGTGCTCGAGCTTGGCCTGGAGCTGGGCTTCGTGCATGAAGCGCACCATGGCCGCGGGCTCGGCGTGGTTGAGGATCTTGAGGGCCACCACGCGCCCCAGGATGGTGTCCCAGGCCTCGACCACGTCCCCCATGCCGCCGTGGCCCAGGAGGGGACCCAGCACGTAGCGTCCGTCCTTCCTTCCCTTCTCGAACCAGTCGGGCCTTGAACTGGGTTGGGCCATGGCCGACTCCCGGGTCGGCCTTTAGATGACCAAATGGATCATGTATCGGCCGCCGGATCAAAAATAAGGATGGTTCATTAGTTTGTCAACACGCCCGCGAGGCTATCGGCCAGGCGGTCCGGATCCGTGAGCGGGGCCTCGCAGACGCCGCCCCGGCAGAGAAATACGGACGGCTCGGCGACCCGGCGGTCCTGGTGGAGGGGCAGGGCGGGGTCGGCCTCCACCAGGGAGAGGACCCCTCCCACCCGCAGGGCCCGGTGGGCCCGGTCCACCAGGGCCCGGACGCGCGGGTCCCCCGGATCCCCGGCGATGACGACCTCCGGTCCCGGAGCCAGGGCCGAGGCCAGGACGCCCGCCATGCCCGTCACGGCCGAAGGGGCCCGCTCCAGCAGGGGCGCCGCGGCCCGCAGGGCGCCCTCGGCGGCGACGGTGAAGGGGGCGTGCCCGAAGTGCCGGCCCAGGGCCAGGAGGGCCCGCGCGGCCAGGGTGTTCCCCGAGGGCACGGCGCCGTCCTGGAAGGGTTTCTGGCGCACCAGCAGGTCCGGACGGGCGATGCTCGCGTAGAAGCCCCCTTCCGGGTCCTGGAACCGCTCCAGGAGGATCTCCCCCAGGTCGAAGGCCCACCGCAGGTGCCGGGCGTCGAATCCGGCCTCGTACAGGTCCACCAGCCCGCAGGCCACGGCCCCGTAGTCCTCCAGGAAGGCCGGCGTGTGCCCCCGGCCGCGGCGCCAGGTGCGCAGGAGGCTCCCGTCCCGCCACAGCTCGGTCCGCAGGAAATCCGCCAGGGCGCCGGCCGCCTCCAGGTACCTCGCCTCGCCCAGCACCTGGAAGCCCCGGGCGAAGGCGCCGAGGGCCAGGCCGTTCCAGGCCGCAAGCACCTTGTCGTCCTTGCCGGGGCGCACCCGGGCGTTCCGGAAGGCCAGGACCCGGGCCCGAAGCCCCTCCTCGACGGCCGCGCCCCGGGCCTCGAAGCGGTGGAGGACGCTGGTTCCGTGTTCGAAGCAGCCCTGGGCGGTGACGCCGTAGGCCTCGCAGAAACGTCCGGCGTCCGCGCCCAGGACGCCTTCGATCTCGGCGGGGGTGAACACGTAGAAGCGGCCCTCCTCCCCTTCGCTGTCGGCGTCCTCGCTGGAGTGGAAGCCGCCCGCGGGGTCCCGCAGGTCCCGGAGCAGGTAGTCCAGGGTGGCCCTGGCGGTCTCGCGGTGGCGGGGCTCGCCGGTGAGCTGGAAGGCCTCCAGGTAGCACGGCGCCAGCAGCGCGTTGTCGTAGAGCATCTTCTCGAAGTGGGGCACCAGCCACTTCTCGTCCACGCTGTAGCGGGCGAAGCCGCCCCCCAGGTGGTCGAAGATCCCGCCTTCGGCCATGGCGTCCAGGGTCTTGAGGGCCCGGGCCCGGTCCGCCGCGGACCCGTGGCGCAGGAGCAGCTCCAGGCCGGTGGGCTGGGGGAACTTGGGGGCCGGGCCGAAGCCGCCCCACCGCGGGTCGAAGCTGCGCTCCATGGTCTCCATGGCCTTGCGCACCGGGGCCAGGGTCGGGAGGGCCCGGGCCGGGGGCGGATCGCGGTCCAGGGCGGCCAGGAGGCTCGCGGCGTCGCCCTCGAGGTCGGGGCGCTGGTCCGCCCAGGCGCGGCGGATGCTCTCGAGGAGCTGCAGGAAGGCCGGGAGGCCGTGGCGGGGCGCGGGGGGGTAGTAGGTCCCTCCGTAGAAGGGCCTGAGGTCCGGCGTGAGCCAGACGCTCATGGGCCAGCCGCCGCGGCCCGTGATGGCCTGGACCGCGCCCATGTAGAGGTCGTCCAGGTCGGGGCGCTCCTCCCGGTCCACCTTGATGGGGATGAAGTGGGCGTTGAGCTCCGCGGCCACCGCCGGGTCCTCGAAGGATTCCCGCTCCATCACGTGGCACCAGTGGCAGGCGCTGTAGCCGATGCTGAGGAAGATCGGCTTGTCCTCCAGGCGGGCCCGCTCCAGGCTTTCGGCATCCCAGGGGTTCCATTCCACGGGATTGTGGGCATGCTGGAGAAGGTAGGGGCTGGTGGACTGGGCGAGACGGTTGGCCATAGTCGACTCCGGAAGTCGACATTCTGGCACGGATCGTGAGTTCCAAGCCTTTCCGTTGAGTCCCAGCCGCTTTGGCGCTAAGATCATGGGTTCATCCCACTCTGGGATGGCTCTGCCTGTCTCTGGGACCCATGTTCGAAACCCTGTCCGATAAACTCAGCCGCGCGATGAAGTCCCTCCGGGGGCAGAGCCGGCTGTCCGAGAAGAACATCGAGGAGGCCCTCCGGGACGTGCGCATGGCGCTCCTGGAAGCGGACGTGCACGTGCAGGTGGCCAAGGCCTTCCTGCAGCGGGTCAAGGAGAAGGCCCTGGGCGTCGAGGTCCTGAACGGCCTCAACCCGGCCCAGCAGTTCATCGACATCGTCTACCAGGAGCTCACCGCCATCATGGGCGGCCAGGCTCCCGAGCGGCCCCTCGACATGGCCCCGAAGCCGCCCACCGTGGTGATGATGGTGGGCCTCCAGGGCTCCGGCAAGACGACCACCTGCGGCAAGCTCGCCAAGTATCTGAAGAAGAACGGTTACTCCCCCCTGCTGGTGCCCGCGGACGTGTACCGCCCCGCCGCCATCGAGCAGCTGCACGTGGTGGCCAGGGACGCGGGCGTGCCCAGCTTCCGCACCGAATCCATGGAGCCGGTGGCCATCTGCAAGGCGGCCGTGCAGGAAGCCGCCCTCAAGGGCTGGGACGTGGTGATCCTGGATACGGCCGGCCGCCTGCATCTGGACGAGACTCTCATGAACGAACTGGCGGCCATCAAGGGCGCCTGTTCCCCTACCGAGATCCTCTTCGTGGCCGACGCCATGACCGGGCAGGACGCCGTTCGCTCCGCCGGGGCCTTCCACGAGAAGCTGGCCACGACCGGCGTCATCCTCACCAAGGCCGACGGCGACACCCGCGGCGGCGCGGCCTTCAGCATCCGGCACATCACCGGCACCGCCATCAAGTTCGTGGGCTCGGGCGAGAAGCTGGACGACTTCGAGCGCTTCCACCCCGACCGCATGGCCCAGCGCATCCTCGGCATGGGCGACGTGCTCACCCTCATCGAGCACGCCAAGGACACCATCGACGAGAAGGACGCCGAGCGCATGGCGCAGCGCCTCGTCAAGAACCAGTTCACGCTCGACGACATGCGCAGCCAGTTCCAGCAGATCCAGAAGATGGGCTCCATGCAGAAGATCATCGGCATGCTGCCGGGGCTCGGGAAGATGAAGGAGCAGATCGAGTCCGTGGCCACGGACAAGCGGATCAAGCACCTGGAGGCCATCCTCAATTCCATGACGCCGCGGGAGCGGCAGAACCACAATCTCCTGGACGCCAAGCGCAAGCGCCGCATCGCCGCGGGCTGCGGCCGCCCCGTCCATGAAGTCAATCAGCTTCTCAAGCAGTACCTGCAGATGAAGAAGATGATGTCCCAGATGAACAACCCCGGTTTCATGAAGCGGATGCAGGCCATGCAGGGCATGCAGAAACCGCCCTTCTCACTCTAACCCGCAATTTTCTTTCAACACCCAAGGAGTCCCGATGCTTTCCATCCGTCTCGCCCGCAACGGCGCCAAGAAGCGGCCCTTCTACCACATCGTCGTGTCCGAGAACGACCGCATCCCCACCGGCCGCGCCATCGAAGTCCTGGGCTTCGTGAACCCCATCGCGCAGAACGGCGAGACCGTGCGCATCGACGCCGAGAAGGCCAAGGCCTGGATCGCCAAGGGCGCCCAGCCCTCCAAGACCGTCCTGGAACTCTTCAAGAAGAATTCCATCCTGTAAGCTCGACACGCCGGCCCGGCATCCGGGCCGGCGAATCTGGCCTTGAAGGCCGGTTGGCCACGGCCGCCCGGCGGAGCTTCCATGAACTTTGAAGCGTTTGTTACCGATGTCCTGACACCCATCCTCGACCACCCCGAAGCGCTGCGGGTGGACGTGAAGGAGGGCGGGCGCAAGCTGGACGTCCTCATCTACGCCGAGGCCCGGGACCGCGGCCGGATCATCGGCAAGGGCGGGCGCATGATCACCTCCCTGCGCACCCTCGCGAAGGTCGCCGGCGAGAAGGCCGGCCTTACGGTGAACCTCGAGCTGTTCGACGGCGACGAGCGCCCCGCCAGGCCCGAGGCCGAAGCGCCCCTGGGCGACCAGTAATGTTCCTCCTGGGCCACCTCGCCAAGGTGCAGGGCCTCAAGGGCGAGTTCCTGCTGCACGAGCTCATGGACGAGCCGGAGAAGCTGGACGGCATGGCCGGCCTCGTGCTGGCCCCCCCGAGCCTGGACCTGGAGGGCGCCGGCGAAGCGCCGCCCCCCGCGCGACCCGCCAAGGTGCGCACCTTCCGCTTCCACCAGGACCGCGCCTGCGTCGCCTTCGAGGGCATCCCCGACCGCACCGCCGCCGAGCCCTTCAAGGGCTGGGCCATCTGGGCCCCCGACGAGGCCATCATCCTGCCCGAGGGCGAGACCTTCCGCCACGAGTGGGCCGGCTGCCAGGTCTACGTGCACGGCGCCCTGGTGGGCGAGGTGCTGCGCCTGGACCCCACGCCCATGGGGTACGACATGGTGGTCCTCAAGGACCTGCGCCCCGGCCGCACCGGCCAGCGGGACGTGCCCTACATCAAGGCCTGGTGGCAGGTGGACCTGGCCGGCCGGCGCCTGGAACTGGATCCCCCTCCGGGGCTGCTGGACCTGGATCTGGACTGACCGTCTCCGAGACGATGCGGATTCGGGCCACGGCATAGCCTTCGAGGTCGCCGTCGCCGTAGGCGTAGGCCAGGACCCCCTCGACCTTCGAACTGCAAGCGGGCAGCACGAAGCTGAAGACCGGCGGGGCGCCCTCCCTGGCCGGGCGGGCCACGTCCAGGAGGATCCTCCGGCCCTGGCTGTCCTTGAGGTAGAGCCGGCCGGTGAAGTCCTCTCCGGTCTTGAGGAACCCCATGTAGGCGGGCGGGCAGGGCGCAAGGTGGAGGCCCCGGCCCGGAGGCAGGACCATCTCACGGCCCGGTTCCAGGTTCCCGGCCGTCTTCCAGGCCTGCCGTTTCCCGTCGAAGTCCATGATCCGGAGCCTCCCCTTCAGGCCGGTCCTCCGGTCCACCCCCACCGTCCAGGGCCCCCGGGAATCGTTGGAGAAATGAACATAAGTCCTGGCCAGGCGCTCCGGACCGTGGGAGGGGACCAGGGCCAGGAAGCCGGCCAGGAGGGGGGAAAGGGGGTGGCTCAAAGGGGGATTCCAGAACTCCAATATATAAATTAAATATATAAAAATGTCTGTCAATGGCTGGAACGGCCGTAGGGGTTGAGGGCACATGAAAGACAGCCCGACGATCGGGATGGAGAATTAATGAATCTGCGCCTGATTCTTGTCCCCGCCCTTCTGGTGGTCCAGCCCCTGCTCGCGACCAACCCGCCCGGCTACGACGTCGAGGCCGATCTCAGGGCCCAGGCGTGGCTCGACAAGCTGCAGGAGGAGGCACTCGCCCAGGGCCTGGCGACCCTGCAGGCTGCCCGGAAGGGACCGGTGCCTGTCGGTGCCCAGGCCAGGGCCCAGGAATGCCTGGTCCAGGTGGTCGGCAGCATGGCGGCGGTGCACCCCGACGCCTTGAGTTATCCAGGCAGCCAGGTGGCTTTCAGCTACCATGCGGTCATTCAGCCCAGGCTCGCGGAAAACGGCTTTCCGGGCTGGCAGGACCTGGGCGCGACGCTGGTCGCCCTGGGCTGGATGAAGGCGCCCCAGGCCTCCGTCCGTTCCAGCAGCAGTACGGGCTCCTCCAGTTCCAGCACCACCACTCTCCCCGCCACCCCTTCCGCCAGCCCGGCCAAGGCGCCCGCCACTCCGGCCCCCGCCGCCAGGACCCTGGCCACGGAAGGCCTGACCTTCCAGGAGGCCACGGCCCTGATCGCCGCCCTGAATCCCATGCTCCCCGACGGCACCTACGATGTTCCGGCCCTGAACGCGCGCCTCGCCACCGTGGCCTCCCACGACCTGGCGCTGGCCGCGAACCTGATGGGCCATTACCGCCTCGAGCAGGCCCGCCTGAAGGCGGCGATCACCCGCTAAATGCGCGCCACCCCGGGCCTCACGTTGCACACCAGGGCCCAGGCCGTCCACAACGCCAGCAGCGCCGTTCTTGGGCTTGGCATCGGGGGGCCTCCCATTGGAGGTGTTGGGGCTGCAGGCGGCGCAATTATTGCTGGTGTTGGAGCATTGAGTTATACAGGAGTCACAGAGGGTATTAAATTGCAGAAAACGTTGAGCACGATTAAATATAACTGGTAAGCAAATTACAGAGCAATCCAAAATTATTCAGATATAAACTGCGCTGGAGCTCTTCCTGAAATTCGGTATTAGGTGCCTTTAGGGCCAATTATGTTGAAAGAACTAGCAATGAAACACAAAAGAATAAAATGGACCCAGGCTATAATAATTCTTGTGTCATTGTGTCTGCAAAAACCTTTTTATAAATTAACTGGTATAAACAATTGCATTGATAATCTTGGATTTTTCCCAAGCCTTGCAGTTGCATCCATGGTGCTTCTCGGAATTATGCATATTTTATTTTTATTTGTTTATCGTATCATTAAACACCTTTGTCCTGATTTTTTCGCTTAATGACTCATTTTATACGGGATCTGATTCGGGTGATAGCTGCTAAGCGAAGTCAAATTCATGGCAAATTGAACAGAGGTGGTGAATGGTTAAAATGAATAATATCAATATTATACGAATCGCAATTATTTTGCCTTGTGTTGCTCTTAAGCAACCCATTAATAATTTCCTTGGTATTGGCAATTGTATTCATGATTTGACTCTATTCCAGCGGTTCGTGTTTGAGATCGTAACGCTTTTGGGCCTGTTCTACATGTTTGGCTTCATTGTATTTAATTTTTTTAAATTATGTTATCCGTCTTGTTCTGCCAAAATGAATGAGCTGATCCACAAGAATTCAAGATAACCGCCCTGCGAATCACCCCTGATCCGGCGTCGGACAACTTTCCTTCCCCAATTCCGGTCCTTTATCCCAAACCTGGCGGCCGCGTCGTTTGGGATGATGGTATTAATTGCAGCCGCTAACCTTCCCGGGTGGTCCGGAGAAGGGCAGGACCTTCAAGGCGCCTTGAAGTCCGTGGAGGCTTTCTGCTCAGCCGAGTTCGACGGCAAGTATCAGAATAGTTAGTAAATCGGGCTCGCAGGAACACGAACGCACACCTGTGCCGGCGCGATGACGCGCAGCCCGATCTTACGTTCTTGGACAGGCCCGGATCGGTCCCTGGACCCGAGCTTCGCCCTTCGGGATCACTGTTCCCGGCGGTAGGCTGAGATGCGGAAAGACCCTGGTCCACCTACCCCAATCGGGCAGGCCGGGAACTGACGTCACGGGCGTTGCAGGGACGGTCAGCATGGATCGTCCCCGGGCGGTGCGGGGACGGCGGCGGGCAGGGGTGTCCGGCGGAGGGCGCCACCGCAAACGGGGTAGATCTGGGATTCGCGCTCCAGACGTTCCAGATCAGACGGGTCCTTCCGGGGCTTCTTGCAGGTACCGACGATGGCCCTGGCCTTCTCCAGAAGGCCGCCAGCCTGGAGGGAGCCGTAGAGGCCGGCATGACGGATCTTGTGGAAGCCCGGGGGAAGGACGTGCTGAACCAGGCGCCCGAGGAATTCCACGGGGTGGACCGTGGCGGTCTTGCCGTTCTTGGTGGCGAACGTCACCCGGTCCTCGGTGACGTCCAGGAGCCGGGAGTTGGCGATGCCGACCCGGTGGGTATACCGGGCCAGGTAGCCGGCCACGTGGCTGGAGTGCGCGAATGGCTTCTTGGCGTGGACGCCCCAGTCCAGGTCGCTGACCGCGGCCATCCGGGTGGCGTAAAGTTCCTTCGGAACCTCCGGGAAGGCGCCCTTCTCCTGTAGCCTGCCCAGGGCGTTGAGCATCTTGGCCCGGAACACCTCACCCATCATGGCCACCGGGAACAGGTACCTCTTTCCACTGGGGATGAAGCTTCCGCCGTCGAGGGCGAGGCCCCCGGCGGTGACCCGTACGGGGAGGTGGGGGTGGAAGGTCAACTCCCGGGTCCAGGTGTGAAGCACCAGCAGCAGGCCCGGGGTGGCCTTCAGGCGGGTCCGGAACAGCTTCAGAAGGGTCCGGGTCGCGGCCCGAAATAGGGCGCCGTAGAACTTGGCCGGGTACTGCCGGGCCAGGAACCGCAATTCCGCCGGGAGGGCGAACACCAGGTGGTAGTGGGGCACGTCCAGAAGGCGCTGGGTCTCCTTGTCGAGCCAGCGTTCCTGGGCCAGGGCCTGGCACTTGGGGCAGTGCCGGTCGCGGCAGGAGTTATAGGCAATTTAGGGCGGAGTTGTGGAGGGCCAGCCGGGAGGCACCGATCGCCTGCTGCCGGAGGACGTCCACCCACCTCCGCACCGATTCCTGGCTGGCATCGGATGGGTCGTGGCCCAGAATTTCCTCGGAGCCGCCTAGTCTTCCCGGCCGTGCCCGCTGAGCGGGATGTCGTAGCCGGCGTCCCGGTATTCGTTGATCTTGTTCCGCACGGTGCGCAAGGCGATGTCCAGCTTCTGGGAGCAGTGGGTGCGGTTTCCCTCCAGGGCCGAGAGCGTGGACAGCAGCCAGAACCGCTCCAGCTCGGGCAGGGGGATGCCCAGGGGCAGGGCCACCAGGGTGCCCAGGGGCACGCCCTTCAGGGGCTCGGCGGGGTCGGCGATGCGCAGGTCGCCGGAGGCGGCGGGGGGGGCGGGCAGGGCCTCCTCCAGGGGGCGCAGGAAGGGGGATTCCCGGGGCGGCTCGGGGGGGTCCTCGGGCAGGCCTTCCAGCTGGGCGGGGTCCAGGAGCCAGGCGAGGTCCTTGTGGGTGAGGAGGTCGCCGGGGTTCAGCACCACGCAGCGCTGCACGGCGTTCTCCAGCTCGCGGATGTTGCCGGGCCAGGGGTGGCGGGTGAGGGCCTCCCGGAAGCTGGGGGAGAGGCGCGGGGTGGGGCGGTCGTTCTCCCGGGCGTAGCGCTCGGCGAAGTGCAGGGCCAGGAGCTCCAGGTCGGCGGTGCGCTCCCGAAGGGGGGGCAGGCGCAGGGGGATGACGTTGAGGCGGTAGTAGAGGTCCTCCCGGAACCGGCCTTCCTTCACTTCCGTGGCCAGGTCGCGGTTGGTGAGGGCGATGAGGCGGACGTCCACGGCGATGGGGCGGTTTCCGCCCAGGCGATCGACGGTGCGCTCCTGGATGGCCCGCAGGAGCTTGCCCTGGAGGGCCAGGGGCAGTTCGCCGATCTCGTCCAGCACCAGGGTGCCGCCGTCGGCCTGCTCGAAGCGGCCCGGCTTGGCGCTGGTGGCGCCGGTGAAGGCCCCCTTCTCGAACCCGAAGAGCTCGGATTCCAGGAGGTTCTCGGGGATGGCCGCGCAGTTGATGGCCACGAAGGCCGCCTTGCGCCGGGGGCTGGAGGTGTGGATGAGCTTGGCCAGGAGCTCCTTGCCGGTGCCGCTCTCGGCCTGGATGAGGATGGTGGCCTTGCTGTCGGCGGCGCGCCGGGCCAGGGCCAGGGTCTCGGCCAGGGCCGGGTCCTGGGTCAGGATCACGGGGGCCTCGGCGGGGATCTCGGCCTTGAGGCGGTCGTCGCTGCGGATGGCCTTGCGCACGGCCTGGACCAGCTCGTCGGGGCTGAAGGGCTTGGAGAGGTAGTCGAAGGCCCCCAGGCGCATGGCCTCCCGGGCCGTGTCCAGGCTGCCGAAGGCCGTCACCAGGAGCACCGGGAGGCCCGTGTCCAGGGCCTTGAGCCGCGCGGTGAGCTGGAGGCCGTCCATGCCGGTCATGCGCAGGTCGGTGACCACGGCGTCGAAGGCGCCGGGCCGGGTCATGCGCAGGGCGTCCTCGCCGGACCGCGCCTGTTCCGTGACGAAGCCGGCGCGCTTGAGGCTCAAGGCCATGCCATCCCGCATGCCGGGATCGTCATCCACCACCAGAACTCTCAGAGGATTCGCCATGGTCCGCCCTGTCTCCATTCAGTTTATCGGTGTGGATCCAGGATGTTGGAGTTTTGTCCGCGCAGGAGCCTTTTGGGGCCTTCCGCCGTGGGAGCCTCGCCCCGCACCGGGTCCCCGTGGCGCGCGATGAGGAGGTACAGGTGCCTGCGGCTCACGCCCAGGCGCTTCGCGGCCTCCACCCGGTTGCCGTAGCTGCGCCGCAGGGCGCGGTGGAGCAGGAGCCGCTCCAGCACGTGGAGGTTGGCGGCGAGGTCCTCGGTGTCGGCCAGGGGCAGGCGCGGGGTGGCGTCGTCGGGCAGCTGGCCCAGGAGCTTCCACCGCACCAGCCGGTTCCGCAGCCCGCGCAGGTTGCCGGGGCAGGGCAGGGCGGTGAGGAGCGGCGGCAGGGGGCCGGTGACGCCCTCCTCCCGGGCCATGATCCAGAAGGTTCGCTCCAGATCGCCCTCCTCCTCCTCGAGACTGGGAAGCCGGAACGGGAGGCAGCGGGAGGCGGCCCGCGCCACCGCCGGATCCTCGGGGGGCAGATGGGAGGCCAGTACGCCGGCGGGGTGCGCTTCGATCCAGGCGCCCAGCGCGGCCGGGTCCAGGCCCTCGGCGTCGTCCTGGAAGGGGGCGCCGCGGCCCCGGGCCAGCCAGGCCCCCAGGGTGCTCAGGCCGCAGCCGGCCTCGCCGTAGACCCACAGCGGCCCCGGATGGCCCAGGAGCACGTCCAGGGAGGCTCCCCACCTCCCGTAGCCAGGCAGTCCCTCCAGGCCCGCCATGGGCTAGGCCCGCGGGATGACGAAGAACAGCACCGAGGCCACGTGGCAGGCGCTGCCCCCGAGCACGAAGAGGTGCCAGACGGCGTGATGGAACTTCATGCTCTTCCACGCGTAGAAGACGGTGCCCAGCGTGTAGAAGAGCCCGCCCGCGCCCAGCCAGAAGAGGCCTCCCGGGGGCAGGTGCTGGGCCAGGGGCTTGGCCGCGATCACGACGATCCAGCCCATGCCCAGGTACACCGCCAGGCTCAGCCAGGAGAGACGGCGGATGAAGATGCTCTTGAAGACGATGCCCAGCACCGCCAGGCCCCAGATCACCCCGAAGATGCTCCAGCCCCACCCCGCCGGCAGCGTGCGCAGGCAGAAGGGGGTGTAGGTGCCCGCGATGAGCACGAAGATGGAGTTGTGGTCCAGGACCTTGAAGACGAACTTCACCCGCGGGCCGCGGAAGGCGTGGTAGAGGGTGCTCATGGAATAGAGCAGCACCAGCGAGGCTCCGAAGATGGAGGCGCCGACGATGTCCCGGGCCGAACCGTGGAGGCTGGCCTGCACCACCATGACCACCAGGGCCGCCACGCCCAGGACCGCGCCGAGACCGTGGGTGAGGCTGTTGGCGAATTCCGCGGCGGGGCCTTGGGCTTCGGGATGGGCTTGCATGGGAGATCCTCGTTCGAATGATGGCATGGGTCCGCGGGGGCTTCCCACCATTGTTCCAGCGGGCGGGCCACGACTGGATGGAAATTTCATTCCGGAACGGATTCGGCCCGGGGTGAATCCTCCGGCCCCTCCGCCCCACATAGGATGCAGTCCGTGTCCTGTGCGGACCCACCCCCCTGGAGGAGCACGATGCCTCGAGCCATTCCCTGGCCCCTGCTGGTCCTGTGTGCGTTCGCCCCCTTGCATCCGGCGTCCACCCAAGCTTTTCATTATCCGTTCGTGGAGGGATCCACCCTCATCGGCTTCCGCGGAACGGCCCTGTCCCCCGGCGCCTCCGGCCAGGCGATCGTGCGCGGGGAGGGGGGCCGGATGCGGGTCCACGCCCATTTCGAGGGCCTGGAGCCCGCCAGCCGGTTCGGCCCCGGCTACCTCACCTACGTGCTCTGGGCCGTCTCGCCCCAGGGCCGGACCGTGAACCTGGGGGAGGTCGCGGCGGTGCGCGGGAAGGCCCACGTGGTGGCCATCACCCCCTTCCCGTCCTTCGGGCTCATCGTCACCGCCGAGCCCCACTTCGCCGTGACCCGGGTGAGCGACGCCCTGGTCCTGGAGAACCAGCCGGTGCGCGGCGCGCGGCCGGCCTTGGAGGCGGTGGAGGCCCCCCTCGGCCCCGGCACCGGCCACGGCCTGGAGCCCGGCACCCCCGCCCCCCGGGACCCCACGGCCTCGCCCTACGTCTTCCAGGCCCGCAATGCCGTGCGGCTCGCCGAGGCCGAGCAGGCCGAGGCCTTCGCCCCCGCGGAGTACCGCGCGGCCCTGGGGGAGCTCGGCCGCATGGAGGCGGAAAAGCACCTGGGGGGGAAGGAGGCCGTCCTGGCCGCGCGGCGGGCGGTGCTGCAGGCGGAGGACGCCCGCATCGTCGCCGGCCGGCAGAAGGAGGCCCTCCTCCTGGCCCGGGAACGGGAGACCGCCGAGGAACTGCGGGCCAGCCTGGAATCCGCCCGCGCCCAGGCCGACGCGGCCCGGGTCCAGGCCGATGCCGCCCGCGCCACCGCCGACGCGGCCCGGGCCGCGGCGGCCAGCGCGGCCCGCGGAAAGGAGCGGGAGGTCACCCAGGCCCAGCTGGAGGTGCGCCGCCGGCTCATCGAGCAGCTCAACCGCCTGCTCCAGACCCGCGAAACGGAGGAGGGCCTCATGGCCACCCTCACGGACGTGGCCTTTCCCTCCGGAAGCAGCCGCCTGTCGGCGCCCGCCCGGGTGAACCTGGCCAAGATCGCCGGCATCCTCCTGACCCGTCCGGGCCTGAAGATCCGCGCCCTGGGCCACACCGACGCCACCGGGAGGCCCGCCCTGAACGCCCGCCTATCCCGCCAGCGGGCCGAGGCGGTGCGGAGGTTCCTGGCGGGCCAGGGCCTCGCCGCGGGCAGCCTCCAGGCCGAGGGGCTCGCCGCCTCCCGTCCCGTGGCGCCCAACGAGACCCGCGAGGGCCGGATGCGCAACCGCCGGGTGGAGCTGGTCGTCAGCGGGGACCCGATCGGGTTGTGACCCGGTACGTGAAAAGGCCCCGCAACCGGAGTTGCGGGGCCCTTTCCCTGGTGCGGCTGCCTAGTCCTCGCGCTCGACGTTCTTGAACGCGTCGGCCAGGGTGGCCTTCCTCTTCGCCTGCGGCTCAGACTCCACCGACAGGGCGAACGGTTGCCTAGTCCTCGCGCTCCACGTTCTTGAACGCGTCAGCAAGGGTGGCCTTCTTGAACGGCTGCAGGTTCTTGGCGGTCTCGATCTCGCCGCGCTCCGCGTCCATCTCGTACTGCTTCACGGAGAGGCCGATGCGGTGCTCGGTGGGATCCAGCTTGACGATCTTCATCGTCAGTTCCTGGCCGGCGGCGAATTCCTTGGTGATCTCCTCGACCCGCTTGCGGCTGAGCTCGGAGACGTGCACCAGGCCCTCGATGCCCTCGCCCAGGTCCACGAAGGCCCCGAAGTCGGTGAGGCGCGCGATGCGGCCGACGATGGTGTCGCCCACGTGGTGGCCTTCGAAGAAGATCTCCCAGACGTTGGGCTCCATCTGCTTGACGCCCAGGCTCATGCGCTGGTTCAGGGGATCCAGGCTGAGGACCTTGGCGGTGACGCTGTCGCCCTTCTTCACGATCTCGCCGGGGTGCTTGATCTTCTTGGTCCAGCTGAAGTCGGACACGTGGATCAGGCCGTCGATGCCCTCTTCCAGCTCGACGAAGGCGCCGAACTCGGTGATGTTGCGCACCAGGCCGGTGACGATCTGGCCGATGTTGTACTTCTCGGCCACTTCCATCCAGGGGTTGGGGGTGATCTGCTTCATGCCGAGGCTGATGCGGCGGCTCTCGGGATCCACCTGCAGGATCTGGGCCTCGACCATGTCGCCGAGGTTGACCATGCCCTTGGCGGACTTGACCTTCTTGGTCCAGCTCATCTCGGAGACGTGCACCAGGCCTTCGACGCCGGGCTCGAGCTCGACGAATGCGCCGTAGTCGGTGATGGAGACGACCTTGCCCTTGACCGTGGCGTTGACGGGGTAGCGGTCCTCGACGGTGAGCCAGGGATCAGCGAACTTCTGCTTGTAGCCCAGGCTGACGCGCTCGGTCTCCTTGTCGTACTTGAGGATGGCGACCTCGACCTTGTCGCCCACCTGGAACATCTCGGAGGGGTGGTTCAGGCGGCCCCAGCTCATGTCGGTGATGTGCAGCAGGCCGTCCACGCCGCCCAGGTCCACGAAGGCCCCGTACTCGGTGATGTTCTTGACGGTGCCTTCCACCAGCTTGCCCTCTTCCAGGCCGGCCAGGGTCTCTTCCTTCATGTTCGCGTTGATGGTCTCGAGGAAGAGCTTGCGGCTCAGGACGATGTTGCCCCGGCGGCGGTTCACCTTGATGACCTTCATGTCGAAGGACTTGCCGAGGTAGGGGTCCAGGTTGCGCACGGGCTTGGTGTCCACCTGCGAGCCGGGGAGGAACGCCCGGATGCCGATGTCCACGGCCAGGCCGCCCTTGACCTTCTCGAGAACGACGCCATGGACGGTGAGGTTGGCGCGGAACGCCTTCTCCACCTCGTCCCAGATCTTCATCTTCTCCGCGCGTTCGCGGGAGAGGCGGACGTTGCCGTTCTGGTCCTCGAGGTGCTCGAGGAGCACTTCGACCACGTCGCCGACGGCGACGCCGACGGTGCCGTCGGGATTGTTGAACTCATCGATGTTGACCGTGCCCGAGCCCTTGTAGCCGATGTCGATGATGACATCCTTGCCACGGATCTCCACGACCATGCCGCGGACCACTTCTTCCTCGCGGAGCGCGCGGGTCTCACCCTGAAGGGCGTCGAGGAACTCCTGGCTGTCAGGCGTCTCGTCCTCCAGCATGGTCGCGTCCAGCACCGTGATGCGGCCCATCTGCTTGGAGCCTTTGCCCTTGATGAGTGTTGAAAGTTGGGACATTCGTCCACCTCTAATAGTAGCCCCCTCCTGGAGGGCTGGAATCCCGGCACATGCGTCCGGCAGAACAGGTAGGTTATCGCGGAATTCCAAGATTCGGCAGGGAAATTCAGGCCCCGGCCCGGAGGGCGGCGAAGAACATCTCCAGCTTGGTGGCATTGAGCTTGCCGCTCCGGCGGACCCCGCTGCACAGGTCCAGGCCGTAGGGGCGCACCACGGCCACGGCCTGGGCCACGTTGCCCGGGTTCAGGCCCCCGGCCAGGAATACCGGCAGCGTGGTGGCCTCCACGATGGCCCGGCTCAGCCCCCAGTCGTGGGTGCGCCCGGTGCCCCCCAGTTCCTTGACCGCCAGGGCCGGGTTCCCCGAATCCAGCAGCAGGGCGTCCACCAGGCCCTCCAGGGACCGGGCCTCGGCCAGGGAGGCCTCCCCGGTCACGTGGACCACCTGGACGAGGCGGACCCCGGGCAGCTCCTGCCGGATCTTCCTCAGGTCGGCCCGGGGCACCTCGTCCACCAGCTGGATCGTGGTGGTGCGGCAGAGCCGGTGCTGGCGGAGGATCCCGTCGGCGTCCTGGCGGGAGGTGAGGAGGAAGGTGGCGATGGGCGGCGGCACCGCCGCCGCGATCTCGGCGATGAGGCCGTCGCCGATGATCCCCGGCCCGCTGGGCATGGCCGAGACCAGGCCCAGGGCCGAGGCCCCGCAGGCGATGGCCAGCCGCGCCTCCTCGAGGCTCGAGATGCAGCAGATCTTCACGAAGGGCAGATGGGGGAGGCGCAAGGGAGGACCGGTGGGATTTCCCACTCTACCGCCTTCGCGGCCTCACTGCACGCGCGCCGCCTGCTCCGCCAGGAGCACGGCGGCGGCGTCCAGGTCCGCGGCCGGGGCGGGGGACACATGGTTGTTGAGGATGAGGGAGAACGCAAGGCGCTCCCCGGCCGCGGTGGTCACGTAGCCGGCCAGGGAATGGGTGTTGCGCAGGGTGCCCGTCTTGGCCCGGACGTTGGCCGCGGCGGGGGAATCCCCCATGCGGCTGCGCAGGGTGCCGTCCACCGCCGCCAGGGGCAGGGCGTCCGCGAAGGCCGGGCCCTCGGGGCGGGCGGCCATGAATTTCAGGAGGGCCGTCAGGGCCCGGGGCTTCACCAGGTCCTTGCGGGAAAGCCCGGCCCCCTCCTCGAGCAGGACGTCCCCGGCCGGAATCCCGGCCTCCTTCAGGAAGTCCGCCAGGGTCGCCAGGCCCGCCTCCTCGGATCCCCCCGCCTGGAGCAGGAGGAGCTGGGCGTAGAGGTTGACCGAGTCCTTGAGGGTGGCCTTCACCAGGTCGCGGACGGCGGGGGATTCCACGAAGGCCAGCTCCACCGGGGCAGGCGCGGTCCGCGCGGCGGCGCCGCCCGTGATCCGCACGCCGTGGCGCTCCAGGGCCCGGCGCAGGAGCCCGGCCGCGAAGAGGGCGGGGCGCCGCACCGGGACGGCGAGGGAGGCCGGGGCGGCGCCGGCGGCGAGGCTGCCGGTGACGACCAGCTCCTCCCCTTCCCAGAGGGCCCGGAGGCCGGGCCCCGCGCCGGTGGCGGTGAGGTTGCGCAGGGGCAGGAGCCCCAGGCCGGGGATCGGGAAGAGGTGGCAGGGCCCCCCGCCGGCTCCCGGGTAGATCCGCAGGTCCACCATGTTGTCGTGCACGGTGAGGGCCGACACGTCGGCCCCGAAGGCGTAGTCCCGGTCCCCGCTCTCCCAGCCCGACCCGAAGGGCCGGGTGCGGAAGAAGCTGTCGTCGCCCACCACGTCCCCCCGCACCACCCGCACCCCGGCCGCGGCCACCTGGGCCGCGAGGGCCTCGAAGGGGTCCGGCGTGCCGGGATACCCGTGCCACCGGGCCAGGAGCATGGGATCGCCGCGGCCGAAGAGGACCAGGTCGCCCTGGAGGACCCCGTCCGGCCCGGGGCGGCCCCCGGCCAGCACCGACGTGCGGATCCGCCGCTCCGGCCCCAGCCTGCAAAGCGCCATGGCGCAGGTGAACAGCTTGGCGTTGCTGGCCGGCACGAAGTATTTGCCGGCGTCCTGCTCGAAGACCGTGCGCCCCGTGTCCAGCGATACCACCGAGACGCCCCACCTGGACGCTTCGAAGCGCGGCGCCTGGAGGTGGGCCTGGAGCCGGGTGGCCAGGGGCTGGGCGAAGGCCGCCGGGGCGAGGAGAAGGACCAGCAGGAGGCGGAGGATCGGCATGCCTCCATCATAGACGGCCAGGGCGGCGCCCACGCCGGGGCCGGCGCCGCGCGCCGGGACAGAGGGGATCCCGGTGACCGTGATTGAATTGGTCGATCGATCACAAGGGGCTTTCCTGGAGCTGGAAGTGGGAGGCGCCGCCTCCATCCCGCGTGATCAACATCTCATTGCCAGATCCCCTTCGGGCCTTCCTGGGCTTTTCATGCTAAATTCAATTTGCGTTGATCAAACGAACGAATAACCCGTTCGTGGACGCTCCACCCCCAAGGGTCCCGCTTGCCCCGCCTTGACCCCGGGGCTGCGGATCTCCCCGGACCCGCCTTCGGAACCCCCATGCGTCCTCTCCTTCTCCTCGTGCTCCTGGCCGCCGTGGGCGGGTCCCACGTCCGCGGCCAGGAGGTGAGCGCGGCCCTCGGCAGGCTGCATGTCATCGGGGCGCGGGAGGCGACCTACACGTGGCAGTTCCAGTACCTCCATCCTTTGGCGGGAGCCTGGTCGGCGAGCTTCACGTGGCTCAATGAAGGGCACCTGGATGGCCACCACCGGGACGGGGCCTCCGTCCAGGTCTGGCGCTTCCATCGAATGGAGCGGAACAGCCTGCGGCTGGGAGCCGGCCTGGGCATCTACCGCAACTTCGACACCACGCCCGGCCAGGACGGCGGCGGGTACCAGAACGACCACGGCCTGCGGACCCTGCTGAGCCTCCGGGCCCAGTATCCCTTCGCGGGCGGCGCCTGGGAGGGGTTCGTGCAGCTGAACCGCGTCCTGGGCGCCCCCGGGCCCCAGACCCAGGGTTCCCTGGTGGGGGTGAGCACCCGGTTCGGCGGGCATCCGTCGGTCCGCCCTTCCGCCTCCCCGGCCCCCCGTGAGGACCCGGCCAATGAGCTGGTCTTCCTGTTCGGCCGAACCATCCTCAACAGCATGGAAAGCGAGACGACCGAATTCCTGCAATCCTTCGCGGTGGAATACCGCAGGCGGCTGGCCCGGAATGTGGACTTCTCGGTGACCTACTGCGACGAAGGGGGCATCGACGCCGCCAGGCGGGACGGTCTGTCGGTGCAGGCCTGGCTGTCCACCCGGAGCGCCAACCGGGACTGGATGCTGAGCGTGGGCATCGGACCCTACCTCTCCCGCACCTTCCCCGACCGGGGAAAGTCCGAACCCCCGGATACCGTGAACATCCGCTCCAGCGGGCGCATCTCCATGCTGGCGGGACGGAGCCTGGGACCGCACCTGGGCCTGCGCCTGCAATGGAACCGCACCATCACGCTCAACGACCGGGATACGGACGTGCTGCTGACGGGCCTCGCCTATTCCTGGTGAGGCGGGCCTTCCGCGGAACCGCCAGGGCCGTGAAGGAATTCGCGGCCCTGGCGGGTAGGTGTCGGGAATGGACCGGAAGGTCCGGGGCGCCCCGCTACCGGAAGGCGACCTTCATGATGGCGTCCGGGGTGGAGACGAGGAGGTTGCCCGTGGCCGGGTCGACGGAAACGCCCTGGGGGTCGGCGAAGGCCGTCGGCAGGGGGCCGGGGGCGACCCCCCGCATCCTCGGGAACCCCGCAAAGCCCAGGACCGTGGTGACCGTCCCGTCCGGCGCGATCATGCGGAGGGCCTCATTGTCGAAGTCCGCGACATAGGCGTTCCCGTCGGAGTCGACCGCCAGGGAGGCCGGCTTGTTGAAGCGGGCCAAGGAGCCGTTCGCGTCGACGTACCCAGGGTCCGTCGGGAACCCGGGTGCGCCCGCGTCCCCGGCCAGCGTGCTCAGCGCGCCGGTCGCGAGGTTCACCTTCCGGATGGTGTGGGAACCGAAATCCGAAACGAGCAGGCTTCCGGCACCATCCAGGGCGATTCCGAAGGGCGCGGTGAGGGTGCCCTGCCCGGCCGGCCCGTCCAGGGAATCAGCCCGCAGGGGGTCGCCGGCCAAGGTGGTCACCTGCCCGGTCGGGTCGATCTTCCTGATCACGTGGTTGTCGCGATCGGCCACGTAGAGGTTGCCGGCTCCATCCACGGCGATGCCCGAAGGGCGGTTGAAGCGCGCCGCGGTTCCCAGGCCATCGGCAAACCCGCCCGGCTGTGTCACATCCCCCGCCACCGTGGTCACGACGCCGTCCTGCGCGACCCTGCGGATGGCATGGTTCATCATGTCAGCGACGAACAGGACCCCCGCGGAATCGATGGCGATGGCATAGGGCTGGTTGAACCGGGCTCCGGTGCCGGTCGCGTCAACGGCCCCAGGGGTGCCGTTCCCGGCAAGGAGGGTGACGGTGCCGTCCGGCGAGATCCTGCGAATGGCGTGGTTCTGGGTGTCGCACACGTAGGCGACGCCGGCGGCGTCGGACACGGAGCCCCTGGGTTCCCTGAATTTGGCGCCAGTCCCCACGCCGTTCACCGCACCTGCCGAGGGAAGGGTGCCGGCGACGGTATACGTATTGGAGGCCGCGGGAATCGCCCGGATGGCGTTCCCGAAGGGGCCGTTGACGCCGGCTTGGCCATCCGCAAGGAATACCGTTCCGGTCGCGTCCACCGCCAGGCCCCCTGGCTGGGTGAACCGGGCCTGGGTCAAGGGATGGCCATCCAGGGTCCCCATGGCCGAGGTGTCGCCGGCCAGAGTGGAGACGAGGTACCCGTTGGGGGTCTGGGTGAGCTTGCGGACACTCTTGTGCGCGAGATCCGTCACGTAGAGGTTGTTTGCGGAATCCACGGCAATCTGGATGGGATTCGTGAACGTCGCGACCGTGAGGCCGTCACCGTCCGTGACGCCGTTGAGGGTTCTGGCCAGATCCCGGCCCGCGACGGTGGAGACGAAATAGGTGCCGTCCGCCTGCGGCGTCAATTTGCGAATGACGCTGGAGGTCGTATCCGTCACGTAGAGGCTGCCGTTTCCCCCCAGGGCCAGGCCTCCCGGTTGCCGGAAACGCGCGGTGGCGCCTGGCCCGTCCATGAATGCAGGGACGCCATCCTGGCCCGCGATCGTCATCGTCACCAGGGGGGCCATGCCGGGATTGAAGGCCCGGATGGTTCGGCTGCTTCTGTCCGAGACGAACACCTGGGTGCCATCCGGACTCACCGCGATGCCGTAGGGCTCCCTGAAGAGGACGTCACCGTTGGTGCCGTCCGTGGAACCCTGGGTTCCAGGCACGCCCGCGAGGGTGGATACGGTCCCGTCCACGGCGACCTTGCGGATGGTGGCATTGCCGAAGTCCGCCACATAGATGTTGCCGCTGGCGTCCAGGGCCAGTCCCACCGGGGTGTTGAACCGGGCCTCACGCCCTTGGCCGTCCGCGCTGCCGGGGACGCCGGGATTCCCAGCCACGGTGGTCACCGTGCCGTCGGCGGCCACCTTTCGGATCGTATGGTTCAGCGTATCCGCCACGTAGTTGTTCCCAGCGGCGTCCATGGCGAGCCCGCGAGGGTTCCTGAACCGCGCGAAGCGGGCCGCGCCGTCACCATTGCCGTACCCGGAGGGGAAGCCGGCCACCAGTTCGAGGGCCGCCACGCGCACCGTCACGTCGCGGGTGATGCTGTCGCCCCCGGCGTTGGTCACCCGGAGGGCGAAGCGCCGGCCGTTCTGCAGGGGGCCCGTGCTGATCGGCTGGCCGCTGGTGACCGCGCCGAGGGTTTCCACCTGGGCCGTGCCGCCCGGACCGGCGTCGAAGACGGCGGTGAGGTCGGCCTCCCGGCCGGGGCCGAGGATGGGGTGGCTGGTGGTGAATCGGGTGATGGTGGGCATGGGGACGGTGGAGATCGTCCGCTCCGCCCGGTCCACATTGCCGGCGGCGTCCAGGACCGTCAGGGTGTAGGTGCCGGGAGCCACCTGGACGCTGCCGGGACTGGTGACGGCGAGGTTGCCCGGCGAGAGGGTTCCGGTGCCGCCACTGAAGGTGAAGTTGAGGGTGGCGTTCCGCCCCGCCGTGACCACGCTCTGGTTGGGTGCGAACTGGTCGATGACCGGGTAGGTGGGGGTGAAGCCCACCGAACCTTCGCGGGTGGAGCCGTCCGCCAGGGTCATGGCGCAGCGAAGCGTGGCGGGTGCCGGACCGCCGGCGGTGAAGACGATCGCGTTCGTGCCCGCGCCCAGGTCGATGGTGCCGTCCGAGAGCGTCCAGGCATACGTGGCCCCGGGCTCAGGGTTCACCTCCGCCCGGAGTCCGCCCCCGTAGGCGGGGAAGGCCGGCCGGAGCAGCGACACGGCCAGCGCGCCGGGGGCGGGGGCGCTTTGGACCGTCAAGGCCAGTGAAGGAGCATCGATGGAATCGCCGGCCGGGTTGGTGATCGTGCAGTCCAGGGTCAGCGGTCCGGCGACGCCGGCGGTGAAGGTGACGGTGTCGGTGCCGTCGCCTGCGGTGAGGGTGCCATTGCCGATCCTCCACCGGTAGGTGCAGCCGGCCTGGGGAGCCACCCTAGCCTGGTAGCCCGAAATGCCCGCCTGGACAGCGCCCGAAACGGTGATGGGGGTGGCGGCCAGGGCCGGCAGGACCTTCACCAGCGTCTGGGACGACACCAGGGGGGTGGTTCCGCTGTGGACGGTCAAGGTGTAGGTGGTGTCCCCAGCGGGGGTGACCACCACCGCCGTGCCGCTGGTGATGGGCAGGCCGCCGGGCTCGATGAGGCCCGTGCCGCCGGTGAAGGTGGCCATCAGGGACGTGGGCCTGCCGGCGGTGATCCGGGCCGGCGACGCCTTGAAGTCGGTGATGGTGGAGACCCTGACGGCGACCGTGAAGGTGCTGGCCTTGGCCTCCTTGCCGGCGGCGTTGGAGACGACGCAGGTCAGCACCAGGTCTCCGGTGGCGCCCGCATCGAAGGTGACGGTGTTCTCGTTCTGGCCGGAGGTGATGGAGCCGTTGCTGATGCTCCACTTATAGGTACTGCCCGCCTCGAAGGGGACCGTGGCCACCATGCCGGTCTGGAACGTCGCCACCTGGGCCGGCGCCTGGATCTCGGGGGCCGCGGGCGCCTGCGCCACCTTCACGGTGACGACCCGGTGCACCGCGGCGTTGTCGGCGCCCTTGACGGTGAGGGTGTAGTCGGTGTCCTGGTCCGGCGAAACCGTCAGGCTTCCGCCGCTGGTCACGGGGCCGAGGTTCGGATCGAGGGTGGCGGTTCCCCCCTCGAACGCGAACGTCAGGATCGCCGAGTCGCCTTTCGTGATGATCGACTTGTCCGCCTGGAAGCTGGCGATCTTCGGCGCCGCCGGTTCCGTGGGGGTGGGAACGGACCCGCCGGAGCCGGACCGCCTGGTGCAGGCCGGGGCCAGGATCAGGAGGAAGGACGCCGCTGCGGCCGTGATCAGGTGCACGGCCACTCCCGGGGAGGGGGCGGGTGTGGGTTGAGGGTGGATGGGTTCGGGAAGGGCCATAGGTGGGGTCTCCAACTGGATCATTTTAATTTATAGTTAATATAATGCAAACATTTTAGTAACTTCGGCACGATCGATTTCACGATGTTTGACTTTTAAATATTTTATTTTTTAACACTTAGAATTAAGGTAATCGGATTGTGTTTCAGGTCGGAATATTCAAAACATTAAATAAATATATAAATGGAATCCACGGATTGAAGCTCCGGACCGGCCAAGCTGGTGACGCGGCGCCAGGGCGGGCACCGGGGCCTGCACTTGTATAAAACTTAGAATTGTGGTGCTTGCCGATTCTTGAGATCGGGTGGGTCGGAACCTTGGGCCAGGCTTCAACCCCGGCTCACCCCTTAGCGGAGTTCAAAGGTGGCGCCATGACCCCAACGCTCCCGGCCGGACTCCTTCCGTTGGCGCCGGCCCCGCCGGCGGCAACGAACCCGGGCGTCCTGGAGGAAACCGGACCTGCCGCCATCCGAGCGCCACGGTGGAACCCGGGTAGGCCGCCAGAAATTCAGGTACCTAATCCCGGATTCGGCAGCAGGGCCTTGAATTGGCAATCGCGCCATTTGGAACGCCTGATTTCCTTGGGTTTGTCGAGAACGCAGGGAGGATCGGATGGCGGACCCAAGGGTGCAGCCGAAGCTTACCGCGGCCGGGGGCCAGGAGGTTGAAATCGGCCTGACCCGGAAACCGGTTTCCCCATGGGGCGGGTTGGCCTTGTTCGCCGCGTTTGGGGAGCCGATCGGTCGTCGCCAGGCCATGGAGCAGGCCCTGGCCGGGGTTTGCAGGACATCGCCCAACGCCCTTCCCTCGGACCGATGGCGAATCCTCCGCGCCGCTGCGTTTGACTGTTTTCTTATGAAATGACAGCCATTAGCCCTTGCATGGCGGGTCGCGGGCAAGGGGTCGGAACGCCAGCCGACCCGGCCGGTCTAGATCCGGGTTCCCAGCTCCTGCAGGTTGCGCACCCGCACCTCGCCCCGCAGCGTCTCCACCGCCTCGCACGCGGCCAGGGCGGCGCTCATGTTGGTGACGCAGGGGATCTTCAGGCGCAGGGACTGGCGACGGATGGTGTCCTCGTCCACGAAGGCGTTCTTGCCGTGGGGGGTGTTGACCACCCACTGGATCTCGCCGTTCTTCAGGAGGTCCACGGCGTTGGGGCGGCCCTCGTTCACCTTGTGGATGCGGCGCACCCGGTACCCGGCGGCCTCCAGGGCGCGGGCGGTGCCGTCCGTGGCGCACAGGCCGAAGCCCAGGCTCGCCAGGCGCCGGACCAGCTCGGGGAGCTGGGGCTTGTCCTGGTCGCTGACGCTGAGGAAGACGGTGCCGGACAGGGGCAGGACCATGTTGGCGGCCTGGAGGGCCTTGGCGTAGGCCTCGCCGAAGGTGGCGCCCACGCCCATCACTTCGCCCGTGGAGCGCATCTCGGGGCCCAGGACCGGGTCCACGCCCGGGAACTTGGCGAAGGGGAAGACCACGCCCTTGACGGCCACGGCCAGGGCCTGGCCGTCCTGCACGCCCTGCTCGCGCAGGGTCTCGCCCAGCCCGATCCGCGCGGCCACGCCGGCCCAGTTGACGCCGGTGGCCTTGGAGATGAAGGGCACGGTGCGGCTGGCCCGGGGGTTGGCCTCCAGGCAGTAGGGGAGGCCGTCCTTGATGGCCCACTGGAGGTTCAGGAGGCCGCGCACCCCCAGCTCGAAGGCCAGGGCGCGGCTCATGGCCTTCACGGTCTCCAGGGTCGCCTCGGGCACGCCCAGCGGGGGGAAGACGGCGTACGAGTCGCCTGAGTGCACCCCGGCCTCCTCGATGTGGGCCATGACGCCGGCGATGACGGCGGTCCCGCCGTCGCACACCAGGTCCACGTCCAGCTCCTGGGCGTTCTCCAGGTAGCGGTCGATGAGCACGGGACGGTCCTCGCTCACCAGGGTGGCCTCGCGCATGTACTTCTCCAGGCCCGCGTCGTCGAAGACGATGGCCATGGCCCGGCCGCCCAGCACGAAGCTGGGCCGCACCATGACGGGGTAGTGGAGCTTCTCGGCCACGGCGAGCGCCTGGGCGGGGTTGGAGGCCATGCCCCAGGGCGCGGCCGGGATGTCCAGCTTGCGGAGCACCTCGCCGAAGCGGTTCCGGTCCTCGGCGTCGAAGATGGCCTTGTGGGCCGTGCCCAGGAGCGGCACGCCCGCGGCCTCCAGCTTCTGGGCGAGCTTGAGCGGGGTCTGGCCGCCGAACTGGGTGAAGACGCCCAGCAGATGTCCGCCCGCGCCCTCCCGGTCCACCACGGCCTTCACGTCCTCGAAGACCAGGGGTTCGAAGTAGAGGCGGTCGGAGATGTCGAAGTCCGTGCTCACGGTCTCGGGGTTGCAGTTGACGAGGATGGCCTCCACCCCCTTGGCGCGGATGGCCTCCACCGCCTGCACGCAGCAGCAGTCGAACTCCACGCCCTGGCCGATGCGGTTGGGGCCGCTGCCCAGGACGATGGCCTTGGGGCGGTCCGTGGGCGGGGCCTCGCTGCGCTCCTCCCAGGTCTGGTAGAGGTAGGGCGTCTCCGCCTGGAACTCGCCCGAGCAGGTGTCGATGCGCTTGACGGCGTGGCGCAGGCCCATGGACGCCCGCAGGGCGCCCACGCCGGCCTCGGTGGCCCCGCAGAAGGCGGCGATCTGGGAATCGGTGAACCCGGCGCGCTTGCCCTTCTCCAGCAGCTCGCGGGGGAGCCGCTCCAGGGGGAAGCCCCGCAGGCGCCCCTCCAGCACCACGATCTCCTCCATCTCCCGCAGGAACCAGGCCGAGATGCAGGTGAGGCGGTGCAGCTCCTCGACGGAGTGGCCCGCGCGCAGGGCCTGGTAGATCCAGAAGATCCGCTGGGGGCCCGGCGTCAGGAGGTGCTCCTTGAGCCGCGAGAGGTCGAGCTTCCCGTCGAGGGCGCCCGCGAGGCCCAGGTGGCCCTCCTCCAGGCTGCGCAGGGCCTTCTGCAGGGCCTCCTGGAAGCTGCGGCCGATGGCCATGGTCTCGCCCACGCTCTTCATCTGGATGCCCAACACCGGTTCGGTCTCGGGGAACTTCTCGAAGGTGAAGCGGGGGACCTTGACCACCACGTAGTCCAGCACCGGCTCGAAGGCCGCCTTGGTGCGCGCGGTGATGACGTTGGGCAGCTCCCACAGGCGGTAGCCCAGGGCCAGCTTGGTGGCCACCCAGGCGATGGGGAAGCCCGTCGCCTTGCTGGCCAGGGCCGAGGAGCGGGATACCCGGGGGTTCATCTCGATGACGATCATGCGGCCCGAGGCGGGATCCAGGGCGAACTGGATGTTGCTGCCGCCGGTCTCCACGCCCACGCCGCGGATGACGGCCTTGGCGGCCTCGCGCATGCGCTGGTACTCGGGGTCCGTGAGGGTGAGGATGGGGGCGACGGTGATGCTGTCGCCGGTGTGGATGCCCATGGGGTCCAGGTTCTCGATGCCGCAGATGATCTCCACGTTGTCGTCCAGGTCCCGCACCACCTCCAGCTCGAATTCCTTCCAGCCCAGGATGCTCTCCTCCACCAGGACCTGGTGGATGGGGCTGAGGTCCAGGCCCCGCTGGGCGATGGCCTCGAAGTCCTCCACGTTGTAGGCGATGCCCCCGCCGGAGCCGCCCAGGGTGAAGGAGGGGCGCAGGATCGCGGGGAAGCCGGTCATCTTCGAGATGGCGCGGGCCTCCTCCATGCTGTGGGCGAAGCCGCCCCGGCAGGTCTCCAGGCCCAGTTCGTCCATGAGGGCCTTGAACTGCTCCCGGTCCTCGCCGCGGTCGATGGCCGCGGGCTGGGCGCCGATGAGGCGCACGCCGTAGCGCTCCAGGATGCCGGCCTTGTGGGCCTCCATGGCCAGGTTGAGCGCCGTCTGGCCCCCCACGGTGGGCAGGAGCGCCGCGGGGCGCTCCCGCTCGATGACCTTCTCCAGCACCGCCAGGTTCAGGGGTTCCAGGTAGGTGGCGTCGGCCCGCTGGGGATCGGTCATGATGCTGGCCGGGTTGGAGTTCAGGAGGATGGTGCGCACCCCCTCCTCGCGCAGGGCCTTCAGGGCCTGGGTGCCGGAATAGTCGAACTCGCAGGCCTGGCCGATCTGGATGGGGCCGGCGCCAAGCACCAGGACTGAAGTGATCTCGGGGTTCCTAGGCATGGTGGTCCTCCATCATGCGGACGAACCTGCCGAAGGCCCCGCGCGCGTCGTGGGGTCCGGGGGAGGCCTCCGGGTGGTGCTGGATGCTGAAGATGGGGAGCGTGCGGTGCCGGAACCCCTCCACGGTGTCGTCCGAGAGGTGGCGGTGGGTCACCTCGATCTCGGGAGGCAGGGTCGCCTCGTCGACGGCGAACCCGTGGTTCTGGGCGGTGATCTCGACGCGGCGGGTGGCCAGGTCCAGCACCGGCTGGTTCGCGCCGCGGTGGCCGAACTTCAGCTTGAAGGTGCTGCCCCCGAAGGCCTGGCCCAGGAGCTGGTGCCCCAGGCAGATGCCGAAGATCGGGAGCCGGCCGATGCAGGCCTCCACCTCCTTGCGCATGCCGGGCAGCGCCGCGGGGTCGCCGGGGCCGTTGCTAAGAAAAAGCCCGCTGAAGCGGGCCGCGGTCAGCTCGGAGGCCGGGGCGTCCCAGGGGAAGACCTCCAGGTCGAGCCCCGAGGCGGCGAGCCGGGTGAGGATGGAGGCCTTGATGCCGCCGTCCAGGACCGCCACCCGGAACTTCGCGCCCTCCCGCAGGAGCTCGTAGCGGTCCGTGCAGCTCACCTCGCCCGCCAGGGCCTGGCCGGACATGTCCGGCAGGTGGGAGGCCGCGGCCACCCCCGCAGCGAGGGAACCGTCCGTCTCGGTCCAGATGAGGCCGGGCTGGGCGCCCCGGTCCCGCACGTGCTGGGTGAGGGCGCGGGTGTCCACCTCGGTGATCACGGGGATCCGGTGGCGCTTGAGCCAGCTGCCCAGGTCGCCCTCGGCCCGCGCGTGGTCGGGCTGGAGGGTCAGGCGCCGGCAGATGAACCCCGCCGCCCAGGGCCGCGGGGCCTCGTTGAGGTCGCCATGGACGCCGTAGATCCCCTGCTCGGGGAAGGTCATGCAGACCATCTGCCCCGCGAAGCTGGGGTCCGTGAGGATCTCCTGGTAGCCGGCCATGGCGGTGGTGAACACCACCTCGCCGCTCCCGCCCCGGCCAAGGGGGGCGTCGCCTCTGAAGCACTCACCGTCTTTCAGGATCAGGTGCGCGAGCATGGGGTCTCCTCACGCTGCCTTGGGGCCGGGATCTCATGACCCCTTCGTTCCGGCATTCCGTCGAGATTAGTGCGAACGCCTCTGGATAAACAGACTTGAATATGTATGGTTTTTCGGGCGATAATAGTGGCTTCTTTCCTGAACGGACCTGGATGGCCCCAAGCGCGTGGCCGGATCCAAGCAGTTGATAAATAAGGCAATCTTGGGTTCGCTTCGGCGGATTCCGGGTTTCGGCTTTTCGGGTCTGCAAATGATTAAATAGTTTTTTGGTTTAGACAATAATTTTCATTCATCCCTTTTGTGCTCGCTTGTTCATTCGTTTGGATGCAATGCGCGCGGCCGTACGAGAGCATGGAAGCCATGGACAACCCTGGCACCCTCTGCGTCTTCGCCGGCTCCCATTCCGGCACCAACCCCCATCACCTGGCGGCGGCGGTGGCCCTGGGGCAGGCCATGGCCCGGCGGGGCACGGGTCTCGTCTACGGAGGCGCCCATTGCGGCCTCATGGGGGCCCTGGCCGACGCGGTGCTCCAGGGCGGGGGCAGGGCGGTGGGGGTCATGCCCCGGGCCCTGGTGGCCCGTGAGAAGGCCCACCGCGGCCTGACGGAGCTGATCATCACCGAGGACATGCACTCCCGGAAGGCCCGCATGGTCCAGCTCTCGGGCGGATTCCTGGCCCTGCCCGGGGGGTTCGGCACCCTCGACGAGCTGTTCGAGGTGCTGACCTGGGCCCAGCTGGGCATCCACGCCAAGCCCGTGGGGCTCCTCAACAGCGACGGCTTCTGGGACGGCCTGCTGGCCTTCCTGGGCCAGGTGGAGGCCCACGGCTTCCTCCACGGGGACGGTCTCGCCGGACTGCCCTGCGAGGCGGACCCGGACCGGCTCCTGGATCGGCTAGCCCCCAGGAGCCTGTCCACGTAACAGGAGGCCCCGCGAGGCCTCCTGTTACGTGGACAGGCTCCTCGGTAGCTCCAGCACGAACCGGCTGCCCCGGGGCTGGTTGTCCTCGACCCAGATGCGCCCCCCGTGCAGCTCGGCCACGTGCCTGCAGAAGGCCAGGCCGAGGCCCTTGCCGCCTCCCGTCCCGGCGTCCTCCCCGGCCTTGAAGAGCCGGTCGAAGATCTGCTCCTTCAAGGGGTCCGGCACGCCCGGCCCCTGGTCCTCCACCGAAATCCGGCACTGGCCGGCCCGGGCGTCGAGGGCCGCCCGCACCTGGATCGCCTCGCCCGGCGCGTGGCGGGCGGCGTTCTCCAGCAGGTTGAAGAGCACGCGCCGCACCAGGTGCGGGTCGGCCTGGATCGTGCCCGGGCCGTCGGCCTTCACCTCGAAGACCTGGGGGCGCCGGGTGCCGAAATTCCCGAACTCGCTCACGACCCGCGGGAGCCAGCGGGCCACGAGGATGGCCTCGGTGCGCAGGACCGGGCGGTCCCGGCGGGACAGGGAAATGTCCAGGAAGTTGTCCACCAGGCCGTGCAGGCTCCGGGTGCAGGAACCGATGCGGCGCTGGTGCTTCTCCCAGTGGTCCGGGGAGGCGTCGTGCTCGAAGATCTCGACGCTGGCGAGGAGGCCCGCCAGCAGGTTCTTCACGTCGTGCAGGATGAACTGGACCATCTCCTCGTGCTGGACCTGCATCTGCAGGACGGCCTCCTTCTCCTGCCGGAGCTGGATGCGCAGGCGCCGCAGGCGCAGGAGGCTGCGCACCCGGGTCAGGAGCTCGGGGGGCAGGATCGGCTTGCGCAGGAAGTCGTCGGCCCCCGCGCGAACCGCGTCCCCGTGGTTCCGGGGCGAATCGTCCACGGTGACGATGAGGATGGGGATGTCGTCCCCCTGGGGGTCCGCCCTCAGCTGCCGGCAGATCTCCAGGCCATGGGCGTCCGGCAGGAGGAGGTCCAGAACCAGCAGGTCGGGAAGCCGCTCCCGGAGCGCCGCGAGGCCCTCCTCCACGGTCGTGGCGGCCCGCACGCGGTAGCGGCTCTCGGCGAGGATGAACCTGAGGAATTCCATCGTGACGGGAGCGTCCTCGACGACGAGGATCTCGGCGCCCTCGTCGGCCCTCACGTGGGGGTGGCTGTCGGGGTCTGCGGGCTGCACGGGGCGTTCCTTCACAAGTCCGGCTGGGGGAACTGTAAATGAATTAATAATTTGAGCTTATGGGGTGGTGTCGGCGTTTCCGTATTGTCCGCCGCTTCGGAGGCTATGCCTAGCCATCATGCGTCCGGCACGTCGGTCCACGGCCCATCCCCCCCCGGGTTCTCGGACCAGGAATCAGAAGCTGGGGCGCCGGGAACTGCAAATGGAGAAATATCTGTCAGGAGGGGATTGACGAATGCCAAGCAAAGAGTACTCTGTAATGCAGAGTTCTCTTAACCCAATTTCAAGGAGGCGACCCATGAATCCAACCTGCCTTTCGCTCGCCCGACTGCGGAGGTGCCGCCATGCCTGACCTCACCCCGGACCAGGCGCGCGAAGCCCTGGCCGACATCGAGATGGTGGCCCGCCACACCCGCCGGGCCGTGGCCGGCAGCCAGATGGGCGACAACCTCCTCCTCTGGGGGGCCCTCTGGATCGTCGCGTTCACCCTGTCCCACCTGTCCCCCGCCCACACCAGCCGGATCTGGATGGTGCTGGGGAGCCTGGGCATGGTGGCCACCCTGGGGCTGGGCCTCCGGGACCACCGCCAGGGCAACGTCCGGAGCGCCCAGACCCGCAGGCTCATGGCCCAGGTGGCCCTGTTCTGGCTGACGGTCATGGTCTACGCCATGGCCCTGGGCATGCTGCTGCCCCTGAGGAACGGCGCGGACCAGCTCGCCGTGATCGTCACCGTGCTCATGATGGCCTACGTGCTCATGGGGATCTGGGTGCGCAGCGGGCTGCTCGCCGCCATCGGCCTGGTGGTGAGCGTGGCGGCCCTGGCGGGCCGGGCCTTCCTGGACTTCCGGGGCTTCCTCCTGTGGATGGCCGTGTTCGGCGGGGGCGGCCTCTTCCTGCCCGGGCTCTACATCAAGCTCCGCTGGAGGTAGGCCATGGCCGGGCTGAACGAGATCATCCACCAGACGGCGCGGCTGCGCATCGTGGCCGCCCTGGCGGCCCTCGATGCCGACGCGAAAGTCGACTTCACCTACCTCCGGAACCTGCTCAAGCTTTCCGACGGCAACCTGGGGGCCCACCTGCTCAAGCTGGAGGAGGCCGGGTTCCTGGCCCAGGAGAAGACCTTCGTGGACCGCAAGCCGCGCACCTACCTGTCGCTCACCGGCGCGGGGCGGGAGGCGTTCCAGGAGCACGTCAAGGCGCTGCGGGAGATCCTGGGCTAGCCGTGCCGCCGGGCATGGGCGTAGAGGGCAGGCCACAGCACGGCCAGGGCCTCGTCCACCAGCACCGGCAGGACGGGCCGGCCCCGGCCCTTGACCCATAGCCGCTGGGCGCCCTGCAGGGCGGCCAGGGCGAGGGCGGCCTCCAGGTCGGAGATCCGCTCGCCCTGGGGGCCCGCGGCGCCCCAGCGGCGGAAGTGGCCCGACAGGACCTCCAGGTAGTCGCGGTCGAGTTCGGCGCGGCGGGCGCGCAGGGCGGGGTCGGCCTCGATGCGCTCCAGGCGGCGCAGCCAGGGCCCGCCGTCCTCCTCCAGGTGCCGGGCCAGGGCCTGGAAGGCCTCCACGAGGCCCGAGCGGTCCAGCACCTCGGCCAGGCCCCGGACCAGGTCGGCGTGGTCATGGAAGATGATGGCCTCCAGGTCGGCCTGGGAACGTACGTCCGCAGGACCGCCCGAGTCCAGGGCGGCCAAGGTCCGGTCCAGGATCTCTCGCTGTTTCTGTAGTTGGCGCTCACGCCTGCCTGCCGTCATGGGGTCAGTGTACGGGAAGGGGCGAGGGAATCGAAAGGATGAGAAGGAATATCCACCCTCCTCGCCCCGCTGGAGGCCTCCTCCAGCTCGCCGCAGGCTCCCCTGGATACCGGCGTCGAGAACCGGTTCAAACGGTGATGACGACGATCTCCGGGTCCACTTCCTTGCGCAGGATGCCCTCGATGGCCATGAGCGTGCCCGTAAGTCCCGACGGGCACGACCCGCAGGCGCCCAGGTAGCGGATCATCACCTGCTTCTCGTGGCGGCCGACGATGTCCAGGCCGCCGCCGTCGGCGGCCAGGGCGGGGAGGATGCTGGCGGCGAGGACCTTGCGGATCTGCTGGATGAGGGGGTCGTTCTCGTCCACCTCGGGGCGGTCCCAGTGGGGGGCCTCCTGGGTGGAGCCGGCCGCCGACGGGGCCTGGCGGATGGGGGGGGCCAGCTTGGGCAGGAGTTCGGTCCAGCCGATGCCGTCGTCCTTGGTGACCGTGATGAACTTGTCCTGCATGAAGACCGACACCACGTGGCCGATGGCGAAGAGGCCCCGCGCCAGCTCGTCGTGCTCGGCCATCTCCGCGTCCCGGAAGGCCTTGGGGAAGCCCACGGTGACGGGCTCCTTCAGCTGGAACTTCACGGCGTTGGGATTGGGGGTGTACTCGATTTCGGCGATCTTCGGCATGGGGCGTCCTATTCGGTGCTGACGATGTCTTCGCCGTGGAGCGCGCTGTGCAGCGTGGCCCAGGGCAGCACGGCGCACTTCACCCGGCTGGGCAGGTCCCGCACGCCCTGGAAGAGGCTGAGGCGGCCCAGGACGTTGGGGTCGGTGGCGGTGTCGAGGGCGCCGCGGATCATGGCGCGGAACTGCTCCACCAGGACCTCGGCGTCGGCCACGGGCTTGCCCTTGACGTTGACGGTCATGAGGCTGCTGGAGGCCTTGGAGATGGCGCAGCCGTGGCCGGTGAAGCGGATGTCCTGCACGAGGCCGTCCTCCACCACGAGCTTGAGGACGATGTCGTCCCCGCACAGGGGGTTCAGGCCGTGGGCGTGGTGGGTGCAGGGCTCGAGGTCCCCGAAGTTGCGGGGCTTCTTGTTGTGCTCGATGATCACCTGCTGGTACAGCTCCCGGGGGTCGCTCACTGGAAGATCTCCTGGACGTTCAGGATGCCAGAGACCAGGGCGTCCACGTCGGCCCGCGTGTTGAAATAGGCGAACGAAGCACGGGTGGTGGCGGGGATGCCGAACCGGGTCATGACGGGCTGGGCGCAGTGGTGGCCGGCGCGCACGACCACGCCGGCGTGGTCCAGGATGGAGCCGATGTCGTGGGGGTGGATGCCCTCCAGGACGAAGGACAGGACCGAGGCCTTCTCCCTGGCCTCGCCGATGATGCGCAGGCCGGGAATGGCCTTGAGGCGCTCGGTGGCGTAGAGGAGCAGGTCGTGCTCGTGGGCGGCGATGCGGTCCAGGCCGATGGCCTGCACGTAGTCGATGGCCGCGCCCAGCCCGATGGCCTGGGCGATGGGGGGGGTGCCCGCCTCGAACTTGCCGGGGATGGCCGCGAAGGTGGTGCCCTCCCAGGTGACCGAGAGGATCATGCTGCCGCCGCCGTGCCAGGGTGGCATGGCCTCCAGCAGGCTCTTCCTGCCGTAGAGGACGCCGATGCCGGTGGGCCCGGAGAGCTTGTGGCCGCTGAACACGTAGAAGTCGGCGTCCAGGTCCACGACGTCCACCTTGAGGTGCGGCACCCCCTGGGCGCCGTCCACCAGCACGGGCACGCCCTTGGCGTGGGCCCGCCGGATGATCTCCTTGACGGGGTTGATGGTGCCCAGGACGTTGGAGACGTGGGTGACGCCCACGATTTTCGTGCGCTCCGTGATGAGGTCGTCCAGGCCGTCCAGGATGAGCTCGCCGGCGTCGTTCATGGGGATGACGCGGATTTTCGCGCCGCGGTCCTCGGCCAGCAGCTGCCAGGGGACGATGTCGGAGTGGTGCTCCATGGCCGACAGGAGGATCTCGTCGCCCTCGTGGACGTTCTGGCGGCCGAAGGTCTGGGCCACCAGGTTGATGCTCTCGGTTGTGCCGCGGGTCCAGATGATCTGCTTGACGCTGGGCGCGTTGATCAGGGCGCGCACCTTCTCCCGGGCCTCCTCGAAGCGGTCCGTGGCCTCCTGGCTGAGGGTGGAGACGCCCCGGTGCACGTTGGTGTGCTCGAAGGACTGGTAGTGGGCCATGCGCTCGATGACGGGCAGGGGGGTGAGGCTGGACACGGCGCTGTCCAGGTACACCACGGGCTTGCCGTGGAAGGGCGTGGTGAGCGTGGGGAAGTCCGCGCGGATCTTCTGGATGTCCAGGGGGGCGGTGGCGGTGCTCATGACAGGGCCTCGAGGGTGCCGGACTGGGTGCGGGCCAGCACGGTCTGCCTCAGCTGGCGCCGCAGGCTCGTGACGGGGATGCGGGCCAGGAGGTCGGCCGCGAAGGCGTAGGTGAGGACGTTGCGGGCCAGGGCGGGGTCCATGCCCCGGCTCTGCAGGTAGAAGAGGCCCTCGGGGTCCAGCTGCCCGATGGCCGCGCCGTGGGCGCACTTCACGTCGTCGGCGAAGATCTCCAGCTCGGGCTTGGTGTCGATGCGGGCCTTGGGGGACAGCAGGAGGCCGCGGCACTGCTGCTGGGCGTCGGTGCCCTGGGCGCCGGGGCGCACGAAGATCCGGCCGTTGAACACGGCGCGGGAGGCGTCGTCGGCGATGACCTTGTGGGACTGGCGGGTGGTGCAGTGGGGGACCGTGTGGTCCACGAAGGAGTGGGTGTCCGAGAGCTGGGAGCCGCCCAGGAGGGCCAGGCCGTCCAGGCTGAGCTCGGCGCCCTCGGCGGCCATGACCACGTGGGGCGTGGACCGGGAGAGGCGCCCGCCGAAGCTGATGGTGCGGCAGGCGTAGTTCCCGCCGCGCTCGACCCGGGCCGCCAGGTGTGAGAAGTGGAAGGCCAGGTCGGATTCCCGCTGGATGCGCTCGTGGATGAGGCGCCCGTCCTCGCGGACGATCACCTCGGCGACCCCGCTGGTGAGGTAGGTGCCCGTCCCCAGGTGCTCCTCCACCAGGACGGCCGAGGCCCCGCGCTCCACCACCACCAGCAGGCGGGGCAGGGCGAAGGTGGGCACGGCGCCCTCCTGGCGGTTCACGAACACCACGTGGAGGGGGGCCTCCACCTGGACGCCCTTGGGCACGATGACCAGGGCGCCGTCCTGGAACCGGGCCAGGTTGAGGTCCGCGAAGAAGTCCGATCCGGAGAGGGTCCCCAGGTCCCGGGCCATTTCCGTGGCGCAGGAGAGGTTCAGGAACCGCACGCCCGCGGGCAGGTTGGTGACGTTGCTGGCGTGGGGGGCGTAGTGGCCGTTGACGAAGACCAGGCGCGAGCCGCGGGCCTCCGGGAGGATGACGTGGGTGATGTCGGCGTCCAGGGCGGCGCCGGGGGCGAACTCCAGGTCGCGCATGGGGGCCAGGTCGGTGTACTTCCAGTCCTCCTGGCGCGTGGCGGGGAGCTCCCTGCCCTCCAGGGCCGCCTCGGCCTTGGCGCGCAGGGCCTCCCAGCCCGAGGGCCGGAGCCGGGAGAGGATGCCCTCGAGAAGGGGCACGGCGTCCAGTGCCACCATCACGCCCTCCCCGCGGGGGCTTCTTCCTTGAGCCAGTCGTAGCCCCGCTCCTCGAGCTCGTCGGCGAGCTCCCTGCCGCCGGTGCGCACGATCCTGCCGCCGGAGAGCACGTGCACCTGGGTGGGGTGGATGGTCTCCAGGATGCGGGGGAAGTGGGTGATGATGAGCTGGGCGCGGTCGGGGCCCTGCAGGGCCGTGACGGCCTCGCCCAGCACCCGCAGGGCGTCGATGTCCAGGCCCGAGTCCAGCTCGTCCAGGATGGCCAGCACGGGCTCCAGCACGCACATCTGGAGGATCTCGTTGCGCTTCTTCTCGCCGCCGGAGAAGCCCTCGTTGAGGCTGCGGTCCAGGAAGGAGGGGTCCATCTTCACGAGCTTGATGCGCTCCTGGATGTAATCGTCGAATTCCAGGGGGTCCAGCTCCTCCCGGCCGTTGGCCTCGGCCTTCTTGTTGTAGGCCAGGCGCAGGAAGGAGGCGTTGGAGACGCCGGGCACCTCGATGGGGTGCTGGAAGCCCAGGAAGATGCCGGCCCGGGCGCGCTCGTCGGCGGCCAGGTCGAAGAGGTTCCTCCCCTGGAACAGCACCTCGCCGCCGGTGACCTCGTAGGCGGGATGGCCGGCCAGGACCTTGCCCAGGGTGGACTTGCCGCTGCCGTTGGGACCCATGATGGCGTGCACCTCGCCGGCCTTGATCTCCAGGTTGATGCCCCTGAGGACGTCGTTTTCGCCGATGCGGGCGGTGAGGTTGCGGATGGAAAGCATGCTTGTCTCCGAATGGGTGTTCATCAGCCGACGCTCCCTTCGAGCTTGAGGCCCAGGAGGCGGGTGGCCTCCACGGCGAACTCCATGGGCAGCTCCCGGAACACGTCCTTGCAGAAGCCGTTGATGATCATGGAGATGGCGTCCTCGGGAGGGATGCCCCGCTGCTGGAAGTAGAAGAGCTGCTCCTCGCCGATCTTCGACGTGGTGGCCTCGTGCTCGACCTTGGCCGAGACGTTCTGCACTTCGATGTAGGGGAAGGTGTTGGCCGAGCAGTGGCTGCCGATGAGCATGGAATCGCACTGGCTGAAGTTCCGGGCGCCCTCGGCCTTGGGGTGGACCTTCACGAGGCCCCGGTAGCTGTTGCTGGAGAACCCGGCCGAGATGCCCTTGGAAATGATGGTGGACTTGGTGTTGCGGCCCAGGTGGATCATCTTGGTGCCCGTGTCGGCCTGCTGCCGGTGGTTGGTCAGCGCCACGGAGTAGAACTCGCCCACGCTGTTCTCGCCCAGGAGCACGCAGCTGGGGTACTTCCAGGTGATGGCGGAGCCCGTCTCCACCTGGGTCCAGCTGATCTTGGCGTTGCGGCCCTTGCAGAGGCCGCGCTTGGTGACGAAGTTGAAGATGCCGCCCACGCCGTCCTTGTCGCCGGCGTACCAGTTCTGCACGGTGCTGTACTTGATGCTCGCGTCGTCCAGGGCCACCAGCTCGACCACCGCGGCGTGCAGCTGGTTCACGTCGAACTGCGGGGCGGTGCAGCCCTCCAGGTAGCTGACGGAGGCGCCCTCCTCGGCCACGATGAGGGTCCTCTCGAACTGTCCGGATTCCTTGTTGTTGATCCGGAAGTAGGTGGAGAGGTCCATGGGGCAGGTGACGCCCTTGGGGATGAAGCAGAAGGAGCCGTCGGTGAAGACCGCCGAGTTGAGGGCGGCGTAGTAGTTGTCCGAGGTGGGCACGACCGAGCCCAGGTACTTCCGGACCAGCTCGGGGTGCTCGCGCACCGCCTCGCTGAAGCTGCAGAAGATGATGCCCTCTTCGGCCAGCCGGGCCTTGTAGGTCGTCGTGACGCTCACGCTGTCGAACACCACGTCCACGGCCACGCCGGCCAGGGCCTTCTGTTCGTTGATGGGCACGCCCAGCTTCTCGAAGGTGCGCAGGAGCTCGGGATCCACCTCGTCCATGCTCTGGTACTTGGCCTCCCGGGGCTTGGGGGCGGAGTAGAAGACGATCTTCCGTACGTCGGGCTTCTCGTAGTGGACGTTGGCCCACTCCGGCTCGGTCAGGGTGAGCCAGTGGCGGTAGGCCTTGAGGCGGAATTCAAGCAGCCAATCGGGTTCGCCCTTCTTGGCGGAGATGAACCTGATGACATCCTCATCAAGCCCCGGGGGCACGCTGTCGGACTCGATGTCCGTGACGAACCCGTACTTGTATTCCTGACCTGTGACCTGCTGCAGTGACGTGCTCATGGCCGGACCCAACCTTCCCGAATAATCATGACTAGACTTGTCAACTTTGTCACGGACCCTTTGACCGCGATCACAGATGACCGGCCGGCTGCTCTAGGTCATGAATCATTCCTTCCATCCGGGACCGGAGCAGGGTGGTCTGGCTCTCGGGCAGATCCCCCGGGTCCGAGTCCAGGCCGTCCCGCAGCACCGCCAGGGCCTCTTCCTTCTCCCTGAGGGCCGCCAGGGCCATCCCCAACTGGAAATGATTGATCATCGTCGGCTCGCTTGCAAGGACCGGGTCCACGAGCTGGACGACCTCCCGGGGATGCTTGAGCTCCAGGAGATACTGGCCCAGCAGGGTGCGGGCCCGGGCCTCCTGGCCGGGCAGGGGGTTGGCCTGGAGCCGGCGCACCTCGGCGAGGTCGGCTTCGGTGATCTTCGCGTTCATGAGCCGGTGGGCCTGGCGGATGATGGCCGCCTCCCAGGCGCCGCTGCTCTTGGGGTGGGCGTTGAAGAACACGTCCAGGGCCTGGTTGAGGCCCTTCTCGTCGTTGCGGTCCATGAGCGAGTCCAGGGCCAGGCGCAGGGCCTGGAAGCACAGGCGCGGATGGCGGGGGCTGCCGGCGAAGAGGACGGCCTTGCCCAGGTGGGCCTTGGGGTCCTTCTGGTAGGCCAGGTTCAGCTCCAGCCACTCCAGGCGCTCGCTCCTGTCCTTGCGCCGGGCCTTCTTGAGGACGCCCTCGGCCTCGGCGAGGTTGCCCTCGGAGAGCCAGTCCTCGGCGTCGTCCAGCAGGTAGCGGGCCTCGGCCTTGCCGCCCCTGGCGCTGCGGAGCTGGGCGGCGTTCTCGGCGTCCAGGAGCAGGAGGAGCTGGGGATCGCCGGGGTGCTGGCGCAGCAGCTCGGCGAGGATGGAGAAGGCCTTGGGACGCTCGTCGGCGAGGATGTAGCCCTCGGCCAGGAGCTCGCGGACCCGCAGGTCCCCGGGGAGGTAGCCTGAGGCCTCCTTGAGGAGCGGGATGGCCTTGGGGGCCTCGCCCCGGGCCAGGAGGGCCTCGGCCAGCAGGCACAGGGTCTCCCCGTCCCGCTGGAGGTTCACGGCCTCCTGCGAGCTCTCGAGCGCGCCCTGCAGGTCCTCCTCCTCCAGGAGGAGTTCGGCCAGCTGGATCTTGGGGCCGGCCTCGTCGGGGCGCAGGTCGGAGGCGATGCGCAGGGTCTCGATGGCCGCGTCGGCCCGCGCGGGGTCGTCCTGGAGCACCTTGGCCAGGAGCATCCAGCCCTCGAAGTGGCGGGGGCTGAGCTGCACCACGCGCCGCGCCAGCTGCTCGGCCTCGTCCCACACCTGGGCCACCTCCTTGAGGGCGGCCACGGTGAACACCAGCTCGTAGTTGCGCGGGTCCAGCGCCAGGGCCTCGCCCAGGCGCGTGGCGGCCTCGGGCAGCTGGCCGTTGTCCAGCAGGGCCGAGGTCTCCAGGAGGGCCCGCTTGAGCTGCGAGGCGGCCTTGGGCTTGGCGATGGGGAGTATCCGGGCGCGGTAGCGGGTGAAGAGCTCGCGCGCGCTGATGAGCTGCAGGTTCTCCTCCACCAGCTGCTCCCACCGGGAGGAGAAGGCGCGGCCGTCGAGCTGGCCCTTGTGCTCCATCTCCTGCACCAGGGACATGAGGCCGTTGCGCAGCATCACCTCGCTGCGCTCCAGGCGGCCCATCTGGTCGGAGACGGTCTCGAGGTAGGTCTCCACCCGGCGCAGGGTCTCCTCCAGGCCGGTGATGCGCTCGAGGAGATGCTCGTCGAGGTCGTCCTCGGCCTCCATCTCCTCGGTCTCCTCCCAGGTCTGGTCCCCGGCGACGATCAGGAGCCTGGTGCCGCACTTGCGGCAGATCTCCCTTTCTCCCGGGTTCCAGGTGAAACAGTTCTGGCAGAAGGTTCCAGGGATCTCGTTCGTCATCCTACAAGGATAGCCGTACCCGGGTCGGGCCTTGCCCGGTAGAATCCCGGCAGAGGTGAAAAGTGCTCGAGACCTGGCTCAACCAGTCCCACGCCCTGCCCTGGCTCGTGATCATGTGGATCGCCGGGCTCCTGGGCTCCGTGGGCCACTGCGCGGGCATGTGCGGGCCCATCGTGGCCTCGTTCGGCCTGGCCCAGGCCAGGGAGGGGGGCCGCATGTGGCCCCGCCACCTGATGTTCCAGGCGGGCCGGGTGAGCACCTACGCGGTCCTGGGGGCCGCCATCGGCTTCCTGGGCGGATTCGCGAGGCTCCAGACCGTGCAGGACATGCACGCCTGCTGCCGCCCCGACGGCCAGGCCCTCATCGCCGCCCAGGCCTGGCCCTGGCAGGTGTGGGTCAAGCTGGGCATCGGGTTCCTGATGCTCCTCCTGGGGCTGTTCATGGCCCTGGGCCGGCGCGCCGACAGCCTCATGGAATTCCCCATGCCCCGGCCCCTCCAGAGCTTCCTGGCCCGGGGCCTCAAGTGGGGGGGGGCCCCCTACCTCCTGGGGCTGGCCTGGGGCTTCATCCCCTGCGGGCTGGTCTACATGATGCTCCTGCGGGCCCTGGACGCCGGATCCTGGCGCATGGGGGCGGCCGGAATGGTCTGCTTCGGTCTGGGAAACCTTCCCATTCTCCTGGGGCTCGGCCTGGCCGCGACGCGGCTTCGCCAGTCCTGGCGGACCGGCCTCCTCCGGGTGGGGGGGGTGCTGGTGGGGGCGATGGGCGGGTATATCCTGTGGCAGGCGGTCAGTCTCCTCCGCCTTCAAGCTTAGGCTCCCATCTGCCGGAATTGTCCTATGATGGGGTTCCCTCGAGGCCCTCCATGAGCACCGACGACAAGAAGCAAGAGGCGATGGAACTGGTCAGCAAGGCCTACCAGCACCACATGCGTGGCGAGGTGGACCGGGCCATCGAGCTGTACACCAAGTCCCTGGACCTGCACCGGACGCCCGAGGCCTACACGTACCGCGGGTGGGCCCGCTCCTTCCAGAAGGACTTCGACGCCGCCATCGCCGACTGCCACCGGGCCATCGACCTGGACCCCGAGTACGGCAACCCCTACAACGACATCGGCGCCTACTACCTGGAACTGGGCCAGTACGAGGACACCATCCCCTGGCTCCACATGGCCCTCAAGGCCAAGCGCTACGAAAGCTACTGCTACCCGCACTACAACCTGGGCCGCGTGTACGAGGCCCTGGACAAACTGGAGCAGGCCCTGGATCATTACCGCAGCGCCGTGCAGGAGAACCCCGGATACGCCCTGGCCGTGAAGGCCGTGGAGCGAGTGAAGGAAAAGCTCGCGTCGCTCCACGCACCCCTTCACGGAGCCCGTTGATGCCCTTCACGATCGCCCACAGTCCCGATTCCGACGACGCGTACATGATGGCGCCCCTGGCCCTGGGGTGGATGGACACCGAGGGCTTCGACTTCCGCTTCGTGCGCAAGGACATCGAGACGCTCAACGCCGAGGCCCTGGGGGCGCCGTACGAGGTGACCGCCATCAGCTTCGGCGCCTACCCCGAGCTGGCGTCCACCTACCAGCTGCTCACCGCCGGCTCAAGCATCCAGGAGGGCACGGGTCCCGTGGTGATCTCCCGGAAGCCCATGGCCCCCGCGGACCTGGCCGGCGTCACGGTGGCCATCCCGGGCCTGCGGACCAGCGCCTACCTGGCCATGCGCCGGTGGATGCCGGGCCTGAAGGTCGAGCTGGTCCCCTTCGACCGGATCATGGAGTCGGTAGCCGAGGGCGCCTTCGAGGCGGGCCTGCTCATCCACGAGAGCCAGTTGATGTTCCGGGACCGGGGGCTGCACCTCGTGGAGGACCTGGGCGCCTGGTGGAAGGCCGACTGCGGCCTGCCCCTTCCCATGGGCGGCAACGCCATCCGCAAGGACCTCCCCGAGGACGTGAAGGCGCGCTTCGCGAACCTCATGCGCCGCAGCGTCGAGTTGGCGCGGGAGCGGCACGACGAGGCGGTGGCCTATTCCCAGTCCTTCGGGCGGGGCATGGACACCGAGATGATCGGACGCTACGTCCGGGCCTGGGTGAACGACTTCACCGTGGATCCCGGGCCCCGGGGACGGGCGGCGGTGGACCGCCTCCTGGGCCTTTCCGCAGAGTGGATCCAGGGCTGAGGCGAAGGCGGCTCCCGGGGCATTGCGGCACCTTGGTTCTGGTAAATCAGGTTTTCAAAGCGGTAAGGTGGACATCATGCCGAAGGGGAGACCATGAAACCCATGCTGCGCTGCTTCGTGCTCACCGGGCTTGGTCCGATCCTGCTCTGCGGCTGCACCATGGGCGGCTGGAACAGCCCCAGGGAGCGGCTCTCCATCAACTCGCCCCCCGCCGTGACGCCGCCGAAGGCGAGCACGAACGACACCAACCTGTCTCAATATAAAACATACCTATTCACGACCGGCGCCACGGATCCGGATCTCTACGACCAGGTCGTGAGCTGCACCTGGGACTTCGGGGACGGCTCCCTCCCGGAGGCGGTCACCACCTCGCCCTTCTCGGTGCAGCACGCCTTCCTGGCCGCGTCCGCGGCGGTGAAGGTGACGGTCACCGCCCGGGACACCCATGGCCTGAACGGCCCCGCCTCCGCCACGACCTTCGTGGTGGCGCCTTCAGCCAATCCCTTCACCGTCATCCCCGTCACCCCCGCCGCCGCCATCAGCGTGCAGGCCGGCCAGGGCACCAGCACCACCGTCATCTTCCAGTTCCGTGTCACCTACAACGGGATGGGGACGGTGCCCAACGAGGATTTCCTGTTCACGCCGGGCAGTCCGCTGGCCACCGCGGTGCCCGTGGTCAAGATCATGGGCACCCTGGACGGGGCCGTGCCCTGGTCCATCGCCATGGCCTACCCCGCCTCCGGGGGCGCCGGCGCCGTCTACACGGCGACGCCTTCCTTGAAGATCAAGGACAGTCTGAATATCCAGAGCGTTCCGGTGCTCTTTCCCCCGGTAACGATCCAGACGGTGGCCCGTCCCTAGGCAAATCGTGAAGCCCAGGCCTTCCGGGCATCTATTTTCATAGAGTCATGGAAATAAATGGCCCCTGGATGGGGTTGATTGTATGATCGGAGCCATCATATCGGCCGATCTTTCTGTACTAATTTGGGTAATTGCTGGTTCTTTTCTTCGGCTTCAATGCGAAGGGGCATCCATGAGATTCACATTGCGCAACTCCGGGATCATCCTTTCTGCCACCTGCTTGGCGCTGCTTTGCGCATGCGGCGGAGGTGGTAACAGTCCCAGCAACAAAGTTGCGGTGAATTCGGCGCCGTCGGCCACGGCCCCCGTTGTCAATGCCACGACCAACACCCTCGTGGAATATAAGATATACACCTTTACCACCAGCACGACGGATCCCGACCTGGGCGATTCCGTCGCCAGCTGCATCTGGAATTTCGGGGACGGCACGCCGGTCCAGACCGTGACCGCCGCGCCGTTCACCGCCCAGCACGCGTTCCGGTCGGCGTCCAACGCCCTCACGGTGACGGTGACGCCCACCGACAGCCACGGCCTCGCCGGGACCGCCGTCGCCACCACCTTCACCGTCACCCAGGCCTCCAACCCCTTCACGGTCAGCCCGGTCGCGCCGGCCGCGCCCAGCACCCTGCAGACCCAGGTCGGCAGCAACGTTCTCTACACCTTCGACTTCACCATCGACCTCGACCCCGCCAGCGGGCTCACCTACAACGCCGCCGGCATCACCTTCAAGACCAACGACCCCCTGGCGACCGGCAGCAGCCCTGTGGTAACGGCCAAGCCCGGCACCACCAACGAATGGACCGCCACCGCCACGTTCCCGGCGGCCGCCACCACCGACAGCCGCACCTTCTCGCCGACCGTCTCGGTGCAGGACACCACGGGCGTCCTGCTCAGCGATCTCGTGACCCTGCCGGCCATGACCGTCAACACCACCCTCAGCGTCGCGCAGGCGCCGATCATCTCCCTGGTCGCGTCGGCCGACATTCCCGTCCCAGGCGCCGCCAATTCGACCTGGCAGAACGTCCCGATCACGTTCACCGCCACGGCGGTGGATCCCCAGAACGCCTCCCTGACCTACAGCTGGACCTTTGGCGACACCGGCGCGGTCGGGGACGTCTCCAGCACCACCTCCCTGACCCAGACCCACACCTACGCGGCCGCCGGCATCTACACGATGGCCTTCAAGGCCGACAACGGGATCCCGGGCGGGAACAAGTCCATCTCCCTGGTCCTGAACATCCTGGCCAACGCCCCGCCCGTCCTCGCCTACACCCAGAACCCCACCGGCAACCCCTTCGCCTACCAGCCCATCACCTTCACCGCCGGCGTGACCGACGCCAACGCCGACACGCCGACCATCACCTGGGATTTCGGCGACGGGACCGCCAAGGTCACCGGCGCCACCGCGACCCACGCCTGGACGGCCCAGGGCATCTCCAACGCCTCCGTGACGGCCGACGACGGCAAGGGCGGCGTCACCACGGTCGCCATTCCCATCACGGTCCAGGCCAACCTGCCCCCGGTCTCCAGGATCACCACCCCCGCGGCTTCCGGCCTGCTCCAGAACAAGGTGTACGCCTTCACCGCCTCCGCCACGGACCCGAACACCTCGGACACCATCCAGCAGTTCGTCTGGGACTTCGGCGACGGCAACACCGTGACCTCGGCCCCCGACGCGAGCCCCACCGGCACGACCCGCACCACCACCGTCAACCACACCTTCCCCACCACCGTCACCGGGACCATCCCCGTGCGGGTCCGGGCCATCGACGCCAACGGCGGCGTGGGCGACTTCAGCCCCTCCGTGGCCTTCCAGGTGGTCAACACACCCCTGCCCGTGGTCGCCTTCACCACGCCGGGCGCCACCACCCTCAACGTGGACCTGAACGGGACCGTGAGCCAGGTGTTCACCTTCACCGTGACCAACCCGAGGGCCGGCGCCGGCGGCGCGACCGATCCCATTCCCGCCAACCTCATCACCTTCCAGCCCAACGACGCCGGGGCGACGGTCACCAGCCTCGTCAGCACGGGCGGGGGCGCCTACGCCGCCACGGTGCAGTACCCCGGCGCGGCGGCCACCGGCACCCGGACCTCCACCCCCTCGGCCTTCGCAACGGACAGCCTGGGCATCGTCGGCGTCCCCGCCAGCGGCCCGGTCATGACCATCAAGACCCTGGGCGCGAACCACAAGCCCGGGTTCACCATCAGCACCCCGGCGGCGCCGATCACCTCGGCCCTGACCTCCAAGGCCGTCAACCTCGTCTTCGCCGTTTCCGACCAGGACAACGATCCGGTCTCCTACACCGTCGACTGGGGCGGACCCGACTCCGCCTGCCAGCCCAGGGTCGTCACCGGAACCACCACCACCAGCACCAGCGCCTCGGGCGGATCGGTGGTGACCCTGAGCCACATCTACCCGGATGCGTTCTCCGGGAATGCCACGGTCACCATCAACGGCACCGACAACCGCAGTTCGAACGCCGCCGCCACCCAGGTGTCGTTCACGGTCACGGTGTCCCTGAACGCGCTTCCCACGGCTTCCATCTCCTCCCCCCAGGCCTCGGGGACCCCGCCCCCGGATCCCAAGACGATCCTGGACGGCGGCAAGGGCGTCCCCGTCATTCCCGCGGGCGACTCCGATCCCGACGTCGTCTACATCCCCGCCGGCGGCAAGCTCCTCTTCGCCGGCACCGGCGTGGCCCCCACCTCCGGTGGAGCCCTCACCTACGCCTGGACGTTCCCGGGCGGCGTGCCCAGCGCCAGCGGCGTCGCCAGCCCCGGCGAGGTCTCCTTCCCCGGCGAGGCCGGCAAGATCATCGCCTACCGCGTGGACCTCACGGTGACCGACACCACCGACGTGCAGGACCCGGCCAACAGCTGCGCGAAGGTCGGCCGCTCCAGCCTGGTGGTCCCCAAGAAGACGCGCAAGTGGGTGGTTGTGGACGGCATCAACACCCAGCTGTTCACCCTGAACTTCCTCTACCGCCAGATCAAGGACGATACCGGCCAGGCGGTCACGCCCCTGCCGAAGGTCACCACCGCCGCCAACGGCCTGGGCGCCACCATCCAGATCTTCCAGGACGGCATCACCTACAGCTATGCGGTGGCCGATTCCCAGGGCATCAACGCGACCATCTCGGTGCCGGTCCGCTCGGACCTGCCCTTCTGGATCGACATCCCCTCCTGGACGAATCCGGCGATCCCCGACAGCCGGTCCTACTTCATGCGCATCCCCAACGCCCCCAGCGGCGCGTTCATGGATCCGACCCTGGGCGCGACCCTGGATTCCACCACCACGGTCTCCTCCTTCGGCTTCGAGAATCCCGCGGCTGCCGTCGCCCCCTGGAACCCGGTCCTGAACATCGTGACCGCCCAGGGCTTCGCGGCCGAGACGGCCGTCGCCTCCCTGCGCAAGCTGCAGGGAACGACCGCCCTGCCCGGCGGGATCCCGACGGACCGCTGGCTGTTCCGTCCCTCCGTGCCCTGGACCGCTCCCGTCTGGGAAGAGAAAGACAACATGGCGGCCACCTTCTCGGGCATCCAGGCCTTCCAGATCTTCGCGGAATGGCCCCTGATGCTCAAGACGATCCCCACGGTGGAAACCACCAGCGCCGGCACCTCGGCCAACCTGGGCTTCAACCTCGACTACCCCACCTATCAGGGTGACTCGGCCGTCCCCAATACCTACAAGGCTTCGGAGTTCCAGGCCTTCCGCGCCCCCGGCGCGTCCACGGACCCCTATGACCTGGATGTGGCCGGCTGGAGCTCGGACACGGTGAGCCTGTCCCCGCTGCCCGTGGCAGGCGCCGTTCCCGCCTTCTTCAACGCCGCGGTGTACGACTCTCAGGGTGCCTCGGCCTTCTCGGGCGGTCTGGCCGACCTCCTCATTCCCTACGACGCCAACGACGTCAACCGCCAGGTGATCACCCCTTCCACCCGGCCGCTCAATCCCATCCGGAGCGTCTTCTCCTACTCCGAATACCTCTGGTCCAGGGTCTGGCAGTGGCCGGTCACCCTGAACGCCGCCGCCCTGGACTGGCAGAACTCCCTGAACGGGAATCTGGCGGTCTTCCCGGGCTTCCGCTACACCTCGGCCACCACCTGGCCGAGCCACGCGGGCATCACCCCCCGGAACAGCGCCTTCAACCTCAACGCCACGGGCCAGGGCACCTTCGATGCCTCCTTCCCGGCGGCGGAGAACGGGCTGGTGCCCAGTCCCAACGGCGTCGGCCGCTTCTTCTGGACCGCGTTCACGCCCTACTACAACAGCGTCTCGGGCTGCACCATCGCCCGCACCTGGCTGGCCGACGGCACCACCCTGCAGCCGCCCACCGGCCTCACCGGGGTCGCCTCCGGCGACGCCACGGCCAGGTTCGGCTTCGTCCCGCCCCAGGACACCATGGTCGACAAGCGCGGCCGGAACGCCGACGGCAGCCTCAAGATTCCCAACCCCCTGGTCACGGATACGCCCAGCCTCGGCGGCTACCGGGTCACCTGGTTCAATGCCACCAAGGACAGCCTCGGCGCCCCGGTCGCCCCCGATTTCTGGGTCGTGGAACTGGCAACCGACCAATCAACTCAGCACTTCATGTTGCCAGGCAGCTTCCCGGCCCAGACCGTTGCCGGCAATCCGTCCAGCGGCTATCCGGTCTTCAGCGGCACCACCACCCCCAACCCGGACACGCTCCCCATCCTCACCGACGCCCGGGTCACCATGACCAGCGGCCAGATCTATACCGACCCGGTGGCCAAGACGACGTTGATGACCACCGTCGCCCCAGGCTACTGCTGGTTCGACGTCCCCTTCGAACTCCGGCCCTCCGGCTCCGCCACCCTGCGGGTATACGCCCTCAAGGCGATCACAGCCAACAACGCCGGGGGCAAGCTGGTTCCCCGCGCCCTCAACCGGACGGAGTGGATCGAGGCCATCAAGACGGCAACCGGCAACGTCCACATCAAGGCCAGCGATGGCAAGGATCTCAGCTACGCCTACAAGATCCCCTTCAACTACCACTGGGACATCGTGGTCACCAATGGCCCCGCCACCCCCGTGGCACCCTGATTGCATCCCCCTTGGGAAGCGTCGGATCCCCGACGCTTCCCCCTTGTTCGCCCCCCCTGGTTCCCAACTCTTAAGGAGGACTCGTGAAGATCACAACAGTCCTGGTCGCAGCACTTTCCGCAGGATCCCTCTTCGCCCAGACGCCGGTCCAGGCCCTGGACGCCCGGATCCAGGTCTTCGGGGAACTGATCCGGCCCACCTCCATCACCGTGCAGGCGGGCACCAAGGACCAGGCGGACCGCTCCATCGGGGTGGGGATCCGCTTCATGGGCGAGATCGCCTCCGCCCGCAACTGGTACTACGAAGTGGGCGGGAAGCTGGACTCCTCCTCCCAGATGGCGCTCAACACCGGCGCCGTGGATCTCACCGACATCAAGATCACCCACAGCTACTGGTCCCTGGGCGCGGGCTACCTCATGCCCCTGGGCTCCAGCGTCTCCCTGGGCTTCCACCTGGAGGGCAGGGGCGAAGCCCTTTCCGCCCAGGGCGCCATCTTCCAGAACGGCGTCATCACCGGCCGCGTGGATGCCTCGAACACCTACCTGCGCCCCTGGGTCCGCCTGAGCCTGGATGGCACCTGGCGCATGGGCTCCCTCCGTCCCTACGTGGGCGTCGATGTGGCCGGCACCCCCGTGAAGACCACCCAGACCCAGCTCCAGGCCCTCAGCAGCATGGACAACCGCACCCTGCGCGCCATGGCGCCCCAGGTCGCGGGCTCCTTCTACCTGGGCCTGCACTTCTAGTCCGTCCGTACGCACTGGAAGCGGGCCTCCGGGCCCGCTTTCCTTTTACCTGCCCAGGACCCGCTCCAGCTTCTCCAGGGCCCAGTCCAGCTGCTCGCGGGTGATCACCAGGGGCGGTACGAGGACGATGACCGTATCACACACCGCCTGGCACAGGAGCCCCTCGTGGGCCAGGGCCTCGCAGATCCGGACGGCCTCGGGGCCCCGCAGCTCCAGCCCCACCCAGAGGCCCAGGCCCCGCGCCTCCTGCACGCGGGGGTTCTCCATGGCCCGCAGGCGTGCGAGGAAGTAGGCACCCAGCTCGGCGGACCGGTCCGCAAGGCGCTCCTCGGCCAGCACGTCCAGGGCGGCGGAGGCCACGGCGCAGGCCAAGGGGTTGCCTGCGAAGGTGGACCGGTGGGAACCGGGGGTGAACAGGTCCATGACCTCCCTGGAGGCCAGGAAGGCGCTGGCCGGATAGAAGCCTCCGGTCAGCGCCTTGCCCAGGACGGCCCCGTCGGGGCGGATGCCCTCGTGTTCGAAGGCGAACAGTTTGCCGGTGCGCCCCAGGCCGGACCGCACCTCGTCCAGCAGCAGCAGGAGCCCGTGGCGATCGCAGAGTTCCCGCAGGCCCCGCAGGTAGCCCCGGGGGGGGATCCGGAGCCCGGCCCGGCCCTGGATGGGCTCCACCAGGATGGCGCAGGTGCAGGGCCCCACCGCCGCCCCTGCCGCGTTCAGGTCGCCGTAGGCCACCATGTGGAACCCCGGGCCGAAGGGGCCGAAGTCCCCGGCGGCGTCCGGGTCGCAGGACAGTCCCGCCAGGGTCGTGGTCTGCCCGTGGTCGTTGCCCGTGAACACGAGGATCTCGGCCTTGCCCGGCGGAATGCCCTTGACCCGGTAGGCCCAGCGCCGGGCGGCCTTGATGGCCACCTCCACGGCCTCGGCGCCGGTGTTCATGGGCAGGGCGGCCCCGAACCCCGTCACGGTGCAGAGCTTCTCGAGGAAGGGGGCCAGCCGCGCGTGGCGCACCGCCTGGGTCACCAGGGAGAGCCGGAGGCACTGCTCCACCATGGCGGCGGCGATGCGGGTGTGGTTGTGGCCCTGGCTGACCGCGCCGTCCCCCCCGAGGAAATCCATGAAGCGGTTCCCCTGGAGATCCCACAGGTAGGCGCCGTCGGCGCGCAGGAACACCTGCTCAAGGGAACGGGGTCCGGGGGTCCCGTACCGCTCCTCCTGCTCAAGTAGATGACGGCCCAGCCCTGGATCAACCTTCATGGTCTCGTCTCCGTTCCCAGTTGTGTGCGGCGAGCGTGGCCATCGTTCCTCGAGGGGGAGGAGCGGGAATTTGACATTGAAAGCGGCGCCGATGCTGCGAAAATTTACCAACAACCCCGAACGAGGCCAGCCATGAATGAATCCAATCCGTCCGAAAGCCTCTATGGCAGCGAGGCCGCTCCGCAACCCGTGAAGGCCCCGGGCCTCCTGGAGCAGCTCGTGGGGGTGTTCACCGAGCCCGAGGCCCTGTTCAGGCGGCTGGAGGCCACGCCGGTGTGGGGAGGCGCGCTGGCCCTCCTGACGCTCCTCAACACCGTGGTCGCGGTCCTGTGGGCCCGCCGGGTGGACGTGGACGCCATGCTCCGTCCCATGCTCGAGGCCAATCCCAAGATCCCCGCCGAGTCCATCGACAACATCATCTCCATGCAGACCAAGATGATCCTTCCCTTCAGCGTGCTGGGCGGGCTGCTGGGCCTGGCGGTCGTCAGCCTCATCCTGGCCCTGGTCTACTGGATCGTGGGTTCCTGGAGCCACGAGGGCCGCAAGCCCAGCTACCGGCAGGCCTTCTCCGCCACGGTCGTCGCCGGCCTGGTCGGCGCCCCCAAGGCCATCCTTCTGGGGATCATCTGCTCCCTGAAGACCATCGGCGGCGCCAAGCCCGACGCCCTCTCCCCCACGTCCCTGGGCTTCTACCTGGCCCCCGACAGCGTCAAGCTCCACGCCCTCTTCAACGCGCTCGACCTCTTCACCTTCGCCTCCATCTTCCTCATCTTCATCGCCACCAGGCACACCATGCGCCTGAAGGCGTCCGGGGCCGCCATCTGCGCCGTCATCGCGGCGCTCCTGATGATCGCCCTGCCTGTCCTGGGAGCGCGCTAGCCATGGCCACCATCTCCATCCACCAGATGCCCATCCTCACCACCTTCGAGCCGCCCCCCGGCACGGAGATCGAGCGGATCATCGGTCCCTGCTGGGGCATCACCGTGCGCTCCCGCAGCATCGTGGGGACGGCCTGCGCGGGATGCCAGCAGGTGTTCGGCGGCGAGATCACCATGCTGACCGAACTGGCCGGGGAATCGCGCAACGAGGCCATGAACCGCCTGGAATTGCACTCGCGCCAGATGGGCGCCAACGCCATCCTCGGGTTCCGCTTCGATTCCGGGGACCTCATGCAGAACACCAACGAGATCGTGGCCTACGGCACCGCCGTGGTCCTGCGTCCCAAGCCGCCCGGCGCGTGATCGACCGGGACCTGGCCCGCCGCATCGACCGGTTCAGCCGGCGCGCCCACCGGTTCCACCGCTTCGCCCACCACCCCCTGTGCGCCGCCTACCGCGGCGAGGTGGTGGCGTTGGGGCGCATGCGGGTCTGCAAGGGCTGCCTTCTGACGGGAATGGGGTTCGTGGCGGGGACCGGTGCGGGCCTGCTCGCACCTTCCGGTTCGCTTTGGGCCCTGATGGCTTCCTGGGGCGTCCTGCTCCTGCTGCTGACGCGCGGGCGGCCCTCCAAGTGGTTGTCGCGCTTCCTGCCGGCGGCCCTGGGGACCTTCCTGGCGGTGCGGGGCCTGCGTTCCGGGCCGGCCGGCTGGGGGGTGGCCCTGGCCGTGCTTGCGGGCTTTTTCGCCTTCTGGCGGCACTACCGGCACCGGGGCCCGGATCGGCAGGCATGCAACGCCTGCCCCGAGTTGGCAGGGCCGACCGTCTGTTCCGGCTTTCGGCCTATCGCCCGCCGGGAGAAGGCCTTCAGACGAATGACTGGCCGCTGGTACTGAACCCGTTTTCTCTCGGCGATCCTCAGCCCCTCGGCTGCCTCGGCGATGCCTTCCTTGTCCGGGATCCCGCGGCGCAACGCTTCAGCGCGCCGTCGAGTCTAGAAACAGAAGGTATCGCCGAGGCGGCCGTGGGGCCGAGGTTCGCCGAGAGAAGAATCAGAGACGGTCGATGCGGATCTCGATCTTGCCGGCCTTGACCGTGGGCTTGGGGGCCTCGGGCACGTGGCGGGAGGGCTCGGGCTTGCGGCGGGGTTCCGGGGCGGAATCCCGGGGTTCGCGCGTCTCCCTGGCTTCCCGGGGCTCCCGGTTTTCCCGTTCGGACCGGTGCTCGGAGCGGTGCTCCTTGTGGCCGTGGTCCCGGCGGGGGCGGTCGGAGGCGGGGCGGTCGGCGGCGGGCGCGGGGGCCGGGGCGGGTTTGCCGGCCCAGGCGATGCCCACCTGCTTGATGCGGTCCTGGAGCCGCTGCGGCTCGATCACCTGGATTCCGTCCCCGAACTGCATGGCCCAGCGGGCGATGGCCCGCAGATCCGTGCCGACGAAGGTGACCTGGGCCTTGCCTTCCTCCAGTTCCTCGATGACGAATTCGGGGAAGGGGGCGGGGGCCTGGCGCACGGCGAAGATCCACTGCTTGAGCAGCACGGCCTTCACGCGGATGGGCTCGCCGCCAAGCCAGCCGCCGATGAGGTTCGCGGCGGTGCCTTCCTTGTAGGGGCCCTGGGCCGCGCGGCCCATGCCCTCGACGGGACCCACCTGGGCGATGAGGTCCAGCCGGTGGTGGCGCTCGGCGTTGTACCGGCGGTCCCAGCCCCAGACGTACCATTCCCTGGCGAAGGTGTCGAAGATCAGCTGGCGGGGTTCGAAGGTGCGGGGCGGATTGGTCTCGGCGTCGACAAAGAGCAGCTCCACGGCGGCCCCGTCCTGGATGGCCTGCAGCACGGCCCGGGCCGGGGCGGTGAGGGGGTCTCCCGCGGGGGCCGCGGGCAGGACGGCGGGCACGGGCGCGGCGACGGCGGGAACGGACGCCTCGAGGGTGGGTTCGGGCACGGCGGCGGGGGCCGTCGGCGCGACGGCCCTGGGCTTGCGCGCCGCTTTCGGGGCGGGGGCGGCAGGCGGGGCGGCTACGACGGGGGCTGCGGCTTTCCGGGTCCGGGGCTTGGCCGTCTTTGCTTCGGGGGCCGCCTCAGGCGTTCCAGCTTCAGGGGCGGCGGCAACCTTCGTGGATTTTCGTGGGGCCATCAGTGGATTCTCCAGATCCCATCATGGCGGGAAGCCGCGGCTTCGTCCACCTGCCTAACCTCCCCTTTTGCCGACGCCCTCCTTGAGGGTGTTTTGGAAATAGAAGGCTCTCTTTAGATGCGCGCCCGGGGTGGGCCGAGCACCTGCTCGACCTCCTTCTGCACTTCCTCCAGGGAGGAATCGCCGTGGATGGCGATGAACAGGGCGTCTTCGCCCGCCACGGTGCCCGCCACGCCCCTGACGGTGGTGCGGTCCACCCGCAGGGCGAGGGCCTGGCCGAGACCCTGGTGGGTCTGGAGCACGAGGAGATTGGGTGCGGACGGGACGAAGGCGTAGGGCGGGGGGGGCTGGGCGGCGCTGGGGACCCGCTGGTAGCGGCCTCCCCGCTTGCGGATGGAAAGCCGGGCCAGGCGCCGGGACAGGGTCCCCTGGGTGAGGGCGTAGCCGTCCCTGGCCAGCAGGTCCAGAAGGGTCGCCTGATCGGGCACCGCATGTTCGGCCAGAAGCCGGAGGATGACTTGATCAATGATTCGTTTTCCGGATTCGATCACTGCGGGTCCTCAAACGGAAGTGATGGGGCTTGCCCCAACCCAATCCGTCCATTTCAGGGCTGAAATATGAACAGATCTTGGATTCATTATGCACGAAGGGTCCATTCCGAAATGCAGGAATTGAAATCGAACCGAATCAACAGCATTTTCGGGGACATGCCCGATTCCGCCTCATGGGTATGGTTTGGCCAAATATAACTAAAATATTGAATTAATCGAATTCATTAAAATTTACGATGCATTAATTAACATTTATGATCTTGGGTGCATCCGGTCGTACAGCGCCCTGAGCCGGGTCTGGTGCACGTGGGTGTAGATCTGGGTGGTGGAGATGTCCGCATGGCCGAGCATCGACTGCACGGCCCTCAGATCGGCGCCATGGTCCAGGAGGTGGGTGGCGAAGGCGTGGCGCAGCACATGGGGGCTCACGGCCTCCTGGCGGATGCCCGCCCGGACCGCGTAGGCCTTCAGGAGGCGCCAGAACTGCTGCCGGGTGAGGGGTTCCCCCCGCCTTCCCACGAACAGGGTGTCGTCCTGGGGCCTGAAGGAGGGGCGCAGGGCCAGCCACCGGCGCACCCAGTGCTCGGCGCTCTCGCCGAAGGGGATCAGGCGCTCCTTCCGGCCCTTGCCCATCACCTTGAGGAAGCCCTCGTCCAGGAACACCGTGAGGCCGGAAAGGCCCGCCAGCTCGGAGACCCGGAGGCCCGAGGCGTAGAGCAGCTCGATCCACGCCCGGTCCCGCACGCCCAGAGGCGCGTTCAGGTCGGGCGCGCCCAGGAGGGCCTCCACCTGGGTTTCGGAAAGGGTCCTGGGCAGGATGCGGGGAGGGCGCGGCGGGCGCACCACGGACTCGGGGCCCGCGGCGCCTTCGCCCTCCATGCGCATGAAACCCAGGAACTGGCGGAGCGCCGAGGAGAGGCGCGCGATGCTCCGTGCCGCCTTGCCTGTGGACTGCTGTGACACCAGGAACGCCGTGACCCGGTCCCGGTCCAGGTCCGAGGGCGGCAGGCCGGCCCCGGTGGCCCACAGGGCCAGGTGCTGGAGGTCGGAGAGGTAGCCCGAAACCGTGTGGCGGGAGAGCCCGCGCTCGACGGCGAGGAAGACCTCGAACTCGCGCAGGGAGGTGCTCCACCCTAGGGGCCAGCCCCTTTCGGGGACGGGATTCTGGACGGGTCGCGGCATGCCATCCAGTCTAGCCGCTTGGCATTCCGGAAAAGCCATGCTAGCCTCGTCAGGTTCTAAGGAGAGACCATGGCTGAAATCCGCAAAAAGGTCATTGCGATCATCGCCGAGCAGCTTGCCAAGCCCGAGGATTCCATTTCCGAGAACAGTCACTTCGTTGACGATCTCGGCGCCGACAGCTTGGATACGGTTGAGATCATCATGGCCATCGAAGAAGCCTTCGGGATCGAGATCCCCGAAAGCGAGCAGGAGAAGATCCGTACGGTTGGCGATGCCATCTCGTACATCGAGAAGAATGCCAAGGCCTGAACATTCCTTGGGAACCATCCCGGCGCCGCAGAACGAAAAGTCCTGCGGCGCTCGCCGTTAGAAAATTTCAGGCAGACGTCCGAGCCCTCCCGTTTCCAGTGAAACGGAGAGGTTGCCGGACCCATGCCTGTGGCATCCTTGTCATCTGAGGTGAGGCCATGACCACCATTCAGCGCAGGCGCGTCGTCATCACGGGCATGGGGACCGTCAACCCCTGCGGCAACACCGTCGCCGAAACCTGGGAGAACCTCCTGGCCGGCCGGAGCGGCATCGGGACGATCACGAAGTTCGACGTCACCGACTACGCGTGCAAGATCGCGGGCGAGGTGAAGAACTTCAACGCCGACCTGTACATCGACCGCAAGGAACAGAAGAAGATGGATCTGTTCATCCAGTACGCCATGGCCGCCTCCCAGGAGGCCATGAACGACTCGGGACTGGGCGAGCTGAGCAAGGCCGAGCGGGAGCTGTTCGGCATCTCCATCGGCTCGGGCATCGGAGGCCTCTCCACCATCTGGGAGGAGGCCAACGGCTACCGGGGACCCCGGCGCACGAGCCCCTTCTTCATCCCCAGCCTCATCATCAACCTGGCCTCCGGCTTCGTGAGCATCAAGTACGGCCTCCAGGGCCCGAACGCGGCCATGGCCACCGCCTGCGCCACGGGCACCCACGCCATCGGCGATGCGGCCCGCCAGATCATGTTCGGCTATGCCGACCGCATGATCGCCGGCGGCAGCGACTCGGTCATCAACCCGCTGGGCGTGGGCGGCTTCGGCGCCATGCGCGCCCTCTCCACCCGCAACGAGGCCCCCACCGAGGCCAGCCGTCCCTTCGACAAGGGCCGGGACGGCTTCGTCATGGCCGAGGGCGCGGGCGTGGTGGTGCTCGAGGAGTACGAGCTGGCCAAGGCCCGGGGCGCGAAGATCTACGCCGAGGTCTGCGGGTACGGCATGAGCGGGGACGCCCACCACATCACCAGCCCCAGCGAAGACGGCGACGGGCCCCGGCGCGTCATGGCCGCGGCCATCAAGGACGCCGGCATCGCCCCGGAGCAGGTGGGGTACGCGAATGCCCACGGCACCTCGACCCCCGCCGGCGACCGCATCGAGTGCTCCGCCCTCAAGGGCGTCTTCGGAGCCCACGTCGCCAGGCTCAAGGTGAGCTCCACCAAGTCCATGACCGGCCATCTCCTGGGCGCGGCGGGCGGGTTGGAGACCATCGTGGCGGCCCTCGTGGCCGGCACCGGGAAGATCCCGCCCACCATCAACGTGGTGGACCAGGACCCCGACTGCGACCTGGACGTGACGGCCAACGTCGCCGGCACCTTCGACGGCGAATACGTCCTGAACAACAACTTCGGGTTCGGCGGCACCAACGGCTGCCTCGTCCTGCGGAAAATTTAGCTTGCCAATGCCGGCGATTTGAAGGAATTTGATCCCATCAAGGTGAAACCACACGTTGAGGGGGGCCCATGTTCCACCTGTCCACCGGTAGGCTCCTTGCGGCTGCGGCCATCCTCTGCGCCCCCCTCCGGGCGGGCGACTACGACCACCTCTTCGACGTGGTCAAGGAGATCTGGCCCGAGCGCCAGGTGGCCATGGCCATCTGCGACAAGGACGCCAGCCAGTTCGAGCTCATCGACCTGGCCGACACCGCCAAGGCCCGCAACATCTCCCTGCTGATCGTCGACCTGCGGGAGGAGAAGGACTACAACAAGACCCTGGCCAGCGCCATGAGCCGGAACCCCGGGTTCATCTTCATCGTCGAGGGCGACCCCCTGCTGGGCGCCAAGGGCCGCCTCACCGCCCGGATGATCTACCGCGCCTCGGGCCGGGACGTCCCCACGGTGGGCTTGTCCCAGGGCCTGCTGCAGCTGGGCGCGGTGCTCACCGCGGGGCCGGGCGCCAAGGATCCCGTATACGTCAGCAAGGAGACTGCTGAGCGCATGAAGCTCCCCCTCCCGGCCGGCGCCATCGATCCCGCGGTGAAGAAAAAGGGCAAGTAGCGTTCGCCAATTGTTCGCCCCGTGTAGAATGGGGCATGGCCGCCGCGAAACCCTTCAAGCTCCATGCGCCCTATGAGCCCGCCGGCGACCAGCCGGAGGCCATCGAGCAGCTCGTGCGCGGCATCGAGGCCGGGGACCGCTGGTCCACCCTCCTGGGCGTCACGGGCAGCGGCAAGACCTACACCATGGCCTCCACCATCGCCCGGCTGCAGCGGCCGGCGCTGATCTTCGCGCCCAACAAGACCCTGGCGGCCCAGCTGTTCTCGGAGTTCAAGCAGTTCTTCCCCGAGAACGCGGTGGAGTACTTCGTCAGCTACTACGACTACTACCAGCCCGAGGCCTACGTCCCCGAGCGGGACCTGTTCATCGACAAGGACGCCAAGATCAACGAGGAGCTGGAGAAGCTGCGGCTCTCGGCCACCCGCAACCTGCTGGAGCGGCGGGACACCATCGTGGTGGCCTCGGTGTCCTGCATCTACGGCCTGGGCGACCCGAGCAGCTACATGAACCTCTCGGTGACGCTGCGCCGGGGCGGCACCCGCGACCGGGCCATGCTCCTGCGCGACCTGGTGGCCATCCAGTACGCCAGGAACCAGATGGCCTTCGAGCCGGGCGTGTTCCGGGTGCGGGGGGACGTGGTGGAGGTGTACCCCGCGTACGAGGACACCGCCTACCGCATCGAGCTCTTCGGCGACGAGATCGAGCGGCTCAGCCGCATCGACCCCCTGCGGGGCGTGGTGCTCGAGACCCTGGACGAGCTGACCATCTGGCCCAAGAGCCACTACGTCACGCCCGAGGACAAGCTGCTCCAGGCCATCCGCGAGATCAAGGCGGAACTGGAGGAGCGGGAGGCGTTCTTCCGGTCCGAGGGCCGCATCGTGGAGCTCCAGCGCCTGCACCAGCGCACCATCTACGACATCGAGATGATGAAGGAGATGGGCTACTGCTCGGGCATCGAGAACTATTCCCGGTTCCTGGACGGGCGCAGCCCCGGCGAGCCGCCCCACACGCTCCTGGACTACTTCCCCGAGGACTTCGTCCTGTTCATGGACGAGAGCCACGTCGCCACCGGCCAGCTCCACGGCATGTTCCTGGGGGACCAGTCCCGCAAGCGCACCCTGGTGGACTACGGCTTCCGGCTCCCCGCGGCCCTGGACAACCGGCCCCTGCGCTTCGAGGAGTTCGAGGCCCGCGTCAGGCAGCTGGTCTTCGTGAGCGCCACCCCCGGCGACTACGAGCTCGCGCAGTCGGGCGGCGTGGTGGTGGAGCAGGTGGTGCGTCCCACGGGCCTGGTGGATCCCCTGGTGGAGGTGCGCCCCGTGGGCACCCAGGTGGACGACCTCCTGGAGGAGATCCGCAAGGTGGTGGCCAGGGACGAGCGGGTGCTGGTCACCGTGCTCACCAAGAAGCTGGCGGAGCAGCTCACGTCCTACTACCAGGAGCTGGGCATCAAGGCCGAGTACCTCCACAGCGAGATCGACACCCTGGAGCGGGTGGAGCTCCTGAAGAACCTCCGCCGGGGCGTGTTCGACGTGCTCATCGGCATCAACCTCCTGCGGGAGGGCCTGGATCTCCCCGAGGTGAGCCTCGTGGCCATCCTGGACGCGGACAAGGAGGGCTACCTGCGCAGCGCGCGGAGCCTCATCCAGACCATCGGCCGCGCCGCCCGCAACGTCAGCGGGAAGGCCATCCTCTACGGCGACCGCATGACCGATTCCATGGAGAGGGCCATCGGCGAGACCGGGCGCCGCCGCCAGAAGCAGCTGGACCACAACGCCCTGCACGGCATCACCCCCGAGACCACCAAGCGCCTCCTGGACGACGTCATGGGCGAGGCCCTGGCCCGGGAGTTCATCAACGTCCCCAAGGAGGACCGGGCCGCGGAGGAGCCGCTGCTCTACCTCACCGACAAGGAGTTCGAGCGGGAGGTGGCCAAGCTGGAGACGAAGATGAAGGCCTTCGCCGGCAAGATGGAGTTCGAGGAGGCGGCCAAGCTGCGGGACCGGATCCTGAAAGCGAGGAGGGAGCGGCTGGTCAGTTAGAGGGTGTCTGCATCTTCCGGACGCTCTCAAGGCGGCCGAGGAAAACGGGCAGGTTCGGATCGGCGTATTTCTCCCCCAGGCGGCATGCCGATTGGCTGTTCTCCAGGGCCAAGGCGGGTTCCCCCGCGGCCTGGTAAGCCTCGGCGAGGGAATCGTAGGCGTTCGGGGATTCAGGATACAGCCGGATGATGTACTGAAAGAGGGAGATGGCTTCGTCCGTTTTCTTCCGCTGGAGGGCAGCGTAGGCTCTGCGGTTGAGCCTCCCTTCACTTGGCCGGCAAGGGAAACCGAAGGCTTCGGTCAGACGGCCGAATTGCCTCTCCATTTCGGCCACCCCGGGAATGCGATCCTCCGACAGGGCCCAGCCGTCGAACAGGTTCTCGAGCCCGTCGTAGATGGCCCGGGAGGGCGTCGACTGGTGGTTGTCGCGGGACATGTAGTCGAATTTCCATCGAAGAAGGGCGGGGGCCTTCAAGCCCAGGATGGTGGTGAAGGCCTGGACGGACTTGGGGATTCCGTTGTTCTCCCGGCCATGGGTCAGGTAGAGGAACTTCCGGAATCCGGCACCTGGCGCGAAACCGCGCTCGGCCTTGGCGCCTTCCGCTTCGCTGTCCCACCACAGGCTCGGGCTGATGGCCAGGTAGGCGCCGAAGGCTTCCGGCTCCTCCATCAGGGTGTGGACCGCGAACAAGCCCCCGAATGACCATCCGATCAGGATGGAATAGGGCTCCGTCCTGTAGGTGCTCTCCAGGTACGGTCGGAGTTCCTTGACCAGGAATTCCCGGAACCGGTCCGCGCCACCGCTGGTGGGGAATTTCTCCTTCTCCTTGCTGGAGGGGGGCGTGAGGTCGCGGGTGCGGTCGGTGTTCTCGATGGCCACGACGATCATTGCGGGGGCCATGCCCTGGCTTGCCAGGAACCTGGCGTCCGCCACCGTTTGCAGGAAAAGGGCGCTGCCGTCCAGGAGGTAGATCACGGGGCAGCGGATCCGCCGGTCGGCGTAGTCCGGGGGCAGGGAGATCAGGAGGGTCCGGTCTTCCTTCAGGATGGCGGAATGGATCCTGGCCCGGGTCCCGATCGTGATGCTGTCCTCCTGCGCACGCAGAGGGCCGGTGCCCGCCAGGAGGAGAACGGCGATCGCGACGTGAAGCAGGCGCTGGAAACGCATGGTGGCAGCTCCCTTCCTCGTGGATCAGGACGCAGGGCATGGGTGGGTGAGGCTGGATGCGGAACGGGATTTGGGGATCACCGTAAAGGTAGCGCTCCCGGCCGGTCCTAACCGGGATCAGGGGCCATCCGCCCCGTCGTGGGGTGGAGGCGCATTTTCCCGTGGCCGGCCGGCCGTCCACCTGAGACGAAGCACCGGGGTCCAGGGCGTGAATCCAGTTCAAGTCCCAAGGGAGCCACCCCGGTCAGGGCGGTCATCCGGTTCCATCCCCGTGCATCCCCGGCCAAGTCAACGTTTGGTTGCCGCCGAAACTTGGGGGCAGGGCCATGGCCACTCGCCCGGACCCACCCCGGCAGGAATCAGCCGGAGAGACACGGGGATACACGGGGATGGAAGGGGATGGGATCGGTCAAGCCGACCCCGGCCTTTGCGGCCTTTTCCTCGGATTGAAGACAAACCTCAGTCCATGCGGTAGTTCGGCGCTTCCTTCGTGATCATGACGTCGTGCGCGTGGCTCTCCCTGAGCCCCGCGCTGCTGATCTGCACGAAGGTGGCCTTGTCGTGGAACTCCGGAATGGTCCCGGCCCCCACCAGCCCCATGCCCGCCCGCAGCCCGCCGATGAGCTGGCCCACCAGGTCGTTCATGCGGCCCTTGTAGGGCACCTGGCCCTCGATGCCCTCGGGCACCAGCTTGGCGTCGTCCTTGCCGTCCTGGAAGTAGCGGTCCTTGGAACCGGCCTTCATGGCGCCCATGCTGCCCATGCCGCGGTAGGACTTGTAGGTGCGGCCGCTGTAGAAGATCGTTTCGCCGGGAGCCTCGTCGGTGCCCGCGAAGAGGCTGCCGATCATGACGCTGTCGGCGCCGGCGGCCAGGGCCTTGGCCACGTCGCCGGAGAACTTGATGCCGCCGTCGGCGATGCAGGGCACGCCGAACTCGCGGCAGGCCCGGGAGGCCTCCAGGATGGCGGTGATCTGGGGCATGCCCGCCCCGGTGACGATGCGGGTGGTGCAGATGGAGCCGGGGCCGATGCCGACCTTGACGGCGGACGCGCCGGCTTCGCACAGGTCCCGGGCGCCCTGGTAGGTGGCCACGTTGCCGGCGATGACCGGGGTGTCGGGCAGGGCCTGGCGCAGCATGCGCAGGGCGGCGAGGACGCCTTCGCTGTGGCCGTGGCTGCTGTCCAGGCACAGGACGTCCACCCGGGCCGCCACCAGGGCCTTGGCCCGGTTCAGCAGGTCGGGCCCCACGCCCACCGCCGCGCCCACGCGCAGCCGGCCCTGGGGGTCCTTGCAGGAGTTGGGGTACTCGGTGGACTTCTGGATGTCCTTGACGGTGATGAGCCCGCGCAGGGCTCCCTGATCGTCCACCACCAGGAGCTTTTCGATGCGGTGCTTCTGGAGGATGGCCCGGGCCTCCATGAGCGTGGTGCCCACGGGCACGGTCACCAGGCGGTCCTTGGTCATGACCTCGCGCACCGGGAGCTCCCAGCGGGTCTCGAAGCGCAGGTCCCGGTTGGTGAGGATGCCCACCAGCTTGCCGTTCTCCACCACGGGCACGCCTGAGATGCGGTACTTGGCCATCATGGCCTCGGCCTCCCGGATGGGGGCGTCGGGGCGGATCACGATGGGGTCGGTGATCATGCCGCTCTCACTGCGCTTGACCTTGTCGACCTCCTCCGCCTGGCGTTCGATGGAGAGGTTCTTGTGGATGATCCCGATGCCGCCCTGCTGGGCCAGCGAGATGGCCAGCCGCCCCTCGGTGACGGTGTCCATGGCGGCGGACAGGAGGGGGATCCCCAGCTTCACCCCGGCGACCAGGGTGGAGCTGAGGTCCACCTGGTTGGGGTGGACGGTGGAGTGTCCGGGAACCAGGAGCACATCGTCGAACGTCAGCGCCTGGACAAGGGGCAAGGTGAGCATGGGGGCCTCTCTTCTGGAGTTCGCGGCAGCGGAACCTTGCAAGAAAGGATCGCATGGAATGGCCGTGACCGTGGTCTCAGAAAAAAACGGGAGACCCCCTGAAAAAAAATCGCTTTCATTCATCTCGGCGAACCTCGGCCCCTCGGCTGCCTCGGCGATGCATTCTGTTTCAAGACCTTGCGGCGCATTTAAGCGATGCGCCGCAAGGTCTTAAGAAAGAAATGCATCGCCGAGGCAGCCGAGGGGCCGAGGTTCGCCGAGTAGAGAAGTCCCTTAGAACTTCTCGCCCACGGGTTCGAACCAGCCCTGGGGTTTCATGCAGACGGGGCAGGCCTTGGGAGCGGCCAGGCCCTCGTGGATGTGCCCGCATTCCATGCAGCGCCAGTAGATCTTCTCGCCGCGCTGGAAGACTGTGCCGTTGACCACGTGGTCGAGAAGGCGCTGGAACCGGTCCTCGTGCTCCTTCTCCACCTTGGAGATCCATTCGAAGGTGCGGGCCACGTCGTTGAAGCCCTCCTCCTTGGCGATGCGGGCGAACTCGGGGTAGAGGGCGGACCATTCCTCGTTCTCGCCGCTGACGGCGGCCCGGAGCTGGGCAGCGGTGTCGCCGGCGACGGCGGGATAGGACGCGGTGATCTCGAGGGCCGAGGGGGCGAGCTTGGCCAGATGGGCGTAGAACAGGCGGGCGTGCTCCTGTTCGTTGCGGGCGGTCTCCTCGAAGACGGCGGCCACGTGCTCCAGGCCCTCGGTGCGGGCGATGCGGGCGGCGAAGGTATAGCGGTTGCGGGCCTGGCTCTCCCCGGCGAAGGCCTTGAGGAGGTTTTTGGCGGTCCTGCTGTCCTTGAATTCCATGGTGACCCTCGGTCAGTTGCGGCCCAAAAGGAATGAAAGACCCATTGCTTTCCGTCCTGAGGCCTGTGGGTTGATAGGCGGTGCCTCGAGTCTAGCCTCTTGGCGAACGGCCAGGGGGTGTAACCTGCGACACACCCGCCCCAAAAAAGACCCACCGCTCTTGATTATGGCCAATTTGAAGAATAAACTCACCTTTGTGCGAAGCGGTATGTCCTGGCCCACAAGGCCCTGCTTCTCCAAGAGTCCCATATCCACGTCGGACAAGTCTTAACGACACACGTAGGAGGAAGGCCATGGCCGAACGACGCATGGTTACCGTAGACGGTAACGAGGCGACAGCATCCGTTGCGCATCGCTTGAATGAAGTGATCGCGATCTACCCCATCACCCCCTCTTCCAACATGGGCGAGTGGTCGGACGAGTGGAGCGCCGCGGGCAGGAAGAACATCTGGAACACGGTTCCCGCCGTGGTCGAGATGCAGTCCGAAGGCGGAGCCGCCGGCGCGGTGCACGGCGCCATGCAGGCCGGCGCCCTCACCACGAGCTTCACGGCCTCCCAGGGCCTCCTGCTCTTCATCCCCAACATGTACAAGATCGCGGGCGAGCTCACGCCGTTCGTGCTCCACGTGACGGCCCGCACCCTGGCCGCCCACGCCCTGTCCATCTTCGGCGACCACGCCGACGTCATGGCCTGCCGGCAGACCGGCTTCGCCATGCTGAGCTCCGACTCGGTCCAGCAGGCCCACGACTTCGCCCTGATCTCCCAGGCCGCCACCCTGAAGAGCCGCGTGCCCTTCGTGCACTTCTTCGACGGGTTCCGCACCTCCCACGAAGTCTCCAAGATCGAGATGCTGAACGACGACGATCTCCGGAGCATGGTCACCGACGGCATGGTCGAGGACTACCGCAGCCGCTGCCTCACCCCCGACAAGCCGGTGGTCCGCGGCACGGCCCAGAACCCCGACACCTTCTTCCAGGCCCGCGAGGCCTGCAACGGCTTCTACAACGCCACCCCCGCCATCGTGCAGCAGGAGATGGACGCCTTCGGCGCGCTGACCGGCCGCAAGTACCACCTCTTCGACTACTACGGCCACCCCGAGGCCGAGCGCGTCATGATCATCATGGGCTCCGGCGGCGACACCGCCACGGAGTACGTGGACTGGGCGCTGGCCAAGGGCGAGAAGATCGGCGTCCTCCAGGTCCGCCTGTTCAGGCCCTTCTCCATCAAGGACTTCGTCCACGCGCTGCCCAAGACCGTCAAGACCATCGCCGTCCTGGACCGCTGCAAGGAACCCGGCGCCATCGGCGATCCCCTCTACCTGGACGTGGTCACCGCCCTGCGCGAAGCCGCCGAAGAGGGCCTCACCCAGTTCGCCACGGCCCCCAAGGTCGTGGGCGGCCGCTACGGCCTCTCCTCCAAGGAGTTCAACCCCGCCTGCATCAAGGCCGTCTACGACGAGCTGGCCAAGGCCAACCCCAAGAACCACTTCACCGTGGGCATCATCGACGACGTCACCATGAGCAGCCTGCCCATGGACCTGGACTTCGACATCGAGCCCGAGGGCGTCAAGCGCGCCATGTTCTACGGCCTGGGTTCCGACGGCACCGTGGGCGCCAACAAGAACTCCATCAAGATCATCGCCGAGGAGACCCCCAACTACGGCCAGGGCTACTTCGTCTACGACTCCAAGAAGGCCGGCGCCATCACCATCAGCCACCTGCGCTTCGGCCCCAAGCCCATCCGCAGCGCCTACCTGATCCGCAAGGCCAACTTCATCGCCTGCCACAACACGTCCTTCCTGGACAAGTACGACATGCTCACCGCGGCCGAGCCCGGCGCGACCTTCCTGCTGAACACCCCGTTCAGCAAGGACGAGGTCTGGGACTCCCTGCCCAAGGAAGTCCAGACGGCCATCGTCAGCAAGAAGCTGAAGTTCTACGTCATCGACGCCTTCGAGGTGGCCAAGGCCACGGGCATGGGCGTGCGCATCAACACCATCATGCAGACCTGCTTCTTCGCCATCTCCGGCGTGCTGCCCCGCGAGGAGGCCATCGCCCAGATCAAGAAGGCCATCAAGAAGACCTACGGCAAGAAGGGCGAGGCCGTGGTCAAGAAGAACTTCGAGGCCGTGGACACCACCCTGGTCAACCTGCACCAGGTCAACGTCCCCGCCGAAGTCTCCGCCATCCGCGTCATGCCCCCCACCGTCAGCGCCGAGGCTCCGGACTTCGTCCAGCGCGTCACGGCCATCATGATGCAGGGCAACGGCGACCTGCTCCCGGTTTCCGCCTTCCCCGTGGACGGCACCTGGCCCTCCGGCACCACCAAGTGGGAAAAGCGCAACATCGCCCTGGACATCCCCGTGTGGGACGAGAAGATCTGCATCCAGTGCAACAAGTGCGCGCTGATCTGCCCCCACGCCGCCATCCGCCCCAAGGTCTACGAGCCCAGCTGCCTCTCGGGCGCGCCTGAGACCTTCAAGTCGGTGGACTACAAGGGCGCGGACTTCAAGGGCTCCAAGTACACCATCCAGGTGGCCCCCGAGGACTGCACCGGCTGCGGCATCTGCGTCGCGGTCTGCCCCGCCAAGGACAAGAGCAATCCCAAGCACAAGGCCATCGACATGACCCCGCAGGTTCCCCTGCGCGAGGCCGAGGCCGCGAACTTCAAGTTCTTCCTTGACCTGCCCGAGCCCGACCGCACCAACCTGAAGTACGACGTCAAGGGCAGCCAGTTCATGGAGCCCCTGTTCGAGTTCAGCGGCGCCTGCGCCGGCTGCGGCGAGACGCCCTACATCAAGCTCATGACCCAGATGTTCGGCGACCGCGCCATGATCGCCAACGCCACGGGCTGCTCCTCCATCTACGGCGGCAACCTGCCCACCACGCCCTACACCGTCAACAAGGACGGCCGCGGTCCCGCCTGGGCCAACAGCCTGTTCGAGGACAACGCGGAGTTCGGCCTGGGCTACCGCCTGGCCCTGGACAAGCACAACCAGCAGGCCCTCGAGATGCTCCACCGCCTCGCCGGCTCCATCGGCGACGAACTGGTGGCCGGCATCGTGGCCGCCGACATGTCCACCGAGGCCGGCATCAAGGCCCAGCGCGAGCGGGTCGCCATCCTCAAGGACAAGCTGGCCTCCATCGCCACGCCCGAAGCCAAGCGCCTCGCCATCCTGGCCGACTACCTGGTCAAGAAGGCGGTCTGGATCGTCGGCGGCGACGGCTGGGCGTATGACATCGGCTACGGCGGTCTCGACCACGTGCTGGCCTCCGGCCGCAACGTCAACATCCTGGTGCTCGACACCGAGGTGTACTCCAACACCGGCGGCCAGGCCTCCAAGTCCACCCCCATCGGCGCTTCCGCGAAGTTCGCCATGGCCGGCAAGTCCCTCCCCAAGAAGGACCTGGGCATGATCGCCATGAGCTACGGCAACGTCTACGTGGCCAAGGTGGCCATGGGCGCCAAGGACATGCAGGTCGCCAAGGCCTTCGTCGAGGCCGAGAGCTACGATGGTCCGTCCCTGATCATCGCCTACAGCCACTGCATCGCCCACGGGTTCGACCTGGTCCAGGGCTGCGAGCAGCAGAAGCTGGCCGTGGACTCCGGCCACTGGCCGCTGTTCCGCTTCGACCCCCGGCGCGTCGCCGAGGGCCAGGGCCCGCTCCAGATGGACAGCCCGGCCCCCAAGATCGACCTGGCCACCTACATCCTGAACGAGACCCGCTTCCGCATGGTCCAGCAGCAGAACCCCGAGCACTTCAAGCACCTGCTCGCCATGGCCCAGCGCGAAGTCACCAACCGCTATGCCACGTATGAGAACCTCGCCAACCTGACCATGCCGGTCAAGACGGTGGTGGACTAGAACCTGGTTGCACCGGCCGTCCCCGGCCGTCACCGATTATTTCCGGTGACGGCCCTGGACGGCCGGTGATCTAATCTGAAGCACGTTTCTTCTCGAGGTTCGGCATGAACATGAAGACCACCTACCTTGGCTTGCAGCTGGACCACCCCATCATGGCCGGCGCGTCCCCCCTCGGGGCGGACCTGGACGCCGTGCGGAGGCTGGAGGACGCCGGCGCCGCCGCGATCACGCTGCCCTCGCTGTTCGAGGAGCAGATCACCCGCGAGGAGTCCGGCACCCTCTACGACCTGGACGGCCACGCGAACTCCTTCGCGGAGGCCACCTCCTACTTCCCCAGCGTCGACGAGATGACCCTGGGCCCCGAGAGCTACCTCAACCAGCTCCGGCGCGTCAAGGCGGCCGTGAAGGTCCCCGTCATCGGCTCGCTGAACGGCATCACCAACTCCGGCTGGCTGGACTACGCCCGCAAGATGGAGCAGGCCGGCGCCGACGCCCTCGAGCTCAACATCTACTACCTCGCCACCAACCCCTTCGAGACCGCCGACATGGTCGAGAAGCGCACGCTCGAGATCGTCCGCACCGTCAAGAGCAGCGTGAAGATCCCCGTGGCCGTCAAGCTCTCGCCCTTCTTCTCCAGCCTGGCCCACTTCGCCAAGGTGCTGGAAGGGACCGGCGTCGACGCCCTGGTGCTCTTCAACCGCTTCTACCAGCCCGACCTGGACATCGAGAACCTGGAGGTCGTCCCCGCCCTGCAGCTCTCCTCCAGTTCCACGCTGCGCATGCGCCTGCGCTGGCTGGCCCTGCTCTACAGCCACATCAGCATGCCCATGGCCGTCACCGGCGGCGTGCACACCGCGGAAGACGCCGTGAAGGCCACCATGGCCGGCGCGACGGGCATCCAGATGGTCTCGGCCACCCTCAAGCACGGCCCCGAGCGCATCACGGAAGTCCGCGACGGCCTCGCCGCGTGGATGGAAGAGCACGAGTACGAGTCCCTGGAGCAGATGCGGGGATCGCTGAGCCTCATGAAGTGCCCCAACCCCCAGGCTTTCGAACGCGCCAACTACATGCGCGTGCTGGCGGGCTGGAAGGCCTAGCCTTCACCCGGAACAGGAAAAGGGCCGGCATCGCCGGCCCTTTTCCTTTGCCTGGATTGCTACCACTTGTTCAGGTGGATCAGTTCCGGGCGGTACCTGTCCTCCGATTCGGGGGATTCCGCGGGATGGCCGATGGGGATCAGCGCGAAGGGGATCACCACCTCGGGCAGGTCGATGAGCTTGCGCAGGGGCTCGATGCGGTCCTCGCGGGGATGGACGCCCACCCACACGGCGCCCAGGCCCTTGGCATGGGCGGCCAGGAGCAGGTTCTGGGTGGCGGCGGCGCAGTCCTGGACCCACATGCCGGGGTGCTTCTCCTGGCGGGGGTCGCCGCAGACCAGCACCGAGACGGGGGACTCGCTGAGCATGCCGGCGTAGGGGTGGAAGTCGGGGATCTTGTCCAGGATCTCCCGGTCCGTGATGATCAGGAAATGCCAGGGCTGTTCGTTGCCGGCGCTGGGAGCGTGCATGGCCGCCCGGATCAGTTCCCGCACGATGTCCAGGCTCACGGGCCGGGGCGTGAAGGCGCGGATGCTGCGTCGGGTGTTGAGGGCTTCTAAGGCGTCCATCAGAACTCCAGAGGTGGGGAGGGAAGACCATCATACGCCTCCGGCCCGGGATTTTCAGTCGATCTTGAAGCTCGCGATGGCCTGGGCCACCTCGTCGGCGACCTTGGCCAGGAATTCCGCGGTGCGGTTCACCTCCTCCACGGTCTGGGCCAGCTCGAGGGACGCGGCGGCGCTGCGCTCCGTGGCCCGGGCCGCCTCCTCCACCTGGCGGGCCACGTCGTCGGAGGCCCGCCCCTGCTCCTCGGTGGCCATGCCGATCTCCCGGCCCACGGAGGCGACGGCCTGGATGCTCTCCCGAAGGGACCGGAGCGTGGCTTCGGTGCGCTCCACCGTGTTGACGCCGCGGGCCATGGCCTCCTCGGCCTGCCCGATGAGGCCGGCGATCTCCCGGGCCGCGCTGGCGCTGTGCTCGGCGAGCTTGCGCACCTCCTCGGCCACCACGGAGAACCCCCGGCCGTGGGCGCCGGCCTTGGCGGCCTCGATGGCCGCGTTCAGGGACAGGAGGTTGGTCTGGCGGGCCAGGTCCTGGATGACCCGGACGGCCTGGACCATCTGCTGATTCGACTGGCGGATGGCCGCCATGGCCTCCCCGGTCTCCCGGCCCTGGGCCACCCCCTCCTCCACGGCCGCCACCATGGCGTCCGTGGCCTGGGCGTTGACCTGGACGTTCCGGGCCACCTGGTGGACGGAGGCGGCGAACTCCATGACCGCGGCGGAGGTGCGCTCCCCCGTGAGGCGCTGGGTCTCGGCGAACTGCGCGATCTCCCCGGAGGCACGGGCCATCTCCCCCGCCGTGGCCGACAGTTCGGTGGAGCCCGAGGCGACCCGGGCGCTGGTCTCCCGCAGGCCCCCGAAGTGCTGCTGGAAGAGCCGGACTAGGCCGTTGAAGTCCGCGGCCATGGTCCCGAACTCGTCCCTGCCCGACACCAGCACTCCCGAGCGGAAATCGTTGCCGGCCATGCGCCGGATGCCCTCGGAAACGTCCTTCAGGGGGCCGGTGATCTGGCGCACGTGGGTCCGGACGAGGCCCAGGGCCAGCGCCACGCCCGCGATCAGGAGGACCACCTGCACGGTGAGGATGGCGGAACTCAGGCGCTTCATGTCCGCGGTGCTGCGGGCGCGCACCTCCTCGCCATCGGCGATGATCGACCGGGCCAGCTCGCCCAGGGCCGCGCCCATGGGGCGGTCGATGCCCCGCAGGGACTGGTCCACGGTGCGGTAGGACCCGGGCACCGCCGGCTGGAACCTTGCGAGGCCGGCCCGGTAGGCCTCGCCCAGGCGCGCGTGCTCCTTCAGGGACCTCGCGGCCAGGGCGGGGTCCAGGCCGAGGGGGGGGAGGAGCCCCTCCAGGCGGGTGAGGCTGGCCCGGACCTCGGCCTCCTGTTTCTCGAAGTTGCCCCGGTACCGGGCCAGCAGCTCGGGATCGTGGCCCCGCAGGAGGATGTCCTTGAACTCCTGGACCTGGCCCTTGAACTGCGCCTGGGCGTCCCGGGCCAGATCCCCGGCCAGGGTGGCGCGGGAGGTGGCCGCCAGGGCGTTCCCGGACTGGGTCACGACGCGGTTGAGCGCGAGGAAGCCCGAGAGCCAGAGGCCGATGCCCATGGCGAGGAGGGTGGCCACCAGGACCTGGAGCTTGGCCTTGACCTTGAGGTTCCGCAGAACGCCTGAAGCCATGTCGCCTCCCGGATGAACCCTGGGGGTCGGATCCCGCTGAAGAGTATAGGTGCGCCCCCCGCGGCTTGCCCGGGAATGCTTGACAAGGGCCCCTCCGGAGGTTCGAATTAGCCTCTGATCAGAAACCTGGGGGGGTCGGGTGTTCGATGCTGTCCTCTTGCGTCACGGCTGGACCGTGGCCCCCGCGTCCCTCGCACGGGCCGGGGCCGCGGAGGCGCCTCTGGACGAGGCCCTGAGGCTGGCCCTGGAGATCGCCCGGGAGGACGTGCCCGAGACCCTGGACGCCTGGCGCGAGGCCATGCAGGCCGAGGCCCGCCGGAGGCTCTACCCCCAGCGCTTCGGCACGGGCGAGGGCCGGATCCTGGGCGTGGCGGACGCGTTCTTCCCGCTGGCCGACGCGGCCCGGCTCCGGCTGCCGGCGCCGTCCAGCCTCTCCGCGCGGCTGCCCTTCCAGGCCCTGGCGGAAGCCGAACAGGCCCCGTGGCCTTCCGGGGAGCAGTACCGGCGGCTCCTGGGTCACCTGGAAGAGGAGGGGTTCCTGGTGGCCATGGCCATGGCCCAGTTCTGGCGGGGCTTCTCCATCCAGGACCACGTGCTGGGCGTCACCGGCCTGGCCCTGTGGATCGGGCGGCAGCTGGCGAAGTCCATCCCCGTGGACCTGCCCCTCCTGCACGGCGGCGCCATCGGCCACGACGTGGGCAAGTTCGGCTGCGTGGGCGACGAGGCCAAGCGCATCCCGCGCCTCCACTACTACTACACCCACCAGTACTACGCCTCCCGGGACCTGGGCGGCCTGGGCCACATCGCCACCAACCACTCCTGCTGGGACCTGGAGCTCATCCGCCTGCCCATCGAGACCCAGGTGCTCATCTACTGCGACTTCAGGGTCAAGGACGTCAAGGGGCCGGACGGGAAATGGCGCATGGAGGTCATCTCCCTCAAGGAGGCCTTCGACACCATCCTGGACAAGCTCGAGGACGTGGACGCGGAAAAGCGCCTGCGCTACCAGGCCGTGTACCGCAAGCTCCGCGACATGGAGGACTACGCCCTGAGCCTGGGCGTGGAACTGGACCCCCCGGGGTTCGAGGTGTCCCGGCGCCGCCGGCCCTGGCTCCCCCCCGGCCTGGACATCGTCGCCCTCATGGCGGGGAATCAGCGCCCCGACACCGTGGCCCTGGCCGCCGGCGGCCAGGTGCCGTCCACCGCGCGGCTCGTGGCCACGGCCCACAACATCGGCGTGATGGAGCGGCTGCGCGATCTCCCGGCCCTGCGCCGGCTCCTGGAGGAGGCCCGGAGCTTCAACGGCTGGCGGGACCTGCGCACGTACGTGGGCATCGTGGGCGACTACGCCCCGGCCTTCTCCGAGGAGCAGAAGGCCCTGGCCCTGGACTTCTTCCGGGAGCTGCTCAGCCACCCCGACGACGACATCCGCTACCAGGCCGCGTGCCGCATGGCCGACCTCCTCGCCCTCGGGGAGGTGGAGTGGCGCAAGGACCTGCCCGTGGGCGCCGCCCTGGAGGAGCGCCCCTGGGTGATGCCCCACGTGATCGCCGTGCTGGACCTGCTGGACCTGGCCCCGAAGGAGGCCGCCGAGGACATGGGCCCCGAGGAGCAGATCCTCTACGGCGTCCCCATCTTCCTTCGCCGGTTCTTCAGCCGCGCCAATCCGAAGCTGGCCGCGGAGGCCCTGCCCCAGGTGGTGGAGCGCCTCCTGGGCCGGGCCGCGGACCGCCGTCCCCTGTCGGCGCTGTACACCTGCGAATCCTTCGAGCTGCTGGCCCGGGAGATGGACCCCGCGGGCCGCCTGAGGCTCCCCAAGCTCATCCGCACCTGGGGCTTCCACGAGGTGGCCAACGTGCGCCTCATGGCGTGGCGCGTGCTCCACGTGCTGGCGAACTTCGGCCAGCAGGAGCCCGCCCTCCTGGAGGAGGTGGGGCACTGCGTGGACGCCCTGGGCGCCTACGCGAGACCCACGGCCACCGTGGCCGAGCTCTTCCTGCTGGAGCGCTGCGCGGCCCTGTCGGGGCGCGCTGTCCTGGCCGACCGCTGCCGGGAGATGCGCGGCAAGGGCCGCAGCCCCATCCGCGAGGTGATGCTGCGCAACCTCAAGGGCCAGACCGGCTGGGTGGAGAAGAAGGTCGCCTGCGACTTCCTGGTCTCCCTGGTGTCGGGCCCGGACTTCGACTCCCGGCTCGTGGGCGAGGTGGGCTTCCACCTGGCCAACCTGCTCAAGGTGAGCCGCGTGGAGGGCACCCGCTTCCACGCCGGGCGCTGCCTGGTGGGCCTCATCCCGCTGCTCACCGACACCCAGCGCAACGACCTCGCCATCGAGCTGCTGCGCTCCCTCCAGCTGGACGGGGAAGGGGTGACGCGGTACCTCCCCCGGTTCCTGGGCCCGCTCCTGGCGAGCCTCCCCGCCCAGGAGCTGGACGAGCTCCTGGACGACATGGCCCTGGACGCGCGCAGGGGAGCGGAGGGCCTCCAGCAGCTCCTGGTCCAGGCCTCGACCTGGCTCATCCTGGCCCTGCCCCTGGAAGCGATGGGCCGCATCCTCCGCCTGGCGGGGCTCCTCCTGGGGGCCCTGGCCGACAGCCGGGTCTCGGTGGCCCACGAAGGCTACGCCCACGTGGCGGTGCTCCTGGACTGGCTGCGCGAGGCGCCCGATCCCCGCCTGGCCCCCATCCTCGCCCACGTCACCAAGAAGGTGCTGACCCTGGTCAAGCACCTCCCGGGGGAGCGGGCCCGGTTCTTCCTGGCCGCGGAGGCCCTGTCGAGCCTGGACAAGGCCCTTGCGGCCTGTCCCGTGGCCTTTCCCCGCGCCCCCCGGGTGGGCTTCCTGCCGGGGACCTTCGACCCCTTCACCTCCGCCCACGGGGAGATGGTGCACAAGGCGCTGGCCCATTGCGAGGAGGTGTTCGTCCAGGTGGACGACTTCTCCTGGCGCAAGCACGCCCAGCCCCGGTACGTCCGGGACGAGCTCGCCTGGATGGCCCTGTCGACCATCCCCGGGGCCTACATCTTCCCCTTCGATCCGCCCGTGAACATCGCCAACACGGAGAGCCTGGTGGAGCTCCAGGCCAAGCTCGGCCGGCGCCCCCTGCACCTGATCGTGGGCACCGACGTGCTGGAGGGGGCCTCGGCCTACCGCAGGCCGGCATCGCCCATCTGGGCCATCCCGCACCTCCTGATCACCCGCGAGGAGGCCAACTCAAGGCGCTGGGAGGGCATGCTGGAGCAGTTCACGGCCGGGGTGCAGGTCTTCCAGGTGGGCGCCCGCATGAAGACGGTCTCCAGCACCTCCCTGCGCGAGGCCTTCGACCGGCGCGGGGAGCTGGACCTGTACTGCGACCCGCTCGTGGCCCGGACCCTCCTGGAGCGCCGGCTCTACGTCAACTACCCCGCCCGCAAGGAGGAGATCTTCGAGTCCCAGTGGAAGCTGCGCTTCGCCCGGGAGGGAAGGGGGCTGCCCACGGGCCTGGTGCCGCTGGCGCAGCTGGACACGGTGCGCGCGGTGACGCGCTGGACGGGCCACAAGCCCCGCACCGCCGTCCTGCAGTCGCGGGAGACCGGGGAGGACCTGGCGGCCATCACCTGGGTGGCCGGCACCGCCGCGGCCCTGCCCGTGGCCCTGGAGGACGAATCCCTGGCGGGGCTGGCGGGAGGCCGGCTGATGGGTTCGGGAGCCCTGGTGGAAGCCGTGGGCTGCAGCCCCGGGGACACTTCCCTGGTGGACCTGGACCAGCTCCTCTCCCGCATCATCGGCCAGTGGTTCAGCGAGGGCCTCCTCTTCGCCCTCATCGGCGTGCCGGAGCAGGGCGGGGAGCGGCTCTGGAAGCTCCTGCGCCACCACGGCGCGGGCTGGCTGGGGGACCACGCCGGCGGCGCGCGCGGGTTGCGCTGGGCCGGCATCGAGCTCACCCGGCCCCTGGTGATGATCCACGACCTGGAGCAGCTCCTCCAGCACCCCTACCTGGGCGCGGAGCCGGTGGAGGAGGTCATCCTGAAGCTCCGCAGGTCCCTGGCCGGGTTCTTCGCCGAGCGCATGCCCGGCAGCGGCCTCCTGCACATCCACGAGAAGGAGATCAAGCGCCAGCTTTCGGCCTGGACCCAGGAGCGGCTCGCCAAGGAGGGCCCCGGCTGGGTGGCCCTGGGCCTGGGGCGGCAGTTCTCCCGGGACACCATCGGCAACGTCCCCACCCTCTCCCTGGACATCGAGCGCTACCTCACCGGGCAGGGCTACGAGGCCGGCGTGGGCCCCTCCTACGGAAGCCCCAGCCTGGAGCGCCAGCTGACCACCGCGCGGGAACTGGGCCGCAACGCCATCCTCCTGGTCCCCTTCCTGGACAGCGCCGACCAGGTGATCCGGATCCAGGAGGCCTGCCGGAAGGTGAAGATCCGGCTGCGGGAGGTCTTCGTGGGCGCCACCAGCGCCTCCGTGAACGCCGCCCTGCACATGGCCGGCGTGCCCCACCGCACCGGCCTGGTGGTGCCCCACTGGCGCGGCGTCGTGCGCGAAAGCGCCGTGATCCCCTTCGTGGGCGGCTGGACCATCCGGGACCGCCGCTCCATGGGCCTGTCGCTCACGCCGAGCCTGAACGACTGCCTCCCCTACCACAACCCGCACCCCCTCGGCCTCAGCTCCGAGGAGGCCCTGGACTTCTCCCGGCTGGCCCTGGAGCAGTCCGCCCTCCTCTTCCAGGTCCTGGAGGACGCCTTCCGCGCCCACGAAGGCCGCCTCCTGAGCCTGGCCGACCTGGCCGCCGTGGTGCGCCACCCCCGGTGCCCGCCCTTCCCGAGGGGCTTCGTGCCGCCCCGGGACTGCGCTCCCAGCGAGTTCATCAGCCAGGACCTCGAGGCCCTGGCGCGGCTCCTTCCGGACGCCCACAAGGACCATCGGGCGGGATGGGGAAGACGGTGACGGGCCCCGCGAGGGTCCCGCGCGGCGGCGCCTGGATTCAAGGCTCCTGACGGTCGCCCGGACGACATATCCGGTGGGGCAGGGAAGGCGGTGGCGCGACCTCCGCGTTGAATTCTTTTTGCCCAACGCCGGTCCCGCGCACGTTCGATGCATGGCGGGCCGGTGAATCGTTTCCTGTTCGTAAAACCGCCGAAAATCCCCCCTCCGCAGTTCCCCCGCCAAGCCTGTGTCCGGCCTCCCGGAATCCGGAGCCACTTTGACGGTCCGTCAACCAAATAGGCGATCGAGCAAATAATCGATGAATCGGACCCTCCGTCCGCCCGGACCAATAGGGATGAATCATTTAATGCATTCAGGGGGCTTCGTGATGAATGTCACAGGATTTAGGAAGGGCCCAAATAGTTATTGACCCAAAAAGGTACCTTCTGATAATTGGGGCCGAGAACGCTGAGGTTCACAAAGTGTTCCCAGAGGCAGGCCTCCATTGGATCCAGCCTCCTGGGAGGTGTTTGTCCAGCCCCGGACCGGGGCCCGCAGAGCCGTACCTTCCCCCCTGTAATCCAACCACCCCCCCCGGGGCAACTCCAAGGAGTCATTTATGACCTTCTCACTCACACTGCCCGTCTCCAGTGTCAGCCAGTACGTCCAGATCTTCTTCGACAGGCTCATCGCCAAGAACCCTGGAGAGAACGAGTTCCACCAGGCGGTGAAGGAGGTCGTGGAAACCCTGGTGCCCTGCCTGGAACGGCACCCCGAATACCTCAGCCACCGGATCCTCGAGCGCATCACCGAGCCGGACCGCATCATCCAGTTCCGCGTCACCTGGCAGGACGACAAGGGCGAGATCCAGGTCAACAAGGCCTACCGGGTGGAGTTCAACAACGCCATCGGGCCCTACAAGGGAGGCCTTCGCCTGCATCCGTCGGTGAACCTGGGCATCCTGAAGTTCCTGGGCTTCGAGCAGATCCTCAAGAACAGCCTCACCACGGTGCCCATGGGCGGCGCCAAGGGCGGGTCGGACTTCGATCCCAAGGGCAAGTCGGACTGGGAGGTCATGCGCTTCTGCCAGGCCTTCATGAAGGAGCTCTTCCATCACATCGGCGCCAACATCGACGTGCCCGCGGGCGACATCGGCGTGGGCGGGCGCGAGATCGGCTACCTCTTCGGCGAATACAAGAAGCTCACCCACTCCTGGGAGGGCGTGCTCACCGGCAAGGGCCTGGCGTGGGGCGGCTCCCTGATCCGGCCGGAAGCCACCGGCTACGGCGCCACCTATTTCGCGGAGGAGATGCTCAATACCCGCGGCGACAGCCTGAAGGGCAAGATCTGCGCCGTGTCGGGCTCGGGCAACGTGGCCCAGTACACCATCCAGAAGGTGAACCAGTTCGGCGGCAAGGTCATCACCCTTTCCGACAGCAACGGCACGATCGTGGACAAGAACGGCATCGACGCCGACAAGCTGGCCTACGTCCTCGACCTCAAGAACAACCGCCGCGGCCGCATCCAGGAGTACGCCGACAAGTTCAAGTGCGAGTACTTCGAAGGCATGCGCCCCTGGTTCGTGAAGTGCGACGTGGCCTTCCCCAGCGCCACCCAGAACGAGCTGAACAAGGAAGAGGCCCAGATGCTCGTGGACCACGGCTGCTTCGTGGTCTCCGAGGGCGCCAACATGCCGAGCACCCCCGACGCCGTCGAGGTGTTCCTCAAGCACAAGATCCTCTACGGGCCCGGCAAGGCCGCCAATGCCGGCGGCGTGGCCACCTCCGGCCTGGAGATGGCGCAGAACGCCTGCTTCTCCAACTGGAGCACCCAGGAGGTGGACGCCAGGCTCCACAACATCATGAAGGGCATCCACAAGACCTGCGTCGACACCGCCAGGGAGTACGGCGACCCCGGCAACTATGTGCTCGGCGCCAATATCGGCGGCTTCATCAAGGTGGCCAACTCCATGATCGACCAGGGCCTCGTCTAGGCTTTTAGCGAACAAGCTGGCCGGCGGGGACGTCTCGTTTCCGCCGGCCATCCTGACGCTTCCCGGCCTGTGCTATGCTCATCGGCAAAATCACAGAAACATGGCTGCGGGAGCGGGACATGAAGCTCTTCGGGAACGAACGCGTGGCGCTGGCGGATGATCCGGCCACCGCGGAGCGTCTGGGATGGACCGTGCGCAGGCGGTCCGCCCCGGCACCGGAGATCGTCCTGGCGCCGGTGGCCGGCGACCCCCGGCGGGAACCCTGGATCGCCCAGGGGCGGGTCCCCCCCGGCGGGGGTGCCGGCATCCTCTGGAAAGGGCATGGGCGGGACTGGACCTACCTCCGGGAGGCGCCCGGCGTGGACCGGTACCTGCGGGCCCTGGCCAGGCCGCCCAGGGTGCGCGACTTCACCGTGGGCATCTCGGGGCTGGGCCGGGTGGGGGGCCTCGCCGCCTCCGCGCTTTCGGCCGCGGCCACCGCCCACACCCGCATCGGCACCCTCCTGCTCCACGACTGCGATGCCGGCAACCTCGAGCGCATGGTTCAGGAGCTGGGCTCCGTGGCCAGCTGGAGGGGGAACTCCCCGCTGCCCCGGGTCGAGGCCGCGGGCCTTCCGGAGATGATGCGGCACTGCGACGCGTTCCTGTTCGCCGCGGCCAGCGCGGTGCCCCCTCTGGGCACCCCGGGGGACGTGCGCCTTCCCCAGTTCCAGCCCAACCGGGCCTGCCTGCAGGGGGCCCTGGACGCGGCCAACGCGGAGGGCTACGCGGGCCTTTTCCTGATGGTCTCCGACCCCGTGGAGGTCCTGGCCCAGACCGCGTTCCACGACAGCAACGCCCCCGGTGGGGCCTGGCTGGGCACGGGGCTCGCCCCGGAGCGCCTGGGAGGCCTGGCCCTGGGCGTGATGTGGGGCCGGGCCATGGCCGAGGCCGCGGCCGTGGGCCAGCGGGAGCGCGTGGCCCGCACGGGCGTGCCCTACGGACCCCATTCCGCCGAGGTGCTGGTCTTCGACGACCCCGCCGCACCGGACCCGGCCCTCTGCGAGGCCATGACCCGCACGGCGCGCACCGGCAACTACCGGGTGCGGGACCTGGGCTTCCTCCCGTACATCGGGCCGGCCCTCTCCTCCATCGTGCTCACGCTCCCCGAGCTCCTCGCGGGCAAGGAGGTGCTGGCCAGCAGCTTCGTGGACGGCGTCTACTTCGGCGCGCCCTGCAGGCTCCGATGGGGCCTTTCGCCCACGCGAAGGCGCATCGCCCCGGAGGTCCGCGGGCAGCTGGAGGACCTCCACCTGCTGCTGCGGAACCGGATGTCGGGCCTGGGGATCGCCTTCTAGCGCCGCCGGGCGCTAGTTGATGGTGAACACCTCCACGGTGTACGCGTGCCAGTCGAAGGCGGTGCCGTTCTTCACGGGGCGCACCCAGATGCGGGCGCCTCCGTAGGAGCCGGCGGCGGGGGGCGCCAGAAGGGTGGCCCACTGGGCGTGGTCCACCGGGGCCTGGAACGTGAACAGGCGGGTGGCGCCGTTCCAGGTCACGGACTCCACCACGGTCTGGAGATCCCCGGTGAAGTCCAGGGTCACCGTCATGGGGGAGAAGGCGGGCCCGGCGAAGGGCGTCTGGTAGCTGATGCCCAGGGTTCCGGAACCGGCCGCGGGGCCGTCGGAGTAGGCCTTGGTGATGACGGCAACGGGGAGCCGTTCGGGCGCCAGGATCAGCTGGTGGACCTGCCAGGAGCCGGAGACCGTGTCCCAGGCGAGGTTGGCGTATCCGGCCGCGGGGAGCCTGGCGGCATTGGCGGCGGCGAGGGTGTCCACCAGGTCCTGCACCACGCTGCTGGCGCCTGACGGAAGGCCGAAGTACCACCAGCTGAAGGGGCTGGCGGTGCCCTGTTCGTAGGCCCAGGTGCGGGCGCCGGGGTCGTCCGGGCCGTTCACGATGCCGCCGGCCATGGGCAGGTGGGTCAGGGCGGGCCACCCGAAGGTGAGTCCCGTGGCGGTGGCGGAGGTGACGAAGCCCTCGTCATGGGCGTTGTTGACGTTGACCGCCGTGGCCGTGGTGCCGGCGCTGTCCAGCTGCACGTCCACGCGGACCCCGCGCCAGATGTTCCGGAGGGGGGCGGTGCCCGTGCCCATGGCCACGGTGCTGTGGAAGGTCCACACCGTGCCTGCATCCACCTTCACGGTCTGGCCCAGCCAGCGCTCCCGCAGGGTGCTGGCGGCGACGTTCTTCGTGAACACGGTGAAGGAGCTGCCGGCGAGGTCGACGCGGCGCACGAGGCCCTCGGGGGTTCTCGCGGGGAGGGTGGCCGCGTCGGCGGCGTACCACACGCGCCGGGCGTAGAGGCTCCCGTCGGCGTTGAGGTTCGAGGCCACCAGCGCGTAGGCGCCGGCCTTGAGGCCCGCCAGGGTGCCGGCGGCCTTGGCGTCGGCGTCCAGGTAGATGGTGCCGGCGTCCACCCCGTAGGTGAAGGAGGCGCCCCGGGCGTCGGTGAGGGTGAACCCGGTGGCGGTGGCGGCGGTCACCTTCCCCAGCTTGCGGGCGAACTGCAGGTCCTGGATGTTCGCGGGCAGGGCCTTGTGGCGCACCTGGAGGTTGAGGATGACCTTCTGCACGCCGCCGATGGTCTCCTGGACGATGGAGAGGGGATGGGCGAGGTCGAAGTCGGCCTGCAGGCTGGCCGTGGCCCCCGCGGCCACCGTCAGGGACGGGTCGATGACCACGTTGATCTGGCCCTTGCCGGAGGGGTCGATGACGGTGATGTCGGCGGCGGGAATGGCGGTCCCGCCGTCGTCCACGAGGATCATGGAGGCGGGCGTGGTGTCGATGGTGAGCTGGAGCCGGTCGTAGGTGCCCGCGGCCACGGGGACCTTGCCCAGGAGCTCGGCCACGCTGGCGAGATCCACGAGGTTCACCATGCCCGAGGCGGGGTTGGCCGGGTCCGCGGCCCACACCTGGGTCCAGGCCTGGTCGGCCTGGTTGCGCAGGCTCGCGGTCTTGAGCACCACCGACACCTGCTGCCAGGAATCGGAGGGGGCGTCGGTGACCGCGAGGTTCAGGCTGCCGGTGCCCGCGGCGTGGGCGGGCCGGGTCCCGCTGGCGGTGCCGCCGCACGCGGCCAGGATGCCGAGTGCCGCCAGGGCGGTCAGGAGGACCCCGGATCGGAAGGAACGGGAAACGTTCATCGGATACTCCACTGGAAGAAGGGGGAACATCCATGTTCCAGAGTGGACAGTGCCAAAGGATGACTCCTGGAGAAGGCACGGTAAAGGGTACGGAACGGATTTTTCCCCCGGGTGCAGCGTGCGGGATGGTCCGGACCCCGCCCGCCCCGGTAGACTGGAACCCAAGCAGGGCCCCCATGGCGGAATGGCAGACGCTGGCGACTTAAAATCGCCCTCCAGCAATGGAATCCCGGTTCGACCCCGGGTGGGGGCACCATGCCCGCGGCTGGAACCGGCAACGCGGGAGGGACCTCCGGACGAGTCCTTGCAAAGAGGAGAATTAGATCAACTTTTCCGGCCGTGCCACCGATAGGTTCCTCAGCGGGCTTTTGCCCGCTCGGTGCTCCGGAGACTCGGAATGGAAAACCACCACGGTTCTGGGGGCAACCTGTCTGGATACTTCCGGAACGGAGGGCTCTGCCTCCTCCTGGCCCTGGCCCTCGCATGCGGCGGCGGGGGAGGTGGCGGAGGAACGACCGCTCCGGCGGCGCCCGCGGTCCCCGCCATCGGCTCCTTCGTTCCCAGCCCGGCGACGGTCGTGCCCGGGCAGGCCTCCACCCTCTCCTGGACCGTGAGCGGGGCCACCTCGGTGATCATCGATCACGGCGTGGGCGCCGTCCCGGGCACCTCCGCAACCGTCAGCCCCGCCTCCACCACCGTGTACACCCTCACGGCCGCCAACGCCTCCGGCACATCCACCGCCGCCGCCACCGTCACCGTGGTCCCCCCCGCGGGCATCGCCAGTTTCACGGCGGCCAGGAGCATCCTCACCGCGGGCGCGGCCACGACCCTCACGCCCGTGTTCACGGCGGCCACCGGAGCCGCCATCGACCAGGGCGTGGGCGCCGTGACCTCGGGCACGCCCGTCACCGTGGCGCCCGCCGCCACCACCACCTACACGCTCTCCGTGCAGGGCGCGGGCGGCACGGTCACCTCGGCGGTGACGGTCACGGTGGTGGCGGCCCCCGCCATCGCCGCCTTCACGGCGGTCCCCGGCGCCGTCCTGCCGGGGGGCGCGGGCCAGCTGTCGGCGGTCTACGCCGGAGGGACCGGGACCGTCGACCACGGCCTCGGCGCCCTGCCCAGCGGCGGCACCCTGGCCACCGGGGCCCTGGCGGCCACCACGGACTTCCGCCTCACCGTCACCAACGCGGCCGGCGACGCCGCCACGGCCCTGGCCACGGTGGCCGTGGGACCCGGCGTGGCGATCACCTCCTTCGCCGCCTCCCCGTCCACGATCACCGCAGGCGCCGGAACCGTCCTCACCCCCGGCTTCGTGAACGCCGCCTCCGCGGCCATCGACCCGGGCGTGGGCGCCGTGGCCAGCGGCACCGGCTACCCGGTGACCCCTTCGGCCACCACCACCTACACCCTGTCGGCCACCGGCCTCGGAGGCCCCGTCACCCGGTCCCTGGCGGTCACCGTGGTCCCCCCCGCGGCGGTCGCGTCCTTCACCTCGGCGGTCCCGCGCGTCGTGGCCGGCACCGCCACCACCCTCACCCCCGTCTTCTCCGGCGGCTCGGGCAGCATCGACCACGGCGTGGGCGCCGTCGCCAGCGGCGCGCCGGTCCCCACGGGCGGCCTCGCGGCGGCGACGACCTTCACCCTCACGGTGACCAACCCGGCCGGGGACGCCGTCACGGCCACGGCGGCCGTCGGGGTGGACTGCCAGGTCACCTATCTGGCGGGAGCCGGCGGTTCCATCCTCGGCGCCGGGACCCAGACGGTGGCGCCCGGCGGGACCTGCTCGGCCGTGACGGCGGTGCCGGCCGCGGGCTGGCACTTCACCCAGTGGAGCGACGGGTCCGCGGCCAACCCCCGGACGGATGCGGCCGTGGCCGGGAACCTCACGGTGACGGCTGGATTCGGCATAAACGCCTATGCTCTCGCCTATGCGGCCGGCGCCAACGGGAGCCTCTCCGGCGTCCCGGCCCAGACGGTCGCCTACGGCGCCAGCGGAACCCCCGTGACGGCGGTGCCGGCCACGGGTTGGCACTTCGCCCAGTGGAGCGACGGGTCCGCGGCCAACCCCCGGACCGACTCCGCGGTGGCCGGTGACGTCTCGGTCACGGCCTCATTCGTCATCAACGCCTATTCGCTGGCCTACGCGGCGGGGGCCAACGGCTCGCTCGCCGGCGCCGCCTCCCAGACCGTCAACCACGGCGCCTCGGGCTCCGCCGTCACGGCGGTGCCGGCCCCGGGCTTCCACTTCACCCAGTGGAGCGACGGCTCCGCCGCCAATCCCCGCACCGACGCCGCGGTGGCCGGCAACCTCGCCGTGTCGGCCGGGTTCGCCGTCGACACCTGGACCCTGGCCTATGCCGCCGGAGCCAACGGCTCCATCTCGGGCTCCGCGTCCCAGACCGTGGACCAGGGGTCCTCCGGCTCCGCCGTCACGGCCGTGCCCGCCACCGGCTACGCCTTCGTGCAGTGGAGCGACGGTTCCGTGGCCAACCCGCGCACCGATGCCGCGGTGGCGGGGAACCTCTCCGTCACCGCCTCCTTCGCCATCCGGACCTTCACGGCCACGTTCGCCGCCGGCACCGGCGGGTCCCTGGGCGGCAGCACCTCCCAGACCGTGGCCTACGGCGGCAGCGCCACGGCGGTGACCGCCATCCCGGGCGGGGGCTACTCCTTCCTGAACTGGACGGGCCCGGGCGGCTTCGCCTCCACCGCGGCCAATCCCCTGACGGTCGCGAACGTGACGTCCGACCTGGCCATCACGGCCAACTTCACGACGCTGTTCGTGGTCCAGTTCGCCGCGGGCTCCAACGGGTCCCTGACCGGATCCACGAGCCAGGCCATCGCCTCGGGGGGGAGCGCCAGCGCCGTCACCGCCGTCCCGGCCGCGGGCTACGCCTTCCTCAACTGGACCGGGACCGGCGGCTTCGCGACGACCTCCGCCAACCCCCTCATCCTCGGCAACGTCACCGCGAACATGACGGTCACGGCGAACTTCTCGCGCCTCCCGGTCATCAACAACTTCCATGCGCTCGCGTCCACCATCGGCCGAGGGCAGCAGGCCAACATGGCCTGGAACGCCATGGCCTTCACCACCAGCGCAAGCATCGACAACGGCGTGGGCCCGGTCGCCATCACGACGAGCATGGCCCAGACGTACCCGATGGTCACCACCACCTACACGCTCACCGCCGTCAACGCGGTGGGGACCTCCACGGCCTCGGTGACCTTCACGGTCATCCCGCCGCCGGCCATCACCTCCTTCACCGCCAGCCCCGTGGACCTGGCGCCGGGGCAGGCCACCACCCTCTCCTGGGCCGCCACGGACGCCGCCAGCTACAGCATCGATCACGGCGTGGGCGCCGTCGCCGGGACCTCGGTGTCCGTCGTGCCGCCCACGGGCTCCACCACCTACCGGCTCACGGCGACCAGCGCCTACGGCTCCACCTCCGCCACCGTGACCGTGAGCTCGGGTCCCCCGGTCAACCTGGCCTACGGGGTCAATCCGGCGGTCTTCACCCGGAACGCGGCCATCACCCCCGACAGTCCCGCCAACGGGGGCGGGCCGATCACGTCGTACACCGTCGCGCCGGCCCTCCCCGCGGGTCTCGCGCTCGACCCGTCCACGGGCGTGATCAGCGGGACGCCCCAGTCCGCCAACGTGGCCACCTCGTACGTCGTGCGCGGAACCAACAGCTACGGTTCCTGCCAGGCGACCCTGATCCTCACGGTCAACGACGCGGCCCCGGCCTTCTCCTACCCGGCGTGGGCGCACGACTTCCAGCTGAACGCCCCGATCGCCGCCCTGGCCCCCGTGAACACGGGCGGGAGCTCCACGTCCTGGAGCATCAGCCCGCCGCTCCCTGCCGGCCTGGCCCTCGACCCCGCCACCGGCCGGATCTCGGGCACCCCCACGGCCACGGCATCCTCCCAGGCGTACACCGTCAGCGCGGCCAATTCGGGCGGCACCGGCAGCGCCTCCGTCACCCTGTCGGTGGCCGTGGGCGCGCCCATCATCACGGTCCAGCCCGCCGGGCAGATCCTGTCGCCCGGCGATCTCCCCTCCCTGGGCGTCACCGCCTCGGGGACCGGGCCGCTCTCCTACCAGTGGTACCGCAACGGCACCGCCATCGGGGGCGCGGGCGCCGGCACCTACGCGCCCCCGGCCTTCCAGGCCGCGGATGACGGGACGATCTACACCGTCTCGGTGAGCGACACGTTCGGCAACACCACAGCAAGCACCCCCGCCACGCTCTCGCTGCTCCATGACCTCACCGCCTGGCTCACGGCCAACCCCGACGTGGCCGCGGCCATCAAGTGGCAGTTCAAGAGCGCGGATCCGGCCAACTACTACCTCGCCCCCGACGACACCTCCAAGATCGCCTGGGCCGCCTGGAGCCCCGGCCAGAAGGCGGATCTCGAGCAGGCCTACCTGGACGCCGCCGCCTGGTACTCCCAGGGCATGCCGGCCGTGACGATGGTCCCGGGGGGGCCCGGCCTCACGGACCAGCCCGTGAACCTCCACCCCTCCGTGGCCAACGACCTCAGCACCACCTTCGAGCAGGTCTCGCCCGCCTACATGTGGAAGCTCTACACGGCCCACGTGGCCTTCTCCCTCCTGCTGGAGACCTCCCGTCAGGTCCCCTGGAGCGTCAAGGACTACCCCGCGCCCAACCTGGCCTGGATCTTCGACAGCGCCACCATGGCCTGGCTCACGCCGCCCAACACGAACGTCTACTGGATGGGCACCTACGAGAGCGCCTGGGTGCCCTCCCTCCGGGCCAACAACCGCCCCCGCACCTCCTTCGCGGATCCCAGGTGGACCTTCCGCTGGCTCCGCGAGGCCGGGATCCTGGGCTCCACGCGGCTCGCCACCATCGGCGGCACCCTGGACTGGATGCGCCAGAACATGACCCACTTCTTCGGCGGGGACACGTTCGGCAACGACGCCGCCGTATGGCAGTACCGCGGCTGGTCGCCCATCTCCGCCATCGTCTACGGCACCACCGACCTCAACAACCCGGGCTACGGGCTGCGCCACTGGACGGCGGGGTGCCACGGCAGCACGGGCTTCGTGCATTCGGCCCTGCGGGTGGTGAACATCCCCGTCCAGCCCGTCTGGGTCACCGGCCACGAGCTGATGTACTTCATGAGCGAGGACCTCTACATGGACCACGGGGACGATCCCTACAACCAGGTGGTGAAGGCCTCGGGCGCGCCCAGCCTCGGCCTGCTGATCGACTCGGCCACCTGGCGGCTCCGCTTCGGAGCGGACGAGACCGTGAACATCCTGGACCCTAATGATCCGGTCAAGATCTGGATCGGCTTCGCCGCCTCCCAGTTCTAGGGATAGAATCTAGGGGTTTCGATTGCCTGGGGGTTTGAATGAAATTTCCGGTTTCCTGGATCCTGGGGCTCTCCCTGGCCGCTGCCGTCGGCGCCCGTGCGGAGGAGCCTCCAAAACCCATCCAGGACAACTCGTTCCTGGTGGAGGAGGCCTACAACCAGGAAGCCGGCGTGGTCCAGCACATCAGCACCTTCAGCCGGAACCGGGTGACGAAGGACTGGCTCTACACCTTCACCCAGGAGTGGCCGGTCCCGGAGATCACCCACCAGCTGAGCTACACCCTGCCGTACCAGCGGATCCAGGACTCCCCCGACGGGCGCAGCGCCCTGGGGGACGTGCTCCTCAACTACCGGTACCAGCTCCTCGGGGACGGGGACGCGCCGGTGGCCGTGGCCCCGCGCTTCTCCCTGGTGCTGCCCACCGGCGACCAGCGGCAGCTGCGCGGCAACGGGGCCATCGGCTACCAGGTCCTCCTGCCCGTGAGCGTGGTGCTCGCCAGGTCCCTGGTCACCCACTGGAACCTGGGCGCCACCTGGACTCCCGGCGCGAAGAACGCCGCGGGTGACAAGGCCGACATCACCACCTGGACCATGGGCCAGAGCTTCATCTGGCTCGCCCACCCCAACGCCAACGCCATGCTGGAATTCGCGTTCTCCAGCGGGGAGACCGTGGCCGGACCCGGACTCAAGGGCAGGACGGACGCCTTTTTCATCAGTCCCGGCGTGCGCTTCGCCCTCAATTTCAAGAGCGGCCTCCAGATCGTGCCGGGGCTGGCCTTCCCCATCGGCGTGGGGCCCAGCAAGGGGGACAAGTCCGTGTTCTTCTACCTGAGCTTCGAGGCCCCCATGTGGACCCCCCGCAAGTAGGACCCCATTCGTTGCTAGACTCGTGGGATGCCCGAGTATCCCCCCGACCATCCCCTGCTCCGCAACCTCAACGACCCCCAGAAGGAGGCCGTCACCCACGTGGACGGCCCCCTCCTGATCCTGGCCGGGGCCGGTTCGGGGAAGACCACCGTGATCACGCGGCGCATCGCCTGGCTCATCGAGGAGGTGGGGGTGCGCCCCGCCTCCATCCTGGCCATGACGTTCACCAACAAGGCCGCGGGCGAGATGGCCGAGCGCGTGCAGCGCATGGTCCACGTGCCCGCCGAGCAGCTCTGGGTGAGCACCTTCCACAGCTTCTGCACCCGCATCCTCCGCCGCGAGGGGGACCGCACGCCCGTGGGCCGCGACTTCGTGATCTTCGACCCCTCCGACCAGCGGAGCCTCGTCAAGCAGGTGCTGGCGGACCTGAAGCTCCCCGAGAAGCAGTTCCACCCCAAGAAGGTCCTGGAGGTGATCTCCGACTTCAAGAACCGGTGCCTGCTCCCCGAGGAGGCCATGGACGAGGCGATGGACCCGTGGACCCGGAAGGTGCTGGAGGCCTACCGGGGCTACCAGAACGGCCTGAAGAGCCACAAGGCCTGCGATTTCGACGATCTCCTGCTGCACACGGAACGGTTCCTGCGGGACCCGGCCGTCCAGACGATTTATGCCGAGCGGTTCCGCTACATCCTGGTGGACGAGTACCAGGACACGAACAGGGCCCAGTACCTGATGGTCCAGCACCTGGCGAGGCAGCACCGGAACCTCTGCGTCGTCGGGGACGAAGACCAGAGCATCTATAAATGGCGCGGGGCCGACATCAAGAACATCCTCGATTTCCAGGCCGACTTCCCCAACGCCGTGCAGATCAAGCTGGAGCAGAACTACCGGTCCACCCAGCTGATCCTGGACGCCGCCAGCACCGTCATCGCCAACAACACCCAGCGCCTGGGCAAGACCCTCTGGACGGACCTGGGCCTGGGGGAGCGCATCACCTTCAAGCTCCTGGACGAGGGGCGGCTGGAGGCCGAGTACGTGGTGGACCGCATCCGGCAGGAGCGCCACCGCTTCCCCAACGCCCGCATGGCGGTGCTCTACCGCGCCAACTGGCAGTCCCGGCAGCTGGAGGAGGCCCTGCGGGCCCAGAACATGCCTTACAAGCTCGTGGGCGGCGTGAAGTTCTACGAGCGCCAGGAGGTCAAGGACCTGCTGGCCTACCTGCGGCTGGTCTGCAATCCCTTCGACCTCGTGAGCTTCCGGCGCTCGGTGAATTCCCCCACCCGGGGCGTGGGCGCCACGACCCTGGCCCGCATCGAGGCCGCCATTCCCGACGGCGGCACCGCGCTCCAGGCCACCGTGGCCCTCCTGCGCTCCGGGGAGCTCAAGGGCCGCGCCCAGCGGGAGCTGGGGCGGTACGTGGACCTCTTCCGGCGGGCCGCGGACGAGGCGAATTCCCTGAGCCTCTCGGGCCTCGTGCGCTGGGTCCTGGTGGAATCAGGCTACGTGCAGATGCTGGAGGAGGAGGCCACCCTGGAGGCCGAGACCCGCCTGCGCAACCTGGAGGAATTCGTCTCCGCCGCGGCCGAGGCCGAGACCCTGGGGCTGCGCCTGGCGGAGTTCCTGGACCGGGTGACCCTGGCGTCGGATTCCGACGAGCTGGAGGAGGCCTCGCTGCTGTCCCTCATGACCATCCACTGCGCCAAGGGGCTGGAATTCCCGGTCGTGTTCCTCGTGGGCCTCGAGGAGGACGTCTTTCCCAACCGCAACGCCCGCGAGGCCGAGGACGGCCTGGAGGAGGAGCGCCGGCTCTTCTACGTGGCCATCACCCGCGCCCAGACCAAGCTCTACCTCACCGCCGCGCGCCGGCGCCGGGCCATGGGCCAGGAGATGCTGGGCATGCCCAGCCGCTTCCTGCGCGAACTGCCCGAGGAGGGCCTGGAGACGCCCATCCGGTGGGGCACGGAGCTGTACCGGTCCGGCCAGGGCAACTTCCCGTCCCAGCGCCCCGCCTCGGGCGGCGGCAGCAGCGTGGCCTCGGAGCTGGGGCGCATCCGCAGCTTCTTCAGCCAGGCGCGTCTTCCGGAGCCGCCCGCGCCGGAGGCCGAAGACGGGGCCCCGCCCGAGGAGCCGCCCCACCCTCCCGCGGGGAGCTGGCCCAAGGGCACCCGGGTGCTGAGCCCCCGGTTCGGCCGGGGGGTCATCACCGCAGCCTCGGGCAGCGGCGACATGCTGACCTACACCATCCGGTTCCAGGAGGGCGAGAAGCGCATCGTCGCGCGGTTCGGGATGCTGGAAAGGGAGCCGTAGATGTTCAAGCCGCTGATTCTTGCGGTCCTGGCGACCTTCGCCCTCATGGGGCAGGACACCGTCGTGGTGCTGATCCACCATGCCGAAAAGGGCGCCAGGTCCTCCAACGCGCACCTGTCCTCCCGGGGGCTCCGCCGCGCCGGGGACCTGGTGGACGAACTCGCCGCCTTCAAGCCCGCGGCGATCTTCGCCACGGAGGTTTGGCGCACCCAGCAGACCGTGGCGCCCCTTGCCGACAGGCTCGGGCTCAAGGCGGAGATCCGCGCCCGGGGCGAGGAGGCCGCGGTGGGCCAGGAGGTCCTGGAGAACTGGAAGGGCCGGACCGTAGTCATCTGCGGCCATTCCGATACCCTGGCCACCCTGGCGGGGGCCCTGGGGTTCCGTGGCTTCTTCCCCGAAGTGCGGGCCTATGACCGCCTCTGGGTCCTCACCGTTCCAGGCGGGCCCGGTCCGGTGACCCTCGAGGAGCGCACGCAGAAGTCGGTCGCACGGCCCTGGTCCCGTGGGTTATAGTTGGACGGATTCCCTTCCCCGTCCACTTCCAGAGGACCTTCGCGTGCCCGACCTCCTTCCGGCGTCCGTGTCTTCCCCCTTCGCTGGGCGACGGGTCATGGTCGTGGAGGACAGCGCCACCCAGCGGGTCCACCTGGCCGGCCTGATCCGGGAGCTCGGGGGAGCCGCCCCCCTCGAGGCCGCCAACGGGCTGGAGGCCCTGGCCCAGCTGGAGCGGGAGCCGCTCATCGACCTGATCCTCACCGACCTGGAGATGCCGGTCATGGACGGCGTGGCCTTCATCGGGGAAATGGCCTCCCGGGGCTACCGTCCCGAGCTGGTCATCGTCAGCTCCCAGGAGCAGAACATCCTGCGCTCCGTCCGCCTCATGGCCGTGACCTTCGGCCTGTCGGTGGCGGGCTTCGTGCAGAAGCCCGTCTTCCGCGAGGACCTGCTGAAGGTCCTTTCGGGCCCGCCCTTCCTGGGCCGGTCCGCGCCGGTGCCGGCCGTCCAGGGCGCCATCGGCCTGGACGAGATCCGCAAGGGACTCCGGGACGGCGAATTCCTCTGCTTCTTCCAGCCCCAGCTGACCTTCCAGGGAGCGCACCTGAAGGGCGTGGAGGCGCTCCTCCGGTGGCGCCACCCGCAGTCCGGGCTGCTGGGCCCAGGCGCCTTCCTGACCCAGGCGGAGACGGACACGGAGCTCATGTCCGGGCTCACCCTCCACGTGCTTGAATTCGTGGCGAGGCAATGGCAGGGATGGAACGCCCGCGGCCTCAAGCTGGAAGTCGCCGTGAACCTTTCCGCCCAGTCCCTGAGCGAGCCCGCCTTCGCGGACCGCCTCATGGAGAAGGTTTCGGACCTGGACATGCCACCCAGGTTCCTGGTCTTCGAGATGACCGAATCGGCCTCGGTTTCGAACCTGGGCCACACCCTCGCCAACCTGAACCGCCTGCGCATGCGAGGCTTCGGCCTGAGCATCGACGACTTCGGCACCGGCTTCGCCACCTTCGAGCAGCTCGAGCGGATTCCCTTCACCGAGCTCAAGATCGACCAGTCCATCACCCGCGGCCTCCCCGGCTCCGAGCGCCACACCATCCTCGCGAGGAACATGCTCCAGATGGCCAAGGACCTGCACCTCACCTCGGTGGCCGAGGGCATCGAGACCCAGGAGACGTGGGACGCGCTCAAGGCCCTGGGCTGCGACCGGGGCCAGGGCTACTTCCTGGGCCGGCCCATGCCGGGGGCGCAGCTCAAGGACTGGGTCCTGGCGGGTAGGTCCCACCTGAAGTAGTCAGTAAAGCCCCGTGATGTTCCTGGCGCCGTAGATCCGGCATGCCAAGGTGCGGACCGCCTCCCAGAGGGGGAGCTCCGAGGTGGAGGTGATATGGCAGGCCTCCTTGGTATCTTCCGGCCGACCTGGGCAAAACGGGAACTGCGGGGGCCAACCTAGCCTGGCAAACCCCTTGCTTGGCGGAAGGGGTCATAGGAAGGGTTCTTCTCTGCCGGATTCGGCCATTCCTGGTTGAAATAACGCGGTTCTGACTGAAACCTGCTCCAGTCACTGACGACCACCGACCTTTGAAACGCCGGGAATGCAATTTAGGATTGCTTCTTATTTGCATGTTTGTTGATTATAAATTCATCAAAAATCAAATAATCAATCGCATTGGCTGGGCAGATTGATCTTGGGCAATAAAGGGTGTATTGGCTTTGACTGAAATGAAGGCATCTGGAACTCAAAGCGAATGGGTTGGTTTTAAAAATGCTGGAATCCATTGTTTTCCAGAATACAATGTTAGGCGGATCGGATCCGATCACATGGCGGCCCCCATATCCCGACAACAACCTGCCTTCCTTGGTCGGAGCAGGGTCCATGATCTACCGACCGCTTTGGAGCATCCTGGTTCCTGTTCGGGTAAGGACTCTTGTTTCTTTTCTTCCTCCTGCATAACCACAATTGAAAGGTGTAGACCCGATGGCGGAACCCACCCTGAGTCGAATTCCCCTAAGCCAAGGTGAGCATCTCATTTTTCAGACATCGCCTCATTGGGCCATCTTTCTTGCACCCGCCAGTGTTCTATGTCTGGGAGGTATCCTCGCCGCCACCGCCGAGGCGCGTGAACTCTCAATTCCTGGGTACTTGAGCTTTGCTGGATTTCTATGGATGCTCGGCGCCCTGATCGAATACAAAATGTCGGTAGCAATTGTAACGTCCCATCGCATTTACGCACGCTGGAGGCGAGGGCTGTTTTGGCTCAGATCGAGCCATATTGACATGCGTATCAAGCAAGTGGAGAGTACCAAACTGGAATCATCGCTTATGGGCCATGTCTTGGGTTGGTTTGGACATGGATTTGGAACAATTCTTGTGAAAGGTAGTGGATCGGGTCTTGTTGCAATCCAAAGGGTGTTCAGTCCCGTTCAGTTCAAGATGTCCCTTGATGAAGCATTGAGAATTATGGATGACGGCGTTCGCCAGGCAAACCTGACAGGAAAGGCAACTGCGACGGCCATGGCGGATATTAACGGTGCCCTGACCTGCCCCAAATGTTTCAAGGTATCTCCAGCGGGGGTTGCGTTTTGCAGCTCTTGCGGAACGAAGCTCGTAAAAGAATGCCCTAAGTGCGGGACGGTGGTTGCCGACAATTTCTGCGGTGGTTGTGGTACCTCGATCTCCGAGCTGGAAGCTGCTTCAAACATTGTTATTTGAACATTCGATCCTGAGCTTGAAGCCGGCCTGCCTTTGAATCGGGAATAACCCAAAAGGGAATGCCCATTCCCTCCCTGTATCCCCTCAGCCGGGTATCCAACGCTGATGATAATTGGGTTAATGCAATTTTTGCTTTTCCTCGGCGCTCCTCGGTTTCCTCGGCGCCTCGGCGTTAAAATTTTCCTAAGTTATGCCGGCGCAAAGATTACTCTCGCCGAGGCACCCGGCAACAAGCCTAACGCCAAGGCGCCGAGGGGACCGAGGATCGCCGAGGAAAAGCCCAAAAGGCTTTTGCAGATCAGCACTTTCGGATGGATGGGGGTGGCCGAGGGGATACCCCTCCTTTTGAATGTTTGGGCCGCCCTGTGAGGCGAACTGGGTATTGCACGACGATTGGGCTGCAGGCCGAGTTCAGGCAGGACGAGCAGCGCAACGCTGATTCCCATGCTCCCAAGCTGGAGAAGGTGCCGAATTGATCTTGAACGTTGCCCCTCCCCCCTTTTTGGCTGGGTCTACTCCCTAGGAAAGCCCCGTGATGTTCCCGTCCTCGTCGATGTCGATGAGTTCGGCCGCGGGGACCTTGGGGAGGCCGGGCATCGTCATGATGTCCCCGGTCAGGACCACCACGAAGCCCGCGCCCGCCGACACCCGCACGTCCCGCACGGCGAGGGTGAAGCCCTCGGGCCGGCCCCGGAGCAGAGGGTCCGTGGAGAAGGAGTACTGGGTCTTGGCCAGGCACACCGGGAGGTGGCCGAAACCCGCGGCCTCCAGGTCGGCGAAGGCCTTCTGGACCTTGGCGTCGCCCTTGATGTCCTTGGCGCCGTAGATCCGGCGGGCCACGGCGCGGACCTTCTCCCAGAGGGGGAGCTCCGCGGGGTAGGTGAAGGCCAGGGCGGGGCGGGGCCCTCGGGTGAGGGCCAGGACCTCCCCGGCCAGGTCCACCGCGCCTTCGCCGCCCCGGGCCCAGTGGTCGGCGCGCACGGCCTTCACGCCCAGTGCGGCGCAGGCCTCCTCGATGGCCCCGGTCTCCTCGGGGGTGTCGGCGGTGAAGTGGTTGATGGCCACCACCACGGGCAGGCCCCAGGCCTGGATGTTCTCGAGGTGCTTGACGAGGTTGGGCAGACCCCGGCGCACGGCCCCCGCGTCGGGGCGCGCCAGGTCGGCCTTGGCCACGCCGCCGTGCATCTTGAGGGCGCGCACCGTGGCCACCAGCACCACGACGTCGGGCACCAGGCCCGACTGCCGGCACATGATGTCCAGGAACTTCTCGGCGCCCAGGTCCGCGCCGAAGCCCGCCTCGGTGACGACGAAATCCGCCAGGCCCATGGCCATCCGGGTGGCGATGAGGCTGTTGCAGCCGTGGGCGATGTTGGCGAAGGGGCCTCCGTGCACCAGGGCGGGGTTGTTCTCCAGGGTCTGGACGAGGTTGGGCTTGACGGCGTCCTTGAGGAGGGCGGCCATGGCGCCGTGGACCTTCAGCTGGGAGGCCAGCACGGGCTTGCGGTCCCGGGTGTAGGCCACGATCATGCGGCCCAGGCGCTCCTTGACCTCGTGAAGGGACTCGGAGAGGCAGAACACCGCCATGACCTCGGAGGCCACGGTGATGTCGTAGCCGGTCTCCCGCGGGGCGCCGTTGGCCGTGCCCCCGAGGCCCACCACGATCTGGCGGAGGGCCCGGTCGTTCATGTCCACCACCCGCCGCCACACGACCCGCCCGGGGTCGATGTCCAGGGCGTTGCCGGAGACGAGGTGGTTGTCGATGACGGCCGAGAGCAGGTTGTGGGCCACGCCGATGGCGTGGAAGTCCCCCGTGAAGTGCAGGTTGATGTCCTCCATGGGCACCACCTGAGCGTAGCCGCCCCCGGCGGCGCCGCCCTTGATGCCGAAGCAGGGGCCCAGGGAGGGCTCGCGGATGCAGAGCATCGCCTTCTTCCCCAGGCGGGCCAGGGCGTCGGTGAGGCCGATGGTGGTGGTGGTCTTCCCCTCGCCCGCGGGGGTGGGGGTGATGGCGGTGACCAGGACCAGCCTGCCCTGGGGGCCGCCCCGGAGGCGCCGGTAGAGGTCCAGGGAGATCTTCGCCTTGGTGCGGCCGTGGGGCTCCAGGTCGGGTTCGGGAATGCCGAGCTTCGCGGCGATCTCCCCGATGGGCAGCATGGCGGCGTGGCGGGCGATGTCGATGTCGGCGGGGACGGGGCTGTGCATAAAAAAATTACCTCGATTGAAAAAATTTTATCATGCCCGCGCCTTCCGTCTCCAGGCCTTGGCCTCCTCCCTGGCGAGGCGGGCCAGGGCGCCGGCCTCTCCGCCGCCGTAGGCCACGGCGTCGGCCTCCCGCGCCAGGGCCTCCAGGTGGGCCGAGCGATCGGGGCGCTGCGCTCCCAGGCGCGAGAGCCAGACCCGGGCCGTCTCGCCCGGGGCCGGGAGCCGTTCCCGGCCCGCCGCGCGCAGCAGGGGCCCAAGCTGGGGGAGCCGGCCGGGGCTTCCGGGTCCGCCCGGGGCCCGGGGCAGCAGGGCCCGCGCCGCCCAGGCCAGGGCCGCCAGGGCGGCCACCGCGGCGGTGAAGGCGAGCCCGGCGCGCAGGGGTTCCCGCAGCCTGTCCGGTGCCATGCCGCCCACCTTGGCCTGGAGCCATTCGAGGCCGGCCACCTGATCCTCGTCCGAGAACCGCACCACGTTGCGGTCCCAGGCGAAACGCGCGGAGTCCGCCAGGCGCGCCATGGCCGACATGAACGAACCCGAGCCCAGGGCCGAAGGCGGCGCGGCCGGGGTGGGATCCTCGGTCCTCCAGGCCCGCAGGTCCGGATCGTAGTACTCCACCCAGCTGTGGGCCTCGTTCCGGGTCACGAGGTAGTAGCCGCCCCCCCCGATCCAGGTCCCCAGCCGGTAGCCGTTGACCACCCGCGCCGGGACCCCGCGGCGGCGGAGCATCACGGCCAGCGCGGAGGCGAAGTACTCGCAGTGCCCGGCCCGGGTGCGCTCCAGGAAGTCCGCCAGGGGGTTGGCGGCCCCGCCCGAGGGGTTGTCCAGGGTGTAGCGGAAGGTGCGCAGGGCGCTGGAGAGCCGCGCCGCCAGCTCGCGCGGGGGGAGGTCTCCCGGGGCCGTGGCCAGGCTCCACCGCAGGGCGCTCCCGGTGTCCCCGCCCGCGCGGGTGAGGAAGTCGCGCCGGGCCCCGCCGGGGAGCCGCTCCGGCTCGCCTTCCTGGGGCACGACCGAGAGCTTGAGGGGCAGGATGCGGCGCATGGGGAACCACCACCGCACCGAGGCGCCCGGCCCGGCCCGGAGGCGCTCCCCTTCGGGCGGGAACAGGATGGTGCGGCCGTAGGGGAGGGGGATGACGGGCAGCGGGCTGGGGCTGATGAACGCCTCGGCGGAGAGGGCCGCCCCGCCATGCCCGGCCTCGTTCCACAGGGCCGAGGGATTGCGGGGCGTGGCCTCGGAGACCTCCCACCGCTGCCCGTCCAGCTCCTCCAGGACCACGGCCCGCAGGAGCGCGAAGGCCCGTTCGAAGCCGGGCTGCCCCGGACCGGGGACGATTCGCAGGGCCACCTCGCCCCCGCCCTGGATGGGCCCCCCGCCCGCGAGGTCCAGGACGTCGCTGAGCCCGGCGCGTCCCCCCGCGAGCCCATGGACGCCCAGGGGCAGGCCCCGCACGCCCATGCGCAGCCGCGGCAGCACCACGAAGAACCCGGCCGCCATGACGACGACCGCCGCCAGCCAGGCAGGAGCCTTTCGGAAGGGCGCCGGGTGGACGGGTCCGTGGCGCAGGAGGGCGGACTTCTCCCAGTTGAGCTGCATGAGGAACAGCGCGCTGCCCGAGACCCACACCAGGGCCCACACCAGGAAATCCAGCTCGGAGGTGGAGACGGCGGTGGTGAGGAACACGAGGAAGCCCATGAGCAGGAGCTGGCGCCGCTGCGCATCCTCCCGGGGCAGGCACAGCCGTACGCCGCAGAGGGCGAAGAGGGTGTTCACGACGGTGGGCAGCACCCCGGTGCGCGCCGCCACGTGGACGAGGAACACGGCCAGGGCCGCGATCTCCAGCAGGCGCCGGAAGCGGTACAGGGAGCCGCCGCGCCATTCCACGAGGGCCGCTCCCGCCAGGGGCACGGCCATGGCGGTGATCTCCGCGGGGCTGTAGGCGCCGGTGCTGGCGACGGCCCCCCAGGCCATCCATGGGGGGAGGTGGTCCAGCCAGCTCCCCGTCTTCACCCGGGCACCCAGCTGCCCAGGATCGCGGGCCGGGAGGCCCCCGTGACCTCGGCGAGGTTCCCCGGGACGCCCGCGGCGCTGGCGGCGCCCAGCAGGGCCCAGCTCACCGCCTCCCTGGCGCCGGAGGGGAACTGCAGGTCGTCCTGGATGCGGAAGCCCGGAAGCCGTCCGGCGAGTTCCCGGCGCACGCGGCCGTGGAGGGCGCCGCCCCCGGACAGCAGGATCGGGGTGCCCGCGGGCATGGGGGGCGCCCAGGCCCGCAACTCCCGGGCGCAGGCCTCGGCGGTGAAGGCCGCCAGGGTGCCCATGCGGGAAGGGAGGGGGAGGTGCTCCAGGGAGCGCCGCTCCGAGTCCAGCCAGGCCGCGCCGAAGACCTCGCGCCCCGTGGACTTGGGCGGGGGGATGCGGAAGTGGGGATGGGCCAGCCAGGCTTCCAGGAGCGAGTCCTCCACGAAGCCCGAGGCCGAGGCCCCGGCGGGGTCGTAGGGCTTCCCGAGCCAGAGCGTGGCCGCCAGGTCCAGGAGCGTCATGGCGGGCCCCAGGTCCCAGGCCCGCACCTTCGCGCCGTCCCACACCGTGGCGTTGGCGATGCCGCCCAGGTTGAGCGCGATCCAGGGTTCCCTGCGCCCGTGGAGCCAGAGCTCGGTGAGGGGCACCAGGGGCGCTCCCTGGCCGCCCAGGGCCATGTCCCGCCGGCGCAGGTCCCAGACGACCGGACACTGGAGCTTCTCCGCCAGCACGTAGGGATCCGCCAGCTGGAGGGTCGCCCCGCGCACCGGGTGGTGCTGCACCGTCTGGCCGTGGAGCGAGGCCAGGTGGGGCTTCACGCCCAGGGACCGGGACAGCTGGAAGGCCGCGCGCGCGTGATGGTCGCCCAGGTCCCGCTGGAGGATGCAGAGCGCGCCCGGCCTGAGATTGTCGTTGGCGGCGGCCATGACGGTCTCCCGCAGGGCGGGCGGGTAGGGCTCGTGCAGGTGCCCCACGAGGTCGAGGAAGGGGCTGCCGTCCTTGAATCCGGCCGGGTCCACCCGCGCCACCACCGCGTCCACGCCGTCCGCGCTGGTGCCGGACATGAGGCCGAGGACCATCCAGGGGCCCGGCGGGAGGGAGGAGGCGCTGATCATCTCCCGGACAGTATGCCAGTGGAGTTAAGCTGTAGGGCGAGAGGTACGCCATGCAGACGCTCATGCTCACGGAACAGGCCGCCTTCCTTCGCAGGAGGGACGAATCGTCCGGCGGGGGGGGGATGGGCTGTTTCGTCATGCTCCTGGTCATCGGCATCGTCGTGTGGCTCGTGATGCGCGGCCGGCGCGACCGCCAGGAGCAGCTGGGCGCGGCGCACCGCCCCATGGGCTCCGGGCCCGTGGAGGGCTTCACCTTCGCCAATCCCTACCCCAAGTGCCCCACCTGCGGCGCCGCGGGCGACAAGATGAAGCAGCAGTACGACGGCCTGCGCAAGGTGACCTGGACCTGCGGCTACTGCGGAGGCACCGCCGGCGTGCAGGAGCTCAAGGACGAGGAGCTGCCCCCCGGCGCCCGCCAGCGGCTGGGCCTGGACGCGCCCCAGGGCCTGGCGCCGGGCCAGCCGGGCTACTACCCCAACCAGGGCGGCGGCGGCATGGGCGGCCTGCTCACCGGGATGATGATCGGCAGCATGATGGGCGGCGGCCACCACGACCGCGACCGGGACGGCTGGAGCGGGGACGGCGGCTCCTCCTCGGGCGGCGACTGGGGCGATTCGGGGGGTTCCTCCTCCTCGGGGGGCGACTGGGGCGACTCGGGCGGCTCCTCGGATTCCGGCGGCGACTGGGGCGATTCGGGCGGCGGGGACTCCGGCGGGAGCGACTTCTGAACCCATAGCAAGGGTTCGTACGGGCAGGCGTCTGCGAAGGCGCTCGTCCCCGGTTTGTACGAAATCTCAACAACCCCGCAGCTCTGCCTGTAAAATGTATTATGTGGATTTAATGGAGTTGCGGTGTTCGGAATCCTTTCAAGGTACAAGGTCGGGTTCTGGGCCTCCCTCTGCCTCCTCACCGCGCTGGCGTCCCTGGCGGGGCACTATGCCGGGCTTCCCGCCCTGGCCGGCTTCGGCCGGGACCTGCGTCCGATGGCCCCCGCCGCCGGGTGGCTCGCGGCGCTCCTTGGCGGCGGCGTGTTCCTTGCCGGCAGCGGGCGCCGCCGGCTGATCCTGCGCGGGCTCATGATCGCGGCGGGCCTGGCGGTGGGGGCGCCGCTCCTCTACGGCGTCCTCGTCCTTCGCGCGCCCGGCAACACCCTCCTGGCCCGGATCGGGTACCTTGCCGCGTGCTTCTCGCTGGCGGCGGCCGCAGGCCACCGGTCCGCGCGCTGGAGGCACCGGCAGGCAGCGGCCCTGGCGGCCCTGGTGCCCCTGGTGGCGGGGTCCCTGCTCCTGTTCGGCTATGCCGCGGGGATGCCGCTGCTGTTCGAGACGGAGGCTTCGGCCACCTCCCTGCCCGCGGCGCTCACGCTCTTCTTCCTCGGCCACGCCCTCCTGGCCCTGGCCGGGAACGACACCTTCCCCATGACCCTCTTCCACCTGGACCGGGTGGAACTGGCCGCCTCCACCAGCCTCTGGCTGAAGCGCCTGCCCGTGCTGAGCTTCATGGTCCTGGCCAGCCTGGGCGGGGCGGGGGGGGCCCTGTGGATGCGGGGGCAGGTGACGGCCCACCGGCGCTCCGCCAAGGACCAGCTGGCGGCGGCGGCGGACCTGAAGGCCGCGGCCCTGGACCGCTGGATGGAGGAGCGCCTCGCGGACGCGGAGGTGATCCGGAAGGGCGGCATCCTCCAGGAGAGCCTGGCCCAGAGGCTCCAGCGGGGCCCCGGGCCCGGGGACGGCGCCATCCGGACCTGGATGGCCACCCTGCGCGCGCAGTGCGGCTACCGCTGCGTGGCGCTGTGCGATCCCGCGGGGCGCGTGGTGACCGGGGACGGTCCGTTCCGGCCGGCGCCCGGCACGCTGCAGAAGGCCCTGGACACCGGCGAAGTGTGCCTGGAGGACCTGCACCAGGACGAAGGCGGCGGCGAGTGGCGCTTCGGCCTCTGGATCCCGGTGCTGGACGCCGGCGGCACCCCGGCCGGGGCCGTGAACCTGGCCATGGGCGCCGGGCAATTCTTCGGGCCGTTCCTGGCGCAGTGGCCGGTCATGGGGCCCCGGGGCGAGGCGTTCCTGGTGGAACCCGGCAGGGGGCTCCTGGGTTCGGTTCCCGCCGACGCGCTGGGCGTGTTCCTGGAGGCGGCCTCCAGGGGAAGCAGGCAGGACTTCCCGGTCGGCGCCGGGAGCCTGCGCAACCGGGCCTTCGGCGCGGTCAGGCCCCTGCGCCGGGCGCCCTGGTCCCTGGCCGTGCGGATCCGGGAGGCCGACCTCGTCGAGCAGCTGCGGCCCCGGTTCTGGGGCACGGCCATGGGGACGCTGGGCAGCGTCCTGCTGCTGGCCATGGCCACGGGCTTCCTGGTGCGGCGCCAGGGGGGCATCCGCATCCGGGAGCAGCTGGCCATGGAGCGGGAGCGCAAGGCCCTGGCCGAGCGATCCAAGGTCCTGATGCGCGAGGCCAACGACCTCATCCTGCTGCTGGACCCGGATGGGCGGATCCTGGAGGCCAACGAGCGCGCCCAGGCCAGCTACGGCTGCACGGCGGAGGAGCTGCTGGGCCGGAACGCCGCGGACCTGAGGGCCCCGGAGGCCGCGGCGGGTTTCCAGTCCAAGTGGGAGTGGCTGAAGGCCGAAGGCTCCGGCGTCTGGGAGACCTGGCACCGGCGCAAGGACGGCACGGTGTTTCCCGTGGAGATCAGCAGCCGCGTCGTCTCCCAGGGCGGCGGAACCTACGTGCTCTCCTTCCTCCGGGACATCTCCGAGCGCCACGCCCAGGCCCGGGAGATCCGCCACCTCACCCAGCTGTACGCCGCCCTGGGCCAGGTGGGCCAGGCCGTGGTGTGGACCCGGGACCGGGCCGGGCTGTTCCAGCGCGTGTGCTCGGTCCTGGTGGAATTCGGCCGCATGGGCACCGCCTGGATCGGCGTCGTGGACCGCGCCACGGGCGAAGTGACGGTGGCGGGCCGGAGCGGAAGGGAGACCGGCCTGGGCCGGTTCAGGCGGGAAGGAGGGCGGGACGCCCTGGCCGAGGTGGTCCGGGAGGGCCGGCCCAGCATCCTGGAGGACGAGGCGGACTCCGCCGCGGCCTTCCCCATCGCCCAGGCCGGCGTGGTCACCCACATCCTGGGCGTCGTGGCCACGGACCGGGGCTTCTTCGGGGCCGGGGAGGTGGAACTGCTCGAGGAGACGGCCCTGGACCTGGCCTTCGCCCTGGACAAGCTGGACGAGGAGGCCCGCCGCGCACGGGCCGAGGAGCAGCTGCGCACCGCGGAGGAATTCGCGGAGAACCTCATCCAGACCGCCAGCGCCATCGTCGTGTGCCTGGACGAGACGGGCCGCGTCGTGGTGCTCAACGAGGCCGCCACCGCCATCACCGGGTACACCCGGGAGGAGCTGCTGGGCCGCAACTGGTTCGAGGTTCTCGTGCCCAGGGAGCGGTATCCCGAGGTGTGGGACGTCTTCAGGGACCTCCTGGCCGGGGGGGGCGTACCCCGGCACTTCGAGAACACCATCCTCGCCAAGGACGGCACGGAGAAGGTCATCAGCTGGCAGAACAGCGAGGTGCGCAGGGGCGGACGCATCACGGGAACCATCTCCTTCGGCGTGGAGATCACCCAGCAGCGCCTGGCCGCGGAGGAACAGAAGCGCCTTGAGGCCCAGCTGCAGCAGAGCCAGAAGATGGAAAGCCTGGGGAGCCTTGCCGGCGGCGTCGCCCACGACCTCAACAACGTGCTGGGGGCCATCCTCAGCCTGGCCTCGGCCCACCGCGAGGACGGCGGGCTGCCCCCGGCCCTGGCCCGCGCCCTGACCACCATCGTCACCGCCTGCCTGCGGGGGCGGGGGGTCATCAAGAGCCTCCTCTATTTCGCCCGCAAGGGCCTGGAGGAGGAGCGCCCCCTGGACCTCAACGCCCTGGTGGCCGATCTCACCCAGCTGCTGGCCCACACGACGCTCAAGCGGGTCAAGCCGGTCATGGCCCTGGAGGAGGGCCTGCCGGCCGTGATGGGGGACGCCGGCGCCCTCAGCCACGCCGTCATGAACCTCTGCGTCAACGCCGTGGACGCCATGGAGCGCGGCGGGACGCTCACCCTGCGCACGCGGCGGGAGCCGGGCGGCGGCGTGAGCCTCGCCGTGGAGGACACCGGCGAGGGCATGGCCCCCGAGGTCCTTCAGAAAGCCATGGAGCCCTTCTTCACCACCAAGCCCCTGGGCAAGGGCACCGGCCTGGGGCTCAGCATGGTCTTCGGCACCATGAAGGCCCATGGAGGCGCCCTGGAGCTGAGGAGCGGCCCCGGGCTGGGGACGGTGGCCACGCTCCGGTTCCCGGCCTCCAGGATCCTGGAGGCGCTTCCGGAATCGGTCCAGGCCGCCGCCGCGCCGAAGGGGGGCCGGCCCCTGTCCATCCTCCTGGTGGACGACGACGAGCTGATCCGGGAGGCCGTGGGACCCATGCTGGAAGTGCTCGGGCACCAGGTGCGCCTGGCCCCCGGCGGCCAGGAGGCGCTGACCCTGCTGGAACAGGGCCTGGAGGTGGACCTGGTGATCCTGGACATGAACATGCCCGGCCTCACCGGCGCCGAGACCCTGCCCAGGATCCTGGCGCTGCGCCCCGGCCAGCGGGTGGTCATGGCCAGCGGCTACAGCGACCAGGACGTGGCCCGGCTCGCCGAGGGCCGCCCCGGGGTGCGCAGCCTGCGCAAGCCTTTCAGCCTCTCGGAGTTCAAGGCCCTCCTCGACGCCTGGTGACCGTCAGAGGACCCGCGGCACCACGAACAGCCCGCGGTAGGACTCCGGCGCGTTGGCCAGCGCCTCGGCCTGGGTGAAGCCCTCCCTGGGGACGTCCTCCCGGCGGGGCAGGGGCCGGTCCAGGCTGGCGGGCTCCACCCCGTCCAGGTCCAGGGCGTCCAGGCTCTGGGCGTGGCTCAGCAACTGGGCCATGTCCCTGCGCAGCGGCTCGATCTCCTCCTCCCGGAGGCTGAGGCGGGTCAGGGCGGCGCAGCGGAGCACGTCCTCGCGGGTGACCTCCATGGCTAGGCCCCCAGCGGCAGGTTGGGGTCGGCGTTGAAGGGCCAGGGGTCCGCCGCGGGCTCCAGGATCGCGCCGGCCGCGGCGATCATGGCGCCGTTGTCCGTGCAGAACCTCGGTTCCGGAATGGCCAGCACCAGGCCCAGCCTTTCCGCCAGGACCTTGGCCTGGGACCGGAGTTCCGAATTGCAGGCCACGCCTCCGGAGACGATGAGGGCGCGGGCCCCGGTCTCGTCCCGGAAGGCGGGGATGGGCTTCAGGAGCCAGGCCGCCACGGTCTCCTGGAGGGTGCGGCACAGGGCCCGCACCCGGGGGTCGTCCACGCCCGCGGCGTCCAGGCCCGCTTCGCCGTGGATGCGGATCTTCACGGCGGTCTTGAGGCCGGAGAAGCTCCAGCCGGCCTTGCCGTCCCGGAACTTGGGCGGAGTGAAGGGGGCCGCGGCGCGGTCGGCGGTCTTCGCGCAGGTGTCCACGATGGGCCCGCCCGGGTAGCCCAGGTTCAGCATGCGCGCGGTCTTGTCGAAGGCCTCCCCCGCCGCGTCGTCGCGGGTCTTCTGGAGGAGCTCCAGGTGGGACCAGTCCCGGGCGAGGTAGAGGTGGGTGTGCCCGCCGGACACCAGGAGCGCCAGGGCGGGGAAGGGCAGGTCCGGCACGGCGAAGCGCGCCGCGTTCAGGTGGCCCAGGAGGTGGTGCACCCCCACCCAGGGGATGCCCTCCCGCCAGGCCATGGCCTTGCTGGCCGAGAAGGTGGTGAGCAGGGACCCCACGAGACCCGGCCCCTGGGTCACCGCGATACGGTCCATGGCCGAAAGCGGCAGACCCGCCTTGTCCAGGCACCCCGCGATCACCCCCCGCAGCTGCAGGAGGTGCTCCCGCGCCGCCAGTTCGGGCACCACGCCCCCGTAGGGGCCGTGGAGCTCGTCCTGGCTCTTGCGGGTCATGGCCAGGAGGACGGGGCCCTCCGGCGTTTCTCGCACCACGGCCGCGGAGCAGTCGTCACAGGAGGATTCGAGTCCGAGTACCAGCATCCCGAGATTGTACCGGAATCGGACCCGGGATCCTCAAAACCCGCCCGGGGGGGCGCCAGGGTTGGGCTGGGATGTCGAGGAGGTGGAACTGGAGGAGGAAGAGGAGGTCGTGGTCGAAGTCGAGGTCGAGGTCGAGGAGGTGGAGGAACCGGGGTCCCCGTTCTTCCCATGGAGGACCATCACCATCCCCAAGGGGAGGTTGCGTTCCGCGTGGCCCTGGGGCTCGGGCAGGAGGCCCTGGGGTTCGGGCAGGAGGTCCTTGGTTTCGGGCACCCCGACCCCGTGCCCCGCCGGCTTGGGGGGCCCCGATACGATGCCGACCATCCGGCCGTCGCTGTAGTTCACGAAGGAGAAGGTCGCCGGTCCCCCGGGGTTGGTTCCCCTGGCGCCGCCGGAGGCCACCATGCCGTGCGGCAGGACCTCGGTTTCCCAGGTCCAGTAGACGAACGTCCCCACGGCTCCCGGCCCCGCGGTGGATCCCGCGGACGCCTCCGTGACGGCCAGGCCCACCGTCTGCATGGTGTCGAACCCGGCCCGGCCCGTGAATTCGATGGCCTCGCCGGGGCCCAGGACCGTGCTCTTGACGTTTGGAACCCCTGCGCCCAGGTACAGGACCGGAGCCGGGGTCCTGGCCTTGCGGCCGATCATTTCGGCGCTGTCCCTCCGGATGGCCTTGACCGGTTGCTGGGTGGAGGGATCATGCTGGAAGTGCCCGAACCCGGCAAGTTCGACGTGGAAGTTCCGGTCGGTCTGGTTGATCAGGGCGGCGAAGGTGGAGTCCTGGGCCTGGGCGTGGCTGAGGGCGCCCAGGACCAGGGAGATGAACCCCAGGTTGCGGTACGTGAGGAACGAACGGCCTGTCATTTGTTCAAATCCTATGTTTTTCAAGCACATGACGGAATGTCGCGTGCATCCTCAGGTGCGGGGATGATTATGAAGGTTTCTTATCGCCACCGCTCCGGCGGGTGGAAGCGCCACCGCCACCCCGACCAGCTCACCCGCTGGAACGTCACCCGGAAGGGCCAGGGCACCTGCTCCAGGAAGCCCCGGAGGGCCTTCTGGAGGCGGAGGCGCTGGGCGAAGGTGAGGGCCGCGTCCCCCCCCACCCAGGCCCCCGGGGCGCGGGCCTTCACTTCCACCAGGCGCAATTCGTCGGCCCGGGCCACCAGGAGGTCCATCTCGAACCTGCCGGCCTTCAGGTTCCGGGCCACGGGGTCCCAGCCCCGAAGCCACAGGAGCCAGAGGGTGCCGCGTTCGCACCAGCGCCCGTACCGCTGGGCGGCGCGGCCCCGGGAAGCGTCCATGGGGGAGCTGTGCTCCGCGCGGCGCCGGGGTTCCCGCTAGAATTCCCCATGGCCAGCACCCGCTCGAACGCCGACCGCAGCCCCTTTCTCCAGCGCAAGCTGGCGGACCTGCCCACGCGCCCCGGCGTCTACCTCTACCGGGACAAGGAGGCCAACCTCCTCTACGTGGGCAAGGCCAAGGTCCTCCGCAACCGCGTGAAGAGCTACTTCCAGGCCAAGCACCTGGACGCCAAGACCCGGCGCCTGGTGAGCCGCATCTGGGACCTGGAGTTCATCGTCTGCGAGACGGAGCTGGAGGCCCTGGTCCTGGAGAACAACCTCATCCGGGAGCACCGCCCGCCCTACAACATCATGCTCCGGGACGACAAGAGCTACCCCTACGTGAAGCTCACCTGGAAGGACCCCTTCCCCCAGGTGTTCGTCACGCGGAAGGTGAAGAAGGACGGCTCGCTCTACTTCGGCCCCTTCTTCCCGGCGTCCACCGCCTACCGCACCGCGGAGCTGGCCTACCGCTTCTTCCAGATCCGGGACTGCGACATCGACATCGACGGCAAGCGGGGCCGGGCCTGCATGAAGTACCAGCTGCACCGCTGCACCGCCCCCTGCATCGCCGCCGTGACCCAGGAGGCCTACCGCGAGCAGGCCAAGGAGGCGCGCCTGTTCCTGGAGGGCAAGCGGGACGAGCTCAAGGGCCGCCTGGAGGCGGCCATGTGGCGGGCTGCGGAGCACAGCGCCTTCGAGCAGGCCGCGAACTACCGGGACACGCTGAACCAGGTGGACGCCTGGTTCAACCGCCAGAAGGCGGCCACCGTGGACCAGGAGGACACCGACTACTTCGGCAGCGCCGTGCTGGACGGCAGGGCCTGCGTGCACCGCCTGGAGATGCGGGAGGGGCGCATGGTGGGCCGCCGGGAGTACGTGCTGGAGGACGTGGAGGCCTTCGACGGCCAGGTCCTGGCCGAGGTGCTCAAGCGCATCTACACCGAGGAGCCGGTGCCCGCGCGGATCCTGGTGGAAGTGGAGCCCGAGGACGCCGAGCTGCTGCGCGAATGGCTGGGCACCATGCGCGGCGCCAAGCCGCACCTGGCCGTCCCCCAGCGGGGCGAGAAGGTGGACCTCCTGACCATGGCCCAGGAAAACGCCCGCCTGGCCCTGGAGCGCAAGTTCGAGCCCGCGCGGCTCAACCAGGCCGTGCTGGAGGGCCTGCAGGCCTTCCTGGGCCTGGCCCACCTGCCCAGGCGCATGGAGTGCTTCGACATCAGCCACGGGCAGGGCCGCGAAGTGGTGGCGTCCTGCGTCGTCTTCACCGACGGCGTGCCCGACCGCAAGAACTACCGCCGCTTCAAGGTCAGCAATGAGCAGAACGACGACTTCGCCAACATGGCCGAGGTGGTGGGCCGCCGCTACCAGCGCCTGAAGGCCGAAGGAAAGGACCTCCCCGACCTCGTCCTCATCGACGGCGGCCTGGGCCAGCTCCACGCCGCCGAGAGCGCCCTTTCGGCCCTGGGCCTGGACCAGCTGGAGCGCGCCTCCCTGGCCAAGAAGGAGGAGCTGGTGTACCGCCCCGGCAGCTCCGAGCCCCTGCGCATCCCCAGGACCAGCCCCGTCCTCCAGCTCCTCCAGCGCATCCGCGACGAGGCCCACCGCTTCGCCATCACCTACCACCGCGCCCTGCGCGCCAAGCGCACGATCCAGACGGAACTGACCACCATCCCCGGCGTGGGCGCCGCCACCGCGAAGAAGCTGCTGCAGGCCTTCGGGAGCGTGACCGCGGTTCGCGAGGCGGAGGAGGCGGCCCTGGTGGAGAAGGCGGGGCGGGCGGCGGCAAACAAGGTGATGGCGTGGCGGGCGGTGCCGGCAAAGGAACCGTAGGTCTAGTGTGAGTGGGTGGGCCGGCCCTTCGGATGAATGCGCCGACCCATCACGCAATGGCAAGAACCTGTGGTCGGGCAAGAAAATGCCCATCGCCGAGGACGCCGGGGTGCCGAGGTTCGCCGAGGGAAATGGACCTTCCTCTCGGCGTACCTCGGCTCCCCGGCGTCCTCGGCGATGATTTTTTTCAATGGAATTCACAGCCTAGGTTCAATGCGTGGTGGGTAGAGGCAATCATCCGAAGGCCCGGCCCACCCGGTCAAACGAGGATCACGCCAGCTGGAACCGTTCCGTCAGCCGCCGCAGCTCCGAGGCCAGCGCCGCCAGCTCCTCCACGGTCTTCGCGGTCTCGCCCATGGTGGCCACCAGCTGCGTCGTGGCGGAGCCGTGGCGCTCGGTGAGGGCGCCGATGGAGCCCAGGTGGTCCAGGAGGCGCTCGGAGGAGGTGGCCTGGCGGTCCATGGCGGCGGCGATGTCCCGCACCTGGCCGCCGTTCTCCTGGATGTGGCCCTGGATGCGGCCGAGGCCCTCGTTGACCTGGCCCACGGCCTGGATGCCCTCGTCCACGCGCTGGGAGCTCTCGGCCACCAGGGCGGTGATCTCCTTGGCGGCCACGGCGCTGCGCTCGGCGAGCTTGCGCACCTCCTCGGCGACGACGGCGAAGCCCTTGCCCTGGGCGCCGGCCTTGGCGGCCTCGATGGCGGCGTTGAGGCTCAGGAGGTTGGTCTGGCGGGCGATGTCGGCGATGACCGTGGTGATCCGGCCCACGTTGCGGGAACTTTCGAGGATGCCCCCCATGGCGCGGTCCGAATCCGCGGCGCTGCCTCGGGCCGTGTCGGCGGCGGTCTCCGAGGCCGAGGCCAGGTTCTGGAGCCGGGCGGTGCCGGTCTGGACGGCGCCGGTGAGGGCCCGCATGTCCTGGACCAGGCCGGTGCCCGCCTCCATGATCGACCTCTGTTCGTTGGACGAGACGCCGATCTCGTCCGTGGCGCCCTTGACCTCGGAAACGGTGGCGCTCAGCTCCATGGCGGAGGAGGCCACGCGGTGGCTCACTTCGGAGATCGTGCGGATGTGCTCCCCGAGGTCGTCGATGACGGCGTTCAGCGCGCGGCCGGTATCCCCCAGTTCGCCCCCTCCGGGCTCCGGGCAGCGGGTGGCGAGGTTCCCGGTCCTCAGGGCCTCCATGGCGGTGAGCAGGCCCGCGGCCTGCCTGCGAACGGCGTTCCCGAGCACCCGGGTGAAGGTGAGGCCCAGGGCGAGGGCGGCGGTGAGGCCGGCCAGGATCAGGTACTGACCGGTCCGGCTCCCCGCGAGGTCCCTGCGCACCAGGTCCTCGCCGTCGGTCTGGAGGCGAGCGATGAGCTTGAGGAGGAGGTTGTAGCCCTCCCTCCGGTAGGTGGTGTTGGCCTCGATGAGGGTGGGGAGCTCGTCGAGGGTGGCCTTGCGGGCCCTTTCCAGCACCGGGGGAAACGACTCCATGTACTTCCGCATGCCGGCGGTGATCCTGGCGGCGTCCTCCCGGTCCTGGCCCGTCCATGGGAGGGCGTCCATCTCGGCCAGGGACCTGGCGAGATCGGCCTCCACCTCCTTGAGGCGCTTGACCCGGTTCTCCAGATAGTCCGCGTTCCGGGCCGCGCCGACCAGGGAGACGTGGATCACCCTGAGCACGTCTGAGTCGTGGAGGACCCGCGCGGCCACGGAACTCTTGGGGAGCCCGGATCCCAGGGCCACCTGGTCCGTGCGCAGCCGCTCGAGGCTGGCGGCGCCCAGCACGGCCACCAGGGCCAGGAGCGCCAGCTGGGTGCCCAGCAGGAACAGGAACTGGCCGCGGAGGTTGAGGGATCGCAGGAATGCCATGGTGCCTCCGGATCAAAGACCTAGGAGCGCATAGGCAAGGGAGAGGACGATGAGCCCCGCCATGCCCGAGGCCGCGAGGTTGGCGGTGCGCCGGGTGCCGAAGAGATACGTGTAGAAGACCTTCAACAGGTTGTTGCTGGCGGTGGCGATGATGATGGCCTGGAGGATCTGCCCGCTGCCGATGCCCAGGTTGCCCTGCAGGACGGTGACCACGAAGGGCGTGATGTCCGAGCAGCCCACGATGAAGGACATGGCGCGAAGGCCCATCTCCTTGAAAAGGATCAGGGCGTACTTGGTGGCGAAGGAGACCGTCACGAACATGAAGGCGAAAAAGAGCGCGGAATTGATCTCCAGGGGATTCCGGTGGAGAGCCTCCTCGCCGGATTCCACGGCGGGGGCGGCCTCCGTGCCGTCCTCGGCGGCCTTGGGCGGGGCCTCCGGGCGCACGTCCCGGTTGAGCCAGAGGCCGTACCCGGCCGACAGCAGGGCCAGGATCAACAGGGCCGGGGCCACGCGGATGGCGTCCCGTGTGCGGAAGATGGCCACCAGGACCAGGACCCGCAGGTACATCATCGCCACCGCCACGAGGATCGCCGCGGCGGCCTGATGGTCCCGGCCCGGGTGCTGCCTGGAGCGCTTGGCGAGCACCAGGACGGCCACGGTGCTGGAATACACGCCGCCCAGCAGGCCCGTGAGGAGCAGCCCCCTGCGGGGATAGAGGTAGGTCTGCAGCACGTAGCCCAGGTAGGAGATGGTGGTGGTGACCACCACGGCCATCCACACCTGCCGGGGCGTGAGCGGCAGCACCGCGAAGAGCCGGCCCAGGTAGCCCGTGGGGGGCACCACGGCGGGGATCAGCGGCAGCACGACGCCGGCGATGGCCAGGAACTTGCAGGCCGTGACCACTTCTCCGGTCTCCAGGCGGTCCGTGAACTTCCGGATCCGGCCCTTGGAGTGAAGCACGAACAGGATGGACACGGCGATCAGCACCACGTACCAGTGGGGCTGGAGGAGCGTGATGGGACCCAGGGTGTAGGTGAGCAGGGCGATGAGCACCCCGATCAGGCCGGGGCTCTTCTTCTGGCGGACCTTGTTGTTGTAGTAGACCAGGAGGAACGGAACGATGGCGGCCAGGCCCATGATGAAGACGTAGGGGCCGACGGTGGGCATCTGGTAGAGGAGGAAGCCCAGCATGCCGAAGAACACGAAGGTGCGCACGGTGCCGAAGGTGTCGAACTTGTTCTCGCCCTCGTAGTAGTCCCGCAGCCCGATCCCGATGAGGAAGCTGGCGGCGAGGGTGAGCAGGAACGAGGCTACGAGGGGGGGGATCATGGGCGACTCCTTGCGGCGGTACGTGACGGGGCGCGGAGGGTCTCCCCCCCGCGCCCCGCGGAGCCTACTCCATCCCGACGACCTTCTTGGCGGCCTTCAGGTAGTTGGTGTTGGCCATGGCGGCGATGCCCATGCCCTCGACGACCTTCTTCATGCCCTCGTAGTTCTCGCTCTCGGCGCAGGCGGATTCCACCAGGGCGCCGTTGAACCAGACCTGGGCGTACTCGCAGATGATCCCCTCGATGGTGAAGCCGTAGCGCATCTTCTCGACGCTCACGGGGCAAAGGGCGGGGTGCCTGCGGGCGAAGGCGACGAACTCGTCCAGGGTGTAGGTCTCCTGTTCGAGGGCGGTGTCGACCTTCAGGTGGGAGAGGATGGTGGCCAGGTCCTCGCGCTTGACGGGGAACTGGAACTTGCCGCGGGGCTGGAAGATCTCGTAGCCCTCGGGGGTCTCGCCGACCTTGGTCTTGATGTCCAGGAGCCCGTCGCGCACCTTGACGTTGGCCTCGTTGGTGAGGGTGGAGAGGAAGTAGGTCTCCGCGGGCATCTTGCGGGCCTGGAACAGGACGGTCTTGCCGTTCCAGATGTTGCCCTTGACCAGGTCGATGACCCCGTGCCCGAAGACGCGGAACTCGGCGCGGGGGATGATCTTGGCGGCGTCCTCGGTGGAGGTGGCGGTGTTCTTGGCGAAGGGATCGGCCATGGTGTGGCTCCTTTGGGAAAGGTCGGAAGGGAGGGCCGGAGGCTAGAACGCCACGGCGACGTAGAGGAAGGAGAGGACGGCGGCGCCGCCCATGCCCGCGGCCACCAGGGTGGCGGCGCGGCGGTTGCCGAAGAGGTAGGCGTAGACGGCCTTCATGAGGTTGTTGCTGGCCGTGGCCACCAGGATCGCCTGGAGGACCTGCGGCTGGGAGATGCCCAGGTTGCCCTGGAGGATGGAGACGATGAAGGGCACGATGTCCGAGGCGCCCACCAGGAAGCTGAGCATGCGCAGCCCCAGGTCCTTGAAGTAGATGAGGACGAACTTCGTGACCACGGTGACGACCACGAACATGAGGGCGAAGAGGAGGGCGGCGTTGATCTCCAGCGGGTTGCGTTCCTTGAGCTCGACCTCGGCCTCCGGGATGTCCTCGGGCGCGGGCCCGCCCCGGACCCACCAGGCGTAGGCGGCCACAAGGATCGAGAGCGCCAGGAAGGGCACCGTCAGGCGCAGGGCGCCCGCGGGCATGAAGGCCGCCACCAGGATGAGGATCCGGAGATACATGGTGGGGGTGGAGAGGAGGATGGCCGCGGCGGTCTCCCGGGCCTCCCCGGGCAGGTTCCGGGTCCGCTTGGAGAGCACGAGCGTGGTCATGGTGCTGGAGTAGAGCCCACCGATGATCCCGGTGAGCAGCATGCCCTTCTTGGGGTAGAGGTAGGTCTGGAGGACGTAGCCGGCATAGGAGATGGCGGTGGTGACCACCACGGCCATCCAGATCTGCCTGGGCGTGACCGGCAGGATGGTGAAGACCCTGGCGGCCCAGCCTTCCACGGGGATCGTGGCTGGGATGAGCGGCAGGATGACCCCGGTGATGGCCAGGAACTTGCACGCCGTGACCACCTCGCCCGTCTCCAGGCGGTCCGTGAACTTGCGGATGCGCCCCTTGGAGTGGAGCACCAGGAGGATCGTCACGCCCAGGGCCGCCAGGAACCAGTGCGGCTCATGGATGGCCACCGGGCCGATGCTGTAGGTGAGCATGGCGATGAGCACCCCGATGAGGCCGGGGCTGCCGTGCTGGGTGACCTTGTTCCGGTAGTAGACCACCAGGAAGGCACCCAGGACCGCCATCCCCATGAGGAAGGCGAAGGGTCCCAGGGCCGGGATGCGGTAGACCACGAAGCCCAGCATGCCGATGAAGATGAAGGTGCGGACGGTGCCGAAGGTGTCGTACTTGCCCTCCCCTTCGTAGTACTCCCGCAGGCCGATGCCGATCAGGGTGCTCATGGCAAGGGTGAGGAGGAAGGGGATGATCTGGGGTGGCAGCAATGGGACCTCTTGAAGTAAGGGCGGCAGGGCCGGCCTCAGTGCCTGGACTGGACCGTGTCCCTGAACATGTAGAGATAGAGAAGGGCGATCCCCAGACCCGCGACGAGCCACAGGAGGGACCGGCTGGAAGGCACCGCCTCCAGGACCATGGAGGTGGAATCGCCCTGCTTGAGGGCGGCGGCCCGCAGGAGCGCCGTCTGGCGGCCGTCGGCCCTTCCCAGGCGGACGCGGGGTTCCGCTTCCTTCTTGGTGGGCTTGGGCAGGGCCTCCTTGATGGCCTGGAACCGGTAGCCGGCGGGCAGGACCACCTCGAGGCTGAAGGCGGCGATGGGATCATCGTAGGTATTGACGAAGGCGGCGCGCACGACCCGGCTGGAGCCGGGCATCTTGGCCTTTTCGCCCTCGGCGACGGCTTCGGGCGAGAACAGGCCGGTGGCCGTGTAGGTGAAGGAGCAGGTCCAGACGCCAGGTTCCGGCGGCAGGACGACCTTCACGAGCGCACCGCGGGATTCCAGGCCGAGTGCCTTCGGGCCGCTCGCGAGGAGGAACCCGGAGGCCTTGAGGCCCACGGGGATCTCAACGGTCTCGTTCGCCGCGCCGGCGATCACCAGCGTGGTGGTGGCCCGGCCCGCGCCGTCCGGGGAGAGTTCCACCCGGGTGGCGTAGGACTGGATCTCGGCCGCTGAAAGGGCGGCGCCCAGGAGGAGGAGGGGAAGCAGGAGCCGGCTCATTTAGGCATCGCCCAGAAGGAAGGCGTGATGCCGAGCCAGTGGAACCAGGTGGCCGCCGAGATGACCAGCAGCACCATGCCCACCGTGCACGTGATCATGCCGAACTTGAAGTTGTCCATCACGGTGTACTGGTTCGTGGAGAAGAGGATCACGTTGGGCTTGCCGCTGATGGGCAGGCCCACCACCCAGTCGATGCAGAGCGCGGCGGGCAGGGCCATGGACACGGGATCCCAGCCCAGGGCCTTGGACATCGTGATGATGATCGGGATGAGGATGATGGTGCGCACCGTCTTGGAGGTGGTGAGCAGGTGGCTGTACATCATCACGCCGGTGATGAGGGTGAAGGCCGCGCCGAAGGGGATGGACTTCAGGTTCATGCCTCCGAACAGCGTCCTGACGCCCCATTCCGCCGCCCCGGTGTCCTCCAGGGCGAGGCCGCCGGCATAGGCGCCCGCGGAGAAGATGAGGAGGTGCCAGGGGATGTCCGCCTCGCTCCACTGGAGCACCCCGTAGCGGGGGAAGAGCACGAGCACCGCGCCGATCAGGGCCGCGAAGGGCGCGCTGATCTCCACGCCGAACCAGCGCATGTGGAAGATGTCGGTCATCCAGAGGAAGAGCACCACGCCGAAGATGACCATGGCCTTCTTCTCCTGGAAGCTGAACGCGCCCATGGAGCGGTGCTGCTCCTCCACCAGGGCCAGGCCGCCCTCGACCTTGGGGGTCTGGTCCCCGGCCGCGATGGGGAAGATGAACCTCTGCCCCACGAACCACATGATAAGCATGGTGAGGATGGCGATGGGAGCCCCGGCGATCATCCAGTCCATGTAGTAGACCCGGTGGCCGGTCATGCTCTGGATGAAGGCCACCGCCACCAGGTTGGCCGAGGAGCCGGTCATGGTGACGGAGGTGAGCACCGAGATGCCCGCCAGGTTGAGCAGGAGCAGGTTCTTGCCGAAGTTGTTGGGGGTCTGCTCGGTGGAGCCGTAGATGGTGCCCACCACGATGATCAGGGGCAGGGTCATGACGCAGCGCGCCGCCGTGGCCGGGATCAGGGGGGACAGGGCCAGCTGCAGGATGACGAAGGCCAGCAGGGCCCAGGAGGCCTTCCGGCCGAACTTGACGATGAGCCACAGCGCCATGCGCTTGGCCAGGCGGGTCTTCACCAGCATGGAGCTGAGGATGAAGGCCAGCAGGTTGAGCCAGATCACTTCCATGCCCAGCACGTCCATGATCGGCTTGGCCGGGGAGGTGCGCGTGACCAGGAGCAGGAACATGAGGATCAGGGACGTGACGTAGGTGGGAAAGGGCTCGGTCACCCACCACACCAGGGCCAGCGCGAAGCAGGCCGTGCCCGTCTGGGCCGCGCCGCTCAGGCCGGCGCCCGCGGGGAGGTAGTACACGAGGAGGAAGAGCAGGATGCCCCCCGGGAATCCCAGGTAGCGCATCCATTTCTCGGTGGGGCTCTGGGCCTCTCTCGTCTTGGAGGAGAGGACCATCTTCTCCATGTCCAGGAGGGCCTGGAGGGAGTGGGCGGGAGTCGCCGCGGGTGCTTCAGCTGCCATCGCTCTGCCTGAAAAGGCGAGCCGCCCCCCTGGGGGCGGCCCGCGGTTGATTACGCCTTGTTCCAGGTATTGTAAGGGTTCTTAAGCAGGTTGGAGTTGAAATAGCGGGGGTCGCTGGAGACTTCGGGGCCCACCCAGGCGGGGAGGGTGATGGCCTCGTCCTCGGAGGCCAGCTCGATCTCGGCCACCACCAGGCCCTCGTTGAGGCCGTGGAAGACGTCGATCTCCCAGGTCTTGCCGAAGTGCACCTCCTTGTGGCGGTGCTTGTCGATCAGGGGCTGCTCGCAGAGGTTGTCCAGCAGCAGGGCGGCGTCCTCGACCGGGATGGAATACTCGAATTCCGAGCGGGTCACGCCGGTGGTGATGCCCTTGATGGTGAGCTTGGCGCGGGTGCCTTCGATGCGCACGCGCACCACCCGCTCCTTCTGCGAATTGAGGTAGCCCTGCTTGAAGTGGATGCCTTCGCCCTGGGGGACCCACGCGTCGAGCTTCACCTGGTACTTGCGTTCGATTTCCTTGGCCACGGGGCCTCCTGATTCAAATTGCGGGTTGGAGTGTTTCACGGCGGACAGTCCTTCCGGAAGGGCCCTGGGTGCGGGCCCTATCCGGAAGGGCGCGGTGGTCTAGAAATTGACCTGGAGCCGGATGGTCGTGATGGAGAAGTCGTCGTTGACGATGCCGCCGTAGACGCCCTTGGGCTTGGCGTTCTCGTTGTTGTCGACCTTGGTGTAGTCGGCCATCCAGCGGATGTTCTTGTTGGTGTACCAGGTCAGGCCCAGGGACATGTTCTTGGCCTGGCCGCCCTTGACGGCGTCGATGGCGGTGAGGTCGTCCTGGTTCATCTTGCTGTAGCGGGCCACCACTTCGAGGGCACCCATCTTGCTGCTGGGGGTGACCTTGCCGAACAGGCCGTCCTGGGCGCTGTAGGAGCGCCGGCCGCCGAAGATGTAGGACACCTGGCCGTAGTAGGTGGAGAAGGTGTGGTCGACGACGCTGGCGGCGAGGGCGGCGGCGGTGGTGCCGAAGGCGTCCCGGCGCTTGACCTTGGTCTGCTGGTACTCGCTCTGCCAGGAGAAGGCGTTCCACACGCCCGCGAACTCGGCGCCGGTCTGGGTGTAGTTCTTGACGTTGGCGATCTTGGCGTTCAGGAACTTGGCCTTGCTGATCTTGCCGGCCTCGGGCCTGCCGGAGAAGTCGATGGCATAGGCCTCGCCCGCCACGGGCACCAGGGTGGTGGTGCTGTAGTCGGCGATGGGGGTGCGGGTGTTCATGGCCACCCCGAAGTGGATGGCCTTGGACTCGTTGACGAGGATGGGGGCCACGCTGACCCGGCCGGCATAGCCCCAGCCGTGGTCGGAGCCGTTGGTGTCGGCGGTGTTGGTGTCGTCGATGGCCTGGCCGAAGAAGTTGGCCTTGGCCTGCCAGCGCTCGCCCCACTTGGCGACCGCGACGCCCACGTGCCGGTCGGGGGTCCAGATGTCGCTGTAGGAGCGCTCGGTGAACCAGATGGCGTTGGAGGAGGAGAGGGTGTCGAAGCCGAAGGGCGCCTTGAACTGGCCCACCTGGATCAGGGTGTCCTTGAAGCCCTGGTAGCCGATCCACATGTCCTTGACGGAGGATCCGCCTTCGGCGAAATCGTAGTCGCCTTCGGCGACCCAGTCCTTGCCGAAGCCGGCCTTGAAGCTGATGCGGCCGCGGCGCAGCTGGGTGCCGTTGGCCAGGCGGTTCTTGTTGCCGTCGAAGAAGACCGAGTCCAGGTGGAAGCGGCCGCCGAACTTGACGTAGAAGCCGCCATCCTTGGACTCGTCGGACTTCTTGGCCTCGAGTTTGGTGAGCTTCTCGACCTTCTTCTCGAGATCGGCGATGCGCTTGTCGGCGTCGGTGGGAGCCTGGGCGGCGAGGGGGCCCGCCAGGATGGCGAGGGCCAAGGGCGTGACGAAGAACTTCATGTGAACCTCCAGCGGTAGGTCATGGGGGGGGCGCGGGCGCGCCGGCTTTGTTGAAGACGAGGGTTTCCCAGAGGGAATGGACCTGAATTGGAAGATGCGTGCCAAGTTTGAAATTGATGCTAAGCCAAATATTTACAGGCATTGAGTATTGAGGAGGGGGGATCCGTCCGGGACGTCCGTGCGGAAATCCGCGCAGAACCCCTGCGGGAATGCGCACGGGGCGGCTCAGCCCACCTGCGCGGTCAGGGCGCCGACGATGGTCTTCACGATGGCGGCCGTGTCCAGCTCCCGCACCGTGACCAGCAGGCCGGTGCGGTCGTAATGGCCCACGAGGGGGTTGGTCTGCTGCCGGTAGACCTCCAGGCGGTGGGTGATGGCCTCGGGGGTCTCGTCCTCGCGCTGGATGACCTTGCATCCGCACGCGCGGCAGGTGCCGTCCGGGGCGGGCGGGTTCGATTTCAGGTTGTAGATCGCGTTGCAGTCCGGGTTCGAGCAGGTGCGGCGGGTGCAGAGGCGATCCAGGATCACCTCCTCGGGGACCACCAGGTTCACCACCATGTGCAGGGGCAGGTCCAGGCCCTTGAGGAGCAGGCCCAGCGACACGGCCTGGGGGATGGTGCGGGGGAAGCCGTCCATGATGAAGCCCTCTCCGGGCCGTTCCTGGAAGCGCTGCTCGACCATGCCCATGATGAGGCGGTCGGGGACGAGGTCGCCCCGCTGCATGAAGCCCTGGGCCTGAAGGCCGAGGGGGGTTCCGGCCTTCACGGCCGCCCTGAGGAGATCTCCGGTCGATATCTGCACGGAGCCGTCGTAGGCCGTGAGCTGCTTGGCCACGGTGCCCTTGCCGGCGCCGGGCGCACCCAGCAATACGATGCGCATGGTTTGTGCCTCCTTGATGTTCGAGAAAAAGGGGGGGGCGGCGCCCCCCCCGGTCGTGTCATTCGCCCAGGTTCTTCGCGCCGGGCCAGCGGTACAGGCTGGGATTGCCGTCCTTGTCCAGGGGGCGCCGGTCGGCGTCCGTGGTCACGGAGTTCTCGTAGTCCAGGATCGCGTCGCCCAGGAAGCGGATCGCCTCGGCCCGCTCCTTGAAGCCCGTGGAGGCCATCATCAGCTTGCCTTCCTTGTCCCTGCCCTTGTAGGACGTGAACCAGGTCTGGAGGATGGTGGTCACGCCGGGGAACTTGGCGTCCAGGTCGGCGATGCTCTTGCAGCTCCAGAAGGGCGAGCCCTCCATGGCCACCACCAGCTTGTTGTCCACTTCGCCGGTGTCGGTGAGGACCAGGATGCCCAGGGTGCGGGCCTTGACCACGGAGCCGGTGGGGACCGACTGGCCCAGGATCAGCACGTCGATGGGATCCCCGTCGCCGCCCTTGCTCTTGAGGAGGAGGGAGCGGGGCACCGCCCCGTAGTTGCAGGGGTAGCCCAGGTACTGCACGTACCGGGGGGCCCCGTTCTTCTGTTCGATGGCGATGAGGCCGGTCTTGATGTCGGTCTCGAACTTGGCCGTGGTGCCGGCGGGGATCTCGACGATGCAGTTGATGGTGCCGTCGACGTTGATGGGGTCGTAGCCGGTGAGGAAGTTCTTCCGGCCCTTGAGGACGTGGGCCTGGGCCGTGACGTCGGCGGGCTGCAGCGCCGGCAGGGGCGTGGCCGAGGCCGCCAGGCAGAGCAGGATCCCGGGGAGGAGGATGCGGGGGGAGAAAAGGGTCTTCATGTGTTCCAAGCTCCTATTCGATGGGCCAATGGGGCGCGAGACTTATGACGGATCGTCGTTGTGGGCGGCCTTGGCCTTCTTGGCCTTGGTCTTGGGCTTCTCGGCCTCGGGGGCGGACGCCGCGGCGACGGCCAGGATGATGTGGGGGCGGCTCTTCTTGGCGGGGTCGTCATAGGCCAGCTTGGGGCTCTTCATGAGCTCCTCGCGGACGGTTTCGGGGGCGTATTCGAGCAGGTAGTAGGTGGGGCCCCAGGGGGTCTTGCCGGGGTCCACGACTTCCTGGATCAGCCGGGCCGCGTTGGCCATCTGCTCCGGGGTGCGGTCCGGGTTGTGCTTGGAGTAGCGGCCGGACTTGTTGTTGATGGTGAAGCTCTTGGTGGCCTTGTCGTAGTTGATCTCGCCGCTGATGCGGCTGGGGCCGCCCGCGATGGCGGAGACGTGGCCGTAGTTCTCGGTGGTGCCGGGCTTGCGCTTGGACTGGTCCTCGGGGCGGAAGAAGCCCTTGGCGTAGGTGCGGCCCAGGGGATGGGCGGCTTCCTGGATGATGCCCACGCGGCCTTCGGCGTCGATCACCCAGTTGTACGGGGCGTTCTTGGCGTCCAGGATGGCGGGGTAGTCCTTGGTGGCCACCTGGAGGTAGGGGTTTATGAGCACCTTGCCGTTCTTGTCGGCCTCGTAGTGCTTGATGTAGGCGGGCTGGGACAGGTAGCCGTACAGCGCGTCGAGCTTGTCGGGCCCGGCCTGGGCGAAGCCGGGAAGGGCGAGGCAGGCCGCGAGGGCGCCCAGCGTGAAACTGCGGGAGAGGTTTCGCATCGTCATGGATCTCCGGAAAGGGGTGGGAATGGACTTCAGTGGGTGAGGGGCCTGTTCATGAGCTTGCGCACCTTGGAACCGCCCCATTTCTCGGCCTGGGGCATGGCCAGGTCGCCCAGCTCGCCGAGGATGACCTTCTGGTAGAACTGCTCGCTGGCCTCGTGGAGCGCGGGGCTGTCGTAGTAGTCGATGTCGCCGTAGCCGAGGGAGACGTCGTAGAGGTAGGGGGCCTCGCCGGGCTTCGTGGACCACCCCTCGAAGGAGAAGCCGCAGTCGTCGGTGCCGGCCAGTTCCACCGAGCCCGGCTTCACGCGCACGGAGTAGGCCCGGTTGCCCACGAGTTTCGTGTCCGCCGGGATGCCGAGGGTGGCCAGTTCGGGCATGTACTTGGCGAAATCGCCAAGGGTGAGCTTGCCCAGGCTGTCCAGGGTGACGCTGAAGGAGGCGCCCTTCTCGACGTAGCCGTCCAGCATTCCGCCGGCGCCGGGGCCGGCGTTCTCCTCGGCCTCGACCTTCACCTTGTCCACGCCCACGACCTTCAGGGGCGTCGCCAGGGCGAGGTTGGCATCGGGATTGACGGCCTTGATGGTGAGACCCACCTGGAATTCCGCGACGCCCTTCTTGAACTTCTGGGTGATGCGCACCAGGTAGCCCTTCTTCCAGAGGTCCTGGCCGGGCGTGTCGAAGTACTCCTTGTAGGCGTTCTCGATCTTGAGGGGATTGTCGCCCTTCTCGGTGACCTTGAAGCCGTGCTTGGCGCCTGCGGCCTTGACCCGGTTCCAGACCGTCGCGAAGACTTCGGCAGGGGAGCCCTTGAGCTTGGCGGGGTCGAGGAGGAACTTCACCTCCCGCCCGTTCACGTTTTCCAGCCTGGGTGCGGGATACTTCTCGATGGTGCGCAGATGGAGAGCCTTGGCCTGTCCGGGTGCGGCCGCCCAGCCTCCGGTGGCCACGGTGCCCGCGACCAGCAGAACTGCCACGATGTTCCTGATCATGTTCGTCTCTCCTTGGATGAGTGAGTACGCGTTGGGATGCCCCTATTGGAGCAAACCCCGCGCCAGTTTCCGCGGTGTTATTATTTGTTGATTCTGGATGAGATCACACCGCGGCTCCACCCCGCAGGAGGGCGCCGGTGTGCGAAATTCCGCAAGGCGGGGTGCGAAGACCCGCTCAGTAGCGGTTGAGGCTGAGACCCAGGATCTTCAGGCGGTCGTAGAGGGTGCGCCTGGCCAGCCCGAGGATCTGGGCGGCTTCGGCGACGTTGCCCGCCGTGCGCAGCAGGACCCGCTCGATGTGGGCGCGCTCCATCTCCTTGAGGGTGGACAGCTCCCCGGGGGCGTCCGAGGGCGGCGAGAGCCGGTCCTCCATGCCCAGGTCCGCGGCCTCGATCTGGTCCCCCCGCTGGAGGATCATGGCCCGCTCCAGGACGTTGGACAGCTCCCGGATGTTGCCCGGCCAGGGGTAGGCCAGCAGGGCGGCTTCCGCCCGGGGGCTCAGGGTCACGGGCATCCGGCCCATGCGCGAGGCGACGGACTGCAGGATGGTGGCGGCCAGGATGGGGACGTCCTGGGGGCGCTCCCGCAGGGGGGGGATGCGCAGGGTGAGGGTGCTGATGCGGTAGTACAGATCGTCCCGGAAGGTCTTGGCGCGGACCATGTCCTCCAGGGCGAGGTTCGTGCTGGCGATGAGGCGGATGTCCACGACCCGGTCCCGCACGTCGCCCAGGCGCCGGAAGGTCTTCTCCTCGAGCGCCTTGAGGAGCTTGGGCTGGATGGCGGGGTCCATGTCGCCGATCTCGTCCAGGAACACGATGCCCCGGTGGCCCACTTCCAGCAGGCCCTGCTTGGCGGCGACCGCCCCCGTGAAGGCGCCCCGCTCGTGCCCGAAGAGCTCGCTCTCCAGCAGCTCCCGGGTGAGGCCGGCGCAGTTGAGGTTCACGAAGGCCTCTTCGGCGCGCGGGCTGTTGAAGTGGATCCACCGCGCCAGGACGCCCTTGCCGGCGCCGGTCTCCCCGAGAATGAGGATGGGGCTGTCCCACTCCAGCATCCGCCGGGCCTGCTCCTCCAGCCTGCGGATGGCCGGGCTCTCCCCCTGGAAGGGATTCATGATCCCGGCCCGGTCGCGGTTGGCGGCCTCCTGGCGGTGGCGCAGGCGCTGCTGCTGGAGCAGGCGGCGCACGATGACGAGGAGGGCCTTGGATTCCACGGGCTTGGTGAGGAACTGCTCCGCCCCCTCCTTGATGGCCCTCACGGCCAGGTCGATGGAGCCGTGGGCGGTGAGGATGATGAAGGGGGTGCTCTCGTTCAGGCGCTTGACCTGGGCGAGGATGTCCAGGGAGGTGCCGTCGGGCAGGCTGTAGTCGGCCACGACCACGTCGGGGTTGCCGCTGCGGTAGAGCTCCATGGCCTGCTTGCAGTTCTCGGCCTCCTGCACGTCGAGGTCGTTGGCGCGGAGGAAGGCGGCCATGCCGTGGCGCACGGAGGGGTCGTCCTCGATCAGGAGGATCCTGGGGTCAGTCATGGTCGGGGTCCTGCATGAGGGTGGCGACCCTGCGGGGGGCCGGAAGCTTGACGGTCACGATGGCTCCGCCTCCGGTGCGGTTGCCCAGTTCCACGGACCCGCCGTGCTCCTCCACCACCCGCTTGACGATGGAAAGGCCCAGGCCCGTCCCCCCCTTGCGCCGGGTGAAGAAGGGCTCGAAGGCCCGGGCCTGCGTGTCGGGGGCGAAGCCGGGCCCCTGGTCCTCCACGGTGAAGATCCACCACTCGTGGTCCTCCCTGCGGTCCCTCCGGCACCGCACCGCCACCTTCCCGCCCGGGGGGGAGTGGTGGAGGGCGTTCTCCATGAGGTTCCGGAAGACCTGGTGCATGCGGCGCCCGTTCAGCGGCAGCACCAGGTGGGGGTTCTCCAGGTGGATGCCCAGGTCAACCTGCTGGCGCGCCGCCTGGGACTCGCAGCTGCGCGCGGCCTCCTCCAGCAGGGCCTTCAGGAGGCAGGGCTCGGGGTTGAGCGTGCGGGGCTCGCCGTAGTCCTTGAGGTCGTTCATGAGGCTGGAGATGCGCTCGGCGCTCTCCCGCAGGGCGGCCACGAAGGGCATGTAGCGCGGCTCCTCCCCGAAGGTGGCCTCCATGGCGTCCAGGTTTATGGAGATGCCGTAGACGGGGTTGCGGATCTCGTGCACGACGCCGCCCACCAGGGCCCGCAGGGACTCCTCGGCGCGCCTGCGCTCGGTGATGTCGGTGCACATGCCCGTCATGCGGGCCGGGCGGCCCTGGTCGTCCCAGGCCACCACCTTGCCCGCGTCGAAGACCCAGATCCAGTCCGTGGTCCCGCCCAGGATGCGGTACTCCACCTGGAAGGTGGCCTGCCGCCCCTCCAGATGGGCGTTCATGGCCCCTTCCACCTGGAGGCGGTCCTCGGGGTGGATCCGGGCGAGTCCGCCCTCCAGCGTGGGCGGCACGCCCGCGGGGGTGAGCCCCAGCATGGAGAACCAGCGGGGGCTGCGGTACACCTCGCCCTTGGCGAGGTTCCAGTCCCAGAGGCCCTGCTGGGTGCCCTCCAGGGCCAGGTTGAGCCGCTCCTCGGAGGCGTGGAGGGCCGCCTCGGCCTCCTTGAGGGCCGTGATGTCCCGGGATACGGCGGCGATGCGGTGGATGCGCGACCACTTGTTCCGCACCGGGGTGAGAGTGGTCTGGAAGCTCCGGGCCCGGCCCTCCACCACGTGCTCCTCCTCGTACAGGAGGGGCCGCTCCTCGGCCAGCACCCGGCTGAAGTGGTTCACCAGGAGCTCGGCGCTCTCGGGGGGGAGGCACTGCGCGGGCGTCTTGCCCGTGAACTCCGGGAGCAGGAACCCCGAGCCCCCGCCCAGGGGCGGGTTCACCGTCTCGAAGGTGAGCTCCCCGGCCTCGGAGACCCCCACCACGTAGATCCAGTCGTAGAGGTTGGGGAAGAGGCCGTCGTAGGCCTGGTCCGCGAGGAGCTTGGCAAGGGGGGTCTCGGAGGGGCTCACTTCTCGTCCACCGCCAGACCCAGCTGCTCCAGGTCCTTGCGGGCCGCCACGCTCCCGGCGGCCGCGGCCTTCCGGTACCACTTGACGCCTTCCTTGCGGTCCATGGGGACGTTCAGGCCGTTGTAGTACATCGTCCCCAGCATGCGCATGGCGCCGGAGTCGCCCTGGGCGGCCTTGTCCAGGTACGGGACGAGGACCGCGGGGATCTCCTCCCGGGCCTGCGCCGGGGCCGGGGCCTCCCCGCCCGGATAGAGGAAGTAGTAGGCCACGGTGCCGCCCAGGATCGCCACGGCCAGGATGCCGAAGATCCAGAGCAGGGGCCGGGAGGCCCGCGCCGGCGCCTGGCGCGCCTCGGGCAGGGGCGCGACGACGGGGAGGGACTGGGTCGTGACGGCCTCCTGCCTCGGGGGGGGCGGGATGATCCGCATGGGCTGGGTGTCCTGGAGCCTGGGCGCCCCGGTCTTCAGGACCTGCGTGGCGTCGGGATCCGTGGGGATGCCGGGATCGGTCTTGTCGTGGGCGGAATTCTCGCTCATGGGCGCTCCTCCTGGGCGGCTTCCCGCCAGGCCTGGAATCGGGGGACGAAGACGAAGAACATGACGGTGGTCAGGGCGATGAAGGACCGGGCGTAGCGCTCGGCCGGCGGCCCCCCAAGGGCGTAGTAGACGATTCCGTAGAGGGAACTGAGCTCGAACAGGGCGGCGTAGAGGATGGTCTCACGGATCACGGTTCCGGGGCGCCGGGCCTCCTCCAGGCTCCCGAAGGTCCGCCGGACCTTGCTCCAGCGCCAGGTCACGAAGAACGCCGACGCGAAGGTCAGCCCCGTGAAGGTGTAGCCCAGCTGCTGCACCACGCCGTCCGGGGGCGCCGCCCCGGGCCGGATGGCCGTGCCCAGCATGAGCTGCAGGAGCAGGGGCCAGGCCACGCAGATGAACAGGCCGATGATGTAGGCGATGCGGAAGGCCTTTGCGAGGGAGGGGCTGGGTTCGCGGGTCACGATGCTAGGCCGCGCGAACCCGGATTTCGCCGAAGGCTTCCGACTGCACCAGGAGGATCCGTCCGGTGCGGACCATCTCCAGGAGGGCGAGGAAGGTGAGCACCAGCTCCTCCCGGGAGCCGGCGGTGGCCAGGAGCCCGCCGAAGGCCTCCCACCGCCCGTCCAGGAGGAAGGCGGTGACCTCGGCGATGCGCTGGTCCAGGGTCTTGGGGGGAGTGCGCACCTGCACCGGCGGGGGCGGCAGGAGCCGCTTGAGGGCGTCCCGGTACGCCGCGAGCAGGTCGAAGAGGTTGGCCTTGATGGGCTCCTCCTCCACCCGTGCGTGGTCCCGGATGTCCAGCCCCGGCGCGAAGACCACCTTCTGCCACTCGGTCTCGCGGCTGGAGAGCTCCTTGGCGGCCTCCTTCACCTGCTGGTAGTCCAGGAGGCGCTGCACCAGGTCCTCGCGGGGATCCTCCAGGCCCTCGTCCGCGGGGGGCCGGGGGAGCATCATGCGGCTCTTGATCTGCAGGAGGTGGGCGGCCATGGCCACGAACTCCGCGGCGATCTCCAGGTTCAGCTCCTCCATGAGGAGCAGGTAGTCCATGTACTGGCGGGTCACCGAGGCCATGGGCAGGTCCAGGATGTCCAGCTTCTGCTCCCGGATCAGGTGCAGGAGCAGGTCCAGGGGGCCGTCGAAGGAGGCCAGATGCAGCTCCAGGTCGCGGAACTTCGTCTCGAAGCCCTTCGGGGGCTCGAAGGCGGGATGCTCTCGGGGGGTGTCGGTCATGGCAGTCCATTGTAGCCCAGTGCGGTAGGATTGACTCCTATGGCGCGTCCCCCCGTTCTCCCCGGCCCCCGTCCCGACTGGTTGAAGATCAAGGTCCCGGCTCCCGAGGTGGTGGCCGAGGTGGAGGCCCTGGTGCGGTCGAACCGCCTGGTCACCGTCTGCGAGGAGGCCCGGTGCCCCAACCTCCACGAATGCTGGGGAATCCATCGCACCGCCACCTTCATGCTGCTGGGCGACGTGTGCACCCGGCACTGCGGCTTCTGCAACGTGGGCAAGGGCCGCCCGGGCGAGGTGGACCCCGGCGAGCCCCAGCGCGTGGCCGAAGCGGTGGCGTCATTGGGGTTGGCTTTCGCGGTGGTCACGAGCGTGAACCGGGACGACCTTCCCGACGGGGGCGCCGCCCACTTCGCCGCCACCATCCGCTGGATCCGCACCCTGGTGCCGGGCTGCGGGGTGGAGGTGCTGATCCCCGACTTCAGCGGGAGCGAGGCCTGCCTGGCGACGGTGCTGGAGGCCGCCCCCCAGGTCCTCAACCACAACGTCGAGACCGTGGAGCGCCTGTACAAGCGGGTGCGCCCCGACGCGGACTACGCCCAGAGCCTGCGGGTCCTGGCCGGCGCCGCCCGCCACCGGGACGCCGCCGCCCCCGCCCTGCGCGTCAAGAGCGGCATCATGGTGGGCCTGGGCGAGACCCCCGAGGAGGTGCTGGACCTCATGGGCCACTGGCGGGACTCCTCCGTGGATATCGCCACCCTGGGCCAGTACCTGCCCCCCTCCCCCCTGCATCTGCCCCTGGCGCGGTACGTCGAACCCGCCGAGTTCGACATGTATAGGCGCAAGGGCCTCGAGATGGGCTTCCAGCGGGTGGAATCGGGCCCCCTGGTGCGCAGCAGCTACCACGCGCAGGACAGCTACCAGGGATGAGCATGCGACGACTGGCCGTCATCCACCACCGCCACATGGACTGGGTCCCCGCCCTGCGGGAGGCCGAACCCCGCCTGGACATCCGCGGCTGGCACCCCCGGGAGGCGGGCGAGGCCGAATGGCTGGCGGAGGCCGAGGGCCTCTTCGCGTGGAAGCTTCCCGAGGGCCTGGCCGCCCGTATGCCCCGGCTGGCCTGGGTGCAGAACAGCGGGGCCGGGGTGGACCATCTGGTGGCCGACCCCTCCATCCCCCCCGGCGTACCCATCACCCGGGCCGACGGCCAGTTCGGCCTCTGGATGGCCCGCTACGTGGCCTTCCACCTCCTGGCCGGCGCCCAGCGCCCCGACGAATGCCGGGAGGCCCAGACGGCGCGCGCCTGGAACCCCCGGCTCATCCCCGAGGACCTCACCGGCCGCACCGCCCTGGTGGTGGGCTTCGGCCGCATCGGCCGCCAGATAGGCCGTTCGCTTAGGGAACTGGGCCTGGACGTGCGGGGCTTCGTGCGGACCCCCCGGGAGGACCTGGAATTCCCGCTCCACGGCACCGCCGACCTGCCGAACCTGCTACCGGCAGCTCGCCTGCTGGTCCTCTGCGCCCCCCTGACCCCGGAAACCCGGGGCCTCGTGGACGCCCGCCTGCTTGCCCACGGCCACGGCGGGCTCACCCTGGTGAACGTGGGCCGGGGCGAGCAGGTGGTGGTCCCCGACCTGATCGAGGCCCTGGACGCGGGGCGGCTGGGCCGGGCCGTCCTGGATGTCTTCCCTTCCGAACCCCTGGAAGCGGATTCGCCCCTCTGGGGCCACCCGAAGGTGACGGTCACGCCCCACCACTCGGGACCGTCCACGCCCCGGGCCATGGTTCCTGACCTGCTTCCGAACCTGCGGAGGTTCGCGGAAGGACTGGCGATCGAAGGCGCGGTGGACCGGAAGCTGGGGTACTAGTGTAGGCCGCCAGAAGAACAGGTAACACCTTGTCCAGCACCTTCACCCCAGTTCCAGGTCAGGGCTTGGTGTTGACGAGTCGCTTGATGCCCCCGTCTTTGAGGGGCCAGTTATGGAAATGGATCAGCAGGCCCGCTTTGGAGTTGGCGAAGTGGAGGCAACTGTTCAATTGGGCGAAGTCCGCGTCCGAAAACGTGGCGATGGCCTTTGCCTCGATGACCCCTTTGTGGTCCGCGACGAGATCCATGATGTAGGCATTCTCGACGCACAAGCCCTTGTAGGTGATATCGAGGTGAACCTCGCGAAGGGCCTGGTGTCCGGCCAACCTGAGTTCATGGGCGAGGCAAGCCTTGCAGGCATATTCCAGGAGTCCAGGCCCCAGAACGATCTGCACCCTGATGGCAGCGAGAATGATGGCTTCGGTGATATCCCGATGGGGATGGTTGTCGCCCCAATCTTCACCCCAATGCCGACCCATGACCTCCCCCTTCGGGTCAGGCGTGCGCTCAACCATGGCGGGACGTTCAGGCCAGAATTCCTTCCTCGGTATCCTCGGCCTCCTCGGCGCCTCGGCGATGGCTTTCTCAAGCATCTGTCGGCGCAAAGATTACTTGCGCCGAAGCACCGTTCGAAAAGCCCATCGCCGAGGCGCCGAGGAGGCCGAGGATACCGAGGGAAAGATAAAGGCAGGTTCGCCGTCAACCCTTGGCAGAGGCCGTCCGAATGGCCGCCAGGGCCTGCCGCGCTCGGGTCACCTTGGCGAGGATATCACTCGCGGACGCTGTCCAAACAAATGGTTTCGGATTGGCATTGTGTCTCGCGATATTGGTGTGGATCGGTGCTTCGAGTTCCGGGACGGACCTAATTATGCCCCTGCGGATGCGGTTCTCCGTGATGTCCCGAAAAAATCGCTCCACCCTGTTCAACCACGATGAACGGGTGGGGGTGACGTGAACGTGGACCCTCGGATGGTCTTTCAACCAGCTTTTGACCGCCGGATCGTACCCTCCAGCGTGGTCATGGCCGCAAAGAGGGTGGTCGTGCCATTGCGCTTGCAGTCGTGCGTCATGGTGCCGCAGCGACCTTTCTTCATCGGTAGGCCAGGCTGAGTCCGGTCCAGGGCCTGGATCTGGCTCTTCTCGTCTACGCTCACCCCGGTGGCCTGCGCCATGGAGGCCCGACTCCAGTGCGTGGCATTGACGGGCTGTTCCTGCGTTGTCTTCTGGAGCACCTCTTGCCCTTTCAAGGCGATCACCCAAGACTTCCGGCCTCGACCTGGGCGTTCCCTCTCGAGACCCTCGAAGCCCGCTTCCTCCCATCGCTTGAGGCATTGCCAAGCGGTCCGATGATCGCAGCCCAAAGCCTGGCCGATGTCGCGAAAGGACTCGCCGGAAGCTCGATGAAGAACGATCTTGGCCCGCAGCACCCTGCGTGCAGACAACGTCCGGCTCCGCGCCATTTCCTCAAGCCGTCTGAATTGCTCCCCAGTTAATTCAACTCGCCCCACTTGCACCAAATCTCTCACCTGCCACTTGGATGCGACGAGATGAATTGGCCTTACACGTATTTCTGGCGGCCTGCACCAGGGGGTTCGCGAACGCAGGCCCCTGGGCCCGGCTCACCGCTTGGACGGCCTTTTGGCGGCTGCCTCCTTGCCTGGGATCCGCGCCGTCTGCAGCGCCTCCTCCAGGGGGGTGACGATGAAACTTGACGCCTTGCCGCCGGTGGTGAGGATGCCCCGCAGAAGGATCCTTTGCGGGCCTTCGTCCGGGAACAGTTTCCGGAAGTCGAGCTGCCCGAGTTTGTCCGCGTCGGCCTTGAGGGCCGCGTACCCGTATACGAAGCTCGCGCCTTCGAAGCCCTTCCCGGAAAGCTTCAGGTCGAACTGCGCGTAGCCGTCCGCCTTCGCCCTGGAAGGCAGGAGGTAGGTCCGGGCCTTCACTCGTTTCAGCTCGGCATCCGGCCTCCGCTCCGGCAAGGGTCTCCCCGTGAGGGCCTGGTAGTGCGGACCGATGATCCCCAGTTCCGCCCCTGGACAGACGGAGGCCATCAGGAACAGGTCCTCCGCCTCCGCCTTCCGGCCCTGCTTCTGGAACGCCTGGGCGAGGTGGTCGCCCGGGACCCAATGCTGGCCGAGGGCCCAGGCGGCCTCCAGGAACCGGATCGCCGGGGTCAGCTCTCCGCGCCGGAAATGGATCCAGCCCAGGGTGTCCCAGAAATTGGCCAGGGTCTGCAGCTTGTTCCGGGAGGCCCGGTCCAGGACCGTCAGGCCGGCGCACTCCCCTTCGATGAGCTGGACGGCCTTCCGGGACCACGCCAGGGCCTGGTCCAGGTCCAGGTCCGCCTCGGCCAAGGCGTAGGCCGCTTCGTTCAGGTCTTCCTTGTCCGGGTGGTCCCCGGCCAGGAGGGCCTTGAGGGTCTCCAGGCCCTCCACCCGGCGGTCCGTCTTGACGAGCGTGCAGCCCAGGAACAAACGGAGCTTGACCGCCTCCGGCATGGTCCGCACGGCCTCGGTCAGGTATTCCCGCGTCTCCCCGGGCAGGAGCTGGGCGTAGAAGGTCCGCCCCAGGAATTCGGCCGGCTGGATGGCCCGGGGGGCCAGGCGGAGCATCTTCATCCCTTCCGCCACGGCCTCGGCGCCCTGGTGCTTCAGGGCGTAGGCGGCGGCCAGGCCGAAGTGCCCCATGACGCTGTCCGGGTCGGCGGCCAGCGCCTGCTGGAATTCCCCGATGGCCTGCGCCGGCTTGCCCTGGTCGAGGAACACGCTGCCCTGGATCTCGTGCGGCGACCGGTTTTCCGCCCGGGCGCCGGCGGGCCTGGCGGCGCCGTTGCCGTTGAGCGCCTGGAAGGCCATCCCTTCCCTGCGGACCCCCGCCAGGAATTCCCGGAAGGTGTCCATGTCCCGGGCCGGGACTTCGGCCACCCTCGACACCAGCACCTTCTCCACGGTGAGGGTTCCGTCCTTCATCGTGGCCGTGGCGGTGAAGTCCGCGACGGGGCAGGTCAACGAAACGGGCGCGGGCAGGGCGGGCTGCCAGCCCTTGGGAAGGGTCATTTCCGCCCTCATGCGGTATTCCCCGGGGAAGCCCAGGACCAGCGGGATCTTCGCGTCGCTCGGCGGAAGCTGGAAGGACTCGAGCCGGCCCAGGGGCGGAACGATGATGCGGTCGGGATTGTCCCCGAGGGTGCTCCGGACCGTGAGGTCGAAGCCGAAATGGAAAGGTTCTCCGGTGGCCTCGATCGGCGACGGCACCAGGTTCTCCATCTCCCAGGAGGTGCCGGGCATGGCGGTGTTCGCCTTGAGAATCTCCTTCCACTGGGCGGGTGGGCAGGACCGGAAGAAGGTTCTCATGGTCAGGTCGAAGTCGCCGGTGCAGGTCTGTTCCGTATGGCCTTTGAAGGTGCCATCGGCCTGGTAGGCTCCCCGGGTCAGGATCCCGACGCCGGTCCTGAAGGCGTCGTCGGCCGGGACGAGGCGCAGCGAGGCCGGCCCTTCCGGGGGCGCCACCAGCCCCTGCCGGTCCCGCTCGAAGAAGTTCAGGAAGCCCATCGGGGCCGCCTCCTGGGTCGAGTCCATCCAGAGGAGGCGCTTCCCCAGGGGGACGACGGTGAAGACATGGTTGAAGGCGCCCGGCGAAGGCATGCCGGGGTCCAGGCGGCCGCCGGCGCCCATGAGCACCGGCCAGGCCTCGAAGCCCGCGGCCTTGAGCAGGGCCGTCAGCAGGCAGTGCTTGTCCTTGCAGTCGCCGTAGCCGTTTTCGAGCACCTCGTCCGCGCTGTGGGGCTGGTACCGTCCGAGGCCGAAGGAGATGGAGATGTAGTGGAACTTCAGGGCCACGAAATCGTAGAGGGCCCGGATCCTGTCCTCGTCCCTCGCCAATCCCCGCGTGAGTTCGGCGGCTTTCGCCTGGAGCCGGGGCGTCGGGGCGATGCGCGGACGCTGGAGGTCCCAGAACCACCGGCCCACCTCCTCCCAGGACTGGAAATTGGAAAGCTGCACGGCGGGAAGGGGCGCTTCCATCCTGCGGACCGGCGCCTTGGCCGCCGGCGCAGCCGTGACGCGGGTCCAGGTGTAGACCCGGTAGCCGCCCAGGGTCGCCACCACCGGATTCCAGGCCGGGCTGTTCACCTTGAGCCCGACGGCGGGGGGCACGCGGACTTCGAGGGTCTCCTCCCGGGTGGCGTCGGTCTCGGATGGGCTGTACTGGAACCAGAAGTGTCCGGGGAACTCGGGCCTGATGGTCCTCAGGCGGTAGGCCAACTCCAGGACGTCTCCGACGCCCAGCCCCTTGACCAGGACGTGCTTCTCGTGGAGGTCGCTGTACATCGGCGCCGTGCGGGAGATCTCGGCGGGCAGGTCCTGGATGTTCTGATCGGGGGTCGTGACCACCGTGCCGTCCGCCTTGCGAACCCGGACCGCGTCCACGTCGAGGGCCTGGGAGCCGGTGAGGTAGGGGAGCTTGAGGATGGCGAGCGCCTTGACCCCGCCCTCGTTCAGCACCCGGGCCTCGGCCGAGATCTCCTGGACGGAGGTCCCGTCCGGTTCGAAGGTCACCCGGGTCTTCTTGTGGTCGAAGACGGCCGCCTCCGCCTGGGGCCTCCCTTCCGTCTGCGCCCGCAGGGAGGGGCACAGGAACGCCAAGGCTGCGGCGCACAGGAGGAACTTGATGGGCATCGCTTGACCTCGCCTGGCTGGGGACCCTGGACCTGCTGCGGGAAGCCCCTCCCTGCCGATGGGGCCTCCGGGCGGGATGGCACGGGTTCGAGGGCCGAAAACCTGGCGATGCCGGGATGGGAGAAGGGGAATCAGGTCGATTGTCGCACGGTCCGGTCCGACCGGTCACCGCAGCGGAACGAACACCACCGGCAGCAGGTTCCTCGTGACCGCCCCCGCGGCGGTCTTGTGCACCAGCACCAGGTCCTGGTGCGTGGGATGCACCGCCAGCGGCAGCAGCATCCGCCCCCCCTCCGCGAGCTGCTCCCACAGGTCCGGCGGGATGACGTCCGCCGCGCAGCTGACGACGATCGCGTCGAAGGGCGCCTCCGACCGCCATCCCAGCTTGCCGTCGCCGCAGCGCACGGTGGCGTTGGCGACCCCCAGGTCCTCCAGGTTCGCGGCGGCCCTGCGCAAAAGGTCCGCCTCCAGCTCGATGCCGAACACCTTCCGGCAGAGCCTGGCCAGCACCGCGGCCATGTAGCCGCAGCCGCAGCCCACTTCCAGCACCTTCTCGGTGCCCGAGAGCGCCAGGGCCTCGGCCATGAAGGCCACGATGTAGGGCTGGGAGATGGTCTGGCCCCGCCCGATGGGGAGGGGGTGGTCCTCGTAGGCCGCGGCCTCCTGGGAAGCGTCCACGAAGCGGTGGCGGGGCAGGGTGGCCATGGCCTCCAGCACCCGGGGGTCGTCCACGCCCCGGGCCTCGATCTGGTTTTTCACCATTGCCTGACGCGCCAGGTCGGGATCCTGGGCGTATGATGACGGAGCCTTTTCCTCGGGAGCCCTCATGAGAACCGTCATCCTTTCCGCCGCCTTCGCGGCCGTCCTGAGCCTTCCGGCCCAGCAGACGATGGTGAAACCCTACCAGCCCAGCCCCGGCGCCAGCGTCACCCAGACGATGGGAAACAGCACCGTGAAGATCGACTACTCCCGTCCCGGCGTCAAGGGGCGGAAGATCTGGGGCGGCCTGGTGCCCTTCGGCGAGGTGTGGCGCACGGGCGCCAACAACGCTACGGTCATCACCTTCAGCGACCCGGTGAAGATCGAAGGGAAGGACCTGGCGGCGGGTTCCTACGCCTTCTTCGCCATCCCGGGCCCCAAGGCCTGGACCCTCATCTTCAACAGGAACGTCAAGCAGTGGGGCGCCTACGACTACAAGGCCACGGAGGACGCCCTCCGGGTGGAGGCGACGCCCGGGTCCCTGGCCGCTCCGGAAGAGTACCTCCAGTATTCGATCCATATGAAATCTCTGGAGGCGCTGCGTGTGGAGCTGGCGTGGGAGAAGCTGTCCGTGGGCTTCGACGTGACCCTGGACACCCCGGGCCTCTACTGGGCCTACCTGGAGAAGACCCTGGCCGGCGCCAGGCCCGAGGAGCACATCCCCTTCCTGCAGGGGGCCCGCTACTGCCTGAACAACGACGTCCACCTGGACAAGGGCATGGAGTGGATCGACCGGTCCCTGAAGGCCAAGGAGGTCTACAGCAACCTGGACACCAAGGCCCGGTACCTCCACAAGGCCGGGAAGAAGGCCGAGGCCCTGGCCACCCTGCAGAAGGCCATCGACCTGGCCACCGCCGCCAAGACCCCCCAGGAGTACCTGGACGGCCTGGCCAAGACCAGGGCGGAGTGGTCCGCCAAGTAGCTATTTCGCCAGGGCCGCTTCGGTGTCGAGTTCGTACAGGACGAGTTCGTAGGGCTCGTTCGACATGGACTCGGTGCCGGAGACCACCACCACGAAGTCCAGGTTCTCCTTCTTGCGGTTGAAGAGGATGACCTTGCCGCCGACCCGCGTGACCTGGCGGTCGATGGGCTTCTGCACCTTGTCGGTGAGCGTGATCAGGAACAGGCTGGCGCGTTCGCCTCGCACCTCGGCCATGAGGCTCTGGTGGGGGCGGAGCTTGACCCCGTAGATGTTCTGGCCGCGGGTGACCTGCTTGCCGCCGCTCATGAAATCCGAGGAGGTCGTGAGCTTGCCCTTGATGGCGGAGGTGGATCTCAGCGCGGCGGCGGGGACCGGGGCGACGGGGTTGGCCGGCTCCTCCCCGCCGGTGAGGAATAGGGATGCGGCCAGGGCGAAGGCGAGCATTTCGGTACCTCCTGGATGGGGAACACCTGAATATACTCCCCGGATCCGCGTCCGGCCAAATACCATGGAAGCCATGTCCGACTCGTTCCTCACCAGGATCCCCGCCCTCTCCGACGCCCAGCTCCAGGATCTCCTCGCGCATCACAGGAAATACAAGCGCGGGGCCCTGGAGGCGGCCGTGGCCGAGCTGCGGTCCCGGGGCCGGGAGGTGCCGGAGGGGTTCCTGGACGCGGCCCTGGAGACGGAGCCGCCCCGGCCCGGCTTCCTGCGGGACGAACGGGGGCCCAGGATGGACCGGATCCGCCTCATCGCGGGATCGGTCCTGGCCGCGGGCACCGTGAGCGCCCTGGTCATCTACCGCTTCGCTTCCACCACCGTCGCGCCCTTCGCCCTGGAGGACGAGGACTCCAAGAGCTACCTGCGCCAGCTGGAGATGATGGGCGGCAAGGCCAACCTCCTGGCCAGCCAGGTGCGGCACGGGTTCGCGGCGCTCTGGCAGGGCACGACCCTGGCGTTCACGGTGTTCTGGCTCTCCGCGGCCGCGGCCGCGATCTTCTGGGTGGCGGCGACCCAGATGGGGCGCAGGGTGAGGGAGTAGGCTAGAGCCCTACCTGCTTGAGGGTCCCAAGCGCCTTGGCCGCCATGGCGTCCTGGAAGGCGGCCAGTTCCTCCGGCGTGCGGGGCCGGGCCTCGAAGGCGGCGGCGGCCTTGAAGATCTCCTCCTCCACGGCCAGAAGGCGCGGGAGGTACCCGGTGCCCTCGGCGTTGAGGAGCCTGGCGAGGTCGAGGTACTCCTTGCGTTCGGCCTCCGGGAAGGGCCGCCCGATCTCCTTGATGCGCCGGGTCTCGGCCCACAGCGGGGCCTCGGCCCCCTTCCAGAGGGGCTCGGGGGACCTGCCCGCCTCGACCCACAGGGGCATGGCCAGGCCCGTGACGGGCTCCCCGGGCAGGATCCAGAAGGTGGCCCGCGATCCCGGGTCCCCGGGGCGCCGCCCCACGATGATCACCGAGGCGCTGGTGTAGCTCTTGTTGATGGAGTCCCGGGTGGACACCCACAGGCCCTGGCCGGCCCGGGGCAGGGGGGCCAGGTCCACGGCGGAGGGCTGTTTCGTCAGGGGATTGCCGGTGTCCCGGGCCACCTTGGCGAAGATGCCCTGGGCGGTCACCGGCCCCAGGGCCTGGACGAGGGCGGAGGCCCGGTCGAAGCGCAGGTACCCGGCGCCCTTGCCGGGCTTTCCCGAGCGCGCGAAGTTGGTGTTCACCTGGAGCCGGTCCGGGCACAGGGCGGCGTCGATCTTCGTGAAGCCGTGGTTGTGCACCTCGAACAGGAAGGCCCGCCCCTCGGCGTCGAGCACCCCGAAGTTGGCCTGGCTGCCCAGGCCGCGGCCCTTGTTGGCCACCAGCCAGGCCTCGAAATCGGCCACGGTGCGGCACAGCCGCAGGGCGTCGCCCATGATGGCCCCCTCGCCGTCCCGGGCCTCCTTGTCGCTGCCGGGCAGGTTGTAGGCCACGGTGTTCATGATGGCGAAGCCCGCGTCGTTGAGCCCGGCCCAGGCGTGGCGCCCGGAGTCGTCGTCCGCGTCCACCAGGGCCAGGTAGCTGTGGGGGAGGTCCCGGCGGAAGACCACCTTGTTGGAGAGGGTGTCGGTGTCCCGGTTCTTCCACAGCATGGGCCGCCCCTCCTGCCCCCGGGAGATGACGGCCGAGGTGCACTGTTCGGCGCCCTGGGCCAGCAGGGCCGGGGCCAGCGCGAGGGCGAGGAGGACCGCTGCGAGGTTCATGGGGGCTCCGGGGGATCCCCCATTCTAGACCCCCCGCTTCTCCGCCCCCCACACAAGCTTGTGAAGCTGGAGCTGGAACCGCACGGGGAGGCCGTCCTCGACGATCCGCTCCGCCAGCCACGCCGGGTCCAGGCTTCCCCACACGGGGCTGAAGAGCACGTCGAAGCGGTCCAGGACCCCCTTCTCCTCGCACCAGGCCTTGGCCCAGGCGTAGTCCTCCGGATCGCACAGCACGAACTTCAGCTCGTCCTGGCCGGGCACCAGGTGGTCCAGGTTGGAGTCCAGCCAGCGGTCCACCTCCCCGCTGCCGGGGGTCTTGCGGTCCACGATCTTCACCACCCGCTCGTCCACGAGGCGGATGTCGTGGCTGCCGGCGGTCTCCAGGGCCACCTCGTAGCCCAGGCCCAGCAGGGCCTCCAGCAGGACCGGGGCGTCCCGGTGGGCCAGGGGCTCGCCGCCGGTGAGTTCCACGAAAGGGGCGTTGGGCCCCTTCCGGGGGGGGCCGAGGGTCTCCCGGACCTGGGCGAGGATCGCCTCCAGTTCCATGAAGTTGCCCTCGAAGAAGGCGTAGGTGGTGTCGCAGTACACGCAGCGCAGGGGGCATCCCGTGAGCCGGATGAAAAGGCAGGGCCGGCCGGCCCTGGAGCCCTCCCCCTGGATCGATGTGAATATTTCATTGATCTTGAAGCGCACCGGTACTCCTGCCTCCATCATACCCAGCGGGTGCCCCCGTCCAGGGTGAGGATCTCGCCGGTGAGGTAGGGGCTCCCGGCGGCGTAGCGCAGGGCCCGGACCAGGTCCTCCGGGGTGCCCACGGCGCCGAGGAGGCTGCGGGAGGCCAGGGCCGCGGTGTCCTCGCGGGCATCGGGCAGGACCGTGCCCAGGGCGTGGCCCACCACCCGCACCCGGGGGGCCAGGGCCCGGGCCAGGCCGGGCACCAGGGCCGCCACGCCGGACTTGGCGGCGGTGTAGGGCAGGCGCTTCAGGAAGGGCCTGTGGATGGCCGTGTCCAGCAGGAACTGGATGCACCCCCCGTCGGCCATGTGCGGCGCCACCTGCTGGGCCGCCAGAAGGGGGAAGCTCAGGTTCAGGCGCCAGGTCTCCTCCAGGCTGGCCGGGGTCCAGGTGCCCAGGGGGCTTTCGGGGAAGGTCCCCCCCACCACGACACAGGAATTTACCTTCACGCCTTCCGCCCCCAGGGCCTCCAGATCTGCCATCATCGTGTGGACAAGATCAGGACTTGCGGCATCCCAAAGCAAGCACCTTACTTGAGTCTGTTTGGAAAGTTCAGCGATCCAGGCCTCCTCCTGATCCCAGGAGACGGAGGTGGTCAGTATCAGGTTGTGTCCCTTCGCAAGCGCCTGCGCGAGCTCGCGACCCAGCCTCCTCCGGCCGCCCACGAGCAGCCACCAGGTCCGGTCTTCCCACGCGGTTTTGTTCATGTCCTAAGGTTACCTTGTCCGACAGCCTCCGAGCCATCCGATGGAAACTGATCCTCACCAGCATCTTCGCGCTGCTGATGGCCCTGGGTTGCTTCTACCTCAGCAACTGGGTCTACGCCTCCTCGGATGACCAGTGCACGTGGCGGGCCACGGGCAAGCGGGTGGTCATCGTCGAGATCCTCCCCAACGGCGTGGCCGAGGAGGCCGGGCTCCTGGACGGGGACGAGCTGCTCAGCATCCACGGCCGCAAGGTGGACGCCAAGCACCTGGCCACCGCCCAGCGCTACATCAACGACCAGCCCGAAGGCCGGATCCTCATCTACACGGTCCTGAGGGAAGGGAAGATCCTGCGCCTGCCGGTGCGGCTCGTGAAGGGGTTCGACCGCACCGGCCTCATCGCGCTCTTCTCGGGGCTCGCGGCGTGGGCCGTGGGGCTCCTGGTGGTGGTCTCCTCCCCGTCCAGGAAGATCGCCCGGCACTTCTACTACATGGGCGTGGTGTCGCTCCTGCTGACCGTCTCCGTGGGCCTGGGCGTGGACAGCGTGGCTCCCGGCCTCCTGGTGCCCCTGATCCTGGTGGCGGGGCTCGCCATCGGCCTGGCGCCCCCCCTCTGGCTCCACTTCTTCCTGCGGTTCCCCCATCCGTTCAAGCTGCGCACCAACCGCCACTTCCTGGCGGCGCTGTACGGGTTCTCCCTGGGCGGCGGGGCCCTCTACGCGGTGCGGGTCTTCCTGCGGACCTTCGACAAGTCCGAGCTCTTCCAGGAGGCCTTCCGCTACATGGACGGCAGCATCGTCGGCAGGCTCGTGGCCTGGATCACCCCCACCGTGGCCGTCGCGGGCCTCGTGCTCTTCTGGATCGGCACCTTCCGGATGCCAGGGCGCAAGCGCCGGGCCCTGCTCCCGGCCCTCATCTTCACGACGGCCATCATCGCCGACCTCCTGGTGTTCGCCCTCCTGCAGCGGTCCGCGGGGCAGAGCCTGGTCTTCGCCCGGGAAAGCTGGGTGTTCTTCCTGCCCCTGCCGCTCCTGCCGCTGTCGTTCGCGTACGCCATCTTCCGCCACGGGTTCTTCGACGTGCGCCGGGCGATCCTCCGGTGGGTGTCGTACTTCACGGTCCTGGGCCTGACCCTGGCCGTCTACCTGGGGGGCCTGGCCTGGGTCTTCGCCCAGGGCGTCCAGGTGATTCCTTCCGCCTGGGTGGGCGTGCTGGTGGGCATCTCGGCCCTGCCCATCGGGTGGCTCCTGCGGTGGCTCCTGCTCACCCTGCGGCGCCGGTTCCGGCGCGACCTCAACACGACCCGGGAGGTGATCCTGGGCAACCTGCGCGAGACCAAGAAGCGGTTCTCCGAGGAGGCGCTCCTGGCGGGCCTCCTGGACTCGGTGCGCGAGGCCTACCAGCCCCACGTCCTGCTCATGCTGCCCGTGGACAAGCGCCGGCTCCTGCTGCCCGCCGTGGCCGACCCGGATCCCGACGAGCCCTTCGCGGAGGAGCTGGCCAGGCCCTGCCACCTGGAGCTGCCCCTGGGGCTGGTGCGCCACGCCCGGGAGAACCGGGAGCTGGTGCTGGGCCTGGGCAGCGACGAGGCGGACTGGGTCCGGGAGCAGGGCGACGTGCTCCGGGCCCACGTGGACGGCCTGGAAGTGCAGGTGCTGACCCTGATCATGGTCAACGACGAGCCCCACGCGGCCCTGCTGCTGGGCGGGAAGTACGCCGAACTGAACTACGGCCGCGAGGACCGGGAGCTGCTGCGGGAGGTGGCGCTGGCCGCGGGCGCGCTGCTGGAGACCGCGGTGCTGCACCGCCGCATGCTGGACCAGGGCCGCATCGAGCAGGAGCTCAACACCGCGCGCCTCATCCAGGAGAGCCTGATCACCTCCGAGGCCCCCTGCATGCCGGGGTTCCAGGCCGCCCTGCGCCTGTCCCCGGCCCTGGAGACCGGCGGGGACCTGCTGTGGGTGGGCCGGCGGCCCTCGGGGTGCTGGATGGCGGCGGTGGGCGACGTGAGCGGCAAGGGGCTGGCCGCGGCCCTCTACATGAGCCAGGCCACGGCCCTCCTGAAGATGGCCGCCCAGCAGGAAGGCATGAGCTTCGAGGCCATCCTTCCCGCCCTGGACCGCACCATGCGCAGCCTCATGGGCCCTCGGGACTTCCTCACCCTGTCCATCCTGGAGTGGGACGCCGAGGGCCGCTACCGCATCGCCCGGGCCGGGCATCCGCCCATCCTGCTCATCGAGGGGGCGTCCCCGGCGGAGGCGCGGGAGATCGAATCCACCGGCCGGGGCCTCGGCCTGCGGCCCTTCGCTCCGGGCAACTGGAGCGTGATCGAGGGCCAGCTCTCGCACCGCCAGTGGCTGGTGATGTACAGCGACGGACTCACCGAGGCCATGAACAAGCGTGGCGAGCTCTACGGGCTGCGCCGCTTCAAGGAGCAGATGCAGCGCATCTGGGGCACCGGGTCGGTCAGGGCCGCCTGCGAGGCGGTCTTCCACGACGTCACGGCCTTCGAGTCCCAGAACCGGGACGACCGGACCCTCTTCATCCTTTCCAGGGAACCCGCATGACCACCGAACCCACCCCCAAGCCCCAGCCCTCCTGGCTTCTCGGCGCCGTCGTCACCCTCCTGCTCCTCCAGGTGGCCCTCCTGTGGATGCAGGGCAGCATGCTGGAGCGCCAGCACGGGACCCTCATGGGCCTGCGCCAGGACATGCAGGACCTCACCGAGAGCCTGGACAACTTCCAGGGCAACTTCGACCAGGGCGCCGAGGATGGCACCCTGCGGCCCTCCTCCCGCCGGGTCCATCCCCGCCGCGGCCTCCAGCGGGTGCGGCTCCAGGACCAGGAGGGAGGGGACCAGGGCGTGCGCAAGGAGATGGCCGATCAGCGCAAGAGCGAGCGCGAGGCCATCGACAAGGCCCGCGAGGCGCAAAGCAAGCTTTCCCTCGCCGAGAACTACCGCAAGGCCGAGGAGAAGAAGCGCATCGAGGCCGAGCAGAACAAGTGGCGGCCCTTCCTGTGGGGCGGCGCGGTGGTGGCGCTCCTGGCCCTGGTCCTCCGGTCCTGGCTGAGGAACCGGTAGCATGTCCCTGCACGAATTCCTCCAGTCCGATCCGGAGTGCGCCCACCTCCTGGAGGGCGCCGTCCTGGCCGTGGGACCCATGCTGGGGGAGGAGGATGCCACCCCGGTGGTGAGGACGGTCGAGGCCTGGGCCGACACCCTGGCCGGGCACATGCCGCTGCCCTGGACGATCCACGGGGGCATCGACGCCCTCAACACCTACCTGTTCCAGCAGGTGGGCCTCCAGGGCGACCGGGAGACCTACGACGATCCGGCCAACGCCCTGCTCCCCAAGGTCCTCGAGCGCAAGCGGGGCATGCCCATCACGCTCTCCGTCCTCTGGATGGAGGTGGCGCGGCGCCTGGGCTTCCGGGCCATCGGCGTGGGGCTGCCGGGCCACTTCATCACCGGGATCCAGCTGGACATGGGCACCCTCTACTTCGATCCCTTCAACGGCGGCCGCACCGTGGGCGAGGAGGACGCGGCCTGGCTGGTGGAGCAGTCCACGGGGGGCCGGGCGGTCTTCCACCCCTCCATGCTGGCCCCCGTGCCCAACCGGTCCATCCTGGGCCGCCTCGTGCGCAACCTGCACGTGCGCTTCGTGCGCACCGGCAACTGGGACGAGGCCATCTGGACCGCCACGCACCTGGTCCTGCTCAACCCCGGGGAGAGCACGTCGTACCGGGACCGCGCCTTCGTGCGGTTCAAGCGGGGCGAGACGTCCCAGGGTATGCTCGATCTCCAGGAGGCCATCCGGCTGAGCCCCGAAGGGGACCCCGAGCTGGTCCAGTGGCTGGAAAAACTGCAGAGGGACTAGGGGATGGATCTGAGCCGCTTTCTGGAACTGGCGCGCAACCACGGCTGGCAGGGCCTGTCGCTGTGGGGCGTGCTGCTGTGGCAGGCCCTCCTGTGGGTGGGACTGGTGCGCCTGCACCTGGCCCTGCACCGCGAGGAGGCCCCCTGGGAGGAGTGCGTCGGCAAGATCCGCTCCGCCTTCCTGCGCAAGGTCAACGGCGAGGAGGAACTGGCCGAGCTGAAGGTGCACAACTACGCCCCCCTGGTGGACCTGCTCGTGGCGCTCAACTTCGCCGAGGCCAAGACCCCCGTGATGGAGCGTTGGCTCCTGCTCAAGTGGAAGACCCAGGAGTGCCTGCGCCCCTACTGGATCCGCTGGGGCCACCTGCTCATCGCGTTCGGCGTGGTGGTGTGGTTCCTGTACGGCCTGCGCATCGACCTGGGCCTGGAGCCGCTCAAGCGCACCCCCTGCGACCCGCGGCTGCTATGGGTGTGGCTGGGCTACGCCATGATCCTGGCGTGGAAGCTGGTGCGCCTGCACGGGAACCTGGAACGGGTCCAGAGGAGCCTCATCCTGCCGCGGCGGGACGAATGACTTTTGGGTTCCTCTCGGATCCGGGGGTAGACCCTGACCGGGCCTGGTCTGGTGTCGAATGACGTCGCATTGTCTTTTCGCGGCCTGGATCGCGAAGATCGGCACCGCCCCTGAAAATGCCTGTCGCCGAGGCGCCGAGGAGCCGAGGATCGCCGAGAAGGGAAACTGCATTTCTCGGCGATCCTCGGCTCCTCGGCGCCTCGGCGATAGGTCTTTCTCCCGAACCTGACGAATCGCAGGGATAAAGGGTTGGCAACAGATGAAATCAGTCATCCTGGGTCTGCCGAAGACTCTTTATCCTTTTTCCAGTCTCCCTATCGCCGCCACGAACGATGCCGCGTCCTCCGGCATCGAGTCCCACGCGCACATCCAGCGCACCAGGCCCGCGCGTTCGTCCCAGGGCCAGAAGAAGGTCTCGGCCTGCAGGGGCGCCAGCATCGGCACGGGAATCCTGGCGAAGACGGCGTTGGCCTCCACCGGGAAGGCCACCTGGACGCTGGGGAGGTCCTTCACCGCGGCCTCCAGGGCCGTGGCCGCGGCATTGGCCCTGCGGCCGTTCTCGATCCAGAGGCCGTCCTCCAGGAGGGCCTCGAACTGCGCGGCGGTGAAGCGCATCTTGGAGGCCAGCTGCATGGCGTGCTTCTGGTGGTAGGGATAGTCGGGACCCAGGCCGGGCTTGAGGAAGACGACGGCCTCCCCGCCCAGCATGCCCTGCTTGGTGCCGCCGAAGCTCAGGGCGTCCACGCCCGCCAGCATCTCGCAGGCGGACACCCCCGCGGAGGCCACGGCGCAGCCCAGGCGCGCCCCGTCCACGTGCACGCCCAGGCCGTGGGCGTGGGCCAGGTCCACCAGGGTGGCGAGCTCGGCCACGGTGTAGACCGTCCCCAGCTCCGTGGGCTGGGTGATGGTGAGGGCGACCGGAACCGCGCCGTGCACGCCGTGGGCGCGGCCCAGGGCCTCCGCCAGGGCCCCGGGGTCGATCTTCCCGTCCACGGAGCGCAGGGGGACGAGCCGCATGCCCAGGAACCGCTCGGGGGCCGTGCTCTCGTCGTTGCAGAGGTGCGCCACGTCCGAGCAGAGCACGGCCCCGTAGGGCCTGGCGAAGGCCATGAGCGCCGTCACGTTGGCGCCGGTGCCGTTGAAGACGAAGTGGGTGGCCACCTCCCGCCCTAAGAGCGCGTCGAAGGCGGCCCGGGCCCGGGCGGTCACGGCGTCCTCCCCGTAGGCCATGGCGTGGCCGTGGTTGCAGGCCTGGATGGCGTCCATGATCCGGGGGTGGACCCCCGCGAAGTTGTCGCTGGCGAAACCGCGGGGGAAGGCGTCGGGTGCGTGCAAGGCGGGCTCCAGCTACAGCTTCGGATCTTCCTTGAAGTCCAGCATGTGCCCCGACTTGTTGGCCTTGGTCTTCAGGTACTTGAGGTTGTAGGGATTCGACGCCAGCTGGTGGGCTTCCCGCTGCACGTGGATCCCGGCCCCTTCGAGGGCGTCGATCTTCCTGGGGTTGTTCGTGAGCAGCCGCACCTTCCGGATCCCGAAGAACTTCAGCATCTCCACGGCCGATTCATAGGTCCGCAGGTCGTCCGCGAAGCCCAGTTCATGGTTGGCCTCCACCGTGTCGAAGCCCTGCTCCTGGAGCGCGTAGGCCTTGAGCTTGTTCAGGAGGCCGATGCCGCGGCCCTCCTGGCGCAGGTAGAGCACGATGCCGCCGTGCTCGCCCACGTAGCGAAGGGCGGATTCCAGCTGGGCCCGGCAGTCGCACTTGAGGCTGCCCAGCACGTCGCCCGTCCAGCACTCGCTGTGGATGCGCACGTTCACCCGCTTGCGGGCGTCGATGTCGCCGGAGACGATGGCCAGGTGCTCCTTGCCCGTCATCTTCTCCAGGAAGCCGTAGACGACGTACTTCCCGAAAATGGAAGGGACGTTGGCCTTGGCCACGAAAGGGACCGATTCGGTCTCGAAGCGCGTCACCACTTCCAGGGGGGATTCCGGGCCGAGTTCCAGGTGGGGGGCGCTGCTGCTGTCTTTGGGGGCCATGCGTTTCATTCCGCGGTCTGCGTTTCGTGAAAGGGGCTGTTGAATAGGCATGAACATGGGATCGGGGCGGTGTGCAAACGATCCGGGGAGTGATCAGGCGAGGTCGGCCTCCAACTGGGCGAGCACGGCGGCGTCCATCTCATTCTGGGCCTTGGACAGGGGGCCGTCCAGCTTGGCGCCCGAAGCGAGCCGGTGGCCGCCTCCGCCGAAGCGGCGGCAGACCTGGTTCACATTCGCTCGCTCTCTGGACCGGAGGCTCGCCTTGATGCGCCCGTCGGCCAGCTGGTATAGAAGGCAGGACACCTCCACGCCCCGCAGCTCCAGGGGGCGGTTCACGAGGGTCTCCATGTCGTCATGGTCCGCGCCGCAGGCGTCCAGGTCGGCCTGGGTGAGGCTGATGCGGGCATAGCGGCCCTCGGCCAGGAGCTCCAGCTTGTCGAAGGCCCGGCCGGTCAGCCGGAGCTTCTGCAGCCGCCCCTGGTGGTAGAGGTTCTGGTAGATGCGGGCCGGCGCCACGCCCTGCTCGATGAGCTGGGCCGCCATGCGGTGCACCTTGGGGGTGGCGTTGGAGAAACGGAAGTTGCCGGTGTCCTCCACGACGCCGGCGTACAGGGCGTCGGCCATGGGAGCGGGCAGGGGGAGTGGCATGTGGGCCACCGCCAGGTCGTACACCAGTTCGGCGCTGGCGGAGGCCGTGGGATCGGTGAACTCCTGAGCGAACCCCGCGGGGGCGTCCTTCAGGTGGTGGTCCAGGCAGGCGGTGACGGCCGAGGTGGCCTGGAAGGCGGGGAGCAGGGGACCCAGGCGGTGGGGCTCGGAGGCGTCCACGATGATCCAGGCGCCGGGCCAGGCGGCCAGTTCCCGGTGCCGGCCTTCCAGGTCCAGGGCCTCCACCCAGCCCCCGGGGTCCATGAACCCAAGGAAATCCGGGAGATGGGGGTGCACGACGATGCGTACGTCCTTTCCCCTGGCCTTCAGGTAGTGGGCCAGGCCCACCATGGCGCCGATGCCGTCGCCATCCGGATTCTCATGGGTGGTCAGCAGGATCCGGTCCTGGTTCTCGAGAAAGGCATTGAAGCGGTTCAGCAATTCCGACCTCTGCGATCAACTATAGCACGGTCTAGAGCTGTTCCTTCTTGCTTTCCAGGCTGTGGGGCTGGAAGGACTTCAGCTCGTTCACCACGTCCGAGAGCAGGGCCCGCTTCACCGCGTAGGGCAGGAAGGCGCTCTTGAAGCCCATGATGATGAGCTCCTTGATCTCGTCCAGGGTGAAGCCCATGGTCTCGTGCAGGTGGAGGTACTCCTCGCTGACGGTGGTGCGGGTGACCATGCGGTTGTCGGTGTTCACCGTCACCCGCAGGCCGAGGTCGTAGAAGAGGCGGATCGGGTGCTCGGCCATGGTGCGCACGGCCCGGGTCTGCACGTTGGAGGAGGGGCAGCACTCCAGGGGGATGCGGTGGTCGTTCACGTAGTTGAGCAGGTCGCCGTTCTCGATGAGGCGAACGCCGTGGCCGATGCGGTGGGCGCCGCAGAGGTGGATGGCCTGGTGGATGCTCTCCGGCCCGTAGGCCTCCCCGGCGTGCAGGGTGCAGTTGATGTTGTTGGCCAGCACGCGGCTGAAGGCCTCGCGGTGCTTCTTGGCGGGGAAGTCCTCCTCCGCGCCGGCCAGGTCGAAGCCCACGACGCCCTTGTTCTTGAAGGCGACGGTGAGGTCGGCCAGGCGATTGGACAGCTCGGGGCTGATGTGCCGGATGCCGCAGAGGATGACGCCGGTCTTGATGTTGAATTCCTTCTCCGCCTTGGCGAGGCCCTCCACGACCGCCTGCACGATGTGGTGCAGCGTCAGGCCCTTCTGCTGGTGGAGGATGGGGCTGTAGCGCACCTCCAGGTAGCGGACGTTCTCCGCCGCGGCGTCCTCGGCCAGTTCGTACGCCGTGCGCACCAGGGAGTCATAGGTCTGCATCACCGACAGGGTGACGTCGAAGGCCTTCAGGTAGTCCACCAGGGAGGTGCACTCCTCGCCCACTTCCACGAAGGGGCGCAGGGTCTCGAGGGTGTCGCCCGGCAAGGTCACGCCCTGCTCCTGGGCCAGCTCGAGGATGGTGGTGAGACGCAGGCTGCCGTCCAGATGAACGTGCAGGTCGGTCTTGGGGAGGCGCTGGATGTCTTCGAGAGTGAGTTTTCGCATCCCTCAGTTTACCGGGCCAAACCGCTTTCTTCTATGCCTGATGGCGGGCCCCGAAGAGTTCGGCGAGGCTCAGCTCCGCCAGGAGCTCAAGGAGCCGTTCATCCTGGATCAGCATGGTCACCTTGACCTTGTCCCGGTTGACGAGCTTGACGAAGAAGCCGATGACCGAGGAGGGCATGGACAGGGACTCCCGGATGTGGAGGGTGAGGCTCGCGGCCCCGGCGGCGACCTGCTCGGTGACCAGCCTCCGGATCTCCAGGTAGTCGGCGGTCGTCTTGATGTTGCCCGTTATGGTCAACTCGGCCGGGCCCGTCCTTGCGATGTCCATTGCGTCACTCCCGATAGAACTTGAGCAGTGTCAGGGTATTGCCTTGTTCATTGTAATGGAATGCGTCGGTGTACTTCCGGATCATCCTCAGGCCGCGGCCATGGAGCAGGAGGGAGTCCGGTTTCTCGAGCCGGGCCAGGGACGTCGCGAAGCCGGGGCCTTCGTCCTGGATGGTGACCGAAAGCAGGCGGTTCCCGCCCTCCCCGGTCAGGGCGAGGTCCACGGTGACGGGCGGGTGGGGGGAGGCCTCCCGCTCGAGAAGGTGGTCGAAGTAGAGTCCGCCTTCCAGAAGCTCGGCCTTGAGGTGGCCGGGGATCCCCAGGGAGCCGTGTTCGTAGGCGTTCAGAAGGGCCTCCCGGATGGCGACGCTGAACTCGTACCGGGGTTCCGCGGCCAGGGCCGTGCGGGTCTCCAGGCACTTCTCCAGCTCCTGGCAGGCCTCCTCCACGCGTTCCAGGCGGCTCTCCACGGTCATGTGGCGCTGCCAGAGGGGCTCGGAATCCACCCGGGTGAGGAAGAGCAGGGTCACGTCGTCCTCCGGACTGGGCACCAGCTTCCGGAAGGATTCCAGGAATGCCGCCCGGCCTGCCTGTTCCCTGAAATCGGGCTCCAGGCGGCTCCGGTAGAGCCCGCCCTCCGGCGTCCCGGCCTCGTTGAGGCCGTCGGTGTAGAGAAGGATGCGGCGGGTGTCGCCCAGGTTGTGGGCCCGGGTGCTGAAGTCGGTGGTGTAGGGCGAGAGGGGCGGGTTGTTGCAGGGCAGCTTGCGGGGGCCGTCCCCGCCTTCCAACAGCATCGGGGGCATGCCGAAGGAGGCGAGCTCCAGCAGGGCCCGCTTGCAGGGGAGCCAGACCAGCGCGAGGCTGAGCACCTCGTCCTCCAGGAGGCGCCGCCCGATCATGGTGATGAATTCCCGCACGAACTCCCCGAGGCTGAACAGGCTGCCCGGCGCCAGGCGGTCCACCTGGAGGTTGAAGGTGTAGACGGCCAGCGAGGTGGTGAGGGCGGCCGAGAGGCCCTTGCCCATGGCGTCGGCGAGGAACACCAGCATGCTCCCGTCCGGAAGGCGCCGCAGGGAGTAGCTGTCCCCGCACATGATGTCCTTGGGCAGGTAGGCGACCTCGGCGATCCACTCCCCGCGGCCCGGGGGGCCCGTGAAGGACCGGCCCTGGAAGTCGTTCTCCAGGATGCTCAGCTCCTTCCGGAAGGCCATCTCCTGCTGGTTCTCATGGTAGCGCTCCCGCAGCTGGAGGAGCGCCAAGTCCTGCTCCATGGTCCTGCGCTGGAGGTGGTCGTGCTCGAGCAGCCCCACCACCAGGGAGAAGGCCTGGACAAGGTTCTCCGGCACCACGGGCTTGGGGAGGATGGAGGCGATGCCCAGGCCGATGACCTGCCCCAGGAGCGCATTGTTCATGGACTCGGTGATGAAGATGATGGGGACCTTCGAACCGCCCTTCCGGATCTCCGCGGCCATGTCCAGGCCCGTCATGCCGGGCATGTGATGGTCCGTGAGGATGATGTCCGGCGCCTTGGCCCGCCATGCCGCCAGGCCCTCGCGGCCGTCCCTGGCCTGGAAGACCTCCTTGAAGAGGCCCCGCATGCGCGCGGCCATCGCCATCCGGCTGGGGCCGTCGTCCTCCACGTAGAGGACGGTGAGCTCGCTGCAGTAGGGGCTTAGGTGGTCCCGGAGCGCCACTATTCCACCCGGAAGTGGCTCAGGGAACTGCGGAGGTCCTCGGACTTCGCGGCGAGGTTCGTGGAGACCGCCTCCACCCCGTGGGCGGCGTCCTTGTTCTGGTTGGAGAGGTCCACCAGGCTGTTCATGGTCTCGATGAGGTCCTTGGTGCGGGTGGCGATGTAGGTGGTCTTGCGCACCAGGTCCGAGGAGGTGGCCACGGAGTCCCTGAGCTTGGTGCCGGTGGTGCCGGCGTCCTCCAGGAGGCTGCGGGTGCGGTCGGACACGCTCACCATCTGGAGCGAGGCCCGGTCCGTCTCCGTGCACATGGCCTCGATGCCGTCCACGACCTCCTTGACGTTGATGTTGATCTCCACGAGCGAGCCCTGGGTCTTCGCGGCCAGCTTGCGGATCTCCTCGGCCACCACCGCGAAGCCCTTGCCGGCCTCCCGCGCGTGGGCCGCCTCGATGGAGGCGTTCAGGGCCAGCAGGTTGGTCTGGTTGGCGATCTCGGCGATGATGCCCAGCACGCTGTTGATGCCCTGGGCGTCCTCGCTCAGCTCGCGCATCCGGGTCGCCATGCGGGACTGCTTCTCTCCTTCGGCGATGACCACGCCCCCCACCTCCGTGAGGGTGGCCACGAAGGCCGCCAGGACCTTCTCGGTGGATTCCAGGGTCTCGGTGGTGGTGATGGACATCTCCTCGGTGACGTCGAGGTTGCGCGCCACGTCGGTCATGAGGTTGGAGCTGTTCTCGGCGAGCTCGCACTGGCTCGAGACGTTGCCGGCCAGCTCCCGGGAGATGGCGGAGAGCTCGTTGCTGGAGGCCGCCGTCTCGTTGGCGGTGGCCACGGAGTGGGCCACGGTGGCGTGGGCCTTGTGGATGAACGTGTTGATGAAGCCCGCCAGCTGGCTGAGTTCGTCGGCGCCCGCGATGGTGATGCGCTGGGTGAGGTCGCCCTCGCCTTCGGCCAGGTCATGCATGCGCCGGGTGATCAGCGTGAGGGAGGAATTGATGCTCATGCTGATGATCAGGCCCACCCCCGCGCCGCACACGATGAAGAAGGCCAGCAGGGCCAGGGTCACGCGCATGGCCTCGGCGGCCACGATCCGGTTCGCCGCGACGTCGCCGTGGGTGGCCTCCATGGCCCGGAGGTAGTAGACGCCGGCCGCTCCGAGACACACGAGCGCGAGGCTGCATCCGAGGATGATGACCAGCAGGCGCGTACGGATCTTCAGGAGCTTGAGCAGGTTCATCTTTCCTCCACACCAAGGCCGGCCCGGATGACCTTCCCGGGCCCTATTATTCTGCACGATTCCCTAGGTATGGATCTGCGCGACCTTCGTGCGGATGGCGTTCTCGTCCGTCTTGTCCACGCAGTCGATGCACAGGCCGAAGATCTGCAGGCTGTGATGCAGGGGCTTGAACTTCCGCTCCTGGCAGATGGCGTCCTGGAGCGTCTCCAGGTCGGCGCGGTAGAACTCGAAGACCTTGTTGCAGGCCAGGCAGATCAGGTGATCATGATGCTCATTCTCATGCGCCGCTTCGTAGTTGGCGTGGCTCGAGCCCAGGCTGCTCTTGCGCACGAGACCGCATTGCACCAGGAGATCCAAGGTGCGGTACACGGTGGCGCGGCTGATATCGCGTCCCAGTGTCTTGAGTTCCGCGTGGAGTTCCTCGGCATCGAAGTGGCTGTCCTTGCGGAAGATGGTCGCGAGGATCTCCATCCGCTCGCCCGTCAGTTTGAGCTTCTTGCTCCGGAGATAGGCCTCGAAACGATGGGCTTCCGTGGAAGGAGCTCGGGTGGGCAGCGTCTGGTTAGGGGACATGGATACTCCCAGAGTGGAAAAGTCGTTAAAGGGATCAAAAAGAATTCCCCCTCATTCATAATACAGATTAAATTGAAATCACCCCCGTTTTAAAGGAGTGTGTATGCCTTTGATACACATCAAATCCAACCCCCTTTCAAAAGAACAGAAAAAGAGAATCGGCGACCGAATCATCGAGGCGTTCCACGGTGAGGGCATCCCGCCGAGCTCCGTCGTGGTGCTTTTTGGACGCGAGGAAGCCGATATATTGCTAGACGGAGGGTTACTATTCGAGGTCAACGGCGCGAAGCAGGAAGTCCCGGCCCCCAGGCCGGCCCCCGCGCCCCCCGCGCCGATGGTGTTCGAGAAGGACATCCTTCCTGATTTCAAGAACAAGCTCAGGCGGTCCAAGGGCGAGCTGCTGGCCCTCAAGGCCCAGCTCATCAAGACCCTCCAGCTCCAGGGGGCCCTGAGCAGCTTCCAGGCCCAGGAGGAACTGGGACTCAAGACCTGCGACTGGGCACCGGCGACGCTCAGGCGGTTTTTTTCTGAGTTGGAGGACGAGGGCGTCATCCTCAAGCAGGGCCAGAAGCGGGGCACCCGCTATGTGTGGAAGGGCATGTCCAGCCAGCCCGTCCACGGGTCCCCCCGCCTCGTGAAGCGGGGCGATGACGAGCCCGCCGGGAACTGATCCATGACCGCCCTGCCCGTGGGCGTGAGCCTCTGGAAGCTCGGCCAGCCCTGGTGGGAGTTCGCCCTCCGGGCCGTCCTGGTCTACGGCTTCCTCCTGGTGATCCTCCGTCTCACCGGCAAGCGCCAGGTGGGCCAGCTCTCGCCCTTCGACCTGGTGCTGCTCCTGATCCTGTCCAACGCCGTGCAGAACAGCATGAACGCCGGCGACAACACGGTGGCCGCGGGGTTCATCCTGGCCGGGACCCTGGTGGGGCTCAATTCCCTGGTGAGCTGGCTCACCTACCGCAGCAAGAAGGTGCAGAGGTTCGTGGAAGGCAACCCGCTGGTGCTCGTGCACAACGGGAAGATCCTCCAGTCCGTCCTGGATTCGGAGGAGGTCACGCAGCACGAGCTGATGGCCGCCCTGCGCGCCACGGGCCTGAGCAGCCTGGAGGAGGTCCACGTGGCCATCCTGGAGACCAACGGGCACATCAGCGTGATACCCAAGCCGACCTGAACCCGCTCTCGGCCGAGGTTCGCCGTGAAAAGAGAAACCGGCCGGACCCTTTCGGATCCGGCCGGCAACGTCAGGGCGGGCTAGGCGTGCTGCTTGAGCTTTTCCTTGCCGCCGAACTGGTGGTCCAGGAAGACGACTACGGGGGACGCGATGAAGATCGACGAGTAGGTGCCCGTGATCACGCCCACGACCAGGGGGAACGCCAGGTCGCGCAGGGCGTGGCCGCCCCAGACGAAGAGGCACACCGCGACGAAGAGCACGGACATGGACGTGAGGATGGTGCGGCTCAGGGTCTGGTTGATGGAGTCGTCCACCAGCTTGACGATGTCCACGCGGCGGTACTCGGGCTTGTGGCTGTTCTCGCGGATGCGGTCGAAGACCACGATCGTGTCGGCCATGGAGTAGCCGATGAGGATCAGGAAGCTCGCCACCACCGGCACCGAGAACTCGAACCCGAACAGGACGAACAGGCCCAGGGCCATGAGGACGTCGTGGATCAGGGCCACGATGCCGCCCACCGAGAAGCTCAGGGTGAACCGGAAGAGGACGTAGACGAGGATGGCCACCAGGGCCCAGCCCACGGCCGACAGCGTCTTCCAGGTCCACTCGCCGGAGATCGAGGGCGAGAAGCTCTCGTTCTTCAGGATGGTCAGGTTGCCCAGGCGGTAGTCCTTCTCCAGGCTGGCCCGCAGGGACCCCGGAAGGTCGGAGGGGAGCTGGTTGTAGTCGGACATGGGGCTTGCCTTCTCGCGGGCCTTGATGACCTTGTCCACCCAGGGCTCGTAGGCCAGGCGCAGCGCGGTCTCGTCGCCCTGGACGCCCAGAGGGTTGGCCTTCATCCAGGTGTCGACGATGGCGCCGACGCTCTCGGTGTTCAGGTCCAGGCGGTGGTCGCTGGCGGCCTTGGCGTCCAGGCTCTTCAGGGCGTCGGTGATCTGCTTGATCTGCGAGGTGGAGTCCTTCTCGTCCTGGCCCTTCCTGGCCTTGACCTTGATGGAGAACATGGCCACGCCGGGCTTGTCCTGGTAGGCCACCACGGCGGCCTGCTGGACGCCGCCGGCATAGAGGGCGTTGCGCACGTCCTCCTGGTGGACGTTGCCCTTGAAGGCCACCATCATGTCGATGCCGCCGGTGAACTGCATGCCGAGCTTGACGTGGGCGTCGGCGCCCTTCCAGGGGTGGATCCACAGGAGGCACGCGAGGATCACGCCCCAGGAGAGGATCAGGGCGACCTTCGAATACTTCATGAAGGGAATGTGGGGGAGATGCTCGAATATTTTCATCTGGGCGGGCCTGTTAGATGGAGAGGGTCCTGGTGCCGGGGTGGCGTTCCAGGATCCAGTCGTAGATGAACCGGCTGATGTAGATGCTGGTGAACAGGGAGGCCGTGACGCCCACCGTCAGGGTCACGGCGAAGCCCTTGACGGGGCCCGTGCCGAAGATGAACAGGAGGATGGCCGACACCAGCTGGGTGACGTGGCTGTCCACGATGGTCCAGAACACCCGGTCGAAGCCGGTCTGGATCGCGCCCGCCACGGACTTGCCGTTGCCCAGTTCCTCGCGGATGCGCTCGAAGATCAGGATGTTCGCGTCCACCGCCATGCCGACGGTGAGGGCGAAGCCGGCGATGCCGGGCAGGGTGATGACCGCGTGGAAGGAGCCCATGAGGCCCAGCATCACGATGATGTTCACCGTGAGGGCCACCACGGCGTTCACGCCCGACCACCTGTAGTAGAAGACCATGAAGCCGATGACCGTGAGGAAGCCGATGAGCGCGCCCCGCACGCCCGAGGCGATGGAGTCGGCGCCCAGGCTCGGGCCCATGGCCCGCTCCTCAAGGAACTTCATGCTGGCGCGCATGGCGCCGCTCTTGAGCTTGAGGGCGAAGTCGTCGGCCTCCTCCTTGGAGAACTGGCCGGTGATGCGCACGGCGCCGCCGGGGATCTTCTCCTTGCACCAGAGCACGCTCACGACCTTGCGGTCCAGCACCACGGCGATGCGGCGGTTCTCTTCCGAGGCGATGCCCGAGAGGTTGTAGAAGTCGTCGGCGCCCTTCTTGTTCAGGACGTAGCTGATCTCGTACTGGTCGGTCTGGGAGTTGACGGTGGGGTCGGCCTTGGTGATGTCGGCGCCGTCCACGTAGACCTTCTCCTCCACCAGGACCCAGGAGCGGATGGGGTCGGGCTGGCCGGCGGCGGGGGCCTGGAAGGCCTTGCCTTCGCGGCGGGCCTCGCGCTCGGAGAGGGGCAGGGGCAGGAGCTCGGTGCCGGGGGGGAGGTGGCCGGCGAAGTGGCCCATGGCCTCCTCGCGGGTGCGCCAGCCGATGCCGTTGGTGGTGTCCTGCTTGGCCACCAGGCGCTGCTCGAGCCGGCCCGGGGTGGTGAGCAGGCCCTTGATGCGCTCGCGTTCCGCGTCGCCCACGCCCGGGAGCTCGACGACGATGCGGTTGCCCTCGGCGCCGGTGGGGGTGATCTCCGGCTCGGCCACGCCGAACTGGTTGATGCGGTTCTCGATGATCTGCTGGGCGCGCTTGTTGGCGTCGTCCTTGAGGCTCTTCTGGTAGCCGGCCTTCTGGCTCAGGGTCAGGGTGTCGCCGGAGAAGGCGGCGTCGTAGCCGCTGAAGCCGTTGAGGATCTTCTGGGCCTCGGCCTGGCGGTCCGCGGGGACGCCCTCGGCCTTGACGGTCATGCCCTCCAGGTGGGCCACGGCCTCGGGGAAGCCCTTCTCGTGGAGCCGGTCCAGAAGGCGGTCCCGGGTGTCACGCAGGTCGGCCTCGAGGGCCTCGTGCCCCTGGACCTCGAGTTCGAAGTGCACGCCGCCCTTCAGGTCAAGGCCCAGTCGGACCTTGGAGAGGGGGACGAAGAAGTACGCGCAGGCGCCGCAGATCAGGGTGGTGAAGATCAGGCGCCAGAGGCTCCGCTTGGTCACGAATGGGCTCCGACGAAGGGAGAGCGGGAACGCGAATCCCCGCCCTCGGCAAGACAAAGATCAGGGATCAGTTCTGTTCGGGAGCAGGTTCCGCCGCCAGGGACGCCACCGCGGTGCGGCGGGCCTTGACGATGGAGCTGCCCAGCTTGAGGTAGATGTTCTTGTCCTCGACGCGGTCGATGACGGCGTAGAAGCCCGAGGTCAGCAGGACCTCGTCGCCGGCCTTGAGCTTGGAGAGGCGTTCCTCCATCTGCTTGCGGGCCTTGCTCTGGGGGCGGATGAGGAGGAAGTAGAAGAGCAGGGCCATGCCCCCGAAGAGGATGATGGGACCGAAGGGGGATCCCTGCTGGGCTTGCTGGAGAAGGGCGAAATTCATTCAAGGCTCCTCTTGGTTCCAATTTTCCCTGGTGCGGCTGGCGAATTCCGGGAACCGTTCCTCCTGGAGGGCCTGCCGCGCGGCTCGAGTCAGCCCAACAGTGTAGCTCAGGTTGTGGATACTGTTGAGGGTGGATGCCAGCATCTCCCCGGCCCGGAAGAGGTGGTGCAGATAGGCGCGGCTAAAAGTCCTGCATGTGTAGCAGTTGCAATCGGGGTCCAGGGGGCGGTCGCTTTCGCGGTGGCGGGCGTTCTTGATCTTCACACGTCCCCGCGACGTCAGGAGGGTGCCGTGGCGCGCCTCCCGGGTGGGCAGGACGCAGTCGAAGAGGTCGACGCCGTGCTCGATGCCGAAGAGGAGATCCTCGGGCGTGCCCACGCCCATGAGGTAGCGGGGGCGGTCGGCGGGCATGAGGCGGACGAAGCCGGCCAGCAGCGCGTTCATCTCCTCCTTGGGCTCGCCCACGCTGAGCCCGCCCACGGCGAAGCCCTGGAAGGGGGTGGCGGCGTCGATGTCCAGGAGCTCCTCCAGGTGGCGGGAGCGCAGGTCCAGGTGCACGCCACCCTGGTTGATGGCGAACAGGCCCTGGCGCTCGCCCAGCGGGAAGTCCCGGCAGCGCTTCAGCCAGCGGGTGGTGCGGGCCATGGACAGCTCCAGGCCGGGCCTGTCCAGGCGCCCCGGCGGGCACTCGTCCAGGGCCATGACGATGTCCGAGCCGAGGTTGCGCTGGATCTCCATGCTGCGCTCGGGCGAGAGGAAGTGGGTGGAGCCGTCGATGTGGCTCTGGAAGGTCACGCCCTCCTCCTTGATCTTGCGCAGGGAGGCCAGGGAAAAGACCTGGAAGCCGCCGGAGTCCGTGAGGATGGGGCCGGGCCAGGCCATGAAACGGTGCAGCCCGCCCAGGTCGCGCACCAGCGCGTCCCCGGGCCGGAGCCCCAGATGATAGGTGTTGCCCAGGATCACCTGGGGGCCGATCTCGGCCAGCTGCGCGGGGGTGATCCCCTTCACGGTGCCCTGCGTGCCCACGGGCATGAAGGCCGGTGTGAGGACGGAGCCCCGGGTGGTTTCGAAGCGGCCGGACCGGGCGACGCCAGACGATGAATCTTGAATGAACCTGGAAAATGCGTGTGACATGACTGTGACAAACCCCTATGAACTGTCACGTGATTATCACGGAAAAGCCCCAGGACGGGGGTCCGTGTCACGATGTTGGAAAAAGTGTGGCAATCGTCCTAAATCCTCTGCCAATGCGGATTTCAGCTCTTGACGCCGATCGGGCAGCTTGTAATCTTAACCGCTGGGCCTGCCCCGGATCATTCGACCTTTGGTTTAGAGCCGTTTCTGTCGTCAAACGCAGATCCGGCTCCATTTTTTTCTCATTTCAGCTTTTTTCGGGAGTCGCATGAGCCAAGACCCCAAGACCAACCCTCCTCCCAACGGCGCTTCCAAGGAGACCCTGGAGGACCTCGTATACAGGTCCAGCCTGGCTACCGGGAACTCCGCCGTGCACGGCGCGAGTCCCCTGGTCACCATCCCCATGACCATCGTGTCCTACGCCATCTTCGGCGCGTGCGGATACCTGCTGGCGACCCACACGGACGCCGGCAAGAAGGTCATCAAGACCATGGGCGTGGACCTGACTGAGCAGGCCGACGCGCCGCCGCCCCCGCCGCCGCCGCCTCCGCCGGCCCCCGCGGCCCCCGCGGCCCCCGCTCCCAAGATCCAGATGAAGGAGGCGCCTCCGCCGCCCCCCATCAACCCCAATCAGGACCAGGTGCCTGAGATCGCTCCCCGGGAACTCCCCAAGCAGGACCTCACCCTGCGCTACGCCTCGAGCCAGAGCTCCGGTTCCGGCGTCCCCGGCGGCGGCGTGAGCGGCTCCGCGGGCCCCGCCACCGGCATGGCCGTGGCCGGCGCCGGCACGTCGCACGTGGTGGACTTCGACTTCAGCCAGATGAAGATCAAGTTCCAGCCCCCCGCGCCCCCCTATCCCGCCCTCGCCAAGATCGCCCGCATCCAGGGCACCGTGGTGGTGGAGATCACCGTGGGTCCCGATGGCATCCCCATCGCCGCCCACGCCGTGGAAGGCCCGGCCCAGCTCCGGCAGACCGCCGAGAACTACGCCATGGGCTGGAAGTTCGAGCCCGCCATGCTCAACGGCGTGGCGCAGACGGCGCGGTTCAAGCTGACCATGCCCTTCAGGCTGAAGTAGGGACGTGCCGAACATGTCCCGTCCCGCATGGTTGGGTGCTGGTTTCGCCATCGCCCTCGCAGCAACGCTCGTCGCCTTCGGCGGCGGCGCTTCGAAGCCCAGGGCTTCGACCCCGGCCCCAGCATCTTCACAGGCCCCCGCGCCCACGTTGGATCCCGTGATCCAGGACTCCAGAACGCACCCTTCCGCCTCTCCCGAGGCCCCCTCTCAAGCCACCTCATCCCATAAGGAATCCAAATGAGCCTGCTTGCCTCCCCCTTCGTTCTCGCCATCGCAGAAGCCGCCGAAAACGCCTTCGGTCCCAAGCAGATCTGGGAAGCCGCTTCTCCGGTGAACAAGGTCATCATCGGCATCCTGATCCTCCTCATCCTCCTCCAGATCTACACGGCCATCGAGCGCGGCATCGTCTATGCCCAGTCCAACGCCGCCTCCCGCAAGTTCCTCAAGCTCTTCATGGACACCCTGCGCCGCGGTGACTTCGAGGCCGCCAAGCGCGCCGCCACCACCCACAACAAGAGCCACATCGCCCTCGTCCTCAAGCACGGCCTGGACATCTTCCAGTACGAGAAGCAGCTCAAGGCCCTCCACGAGTCCCACGACGTGATCCAGCCCGTTGAGCGCGCCATCGCCCGCGGCACCGCCGAAGTCACCGACCTGCTCAAGAAGGGCATGCTCGGGCTGGCCACCATCGGCGCCCTGGCCCCCTTCATCGGCCTGCTCGGCACCGTCATCGGCATCATCAAGGTCTTCTCCGACCTGAAGACCAAGGGCGCCGGCGACATCAACGCCCTGGCCGGTTCCATCGGTGAGGCCCTGGGCACCACCGCCCTCGGTCTGATGGCCGCCATTCCCGCCGTGTGGATCTACAACCTCTACACCGCCCAGCAGGACAAGATGGTCACCAACATCAACAACGCCGCCTCCCAGATGATCGACGAGTTCATCCGCCGCGAGAGCCAGCAGGCCTAAGAATTAACCCCGGTCCGGGGGAGCCCTGAGAAGGATCCCCCGGACCTATCTAGGAGGTCACCATGGATGCAGGTGGTGGTGGCAAGTCTGGGGTTAAAGCGGATATCAACGTAACCCCACTTGTGGACATCGTTCTGGTGCTGCTGATCATCTTCATCGTGATCACGCCCGCCGTGAACAACGCTGTGCGGCTCCCGCTGTCCAAGCACAGTCTCAAACCCGAAACCCAGGCAGGTGCCAAGTACCTCACCCTGATCCTCCCCGCCCACCGCGACGCCAAGGGCGTCATCGATGGCCCGGCTCCGATCATGGTGGACGACAAGGACGCCAAGGACGCCAAGGGCAATGCCCTGACGTTCACCTACAAGGATGACGCCAAGAAGCAGCAGCTCATCCAGTACATCAAGCAGTCGATGATGTACCTCAGCGACCGGCGCGTGTTCATCAAGGCCGACGCCGACATTCCCTTCAAAAACGTAGATGAGCTCTTCCAGATCTGCCGTGAGGGCGGGGCCGACGAGGCCTCCATCGTCACCAGCGAGGACAAGAGCACCGGGGGGGCTAAATAATGGACGCCGGTGGCCCGAAGGGCAAAGCCAAAAGCGATATCAACGTCACGCCCCTCATCGACATCGTTCTCGTGCTTCTGATCGTGTTCATCGTGATGGTGCCCGGCCTCTCCAAGGCCCTGCCCGTCGTGGTGCCCCAGGTGGTGAAGGTCGACAGGCCCACCCCGCCCGATCCGAAGAATCCCCCTCTGGTCGTCACCATCGACCAGAACGGCGATCTCATGCTCCAGAACGACAAGATCCAGCTCGCCGAGCTGGCCGACAAGCTCTCCCCCGTGGTCCAGCTGCAGCCTTCGGGCATGCGGAAGGTCTTCCTGCGGGTGGATGAGGAGCAGGCGTACCAGTATGCCGTCAACGTCCTCGACCAGATCAAGGTCGCCAGCGACCGGGCCAAGCGGGAAACCGCCCTCCGCCCCGAGTTCGTCGGCACCGGCCTGGACGGCGGCGACGTGAAGGTGGTGGCTGCGGTCAAGAAGCGCACCCCCACCAGCTAGACGATCCCCAGGGATCGGAGGAAACGGGCCGGAATCTCCGGCCCGTTTTCATTTTTTGGAACGGAGGAGGTGGATCCGCCAGGCCAGGTAGGGGCCGATGGACTTCTGGCGCCTGGGCTTCTTGCGGCGTTCGATGGGCGCGAACAGGCGCCTGCGCCGCCGGTCCCTGCGCCGGCGGTTGCTGCCGAACACCACGGCAAGCACCAGGATCATGGCGGCCAGGGAGGCCACAATGATGAGGGCGAGGAGGGCGTCGGAGGTCATGGATCGGCCTTCATGGGGCCGTTCGGGTACGGCCCATGGGGATACGAACTGCCAAGGGGGCGGTAGCGTATTTTTTCGCCGATTCCTGCCCGGATCAAGCGGATTCGAACGAATTCAGGGGTTGTAGGCTCCCTGGGGCAGGTTCATGCCCTCGGTGTGGAACCGGTCGCTGGCGTGGAGGTGGTCCAGGAGCTGGGACAGGTTGGCACCGCTGGGCACCACCGGGACGCCCACCTCCCGCTCCAGCTCGGCCAGGGTCATGTCGTCCAGGAACTGGTTGGAGGGGGTGGGTTCGCTGCCGTCGTCCAGGGCGTACTGGTCGGTGGGGCCGGTGTGGACCCGCAGGGAGGCGCTGGGGATCACCACGGCGTCCACCCAGCGCAGGTTGCCGCCGTGGGCGTCCCGGTCGGCATGGGCGGCATAGGCCAGGTCCCGTCCGCACAGGAGCCCGGCCACCGTGACGCTCGAGCCGAAGGCGTTGTTGGGCGCCGCCACGGCCCGCAGCTCGCTGCCGCACTGGCGGTTCACCTGGGCCAGGGTGCGGTTGAGCACCGGGGCGAAGCTGCTGCCGGTGAGCACCAGCACCTTGCGGCCCTGGAAGTCCATGGCCTTGGGGGTCCGCACGAAGCGGCGGGTGTGCTCCAGGAACTTCCGGACCAGGCCCACCCCGTTTTCCAGCTGGGCCCAGGACTGGGAATAGAAGGCCCGGCCCGGCACCGGGATGTCCGCCCGGGTGAACCACTCGTCGGCCAGCAGCAGCCAGGGCTCGCCGTGGTTGGCCGCCGTATGGCGGCGCACCTCGGGAATCCAGCGCCGGGCCCACGCGGCCGCGAAGGCCGGGTCCACGTCGGGGATGGAGGGCAGGCCGTCCCGGTGGGACGTGAGCCCCACGGGGACGCAGGAGAGGCTCAGCACCCCGCCCTTGCCGGCCCAGGGCCCCTCGGTCTGGAAGGCCCGGCGCTCCCAGAGCTCCCGCACGGTCTTCTCCCACACCTCGCCGTCGTTGATGCCCGGCACCAGCACGGCCTGGGTGTGGATGTCCACGCCCCCCTCCAGGAGCCGGTCGATCTTGCGCAGGATGTTCCCCTCCCGGGGATTGCCCACCACCTTCGCCCGCACCACGGGATCCGTGGCGTGGACGCTCACGTGGATGGGGGAGAGCCGTTCGCGCACGATGCGGTCCAGCTCGGCGTCGTCGCTGGAGGAAAGCGTGCTGAAGTGGCCGTAAAGAAAGGAGAGCCGGATGTCCTCGTCCTTCAGGTACAGGGACTTCCGGTACCCCTTGGGCATCTGCAGCACGAAGCAGAAGATGCAGTTCTGCTTGCACACCTTCACCTGGTCCTGGGCCAGGTCCAGGCCGATGCCGTTCTCGCCGTTCTCCACGACGGCGGTGCCGCGGCTCCCGTCGGGCCGCTTGTAGGCGAGCCGGGTCTCGTCCCGCTGGCTGATGAGGAACTGGTAGCTGAGCTGATCCAGAACCGGTTCCCCGTTGATCTCGAGCAGGGTGTCCCCGGCCCGGAGGCCGGCCTCCCAGGCCAGGCTCTCCGGTTCGACTGAAATGACGAGGACACCCTTTTGCGCCATGGAACTCCCTTGGTTTCCCAGTCTAACCCGGGATCCAAGGGGTCAGGGCCGGGAGCATCGCTCCTTCGCCTGCTCCAGCTTGGCTTCGGTGTAGGGGAACCAATCGGGTTCGGCGTCCGTGGCGCCGTCGTCGATGACCATGCCCTTGTACTCCGTGAACAGGCGCAGGCCGATCTTCCCGTGGTAACGGTTGTGGCCGGACTGCTTGACGCCGCCGAAGGGGATGTCCCGGATGACGTAGTTGACGACCACGTCGTTGATGTCCACGGATCCGGCCCGGAGGCGGTTGGCGATCTTCTGGGCGCGGCGCATGTCGTTGGTGAAGACGTAGGCGTCCAGGCCGTAGTCGTTGTCGTTGGCCAGCTCGATCGCCTCCTCGTCATCCTTCACGGTGCAGATGGGGAGGATGGGGCCGAAGGTCTCCTCCTTCATGATCCGCATGGAGTGATCGACGTTGGTGATCACCGTGGGCTGCCAGTACCAGCCGGCCTGGATGGCCGGGAAGCCCCCCGCCACCAGCTTGGCGCCCTTGTCCAGGGCGTCGTGCAGAAGGGACCGGAGGGTGCTGATGGCTCGGTCGTTGGCCAGGGGGCCGACGTCGGAGGTGGGGTCGTCGCAGGGGCCCAGCTTCAGGACGTTCACCTTGGCGATGACCTTCTCGATGAAGGACCGGCTGATGGACTCGTGGCAGTACACCCGCTTCACCGCGGCGCACACCTGGCCGTTGTTGCAGAAGCGGCCGTACACCGTCGCGTTGGCGGCCCGCTCCAGGTTGGCGTCGGCGCAGACGATCAGCGGGTCGCTGCCCCCCAGCTCCAGGAGGCAGGGCCGCAGGAGGGGCGCCAGCCGGGACTGGAGTTCCCGGCCCACGGACGTGGAGCCCGTGAAGCACACGAAATCCACGCCGGGCGCCGTGGCCACCACCGTGCCCACCTTGCCGGGCCCGTGGACCACCTGGGCCAGCCCCGGCCACTCCGGGAAGGCCTCGGCGAAGAGCTTCTCGATGAGGTCCCCCACCAGGGGCGCCGCGGAGGTGGGCTTGAGGATCACGGCGTTGCCCGCCGCCAGGGCCGCGATGGCCGGGGAAAGGGCCAGCTCGAAGGGGAAGTTCCAGGGGGAGATGACGCACACGACGCCCCGGGGGGCGTAGCGGATGAGGGCCGTCTTGTGCCGTTCCATGCGGGGGGGCAGGTCCACCTTCTCGTCGGCCAGGTAGTTCTCGGCGTGGTGGATGTAATCGTCCAGGTCCTCCAGCACCATGCCCACGTCGAAGTGGAGGGCCTCGAGCAGGGGCTTGCCCATGCTGCGGGAGATGGTTCCGGCGATCTCCGCGGAACGGTCGGCGATGAGGGTCCGCAGCTTGCCCAGGGTGCGCGCCCGCTCCTCCCACCCGGCGAGGCCCCAGGCGTCGGCGGCGCGCCGGGCCCGCTCGACGAAGGTCGGCACCAGGGCCTCGGGGGTCTGGGGAACCGCGCCGATCATCTCGAAGGTGGCGGGGTTCACCGCCCGGGTGACCTGCTGGCGGTACGTGGGGGGTTCGGCCCGCCTTTCGATGCGGGTGCGGGGGTTGAGGGTGCGCTGTTCCATGAGGGAGTCTCCTGCCGGATTCCATGAAGTGAGCCTGAAACGGCCGTTGCCGTCATTTCCTTGTGCAAGGGTTGTGCCGCATGGACTCGGCTTGGGATTTACAGGCCTTATCTCTCCGGGCGTGCGATCAAACTGAATCTGAAAATCATATTGATGTAACTAGGGGCCTTCCACGGGCCGGGGGCACTATGAACCTCGCCTAATTGGTCCTTCTCGGAGTAGGGGGGCAGATCCTGGCCGCGCCTGGTTTTCGGGCCTGGTTCGGTATCGAATGACGTCGCAAGGTCTTTTGTCCTGCGTCGGCAAGGGTGCGCAACGTTCCAGACCCGGCTGAGGGGATTCGCGACGAATTCACTCAACGCGGTTGATACTTGGCGCATTACGTAATACAATAACTTACATGAGACGAGATGGCCGATTATCCGGAGTCCTCCACGTCCTACTCCACATGGCGCAGCGGGGTGCCCCTCTGACTTCGGAAGTCCTGGCGAAAGCACTGAACACCAATCCCGTGGTGATCCGCCAGATCATGGCTGGCCTTCGGAACGCGGGGTACGTCCGATCGGAAAAGGGACATGGCGGTGGCTGGACGCTGGCCTGCGGCCTATCGAAGGTGACGCTGCGCGATGTGTACAATGCGCTTGGCTGCCCTTCGCTACTCGCCATCGGCAACCGCACGGATGCGCCCGGCTGCCTTGTCGAACAGACCGTAAATGCCGTACTAAATAAGTCATTTCAGGATGCGGAGGCGCTGCTGCTTTCGCGCCTTGGCGAGGTGACACTCGCGGCGCTGAGCGCCGACGTTTGCAACCGCCTTGCTGCCCGTGGGGGATCACCTCATCTGGAGACGAGCCATGCCTAGACCCATTCACCACCGAAGCAAGGGCCGGGATTGACATGACTGAATTCTGGGAAACGGCTTTTACTGAGAAGCAACGGATATGGGGAAACGAGCCGACCGCCTCCGCCAACCTCGCGAGCGATTACTTCGCTCGAATGGGCATCAAGGATGTCCTTATCCCCGGGGTAGGGTACGGCAGGAACGCCAAGGGGTTCCTGGATCGCGGGATGTCCGTCACTGGGATCGAGATCTCTGACACGGCGATCTCTCTCGCCCGTTCCCATCTCGGCCTTCAGATCCCCATCCACCACGGCTCGGTAGCGGACATGCCGTACGACAGCAGGCCGTACGATGGCATCTTCTGCTATGGACTCATCCATCTCCTGGATCCAGCGGGACGTGCAAAGCTCATCCAGGACTGCTACCGACAGCTCGCGCCAGGCGGGCACATGATTTTCACCGTCATCTCGAAGAAAGCGCCGATGTATGGGCAAGGAGAAAGGCTGGGCGAGGATTGGTACGAGAGAGGACCCGGCCTGCAGATGTTTTTTTACGACACCGGTTCGGTTGAGCGGGAGTTCGGTCCGCACGGGTTGGTCGCGCTCTCCGAGATCGATGAGCTGATGCCGGGCGGTGGCTCTTTCCCGTTCATCAACGTGTTTTGCATGAAGGGCGAAATAACGTGAACATCGTGAGGCATCGGCACGTTTTCGCGAAAATCGGCGCCGGCGCTAGGTTCTTCTCCCGAACCTGACGAATCGCTGGGATGAAGGGTCGGCCCCAGATGAATTCAGTCCTCCCGGGTCTGTCGGAAATCCATGAAGACCCGTTTACTTTGGTATCCTTGGCGGCATCCCCCGGAGATGCCCCATGCGCCTTGGATCCCTGCTCACCGCCTGCGTCGCCGGCCTGGCCCTCCAGGCCGCCCCGGCCAAGGACGCCACCTTCCAGTCCCTCGCCAGGGTCATCGTCGAGGACACCCTGCGGTTCTCCCCGGAGGGCGCCACCCAGTTGGGCGATCACCGCTGGGACGACCGTATCCAGGACCTCAGCGCCCGGGGCGTCGCCGAGCAGCTCGCCTGGGCGCGGCATATGTCGGGCCTCCTCCGGGGCATCCGGCCGGAGCAGCTCTCGCCTGCCAACCGCGTGGACCGGGAGGTCCTCCTGGACACCCTCGGCGCCACGCTCCAGGACCTCGCGGAGCTGGAGGTCTGGCGCCGGAACCCGCTGATGTACAACCCCGGCGGCGCCCTGGACGGCCTTCTTTCCAGGGACTTCGCCTCCCCGGGCCGGCGGCTGGCCTCCGTGAAGGGGCGGCTGCAGGGGATCCCGGCCCTCCTGGCCGCGGCCCGGGCCAACCTGGACAATCCGCCGCGGATCTTCACCGAGACCGCCATCCAGCAGTTCCAGGGCACCCTGGGCCTGGTGCGGGACGGCGTGACCGAGGCCGCGGCCCAGGCCGGGCTGAAGGAGGACCTGGCGCCGGCCCAGGCCCAGGCGGCCCGGGCGCTGGAGGACTTCATCGCCTGGCTGAAGGCCGATCTCCTGCCGCGGTCCAACGGCGACTTCCGCATCGGCAAGGCTGCGTTCCGCAAGCGCCTTGGCACGACGCTGAGCTCCGGCCTCACGCCCGAGGCCATCCTGGTCCGGGCCGAGGCGAGCCTGAAGGCCATCCACGCCGAGATGGCGGAGGTGGCGCGGCCCCTCCACCGGGCCTGGTTCCCGGACCGGGCCGGAGCCGGCGACCGCGACGCCGTCAAGGCCGTGCTGGACCGCATCGCCGAGCGCCACCCCGACAACGCGACCATCGTCGCCCAGGCCACGCGGGACCTGGCCGAGGCCACCGACTTCGTGCGCGCCCGCGGCATCGTGACCCTCCCCACCAGCCCCGTGCGGGTCAAGGTCACCCCCGAGTACGCCCGGGGTGTCGCCGGGGCCTACTGCGAGACCCCGGGCCCCCTCGAGAAGAACGGCACCACCTTCTACTGCATCGATCCCACCCCCGCCGACTGGAGCCCCGCGCGGGCCGCGTCCTACTTCCGGGAATACAACGACGCCATGCTCAAGGACCTGACGGTCCACGAGGCCATGCCCGGGCACTACCTCCAGGGCGCCATCGCCAACCTCTACCAGGGCCCGACCCTGGTGCGCGCGGTCTTCTCCAGCGGCCTGTTCGCCGAGGGCTGGGCGGTGTACGGGGAGCAGGTCATGGCCCGGATGGGCTTCGGGGGCCCGGAGGTGCGCCTCCAGCAGCTGAAGATGCGCCTGCGGGTGACCATCAACGCCATCCTGGACCAGAAGATCCACACCGCCGGCATGACCGAGGCCCAGGCCCTGAAGCTCATGATGGACGAGGGCTTCCAGGAGGAGGGGGAGGCCGTGGGCAAGTGGAAGCGGGCCTGCCTGACCTCCACCCAGCTCAGCACCTACTTCGTGGGCGCGGCGGAGATGGACGACCTCCGCGCCGCGGCGGAGGCCCGGGCGAAGCGGGAGCGCAAGCCCTTCGATCAGAAGCTCTATCATGATCAGGTACTTGGCTTCGGGACCCTGGCCCCCAAGTTCGTGCGCCGGCTGATGGGGCTGTAGGATTTTCGGGCCGGGGATGTCAGCATAGGAAGTGCCCCCGGAGAAGCCATGAAGTTCCACCCGACCGCCCTCCCCACGGCCCTGCTTCTGGTCCTCGCCTGCTCCCGGCAGCCGCAGGACCTGAAGAAGGGGATGGAGGCCTTCCAGCGCCAGGACTACGCCGCGGCCATGGCCCTCTGGCAGCCGCTGGCGGAAAAGGGCGTCGCCCAGGCCCAGCTGTCGCTGGCGGAGATGTTCGCCCGGGGGGACGGCGTGCCCCGGAACATGGCCGAGGCCGCAAGGTGGTACCGCCTCGCCGCCGAGCAGGGCGTCCTGAAGGCCCAGGTCCAGATGGCCTGGATGTGCACCCAGGGCGAGGCCGTGAAGAAGGACCCGGCCGAGGCCGCGAGGTTCTACCGCCTCGCCGCGGACCAGGGCAGCGCCCTGGCCCAGTACAATCTGGCCGTGATGCTCGACAAGGGCGAAGGCGTGGCCCGCAACCCCGCCGATGCCCTGAAGTACTACCGCATGGCCGCGGACCAGGGGGATCCCAACGCCCAGTACCTCGCGGGCTATTTCTACGCCCGGGGCGACGGCGTCCGGAAGGACCCGGCCCAGGCCGTGGCCCTGCTCACCAAGGCCGCGGGGCAGGGGGTGGCCGGCGCCCAGTCCCTCCTGGGATGGATGTACGAGGCCGGGGAGGGCGTGGCCGCCGATCCGGCCCAGGCCGCCACCTGGTACCGCAAGGCCGCCGAGAAGGGCGACCCCTTGGCGGAAGGCCAGATGGGGGCCATGTGCGCCTCGGGCACGGGCGTCGCCAAGGATCCGGCCCAGGCCGTGAAGTGGTACCGCCTGGCCTCCGAGCACGGCAACCCCGCGGCCCAGGCAGCCCTGGGCTGGATGCTGGAGCGGGGCGAGGGCGCCGGGAAGGACCCGGCCGAGGCCCTTAAGTGGACACGCAAGGCCGCCGAGCAGGGCAATGCCGACGCCCAGTGCCACCTGGGGGCCCTCCTGGCCAAGGGCGCCGGCCTGCGCAAGGATGCCGCCGAGGCCACCCAGTGGTACCGCAAGGCCGCGGACCAGGGCCTGGCCCAGGCCCAGGCCCTCCTGGGCTCGGCCTTCCTCGTGGGCGAGGGGGTCCCCAAGAACCTCCAGGAGGCCTATGTGTGGTTCCTGCTGGCCAAGGCCGGCGGGGACGCGGCCTCGGCCCAGGTGGTGGAGCGCCTGGAGCGGGACCTTTCGCCCGAGGCGGTGGCGGAAGGGCAGAAGCGGGCTTCGGAGACCTGGAGGAAGCACTCCTAGCGCGGCTCCCAGGCGTGGAACGGCCGCCCAGGCCCTGATCCGTGGACATTGCAGGAATTCGGGATATTGTGACCTTCAACAATCCCTTGGCGTCACCTGGACGCCCTGCGGTCCCGCCGAGGTCCCATGTCCAAAGCCCCATCCCATCCGGAATCAATCCAGGCTTCCTGGCTGGTGGGCGGGGGCGAGATGGGGAAGGCCATCCGGGAGAAGGACTGGTCCCTCACCCCGCTGGGTCCCCTGGAGACCTGGCCGCCGAGCCTGCGCACGACGGTCAGCCTGGTCCTCAATTCCAACTTCCCCATCTCCCTGGCCTGGGGACCCGACCACACCCAGATCTACAACGACGGCTACTGGCCCATCTGCGGCGACAAGCACCCCGAGGCCATGGGCCAGGACTTCTCCGTGTGCTGGGCCTCGGCCTTCCCCGCCATCGGCGACGCCTTCCGCAGCGCCCTGGCCGGCACCACGGCCTTCCTGCGGGACCAGCGCATGTTCCTGGACCGCCTGGGCTTCCTGGAAGAGACCTTCTTCACGTTCTCCTTCAGCCCCATCCGGGACGAGACCGGCGCGGTGGCCGGCCTGTTCCACCCGGTCACGGAGACCACCGGCATCATGCTCGCCGAGCGCCGGGCCCGCATCCTGCGCGATATCGCCGCCCTGGACATCAAGGCCCTGTCGCTGGACGATGCCCTGGCGGCGGCCGCCGGGGCCCTGGGGGAGGCCGCCAACGACGTGCCCTTCGCCCTCTTCTACCGCGCCGGGGATGGGACCGCCACCCTGGTGGCGCGCACGGGCCTGCCGGCGGATCCGGTGGCGTGCCCGGCCCGGGTGGACCTGTCGGTGCCCGACCCGGCCTGGGGCATGGGCCGCGGCGCTCCGGGCGGAAGCCCGGCCCTGTGCCCTCCGGGCCTGCATGCGGGGCCCTACCCGGAGCCGGTCGAGGCGGCCATGGTGCATCCCATCCGCCTGGCGGGCCAGGAGCGCCCCATCGCCTACCTGGTGGCGGGGATCAGCACCCGGCTGCCGCTCAACGACGCCTACCGCTCGTTCTTCGAGCTCCTGGCCTCGGCCGTCACCTCCCTGGCGGCCAACGCCACCGCCTTCGAGGAGGAACGCCGCCGCGCCGACGCCCTGGCCGAGATCGACCGCGCCAAGACCGTGTTCTTCAGCAACGTCAGCCACGAGTTCCGCACGCCCCTCACCCTGCTGCTGGGCCCCCTGGAGGACGAACTGGCCGACCCGGCTTCGGAGCTGGCCCCGGCCGGCCGGGAACGCCTTCGCATCGCCCACCGCAACGCCCTGCGCCTCCTGAAGCTCGTCAACACCCTCCTGGATTTCGCCCGCATCGAGGCGGGCCGGCTCCAGGCCGAGTTCTCCCCCACGGACCTCGCCGCCCTCACCTCCGACCTGGCCGGCAACTTCCGCTCCGCCTGCGCCCAGGCGGGCCTGGCCCTCACCGTGGACTGCCCGCCCCTGGACAGGGCCGTGAACGTGGACCGGGACATGTGGGAGAAGATCGTCCTGAACCTGCTCTCCAACGCCTTCACGTTCACCCTGGAGGGGGGCATCGGGGTGGAGCTGAAGGAAGGGGCGGGCTGGGCCGAGCTGGTGGTCCGGGACACCGGCGCGGGCATCCCCTCGGAGGAGGTGCCCCGCGTCTTCGAGCGGTTCCACCGCGTCCGCAACACCCCCGGCCGCACCCACGAAGGCGCCGGCATCGGGCTCGCCCTGACCCGGGAGCTGGTGGCCCTCCACGGCGGAACCATCCAGGTCGAAAGCACGCCCGGCCGGGGCAGCGCGTTCACGGTGCGCATCCCCTCGGGCGCCGCGGAGGCCGCGGCCGCCCCGGTCCCGTACCGGCAGCCGGATTCGCAGGCCGCGCGCCTCTACCTCGAGGAGGCCTCCCAGTGGCTGCCCTCCGGGACGCCGGCGCCGGCGGCCCCCGGGCGCCCGCGGATCCTCCTGGCCGATGACAACGCCGACATGCGCGCTTACGTGCTGCGGCTGCTGGCGGACGACTTCGAGGTGGAGGCCGTCCCCGACGGCGCCGCCGCCCTCGCGGCGGTGAGGCGGGAGCCGCCCGTGGTGGTGCTCTCCGACATCATGATGCCCCGCCTGGACGGCTTCGGCCTGCTGCGGGAACTGCGCGCGGACGAAGCGCTGCGCACCATCCCCGTGATCCTCCTCTCGGCCCGGGCCGGCGAGGAGGAGCGCATCCGCGGCCTGGCCCTGGGCGCCGCCGACTACCTCACCAAGCCCTTCACCGCCCGGGAGCTGCGGGCCCGCGTGCGTGCCCACGTGGACCTTGCCGAACTGCGCCTCCGGGCCGGGCGGGACCGGGTGGACGTGGTCCTCAGGGAGAGCGAGCAGCGCTTCCGCAGCCTGGCCGAGGCCATGCCCCAGATCGTCTGGACCACCGACGCCGCCGGCAAGAACGACTACTTCAACCGGCAATGGGTGGACTACACCGGCATGACCATGGAGGAAAGCCATGGGGACGGCTGGAACCGGCCCTTCCATCCCGAGGATCGCCAGCGGGCCTGGGAGGCCTGGCGGCGCGCCACGGCCACCGGGGGGTCCTACGCCCTGGAGTGCCGGCTGCGGCGCGCCGACGGAGCCTACCGGTGGTGGCTGATCCGGGGCGTGCCCCAGTTCGACGCCGCCGGTGCGATCTCCAGGTGGTTCGGCACCTGCACGGACATCGAGGCCATGAAGCAGCAGGAGAAGGCCCTGCGCGAAACCCAGAAGATGGACAGCCTGGGCAGCCTGGCCGGGGGCGTGGCCCACGACATGAACAACGTGCTGGGGGCCATCCTGGCCCTGGCATCGGTGCACGGCATGGCCGCGCCGGCGGGTTCGGCCCTGGCCCGGGACATGGCCACCGTCGCCTCCGCCTGCCAGCGGGGCGGGAGCCTCGTGAGGGGCCTCCTGGGCTTCGCGAGGCAGGAACTGGCGGAGGAGCGGGACGTGGACCTGAACGCCGTGATCCGCCAGGAGGTCGAGCTCCTGGAGCGCACCACCCTCCAGAAGGTGCGCCTCGCCCTGGACCTCGAGCCGGACCTGCCCGCCATCTCGGGGGACCCGTCCGCCCTCCACCACTGCCTCATGAACCTCTTCGTGAACGCCGTGGACGCCATGCCGGAAGGGGGCACCCTGACCCTGCGCACCGCCCGCGTGGAGGGCGGCGTGCTCATGGAAGTGGCCGATACCGGCGCCGGCATGTCGCAGGCGGTCCTGGACAAGGCCCTGGAGCCGTTCTTCACCACGAAACCCCAGGGCAAGGGCACAGGCCTGGGCCTCGCCATCGTCTACGGCACCGTCAAGACCCACCAGGGGACGCTGGAGATCCAGAGCGAGCAGGGCCGAGGAACCCGCGTGTTGGTGCGGCTTCCGGCCGCCGTGGCGGGCCCGGGGGCGCCCCCGGCTTCCGGACCGGCGGAGGCACCCCCTTCCAGGCCCCTGAGGGTCCTGGTGGTCGACGACGACGAGCTGATCCTGCTTTCGGTCCCCCTGCTTCTGCGGGCCCTGGGCCACGCCGTCGCCACCGCCCAGGGCGGCGAGGATGCCCTGGCCCTGCTGGAAGCCGGAGAGCGCCCCGACGTGATCATCCTGGACATGAACATGCCCGGCGCCGACGGCGGGGTCACCCTGCCGCGCCTGCGTGGCCTCCGCCCCGGGGTGCCGGTGCTGCTGGCCACGGGCAGGGCCGACCAGGCCGCGCTCGACCTGGTGGCGGCCCACCCCGGCGTCGCCCTCCTGGCCAAGCCCTTCGACATCGCGGAACTCAGGCGCAGGCTGGCCGAGATCGGCTAGATTGTCACCATGCGCGTCCTGCTCCTGGACAACCTGGACTCCTTCACCCACAACGTGGCCCGCTGCCTCGCGGAGGCCGGGGCGTCGGTGGACGTGCGCCGGCGGGACCAGGTGACCCTGGCGGGCCTCCTGGAGGCGGACCCTGAGTTCCTGGTGCTCTCCCCCGGCCCCGGGGCGCCGGAGGCGGCCACGCTGGCCCTGGCGGCGGTGCGGGCCTTTTCCGGCCGGATCCCCATCCTCGGGGTGTGCCTGGGGCACCAGGTGCTGGCCGTGGCCCACGGCGGCCGCGTGGAGCGGGCCCCGGAACCCGTGCACGGCAAGGCCTTCCCCGTCCGCCACGACGGCCGGGGGCTCTTCCGGGGGCTCCCGGACCCCCTGGAGGCGGGGCGCTACCACAGCCTCGTGGTGACCGAGGCCCCCGGCTTCGAGATCAGCGCCCGCACCCCGGACGGCCTCGTCATGGCCATGCGCCACCGCAGCCTGCCCCTGGCCGGGGTGCAGTTCCATCCCGATTCCTTCCTCACGCCCCTGGGCCCGGAGATCTTCCGCAATGCGCTCCTGGGACATCTCTGAAACCTGGCAGGCGCGGGCCTGCGTCCTGGACGAGGCGGCGTTCTTCGAGGACCTGCCGGCCACCCCCTTCGCGTTCCTGTACGGCGAGGGCCGCTGGCTGATCCTCGGGGAGGACCCCCTGCTGGAGCTGGAGGACCTGGCCCCCGGGGAGCTGCGCTTCCACCGCCGGGGGGAGGCCCCGGAGGTGCTGCCCGACCTGGTGGCCCTGGCGGCCTACGAGCACGGCTACGCCCTGGACCCCGCCCTGCCGGCCCCGCCCCCGCACGGGGATCCCGTCCCCGACGTGCGCCTGACCCTCCACCGGAGGATGCGGGTGTACGACCGCGCCCGGGGCGTGCTCCACACCGCGGTCCGCGAAGGCGTCCCGGCCGGCCCGGCCCGGCATTCCCTGGGCCGGGGGGCCTGGCGCGCCCGGAAGACCGGGGACACCGAGGACGCGGCCTCCCACATGGCCAAGGTGGCCCGCATCCGCGAGGAGATCGCCCGCGGCAACGTGTACCAGGCGAACCTCACCCGCCAGGAGACCTGGGCCTTCGAGGGCGCCCTGGACCGGCTCGCGCGCAGGCTCCACGCCGCCAACCCGGCGCCGTACTCCGCCCTGGTGGCCGACCCGCTGTGGACCCTCGTCTCGTCGAGCCCCGAGTGCTTCCTTCGCATCGGCGGGGGCCGCCTCCTCACGCGCCCCATCAAGGGCACCGCCCCGCGCCACGCCGACCCCGCCCGGGACCTGGCCGCCGCCCGGGACCTCCTGGCCTCGGCCAAGGACCGCTCCGAGCTGGCCATGATCGTGGACCTGCTGCGCAACGACCTGGGCCGGTTCTGCGCGCCGCCCCCGGTGCGGGTGGACGCCTTCGCCCTGCTGGAGAGCTACGCCAACGTGCACCACCTGGCGGCCGACGTCTCCGGAGCGCTGCCTCCGTCCTGGACGTTCGGAGAGCTGCTGGCGGCCCTTTTCCCCGGGGGCTCCATCACGGGCTGCCCGAAGCTGGCGGCCATGGCCCTCATCCGGGAGCTGGAGCCCGCCCCGCGCCGCCTCTACACCGGGACCCTGGGCTGGCTGCGCAGCGACCTGGGGCAGGGGGAATTCGCCATCCTCATCCGCTCGGCCTGGGCCGCGGGATCCGAGCTGCGCTTCGGCGTGGGCGGCGGCGTGGTGTGGGACTCGGACCCCGCCGCGGAGTACGAGGAGACGGTGCACAAGGGAAGGAGCCTCGTCCAATGCTTACGCTCGTGACGGATACCCGCGTCGACCTGGCCGGGAGCGCCCTGCGCTTCGGGGCGGGCCTCTTCGAGACGGTCCGCGTCCAGGAGGGGCGCGCCCGGTGGCTCCCGCTGCATCTGGAGCGGCTGGCCGCGGGCTGCTCCTTCCTGGGCCTGGACGCGCCCCCGCCGGACCTGGAGGCGCGCCTCGACCTGCCCCGGGAGGGGGTCCTGCGGCTCCTGGCCGCCGACGGGCGCCTCCTGGCCTGGACCGGCCCCCTGGAGCCCGCGCCCGGCCGGGACCTGCGCATCGGCCTGAGCCGCGGGATCCTGCGGCACCCGGGCCCCCTCACCCGGTTCAAGACCACCAGCTACCTGGAGAACCACCTGCTCCAGGCCGAGGCGGGGGCCCGCGGCCTGGACGAGGTGCTGGCGCCGACGCCCGCGGGGCGCCTCAGCGACGGCGGCCGCAGCACGCTTCTGGCCCTGGTGGACGGCGCCCTCCTGACGCCCCCCCTGGAGGACGGCGCCCTGCCGGGCATCGGGCGCCGGGTGCTGCTGGACGCGGGCCTGGCGCGGGAGGCGTCCCTGGCCTGGGAGGATCTGGCCCGGGCCCGAGCCCTGGGCCTGGTGAGCGCCCTGCGGGGCCTGCGGACCGTGGCGGAGGCGGAAGGCCTGGCCTTCGCGCCGGTCCCCGGCGCCCTCCGGGAGGCCGCCGATGCCCTATCCTGGTAGCCGGAGCGAACATGGACATCAAGCTGCCCAAGGACCTGGAACAACGGCTCACCGGCTCGATCCGGCGCTACATCACCGAGAACTTCGGCGAGGACGTGGGCGACCTCAAGGCCGCGATGTTCCTCAAGTACTGCCTGGAGGAGATCGCCCCCAGCGTCTACAACCAGGCCGTCGCCGACGCCCGGACCTTCATGCAGGAGAAGCTCCAGGACCTGGAGGACGTCTGCTTCGCGCACGAGGAGGGCTACTGGACCAAGGGCTCCGGGGCCAGGGGCGTCCCGCGCAGGCCCGACCGGCGCTGAGCCCGGGAACCTGGGCCCGGGCCGCGGCATCCTGGTGACATGCCGCCCTCCATCCGTCCTGCCGCGTACCTGCTCCTCGTCCTGGGCCTGGCCTGCGGCAGCAAGGGGCCCCGCTTCACGTACGACACGGGCCCGGGGCTGGCGACCGTGCGTTCCTTCGCCCTGGACCCGCGCCAGCTGATCTTCCGCGTCGACGGGCGCCGGGAGGTGGATGCCGGCACCTTCCGCACCGCGGCCATCCAGGAGCTCAAGGCCAAGGGCTTCACCCAGGCCGGCGCCGGCGTCGCGGACGCATGGGTGAACGTCATCGTCCTCGCGGACGGCGCGGACCGGGACGAAGGGCCCGCCAGGAAGCTGGATGCGGGCGGCGAGGGCAGGGGCAAGGGCCGGGGCGCCCGGGGCGCGCCCCCCGAACTCACCGCGGCGCGCCACTCCATGCCCTCCGGGGACCTCACGGTGATGGTCAAGGTGATGTCCCGGGACGGCCAGAGGACCCTCTGGTACGGCCGTGCCGACCTGCCCGCCCGGAAGCCCGGCCAGGGCCCCCAGGAGGACCACGTCCGCACCCTCATGGAGCCGCTGCCGGCGCGGCGCTGAGAGGCGCCGGGAGCGGGATGCCCCCGGCGCCTCTCAGCGCCCGGCCTTCGGGAGGGGAGTCTCCTCTCAGTTGTTGAGGGCGCCTGCGGTAATCCAGGCCGAGATGAGCGACTGGTTCGCGGCGGAAACGCTGCGGTGGCCGTTGGCCAGCTGGATCACCAGGGCGCTGTTGGCGGGGTCTCCCGGAACGACCCGCAGTCCCGGCAGGGTCGTGGCAGGCACGTTGACCAGGTTGGAAAACGCGTTTCCCGCCGTGAGGTTCAGGCCTGCGGACCCGCCGGCGTCATGGCAGCTCACGCAGGAAGCCGTGAAGATCGTGGTCTGGATCTGCGTGAGGGTGGGCGCCGCCGCCGCGGTCACGGTGATGGTGCGGGTGGACGGAGTGGGATCTGCGAGCCCGTGGGAATCCGTGGCGGTGAAGGTCACGGTGAACGTGCCCGCCGTGGCGTAGACGTGGGCTCCGGGGGACAGCGACGTGGACGTGGCGCCATCACCGAACGCCCAGAGCACCGTGACGGCATCGTTGTCAGGGTCCGTGGTGGTTCCCGCGAAGGTGACGGACTGGCCCACGGCGATCGTGACATTGGCGGCGGGGGCCGTGATCGTCCCGTTCGGGGCCTGGTTGACGGGGACCGCGGATACGGTGATGGCGCGGGTGGGCGGGTTGGGATCGGCCAGCCCGTGGGAGTCCGTCGCCACCAGGGTGGCCATATAGGTTCCGGCGGCCGCGTAGACGTTGGCCCCGGGTGCCAGGAGCGTGGAGGTCCCACCGTCGCCGAAGGTCCAGAGGACCGTGACCGGATCGCCGTTGGGGTCCGTGGCGGTGCCGGCGAAGTTGACCGACTGGCCCGCGGTGATCGTGACGCCGGTTGCGGGTGAGGTGATCGCGCCCGCGGGCGGCAGGTTGGGGCCCGCCCCCTGGACCGTGATCGCACGGGTGGGAGGATTCGGGTCGGCCAGCCCGAAGGCGTCCGTTGCGGTGAACGTGACCGTGAAGGAGCCGGCCTGGGGATAGACATGGTCCGGAGGCGTCGCCAGGGTGGAGGTGGACCCGTCACCGAAATCCCACAGGACCGTGACGGCATCGCCGTCAGGGTCCGTGGCCGTGCCGGAGAAAGCCACGGATTGGCCTGCCTGGATGGTCACGCTTCCCGTTGGAGCCGTAATCGTTCCCGCGGGGGGACGGTTCGCGGGCGGCGCAGAAAGGGGCAGGATCTGCCCGCGGACTTCACCCCCCGGATTGGCGGCGGTCAGCACGTTCAGATAGAGGCCGTCGTTGGCAAGGGCCGCGGAAAACCCCGCCCAGTCGTTGGCGAAGGGACCCTGGAGGCTGCCCAGGCGGATCCTTCCAGCGGCCGAGAACGAAGTCCGGCCGATCACATCCCTATCCCCTTCCTCCCCATGCCGGGTCCGGCCCTTGGACAGCACCGCGACCAGGGGGCCCGTCTTCCCCATCGCGCCCTGGCGGATCTCGAGGCGGCGGACATTCGATATGCCCGTGATGTCCACCCGATAGCGCAAGGCCGGTCCGGTCGAGACCCGGTCGTCGTCGGTCCGCGTCCCGTTGACCAGGGTGAAGAACGCCTGGCCCGACGCTTTGGTGGTGACTGGCGGCACCTCCTCGCCGCCGCTGAGGGCCGCCTTGAACTGGGCCGCTTCAGGAGGCAGGGGCAGGGGAGTCGCCTCCTCCACCTCGCCCCGCCGGGCGCTGGTCCAGAAGACCCTGCCGTCGGCTGCCACGGCGACACCCGCGGGTTCGGGATCCCCCTGATGGATGACGGTCTTGCCCAGGGTGGCCAGGTCGACCGCGCTGACCCTGTTGTCGCCTCCGGAGGCGCCGTCCTTGCCCGGAGTCGGGACTTCCGTGAAGTACAGGACATCCTCGAACGGCCCGAGGGCCAGGCCCCGGGGCGCCTTGAGGCCCGAGATGAGGACGTTGCCCTGGCCGTCGGGGGAGCGATGGTAGATGACTCCGGCGCTGGCGCTGGTCCAGTAGAGGTCTCCGGAAGAGGCGGCGACGAGGGTCGTCTTCTCCGGTCCCGAGGTGTCGGAAACGGCTTTGGGAGCGTCTCCCATCACCAGGACGGCCGCGGTGCCGGAGCTGCCCTGCGCCGCCGCTCTTCCGGCCACATAGACGCGATCCAGGGCATCCACGGCAAGCGCGGTGGCCGGAAGCGCGCCGCCGGCATGAAGGATGGCCGGTGGCTCACCCGAAAGGCTTTGGGTCATGAGCGCACCGGTGACGGGGTCGACCCAGTACAGCCTTCCGTCGCTGTTCGCGGCGAAGCCGGACTGGACGCCTGGGCCGGGGGCAAGCAGCGTCATGCTGCCCGTTTCCAGGTCGATGCGAGCCATCGAGGCGTCGAGGGGTGCCTGGGGCTGCTGGGAGACCAGCAGGGTGTTGCCCGCACCGAAGGCGATACCGGAGGGATTCGCCAAGCCGGTGGCCACGGTGCTGTAACGGAAGGCCGGCTGGGCCGCGCCGGGCGGTGATTGGTGGTTACTGGGGCTGGATTTCCCGCACCGGGTGAGGGGCAATGCCAGCGTCAATCCCAGAAGCAAGGTCAGTACTGCATTTCGGTCTTTCATCGTGCATCTCCTCTCGGCAAGCGCCGAGCACGGCGTCCCAGGGCGTGGGGACGGCAATGGGGAGAGAACAAGAAGTGCCCGGGTGTCCAAGGAGCAGCCGGGGGCGGCCCTCGAGGTTCGTCGAGGGCGCATTCCGCCCAGGCAGACAAAAGCCGCGCAGCGACTGGCGGCTTTGTTCTCCATGGGGCACCGGCACCGGTTTTCGCGCGTACTTCCTGGCTTGGCTGCCGGAAGGTTCTTCAACATGGTGTGGAGGGCCTCCCCCGTCAAGGCGAAGTTGAGGCCCTGAACGCAGGAAACCTTCACGCGTATTGGATTTAACTCTTCATTTTCCATCATTGGGGATGGGAAGGGTTTGCCTCCGGGTCCACGCTAACCAATTCGTTTTCGATTCAATGTTTGAGCAATCAGGGGGCCCAACCCCCAGGGGCCCGTCCGGGTTCGTGCCCATGATTGACTACATGCAGGTAGGCAAAAAGTTTTCACCATAAGGCATTGAATGCTTGGCGAAAGTGGCTAGTCTTATGGCGCTCTCATGGCTTTTCCCAACCCAAAGGAGTGCACTGTGGCCCATCGATCCCTATCGTCCCTTGCTCTCTTGTTGGCGGTCCTGCCCCTCGCGGGCGCGGACACCGTGAAGATCGCCCTCACCGGGCCCTTCTCCGGAGGCTCGGCCCCCATGGGCACCTCCATGCGGGACGGGGCCAAGCTGGCCATCGCCGAGATCAACGCCGCCGGCGGGATCCAGGTGGGCGGGGCGAAGCTGAAGATCGAGGCGCTCGAGCGCGACGACGAGGCCAAGAACGAGCGGGGAGCCCTCATCGCCCAGGAACTCGCCAGCATGCCCGGCCTCGCCGGGGTCCTGGGCTCGGTGAACACCGGCGTCGTCATGGCGGGGGACAAGCACTACCAGGAGAAGGGCATCACCAAGATCATCACGCCGGCCGCGGGTTCGCTGTCCATGACCCAGTGGTCCCAGGCGGGGGTGAAGGACCTCTCGATCTTCCGGTTCGCGGCCCACGACGGCATCCAGTCCTCCATGGTGGTGGCCGAGGCGCAGCGCCGCGGCTTCGAGAAGGTGGCCCTGCTCTACGATTCCACCAACTACGGCGTGTCGGGCCGGGACGACCTGGTGCGCGAGATCGCCGCCCAGGGCGGCAAGCTCAAGATCATCGCCTCCGAGAAGTTCAACATCGGCGACAAGGACATGACCGCCCAGCTCCTGAAGGCCAAGAGCGGCGGCGCCCAGGCCGTGCTCATCTGGGGCATCGGCCCCGAACTGGCCGCGGTGGCCAACGGCATGGCCAAGCTGGGGCTGAAGGTGCCGCTGATCGGGGGCTGGACGCTCTCCATGTCCAATTTCATCGACAATGCCGGCAAGAACGGCAACGGCACCCTCATGCCCCAGACCTTCATCGAGGAGCCCATCAACCCCCGCGTGAAGGGCTTCATCGAGAGCTTCCACAAGGCCTACAACGTCACCCGCATGGCCTCGCCGGTGTCGGCGGCCCAGGGCTACGACGCGGTGCTGATCTTCGCGGCGGCCGTCAAGCAGGCCCAGAGCACCGACACCCACCGGATCAAGGAGGCCCTGGAGGACCTGAAGGAGCCGGTGAAGGGCGTCATCGCCACCTGGGTGCGGCCCTACGCCAAGTGGGATCCCGCCCGGGAGGAGACCCACGAGGCCTTCCGGAAGGAGCAGACCGTCATGGGCATGGTGATGGACGGCAAGGTGGTCTTCGGCAACCCCGCCGACAGGGAGCGCCTGGCCCGGGCCGACAAGCCCGTGCCGCCCTCGGCGCCCTTCAAGGGCAAGAAGAAGCCCTGACCCGGGCCGGCCCGTGGACGCCCGCATCATCGGACAGATGGCCGTGAGCGGGGCCCTCATGGGCCTCGTGTACGCGCTCATCGCCTACGGGTTCCAGCTCACGTACGCCACCAGCAGGAGCCTCAACTTCGGCCAGGGGGAACTGGTGATGGTGTCGGCCTTCGTGGCCCTCACGTTCACCAACCTCGGCCTGCCCTACGGACTCATGGTCCCCTGCGCCCTGGCGTTCGGGGCGCTGGCCGGGCTCGCGGTGGAGCGGGCCGCCGTGCGCCTGGCCCTGCAGCAGAAGTCCGAGGGCTGGATCATGCTCACCATCATCCTGGGCCTGTTCATGCTCTCGGCCTCGGAGAACATCTGGGGCCGGGACGACCGCCCCTTTCCCACGCCGATCCCCTCCGAGGCCGTGCGCATCCTGGGCATCGAGGTCACGCCCCTGGAACTGTCCGTGGCCGCGGGGGCGCTGGCGGTCATGGGGCTGATCGAGGTCTTCAAGCGCACCACCCTGCAGGGCAAGGCCTTCGAGGCGGTCAGCGCGGACCCCGAGGCCGCCGAGCTCATGGGCATCTCCTCGCGGCGCATCGTCATGCTCAGCTACGGGCTGTCGGGGGCCGTCGCGGCGCTGGCGGGCATCCTGGTCTCGCCCATCACCACCGTGGGGCCCACCATGGGGGCCGTGCTGGTGCTCAAGGCCTTCTCCGTGGCCGTGGTGGCGGGCCTGGACTCGGGCTTCGGGGTGGTCCTGGTGGGCATGGCCCTGGGCGCGATCGAGAGCCTGGCCAGCTTCTACCTGGGCAGCGGCTGGCGCGAGGCGCCGGGTCTCGTCCTCCTCATCCTCACCCTGGCCGCGCGCCCCTACGGGCTTTTCGGCAGGGCCGCCATCCGGAAGGTGTGATGCGGCGCTTCCTCCTCCTCCGCGGCGCCGAGGTGCTGATCATGGCCGTGCTGGCGGCGGTGCCGCTGGCCGTGACCAACCCGTACGCCCTGGGACTCCTGACCCTGCTGGCCATCTACGGCGTCCTCCTCATCGGCCTGGACGTGTCGGTGGGCTACCTGGGCCAGATCAACCTGGGGCAGGTGGCCTTCCTGGGCCTGGGCGCCTACGCCGCGGGCATCGCGGTCACCCGGTTCGGCGCGGGCCTGGTCCCGGCCCTCCTGGCGGCCTCGCTCGTGGGCCTCGTGCTGGGCGGGATCCTGGCCCTGCCCGCCCTGCGCCTGGATGGGCCGCAGTTCGCCCTGGCGACCCTGAGCTTCTCGGCCCTCACCGTCACCGCCCTCAACGAACTGGAGGGGCTCACGGGCGGAGCCCAGGGCCTCAGCCTGGTCCGGCCGCGCCTCCTGGGGCTGCCCCTGGAGTCCCGGGGCTTCTACTGGCTCTGCCTGGCGGCCCTGGCCCTCGTGTGGATCACCATGCGCAACCTCCTGGGCTCCCACTGGGGACGCGCCTTCGAGGCCCTGAGGGACAGCCCCATCGCCACGGACGCCATGGGGGTGGGCACCTACCGCCACAAGGTGGCCGCCTTCGCCCTGGGCTCGGGGCTGGGGGGCCTGGCCGGGGGGCTCTACGCCTTCAACTTCCAGTACCTCCAGCCCCAGATCTTCACGTACGACCTCATGGTCATCCTGCTCCTGGGCGTGGTGCTGGGCGGCCGCAAGAGCCTGTGGGGCGCCTTCGTCGGGGCCTGCGTGGTGGTGCTCCTGCCCAACCTCCTTTCGGACCGCCGGCTCTTCCTGGCCCTGGCCTTCCTGGGTCTCCTGGCGGCGCTGGCCGCGGGGGTCCGGAACCTGGTCCGGCGGCGCACCGGCGCCTTCCAGGCCCTCGCGCCCGTGGCCGCCACGGGGCTCCTGGCCGTGGGCGGACTCCTGGTGAAGAACACCGAGGACTGGCGCAAGGCCATCTTCGCGCTCCTGCTGTTCGCGGTCGTGGTGGGCCTGCCCGAGGGTCTCATGGGCTTCGCCTCCCGCTTCCTGACGGGGATCTTCCGGGTTCCCCCCGCGTCCCTGCCGCCCCGGGCCGGGCTGGACGAGGTGCTGCCCCAGCAGCAGGACCGGCCGGGGCCGGTGCTGGAGGTGAAGGACCTCAGGCGCTACTTCGGGGGCGTCAAGGCGGTGGACGGCATCACCTTCGCGGTGGAGACCGGCACCATCCACGGCCTCATCGGCCCCAACGGCTCGGGCAAGAGCACCCTGGTGAACGTCGTGTCCGGCCTCTACCCGCCCACCGGCGGCGAGATCCGCCTGCGGGGCTCCCTCATCACGCGCCTGGGCATGGTGCCCATGGCCCGGGCGGGGGTGGCCCGCACCTTCCAGAACCTCCAGCTCTTCGGGGAGCTCAGCGCCCTCGACAACGTGCTCGTGGCGCTTCACGGCGCCTTCCGCATGCCCCTGCCGCTCCTGATCGCGGGCCTGGGGCGGGCCGAGGAGCGCCGGGCCCAGGCCGACGCCCTCGCCCTCCTGGCCCTGGTGGGCCTGGAGAGCGAGGCCCGGGTGCGCGCCCGGGACCTCACCTACGGCGCCCAGCGCTTCCTGGAGGTGGCCCGGGCCCTGGCCCGCAGGCCCGCGCTGCTCATCCTGGACGAGCCCGCCGCGGGCCTGGCCCACCCCGACGTGCTGCGCCTGATGGAGGTCATCCGGAAGATCCACGAGCGGGGCATCGCCGTCCTGCTCATCGAGCACCACATGGACGTGGTGAGCGAGCTCTGCCACTACGTGACCGTGATGGACGGGGGCCGCATGCTGGCCGAAGGCAGCGCCTCCGAGGTCAAGCGCGATCCCAGGGTGCTGGAAGCCTACCTGGGCGTGCCCCGGGAGGCCGCGTCATGACCGCGCCCATGCTGAGGATCGAGAACCTGCACGGCGGCTACGGCAGCGTGGACGTGCTCCAGGGCGTGTCGCTGGAAGTGGCCCAGGGCTCCGTGGTCGCCCTCATCGGCGCCAACGGCGCCGGCAAGACCACGGCCATGCGCCTGATCTCGGGCCTCCTGCGTCCGACCCGGGGCACCATCGTCCTGGACGGGAAGCAGGTGGAGGGCCTGGACGCCTCGCGCATCGCCCGCCTGGGCCTGGCCCACTCCCCCGAGGGCCGCAAGGTCTTCGGCCCGCTCTCCACCGAGGACAACCTCCTCCTGGGCGCCTACACGCGCCTGCCGCGCTTCCTGGGCTTCCGGCGCCAGGCCGCGCGGGACCTTGAGGAGGCCTACGAGCGCTTCCCCCGCCTCAAGGAGCGCCGCCGCCAGCAGGCCGGCACCCTCTCCGGGGGCGAGCAGCAGATGCTGGCCATCGCCCGGGCCCTCATGGCCCGCCCCAAGGTCCTGCTCCTGGACGAGCCCAGCATGGGCCTGGCCCCGGTCATCATCCGGGAGGTCTACGAAGCCATCCGCCGCCTCAAGGCCGAGGGCACGACGCTGCTCCTGGTGGAGCAGTTCGCCGTGACCGCCATGGAGGTGGCCGACTACGCCTACGTCATGGAGCGCGGCCGGATCACCGTGGAGGGGACGCGGGAGGACCTGGGGCGGAACGAGCGGGTGGTGGAGGCGTACCTGGGCTAGCGTCGACCCGCGGGGCGGTCCGATTCGCATGAAGGCCTTGAACTGCTATATTTAATTCATCAAAATTCTGAATGATAAATCCAATCGGGTTGAATGACGACGCTATCAGTCGGTCATCAACCGGGACAGAACCAACCAGGCCAGCCAAAGCACGGGCAGCCCCAGGACCCCGAAGGCCGGAAGGGACGCCCAGCTGCCCTCAAGATACGCGTTCAGCCCTCCGCCCAGGGCCAGGCAGACCAGCACCCGCAGGGACGCGGCCAGCCAGGGCCTGGGAGCCAGGGCCAGGACCAGGCCCCCCGCCAGGGTGGCAGGCAGGACCGCCACGGCGTGGAGGCGGAACCAGGGGCCGCCCAGGAGGGGGCCCAGGGCGCCGATCCCGTCGCCGTGGGCCAGGGCCGCGTAGCCCGCGAGGCCGCCGGCCAGGGCGCCCGCGAGCAGCTCCCGCCAGTACCGCACCAGGAACCGCCGCCGGAAGACCGGGTCGCAGAGGGCGGAGAACCAGGGCAGGGCCTGGGGCTGGCCGCAGCAGGAACCCTTGGGGTCGGAACAGCAGGACATGGCGGGCTCCTCGGTTCCAGTGTCGCCGGGGAACGGGGGGCCCGGCCAGTCCGTCCGGGGAGTTGTGACGTCCATCCGCCCGGGTTCGCCGGTGTGGTTGATGAGCTTGCAATGGGGATCCACGCCCTTGCGGGCCCGCCCCAGGTTCCGGTGGACAGCCGGGCCAATGGCCTCACAATTGCCGAATCAGCTCCCAAGGCCAGGAATCCGCCCACATGCTCCTTCGCGCCCTCAGCGCCCTCTTCCACCGCACCCTGCGGGCCCCCGCCTCCGGTGAGGGCGATGTGGCCTTCTGGCGCCTGAGGATCCTGGAGCTGATGCTGGGGGCCGGAGCCGCGCTGGGCCCCCTGGTCCTGGTGCCCAGCTTCCTCCTGGCCCTGAAGGTGCGCTTCTGGAGCGTCGCGGCCGCGGACGTGGCGGCCTACGCCTGGATCCTGGCCGCGGCCCTGTCGCCGAAGTGGAGCTACCGGTCCCGGGCCTGGGGCATCCTGGCCCTGATCTACCTCCTTTCGCTGGTGCTCCTCACGCGCCTGGGCTCGGCGGGCGCGGGCATGCTCTGGATCGGGGCCCTGCCGGTGCTGGCCGCCATCCTCCTGAACCCGCGGGCCGCGGCCGTCTGCTGGGGGCTGGCCCTGGCCACCCTGGCCGGGTGCGCCCTGGCGGTTCGCGCGGGGGCCATGGTCACCGGACCCATGGGGGGAGGTCCCGCCGACGCCTTCGCCACCTGGGTGGTGGTCTCGGTGAACGCCCTGTTCCTCAGCGCCTTCATCGCGCTGCCCACCGCGCTCCTCCTCCGGGGCCTGGAGCACACCCACCGGGCCCTGTCCCGGGAGGAGGAGCGCTTCACCAAGGCCTTCCAGCTCTCCCACGAACCCATCGCCATCAGCCGGCGCTCCGACAACCGGTTCCTGGACGTGAACGAATCCTGGTGCCGGGTCTACGGCTGGACCCGGGAGGAGGTGCTGGGCAGGACCTCGACGGATCTGGGCATCTGGAACGCGGGGGAGGACCGCCAGCGGCTCCGGGCGGAGCTGGAGGCCACGGGCGGGATCGCGCCCCGCGCCATGGAGCTCCGCCGCAAGGACGGCGCTGTGCTGCCGGTGCTCCTGTCGGCCAAGGTGCTGGACCTGGAGGGCGAGGCCTGCCTCCTGACCCTGAGCCAGGACCTCACCGCGACCCGGGCCGCCGAGGCCGAGCGGCGCCGGCTGGAGGCCGAGCTGCAGCACGCCCAGAAGCTCGAGAGCCTGGGAAGCCTGGCCGGGGGCGTGGCCCACGACATGAACAACATCCTGGCCGCCATCATCGGCCTGGGGTCGGCCCTCCAGGAGAAGTACGCCCACGACGCCCCCCTGGCCCGGGCCCTGGAGACCATCCTGGGCGCGGGGGAGCGGGGCCGCAGGCTGGTGCGGGGCCTGACGGACTTCGCCCGCAAGGGCCTGGACGACCCCCGGCCCGTGGACCTCAACGAGCTGGTGCGCCTCCAGATCGAGCTGCTGCGCGGCACCACGCTGGCGCGCATCGAGATCTCCACGCAGCTGGATCCGGACCTCCCGGCGGTGCTGGGCGAGCCCTCCTCGCTGGGCAACGCCCTGATGAACCTCTGCGTCAACGCCATGGACGCCATGCCCCAGGGCGGCGGGCTCGCGTTCTGCACCGGGGTGGACGCCCAGGGGCGGGTGGTGCTGGCGGTGGAGGACACCGGGGAAGGGATGCCCCCGGAGGTGGCGGCCCGGGCCATGGAGCCGTTCTTCACCACCAAGCCCGTGGGCAAGGGCACCGGACTGGGGCTGGCGGGGGTCTACGGCACGGTGAAGGCCCACGGCGGCACCCTGGAGATCGAGAGCCGCGTGGGGCAGGGCACGCGGGTCATCCTGGGCTTCCCGGCCCTGGCGCCGGTGGCGGGAAGCGGTTCCGGCCCGGCGGGGGCGCCCCAGGAGCGCGAGGGGCCGCCCCTGAGGATCCTCCTGGTGGACGACGACCCGATCATCCTGGAGACCCTTCCCACCGTCCTGGGCTTCCTGGGCCACACCGTCCTCACCGCCGCCCGGGGCCAGGAGGCCCTGGACCGGATCGGGGCGGGCCTCGACGTGGACCTGGTGGTCCTGGATCACAACATGCCCGGCCTCAGCGGCGCCGAGACCCTGGTCCGGCTCAAGGAGCTGCGCGGGACGCTGCCGGTGATCCTGTCCACCGGTTTCCTGGAATCCGGCGTGGAGGACCTGGTCCGGAGCCTTCCCGGTGTCTGGCTGCTCAACAAGCCCTACGCGCTGCCGGCCCTCCGGCAGAAGCTCCGGGCCGTGCAGGAGTTGCGCTAGTATGAAAATCCAGCCAACTTGATTTCCGTCCGCCGGGAGCCCCGGAATGAGCAAACTGCTAGAACTTCTTCGGATCCTGGACGATCGGGTCGCCGGCACGAAAGGGCAGGTGTTCAACTACACCGTTCCCGACCTGTGGAACTGCTTCGACTACCAGGGCGAGGAGCTGCGCAAGACGCCCTGGGGCGAGCTGGTGGTGAACCCCTACTCCTTCTACCGGGACGCCATCCGGCAGTTCGTGGAGCCCCGCATGGGGCGGGTGCGCACCTGGGGCAAGCCGCTCAGCCGCCACCAGGACGTGGAGGCCGGCCTGGAGGGCGGGGACTGGATCCGCAGGGCCACCGTCTACTCCATGATGGTGCGCACCTCCACCGCCTGGGACCACGACCGCTCAGGGGCGCTCGAGGACGTGGACCTCTACGGCCTCCGGGAGACCGGCACGTTCGTCAAGTCCATCGCGCTGCTCAGCCTGCTCCACAAGATGGGCGTGACCTGCGTGTACCTCCTGCCCATCTCGAAGTTCTCGCTGCGGGACAAGAAGGGTGAGCTGGGCTCGCCCTACGGCGTCTCCAGCTTCTTCACCCTCGACCCCAACCTGAAGGACCCCATGACGGGACCGGGCTTCAGCGTGGAGGACGAGTTCCGCGCCTTCGTGGAGGCCTGCCACATCCTGGGCATGAACGTGATGATCGACCTGATCCCCCGGACCAATTCCGTGGACTCGGAGCTGATCCTGGAGCACCCGGACTGGTTCTACTGGATCCGGCACCCGGACCTTGCCGGCTACAAGCCCCCCTACGTCCCCGGGCTGGGGGTGCAGATCCGGCCCAAGGCGGAGTTTCTGCCCGTGGTCTACCAGAGCGCCGAGGTGCGCCAGCACCTGGCGAAGTTCGTGGAGAACCCCGGCTCGGCCTACCCGGAACGCTGGGCCGAGCTCCAGGCCCACATCCGGGCCAACCCGGGCGCGGGCGTCATGGAGACCGTGCAGCAGCGCTTCGGCCTCACCGTCGCCCCGGCCTTCTCCGACCAGATCAACGACCCCCAGCCGGCCTGGAACGACGTCACCTTCTTCCGCATGTACCTGGACCACCCCGTGGCTTCCGTGCCCTTCCTGGACCAGGACTACGCGCCCTACATCCTGTTCGACGTCATCAAGGCCAACCTCTACCAGGGCAAGGTGCGCAACGAGCCCCTCTGGGAGCTCCTGGCGGGCATCATCCCCTTCTACCAGAAGCAGTTCGGCATCGACGGAGCCCGCATCGACATGGGCCACGCCCTGCCCCGGGAGCTGGTTGAGCGCATCATCCGCGGGGCCCGCCACGTGGATCCGCACTTCTGCTTCATCGCCGAGGAGATGGAGATCGAGCGCGCCGCCACCGCCAAGGAGCTGGGCTACAACATGATCCTGGGCGACGGCTTCCTCCAGGAACCCCGCGTCCTGGAGTTCAGGACCCACCACTACATGTACGAGGCCCGCAACCTCCCGTGCCCGGTCTACGCCTGCGGCGAGACCCACGACACGCCCAGGCTGGCCGCGCGGGAAGGGGGCCGGTCCCTGTCGCGCATGCTCACGATCCTGAACCTGTTCATGCCCAACGGCGTGCCCTTCATCAACTCGGGCCAGGAGGTCTTCGAGCTCCAGCCCATGAACACCGGCCTGGACTGCCGCCCCAACGAGGCCTACCAGCTGGATCCCAAGGACCCGTACTACGGCCGCCTCGCCCTCTTCGACCGGTACGCCCTCCACTACCTGAACCAGGGGCGGTGGGAGCTGCCCGACCAGCTGGCCTGGGTGTCGGCGTTCCGGCGGGAGCACCTCGCCACCTTCACCCGCCTCGAGAACTCGATCCCGCTGGGCTTCAACTCGCCCCGGGATCCCGGCATCGCCTTCGGGTTCGTGGACGACGCCCGGCGCGGGACCATGGTCCCGGAGGGGGGCGTGTTCGTGGTGGTGGCCAACACCGACGTCCACAACCCGCAGTACCTGACGGTCCACCTGGACGCCCTGCGCAGGGCCTCGGGCAACGCCGCCCGCCGGGGCTCGCAGCTCTTCTCCACCCACGGCCCCGCCCGGGACGTGAACGACTTCGACACCCACGGGAACCTCTCCATGAGCTTCCAGCCCGGCGAGGTCAAGCTCCTCCGGATGTGATCGCGTCCGCTTCCCGGAGCGCGTCGGCCAGGTGCCGCTCCAGGAGCCGCCCCTGGGCGGCGACGGCCTCCAGGCGGGACACGGAGGCGCCGCGGGACCGGACATCGGCCCTGTCCAGGCGGTGGAGGGTGGACTCCAGCTGGACCAGCAGGGCCGCGCCCTCGTTCCAGACCGGCATGTCGGCCTCCAGGCGACCCAGGATCGTCTCCAGGCGGTCAAGCAGCGTGCTGGTCTCTTCCCGACTCGGCATCCCGGCTCCTCGCTCGCATCCAACGATGCCAGTATAGGGCTCCTTGGATGGTTATTGGTTGAGTCATGATGGATGGACCCCGCCCCCCGATCCGGGAGGCCAGGTCACCGCTAATTGTTAATATCTGGGAATACCATCTTTAATGACAAAGGACCCCCCATGGCCATCTGGAAGCAGCCCATCTCCCTCGAAATCCTCACCGCCATGAGTCAAAAAACCACCGTCGAATGGCTGGGGATCGAGTTCCTGGAAATCGGCGAGGACTGCCTCAAGGGCCGGGTGCCGGTGGACGAGCGCACCCGCCAGCCCTTCGGCATCCTCCACGGAGGCGTCAGCGTGGTGCTGGCCGAGACCCTGGGCTCCTGCGCCGCGGGCTTCGCGGCGCCCGCGGGCCATGCCGCCGTGGGCATCGACATCAACGCCAACCACCTCAAGAGCGTCTCCCAGGGGTGGGTGACCGGCGTGGCCCGCCCCGTCCACCTGGGCCGCAGCACCCAGGTGTGGTCGATCGAGATGCGGGACGACGCGGGGGACCTCACCTGCGTGTCGAGGTTGACCATCGCCGTGCTGGCGCCCAAACCGTAGTGGTTTGAAAATCCGGATTACGGCTCCGGGAATTCCTCCCACGACTTCCAGACGAAGGTGACGCAGCAGGGCCTGAACCCCGGCCCGGGGCAAGGCCCGGCTATAATCCGGACATTCCCCCAAGTCCATCCCGTCCAGGAGGCCGTCTTGCCGCCCCTCAAGCTGATCCTTGTGCCCGCACCCCTGATCCTTTGGCTCTTCTGGCTGGTCCTGAGGACCGCCCTGGGCCGCCTGCCCACCCGCGTAAGCGTGACCGTCGGCCTCAGCATCGTCACCCTCGTCTACTTCCTCCTGGTGGTGGGGACGGGCATCTTCTGGGTGGCCCGGCAGGAGCTCCCGGTCTTCGACTGGCACTACCTGCCCGGCTACCTCCTCCTGCTCCTGACCCTTGCCCACGTGGTGCTGCACTGGCGCAACGTCGCCGCCTTCCTGCGCCGGCGGGCGCCGGAGGGCCTCGTGGCGCCGGGGCGGACCCGCTTCGTGGCCGGAGTTCGCTGGACGGGCTACACGGCCGCAGGCGGCGCCTGCGTGGCCCTGGTCTTCCTCCTGGGCATGCGCCAGGGCTCCCGGCACATCACCCTGCTCACCGCCGGAGGGGACGTCCGCGCCACGGACCTGGGGCAGGGGGGCCAGGTGCCCGTGCGCTGGGTTCAGGGCGACGGCGCGTCCCTCCCCCTGGCGCAGTGGTACCACGAGGGCAGCTCCTTCCCCGCCCGCAACGCCCTCCCCGGTCTCACCCTCGAGGCCCGCCCCCCGCTGTACAAGACCTACCCCGGGGAGGCGGTCCCCCTCCCCGGGGCCCTGCCCGTGGACGGCCCCGGGGTGCTCGCCGCCTACGACGCATGGCGCACCGGCCGCCCCCTGGCCGCCCAGGGCCCCCTGGACCTGGCGCAGCTGAGCATGATCCTCTTCCACGCCCAGGGCATCAGCGCGACCATCCAGCGCCCCAACTTCACCTACGACCTCCGCACCGCCCCCAGCGCCGGGGCGCTGTACCCCGTGAACGTCTACGTGGCCGCCAGTGGCGTCCAGGGCCTGGCCCGGGGCATCTACTACTACCACCCCAAGCGGGCCGCCCTGGTCCGGGTGAAGGACCGCTCCGAGTCCAACCGGATCGCCATGGCCTGCGGCGGCGCGGGGTATTTCGACAAGGCCCCCGCCGTCCTGATCCTCACCACCACGTTCGCCCGCACCGCCTTCAAGTACCAGGAGCGCGCCTACCGCTACGTGGCCATGGACACCGGCCACGCCGCCTACAACCTGGCCCTGGCCGCCGCCTCCCAGGGCTGGCTGTCCCCCATGATCGGCCGGTTCGATGACCGGGCGCTCCAACTGGTCCTGGGCCTGGAACCCGCCACCGAAGCCCCCCTCCTCGTCATGCCCCTTACCCGCGAGAAGGCGGGCAAGGACGACCCCGCGTTCCGCTCCGAGACCGCCGCGCCGGGCAAGGGCACCTTCGTGGACCTCATCCACGGCGGCACCTCCCTGCGGGTCGCCGGCGGCAAGCTCGCGCTGCCGCCCCGCGCCGAACCCCCGGAGCCCCCGGCCCCCGGCGACCTCGCCCTCCCCCCTCCCGCCGCCGGCCTCCCGTTCCTCCCGGCCGCCCGGGCCCGGCGCTCCGAGCGCAACTACCTTCCCGGCCCCGTGACCCTGGAGGAGATCTCCGCCCTGTGCGCCGCGTCCAGCGGCTCCCGGGGCACCACCGACCCCCTCCTGGCCGGCACGGCCCCGCTGGGCCTCTACCCGGTCGTTCGGAACGTGAAGGGCCTCCCGCCCGGCGTCTACCGCTACCTCCCCGGCGCCCACGCCCTCCGCCTGGTGAAGGCCGGGGACTTCTCCCGCACCTGCGAGGCCGCCTGCCTGCGGCAGGACTTCTGCGCCACCGCCAACGTGGTCTTCGTGAAGACCGTCGCCTGGAAGGACCTGTTCCTGCCGGACGGGGACCGGGGCTACCGGTATGCCAACATCCGGGCGGGCGTGGTGGGGGAGGGGCTCTACCTCCAGGGTACGGCACTGGGCCTGGGCGTCTGCGGCGTCGGGGCGTTCCAGGACCCCGACGTGGCGGCGCTGCTGGGGATCGATCTGCAGCGGGAAGTGCCGCTCTATGTGACCGCAGTTGGGCGGCGTTAGGGGCCGCCCATGGCTCTCGCGTCGATACGGAAGCTCGTCACTGTCCCCCACGGGGAAATGGTCCCCGGATCCTGCGTGGCCCCCATTCGTGGAATGATTCGGTTTCCAGGAATTTGCATTCCAATTGCAAATTCCTGGAACGTCAGGCCGGCCATCGTCGCCCGGTCCATCCTGGTCACAGGACGACCGGGTTCCGCGCCCCATCCATGGTGAGGGTGACCCCCGTGATGTAGCTCGCCCGGTCCGAAGCCAGGAAGACGAGCGTCTCGGCGATCTCCTTGGGCGTCGCCAGGCGGCCCATGGGGATCTTCTCCACGTTCCGCTGCCGGGCCTCCTCCACCGAGATGCCCAGCCGCTTCGCGTCGGCGTCGAGCCGGGTGGCGACCCGGCCGGTTTCCGTCATGCCGGGATTGATCCCCACGACCCGCACCCCCCTGGGCGCGTAGGCCGCTCCCAGGCCGGCGGTGGCCAGCATGAGCGCCGCGTTGGCGGCGCCTCCGGGAAGGTGGACCGGCGAGGCGACCCGCCCTCCGGAACCGATGACGTTGAGGATCACGCCGCGCCCCCGGGCGGCCATGCGCTTCACCATGGGGTCCACGACGTTGATGGTGGAGAAATACTTCCCGTCCATGGCGGCCCGCCAGGCCGCGGGCGTCAGGTCATCGGGCGGGGATTGCCGGGCGGCTCCCGCGCTGCTCACCAGCACGTCCACCGGCCCCAGCCGCGTCTCCACGGCTTCCACCAGCGCCGCCGCGGCCTCGGCGTCCGAGCAGTCCGCCACGAACCCCACGGCCCCCGGCAGCCCCGCCAGGGCCTGGTCCACGTTGGCCTGGGAGCGGGAGCAGATGGCGACCCGGCAGCCTTCCGCGGCGAAGGCGGAGGCGCAGGCCAGGCCGATGCCCTTGGAGCCGCCGGTGATGAGGATGATCCTGCCGTTCAGACCCAGGTCCATGGTTCACGACTCCTTGTGCCTGGGTGGATTCTATCCTGGACCGTCCGGGACCCGCCCATGGCCTCTGGTAGGCTCGAAGCTGGTGGTCAACCCGTGACGAAGAACGAAAAGATCCGCGTGGTGGCCGCCGTGGCCCGGAGGGCCGACCGGTTCCTGCTCTGCCAGCGCCCGGCGGACAAGCGCCACGGCGGCCTCTGGGAATTCCCCGGCGGCAAGCTGGAGCCCGGCGAATCCGCCCAGGACGCCGCCCGGCGGGAACTTGCCGAGGAGCTGGGCGTGGACGTGCTCGCCTGCGGGGAGCAGCTCTTCACCATCGACGATCCCGGCTCGCGCTTCGTCATCGAGTTCCACCCGGTGGTCTTCGACGGTGAGCCCGCCTGCCTGGAGCACGCGGCCCTGGCCTGGGTGTCCGTCCCCGAGCTGCTCCGCCTGGACCTGGCGCCCGGGGACCGGCGGTTCGCCGAGTTCCTCGCCGGTTCCACGGGCAGCGGCGCCTGACCCCGTCGAGGCCGCGGCCTTTTTGGATCGTCCTCCCCCGGCGGCAGCGTATTTTAGTGAGATGCCCCCAGGACACCCATGCTCGAGCTGACCTACTCCAACCGCACCGAAGCCCTGCTCGACCTCCTCGCCTCCCGGGTGCGGGCCGAGCGGGCCGCGGGCCGGGGCCCCTGGGAGCCCATCCACCTGGTGGCCCCCAACCCGTATTTCAAGGAATACCTCCGCCAGGCCCTGGCCCGGGAGCTGGGCGTGGCGGCGAACATCGAGTTCACCTATCTGGATGGGCTGTGGAAGGACCTCCTGGTGGACGACGGCCGGAAGTTGCTGGCCTTCGACCTCATCCGGGCCGGGCTTCTCGGCATCCTGGGGGACCGGGGGCTGCTGGCCCAGCCGGACATGGTGCCGGTGCGGGACTACCTGGGCACGGAGACCGGGCAGCTCAAGCGCGTTCAGCTGGCCACCGAGCTGGCCAAGGTCTTCGAGGAATACCAGATGAGCCGGCCGGACTGGATCGACGCCTGGCGCGCGGGGCGCAAGGTCACCGCGGACCCCGGCCTGGAGACCTGGCAGTCCCGCCTCTGGCTGGAAGTCGTGCGGGTCCTGGACACCGCGGGCCAGCCGGCGCGCCATCTCACGCTCCTCGAACTCATCAGGGGATCGCGCTTCGAGGGCATGAAGCTCCCCCGGGCCATCCACGCCTTCGGCCTGACCCACGTGGCCCAGGCCTACCAGCAGATCTTCCAGGCCTTCGCGTCGCTGCCGGACACGACCCTCCACCTCTACGCCCTCAACCCCTGCGGGGAGTTCTGGGAGGACCTGGACACGGGCCGGAACCGGCTGTGGACGGGCCATCCCAAGCGGGAGGCGGCCCGGGCCGGCGCCTGGGACGCGACCACCGAGGATCCCTACCGCCTTGCCGTCGACGGCCCGCTCGCCCTGCGCCTGTGGGGCCGCCCGGGCCGCGAGAAGATCCGCCTGCTCAACGAGGTGAGCGACTGCGACTTCACCTCCGCCTTCGAGCTGCCCGGCGCTTCGACCCTCCTGGGCCGGCTCCAGCGGGACATCCTGCTCTACAAGGAGCCCGACGCCGCCGAGGGGTCGGGGCCGGACGACAGCGTGCGCTGCCTCGCCTGCCCCAGCCCCAGGCGCGAAGCCGAGGTCGTGGCCTCGGAAATCTGGCGCCTGCTGGAGCTGCACGCCCAGACGGACCGCCCGCTGCATTTCTCCGAGATCGCCGTGGTGGTGCCGCCCGGCGACCAGGAGACCTATTACGCCCACCTCCAGGCCGCCTTCCACGACGCCCGCCAGATCCCCATGGTGCAGGGCACCGGCGCCTTCCCCATCCTGCGGGAGACCCTGGAGGCCGTGGAGCTGCTGCTGGCCCTGCCCACCTCCGGCCTCACCCGTGCCGCCGTCCTGCGCGTCCTCCTGCACCCCGCCCTGCGCCGCCGCTCCGGCGACCTGGACACCGGCGCCTGGGAGCGGTGGAGCGAGGAGTTCGGCATCGTCCGGGGCGCCGACCGCGCGGACTGGGCGGGCACGTACCTGGCCGAGGACGCCCTGAACTGGGACCAGGGCCTCAAGCGCCTGGTGCTGGGCGCCTTCATGACCGAAGGCGCGGACTTCCGGTCGGGGGACGACACCTATCGCGTGAACGGGGCGCGGGACGAGGGCCCGGCCACGGTCTTCATCGCCGAGGTCCGCGGCCTCTGCGGGGACGCCCGGGACCTGGCCGGCCTGGCCGCCGAGCCCGGGGCCTGGCCCCGCCGCCTGTTCGACTACCTGGAGAAGTGGCTCTCCGTGGACGAGGGCGACGAGGCCGAGGCGGTGCTCAAGGCCCTGGACCGCATCAAGGGCTACCTGGACCGGATGTTCGAACGCCTGCCCCCGGCCCTGGCGCTGCCCCGCATGGACTTCATCGCCGCCCGCCACCTGGCCCTGGAGGCCCTGGAGCGCCTCAAGGACGAGCAGCCCGCGAACCTGGCACGGGGGGTCGTGGTGACCTCGTACGCCGCCATGCGCGCCATCCCCTTCCGGGCCATCTTCCTCATGGGCAACGGCGAGGGCAGCTTCCCCACCCGCAACCCGAGGAACGCCCTCGACCTGCGCGCCGAGGGCCGCCGTCCCGGCGACGTGAGCCAGACGGAGAAGGAGAAGTACCTGTTCCTGGAGATGCTCCTGTCCGCCCGGGACCACCTGGTGCTCAGCTACGTGGCCCTGGACGAGCTCAGCGGCGAGCCCTTCGAGCCTTCGGGCCTCCACAAGGAGTTCCGCCAGCTGCTGGCCGCCTACCTCGCGCCGGAATGGGCGCCCGCGAAAAAGCGGGACCCCTTCCTGGAGACCCATCCCCTGCGGCGCTTCGACGCGGCCTATTTCCCCGGCTGGTTCCCGGGCGGCGGGCGGCTGCGCACCTGCTCGGAAGCCGCCGAGAAGGAGGCCCGGGCCCTGTGGCTGGGCAACCAGGCCAGGGCCCAGGGCGTGGTCATGCCCCCGCGCGTGGGCGACCTGCGGCAGGATGCCGCCGGCACCCTGCGCGCGGCCCTGGACACCCCCGGGGTGCCCGAGGCCTCCGGCGCCAGGGAGGTCATCAAGCTCAGCCTCTCCGACCTCCGCACCTTCCTGGAGTGCCCCCTCACGGGCGCCGCCGCCGTGCGCCTGGGCCTGCGCAAGCGGGACATGGCGGATCGGGCAGCGGTGGAGAACGAACCCTTCCAGAGCGACTTCCTGGAGTCCTGGGCCCTGCAGCGCGAGGTCGCCCTGGCGGCCCTGACCGGCCTCGAGCCGGCCGAGGCGGTCTACGACCGCTGCCTCAAGCGCCTCCAGTCCGAAGGCGCCGCGCCCTTCGGGGTGTTCTCCGAGGCGGAGCGGGGCGCCAACCTGCAGGTCATCCGGAACTGGGTCACCTACCTCCGGAACACCCCCGGCCGTCCCGAAACTTGGCGCCTGGGCGGCAACCGGTCCGGCGCCGAGGCCATCGATCACGCCCTGCCGCCCCTGACCCTGACCGTGCGGGTCGCCGGCGAGGAGCGCACCGTGGAGCTGGGCGGCGACCTGCGGGTGCAGTTCGGGGGCTCCCTCTTCCTGGAGACCGGCAAGCGCCCCTCCGCGTCCGCCCTGGGCAAGGTCCAGAAGAAGGCCCTGGCCGCCTTCGTGGACCACCACTTGCTGGCCTGCGTCGATGCGTCCCACGGGGAGCACCTGGCGCGGTTCGTCTACGAGGCCGCGGTGAGCGGCCAGCAGGAATTCACCTTCCGCTTTCCGGCCCTGGCGCCGGAGCAGGCCCGGGAACGCCTGCGGGCCTGGCTGGAGGACCTCCTCGACGGCGACCACGCGGTGCTCCTGCCCATCGAGGCGGTCCTCAAGGGGTGGCCGGAGAAGCTCAGCCGGGAAAGCATCCTGGCCTTCGTGGACGAGAGCCTCAACGGCCCTGTGGTGACGCCGTTCAGCACCGTGCGCGGGCCCGTCCCCGATCCCGCCAGCTACCCCCCGCCCGCCGATCCCAAGGCCATCATGGACCTCCGGCTCAAGGACTACCTGGACCTCGTGTGCGGTGTGGCAGGGGAGGGGGCCTGATGGTCACGTTCGGCAAACCCGCCCTTCTGGAAGGCATCGCAGGCTCCTGCGCCATCGAGGCCAGCGCCGGCACCGGCAAGACCTACACCCTGGAACACCTCATCGTCCAGCTCATCCTGGAGGGCACCGCCCTGGAGAACATCCTGGTGGTGACCTTCACGAAGAAGGCCACCCTGGAGCTGAAGGCCCGGGTGCGCGACAAGCTGGCCGGGCTGGTGGCCCTGGACACGGACCAGGTCCAGCCGGGCGAAGTCCCCTGCGAACTCACGCCGGAGCTGAAGGCCCGCCTCGTTGCCGCCCTCATGGCCTTCGACCGGGCGACCATCTCCACCATCCACGGCTTCTGCCAGCAGGTCCTCAAGGACAGCGCCTTCGAAGGCGGCCAGCTCTTCCAGCAGGAGACCATCGCCAGCGACGAGGCCTACGACCGGGCCTTCACGACCATGCTGCGCACGGACTTCGCCACCCGGCAGGCGAACCTCCTCCGGGTCGCCCTGCGGTTCCTGGGCACCCCCGCGGACCTGCGGGACCTGCTCAAGGAGGCCCTCAGGGAGGACCAGCTCGACCTGCCCGCATTCGCGGACGCCCGCAGTTTCCTGAGCGCCTTCCCAGTGGCCCTGGCCCAGGCGTTCCTGGCCGACCCCAAACCGTTCGGCTTCCCCGAAGGCGCCACCGCCATCAAGAACCGCCTGAACCTGATCCTCCCGCGCCTGGAGCTGTTCCTGCAGGGCACTCCCGAGGAGTTCTGGCTGGACGCAGACTGGATCAAGGTCCAGCTCCTGGACAAGCTGGGTCCCTTCTCCGTGGACGGCCTCGACGGCGAGGCCGCCGACCTGGCCCGGGCGGTGCGCGAGCTGGCCAACTTCAAGGCGATCCTGGTCGCCGCCTTCCTGCCTCCCCTGCGCGCCGAGCTCCGCCGCTTCAAGGCCGAGGAGGGGCTGTTCGACTTCGACGACATGATCAGCCAGGTGGCCGGCGCCCTGGAAGGCCCCCAGGGGGAGGCCCTCGCTGGCCGCCTGCGGGAGCGCTTCCACATCGCCCTCATCGACGAGTTCCAGGACACCGACGCCCGGCAGTGGAAGATCTTCAGCCGCGTCTTCCTGGCGTCGCCCGGGCACCGCCTCTTCCTCGTGGGGGATCCCAAGCAGGCCATCTACGGCTTCCGGGGCGGGGACCTGCCCACCTACGTGGAGGCCCTGGCCGAGCTCGGGCGAAAGGGCGCCCAGGTCCTGCACCTGGCCACCAACTACCGCTCCACCGGGGGCGTCATCGGCGGCTACAACGCCATCTTCCGGAATACCGGGGGCGTCCCCTTCTTCACCGGCGGCAACGAGGGCCACTACGAGCACCCCGTGGACTGCGGCAAGCCCGCGCTGGCCCTGACCGGGGCCCCGTCCATCAAGGTGGTGGACGTGAAGGTGGCCGACGCCCGCACCACCAAGCTCCAGGCCGCGGCGGCCCTGGCCCGGGCCCTGGAGGCGACCCTCGGGGAGGGCCGGTTCAACGGCGAGCCGCTGGGGCCGGGGGATGTCTACGTGCTGACCCGCACCCTCGGCGAGGGCCGGATCATGGCCGACGCCCTGCGCGCCCGGGGCATCCCCGCCGCGCTCTACCGCCAGGACGGGCTCTTCGACGGTCCCGAGGCCGAAGCCTGCCGCGACCTGATGCTGGCCATCGAAGCGCCCTTCGACGAGTGCCGCCGCGCCAAGGTCCTGCTGGGGCCCTTCTTCGGGCTGAACTTCGCGGAGGCGGAGAAGGCCCGCAACCTGCCGGAAGGCCACCCCATCCTCACCCGGCTCTTCGCCTGGCGGGAGCTGGCCGCCCGCGGCCGTTATGGCGAAATGTTCAACCGCGTGGTGTCCGAAAGCGGCCTGAGCCAGCGGCTCCTCTTCCTGGACGAGAGCCAGCGCGCCCTCACCAACCTCCTGCACATCCTGGAGCTCCTCCAGCAGCAGGCCCTGGGCGGCCACTGCACCCTGGCGGGCCTGGCCGTGCAGGTGCAGCGCTGGATCGACGGCGAGGACCGCCCGGCGGTCGAGGAGGGGGAGACCCAGCGCCTGGAGCGCGACGGCGGCGCCGTGCAGGTGCTCACCATGCACAAGGCCAAGGGCCTCCAGGCCCCCGTGGTGGTCCTGTTCGGCGGCCTGTCCCAGGGCAGCACCAAGGCCAACCTCCACCGCTACCACCTCCACGGGGAGCGCCACGCCTGGGTGGGCTCCACCAAGGCCGCCACCGCCGCCGTCCAGGCCCTCATCGAGACGGAGGAGTCCGAGGAGGGCGAGCGCCTGGCCTACGTGGCCCTCACCCGGGCCGAGGCCCAGCTCATCCTCCCCTGCTACGTGCCGGGAGACGAGCCTCCCGCCCCCGGCGGCAGCTTCGACCCCGCCGGCGACCCGAAGAAGGGCCTCTACCGCAACGTGAACCGCCGCCTGAAGACCCTGCTGGGCCCGGCGCCCCGCGAGGACTTCGAGCGCCTTCCGGCCAGCGTGGCGGTCCCGCCCACCCGGACCCCCAACCCCGGCCCCTGGACCCTGGAGCTCCCCGCACCCCTGGACTTGCCCGCCTTCCCGTCCCTGCGCAAACTCGGGCGCCCCCTGTGGATGTTCAGCTATTCCAGCCTCCAGAAGGGCCTCAAGCCCGGCTGGGGGGAAGGGGCCCACCTGGAGGAGGTGAAGGAGTTCACGCCCGCCGACGGCCCCCGCGGCGGCAAGAAGCTCGGCACGAAGGTCCACGCCGCGCTGGAGCACGTGGACCTGGCCTCCTTCGCCGGCGTGGACCCGGACACGTGGCTCGCGCTGCCGTCCACCAAGGCCCTGGCCGCCGCGTGGCTCCCCGAGGAGGGCCGCAGGGAGGCCCTGCGCTGGATCCACCACGCCATGACGATGCCCTGTCCGCTGCCCGACGGCGGCACCGCCGTGCTCCACGAGGCCGACGAGCTGCTCCGGGAGCTGGACTTCCTCACGCCCTACGCCGATCGTCCGGATTTCCTGCACGGCTCCATGGACGTGCTCTTCCGGACCGGGGGAAAGGCCTATGTGCTGGACTGGAAGACCAACCGCCTGCCCGGCTACGACCCCGCGTCCCTGGACCAGACCGTCCGGGACCACTACTGGCTGCAGGTGCAGATCTACGCCAGCACCGCCTGCCGCTTCCTGGGCATCACGGACGAGGCGCAATACGACGCCTTCGGCGGCGTGGTGTACGTGTTCCTGCGCGGCCTCCCCGAGGGCGGCCTCTGGACCTGCCGTCCGTCCTGGGCCGAACTCCAGGCCTGGGAGGCCGAGCTCAAGGCCCTCCCCGTCGACCAGATGGTCCCCCCCCACGCCGGAGGCGAGCCCCGTGACCGATGACTTCCTGCAGACCCTCGACCTCCACCGGGACCGGGCGTCCTTCCCCCGGCGCGTGGTCGAGCACCTGAAGACCCTGAACCAGGAACCCTCCGCGCTCATCTTCGCGTGGGAGCTGAGCGGCCTCGCCCCCGGCCTGGACGCCGACCGGCGCAAGCGCCTGTTCGCCATAGTCCTGGCCCTCCTGTCCGCCCAGGCCCAGGGCCACACCCGCATGCCCCTGGTCCCCGAGCCCGGCGGCCCCACCGACCTCCTGTTCCAGGCCTTCAACCTGGAGTCCTTCGACCTGGAAGCCTTCCTGCGCAGGTCGGCCCCGTCCCTGGCCGGGGACCCCGGGGAGGCCAAACCCCTGATCCTGGAGCACGGCTGGCTCTACTCCCAGCGCCTCCTGGGCCACGAGCTGGACCTGGCCGCGCTGGCCGGCGCCCTGAAGACGGTGACCGCCGCCCCCGTCGTGGACCCCCCCGAAGCCATCTTCCACCTGCGCTCCGGCCGCGCCCTGAACCCCGAGCAGCGCCAGGCCGTGGCCATGGCCCTGCGGGGCGGCCTCACCCTCATCACCGGCGGCCCCGGCACCGGCAAGACCTCCATCGTCGTCACCATCCTCCGCGCCCTCCTGCGCCAGCCCGGCATCCGGCTGGAGGACATCGCCCTGGCCGCCCCCACCGGCAAGGCCGCGCAGCGCATGGGGGAATCCATCATGGAATCCCTGGCCCAGCTGGAGAACCCCGAGGCCATCGACCGCGAGCTCCAGAAGGCCGCCCTGGACCCCGCCACCCTCCATCGCCTCCTGGCCTGGCACCCCGCCGAGGAGCGCTTCCGCCACGGCCCCGGCAACCCCCTCTCCGCCCGCATCGTCATCGCCGACGAAGCCTCCATGATCAGCCAGGAGCACCTGTGCCGCCTCCTGGGCGCCCTGGCCCCCGGCGCCCGTCTCGTCCTCCTGGGCGACGCCGACCAGCTCCCCAGCGTCGAGGAAGGCTGCGCCTTCAGCGACATGGTCAAGAGCCTGGCGCCCCAGTGCGTGACCCTGCGCACCAGCTACCGCATGGACGCCGGCGACCCCGAAGGCCGCAACATCCTGTCCGTGGCCGCCGCCATCCGCACCCAGACCGACCTGTGGGAAGCCGCGGAACCCATCCACGTCCGCGCCACCGTGGACGACCTCACCTTCCGGCAGGTCGAGCTCCTGGACCCCGCCCCCGGCGTCATGGAGGCCTTCCTGGAACGCTGGCTCCACAAGGAAGTGACCAGCCTCGAAGGCTTCCTCCCCAAGGTCACCCGCACCTACACCTTCACCGGCGGCGCCTGGTCCGCGGCCGACCTCGTTCCCCTGGCCGCCCTCTTCCACCACTTCAACCAGTTCCGCATCCTCTGCGCCCTGCGGGAGGCCCCCGGCCTGCGCGGCGTCCAGGACCTCAACAGGCACTTCCACAAACGCATGCTGGCCCTGACGGGCGAAGGCCTGCGCAATCCCGTGCCCTTCTGCGCCGGCGAGCCCGTGATGATGACCGCCAACGACTACCGGCGCGGCATCTACAACGGCGACCAGGGGCTGGTGCTGAAGGTCCTGTTCGACGGCGTCCTGCGCCAGGCCGCCGTCTTCCCGAGGCCCGGCGGCTTCGTGCCCTTCCCGCTGGACCCGCTCAGGCACCAGCTGGAGCACGCGTTCGCCATGACGGTGCACAAATCGCAGGGATCGGAGTACAAGCGCATCGCCATCGTGCTGCCGAAGACCAACCACCGGGCGCTGACGCGGGAGCTGCTGTACACCGGGCTGACGCGGGCGAGCAAGGGGGTCGTGCTGCTGGCCGAGAAGGAGCGGGTGCCGTTCGCGGCGGGGAATCCGTCGGTGCGGGAGTCGGGGCTGGCGGAGAGGCTCTAGCGGAGCAGGGACTTGTACTTGCCCATGATGTTGTCCAGCTTGATGTACTGGACCTGGAACTTCTTCAGCAGCGCCTGAACCGTGCTCTCGTCGAAGGCCAGCTCGGTGATGCCGTGCCGCTCGGGGTATTCCTCCTCGTCGAAGACCCGGCACCACTGCTTCCAGTCCCCGATGGGCGTGTAGTCCGGATCGATGACCCCCTTCCCCAGCAGGGCGATGGTCGCCAGCTGCGACTTGAATTCCTTGCGGGACTCGGCCTCGATGAAGATCCGGGCGGCGGGCATGGAGCCCTTGTAGTGGTGGAACAGGTACGTGACCGGCAGGCCCAGCTCCTCCCACGCGGTGTCGAAGATCTTGATCTCCACGATCTCGCCCCGGGACGGGTAGACCGTATGCGTCAGGTTCTTCCCGGTGAACCGGTTGACGCCCTCCACGAGGCGGGCCCCGATCTCGCCCAGGTTGGGGCGGTTCTTCATGAGCACGTCCAGGGCCCTGGCGACGTCAGGGTTGGCCCACAGGGCCCGCGCCCGGGCGTTCTGCTCTTCACCGTTCATGAAATTCTCCTTGATGTTTGCGGCCAGCAGTCTCAGGATTCCCGATTCGTCCTGTTCCCGCAGGGGTGCGACGGCTTCGCGGATCGCGGCCCAGGCCAACGGAAGGCAGGGGAACCGGGACTCGGGGTTGTGCGTCCTGGGCAGGCGGCCGCCCGGGGTGAGGAAGATGAACAGACCGCGCCACTGGGGAAAGCGTTCCTCGAGGACCTTCTGGTCGTCGGAGATCTGGCCGGGCCGTTCCCGGGCCCAGATGTTGGTCTGGATGGCGATGAGGAGCTTGCGCTCCTCGTCCAGGAGCAGGACGTCGATGTCCCGGTACTCCGCGCGCCCCTTGAACCGGGCTTCGTGCAGGTCGGCGCCGAGGGGGCCGGCCGGGAGGGAGGGCAGGAGGGCAGGCCAGATCGCCTGGCCGAACGCCAAGGGACCCCCGTGCGACAGGATCCGGGCCAGGAGCCTGGAATGGCTGGCTTCGTCGTCGTGGAGGCCCAGGATCTTCATGGGATTCACGGCCGGGCGTTCCCGCTGAAGCTGGAGGAAGTCCGGGTGGCCCACCAGGGGGTCGAATAGCGCAGAATCCAGGTCGTCCACGGGGGGCTCCACACGTTGGAAAGATGAACCCCAAGCATAGCCGTGAAACGGGGCGCGCGGTCCGGCCTCGTTCGCACCCGCACTTCCGGCACCTACGGGCCCGTGCGCCGGGGGAAGCCGTAGACCACCCCGAACACGGCCACGCCCAGCAGGGTCATCCCCAGGCCCGCCAGGGCGAACCGCCAGCCCGTGGAAGCCAGGATCGAGGCCCAGAGCACGATGGCCACCAGCGCGGGCATGGGGTAGAGCCACATGCGGAAGGGCAGGTGGGCCTTGCCCAGGCGGTTCCGGAGCAGCATCACCCCGACCGCGCCCCCGATGAACTGCACCAGGATCCGCATGGCCAGGATCGCGTTGATCACCTGGCTCAGGGTGAACAGCAGGCTGAAGACGAAGGAGGTGGCCCCCAGCCACAGCAGGGCGACGTGGGGGAAGCCCTTGGTCGGGTGAAGCCGGCCCATCACCTTGAAGAAGTTCCCGTCCAGGGCCGCGGCGTAGGGGATCCGCGAATACCCGAGCATCACCGCGAAGAGCGACGCGAACGCGATCCACAGCACGAGCACGGTGGCGGCGTTGGCCGCCACGGGCCCGTAGAGCCGCTGGATGAGGGTGCTGACGATGAAGGGGGACACCGCCGCCTCCCGCCAGGGGATCACGCCGATCACGGCGTACTGCATGGCGAGGTAGATGGCGGCGATGCCCAGGATGGAGATGAGGATCGCCCTGGGGATGTTCTTCTCCGGGTCGCGGATCTCGCCGCCCAGGTGGCTCACGTTGTAGTAGCCGAGGTAGGAGTAGGTGGTCTTCACCGTGGCGTGGCCCAGGGCCACCCAGAAGGCCCAGGTGAGGTCCCAGGCGCCCGGGGGGTAGCTGAAGGCGAGCCTGGCGTCGAAGTGCGAGAGCCCGCCGATGATGAACCAGGCCAGGGTGCCCAGGACCCCGATCCACAGGGCGACGGTGATCCGGCCCAGGGTGGCGATCTTCCGGTACAGGATGAAGGTCAGGGCGACGACCAGGGTCCCCGACGCGACCCGCCGGGAGGCGGCGGTGAGCGGCAGCAGGAACGACAGGTACTGGGCGAACCCGATGGCCCCCGAGGCCACCACCAGGGGCGCCTGGATCATGGTCTGCCAGATGAAGAGGAACGACACCAGCTTGCCCCAGCGCGGCCCGTAGGACTCCCGGAGGAACACGTAGCTCCCTCCCGCCCGGGGCATGGCCGCCCCGAATTCGGCCCAGATGAGCCCGTCGATCAGCGCCAGGAAGGCCCCCGCCACCCAGGCCAGGACATGCTGCGGCCCGCCCATGATGCCGATGACCAGGGGCAGCACCACGAAGGGCCCGATGCCCACCATGTCGATCATGTTCAGGGCGACCGCCTGCACCAGGGAGAGATCCCGGGGGAGGGCCGCCTCAGCTTCCTGGTCGTTCGTCCGCATTCCCTATGCTGGTTCGAAACGCCGTGTCCGTCCAGGACTCTAGGGGAAGGTCAGCGTCACGGTGGTGGTTCCCCCCGCGGTCACGGCCTGCTGGGACCCGGGGAGGATCACCGGGGCGGCCCCCGAGGTGCTGCGCTGGGCGGTGACGCCGTAGGTGCCCGGCGCCACGGACAGGAACGTGGCCGTGTCCTGCGCGCTGCCGATGACGGCGGGACGGGAGCGGACGATGAGGTTCGGGCTGACGCCGCCCGCGGCCAGGGACTGGCGCAGCTCGCCCCAGGTGCCCTGGGTGGAGGACGACTTGGGCGTGAGCGCCAGCGTCAGGGTGCCCGAGGTCACCGGCGCGGCGAAGGTGAGGTTGGCGGTGAGGGAGGCGCCCGCGGCCAGGGTGCCCGCGGACGTGGCCTGGGCGAGGCAGTTGGCGGGCTGGGCGGCCACGAAGTAGATGCTCCCCGACGGAAGGCCGTCCAGTTCGTAGTTCCCGGAGGCGTCCGATACGGCGCGGCGCACGAGGGTGGCGGTGCCCAGGCCGTCCAGGGTCTGGGCGTACACCTCGACGCCGGCGAGCTTGGCGGCGGGCCCCGAGAGCGTGCCCAGGATCCGGCCGCAGTTGGAGGGATCGAAGGCCTGGCCCGTGGCGTTGAAGCGGTAGGGCGTGGTGGAGGTGGGCGCCGAGACGACGCCCTGGTCGCCGTTGAACATGAACAGGGCCTGGCCCGCGCCGTTGGTGGGGACGCTGACGCTGCCCTTGACGAGCGTGGTCGTCGGCATGGTGAGCACCTGGCCCGAACCCCCCTCGGGGACGACGTAGGCCGGGAGGTTGATGGCGGACTGGTAGTTCGTGGCGCTCCAGGTGAGGCGGAACTGGGTGTAGGTCCCCGAGTAGACCTTCGACGCGGGCAGGACCACCACCCCGTGGCCGTTCTGCAGGGCCATGAGGTCGACCGTGCCCTTGGGCTGGCCCAGGGTGAACCACTTGCTGCCGTCCATGGTGCCTTCGATGGTCTCGAGGCTGACGACCACCTGGGAGAAGCCCGGAAGGCTGTCCGAACTCAGGGTGATGGCGAGGGTGCCCGTGGGCGCGGGGGAGGTGCTGCTTCCGCCGCAGCCCAGAAGGCAGGCCAGGGCCGTGCAGATGGGAAGGACAACCTTCGTGATCGCGCGCATGGATTCCCCTAATGGACTTGAGACCCGGCTCCTACCGGGAAAGTTTAACCCAGTGCCGCGTTGGAAAGACAGTTGACAAAAAACGTCAAAGTGTCAAGCTTTGGATCCATGAGCCGCCGAATCCTTCTTGCCCTCGCAGCCGCCCTCCTGACGGGCGTCTTCTGGGCCGTCGCCTCCACCACCCCCCCGCGGAGCCAGCGCATGCAGCACTCACCCCAATGGAGGGACGGGACGTTCCACAACCCCCAGCCCCTCTGGAACGATTTCACCGGCGCCATCGGCAGCATCCTGCGCCGGAACCCCCATGCGGCGCCGCGCAGCGGGGAGCTCCCCGTGGTGCGGCCCGCCCTGGAGACGCCCCCCGCCAGCGGGCTCCGGGCCACCTGGCTGGGCCACTCCATGGTGTACCTCGACATCGACGGCACCCGCGTCCTCACCGACCCCGTGTGGGGACCCCGGGCCTCCCCCCTCTCCTGGGCCGGGCCCAAGCGGTGGTACGCCCCGGTGATCCCCCTCGGGGACCTGCCGAAGCCCCACGTGGTGGTCATCTCCCACGACCACTACGACCACCTGGACCGCCCCACCCTCCGCGCCATGCGGGACTGGGACGTGCGCTTCGTGGTGCCTCTGGGCGTGGGGGCGAGGCTGGAGGGCTGGGGGATCCCCAAAGCGCGGATCACGGAGCTGGACTGGTGGGAAAGCGCTACCGCCGGCTCCCTGGAGATCACCTGCACCCCGGCGCGCCACGCCTCCGGCCGGACCCCCTTCGACAAGGACCGCACCCTCTGGGCGGGCTACGCCTTCCGCGGCGCCTCCCACCGGGTCTACTTCTCGGGCGACACGGGCCTCTTCCCCGGCATGGCCGATATCGGTTCGCGCCTGGGCCCCTTCGACCTCACCCTCATCGAGGCCGGCGCCTACGGCGAGGCCTGGCCCGACTGGCACCTGGGCCCCGAGCAGGCCGTGAAGGCGCACGAACTCGTCCAGGGCCGGGTGCTGCTGCCCATCCACTGGGGCCTGTTCGACCTCGCCGCCCACGGGTGGACCGAGCCGGTGGAGCGGGTGCTCGCCGCGGCCCGGATCCGCGGCGCCGCCGTGGTGGTGCCCAAGCCCGGGCAGGGCGTCGAGCCCGGCGCCCCCTGGAGCCAGGAGCGCTGGTGGCCCCTGCTCCCCTGGAAGACCGCGGCGGAAGCCCCCATCGTGGCAACCCTGGACGGCCTGAAACCCGGCGCCCTCACCCGCTGACGCCGGCGACAGCCCCCCCCCCGCGGCCGCTCACGTGGGATCCGTGTCCTTCGGTTGTTCCTTCGTCTCCTCAAAGACAGGGCGCTCCATCCGGCTCGGGCGCTGTCCCGCCGGGTTGGTCCCCATGTTCCGTTCCTTGCCTCCGCCTACCTGGGTGCTCCGCTCGATGGGGTTCATGTGCCTGGCTGCCTGCCGGCCAGTTCCTCCATGGCCTCGGCCAGCTTCACATCCAGGGCGGTGATGCCGCCGGCATCATGGGTCGTGAGGTCGATGCGGACCCGGTTCCAGACGTTGGACCATTCGGGGTGGTGATCCATGCCCTGGGCCACCAGGGCGGCCCCGGCCATGAAGCCGAAGGCGGCCACGAAGTCGGCGAACTGGTAGTCCCGGTGCAGCTTGCCTGCCTCGAGCCGCCACCCGGGCAGCTTGGCCAGGGCCCTGGCGAGTTCGGGTTCGTGGAGCGGGACGGGTCGGGTCATGGGCGCACCTCCAGGGGCGGTCAAAGTTCGTGGCGGATGGTCTTCATCTCCTGCCGGCGCTCCTTGTCCACGTCCGGATAGGCCAGACCCAGCCGGCCGAGGGTGTCCAGGAGGATCTGCGAGACGATGAGGCGGGCATTCTTCTTGTCATCGGCGGGCACCACATGCCAGGGAGCCGCGGCCGTGCTGGTCGCCGCGAGGCACGCTTCGTACGCCTGCCCATAGTCGTGCCATCGGGCCCGCTCCGCCACATCCGCCGAGCTGAATTTCCAGTTCTTCCCGGGCTCGTCGATGCGCTCGAGAAGGCGCTTGCGCTGCTCGTCCTTGGAAAGGTGCAGGAAGACCTTGATGATGCAGGTGGCGTTGCGGTGGAGGTGGGCCTCCAGCTCCCGGATGGAGCGGAAGCGGTCGGTCCAGAAGGTTTCCTCCTCCACCGCGCGCCCAGGGAGCCCCTGGGCGGCCAGGAGCTCCGGGTGGACCCGGACGACGATGACCTCCTCGTAATAGGACCGGTTGAAGATGCCGATGCGTCCGCGCTCAGGCAAGCGGCAGGTCGTGCGCCAGAGAAAGTCGTGCCTGAGCTCCTCCGCGCTGGGCTGCTTGAAGCTGAACACCTCGCAGCCCTGGGGGTTGAGGCCGGACATCACGTGCTTGATGATCCCGTCCTTGCCCGCGGCGTCCATGGCCTGGAGGACCAGCAGGACGGAATGGCTGCCGGAGGCGTAGAGCAGGCCCTGCAGTTCCCCCAGCTTCGCGGTGTGGTCCGCGAGGACGTCCTGGTACTGGCCCTTGGAGGTGAAGAGGGGATGCACCCGGGTGGGGTGCTGCCCAAGATCGAGGGGCCTGCCCTCGGCGACGCGGTAGGGGGACGTATCGATTTTCATGGGGGATCCTCGCCGAGGTGGGGCGGGGAACCCGGAGCATGCTTCGTGCCATCCCCTTTTCCATGGCCGGGCAAGCCTCCGCCTCCTGGCCCCGGTGGGCGCCCATCAAAATGAACGATCCGCACTTCAACCTGATCGCCCGTTCCCACCCGTCCGAACGGCTCGGAAAGGCGGAAGACCCTGGCCCGGCTCCCCCTTGCGATCTGGATCGAAACTTGCCCTGGAAACGGGTGCCCAAGGAGCGGTCATGGCCCAGATAACCCTCAAAGGAAATCCCATCCACACGTCCGGGGACCTGCCCAAGGAGGGGTCGGCCGCTCCGCCCTTCACCCTGGTGCGGACCGACCTGGCGGAAACGGCGCTCGGCGACTTCGCGGGCCGCAGGGTGGTGCTGAACATCTTCCCCAGCCTGGACACGCCCGTCTGCGCCACGAGCCTGAGGAAGTTCAACGCCCTGGCCGGGACGCTTCCCGATACTTCCGTGCTCTGCGTGTCCATGGACCTGCCTTTTGCCTCCGGACGCTTCTGCACGGCGGAGGGACTGACGAACCTGGTGCCCGCCTCGTGCTTCCGGAATCCGGCCTTCGGGGAGGCGTACGGCATCGCCCTGGTGGACGGTCCCATGCACGGCCTGCTTGCGCGTGCGGTCGTTGTACTGGACGGGCAGGGGCAGGTGCTCCACGCCGAACTGGTTCCCGAGATCACGAAGGAGCCGAACTACGAAGCCGCAGCTGCGGTTCTGAAGTAGAATGTGAAATTCAAGACAGGTTCCCGTTCTTTCGCGCTTAAATCCGCTCGCTCTGGAGGTGTTTCATGAAATTCCATTCGAAATGGTGGATCCTGGCCGGCGCCCTCCTGGCAGCCCTGGCTCTCGCCTGCGGCGGGCGGCACCGGCCCCTCGAGGGCAGCCTGAGGGTCTTCAATGACGGCGCGGTGACCATGAGCCAGCTCTACGTGACTCCCAGCACCAGTTCCACCTGGGGGACCGACCAGCTCGCCCCCTATCCCCTGCAGCCGGCCGACTCCATCACCCTGACCCGCCTGTACCCGGGTTCCTACGATGTCCGCGCGCGTTTCAACGACGGCAGCACGGACACCGTCTACGACGTCCGGATCCATGACGGGGAGACCACCACCCTGGGCATGCAGAACAGCGGCAACGGCGCCGTGGCCGTGTTCAACAACACCGGCCTGACCATCACGGGCATCTACCTCACCCCGGCGAACTCCAGCACCTGGGGGCCCAACCAGGCGGATCTGCCCCTCTCCCCCGGCCAGAGCCTGACCCTCACGGGCGTCGCCCCGGACGTGTACGACCTGCGGGTGGTCTTCACCACCGCGGCCACGACGGACTACAAGGGCTTCACCGTCACGGCCGGAACCACCCACACCATCCAAGTGAACTAGGAGGCGATCATGCGACTGACCCCATTCCTTCTGCCCCTCCTCCTGGCCTCCCTGGGCCTGCCCGCTTCCGCGGAACCCAGGGACACCACCCGGCCCGTCCGCACGGAAAAGGGCGAGCCCCGCGTGCGGGACGCGTCCATCGCCCGGGCGGCCTCGGAGCGCGTTCCGGCCCCCGCCACCGGGCGTTCCCGGCCCTACCGGGCGCCCAAGCCCGGGGAAGGCGAGCCCAAGGGCTGAACCCTCCTGCCGGCCGCCAGCCGGAATGGGATGATCCCAAGGGCCGGATGGTAAAATCGGGCACCTGCCGGGAGGGACCATGGACAGGAATGCGCTGGCGCCGGTTCAGGTTCGTTTCGCCCGTCCCACCGACCGGATGGCCGAAATCGAACGCTTCTATGTCCAGGGCCTGGGCATGGCCGTCCTCGGATCGTTCCAGGACCATGGCGGCTACGACGGACTCATGGTCGGTTTCCCAGGCGCGTCCTGGCATCTCGAGTTCACCCATCACCTCCGGGGAAGCCCCGGGCCGGCGCCTTCCCGGGAGAACCTGCTCGTATGCTACTACCCCGGCCAGGATGCGGCGGAGGCGGCGGCGGCCCGGCTCAGGGGTCTGGGCTGGCCGGAGGTTGCGCCGGAGAACCCCTACTGGCTGGGAAAGGCGCGGGTGGTCCCGGATCCGGACGGCTGGGAGGTCGTCCTGTTCTTCCGCCCCTGGCAGTCCACCTGAATCCCATCCTTCGTGGAGGTCGATCCCCATGTTCGCCGGTCATGCTGGCCTTGCCCTCGCCGTAAGGCCCCTGATGCCCAGGCAGTCCCTGGGGCTGCTGTTCGCGGCCGCCTTCTGGCTCGACCTCGTGTGGCCCGTCCTGCTCCTCACGGGCCTGGAATCGGTCCAGATCCGACCGGGGGATACCGCCTTCGCACCCCTGGCCTTCGTGCACTACCCATGGAGCCACAGCCTCCTTGCCGTGCTGGCGTGGGCGGTCGCCTTCGCCCTCGTCGCGCTCAGGGGGCGCCTGGACCGCCTGGGCGACTTCCTCGGGTTGTCGGGCCTGGTGCTCAGCCACTGGCTCCTCGATGCCGTCGTCCACCGCCCGGATCTTCCGCTGGCGCCCGGACTCCCGGTCAAGGTCGGCCTGTCGCTCTGGAATTCCCTGCCCGCCACGTTCCTGGTCGAAGGGCTCCTGGTCCTGGGGGGCATCCTCGTCTATCTGCGCAGGACCACCGCGAAGGACGGGCAGGGAACCTGGGCCTTCGTCTCCCTTCTCGCGCTGATCATCGTCATCTGGGCCTCCGGCCCCTTCTCCCCGCCGCCACCCAGCCCGACGGCCATCGGAATTGTCGGGCTGCTTTCATGGCTGCTTCCACTGTGGGCCTTCTGGGCGGACCGGCACCGGGGCCTGAGGGCAAACCCCTTATGAAAGAGGGCCGGGGTCAGCCTCGAACCCGCTCCAGGAACCGGCCGGCCGCCTCGAGAAAACCGGGACCCCATTCATGGCCGCCCGGGAACCGGAGGACCTCCGGATGGGCGCCCAGGTCCTCGAGCGCGGCCACGTCCCTTTCCATCTGGGCGGCGGGGTAGAAGGCATCCTCCTCGCCCCGCCCCAGGAGCACCGGCGGCAGGGCCAGGGCAGGGGCCCCCGCCACGTCCGGCGGCAGGTCCCCGCCGAGGATGATGAGCCCGTCGCAGGGCCCGCACCGGGCCGCGGCGCGCCAGGCCATGGCGGCCCCCTGGGAGAAGCCCGCGAAGACGAGCCCGCCGCCCCCCAGCTCGGCGACGACCCGCCGCACGTAGACCACGTTGTCCTCCACGGCCTGGTCCCGGTCCAGGCTGGTCATCCACGAACCCACCACGTCCCGGGTCTTCGGGCTGTAGAAGCGGTGGAGGGCCTGGACGGACACCAGGTTCCAGCGGGAGGCCCCGGGAATGCGCCGCAGGTCGGCCAGGAGGTCCTCCGCCCGCTGGGCGTAGCCGTGGAAACCCACGAGGAACGGGGCGCCGGCCTGCACGGCGGGTTCGAGCAGGTAGCGGCCCGTGGTGGGGGTGGGGATGAGGCGGGTGAGGGTCATGGCTGCTGGAACCGCTCGGCCTTCAGGCGCTCCAGCCGGGAACGGAGCTCGTCCCGCCCCGCCCGGAACCGGGTCCGCAGGTCGTCGGGGGTCAGGGCCGGATCGTCGCTGGCGGGGTCGGGGATGGGCCAGTGCAGCCGCTCGGCCTTGCCCAGGAACAGCGGGCACACCTCCTCGGCGCAGAGGGTGACGACCAGGTCCACGGTGGCGGGGTCGATGTCCTGCACGTTCTTCGAGGCGTGGCCGGTGGCGTCGATGCCCTGCTCCGCGAGCACCTCGATGGCATAGGGGTTCACGCGGCCGGGACGGCTTCCGGCGCTCTGGATCCGCACCCCGGGCAGGAGCTGGCGCGCGATGCCCTCGGCCATCTGGGAGCGCGCGCTGTTGGCCACGCAGAGGAAGAGGATCGACCGGGTCATTGCCCACCGCCCGTGGGGCAGCACTTGGCTTCCACGACGGTCTCCGCGCTGCCGGGGTACCACCTGGCCTTCAGCCAGAACGCCACCCCCACGAGACTGATGAGCACCGGCACCTCCACGAGCGGGCCGATGACGGCGGCGAAGGCCGCCCCGTGGGCGATGCCGAAGGTGGCCACGGCCACGGCGATGGCCAGTTCGAAGTTGTTGGATGCCGCGGTGAAGCTCAGGGTGGCGCTCTGGGGATAGGAGGCCCCGGCCTTCTTCGACAGCCAGAAGCTCACCATGAACATCACGACGAAGTAGATCAGCAGGGGCAGCGCGATGCGGAGGACGTCAAAGGGCAGCTTGACGATGGTGTCGCCCTTGAGGCTGAACATGACGACGATCGTGAAGAGAAGCGCGATGAGCGTGAGGGGGCTGATCCGGGGCACGAACACCCGGTGGTACCAGTCCAGCCCCTTGATCCTGCCCAGCACGAAGCGGGTCAGGAACCCGGCCAGGAAGGGGATGCCCAGGTAGATGAAGACGCTCTGGGCGATCTGCCCGATGGTGATGTTCACCACCGCCCCCTGGAGGCCCAGCCAGCCCGGCAGGACCGTGGCGAAGAACCACGCGTACACGCTGAAGAAAAGCACCTGGAAGATCGAGTTGAAGGCCACCAGCCCCGCGCAGTACTCCGTGTCCCCCTTGGCGAGGTCGTTCCACACGATGACCATGGCGATGCAGCGGGCCAGCCCGATGAGGATCAGCCCCAGCATGTATTCCGGCCGGTCCCGCAGGAAGAGCACCGCCAGCCCGAACATGAGCAGCGGCCCGATGACCCAGTTCTGGAGCAGCGACAGCCCCAGCACGCGCCTGTTCCGGAAGACCAGGTGCAGCTCCTCGTACTTCACCTTGGCCAGCGGCGGATACATCATCACGATGAGGCCGGCCGCCAGGGGCACGCTGGTGGTGCCTGCGTTCCAGGCGTTGATGGCCCGGTTGAAGCCGGGCGCCGCGAAGCCGAGCAGCACGCCCAGCCCCATGGCCAGGAAGATCCAGAGGGTGAGGTAGCGGTCCAGGAAGGACAGGCGCTTGGGGGTGTCCATGGCGTCTCCGTTCAGAAGGGTTTGCGGGCGGCGATGATCAGGCTGGTGACGTAGTCGGAGGGCCGGGTCCCCGCGGGCAGCTGGCTCAGCAGGTGATCCGCCAGCGGATCCCCCTCGGGGAGCATGGCGTCGATGGAGCCTTCCTTTTCCGTGAGGGTCAGGTCCACGAGCCCCGAGGCCCGGACCATGCGCCGCAGGTCGTCGATCAGGGCCGCCCCGGCGATGCAGCCCACCAGGGCGCGCACGTCCTCCGCGATGGCTTCGGGCAGGGGCCGGAGCAGGACGATATCGGAAATGGAGACCCGCCCCCCCGGCTTGAGCACCCGGGCGATCTCCTTCCAGACCTGCGCCTGGTCCGGGCTCAGGTTCAGCACGCAGTTGGAGAGCACGACGTCCACCGTGGCGTCCGGAAGGGGGATCGCCTCGATCTGCCCTTCGTGGAAGGTCACGTTGTCCAGCCCCGTCCGGCGCCGGAACTCGGCGGCGTTCCCGCGGGCCTTGGCGAGCATGTCGCGGGTCATGTCCACCCCGATGGCCCGCCCTCCGGGACCCACGCGCTGCGCCGCCAGGAACACGTCCAGCCCCGCGCCGCTGCCCAGGTCCAGCACCACTTCGCCGGGCTTCAGGTCCGCCAGGGCCGTGGGGTTGCCGCAGGAGAGCCCGAGGTTGGCCCCCTCGGGGAGCGTCGCCAGTTCCGCGTCCGAATAGCCGACGCCCTGGGCGACCGACTCGGCCCGGCCGCCGCCGCAGCAGGAGGACGCGGGGCCGCAGCAGCCGCCGCCGATGCGGGCGATCTTGCCATAGGCGTCCTGGACTTTGAGGTGGGTGGGGTGCGTCGTGGGTTCCATGGCCGCTCCTGATCTACAGGCAGTTGGCATCCCGGCAGCCGCCGCCGCAGCAGTCCTGCCAGAGATACTCGGTGAGGGCCCGGAGCTGGTCGAACCGGGCGGCATAGCGGATGGTCGTGCCCTGGCGGCTGGCGGCCAGCAGCCCCGCCTCCGTGAGATCGGCGAGGTGATGGCTCAGGGTCGAAGCGGGCATGCCCAGGCGGGACTGGATCTCGCCGGCGGGTGTGCCCTCGACGGGACCCTGCACGACGGCGCGGACCACCGAAAGCCGGCCCGGGTGGGCCATGGCCTTCAGCTGGCGGGTGACGAGGTGGAGGGTGGGGTCGGGGGCGGGCATGGGCACATGATTCCATACTTTGCAAAATATGGAAATATTAATCCCACGGATAAGCGCACCGCGGCAGGTTGCGTAGTACCTGAACGAATCCGTTCCATTTGCGGCCCCCTTCCTCTCGCCTCCGGAGGTGCCATGCTGCGCCCGATCCTGATGAGCGCCTTCCTCGCCGTCCTGGCCTGGGGGCAGCAGCCGCTGGTGATTCCCTGGCTGGCCTCGGCGCCGGCCGCAGAAGGCCGGCCGGACCCGGCCCTGGAACACCATCCCGCCCTGCGCCTCCAGGGTGACGACCCCGCGGCGCCCCCGGTGCTCCTCCGCTGCGCGGCCGACGGGGAAGCCCTCCATGTCCTCGTGCAGAGCCGCCAGTCCACCCTGGTCTGCCGGGACCGGGCGTACCAGAACGGGGACGGCCTCCTCCTCGTGCTGGCCACGCCGGCCCCGGACGGGGGCCCCACCCGGCGCTTCCGGGTGATGGGGTTCTCCCCGCAGCCTGCCGACCGGCGCACCTGGCAATTCGCCTTCACCTGGTACCGGGATGTGGACCTTGAGATGATCCCCCTTCCGGGTGCCCAGGCCGCCTGGCGCCAGACCGGGGATACCCTCTCCGTCGAGATCCGCATCCCCTGGGCCGCCCTGGCTCCCTACCACCCCCTCCTCACCCCGGACCTTGGATTGAACGCCTGCTTCGTCCGCGCCCAGGGCGAGCGTAGGCAGTTCCACTTCCTGACGAAGGACCCTCACCTGCAGTCCGAGCAGCGGCCCAGAAGCTATGTCCCGGTGCATTTCGAAGCGCCTCCCGCCGGCGCCGCCGCCTGGGCCGCGAGGCCGTCCCAGGGGTGCCTCGGGGCCGGCCAGCCCCTTCTGCTGGACACTGCGGCCGCAGCGCCGGCCGATCTGCGGATCCGGATCCTGGACGGCGAAGGCACGGGGGTGCCCGGCTGGAACCGGATGATCCATCTGCCCGAAGGTCCGGCCCCTCGGACCCAGCGGCTGGAAGGCCACCTGCCCCCGGGTGGATACCAGGTCCAGGTGCAGGGCCCGGGGCGCACCCTCACCCTGGGCCTCACGGTCCTGCCGGACGGAGGCATCCCCTCCCTCCGGCAACGGCTGGAGCGCCTGGGATCCATCAGCCCCGGCACCCGTTCCACCCTGGCCTTCCGCCTCCAGGATGCGGAGGCCGCCCTGGCGAAGCGGGCTCCCACGGACCCGGCGCCGGAGGTCCGGCGCCTCCTCGAGCAGACCGGCCGGGACCTCCAGGCGCTCGAGACCGGGCGGGATCCCATCGCGGAGTTCCATGGCCTCCAGCGGCGCGCCTACCGGAGCTCCCTGGACGGGACCTTGCAGCCGTATTCCCTGAGAACGCCGGCCCTGCTGGATGGGGGGAAACGGTATCCCCTGTTGGTCTTCCTGCATGGCAGCGGGCAGGACGACCGGGGGATCCTGGACCTCCGCCGGGCGCCCGAGGGCTGGTTCGAACTGGCCCCCTTCGGGCGGGGCACCTCCAACTGCTACAGCGCCGACCATGCCCAGGAGGACCTGAGGGAGGCCATCGCGGACGTAATGGCGAGGTATCCGGTGGACCCTTCCCGCGTCGTGCTCGCGGGCTTCAGCATGGGGGGCTATGGGGTGTACCGCACCGCGCTGGAGCGTCCCGGCGCCTTCCAGGGCCTGGCGGTCTTCAGCGGGGCGCCGGACCTGGCAAGCCGCTGGCTGGGGCCGGGCCATCCGGATTTCCTCGAACCGGCCAACCTCGCGGCCTTCCGGGGGATGCCCATCTTCATCTTCCACGGCACGGCCGACCGGAACTGCCCCTTCGAGCGCACCCGGAGCCTGGTGGGCCTCCTCCAGGCGGCCGGTGCCGAGGTCACCTGGCTGACGGAGGAGGGCAAGGGCCATGAGCTTCCCTCTGCCGCCAGCCTGGACCGCTATTTCGCCTGGATGGGGCGTCTGTCGAATGGGAACCGGGTCCCCCCGAAGTGAAGATTCCTTCAAGATAGGTATCCAGTCCCCACGGTGGGTGAAGCAGGTTTCAAGATGGAAATGATCGGAATCGGACCGGCGGGGATCCAGGGCTCGCGCCTGGCCTTGGGTTGCATGGGACTGGGGGGAGGCTGGAACGCCACGCCGGTGGGGGAAGCCGACGTCGCCCAGGCCCGGCAGCTGGTGGAGGCCGCCCTGGACCTGGGCATCGATTTCTTCGACCACGCGGACTTCTACAGCCAGTTCAAGGCCGAGGAGGTCTTCGGGAAGGTGCTGCGCGAGACCCCGTCCCTTCGCGACCGCATCGTCCTGCAGAGCAAGTGCGGCATCCGCATCGGCGGCCTCGACGGCGTCACCACGGGCCACTACGACCTGAGCGCGGCCCACATCCTCCGCTCCGTCGACGGGAGCCTCGCCCGACTGGCGACCGACCACCTGGACATCCTCCTCCTGCACCGCCCCGACCCCCTGATGGAGCCCGACGAGATCGCCGGCGCCTTCCGGCGCCTGAAGGAGACCGGCAAGGTCCGCGCCTTCGGCGTCTCCAACATGAACGCCGCCCAGATCCGCCTCCTCCAGGCCAGCCTGGACGAGCCCCTGGTGGCGAACCAGCTGCAGCTGAGCCTGGCCCACGACGCGTTCGTGGACAGCGCCGTCACCTTCAACCACGACAGCCGCGAACGGGCCGTGTGGTTCACCGACGGCACGCTGGAGGAATGCCGCAGCCGCCGGATCCGCGTCCAGAGCTGGGCTCCCCTGGCCGGCGGGAACTGGAGCGCCGGGACCCGTGCGGCCCTCGAGGCCTCCGCCCGCCGCCACGGCGTTCCCCCGGAGGCCATCGCTGTGGCCTGGCTCCTGCGGCACCCCGCCGGTATCCAGCCCGTCCTGGGAACCACCCGGCCCGACCGGCTCCAGGCGTGCGTCAAGGGGCTGGAGGTCACCCTGGGACGCGAGGAATGGACGAGCCTCTGGGTCGCGGCCCGGGGCGGGCCGCTGCCCTGAATCAACGCATGGGCAGGGTGCCTTACAACTAGCACTACTGTGTCATAACATTGGCGCCTTGGTTTTTCCCACATGTCGGACAGTAGGCGAGAGAACCCACGAGAATCCGCTCCAGCCTTCGACGTAGCGTCGTTATGGAATAGGGCGAATGCCGCTCAGGGCGGAAGGGCGCGGTGTCCTCTGGGAAGGGGGGCGGGCTGGGGTGGTGCGTGAATGAAGCCAAAGATGGATTGGATCGTAGGGGGGGAAAGGCGGCTTCGTTCCGCCACAATGAAGGCATACGTGGCGGCGCATAGACTCAAGTGATGGTGGAATCCCCGCCATCCACGGCCCTCATCGTGGTCCAGGCCGAGTTCGTCTTTCATCTCCTGGTAGTCCCGCTCGATCCGCCAGCGCAGTTTCGTGACCCGGACCAATTGCCGGAGTGGCGTGGCCTCTGGCAGGGTCGAAAACCAATACTTGGTGGGCTCCTGCTCGGATTCGGGCCACTCAATCAACAACCACTCCTCCGGGTGCATTTCCGCTCGAGTGTTGTCTCGATGAGCGGGACGAACGCGCAGCGCCGCGAACCGGGATTCCATGATGCCCCGGGTTCCCTCTCCCCACGGCACCTTCGCCCAGGCGGCCTTGGGCAGGGCCTCCGCCAGGGCTTTGACCGTCTCGGGCTGATGCTCATCATCCCTCCTCAGTCTCTTGGCCGGATGTCCCTTTCCGCCGGGTTTTCTGGGGGGCAGCGGCCCATTGCCGTTCGCCCAGACGGTCGTGGTTTTGCTGACCCCCACTGCGTAGACGAGGTGCCGTTCCGTCAACCCTTCCCTGAAACCGAAAATGTCGCCGTAGCCCGCATCAGCCAGCACGGGCAGGTCAGGTTCCTTGTCCGTGCGCTGACCATCAATGAGGGCGAGCGCAATTTGCCATTTGGGCTGAAAGACAACCGCCTCGGGAACACCGGCCTCGGCACGGCGTTCCATGTCCTTGGCCCAGGCCTCCGGAAGATACAACCGGAACGCCACGGGCACACTGCTCCAGCGGGAGGCCATGGACAAGCTCACGGCGCATTGGCAATTGGAGGTCTTTCCGAATGGCCCGCAATACTGATGGGCCACGCCAACCGAGTGCGTCCCCTTTTTGGGGAAACCTGTGTCATCGACAATCCAGGCTTCAATCGGCCCCTGGATCTCCATGGCTTCGCGAGCATAGTCCCGGGCCACCCGGAGAACCGCGTCATCACTCCAACCCGCTTGAGCCACCAGGTGGTGCAAGGATTGGTGCCGGGCCTGGACGTGCACCGGGTCCAACCGCGCTGCCATCGGCTCAACGCTTTTTCGATCCCCGGGCAGGATCAAACCCTGGCAATAGAGCGCCATTGGCTCACGGCGATCGGCATGGCCGGCCGCCTTCGCCAGTAATCCGGCGTAGGCATCGAAACGCGCACGGCTTTCGGCAGTCTCAACCATAGGTAGCCCTAGCCTATAGGATAGGCAGGGCGGGGAGGCTGTCAATACTTATGACACAGTAGTGCTAGAGGAACATCCCGCCCGACGCCTCGATCCGCTGCGCATTGATCCAGCCCGTTCCCGGACCGAGCAGGGCCGCGACCACGGCGCCGATGTCGTCCGGCAGGCCCACCCGCCCCAGGGCGGTCTGGGCGGCGATGGCCTGGTTCAGGGCAGGGTTGTCCCGCACGGCGCCGCCATTGAAGTCGGTCTCGATGGCCCCGGGCGCCAGGACGTTCACCGAGATCCGGCGGGCTCCCAGTTCCTTGGCCAGGTAGCGGGTCAGGACCTCCACGGCGCCCTTCATGGCGGCATAGGCGGAGGAGCCCGGGAGGGCGAACCGGGCCAGGCCGCTCGAAAGGTTGAGGATCCGGCCTCCGTCCGCCAGGAGGGGCAGGAGGCGCTGGGTGAGGAAGAAGACGCCCTTGAAGTGGACGTTCATCAACTGGTCGAACTGGGCCTCCGTGGTCTCCTGGAACGGGGCGTGCAGGCCGGTCCCGGCGTTGTTGACCAGGGCCTGGAACCGCCCGGTCCCCCAGTGCTCCTGGAGGGTCCGCTCCAGGGTCTGCGCGAAGGCCGCGAAGGAGGCCACGTCCCCCGCGTCCAGGCGCAGGGCCTGGGCCTTGGCGCCCGCGGCCCGAACCTCGGCCAGCGCCCGTTCGGCTTCGTCCTGGCGGCTGTGGTAGGTGAGGATGAGGTCGTGGCCCGCCTTGGCGAGATGGAGGGCCGCGTTGCGTCCCAGGCCGCGGCTGCCGCCGGTGATGAGGGTGATGGGTCGGGTCATGGAAGTCTCCTCGAGGGTGTCCTGCCCTCCCAGGCTAGATCCGGCCGGGTGGCGGCCGGTAGCGGGATCCTGTCAAAGGATTGCCGGATCCTCCAGATTCGCGAAGTTTCGGATGCGCGGGGTCCGGCGGCGGGGTAGGGTGGACCGGAGGACACCCATGCGGCAAGGCAAACCAACCGGAACCCTGACCGAACTGGCGCGGTCCGCCCTGGAATGGGCCCCGGGCGAGGGTGTGCACCCCACCCCCCTGCCCGGACTCCTGGTGATCCGCAGCGACGGCCGCACCCTGCCCACCCATGCCGTTTATCGTCCTTCCCTTTGCCTGGTCCTCCAGGGGGCGAAGGAGGTGGTCATGAACGGGCATGTCTTCCGGTTCCAGCGGGGACGCTTCCTGATCGTGTCCATCGACCTGCCCATCACCAGCCACGTGGTGGAGGCCTCCCCCGGGAAGCCCTTCCTCTGCCTGGCCCTGGACCTGGACCCGGACCTGGTCTTCGGGCTGCTCCAGGGCATGGGGCCGGCCCCCGAGCCGGTCCCTTCCGGGCCCGGCATCCACCTGAGCGAGGGGACGCCGGAGCTCCTGGACGCTTTCCTCCGCCTCCTGCGCTGCCTGGGAGAGCCCGCGGACGCGGAGGTGCTGGGCCCCATGCTCCGGCGGGAGATCACCTACCGCCTGCTGAGGACGGCGTACGGGCCGGTGGTTCGGCAGCTGGGCGTGGCCGGAAGCCGGGTCCAGCGCATCGCCAAGGCCGTCACGCGGCTCCGGGAGCGGTTCGACGAACCCTTGAGGATCGAGGACCTGGCCCAGTTGGTGAACATGAGTCCCTCCTCGTTTCACAAGCATTTCAAGGAGATCACCACCCTCAGCCCGCTGCAGTTCCAGAAGGAACTGCGCCTGCAGGAGGCCCGCCGCCTGCTGCGCGTGGAAGGCCTGGACGCGGCGACCGCCGCGTTCCGGGTGGGCTACGAAAGTCCCTCCCATTTCAGCCGCGAGTATGCCCGCCATTTCGGCCAGCCGCCGATCCGCGACGTTCGCGCCACGTGAAGGCCGAAACGGGGATTCAGGCCAGCAGCGACGCGATCCGTTCCGCGTCCTCCGCCGTCGCGGGGTTGTAGATCACCAGGCTGAGGTCCGTTCGGCCGTCCACCGCGAAGGCCGAGTACTCGAAGGCGATCGGACCCAGGACCGGGTGGCGCAGGTGCTTGACCGCCTCTCCGTGGCCGCCGCGGACGTCGTTGTCCCGCCACATCGACCGGAACTCGGGGCTGAGCCGGCAGAGCTCCTCGACGAGGGGCTCGATCTCCGCCGCCGCCCCGGCGCGCGCCGCGTCCGCGCGGAACGCCCCCAGCACGAAGCGGGCCACGCCCTCCCAGTCGTACTGCGCGGCGCGGGCGCGGGGGTCGAGGAAGATGAAGCGCAGGATGTTGCGCTGCTCCGGCGGCAGGGCGCCATAGTCCATCAGCATCAGGGTCGCCGCCCGGTTCCAGGCCACGACGTCCCAGATCGCGGTCCTGATCACGGCGGGACACGGGTCCAGCACGTCCAGGACGCGCTGCAGGCGGGGAGTGACGCCCTGGTTCTTCCGGAACCGCACCTCGGGCGGCCGGCCGAGGCCGATGAGGAACAGGTGTTCGCGCTCGACCTCCGTGAGCATGAGCGCGCCTGCGACCCGGTCGAGCACGTCGGCGGAGGGTGCCCCGCCGCGCCCCTGCTCGAGCCAGGTGTACCAGGTCGGGCTGATGTTGGCCCGCTGGGCCACTTCCTCCCGGCGCAGGCCCGGGGTCCGGCGGCGCCCGGAGGGAAACCCCAGCGCGGCCGGGTCGAGCCGGGTGCGCCGATCCCGCAGGTAGGTTCCGAGCGGATTCTCGCCAAGGGGGTGCTCACTCATCCGGGTAGTCCTTTTACTATGATGAACCCACTACTTTACAAGTATAGCCCGCGAACCGAACGTGGGGTTCAAGGCACCCAGGAGGTTTGCTTATGCGCGTATTCGTCACAGGTGCGACCGGATTCATCGGGTCGGCGGTCGTCAAGGAGCTGGTCGCCGCGGGCCACCAGGTCCTGGGCCTCTGCCGCTCGGACGGGAAAGCGGCAGCCTTGGCGGCCGCCGGGGCCGAGGTCCATCGCGGCTCCCTCGACGACCTCGAATCCCTCAGGAAGGGCGCCGACCGTTCCGACGGCGTTCTCCATCTGGCCTTCAACCACGACTTCTCGAAATTCGCGGCGAACTGCGAGGATGACCGCCGGGTGATCAAGGCGCTCAGCTCGCTGCTGGCAGGCTCCCGCCGGCCGCTGGTCATCACTTCCGGGACGGGGATGGCCAACACCACGCCCGGCGAGCCGGCCCGGGAAGACAATCCCACGGTCGGTTCCGGGGTGATCCCCCGCGCCGCCTCGGAGGAGGCGGGGGCCGCCGCCGCGGCGGCCGGGGTCAACGTATCGGTGGTGCGGCTCCCGCAGGTCCATGACCCGGTCAAGCAGGGACTCCTCACCCCCGCCATCGAGCTGTACCGTTCCAGGGGCGCCTGCGCCCACATCGGCGACGGCGGCAACCGCTGGCCGGCGGCGCACGTCCTCGACGTGGCCCGCCTCTACCGGCTGGCGCTCGAAAAGGCCGAACCGGGCGCGAAGTACCACGCGGTGGCGGAGGAGGGCGTGCCGATGCGCGCGATCACCGAAACCCTCGGCCGGCGGCTGAACCTGCCGGTCAAGGCCCTCGCCCCGGAGGAGGCGCAGGCCTTTTTCGGCTGGCTCGCCGGGTTCGCGGGCCACGATATGCCCGCTTCCAGCGAACAGACCCGGAGGAAGCTGGGATGGGAACCGTCCGGGCCGGGACTGCTCGCCGACCTGGAGGCCTGGGTTCCGCCTGAAGGCTGACCTCCCGGGACCTCCCTCGGCGCGGCTGGAACGGCGGCTCCGGGAGGATCAGCTCCCGCTGGCCGCCGTTGCCGGCCAGCCGCCGCCCAGCGCCTTGCACAGGGCGATCAGGTCCTGGGCGACGGCCTGGTCGCTCTGCACGAGGCTGTCCTGGGCCTGGTACACCGTCCGCTCCGCGTCCAGGACGTTGATGAAGCTGGTCAGACCGCTGGCGTACTGCTGGCGCGCCACCTCCAGGGCCCGGCCGCTGGAGGCCACGGCCGCCCGCAGGGGCACGTTGCGGGCCTGCTCCTTGGCGTAGGCCACCAGGGCGTTCTCCACCTCCTCGAAGCCCGTCAGCACGGCCTTCTCGTAGGCGGCCAGGGCCTGCTCCTGGCGCGCGTCCTGGACGCGGATGTTCGCGCGGATCCGGCCCGCCGCGAAGATCGGCCAGCGGAAGGAGGGGCCCCAGGACCAGGTCGAACTTGCGGAGGAGAGGAGGCTGCCGCTCTGGGCGCTTTCCCAGCCGAACCTGCCGCCAAGCGAGAACGCGGGATAGAGATCGGCTGTGGCGACGCCCACCCGCGCGGAGGCTTCGGCCAGGTGGCGCTCCGCCACCCGGATGTCGGGGCGGCGCCGCACCAGGTCGGCGGGGAGGCCCGCGGGAACCTCCGCCGGCGCGGCGGGAATCGGCGCGGTGGCGGCCAGCTCCTCGCGCAGGGTGCCCGGGGCCTGGCCCAGCAGCACCCCGAGGTGGTGCAGGGCGGTCAGGAGGCCGGCTTCCAGGGCCGGCACCTGGCTTTCGGTCTGGGCCAGGACGGTGGCGGCCTGCTCCGGCTCGAGGCTGCTGGTGAAGCCCTGCTGGTACCGGGAACGGGCCAGGGCCACGATGTCGCGCTGGGCGGTTAGGTTCTCCCGGGCGATGGCCAGCCGCTGCTGGAACCCGCGGGCGGCCACATAGTTGCGCGCCACTTCCGCCACCAGGCTGACCTGGGCGTCGGCCAGGCTGTAGCCCGCGGCCGCCAGGGCGGCGTCGGCCTCCTCCACGCGGCGCCGGTTGCCGCCGAAGAGGTCCAGTTCCCAGCTGGCGTCGAAACCGGCCTGGTAGATGTCGCTGGTCAAGGGGGTCCCGGGGGGCAGCAGGCCGCCCAGGAGGGGCTGGTGGGCGCTCTGGCGCTCCCGTCCGGCGGATCCGGAGGCCTCCAGGCCGGGAGCCAGGGCCGAGCCGGCCACGCCGCGCCGGGCCCGGGCTTCCCGAAGGCGGGCCTGGGCCTGTCGGAGGTCCAGGTTGGCCTTCAGGGCCCGCTCCACCAGGGAGGCCAGCTCGGGGTCCTTGAAGGCCGTCCACCACTGGGCCAGATCGGCGCCGCGGCTGGTCTCGCCGCCGGCCAGGGGTTCGCTCCACCGGCTGGGCGCCCGGGGTTCCGGGGGCCGGTAGGTGGGGCCGACCTTGCAGCCGGTGAGCAATGCGGTGGCCGCCAGGGCCAGGAAAGGAATCGAGGTTCGCATGGGGTTCTTCTCCACGATGGGGGGCTCAGTGACCCATTACCGGCTGGACGTCCCTGCGCACGCGGCGGAGCAGCAGGACCACGGCGATGACGATCACGCAGGCGACGGTCAGGATGCGGAACACGTCCAGGTAGGAGAGCATCGCCGCCTGGACCTGGACCTGGTTGTAGAAGCCCAGCAGGCCCTTCGGGGCAAGCCCGCCGTCGGGGTGCAGGCGGTGCATCAGGGGCAGGTTCGCCCGGGTGGCCGTGGCCGCCAGGTACATCTGGTGCACCTGGGCCCGGCGCACCAGGAGGGTGGTGGCCACGGCGATGCCGATGCTGCCGCCCAGGTTGCGCATGAGGTTCATCATGGCGCTGGCCTGGTTGCTCTTCCCGGGGGGCAGGTTGCTGTAGGCGATGGTGTTGAGGGGAATGAAGAACAGCGGCAGCCCCATGCACTGGATCAGCCGGGCCCAGAGCAGGTGGTTGAAGGCGATCTGGGCGGTGAAGCCCGACATCATCACCAGCGACAAGGCCAGCAGGGAGAGGCCGAAGGCCATCAGGTACTTGGGTTGCACCTTGCGCACCAGGGCCCCGGCGACGGGCATCATCACCATGAGCATCAGGCCGCCCGGCATCAGCACGAGGCCGGCCTGGGTGGCGTCGTAGCCCAGGAGCTGCTGGGCCAGGAGCGGCACCAGGACGGTGGTGGAATTGAGGATGAACCCGACGACGAACTGCAGGCCCATGGAGGTGGCCAGGCTCCCGTTGCGCAGCAGGGGCAGGTCCACCACGGGATCCTTCGCGATCATCGTCTCCCACACCACCAGGCCGATGATGCCGGCCAGGGTGAGCAGGAAGAAGGCGACGATGGCGGGGGAGCCGAACCAGTCGGACTCCTGGCCCTTGTCCAGGAAGACCTGCAGGGCGCCGAAGGCCAGCACCACGAAGGCGAAACCCATGGCGTCCACCCGGATGGGCTTTTTCGGAGCCTGCTCTTTCGGCGGATCCTGGATGAGCCGCTGGGTGAGCAGGAGGGACACCACGCCCACCGGCACGTTCATGAAGAAGATCCAGCGCCAGGAGAAGTTGTCGGTGATCCAGCCGCCGAGGGTGGGACCGATGGCCGGCGCCACCACCACGGCGATGCCGTAGACCGCGAAGGCCATGCCGAAGTACTTGCCGGGGAAGGTGTCGGCCAGCATGCTCTGCTCGCTGGGGGCGAGGCCCCCGCCGCCGGCGCCCTGGAGGACCCGGCACAGCAGCAGAACGCCCAGGGAGGGGGCGATGCCGCAGAGGAAGGAGCTGGCCGTGAAGAGGGCCACGCAGATCATGTAGAAGCGCTTGCGGCCCAGGGTGTTGGACAGCCAGCCGCTGATGGGGATGATGATGGCGTTGGCGGCCAGGTAGCTGGTGAGCACCCAGGTGGCCTGGCTCTGGCTGGCGCCCAGGCTTCCGCCGATGTGCCCCAGGGCCACGTTGGCGATGCTGGTGTCCAGCACCTCCATGAAGGTGGCCAGGGAGATCACCACGGCGACAAGCCACGGGTTGGCGCCGGGCTTGGCGGCGCTGTTGGGAGTTCTCGGGAAGGGCATGGGTCGCTCGTTGTCAGGAGGGCGGCGTCAGGAACGCACCCGCACCTTGGGTTCCACGGACATGCCCGGGGCCAGCTGGCCCAGGTTGCCGTTGTCGAGGAGGATCTTCACGGGGACGCGCTGGACGACCTTGACGAAGTTGCCCGTGGCGTTCTCGGTGGGGATCACGCTGAAGCGGGAACCGGTGCCGGACTGGATGGAATCCACCCTCCCGGTGAGGGCCAGGCCGGGGAAGGCGTCCACGCTCACCTCGACGGGCTGGCCCGGGGCCATGTGCCTGAGCTGGGTCTCCTTGAAGTTCGCCACCACCCACACCTGGGCCGGCACGATCTGGAAGAGCGGGTTGGCGGGGGTGACGTAGGCGCCCGCGTCCACCGCCTTGCCGGCGATGCGCCCGTCCACGGGGGCCAGGATGCGGCAGTGGTCCAGGTTCACGCGGGCCTTGCGGGTGTCGGCCTGGGCCTTCTGGTAGTCGCCCTCGGCCGCGGTGACGGTGGCCCGGGCCTGGGCCACCTGGGCCTGGGCGGAGCGCACCTGGGCCCGGGCCCGCTCCAGGGAGGCGAAGGAGGTCTTGCGGCCGGCGACGGCGGTGTCCAGGTCCTTCTGGGAACGGGCCCGGGCGTCGACGCCCTGCTGGCGGCGCAGCTCGGTCTCGGCGTTCTCGAAGGTGGCCTGCAGGGAATGGAGGGTCGCCTCGGCTTCGACCACGGCGCTTTCGGCCGCCGCAACGCCGGCCTGGGCCTGGGCCCGCTTGCCCAGCGCGGCCGCCTCCGCGCCCCGGGCCTGTTCCAGGGCCACCTGGAAGTCGGTGGGGTCCAGCTCCACGAGGAGGTCGCCCTTGTGGACCACCTGGTTGTCGTCGATGTGCACCACGGCCGCCTGGGCGGCCACCTGCGGACTGATGCCGACGATGTGGCCGTCGATGAACGCGTCGTCCGTGGATTCGAAGGGCGCCACCTGGCGCACGTAGTAGACGGCCCCCAGGGAGCCGGCCACCAGCGCGCCGGCGACGAGGAGGGAGGACAGCCGGCGGCTGGAGGCCGGGGCGGCCGCGGACGGCTCCGGGGCGGCGACGGCGGAAGCTCCGTCCACCAGGGATGGGGCCGGTCCGGCAGTCTGGGAAGCGGCAGTAGTCATGGGAAACCTCGAAAGTGGGTAGAGAAGGACCCGGCAGCCTTCCGGCCGCCTCCCGGTCCGGGAGCGGATTCAAACGATGGCCAGGGAGCGCTATTCGCTCCGATACGAGGGGAGACCTTCCTGGATCCTCTGCAGCAGGATGGCCAGGGTCTCCCGTTCCTCCGGACTCAGGACGGACATGAGCCGTTCGATGCCTTGGAACTTCCGGGGCAGGTAGGTGTTCACCAGCTCCAGGCCGGCGGGGGTGATGGTGATCAGCCGGGTGCGCCGGTCCTCGGGGGCCTCGACCCGCTTGACCAGGCCGTCCTGTTCCAGGCTGTCCACGAGGCCGGTGATGCTGCCCTTGGTGACGGTCATCAGTTCGGCCAGCCGGGAGTGGGACAGCGGCTCCGGCTGGTTCTCCAGGAGCAGGACGAGCGTCATGATGCGCCCCTCACCCAAGCCGTGGCAGGAGAGCTTGGAGTTGGCGATCTCCCGGATCTCGTCGGAGACGCTCATGAGCAGCAGGTAGGCCTCAAGGGTCCCCCGGTCCACCGTCGGGGCGCCGATGCGTTCGACTAAACGCTGAATGCGCTCATACTTGGGCGATCGGAATTGGGGGGTTGGGCAGGGTGTCAAAGGGGTCCCCTTGGTTGAGGTCTGGATAGTATGGGTCCATACGATTAGGTCGTCAACCGTCGCCGCAAAAAAATGTTCGGACACCTTTTGGGGGTCCCGGGTCCAGGCATGGGTGGTGTTGAAGGGGGTCCAAAGGTGGGAGAATCGTGAACATCCCATCCATCCAGGTTTCCACGGAGCTCCCGCCATGCGCGCACCTGCCCGATCCTCCCTGCTCCGCTCCACCCTCGCGGCACTCCTCCTGGCCCTGCCGGCCGGGGCCGGGGCGCCGGCCAAGACCCCATCCCGCGAGGCGACCCTGGCCGCCGCGCGCGAACTCATGACGTCCTGCCACTACACCGCCTTGTGCACGGTCGCCGCCGACGGCGGCCCCCGGGTGCGGACCATGAATCCCTTTCCCCCCGAGGCGGACATGTCCGTCTGGATGGCCACCAGCGACAAGACCCTCAAGGTGCAGGAACTTCGCGCCAACCCCAAGGTGACGCTCTTCTACGGCGACCTGACCCGGATGGAAGGCTACGTCGCCCTGCGCGGCAAGGCGGTCCTGGTCACCGACCCGGCCGAGATCGCCAGGCGCCACCGCGCCTACTGGGACCAGGCCTTCCCGGGCGGCAGGAACCTGGTGCTGATCCACGTGGTGCCGGAACGGCTGGAGGTGGTTTCCTACAAGCATGGGCTGAACAACGATCCCGCGGCCTGGACGGCCCCGGCGGTGACGTTCCCGGCCTCCTGAACGTTCGCGGCGGGCGGAGCGACGCTTCCCCCTCAAGGCCCGGCAGGGGGCCGCCACCGACTCGGGGCTGTTCAGGTCAGCGCATCGATGGCCCGCTGGAGGGCTTCGGAGGTGAAGGGCTTGGGAAGGCTCAGCACCTTCGGCCAGCGCGCCAGGGCCGCGGACAACTCCGCATCCACGAAACCGGTGGCGATGATCACCGGAATCCCCCGATCCAGGCCCATGATCCGGTCCAGCGTCTCGGCGCCGTTCATGCCCGGCATGTTGTAGTCCAGGATCACCAGGTCCACCTTCAACCCGCCCGCGAGGAGCTCCAGGGCGTGGCTGCCCGTCGTGGCCGAATGGACCACATGGCCCTGGTTTGACAGGGCTGCGGGCACGGAGGACTGGATGAGTTCGTCATCGTCCACCAGGAGCAGCTTCCGGGAGGCCCGCGTCGAGGCTCCACCCGGCGGAAGGGGCGCAGGGCCCCCCAGGGCCGCCTCAGGGGCCGGAGGAAATCTGAGGACGACCCGGGTCCCCTTTCCAGGGACGCTCCAGATCGCCAGGTTGCCGCCGTGGGCCTTGAGCGTGCTGTAGACCATGGCCAGGCCCAGCCCCGTGCCCTTGCCAGCCGGCTTGGTGGTGAAGAAGGGTTCGGTGGCCCGGGCCAGGACCTCGGGCGCCATGCCCCTGCCCGTGTCCTCCACGGCCAGCTCGACGCCGTCCGGCGACCGGTGGGTGCGCAGGGTGATGGTCCCCCCCTCGGGCATGGCGTCCCTGGCATTGATACAGAGGTTCATGATCGCGCTGCCCAGCATCCCGGCCTCGCCGAGGATCCGGGGCAGTCCGTCCTCCAGGACCACCTGGATCTGCACTTTCTGGCGCAGGGTCCGGAGGAGGATGGCCTCCTCCTGGCGAACCAGCTCGTTCAGGTCCAGGGGCCGGGCGTCGGGCAGGTCCTTCCGCGAGAAATCCGTGAGGCTCTTCACGAGGCCCTTGCCCCGTTCCGTGGCCTGGATGATCGTGGCCAGGGCCTGGGCGCCGGCCTCGGGGAAGGAGAACCGGAGGGTTTCGGCGAGGCTGAGGATGGCGGTCAGCACGTTGTTCATGTCGTGGGCGACGCCCCCCGCCAGGGCGCCCAGGCTGTCGAGCTTCTGGGCATGCTGCAGCTCCAGTTCCATTCGGCGGTGTTCCGCTTCCATCTCCTTGCGCTCGGTCAGGTCGGTATGCGTGCCGGTCATGCGCAGGGGGTGCCCCAGCCCGTCCCTCCGGGTCACCTTGCCCCGGGCCAGGACCCATTTCCACGCGCCGTCCTTCGTCCGGAGGCGCTGCTCCACCTGGAAGAGGTCCCGCTTCCCGCCCAGGTAGTTGGAGAGGGCCAGGTTGGTTTCGGGCAGGTCCTCCGGATGCACGAGCTCGTTCCAGACGCGGGCGATTTGGGGCAGTTCCTCCTCCTGGTACCCGAGGATCTGGCAGCCCCGGGGGCTGAGGTAGACCTGCCCCGAGATCATGTCCACGTCCCAGATGCCGTCGCTGGCGCCTTCCAGGGCATTCCGGAGACGCTCCTCGTTCACCCGGAGCGCCTCCTCCGCCCGCACCCGCTGGGCCTCGCCCGCGATGTGGTCCAGGGCGAAGGAGACGTTGGCGGCGGCTTCGGACAGCAGGCCGATCTCAGGCTCTCCGAAGACGTTGAGCTCGGAGGAATAGACCATGAGGACGCCCCAGATGGCCCCGCCCTGCCGGATGGGGAAGGCCGCCGCGGACCGGAACCCCCGGGCGGCCGCCGCGTCATGCCAGGGCAGATTCGCCGAGGTGCTCAGAAAATCATTGGCGATGAAGTAGGTTCCATCCTTGATGGCATGGCCTGCCGGCCCTTCCGCCCAGTTGGGGGTGTCCGTGCGGATATCCAGCAACTCGGTGTAGCGGTCCGCATCCCCCTCCTCGCAGATGATCTCCACCCTCCGTTGCTCCGGGTCCTGGCGGCCGATCCAGGCCATCCTGAGCTGGCCGAATTCCACCAGCGCCTTGCAGATGCGCTTCAGGAGCTCATCCTGGGACCGCGACCGGATGATGGCCTGGTTCACCTGGCTGAGCGCCGAGTAGAGCTGGGCCATGCGCAGCAGCTTGCGGCCCGCGGTCTTCCGCCGCGCCACGTCCCGGCGGGTCAGCCAGAGGGCCCAGCCGATGGCGGCCGCGAGACCGATGCAGAGGACCAGGAGCAGCACCGTGCCGGCCCGGACGCGGTCCGGCGCCAGGCTTTCCGTGTACAGCGCAAGGCCGGGCGTAGGCAGGTCCACCTTCTGGCGGAGCCCCGGGCGGGGCGACACGATGGAGCTGGATTCCGCCAGGAGGTCGCCCCCGTCCCCCCGCAGCTCGAAGCGCAGCATCCGCGCCAGCGACGGAGGCAGGGCCACCCCCAGGAGCCGATCCACGGAGACGACCCCGGCGATGAGACCGAGAAAGGTGTCCCCGCGATAGACCGGCACCCAGATCTCCAGGGACGGGTTCCCCTGGATGGCCGTGAAGGGGCGGGTGCGCTTCGGCCGCCTGCTCTCCCGGGCGGCCGTGGCGGCCTTCAAGGGTTCGGGCAGGGTCAGCTTCAGGCCCAGGATCTGGGCATTGGGCTCCCGCGGGGCCGCGTCCCGGATGGTGAGGGCCGCGTCCACGCGGGTCAGGTTGAGGAGCTCGGGATGGTTGGCCACGAAGCGGCTGGCGCGGAACTGGAAGGCCGCGTCCGTCAGGGAATCCCTGGACCACTCCGCCGCCAGCGCCTCCAGGTAGCTCTCGTCGTCCGACAGGACCCGCACGAGGCCCTGGCCCACCGCCTTCCCGCCATCCTCCATCGCGGCCCGCTGGCGGCGCCCATCCTCCCCCTGGATCCGCCCGATCAGGAGGCTCGCCACCCCGACGAAGGCCACCGCCAGAAGGGATGGCAGCCCGAAGGTCCGCGCCCAGGACGAGGTCTCCCGGCGGTCCTCGAGCATCGGGGCGTTTTCGGGGCGCGTGGGGGTTCGCATCATGGGGCCGCCTGCGCGAAAGGGAATGCCGCCAAGTTTCGCATGACAAGGACTAAAACGAGGTGGCAACCGGGCCGGGAGGCACTGTCAGGGTGCCGGTGATCGGAAGGCCAGGATGCTCCAGCTTACGCCAGGCCGATTCATGACCTCCCCCGTACGCTCCCTGCGAATGCGTGGGAGGCCGTGTCGCTCGGCCAGCCGTTCACCATCGGCGACCTTGCGGGAGGCCCGGGCGCGGTCCGAGGAATCGGGATGCGTCCGGACCCCGGACAGCATCACCAGGCCGAAAAGGACGAAAGCAGGAGTTGGACAGCCGACCCAGGAACCTATTACGTGGACAGGCTCCTGCGTCCCCGCAGCCTGCGCGCCCAGATCATCACGCCCGTGGCGCTGAACATCGCGATCGCCAGTCCCATCATGGACATGAGGATCCGCCCCGGCGTTCCCAGGAGGCGCCCGGAATGAAGCGGGAACATGGCCTGCATGAACAGGTCCCCGGCGCTTCCCGTGCCGGGAACGTCCGAACCCGCGGCTTCCCCGGTCCGGGAATCGAAGTAGAGCCAGGGATTGCCGAGGCCGCCGTCGCCGTGGCTGCGGTCCCGCTCGAAGAAGCCCACGCCCCATACGCCGAATTCCGTGGACAGGAACACGCCCCCGGCCGGGGCCGTCCACCCCCGGTTCCGGGCCTCGGCCCGGGCCAGATCGAGGACCTGGGCCATGGGGATCCGGGGTTCCACGGGCCGGGCCGGACCCGCCATGGGGCGGTTCGCGAAGGGCGAAGGGCTGAGGTCCGAGAACCAGGAGACCACGGGGCGCATGACCTCCCGGTTCAGGTTCATCCCCACGGAGGTGACGGCCAGCATCAGCACCAGGGGCCACACCCACACGCCTCCGGACCGGTGCAGGTCGAAGACCAGGCGGAACCCGCCCTCCCGCCACCGGAACCTCAGGGACCGGGCCCAGGCCGCCGCTGCGGGAAACGAGATCGTGAGCGCGATGAAACTGTCGGCCACCCACGCCAGCGCGACGAGACCCATCAACCACACCCCCAGCTCGATCCCGCCCTTCTTCGGCAGGTGCATGCTGTAGTGCAGCTTGTACAGGAAGGGCAGGAGGTTCTCCCTGGACAGGGAGGCCCGGCCCCATTCCCGCCTTCCCTGGATCTCGCCCGTGGAGGGGTCCAGGGCCACCTGGTTGTAGCCGGGCTCGAAGGCTTTGCCGGTGCCCGGATCGATGCGGGGTGCCACGGAAACCATGAGCGTGTGGCCGGGTTCGATCTCCAGCGGGGCGAAGGTGACCCGGACGCGGGGGTCGGCCGACTCGACCCGCGCGATGAGTTCGGCCACGGGCTTCGGGGCTCCGGCCGTCCGCGCCCTGAACATGCCCGGATTGAGCCGGGCGTCCAGCTCGTGGTCCCAGGAGATCACCGCGCCGGTGATCCCGGCGAGGAAGAGGAAGGCCGCCGCGCCCAGTCCGAACCAGCGGTGAAGCTTCACGAGAATTCGACGGAGCACGGCGGCCTTCTCCCTAGAAGCGGTAGGTGACGCTGGTCAGGAGGTTGCGCCGGGGTCCGTACCACGCGTCGCCGCGGGTCAGGATCGTCGTGGCGTGGATCTTGTCCGTCAGGTTCGTGCCGTTGATGGCGAACCGCCAGTTGCCGGTGTCCAGGGCGAGCATCGCGTCCAGGAGGTTGGTGGCGGCCACTTCCGGGGCGGCCGGGTTCTGGAAGGCCGCCGTGCGGCGGAAGCCCAGGCCGGCGGACCAGCCCGTTCTCCCGGCGAAGGTGAAGCGCGCCCGGCCCCAAAGCGAGAGCTGGTTGGCGGGCACCGCCTCGAGCTGATCGTCCAGGTCGATGTGGTCGAAGTTCGCGACCAGTTCGAAGGACTTCCCGATGCGGGTCTTGGCTTCCAGTTCGAAGCCGCGGTTCTTTGTCTGGCCCGCCTGGAGCATGTTGAGGGGCTGGACGGGATCGTTGACCTGGCGGTTCTTCTCCTTGAGGTCATAGAACGCGGCGTTCAGGGTCGTGGCGCCCGACGGGCTCTGGTACTTGAGGCCCACTTCCAGCTGTTCGCCCCTGAGGGGCCTGTAGCGCTGGCCGTAGAAGTTGGTGCCCGCGATGGGCTGGAAGGACTCGGCGTAGCTCACGTAGGGGGACCAGCCCCGGCCGGTCAGGTACATCAGGGCGGCCCGCAGGGTGGTGGCGTTGTCGCGGTCGGTGGGGGAGCCCTCGACCGCGTTGGTGACGTGGTCGTTCCGCACGCCGAGGAGGACGGACCAATGGGATGCGAACGTGATCTGGTCCTGGAGGTAGACCCCCGTCTGGCTGAGCGCCACGGCGGGGTTGGGCGTGAGCGCCGGGGCCGTGAAATTCCCGTAGACCGGAGCATAGAGGTCGAAGGTGGGGCTGAAGCCGTAGGCCGACGCGGCGTTCTCGGTGTAGTGGAGGTAGTCGACGCCGAAGAGGACGCGCTGCTCCACGGCGCCCCAGCTCAGCTTCCCCTCCAGGGACTGGTCCGCAACCAGGGCATGGCCGTCCCGCTTGTTCATCCAGATGGAGCGGCTGATGGTCCGCTGCTCGGGATCCAGGTAGGGGTTCAGGGGATCCGCGAAGTTGCTGGCGGGGTACAGGGTCTGGTAGCTCCCCTTGTTGGCGGCGTAGCGGACGTTCTGCCGCACCGTCCACGCGTCGGAGAAGCGGTGCTCGAACTGGTAGCCGAGGCTGGCCTGGCGCATGGTGTATTCGTCGAATCCGGGTTCGCTGACGAAGCGGCTGGTGGGAATCTGGCCGTTGGGATTGGGCAGCACGGTGCCGGACCAGGGCAGGAACGTGGCGGTGGAACCGGTCTCATCCTTCTGCCAGAGGCCGAGGATCACCAGGCTGGTGTCGGCGCTGGGGCGCCAGGCCACGGAGGGCGCGAAGACATAGCGGTTGTCCTGGACGTAATCCACCTGGGTGTCGCTCTTCCGGGCCAGCCCAACCAGGCGATAGGACCAGCGGCCATCGTCGCTGATGGCGCCCGTGATGTCGCCCTGGACCTGGCGCCGGTTGAAGCTGCCGAACTGGACCCCCACTTCGGCCTGGCGTTCCGCCTGGGGCCGTTTGCTCTGGAGATTGAGGACGCCGCCGGTGCTGCCCTGGCCATAGAGCACCGAGGAGGGCCCGCGGAGGACTTCCACGCGCTCCAGGGTGTACGGGTCCGGGCGGGTGTTGTTGTTGTAGCCGTAGATCTGGAGCAGGCCGTCCACGAACTGGATGGGCTCGCTGCCGCGCACCCGCACCCAGTCCCCGCGGCTGTCCACGCCGTAGGCGTTCGAGCGCACGCCGGAAGCGTAGTTGAGGACGTCGCCCAGGGACACGGAGGCCTGGTCCTCGATCTGCTCCCGGCTCACCACGGAAATGGCCTGGGGCGTTTCGGAAAGGGGCGTATCGGTCTTCGTGCCGGTCATGGAGCGGCGGGGCCGGTAGCCGGAAACGGGGGTCAGGGCCGTCTCCTTCCCGCCGGCAGCCTTCACCTTGATTTCCGGAAGGACGGTTTCGGCCGGAGGTTCGGGAGCCGGAGCGGGCTTGGTTTGCGCGACCAGCGGCGTCATGCACACCGCCAGGGCGAAGGTCAGCGGACCGAAGGCGGTGTGGGACCGGGAGGCCCGGGGGGGAAAGGTGGGGATGGAGGATGGCATGCGTGTCCTTTGGCAGAGGTTCCCTGGGCGGCCATGGGGCCGCCGGGATGGGGGAGGAAGGAGAGGCGGAAAAGCTGGGGAAGGGGGCAACGTCAGGGATTGCCCCCGGGATGCCGGGAGCCGTCGGGCAGGGTCGTGGTCATCAGGCGGGGGGGTTCCCTCGCCACTACCTCCTGTCGGCGCGAAAATCCTCCGATGGGGCAAGGAAGGGGGTCATCGGACCGCCAGGCGCTCGGGGACCGCAGGACCAGATCGTCCAAGGGGCCAAGCAGGAGAACAAATGCATGAATGAAAGCATACTCTAACGAGATTGAGTCTCAATATGATTTGCGTCACAACTGCCCAGCAACCGGGCAAGCTTCGGCTTGGATTCCGGAAATTCGAAGGTCTGCTCCCCACCCCGGCGCATCGTCCACGGCGTCCCCCTGTTGGCCATCCACGTGGCCGGGACTTCAATCGGAAACGTGAGGAATGGACGAGCCTCTGGCTGCGCGCGGCCCTCCCGCCTCAGGCGGCCACGATGCTCGCCCAGGCCTGGAAATCCTTGGCGGGCATCGGCACCTTGAGTTCGAAGTCGATGCCCATGGGGCGGGACCCTTCGTGGCGCAGATATTTCAGCTCGCCCAGGAACAGGTAGGGCTGGTCCTGGGTTTCCCGGACGAAGAGGATCGCCCGGTTCCCTCCCAGGCCAAGGGTCTGGTACCGGAGCCCCGTGGCGCTCCCCTCCGGGGTTCCGCTCTGGCTCTTCCAGTGGAACAGGGAGGGCGACAGGAACCGGTCCTCGTACCGGGTCGTGGGCGAGAACCGCTTCTCGTCCTTGTCCAGGGTGACCGCGAAGAGATCCAGGCCCAGCTCCGGCAGGTAGAGCACCCCCTCCCGCCACCCCGGCTGCCTCGACCAGTCCCAGCGGCCCAGGGCGGCCAGGATCTCCCTCCTTTGGTAGCGGCCATGGAGGGCCAGGGGCGCGCCCGGCACGACCTCGTCCCCGTCCCGCGGCGGCCGGGCCTCCCCGAGGAGGACCTGCGCCAGTCCCGCCAGGTCCCTGCGGAAGCCGGGGTCGTTCACCTCGGAAACAGCCAGCGCCCTTTGCCCTTCCGGGACCGCGGACTTGTACAGGGCCTGGAAATGCAGCATGGCCAGGCGCCGTTCCTCCATGGGCCCCATCGGCAGGTCGGGTACGCCCCTGAGGGCGAAGGCCCGGTACGCCGTGAGCAGGGCGAGGTTGTCCAGGTGCAACAGGCGGCCGAGCCCCTTCGACCAGGAGGCTTCGGCGGCCGCTTCCTGTGGGGATTCGAGCGGGGGCAGCGCGCCGACGGACCGCAGGAGCGGCGTCCAGCCCACGGCCCCCGTGGACCAGATGTCCTCGAGGGGCGTGCCCGTTTCGGTCACGAAGGCGTGGAGGCTCGGCTGGTCCGGGGACCCGCTCCGGGAAAGCCAGGCCCGGAGCTCGCGGCGCAGCTTGGCCACGTTCAGCTTCAGGTTCTCCTTGAGGTTCTCCAGGAGGTCCTCCCTGGCCTGTCGCTCCAGGTGCAGCGTGCAGCCCCGGGGCATCCGGGGCAGGTGGTCCTCCTGGAAGGCGTCCAGGAGCTGGCGCCGGTGGAGGCCGGTCAGGACCGCCAGGGGGCGGTCGAACCGGAATTCCCTCCGGGCCCGCCCCACGAAATCGAGGACCAGGGTCTGCTCCTTGCCCTGGCACAGCCGCAGGCCCCGGCCGAGCTGCTGCTGGAACACCGTCGCGCTGGCGGTGGGTCGGAGGAAGAGCAGGATGTCCACTTCGGGAATGTCGATGCCCTCGTTGAGCAGGTCGCAGGTGAAGACGACCCTGAGAACCCCCTTCCGCAGATCGTCGAGGGCCTTGCGCCGCGCCTGCGGGTCGGTGTCGCCGTGCAGGGAGCAGGAAGGGATTCCCAGATCGTTGAAAACCTCCGCCATGAACCCGGCGTGCTCGACGCTGACGCAGAAACCCAGGCCGCAGGCCTTCTGCCAGTGCGGGTGGAGTTCCATGAAGCGTTCCGCGACCAGGATCGCCCGGTTGCGGTTGGAACAGTACAGGGCGCTCAGGACGGTCTTGTCATACTCGCCGCGGTCCCAGCGGACCTCCTGCAGGGAGACCCCGTCGGCCAGGCCGAAGTAGGCGAAGGGGGTCAGCAGCTGCCGGTCCAGGGCGTCCCAGAGGCGGATCTCCGCGGCCGCCCGGCCTCCGAACCAGTGGAGGATATCCAGGCCGTCGCTGCGTTCGGGGGTGGCGGTGAGGCCGAGCAGGATCCCCGGCCTCACCCAGTCGAGGAACTTGCGGTAGGAAGGCGCGGCCGCGTGGTGGAATTCGTCCACCACGACCATGTCCCAGTGGTCCCGGGGGAACCGCTGCTCCAGGCCCGCCCGGGACAGGCTCTGGATGCTGCAGAACAGGTGCTTCCAGTCATGGGGCTGCTGGCCGTCCACCAGCATCTCCCCGAAGGCGTGGTCCCGGAGGGCGGCCTGGAAGGTGCCGCGGGCCTGCTCGAGGAGCTCCTTCCGGTGGGCCACGAACAGCAGGCGGGGCGGCTGGCCGGACCCCTGTCGCTGCCGGGCATAGTCCAGGGCGGCGACGACGGTCTTCCCCGTTCCCGTCGCCGCGACCACCAGGTTGTTCATGCGTCCATGGTCCTGCCGTTCGGACTCCAGCTTTTCCAGGATGGCCTGCTGGAACGGGAAGGGATGCAAGGTGAGGGAAAGGGGGAGCTGAAGTCCCGAGGAGGGAAGGGCCTGCTGCTTGAGGACGAGCCGCAGCCGGGTCCAGGCGGCGGCGTCCTCCGGATCGAGGCGCTCGAACTCGCCGTCCTCCCAGAGCCCCTCGAAGGTGCTCCGGAACTTGTCCAGGAGGTGGGGGGAATCCCGCTGGGTGATCTTCAGGGTCCATTCCACGCCCGACCCCAGGGCGGCCTTGGACAGGTTCGCGGAACCGATGTAGGCGGTATGGAGGCCCGAGGCCCGTTCGAACAGCCAGGCCTTGGCATGGAGGCGGGACCGCCGCGGATCCATGGAGACCCGCACTTCCGCCCCCGGAATCCGCGCAAAAGCCTCCAGGGCGCGGGCGTCCGTGTTGCCCATGTAGGTCGTGGTGATCAGCCGGATCACGGGGGCGCCGCCCGGTTCGCCCCGGCGCTTCCGCTGCAGGAGAATGCGGTCCGACAGGCGCAGAAGGGCATCCTTGATCTGCAGCCAGCCGCCCCAGGTGACGAAGGAGACGAGGGCGTCCACACGGTCGGCGCTGCCCAGCTCCAGCTGGTATTCGTCGCCCAGGGAGGGCTCGCCGTGGCTCCCGGTGAGCAGGACCGGCTGGGAAAGCGGTGTGGCCGGCCGGGCGAGTTCGGTGGCGCCGAAGGCGTCCAGCACGTGTTCGAGGACCTCGCCGCCCTTGAGGGCATCGTCCGCAAGGACGGGATGGGTCCGGAGCCCCCTCTGCCGGGCGTCCGCCAGGAGGAGCTGCACGACCTGGTTGGCCACTTCCACCTGGGCGGTGGCCCGGTGTTCAGCGGGCAGATCGCGGAGATGGCGTTCCACCAGGACCTTGATCCACTGGGAAACCAGGGCGGCGTCGCCACCGTCCGGGAGTATCCGGGTGTGTACCGGGCGCAGGGCGGAGCGGGCGGTGTCCAGACCCTGGGAAAGACCAAGGGTCAGGAGGTCCTCATAGAGGCCGGAAGGGAGTTTGGGGTCCATTTTGATTTCATCATGAGGGCCCGCGGGGGATTCTGGAAGGCTCAATTCACGAAGCCCCGACCAGACACTCAAACCGGCGTTGCCCTCCGGGGGGTCCGCGGCGGGCTGCTATTTTAGATTTTGGCCCTATTCCAAAACAAGCCATGACCATGTTTTAGTTCACATGGCAGTCCCATGTGCCTCAAGATACAAGTGTAGAAATAGTTCGGTTTATGCATTAGGATGTTTTTCGAATCCACGACTGCTTGTACGGTTCGGCTACTTATGGATTTTTGAGAATTGTGGGTGTCGAACAGGAGGGGAATGCGCTGGGCCACTTCCATCACGATGCCCTGGGTCATGCGGAAGGCAGGGTTATGGTCGGGGTTAGAGAAGGCTTCCATTCGCCTCGGCGAATGACGCCAATGGGATCGCCGATACATTGTCGGAAATGTCATACCTGCGATTCCCTGGATGGACGATGGCCAAATGGTCCAGTTCCAGGTCAGCAAGAGCAGCCCTGACCGACGGTGTCAGCTTGGGGGCATCCACTCTCTTGCATTCAATCCCGATGCGCCGACCATCCTTCACGAGAAGGAGGTCGAGTTCCGCTCCCGCGTGAGTGCCCCATAAGAAAACCTCGTCGGGCTCCACAGCGGCCATGATTTCTTCCACGGCATAGCCTTCCCAGGAGGCGCCGCTCTTGGGGTGGGTATCCAGTTCCAGGGGCGTGTGGATGCCCAGGAGGTGGTGCAATAGCCCCGAGTCCCGGAAGAAGAGCTTCGGGGCCTTCACCTGACGCTTGTTGATGTTGGCATACCAGGGCTGAAGGGTGCGAATGAGGAAGGTCCCTTCCAAAATGTCCAGGTACCGACGGACCGTGGTCTCGCTTACGCCCAACGCTCGGGCGGTCTCGGCGCCATTCCAGACCTGCCCGTGGTAGTGGGCCAGCATGCTCCAGAATCGGAAGAAGGTCTGGGCCGGCAGGCGCAGGCCGAACTGGGGAAGGTCCAATTCCATGAATGTCCGGATGACGTTTTTCCGCCATGCAAAACTGTCTTCGTCCGAATGGGCAAGGTAGGAAAGCGGGAATCCCCCTCGCAACCAATGCGCTGACTGGGGACCCGCGCCCACCTCGGAAAGATTGAATCCGGCGATGGAGACCACTTCCACGCGACCTGCCAGGGATTCGGAAGCCCCCTTGATCACCTCGGGAGAGGCACTGCCCAGGATCAGGAAACGGGCCGGCAAAGGGTCCCGATCAGCCAGGACCCTTAACACTGGGAACAAGTGAGGGGCGCGCTGGATCTCGTCGATCACCACCAGGCCCTGGAGGCTGGCCAGAGTCGTCATGGACTCGCTCAGACGAGCCAGGCTCATGGGGTCCTCAAGGTCGAAGTAGGAGGCGTGTTCCGGCGACAGAAACATGCGTGCCAGAGTGGTTTTCCCGCATTGCCGAGGCCCAAGCAGGCGCATTTGGTGAACCTGCAAAAACCCTGGCGGCGCATCCGCACCAAGGCTGGTCTGCCCGAGGTTCTCCTAAAGTCTCCAAGGGAGACTTGCGCGGAGGCTTTGGCCCAATCGGGACAGCGGCAGGGAATCCATCCGGTCAAAAAAGCCGGATGGTTCCCCAGGTCCCTAGGCTGAAAGTCTCCACGGAGACCAAGGTGGAAAAAGTGTGTCTCAGATAAACGAAGGTTGATGCTGGTTTACAGAAAGTCTCCAAGTCTCCAAGGCCCCGAAGGGGAAACGGTGGAGACTTGGGGACTTTTGGGATTTGCTGGGGCCCAATCGGAGACGGGCTCTGTGGGGGCATTTCATGATCTGCCGAAAGAAAATACAAACCCTTGAGGTAGTGGCACGCCTGGAGGCGGCTACCCTGGTGTCTCGCTGGGCCGTGGAAGCAGCCGCGTAAAGGTCATACCGGCCGCTGGGCCGGGGACATAACCTGGAGACGCCAGGGAGACGCCCGCTCCGTCCAGTCAATCGTCCCCACCCTCAACCGCCCTGGCCTTGGTGAGCTGAGGGCCCTGGCCCTTTGAGGTGGGGCCCCCGGGTGGCGAGTGTCTACCGTCAACCTGACCTTCTCACCTTGAGGTAGTATTTATCCAATCCTCCTTCTCCTCCATTCGCGCCCAATGTTGGGGCCGACTCAAGTTCGGTGTTAGGTAAACCCAAGTCCGCATTCTTTCATTGGAAGTCAACTCTCCAGGCTTCAATACTTTTGATCGGAGGTCCACATGGATATCGGTCCAAATCCACTCCAAGACAAAATCGATTGGGTGATCAATAGTCATGGGGAGGAAACATGGGTTAACGTTTATAAATATTTTAATTCAGAATCAATTTACGAAAATGTGGCCCTTTATTGTGTACTTGTAAAACCAGAGGCCACTTTGGCGGCAATGAAGAATAACAATTGGGATTTAACGATTGGAGCGGGGGGGCCAGGCTTTTCTTGCGGCTATGCTGAGGGAAAGGAAATTCAAGAGTATCATCCGGATCTTGATGGCAGGTTCAAAAGAATTATTCGTTGCAGGGATTTTCATGGAAGAAAAAAGGATTATGTGGAAATCAATGAAGAATTTAGATTATTTCACAATCTATTTCATGACTCCGGAAATTCAAGATTTATTTCTTTTGATGATTGTGGTGACGAGGTGGATGTAATTACGGATAATGGTTCCGAAATAAAAATTCGCAAGAACTACCTTCTCGAATTTATGGCCGCAACTCAGATGGACCTCTTGTTGTATTTTGAATTTACAAGCCATTGGGAAAATGAAATTGATTATCAGATATGTTCCACGAATGAGGTGATTGTCTATAAAGCATTTTCAGGGCCCTCATACATTGATGGTTTCAATTCATTTACTCGAGTCATTGGGAAAAAATTAATCAAATGTGGTAATATTGAAACTAGTGGAATTTGGCCATTTGAAAATCAAAAGATATACCAAGATTTCATAATAGGAGGTGATCTAGAAGCTCCCGTTTTATTTAATTGCAACCCAGAAAAATTAGCTAACTATTTTGGTGCCAATCTTGGAGCTCCCAACTACCTTACTCCTGTATTTTTCAAAAAAGAAGTAATGCTTAAATATTATAATTCTTCCGATTATGAAATTACAGATGGGCACTTATACAGGAAAGGAGCATGGGATCTCAGATTTGACAATAATTCGCAAGATCACATTGCTGCATTTCTTGGCGATTTGGGAAAGGGTCTCCCAAGCAGGGAACAGCTGTATTGGAAAAGCTATAATATTCCACCAGAGGGTCGTAAAATAAGTCGAACAAATTTTGAAAGAAGTTTCAAAGGTAATTTCTTTGATCCCGAAAATCCTGAACACGAGTTTAAACGCTATTACAATAAACTAGATGAGTGTTGGGGGAAATATTTGGGTTGGCCTATCTTTTTGCCACTTGCTGAAAAGGACAACCATTTTTTTAGTTCGATCCGGTCTATGCTTGCAAATGAGCAATCTGAATTTGATTCAATGATTCTTGCAATTGCAAAAGTAACAATTGACTCAATTAATATAAAAAGACTAAGAGAATACATTATTGATGTCCCGGATGATTCAAAATCAATTGATGTATTTGGTTTATTGTTGAAAAAGATAAAAGTTGAAGATGCAGACGACCATGTATTGTTCCTTAGGGCAATTCAGTCGATCAGGTCAACTGGTGTCGCACATCGCAAAGGAACTGAATATGAAAAAGTTATGTTGCGATTCAAAATTTCAGGCGATAGCTACCGACATGAGTTCGATACAATCCTGGGCCGGTTTGTTTTAATGTTTAAAGATATTATTGAAATTGTATCAACCAACAAGGATGATGACGGAGGCGATTACTCCTAGCCTTCCAGTTCCGGATTGCACCGAAATACCATCACCAGCATGCATCCAGGCCTAGCCATGTGTTCGACTCCGTAGCCAAACGTGTCAGGTCCCCACCCTGCCGGTCGCGAACCCAATCTCCTTTCTCTTCCATAAGCGCCGGCAGATTTGGGCCGATCAACTTACGCGTTTGACCCTCTGCCCCCCAGGGAGCGCCACGGTCGCTGAAAGTCATGGGGCGGGCCAACCAGTCAAACTTATCAGTCCATTCTGCAACAACCCAGTTTTCAATACTTATTCGAACTTCCCTGACAGGCTTCACCCACTCCACCAATCATCGAAAGGTGTCTCAATGAAGGTTTCCGCCCATTTGGAAAGGATTATTAGAGCAAGTCGGCGGCGTGGATCCACCGACTACTCTATCAAGTCGGGGATCATACACAGCACAAATGCGGCCTTGTGCAAACTCTACGGCACGAACTATTCAATGAAGTGTTATCAGGCCTCAGTGACGATTGCACACCTTCTCAATAACATAGGCATTAATTGCGAAGTGCATGGTGGATCTGCATGTTTGGGTAGGGCACTTGCAAATGAGCCGTGTACGCTTGGTTGGGCAGGCTTTTGGGGGGCAGAAAAACACGCATGGGTTATAACTGAATTCAAAGAGGTTATAGATTTAACTATTTCTCAACTCCACATGCATCCAAAATCTACAACAATTGATGAACCGATACCAATAATCTGGTACACAACAGTCGAAAGATTGCCGGTTATAATTAATTACATGCCATTTGGTTTGGCAAAGGCTGATTTAACAGAAGAAGAGGAGGAGGAGGTTAAAAACCTTAAATTATTAGCTTTACAATCATGGAGTTCTTATGTGGATTCCGACCATCAAGCCATTGATCTTCCAGCTCCGATCCTAACAGGCCCCGAGTCTTTGCAGAAATTACATGATGGCGGTTATCCGTGGTTAAGAAAATGCATCAATTTACAAGACCAAGAGATTCCCCTTCCTGACGACTTCAAAAATCTATCGCTGGATAGTCATCACCAGCAAAAACACCCATCTGCTTAACCATCTCTTTGACCCAGACCCAATACTTTTCAGTTAACCAGATCTCTGTGAACCCAATCAGTCCATTCCGTTCGGCACGCCACCACTTTGGGGTCGGTCATGGCGGGCGTAAGGCCCTGAGACCGCGATTTGCAATGGCGCCGAAATTTTCATGTAGCCTAAACTTTGCTGGGTCCCCGCGAACAAATACAGCTATCGTCGCGTGTTTAAGAAGAATTCCAGATTCTTTCACCAGTGGTCGCTACTGAACCCAGCCCACAATCACGTGTCGGATCGTGTGTTTCCGTTACGGGTGCCTGATCTGAGCGTCGTTCGCTGAAATCCAATTTCTGGGCGAACTTGAGCGCACACGCCTCAACCAAAGCTACCCAACTATGGGTGTTGGTCAACCTGAGGCCGTTGCAGCCAGATGGGTCCACGGCAACCAACTGCCTGGAGTCTGCTCAACCTCGTCGGCGTGCTTCGGCAGCTCGACCAGGTATTCGAACGGCTCGACCCCGTTCAGCTCTGCCGAGTAGATCAGGCTCATGAACGTGTCCCCGGCCCTGGCTCCCGTTGCGGACTGGCAGAACAGCGAGTTTTTCCGGTGCATGATGGCCCGCTTCAGGGAAACCGCACATAGATTGTTGTCCAGAGGGCAGCAGGCTCCCGGAGGATCAGGGTGAGTTCCTTCCAATGCTTGCGCATTTAGGCGATGGCCTGCCCCAGCCCGGAATTCGGTTCCACCTTCCCGCCCTCGATGTGGTCCTGGAGCCAGGCTTCCAGGCTGGACATGACCGGGCCACTCTCCTGCCTGTGAAAGGCCAGCCGGGGCCTGGGCGTCCATGCCGAACCTGGTACCCTACTGTTCACCCCCCATTGTCCAGGTGGCAAACAGAGGTATCGTTATCCATCAACCGCTTCGTATGGTCGCAAAGTTAATCACCGTAAAGTACCTTCAGAATTCCCGTCGAAGGGCAGAAAATGATCCTCACACTTAACCAGAGGTTTCCGATTGATCAAATTGCCCCAGAGCTGCTTGCAACTCTTCGCAAATGCCCAAGCTCGTTGCTGTTTCACGAGTCCTACGGGTTTCGGCATCCGCTCGGGTCATATAACTTGTCTCTGGATAAAATTATTAGCCGCACAAATGCGCTTCTTGAAATATTAGAGAACTTACTGATAAATTCTATCGGAGATAGTTATGAAATGGATATTCATAATTTGCTTCTCGAAGCTACTGATCATTTTTTGGATGCATTAATGGAACATGTAGAAGATTGCCAAGGAATTCACCGAAGTTTCTTTCAAGACAGTGAAAGTAAAATATTCAAATCAAGCCATAATATATTAAAGAAGAATATTGAGCCATATCGAAAACACATCGCCACCATTGATAATTACCTAAAACATAACCAAGGAAACTTGCGTTTTTTGGTTTTCAAATGGCCCGGCATGGTTGTACCAGGATATTTTGTCGAGGGACCGCATCCAGACAGTGGCCTTGGGCCAGCCAAACAGGTCCATCCCGACCAAAATTCGGGATTCTCTTTCTATCGGGATATTCGTTTTCACTTGTGTAATGTTTTTGCATTATCTAATATTATAAATAAGAGAATTATGGAATTGAACCCATTACTATCTGAAATTCCAGAAGTATTGATTCCATCAGGGAATTATTCATCATGGCGGGCTCTACTTGAGAGAATAGCTCGGATGCCGACATATTTTTTCCCGGACGAGGTAAAAAAACCCCAGCCAGAAGTTTTGATTGCCGATTCATATTCATTTTTGCGGTTCCCAAACAATCCTTCTACGGCAAAGGGCATCCCCAGTGGCGCAAGGATTACGAGTGTTATGAATGGCGATGGGATTACACAAAGATTCAAAATGCCCTATTGGATCGCCAGTCCAGGCCCTTTACAATCGAATTGCCCAATTAAGCCAATTTCTGGTTAATGAAGATTTCAGTCATGTCCCCACCGCACAGCTCTCGAGCTCAGTCAGTTCTCTTCCCCGGCCGCGCTGCTACTAGGTCCGGGCCAGTCAACTAGTGCGTTACGCCTACCTGCGCCCAAAGCAGACCATCCAACGCCCGTCTGCCGAACCCCGCGATCGACCCCAGACTCCAAAGTGGTATTCTCCCTTTGTCCAACCGCATTCCCCATCAACCTTTTCCGACGACTTCGCCGCCTCCTTGGGGCCGGTTGGCTTTGCCGTTAAGCCAGGCATGAGAGGTTGCAAAATGACAGAGTGTGCACATCAAAATCGGACCTGCATCAATCCGTACGAACTAATTCGGAAGTATGAGTGCCACGACTGCGGCGGCGTAATGATGTGTTCTTGCGAAGAGGCGCGAGGTCGGAAATTTCTACCACACCAACTCCGGGAAGGGACGAGATTGGAATCCCAGGAGCGAATTCCGGTCACAATGGGATTTGTCAATCGCGTTTGCAATGAATGCAGGGATTTACCCGTAGATTCGCATCCGGCTGCTGCGATCCATGGACACACCAGCAAAATAAAACGGTATTATTGGCGTGAAATTGCTTTTAGGTTGCAAGATCTATACGAGCAACTCGGAGGGACTCCCGAGGGATGGCTTCATGAGATGTGCAATTCGGTGTCTGAAATCTACAAAAAAGCACAGCAACAAGCACTCGAAGACATTAAGCGATTACACGCAACCAATCCAAAGTATATTTATAATATAGAATCTTCTGAGTCCGTCATAAATGAATTCAACATCAAAATTCGTGATATGCATGCAGCGTATATCCATGAAGGAGATAAAAAAGTTAAAATTTTCCACGAGGGACAGTCTCAAACTGTTGAGCAATATGCAGAGTCTGTATATCGCTCAGAGGGGTATGAGGTTTTATTTCTTGAAAGCATGCCATTCCATGTACTATTTGGCGTGTTCACCTGGCTTCTGATACAGGATCCATTTGACCCTAACGTTCAAATTTGCAGTTTTGGTGAACGCACCGCTTATGAGGTCGATGGCTCCAAAGTACCAATCTATACATATCTGCCGTCCGATTTCGGGTCACCAAGCTACGCTGTGCGGCGAGGCGAGAAAATTTTCTCTCACTTCGAATTGTTGCGACCAGACAGAGACGATTTATTGTGGTTATTCGACTATTGGCTTCCAGGCAGCGAAGGATTGAGGCAATATTTATGGGCTCATCGATCAGAACATATTGCCAAAGCTAGGCTATTGATTCAAATATTAGACCCTGGATCAATATTAAAAATTTTACAATATTTGCTTTCAAATTACTGGGATAGATATTTAGGTTGGCCGGATATCCTTGCTTTTAATTCTTCTGGTTTCATTTTTGTTGAAGTTAAATCGTCCAAGGACAAACTATCTGATGAGCAAAAGCGATGGATTAAGGGCAATAGTCAAGAACTCCATCTCCCATTTGAAATCTTTAAGGTTCACCGCGCAATGACTCAACCAAATTAATTAATTCACCCTGTGTTTTTTAATCCCTCGTTCAACTGTGGTCTACCCCCAAATCTGCAGACCAAAATTCGGGTTCGGGTTCACTCTTAACCAGAAGAACCCCAGATGCGGCAAAGAAAGCTGAGCGACGAGCAGATCGTGGCCCTGCTGAGAGAGGCGGAGAAAGGCGAGAAAACCATCGTCAATCTGGCCGGGAGCACGGTGTGACCGAGCAATCCATCTACCGCTGGCGGCGGAAATTCGGCGGGAGCATAGTCCCGGACTTACGGCGCCTGAAGCAGTTGGAGAAAGACAACGCCCACCTCCTCTGCCTGCTGGGCAACCGGAGGTGAAGATCGACGCCATGAAGGAGCTGATCCGAAAAATATTGTGAGCACCCCGCAGAAACGAGAGGGCGCGAGGGTGCTAAAAGCCCGAAGGATCACGGAGCGGCGGATCGCTGCTCTGATAGGGCTTTCCCGGGCCGGCATGCCTATCAGGCGCGGCCCAGACGCAGGACCGCCTGATGGAGCACCTCTACGCCCTCAGTCGGGAGTGCCCGCGCTTTGCCCAATCGCGCATCTGGGCCTTGCTGCGCCGGAACGGTGTCGTCGTGAATCGTAACGCCGTGGAAAGGCTCTGGCGAAGGCTGGGGCTTCAGCGCAGACCGCGCCGTAAGAACGTGCGCTCTGGCGACTTCGTGCCTCCGAAGGCGGAGCATCTCAATCACTTCTGGGCCTACGACTTCGTCTTCGGGTGGACCCTGGGTGGCGGTTCCGTGCAACCCTACAACCCCGATCAGCGCACCACCCTTTACAACCGGGAAGGGCACCCTCCCGAGGCCTAAGATCACTGTCTCTAACGTGGACGGCATGGTAGGCGCCCTGGTCCGCGACCTGGACGACCTGGTAGGCGCGAAGGTCACGCGCAAGGTGTGCTACGCGAAGCACCTGGACGGCATGCCTGGGGCCGATCCGAACAAGCACATGGTTGATGAAATGTGGATCATTAACCGGAAGACCAAGGAAAACTCGACCACGATTGAGTTTGAGCTGGTCTGCCCTATGGATGTGCAGGGGGTTCACCTACCCCGGGGAATCATCAATGCAACCGTCTGCCGTTGGACCGTGGAAACCCCGGAGGTGTGCCCTTACGTCATGAGCTGCGGCAAGACCCTTGATGACTGCCGAGCGCACTACCCAGAGCCGGGGGCCAAGTTGCCATTCGGCGCATTCCCGGGAACCCACAGGTATTAACGGTCAGGCAATGGAACCAAGCCCCTGCGGCCCATTGATGGAGAGGCATAAGGGGATCCCCCAGCGGGTTGTCCGGTGGGGGATTTTCACTTTGAAATTCAGCCATAGCGTTGGATTTTGGCAGAATGTCATCCGTTGAGCATCTGCCAGACGATTTTAGCTGAAAGATCTGAGACAACCTTGACGGTCAAATCAACACCCTTTTCAAGGGCAGTCTTTTTTACCGCCGTCCAAACAGTATCTTTCTTGATGGCATCTGAGAGTTCATGGCCTTCCCAGGTGAGATTAAAGACAAGTGCGAAAATTCCTCCAGCGTTGTCGACCGAAGCCACCCCCTTGGCAAGGCCCGAATCGACCAAGAGCTTTAGGTTATAGGCCCCCAGTTGGGGATCTTCCGGAGCTACTTCGTGGCCTTCTAGATGGCCTCCTGGACCTAATTCCTCAAGCATCAACATGGACCTTCGGATGATGTCCCAATCTCGCTTCATTCCACCTCCTCTGGTTACCAATATCTTTCGACGGCTTACTTAATAGCCCTGTCACTAAATGCCTTCTTAATAGCTTCCTCGATTTTTGCATCAACCATCTTTTCTATTGCTTCAGCGACCCCATTTCCTACCTGGGGAAGGCCATCCAATTTCGCGGCGGATGGCGCATTCTTGATGGCATTTTCTATGGCCCGCTTTATCGCCATGGTATGACGGTTCATTTGATCCTCCTTCAGTCCGAAGTTCTTAGCGGAATTGCGGCTCGATGCCTGTGGCAATGCGGATCTTCAGCGATTACTTCAAAAACGTAGTCATGTAAATATCCTTGACGGACCTATTGGCGGGCCTATGCTTGTGGTATGTACATCACAACGATTCCGAATAGAACATCGCCTCCTGCGATCCTTCTGCGGGAAAGCTTTCGTGAGGATGGCAAGGTTAAAAACCGGACTCTGGCCAATCTGAGTGACTGGGCTCCAGAACGGATCGAGGCCCTCAAGGTCGTCCTGCGCGACGGCAACCTCGCCACGGGCGCAGAACCGGAACTGGGGCCTTCCTTGCCCCACGGGCACGTGGCCGCGGTGCTTGGCATGGTTCGATCCTTGGGCCTGGACCGCCTGCTCCATGGCCGCCGGCACCGGATGCGAGAGCTCAGCCTCGCCCTGGTCGCCGGACGGATTCTGGAACCCTCCAGCAAGCTCTCCCTGGCCCAGGGACTCCAGCCGGGGGCGGAGCACTCCACCCTGGGCCAGGAACTGGTGCTGGGCGACGTGGACGAGAACGAGTTCTACGAGGTCATGGACTGGCTCCTGGAACGCCAGCCCCGCATTGAGGCGGAGCTGGCCAAGCGGCATCTGGGCGAGGGCTGTACGGTCCTCTACGACCTAAGCAGTTCCTATTTCGAAGGCAGGTGCTGTCCTCTGGCTCAGCACGGTTACTCTCGCGACAAGCGCGAGGATCGGCCCCAGATCAACTACGGCCTGCTCTGTAATTTCGAGGGTGTTCCGATCGCCATTGAGGTGGTGGAAGGCAAGGTCGGCGATCCCAAGACCGTCCCGGCCCAGGTGGCCAAGCTCAAGGAGCGGTTCGGGTTGAAGCGGGTTGTGGTGGTGGGCGATCGGGGCATGATCACCGAGGCCCGGATCCGGGAGGATGTCCAGGAGGCCGGCTACGATTGGATCACGGCGTTGCGCCACGGCAGCATCCAACCACTCCTGGCAGCCAGGTTGATCCAGCTCAGCCTGTTCGATGAGCGTGGGCTGGCGGAGATCACCCACCCTGACTATCCGGGAGAACGCCTTATCGCCTGCTTCAATCCCTTCATGAAAGAGGAGCGGGAACGGAAGCGGGAAATCCTGCTCCAGCTCACCGAAGCGGCCCTGCAGAAGGTGGAGGACGCCTGCAAGCGAGAGAGGAACCCCCTGCGGGGCAAGGCGGAGATCGGCCTGAAGGCCGGGGCGGCCCTGGCCCGGTTCAAGATGGGGAAGTATTTCAAGGTGCGGGTCGAGGACGACCGCATGGGTTTCCTGCGCAAGAGCGTGATCCTGGACCAGGAAGCCGCCATGGACGGGATCTACGTGATCCGTACGTCCGTGCCCAAAGAGGTGCTCGGCGACCAGGAGGCGGTCCTGGCCTATAAGCAGTTGGCCAAGGTGGAGCGGGCGTTCCGGACGCTCAAGTCGGTGGACCTGCAGGTTCGACCGATCTATCACCACCTGGAGCGACGGGTGAAGGCCCATCTCTTTCTCTGCATGCTGGCCTACTACGTGGAATACCACCTGCGCCAGGCTTGGAAGGGGCTCCTCTACCATGACGAGGATGGCAGCCAGCGGAAGACGCCGGTCGCACCCGTGGAACCCAGCGCCGCAGCCAAGGCCAAGAAGGCCTCAGGCCGCTCAAAGGACGGGTTCCCGCTGCAGACCTTCCGCGGCCTCATGCAGACCCTGGCCACCCTCTCCAAGGCCACCGTGCAACTCGGCCAGGATGGACCCACCTACCCGCGGACTTCGAAAATGACTAAGCTCCAAGCCAAGGCTTTCGACCTGCTCGGCCTCAAAGAAGTGTAGACAGTAGCGGTACCACCAAAATCCCCAAGAAGCCCATGTGCCTCAAGGGGATTTTTAATTATTCAGTATGGAACTTCGGTTCAGTGGTTGAGACTGCAGAAAAATGTAATTGGCGTTGGTTTCAATCGACAACTCGAAAATGTCTCATCTGACGCTAAAACCTTACCTTAAGGAAGGTCAGTTCCCCAGGTCAACCCGGATGGCGAAACGCCATTGTCGAATTCAACCGACAATACAAAGACGTTTGATCCGTGGGTTAGGGCCGTATTCAGAGGGTTGGCCGTTCCAACAACAACCCCGTCACGCTTCCAAGAGTATTTCATCCCAACACCTGGGATGGATAGAGGCGTAACAGTGAGCGTCAAGGGTTGACCGGCGGCCCAAATCTGATCCGCCGGAAAAGTGGCCTCCAGCATTGGGTAACAAGTGACCACGGCCTCGGTCGAAGCCTTGCCGCTGGGATGAGTTGCAACCACGTGGACCTGGCCAGTCCGAGAAATCAGGGTCAGGAGTCCGGTTGAAGAAATTGAATTGTCTTGCCCGTCCACCGTCCAGATCGCTCCGGGGCTCGACGCGGAAAATTGGATGGTGGTCTGACCGGGGGCCGAGATGGTCTTGGGGGATACGGTAATGGTTACGGGGTCGGATCCGCCTCCTCCACATCCCATTAGCCCAACAATCGGAAATAGGGCACAAACGATCAAATATTTCATGACCCCCTCCTGCCGTTTTGATGATGCCATGCTACGCCCGGTGAGCGCTCCGAGGTGGACAATTTTGACCACCCTTTGGTCCGGGTTCGCAGCCCCTATGGTCCATCACGCAGACACAAGGGATCCCCCATCGGATAGTTCGATGGGGGATCGATCTTTCTATACTAATAACCTGCTACTTTAAGTGTTCGCTAAGCCACTTATTTACATCCAAAGGTCCATGCCCATAGAAAGGCTGATTAAGAGCAATGATGTAAATTGTATCGTTAGAATCAATGAACTTGACCAAATGGTTGAAAACAGCTTGTGGCGTGGCGGGAGTGTCGATTGCATATGAAGACTCCGAAAGCCTTGCCCACGGGTATTCTTTTATTGCCGGCAACAGCTTGGAATAATCCTGGCCAGGCTTTTTCAGGTCGTAGGTAACGAGAAGAACTGGCATACTATCTCCATCTGGTAAAAACCAGAGAATTGCACGGTCGCCCGTGCCGTGAACGGACCTCCCATCCGCCTCCATCCTGCATGGCCAGGTGGGGGGCTCGAGCAGAACCAAAAACATGATCCATGATTGCTCCAGAGGGGGGATTGCGTAGATGGTCCTCCATCTCCGAACTGAAACCGGTAATTTCCCTCGAACAGTAGATTTTGGGGGGGTGAACGGTAGAAGGGGGATCAGCCACGCGGCCCCCCGATAGGGAAGGGCCAATGATGTACGTACAGTCCCCTTGGTCCAGGGTTCGAATCCCAGGCTGGCCACCGAACCCGATCCCAGAGAGGGATATCCTGGCCATGTCGCTCTCTGATATCACTGTTTGGGTCATCTTTGGCTTGTAGCACACCGGTATCGATCGCTGGTGATATAGGCCAATGATCAGGACCCCTGCGAAGGTTCGTTAGGCCCGTCCGTGACCAGGCGCAGGATCTCCGACTGCTCCGGCTCCGGGATCCGCTGGACCAGGACAGAGACGATCCGGGCTAGGGATTCGATCTGGTGCTGCAACTCCCCGATCTCACGCTCAAGCCGGTGGACCTCCAATGCATCCATGCCTGCCATGCGCTGCTCCTGTCGTTGGCCCACCATCCTACTCCGGACCATGGCCAGAGGATGTTCCAACGCCGTTTAGGTGGGCACATTGAGGTGCACGGGTCTCGCTGAGAAGGGCCTGGGCCATCAGCAGGGTAGAGCAAATCTCACAGATGCCGTGGGTGTAGTCGCATGCGGAAAGAGATCTTCGCTCCGGAATCCAGGCCTTCCCGGCTCGGACGAGCCTGCACCACGCGCAGCGGGTGGGCATAACGGGCCGTCTCTTATCGGTTCTTTCGCCCATGGCGTGCCCCGCAACATTCCTGGCTCGAAATCTAACCATAAACAGAAAGCCCCCAGGTATGGGGGCTGAATCTGCGGGACGTGGGCCCGCTGCTTGGACTGCACTGGAAGTATCGGTTTTTGAGATGCGGAGTCAACCTGCAAACCCGCCAGGGCACTTCCCGGCTCCCCTGCGGGTGTGCAGCCATTGAATTGCCCCACATCCTCTTGGTTCTGGATTCCTGGCCTTCTCCGCTGTCCTCGTCGCATAGGGGGGCCGTGGTCAATTTTGACCGGCGCCCATCCGAAGCCGGGTCCAGAATGGTTCAAATGCCTCCCGAACCTCAGGCACCCTTCATCCCGGCATTGATCGACCTGGGTTCCTGGGCTCTCTTTGGCGACCGCGATTTTCCCGAGATCTGCGAGGCCGCCCGACAGGTTAAGACGCTCCTGGAGCTTCGGAAAGAGCAGGGCATCGCTGACGCCGGCCAGGTGGTCAACTTTGACCGCTTCGGAGGCTGGGCGTCCGAGGACTGACCCACCTGCCTAGGCATCCTGCATCATTCCTGCCCGGGTTTCGAAACGTTTTCCGAAACTCATCAAATCCGTGGAGATCAACATGGGTAGGGCATCTACATCATATCAAGGCGACCCAAACGGGGGAGTTTCCGAACATTTTCGGAACCGAGTTTCGAAATCCGCAAGCTCTGCGGATAACCGGGCTGGTCAAGGAACGCCTCCCCTTGGACGAGCATGGTGCGATTGGGGGCATTTGGAACCGACGCAGCCCTGATGCAGGACGCAGCAAAACGGCCACCCGCGAGGATGGCCGTAAGTGTTGTATTGAGTGGTGGTCCCGGAGCGATTCGAACGCCCGACCCTCAGATTCGTAGTCTGATGCTCTATCCAGCTGAGCTACGGGACCGCGGTGGCTTTCCAGTGTATCGGGTTCTTTGGGAATTTCCACCCGAAATCCTGGGGGAGGCGGGAGGGGGAGGGTCGGGGTGGCTGGGGGGAGCGGCTGGGATTCCATATTCTGCGGGGGGTTGGGCGGGGTGGGGTGGGGCGGGTTGGGGAAATCCGGCTTGGCAAATCTTGGTTGTGGGTATTCCTGACCAGGGAGTAGACTGGAGTTCCATTAATCCCGATCAAAGCCATGCCCACTTTGGCGTTTGCCGTGGTCGGGAGCCTTGAAATGGGGCCACCTGCGGGTGACCATCCAGGCCACAATCAAGACTGATACAGCGCAGGCGTAGTGATGGCGTGAATCGTCGGCTTGTTCCACGTTTGAAGAAAACCCAAATGCTGCAAAGGAAGTTCAATGAGCGAGCTGACACGTAAGGAAGTGGTCTTCATCCTCAAGTCGGGGAAAAGCTTCCAGCGTACCGACCTCAGCGGGCTGGACTTGCGTGGGTTCGATCTGTCGGGGGCCAACCTGTCGGAGGCGAACCTGGCGGGGACGGTGCTGAACTCGGCGATCCTGCGCGGGGCGGACCTGGCGGGGGCGGACCTGCGGCTGGCCAACCTTGACGAGGCGGATCTGGAGGGGGCGAACCTCAGCCGGGCGCAGCTCAAGGGCGTGAACCTCAGCGGCGCGAACCTCACGAAGTGCGATCTGAGCTTCTTCGACATCCACCAGTACGACGCCACGACCATCCCGAACATGCGCGGGGCGGTGCTCACGGGGGCGATCCTGGCGGGCGTGAACTTCAGCGGGGTGGACCTCTCGGGCAAGGATCTGCGCGGGGCCGACCTCAGCGGCGCGGATCTGCGGCAGACGGTGCTGGACGGGGCCAACCTGGAGGGCGCGAACCTTTCCCGGACCGCGCTGCTGGGCGCTTCGCTCAACGGGGCCACGCTGGTGGGGGCCAACCTCACGGCGGCGGTGCTGGGCGGCGCGAGCCTGGTGCGGGCGAACCTCTCGGGCGCGGACCTCACGGACGCGGACCTGCACCTGGCAAACCTCACCACGGCCGATCTCGGCAAGGCGAACCTGAGCCGGGCCAACCTGCGCGGCGCGAACCTGGGCGGGTCGAACCTGTCGGGCGCGGTGATGCGGTTCCTGGACATCCTGCAGTACGACAAGGGCGACATCCCCGACCTCACCGGCGCCAACCTCAGCGGCGCGGATCTCTCGGGCACCAACCTGCGCGGCATCAACCTCAACCAGGGCAACCTGTCGGGCGCGAACCTCAGCGCGGCGGTGCTGCGGCACGCCACGCTCGAAGGCGCGGTGCTCAGCGAAGCGGACCTGCACGGGGCGGACCTCTCGGGCGCGAACCTCACGGGCGCCATGCTGGTGCGGGCCAACCTCTCCTCGGCGCTCCTGGCGGGCGCGGTGCTCAGCGGCGCGGACTGCCACGGCGCGGACCTCAACGGGGCCGACCTGCGGGAGATCAGCTTCGTGGGCGCGAACCTCACCGGCGCGAACCTCACGGGCGCCAGCCTCAGCGGCGCGATGCTCGAGGGCGCGGTGCTCTGCGAGGCCATCCTCGTGGGCGCCAAGCTCCGCCGCGTGAACCTGGGCGAGCGGGACCTCCGCAGGGCCGACCTCTCCGGCGCGGACCTCTCCGCGGCCAACCTGGAGGGCGCCAACATGACCGGCGCCGTGCTGGTGGGCGCGAACCTGGAGGAGACCCAGCTGGGCGGCACCAACCTCACCGGCGCGGACCTCCACGGCGACGACCTGCGCAGCGCGAACCTTTGCGGCGCGGACCTCACCACCGCCAACCTCAGCACCACCGATCTCCAGGGCGTGATCCTCAGCGCCAACCTGAGCGGCGCGAACCTCAGCTGGGCCAACCTCAAGGACGCGCAGCTGGACCGCGCGATCCTCAAGGGCGTGAACCTCAGCGGCGTGGATCTCAGCGGCTTCGACCTGAAGGGCGCCGACCTCACCAACGCCATCCTGGACGGCGCCAAGCTGGCCTCCGTGAACCTCAACGGCGCGATCCTCCGCGGCGCCCACGCCATCGGCACCATCCTCAGCGGCGCCAACATGGCCGACGCGGACCTCTCCCAGGCGGACTTCAGCGGGGCCAACCTGCTGGGCGTGAACTTCGAGCGGGCCAACCTGGAGGGCGCCAAGCTGGCCTCCCTGCCCACCGAGTCCTGGGGCGAGTACCGCACCAACCTCAGCAACGCGAACCTCACCGGCGCCAACCTCTCGGGCGCGGATCTCTACCAGGCCAACCTCAACGAGGCCAACCTCCTCAACGCGAACCTGTCCAACGCCTCCATGGTGTGGGCGGACCTGCGCGGCGTGGACCTGCGCAAGACCACCCTGGTGGGCACCAACCTCAAGGGCGCCAACCTGGACGGCGCGAACCTGGCCAACGCGGACCTGCGCGAGACCGTGCTGCGGGACGCCTACCTGGACCGGGCCAACCTCAGCGGCGCCAACCTCAGCGGCACCAACCTGGCCAACGCGGACCTGCGCTTCTGCAACCTCATCGACGCGGCCATGGACGGCGCCAACCTCAGCGGCGCCAACCTCAGCGGGGCCAACCTGGTGTGGACCAACCTCAGCGGGGCCAACCTGGTGCGGGCCAACCTGTCCCAGGCCAAGCTCAGCGGCGCCCACCTGGGCGGCGCGGACCTGCGCGAGACCGATCTCACCGACACCAACCTGCACGGCGCGAACCTCAGCGGCGCCAAGCGCTAGCCCCGGGGTCGCAGCCGGACAACGAAAAGCCCCCGGAAACGGGGGCTTTTCGTTGCGCCGGTCCGGCTCAGGCCTTGGTCTTGTTCTCGAAGACCTTGGCGAAGGGGTCCGGCACCGGGGCGCCGTTGGCGGCGGGGAAGGGGTGGCGCTCCGGGATGGGCTCGAGGCTGCGGCCGGGCCCGGGAGGGGGCAGGGGCAGCGCGGAGACGGGCTCGGCGGCGGGGGCGGCGCTGGTGGACCTGGCCACGCCGCGGCGGGTGCAGGTGCCCTGGAGGGTGCCGCCCTCGTCCACCACCAGGGAGCCCAGCTCCACTTCGCCCTCGACGCAGCCGGTGCCGTGGATCTCGAGGCACTCGACGATCTTGAAGACGCCCTCGACCTTGCCGGTGACGATGAGGTGCTTGGCCAGGATGGTGCCGCGCACCATGCCGCTGGGGGCGATGGTCACTTCGCCTTCGCTGGTGATGGTGCCTTCCACGGTGCCTTCGATGCGCAGGTTGTTCTGGCCGGCCACCACTTCGCCCTTCCAGAGCGTGCCTTTGCCCAGAAGCGTGTGGACGGCCTGGGCGGGCTCGGGGCGCTTCTTCTCGCTGAACATGGGGAACTCTCCTCTTTAGCGCAGACCCTTCAGCCATTCGCGCTGGAGGCGCATGTAGGGCTGGGGATTCACGGGCCTGCCGTTGAGCCTCACTTCGTAGTGAAGGTGGACGCCGGTGGCGTTACCCGTGCGTCCCATGTCCCCCAGGATATCCCCACGGGAGACCTTCTGTCCCCTTTTCACCCTCACCCGGCTCATGTGGGCGTAGAGCGTCTCGACGTGGTTGGAGTGGGCGATGACCACGCCGTTGCCGTAGCGGTCCATCCACCCCGCCTCCACCACTTCGCCATCGGCCGTGGCCTGGATGGGGGTGCCTTCGGCGTTGGTGATGTCGAATCCGGAGTGGTAGCCGAGCAGGCCGTCGCCCTGCTCGTTGACCCGGGAGAAGGGGCTCAGGCGGATGCCGAACCCGGAGCTGAGGTAGCCGGCGGTGGGGGGGATGGAGGGCGTGTGGTTCCACCGGTCGATGATGGGGTCCATCTTGGCGCGCAGGATGTGGGCCTGGGCGGAGGTGCGCTCCAAGTCCTGGCGGAGCTCGCTGAGCTTCTGGCTGCTGGGGGCGGCCTTGGGGGCGCCGGGGGCGGGCTGGATGGTGGGGGTGGGGTTCTTGGGATCCAGGAGCTTCAGGAGGTCGGACATCTGCTTTCGCAGGGTGGTGATCTCGTCGTCCAGGGCCTGGGCCTGGTTGAGGCTCTCCCGCAGCTGCTCCTTCTGGGTGTAGGTCTCCCGCTGCAGCTGGGTGAAGCTCATGAGCCTCTTGGTGGCCCAGAGGCCGTACGAGGCCCCGATCATGGCCACGGCCCAGATGCCCGCCACGGTGGCCAGGATGCGCACGAGGATGCGGCGCTCCAGGGACCACCGGAAGGTGCGGTGGGCGAAGACGAACATGACCGTCAGGAACTGCTCCGAATCGGGCCGGCTCAGTCTCAGACCCCTGCGCTGGACGGTCTTTTTCGTCATAGAACTCTTACCCTACTTGGGTTCCAGGCCCATGTCGAGCGCGGTTTCCCGGGCGGGTCAGGGCATCGCCCTGCCGATGAACCACTCCGCGGCGTACCCGGTGAAAAAGATGAGGCCCACCAGACTGTTGAGTGTGAAGAATGCGTGGTCGATGCGGTCGAGGCGCGCTCCGCGCACCACCCACTGCTCGCGCAGGAGGATGCCGCCCACGATGCACCAGCCCAGCCAGGGCAGCACGTGGGCCTCCATCTGGACGTTGAAGACGGCCCAGGAGGCCATGGCCACCAGGTGCAGGAGCCGCGACAGGGCCAGGGACCGGCCCGGCCCCAGGCGGCTGGGCACGGAATGGAGGCCGCGGCCCCGGTCGAAGTCCAGGTCCTGGAGGGCGTAGATGATGTCGAACCCCGCGGTCCAGGTGAGGACGCCCAGGGCCAGGTACACCACGGGTTCGTCCACCGACCCGTTCACCGCGATCCAGGCCCCCAGGGGCGCGCCGGCGAGGCTCAGCCCCAGGACCACGTGGGCGAAGGCCGTGAACCGCTTGCAGAAGGAGTAGCCCAGGGTGATGAGCAGGGCCACGGGCACCAGCTTCCAGGGCAGGGGGCCGAGCCGGCCTGCCGCCAGGCAGAGAACGATGATGGCGGTCCCCAGGAGGGCGTAGGCGCCGGCCCGGGTCACCCGTCCGGCCGGCAGCGCCCGGGAGGCGGTGCGGGGGTTCTCGGCGTCCAGGTCCTCGTCCGCCAGGCGGTTGAAGGTCATGGCGGCCGTGCGGGCGCCCACCATGGCCAGGAGGATGAGGAGGACCTTTTCCAGGGGCGGCGTTCCGCGGTAGGTGGCCAGGCCGCCCAGGAGGGCGAAGGGGAGGGCGAAGACGGTGTGCTCGAACTTGATCATGTCGAGCAGTTCCGCAACCTGGCCGAAGGATGACCGGGCCTGGGCGGGGGGGGGCGGCTGCGTGCGGAGGGGATCGGGGGACGTTTCCATTGGATACATGATCCAGCGATTCGGGGCCGGTGTCTCGCCCCGGCGCGACGATTCCTCCACGGGCCCGGGTCCCTTCGGGAACCTTGGGGGGAAGGAGGGGCGAAATGTGGCATCCTGGTACCTACACCCCATAACCGATCCGAGTGGACTGGGTTCCGGTCCACCCCCTGGATGTTCAGGAGGCAGCCTTGAAACCGGCAATCCTGCTTTTGCTTCTTGGTCTTGGTGGCGGCCCTCTGCTTGAGGCCAAATGGCCGCCCATACCCCCCGAGGTCTGGGCCTTGAAGGCGGATCCGGAGGTTGCGGCCAAGGGGGCCGTGATCGTGGAGCGCAAGCTGGACTTCCAGCCGGGCTGGATCGACACGACGCTGCGGGTGCGGATCGTCGGCGCCGCGGGACTGGCGGCGGCGGAGCTGAGGGATGTGCCCGAGCTGCTGCTTTCCATGGAAGCCCAGGTGACCTATCCCGACGGCAAGGTGAAGGCCGTGGGCAAGCGCAAGGACATGCTGTCGCGCAAGGAGGCGTCCGCGGAGGACGGTGAAACGCTGGAAGAGGTGCTGGTGCCCCCGGGCGTGACCACCGACTGCGTGGTGGACCTGGCCTGGCGCGAACAGACCGCCTACGGCCAGGCCGTGCAGATCCGCAAGCCTCTCGGCGGCATCGGCTATCTTCCCAGGCGCTGCGGCAATTTCTGGTGGTGGAGCCTGGGCTCGGCCTACCCCACCCGGACCGCCATCGTGCAGCGGTCCAATGAGTTCTTCTGGTCGCTCAGCTTTTCGACCCCGGGGGGCCATGAGATGGAGGAGGGCTCGACCTCCATGGGCGCCACCTTCACGTTCCGCAACGTGCCGGGTTATCCACCCGCGCCCTTCGCCAACCGGTCGTTGCGTCCGGCGCCCCGGGTGGCGGTCAGCCGGCCCATTCCCAGCGTCTCCTACCTGCAGCACGATGTGCCCTCGGCCGAATACTGGGACAAGGTCACCGAACTGTACTACCAGGCCTGGTACCTGAAGTTCCTGGACAAGGGCGAGCCCTACCGGCGCTGGTCGGAGGCTTTGCGGGCGGGCCTCTCCGGCGGGCCCAGGGCCCGGGCCAAGGAGATCGCCGAGCGGCTCAACCGGCGCACCGTGAACCTGGACCAGTTGAATTTCGGCGAGAAGGCGGGCTTCTTCGACCGCAACAACATGGACGAGGGCAAGCTGGCCCTGGGTTCGGCGCGGTTCTACGATCCGATGAACGGGTCCATCACGGGCTCGGGTCCGGTGACCTCCACCCTGGCCGGGGCCGGCGACAGCAGCATCAAGTACTCCATGGACGACAACCGGGTTTCCACCCTGAACTACATGGCGAAGACCGGCTACGTGGACAACAAGGGCATCACCAGGCTGCTGTTCTGCCTGCTGGCCGACGAAAAGATCCCGGTCCAGGTGGGCATGGTCGCCGATCGCCGCGGGTGGATGGTGGATCCCGATCTGCGCACGCCCTTCCAGTTCACCCAGAACCTGCTGGGCGTGGCCGAGGCGGGCCAGCCGGTGCTTTGGCTGGATCCGACCAACCGCATGCTCCCTCCGGGCGAAGTCTCGCCCCACTTCCAGGACACCAAGGCCATGATCATCGACGCCACCACCTGGAAGACCCGCATCGGCGAGATCAGCGCCATGCCGGCCGAGGCCAGCCGGCGCGCCTGGGTCATCCGGGTGGACGCCACCGGCAAGGAGGCCAAGGTCGACCTGGAGGCCCGGTTCACGGGCTCATCGGCGTTCCTGGCCCGGAACGTCCTGGGCCCCAAGGCCCCCGCCGAACGTGAAGCCTGGTTCAAGCAGGCCCTGGAGAAGGCGGGACTGGCCGTGGCCAAGGTGGCGGTGGCCGACGCCGTCGACGTGAGCAAGCCCCTGGCCTGCACCGCCGAGGGCACCGTGGCCCTGAATCCGGGCGCCACCCTGACCTGCAGGCTGTTCCCGGGCCTGGCCTCCGACCTGCGTCTGCCCTCCGGCCTGGCCGAACCTCGCGAGGAGCCGGTGCTCCTGCCCTACCGAGGCATCCAGGAGGCCACCAGCACGCTCGTGGTCCCCAAGGGCTACCGCCTGGCGGAGCCGGTGGAGTCCTCCCAGGAGACGCTGTGGGGCTCGGTCCAGCTCGACGTACGCCAGAACCCGTCCACGGGCGAGATCACCGCGCGGGTGAAGGTCACGACCCTCCAGAACCTGGGCCGCGACGGCACCGACCTCAAGAAGCACCTGGACCTGGTCCGCAGCGCCATCCAGGCGCAGGTGACCCTGGAAAAGGCGGCCTAGGCCACCGGCGCGGCCAGGATCTCCTTCACCCGGACGAAAAGATCGTCGACGGACACGGGCTTGCTGGCGATCCCGACACCCATGAAGCTCTCCAGGCGGCTTTCCATTTCCGCCCCCTGGTGGCTGGTCACCACGAGCACCGGGGTGTCCTTGAGCGTCCCGGTGGCGCGGATGGCGCGCAGCAGGGCGTCTCCGTTGAAGGCGGGCATCTGGTAGTCCAGGAGGATCAGGTCGGGCCGGAGCTCCTCCAGGGCGCGCCGGGTGGCGAGGAGTTCCCTGGGGTCCACCTCCACGGGGCGGAAGCCGAACTTGCGCAGGCAGCTGGAATGGTAGGCCCGGGTCATGCGGCTGTCGTCCACCACCGCCACCACGCCCTGGCAGGCCAGGTCCCAGCCGTGGTTCAGCACGAGGGTCCCGTCCAGGAACCGCGCCACGTCCTGGGCCAGGACGGCGGGGGAGACGGGTTTGGCGATGTAATGGATGTTGCCGCACTTCTGAAGGAACTGGCCCAGGTCCCGGTCGCCGTCGCTGGTGAGGACGACGATCCTCAGCTTGTCCAGGTGGGCGTCCTCCAGGCAGAAGCGCAGCAGGGTCAGGCCCGGGCAGAGGGGCATGACCAGGTCCGTGATGAGCAGGTCGGGCGGGTTCTCGTGCACAGCCTTGAAGACTTCATAGAGGCAGCTGGGTTCCACGACCTCCACCTCGTGGCCCAGGGGCCGGAGGCTGTTGGCCACGAAGAGGCGCGCCATCGGGTTGTCGTCCACCACCATGATCCTTGCCATACCAGGCACTCCTCCATCGCCCATACGCACGGGATGGATCGGGACCCCTGCGGGTCGCTGTCCATCGTCCACGGCCCATTCGCCGGCCAAGGCGCCCGCTCCTCCTCGCTTGCTAGGATTGGACTTGAAAAGGATAGCAGGATCCGGTCAGGGATGGTGGGCGTGGATCCCGGGCTATTCCCGTATCTGGATCCGCCTCAGGAAGGGGATGTCCTCCAGGAGCATGGCGGTGCCCCGCACCACGGCCGTCTCGGGGTTCTCGGCCCGGTAGCAGGGCAGGTGGGTCTCCTTGCTGAGGCGGATGTCCAGGCCCTGGATCTTGGAGCCGCCGCCGGTGAGGCAGATGCCGCGGTCCACCAGGTCGGCTGCCAGCTGGGGGGGCGTTTCGTGGAGGGCCTTGCGCACCAGGCCGACGATGGCGGCGATGGGTTCGGCCAGGGCCTCCATGATTTCCGCTTCGGTCAGGGTGATGGTCCTGGGCAGGCCCTCGAACTGGTCCCGCCCCGCGATAGCCATGGTCCGGGCCGTCGTGGACGGGTAGGCCGAGCCGAGGCCCCATTTGACCTGCTCCGCCGCCGTGGCGGATATGAGTAGATTGTATTTTTCGAAGATGTAGCGGTTGATGGCATCGTCCATCTCGTCCCCGGCGATGCCGATGGAATCCGAGAAGACCTTGCCGTTGAACGAGATGACCGCCACGTCCGTGGTGCCGCCGCCGATATCGACGATCATGCAGCCGCGCTTCTCGTTGATGGCGATCCCCGCCCCCATGGCGGCCACCATGGTCTGGTCCACCAGGAAGACTTCGCTGGCCTTGGCGTCGTAGCAGACCTGCTTCATGGCGCGCCGGGCGACCTGGTGGGCCATGGGGGGGATGCTCACCACGATCCGGGTCCGGGCCCAGGTGCGGCGGGGCCGGGCCTTCTGGATGAACGCGGCCAGCATCTTCTCGGCCGCGTCCACTTCGTAGATCATGCCGTCCTTCATGGGCCGGATGGTGTGCACCCCCTGGGGTGTCCGCCCGAGCAGCTGCTTGGCCTCGTCCCCCACCGCCTCGACTTCGTGGGTGCGGGTGTTGAGGGCGACGATGGAGGGCTCGAAGATCACGATGCGCCCGGCCTGCCGGGTGTGGACGAGCACGGAGGCCGTCCCCAGGTCGATGGCGAGGTCCGAGGTGAACATGTATGACCAGAACTGCCTTGAAAACACATTGAACAAATGAACCTCCTCGGGTGCTGGTCGCCATGGGATGGCCGGTTGATCCCCTGTCGCCCGTTGCGGGCCGCCCTGGTCCGGGCCAGAACCTTCGGGTTCATTGTAACCCGGGTCCATGGGGGGATTTGGGCCGCGGGGCGGTGGATGCCCCCAGGATTCGACTTCCAGGTCAATTGGAGGCTGAGATCCGGCCGATGGCGAAGACTGGAGCAGATGTGTGACCAAACTATTGCAATTCGTTTTTTTGTTCACGCCGGCCCTCCGGCGCACACTGGGGCATGGGCCGACCCGTCTCCGATCTCGACGAACTGCTTCGTTCCATGGACCCCGAACTCCATGAGGGCGTCTTCGTCTTCGTTTCCGTTCCTGGGCCCGTCCCGGACCTGGACGCCATCGCCACCTTCCGGGAGCGGGAAGGGCTCACCCTCATCGCGGAGGAGGGGCAGGCGCTCCGCGCGGGCCTGCCGATCCTGTTCCGCGCCGCCTGGATCACGCTCACCGTGACCTCCGACCTCCACGCCGTGGGGCTCACAGCGGCCGTGGCCACCGCCCTCGCCGCGGCCGGCATCAGCTGCAACGTGGTGGCCGGTGCCTGCCACGACCATCTTTTCGTTCCCGTGGACCGGGCCGGGGAGGCCCTGGCGGTCCTTCAGGCCCTGAGTCAGCCTTCCAGCGGATAGGCCTCCCCCCGTCCCCCCCTGCGCACATCCCAGAACACCCGCGTGATCCAGATCGTGAGCAGCTGCACCAGGATCACCAGCCCCACGCACGCCGGCCATCCGCCGAACCTCCACAGGAACCCCGGCAGCTCCGCCCCGGCGCTTCCGCCGATGTAGTAGCAGGTGACGTAGAGGCCCACGGCCAGGGCCTTGTTGCTGCCGGCGGTCATGCCGATGAAGCTCGTGCTGCAGGCCTGGGCCACGAAGACGCCGGAGCAGCAAAGCGCCAGGCCCGCGATGACCACCCAGAGGCTGGGCACGAGGGTCAGGACCATTCCAGCGGCGCCCGTGCCCATGGCCAGGGCCAGGGCGGCCCGCTGGCCGTAGCGGTCGATGATGTGGCCGCAGGGGGGGGTGACGGCGGCGCCGAAGAGGTAGGTGCAGAACAGGAGGCTGATGCCCAGGGGGCCCAGGTGGAAGGGGGGGCCGGCCAGGTGGAAGGTCACGTACGTGAAGGTGGCCACCAGCGTGAACAGCACGCCGAAGCCCACGGCGAAGGTGGCCACGAGACGGGGATTGGCGAAGTGCGCGGCGGCGCCGGCGGCCAGGGACTGGCCCCGGGCGCGGCCGGCGAAGCGGCTCTCCCTGGGAAGCCAGGCCTGCAGCACCAGGGCGGAGGCGCCCACCATGGCGCCGGTCGCCACGAAGGCCCACTGCCAGTGCCAGTGGGAGACGATGATCCCGGAGACGATGCGGCTCGTGAAGCCGCCGATGACGGTGCCGGTGACGTAGATGGACAGGGCCCGGCCCACGGCGCCGCCGGCCCATTCCTCCTGCACGTAGGCCACGGTCACGGCGAAGACGCCGGGGGTGAACAGGCCCTGGAAGAACCGCCAGAGGATGAGCGACCCCAGCCCGGTGGAGGTGGCGGACAGGAGGGTCGCCAGGGTCAGCAGACCCGCGGAGCCGACGATGACCCGCTTGCGCCCGAGGCGGTCCGCCACGGAGCCGATGAGGGGGGCGGCGATGGCCACGCCCAGGGTGGAGGCGGTGAGCGTGAGGCTCACCGTGGCCTTGCTGGCCTTGAAGAGGTGCTCGAACATGGGCAGGAGCGGCTGGGTCACGTAGAGCCCGAGGAACGCGCTGAAGCCCGCGAAGGCCACCGCCAGGGTCCGCCGGCGTTCCGCGGCCCCGGCGGAAGGGTCTGCTGATTCCATCACCTGCATCTCCATATGCTTACAGCTTACGGTAAAGCTGGGCCTTGGCGTCCGCCTCCAAGGGGTCCATTCTTTCCTCCTCGGCCAAAGGTCACCCATCTGAGGAGTCCACCATGCCCGAACCCACCATCGCCCGGAAGGCCCCCATCAAGGTCGCCGTGGAGGCCGGCAAGACCTACCACTGGTGCGCCTGCGGAAACAGCCGGACCCAGCCCATGTGCGACGGGTCCCATCGGGGCACCGGCTTCACGCCCGTCGCCTACACGGCCGACGTCACGGGCGACAAGTGGTTCTGCGCCTGCAAGCACAGCGGCACCAAGCCGCTTTGCGACGGCACCCACAAGAACCTCTAGGAGGCTGCCATGGCCAACCGGACTGTCTCCGCCCTGGTCCCCGGCCAGCCCACGGAGGACGGCAACCGCGTCCCCCTGACAAGGCTGGTGCCGGGCCGCGGGCAGCGCGGGGCCGACGCCTTCCGCGCCCTGGATCCCTTCCTGCTCATGGACCACTTCGGGCCCATGGTGCTGGCCCCGGGCACGGACGCGGGGTTCCCGCCCCATCCCCACAAGGGCTTCCAGACCCTCACCTACCTCATCCAGGGCGCCTTCCGGCACCGGGACAGCACGGGCGGATCGGGCCTCCTGCGGCCCGGGGGCGCCCAGCTCATGAACGCCGGGTCGGGCATCGTGCACGAGGAGATGCCGGTGCCCGAGCACCTGGAGACCGGCGGGCCCATCGAAGGGGTGCAGCTCTGGATCAACCTGGCCAAGGCCCACAAGGGGTCGGCCCCGGGCTACACGGACCTGCAGCCCGAAAGCATGCCCTGGGTGGCGATTCCCGGCGGCCGCATCCGCGTTCTTGCGGGGGAATGGGCCGGCGTCACCGGCCCGGCCGTCACCCCGGCCCGCATCGCCTACGCCCATCTGGAACTGGAGGCCGGCGCCCGGTTCGAGCAGCCGGTGGCGGCGGGCTGGACGGCGGCCGTCGTGCCCCTGAAGGGCTCCGTGACCATCGAAGGCCGGGAGGTGCCCGCGGATTCCGTGGCGCTGCTGGGGGAGGGGGACACGCTCGCCGTGGCCGCCGCCGGGCCCGTCAGCCTCATGTTGCTGGCCGGGGAGCCCATCCGTGAACCCATCGCCAACTACGGGCCGTTCGTGATGAACACGCAGGAGGAGATCCAGCAGGCGTTCGAGGATTTCCAGGCGGGCCGGATGGGAAGGCTTGCGTAAGGGGGAGTACGAATTCCAGGATCAACGCCTTGTGTTGATCAGGCGCTTGATTCCTCCATCCTTGAGCGGCCAGTTCCGGACGTTGAGCAGGAGGCCGACTCCAAAATTCGAGAAATGGCGGTAGCCGAGGAGCCGAGGTTCGCCGAGGAAAGCATAAAAGAATTAATCGAAAATGGTCCCGCCCGCGGCCACGGCGGATTGCAGGTGGTGGAGCCACTTCCGGTCGTGGAGCTGCCTCCGGTGGAAAAGGCGGTAGCGCCACCCGGCCATGCCCAGGCTCAGGACGCAGAGCGCCAGGAGCACGCCGTGGGGGAGGTGGTCCTCCGGCAGCTTCCAGGACAGGAGGGCGGCGGCAACGGCCGTCAGGGCGGCCAGGAGGAGGTCCAGGAGGGACCGGGTCCGCATGGGGCGCAAGTCGTTCCTGTCGATGGCTTTGGCGAGGTCCTGGAGGAAGTCCTCCTGTTCCTCCCGGCTGAGGACGCCCCGGGCCCGTTCGGCTTCCAGCTTCCTCAGGCCCTGGGTGAGTTCGCCGGCGTAGTCGTCCACCCGGGATACCCGCACGTGCAACATCATGACCGCCTCCCTGGGGAGGGCGCGGGGAGCCGGAGATGGTTGGGGGGATGTCCTGCTGGCTGCCCGGACGCCTTCCCTCACTTCCCAGGATAGACCTGTGGCGGGCCACCGTAAGGGAACTTGGTCACAGGTCAGCCCTTGTTTTCCAGATTGCGCACCAGCACCAGGGCCTCCCCGTCGCAGACCACGCGGCCGCCGGGGGCCGTCACGCGGGTGGACAGGTTCACCAGCTCCTTTTCCGCACGCAGCCGGGTGATGGTGACCGTGGCGGTGAGGGGCTCGCCGGGGTAGGCGGGGGCGGGGTAGCGCAGGGACTGCTTCATCCAGCCGGTTCCGCGGCCCGGGAGCCGCGTGCCCAGCAGGTCGGAGAACAGCCCGCCCAGGAGGGGGCCGGGGATGACGCGGCCTTCGAAGCCGCGGCACCGGGCGTAGGCGTCGTCCCGGAAGAGGGGGTTGCGGTCCCCGGTGAGGTCGCCGTACTCGGCCAGGTCGGCCTCGGTGAAGGTGCGCGTGTCGTGCACGGAATCGCCGAGGGTCAGGCCATAGAAGGCGCGGTCACCGGGTTCGGCGGAGGGGGAGGCCAGGTCCGGGCTGGGCACCGGCACGTCCAGGGGCACCACCCGGGTGCGGCCGATGGCGGAGGGCACGGGGGCGCCGTCGGGGCCGGGCTTGGTGACGAGGGTGGCGATGTCGAGGATGCCGTCCGCCTCGCCTTCCACCGAGAGGCTCACGGTGATGGGCTCCATGGTGTGGGTGCCGTTGGGGAACATCAGGGTCTGCTCGAGCTGCACGGCCCCGGGGCCGGGGATGAGCTCGCCCAGGGCCTTGGCGATGCAGCCGTAGAGCATCATGCCGTGGGCCACGGTGGCGCCGAAGTGGCTGGTGGCGGCAAAGGCCGGGTCCACGTGGATGGGGTTGTCGTCGCGGCTGAGCCGCGCGAAGCGGTCGAAGTCCTCCTGGATGAGGACCCGCTTGTAGGATGCAGAAAGTCCGATGGTCATGCGAGTCCTCCGAAATCCCGCCTCAATCCGGCCTTGTCCACCTTGCCCAGGGCGTTTCTGGGGAGGGCGGGGACGAACGCCACGTGCCGGGGGGCCTTGAAGCCGGCGAGGTGGGCCTTGCAGTGGGCGACGACCGCGTCGGCGGTCAGCGCCGCGCCGGGCTTCAGGGCGATGATGGCCTTGCCCACCTCCCCCCACTTCGCGTCGGGCACGCCGATCACGGCGGTCTCCGCGACGCACTCCAGCTGGTAGAGCACGTTCTCCACCTCGGCGGGGTAGACGTTCTCGCCGCCGGAGATGTACATGTCCTTGGTGCGGTCCACGATGTAGAAGCAGCCGTCCTCGTCCACGTAGGCCACGTCGCCCGTGCACAGCCAGCCGTCCTCGAAGGACTTCGCCGTGGCCTCGGGGTTGTTCCAGTAGCCGGGGGTGATGCCGGGACCGCGCAGGAGCATCTCGCCGCGTCCACCCGTGCCCAGGGTCTCCCGGGTGGCGGGGTCCACCACCTTGGCTTCCATGTACATCACGGGCAGGCCCACGGTGCCGATCTTCTTCCGGGCGGTGTCCTCGTCGGTGAGGAACACCGTGGGGCTGCTTTCCGTCATCCCGAAGCCGAAGCAGATGGTCACGCCCTTGGCGAAGTAGGCCTCGAGCACGGCCTTGGGCATGGGGGCCCCGCCGGCGCCCCAGGAGCGGACCCGGGAGAAGTCGGTGGAAGCGAACTTCGGGTGCTGGCTCAGGAACAGGTAGATGGCCGGCACGCCGAACATCACCGTGATCCGGCCGCCCAGGAGGTCCAGGGTGCGGTCCACGTCGAACTGCCGCATGATGACGGTGGTGCCGCCGACCATGAGCATGGGGTTCATGTAGAGGTTCAGGCCGCCGGTGTGGAAGAAGGGGAGGACCGCCAGCAGGACGTCGTCCCGGCGGATCCCGGCGTGGACCATGATGTTCACGCAGTTGGTGAAGCACATGCCGAAGGTCTGGACGACGCCCTTGGCCTTGCCGGTGGTGCCGGCGGTGTAGAGGAGGTACCACGGGTCGTCGTGGCCGCGCCAGCCCATGCGGATGCGGGCGCCGCTGGCGGTGGCGAGGGCGGGCTCGTACCCGCCGGCCAGCGCCATGCCGCGCTCCAGGCCGAAGGTGGCCACCAGGGCCTCGCCGCTGGCCTGGAACTCGGGGCCGTAGACGAGGGCGGCCGGCTTGGCGTCGTCCACGATGGCCTTCAGCTCGTCCAGGGACAGGCGCCAGTTGAGGCCCACCAGGATGAGGCCGGCCTTGGCGCAGCCGTAGAGGATCTCCACGTACTCGGCGGAGTTGTGCGCCAGGAGTGCCACCCGGTCCCCGGGCTGCAGGCGCCACTGGTCGCGGAAGAACTCGGCGCAGCGGCTGGCGCGCTCGTCCAGCTCAAGGTAGGAGACGGTGCGCCCGGAATGCAGGTCTTCGAGCGCCGTCTGGTGGGGAAACTGCTGGGCCTGCCGGAAGAGCCAGTCGGGGATGAGCATGGTGCGCTCCTAGTCGTCGCCCTGCGGGTAGTCGTGGAAATCGCGGAGGAAGGCGTCGACGCCCTCCATGGCGGCCGGCTGCGCCACCAGTTCCAGGAAGTGCCTGCGCTCGGCCTCGAGGCCCGCGGCGAGGGAGGTTCGGTCCCCCCAAAGCAGGTCCTTGGCGGCACGCAGGGTGCCGGCGGGAAAGGATGCCAGCCGGGCCGCGGCGGCCCCGGCGACCTCCAGGAGGGTGTCGGCGGGGGCTTCGGCCGTGGCCAGGCCCCACTCCACCGCGTCCTCGGCCCGGACGGTGCGGTTGAGCATGAGGGCCGAGGCGGCGCGGCGCAGGCCCGCCAGGCGGGGCACGAGGGCCGTCCAGCCGCCGTCGGGGCCGAAGGCCGCGGTGGTGTAGTGGGCCTTGAATACGGCCCGGGGGGCCAGGTAGACCAGGTCCGCCGCCAGCACCAGGCCCAGGGACCCGCCGGTGACCACGCCGTGCACGGCGGCCACCACGGGCTGGGGCAGCTCGACCAGGGCCAGGATGGCCTCGTTGAGCAGGCCCACGAGGCGGCTGGAATACGCCAGCAGGTTCCCGCGCTCCTTCTGGAAGCGGCGCATGTCCCCGCCGATGGAGAAGGCGGGGCCTTCGGCGGAAAGCAGCACCGCCCGCGCGCCGGGGTCGTGCCGCACCTGCCCCAGCACCTGGAGGAGGTCCTCCAGCAGTTCGGGCACGAGGGCGTTCTGCATGCCCTTCCGGCAGAGCGTGACCCGGGCCACGCCTCCTGCGGTCTCCAGGCGGACCAGGCTCATGTGGCGCTCCGCAGCCTCGCCCTGAGCTTGCCGACGATGCCGGTGGGGAACTTGTACACGCTCAGGATGAACAAGAGGCCCAGCCAGAGCATCCAGCGGTCCGGGGCCAGGAGGTTGCGCAGGAAGGGCACGCCGCTGGCGGCGGTGCTGCCGAGCTTCATGAGGTCCTGCAGGTAGTTCTGGGCGACCAGGAAGAGGGTGGCGCCCACCACCGAGCCGTACATGGTCCCCATGCCCCCGATGACCACCATCAGGAGGATGTCGATCATGATCTCGAAGGAGAGCGACGTGTCTGGCCCGTTGTAGCGCAGCCACATGGCCAGCAGGCACCCCGCCAGGGTCGCGAAGAGGGCCGACAGCACGTTGGAGACGGTGCGGTACACCACCGTCCGGTAGCCGAGGGCCTCGGCCCGGAACTCGTTCTCGCGGATGGCCTGCAGCACCCGCCCGAAGGGGGAGTTGACGATGCGCAGCATGACGAGGAAGAGCACGATGGTGACGGCCATGAGCAGGTAGAAGGAGATGAGCTTGCCGTCCAGGGACACGCCCAGGAAGGGCGCCTCCCGCAGCGAGAAGCTGGGCTGCAGGATGGTCGGCACCTTGAAGCTGAGGCCGTCCTCGCCGCCGGTGAGGTCCGAGAGCTGGGAGGCCAGCGTCATGAACGCGGTGGCCACGGCCAGCGTGATCATGGCGTAGAACATGGCCTTCACCCGGAGGCTGAAGAGGCCGATGACCAGGGAGAGCACCAGGGACAGGACGAGGGCCACCGCGACGCCCGCGGCCACCGCGCCCCAGGTGGGGCCCATGTGGGTCAGGGCGATGGCGACGCCGTAGGCGCCGATGCCGAAGAACATCGTGTGGGCGAAGGAGACGATGCCGGTGTAGCCCAGCACCAGGTCGAAGCTGGACACCAGCACGATGAAGATGCAGATCTTGGCGGCGACGTTGATGGACTTGGCGCCGGGGAAGACGAAGGGCGTGAGCAGGAGCCCGGCCAGGATGAGGAGGAGGAGCACCGTCAGCACGCGGCTGCGGGGCATGTCGCCGGAAAAGAGGCTTTTGAGGATCATCGGTTCACCACCGGGTAGAGCCCTCTGGGCCGCCACACCAGGACGAGCACCATCAGCAGGATGTTGGAGAAGAGCGCCACCTTGGGGGCGAGGAAGCCGGTGTAGTTGGCCATCAGCCCCACCAGGAGGGCCCCGAGGAAGCAGCCGCCCACCGAGCCCAGGCCGCCGATGATGATGACGATGAAGAGCAGGACGTTGACCTGGCTGCCGATCTGGGGCGTCACGCCCTGCTGGTAGAGGCCCCAGAGCACGCCGCCCAGGCCCGCCAGGGCGGAGCCCGCCACGAACACGCCGATGAACAGGCGCTTGATGCGGTAGCCCATGCTCTCGACCATCTCCCGGTCGTGGACGCCGGCGCGGATCAGGAGGCCCACCTTGGTCCGGCTGAGGACCCAGTACAGGATGGCGAACACGGCCAGGCCCACCACCACGGCTGCGATGCGGTACTTCTCGACCGCGGCCTCGCCGAAGAGGAGGGAGCCGCGGAAGGCCGCGGGCAGGGGCAGGGGCACGGACTCCGGCCCCCACACGACCTTGATGAGCTCCTCGCCCACGATCATGCCGCCCATGGTGATGAGAATCTGTTTGAGGGGCTGGCCATACACGGGCCGGATGATGACGCGCTCGTAGGCCAGGCCCACGATGCCCGCCACGACCATGGCGACGAGGATGGCCGGGAAGATGGCGCCCAGGTTCCGGATCAGGCTCTCGCTTTCGGTCCAGGCCGACATGGAGCCCAGGACCGTGGTGGCCAGGAAGGCCCCGAGGGTGATGAAGACGCCGTGCCCGAAATTGAGCACGTCCATGAGGCCGAAGACCAGGGTGAGGCCCGAGGCGATGATGAAGATGATCATCCCCATGGCAAGACCCGCGAAGGTGAGCGTGACCCAGGTGGAGAAGGACCCGGTCAAGGGCAGGGCCACGAGCGCCAGGACCGGCACCAGCAGCAGGGGGAGGCGGTCCATCTTGACGGCCGGCAGGGCGTCGGCGACAGGGACCGTGGTGGCGGGAGAACTCATCTGCACTCCTTGATCATTGATGGGCCCCCAGGGAAAGGCCCAGCAGGCTCTGCTGCAGCTTCTCGTCCTCGGCCAGCGCGGCCATGGTGCCCGCGTGCACGACGCGGCCGTTGTCCATGACGGCGACCTGGTCCCCGAGCTGCCGCGCGAAATTGAAATTCTGCTCCACCAGCAGGATGGTGGTGTCGGTCTGTTTGAGCTCGCGGAAGGCCGCGATCATGTTCTGGATGATGGCGGGAGCCAGCCCCTTGCTGGGCTCGTCGATGAGCAGCAGCTTGCGGGGCTCGACGATGGCCCGGGCCACGGCGAGCATCTGCTTCTGGCCGCCGGAGAGGAGGCCCGCCGGATGCTGCCAGAACTTCTTCATGGCCGGGAACAGGCCGAAGATCCAGTCCAGGCGCCTGGCGTCCACGTCCTCGATGCTGCGGGCGCCCCGGGCGGCGAGGATCATGTTCTCGCGGACCGTGAGGTCGGCGAAGATGCCCATGTTCTCCGGCACGTAGGCGATGCCCAGGCGGGCGATGTCGGGGGTCTGGAAGGCGCCGATGTCCTGGCCCTCGAACTTGACGGAGCCCTTGGAGGGGTTCCAGAGGCCCATGATGGTGCGCAGGGTGGTGGTCTTGCCGGCGCCGTTGCGGCCCAGCAGGACGGTCATCTCGCCGTGGGCGACCTGGAGGTCCACCCCCTGGAGGATGTGGTAGGCGCCGATGTGGGTGTGAACCCCTTCGAGGTGCAGGAGCGGGTTCGTCATTTGGCCACCTCGATGCCCAGATAGGCTTCCTGCACGATGGGCGAGGCGATCACGTCCGCCGGCGCGCCGTCGGCCACGAGGGCTCCGTTGTGCAGCACGATGATGCGGTCCGAGAGTTCGCGCACCACGTCCATCTTGTGCTCCACGAGGAGGATGGTCTTGTCGCTGCGCGTCTTGAGGCCGCGGATGAGGTCCAGGATCACCGGCACCTCGTCCACGCTCATGCCCGCGGTGGGCTCGTCGAACATGAAGACGTCCGGCTCCAGGGCCATGAGGATGGCCACCTCCAGCTTGCGCTGGTCGCCGTGGGGCAGCGCGGCGGCGGCCCAGTCCCGCTTCCCGGTGAGGGCGACGGTCTCCAGCACCTCCTCGGCGCGGCCGATGAGTTCCTTGTGGTTGCTCCAGATGCTCCAGAGGTTGAGCCCCAGGCCCGCGCGGGACTGCACCGCCAGCCGGATGTTCTCCAGGACCGTGAGGTAGGGGAACAGGTTCGTGAGCTGGAAGGCGCGGCCGATGCCGCGGTGGCTCCGCTGGGGGGCCGAGGTGGAGCTGATGTCCTGCCCGTGCAGGAACACCTTCCCGGAGCTGGCCTTGAGCTGGCCCGAGATGAGGTTGAAGTAGGTGGTCTTGCCGGCGCCGTTGGGCCCGACGATGGCTGTCAGGGTGCCGGGGGCGAACCCGCAGGACACCGCGTTGACGGCCACGTGGCCGCCGAACCGGATGGTCAGATCTTGGGTTTCAAGGGCGAAGGTCATTGACGCTCGTATGGGGTGGGTGATCGGGATGCCTGAGTGTAACCGGTGGCGCGGAGGGGTCGGCCCCCGCGCCACCGGCCACGGTACGTCCTAGCGCTTGTTGTTGATGGGAATGTTCATTTCCTCGGCCTTGATCTCGCGGACGAGCTGGGGGATGGCCCAGGCGACGTTGGGATCGACCTTGATCTTGAAGTGGTACATGGTCTGCATGGCCTGGTGGTCTTCCTTGCGGAAGGTCATCTTGCCCTTGGGGGTCTCGAAGGACATGCCTTCCATGGTGGCGATGAGCTTCTCGGTGTTGGTGTTGCCCCCGGTCTTCTTCAGGGCCTCAACAACGGCGAGGCCCGCGCACATGCCGCCGGCGGTGAAGAAGTCGGGCGGGGTCTTGAACTGCTTCATGTGCTCGTCGACCAGCCACCTGTTGATCGGGTTCTTGGGGATCTCGTAGTAGTAGTAGGCCGCGCCTTCCAGGCCGGGGAAGGGCTTGTAGGCCGCGAGGGCCGGCAGGATGTTGCCGCCGGTGGCGATCTCGATGCCGAAGCGCTTGGGGTCCAGGTCCGCGATCTTGAACGGATTGCCGGCCCCTGCCCAGTTGATGAAGATGATCTTTCGGCCCTTGAGGTTCTTGAGCTTGTCGAACAGGCGCTGCGCGCCGGCCGTGAAGTCCGTGGTGTTGGCAGGCAGGTATTCCTCGTGCACGAGCTTGGCGTGCTTGAGGGCGCCCTTGAAGGCCTTGACGAAGTCCTTGCCGAAGGCATAGTCCTGGGCCAGGGTGGCGATGTTGGTGCCCTCCTTGTCCAGGGCGACGCCGTTGGAGATGGCGTCCTGGGACGAGTTGCGGCCGGTGCGGAAGATGTACCGGTTCCACTTGTCCCCGGTGATGGAATCGGCCACGGCCGGCTCCACCAGGAGGATCTTCTTGTACTCCTCGGCCACGGGCAGCATGGCCAGGGCGGTGCCGGACGACGTGGGGCCGACGGCGATGTCGGCCTTGTCGTCGGCGAAGGCGGAGGCCAGCTGGGACTTGCCCACGTCGGGCTTGCCCTGGCTGTCCCTCTCGATGAGCACCAGCTTGTGGCCGTTGACCATCATGGTGCCCTTGGTGGCGTACTGCAGGCCCATCATCAGACCGGTCTGGGTCTGCTTGGCGTAGGCCTCCAGGACCCCCGTCTTGTCATAGACGTGGGCGATCTTGATGTCCTGGGCCGAGGCGGTGCCTGCCGCCAGGGCCATGGCGACCGCGAGGCCGCCGAGGAGAATGCTCTTCAGTTTCATGGAACCTCCTGATGATGGGCTTGGGTTTAGTTTAGAACCAGTAGTTCATGATGATGCCGACCTGGCGCCAGCTTTCGCCCTTGGCGATGGCCGATCCGCCGAAGGGGCTGTAGCCGGTGAGGAAGGGCTGGTAGTAGGCGTTGGTGTCGTTGTCGATCTTCGTGTAGTAGACGCCGATGAAGGCGCGCTTGGTCATGGCGTAGTCGTAGACCAGGTTCAGCTGCTTGGCGCCGGTCTTGTCGAGGGAGGACGTCTTGCCGGCGGCCGAGTACGTGGCGTAGAAGGCATGATCCCCGAAGGAGTAGGAAACGGGCACTTCGAAGGCCGTGCGCTTGGCGTCGGAGAGGACCGTGCCGGTGGTGATGCCGTTGATCATGTTGGTGTCGTCGAGGATGACGCCGAACTTGAGGCCCTGGATCTTGTAGGAGACGCCCAGGCGCGTGGCCTTCAGCTCGGTGAGGGGGGCGGAAGCGAGCACGCCCTGCATCTTCTGGTCGAGGTAGCTGGCGGAAGCGGAGAAGCCGTGGCCGTTGAAGACGGCCTTGGCGTAGACGGTCTGGCCGCCTTCATAGGTGGAGCCGTTGGCGTTGGAGACGAAGACGTTCTGGGGGCCGGCGGCGTTCTTGGACCAGGCGAGGGAGAAGTTGAGGAGGTTGCCGGCGCCGGGCTTGAAATAGACGGAGTCGTAGCGGACGACGTTGCGGGAGCGGGTGTTGCCCAGGATGTTGCGGGTGGCGGGGGCGAGCACGCCGTTGGTCACGGTGCCGGTGTTGTAGGTGGACAGGATGTTGAAGGAGGCCAGGCCGTTGGCATCCCAGATCCGGTAGGACTCGCCGGGCTGCTCGAGGACGGGGGCCAGGTAGCCGGCGGAGATCGTGTCGGTGTAGTAGAGGGTCGACTTGCCGACGGTGATGGTGCCGTAGGGGGAGGAGACGCCGCCGAAGGTGTCGCCGTCGGCCCAGCCGGTGGCGTCGCCGACGCTGTAGCCCGCGGGGGGGCCGCCCAGGGGCTGCAGGAGCGCGTCACCGGGCCGGACGTTGGGGGTGAAGCGGCTCTCGAGGCGGAACAGGACGTTCCAGCCGTCGGCGATCTTCGAGTTGCTCGCCACGATCAGGCGCGAGGTGTTGTCGTCGACGTGGGTCTCGGTCGCGGTGTTGCGCCCGACGGCAGCGTTGCCCTGGCTGATGGAGGAGTTCTTCACGCCCACCGACAGCAGGCCCGAGATGGAGATGTTGGTGGCGCCCGTGACCGCGATCGGGGTCTGGGCCGGGAGGGTCGTGGCTGCGACCGACGCGGCGATGATTGCGAGCTTGACGTTCATTCTGGCTCCTTCGTTGAAAGGGTGGATGGGGTTGGTGAACCCGGATCCGTGGAGGGGGAGGGGAGAACTGCAGGTGCTGCGCGGTGCCGGGTCTGCTAGACCCGCTCGAAAATTGCGGCGATGCCTTGTCCGCCGCCTATGCAGAGGGTGGCCAGGGCATAACGGCCCCTGGTCCGGTTGAGCTCGTGGATGGCCTTGACGGCCAGGATGGCGCCCGTGGCCCCGATGGGGTGGCCCAGGGCGATGGCGCCGCCGTTGATGTTGGTCCTGGCCGGGTCCAGATCGAGGCCCCGGCTCACGGCGAGGGACTGGGCCGCGAAGGCCTCGTTTGATTCGATGACGTCGATGTCCGAGAGCTTGAGGCCGGCGAAGGCCAGGGCGGCCTTGACCGCGGGAATGGGCCCCTCGCCCATGAGGGCGGGGTCGACGCCGCCCAGGCCCCAGCCGGCGACGCGGGCCAGGGGGGTTGCGCCCGCGCGGGCCGCGGCCTTGGCTTCGGCCAGCACCAGGGCCGCCGCGCCGTCGTTGATGCCCGAGGCGTTGCCCGGGGTGACGGTGCCGCCCTCGGCGAGGAAGGCGGGGCGGAGCGCCGCCAGGCTGGCCAGGGTGACGTCCTTCCGCACGTGCTCGTCCTGGTCGAAGACGACGGTGCCCTTGCGGGTGGACTGCTCGATGGGCAGTATCTGGTCCCGGAACCGTCCCTCGGCGATGGCCTGGGCCGCGCGGCGGTGGGATTCCAGGGCGAGGGCGTCCTGCTCCTCGCGGGTGATCCCCCACTTCGCCGCCAGGGTCTCGGCCGTCATGCCGATGTGGGCGGAGCTGAAGGGATCGTTGAGGGTGCCCATCAGCATGTCCAGCATGCGCAGGTCGCCCATGCGGGCTCCCCAGCGGGCTCCGGGCACCAGGTGGCCGGCGCGGGTCATGGACTCCACGCCGCCACCCAGGGTGAACTCCGCCTCGCCCAGCTCGATCTGCTGCGCGGCGCTGACGACGGCCTGGAGGCCCGAGCCGCACAGCCGGTTGACGCCCATGGCCACCGACGCGTGGGACATGCCGCCCTTCAGGCAGCAGTACCGGGAGAGGTAGGCGTCCCGGGGTTCGGTCTGGAGGATGTTGCCGACGAAGCCCTGCTGGATGGCCGCAGGATCCACCCCGGAGCGCCGGATGGCCTCGGCCACGATCCGTCCGCCCAGTTCGCTCGGAGCCAGATCCTTGAGACTCCCGCCGAACGCGCCGATGGCGGTCCGCACGCCGCTCAGCACCAGGATGTCCCGTTTACAGCACATGAATCGACTCCTCGGGGAAACGTCAGGGCATGATCAGGGCGCAGGCGGCCTGGTTGTAGCCGACGCCGGAGCCCACCAGCACGAGGCGGTCGCCGGAGCGGATCTTCTTCTTCTCGAGGGCGTCGTGCAGGGCCATGGGGATGCAGGCCGATCCCGTGTAGCCCCATTCCTCCATGATGGTGTGCGTCTTCTCCATGGGCAGGCCCAGGTTCTCCATGACCAGCTCGATGGAGCCCTTGCGCACCTGGGTGAAGACGATGAAGTCGATGTCGGGGATCGCGAAGCCGCAGTTGGCGGCCAGCTTGCGCACGACCCGGGGCCAGCCCTCGTGGTTGATCTCGGGGGGGTAGCGCTCGATCATCTTCACCATGGTGCGGCCGGCCTTGACCGATTCCACCGTGGCGGGCTCGTAGGTGCCGCCCGAATAGATGCCCCAGTGCTTGTGGTAGGCGCCGCCGGCCTGCGCCGCCGCGCCCAGGAAGCCGGGGCGGTCCGAGGCCACCAGCACCGCCGCTCCCGCGCCGTCGCCGTAGAAGAAGCCCATGGGATCGCCCGCCTCGGTGAGCTTGTGCATGAGGTAGACGCCCACCACCAGGACCGTCTTGATCATCGGGTTGGCGGTGATCCAGCCCGCGCCCGTGGCCAGCGCCGTGGGGAAGGACGCGCAGGCGCAGCCGATGTCGAAGGTGCCGGCGTTCACGGCGCCCAGCTTGTGCTGCAGCACCACGGAGGTGGCGGGGGTGATGTAGTCGGGTGAGTCGGTGCCCAGGATGATGAGGTCCACGTCCTCGGGCTTCAGGCCGGCGCGCTCAAGGGCCTGCTGGGCGGCGGGCAGCGCCAGGTCGGAGGTGGCCCAGTCCTCGGGCGCGTGCCAGCGGCACTGGATTCCGCTGGAGGCCTCCATCTTGTCGATGAACTCGGGGAGGTGGGCGAAGGTCTTGCGCAGCTCGTCGTTGTGCACCTTGATCCCAGGCAGATAGCAGCCTGTGGATGCGATGGTGGCGTATCGTTCCATCACTAGCTCCTGTATAGGTTCTTGCGCGGGTCTGGTCCGGGCCGGTGACCACCTTCCATGAGCGAGTCGGCAGATCCTTTTCCGGCTCGCCATGCCTCCCCAAGGGAGGGGGCCTAAAGAAAACGAACGATTGGTTTGCTTTGAAATTGTCTACCTATCAAAAAACCTGTCAAGCCAAAAGATGAGAACTGAATCGTTTATTCTATATGTGTGTAAATAGGATACTTAACTCTTAAATGATACCAATTGTGTTTCTTTGCTTGATGAGAGATCCAAGGGTTGCCCTGGACCTTCCAGCGGGGAGCATAATGCCGTATCCCCAAGACCCCGTGACAACCAGCAGGAGGATTCCGATGCCACGCATCCGCATCAACGACATCCAGATGTTCTACGAATTCCACGGGCCCGCGGACGGCGAGCTGGTGATCCTCAACAACGGGGTGTTCATGAACACCACGTCCTGGGCCTTCCAGCTGCCCGAGCTGGCGCGCCGGTACCGCGTGCTGACCTACGACATGCGCGGCCAGGGGCAGAGCGACCATCCCGGAGGGGAGTATTCCTTCGAGCTGCATGCGGACGACCTGGTGGCGCTCATGGACGCGCTGGACCTCGAGAAGGCGCACATGGTGGGGACGTCCTACGGCGGCGAACTGAACCTCATGATGGGCATCGCCTATCCCGAGCGCGTCCGCACCCTGACGATCATCGCGTCCGTTTCGCACAGCGACCCGATCTGCCGCGCGATCATCGACCGCTGGATCATCGCCGCCCGGCTCGGTGACGGCGCCGCCTTCTTCCGCCTCACCTTCCCGGACGTGTACGGCGAGCACTTCCTGACCCTGCACCCCGAGCTGATCCCCATGGCCGAGGAGCGCTACGCGACCCTCGACCTGCCCACGGCCGTGAGGCTGCTGGAGAGCTTCCAGCGCTTCGACGTCACCGCCGACCTGGGCCGCATCAAGGCCCCCGCCTGCATCGCGTCGGCGGAGAACGATGTGCTCAAGCCCAGGAAGTACGGCGAGATCATGCATCGGGGGATTGCCGGTTCGGAGTTCCATCTGGTTCCTGATTCCGGGCATGTGGTCGTGGTGGAGAAGGCGGCGGAGGTCAACAGCATCATCCTCGGCTTCCTGGCCAAGCATTCCGCCTGATCAGATGTAGCCGAGCTTCTGCGCCTGCTCCGTGAGGGTGGCGCGGAAGTCGGGATGGGCGACGTTGATGAGCTCGTGCGTGCGCTCGCGCACGGTGCGGCCCCGGAGGCGGGCCACGCCGTGCTCGGTGACCACGTGGTCCACGTAGGACCGGTGCAGGGTCACGGCGGAGCCTTCGGGGAGCATGGGCACGATGGTGGAGAGGGTGCCGCCCTTGGCGGTGCTGTAGCAGGCGATGATGCTCTTGCCCCTGCCGTCGATGCCGGCCACGGCGCCCTGGGCGGTGTCGGACTGGCCCCCGGTTCCCGAGTACTGGTTCACGCCGATGGACTCGCTGGCCACCTGGCCCGTGAAGTCCACGGAGATGCAGGTGTTCACGGACACCATCTTCGTGTTCTGCGCCACCACGGCGGGGTCGTTGACCCAGCGTCCGCGCTGGAAGTCCACGGCGACGTTGTCGTCGAGCCAGTCGTAGAGCTTGCGGGAGCCCATGGCGAAGGTCGTGACGAACTTCCCGGGCCTGAAGCCCTTCTTCAGGTTCGTGATCACGCCCTGCTCGTAGAGCTCCATCATGGAGTCCACGAACATCTCGGTGTGCACGCCCAGGTCCTTCTTGCCCTTGAGGGCCAGGGCCGCGGCGTTGGGGATGCCTCCGATGCCGAGCTGGATGGTGGAGCCGTCCTCCACCAGGTCGGCGATGTAGGCGCCGATGGCGTGGTCCGTGGCCGAGGGGTTCGGGGCGGGCAGTTCGGGCACTTCCTGGTCGTGTTCCACGAAGAAGTCCACCTGCGACACGTGGATCTGGGTGTCGCCCAGGGTGCGCGGGAGACGCGGGTTCACTTCGAGGACCACGGTGCTGGCGCGCTCGATGACGTCCTTCTCGTAGGTGAGGCCCAGGGACAGGGACACGAAGCCGTTCTTGTCCGGCGGGGTGCAGGTGCCGAAGAAGATGTCGGGCACGTGCGCGTGCATGCGGTCGCTGGCGGCGCGGTGGAGCATGTTGGGCACGTACGTGACCAGGCCCAGGCCCTTCTTCAGGGACTCCCGGGAGCCCGGCGCATGGAACCAGCTGGCCAGTTCGAAGTGGCCCTTCATCTCGGGCCGCATGTAGAAGTCGTACGGCTTGAGGGTGAGGCAGGAGAAGACCCGGACGTTCTCGACCCGGTCGGCCACGGTGTGGAACTTCGACATGCAGCCCTGGGGCTCGGAGGCGCACATGGCGACGATGACGTCGTTGTCCGAGCGGATATGGGTGACGGCCTCGTCCGCCGATACCCGTTTGCGGGCGTAGATTTCCTGATGGTTCATGTAACCTCCATAAAAACTGATGTTTGAGTGGCCCTAGGCCAGGAAGTCGGAGAGTCCGCGGCTGAGGTAGCCGCCGACGCCGTCCACGAGGGTCCGCGCGTTGGCGGTGGACTCGTCGAAGGCGGTCTTGATTCCGAAGTAGTGGGCGATTCCCATGAGGTATTCGATGGCGGTGCCTTCGTCCACGCCGGGGGCGGTGGCGACGACGCGGTAGGGGGCGGGACGCTTGCGGTAGCCCGCGGCGAAGGCGCCGTAGTACTGCCGCACGGCCTGGGGCAGGATGAACTCGGCCTCCCGCACGATGTTGTAGCACCACTTGTCGATGTTGAGGTAGACGACCCAGAGCCAGAGTCCGCGGAGCTCGAGTTCGAGGGCATTGGGCGTTCCCGCATCCGGGTTCGCCAGGTTCCGGGAGATGAACGCGCGCACATCGTGGCCGACCCGCTCGATGAGCTCGGCGTAGAACGTCTCCTTGGATTCGAAATAGGTGTAGAAGGCCCCCACCGACAGGCCGGCGCCGCCGGTCACCTCGTGGATGTTGGTCTCGAAGAAGCCCTTCTCCCCGAACAGCCTCCGGCCCGAGCGCAGGAGCCGGTCCCGGGCCGTCTCCTCCTGGGGGAGGGGCAGGGGCGTGGCGGAGCCGCCGAAGACCTTGGCGGGGTCGAAGGTGAGGCCCCGGAAGAGGCCGTCGGTGAGGATGTCGCAGGTGGACTGGACGTCCACCGGCGCGTGGCCGAAGGCCCGGGCGATGGCGCAGAACCGGAGGCCGCCCAGGGCGTAGAGGTACTCGGGCACCCCGATCTCCCGGCCCAGGCTCGAGCTGAGGGCGTGGATGTAGATGACGGAGAGGCGCCTCTCGTACTCGATGTGGCGGTACTGCCCCTCGCGGAAGACCGAGATGAGGTCGGGGTGCTCCTCGGAGAAACGGATGATGGTCTCGGCGAAGTTGCGGATGCGCTCCCGGGGCGTGCTGCCCCGGACGCTGTCCACCGCCTCCCGCACCTGGTCCAGGACCCGCCCGAGGATGACCTTGAAGAGGGCCTCCTTGGTGTCGAAGTAGCGGTAGAAGACGCCGTTGGAAAGTCCTGCCGCGCGGCAGATCTCGGCCACGGACACGGTGCCGTACCACTTCTTGGAAAAGAGGAGCACCGCTGCCGCCACCAGGCGCTCCTCGGTCCCCGGCTTCCCCCGGCTCTCTGTCTTCATGCCTCGCTCCTTCATCCAGCCAAGCACCAGGGGTTGAAAATGAGAACTGATTCGGTATTTTAAAAAATATAAACTCCACCATTCCCCCACGCAAGCGAAAAGGCATGGGATATCTTTCTGCTCATAATTCAGCATTTGGAGCCTCACTCCCCAGGGTTGCAAGGGGTGAGCCTGCTGGTCCCCCTTGACGAATGGTCCCGAACGGCGTAATTGAAATGAGAACCGATTCACTTCTTTGGAGACCCTAATGCATGTAGGCATCATCGGGCACGGGACCTGGCTTCCCGAGGGCAAGTTGACCGCTGCGGACCTCTCCGCCGCCACCGGCATCCCCGAACCCGTCATCGCGCTCAAGTTCGGCGTGAAGGAGAAACCGGTGGCGGGCCCGGGCGAGACCACGGCCTTCATGGGCCTGGCCGCCGCGCGCAAGGCCCTGGACCAGGCCGGCGTCGCGGGCGGTGACGTGGATCTGGTGATCTGGTGCGGCGCCCAGCACAAGGACTACCCCTGCTGGCTGGCCGGGCTCTACGTGGCCAACCAGATCGGCGCGAAGAAGGCCTGGAGCTTCGACATGGAGGCCATGTGCGGCTCCATGATGGCGGCCCTCGACGTGGCCAAGGCCCTGATGTTCAGCCACCCGGAGCTGCAGACGGTCCTGCTGGTGTCGGGCTACCGCAACAACGACCTCATCGACCTCGACGTTCCCGCCACCCGCTTCATGCTGGACATCGGCTCGGGCGGCTCGGCCGTGGTGCTGCGCAAGAACGCGGGCCGGAACGCCGTGCTGGCCTCGGCCTTCCGCGGCGACGGCTCCCTGTCCGAGATGTGCGTGGTGCCGGCCCTGGGCAGCCGCGAGTGGCCCCCCGCGGCCGGGGACCTGGAGCGCGCCCACTTCGTGGTGCCCGACGAGGAGGCCTTCAAGGCCAAGCTCGGCGAGGTCACGATGCCCAACTTCTACACCGTGATCCGCGAGTCCATGAAGCTCTCCGGCTTCCAGGAGGACGCCATCGACTACCTGGCCATCCTGCACTTCAAGCGCAGCGCCCACGACGCCGTGCTTGCAGAGCTGGGCCTGGGCCAGGAACAGACCACGTACCTCGACGAATACGGCCACATCGGCCAGAACGACCAGGTGCTCTCGCTCGAACTGGGCCTGAAGGCCGGGAAGATCAAGGACGGATCGAAGATCGTCTTCGTGGGCGCGGGCCTGGGCTTCGTCTGGGCCTCGACGGTCATCCAGTGGGGCCCCTACTCCGAATAAGACCGGACCCTGATCCCCTTCATCCCAGGCATCGGCGTCCATCCTGTTCCCGCAGGGCCAAAGCCGCGATGGGTCGGCTCATGCGCGCAACCCGCGCTCCGGCCCATCCCGGCTTCGGCCCTGCGGGAACAGGATGAACGCCGATTCAAGGGATGAACGGGACAGGGAATCATGACCGGATTCCCGGAGAGCAGGAGCCAACCCCTCTCCGGGAATCCCCGCCGGCGATCGCCCCTGGCTTGGCCATGGACCGTCGCCGGCGGCTTGGGAAATCAGGCCTCCAGGGCCTTGGCCAGCGCGTCCAGGAAGCGGCGGGGGGCTTCGGACTGGGGCACGTGGCCGCAGCGCTCGACGGGGAAGAGCCGGGAGTCGGGGAGGACCGCCTGCATGCGGGCGGCATACTCCAGGGGCATGAGGGCGTCGGCGGTGCCCCACACCATGCGGACGGGGACCTGGAGGGTGCGGAGCTGGTCCTCGGTCATGAGCCAGGGGGCCATGGTGGCGAAGGTTCCCGCGAATCGGGCGAGGCTGCTGGTTCGGGCCTGGCGGATCATGTCGTCCAGGACGGTGTCAGGGACGGGGGGGTTGGACGGATCCCGCAACTGGGCCATGGTCTCCCGGGCCTCCTGGCGCGTGGTGGGCAGGAGGTTCACGGGCTTGCCGGAGCCCGGCAGGGAGCCGCCGTTGACGGCCACGACCTTCTCCACCAGGCCGGGCAGGCGCTGGGCCATGACCATGGCCATCCAGGCGCCCAGGGAATTGCCCACGAGGGTCGCCTTGCGGCCCTGGCACGCGTTCTCCAGCACCGCCTCCAGGCCGGCGACGATGACGGCGGTGTCGATGGGGCCCGCCGCGGGGGTGCTCTGGCCGTGCCCGGCCAGGTCGGGGATGAGGAGGGTGTGGTCCTTCAGGAGGGCCGGGGCCACCTTGGCCCAGGTACCCGCGTGGTCGCCCGCGCCGTGGATCAGGACGAGCAGGGGGCCGTTGCCCCCGAGGAAGGCGTTCTGGGGCCCGGAGGGGGAGGGGATGGCGATCTGGACCAGGCCCAGGCGCTTCAAGGTCCGGCGCATGGCCCAGGCGAAGACCCGCAGCGGGCGCTTGGCGATAAGCCAAGCGGACAGTCCGGTTGCCGCCAGGAGGAGGATCGCCACCCCGGTCAACGCGATTCCGAGCTTGCTCATCATTTCTCCCGGCGGGCAGAACAACAAAACGAACGATTGGTATGTGACTGGTTGGGACGATGGTACGCTCCGCCCGAGGGACCTGTCAACGCGGTTCCTCGCCGCCGGCGTTCACGCCTTGCGGACCTTCGCAGCCTTGCCGGGGGCGGGCCTGAGCATGCCCTTGCGGAGGATCCCGGCCATCTCCCGCAGCGCCACGGAGGTCGGCAGACCGAACTGCTCCGGGACGCCGAACAGGATCTCCACGGCGAAGTACTGCAGGAAGATGCGGCTGGCCATCATGAGGGCGGTCCTGGGCTCGAAGCCGGGCGCCATGCGCTCTTTCAGGGCGTCCCCGGGATACCTGGCCTCCAGGAACCTGGCGAAGCGCCCGGACATCTCGCTGTAGAACTTCCGGATGTGGTTCCCTTCGAACTCCACCACGTCGACATAGATCAGGGCCACATACTGCCGGTGGTCCCGGATGGTCTGCTCGGCGGCCCGGGCCAGGGCCTCCAGGTCGTCGGGGAAGGCGCCGGCGGCCAGGGCCTTGTTGAACGGGAGTTCCGGATCGTCGATGTCCTCCCAGTACTGGGCCAGGAGGGTCGTGAAGAGGGTCTCCTTGTCGGGGAAGTGGTGGTACACGTTCCCGGTGGAAAGGCCCGCCTCGGTGGCGATCTCCCGGATGCTGGTGCCGCGGTAGCCCTGCCTGGAGAAGAGGTGGAGAGCCGCCTGGAGGATGGCAACCTGGCTGCGTTCCGACTTTTCACCCTGGGTCAGTCTCATTCTTCCAGGGTAGGGGTCCGGCCGGGGCCGGTCAACTCGCACCCAGGGCGTCACGCACCTTGTGCTCCAGTTCCTTGAGGGAGAAGGGCTTCTGCAGGAAGGGCGCGCCGTCGTCCCGCACCGCCGCGTCCAGGGAGTCCCCGGCGGCGTACCCGCTCATGAAGAGGGTGCGCGCCTCGGGGTGGAGCGCCCGCACGGCCCGGGCCAGGTCCCGGCCGTTCATGATGGGCAGCACCAGGTCGGCCAGCACGAGGTCGATCCGCTCCCGGCGGCCCTCGGCGAGGTGGAGGGCCTCGGCCGGGGTGGCCGCGGGCAGGAGGAGGTAGCCCAGTTCCCGGAGCATGTCCGTGGCCATGGCCAGGATGGCGGGCTCGTCCTCCACCAGGAGGATCGTCTCCCGGCCCTGGCCGGGCCCGAGGGCGGGCCCCTCCAGGCGCTGGGGCTCGGCCTGGCCCAGGTCGCGGGGCAGGTAGATGGTGACCGCGGTGCCCCGGCCGGGCTGGCTGGCGACCTCGATCCAGCCCCGGTTCTGCTTGACGATGCCGTACACCGTCGCCAGGCCTAGGCCGGTGCCCTTGCCCACCTCCTTCGTGGTGAAGAAGGGCTCGAAGATCAGCTTCCGGGTGGCCTCGTCCATGCCCTGGCCGTCGTCGCTCACGGTGAGCAGCACGTAGTCCCCGGGCGCCAGGCCCGGGCGGTTCAGGCACTGGGACGCGAGGACGGTCCGGTTCCGGGTGGAGATGTGGATGGTGCCCACGTCCCGGATGGCGTCCCGGGAATTGACGCACAGGTTGGCTAGGATCTGGTCGATCTGGGAGGGGTCGAGCCGGACCCGCCAGAGGTCCGGGCCCGGGGTCCAGGTGAGCTCGATGTCCTCGCCGATGAGCCGGCGGAGCATCTTGAACATGTCCTCCACCGTGGGGTTCAGGTCCAGGATCCTGGGGGCGATGGCCTGCCTGCGGGCGAAGGCCAGGAGCTGGCGGGTGAGGTTGGAGGATCGCTCCGCGGCCTTGTGGATCTCGCTGAGGTGGGCGTGGAACGGGTGGGCAGGGTCGGTGCGGGAAAGGAGCAGGTCCCCCAGGCCGATGATCACGCAGAGCATGTTGTTGAAGTCGTGCGCCACGCCCCCGGCGAGCCGGCCGATGGATTCCATCTTCTGGGCCTGGAGGAGCTGGGCCTGGAGGATCTCGCCCTCGGCCTCGGCCCGGCGGCGGTCCGTGATGTCGCGCACCATGGCCAGCACCTGGTCCCCGCTGCAGGGCACCATCCGGCACTCGAAGTAGCGCTTCTCGCCGCCGTGGAAGGACTCGTAGCAGTAGGGGGACGTCTCCCCCCTCTGGTGGATCTCCTCCACGTGGGCGAGGGTGACGGCCGCCACGTCCGGAGGGAGGACCTCCCGCAGGTGGCGGCCCATGAACGCCTCCCTGGGCCGGAAGAGGAGGGCCTCGTCGGGGGCATGGGCGTCGATGAAGTTGCCTTCGGCGTCCAGGGTGAACATGAGGTCGGGCACGGCGTTGAGGAGGGCGCTCATGCGCATTTCGTTCTCCTGGAGCCTGGCTTCGGCGCGCTTGAGGACCGTCACGTCGAAGTGGGCCACCAGCACGGTGCCCGGGCGCCCGAGGAAGGGCTGGACCCGCATGGAGAACCAGCGCTCCTCCACTGGGGAGTGGCAGGGATACTCGACTTCGAAGGAGGGGAGCCCGCCGTCCTGGACGCGCCGGATGCCCTCGTAGGCCGGGTCGCCGGGGGTGTCGTTGCGGAAGTAGCTGGCGCCGGGGCCCCAGACGCTTTCGTCGCCGCCGCCGTTGCTTCGCGCGAAGCGGCGCCAGGCCTCGTTCACGTCCAGGATCGTGCCGTCGCCGTCCACCACGGCCAGGTGGGCGTCGGTGGAATCGAGGATGTGGCGGGCGAATTCCGCGGCCTGCCGGGATTTCTCCTCGCTCAGGCGCAGCTCGCGGGTGCGCTGCTCGAGCATGTCCTGCACGCGGAGGAGGGCGCGCTCCCGGCGGGCGCGGGCGCAGAGCTCCAGCAGGAAGGCCACCTGGAAGGGCTTGCGCAGGTAGTCGGCGGCGCCGCGTTTCATCCAGTCCAGGGCCAGCTCCGGCCCCGGGTCGGTGGTCATCATGAGGCAGACGCAGGTGGGCCGGAGGTTCCTGAAATCGTCCAGAAGGGTGTCCCCGAGCCCGTCGGGCAGGTGGTAGTCCAGCACCGCCACGTCGTAGGAGGCGCCCCGGAAGGCCGCCAGCGCCTCGGCCACGGTGGAGGCCGTGTCGGCCTGGTAGCCGTGGCCGTTGAAGGCCGTGCGGAGCATTCCCGCCAGGGTGCGGCTGTCCTCGACGATCAGGACCCGTGGCAGGGACCGCACCTGGCGTCCCTCCAGGATGGCCCGCACCCGCCGGGTCAGCAGGAGGGGGTCCACCGGCGCGGAAAGGAAGGATTCGGCGCCCAGGTCCGTCGCGATGCGGTCGGGCTCGTCCCCGGCGTAGGTGGCGGACACCACCAGGATGGGTACGGCGTTGAAGGATGCGAACTCCGGGGAGCGCAGGAGGCGGCAGAAGCGCCACCCGTCGATGCCGGGCATGTACAGGTCGGTGAGGACCAGGCTGGGCGGGCGCTCCCGGTCCATGGCGCCCAGGGCCGCCTCGGCGCTGGCGTAGGCCCGGACGTCCAGGCCCGCCCTCTCGAGGATCCTCGAAAGGAGACTCAGCTGCACGGGATCGTCGTTGACCAGGGTGATGACCGGGGCCGGCGACGGGTTGGAGTCACTCATCCAGCAGTCTCCTGTGAATGAAGCCGCCCGACGATGAATTGTGTCGAAGGATTCCTAGGCCACCTTAAGGCAGATATATGAATTCACCAATTAATTTTCGTTAAGGCGTGGGGCCATAGAGGGCCTCGATCTTCGCCGCGAAGGCCTCGTTAACGGCCCGGCGCCTCACTTTCAGGGAGGGGGTCAGCAGGCCGCTGTCCGGGGTGAGCTCCCGGTCCAGGAGGGCCACCTTCCGGATCCGTTCATAATTGGAGAACCGCGCATTGATCCGTTCGACCCGGGCCATGATCTTCGCGTTGGCCTCGGGCAGGGCCGAGAGCTCCGCGTCGGAGGCGAAGGGAAGCTTCTTGTGCGCCGCCCACCGGCGGAGGACCGCGAAGTCGGGGACGATCAGGGCGCTGATGAAGTTGCGCCCCTCGCCCACCACCACGGCCTGCTCGACGTACTTGTCGGCGCGCAGGGCGTTCTCCAGCGGCTGGGGGGCGATGTTCTTCCCGCCCGAGGTGCAGAGGATCTCCTTCTTGCGGTCGGTGATGCGCACGTGGCCGGCCGCGTCCATCTCCCCGATGTCGCCGGTGTGGAAGTAGCCTTCGGCGTCCATCACCTCGCGGGTGGCCTCCGCGTCGTTCCAGTAGCCCTGCATGACGTTGGGGCCGTGGCAGAGGATCTCGCCGTCCTCGGCGAGCTTCAGGAAGGGCAGGCCCTCCCATCGGTCCAGGATGGGCCGGCCCACGGAGCCGGGGACCATGTCGCCCTTGCGGGAGATGGTGAGCAGCGGGCTGGTCTCGGTGAGGCCGTACCCTTCGTAGAGGGGGATGCCCGCGGCCCAGAAGAACTCCAGGATCCGGGGGTGGATCGCGGCGCCGCCGCAGGCCGCCAGGCCCAGCCTCCCGCCCAGGCGGGCGCGGATCTTCCCGAAGACCAGGACGTCGGCGAGGATCCGGCCCAGGCCCAGGAGGAAGGGCAGGGGCCGGTCGCGGTAGCGGTGCGCCGCCATGCGGCGCCCCAGGGCCATGACCCAGTGGAAGATCCACTGGCTGAGGAGGCCCCCGGCCGCCACCTGCTCCCGCACCTTCCCGTAGAGCTTCTCGAAGATCCGCGGCACCGCCAGCAGGATCTCCGGCCTCACCTCGAGGAGGTCCCGGGCGATGGTCTGGAGGCTCTCGCCGTAGTGGATCGACACGCCGGCGTGGAACATGGTGTAGTGGCCGCCCATGCGCTCGAAGATATGCGAAAGGGGCAGGATGCTCAGGCAGCGCTGGCCGGCCCGGACCTCCAGGGCCGTCAGGGCCTGGAGGACGTTGGAGGCCACGTTGCCGTGGCTGAGCATGGTGCCCTTGGGGTCGCCCGTGGTGCCGGAGGTGTAGATGAGGGTCAGCAGGTCGCCGGGGCGGACCGCCATGGCCCGGACGCGGACGTCGGGTCGCCGTGCCTCCAGGGCGCCGCCCTCGGCCATGAGGTCGTTCCAGCGGAGGATGCTCCGCCCGGGGGCCGGGGGCGCCTCGCCGGCCATCAGGACCGCCGCCTCCAGGCCGGGGAGTTCCGGCCAGAGGTCCAGGACCTTGGCCAGCTGCTCCGGGGTGGAGCAGAGGATCCACCGGGAATCGCTGTGGCGCAGGATGTGGGCGGTCTGGGGGAGGTTCAGGGTCGGGTACACGGGGACCGAGACGATCCCCGAGACGGCGCAGGCGTAGTCCGCGACGGCCCATTCGGGCCGGTTCTCGGACAGGATGCCGACCCGGTCCCCGGGACGGACCCCGCGGGCCTCCAGGGCCAGGGCCAGGCGCTCCACCCGGGCCTGGAGCTCCCGGTGGGAGATGGGCACCCAGGCGCCCTCCACCCGATGGGCCAGGGCGGCGGGGTCCTCCCGTTCCAGGGCCTTATAGAAGAGCTGGGGGATTGTTTCGACCAAGTCGGGGCTCCGGAGGGACGGGATCGTGGCATGGTAGCAGCATGGAGAACCCTGGACATGCCATGGCGGGGCCCGAGGGCCGGCCCGGCCTCGCGGAGGCGGTCGCCGCCTTCGTGCTGGAGCAGCGGGCCCGTGGGGTCTCGCCCCACACCCTGAGAGCCCGGAAGGCGGACCTGGGCAAGCTCCTGGCCCACGCCGCCGGGGCCGGCTGGGAGGGCTGGGACGTCAAGCCCCGGACCCTGCGCGGTTTCGCCATGGAGCTGGGGGAGCGGGGGCTGGACCCCGCCAGCCAGGCCCGGATCCTGTCCACGGTGAGGTCCTTCTTCGGGTGGCTGTTCGAGACCCAGCGCATCGGCCAGGACCCCTCGACGGGCCTGCGCAATCCCAAGCTGCCCAAGCGGCTCCCGGCCTTCCTCACCGAGGGCGAGAGCGGCGCGCTGCTGGACCTGCCCGAGCCCGCCGACTTCCCTTCGTCCCGCCTGCGCTGCATCCTCGAGCTCCTCTACGCCTGCGGGCTCCGGGTGTCCGAGCTCACGGGGCTGGACCTCCAGGACCTCCTCCTGCCGGAGCGCACCCTGCGGGTCATGGGCAAGGGGAGCAAGGAGCGCCTGGTGCCCTTCCACGAGAAGGCCGCCGGAGCGCTGGACGCCTACCTGGCCTTTCGCCGCGAATTCCTGGCGGTAAAAAACCTGCCGCCGACCGCGGCCGTCCTGGTCAACCAGCGGGGGGGACGGCTCACGCCCACCAGCGTGCGGGGCTTCCTGGCCAAGGCCCTGGAGACCGCGGCGGTGCGGGCCCGGGTGAGCCCCCACGCCCTGAGGCACAGCTTCGCCACCCACCTCCTCAACCACGGCATGGACCTGCGGGCCATCCAGGAACTCCTGGGGCATGCGAGCCTCAGCACCACCCAGCGCTACACCCACCTGGACCTGGAAAGCCTCGCCAGGACCTACGAATCGGCCCACCCGCGAGCGCGCACGGATTCTAGGGTATGATTCCCTTTCACCTCCCAGGTGACCTAAAGGAACGTGCCGTGGAGTTGTTGGTCGATCGCATTTGCAAGGAACTCTCCCTGCCCCGGGCGGGGGTGGCGGCCGTCACGGCCTTGATCAACGAAGGGAACACGGTTCCCTTCATCGCCCGCTACCGCAAGGAGGCCACCGGCTCCCTGGACGAAGTGGCGATCCGGGCCGTTGAGGAGCGCCTCGCCTATTTCAAGGAGCTGCTGGACCGCCGCGAGACGGTGCTGAAGACCATCGACAAGCAGGGCAAGCTCACGCCCGAGCTGAAGGGGCGCATCGAGGCGGCCTGGTCCAAGACCGAGCTGGAGGACCTCTACCTTCCCTACAAGCCCAAGAAGCGCACCAAGGCCACGGACGCCCGGGAGCGGGGCCTCGAGCCCCTCCTGGACGCGCTGCTCGCGGACGCCGACGGCGCCGATCCCCTCATGCTGGCATCCCCCTTCGTCAAGGCGGACCAGGAAGGCACCGAGACCCCCAGCAAGTGCGTGGAGGGCGCGGGCCACATCCTCGCCGAGCGCCTCGCGGAGGACGCCGACGTGCGCTCCTGGCTGCGCCAGGTGTTCCTGGACACCGGCGTGCTGCATGCCGAGCTGCGCGAGGAGCGCAAGGAGGCCCCCGAGGCGCTGCGCTTCAAGCCCTACTGGCAGTTCCAGGAGCCCCTGCGCAAGATGCCCGGCCACCGGGTGCTCGCGGTGCGCCGCGGCGAGAAGGAGGAGATCCTCACCGTCAAGCTCGTCGTGGACCGGGAGGCCCTCGTGACCGGCCTGGTCTCCAAGGTGCAGGTGAACCCGGCCTCGGCCTACCGCATCATGCTCCATGACGTGTGCGGCGACGCCTTCGACCGCCTTCTTGCGCCCACCATCGAGACCGACGTGCGGGTCGAGGCCAAGAAGAAGGCGGACCTCGAGGCCATCAAGGTCTTCCAGACCAACCTGGACCACCTGCTCCTGGCGCCCCCCGCGGGCCAGTTCTGCACGCTGGGGGTCGACCCCGGCATCCGCACCGGCTGCAAGCTCGCCATCATCAACCGGCTGGGCCAGTTCATGGACACCGCCACCATCTATCCCCTCGAGCCCAAGCGGGACATCGAGGGCAGCCGGGCCATCCTGGAGCAGCTGGGGGCCAAGTACCCCATCGAGGCCATCGCCATCGGCAACGGCACCGGGGGCCGCGAGGCCGAGGCCTTCCTGCGGGAGTGGCTCAAGGACACCGGCCGCGAAGGGGTGCTGTGCGTGGCCGTCAGCGAGGCCGGCGCCTCCGTCTATTCCGCCTCCGACGTGGCCCGGGAGGAGTTCCCCGAGCAGGACGTCACGGTGCGCGGCGCGATCTCGATCGCGCGGCGCTTCCAGGATCCCCTGGCCGAGCTGGTCAAGGTGGAGCCCAAGTCCATCGGCGTTGGCCAGTACCAGCACGACGTGAACCAGACCGCCCTCAAGAAGGGCCTGGACGAGGTGGTGGAGTCCTGCGTGAACCGCGTGGGCGTGGACCTCAACTCCGCCAGCTACCGGCTCCTGGCCTACGTGGCCGGCATCGGCGAGAGCCTGGCCAAGCACATCGTGCAGCACCGCTTCGCCAACGGCGCCTTCCGGCACCGGGAGCAGCTCATGGAGGTGCCCCGCTTCGGCGAGAAGGCCTTCCAGCAGGCCGCGGGCTTCCTGCGCATCCGGGACGGCGAGAACCCCCTGGATTCCTCCGCCGTGCACCCCGAGTCCTACCCCGTCGTGCAGCGCATCTGCCAGATGGCCGGCAAGTCCGTGCCCGAGCTGGTGGGCAACGACGCGGTGCTGGACGCCCTGGATCCGGCCCTCTTCACGGACGCGCAGTTCGGCGTGGAGACCGTCAAGGACATCATCGCCGAGCTCAAGAAGCCCGGCCGCGACCCCCGGCAGCGCTTCGAGGCCGTGGTCTTCAAGGAGGGGGTGCACAAGCCCTCCGACCTGGAGATCGGCATGGAGCTGCAGGGCATCGTCACGAACGTCACCGATTTCGGGGCCTTCGTGGACGTGGGCGTCCACCAGGACGGCCTGGTGCACCTCTCCGAGATCTCGCACCACTACGTCAAGAACGCCTCCGAGGCCCTCAGCGTGGGCCAGGCGGTGCGCGTGAAGGTGCTGGCGGTGGACCTCAAGTCCAAGCGCATCGGCCTCTCCATCAAGGCCCTCCTGCCCGGAGGCGGCGGGGCCCCCCGTCCCGCGGGTCCCAGGCCCGAGCGCCAGCCGAGGCCCCAGGGCGAGCCCAGGCCTCCCCGGGCCCAGGGCCAGCGGCCTCCCCGCCCCCAGGGCGGCGCTCCGGCGCCCCAGGCCGGCGTCCCCCAGGCCGCCGCGGGCAGGCCGGAACGTCCCTCCCGCCCCGACCGCGGCCCCCGCCCCGACCGCGGCCCGCGGCCGGAACGCAAGCCCGACACCCGGCCCCCGGCCAGGACCACCGCCGCGGCGCCCAAGGCTCCCCAGCCCGCGCCCGGCACGGCGAGCCTCTCGGACCTCATGGCCAAGTACAACCGGGGCCTGCGATGAGACGAATCCTCGCCGCCGGCCTCCTCCTGACGGCGGGTTGCGACCACCTGGTCACCCGGGGCCGGGCGCCCGTCTACGCCTCCTGGGAGGCAGGCCAGACCCTCGTCTACGCCCGGCCCGGCGCCGAGGCCTCCCAGCGGCTCCAGGTGCGGGTGAAGTCCTCGACGCTGGGGCCCGACGGGCGCACCGTGGTGCGCACCTACGCCAGCTTCACCTCCGTGACCGAGGCCACCTTCCGCCTGCAGGACGGTCTCGAGGCCCTGAAGCTGGACGGTTCCAAGGAACTGGTGGTCCTGCCCGCGGGCTTCCCGGACCGGGTTTCCCGGTGGGAGGACCGGGGCATCGTCAACTTCGTGGTGGGAAGGGCCCGGGTCGACATCCCGGGCGTGAAGCTGCCCGACCCCGACGCCACCGGCATCTGGGTCGAGTCCGCCCCCGTCAGCGCCCGGGGCGTTCGGCGCCGCACCCTGCTGGTCCCTGACCTGGGCGAGGTCGAGACCCTGAACCTGATCGACGGCAAGTGGGTGGCGGTGAGCCGCCTGGTCTCCCAGGGCTACACCGATCCCCCTCCGGAGGGCGCCAAATGAGCGAGGAGAAACTGGAACACGTCCTGCCTGCGGGCGTGGCCAAGGGGGCAGTCCGGGACAACCTGGAAGTGGTCCTCTTCGCCGTGCTGCTCATCGTCTTCTTCAAGACCTTCGTGGGGCAGCAGTTCACCATCCCCTCGGCCTCCATGCGCAACACGCTGATGATCGGGGACCACCTGCTGGTGAACAAGTTCATCTTCGCCCGGCCCCAGTGGGCCTGGGAGGAGAAGCTCTTCCCCATGCGCAGCCCCTCGCGCGGGGACATCATCGTCTTCCGGTACCCGCTCGAACGGAACAACGACTACGTCAAGCGCCTCGTGGCCCTGCCCGGCGACACCGTCGAGATGCGGAACAAGCGGTTCTACCTGAACGGCAAGCTGGTCACCGCAGCCTGGGAGCACCACGTCCTGGACCGCAAGGAGGGCCCCGTTCCGGGCCCCTGGCCCCTGACCCGCGACCCCGGCATCTACGACGACATGCCCCCCTCCAAGCTGTGGAACTACGCGGACCCCGAGGTCCTGGCCATGGACCAGCAGGGCCAGGAGGGCCTGGACGGCGGGTACCGCGACACCTTCGGTCCCGTGAAGGTGCCCCCCGGCTTCCTCTTCGCCATGGGCGACAACCGCGACAGCAGCGCCGACAGCCGCTACTGGGGGTTCGTTCCCATGGACCACCTCCGGGGACGGCCCTTCATCATCTGGTGGAGCTTCCGGGAGGGCGGCACCGACGACACGCCCGCCAACGTGCCCAAGGGCCCCACGGACGTCCTCATGAATTTCGTGGACGGCGCGCGGCATTTCCTGTCCTGGACCCGCTGGGACCGCACGGGGACCATTCCCCGCTAGACAAGGGGCGGCGTGGCGCTACCCTTCCCCCATGAGAATCGCCGCCATCGATGTCGGATCCAATTCCATCCACCTCGTCGTGGTGGAGACCGATGCCGTCGGGAACCAGCGGGTGCTGGCCCGTGAAAAGCACATGGTCCGCCTGGCCCGGGGCCTCCTGAAGACCGGCGAGATCGGCGCCGAGGCCTTCCAGGCGGGACTGGAGTCCCTGGCCCTCATGGCGGAGGTGGTCAAAGGGCTCCAGTGCGACACGGTGCTGGCCTGCGGCACCGCCGCGCTGCGCGAGGCGTCCAACGCGACCCTGTTCATCCGGGAGGCGGCGGGGCTGGGGGTGAACATCCGGGTGATCTCCGGGGAGGAGGAGGCCAGCCTCATCTACCTGGCGGTCAGCCGCGCCATTCCGTTCCCCGACACGCCCGCCGTGCTCATGGACATCGGCGGCGGGTCCACCGAGCTCACGTGGCTGGAAGCGGGCCGGGCCGTGGCCACCATTTCGATGCCCTGGGGCCTCCAGCGCCTCGCCGACGCCCTGCCCACGGCCAACCCCCCCACCGCGGAGGACCTTCAGCGGGTGCGCAAGTTCCTCCGCAGGATCCTGAAGAAGGCCGCCAAGGCCCTGCCCGGGGACCTGCCCCACCCCGAGGTCATCCTCGCCACCTCCGGGACGCTCCTCGACCTGGCCAGCGGCGCCGGCGGCCAGGGCACCTTCGACACCGAGCAGCTCCTGAAGTTCAAGCGCAAGCTGTGGAAGACCTCCTCCCAGGAGCGGGTGACCCAGCTCGGGGTCGATCCCAAGCGCGCGGAAGTCCTCCACGTGGGGGCCAGCTGGGTGGCGGCCCTCATGGCCTGGACCGGGGCCGGCCACGTGCGCACCCTGCCCGTGGGCCTGCGGGAGGGCATGGTCTGGCAGGCCCTGGCGCGCGGCGGCATGGCCCTGCCGGTGCTGGGGGACCGGCGCAGGGCCTCGGTGGAGGCCCTGGCCGCCAAGCTGGACCCCGATCCCGGGCACAGCCGCCACGTGGCGTACCTGGCCGACCAGCTCTTCACGGACCTCATGCCCGAGTTCGAACTGGGGGACCCCGAGCGGGAGATGCTGGGCTACGCGGCGCGCCTGCACGACATCGGCCTCTCCCTTTCGGAGAAGGGCCACCACAAGCACGGCGCCTACCTGATCACCAACGCCAAGCTCGCCGGCTTCTGGCCCACGGAGACCGAGGCCATGAGCCAGATCGTGCGCTACCACCGGGGCAAGCCCCCTTCCATGACCCACGAGGCCTACGCCCAGCTCAAGCCCTGGACCCAGCACGTGGTGGAGAAGCTGGCCGCCATCATCCGCGTGGCCGACGCCCTGGACCGGACCCGCCGGCAATCGGTGCGCCTGGTGCGCCTGACGGCCGACGGGGACGATCTCACCCTGCGCGTGACCGCCACCGGCGACCTGAAGCCGGAACTGGAGAGCCTCAAGGACAAGGGCAAGCTCCTGTTCCGGCTCCTGGACAAGGAAGTGGCGGTGGTGGTGGAGGAGCCCTAGAGACTGCCCGCAGGCCGGGCCTTGCCCGACGCCAGGGCCTCTTCGGCGAGCTTCTTCATGCCCGCGTCGGCCTCGCGGCTGAGCCCCTCCATCTTCGCGCTGAGCACCTTCATCCGCGCCTCCAGCTCCTTCATCGGCCTTCCGGCCTCCTCCATCTTCTGCTCAAGGCCCTCCATGGGTTTGGCGGCCTCCTCCATCTCGCGGCCCAGGGCCTCCATGGGCGCCTCCAGGGCCTCCATCTTCGCCTCCAGGGCGTGCATGGACGCCTCGAGTTCCGCGAGCTGCTTTTCCAGGGCCTTGCGTTCGGCGGGCTTGAGGTTGTCGTTGTCCAGCCGGCGCTCGACCTTCTCCATCCGGGTTCCGAGGACGCCCTGCTGGCGCCCGATCTCGCCCATCTGGCGGCCGATCTCCCCCTGCTTCCGGCCGATGTCCCCCTGCTTCCGGCCCACGTCGCCCTGCTGGCGCCCGATGTCGCCCTGCCTGCGGCCCACTTCGCCCATCTCCCCGCCCAGGGCGCCCATCTGGCCCCCGAGCTCCTCCATGGGCTGCTGGAGCGCCCGGGCCCGGGCCACCAGGGCGGGATCGCTGACCACGTAGTCCTTGCCGCCGGACCTGAACCAGAAGAAGTCGTCCTCAAGCTTCGCGCGCAGGCGCCAGAGCTCCTTGTTGGCGGCGCCGGGGCCCGAGCGGGTGATGCCGTCCTTCTTCTTGCTGACGATGGCGTACGGCACGTCCTTCTTGGCGGGCTCCGCCTGGACGCGGGCCAGGGCCGCGCTGGCGCCGCAGAGCGTGGTGAACCCCGCGATGGCGAGCGCGAGCTTCCACGCCATGGGCCGCGGTTCGGGCTGGATGAGACGTCGGATCCTGTTCATGAGATTGCCTCCGTGGGCCGCCTGGGCCGGTTGGGTGTTGGAGAGCTGGAAGAGGTCCAGCTCCCTCAGGGCCAGGACCAGGCGCCGCGGTTCGCCCAGTGCCCCGGCCGCGAGTTCGTCGCAGATGAGTTCGCGTTCCGCCCGGATGCGCCCCGAGATCCACCACACCCCGGGGTGGTAGAAGAGCAGGGTCTCCACGACGGTCTGAAGGAGGTTGGCGAGGTAGTCGAAGCGCCGCACATGGGCCAGCTCATGGGCCAGCAGCGCCTCCAGGAGCAGGGGGTCCATGCCGGCCACGAGGGCGGCGGGGAGCAGGATCACCGGCCGCCACCACCCGAAGGACAGCGGCGAGTCGATGGAGGCCGAGACCTTCAGGGTGACCCGCCGGGCCATGCCCAGCGCGGCGGCGAGGCGCTCCATGCGCCCTTTCCATGCGGCGTCCGCCGCGCGGGCTCCGCGCCGCCCCAGCCGGCCCACCCAGACCAGGCCCAGGGCCAGGCGCAGCGCCAGGAGGCTCGCCCCCAGCGCCCAGACCTGCACCACCAGAGGCAGGCGGGAGCCCACCGCCGCGCGGACCCGCGCCGGCAGGGGCCCCCGGGTGGCCTGGACCGGGGCCGCCACCGGGACGCGCTCGATGCTGACGACGGGGGCGGCCCCCGGCAGCCGGGTCAGGACCCCCGCCACCGGCAGGGCCAGGCACAGCGCGAGCCCCGCGCAGGCCGCGGCATAGCGCAGCCGGGGACCCCGGAGCGCCTGCAGGGCCGCGGCCGTTCCCGCCCACACCAGGAGGCCCTGCCAGATGAAGTCCAGGAAGGCCCAGCCCAGGGCCTCGATCACGGGCAGCCAGGTCATTTCCCGCCTCCTTCGCCCCGGAGCCAGCCTTCGATCTCCCTGCGCTCCTCGGGCGTCACGTGGCCGCCCTTCAGGGCCGCCAGCACCAGGGCCTTGCCCGAGCCCGCGAAGGCCTTGCGGATGAGGTCGCCCAGGAGGCCGGTCTGGGTGGAGTCCTGGGCCTGGGCGGGCCGGTACACGTGGGAGCGCTGCGCCTCGTCCCGCAGGAGGAGCCCCTTGCCGTGCATGATCTGCATGAGCCGGAGCACCGCCGAGTAGGCCACCTCCCGGTCCTTCAGGAGTTCGGCGTGGGCCTCCTTGACGGTGGCGGGGCCCAGGCGCCAGAGGATCCGGAGGAGGTCCAGTTCCGCTGCGGTGGGTTTGAGGGGCTTGGCCATGGGAGCTCCGGAATGGACATAGACAAACATGTCTAGAACTTTTTGTCTAGATTGTTTTCGGCTGGCCCGAAGCTGGGTTTAGGTCTATAAAATATTAGTTAATTCTTCCAAATCCCAGCCATTCCAGGAAGGGCGTGTCGGCAAACCCAAAGCTGTGAATAGCTGGGTCACACCCTTGGCTCGAAAGCGGCATCCGGATTCCACAAGGAGGTGGCTGGATGCCGAGGTGCTTTCCAGCTGACGTGATGTGGGACCCGTTCGCAGCCTGGCCACGAGATACGGCAAGGCCACCCGAATTTACGCCGCCTGGTCGCGAACCCGTGTCTGTTCATCGGGCTCAGGCTTTGACCAGCCAGTCTTTATCCTGCTCTTTCCCGAAAATCCAATTCCCGTTACCACCCGGCAGCGGTGTGTCGGCGCCCTGGAGTCGTGGAGGCAGACCCTTCCCATCCAGGCCCCCCTCACCCAGCAGATCACCGGCTTCCGCCACCGAATTGCGAACACCCTGGGCCAAGGGTTCGTCGAGAAGGGGTTCGAGGACGCCCTGGCCTTCCTATCTGCCTTCTCATCAGTTCCGGCAAAGCGAGGATCGAGGTTCGCAGGCTGGGAATGAAGCCTCGCGAAGGAACCGGGGCCCTGGAACTCGAGGTCAAGGACGTCCAATGACACCTGCGGCGACCCATCGCAGCGTCGGCCCTGCCGAAACTGGGATTCACGCAGATATATGGGATAAAAGGGGATAGGCTCTCCTGGGAGTTGCCGCTTCATCCTGGTTCCGAAGTGCGCCGGGTTTGCCGGCAGCCCCAAGTGCACATTCAATTCTCAAGTTATTTTGTTCAAACCCATGGCTATTGGGCGGCGATCACCACGCAGCGGGCCGGTCCCAGCGGCTCAGGAGCTAGAGTTCCCGGAACTCCGCATCCAGGCGCGCCTGGGCGAAGACCGCCTCCACCTCGGCGCGGCGGGCGGTCTCGAAGCGGAGCGCCACGCCGCAATCGGAGGAGAACTGGCGGGGGGTGGGGATCAGCTTGAAGGGCCAGCCGGTGGGGCCGAGGAGCTTATCGGCCCGGAGGGCCGCGGAGATGGCGTGGAACAGGGCGACGCTCTGGCTCACGCGCGCACCACGGCGGCCACGGCCCACAGGACCGTCTCCAGGTCCTCCCGGGTGACCCCGGGGCCGGGGGCGAACCGCACCGTGCCCTCGCTGAAGGTGCCGATGGCGCGGTGCGCCGCGGGCGAGCAGTGCAGCCCCACCCGGCAGAGCACCCCGTGCTCCTCGTCGAGGCGGAGCCCCAGGTCCGAGACGTGAAGTCCGGCCACGGTGAAGGAGACCACCGCGAGGCGCCTTGAGGCGTCGCTCGGCCCGTGCACCGTCACTCCCGGGATCTCCATCAGGCCTTCGGCGAGGAACCGGGAGAGGTCCGCGGCCTGCGCGTGGAGGGCCGCGGGGCCGCGCTCCAGCACCCAGGCGATGCCCGCGCCCAGCCCCGCGATGCCCACGCCGTTGGGGGTGCCGCTCTCGAACCGGTCCGGGAGGAAGTCCGGCTGGGTCTCGTGTTCGGAACGGCTCCCGGTGCCCCCCTGGAGGAGCGGCGCGATGCGCCGGGGATCCACGCCCGCGCCCAGCACCAGGCCCCCCGTGCCGGGCGGGCCCTGGAGCCCCTTGTGCCCCGTGAAGGCGAGGAGGTCGATGCCCAGGGCCTGCATGTCCACGGGCAGCGCTCCCAGGGTCTGGGCGGCGTCCACCAGGAGGAGGGCGCCGGCCGAATGGGCCACGGCCGCGATCTCCCGCACGGGGGCCAGGGTGCCCACGACGTTGCTGGCGTGGTTGACCACCACCAGGGTGGTGCCGGGGACGACGGCGCGGCGGAAGGCCTCCGGGTCCAGCGATCCGTCCCGGGCCGCCGGCACGACGGCGACCTCGACCCCCCGGGCTTCCAGATGCCGGAGGGGCCGCATCACGGCGTTGTGCTCCATCCCCCCCGCCACGACCCTGCAGCCCGGCGCCAGCAGGCCGTGGAGGGCGAGGTTGAGGGCGTGGGTGCCGTTGGCCGTGAAGACCACGCCCAGGGGATCGGGCGCGTTCACCAGCCCGGCCACGGCCTCCCGGACGCCGTACGCGGTCCGGGCCGCGGCCAGGGACAGGCGGTGCCCGGAGCGCCCGGGGTTGCCCCCCTCCTCGTCCAGGAAGCGGGCCATGGCCCGGGTCACGCCGGGCGGCTTGGGCCAGGACGTGGCGGCGTGGTCCAGGTAGATGACGCCGTTCATTTCGTCAACGTCATCCGGAATTCCCCACCCGGCAGGTCCTTGACGGCGGCCTGCCAGCCCAGGTGGGCCGCGGCCCGGGCCACGTTCTCGCGGGACGCCACCGAATCCAGCAGGATCTGGATCGTGCCCCCGCCGGCGGCGAGCATGGCCTTGCGCGCGTTCATGGCCGGTTCGGGGCAGGACAGGCCGCGGGCATCGATGAGCGCGCTCACCGGGCACCGGCCGGTTCGCGGAAGGTCAGCCCGATGACGGCGCAGACGGCCAGGCCCAGAAGGACCGAAGCCGGGCCATAGGGGGCGGGGCCGGCGGCGGAGGAGGCGAGGTTGAAGTTGTGGGCGACGGCGGCGCCGGTCAGGAGGCCCAGGCTGAAGACGGCGGCATCGCCGTCCCCTTCGCCCGAGAGGAAGAGCTGCCGGCCGGGACAACCGCCGGCGAGGGTGAAGGCCAGCCCGGCCAGGACCATCCCTCCGAAATTCCAGAGCGTCGCGGTATGGGCCAGGGGCTGCCCGGCGAACCCGGCCCTGAACTGCCCCAGGGCTCCGTTGGTGAGGGCGGCCGCGGCCACCAGGGCCACGAGGCCGTAGAACATCTGGCCGTCCCGGAGCAGGATCAGGTCCCTGACGGCGCCCACCGAGCAGAAGCGGCTGCGCTGGGCGAGGAAGCCGATGGCGAGGCTGGCCGCCAGGGCGATCCAGAGCGGGGCATGCTGACTGCCCGGTCCCTTGGCGGAGAAGAAGACCGGTCCAGTGGGCAGGCCCGCCACATCCCGGCCGAACAGGGGCGCGAGAACGAGAAGGGCCAGGAGGCCCAGGGCGAGGGCGGGCATCACGAAGCCCAGCGCCTTCGGGGACCCCTGGCTGCGGCCGAGGCTGAAGCCCCGCCGGAGGCAGAGGATCCCCAGGCCGACGCCGGCCGCCAGGCCGAGGATGCCGGGGATGGCGTTCCAGTCGCCGCCGCCCAGGCGGAGGTAGGCACGCCAGGGGCACCCCAGGAAGACCAGCGCGCCGATGGCCGCGAACAGGCCCAGGAGGAACCGGGCCAGCGGGCTCGAGCCGCCCCGGGGACGGAACTCCCGGAACAGGAGGGCCGCGGCCAGGGATCCCAGGATCAGGCCCGCGATTTCCGGCCGGAGGTACTGGACCGCCGCCGCCCGGTGGAAGCCCAGCGCGCCGGCGACATCCCGGGTGAAGCAGGCGACGCAGACGCCCATGTTGCCTGGGTTGCCCCAGCGCACCAGCACGGGGGCCAGCACGCCGATGACGGCGCCCGTGAGGATCGCGCCCCAGCGCGATGTGAGAAGGCGGGATGGAAAGGCCATGGCATACCTCTGGAAGGGGTTGGAAATCAGCTACTCAATCTTTGACCAGTCATTAAATGATGCCACAGGATCCGGCTAGAATCGACCCATGACCCGCACCAGCGCCCCGCTCACCCTGGAACTGACCCTCCTGGGGATCCTCGACCGGACCCCCATGCACGGCTACAACCTCTGCAAGGCCGTGCAGGCCCTCGACGGGTTCGGCCTGATCTGGAAGATCAAGCAGAGTTCCCTCTACGCCCTGGTGGACAAGCTCGAGGCCAAGGGGCTCCTTGCGGGGACGCTCATCGAAGGGGAGTCCCACCCGTCCCGCAAGCAGCTGCAGGTCACCCCCGCCGGCCGCGCCGCCTTCGAGGCCTGGGTGGACAGCCCGGTGGACAGCATCCGGAACATGCGCCAGGACTTCTTCGCCCGCCTCTACTTCGCCCGGGGCACGGGGCCCGGCCGGGCGCGGGCGCTGGTGCGGGCCCAGCGGGAGGCCTGCCTCGCGTGGCTGGACGACATCCGCGGCAGGCTCCGGGCCGGCGGGGGGGACCACCTGAAGGCCGTGCTCTCGCACCGGGTCCACATCGTCGAGGCCACCCTGGCGTGGCTGGACGAGTACGAGGCGGGACTCTAGGAGAAGAGGGAGTTCGGCACCGTCTTCAGCCCCAGGTATCCGTAGGCCGCCTCGGTGGCCTTGCGCCCCTGCTGGGTGCGGTCCAGGAAGCCGATCTGCATGAGGTAGGGCTCCACCAGGTCCTCCAGGGCGCCGCCGTCGCTCTCGCCCAGGGCGGCGGCCAGGGTGCGCACGCCCACGGGGCCGCCCCGGAACTTCACGCACAGGGCCTCCAGGTAGGCGCGGTCCAGGCCCTCCAGGCCCAGGTCGTCCACCTCGTGCAGGGCGAGGCAGGCGTCGGCGAGGCCGGAGGTGATGATGCCGTCCCCCTTGACCTCGGCGTAGTCCCGGCAGCGGCGCAGGAGGCGGTTCACGATGCGCGGGGTGCCGCGGCTGCGCCGGGCGATGCTCTCCGCGCCCTCGGGGGCCAGTTCCACGCCCAGCACCTGGGAGCTGCGCCGGGCGATTACGGTGAGCTCCTCGCGGGTGTAGTAGTCCAGGCGGTGCACCATGCCGAAGCGGTCGTGGAGGGGCTTGCTGATGAGGCCGGCGCGGGTGGTGGCGCCCACCAGGGTGAAGGGGCGCAGGTCCACCTTGAGGGTCTGGGCCGACGGGCCCTGGCCGATGAGGATGTCGAGCTTGCGGTCCTCCATGGCGGAGTAGAGCATCTCCTCGATGGGCGCCGCCAGCCGGTGGATCTCGTCGATGAAGAGGAACTCCCCGTCGTCCAGGTTGGTGAGGATGGCGGCGAGGTCGCCCTTCTTCTCCAGCGCCGGGGCCTGGATGACCTTGCAGGCCGAGTTCATCTCGTTGGCCAGCACGTGGGCGAGGGTGGTCTTGCCCAGGCCCGGGGGGCCGAAGAGCAGCACGTGGTCCAGCACCTCATGGCGCCTCAGCGCGGCCTGCAGGGCGATCTCCAGGCGGGCCTTCACCTTCTCCTGGCCGATATATTCCGCCAGGCGCTGCGGCCGCAGCGAGTATTCGAAGGGCTCCTCGGGAAGCGATGGGTCGAGGTCCGGGTTCCTTGCGTGATCCATGGGTAGATTGCCTCACGGCCGGAGAGCCTTGTCTAGTGTCGCCGCGATGGATCCCCTATACTTTGTCCTTCAGGGGGGCCTCGTGCCTGAACGGACGTCCATTTCCATCAGGGACCGGCACGGCTTCGAGCGGGCCGTGCCCGCCCAGAACGTCATGGTGCTCGGCCGCCAGAGCCAGTGCGACGTGGTGCTCTCCGACAGCATGGTCAGCCGCAACCACCTGAAGATCGAGTTCGCCGGCGACGCCTGGTGGGTGGAGGACCTGGGGTCCAGCCACGGCACCTACTTCAAGGACCAGCGGGTCACCCGCATGGCCTGGGAGCCCGGCAGCACCGTGCGCGTGGCGGACGGAGCCTACTACCTGACCCTTCGCGCGGAATCCGCCTTCGCCTCCGAGGTGAACCTCCAGGCCATCCTCAAGACCGCCGGCCTCCTGGCGGGGGACACGGAACTGGACGACCTGCTGGAGCAGACCCTGGACCGCCTCCTGGCCATCTCGGGCACCGACCGCGGCTTCCTCATGCTGCCCGAGAGCGGGGAGCTGGTGGTGAAGGTCCAGCGGAACCTGGGCGCCGAGATGGAGAAGAACATCCACCTCTCCATGAGCAGCGTGCACAAGGTCTTCGAGCAGGGCGACGCGGTGTGGATCCACAACGTGGCCACGGACGAGGCCCTCATGGCCCAGAAGTCCGTCATCAACCTCCAGCTCAAGACCATCCTCTGCCTGCCCCTGCAGGTGCAGGGCGAGCGCATCGGCGTCGTGTACCTGGACAGCCGGAAGATCGTCAGCGAGCCCGTGGACCGGCCCACCTTCGAGGCCATCGTGGCGCTGTGCGCCATCGCCATCGAGCGCACCCGGCTGGCCGAGGCGAACCTGCGCAACCAGGTGCTGGCCACCGTGGGCCAGGTGGCGTCGAGCATCGTCCACGATTTCAAGAACGGCCTGTTCGTGGTGGGCGGCCACGCCCAGCTGCTGGGCGCCACCATCAAGGACGACTACTGCCGGCACCACCTGGACCAGATCCTTTCCGCCGTGGACCGCCTCAGCCGGCTCAGCGCGGACATCCTGGACTACGCCAAGGTGCGCGAACCCAAGCGCGAGACCGTGGAGCTGGGGTCCTACCTGGGTGCCATGGTGGAGCCCCTGCAGCCCCGCGCGGCGGAAGCGGGGGCGGCGCTGCGGTGCGAAGGCGAGGCCTGCCCGGTCAGCATCGACAAGCACCGGTTCGCCCGGGTGGTGGAGAACCTGGTGGCCAACTCCATCGACGCCCTGGAGGGCCAGGAGGCCGGCGAGGTCCGCCTGCTCTGGAAGCGGGTGCCGGAGGGCACCCAGATCGTGGTGCGGGACAACGGCAAGGGCATTCCCAGGAAGGTCCTCAAGCGGATCTTCGAGCCCTTCTTCAGCCACGGCAAGCGCAAGGGCACGGGCCTGGGCATGGCCACGGTGAAGAAGATCGTGGAGGAGCACGGCGGCACGGTGGTGGTGGTCAGCGAGGAGGGCCAGGGCACGGTCGTGACCATCATCCTGCCCGACGCCTCGGGCAGGCAGCCCCAGGGCGCCGTGGAGGATTCCACGGACGAGTTCCGCATCCGGGAGGGGCTGTGATCCGGGTGGGCCAGGGCTTCGACGTGCACCGCTTCGCGGAGCCCAGGGACGGACGGCCCCTGGTGCTCATGGGCTGCCGGGTGGCCCACGACCGGGGCCTCCTGGGCCACAGCGACGCGGACGTCATGGTCCACGCCCTCATGGACGCCCTGCTGGGCGCGGCCGGCCTGGGCGACATCGGCCAGCACTTCCCGGACACGGATCCCGCCTACCGCGGCGCCGATTCCGTCGACCTCCTGGCCGCGGTGATGACCGCCCTGAAGGCCGGCGGATGGAGCGTCGTGAATGCCGACGTGTGCCTGATCGGGGAGCGCCCGAAGCTCGCTCCGCACCGGGATGCCATGCGGGCCCGCATCGCGCCCGTCCTGGGGCTCGCGCCCCAGGACCTCAACGTCAAGGCCACCACCACCGAGAAGCTGGGCTTCACGGGGCGGGGCGAGGGCCTGGCGGCGCAGGCCGTGGTGCTCATCGGGCGAGACTGATCTCGATCTTCTTGGGCTGGACCTCGGGCACCTTGGGCAGCGTCAGGGTGAGCACGCCGTCCTTGAGGTCGGCGGCCACCTTGCCGGCGTCCACGCCGTCGGGGAGGTTGAAGCTGCGCGTGAAGGAGCCGTTGCTGCGCTCGAGCATGAAGACGTTCTCGTGCTCTCCACGCGCGCGCGCCTCACGCTTGCCGGTGACGGTGATGCGGTTGCCGGTGAGGTTGATCTCCACGTCCTCGCGGCGGATGCCGGGCAGGTCGGCCTCGAACACGTAGGCCCCGGGCGTCTCCCGGATATCGAAGGAAGGCGTGAAGGCGGTCTGGAGGTCCAGGTTGAAGTCCAGGTCCCGGAAGGGGTCCCACCTCAGGAAGTTCCTCATGAGGCCGAAGGGCTCGAAGGCGGGGGTGAGGGTGGCGGGGGTGGTTCGGTTGTCGCGGCGATTGAGGTTCATGGAAGTCTCCTTGGGTTGAGGCTGGAAACCACGGCCGGCCCAGGTTCCGGAAGGTGGATTCCAGTGGCGAAGAAAATATGCGTGTTAGCGACTAATGTGTCAAGCCCCCTCCGGCAATTTTTCCTTCCTGAAATTGAGGCGCATGTCCGTTTCATGACAAACCGGCCGGAAGGGTGGGCTAAATTGGGTCAGTGTTCACCTCCCGTGGGGATTTCATGCCGGAAGGCCGTCGATGGTTGGCCAGATGCCTCCTGCTGGTCCTGGCCCTGGCCGGCTGTCTTGAAGCACAAGTCCAGACTTATCGCCACTTCGATGACCGTGACGGCCTTCCGCAGAGCCAGGTGACCGCGCTCCTGGAGGACCGGGACGGGTTCCTGTGGGCCGGCACGGCCGAGGGCGTGGCCCGGCTGGGGGCATCGGGGTTCCAGCCCTTCGGCGCCAAGCAGGGCCTGACCGCCCTGGACGTCACCGACATGCTGCAGGACCGTGCCGGGGCCATCTGGGTGGCCGGCCAGGAGGGCGGCGTGGACCGCATCCTGGGCGGGACCATCAGCCACTTCGGGGCGGACCAGGGCCTGGCGGTCCTCAACGTCAACTGCCTGGTGGAGAACGCCGCCGGCGAGATCCTCGCGGGAACCCGGCTGGGGCTCTACCGGTTGCGGGGCGGCCGGTTCGAGGCCGTGGACCTGCCCGGCGGGTGGAACCGGCAGCCCATCTTCTCCATGGCCGTGGATGCCCAGGGGCGCGTCTGGCTGGGTTCCCTCAAGGACCGGATCGCCCGGTGGGACGGCAATACCCTGGCCGACGGGGTGCTGCCCGGACCCATGACCTCGCGCTTCCGCCGCCTGCGCACGGACGCCTCCGGCCACGTGTGGGCCCTTTGCGCCGATGCCCTCTACCGCCTGGGCCAGGGCCTGACGTGGTTCCAGGATCCCCTGCCCGGACTGGACCGGAAGGTGCGGTTCCGGAACGTCCAGGTGACCCCGCAGGGCGAGCTGCTCCTGGCCATGGACGCCGATGGCGCCTACCTGCGCAGCCCCTCCGGAGTGGGCCGCGTGCTTTCCTACCTGGACGGCCTGCCCCGGGAAGGGGTGGCCTCCGTCCTCCGGGACAGCCGGGGCGACCTGTGGTTCGGCACGGACGGCGCGGGTCTGGTGGCCGAGGCCGTGCCGGGCCTGCTGTGCCTGGAGAAGGACGTGCGCACCGGCATCGGCCTGGGCCTGGGCATCGTGCTCTCCTTCGCGGAGCTCGGCCCGGACCGGATGCTCATCGGCGGCACCACCGGGCTCCACATGTGGGAGCGGGGCCGGGGCGTCACCGGCGCCTGGGACCAGATCTCGGGCCTGCCCAGCAACGTGGTGTGGGGCATCGCCCCGCGCCGCATGGGCGGCGCCTGGATTTGCACCCACAAGGGCCTGGTGATCTGGGAGCGGGGCCGGATCCGCAAGGGTCCCAGGGCCCTGGAGAACGTGTTCGTATCGTCCGTGCTGGTCCACCGGGGCCGGCTGTGGGCCTGCACTTTCGAGCAGGGGCTCGTGGAGATGGACCTGGACGGGACCTTCATCGCCCGCCACCCGGCGCCCGTGGAAGTGGGTGAACCCTCCATCCTCGCCATCGTCCCCCGGGGGGAGGGCCTCCTGGCCGCCACCCGGTACGGCGTATACGCCTTCCAGGACGGCGTCTACCGGCCCGCGCTGCGCGGCACGCCCCTGGGCACCCGATCCATCTCGAGCCTCTACGTGGGCCCCGCGGGCGACCTCTGGGTGGGGACCGGCAGCGACGGGGTCTTCAGCTTTCCCCAGGGCGAGGACGGCCCGTGCGACACCTACACCGAGGCCAACGCCCGGATCCACGGGCGCGTGGGCTGGATCTCCCGCCTGGGCAACGGCGACCTGGTGGTGGGCCACGCCCGGGGCCTCTCCGTCCTGCGCGCGGGCCGCACCGGGCCGAGGGTCATGCAGATCACCCGGAACCTCGGGCTGCTCTCCAACGAGACCTCGGATTCCGCGGTGTGCCGGGACCACCTGGGCCGGCTCTGGATCGGCATGGCGGGAGGCCTGTGCATCCTGGACCCCGCCGCGGACCTGCCCGAGCCGCGCCTGCCCAAGCCGCGGATCCTGGACGCCACGGTGGGAACCCTGGCCTTCGGGCTGCCCGTGAACATCGTCCTGCCCCCCACGCCGGGCACCCTCACCCTGCGGTTCGACGCCGCCAAGCCGCTCCCGCCCGAGAACCCCTCCTACCAGGTGTGGATCGACGGCGCCTGGCGCCAGGTGGAGCAGTCCAGCAACCTCTTCCAGATCGCCCGGCTGGGCCCGGGCGTCCTCTCCGTGCGGGTGCGGGCCAGCGACGGCCTGTCCTGGACGGAGTCGGACACGGTGCGCATCCGGGTCCGGGCGGCCTGGTACCAGACGGCCTGGGCGCGCACGGCCTTCGTGCTGGCCGGGGTGCTGGCGTTCCTCCTGCTGGTGGACGTCCGGATCAGGCAGGTCCGGAGGCGATCCCGCATGCTGGAGATCAAGGTGCAGGAACGCACCGAGGAGCTCACCCTGCGCAACCGCTCCCTGGAGCGGCTCCACCACCAGCTCAAGCGCAGCCTGGAGGGCCGCGTCCAGCTCATGAACACCATCACCCACGACCTGCGGTCGCCCCTGACCAGCATCCTGATCTCCGTGGAGCGGCTGGAGGAGAACCAGGACCTCGGCGGCTCCGGCAAGTCCGCCCTCAAGGTGGTGGCCCGGGAGGCCCAGCGCGTGGAGCGCCTGCTCAAGCACCTCCTGGACAGCAGCAGGGCCGAGAGCCTCACCGACGGCCTCAACTTCCGCGTGTGCCACCCGGGCGAGATCATGGAGGGCCTCTCCGAGACCCTGCGCATGAAGGCCGAGTCCCGGGACCTCACGGCCCGCATCGCCCTGGACCCCATGGGGGACCGCACCTGGATCCTGGCCGACGCCGAGTCCATGCAGCAGGTTCTCTTCAACCTCATCGAGAACGCCCTGAAGTTCACCTCCGCCCCCGGCGAGATCGGCATCCGCTCGCGCCTTGAGCCCCCATGCTGGGTGCTGGAGGTGTGGGACACGGGCCGCGGCATCGACCCCGCCCAGGCCGCGGACCTCTTCAAGCCCTTCAGCCAGGCCCGGGAGGCCGACGCGACCCTGGGCTGGGGTCTGGGCCTGAGCATCTGCAGGACGCTGGTGGAGGCCCACCAGGGCACCATCGAGGTGGCCAGCGCCATCGGGAAGGGCTCCACGTTCAAGGTGTCGCTGCCGCTCGTGACGGCGAACCCGGAACAGGCGCAGGCGGCCGAAGGGCCTACCCGCGTTCCCTGAGCCAGGCTCCGGCGAGGGCCTCGAGTTTTTCCGGCAGGTTCAGGGTGGGGTCGTCCATGACCTTTTCCAGGAGGAACCCCTGAAGTTCCCCCAGCCAGGGCCCGCCCTTGCGGTTCGCCCTGGCCATGAGGGCGCGGCCGTCCAGGGCCAGGGCCTTCACGTGCAGGGGCGGATCGGCCTGGGCCAGGGCCTCCAGGCGCGCCATCACGGCCCGGTGCTCCTCGAAGCACGTCTCGTCCCCGACGCCCTTGCCGGACTGGTCCGCCAGGCGGAAGACGCCCCAGCGCTCCAGGGACAGGCCGTCCTCCCGGAGGCGCTTGAGGAACCGGCGGCAGGCGGGATCGCCCCAGTCGGGGCCGGGATGGGTGCCGTGGTGGGCCACCAGGGCGGTCACGTCCCGGGCGAGGGCGCCCGATGCCCGCAGGCGGGTCAGGATCTCCCCGGCGATGCGCACCGACACGGGCTCGTGGCCGTAGAAGTGGATGTGGCCCTGGGCGTCCTCGGTCTTGCGCGCGGGCTTGCCGCAGTCGTGGAGGAGCGCGGCCCATCGCAGGCCCGGGTCGGGGGGGGTACGGCGCACCACTTCCAGGGTGTGCTCCCAGACGGGATAGGCGTGGTAGCGGTTCTGGGGGCACCCGATCATGGGGAGGAGCTCGGCCAGCCACAGGCCCAGGAGGCCCGTGGAGGCCAGGGCCGAGAGGCCCTTGCCGGGCTGCAGGCCGCACAGGAGCTTGGTCAGCTCGGTCATGGCCCGCTCGACCGAGACCTTTTCCGCCACCTCCAGGCGCCTCGGAATGGCGGCGAGGGTCCCGCGCTCGATGTCGAAGTCCAGCTGGGAAGCGAAGCGGCAGGCCCGAAGGCACCGGAGTCCGTCCTCCTTGAAGCGGTCCAGGGGGTCGCCCACGGCGCGGATGGTGCCCGAGGCCAGGTCCTCCCGGCCCCCGAAGGGATCCACCAGGAAGGCCTCCCAGTCGCCGTCGTCCAGGGCGTGGGCGGGCAGGGCCATGGCGTTGATCGTGAAGTCCCGGCGGGCAAGGTCCTCCTCGAGGGCCACGCCGAGCTTCACGGACTCGGGGCGCCGCCCGTCCACGTAGACCTCGTCGCCCCGGAAGGTGGTGATCTCGAAGCCCCGGGCGCCGACCATGACCGTCACGGTGCCGTGCTGCAGCCCGGTGGGGATGACGCGCAGGCCCGCGGCCCGCGCCCGGGCCGTGACCTCCTCCGGGAGGAGCGCGGTGGCCAGGTCCCAGTCGGGGCTGGGACGGTCCAGCAGGAGGTCCCGCACCGCGCCGCCCACCAGCACGAGCCCGGATTCCGGTCCCAGGGCCTGGTGGAGGGTGCGAAGGAGGTTCCTCATGCATCCATCCTAGTGCGGAAGGTGGTGGGGCGCTTCACCCACCCGCGCCTTCAGGGCGGATTTGCGCTCCTCGACGATCTGGGCGGCGATGCGCTCCACCTGCATCATCAGCCAGTCCGAGGTGGGGCTGCCCTCGCGGTAGTCGGCGGGGCCGTAGTGGTCGATGCGCCCGTCCCGGCGAAGGCGGTCCACCTGCCGCAGGCTCCGGGGGTTGGCCGGGTCGTACACGGCGTAGCCGGTGCCGTGGTTCTGCCGCATCACGGAAAAGGCCGGCACGTCCGAGGGGCCGTCGGCGATGTAGATCATGTGGTGGAAGGGCACCCGGCGGTCCTCGGGGCGCATGGTGGAGTTCACCTCGATGGTGGCGTTCACGTTGCTGCCCTTGTTGATCTCGAAGAGGGCGCGGGTCTTGCTGGTGTTGTCGTAGGCCACGGCGATCTGGGAGATGCCCTGGGTCTCGGGCAGGAGCGCCTCGTAGGTGGGCAGGTCCAGGTCCACGGTGGCGTCGGGGTCGAAGCCCGGCGGGGCCGGGGACTCCAGGAACTCCGAGGCCCAGATGCCCTTCACGAAGGGCTTGATGGCCGAGCCCTCGATCATGGCCTTGAGGCCCGTGGAAACCACGTAGTGCTCCAGCCGCAGTTCGAACCTGCGGGCCTCGGGGTCGTCCTCGAGGCGCCGCTGGATCCGCTCGAAGAAGTCCGGCAGCCCCGGGTGGAAGACGATGCCCCCGCCCAGCTCCCGCAGCCGCGCGTTGGTGAGCCCGGGCATGCGGCCGTGGTGGACGTAGGTCAGCAGGTGGTTCAGGTAGGCCGTGTCCGGGTGGAGGGTCACGTCCAGGCGGGCGAAGAACCCCGGCAGGGCGTTCACCTCCCGCCAGAAGGCCGTCTCGTCCACGCCGAAGGCCTTGAAGATCGGCTCCTGCATGTAGCCGGGAATCAATGTCTTGTCGAAGTCCCAGACCATGGCGATGACGTTCTGGGGATGGAGGGGTGTGGACACGGTGCTCCCGGGGGCTGTCCCTTCGATACTACCTTCGTTGCCCGCAACCCGGCGACAATGACCGGATGGAACGGTTCTACTTCGACGCCAACGCCTCCACGCCCCCCCTGCCCGAGGTGCTCGCCGCCCAGGCCCGGGCCGTGGCCCAGGCCTGGGCCAACCCCACCAGCACGCACCGGGAGGGCCAGCGGGCCCGGCACCTCCTGGAGGAGGCCCGGCGCGTGGTGGCCGGGGAGCTGGGCGCCGCGCCGGGGGAGCTGGTCTTCTGCGCCAGCGCCACCGAGGCGCTCCACCTGCTCGTCCGGGGCCTGCAGCCCCGGCTGGGCAACCGCCCCGCCTGCGTCTTCCCGGGCGAGCACAGCGCCTGCCTGAATCCCCTGAAGGACTGGACCCAGGTGCGCTGGCTGCCCTGCGACACCGCGGGCGCCGCCACCGTGGTGCAGATGGCCGCCAGCAACGAGACCGGGATCCTCTACCCCATGCCCCCGGCGCCCGGGGCGGTGCGGATCATGGACGCCGCCCAGGCCTGGGGCAAGGTGCCCGTGGATCTCACGGCCTGCGACGCCGCGGTCTTCTCCGGCCACAAGATGGGCGGCCCCCGGGGCGCGGCCCTGCTCTGGATGCGCCCGGACCTGCCCTGGACCCCGGTCATGGAGGGCCCGCAGGAGCGCCGCCGCCGGGGCGGAACCGAGGACCTGGCGGCCATCCTGGGACTGGCCGAGGCCGCCAGGGCCGTTCCCGGCCGGGTGCAGGCCAACGCGGACCTGGCGCCCCTGCGCGACCTCCTGGAGGAGGAGGTGCTGGGGTGGTCCACGGACTACGAGGCCCTGGGGCGGGGACGGGCCCGGCTGCCCAACACCAGCGCCCTCCTGCTCCGGGGCCACAACGGGGAATCGGTGCAGATCGCCCTGGACCTGGCGGGCTTTGCCGTCAGCACCGGTTCCGCCTGCCACAGCGGCGCCACCCGGCCCAGCCACGCCGTCACCTCCCTGGGCTACTCCGAGGTCGAGGCGCGCAGCGTGATCCGGGTCTCGATGCTGCCCGGAACGCCGCGGGCCGCCGTGGAGGCCCTCGCCGCGGCCCTGAAGCGGGTGCTGAAGCGCTAGACTGGGGCCATCCACCCTCGGAGGCACCATGCATCGCCGGACCCTGGCTCTCGGGCTGCTGCTCCTTTCCACGTTCCTGGGCGCCCAGCGGCCCGGGAAGGTCATCCTCCTGGCCAGCACCATCGGACCCATCGATTCCGGCATCGTGGGCGCCCTTGAGGACGCCTTCGAGGAGGAGAGCGGCATCCGGGTGCGCCACGTGGGCGCCGGTACCGGCGCCGCCCTGGAGATCGCCAGGCAGGGCAGCGTGGACATCGTCCTGGCCCACGCCCGGGCCCTGGAGGAGAAGTTCGTGGCGGACGGGTACGGCATTGGCCGGGTCCCCCTCATGTACAACGACTTCGTGATCGTCGGTCCCGCGGCCGATCCCGCCGGCGTCCGCGGCATGAAGAACGCCCTGGACGCCCTGCGCACCCTGGCCGCCAAGGGCGCGCCCTTCATCACCCGCGGGGACAACTCCGGCACGCACGTGGCCGAAAGGGACCTGTGGACCAGGGCGGGCCTGAAGCCCGCCGGCTCCTGGTACCGGCTGTTCCCCAAGGGCTCCGAGGGCAACATCGCCACCCTGGTCTTCACCGACGCCCAGAACGCCTACACCCTCATGGACCGCGCCAGCTTCCTGGGCGCCCGCAAGCGCATCAAGCTGGAAGTTCTGGTGGAGGGCGACGAGGTCCTGCTCAACCACATCTCCCTCATCCTGGTGAACCCCGCCACGTGCCCGAAGGCGGACCTCGCCGGCGCCACCGCCTTCCAGGCCTGGCTGACGGCGGCGGACAAGGGCCAGCGGATCATCGCGGACTATGGGAAGGCGACGTACGGGCAGGCGCTGTTCATCCCGGAGTCGAAGGAGTGGAAGGCTAGGGTGCCTTCTCCAAGGTGACTTCGGGAGCCACCGCCAGCTTCACCAGGTTGAGGTAGTCCTTCAGGGTCTGGTAGGTGATCGCGTGGTTGTAGACGGCCAGCGTGCTCACCTTCATCCGGGCGTTCAGGTCCCCGGTGCCGGGGTCCTGGCGCACGTCCAGGATCACCGTGCCCCACTGGGTGGAGCGGGTGGAGTTCACCGGCTTGGCCAGGACGTAGCCCTTGGGCACCTTCACGGTGCTGGTGGCCTCCTGGACGCCCAGCCAGGGCAGGAGGATGGGTTCCATCCGCTCCGCGGGCATCGCCTGGGGCAGGTACAGCGGGGCATCCATGCCGGGGAAGGGGTTGATCTTCAGCGTGGCGCCGGGGGCCAGGGCCAGGGTGCCCGAGGCGACGAGCCCGAGGGGCTGGGCGGGGTCCGCGGCGTTGGCCACCTCCACCTTGGTGGCGGTGAAGCCGCCCTTGCCCAGCTTCTCCCTGAACCAGGCCTCCCGGTCCGCGGGGGCCCGGGTGCCCAGGACGCTGCGGGCCGCCAGTGCCGGCGCGCCCAGGAAGTTGGCCACCAGGGAGGCCTTGCCCTGGCCGGAAGAGGCGTCCACCTCGAAGGTGAAGATGCGGGTGTTGCCGGTGGCGGGCTCGATGCGGATGTCCTGCACGCCGGCCTTCCAGGTGGCGGTGTCGATGGTCACGGCCTTGGTGGACTGGTACTCGATGGGCATCTGGCCGATGGGCAGGAGGCGGTTGGCGGGGTCGAACCAGAGGGTGGGCTGGCCCGGCTCGTCCACGCCCAGCAGGTTGTGGGTGAACTGGAAGGGCGTGCGCACCTCGGGGTTCACCATCCAGAGCCTGCGGTCGGAGACGAGGCCGATCTTCGCGGGGATCCCCTCGTCGGCGAGGAGGTTGAACAGGAGCCTGGCGGCGCCCTTGTTGTCGACGAAGCCCGATCGCGCCATGTAGTTGAGGGACGATACCTTGGCGACGTCCACGTTGTAGGCCCTCGCATCGGTCCAGCCGGAGGCGCCGACGATGCCGTTCCCGGACGAAACGTTGAAGGTGCTTCCCGACTCCATGAAATGGGCGGAACCTTCCTTGACGGCACCCTCGTCCACCGCCCAGCGCGCGAGGGGATCGGGTTTCTCGCCGAACATCAGCTGGTCGATGTTCACGGTCTTCCGGGCCAGGCGCTCCGCGATGGTCCGGGCCTTCTCCCGGGGCCCTCCCGTCAGGTCCTTCCGGAGGGCCTCGGAGAAGGTCCGGTAGGCTTCGCCCTTGGCCACGAACTTCGTGTACCAGTCCTTGTAGAAGAACTCCACCACCTTCTGCCAGTAGTCCATGGCGGGCGCCTTGGTGAGGAGGTTGCCCACGGAGGCGATGGGCTTGAAGACCACCACCTTGGGGACCGGCCGGATCAGCTCGTTGGAGAAGGGCGCGCGGGGGTGGCCCGGGATCTCGCGGATCGTGTAGGTGGTCCCCATGGACGTGGATCCCTCCACCACGTCGAAGCCCGCGGTGGCCGAGAAGATGAGGGGCCAGTACATTTCCTTGGCCCGCTGAACCACCGTGACCTTGGTGGGATAGGGGGAGCCCAGGGTCCAGTACTTGAACGCGCCGAAACGCTCCGGCAGATGGCCCTTGCCGACCGTGGGCATGCGCCGGAACACCGCCGCGCCCACTTCGGTGAGCTCGCGCCAGCGCAGCTCGACCACGCAGTCGCCGGTAAGCCCGGGCGGGACCAGCCCGGTGTCGACCGTCGTGCCGTCGTCGGGGGAGACCGCCTTGCAGGGCAGGAAGTCCTCGCGTCGGCCGATGGGCACGACCCGGCCGTCCGGGAAGGTCACCTGGCCCTCCAGGGAGACGAGGGTGGCGGGCAGGTCCGTGAGCTCGGCGGCGGCGAGCCCCGCCTGGCCCAGGATGCGCACGCGCAAGGTCTGCTCGAACCAGTCCGGCTGGAAGTCCAGCTTGCGCTCCAGGATCACCGCGCCCTTGGCCACCAGGGCGGGGTCCCCGCTCATGGCCCACACCTCCTTGGGGATCGGCGGCCATTTCGCGCCCTGGAGGGGCGAGACGAGCGCGGGAATTAACAGCAGGAGGGCCGCTGGGCGCATGTATTTTCCTTGGGTTGGGGTGAACGCCCCAGCTTCTCATGATTCCTGGACGCCTGCAAAACCTCCCGGGGGAAGTAAGCTGGTGCAATGGAAAAATATTCCCTCCTCCGTCTGAAGCCCGGCAAGGAAGCCCTCCTGTCCAAGCTGCACCCCTGGGTGTACTCCGGCGCCCTGGCCGAACCGCCCGCCTCGCACCTGGTGCGCCTGGCGGACGCCTCGGGCAACGTGCTGGCCGTGGGCACCGCCTCCGCGACGAATCCCCTGGCCGTGCGCATCTTCCGTTTCGATGACGGGCCCCTGGACGCGGCCTTCTTCCGTGAGCGCCTGGGCCGGGCCCTGGAGGGGCGGCGGCTGCTGGGCCTGGACGGCCCCGAGGCCGGGTGCCGGTGGGTGTTCGGGGAAGGGGACCTCCTGCCCGGCCTCGTGGTCGACCGCTATGCCCACGCCCTGGTCATCCAGGTGGGCACCGCCGGCCTGGAGGCCCTGCGCGACATCTGGTGGCCCGTCCTGGTGGAGCTGGCCAAGGCCGAAGGCATCACCGTCTTCGTGGAGCGCAGCCAGGGCGGCCGCAAGGAGGAGGGCCTGGCCCCCGTGAACCGCCTGCTCAAGGGCTCCCTGGCGGGCCCCGTCACGGTCCGCGAAGGCCCGGCCCGCCTCGCCGTGGACCTGCTCAAGGGCCAGAAGACCGGCTTCTTCCTGGACCAGCGGGAGCACCGCCTGTTCCTGGGGCGGATCTCCAGGGGCGCCACCGTGCTCAACGCCTTCGGCTACACCGGCGGCTTCTCCATCCACGCCGGGCTGGGGGGGGCCGCGCGCGTGGCCACCCTGGACATCTCCGCCCAGGCCCTGGACCTGGCCGAGCGGGACTGGGCCGCCAACGGCCTTCCCCCCGAAGCCCACGAACGGATGGAAGGGGACGCCTTCGAGCTGATGCGCGCCCTTCCGCCCGCGGGCTTCGACCGGGTGGTGGTGGATCCCCCCGCCTTCGCCAAGCAGCGCAAGGACGTGGACAAGGCCTTCAAGGCCTACAAGGACGTATTCCGGCTGGGGGCCCGCGCCACCGCCCCCGGAGGGGTGCTCGGGGTCTTCTCCTGCTCCCAGCACCTGGAGCGGGGACGCTTCCAGGAGGCGGCGTGGACCGCGCTGCTGGAGGCCGGCCGCGAGGCCCAGGTGCTGGCCCATCTCGGGCAGCCGATGGATCACCCCTACGCGCTGAACCATCCCGAGGGGTTCTATCTGAAGGGCCTCTGGCTGCGGGTCTTCTAGACCTCCGGAGGCAGCCGCGCGTCCAGGAGGTGCGAGGGCTTGACGTTCTTCATGGCCTTGAGCATCGAGAACTTCAGGTCCGGGATGCTCTCCTTGAGCGTGGCCACCAGGTCCTTGATCTGGGCCCTCCTGGATTCCAGCACGGACGCCCCGCACAGGGGGCAGCCGCAGGGCACGAAGGGGTAGCCCTTCAGCCACGCGAAGCGGCGCAGGTCCTCCTCCTCGCAGGTGCCCAGGGGACGGATGACGGTGTTGCCGCCGTCGTCGCTCACCAGCTTCAGGGGCATGGTGGACAGGCGCCCCTCGAAGAACTGGTTGATGAGCAGCGTCTCGATGAGGTCGTCCAGGTGGTGGCCCAGGGCCAGCTTGTTGAAGCGGTGCTCCTTGGCGTAGGAGTAGAGCACGCCCCGGCGCAGCCTGGAGCAGATGGCGCAGGGGGTGATGTCGGGCTTGCGGCGCACCAGCGTGTCGATGGGCGCGCCCAGGATCACGTGGGGGATGCCCTTGGCCTCGCACACCTCCGCGATGCGGTCGGGGTTGTAGCCGGGAAAGCCGGGGTCGATGGTGGCGCCGTGCACCTCGAACCGGATGGGGGCGCGCCTGCGCAGGGACTCCAGCACGTCCAGCAGGGCCCAGGAGTCCTTGCCGCCGCTGAGGCCAACCAGGATGCGGTCACCTTCCTGGATGAGGCCGAATTCGTGGATGGCCATGCCCACGCGCCGGCGGATGCGCTCCTCCAGCTTGGGGAGGGTCTTGAGGTCCGCTTCGGTGGGGGGCAGGGCGATGCTGGGGAGGGCGCAGGGATTGCTCAATTCGGATCAGCCCAGGGCGGCGCACCGGGGCCGGGCCCCGCTGTCCAGCTGGTCCTGCACGCCCTTGGTGTAGGCGGGGCACGTGCAGTCGGGGCAGGTGTTGCTGTGGCTTTCGACGCAGAGGTCGGCCAGCGAGATGGTGTCCATGAAGTTGGTGATCTGGCTGGAGAGCTGCTTCCACAGCAGCTCGTTCATCTTCACGTCGGCGCGAAGGGCGGACTTCGCCGTGACGGGGTCCTCCTTGGCGGAGGCGTAGAAGCTGGTGTCCGTGAGGCGCAGCACATCGCCCACCGTCACCATGTTGCAGGGGCGCGTGATGATGTAGCCGCCCTTGGGGCCGCGCACGCTGGCGACGATCCCCGCCTTCTTCAGGCGGTTGAAGATCTGCTCCAGGAAGGGCAGACTGAGTTCCTGCCTCTGGGCGATGAGGTGGAGGGGAACCGGCTGTCCGTGGCTGTGGTGGGCCAGGTCGAACAGCGCTTGCATGGAATACCTGCCGCGGGCTGAGATCTTCAAAGGGGCCATCCTGTCCAGACCGACCTAATATACTGTTCCTGATTGATTTGGTCAAGTTTTTCGACAAGTGGCCGAATGTCACGAAGAAGGAAATTCGTCAGAGGGTGTAAACCCTGGGCGTCCTGGACGCACTCATGGTGCAGAACACCTTCGAAAAGGGGGCACCGATGCCCAGAGGCGACTCACGACATATGGGAATCATGCAGCGTTCACTGGGGATGGCCTTCCCGCCTGTCGGGCTGAACGCTTCCGAGGATCCGTCTCCGGCCATCCGCCGGGCCGTGCAGGAGTTCGCCCAGGCCTGGTATTGGGGGGACACCGACGAGATGCTTCGGACCCTGCACCCCGACTACGTCAACCGCCTCGTGACCCTGGGCACGCAGTCGCGTCCCCTGGGCGTGCAGGGCAGCCTGGGCAGCCAGACCCCCCCCGACCGCCGCACGGTGGAGGTGCGCATCCTGGAGGTGCGCAAGGCCTCCGCAAGCGCGGTGGCCGAGCTGTGCGGATGGGTCATCCACCTGCACCTGGCCCGGTCCGCGGGACCCTGGAAGATCGTGAACGCGATGTGGGAGTCCCGGACCGCCTGAGCTACTGGAGGGTGGGCGAGAACAGCTTCAGGTCCTTGCGGCCCGTCTCCACCTTGATGGCGGCGGGGCGGGAGATGCCGGCGGGGACGGCGACCTTGAGTTCGTACCGGGTGGCCCAGAGGTTGAGGGCCTGGGTGAGGCGGGCGGGAAGCTCGTTCTCGAGGCGGAACGTGTTGCCGCCCGAGGCGGTGGCGGCCTCCCCGAAGGGGCCGGTATTGGATTCGCCGATGCCGCCCACGCTGTGGAGGGTGAGGCCGAGGCCGGCGAAGGTGTTCTTCACGGCCGTCCTGGCCAGGGTGACGTCGCGGATCATCAGCTCGGTCTGCAGGCGGCTGTTCATGACGTCGCGTCCGCCCAGGACCTCGTTGCGCCCCAGGGCCTTCATGCCCCCCGCGCTCATGCGGGCGACCTTCTGGGCCCAGATGGGGTTGGCCAGGTCGTCGATCTCGTTGCGGCTGACGACCACCACCTGCGTGCCGGGGGCGTCCTTCGCCAGGGTCCGGGCCATCTTCTCCATTTCCTCCATGGCGGCCGTCACGGTCCTGGTCATGCTCCCCAGCTCCTCGGCGGCATAGTCGCCGATCACGCTCTTGCGGCGGGAGTTGGAGTCCTGGGCCTCGCGGGCCATGGCCCGGCCCAGGCCGCCGGCGAGGAGCGCGTTGACGGCCTCCATGCCTTCCTGGGGCTCGTTGGCGGGGGTCGGCGGGAGGCTGAAGGCGGCGTTCGGGTTCCCCTCGAGCTTGCCGGACCAGGTGCCGGCGGCCAGCGTCAGCGCCTTGCCCCACAGGGAGGGGCGCGTGGTGAAGCCGGGGGTGAGGCACTCCAGGCCCTTGGCGGTGCGCATGACCACCAGCGCGGAATCGGAGGGGGGCAGGGAGGCCATGAAGGTGGCGATGGACTGGAGCACCACCTGGCGGAAGTCCGGGTCGCGCACGGGCAGGAGGACGATGGCCCACCTCTGGCCTTCCTTGCCCACGTCCGCGGGGGTTCGCAGGCTGAGGACATCCGCGCCCTTGCCGGCGATCTGGACCTTCCAGTCGGCGGGCTTCAGGCCCTCGGCGATGCCCCGGGCGTCCAGGGGCAGAACCTTGAGGGTGAGCGTCTCCGCGCCTGCGAGGCCAAGGCAGAGGAGGGGCGTGGCGAGGCAAAAGCACAGCTTGGGGATGCGCATCGGATTTTCCTCTGGGTTCACCGATGAGGATAGCAAGGGGGTCCAGACCCCGGCAAGCGTCCAAATCCGGACGCCCGCCGTTTTTTTACCGGGCGGCCCCCGTGGCGACCGGCAACGGATTTCTGCACCACTCGCTCCAGGAGCCGACATAGAGCGCCGCGCCGCCCAGTCCCGCGGCCTCCATGGCCAGGAGGGTGTGGCAGGCCGTGACGCCGCTGCCGCAGTGCACGACCAGGCGGCCCCGGGGCGTCTCCCCGAGCAGCTCCGCGTACATGCGCCGGAGCTCCTGGGCGGGTTTCATGCGTCCCCTGCCGTCGAGGTTCTCCTGCCAGGGCAGGTTCACCGCGCCGGGGATGTGGCCGGCGACGGGGTCGAAGGGCTCGCTCTCGCCCCGGTATCGCGGGGCGGCGCGCACGTCCAGCACCTTCCAGTCCGGGTCGGAGCGGAGCCGGTCCACCATGGGGAGGTCCGCCATGGGCAGGAGCCACCGGTCCTCGGGATACGGCCTGGCCGGAACGGGCATCGCGCCCGGGGCAGGAAGGCCCTCCTCGCGGCCGGCCTGGATCCCGCCGTCCAGCACCGCGACCCGCTCGTGCCCGAAGGCGCGGAGCATCCACCAGAGCCTGGCGGCGCCGGAGCCCCCGCAGGCGTCGTCGTAGGCCACCACGCTCGTTTCCGGCGTGACGCCCCAGTCGCCCAGCTGGCGCGCCCACGCCTCGGGGGTGGGCAGGGGGTGGCGGCCCCCGCGGGCCGGATCGAACCCCGGGGCGTTCCGGGCGCTGAGGAACGCGTCCAGGTCCGCGTGGACGGCCCCGGGCAGGTGCTCCCTGGCGAAGGCCTCGGCCCCGGGCCGGGCATCCAGGAGGAGATAGGGCGGAACGAGATCGGCGGGCGCCACCACGGGGACTGCGGGCATCTGGGACTCCTGGAGGGCTCTGAATTTTACCTTTGCTGAAATAGGGCTCCCGCGGGGGAGGCACCTGGGGGAATATAATAACCGCCGCCCTCCCTCCCGCCCCCATTCCCGCGAGACGATCCATGACCGCACCTTCGATGCGCAAGCTTGTGACGCCGCCGGCCATGCTGGGGCTGTTCTTCCTGCTCTTCGCTGCGGCCGCGGTGAGCCTGGTCTTCACGGCCGGCACCCACTCGCCCGTCCTGGCGCTGTCCCTGACGGGCATGGCCATCGTGGGCACCATGGGGATCCGCTCCACGGCGGTGCGCGCCCGGGAGGCCGAACTGGCCCTGGGGGAGGGTGAGCGCTACATCGAGAAGGTGGCCGAGCTCAGCCAGGACATCCACGCCATCATGGACGCCGAATCGGGCGCCTTCCTGTACCTGAATCCCGCGGTGGAAGACCTGCTGGGCTACCCCACCGAGGCCTTCATGAAGGGCGGGCGGGACTACTTCTACTCGCTGGTCCATCCCGACGACCTGCCCATCCTCCGCAAGCACCGGGAGGCCCCCGCGCCGCCCCCGCCGGAGGGCGGGGAGGAGCCCATCCTGGAGGAGATCTACCGCATCCGCAACCACCATGGGGCCTGGCGCTGGTTCAAGAGCCGCCGGACGGTCTTCGTCCGCTACGGCGACGGCCGCCCCGCCGAGACCCTGGCGGTGATCCAGGACATCACCCAGCAGCGCTCCTTCGAGTCCGCCCTGGTGCAGGCCCACAAGGTGGAGAGCCTGGGCGCGCTGGTGCGGGGCACCGTCAACGACCTGAACAACACCCTCATGGGAATCCAGGGCTACGCCGAGATCGCCCTCGAAGGCGAGCAGGGCCCGGCGATCCTGCGCGCCAGCCTCGAGAGCGTGCAGGCCAGCATCGGGCGCGCCACGGGCCTCTGCAAGCAGATCCTCTCCTACACCGGGCAGGGCCGCATCCAGATCTCGCCCCACCAGCTCAACGACGCGGTGCGGGAGAGCCTTTCCGCCATCGAGACCCTCGTGCCCGACGGCGCCCACCTGGTTTTGGACCTCCAGAACGACCTGCCCCTGGCCAGCGTGGACCTGACCCAGGCCCGCCACGCCCTGCTCAACCTGGTCTTCAACGCCTGCGAGTCCCTTGGGATCCGGGGCGGCGAGATCACCATCCGCACCTTCATGCGCAGCCTGGGCGGCAACGAGACCGGGGGCCAGGGCCTCCGCGGCGACTTCGTCTGCCTGGAGGTGGCCGACACCGGTCCCGGCACGCCTCCCGAGATCCTGGGCAAGGTCTTCGACCCCCTCTTCAGCACCCTGCACCCGGGCCACGGCCTGGGCCTGTCCACCGTGGAGGACATCCTCAGGGAGCACCAGGGCGCCGTGCACGCCAAGGGCGAGCCCGGCCTGGGCGACTCCACCGTACTCTACTTCCACCTGGCCGAGAAGAACCCCGAGATCGACGAGGGCGACGAGGGAACCCCCCTGGTGGGCGCCTCCGGCGTGCTCCTGCTGGTGGACGACGAGCCCACCATCCGCGCCATCCTCCGCCAGGGCTTCGAGAACGCCGGCTTCAAGGTCATCGAGGGCGTGGACGGGGTGGACGGCTTCGCCTCCTTCGTCCGCCACCGCTCCTCCATCAACGCCGTGCTCCTGGACCTCACCATGCCCCGCATGGGCGGCGACGAGGTGTTCGAGGAGATCCACAAGCTGGCCCCGGAAGTGCCCGTCGTGCTCATGAGCGGCTACAGCCAGGAGGAGGCCACGACCGCCCTCGCCGGCCGAGGCCTCGCGGGCTTCCTGTCCAAGCCCTGCAGCATCAAGGAGGCCCTGGCGGTGGTGAGCCGGGCCCTGGCCGCGGCCCGCGCCGGGGCCTGATTTGGACACCTTCCGCCTCACGGGCCGGATGACCCGGCTCTGCTCCCGCCACTGGCTCCTGCACCGGTTCCTGGATCCCCTCTACCGGCACGCGGAACGCCGCGGCTACGAGCCCCTGGTGCGGGAGAACGCCCTGCGCCTCCTGGAACGGGCCCACGTCGAGCGCCTCACGGGAGGCGGAGAGGCCCCGGAGGCGGCCGTGGAGGCCCTGGACCGCTTCGCGGTCCTCGCGGACCGGGGCGACCCGGACGCCGCCTACCAGGTGGCCGAGGCCCACAGGACCGGCTTCGGCCGGCCCCGGAACCACTGGAAGGCCCTCGAGCACTACCGGATGGCCGCGGACCTGGGCCACCCGGAGGCCGCGGCGCGGCTCCGCAAGCTCCAGGACGGGGAGCCGGTGGAGGACGCGTCCTTCGAGGCTTTCGGCCGCCAGGCCCTGCTCAAGGCCACCTACGCCCCGGACCGGGGCCGGCGGCGCGCCCGGTCCCTGGCGGAAGGCGCCCGGGAGCTGCGCCGGGAAGGCGTGGGGCACCGCGGCGCGGTGGCCGTGCTGGGCATCGCCCTGGCCCTCCTCGGCTACCTCGCCCTGGACATCTACTTCTTCGGCATGGGCGCCTGGAGGCCGGATCCCGGCCGCGTGGTGTGGGGCCTCTTCGGCAAGATCCACCCGCCCAGGAGCAGCGGCGTGGGCCGGGTGCTGCCGGGCTGGCTCCGGCCCGACGCGCGCAGCGTCACCTTCGACGTGGCCGACGTCATCCACGAGCGGTCCGGCTCCTACCGGCTGGGCGACTTCCGGGGCAAGGTCGTGTACCTCCACGTGGTGGACGGCCACCACCCCACGGTGCACGAGGCCGTGCCCTGCCTGCGCGCGCTGGACGGGCGCCGCAGTCCCGATTTCGAGTCCTTCATCCTCTACATCCCCGCCGTGGAGCGGGTCAAGGACGTCCACTTCGCCATCCAGTGGGCCCTGGAGATCGCCCCCGCCGTGGCCCCCAACGCCAAGGCGGTGCGGCCCCTGGGCACGGTGTCGATCTTCCCGGCCAACTTCGTCATCGACCGCCAGGGGCGGATCCGCCAGCGCTGGACGGGCTTCAGCGAAGCCATCACGGAGGAGGCCATCAAGGGGGCCCTGGCTGAAAAATGAAAGGCAGGGTAGCGTCTTCCCATGACCTTCACCTTCGACCCTGAATCCGCGGACTGCTCGGGCGCCCTGGCGCGGCTGGGCGCCATCGGGTTCACCGAGGCCGCCGTGGCGGAGCGGCTCGGCCTGGAGGACCTGAACGACCTCCAGTGGAAGGCGGCGCCCATCTATCGGCAGGCGCGCCTGGCGGAGCGGGATCCCCTGGCCTCGGCTATCGACCTCTTCGTCCTCCAGGGCGCCCTGGAGGCCCGGGAACTGGGCCGGCTCTTCGACCCGGAGGCGCAGGGCGCCCTGGTGCGCGCGGGGCTCCTGGCGCGCGCCGGAGCCCAGGTGCGGGCCCGGGCCTCCGTGTACCCCGTGGGGTCCCGCCTCGTCGTCTCGGACCACGCGTGGGTCGACGGCGGCGCCGTCCCCCGCGACCAGGTCATGTACGTGGGCACCGACAGCCGCTGGCTGGCGCGCGCCACGGTGCGCCGGCCCGTGGCGGCGTCCCTGGACCTCTGCTGCGGGTCGGGCATCCACGCCCTCCTGGCGGCCTCCCACGCCGGGACCGCCACCGCGGTGGACATCAACGCCCGAGCCGTGGCCTGCACCGCCTTCAACGCCCGGGCCCTGCGCCTGGCCAACCTGGAGGCCCTCCAGGGCGACCTGTACGCCCCGGTGGGGGACCGGCGCTTCGGGCTGATCACCGCCAACCCCCCCTTCGTGCCCGCCCCCGCCCAGGAGGTGGACTACCGGGACGGCGGGCCCAGCGGCGAGGACGTCCAGCGGCGCATCGTCGAAGGTCTGCCCCGCCACCTGGCCCCGGGCGGCCTGGCCCAGATCGTGACGGAGCTCGGAGAGCGGGAGGGTGAGCCCCTGGAGGACAGGCTGCGCCTCTGGCTCGGCGGCGCCCCCATGGACGTCCACATCCTCCGCCTGCGCGTCCACCCCGCCCAGGTGTACGCGATCGGCCACGCCGTGGGCGACGACAACGCCGCCTTCCTCGCCTCCGTGGGCCGCTGGCACGCGAACCTGCAGGCCCAGGGGTACGACCGGGTGGTCTCCGTGCTGCTGGCCTTCCAGTGGAGCGACGATCCGTGGACCCGCGTGGACGAGGCCGTGGCCCCCTCGCGCGACGCCGGCGCGGAGGTGGAGGCCCTGTTCTCGGCCGAGCGCCTCGCCCGGGACCCGTCCCTCCGGGACCGCCTGCAGCGGGGGCGCGTCGTCCTGGCGGGTCCCGTGGCCCTCCTGGAGGCCCGGGCCCTGGGCATGCGGGTGCCCCCCACCACCCAGGCCCGCCTCGCCGCCCAGGCCATGCCCGTGGAGCACATCCTGGCGCCCCTGGAGCGGGACCTGCTGGAGCGCCTGGACCCCGGCGCCGCCGTGGCGGACCTCCTGGCCGCGGCCGCCTCCGCCGGCATCCCCGCCCAGGCCGTGATGGACGCCCTGGTGGCCCTGGTGCACAAGGGCCTGGCCCGCCCCGCATGACCACCTGGCACCTCTACCTCCTCCAGTGCGGCCGGTCCATCTACACCGGCATCACCACCGACGTGGAGGCCCGGTGCGCGGCCCACGCCGCCGGCAAGGGCGCCAAGTTCACCCGGGGCCGCGCGGGCCAGAAGCTCCTCTTCCAGGCCCCCGTCGGCACCCGCAGCCAGGCCACCCGCATGGAGCGGGCCGTCAAGCGCCTCTCCCACCAGGGGAAGCTGGACCTGGCCGAAGGCCGGGAGCCCCTGCCCGAGGTGGAGTGAGGGGACGGGTCATCGAGGAAACTGGAAAAGATGGGATGTCTGGTTCTGGACCATATTCCAGGATGTCCACCGGATGCAGCATTACTCGGATATTCACCGGATTGGGCTCCGGGGCGGCTGGAAGGGCGGCGGGAAAGGCGGCCGTGGAACCGGCCAGGGACGGAGCACCGGTGGCGGGCAGGGGCGGGGAGGGAAGGGGTCCAGATGGGGGAATTCCCGGATGGGGCCGGGGGAGCCGCCGGTGATCGAGAGGGCTTCGGATTCGCGGAGGGGACGCATGGGGCCTCCATGGAGGGCTCTGGACCTCAGGATGGGCCGGGCCGCTTTCCAGGCCAGGGCGGCGGCGACTTCCGTCCGGGTTCCGCCGGGATTAAGCACGGACCTCAGCCTGAGATCCACTGAGACGGATTTGTCCGCGGTTTCCATTTTGGGTTCTGCACGGATTACTTGTTCTCGACAAACCCAAGATGCCACGAGTTCACGGGTGCCGACCTGTTTCCCGATGAATCCGGAGAACCCCAACGAAGAGCCTATCGCCGAGTCGCCGAGGCAGCCGAGGATCGCCGAAGAATAAAAAAAGATCTTTTCCCGGCGAACCTCGGCCCCTCGGCGCCTTGAGATGGGCTTTTCGTTTCAAGTTGTCTGAATGAAGGGGGTCAGGACGGCCTTCCTTCCGCGGATGCCGAGACCCGGCAGGTGCTCTGGGGCGGACGCACCCAAACCTCGGGCCACACGGGCAGGAGGCCAGGCGCGTCAGTTCCCCTTCCCGGTGCCCAGCAGCTTCCCCACCGCGCTCACCAGGTGCTCCGCCTCGGCTTCCGGCGGCAGGATCGGATGATCGCCCGGCACCAGGTCCCCGACCCCCAGGAACGGGATGCCCGCCAGTTCGGCGGCATGGCGGTCATGGGGACGGTCGCCCACGTAGAGGTGCGGGCCCTTGCAGCCGGCCATGGCCATGCGGATGAGGCCGGCGCGGTCCAGCCGGGGCAGGCTCCCCAGCCGGGGGATGCGCGGATCCACGCCCAGGAGGCCGGCCTTGAAGGCGAGGACCCTCGGGACATTCCCGGAAACCAGCCAGACGGCGCGGCCGGCGTCCACCAGGCGGGCCATGCCGTCGATGAGCCCCCGGAAGGCGGTGGGGGCGTGGCCCTGGGGGTGGAAGGCGTCCTCGAACCGGGCGAGGCACGCGGCCTCGTAGGCGGCGTAGTGGGCCTCGGACATGGGGACTCCGAAGCGCATGGCGTGGAGCTCGCCCATGATCTCCCAGTCGGTGGAGCCGGTGCAGCGGCGCAGCTGCTCCACGGTGGGTTCGGCGCCCCAGAGGTCGCCCAGGGCCTTCCTGAGCAGCACGTAGCCGCCGCCGAACTGTCCGAGTGTGCCGTCGAGGTCGAAGCAGAGTGGCATGCCTCCATTCTGGGGCAAAAAGGCGTGGCTGGGCGGGGATCCGGAGGCTACCCTGAATTCATGCGGTATTTCTCAGTGATCCTGGCGTCGGCCCTCATGGCCCTTTCTGTCGATGCGGCCGGATCCGGGGGGACCGTCCTGGACTACAAGGTCGTGGTGCGCATGCGGGACGGGGGCGCCCCCCTCGAGAGCCGCCTGCAGGTGGTCACCACGGCGCCCGTGGCCACGCACAACAGGGTCAAGCGCCCCCGGTTCGTGGGCTGGAGGATCCGGGCCTTCCCGGGCAAGGGGGGGCTGCCCCCCGCGTCGGTGCTGACCCGGGTGGAGAGCCTCCTGTACCTTGAAGGCCCCACGTCGGGCGTGGTGCCCAGGGAGGGGGGGATGCGTTTCGGCAAACGGTTCTGCCGGCTCTGGCAGGCCCTGACGCCCTCCTCCGTGGGGGCGTTCGTGTACCTGGCCGAGGTCTCCCCGAACCTCCTGGCCCTCTCCTACCTGAGCGCCAGCCTTCCGGAAGGGGACCTGGCCTCCATCGAACTCCACCTGGAAGGGGTCAGCCTGGGACCCGCCCCGGCCCCGGCCGAGGACGGGACGGTGCTCCTGCGCACCCTGCGCAAGTGGGGCGCCCTGCTGGACGACGATCAGCAAGTAATGGTTACAGAGCAGATACAGTGACCCCTCCGGGGTCGGTTATCCTGATGGACCGGGGGGATCATGGCTTTCAAGGACGAGTGCGGCGTATTCGGGATCTGGCCTGAGCTGGAAGCCTCGCGCCAGACCTACCTGGGGCTCTATGCCCTGCAGCACCGGGGCCAGGAGGCCGCGGGCATCTGCTCGCGCGACCAGGGCCGGCTCCACCTGCACAAGGGCCAGGGCTACGTGGCCGACGTCTTCACGGAGGCCACCCTGGACCGCCTCCCCGGGGACGGCGCCATCGGGCACACCCGGTATTCCACCACGGGCGGCAACGTGGCCTCGGCGGCCCACCCCTTCCTGGTGGAGGGCCGGTTCGGGCAGATCGCCCTGTGCCACAACGGCAACCTGACCAACACCGAGGAGCTGCGGAACCGCCTCATCCAGGAGGGCCAGGTCTTCTCCAGCCCCTCGGATTCCGAAGTGATCCTCGCCCTCATCAACCGGGCCCGGGCCGCCAGCGTCGTGGACGCGGTGGTGGAGGCGCTCCGGCAGGTGGAGGGGGCGTTCTCGGTGCTGATCATCACCAAGGACAAGTTCATGGCGGCCCGGGACCCCCGGGGCTTCCGGCCCCTGTCCATCGGGCGCCTGGGGGAGGCCACGGCCTTTTCCAGCGAGACCTGCGCCTTCGACCTGCTGGGGGCCGAGTACGTGCGCGAGGTGGAGGCCGGCGAGCTGGTGGTGCTGGACCGGGAAGGGCTCACGTCGGTGTTCCCCAGGGAGCGGATCCAGGCCCGGCCCTGCGTGTTCGAGCACGTGTACTTCGCCCGGCCCGACTCCTTCGTGTACGGCCTCTCCGTCATGGCCACCCGCCGGGAGATGGGGCGCCTCCTGGCCAGGCGCCACGGCGTCGCGGCCGACCTGGTGGTGCCCGTGCCCGACTCGGGCGTCTCGGCGGCCCTGGGCTACTCCGAGGAATCCGGGATCCCCTTCGACTTCGGCCTCATCCGCAACCACTACGTGGGACGCACCTTCATCGAGCCCAAGCAGAGCATCCGCTCCTTCGGGGTGAAGGTGAAGCTCAACCCCGTGCGCGAACTCCTCCGGGGCAAGCGCGTGGTGCTGGTGGACGACAGCGTGGTGCGGGGCACCACCAGCCGCAAGATCGTCTCCATGGTGCGCGCCGCGGGGGCCGCGGAGGTGCACATGCGCATCTCCAGCCCGCCCACCACCCACCCCTGCTTCTACGGCATCGACACGCCGGACCGGGAGCACCTGCTCGCGGCCACCCGGAACCTGGAGGAGATCCGGACCTTCATCGGCGCGGACACCATCGGCTACCTGACCCTGGAGGACCTCCAGTCCACCGTCCAGGACCTCGACGGGGGCCACTTCTGCTACGCGTGCTTCACGGGGGACTACCCCGTGCTCCCCCTGGGCGCCGCGAGCCGCTGCGGATGACCGGCCCGGCCGGGCCGGGCGGGCCCCTCCCATCCCAGTTCGAGGACGGCCTGCGCCTTCTGGCAGCGGCCCTGGCCCTCAAGGGCGACAGCCGCAGCGCCCCCGCCGCCACCACCGCCGCGTGCTCGGCCATCCAGCGCTTCCTGAAGATCCTCGAGGCCGGCGCCGCGCGCCGCCTCCCGGACCCCGGCGGCAACGTCGAGCGGCTCAGGGCCCAGTGCGGCGCCCTCCTCACCCTGCGCCAGGACCCCGCCTCCGCGCTGGACCACACCCTGGAGGCCGCGCGGCTCGCCCGGGACGAGGCGGCCCGCGTCATCGCGCTGCTGGCGGTGAGCCATGACTAGGATCGCGGTGCTCGGCCCCACGGCCTCGGGCAAGTCGGCCCTGGCCCTCGCCCTGGCCCGGCGCATCGGCGGCGAGGTGGTCAACGGCGACCCCTTCCAGGCCTACCGGGACCTGCCCGTGGGCACGGGCCAGCCCAGCGAGGCCGAGCGGGAGGGCATCCCCCACCACGGCTACGGCGTCCTGCCCCTGGAGACCGCCGTGAATCCGGCCTCCTTCGGGGAGCTGGCCCGGGGCTGGATCGGCGCCTGCGCCAACCCGGTGCTCGTCACCGGGTCCGGCCTCTACCTCCGGGGCGTCTGGGACCAGCTCACGCAGCTGCCCGACGTGCCCGAGGCGATCACCGCCAAGCTGCGCCGGTGGGTGGACCTGCTGGGCTCCCCGGCCCTGCACCGCTACCTGGCCGCGGTGGACCCCGCGCGCGCCGCCCAGCTCCATCCCAACGACCGCTCCCGGGTGCAGCGGGCCCTGGGCCTCCACCTGGCCACCGGGAGCCGCGCCTCGCTCTTCCTGGACGGCGTGGACCGGGGCGTGCCCGAGGGCTGGCTGGCCATCCTCGTGCTGCCTTCCCGGGAGCGCCAGCGGGAACGGGTGGCCGCCCGGGTTCGCCAGATGATCCGCGCCGGCTGGCAGAAGGAGGTGGCCGCCCTCCAGGGCACCCCGGCGGAGGCCGCGCTGCGCCGCCTGCGCCCCCTGGGCTACGACGTCTGGATGGACGAGCCCCGGGGCGCGGGCGCCCGCATCATCCTGGACACCCGCGCCTACGCCAAGCGGCAGGGGACCTACTTCCGCAACCAGTGGCCGGACGTGCCGGTCTGGGATCCCGACGCCGAACCGGTGGAGGCCGCGTTCGCCAAGCTGGGCCTCTGAGCCCGGGCCTTCCGGAGCTCCGGGTCAGCATTAAATTATTCCAGGCGCCTCCTGGCGCCGCTGGAATCCATGGCTATAGTTCCTGAGGTATTGTGCCATCGGAACCCTTTGCGCCTGGAGGCCCCATGACGTGGTTCAAGTCCCTCCGGCTGGCCACCCAGCTCATCACGGCCTTCGTGGCCGTGGCCCTCATCACCGTCGTCGTGGGGATCTTCGGCATCCGCGCGTCCTTCGACCTCCACCGGATGATGGAGGACGCCTACTCCAACTGCACCCTGGCGGTGATCAACACCAGCAACGCCACCTTGGCCCTGGCCAACTGCCAGAGGGCCCTGGGCAACATCGTCCTGGCCCAGGACACCGCCTACCGCACGGCCCAGATCGATCACATGGGCAAGTACCGCGCCTCCGTCGCCGACTGGGTCGCCCGGGAGCGGAAGACCATGATGGGCGAGGCCGAGGTGGCCCAGTGGAAGCTCTACGACCAGTTGTGGGAGCCCTACGTCACATCCACCCGCAAGCTCGTCGTCCTGGCCGAGGCCGGCAAGCGCGCCGAGGCGGAGAAGTGGCTGGTCGGGGACGTGCGCCCCACGTACGGCGCCGTGGAGAAGCTCCTGGCCGAGGTGGTGGAGATCAACCGGCTGAACGCCGAGGCCGCCAACAAGGCCGGCCAGGCCGTGTACGAAAAGGTCCGCTGGCAGGCCGGGACGCTCGTCGCCGCCTGCTTCGTGCTCTCCATCCTGCTGGGGGGCCTGGTGACCCGGATCATCAAGGGCCAGGTGGGGGGCGAACCCGCCCTTGCCGCCTCCATCGCCCAGCGCGTGGCCCAGGGCGACATCACCATGGAGGTCCCGGTCGCCGAGGGCGACGCCACCAGCATGATGGCCGCCATGAGGACCATGGTCGCCACCCTCTCGCGGGTCCTGGCCGAGACCCAGAAGGTCGTGGAGGCCGCGGGCCGGGGCGACTTCCACCAGCGCATCGCCGTGGAGGGGAGCCGGGGCTACATCCTGGCCCTGGGCACGTCCCTCAACACGCTCTCCGAGACCTGCCAGAAGGGGCTCAGCGACGTGCGGCGGGTCATGGAGGCCGCGGCCAAGGGCGACCTGTCGGAGCGGATCACGGTGGCCTACGAGGGGGAGTTCCTGCGCCTCAAGGATGCCTCCAACGCCACCGTCGAGAAGCTGTCCGAGACCATCGGCGGCGTGCTGGAAGCCTGCAGCAGCCTCGTGGAGGCGTCCGAACAGCTCAGCTCCACGGCCCAGGCCCTGAGCCAGGGCGCCTCGGAACAGGCCGCCAGCGTGGAGGAGACCAGCGCGTCCATGGAGGAGATGAGCGCCTCCATCGCCCAGAACAACGAGAACGCCAAGGTCACCGGGGACCTCGCCATCAAGACCGCCCGCGAGACCGTGGAGGGCGGCGCGGCCGTGCGGGAGACCGTGGACGCCATGAAGCAGATCGCCCGGAAGATCGCCATCATCGACGACATCGCCTACCAGACCAACCTGCTGGCCCTGAACGCCGCCATCGAGGCGGGGCGGGCCGGGGAGCACGGCAAAGGCTTCGCCGTGGTGGCCGCCGAGGTGCGCAAGCTGGCCGAGCGCAGCCAGATCGCGGCCGAGGAGATCAGCGCCCTGGCCTCGGGCAGCGTGGAGCTGGCCGGGAAGGCCGGGAACCTCCTGGAGACCATCGTGCCCTCCATCCAGAAGACCGCCGACCTGGTGCAGGAGATCGCCGCGGCATCCAGCGAACAGAACTCCGGCGTGGGCCAGATCAACGCCGCCATCGGCCAGATCAGCCAGGCCGTGGCCCAGAACGCCGCAGCCTCCGAGGAACTGGCCTCCACCTCGGAGGAGGTCAACGCCCAGGCCCTGGAGCTCCAGGCCGCCATGGACTTCTTCAGCCTGGGCGAAGAGGCCCGTCCCTCGCGGGGGCGCCGCGGGGTGCGGCCCCCGCCCAGGAAGGGCGGCGCGCCGGCGCGGATGGGCTCCAAGGAGGCCCACGCCGAGCAGGACTTCACGAGGTTCTGACCCGGGCCGTACGGCCGTATCCGCCGCCCCGTCTCACCCTTCCCTGGCGGGAGCAGGCGATGCCGCGGGGACCTTGGCCCGTTCCCTCAGGTCCACGATGCGGGCCCGCACCTCGGCCATGAGGTCCTCCTTCGTCTCGAAGTCCCTGGGGTGGATGGGCTGGCCCACGGTGATGACGTACTTCCACGGCCGCACCAGGAGCTTGCCGGGGGGCAGCATGTGGTAGGCGCCGCCGATGCCCAGGGGGAGGATGGGGGTGTCGGCGTCCACGGCCAGGGCGAAGCCGCCCTTCTTGAAGGGGAGCAGCTCCCCGGTGCGGGTGCGGGTGCCCTCGGGGAAGAGGACGACGCTCTTGCCGCCCCGTATCTGGCGGGCGGCCTCGGCGATGCTGGCCACGGCCTTCTCGCGGTTGCTGCGGTCGATGAAGATGGTGCCGGCCATCATGGCGGCCCAGCCCACCGGGACCATCCACTTCAGCTCCTTCTTGGCCAGGTACACGGCCGGGATGGGCAGGGTGCCCATGAGCACGGGCGGGTCCAGGAGGCTTTCGTGGTTGGCCATGAAGATCACCGGCTGGCGGCGCTCCCGGATGTCCTCGGGCAGGTCCTCCCACCCGATGAGCTCGTTGTGCATGCCGAAGAACCGGAAGATGGACCGGCTCCACAGCGGCCCGAAGGTCCAGAAGCTCCGCTTGGGCCCCAGGAAGGGCGCCCCCAGGATGATGGTGACGGCCGTGAGCGGAAGGCTCACCAGCCCCCAGGCGGTGACCGTCGCCCTCCACGGCCAGGTGCTCTTCCAACCTCCCACGATGGGCTCCATGATCAGGCCGGGAGGGCCCTGGGGAAGAGGATGTGGTTCTCGAGGAAGAGGTGGAGGTGCAGGTCGTCCTCCAGATTCCGCAGGCCCAGGTAGATGGCTCTCAGGTGCGCCGGGGAGTCCGGGGTGATCTCGTAGTCGGAGGTGATGAGCCGGATGTTGTGGAGGAGCTCCTCGGCGGCCTGGTGCTCGGCGGAGATGGTGCGGGCCTGTTCCGAGGGGGTGCTGAGCGAGATGGGCGTCACGCCTCCGTTTTCGGCGGCGCAGATGGCCGGGAAGAGGTTGCGCTCCTCCATCTGGAAGTGGGCCACCAGGTCCCTGGCGAGGCTGGCGAAGTGGACCTTGATGCGGATGAGGACGGCCTGGGCGGGGCCGGGGATGGCCAGGCCCGCGTCCAGGAGCTTCTGGATGCGCACCAGCTCCTCCCGGGTGAAGGCGTGGTGATGGTGCACGATGTGGTGGACCAGTTCGGGGATGGTCGCCATCATCCAGTCGCGCGGCGCCTGGGGCTTGAGGGCGTCCAGCTCCTGGGCGACCTTGTCCGGCGCCAGGCCCTGGACCTTGCAGGCCTCGGCGAGGGTCAGGCCCCCCTGGCCGTGCACGTCGATGCCGAGGCGGCAGAGGTGGCGGGTCACGGCCTGGCTGGAGGCGGCCAGCTGTTCGATGGGGCTGGAGGTGTCGATGGGCATGCGGGAGTCCTGGATTGACGCGAGCTAGTACCTTATCACGGCACCGGGTCGTGGCCGCCGTGGCCGAAGGGGTTGCATCGGAGGATCCGCCAGGTGGTGAGGGCCCCTCCCCGGAGGGTCCCGTACTTCCGCACGCAGCCCAGGCCGTAGTGGCTGCAGGTGGGGGTGAACTTGCACTGGGAGGGCAGGGCGGGGCCCAGGGTGGCCTGGTAGGCCCGGATGGCCCCCCGGGCCACCCAGGCCGTGGGCTGGAAGGGCACGGGCAGGAAGGCCTCCAGGATCAGGTAGATCCCGCAGGCCAGCAGGGGATGGGCAAACAGCGCGTCGATCACCCGCCGGACTCCCGTCACGCGTCCTTCTCTGCCTTGAACCGGCGCGCCTCCTCCAGAAAGGCGGGGACCAGGTCGGCCTCCTTGACCTTGCGGATGAGGATGCCCTTGCGGTAGATGAGGCCCTCGCCGGCGCCGCCGGCCACGCCCAGGTCCGCGTCCCGGGCCTCGCCGGGACCGTTGACCACGCAGCCCATGACGGCGTACGTGACGTCCTCGTGGTTGATCTCCCGCAGGCCCTCCTCGATCTGGTGGGCGACGGTGTTCAGGTCGATCTGCACCCGGCCGCAGGAAGGGCAGCTGACCATGTGGAAGCCCCCCGTGCGCAGCTCCAGGGCCCGGAGCAGCTCGTGGCCGATCTTGCACTCCTCCTCGCCGTCGCCGGTGAGCGAGACCCGGATGGTGTCGCCCAGGCCCTCGGCCAGGAGGATGCCCAGGCCGGCGCTGCTGCGGATGGTGGCGCCCCAGGGGGTGCCGGCCTCGGTGATGCCCAGGTGGAAGGGGTAGTCCACCTGCTTGGCCAGCAGCCGGTAGGCCTGCACGGTGCGCACCACGTCCGAGGCCTTGAGGCTGATCTTGGTGTTGAAGAACTGTTCCTTCTCCAGCATCTCCAGGTGCCGCAGGGCGCTCTCCACCATGGCCTCGGGGGTGGCCGTGCCGCCGAACTTCTCCACCAGGTCCTTCTCGAGGCTGCCGGCGTTGACGCCGATGCGGATGGGGATGCCCAGGCCGCCGGCCTTCTCCACCACGGCCCGCACCCGGTCCTGCCCCCCGATGTTGCCCGGGTTGATGCGCAGGCAGGCGGCGCCGCCGTCGGCGGCCACCAGGGCCAGGCGGTAGTCGAAGTGGATGTCGGCCACCACGGGGATGGGACTGCGGGCGGTGATCTCGTGGAACACCTCCCCGGCCTTCTTGGTGGGCACCGAGACCCGCACGATCTCGCAGCCGGCGGCCGCGTACGCGTAGATCTGCTTGACGGTGGCCTCCACGTCCCGGGTGTCGGTCTTGGTCATGCTCTGCACGGTGATCGGGGCATCCCCTCCCACGGGCACGCCACCCACCAGGATCTGGCGGGTCTTGCGCCGGGGCGCGAGGGATCGGGAAGCAAGTTCGGACATAGGTGGACCTCGGCCAGCTCCGCGCTGGATCTCCCCAGTCTAATCCTGATCCGCCGGGTCGGTAATGGGGGACTGGAACGGTTGCCGGCTGCTGAGGGCCAGATCCAGGATCCGCCCCGATGCGTAAGGCTTTGTGATGTACGTGTGCAGGTTCTGGATCTGGTTCAGCACCTTGTTGGTGCTTTCGAGGCAGTCCCTCAGGTCCCGGAGCTCGGAGGGGGTGGGGGGCGTGCTGGACTTGATGAAGCGGTCCAGCAGGATCTGGGCGGAAGCCAGGGGCTGGGCCAGCTCGTGGGCCGTGCCGCCGGCGACCTCCAGGAGGGCCCGGTTGCGCTCCCCGGCCAGGGCCGCGTCCCGCTGGCGGGAAAGGCGCACCATCATGCGCAGCTTCACCAGGAGTTCGCTGAACACGTAGGGCTTGACCAGGTAGTCGATGCCCCCGGAATCGATGCCCTCCTTCACCCAGTCCTCCCCGATGCGCACCGCGCTGATGAAGATGAGCGGGGTGGTGGCGTTGAGCTGGGACCTGCGGATCTGCCGGCAGGCCTCGATGCCGTCCATGCCGGGCAGGCTGACGTCCATGAGGATGCCCTCGAACACCAGCCGGGAGCAGACCTCCAGGGCCTCGTCCCCGCTCTGCACCAGGGTCAGGTTGAAGGGGAGGTTGCGCAGCTCCCGTTCGTGGACCTTGAGGTTCCCGATGAGGTCGTCGACGATGAGGATGCGTCCGGGGTTCGCAGGCGTCGGAATATAGGAATCGATCATGGGGCTCCCGGATAGCAGATTAACGCCGGAAGCCCCATGTTGTCAGAGGTAAAAAATCAGCGCACGAGGTTGAGGACTTCCTGGAGCAGGTTGTTGGCGGTGGTGACGACCCGGCTGTTCGCCTGATATCCGTTCTGGTTGATGATCATCCGGGTGAGCTCGGTGGCCACGTCCACGTTGGACAGTTCGAGGTTGGAACCCAGCACGCCGCCCCGGCCGCCCTGGTTCGCCGCGCCCACCGCGGCCGAGCCGCTGGCCACCGTGGCGATGTAATTGTTGCCGCCCTGCTTGGAGAGGCCGTTCTCGTTGAGGAAGGTGCTGATGGCCACCTGGCCCATGGCGATGGTCTGGCCGTTGGTGTAGTTGCCGATGATCATGCCGTCCTGGTCCACGGTCAGGCTGCTCACGGTGCCGGCCCCGAAGCCGTCCTGGCTGCTGCCGGAGGTGGTCGACGCCGCCGCGTAGCTGGTGAGGAACTTGGTGAGGCCGCCGGAACTGGTGGGCGTGGTGAGGAGCCAGTTGGTGGTGTTGGCCGCGGCGCCGTTGGTCCAGCCGCTGATGGTCAGCACCGGGTTGTTGGGGGCGGCCGCCGTGGGCGTGATGACGACGCCGCCCAGCGTGTAGCTGGTGAGGACGCCGCTGCTGTTGAACTGGACGGAAGTGGGCATGCCGGCGACGGTGCCGCCGTCGGTGGCCGTGGCGGCCACGTTCCACTGGCCGACCGTGGCGGTGGGCGTGAACGTGAAGGTCACGCTGTGGGTGGCGCCCAGGCTGTCGTAGACCTGCACGGTGGAGGTGAAGGGCGTGGAGCCCACCGCCGCCGTGGAATCCAGGTTGGCGATGATCTCCAGGTTGGAGGTGGGCACGCCGCCCGACGTGCCGGCCATGTTCAGCAGGATGGGCGCGGGCAGGCCGCCCGGGTTCACCACGCCGGCGTTGGCGTTCCAGCCCATGACCTTGTCGCCCTGGGAATCGACCAGGTATCCGGTCTTGTCGATGGTGAAGTTGCCGTTGCGGGTGTAGACCGCGCTGCCGGTCTTGTTCTGCAGGGTGAAGAAGCCGTTGCCCTGCATGGCCATGTCGGTGACGCTGCCGGTCTGCTGGAAGGAGCCCTGGGCGAAGTCCTGGGCCACCGAGCCCAGCGAGGCGCCGAGGCCCACCTGCATCGGGTTGCCGTTGCCCTGGGTGCCCTGGTTGGCGATGGCGGCGTTGAAGAGGTCCTGGAACTGGGAGCTGGACCCCTTGAACCCGGCCGTGTTGAGGTTGGCCAGGTTGTTTCCGATCACGCTCAAGGCGGAGGCGTTGGTGGAGAGCCCGGAGAGGCTGGCGTAGAAGGAAGAGTAGAGGCCCATGGTTCGCTCCTAGCTGGAAATCCGGGTGATGTTGGACAGGGAATACTGGCTGCCGCCGGCGGTGACCTTCACTTCGTTGTTCACGAAGGAGACCGCGGAGACCACGGCGCTGGTGGTGGTGGAGGCGGTGACGGGGGCCCCGTTGGCGGTCTTGGCGGAGACGGCGACCGTGTAGTTCCCGTCGGGCAGCTGGACGCCGTTGTCGTCCTTGCCGTTCCAGTTCAGGGTGCTGTCGCCCGCGCCCAGGGCGCCGGGGCCCAGGGTCCTGACGATCTTGCCGTTGGCGTCCTTGATGGTCAGCGTGGCGTTGCCGTCGGCGCCCATGCTCACCCCGATCGCGGCGGCGCCGCCCGAGAGGGCGACGTTGCTCGAGGTGATCTGGATCTTCTTGCCGATGAGGTCGGCGCTCTGGGCCTGGTACAGCGCGGCGTTCTGGGTCTGGATGCTGGCCAGCAGGGTGTTGGTGTTCTGCTGGGCCTCCAGCGAGGAGAACGTGGCCATCTGGGCCACCATCTGGTTGGGGTCCTGGGTGTTGGTGGGGTCCTGGTGCTGGAGCTGGGCGACCAGGAGCTTCAGGAACGCATCCTTGGACAGGGTGTTCGAGGCCTTGGTCGTGGCGGCGGTGTTGGCCGTCGTGGAGCTGGTCGTGGAGACGGTCGGGGATTGCATGCTGGATTCCTCCGGGAGGCTATAGGCAGGAGTCGTGCCGTCAGGCGACGATCTCGATCCGGTGCGGGTTCAGGGGGACTGGGCCCGCGGGGATGGGCGTTTCCTGCCCGATTTCCGGGCCGCCCCGGAAGGCGGCGGCGGCCTGGGAGGGCTCGGTGGGCAAAGGCGTCTCACCGCCCTGCCGGCCCTGGTGGAGATCGAAGCTGCCGAGGTTGAGGCCCTGCTCGCGCAGGGAGGCTTCCAGGAAGGCGCGGTGCTCCTGGAGGACGGGCAGGGCCGAGGCGTCCGAGGCCCAGACGCGGGCGTGGACGTCGGTGCCCTCGACGCGGAGCTTGATCTGCACCGTGCCCAGCGACTCGGGGTGGAGCTGGAGCTCGGCGCCGGTCTCATGGTTCTTCAGGAGCCAGCGGATGCTGCCGTCCACCTGGGTCACGAGGCTGGGATGGGCCGCCGGCAGGGGCGTCTCCGCCGCGGCCGTGGTGGCCGCGACCCGCACCGCGGCCGTGGCTCCGGGCGCGAGGGCCGCCAGGGCCGCCTCGGGCCCCGGGGTCGCGGCCGCGCGCGGCGCGGCAGGCGCCGGCTGGGCCAGCTGGGCCACCTGGGTCGGGGCCACCGCCGGGGCCGCGGGGTCCTGCTGCGCGGCCTGGCCCAGGATGGCGGGCGTCTCCACCGCCGGCCTGGGCTGGTGGAGCAGCTCGGTGAGGGCGGGCTTGGCGGCGGCGGGCGCCTCGGCGGGGGCCGCCGCCTTCACCTGGAGCTTTACGCCGGGGACCGCCAGGTCGAGGGCCGCCTTGGCCTGGGGCAGGGAGAGCGCGGGGGCGGCGGCCTGGGGGTCGGCAACCGGCCGGGCAGGGGCGGGTTCGACGCCGGGATCCGCCTGGAGGTGCTCGGTTCCAGGCTTGGGCGCCGGGTCCTGGGCGGTCTGCGGATTCTCCACGGGGACCGGGGGGGGCGCAACCCCCGCCCCGGCCCCCGTCCCATCCGGGGATACGGGTGGCTGGGTGCTGGACGAGGGGGCCACCGGCGCGGCGGGGGCAGCGGCGGTTGCGGTCCCCGCGGCGCTCGCAGGGGCCACCGGGGCTGAAGGGGCCGCGGGGACTGAACGGGCCACAGGGACCGAAGGGTCCACAGGGACCGAAGGGGCTGGGGCGGGAACCGCTTGCCCGGCAGGCTTGGCCCCTGCCAGGGAGGACCCGGACGCTGCCCCGACGGCCGGGGCCTCCACCGCCAGGGGAGCCGAATCGGCCGGCACCGGCGCCAGGGGCGCTGCGGCCTTCGGATCCGGTGCGGGCTGGGCCATGGCCGCCAGGAGGGCCGCCATGGCCGCCCCCGGATCGGGGATGACCACGGGCGCATCGGCGGGTTTCGTGGCGGCATCCGTTGCCTGGGGGTCGAGGGTGGCTGCCGGGCTGGTTCCGGCCGTTTTGGGGTCCGGTCCGCCCTCGGGGGCGGCGGGATTGGCCGGGGCGGCATCCGCCGCAGGTGCGGCGGCCGGCTTCGGGGCGGGATCCGCGGCCGGCTTGGGGGCGGGATCCTGGCGCTTGACGGGCGCCCGCGGAGCCGCGTCCTGGCGCCTGTTCACGGCCGCCTGGGCGGATTCCGGGCCCTCGGGAGCCTGCTCCGGCCGGGGAGCGGGGGCTGCGTCCCGGGTGTCGGACACCAGATTATTGATGATGCCCGAGAACCGGGAGCCGGAACCCTGGGCGGGTTCCTTCCCCTGGACTCCCGCGGCGGACTCCCCGTGGCTGGTGACGGCTTGAAGCATCGGACCTCCACCCGGGAGACTGGACCGGGTGACCTTCCATCGCACAGGCCGTGCCGGAACCACCCGGCGGATTTCGCCGGGTGGCCCGGCTCATTCCTGGGGCTTCCGGGTGCGGGAGGCTTCCCCGCCCTTGCGGCCGATCTCCTCCATGTGGGACCGGTCCTGGCTCACGGCCTCGCCGCCCTTGCGGCCGATCTGGGCCATGTGGCTCCGGTCCTGGCTCACGGAGGTGCCGCCCTTGCGGCCGATCTCCTCCATGTGGGACCGGTCCTGGCTCACGGCCTCGCCGCCCTTGCGGCCGATCTGGGACATGTGGGACCGGTCCTGGCTCACGGCCTCGCCGCCCTTTCGGCCGATTTCGGCCATGTGGGCCCGGTTCTGGCTCACGGACTGGCCGCCCTTGCGGCCGATCTCCGCCATGTGGGCGCGGTTCTGGCTCACGGACTGGCCACCCTTGCGGCCGATCTCGGCCATGTGGTCCCGGGTGGCAGGTGCGGCTTCCTGCGCGTTCATTTGGATATTTTCATCGTTGTTGGCTGCCATGATGTCCTCCACTTCTCCATTGTTCTGGGGCCGGACGGGAAAAAGTTTCCTCGACGGCTTTGATAAGATCTAAAAAATATTTATTAAAAGTGTTCATAGGGTAATTAATTGTTTTTATCCGTTCATAAACTCCTTCCCAAAAAAACTAAGAGGTACCTTATCACTCCTTGGGGCGTGTCAACCCTACTTTTTCAGACAGCAGCGCCGCAAGTTTAGCGTCCCTGGGAGCCAGCTGATCGAGGATGTGGGCGGCCTTCTTGGCCTGCATTCCGCCCAGCAGGCTCACGCACACCTCCTGGTTCAGGCCGGCCAGCTCCTTCACCGCCGGCGCCGCGGCGACGGGGTCCATGTTCTCGTAGGTGCGGATGATCTGGATGTCGATGGGCGGGCGGGTCTTCAGGGCCGTGAGCTTCAGGTTGGCCTCCTGGAGGGCCTTCTCCCGGTTCTGGAGGTCGGCGCGGTCCTTCTCCAGGGAGCCCTGGAGGGTGGTCAGGCGCTCCTCCATCTGGCGCAGCTCGGCCTCCTTCTGGTTCACGGCCTTCTCCCGGGCCTGGACCTTCTCGGCCAGTTCGCCCATCTTCACGCCCTCGGTGGTCTGGGGGGCCTGGGCGGAGAGCCAGATGACCCCGGCGGACAGTGCGAGGGGGGCGACGACCCATGCGAGGTTCTTGACGTTCATGGCTGCCTCACCGATTGGATGCCTGCGAATGCGTAAAGTGGTACCGGAGAACGGCGATTTCATCCATTTCCCGGGTTTCCTCGTGGAGGAGCTCCAGGGCGTGCTGTTCCTGGCGGCGCTCCTTGAGGCGCTGGAGGACCAGCTGGTCCTGGTGGGCCTTGAGCAGGGCCTGCCGGGCCTCGGCGACCCGGGCCTCGGCCTGGGCCACGGCCTCCTCGGCCTCCGCGATGCGCCGTTCCACCACGAGGAGGAAGCGCTCCGTGGCCCGCCACCGGTCCAGGTCGACGGCCTCGTTCAGGCCGGTGCGCCGGCTCTCCAGGGCCACCCGCTGGGCCTCCCGGAGCTCGGCGACCCGGGCCGCGGCCCGGTCCCGGGCGAGGATGGCCACCGCCAGGCGGCGCTTGGCCTCCTCCTCCAGGGCGACGCGCACCCGCAGGAGGGACTCGAGGCGGAACCGGAACCGGGCCGGCACGTCACACCGCCGGCTTCAGGAAGGGGGCCAGGTCGATACCGAATATCTGGCCCATGGCCAGGAGGGTGGACCGGTAGTCGGAGCCCTCCGCCACGGCCTGGCGCAGGAAGGCCTGGATGACCGGCTGGAACTGGATGGCCTGGTCGATGTTGGGGCTGGCGCCCTTGGTGTAGGCGCCGATCTGGATGAGGTCCTCGGCGTCGGCGTAGGTGGCCATGAGGTCCCGCATCTTGGCGCAGAGCTGCTTCTGCTCCGGGACGGCCAGGGCCGAGAACAGGCGCGAGATGCTCGGGAGCACGTCGATGGCGGGGAAGTGGTTCTTGGAGGCCAGCTTGCGGGAGAGGATCACGTGGCCGTCCAGGATGCCGCGCACGGCGTCCGAGATGGGCTCGTTCATGTCGTCGCCTTCCACGAGCACCGTGAAGATTCCGGTGATGGACCCCTGGCCCTCGAAGGTGCCGGCCCGCTCCATGAGCCGGGGCAGCAGGGCGAAGACCGACGGCGTGTAGCCCCGGGAGGAGGGCGGCTCCCCCGCCGACAGCCCCACTTCCCGCTGGGCCATGGCGAAGCGGGTGACGCTGTCCATCATCATGAGGACGTCCTTGCCCTGGCGCATGAAGTACTCGGACACGGCCATGCCCGCCAGGGCGCAGCGCAGGCGCAGGAGGGGGGTCTGGTCGCTGGTGGCCACCACCACCACGCTGCGGGCCAGGCCCTCGGGGCCCAGATCGTTCTCGATGAATTCCTTCAGCTCGCGGCCCCGCTCCCCCACCAGGGCGATGACGTTCACCTGGGCCGAGGTGTTCCGGGCGATCATGCCCATGAGGGTGGACTTGCCCACCCCCGAGCCCGAGAAGATGCCGATGCGCTGGCCCTTGCCCAGGGTGAGGAGCCCGTCGATGGCGCGCACGCCGGTGGCCAGGACCTCCTTGATCATGCGGCGCTGCATGGGATTGGGGGGGCGCCCGTGGATGGGGACCCGGTCCTGGGCGTCGAGCGGGGGGCCGCCGTCCAGGGGCCGGCCCAGGGGGTCGATGACCCGGCCCAGCAGGGCGTTGGACACGGGCAGCTCGGGCTGGTGCCCCCTGGCCTCCACCATGAGGCCGGGGCGGATGCCCTCGATGTTCTCCACGGGCATGAGGAGCACCTGCTGGCCCTGGAAGCCCACCACCTCGGCGATGACCTGGCGCCCGTCCTGCATGTGGATGATCATCTGCTCGCCCACGGAGCCCTCGGGACCCCGGGACTCCACCACCAGGCCCACGACCTTGCTCACCCGTCCCAGCACGTCGCCGGGGGGCAGCAGCTTGACCTCGCGGGTCAGGGCGGCGAAGTCCATCAGCCCTCCTGCTCCCGGGTCCTCTGCAGGAGCTCCAGGAGACGGACCCGGCGGCGCTCGAGGGTGGCGTCCAGCACGCCCGCGACGCTTTCCACCCGCAGGCTGCCGCGGCTGAGGGCATCGTCCTCCCGCACGCCCACGCCGGGGTGGTTCCGGGCGGAAGGCCCCAGCAGGTCCAGGTCGCGGGGGTTCATGAGCACGGTGAGGCCGGGGCGGCCCTGGAGATCGGCGTCGCCCTCGGGGAAGGGGTGGGACTCCAGCACCCGGGCCAGGAGGGGCGCGATGGTCGAGGCGCCCTCCTGCACTTCGCGGGCCGCCAGGTACTCGGCCATGGCCAGGGTGAGGGCCAGGAGCTCCTCCTGGGTGACCTTGGCGTTGAGGTCGAGGGAGGCGGAAAGGTCGCCCAGCGCGGCGTCCAGGCGCTGGATCTGGGCCTTGTACTGGCTCTCGCCGAAGGTGCGGCCCTCGGCCTCGCCGGCCTGGAACCCCTCCTCGTAGGCCTTGCGGGCCACGTCGTGGGCGTCCCGCTCGGCCTGCTGGAGCTTCTCGTAGATGATCTGGTCCACCGAGGCCAGGCGCCGGGCGTCCTCCTCGGGCGTGGTGAGCTCCGAGGACAGGGGCTCGTCGTCCAGGCTCTCCCCGCCCTCCATGGGCCCGGAGAAGTCCGCGGCGAAGTAGGGGAAGGCCTCGATGGCGTCCAGGTCCACGTGCCGGGCGGGAATGACCCGTTCAGCTGACATAGTCGTCCCCGCCGCCGCCGCCGATGCTGATGACGCCTTCCTCCTCCAGCTGGCGCACGATCTCCACGATCTCGTGCTGGGCCTTCTCCACGTCCTTGAGCTTGACCGGGCCCATGAACTCCATCTCCTCCTTCATGAGCTCCACGGCCCGGGAGGACATGTTGCGGAAGAACTGGTTGCGCAGCTCCTCGGAGGTGCCCTTGAGGGCCGTGGTGAGGGACTTCTTGTCCACGCGCTTGAGGATCTCGGCGATGCCCAGGTCGTCGATGAGCAGGATGTCGTCGAAGACGAACATGAGGTCGCGGATGCTCGCGGCCAGCTGCGGGTTCTCGTTCTCGATCTTCTCCAGCACCACGCGGCCCGTGGTGCGGTCCATGCGGTTGAAGAGCTCGGCCACGGCGCGCACCCCGCCGTAGGCCTCGGTGGCGAACGATCCCAGGGCCTCCAGCTTCTGTTCGAGGATGAGCGAGATGCGGCGCACCACCTCGGGGCTGATCTCCTGGAGGTTGGCCATGCGCATGGCCACGTCGGCCCGCAGGGCCTCGGGGAGGCTGGCGATGAGGTCCCCGGCCTGGGAGGCGTTGAGGTGGGCCAGGATCAGGGCGATGGTCTGGGGGTGCTCGTTCTGGATGAACTTCGAGAGCTGCTGGGGGTTGGCCCGCTCGATGCTCGAGAAGCCCGCGGAGGATTCCAGGGCCTTGGTGAGCCGGTCGATGATCTTGCGCGCGGCCTCGGGGCCCACGGACTTGATGAGCAGCTTCTTGGCATACTCGATGCCGCCCTGGGCGATGTAGGTCTTGGCCAGGGTCATGGTGTGGAACTCTTCCAGCACCTCGTCGGCCGTTTCGGGCTGCACGTGCTTGGTGAGGGCGATCTCCTTGGAGATGTTCTGGATCTCGTCTTCTTCCAGGAACTTGAAGATGCTGGAGGCGGTCTCGTCGCCCAGGGCGACCATGAGGACCGCGGCTTTTTGCGCGCCGGAAAGCTTGGCCATGCTATCTCCCGTCCTCGATCATCCAGGATCTCACCAGGGAGGCCACGGTCTCGGCGTCGCTGAGCGTGCTCTCCTGGATGCGCTTCTTGATCAGGGAGCGGCGCTGGGCTTCGGGCGCCGAGGAGGCCCCCTCGGCGTTGAGCTCGGCCTCGATCTCGGATTCCATCTCGGCCATGGATTTGAGCGGCGTGAACTTCCGGGGGGCCCCGGGTTCGCCCGGCGCTCCGCCTTCGGCGCCCACGCGCACCCGGAGGGGGGCGGGACGGTTGAGGGCTGAGGAGAGGCGCTTGAGCATGGGCAGGATGATCAGGAAGAAGACGACCAACCCAAGGATGATCCACAGGACCTTGGGCGCCAGTTCCCAGCCGAGATTGATCCACCTCTGCTGCCTGGCCTCCTGCTCCTCCTTGGGGTTGCTGGTGGGGGCGAAGGCCATGTTTTCCACTGTCAATTCATCACCGCGCTTCTGCTGGAAGCCGATGGCCGAGGCCACCTGCTCCCGGATCTTCTTCAGCTCGTCGGCGGTGCGGGGCGTGACCTTCTCCACGGGATTGCCCTTGGCGTCCTTCTCCCACTTGCTGCCGTCGTCCACGATGACGGCCAGGGACAGGCGCCGCACGTTGCCGGGGGCCTGCTCCACGGACTTGAGGGTCTTGGAGATCTCGTAGTGGGTGGTGGTCTCCTCCTTCTTGTGGCTGTCGGTGCCCGGCGTGCCGGGAGCGGGCTGGTTGATGGGGGGCACGTTGGAGGGGGTGCCGGGCACGCCGGCCACGCCGTCGCGCTTCTGGCCCTCCTCCTTCAGGACCTTGAGGTCCCGCTCCACCTGGCCGGCGGGGTCGAAGGTCTCGGAATTGACCTTCACCTTGTCGAAGTCCAGGTCCACCCGCGCGGTGGCCCGCACCTTGCCGATGCCCACCACCGGCTCCAGCAGCTCGGTGACCATCCTCACCAGGTGGTCCTCCTCCTCGCGCTGGGCCTTCTTCTGCACGTCCGAGGCCCCCACCGCGGGGTCGCGCCCGGTGCGGCTGAGGATCCGGCTGAACTGGTCGATGACCACCACCTGGTCGGGCTTGAGGCCCTCCACGCTGGCGGCCACCAGGTTCACGATGGCCTGGGTGTTCTCGTCGGGCAGGGCCCGGCCGCCCTTGAGCTTGAGGAGCACGGAGGCCTTGGCCTCCTCCTTCTCCGTGGCGAAGGGGCTGTCGTTCTGGGGGGTGATGTGCACCGTGGCGCCCGCCACCTGCTGGAGCGCCATGATGGTCTTGGCCAGGTTGGCCTCCAGGGCCCGGCGGTACATGATCTTCTGGGTGAAGTCGGTGGTGGTGAGGCCGGGGTTCTCCAGCTTGTCGAAGCCGATGCCCTCGCCCTGGGGCAGGCCGTCCCCGGCGAACTTCAGGCGCAGGTCGCCCACGCGCTTCTCGGGCACGGACACCGTGCGCTGGTCCGTGCTCAATTCGTATTTAATATTCTGCTTCTTCAGCTCTTCGACGATGCGGTTGGCGTCCAGGGGGGGCAGGTTGCTGAAGAGCACCCCCATGTTCTCCTGCCCGGCCCACAGGCCGAAGCCGATGAGGACCAGGAGCACCGTCAAGGTCATGGCGGCGACCATCCCCTTCTGGGTGGCCGTCATGTTCTCCAGTGCCTGGGTGAATTGCTTGGTGACGCTGTTCTCGTCGGCCATTGGGTCCTTTCGATGGCCGGAAAGCTATGCGTCACATCTGCATTCGCATCACTTCGCGGTATGCGTCCACCAGCTTGGAACGGACGGCCATCATCATCTGGAAGCTGACATCGGCCTTCTGGACCGCCAGAATCGCCGTGTGCATGTCAGTGGAGTTTCCACTTATCAAGTTCCGTGCCTCTTGCTCGGCGTTGGCGTGGGAGTCGTTCACTTCGGCCAGGGCCTGCTTCAGGATGTCGGCGAACGGCGTGGCTTCCGACCCGGCCTGGCCGCTGGCGGCAGGCTTCTGGGCGGCCTGGGCGAGGGCGTCGAGGGAGGGGAGCTGGCTGGGGAGAATGGGGTTCATGGCGAACCTTGCGATGGAACTGCTTCAGGATGGGGTGTTCCTGGCCGGGGGGCCAGTCAGAAATCCGTCACCGGGCGAAATCCGCCCATCAGGTAACCCGGAGCAAATCCTGGGCCGAAAGCGTCATGGTCCGCACCGCCCGCACCACCGAGGCGTTGGCGTCGAAGCCCCGGCTGGCCTCGGTGAGGTTGACCATCTCCTCCACGGGGTTGACGTTGGGGTACTGCACGATCCCCGAGGCGTCGGCGTCCGGATGGCCCGGGTCGTACTTGGTGAGGAAGGGGTCCTGGGAGGCGCGGATCTCGGCCACCTTGACCCCGGTCACGGGCACGCCGTTGGGGCCCATGTCCAGGGTGTCCACCGAGAACACGGCGTCCTTGCGGCGGAAGGGGCCCCCCTGGGGGGTCCGCGTGGTCTCGGCGTTGGCGATGTTGGAGGCCACCAGCTGGGCCCGGAGGCGCTGGGCGGCCATGCCGGAGGCGGCGATGTTGTTGATGGCGTCGAAGGTGCTCATTATTTGGCCGCATCCCGGATGGCGCCCAGCACGAGCTTGAGCTCGCCCTGGGCCAGGTTGGAACTCATGGTGAAGATGGTCTGGGTCTGGTTGAGCAGCATGTTCTCCCGGTCCAGGTGCACGTCGTTGCCGTCGTTGCGTTCCGAGGTGATGTCGACCGGGTGGATGATGGCCGGGGGCGTGATCCCCTTGTCGAAGGAGGATGGGGCGCCCGGGGTGGGCGAGAACTGCCTATCCAGCTTCTCCATCTCGGTCTTGAAGGCCGCCGCGAAGTCGAAGTCCTTGGTGCGGTAGCCGGGCGTATCGATGTTGGCCAGATTCGAGGCGATGAGGGAGATGCGCTGGGTGGCCAGGGACATGCCCTTGTCGGCGAGCGCGATCATGGGGTTCTGGGAAACCAGGTCGAACATGGGGACACCTAGGTGAAGGTGTCCGGAAAGCCATCCGGACCCCCCCCTCATTGCATGGTTCATGCCGCATCGCCCCGCACCGCAATCGTGGGTTGGGTTTGGCCACCCGCCTTGGTAGACTCCTGGAATACCGTGAGGAATGCATATGAAGATCACCCAACGCGACCACCAGGGCATCACCATCCTCTACCCCGAGGGCAAGATCACGCTGGGGGACGGGGACCAGGAACTCGGCGAGGCCGTGCGCACCGTCCTGGAGGCCGGCAGCCGCCGCATCATTCTTAACCTGAGCAAAGTCAGCTACCTCGATTCCTCGGGCGTGGGCGAGCTGGTGGGCTGCTACACCTCCATCAAGAACAAGGGCGGAGAGCTGCGCATCTGCGGCATGAACTCCCGCATCTTCAATCTGATCACCATGACCAGCCTCCACTCCGTCTTCGACGTGAAGGAAACCGAGGAAGAGTCCCTCGCCGGCTTCTAACCCAAGCCGATGAACCGCTTCGGCCCGCCCCTGCTCCTCCTGGCAGTTCCTGCCCTGGGCCTGGGGCAGGCGCCGGCGGACCGGCTGGAGTTCGTGGGCGGAAGCGTGGACGATCAGGCGTTCGCACGGGCGGCAGCCGGGGTCCGCCCTGGCCACGCCCTGTCGGGGCCGGAGTTCCAGCTTGCCCTCGAGGCCATCCGGGCCACGGACCGCTTCCGGGCCGTGGAGGGCGGCCAGGGCGTGGTGCGCCTGGATCCCTGGCCCCGGGTGGCCGCCATCCAGGTGCGGGGCGATGCGCCCTCCTCCCTGCGCAGGAACCTCTTCCCGGGCCTCCGGAAGGGCGACCGGGTCGGGGCCACCCGCCTGGAGGCCCAGCGGGCCCAGGCCCAGGAGCACCTGGTCGCCGCGGGCTACCCCGCCGCCCGGGTCGCCGTGTCCAGGGCCGAAGGGGACACCCGGATCGTGATGGACCTGGCCCTTGGCAGGCCCAACCTCATCCGGGGCGTGGAGGTGGTGGGCAAGGTCGGCCCGTTTTCAACGGCGTCCCTCGTCCGGGAGACCAAGGTGGTGCCGGGCGTCACCCTGTGGAACCGGGAGGTGGAGCTGGAGTGCCTGCGGCGCCTGCGGAAGAAGCTGGTGGGCGCCAAGCGCTTTGAGAGCCACGTCGACCTCGACTGGGATACCGGCGGCCTGCTGCGCATCACCCTGGACGTGGGGCCGAAGGTGATCCTCACGTCCGACGGCGCCGGGCTGGGCTGGACCACCACCCTGAAGGACCTGGTCCCCCTCGCCCGGGCGGACCATTACACCCCGGAGCTCCTGGACGAGGGGGAGCGGCGCATCGTGCGCCTGTTCCGGTCCCGCGGGCACCTGGACCCCCAGGTGACCTACAGCCGGACCGTGACGAAGACCGGCCCCGAGGGGCCGGAAGAGGTGGTCGTGACCTACCACCTGGCCCCCGGCCCCGTCTCGAAGCTGGGCGCCTTCACGTTCGAGGGCAACCAGGCCGTGAGCGAGAAGGACCTGCGCAAGGCCGCCGACGTGGGGGGCTTCCTGGGCGCCAAGGCCCGGCCCGAGCTCCTGGACGCCGCCGAGAACCACATCCAGGCGCTGTACGAGAGCCGCGGGTTCACCGACGCCAAGGTCCGGCGCTCCGTGGAGCTCAGGAACGGCAAGGCCGACCTGGTGTTCCGCATCCGCGAAGGGCGCCAGCGGCTCGTGAACTGGGCGCGGCTGGACCTGCCCCCCGAGGGCTTCGGCGATCCCTGGGGCCTGGGGTCCGGCCTGGCCCTGCTGTTCGCCGACAAGCCGGTGTTCGTCGCCGACCGGGACGGGGCGCGGATCTACCGCAGCGACCGCCGCGAGATGGCGGGCTGCGAAGCCGCCCTGGCCCTCCACCCCGTGGAGGGGAGGCTGCAGGTCACGCTCACCTTCTCCAGGCCCATCCCGCTCCTCAAGGCGGACCTCTTCCGGGCCTACACCTCGGTCCGCCAGCAGCATCTGGTCGCGCTGGGCGTCCTGCGCCCCACCGTGCGCTCCCAGGTGGTGGTGGAGGAGAGCGGCGCCTGCGGCATCCTCTTCGAGGTGCCCGACCAGCCCATGGAGAAGGTGGACCGCGTGGTGGTGCGGGGCGCCGGGAGGACCCGCGCCAGGGCTGTGCTGCGCGAGATCAACCTGAACCCCGGCGATCCCCTCGACCAGGACAAGCTGGGCCGGGCCCAGGGGCGCCTGGGCGGCCTCGGGGCCTTCCAGCGGGTGGAGGTGTCCAACCTCGCCGAAGGCGCCGAGGCGGGCCCGCCCTCCCCGTGGAAGGCCGGCGACCTGCTGTTCCGCGCCGAGGAGCGCTCCCCCTGGGTGATCACCAACTCCTTCGGCTACGACCGCACCCAGGGCTACTACCTGGGCACGGGCGTCCAGCGCCTGAACGTCGGAGGCATGGGCCGCACCGTGGACTTCAACGCCCGCGCCGGCGACGGGTTCCTGAACAACCGCACCCTGCGCGAGACGTTCCCCACGGGCCAGTACACGAGGTCACTGAACTCCGTCTCCCTGGGCTACACCGACCCCTGGTTCGAACCCGGCAAACTGGGCGAGGCGCTGCCGGACCGCACCACCTTCCGCACGGAGGGGGCGTACATCCAGGAGCAGCGCTACATCTACCAGGTGCGCCGGCGCCGGTTCCTCGCCTCGCTGCGGTGGGCGCTGCCTTCCCGGGTGGCCGTGGAGGCCGGGTACCGGTTCGAGCGGGTCGAGGTGGCGGCCAGCAACGACAACATCAACAGCGACGACCTGACCAAGATCGCCAAGTACCCCGACCGGGCCATCATCTCCTCCCCCTACGTCCAGGTGGTGCGGGACACCCGCGACAGCGCCTTCGACCCCACCACCGGAACCTACTCCCTGGCCCGATTCGAGGCCGCCAGCCAGTTCTTCCTCACCAGCAAGAACAGCAGCTTCATGAAGCTGGACCTGCGCAACCAGTGGACCTGGCCCGTGGGCTACAAGGCCTCGGCCGGCGTGGTGGCCTTCGGGGTCCGCCTGGGCCTGGCCGTTCCCACCGCCAAGACCGCCGAGGACCTGCCGCTTTCGGAGCGGTTCTTCGCGGGCGGTTCGGGCACCATGCGCGGCGTGGAGCCCGACTTCCTGGGCCCCCTGGGCCGCATCCCCATCTTGAACGCCGACGGCAAAATCAAGATGATCACCGGCCCCGACGGCCTTCCGGTGGAAGCCACCGAGCAGATCCCCCTGGGCGGCCAGGCCCTCTTCATCGCGAACCTGGAGTACCGCTTCCCCATCCTCGGCCCGACCCTGTGGGGCGAGGTCTTCGTGGACACCGGCCAGGTCTACCAGAAGCCCGGCCGCGCCTGGTCCGAGGACGCCAAGGGCAACCGCACCAACCTGCCCCTGCGCACCGCGCTGGGCCTGGGCATCATCGTGAAGCTGGGCATCCCGCTGAAGCTGGAGTACGCCGCGGACGTGGACAGGATCCTCGGCCGGCCCCGGTCCGCCGGGGACCGGAGCACGCAGCTGAGGAACGTCACGATCTCGGCGGGCTTCCAGTTCTAGCGGAAGTCGATCAGCTCCACGTCGAAGATCAGGTCCGCGTTGGGGGGGATCACGCCGCCCGCGCCGCGGGAGCCGTAGCCCAGGGCGGCGGGGATGTGGAGGGTGCGCTTGCCGCCCTTCTTCATGGTGATCACGCCCTCGTCCCAGCCCTTGATGACCTGGCCGACGCCCACGCTGAAGGAGAAGGGCTGGCCCCGGTCCACGGAGCTGTCGAACTTCTTGCCGGGCTTGCCGCCGTCGGAGAGCCAGCCGGTGTAGTGCATGACGCAGGTCTGGCCCTTCTTCGGGGACTCGCCCGTTCCTTCGTTGGTTTCGAGGTAGCTGAGGCCGCTGGGGGTGGTGATCATGACGGGTCCTTTTTTGGTGACGGGCGCCGGGGTCTTCTTCTTGGCGCGGGTGGGGGGTTGCGCGGCTGCCGAGGAGGCCAGCAGGGCGAGCGGGAGGCAAAGGAGGAAAGCGCGGTTCAAGGGTCCCCCAAAGGGAAGAGTGTAGCGTCCCCGGTGCCGGGTGGAACCCCCGGGTGCGCGTCGTCCTGGATCGCCCGCCTAGCAAAACCAGGAGACCCCCCGGCTCTGCCGGGGTGGCAGTAGAAGTTTGACATTTCAGGGAGTCCATCCTGGAATCTCCGATTGTGAGCCGCCAAGCACACGAAAGGAGGTCCAAGATGGACTCGTCGGAAAGTCTAAGCCACTCCCGGTGGGAGTGTAAGTACCACGTGGTGTTTATCCCAAAATGTCGAAGAAAGACGCTCTACGAGAAGTTACGACCACATCTGGGTGAGGTGTTCCGGCAACTGGCCGCGCAGAAGGAATGCCGGATCGAGGAGGGGCACCTCATGGCCGATCACGTCCATATTCTGATTTCGATTCCGCCAAAGTATGCCGTGGCGCAGGTGATCGGGTTCATCAAGGGTAAGAGCGCGATTCACCTCGCCCGCGTGTATGGGGAGAGGAAGCGCAACTTTGTAGGCCAGAACTTCTGGGCGCGCGGCTACTTCGTATCGACAGTGGGCCGAGATGAGACGGTCGTGCGCGAATACATCCGAAAACAGGAAAAGGAGGACGAGCGATTTGAGCAACTGTCCCTGTTTCGCTGACCAGGCACCTCCAAGGTGCCCATCCTATGATTCGGGGCCGCGTTAGCGACCCCGACCAGCCGCTTTGAGCGGCTCACGTTTTAAACCCCCCGGCTCTGCCGGGGGATGTCTTAGTCCAGCGGCAGCCGCGTCCCGTCGGCCAGCCCCCGCCACCGCTTGCCGTCCGTCTGGAGCCAGAGCTCGCCAGGCCGCCCCTCGCTCAGGCCGGCGTCGATGAGGTAGACCTGCCCGGGACGGATGGCCGTCACCTGCTTGACGGTCGTGTGGCCCACCACCACGGTCCGGGCCTGGTAGGGGCGGAGGCTGGCCTCCACCACCGCCGCCGGGTCCAGGGGATCCATGACCATGCCGCGGTACCACAAGGGGCCGGCGCCCCCCAGGAGGGTCTTCTTGATGGCCGGAAGGGCGTCCCTGGCCGCGGCGTTCACGGCTTCCAGGGTCGGGAAGGCCTCCGCCAGGTGGGGCGACACGCCGCCGTGCACGAAGAGCACGTCGCCCAGGCGCACCATGACCGGGTGGGAGCGCACCCAGCGGCCGGCCTCGGTGTCCGGGCCCAGGAGGTAGGGGGCGGTCAGGGGCAGGGCGCGGTACTTGGCGTTCAGGTACCGGATATCCCCTTTCATGTTCATCACCTCATGGTTGCCCAGGAGCATGTGGACCCTGCCGCCGGCGTCCCGGGCCTGCCGCTCCAGGGAGCGCAGGAGCCAGAAGATCTCGGTCACCTGGGCACCCCGGTCCACGGTGTCGCCCAGGACCAGCAGGTGGCCCTTGCCGAAGGCCCAGGTGAGGTCCTTGGCGAGGATGCCCTGGTTCACCAGGAGGGTGGTCATGGCGGCGTAGTTGCCGTGGATGTCGCTGATGGCGGCGATCTTCGCGGGCAGGGGGAAGACGGCGGGCTGCTGGGGGGCCGGTTCCGGATCCAGCTGGAGGGGCGGCAGGCCGTCCAGGGCCAGCAGGCCGCTCGCGGGGAGGGGGGTCTCCTCGGGCTTGCCCTGGCGCCACCGGAGCACCCGGGCCTTGCGGCCCTCCCACACGACGTGCGGGCCGTCGTCCACCTGGGCCGAGGCCGCCAGGAGCGGCGGGGCCTGGGCCTGGAGCGGGGCCAGGAGGAGGATGGCGAGGAACGGGGCGAAAAGGCGCATACCTCAGGATGGCACAGTCCAGAAGTCCGCGATGTCCCCCAGGATCGATGCGGACACCAGCTCGGCGGGGGACTCCCGGAACCAGCCCTCGGGGAAACAGGCGGCATAGTCGGCCTCCAGGAACCGGCCGTCCAGGAACACCAGGAGGCCGCGGTCCTCGGGGGTGCGGATCACCCGCCCCGCGGCCTGCACGGCCTTGGCGGCCGCGGGGTAGGTGTAGGCGTAGGCCTGGCCGCAGCCGTAGGCCGCCTGGAAGTAGGCCCGCACGCGGTCCCGCTCCAGGTCGAAGGGGGGCAGGGGGGGGCCGGCCACCACGCACCCGATCAGGGCCTCCCCGGGCAGGTCGATGCCCTCGGAGAGGGAGCCGCCCTGCACGGCCAGCACCACGGTGCCGGTGCCGGCGCGCAGGGCCTGGACCAGTTCGGCGATGCGGGCGGCGCCGGCCCTGCGGGGCTGGGCGAGCACCTGGAAGCCGGGCAGGTCCAGGTGGGGCAGGGTCTTCTCCAGCATCTCGAAGCTCGGGAAGAAGACGAAGTAGTTGCCGGGGCGCAGGGGCAGGACGCGGCCCAGGAAGTGGGCGATGCGGGGCACCTCCCGGTCCCGCAGCCGGTACAGGGTGGAGATCTGCGGCACCACGAGGATCTTGCGGTTCGCGGGCGGGAAGGGCGAGGGGATCTCGGCCTCCACGACGTCCAGGGAGGCCAGGCCCGCCAGGCGCCGGTGGTAGAGGAAGGGCTTGAGGGTGGCCGAGAAGAGCACGGCGGAATGGAACCCGGCCATGCGCTCCTGCAGGTGGGCCGAGGCGTCGGCGCAGGTGATCTGGAGGCGCCCGGGGGGGACCCAGGTGACGATGTGGGGCGCGGCCAGGATGCGCAGCACGGCGCAGAAGGCCCCCCAGGCCCGCTGCAGCTCCACCAGCGGATGGGAGGGGCGCAGCTCCACGCCCCGCGCCGCGGTCTCGGCGACGAGCCGGGTGATGCGGAACTCCTCCCCCAGGAAGGGCTGGGGATCCAGCTCCACGACGCGGTGGTCGCCCTCCTGGGCCTGCAGGAGCGCCACGCAGCGCCTGATCTGGGCGGTGAGCCGGGTGCGCAGCGCGCGGTCCCTGGGCACGGTGCGCCGCTTGCGCAGCTCCTCCAGGAAGGCGATCTCCAGGGCGGGGCTGAACCAGTCCGCGGCGCGCACCGGCAGGTTGTGGGCCTCGTCCACCAGCACGACGTTGCGCGCGGCCTCCTCGGGGGAACCGAAGAACCGCACCAGGGTGGCATTGGGAGCGAAGGCGTAGTTGTAGTCCCCGATGACCACGTCGGCGCTCCGCGCGGCGTCCAGGGAGAGTTCGAAGGGGCAGAGCAGGTGCTCGTCCGCGGCGGCCTTCACGGCCGCGGCGTCGGCGCAGCCCGAGGCCATGAGCGCGTCCACGGCGCCCGAGGCCTTGAGGCGGTCGAAGTAGAGGTCCGCCCGGGGGCACACCTCGGGCCGGCAGTCCACCTCGGCCTGGGGGCAGACCTTCTCCTTGGCCTTGATGGTCACCGAGCGCACCGGGTGGCCGCTGGCGCGGATGCGCCGCACGCAGTCCTCGGCCACCTCGTGCTGGCTGTTGCGGGGCGTGCAGTAGAAGACCCGCAGATCGTCGGCCAGGGCCCGGGCCAGGGCGGGGAAGAGCACCGCGGCGGTCTTGCCCAGGCCCGTGGGGGCCTGCAGGAGCATGCGCCGGCCCGAGGCCAGGGTGGAGGCCACCAGCTCCACCAGCCGGGCCTGCCCGGGCCGGGGTTCCGGGAAGGGGAAGGCGAGGCTCCCGGCCAGCTCCCGGCGCTCCGCGCGCCGGGCCTGGGCCCGGTCCCAGGCCGCGTGCAGGTCCCGGAGCCGCGTCTCCACCCAGGCCGAGAAGGCCCCGGGGTCGAAGGGCAGCTCCACCAGGGTCTCGCTCTCGTCCAGGAGGCTGATGACCCGGATGCGGCAGAGGGGGACCTCCCCCGCGTCCTTCCAGACGATCCATGCGTACATGAGCGCCTGAAGGGCGAAGGGGTGCTCCGCGTCCAGCTCCGCGAGAACGGCCCCGGGGCGGAAGCTGGTCTTGATCTCCTCCACCACCGGCGGGCTGGAGCCCAAAAGCACGTCCACCCGGCCCCGCACCAGCACCTCGAAGCCCTCGTGGGCCAGCGCGGCCTGCACGGCCACCTCCGGCCGGGTCCGGGCGTCCTCCTGCACCAGGCGCTTCTGCACCCGCGCGTGGAGCCGCGCCCCCAGGGCCATGGGGTCCTCCTCGGCGGGCAGGGAGCGCCTGGCGTCCAGGCTTCCCGAAGGCTCCAGGGGGGCGACGAACTCGCGAACGGAAAGACCCAGGCTCATCGTTCGATTCTAGAAGGTGTCAAAAAGGAAAGCCCTCATGATTTCCGGGCCTGGGTCCGGGACAGGAGCCGAGGTTCGCCGGGAAAGGATTGCTGATTCCCCTCAGGCCGGCGGCAGCCCCAGGTTGCGGGAGGGGAAGCAGTAGCCGCCCCTGCCGTCGGCCTTGACCTTGTAGAGCGCGCTGTCGGCCGCCGACAGCAGGGGGTCCGTGTCCAGGCCGTCCAGGGGGTAGATGGCCACGCCGATGGAGATGCCCACGTTGCACTCCCCGGCCCCGATGGTGAAGGGGTTCGAGATCGCCTTGAGGATCATGCCCACGATGCGCTCCACGTCCGCCATGTCGTGGATGTCCGCCAGGAGGATGGTGAACTCGTCCCCGCCCATGCGGCTGACGGTGTCGGTCTCCCGCACGCAGCCCATGAGGCGCTGGGCCACCGCGGTCAGGAGGCTGTCGCCGGCGGCGTGGCCCCGGGTGTCGTTGACGGCCTTGAAGTCGTCCAGGTCCAGGTAGAGCACGGCGAAGGTGGTGTCCCGGCGCTTGGCCTGGGCGAGCATCTGGCCCAGGCGGTCCAGGAACAGGAACCGGTTGGGCAGGCCCGTGAGCTGGTCGTGGTGCGCCATGTGGGCCATCTGGTCCTGGAGGCGCTTGAGCTCGGTGATGTCCTCCTTCACCCCCACGAAGTGGGTGATGGTCCCGAAGTCGTCCCGGATCGGCGAGATGGAGGCCAGCTCCCACACCAGGTCGCCGCCCTTGGTGCGGTTGTGGAAGAGCCCGTGCCACTCGCGGCCTTCCTGGATCGTGTCCCACATGTTCTTGTAGAAGTCCCGGGTGAGGAACCCGCCCTTGAGGATGCGGGGGGTCTGGCCCACCGCCTCCTCCAGCGAGAAGCCCATGAGCTGCGTGAACTTGGGGTTCACGTACTGGATGACGCCCTTGGGGTCCGTGATGATGACGGAGACCGGGCTCTGCTCGATGGCCTTGATGAGGACTTTAAGTCGTTTGGCAACTTCCCGGGGTTCCTTCCAGTTGAGGAAGGGTGAGGGGCCAGCCGCTGGGTTGATAGGATCCATGAGCCTTCCAGTGTTATTTCCTAGAATATGTCAACAAACCCAACCCACTATATAAAAATCTCAATACGATCCGTTCTGGCAATAGGGTCATTCGCCCGCCTAACCTTACTGGTCCGATTCTGTTAGGGTGGACTCGGATGTTTCTATAGGGCTTTCATGCTGATTTGGGCAGTGGGGGGAGGCAAGGGCGGCACGGGCAAGAGCCTCGTGTCCAACGGCCTCGCCATCCGGCTCGCGGAGCGCTCCCGGCGGGTGGTCCTGGTGGACGCCGACTTCGGCGGCGCCAACCAGCACACCTACTGCGGCCTGCGGAACCCCCCGGCGAACCTGGGCCGGTTCCTGGACGGCAAGGCCACCCTGGAGGAGCTGGCCCTGGACACCCGGGTCCCCGGCCTCCAGCTGGTGCCGGGCAACCTCAACTCCGCCAACACCGATGGCATGAATTCGGCCCAGAAGCAGAAGTTCTTCCGGCACCTCCGGCGCCTGGAGGCGGACCACGTGATCCTGGACCTGGGGGCGGGCACCCAGTACGACACCCTGGACGCCTTCCTCCTGGCCGACGTGAAGGTGGCCGTCATCACCCCCGAGCCGCTCTCCATCGAGAACTTCTACCTCTTCGTGAAGAACCTCCAGTTCCGGCTGCTCAGCGGGGTCCTGACCGAAGCCCGCCTGCGCGACCCCGCCCGGGCCATCTGGAAGGATCGCGCCGCCCACGGCATCGTCACCGTCCAGGATCTGGCCCGGCACCTCTCGGGCCTCTCGGAGACCTTCAAGGAGGCCTACGGACGCGAGCACGCGAGGCTGGCGCTCCACCTGGTGCTCAACGAGGTGCGCGAGTTCCGGCAGGTGGACCAGGGGCGCGCCGCCCGCAGCGCCGTGGTCAAGTTCTTCCAGGTGCCCACGGAGCTCGCGGGATTCATCCACCACGACAAGGACCTGTGGAACCAGTTCGGGCAGGGATCCACCCTGGTGCTCAAGGGCGCCTCCTTCGCCCTGCGCAACGACCTGGAATCGATCCTGGACGGGATCCTGAAGACCCGGGCCCGCGGGGAGGCGACGCCATGACCGGATCCGGGGCCATGGGGGAGGCGCGCTGCCGCGAGCTCCTGGAAGTGGACGCCGGCGCCGGCCTGGACGAGATCCGCCGCGCCCACACGTTCCTCAAGGGGCTCTATTCCGGCTCGGGACTGCCCTCCATGGACGAGTTCGGCCCGGCGGCCCAGGCCCGGGTCCTGGCCGAGGTGGAGGCCGCCTACGCCGAGCTCTGCGGCATCCTGGACGCGCCCCATCCCCCGCCGCGGCCGCTGCCCGCCCCGGCGCGGGAGCCGGACCGGATCCTGGACGGTCCCGCCCTGAAGCGCACCCGCGAGGCCGCGGGCGTCACCCTGGACCGCATGGCGGCCGAGACCAACGTCCGCCTCGCCTACCTGGAGGCCCTGGAGGAGGAGCGGTTCCGGGACCTGCCCTCGGCCGCGGTGATCGTGCGGGGCTACCTCACCGCCTACCTCGCCGCCCTGGGCCTGGGCGCCGGGGCCACGGTCGCCGACTACGCCCTTCGCTTCCAGCGCTGGCAGGGCAAGGCATAGTAAGCTGATCGGCAGGAGCCCCGAATGACCCTGGAAGCCGGCGCCCTCCTCGGGCCCTACGTGATCCTGTCCCAGATCGGCATGGGCGGCATGGGCGTCGTGTACAAGGCGAAGGACTCCAAGCTGGACCGCCTCGTGGCCATCAAGGTCCTGCCGCCCTCCATGGCCGACGACCCGGTCCGGGTGGCGCGGTTCGAGCGGGAGGCCAAGGCCGTCGCGGCCCTCTCCCACCCCAACGTCATGGGCATCTTCGATTTCGGCCGCCAGGACGGCATCTGCTACGCGGCGATGGAGCTGCTGGAGGGCGAGAACCTGCGGGAGCGCCTGAGGCCCGGGGCCCTGGCGCCCCGCAAGGCCCTGGACATCGCCTCCCAGGTGGCCCTGGGGCTGGCGGCGGCCCACGACAAGGGGATCCTCCACCGGGACATCAAGCCCGAGAACATCTTCCTGTGCAAGGACGGGCAGGTGAAGCTCCTGGACTTCGGGCTGGCCAAGCCCATGCCCCGCTGGACCCCGGCCCCGGGGCCGCTGGACGAGACCCTCACCGCCTCGGCTCCGCCCTCCGCCACCGCGGTGGCCCAGGCGCCCTTTCCGGCCCCGGAACCCTCCGGCCCGGGCACCCAGGCCGGCATGGTGGTGGGCACCCTGGGCTACATGAGCCCCGAGCAGGTGCGGGGCGAGGACCTGGACGCCCGCAGCGACATCTTCAGCTTCGGGGTCCTGCTCTACGAGCTTCTCAGCGGCCAGCGCGCCTTCCGGCGGGACACGGCGGCCCTGACCTTCGAGGCCATCCTCAACCAGGACCCCCCCGACCTCAAGGGCTCCCGGGGCCCCTTCTCCCCCGTCCTGGAGAGCATCGTGGCCCACTGCCTGGAAAAGCGCCCCGAGGCGCGGTTCCAGTCCATGCGGGACATCGCCTTCGCCCTCCAGCATCTGGACACCATCTCGCTGGGCGGTCCCATGGCGCCCCACAAGCCCCGCCGGAAGGTGCCCGCCTGGGCCTTCGGGGCCGTGGCGGCCCTGGCCCTGGCGGCGGCCGTCCTGCGCCCGGCGCCCGCCGCGCCCGCGCCGGTCTTCCACCGGGTGAACACCGCCCCGGGCACCCTGGAATCGGCCTTCTTCGGGCCCGACGGCACGACCATCTTCTACTCCGCCCGCGTCCAGGGCGGCGCGCCCGGCCTCTTCGCGCTCTATCCCGGCACCGAGGGCCCCAAGGCCCTGGGCATCTCCGACGCCCTGCTCCTGGGCGTCTCGAGCCAGGGCGAGCTGGCCCTCCTGCGCAACCCGGTGCGCCGTTTCGGGGGCCGCTTCAGCGGGCTCCTGGCCCAGGCCCCGGGCGGGGGCGGCAGCGTCAAGGACATCCTGGAGGACGTCAGCGACGCCGCCTGGGACGGCCAGAGCATGGCCCTCCTGGCCATGGACGACAAGGGCGTCATCCGCGTGGAGTTCCCCTCGGGGCGCACGGTCTTCACGGAGGACGGAGGCGCCACGGGCATCAAGTGCCTGCGCCTGGCCCCCGGCGGGGGACGCCTGGCCGTCATCCACAGCGACAGCAACCGCGGCGTGTCCGAGATCGGCGTGTTCGACCGCAAGGGGGGCCTGAAGGTGCTCTTCACCAAGGCCGGGGACTCCCTGGCCCAGACCCTGACGGGGATGGCCTGGGGCCCGTCGGGGGAGCTGTGGTTCACGGAATGGGAAGGGGACCAGACCTCCCTGTGGGCCCTCTCCTCCCGCGGCGCCAGGCGCCTGGTCTGGCGCGGCGAGGGGGCCAAGCAGCTGATGGACGTCTCGCCCCAGGGGCGGGCCCTCCTCGCCAGCCAGCGGGTGCGCCGGGGCGTCTTCGTGCAGCAGGGCGGCGCCACCCGGGAGATCTCCATCCTGGAGGGCACCCAGGCCGCGGGCCTGAGCGCCGACGGGCGCACCCTGCTGCTGCTGGAGTCCCCCGCGCTGGACGGCGGAACCTCCCGGGACCAGGCCTACGTGTACCGCCTGGACGAGGCCTCCCCCGTGAAGCTGGCCCGGGGCAACCCCATGACCCTGGCCCCCGACGGCTCCTCGCTGCAGCTCTCCATCGACTTCCTGGGGGCCGGGGACCTGGACCGCGGGGCCGCCGCGGCCTTCCAGCAGGCCGGCCTCACCCCCGGGGCCGTCAAGGACGCCCAGGGCAACCCGGTGGGCTACTTCTTCTTCATGCCCACGGGCGCCGGGAGGTCCCAGGTGCTGCCCATGCCCAAGCGGTTCCAGGGCCTGGGCACCGCCTACCAGCGCGGGGCCGAGCTGGTCTTCCAGGGGCAGGAGAAGGACCGGATGGGCTGGTACAGCTGGGTCCCCGGCAAGGGGGAGCCGCGGCTCTTCACTCCCGAGGGGCTGGGCGCCATGGTGGCCGGCCTCACGCCGCTCTCCCCCGACGGCAGCCGCTTCATCGCCACGGGCAACGCGAAAGAATGGTTCATCGTGCCCGTGCACGGGGACGCGGCGCCCCAGCCCATCCGGGGACTGGCCAAGGGCGAGCGGGTCGTGGGCTGGACGGGCGACGGCCGGGGCATCCACGTCCGCAGCGAACTGGCCGCCCTGCCCGTGGTCCTGCGGCGCCTGGACCCCGTCACCGGCGCCGGCACGGTGGTGCGCAGCTTCTCGCCGCCGGACCCCGCCGGCCACCTGCAGATCCGGAGCGTGTTCATGACGCCGGACGCCCGGACGGTTGCCTACACCTATGACCGCAAGCTCAGCGAACTGTTCGAGGTGGATGGCCTTTCCCGGTAGGGCATAATGAGTCACCCAACAGCCCGTCGATCCTGAAGCACCCCAGGCGAGGAGACCCATGTATCCCATTGGGCCACAAGCATTGGTATCCGGCCCCGGGAGCCTGCCCCTCGACTATTCGCTCATCCTGGATGCCCTGCCCGATGCCGTCTTCGTCCACGACGCGGTCACCGGCCAGATCCTGGAAGTGAACCAGGCCGGCCTGGAGATGTTCGGGTACACCGCCGAGGCCCTGGCCCGGCTGGACCTGGAACTGCTCAGCGCCAGCGCCGAGGGCTATACCCTGGCGGTGGCCCAGGTCCGGATCCGGGAATCCAGCGCCCGGGGAAGCGTGGAGTTCCCCTGGCGCTCCCGCCGGGCCGACGGCTCCCTCTTTTGGAGCGAAGTGCGGCTCACCCGGGCCGGCGGCCGCGTGATCGCCGTGGTGCGGGACGTCACCTCCGCGGCCCAGGCCGAGGAGGCCCTGAAGCTGGCCGAAGACAAGTTCGAGCGGATCTTCCGGTCGAACCCCTCCAGCATCATCCTGGCGAGGTACCCCGGCGGCGAAGTGGAGGAGGTCAACGACACCATGCTCCGGCTCACGGGCTACACCCGGGAGGAGTTGGCCGGGCGCTCGGTTGCGGGCTTCTGGGTGTCCCCGGAGGCCCGGAAGACGTACCTCGAGCAGCTGCGGGCCGCGGGCCGGGTGGAGGGCATGGAGGCCCTCTTCCGCACCAAGGCCGGAGTCGTGATGGTGGGCCGGGTCTCGGGCGACCTCCTCGAGCTGGACGGCGGCCTCCGGATCCTCACCGTGATCGAGGACATCACCGCCCGGAAGGCCGACGAGGAGGCCCTGACCCGGGCTTCGCGGCTCTACGCGGCCCTGAGCCAGGTGAACCAGTCCATCGTCCGGGTCCAGTCCCCGGAGGAGCTCTTCCGGTGCATCTGCCGGGACCTGGTGGTGGGCGGCGGCTTCTGGGGGGCGTGGATCGCGGCGCCCGAGCCGGAGACCGGCCGGTTCAAGCCCCTGGCCTTCCACGGGGGCCCCGAGGGCTGGGTGGAGTCCCTGGTGGTCTACGCCACCGACGACCGGCCCGAGGGCCGGGGCACCATGGGCCGGGCCTTCCGGGAGGGGAGCCCCGTCCTCGCCTACGACTTCACCGAGGACCCGCGCACCGCGCCCTGGCGGGACACCGGAAGATCCCTGGGGTTCAAGGCCGCGGGTTCCTTCCCCCTGCGCAGGGGCGACGGGACGGTCTTCGGCGTCCTGGCCATCTACGCGGAGGAGGCGGGGTTCTTCGGCCCCCAGGAGATCGCCCTCCTCGAGGAGGTCTGCCAGGACCTCACGTACGCCCTGGAGGACATGGACAAGGAGGAGCGCCGCAAGCGCGCCGAAGCCGAGCAGCGCGACCTCGAGCTGCGCCTTCAGCAATCCCAGAAGCTCGAGAGCCTGGGCAACCTCGCCGGCGGCGTCGCCCACGACCTGAACAACGTCCTGGGCGCCATCCTGGGCCTGGCCTCGCTCGAGATGGAGCGGGACCCGGGGAACCGGTCCATGGAGACCATCCGCCAGGCCTGCGTGCGCGGGCGCGGAGTGGTCCAGGGCCTGCTGTGCTTCGCCCGGCGGGACCTGGGGGAGATCCTGCCGGTGGATCTCAACCGGCAGGTGGAGGAGGTCGTCGGCCTCCTGAGCCGGACCACGCTCCAGAGGGTCCGGTTCGTCACCGAGCTCGCCCCGGACCTGCGCGCCGTGGAAGGCGACCCCGGCGCCCTGAACCACGCCGTCATGAACATCTGCGTCAACAGCGTGGACGCGATGCCCCAGGGCGGGACCATCACCCTGCGCACCGCCAACGGCCCCGGCGGCGAGGTGCTGCTGGACGTGGAGGACACCGGCGCGGGCATGACCGAGGAGGTCGTCCTGCGCGCCACGGAGCCGTTCTTCTCCACCAAGCCCGCCGGCAAGGGCACGGGCCTGGGCCTGGCCATGGTCTACGGCACCGTGCAGGCCCACAGGGGCACCCTCTCCATCGCCAGCCGCCCCGGGGAGGGCACGCAGGTGCGCCGGGCCTTCCCGGGTTCCGAGGCCCGGCCCGTGGAACCCGCGCCGGTGCGCGAGGGTCCCGCGGTGCGCGGCCTGGAGATCCTGGTGGTGGACGACGACGAACTCCTGCGCGAGTCCGTGACCGACGTGCTGCACTGGCAGGGCCACCAGGTGACGTGCGCGGACAGCGGCGCGGGGGCCCTGGAGGCGCTGGCCGGCCCCGCGGCCTTCGACCTGGTGATCCTCGACCTGAACATGCCCGGCATGACCGGCAACGAGGCCCTGCCGCGGATCCTGGAGCTCAGGCCCGGCCAGAAGGTCCTGGTGTCCTCGGGCTACGTGGACGCCGCCGCCCGGGCCATGGTGGAGGGCCGGCCCTCGGTGGGGCTCCTGCACAAGCCCTTCTCCGTCCAGGAACTGGCCCGGAAGATCCGCGAACTGGCCTAGAATTGGCGTGGAGGACCGCATGCTGACGCGCGAAGAGGCCTGGACCCTGGTTTGCGAGTGGACGCCCTCGGAGCGCCTGCGCATCCACGCGCGGGGCGTGGAGCTGGTGATGGAGGACCTGGCCCGGCGCCTGGGGGAGGACCCGCGGCCCTTCGCCCTGGCCGGCCTGCTCCACGACGCCGACTACGACCGCTGGCCCGGGGAGCACCCCGCGCGCGTGGTCGCGTGGCTGGAGGAGCGTTCCGAACCCGCCCTGGCCCGGGCCGTGGCCGCCCACGCCTGGGAGCGCACCGGCATCCGCCCCGAGGACCTCCTGGAGCGCGCCCTGGTGGCCTCGGACGAGGTCACCGGCTTCGTCACCGCCTGCGCCCTGGTGCGTCCCCAGCGCACGGAGGGTCTCGAGCCCAAAAGCATCCGCAAGAAGATGAAGACCCCCGCCTTCGCGGCGGGGGTGAACCGGGAGGAGATGATCGAAGGGTTCCGGAGGCTGTCCGAACTCGTCGGAGGGACCGAGGACGAGCACTTCCAGCGCGTGGTGGACGTCCTGCACGCCAACGCGGAGGAGCTGGGGCTGCTGCCCCAGTGAACGCTGCGGCCGGGAGCCCTTCCGGGGTATAAAGGAACAAAGCATCCCTTCAACCCCGGCGGCCACTCATGAAGCCCCACTGGCACTTCCCTTGGAAACGCCTTCCCGTCCGCCACCTGGCGGGCCTCGCGGCGGCCTATTCCGTCCTGGCCGCCCTCGGGCTCGCCCTGGCGGTGCCGGGCTCCAACGCCACGGCCGTGTGGATTCCCACGGGCCTGGCCATCGCCGCCTGCCTGCGGTACGGCCCCGGCATCTGGCCGGCCGTCCTCCTCGGGGCCTTCCTGGCCAACGCGCTGGTCCTCGCCCGCCTCGGCCTGCCCCCCGTCAACCTGGCGGCCGCCTCCCTGGCCACGGCCCTGGGCAACGCCGCGGAGGCCCTCCTGGCCGGGTATCTCATCGAGCGGTTCACGGGCACCCGCCATCCCTTCAACCGGGTGGCCCACGTCCTCCAGTTCATCCTGGGCGGGGCGGTCGTGGCGACCTTCGCCAGCGCCCTGGTGGGGACCCTGGCGTTCTGCTCGGCGACGGGCCGCTGGCACCTCTTCCAGGCCGTGGGCGCCTCGTGGTGGCTGGGCGATGCCGCCGGCGCCCTGGTCCTGACGCCCATGCTGCTGACGTTCCGGAGGCGGCAGCTGGCCGCCCTGCCCCGGAAGGTCCACCGGGATGCGCTGCTGGCCGCCGGTTTGATCCTCGTCTTCTGGTTCGGGGTCTGCCCCTTCCTTCCGCCCCTCGCCTTCTTCTTCTTTCCGCTGCTGGTCCTGAGCACCTCCCGGCTCGGTCCCTTCCATGCGTCGGCCCTGGTCGCCCTGCTGGCCCTCCTCGCCACCACCTCCACCGTGCTCGGCGCGGGCCCCTTCCTGCTTCCCGGCCCCTTGAACGGGTCCCTCCTCCTGCAGCAGGGCTTCATCTGCACGCTGGCCATCACCACCCTCGTGCTGGGTTCCGCGCTGCAGGAACGGGAGCGCCTCGAGGACCGGCTGCGCCTCCAGAACCGGCTCTACCGGACCCTGTCCGAGGTGAACCAGGCGATCGTCCATTCCGAGGACCGCCCCACGCTGCTGCGGGAAGCCAGCCGCCTCCTGGTGGAAATGGGCGGCTTCCAGATGGCCTGGCTGGGGTTCAAGGACGAAGCCACGGGGTGCCTGGTCCCGGGGGCCTCCTTCGGCCACCTGGGCGGCCTCGCCCTCCCGGACAACGAAACCCTCGCCGGCCAGGCCGTGGTCTTTCCGGCCTGCCTGAACGATCCGGCCTTCGCCCCCTGGCGGGCCCGGGCCCTGACCCTGGGCTACCAGGCCCAGTGCGCCTTTCCGATCCTCCAGGCCGGGAAGGCGGTGGGCGCCCTCATGGCCTGCTACGGGGAGCCGGACCTCCTCGGCACCGAAGAAGGCCGGCTCCTGGGCGAGCTGGCGGGGGACATGGGCTACGCGCTGGCGGCCATGGAGACCCGCATGGACCTGGCCGAATCCGAGCGCCGGTTCCGGGCGACCCTGGAAACGGTGAAGCTCGTGGCCGTGTCCCTGGACGCCCAGGCCACCATCACCTTCTGCAACGACCACCTGCTCCAGCTGACGGGCCGGTCCCGGGAGGAGGTCCTGGGCCGCAACTGGTTCGACATGTTCGTGCCCCCGGAGGACCGCCCGCGGGTCGAGGCGGCCCTCGACGCGTCCATGAACAAGGGGGAGATCCAGGTCCACAACGAGAACGAGATCCTCACCCGCGGCGGCGGGCGCCGGCTCATCCGGTGGAACAACACGGTCCTCCGGGACCGGGCCGGAGCCATCATCGGCACCATCGGCCTGGGCGAGGACATCACGGACCAGAAGCTGGCGGAGGCGGCCCTCCTCCGGCGGGCCGCCCAGCTTTCGGCCATGAACGAGCTGGGCAACCGCCTCACGACGACCCTGGACGTTGCCGCCTGCTCCCAGGCCGCCCTGCTGGGAACCCTTTCCGCCACGGGATCGGACCTTGCGGCGCTCTACCTCCAGGAGGGCGCGGAGCTCCGGCTCCTGGACAGCGTCCGGGCACCTGCCGGGGCCGCGCGGGACGAGGAGGGGGACCTGCGCGTCGACGCCCTGGGTCCCTTGGACGGCCGGGCCGTCTATGTTGAGGATGCGGCGGCGGACCCGCGCTTCGGGGCCCCCGGCGTGGTGTCCTTCGCGATCCTCCCCCTCAGGAAGGCGGGCCAGGACATCGGACGGCTCGTTCTGGGTTCGGGCCGGCCGCGGGCGTACGGGGCGGAGGCCACGTTTCTGGAGACCCTGGCGGGCCAGGTCTCCACGGGCCTCCAGAACGCCCTCCTCCACGAGCGCCTGAAGGCCCATGCCGCCGGACTGGAACGCAGCGTCGAGGAACGCACGGCCCTCCTGAGGGAGGCGAACGAGGACCTGGCCCTGGCCGTGGAACGGGCCCAGGCCGCCGACCGCGCCAAATCCGCCTTCCTGTCGGCCATGTCCCATGAACTGCGCACGCCGCTCAATTCGGTCATCGGATTCACGGGCGTCCTGCTGGGCGGCATGGCCGGCCCCCTGCAGGCCCAGCAGGAGGAGCCCCTGCGGATCGTGCAGCGGAACGGCCGCCACCTGCTGGACCTGATCAACGACGTCCTGGATCTCTCCAAGATCGAGGCCTCGGAAATGCGGCTGGCCGCCCAGCCCTACGACCTGGTGCAGACGCTGCGGGAGTCCATGGAGACCCTGGCGCCCGCCGCGGCGTCCAAGGGCCTGGACCTGCTCCGGGACGCCTTCCCGGAGGCGCTCCCCATGACCGGCGACCGCCGGCGGGTGTCCCAGATCTTCCTGAACCTCCTTTCGAACGCGGTGAAATTCACGGACACCGGACGCGTCACGGTCCGCATCCGCCTCCGGGAGGCCCGGGTGGATGTGGAGGTGCAGGACACCGGGCCCGGCATCGCCGCCCAGGACCTTCACCGGCTGTTCCGGGAATTCGAGCAGCTGGACGAGGGACTCGCCCGCCGCAACGAGGGCACCGGCCTGGGCCTGGCGCTCAGCAGGCGACTGGCCCGTCTCATGAACGGCGATATCCTGGCCGAAAGCGAGGCGGGCAGGGGCGCCACCTTCACGCTGTCGCTGCCGCTCTAGAGGAGAACCATGAAACGCATCCTGGTCATCGAAGACAACCCGGACAACCTCCTTCTCGTGCGGATGCTCCTGAGCCCCCTGAAGGTGCACCTGGTCGAGGCGACCGACGGGCCTTCGGGCATCGCCATCGCCCAGGCGGAGCCCTTCGATCTCATCCTCCTGGACATCCAGCTCCCGGGCATGGACGGGTACCAGGTCGTCAAGGCCCTGCGGGCCCTGCCCGGGACGGCCGGGACCCCCATCATGGCCATCACCAGCTACGCCATGGCCGGGGACCGCGAGCGGGCCCTGCTGGAAGGCTTCACGGAATACATCGAGAAGCCCATCAACCCCGAGACCTTCACGGGCACCGTCGCCTCGTTCATTTGACCCGCCATCCGGGGGAGCCGAGCATGAAGATCCTGCTGGTCGATGACATCCCTACCAACCTCAAGCTCCTGGACCTGCTCCTGGGGAGCCAGGGCCATGCCATCCGGGAGGCCGTGAACGGCCGGGAGGCGCTGGAGACGGCCCGCCGGGAACCGCCGGACCTCATCATCTCCGACATCCTGATGCCCGTGATGGACGGCTACTCCCTGTGCCGCGCCTGGATGGAGGACGCGGTCCTGGCCCGGATCCCCTTCATCTTCTACACCGCCACCTACCAGTCCGACGAGGACGAAGCCTTCGCCCTTTCCCTGGGGGCCGCCGCCTTCCTGCGCAAGCCCATGGAGCCGGACGCCTTCCTGCTCCAGGTGCAGGATGTGGTGGCGCGCACCCAGATCGGGGAAATCCGGCCGCAGGACCCCGCCCCCACCGACGAGGGCTCCTTCCTGAAGCTCTACAACGAGCGCCTGGTGCAGAAACTCGACCAGCGCTCCCAGAGCCTGGCCCGGCAGGTGGAGGAACTGCAGCAGGCCGAGGCCCGGCTCCGGCTCAGGAGCATCGCGCTGGATGCGGCCGCCAACGGCATCCTGATCATGGACCGGCAGGGTGTCATCGAATGGGCCAACCTGGCCTACCTGGAGATCACGGGCTTCGAAAGCCGCGAGATCCTCGGGTCCAGGCCCCGCTTCCTGGAATCCGGAAGCCAGGGCGCCGACGGCCAGGAGATGATGTGGACCACCCTGTCCTCCGGCCAGGTGTGGCGGGGGGAGATCCAGGACCGGCACAAGAGCGGAATGCCCAGGCTCTTCCAGACGGCCCTCTCGCCGGTGCGGGGGGACGGCGGCGCCGTCACCCATTTCATCGGCATCCTCCAGGACGTCACCGAGCAGCGGCGCATCGAGTCCGAGCTGCTCCAGTCCCAGAAGATGGAAGCCCTCGGCAGGCTGGCGGGAGGGGTCGCCCACGATTTCAACAACATGCTCAACGTCATCCTGATCAATTCCGAGATCTCGCTCGAGACCCAGGCCCTCCCGGAACCCGCCCGCAGGCGCATCCTGGAGATCAAGCACGCCGCGGAACGCTCCGCGGATCTCACCCGGCAGCTCCTGGCCTTCTCCCGCAAGCAGGCCGCACAGCCCAGGCGGCTGGACCTCAACGAGGCCGTGGAGGAGAACCGGAAGATGCTGAACCGGATGATCGAGCGGGACATCGAACTGATCCTGCACCCCGGCCCGGATCTGCGGGCGGTCTTCATCGACCCGTCCCAGGTGAGCCAGATGCTCACGAACCTGGTGGTCAATTCCCGGGACGCGCTGCCGGGCGCCGGGTCCATCAGCATCGAGACCTGCAACGTCCAGGTGGAGGACTCCTCGGCCCTGATCTTCGGGGGCCTGGCGCCCGGGAACTACGTGCAGCTGACCGTCAGCGACACGGGCTGCGGCATGGACCCCTTCACCCTCAGGCACATCTTCGAACCCTTCTTCACCACCAAGGGCGAAGGGAAGGGCACAGGCCTCGGGCTTTCGATGGTGTACGGCATCATCAAGCAGAACGGCGGGGCGGTTTCGGTCTACAGCAACCCGGGCCTGGGGACCTCCTTCAAGATCTACCTGCCGGCCTACGATCCGGAGGACGCGTTCACGGATGCGGCCGCCGAGGAATCGGTCCGCGGGGGCGACGAGACCATCCTCATCGCCGAGGACGAGAAGCCGATGCTGGACGTCATGAGGCTGGTCCTGGAGGAGAAGGGCTACAAGGTGCTCGCCGCCTCGAACCCCCTCGACACCGTCCTGCTCGCTTCCCGCCACGAGGGGCCGATCCATCTCCTGATCACGGACGTGGTCATGCCCGGAATGAACGGGAAGGAGCTCCAGCAGCGCATCCTCGAGGCCCGGACCGGTTTCAAGGTCCTCTTCATCTCCGGCTACACCGGGGATATCCTCGCCAAGCGGGGCCTGATGCGCGAGGAGACCCACTTCCTGCAGAAGCCCTTCCGGATCAAGGCTCTCCTGGGGAAGGTGCGGGAAGTGCTTGAGTCCTGAGGTCCGATCGGCGGCCGGCAAGGGGCGCCAGGCGCAGGGGCACCGCGTGGGCAGGGGACCGGGCCCCCTGGCAGTGGGCCTGCACCACCAGGGTCTGGACCTCCCCGAGAAGCGGGACCGGGATGGCGGCCTCGAAGGCGGAGGCCCCCTCGAGGGTGCGGAAGGTTTCGAACACCTTCTCCCCCTTGACCCAGCCGCGCACGGACACCGGCTGGCCCGGGGCGGCGCCGCGGACCTCCACCCGCACCACGGCGCTCGTGCCCTGGACGGCGCTGGCCGGCCCCTTGAGGACAAGGATCGGACGCGCCGCGGGGGCGGTGTCTCGCTGGGTCATGGGCGCTCCTCGGCAGTCCGCCGTAGGATATTAATGGCTTCTACGCCCCCCCAGGTTCCTTGTATTCGTCGTATTTTTTCGCGCTGCCCCGGACCCGGTCCGCGGGGTAGCGCCGGGCGTTGAGCTCGATCTTCCGGTCGGCGGCCTCCAGCAGGTCGAACTGCAGCTTGTCGGCCAGGCGCACCAGGTACAGCAGCACGTCCGCCGCCTCCTCCTGCACGCGCCGCATGCGCTCGGGGTCCAGGGCGCGGCTCTCAGGCTCCGTGAGCCACTGGAACTCGGCCGCCAATTCCCCGGCCTCGCCGGTCAGGGCCATGGCCAGGTTCTTGGGGGAATGGAAGGCGTCCCACTCCCTTTCCGCGGCGAAGGCCCGCAGGCGCTGGGTGAGGAGGGACAGGGAGTCGGCGTCCATGGGACCAGGATCCCATGGACGGGTCCTATTTGAGCCCGCGCTTTTCCAGCAGGGCGTCCACCCTGGGATCCCGGCCCCGGAAGTCCCGGTAGAGCTGGGCCGGGTCCGCGGTCTGGCCCCTGTCCAGCACCTTGGCGCGGAAGGCCCTCGCCGTGGCGGGGTCGTAGAGGTTCCCCTTCTCCTTGAACGCGAGGAACGCGTCGCTGTCCAGCACGGCGCTCCAGATGTAGGCGTAGTACCCGGCGCTGTACCCGTTGCCCCCGCCCCAGATGTGGTTGAAGAAGGCCGTGCGGTACCGCAGCGGGATCTCCGGCGGCAGCCCCCACTTCTCCATGCTGGCCTTCTCGAACGCGTCGGCGTCCCGGGGCGCGTCGTCGGCGAGCGTGTGCCAGTCCATGTCCAGCAGGGCCGCGGCCATGTACTCCGTGGTGGCGAAGCCTTCGCCGAAGGTGCGGGACTTCTTGATGCGGTCGCCCAGGGCGGCGGGGATCAGCTCCCCGGTCTTCCAGTGGCGCGCGTAGGTCTTGAGCACCTCGGGCTCCATGGCCCAGTTCTCCATGATCTGGCTGGGCAGCTCGACGAAGTCCCGCGGCGCCCCGCCCAGGCCCCGGTACCGGCCCGCGTAGAACAGCCCGTGCAGGGCGTGGCCGAACTCGTGGAAGAGGGTGCGGACCTCGTCGGGCGTGAGCAGGGCGGGGGCGTCCCCGGAGGGCCGGGAGAGGTTGGCCACGTTGGTGGCGACGGCGTGGACCCGGTGGTTGTCCCGCCCCGGGCGCAGGCTGCCGCACCAGGCGCCGCCGCGCTTGCCGGGGCGAGGGTGGTAGTCGGTGTAGAGCAGGCCCAGGTGGCGGCCGTCCTGTTCCTTCACCTCGAAGACCCGCACCTCCGGATGGTAGACGGGGACGTCCTTCGCTTCGGTGAAGGTCACGCCGTAGAGCCGCGTGGCCAGCCCGAAGGCGCCCCCGCGCACGCTGTCCAGGCTGAAGTAGGGCTTCAGGGCGGACTCGTCCAGGTCGTACTTCGCGCGGCGCACCTTCTCCTGGTAGTACCGCCAGTCCCAGGCCTCGAGCCTGGCGCCCGGGCGGTCCTTGGCCATGGCGGCCTGCAGCTCGGCGCGCTCCTCCTTGGCCTTGGCCAGGGCCGCGGTCCACACGGGCTTCATGAGGCCGTAGGCGCCCGCGGGCGTCTTCGCCATGTTCTCCTCGAGGATGTAGTCGGCCCAGGTGGCGTAGCCCAGGAGCCTGGCCTTCTGCACGCGCAGCGCGGCCACCCGGCTCACCAGCCCGCGGGTGTCGGTCTCCCCGGCGCGGCAGCGCTCCAGGTAGCCTTCGAGGAGCCGGCGGCGCAGGTCGCGGTTGTCGGCATACTGCAGGAAGGGCCAGATGCTGGGCCCGTCCAGCGTGAACACCCAGGCGCCGTCCCTGGCCGCGGCGTCCCGCACGGCCTGGGGCAGCCCCGCCAGGTCCGCGGGCTTGTCCAGGGTCAGCTTGAAGTCCTTGGTGGCCTTCAGCATGCGGTCGCCGAACTGCACGCCCAGGCGGGAGAGCTCGGCGTTGAGGGCGCGCATGCGGGTCTTGCCCGCCTCGTCCAGGTCCGCGCCGGCGCGCAGGAATCCGCGGCGCCGGTCCTCCAGCAGCCGCAGCTGCTCGGGATCCAGCCCCTGGCGCTTCGCCCACACCGCCTTCACCCGGAGCCAGAGCTTTCCGTTGAGGTTGATCTCGTCGTAGTGCGCGGCGCGCAGCGGCGCAAGCTCTCGGTTGACGGCCTGCAGCCTGGGGTTGGTCTCGGCGCCCGAGAGCGCGCCGAACACCAGGGACACCCGCTCCAGGAACTGGCCCGACAGCTCCAGGGCCTCCACCGTGTTCGCGAACGTAGGCGCCTCGGCGGAATCCGCGATGGCGGCGACTTCGGCCTTGTGGCGGGCCATGCCCTCCTTGAAGGCCGGCAGGAAGTGCTCCTCCTTGATCTCGGCGAAGGGCGGGACGCCGAAGGGCGTCTTCCACTCGGCGAAGAAGGGGTTGGCCGTCTGGGCCTGGGCGCAGAGGGACACGGCGGCGAGGAGCAGGGGGGTGCGCATGGGGGGCCTCGGGAAGTAAGCCATCATATTACGAGGTTATCCCGGGATGGAAGCCGGATCTTCAGCCCCTCAGCCGCTGCAGCTCTCTGCGCAAATCTTCCATGGTGAACGGCTTGGACAGCAGCTTCACCTGCGGGTGGGCCTCCGCCAGGTCCATGGCCGTCGGGTCGGCGCGTCCGGTGGCCAGGAGCACCGGCAGGTCCGGGCGCAGGGCCCGCAGGCGGGGCAGGGTGCCCGGGCCGCCCAGGCCCGGCATGTTCATGTCGAGGATCACCACCTGGGGCTGGAAGCCTCCCTCCAGCAGCCGCAGGGCCTCCTCCCCGCTGGAGACGGCGGTGGCGGCGTGGCCCAGCACCTCCAGGACGGTGCGGATGGAATACTGGATCAGTTCGTCGTCGTCCACCAGGAGCACCCGCAACGCCCCGGGCTGGGCGGCCTCCCGGGCCTCCTGCGCCTCCAGGGCCTGCTGGGCGGCGCTCTCGCTCACGGGGAAGCGCATGCGCACCCGGGTGCCGCGGCCGGGCTCGCTCTGGATCTCCAGCTGCCCCAGGTGGGCCTTCACGGTGCTGTAGACCAGGGAGAGGCCCAGGCCGGTGCCCCTGCCCACGTCCTTGGTGGTGAAGAAGGGGTCCAGGGCCCGCTCCAGGACCGCCGGCGGCATGCCTTCCCCGGTGTCCTCCACCGAGAGCTCGATCCAGTCGCCGTCCACGTTCCGGGTGCGCAGGGCCAGCGTCCCGCCCTGGGGCATGGCGTCCACGGCGTTGACGCAGAGGTTCATGAGCGCGTGCGACAGGGCGCTGGCGTCGCCTCGGATGGGCCGCAGGTCCGGGGCCAGGTCCAGGGTGAGCGCGACCCTCGCCAGGGTGGTGTGCTCGAGGAGCCGGGCCTCCTCCTGGAGGATGCCGTTGAGGTCCAGGTCCCGTTCCTCGGCGGGGCTCTGGCGGGCGAAGCTCAGGAGGCCGCGCACGGTCTTCCCGCCCCGCTCGGCGGCCTTGATGATGGTCTCCAGGGCCCGGCGGGTCGGATCGCCGGGAGCATGGCGGTCCACCGTGGCCGAGGCCAGGCCCAGGATGGCCCCGAGCACATTGTTCATGTCGTGGGCGACGCCGCCCGCCAGGGCGCCCAGGCTTTCCATCTTCTGGGCCTGGGCAAGCTGCGCCTGGAGAAGGTCGCGCTCGGTCTCGCTCCGCTGGCGGTCCTGGAGGCGGGCCAGGTTCCACCGGCCCGCCAGGAGGATGACGATCAGGCCCACGCTCCAGACCGCGCCCATGACGATCAGGGTCGGCAGGTTGCCCAGCCCGCCGACGAGGGCGGAACCCCGGGGCATGGGCACCGTGACGCTGATCCCGCCCCGCACGTCGCCCACCTGGTAGCCCTGGGAGGCATGGCACCGCAGGCAGCCCTCCTGGGTGACCAGGGCGCCCATGAACCGCAGGGTGGGCCGCCCGTCGACGGGCGATTCCTCGTGGAACTCGGCGGCACCGGTCTCCAGGGCCCGGAGGGCCCGGACCTCCCAGGGATCGGCCGCGTTGGCGGCGCGGATGGGCTTGAGGCTGGTGATGTGCCCCTGCAGGCCATACTTCTCCCGGCCCAGCTCGTGGAGCATCCGGGTCAGGTAGGCGGGGTTCACGAGCGTGAGGACCTTGCCCGAGGTCGTGATGATCTCCCGGTCCCGCACGTGGGCCAGGTGGGGATTGGGGGCGGTCCGCTCGTCCAGGGGCACGTACACGCCGCCCCGCTGGGTGACCCACTGGCGCGTGGTCACGTCCTTCTGGAAGCTGTCCCGGGCCCTGCCGAGGGCGATGGCGCGGGTCTCCCGGTGGGAGAAGACCGCTCCGGTCCCGATGATGACCGCCACCACCAGGGTCCACAGGACCGCGCGGCGGACGATCTGGCTGCGCAGCCGGCGGTCGGCGAACAGCTGCCTCATGAGAAGGGCCATGTTGGATCCGTAGAATTTGAAAATTTTAACCCAATTTGCATGATTGATTATTGGAAATAAATATTAGAATCGGGGCGGATCAGCCCAATAAACCAATTCCTCCCCAAAGGGACGTCCATGACCGAACCGACACCGGATCTGAGGGCCGAGGCCGAACGGGGGCTCGCCAGCGCCCAGGTTACCCTCGGCCGGCACTACGCCACGGGCACCGGGGTGCCCCGGGACGGGGCCGAGGCGTTGCGCTGGTGGCGCAGGGCCGCGGAACTCGGCTCCCAGGAGGCCCAGTACCTCCTCGGACACTGCGCCAGCCTGGGGGAGTTCGGGCCCCGGGATCCCGTCCAGGCGGTGGCCTGGTTCCGCAAGGCCGCCGAGCATGGGAGCACGGAGGCCCAGCTGCAGCTGGCCCGGATCTTCGAGGACGGCGACGGCGTGCCCCGGGATTTCGCCCAGGCCCTCCATTGGCTGCGCAAGGCCGGGGAGAACGGGGATGAGCGCACCCAGCTCCGTCTGGCCCGGCTGTACGAGGAGGGGGATCTCGTCCCCCGGGACCTGGGGGAGTCCGTGCGCTGGTACCGCATCGCCGCGGACTGGGGCAGCCGGCGGGCCCAGCTCGTGACCGGCTTCAACTTCAAGAACGGCATCGGCCTGCCGAGGGACGAGAAGGAGGCCGCCCTGCGCTTCCGGGCCGCTTCCGACGCGGGGGATCCCCTGGCCACCTACTACCTGGGCGTCTGCTACCTGCGCGGCCTGGGCATGCCCCTGGACGAGGCGGCGGCCCAGGAGCTCTTCCTCCTGTCGGCCCACGGGGGCTGCAGCGCGGCCCAGGTCATCCTGGACATCCAGAACCCCTGGGGCGACCACTACACGGGGGGGGACGCGCCCGGGTCCGCCACCTGGTACCGCCGGGCGGCCCTGTGGGGGGATCCCGAGGCCCAGTTCCATCTGGGCTACAGCCACCACCACGGCCTCTGCTTCGACGAGGACGAGCGCATCCCCCAGGACCAGGCCGAGGCCTATGTGTGGATATCGCTCGCGGCGGAGAACGGAGCGCGCTTCGCGGCCGAGCACAAGGACCTGGTCGCCAGGCACCTCTCGGTGGAGGAGGTGGAACTGGCCCATGAGCGGCTGATCCTGGTGAAGGACGAGATCCGGGCCCTCAGGCGCCTGGTCTGATCACTCGGAGTCGCCGGGCGCGGCCAGGGTGCCCGTGACCGCGGCGACCAGCGCGGTCTCCTCGATGGGCTTGGCGAGGACCCGGGTGACGCCCATCTTGAGGAGCCCGGCCTCCATCTCGTCGTCCCGGAATGCGGTGAGGATCAGGATGGGACAGTCCGGGCGGGCCTTGCGGGCCATGCGGGCAAGGGAGGAGCCGTTGCAGCCGGGCATCTGGAAGTCGCTGATGATCAGGTCCGGGGCGCTGGTGGTGACGTAGTCGGGGACGTCCATGGCCGACAGGGGCACCCACTCCTCCACCCCGTGCCCGGCCCTCTCCAGGCAGCGCCGCAGGTAGAGCCGCATCATCCGGCTGTCGTCGATCACGAGGATTTTGGCCACGTACAAGGATACACGCCTCCCTGATGGGTGGGCACATCCATGGATAATGGGAGGACCCGCCCGAGGCCCGCGCATGTTCGAAGTGACTGTCAACGTTGAGAAGAACCGCCTGTACGTGACCCTCGGGGGCCACCTGGAAGCGGCCGAACGAAAGGAGGCGGCCAAGGCCGTCATCGCCGGGGTGGGGCAGCTCGGGCCCGGGTTCGATATCGTCCATGACCTGGCCGGGCTCCATCCCACGGACGCCGACGGCCTGCGGGACCTGGTGCGGGTCCAGTCCGCCGCGAAGATCAAGGGCCTTCGGTCGGTCATCCGCATCGCCCGGATTCCCCTGGCCCGGCTCCAGCTGGAGCGGATCGCCAAGGATACCGGCTGGGAGTTCGGCACCGCCGGGTCGCGGGAAGAGGCTGACGAGCGACTGGACGCCTTGGGGCCGGCGCCGCCTCCGGAGCCCTGAAAAAAAGAAATCTCCGGGCATGGCCCGGCGGGGGCCGTGGTAGGGTTGCAGCATCCGTGGGAAAGGGATGATTTTTGGGCAATCCGGTGCTGTCTGAACTGCGCAAATTCGTCGCGCCCGAGTTCCTGTTCGGGCTGGACGCCCGCAGGCTCCTGGGGCGCTATGCGCGGAACCTCGGAGCCCGCCGGGTCCTCCTGGTGTCGGACCCCGGGGTGGACGCGGCGGGGTGGACGAACGAGGCCGCCCTGTTCCTCCAGGAGGAGGGCCTGGAGGTCACGCGCTTCCTGGGCGTCTCCCCCAATCCCCGGTCCGGGGAAGTGGCCGAAGGCGTCCGGGTGTACCGTTCGAGCGGCAGCGACCTCATCGTGGCCGTGGGCGGCGGCAGCGTCATGGACTGCGCCAAGGGCATCGGCATCGTGGCCACCAACGGCGGGTCCATCCTCGACTACGAGGGCGTGGACGAGGTGCGCACGCCCATGCCGCCCCTCATCTGCGTGCCCACCACCGCCGGCTCCTCCGCGGACGTGTCCCAGTTCGCCATCATCAACGACGTGGCCGCCCAGGTGAAGATCGCCATCATCAGCAAGGCCGTGGTGCCCGACGTGGCGCTCATCGACCCCGGCACGCTCGTGACCCTGGGGCCCTTCCTCACCGCCTGCACGGGCCTGGACGCGCTGGTCCACGCGGTGGAGGCCTACGTCTCCAACGCCCACTCCGCCGTCACGGACGTGCACGCCCTGGAGGCCATCCGCCTCGTGGCCGGCAACCTGCCCGCGTCGGTGCGCGACCCGGGCGACCTGGAGCTGCGCGGGCGGATCATGCAGGCCAGCCTCCACGCGGGCCTGGCCTTCTCCAACGCGAGCCTGGGGGCCGTGCACGCCATGGCCCACAGCCTGGGCGGCTTCAAGGACCTGCCCCACGGGGAGTGCAACGCCCTGCTCCTGCCCCACGTCCTCGACTTCAATTTCCCGGCGGCGCCCGAGCGCTACCGGCGGGTGGCGGAAGCCATGGGCGGACATCCGGCGGGCTTGACGGACGCGCAGGTACGCAGCGGCCTCGTCGACCAGGCGGTGGCCCTGCGCAGCGCCTGCGGCATCACCGGCGGCCTGGCCTACCGGGGGATCGCCGCCGCGGACGCGGGCCGCCTGGCGGCCAAGGCCTACGACGACCCCTGCAACGCCACCAACCCCCGGGAGCCTTCCCTGGCCGACCTCGAGGTCCTCTACCTGGAAGCCCTCTGATGCCCGCCCGGATCGGCCGCGAGGCGATGCGGGAGCGGATCATCGGTCTGGGCGAGGAGTCCGGCCGCAAGAGCTTCTACCCCGAGCTGCAGCAGCGCCTCCAGCAGCTCGAGGAGGTGCGGGAACGGCTGCGGGTGTCCCAGGAGAACCTCCTGTCGGTGTTCAACAGCATCCACGACGCCATCCTCATCCACGACCGCCAGGGGATCGTGCTGGAGGCCAACCAGTCCGCCACCCTCATGTTCGGCCTCCCCCGGGAGGCGCTGCTGGGCCAGAGCGTGTACGGCCTGAGCATCCCCGATCCGGAACGGGGCGCGCCCGAGGCCGCCATGCAAGGCCTTCTGGCCCACCTGGACCAGGAGGGGTTCGCGGTCTTCGAGCTTCGGGCCGTGAAACCCGACGGCAGTCCGCCCTTCGACGTGGAGGTGGCGGTCAAGCCGGCCACCTGGTACGGCCAGGACGTCCTGGCCGCCGTGGTCCGCGACATCACCGGGCGCAAGCAGGCGGAGGGGATCCTCCGCCAGGCCCAGAAGCTGGACTCCCTGGGCCAGCTGGCGGGGGGCGTGGCCCACGACACCAACAACATGCTGAGCGTCATCATCGGCTACTCGGACCTGCTCCTGGAGGATCCGGCCTTCGCGGAGGGCCCGGTCCGCCAGCACCTGAACCAGATCCGCAAGGCGGCCACCCACTCCAGCGACCTCACGCGCCAGCTGCTGGCCTTCGCGCGCAAGCAGACCATCGAGCCCCGGCCCGTGGACATGAACGCCCTGGTGGACGAGACCCAGGCCATGCTCCGCCGCCTCATCGGGGAGAACCACGCCCTGGTGTGGAAGCCCGCCACCACCCTGTGGACGGTGTGGATCGACCCCTCCCAGGTGGGCCAGGTGCTGGTGAACCTCGTCGTGAACGCCCGGGACGCCATCCTCGACGCCGGCACCATCCTCCTGGAGACCGGCAACCAGGTGGTGGACGAGGCCTTCGCCCAGAGGCACCTGGACGCCCGGCCCGGGGACTACGTGGTGCTCTCGGTCACGGACACCGGGCAGGGCATGGATCCGGAGATCCTCAGCCACATCTTCGAGCCCTTCTTCACCACCAAGGAGGTGGGAAAGGGCACCGGACTGGGACTGGCCATGGTGTACGGGATCCTCCGCCAGAACGGCGGCTTCGTCTCGGTGGACTCCACCCCCGGCCAGGGCTCCACCTTCCGCCTGCACCTGCCGCGCTTCCAGTTTCCGGGGGGCGGCCCGCAGCCGGAAGCCTCCGAAGCGCCCGCCCCCGGCGGCTGGGAGACCATCCTGCTGGTGGAGGACGAGGAGGCCCTCCTGGACCTGGGCCGGACCGTGCTGGAGGACGCGGGCTACCAGGTGCTCGCCTTCCCCCGGCCCGCCCAGGCCCTTGCCTGTCTGGCCCGGGAGGACCGCGGCATCCACGCCCTGGTCACGGACCTGGTGATGCCCGGCATGGGTGGCGTGGCCTTGAGCCGGATCGTGCTGCGCCACCGGCCCGGGGTCAAGGTGCTGTTCATGTCCGGCTACCCCCTGGAAACCCATGACGGCCGCGACACCCTGCCTCCCTCGGCGAGATTCCTCCAGAAACCGTTCAGCCGGCGCGACCTGCTGGAAAACCTGCGGGCGGCCCTCGACGGGGGAAAATAAGCTACGCTTGATTACGCTCCATGTATCATTTCTCAGAGGACTGTTCATTGCACACGGATTTATCCAAGGCCTTCCTGCTCTTCATCGACGACGACCGGCTCCAGCGGAAACTCTTCCCTGAGGTCCTCCAGCCTCTGGGCGTGGAGATCCTCACCGCCGCCAACGCCGAGAACGCCCTGGACATCATCTCGGACCGCCGCCCCGATCTCATCCTCTGCGACGCCGTCATGCCCGTGACCGACGGCTTCCAGTTCTGCAAGCAGATCAAGGACGATCCGGCCACCCGGGACCTGCCGTTCGCCATCATCACCTCCCTCTCCCAGAACGTGGGCGAGCGAAGCCTGCAGGTGGGCGCCGACGACTTCTTCCTGAAGCGGGCCAGCGAGGATCTCCTGCGCCTGCGGGTGCGGATGCTGCTGGACATCGCCACCCGGGGCGTCAGCATCGGCGAGCCCCTGGAGTCCTTCGCCGGCTCGCGCGTCCTTGCCGCTTCCGCCTCGGCGCTCCTGCTGTCCCAGCTCTCCCTGCAGCTGGCCCCCGCCGGCATCCAGGTGGACACCTGCGCCGGAGCGGGCGAAATCCTCGACCACCTGGACGGCCCTCCACCGGCCCTGCTGGTGCTGGACGCGTCCATGGCCAACGGCCTCCTCAAGGACGTCGCCGCAAGCGTGCGCAGCCAGCCCACCTGGGCGGCCGTGCCGATCCTGGTGGTGGCGGGCAAGGGCGAGGAACCCGGGGCGGAAATCCCCATCAACGACTGGGTCACCAAGCCGCTCGACGGCCGTGAGGCCAGGCGCCGGATCACCATGTCGCTGCGGTACGGACGGGCGATGCAGTAGCCGGATCCCGCAAGGACCTTGATCGAGGATCCCGGGCTGGACCTTCCCTCCTTCGGTTCCTCGCCATTTCGGGTGGGCAGGGCCCGAGAGGGTGGAACGTCTTTCATCCTTATTTGCAGCCCCGTTCGTCCCCGGCAATGGCAACCGCCGCGAACTGCCGAGGTCCCGGGTCTCTGGCTACCTCTCGCCCGCCGTGGCGATGCGTTCGAAATCCGCGTTGCCCCTGAGGGACCGGAGCTGTTTCTCCTGCCGCAGCGTGCCCAGCCAGGACGGCTTGCCGTCCACTTGGACGGCCCGCGCCAGGTAGCCCAACGCTTCGCGCCGCTTGCCCAGTTCCGCTTCGATGCAGGCCAGGCCGTACAGGATTCCCGCGACCCCGGGATGCCTGCCGCCCAGGACCGGTTCCGTGTTGCCCAGGCCCCGCAGGAACAGCGGTTCGGCCGCGGCGAAGTCGCCCCGGTCCATGTACAGCTCTCCCAGGTGGGTGAGCGGGCCGGCGATGCTGGGGTGGGCCGGGCCCAGGGTCTTCTCCCCCAGGGCGATGCTGCTGCGGTACCGGGCGATGGCCTCGGAATCCCGGCCCATGGCGTGGTAGAGGGTGCCCAGGCCGCTGAGCGTGCGGGCCACCTCGGGGTGGGCGGGGCCGAGGCTCTTCTCCTCGATGGCCAGGGCGCGCAGCATGAGCGGTTCGGCCTCGGCGTTCCGGCCCGCCTCCAGCAGGGTGGTCCCGAGGTTTGAGAGGGTGGCTGCGACGCTGGGGTGGCCGGGACCCTGGACCTTCTCGCCCACCGCGAGGCTCCGGCGGAAGTACGTCTCGGCCTCCTGGTACTTCCGCTGCTTCCGGCAGAGGATGCCCAGGTTCGTGAGAGCCAGGGCCACGTCCGGGTGGTCGGGGCCCAGCTTGGCCTCCTTGATCGCCAGACTGCGCCGGAAGACCGGCTCGGCCTCCGCATACTTGCCCTGCTGCCAGTACAGGCTGGCAAGGTTGTTGAGGCTCACGGCCACGTCCTCATGGTCGGGGCCCAGCAGGCGCTCGCGGGTCTGGAGGCTCTGGCGGAACAGCGGCTCGGCCAGGGCGTACTTTCCCTGGTTGTAGTAGATGCCGCCAAGGTTGCCCCGGGTGGCGGCCACCTCCGCGGAGCCTTCCCCGTGCAGCCGGATGCGCAGGTCCAGGCTCCGCTGGAAGCGCGCCCCGCCCTCGTCGTAGCGGCCCTCCTTGAGGTCCAGCATGGCCAGGTCGTTCAGGCTTTCGGCCACCTTCAGGTGGACGGGGCCCAGGGTGCCCTCCCGGATGGCCAGGGCCTCCTGGAGGAGGGGCCGCGCCTGGGGGTACAGGCCCATCTCGTAGTACACCATGCCCATGGTGTCCATGAGCTGGGCGCGGACCTGGGGCTGGTCCCGGAGCTCCCTGCCGATGGTCTGCGCGCCCTTGTCCAGCAGCTCCCGCGCGGTCACGGAGTTCCCCCGGGCCTCCCCGGGATCCGAGACCTTGAAGAGCCCCGTGAGGAAGGCCGATACCCGGCGGGCGGCCTCGGCCTCCTCCCGGGTGCTCCGTTCCGCCCGCCGGGCACGCACCGTCTGCACGGTCATGCCCGCGCTGAAGAGGGCCATCACCGCCAGCGAAGCGGCCAGGAACGCCTTCTGCCGCCGCCGTCTGGGCTTGGCCAGGATCCAGAGGAGCCGCTCCACCGTGTCCGCGGAGGAGGGCCGGGCGGCTGGCGCGAGAGCGGTCAGGCGCCGGATGAGCGCGGCCACGTCCGCGTCGATCCCTTCCACCGGGCGCGTCTTCCCCTGCCGGGCCAGCTCGAGCAGCTCGGCGGAATCCAGGCCCTTGGGATAGGGCCTCCGGCCGGTGAAGAGCTCCTGCAGCAGCAGGCCCAGCGAATAGAGGTCGCTGGCGGCCTGGGCCTGCTCGCCCCGGGCCTGCTCGGGACTCATGTAGGCGAGGGTTCCGATGATCGATCCCTGGGAGGTCAAGCTGGTGGAACGGCTGGGATGGGACCCGGTGGCGGCGGTGATCTCGTCCGCATCCTGGCCGGGCTCCGAGGCCGGCCGGGTGACGCCGTCCTCCAGTCCGGGCAGGGGCGGCTGGACGCCCGCGGCGGGGCGGGGCAGGTCGGGTTCGTCCGACCGCAGCCGGGAGATGCCGAAGTCCAGGACCTTCACCTGGTCCCCGGGCGTGATGAGGATGTTGTCGGGCTTGAGGTCGCGGTGGATGATGCCCTTCTCGTGGGCGGCCAGCAGGGCTTCGGCCACCTGCAGGGCGATGGAGAGCCGCTGCCGGCGGGTCAGGCCCTGCTTCATGGCCCTGCCCAGGCTCTGGCCCTCGATGAACTCCAGCACCAGCACCTCCAGCCCGCCGGAGGAGAGGTAGTCGAAGATCTGGCAGATGTTGGGGTGGGCCACCTGGGAAAGGACCCTGGCTTCCCGCAGGAAGCGCTGCTGGGTCTCCGGCCCGGGATGGAGGTCGGACCTCAGGACCTTCAGAGCCACCCGCCGGTCCAGCCGTTCATCCACTCCCACGTACACATCGCCCATCCCGCCCTGGCCCAGCAGTTCGAGAACCCGGAAGGCGCCGATTTTTTCTCCAGAGAGGCTGGTCATGGAAGGCAACTCCACTGCTTTGAAGGTTGGGGGGATAGGCCAGGGTAGCAGCACCTTGAGGCTCCACGATGGGTTGGTTTGGGCCTATGTTGGGAGCGCCAAGATGAACGTTCAGTACCCGTCGGGAGGCGACCCATGTACCTGGCTCCCCGCGCCCCTTCCCGGCCGGGGGTTCCGGTTCCTGGTGGAGGTTGAAACAAGCCTGGAGGGGCTGCTGGTCCCGGAACCCGGCTGGCGGCTTTTGGGCACCCGCCCAGCTCCGGTTTGGAACGAGCTATTTATTTTTCCGCGGGCGCCGGGTGATTCGGGCGAACCGGCGAACCGGGGCCATTCCGCGCCTCATCCCTTGAGGGCGGCCGCCACCGACACGGCCATGGGAGTGGTCGCCCGGCCGATGAGCCGGCTCAGCTGCCTCCCCTCGTCCTGCAGGGCACCCTTGGCCACCCCCGCGTCGGAGTCCGACAGCAGGGCGGCCAGGCCCTCGGGGAGGCCCACGCCCACCAGCACGCCCTTGAACTCGGCCTCGGGCAGGTCCTTGTAGACCACCGGTTTGCCGGACTGCCGGGCGATCTCGGCCGCCAGGTCCGTGAGGGTGTACGAGGTGTCGCCCGCCAGCTCATACGTCTTGCCGGCCTGGCCGTCCAGCAGCAGGACGGCCGCGGCGGCCGCCGCATAGTCGGCCCGGGCCGCCGAGGCGATGCGCCCACCGCCCGCGCTGCCCAGGAAGGCGCCGTGGGCCAGGGCCGAGGGGATGCTCGCCGTGTAGTTTTCGGTGTACCAGCCGTTGCGCAGGATCACGAAGGGGATGCCCGAGGCCTTCAGGTAGGCCTCGGTCTCGGCGTGCTCGGGGGCCAGGCCCAGGGGCGACGTGTCGGCGCGCAGCACGCTGGTGTAGACCAGCAGCTTCACGCCGGCCTCACGGGCCGCGTCGATGACGGCCTTGTGCTGGGCCGCCCTGCGGCCCATCTCGTTGGAGGAGATGAGGAGGAGCTTGTCGACCCCCGCCAGGGCGGCGGCCAGGGTCTCCGGCCGCTCGTAGTCGGCCGGGCGGGACTGGACGCCCAGGTCCTGGACGGACGCGGGCTTGCGGGCAAGGGCGAGGATCCGGGAGGCGGGGGCCCTCCGGAGGAGGTCCTGGATGACGAGGCGGCCGAGTTGGCCGGAGGCACCGGTGATGGCGATCATGGAATTCTCCTTGTAACCAAAAAGGTTACGAATTTGGGTAAAAAAAGGGTCAGGACGCCCGGCCTTTGACGTCCTTCACCAGGTGGGAGAGGGTGGTGCGGGCCAGATCGGCCTCCAGGGCCGCCTGGGCGGAGGCGTAGACGCCCTCCAGGGCGGCCTGGATGTTCCTGCCGACGGGGCAGCGCGGGTTGGGGTCCGCGCTGTGCAGGGCGAAGGGCGGGGTGCCTTCGACGGCGAGGTGGATGTCCCGGAGGGTCACCTTCCCGGGTGCCCGCAGCAGCTGCCAGCCGCCCCCGGGCCCGCCCTGGGAGCCCACCAGCCCGGCCCCCCGCAGCCGGGCCAGGAGGCGCCGGATGACCACGGGGTTGGTGTTGACGCTGCCGGCGATGAACCCGGACGTCAGGGGCTCCGGGCCGCAGAAGGCCAGGAGGGTGAGGATGTGGATGGCGATGGTGGTGCGGGAACTGGCGGTCATCGGGGGTCCGTTCTGTAACCATCATGGTTGCGAATGCCGAAGCTGTCAAGGGACTTCCGGCCGGGATTCCCCATATACTGGAAGTTCCCTCCTTTGAGGGGATAACGGATCCGGATTGACCGCACACGACCACCGCCCAGAGCTGCGCGACGAAGGGACCATCCGGGCCTACCTGGAGGAGTTGGCGCGCCTGAAGGCGCCGGTGCAGCTGTGGCTCCCCGTGGCCGGCGCGCTGCCCTTCGAAACGTCGCTCGAGCAGGTGGGGCGGGACACCTTCTCCACCACCACCACGCCCGCGCTGGAGCCCGGCCGGACCCTGCGCATGGCCTTCATGCTGGACGCCCGGCGCTTCACCGCGCTGACCCGGGCCGAGGGCACGGGGGTCTTCCGCCTTCCGTCCAGCATCGCGCACGGCGAGCGCAGGGCCGCACCCCGCGCGGCCTTCGGGCGCGGCGACGCGGCGGAGGTCTTCGCGGTCGAGCGGCTCGACGGGACCTTCCCGGGCGGGAGGACCCTCCAGGGCCGGCTCCAGGATCTCAGCGAAAGGGGCCTGCGGCTTACCCTGGACGAGTTCGACGCCCTCAGCGGCCCCGTGGTGGAACTCCGGCCGGGGGACCGCTTCCAGGGCGTGCGGGTCGCGGGCCTGCCCCACATGCCGGCCATCCAGTGCCGCGGCACCCTGGCGCACCTCACAGGCCGCGCGGGGGGCATGGTCCTGGAAGGGCTGGCCGAGACCGACCGGAAGAACCTCGAGCGGATCCTCGCGCCGCGCCTTCCGCCCAGCTTCGGCCCGGGCTTCCCCGACCGCAAGCCCAGGACGGATCCCGCCGACCGCCCCGGCGTCCCCACCCCCACCCGCGTCAAGCCCAGGCCCGCCGAGGTCGTGGAGCGCCCCCTGGAGCGGCCCGCTCCCGAACCGCCGCCCCCGCCCCCCACCAGCGCCGCGGCCCGGTTGCGAAAGGCCTCGAAGCGGATCCTGTTCCTTTCCGCCGGCGGCTCCACCCAGGCCCTGGCCGGGGCCTTCCGGCAGGACGGCTTCCGCCAGGTCTCCGAAGCGCGGTCCTTCGCGGAGGTCCGCAACCTGGCCGCCACCCTGCACGTCGACCTGGTGCTCCTGGACAACACCATGGGCGGGCACTGGGCCAAGGACATGATGCGGCTGCTGCACGGCCAGGGCCTGCTGCTGGACGCGCCGGTCATCCTGGTGGCGGAGTACCGCAACACCTACGCCTGGGACGTGGCGGAGGCCCTGGGGGCCTGCCACATCCACGAGCGGCGGGAGTCCTACGAGGACCTGCGGCCCGTGGTGGAGCAGCGGCTGGGCCTGGGCGGGGACCGGCCGGGGTAGGCCTCAGAGGAACGGCTCCAGCCCTTCCAGCAGCGAAGGCCAGTGCAGGTTGAACCCCAGCTCCTCCCGGGTGCGTGCCGCCAGGACGCGGCGGTCCGGGCCGGGGGCGGCGGCGACGGCCGCGGGTTCCAGGCCCCGGCGCGCGGCCACGAAGGCGACGACTTCGCGGCGGCGCAGGGGCCAGGCGTCCGTGCCGTGGTAGACCGCGCCGTCCCGTCCCCGGTCCAGCACCGCCAGGAGCGCGGTCACCGCGTCGTCCTGGTGGCAGGAGTTCATCCATGCGCCGTCCCCGGGCCCCAGGCCCATGCGCCCGGAGGCCACGCCATCCAGCACCCACAGCCGGCCCGGGCCGTAGAGCCCGGAGAGGCGCAGCACGCGCGCGTCCGCGGCCAGGAGCCTGCGTTCGGCCTCGGCGAGCACGAGGCCTTCGGGGGTCGTGGGCGCGGGCGGCGTGGCCTCGTCCACGTCGGACCCGTCCCGCTGGCCGAAGAGCCCCGTGGATCCGGTGTACACGAAGGCCCGGACCCGGGGGCGCGCCGCCAGCAGGGTGGCGTTGGCGTCCAGGTAGGCCCGGTGGTAGGCGGGCTCGCCTCCGCCGCGGGCGGCCTGCAGGGCCAGGATGGCGTCGAGGTCCGCGGGGAGGCGCTCCGCGGAGGCCGGGTCGGCCAGGTCGAGCACCAGGGGCTCCACGCCGGCGGCGCGCAGCTGCTCGGCGCCCGCGGGCGAGGACCGCACCCCCGTGACCCGGTCCCCCCGGGCCGCCAGCGCCCGCGCCGCCGCCAGGCCCAGCCAACCGCATCCGGCGATGAGGACGTGCATGGCTCCCTCCCAGGGGACCATCCTACAGCCCCGGTGCGCCGGGGAAACCCGCGATCGTCGGGATGCCCCCCGACTCACACCGCCTCCGGCCTCGGGAACATCACCCGCACGGGATGCGCGAACCCCACCCCCTGCGCCCGCAGCGCCTTCAGCAGCGCGAGGTTGATGGCCTGCTGCGTGTCCATGTAGACGTTGTAGTCCACGTCCAGCACGTAGTACACCACTTCGAAGATGAGCCCCGAGTCCCCGAATTCCCGGAGGTGCGCCCGGTCGAAGCGGGTGCCGGGCTGGGCCTGGATGATGTCGCGCAGGTGGCAGGGCAGGGCGGCGAGGGCATCGGCGGCGGTCTGGTAGGTCACGGCGAAGGTGAAGAGCACGCGGCGTTCGCGCATGCGCTTGAAATTGCGGATGCGGCTCTTGAGCAGGTCGGCGTTGGCGAGGATGATCTGCTCGCCCGACAGGCTCTGAATGCGCGTGGACTTCAGGCCGATGCGGTCCACGGTGCCGAGGACCTCGTCCACGATGATGAAGTCGCCCAGCGCGAAGGGCTTGTCCAGGGCGATGGAGAGCGACGCGAAGATGTCCCCCAGGATGTTCTGCACCGCCAAGGCCACCGCCACGCCGCCCACGCCCACGCCGGCCACGAGGGTGGAGAGGTTGACGTCGAAGCTGTCCAGCACGAGGAGCAGGACCAGGGACCAGAGCGCGGTGCGCGCCATGAGGCCCAGCACGGGGGCGGCCATGGCCGTGACTTCCCCGTGGGCTTCCCGGCGCTCCAGGAAGTCCCGCAGGAAGCAGCCCACCACGCGGTTGGCCCAGAGCCCGGCCTGGAGCAGCATCGCCAGCAGGGTCACGTGTAGGAGGGCCTCCTCCAGGGCACGGGGCAGCTCCAGGAAGCGGGAGCCCGCCCAGAGGGCCAGGGCGAGCAGCAGCGGGAACCGGGTGGCGTCCATGGCTTCGGCCAGACATACGCGAGGGCTGCCGGGCGGTTCTTCGCTCCGGCGTCTGCGGGTGGCCAGGGCCTTGAGGCCGTAGAGGAGCCCCAGGGACGCCGTCGCCGCCAGCAGGGCCTTCACCCAGTCGACGGCCATGTTTCCGGGCCAGAAGGGCGTGGGTGCATCCATGGGGGGCCTCCGGAGGGAGGGTGCCCCGGCGGGGGCGGGAATTCCCGGGGACCAGCCCCGTTCCAGCGCCTCTCCCGGCTTTTCCCGGGGGCCCGGCAGGGTGTCCGGCTGGCGGCTGCTCAAGGACGGCACGCCGTTCTGGTGGGGCAGGTGCCGGAGGCGCTCAGGCCGCGAGGAGGCTCCTCACCAGCTCGGCGAAGGTCCCCAGGCTGAACGGCTTCTTCATGAACCCCGCCAGGCCCAGGCCCTCGAAGCGGGCCATGGCCTCGGCCTCGTTGAAGCCGCTGGTGAGGATGACGGGCACGTCGGCCCCCAGGCGGCGCAGCTCGCGGCAGCTCTCCTCCCCGTCCATGCGGGGCATGGTGAGGTCCATGACCACCAGGCGGATGCGCTCCCGGTGGCCCTGGTAGAGGTCCAGGGCCTCCCGCCCGTCCCGGGCCTGGAGCACGGCGAGGCCCAGGCGGCCCAGGGCCTTGGCCGCCACGTCGCGCATGGCGTCCTCGTCGTCCACCACCAGGACGGTGCCCTGGAGGGCAGGGCCCCCGGTGCCGGCCGGCACCAGGCTGGGAACGGGCTGGAGGGGGACCGGCGGGCCGGGCGCGGCCGGAAAGAGGAGCTTGAAGCACGTGCCCCTGCCGGGCTCGCTGGTGACCCGGATCCCGCCCCGGTGCCCCCGGACGATGCCGTGGATGGCGGCCAGCCCCAGGCCCCTCCCGGTGAACTTGGTGGTGAAGAAGGGATCGAAGATCCGCTTGAGGACCTCGGGGGTCATGCCCGAACCCTCGTCCAGCACCTGCAGCGTCACGAAGGGCCCGGGCCGCAGGGGCTGGCCGTCGTCCCCGGCGGCGGGCACGTCCGGACCCACCTCCTCCATGCGGGTGCGCAGGGTGATGGCGCCGGTGCGTTCGCCCAGGGCCTCCGAGGCGTTGATCACCAGGTTCATGATCACCTGCTGGATCTGGGAAGGGTCGGCCAGCAGGGACAGCGGCCCGGGATGGAGGTCCTCGCGGATCTGGGCCTTCTTGGAAATGGAGGCCCGCAGCAGCTGGAGCATCTCCTTCACCAGGGCGTTCAGGTCCACGGTCTCCAGCACCGCCTTGCCGCGCCCGGCATAGGTCAGCATCTGCCTGAGCAGGTCGGAGCCCTTGGCCATGAGGCCCCTGAGGGTTTCCAGGTGCGTCCGGACGGCGCCCAGGGTCGCCTCGGTGAGGGCCAGTTCAACGTTGCCCTGCATGGCGCCCAGGAGGTTGTTGAAGTCGTGGGCGATGCCCCCGGCCAGGACGCCCATGGACTCCAGCTTCTGGCTCTGGAGGAGGGCCCGGTCCGCCTCCTTGCGCTCGGTGATGTCGGTGGCCATGACGCCCACGCCCCAGCACCGCCCCGTGGTGTCCACCAGGGGGAACACGTGGGTGAGGGCCTGCCGGGCCACGCCGTGGCGGTCGGTCCACGCCTGCTCCGTCTGGAGGTCCCGTCCCTGGAGCAGCACCCTCTGCTCCAGTTCCAGCAGGGGGATGCAGTCGGGCGATGCGAAGAGCTCCGCGGTGGTGTGCCCGAGGATCTCCCCGGAGGGGCGCCCGACCAGCGCCTCCATGCTCGGATTGATGAGCAGGTACCGCCCATCCAGGCCCTTGAAGGCGATCCCCGCCGGGGAGTGGCGGATGAAGCCCTGGAGCCGGGCCTCGCTCTCCCGCAGCTCCTGGGTCCGGGCCCGCACCTTGTCCTCGAGGTTGGCGGCCAGGTCGCGGAGCGCGGCCTGGGATGCCTTCTGTCCGGCGATCATGGCCAGGGTCTGGTCGAGGGTGGGGGCCACCAGGAGCTTGGGGGTGATCCGCAGCAGGAAGGCCATGGTCATCACGCTGGCGGCGGCCGTGACGAGCTTGATGACGCCCGCCAGGCGGAAGAAGCCGTGCCAGGTGTTGTACACCTCCATGGCGTGGGTGCAGCCGCAGGCGAAGGTGAACGCGCCGAACATCGCCACCACCCAGTCGAAGGTCACGTCCTTTCGCCGCGCGACCAGGAGGATGAGTTTGCAGGCGATGACCGCGTAGGTGACGGCGATGACGGCGTCGGCACCGACGTTGGTCCACACCACCCACGGCTCCCAGGACCAGCACTGGCCGTGGGGCATCAGGTCGGAGGACAACAGGTTCTCCAGGAAATCCCTCATGGCGCTTCCCCCTGTCGGGACAAAGATGCCTCGGACCCGGGGGGCGTTTCCCGTGAACCGGGAGGCCCCTGGCGACACCCAGGGTTGGAGGTCCGGGAGCCCTTCACCATGCCCATCCTCGCTCGTCTCCAGGTCGGCGCTCTGGCCCTCGGCACCTTGGCCGCCTTGGGCGTTCTCGTTCTGGCCTGGGCCTTCCTCCGCCGCAGGAGCGGGGCCCGGGAACGGGAGCGGGAGGCGCGGGTGGCCGCGCTCACCGCGGAGTTGCGGGAGAGCCGGGCCCGGCTGGAGGCGGTCTTCCGGCACGCCCCGGCCGCCATGGCGGTCAAGGACGCCGAGGGGCGCATGGTGGCGATCAACAAGCGGGCCGAGGCCCTCATCGGCGTCTGCCTTGCCGTCACCCCGGCCGAAGCCGCCGGGCAGCTCTTCCCGGCCGGGGAGGTGGCCCAGGGCGCCGCCCAGGACGAGCGGGTGCTGCGCCTCCAGGAGGTGGTGCAGGCGGAGGAGACCGTCACCCTCCCGGGCGGCCAGCCCGGGGCCTTCCTCATCGAGAAGTTCCCCATCGTGGACGCGCAGGACCACGGCTGGGGCCTGGGGATCATCGCCACGGACATCACCGGGCGCAGGAACGGCGAGCGGGCCCATTTCCAGAACCGGAAACAGGAGTCCCTCAACCTCCTGGCCGGAGGCATCGCCCACGACTTCAACAACCTCCTGGGCGCCATGCTGGGCATCGTGGAACTGGCGGCCATGGAGCAGGGCCCCCTGGACCATCTCCGGGCCCTGGAGGACCTCATCGCGCGGGCCTCCGGCCTGGTTTCCCAGATCCTGGCCTACGCGGGCAAGGGGAAGTTCCACCCCCAGGCGCTCGATCTCAACCACCGCGTGGAGGAGGTCCTGGGCATCCTGCGCACGCCGCTCCAGGCCCGGGCCCACCTGCGCTGGATCCCGCAGCCCGGCCTGCCGCCCTTGCACGGCGACGTGGGCCAGGTGCAGCAGGTGATCATCAACCTCGTCATGAACGCCGCCGAGGGCATGGAACCGCACGGGGGCGTCATCACCATCCGCACCGCCCAGGAGGAGCTCACCCGCGCCGCCCTCGACCGCCACTTCCCGGGCGAGGCCCTCGACCCGGGCCCCTACGTGGTCCTGGAGGTGGCCGACAACGGCCAGGGCATGGCGCCCGAACTCAAGGAGCGGATATTCGAGCCCTTCTTCACCACCAAGTTCGCCGGCCGGGGTCTCGGCCTGTCGGCGGTCCAGGGGATCCTCCGGAGCCACCAGGGGGGAATCCAGGTGCTTACGGAGACGGGCAGCGGCTCCACGTTCCGGCTGGTGTTCCCGGCCCTGCCCGGGCGGGCGCCGGAAGCGGCCCGGCCTGTCGCCCGTACGGATGCCTACCGGGGCTCAGGGCTCATCCTGGTGGTGGACGACGAGGACGCCATCCGCACAGTCGCCGCGCGCGCCCTCCAGCGCCTGGGCTTCGCGACCCTCGAGGCCCGGGACGGCCTGGAGGCCCTCCTGCTCGCCGAGGCCGACGGGCCGCGGATCCGCCTCGTCCTCATGGACCTCACCATGCCCCACATGGGGGGCGAGGAGGCCTGCCGGGGCCTGCGGCGGGCCGGGTCCATCACCCCCATCATCCTCACCAGCGGCTTCAGTCCCGAGGAGGCGCGCCATCGCCTAACCGGCACGGCCCTGGCCGGGTTCCTGCAGAAGCCCTACCGCCTGGAGGCCCTGGTGGCGTCCGTGCGGGATGCCCTGGAGGGGGACCCCGGCCAGGCCCGGCGCCCGCCCTCCAGGGAACTCGCCAGCTGGGTCGGGACCCTCAAGACCGGGCTGGATTCCCTGGACGCCCATCACCGGGACCTGGCGCTGGCCTTCGACCAGCTGTCCCCCGGCATGGGCGGCGAGGGCCTGGCCCGGTTCGTGGAGGCCATGGAACGCCACTACCGCAGCGAGGAGGAGATCATGACCGCCTCGGACTTCCCGTTCCGCCGGCCCCACGCCGCCGCGCACGCCCGCCTGATGAAGGCCTTCCGGGCCCTGGAGTCCCGCCTCCACGCGGGGGAGGCGGACCTCACGCCGGCCCTCCTGGACGCCATGGAGGACGCGATCCTCAACCACCTCCAGGCCGAGGATATGGAACTGGCGATGTTCCTCAGGAGGGATTGATTGAGATCCGGCTCCGCCCGGGAGCCTCCTGCGGCAGGATCTCCGGCTGGACCATGATCACCAGTTCCTTGGTGCCGTTGTATTTGCTGCGCGATCCGAACAGGGATCCGACCAGCGGGATGCGGGACAGCACCGGGATGCCCTGGGAGGTGCGCAGGTTCTGGTCCACCTTGAGACCGCCGACCACCAGCAGCGTCCCGCTCTTCAGGTGCACCGTCGTCTGGATCTCCCGGGTGGAGATGACCGGGTAGGTGGAGCCCAGGATGGTGTCCACGCCGGCCTGGATGGAATCCTGGGGGTAGATGAAGAAGGTCACCTCGTTGTTCTGGCCGATCTGCACCGCCAATTGGAGCATCACGCCGGTCTTGAGCTCGGCCACGTCGAAGGTGGCACTGCCCTGGGCGTTGGTTCCGGTCTGTTTGGGGTACAGCCGGCGTTCGCCGATGAGGATGGAGCACTTCTCGCCATCCATCACCAGCAGGCTGGGGTTGGCCAGGGTCTTCACGAGGCCGCGGGTCTCCAGGGCCTGGAGGCTGAGGTTGACCTGGGCCGGGGTGTGGGTGAAGCTGCCCAGCTTCAGGCGGCTGTTGCCGGCCCCTTCGGTGAACTGGACGGCGGGAGGCCCGCCCGATTCCCCGGAAAACGTCCAATCGATGCCCAGGTCCCTGCTGGCGGAAGAGGTGAGCTCGGTGATGCTGACATTGACCCGGACCTGTTGGCGGGGCCGGTCCAGGGTCCGGGCGAAGGCCAGGGCCTGGCGGACGACGGCGGCCGGCCCGGTGAGGATCAGGTCCAGCCGAAGGGATTCCGCGCCGGCGCGGTAGCTGCCCGGCGCCCCTCCCATGACGGGTCCGCCTCCCCCGTAGCTCGTGCCCACGGGCATGCCGGAAGGGATCATTCCGCCCCCGTAGCCGGTGCCGCCGGTGCCGCCCTGGACCGGGCCGAAGCCGCCCGCCGCCGGGTCCGCCCCCGGGGTCCGCACCTTCGGTCCCGGAATGCATTTCAGGTCCGGAAACGCCTGGTTGAGGCTTTCCGCCAAGGTCTCGGGGCCGAGATTCCGGCAGGGGTAGGCGACCTGGGTCCGTTCCGCCGTCTCTTCGCCGGGAAACCCGGCCTGGAAGTCTTCGATCAGTCCCACCAGGCGGCTGCCGTCCCGGGCCGTTCGCTGCCGCAGGCCCTGTGCCTCGCAGACGCGGTCCAGCACCTCCTGGAAGCTCGCTCCGGACACGTCCAGGCTGAAGCGCATGTCCAGCTCGGGCGGGTAGCGCAGCGACACCCCCTCCTTGGCGGCCAGTTCGGCCAGGAAGGGCCCGACCGGGGCATTGCCTGCCGAAACATCGTAATGGTTGCCGAGCGGGGCCGGCACCGGGGGAGCCTGGGGGGTCCCGGCCGGGCCCTGGACCAGAAGCATGAAAAGCAGGGCACTCGGTGGCCAGGGCCTGAACATGGGATCGCTCCAAGGGGTGTTTATTAATAAACAATAAATAGTAAGCCCCCTGCGGACCCTTCGCAAGGCCCCTCCGCAAGGCTTCTGCCGAGGAGAGCCCGGTGCCCCGAACCAGGCCGGATCTGCCCGAACGCTTCCATCTCCGGATGTAGGTCGAGGTGCGGGAGGCGCATCGCCACCGGGGGATCCACCCCGGGACCGCCGCCGAGGCCCGGGGCAGGACCGCCAAGGAGTCCCTGGACTACGGCGCCCGCAGGATCCGCCTGGTTCCGGCGGGGTTCAGGCGCCGCGCCGAAATCAGCTCCCAGGTGCCGTCCAGCCTTCTCCAGGCCACGAATTCCCAGCGGGCCGGCGCGCCTTCGCCGGTGACCCGGCAGACCAGCTTGACGTTGGTGCCTGCCACCACCTGGGTTCCGGCCTTCCGCACCTCCCCCAGGCGCAGCCGGGCGAAATGCGTCTGGACGAAGGCCCGGGCCTCCAGGACCGGGGGGGCGTCCAAAGGGGAGGGTCGGTAGCCGCCCATCAACCCGCCGCCGGTTCCGGCCAGGAGGGGCCAGGTGAGCATGTAGATTCCCAACCCCTTCATCGAAATGCTCCCGTCCGGTGGCCAATGTAATAAATATTTAATAGCTCGGCAAGATCCCCGGGTCTACAGGATCACGCAGGAGCTTCCGGGGAGCTCCTTGAGATCATGGTCGCCGCTCCCGGCCGGCCGGGGCGAAATGCTCAGCGGCCCAGAGGACGAGGCGAGGGGGGCCTTGAGATCGGGAGGGAGGATCAGCTGCTCCCGGTTCTCCGGATCCTCGGAGGGGAGCCTGAGGTAGTGCACCTCCTGGGGCGTGCCCGCGCCTTTGCGGCCGAGCCTGGACACCTTGAAGGAGAGGAGCTGGAACGGCCCGGCGCCCGCCGCCACGGGCCGGGACCGGATCACGAGGGTGGCGCCGGGGACGAGGGCCAGCCGGTTCGCGGAGAAGGTCCCGTCGTGGCCGTAGATGCCGTGGAGAATCGAGCCGGATTCCGGGGCCGGATCCTCCGACCAGGCAGCCCGGGGGGTGCTGGAAACGAAGGGAGGGTCCACGAGCACGGACAGTTCGCCATCGCCGGTGCTGACTTCCGTCAGCTCCACCCGCACGGTGGCCCGGGTCCGGTTGGTCAGCGTGATGTCGGCCGCACCGGGAGGGCCGCCCAGGAGGAGCAGGGCGGCAAGGGCGGGACGGAAGGGGAACATGGCAACCTCAAGAAAGACGGGCGATGGCCGCCACGCCAGTCAACGTGGCGCGAGCCCCGGAAGGGTTCCCGGGTCGGCGCCGCCTGGACCGTCCCCTTGCCGGAGGGTGCGTGCGGACAGCCGGGCACCGTCGCAGCCAGCCTTGTCTCGCCGTTGGGGGTCGGACTGATTTAAAAGGAGCAGAATCATGAGTTCCTGATTGTTTTTTTCCGTCGGCCATCCTTGCAGGTCAAGGCTATCCGGTTCGCCGGCGTAGGGCTACAATGGGCCTACCAGACCAGCTGCATCCCGGAATACGCACCCAAGCGTCAGGCACCTGAGGAGGATCCCATGGCTATCAGGACCGCCTTGTCGAGCAGCCTTGCATGGGCGGGGCTCCTTGTCGCCGGTTCGCTCCTTTCCTGCGGCGGCAAGGCCGCCCTGGTTCAAACGTCGGTGGTCCAGCCCGTCACCCTTCAGATCACGCCCGCCGACGCCTCCCTTCAGGCAGGCGGGCGCCTGACCCTCACAGCCCAGGTGACGGGCAGCCCCATGCCGGCCCTGGTCTGGGCGGTGGACGGGACTCCCGGCGGCAGTTCCACTTCCGGTACGGTCAGCGGCACCGGAGCGACCGCAACCTACACGGCCCCCATGGCCGCGGGCAGCCATGCCGTGACGGCCACCAGCGTGGCCGACCCGTCCAGGAGCGCCTCGGCCACGGTCGTCGTGGCCGCGCCGACCGCGGTGGTCCTGACCCTCAGCCCCTCGGGCACGGTCAACCTCGGTCCGGGGGGCACCCAGGTGTTCACCGCCACCGTGACCGGATCCAGCAACACGTCGGTGGGCTGGCTCGTGGACGGCGTCAGCAACGGCAGCGCCGCCGTGGGCACCCTGGTCGGCACCGGGGCCAGCGCGACCTACTCGGCGCCCGCCACCGCCGGTTCGCACACCGTGACCGCCTTCGCGGCCGCGGATACCGTGAAGAGCGCCTCGGCGACCGTGACGGTCACGGTCCCCGCAGTCGAAATCGCCCTGACCCCATCAGGATCCGCGCAGGTCAACACCTCGGGCACCCTCTCCTTCACGGCGTCGGTGGCGGGCACCTCCAACACGGCGGTGATCTGGTCGGTGGACGGAATCCAGGGCGGTTCCGCCTCGGCGGGGACCATCGCCGGCAGCGGCCTCAGCGTGGCCTACAACGCCCCGGCCAGCGCCGGGACCCACACGGTCACCGCCACCAGCTCGGCGGACACCTCCAGGACCGCCTCCGTTTCCGTGTCGGTCCTGGCCCCCTCCGGCGTGGTGGTGACCCTCGCCGTGGCCGGCCCGGCCAACGTCGTGCCGTCCGGTTCCATGCTCATCACGGCAGGCGTTTCAGGCGCCTCGGACGCCTCGGTCACCTGGGCCGTGGATGGCGTGCCCGACGGGAACGCCTCCGTCGGCACCCTGTTCGTGCCGGCAACGGGCGGAACCGTCGTCTACACGGCTCCGGCCACCACCGGTTCCCACCGGGTGACGGCCACCAGCGCCGCCGCGCCCACCCAGAGCGCGTCCATCACGATCCCGGTCACCGCGACCCTCGTCCAGGCAGGCAGCATTCCCATCGGAGCCAATGTCCGGAGCTCCCCGTACAACGCCGCGGGCGACGGTGTCACGGACGACACCGCGGCCATCTCGGCCGCGGTCAAGGCGGTCGCCGGCACCGGCAAGGCGGTCTACCTGCCGGCAGGCACCTACCTCATGGACCCCACCTCCAACCAGAACGGAGGAATCCGGCTGGGCAGCAACATGACCCTGCTCCTGGACCCGCAGGCCATCCTCCAGGCCAGGCCCACTTCCACGCAGAACTACGCGATGGTCACGGTCTCGGGCTGTTCCAATGTCAATATCAGCGGAGGCACGTTCAAAGGCAACAACCTCAATAATTCCATCGCCACCCCCACCAAGGTGGAAGCCGGCGACTGCATCCACATCGTCCAGTCCCGCAACGTGGTCGTGGAAGGGAGCGTGGTCCAGGACGCCTTCAACGACGGCATCTACGTCGGCGGAAACTCCACCAACGTCACGGTCTGCGGCATCACGAGCCAGTTCAACCGGCGCCACGGCATGGCGATCACCTACGGCCAGGGGTTCTACCTCATCAACAGCACGTTCCACGGGGCCATCGGTTCGGTGGAAACCGCCGGGGGGCCCATGGTCAACGGAATCGGCGTGGACGTGGAGGCCAACGCCAACGAGTCCGTCCGGACCGTGCTGGCCGCCAACAACCGGTTCACCGGCAACCGGGCCGCGGGCTTCGCCTGGGGCATCCTCGGGGTGGCGAATTCCAGCACGAGCGATGTGTTCGTCATCGGCAACACGGTTTCGGGCAATCAGTCGGGCCTGAACGGCGAGAACACCACCCGTTCCTGGGTGCTGAACAACACCGTCTCCACGGAATCCGCGTTCGGGATCTACATCCACGACGGCATGAACGGGACGCTGGTGCAGGGCAACACCGTATCCGGGACGGGCACCGGCGGCGACGGCGCCGGCATCGAGATCTACAACGACACCGCCACCACGGTGAATGCCAACACCTCCACCGGCAACTCCAAGTACGGCCTGTTCGTCTACCAGAGCACCAACCCCATCCTCACCAACAATGTCCTGACCGGCAACGGAACGGCTGGCCTCGCCATCGTGAGGTCGACGGGGGTGACCCAGTCCGGCAATACCCCTTGACCGGAAGTCCTGGGGTCGCGCGCGGAGGACCTTCGCCTTCCGCCTACGCGGGGCTCTGGGCCTTGAAGTCCAGGCGGAACAGGGCGCCCTCCCCGGGCCAGCCCTGGGCCGTGACCGTGCCGCCGTGCTTGCTCATCACCCGCTTGACGATGGACAGGCCGATGCCGTGGCCCGGAATCCGCGGATCCGAATGGAGCCGCTGGAAGGGCCGGAACATGGCTTCGGCCTGGGCCATGGGGAAGCCGATGCCGTTGTCCCGGATCTCGATGGCGGCGGCGGGGCCCGCGCCGCCGCGCACCGTGATCTCCGCGGGCGAGCGGCCCAGGGTGTACTTCCAGGCGTTGCCCAGGAGGTTCTCCAGGGCGATGCGCACGAGATTGGGGTCGCCCAGCACGGTTAGCCCCGGCTCGATTTCCCAGCGCACGCTGCGCTCCGGTTCCTTCTCCTGGAGGTTCAGCAACACCAGGCGCGCGTGGTGGGAAACGTCCACCCGCTGCACCGTGGGCAGGCGCCCGGAGATCAGAGCCAGCTCCTGGAGCCCCTCCAACAGCTGCTGCATGCGGTCCGCCCCCGCGCGCAGGAGATCCAGGTGGCGCAGGAGGTCGGGCCGGTCTTCGCCGAGGCGTTCCTGCAGGTTGTCCATGCCCAGCAGCAGTCCCGTGAGAGGGGACTTGAGGTCGTGGGTGACCATGCGGTTGAAGGACTCCAGGTCCTCGATGGTCTGCATGAGGCGCGCGGTGCGGCCCTGCACCTGCTCGTCCAGGCTCCGGTTCAGTTCCTGCAGCCGGTCCTGGCGGGCCACCAGATCCCTGCGGCTTCCGGCCAGGCGGGTCGCAAGTCCCAGGCCGGCCGCCAAGGCCAGGCCCAGCCCCAGGTACCCGGGCGCGGGTCGGCATGCGGCGAGGGCCCAGCCGGCGGCCCCCAGACCCGCGGCGGCCAGCAGGGCCAGGGCGAGGAGCCGCAGGTTCGGGCCGGGCATGGCTGACGGATCGGACATGGCGCTCACGCTTGATTGTGTGAACATGAGAGCAGGAAGGTCCCGGCGGCGCAACGGAAAGTCCAGCCGTGGGAACGAAGGAATTGGCAAAAAACGGGCTTTCGCGTAGCGTTGCGGTGAGGAGATCCCATGAACCCGCTGCGCCTGGCCGTGCCCTTCCTTTCCCTGGTCCTGGCGGCCCAGGCCCCGCTGCGCACGGTGGCCCGCTATCGCGATGCGGCCCTGGGTCTGGAGGTGGTGAAGACCGAGCTCGTTCTTCCGCCCGGCCAGCCCTGGCCCCAGCTGGTGGCGGCCGCGGGGGTGCGGCAAGTCTTCCTGGTGCCCGCGGCCCAGGCGGCGCCCAGTCCGCTGTCCGTCACCGTCCTGGCCCTGCGCGTGGCCGGCGCCAAGGTCGCCCGTCTCGAGGGGGCCCCCGGCGCCCTGAGCTGGAACCTGGAGGGTGGGACGGCCGGCGACCGGTCCCTACTGGAGCAGTGGGCCCGCGCCCGTGCCCGGGCCTGGGAGCAGGGGGCCGGGGAACCTTCGCCCCTGGTGGCGGGTTTCCGGGCCATCCAGAACCGGCTCTTCTTCGGAGGGCGGGAGCCCGAGCCCGCGGCGCCCCGCCGCCGGGACGAGGGCCCCAGCCTCCTCAGCCTCCTGGGGGGCCGCGCCGCCGTGGAGGAGACCCTGCAACTGGACCGCGGCCTGGAGGGCGGCCCCGGGGCCGCCGCGCCCCGGGTCGCCCTGGCCTCCCTTCCGGGCGTCACCGTGGCCGCGCACCCCTGGGCCGAGATGCTGGGCGGACGCCAGCCCGCCGTCCCGGCCCTGGCCCTGTGCGTGCCCCCGGACCGCGCCTTCCTCTACCTGCCCGATCCCGCGGCCGCCCTGGATGGGCTGGCGGGGGGCGGCGCGGCCTTCCTGGCCCGGGTGAGCGCCTTCGGCCGCCAGGGAACCCTGGACCGGGACCTCATCGCCCGCGCCCTGGAGGACCTGGGCGTGGACAGGAGCCTGCTGGGCGCGGTCACCGCGGCCGCGGTCTTCCTGCCGGACCTGAACCTCCTGGGCGGCACCGACCTCACCGTCGTGGCCGAGCTCACCCCCGCGGCCGCCGCCCGGTTCGGCAGCGGCGCGCCCCGGGCCGTCGCCACCCCCCGGGGCGAGGCCTGGCGGGCCCGGGAGGGCGGCCGGGTGTTCCTGTCCACCTCCCGTCCCGAGCTGGAACGGGCCCTGGCCCTCCACCGGGCCGGAGGGCAGGGGTCCCTGGGCGCCTCGGACGAGTTCAAGGTGATGCTCACGAAACTGGCCCCCACCGGCGCCACCCGGGCCTACGCCTACCTTTCCGACCCCTTCATCCGCCGCCTGGTGGGCCCGGCCCAGCGCATCGGCCAGCTGCGCCAGGCCGCCGCCCGCCGCGACCTGGAGGCCGTGGCGGCCGCCGTGGAGCTGCGCCGCCTGGACGCTCCCGGCAGTCCCCTGGACCTCGCCACGCTGCGCAAGCTGGGCTACCTCGCGCCCGGCCTGGACCTGTCCGGGCTCACCGTGAAGGACGGCGTGGTGGCCAGCCGTGCGTGGGGCCGGCTGGACCGCATGCGCCCCCAGGCTCCCCCCGCCGAGGTGGAGGCGTGGGAGGCCCGGGCCTACGAGGCCTTCCGGGCGAACTACAGCCAGTACTGGAGCCGCTACTTCGACCCCGTCGCCCTGCGCCTGGAGGCCCGGGACGGGGCCTACGGCCTGGACACCTTCATCCTCCCCCTGCTGGACCAGAGCGCCTACCGCCAGCTCCGCCGGTTCCTGAAGCCGGGGCCCGTGCCGGCCCTGGCCTCCGCCCCCCGCTGGGCCCGGCCCCAGGTGGCCACCCTGAGCCTGCCCGTGGACTGGGCGGGCCTTCTGGGCAGGTCCCCGGTGCCCGTGCCCGGTGAGCTGCTGGGGGCCCTGGGCGGGGAGGCGCACCTCGCCTTTCTGGACGCGGCCCCCGTGCTCCAGGTGGGAGGCGGCTCCCCCGCGGGCCTCCTGGCCTCCCAGGACCGCCTCGCCCAGGGTGGCCTCCTCTTCCTGGCCCCGCTCCTCCTGGGTCCCCTCACCCGTCCCGTGGCGCTGGCCATCCCCGTGGGGGACCCGGCCGCGGCCCGGGAGGGCTTCCGGCGTCTGGCCCAGAGCGCCGCGCTGCGCCAGGGCCTGCCGCGGGAACTGGAATGGCGCGTCCATCAGGAGACGGACCGGCGCCTGGTCCTCAGCGCCTCCCTCCTGGGCCTGGTGACGATGCGCTTCTCCCTGGACCTGGAGGACGGCTGGCTGGTGGTGTGCAACGACACCTCCCAGCCCGCCCCCCTGGTTTCCGGCTCCGCCCCCCGCCCGGCCTCCCACGCAGCCCTGTCCTTGCGCCCCTTCGACCTGAACCTGGGCCTTCCCGCCGCCTGGCAGGCGGCGGTGGAGGGCCAGGCGGACCGGGCCTGGGCCGAGCAACGCTGGCTTTCCCCCTGGCTCGCCTCCGGCCTGGACGTGGACGCCGCCAAGGCCCGCAGCCTCCTGGTATTCGGCGGCGCACCCCTCCTTTCCCCCGCCGACCTGGGCCCCGGCTCCACCCCCCGGAACCTGCGCTACGGCACGCCGTGGCGCCCCCTCCTCCCGGTCCGCAAGCCCGGGGAGGACTTCGGCCTGTTCGAAGGCGTCCGGGAGGTGCGGGTGGACATGACCTTCGAGGAGGACGGCCTGCGCACCCGGGTGGCCTGGACCGCGCCCTAGAGTCCGATGCAGAGGTACTTCACTTCCAGGTAGTCCTCGATGCCGTACTTCGAGCCTTCCCGGCCCAGCCCCGACTCCTTCACGCCCCCGAAGGGCGCCACGGCGGTCGAGATCAGGCCCGTGTTGATCCCCACCATGCCGTACTCCAGCGCCTCCGCCACGCGCCAGGAGCGCGCCAGGTCGCGGGTGTAGAGGTAGGAGGCCAGGCCCGACGGCGTGTCGTTTGCCAGGGCCACGGCCTCCGCCTCCGTGCGGAAGGGGAAGACGGGCGCCACGGGGCCGAAGGTCTCCTCCCGGGCCAGGGCCATCTCCGGGGTCGCGCCGCAGAGCACCGTGGGCTGGAAGAAGGTGCCGCCCAGCGCGTGGCGGGCCCCTCCCTGGACCACGCGGGCCCCCTTGGCCAGGGCGTCGGCCACGTGGGCCTCCACCTTCGCAAGGGCATCGGCGTCGATGAGCGGGCCCTGCTCGACCCCGGGCTCCATTCCGTTCCCCACCTTGAGCCGGGCAACGGCCGCGGCGAGCTTCGCGGCGAAGGCGTCATGGACGCCCTCCTGCACCAGGAAGCGGTTGGTGCACACGCAGGTCTGGCCCGAGTTCCGGAACTTGGAGGCCACGGCCCCCGCCACCGCGGCGTCCAGGTCCGCATCGCCGAAGACGAGGAAGGGCGCGTTGCCCCCCAGCTCCATGGACACCTTCTTCACCGTGCCCGCGCACTGCGCCAGGAGCTGCTTGCCCACCTCGGTGGAGCCCGTGAAGCTCAGCTTGCGCACGGCGGGGTCGGACGTGAGCACCCCGCCGAGGACGGCGGCCGGTCCGGTGACGACGTTGAGCACGCCGGCGGGAATGCCGGCGCGCTCGGCCAGGACCGCCAGGGCCAGGGCCGAATAGGGGGTGGCGCCGGCGGGCTTGGCGACCATCGTGCAGCCCGCGGCCAGGGCCGCCCCGGCCTTGCGGGCGAGCATGGCCGAGGGGAAGTTCCAGGGGGTGATGGCCGCGACCACGCCCACCGGCTCCTTGAGCACCACGATGCGCCGGTCGCAGGCGTGGCCGGGGATCACGTCCCCGTAGACGCGCCGGGCCTCCTCCGCGAACCACTCGATGAAGGAGGCCGCGTAGGCGATCTCCCCGCGGGCCTCGGCCAGGGGCTTGCCCTGCTCCAGGGTCATGATCGCCGCCAGGTCCTCCCGGTGCTCCAGGATGAGGTCGAACCACCGCCGCAGCAGCGCGGCGCGCTCCCCCGCGGCCCGGGCCCTCCAGCCCGGCAGCGCCTCCTGCGCGGCCCGGACCGCGCGCCGCGTCTCGGCGGCGCCCAGGCGCGGCACCGTCCCCAGGACCTCGCCCGTGGCGGGGTTCTCCACCGGAAAGGAGGCGAGGTCGTCGGCTCCGGTCCAGGCGCCGCCGATGAGGCAGGTCTCGCGGAACAGGGAGGGGTCCTGGATGGGGATCATGGGGCGCTCCTGGCCTCCAGTCTAGGAGGTTCCTTCACGGAAACGTCCCGATGGGCCGGACCCGGATCCCGGCCAGCAGCCCGGGACCCGGGACGGCCTCCCCGCGCGTGATGGCGCGGACCGTTTCCGTGATCGCCGCGTTGACCGGCGTCGCCAGCCCCAGCCGGCGGCCCGCGGCCACGACGTGGCCGTTGATGAAATCGATCTCGGTGGGCCTGCCCTGCTCGAAGTCCTGGAGCATGGAAGCCTTGATATCCCCGTAGAAGCCCAGGATCCCTTCCAGCCAGGCCTCGAACTCCGGGCCGGGCCGGCTGCGTCCGTCCCATCCGGGGGGCACGGGCTCGACCACCATCGGTTCCGGCCGGTCCCCGCTGGCCAGGGCCACCGAAAGGGCCTCGTCGTAGGTCCGGATGAACAGGTCCCGGCCTCCGGGAAGGGCGAGGTACCGGCGCATCGTGAGCCCGGCGACGGCGCCGAGGGTCGTCACGGAACAGTTCAGGAGCAGCTTGGACCAGACGGCGCCCCGGAGGTTCCGGGTCACGCGGACCTCGATCCCGGGGCCCAGCGTCCTGGCGATCCTCGCGGTGCGGTCACCCTCCCCTCCGGCCCGTTCGCCGATGAGCAGATGCCCGGCATTGCGCTGCTCGTAGACGCCCGGCGACCTCATGGTGGCGCCGAGGTTCGAGAGGCCGCCGACCACCCGGGAATCCCCGAGGCGGTCCGCGACCATCTGGGGCACGAAGCCGTTCTGGATGGGCAGGATCGCGCCGTCCGCGGCGAGCAGCCCGGGCAGGGCCGGCGCCGCGGCCAGCGCGTCCTGGGCCTTGGTGGCCAGGAGGATCAGGTCGAAGGGCGCGGCGCCGGCATAGGCGTCCAGGGGCGCCACGTCCGCCGCGGCGGCCGAGGCCTCCCCGCCCGCGCCCGTCACCCTGAGCCCGGCGGCCTTCACCCGGGCCGCCGACTCGGCGCTGCGCACCGCCAGATGGACGGGAATTCCGGCGGCCTGCAGGCGCGTGGCGATGACCCCGCCCAGCGCGCCGAGGCCTACGATCAGGATCCGCATGGATGCCTCCGGTGCCCGGGACGGGCTTGGCAGGCCAGCATGGGGTGGCCGGCCGGACCGGGCAACCCGGTTCGAGGCGTTTCGCAGACCTCTGGCCTGCCGGAAGGGAGAAATCGGCCCTCCGGTGGAACCCCCGCGGTTGCCGGGATCCTCGCGATCACCAGCCCGTATGTCCCTCGATGCGCGCAGGCGTGGCCCTCAGGACGATGCGGCCCAGGCCCAGGTTGCCCCAGCTGTCCTCGCCCCAGCCCTTGGCGAAGGTGGCGCCCCAGGCGAAGGAGGAGAACTCCCCGGCCGCGATGCCCTGAACCCCGGTGAGGCCCGGGATCGCGGTCAGGACGGCCAGGTCGTCGCGGTTGCCCTGGCCGGTCTGTCCGTACGTGGCGTACCCGATGGAACGCACGCTCCCGTCGCTTTGCAGGGTCAGCAGGTGCTGGTGACCGGCGGCGAGGCCCGTCGTGTTGGCCGAGCCCGGGAGCACGCCGGGCGGGGCCCGGTAGGCCTGGGTGGGCAGCCAGCCCCAGGTGGAAACGGTGCCGTCGGCCAGCAGGGCCGCGGAAAAGGTCGCCCCGGCGCCGAGGGCGGTCACCCCGGCGAGGCCGGGGACGAGGACCGGGGAGGTCCGGCCGGTGAGGGTGCCGTCCCCCAGCTGGGCGTAGCTGTTGTCGCCCCAGGACCAGACCCGGCCGGCTCCGTCGAGGGCGAGGGTGTGCCAGGGGCTCGCGGCGACCTTGCGCACATCGGTCACCCCCGTCACCTGGACGGGCGTGGCCCGGGTGGTGGTGGAACCGTCGCCCAGGTTTCCGGAGCCGTTGTAGCCCTGGGCCCAGAGGGTGCCGTCCTGGAGCACGAAGAACGCCGACGAGCCGGCGGCCGTGATCCCGGCCACGGGCCCCAGGCCGGTCACCTGCGCCTGCGCGGAGGCGCCGTCCCTCGAGGAGGCCGGATTGGTCCAGCCCCAGCGCCAGAGGCTGCCGTCCACGCGCTGGGCCAGACCCTGGAAATCGCCCAGGGCCAGCCTGGCCAGGGGCGCGAAACCCGGAGCGGCGGTGGGCGTGGCCAGGTAGGGATAGGCCGTGGTCCGGGAATCCTGGCCCCAGAGCCAGAGCCCCCCATCGGCCGTCACGGCGGCGGTGGCGTAGGTGGAGGCAGCCAGGGCGACCAGGGGGCTGGATACGGCCAGGGCGGCCGGGCTGGTGCGGTCCAGGGGGAAGGCGTCGCCCAGCTGGCCGGAGGTGTTGGAGCCCCAGGTCCAGAAGGTGCCGTCCTGGAGGAGCGCGAGGGTGGATCCGCCGTCGGTGGCCAGATCCAGCGCCGGACCCAGAGGGACCTTGAACGCGGACGTCCGCTCCAGGAGGTCCCCGGTGCCGAGGCAGCCCGAGCCGTTCCGGCCCCAGGTCCAGAGGGTGCCGTCCAGCGCCAGGGCGGCGACGGAGCCGGGCGCGGAGATCAGGCGCACCGCGCCGGGAAGGTCCGGCTGCCGGGTGACGGTCGCATAGCTGGAGTTTCCGTGGAAGCTGCCCCAGGCCCAAAGGCGCCCCTCGAAGTCCAGGGCGAAGGTGCCCTGGCTGGTGGAGGCCAGGGAGGCCGGAAAGGGCAGGCCCGGGAGCTGCACCGGGGCGAGCACGTCGGCCGCCGAATTCCGGGCCAGTTGCCCGTTGTAGTTGCTGCCCCAGCCCCAGACCGACCCGTCCGCCCCGAAGGCGAAGCTGCAGTTGTCCCCGGCGTGGAAGCCCACGATGGCGGGGAGGCCGGCCACCTGGGCCGGCGTGGTGCGGTCCGTGGTGGTGCCATCCCCCAGCTGCCCGGTGAAGTTGTAGCCCCATGCCCAGAGCGTGCCGTTGGCGGCCAGGGCGAGGCTGTGCGTGTTGCAGCCGGCGATGGAGGTGATGAAGGGCAGGCCCGTGATCTGGGCCGCCGGGAAGGTGGCGTTGGCCGCAAGATGCCAGACGGTGCCGTCGGCCTTCAGGGCCAGGGCCTCGGTGCTGCTGCCGGCAAGGCTCACCACGCCGCTGAGGGCGGCGTTCCGGGTGGGTACCGAGGAGTCCGGCGTCCAGTCCGGATAGCCCATGGGGATCTGGGCTGCGTTCTGGCCGCAGACCCACAGGGTCCCGTCGTCCTTGAGCATCCAGGAGCTGTTCCGGGCCAGGGCCACCGCCCGGCGCGGCCGGGCCTGCACCCGGTTGGTTGCGGTGCGGCCGGCGGCGTTGGTGACGGCCAGTTCGAAGCGATCGGGCATCGGGCCCGTCCAGGCAAGGGGCGTGCCGCTCAGGATCGGCCGGTTCCCGGGCCGGACCACCCCCGCGCCGCCGCTGAAGGTGGCGGTGAGCGTGAGGCCCTGGGCCATGGGGCGCCAGTCCCCCTCCACCGAGAAGGCGGTGATCGCGGGCGGCGCCACCACCTGGACGTCCAGTCCCAGGGAGGTGCTGATGCCGAGCGGGTTGGTGACGGTGACCACGAAGTGGGTCGCCTCGGCGGGTGCCACCTGGATGGCCAGGCCGCTGACCAGGGCGACGGCCCCGGGTTGCAGCACGGCCGTGCCGCCACTGAACCGGGCGGTGAGGCTGCAGGTGTCGCCCAGGGTCAGGATGGCCGGCGTCGCCTCGAAGGAGGCCACGCGGGGCGCGGCGACCACGGTGCAGGTGGCGGTCCCCGCCTCGGAGGCGGTGCCGGCGGCGTTGGTGGCCACGCAGGAGATCCCCAGGCTGCCGGCGGCCCCGGCGGTGAAGGTGATCTGCGCGGTGCCCTGGCCGGCCGTGAGGGTCCCCGAAGTCAGGGTCCAGGCGAACGTGCACCCGCTCTGGGCCGGCACGGAGGCGGCCAGGGCCGTCTGGCCCTCGGTGGCCTGGGCCGTGGCCTGCACCACCGGCAGGACCGGTGGCGCGACCACGTCCACCTGCGCGGTCCGGGTCACGGATTTGCCGTTGCCCGTGACCGTCAGCGTGTAGGTGGTGGCCTCCAGGGGGGTCGCGTGGGCCACCGCGGCGCTGGCCAGGGCGCCCACGCCGTGGTCCACGGTGCCGGTGCCGTCGCGGTAGGCGGCGGTCAGGTCCACCGTGCCGCCCCGGGTCAGGATGGCCGGGGTGGCGGAGAAGGCCGTGATCGTGGGGTCGGCGGGGGCCGCCGGGGCGCCCCCCGAGCCGCCTCCGCAGCCGGCGGCCAGGGCCGTCAGGAGGGCGAGAAGGGCGAACCGCGTCCGGAGTCCAAGCCTTTGAAGGGCCATGGGCACCTCCCAGAAAGCAAGCAAGCCAACGAACTGTAGGTTGGGGCGGGGGTACTGTAGGACCGCTTTTGGGATGTTTCAAGGAATATAGGTCCGTCCTCCACCGGGATGGGGTGGGGGCGCCGACACCGCCGTCAGGCTGGAGCCGGTTTGTATTCAAGGTCCTCCCGCCCGGGGCCAGGTGGTCTCCAGGCGGGCCGTTCGACCGGGATCATGGCCGTCGGCGGGTGACGGCCGGTCAGGAGCTTCGCACGCCCAGGATCTCCAGGCGGGTCCTCCCCGCAGGCCGCTGCCAGGTCACCTCGTCGCCGGGCCCGGCATCCAGGAGCGCCACCGCCAGCGGCGACAACCAGCTGATGCGGCCGGTGCCCGGCTCGGCCTCGTCCTCCCCCACGATGGTGAGCGCTTCGGTGCTGCCATCCTCGTGGCGGACCTCCACGGTCATCCCGAAGCGGACCCGGTCCGGCGCCTGGACCGCGGGATCCACCAGGATGGCCCGCTGCAGACGCCCCTCCACCCAGCGCAGGTCCCGCTGCAGGAGCGCCCGTTCGTGCGGATCCGCGGAAGGGCCGATCTCCTGCAGACGGGCCGCCAAGTCCGCCGCCTGGACCTGCAGCCGCTGGAGTCCCGCGGGCGTGACGTAGTTGGGGTGGGGGCTCTGGGGCCGCTCGGGCAGCACCTCCGGGCGGGCCGCGTCGTCGGGATCCTTCATGAAGGCTCGGTTCACAACCACCCTCCGGGACCGGGGACGCCAGCCCTGCGGATTCATTTAAGCAGGTTCCCCTGATGGGCGCTGTCAGCGGGCTACGGTAAGGATCGTGCCCACTTCCTCGGGGGCCTTGCCGACGATGGACTGGTAGTTGCCGCGGTCCGTGGCGCCTTCGGTGACCAGCAGCAGGACCGTGGCGTCCGGGCCGAGCAGGCCCGCGGCGCGGAAGGCCTGGGTGGAGGCGTCCTCGCTGAGGGCCGCCAGGGCGCCCAGGGAGGCCGAGCCCGTCTCGCCGGCCACCACGCCGCTTTCGGCCAGTTCCCGCATGCCCTGGCGGGCGCGTTCGTCGTCGATGGAGACCATCCAGTCCACCCCCGTGGACACCCGGGGCCAGGCCACCTGGGACGGCAGGCCGCAGTTGAGGCCCACCATGATGGAGCGGTGCGGTCCGGGGACGGGCGTCATCTTCCCGGCCCTGGCGGAAACCTGCACGCAGTTGGCGTCCGCGGGCTCCACCCCCACGATGGCGCCCTTCCAGTCGCGGCTCCGGAACCAGCTCACCGTGGCGGACATGAACGCTCCCACGCCCACGGGGACGATGACCACGTCGGGCTGCCTGGCGCCGGCGGCCAGGAGGGTCCGGTCGATCTCCGAGAAGATCGTCGTGTAGCCGTCCACCACCCGGCGGGGCGTGGTGTCGTACCCGGGCCAGGAGGTGTCCGAAATGACCAGGCAGTTGGCGGAGGCCTCCTTCGCCGAACGGGCCACCGCCGCGTCGTAGTCGCCCTGGACCACGATCACCTCGGCGCCTTCGTTCTGGATGGCGTGGATGCGCGCCGGGACCGTGCCCTCCGGCACGAAGATCCTGCAGGAGAACCCCAGCAGGCGCGCCATGAAGGCCACGGCCCGGCCATGGTTGCCGTCGGTGGCCGCCGCCAGGCTGAAGGGCTTGAGGTAGCCCAGCCGCCTGGCCAGATCGTTGATGTTCGGCCAGGGTTCCGGTTCGAAGCCGAGATGATCGCAGATGGCGCGGTACGTCGCCCAGGAGGCGCCCAGGATCTTGAAGCTGGGGAGGCCGAGGCGGTGGGATTCCGCCTTCACCAGCACCCGGCCGACCCCGTACTTGGCCGCCAGCAGCGGACAGTCGTAGAGGGTCGTGGCCATGTAGGCCGGCATCCTGCGGTGGAAGGCCCAGACGGACGGATCCGGCGCCGGCCAGCGCTTGTCGGGATCGAACATCGGGTTCTGGAGGAGGGTGGCCTCGAGTGCGGTGTCGATCGTCATGGGAACTCCCCTGGAAGGTGAAAGGCCGTTTGCACAATAGAGGATAGCAGGATCATCAAAAAATTTCACAGGTGTAAAAATTTTTAATCATTAATTTTAACTCAAATTATTTCTAGATATAGAACTAGCATGACCCGGAGGGGGCAGGGGATCCCAGCGTTTGATCAGGTCTTACCTTTTCAGACGTCCTCGACCCAAGGTCCGTTTGCTCGCAGGAGGACAAGGCACGCGAGGTGCCGCTCCTCCGGTTGGGAACTTCGATCCCGGTCAGGAGTCTGCCGATGCCAGGTTCCCGTTGAGGCACGCCACGGCTTGATCCGGCGCGGAGTATCGACCGGTTTCAGGGCCGGACTGTCAGGCAGACATTCCCTTTCCGAGGGGCGGACAAAAACACAGGCCACCCGAAGTGGCCTGTGTCGTTCTGTTAGCTGGTTGGCGCGAGTGGAATCGAACCACCGACCCCTACCGTGTCAAGGTAGTGCTCTAACCCCTGAGCTACGCGCCAAAATGACGAAGCTTCATTCTAGCGCATCCGGGCCTTTTGTCGAGGGGTTCTCGCCGTGGCGCTGGGCGCGCTGGTGGAAGGTGTCGCGGAAGACTTTCTTGTCGGCTTCGGGGACGGGGGGAGGGTCGGGGATGAGGCCCCATTTGGAGCGGCGGAGGAGCTGGATGGCCAGGAGGGCCAGGAGGAGCAGGATCTCGGGGTATTCGCTCAGGACGCGGCCGGGGGTGAGGATGAACTGGGCGGGGCGCAGGGGGGTGGCGTAGAAGTTGTCCAGGACCCGGATGGTGTCGTGGGGCTGGAGGCGGGCGGCGTCGGGCTTGGGGAGGGTGATGGTCTCCAGCTCGCCGTCGATGGTGACGTAGACGTCCCGGGTGAAGGCGTTGGACGTGTCCTTGAAGACTTCCACCACCTCGGCCTGGTAGACGTCGGGCCACTGCCACTCGCCCTGGTGGGCGAAGGCGATGAGGGCCAGTTGCACGGCCATGAGCCAGCCCATGAGGAGCACCACGGTCCAGAGGAGGACCAGGGCCACGTTGCGCTTGGGGGCGGATACTGCGGGCATGATCCAGGATACCCGGTGATCACTCCACCGTGACGCTCTTGGCGAGGTTGCGGGGCTGGTCCACGTCGCAGCCGCGGATGACGGCGATGTGGTAGCTGAGGAGCTGGAGCGGGACCACGTAGAGGATGGGCGCGAGCCAGGGGTTGACCTTGGGGAGGTGCAGCACGTCCTCGGCGATGTGGTCCAGGCCGGTGTCGCCCTCCTCCACCAGGGCCAGGATGCGGCCGTCGCGGGCGGCGGCCTCCTGCAGGTTGGAGAGGACCTTCTCCCGGTGGGCGTCCCGGGGCATGAGGGCCACGATGGGCAGGTGGCGGTCGATGAGGGCGATGGGGCCGTGCTTCATCTCGCCGGCGGGGTAGCCCTCGGCATGGATGTAGGAGAGCTCCTTGAGCTTCAGGGCGCCCTCCAGGGCGATGGGGTAGAGGGGGCCCCGGCCCAGGTAGAGGAAATCGGTGGCCTCGTGCCACTTCTGGGCCCACTGGTGGATCTGCTTTTCCGTGGAGGCCACCCGCTCCAGCAGGGCGGGGAGTTCGCGGAGGGCCTGGATGATTTCCGCGCGCACCGCGGGGTCCAGGGTGCCCCGGGCCTCGCCCAGGCGCAGGGCCAGGAGGAGCAGGACCACCAGCTGGGTGGTGAAGGCCTTGGTGGAGGCCACGCCGATCTCGGGGCCGGCGTGGGTGAGGAGGGTGGCCTCGGCCAGGCGCGCGGCGGTGGAGCCCTGGACGTTGCAGATGGCCATGCCGCGGGCGCCGCGCGAGGCCGCCTCCTTCATGGCGGCCAGGGTGTCGGCGGTCTCGCCGCTCTGCGTGATGCCGATGGCCAGCGTGTTGGCCATGACGACGGGGTCCCGGTAGCGGTACTCGGAGCCGTAGTCCACCTCGACGCCGATGCGCGCCAGCTGCTCCAGGTAGAACTGCCCCACCAGGCCCGCGTGGCGGCTGGTGCCGCAGGCGAGGATGGTGATGCGCTGGAAGCCTTTCAGCTCCTCGTCGGAGTAGGGCAGGTCCAGCGGCACGCCGCCGCCGTCCAGGGGCAGCCGGTCCAGGAGGGTGTTGGAGATGGCCAGGGGCTGCTCGAAGATCTCCTTCTGCATGAAGTGCTTGAATCCGCCCTTCTCGGCGGCCACGGGGTCGTAGGGCACCACGAAGACGGGGCGCTCCACGGCGGTCCCGTCCAGGCGGAAGACGGTGACGGCGTCCTTGGTGACCTCGGCCAGGTCGCCGTCCTCCAGGTAGATCACCCGGCGGGTGTGGCGGAGCAGGGGGATGACGTCGGAGGCGATGAAGTTCTCGCCCTCGGCCAGGCCGATGACGAGGGGGGGGCCGCTGCGGGCCACGAGGATGCGCCCGGGCTCGGTGGCGTGGAGGCAGGCGATGGCGTAGATGCCGTGCATGCGCCCCACCGCCTGGCGGAAGGCCTCCTTGAATTCGGGCTGGGTCTTCATGATCTGGGAGACCATGACGGGGAAGCACTCCGTGTCGGTCTCCGTGACGAAGGTCTGGCCCGCGGCCTTCAGCTCGGCGCGCAGTTCCAGGAAGTTCTCGAAGATCCCGTTGTGCACCGCCACCACCTGGCCGTCGGCGCTGCGGTGGGGATGGGCGTTCTCCTCCGTGGGCCGGCCGTGGGTGGCCCAGCGGGTGTGGCCGATGCCCGTCGTGGCGGGGTCCTTCATGTCGACCCGGTTCTGGAGGTTGCGCAATTTGCCCGAGGCCCGGGTGATGCGGAACTCGCCGCCGCCGGGGGCGAGCGCGATGCCGGCGCTGTCATACCCGCGGTATTCGAGGCTCTTGAGGCCCTCGACGAGGATGGGCGCCGCGCCTTCGCTGCCGATGTATCCGACGATTCCGCACATGGGAGCTCCTGGGTCAGACCCAAGTAAAGACCATTTGCGGGAATTTGCCAATGTGGTTCGTTTGCCCACAGGGCGTGGCGGGGGGTGTGGCAGAGGGTGTGGCGGAATCGCCACACCCGGCCTTTCCTAGACCAGGCTCCGGATCCGGGCGTCCGTGCTCTCGATCTCGGTGATCCGGAACGCGAAGTTGCCATCCACCACCACCACCTCGCCCCGGGCGATGAGCTTGCTGTTCACCAGCAGCTCCACGGGGGCGTCGGCGGCGCGGTTCAGCTCGAGGATGGAGCCGGGGGTGAGCTTGAGGAGCTCTCCCAGCTGCATCTCGGTCTGGCCCATGCGGACCATGAGGGGCAGTTCGATGTCCAGGAGCAGGTCCAGGTTGCCGGTGTCGACGGTGGAGGCCTGGCGCTGGGGGGGGCCGGCGGCGGGGGCGGCGACGGGGACGGTGCCGCCGGTGGCCCGGGGGGCGGGGGCGGCCGCGGCGGGCGCGGGGGCTTCGGGGGCGGCCGGGGCCGGGGCCGCCGGGGCCTCGCCGATGCCCAGCTTGCGCTTGATCTGCTGGATGAGCAGGTCGGGGATCAGGAGGTGGATGACGGTGCCCAGGCTCTCCTGGCTCGTCTCCAGGGGCAGGTCGTAGAAGGGGCCGGGGCCCATGATCTCCTCCAGGCCGGAGGAATCGCCGCCCTCGGCGGAGAAGATCTCGACGTTGGAGATGGAGAGCGTCTCCCCGGCCAGGTCGGAGAGGGCCTGGTTGGCCGAGCCCATGATCTGGTTGAAGGTCTCGGCCAGGGCGTCGCGGCTGTCGCCGGCGAGCTCGGTGGAAGGGGTGCCGTCCCCGCCCAGCATGAGGTCCACCAGCATGGTGCCCTCCTTGAGGGGGAGGGCGAAGAGCAGGGTGCCGGTCATGCCCTTGGTGTAGTGGGCCTTCACGTACACCACCGTGGCCGAGTGGAGCACCGAGACGCCCACGTGGTCCAGGGTGTTGCCGTCCTGCGGCTTGATGGCGAACTCCCGGCCCGTGAGCATGGAGAACACGCTCGACATGCTTTCGGAGAAGCACCCGCCGATCTTCTGGTCGAGGTCGGACATCACGGGATCCATGTCATCCCTCCTTGCTTGCGGTCACTTGGAACACCCGCTTCTGGTTTGAGTTCAGGGCCACGTAGCCGTGGAAGCGGGGAATGCCGTCCACGGTGAGGTCGAGCATGGCGTCGAAGCGCTTGGTCAGGGGGATGAGGTCGCCCTCCTGCAGGGCGAGGATCTCCGAGAGGCGCAGGTTGGTGCCGCGGATCTCGGCCGCCACGGCCATGTCGCACTTCTTCATGCTCTCCATGAGGAGGCGGGCCTCCTCGAAGGTGCCGGACTTCTTGTAGCCCGTGTACATCTCCTGGTCGAACTTGTTGGCCACGGGCTCCAGGATGATGGAGGGGATGGCCAGGTTGATCATGCCCACCACCGTGCCCATCTTCACCTCGAAGACCACCAGCAGCACGACCTCGTTGGGGGCCACGATCTGGATGAGCTGGGGGCTGGTCTCCCGGGCCTGGATCTTGAAGTCCAGGTCGATGATGCCCCGCCAGGCCTCGCGCAGGTCGTCCAGGGCCAGCTTGAGCACGCCGTCGAAGATGGACTGCTCGATGTCGGTCATGGTGCGCAGGTTCTTCAGGGGGTCGCCGGGGCCGCCCAGCATCTTGTCGATGATGGGGAAGACCAGCTGGGGGTTCACCTCCAGCGCGAAGGCGCCCTCCAGGGGGCGGATGGAGATGGCGTTGAAGCAGGTGGGGTCGGGCACCGAGAGGAGGAACTCCTGGTAGCTCAGCTGCTCCACGGAGACCAGGTTCACTTCGGTGATGGTGCGCAGGTAGGCGGAAAGGGAGCTGGAGAAGTTCCGGGCGAACCGGTCGTGCATGAAGTGCAGGCTGCGCATCTGCTCCCGGCTCACCCGGTCGGGGCGGCGGAAGTTGTAGAGGCTGACCTTCTTCTGGGGCTGGGCTTTTTTTGCCTTCTGGGGGGCGGGTCCGGCCGAGGGACGCTCCGCGGACGCGGCAGCGGGTGCAGGCGCCTTGGCCCCCTTGGCGTGGGACTTCAGGAGGGCATCTACCTCTTCCTGGCTTAGTATCTTGGCCATTTGTCAGTCCATTCAACCATCGATGCGCCGTTCTTTCAGCTTGCCCCGCAGCCGGAGCATGGACTTGGTATGCAATTGCGATACCCGACTCTCGGTGATGTTGAGGAGCGTGCCGATTTCCTTCATCGTCAGTTCCTCGAAGTAGTACAGCTGCACCACGAACCGCTCCTTGGTGGGAAGGCGGTCCACGGCGGACTTGAGAAGCAGTCTCACCTCCCGGGCCTGCAGGAGGATGTGGGGGTTCTCCCCGTCCGGGTCGGGCACGAAGCTGATGAGGTTCTCGCCCTCGCCGTTCTCGCCGGCGTCCACGAAGGCGCCCAGGGTCACGCCCTTGAGCTCGTCCAGGCTGTGGTGGAGATCCTCCAGGGCCAGGCCCAGGTGCGCGGCCACCTCCTCGTCGGTGGCGGCCCTGCCGTGCTGCTGCTCCAGGAGGTGGTAGGCGGTCTCGATGTCCTTCTTCTTCCGGCGAAGGCTGCGCGGAACCCAGTCCAGGTCCCGCAGGCCGTCCAGGATGGCGCCGCGGATGCGCTGCTCGGCGTAGGTCTTGAACTTGACGTTGCGGTCGGGCTCGAACTTGCGCACGGCGTCCATGAGCCCCAGGATGCCGGAGTGGATGAGGTCGTCCATCTCCACGTGGGAGGGCAGGCGGCTGGAGATGCGGTGGGCCACGAACTTCACCAGGGGCAGGCATTCCGTGATGAGGAACTCGCGGTCCTGGAAGTCCGGCTCGGCGTCGGGGAGCTCGGGCTTGGGCGGCGGCGGCGGGGTGTTGCGGCCATAGGCGTTCATGGCCGCCCGGGCTACGGGCGATGGGGGCTTTCTGGCCTCGGGGCCCTTTCCTCCCTGGCTTCCCTCCGTCATGGCTCCTCTGCGCTAAGGCCTTTCCAGAATGCAGCAAATCCCTCTTTTTGTAAGGGGATCTTCTGTTGCAACTGCTGTGCCGCGCCGAGGAAGGCCTGGGAAGAGGGGGCCTGGGGGTAGAGGTCGGCCACGCAGCGCTGCTGGCGCACGGACTGGAGCATGAAGGGATCGGTGGGCACCATGCCCAGGACCTGCAGGTCCCGGCTCAGGAAACGGCGGGTGGCGGCCTGGAGCTGCTCGATCGTTTCCTCGGCCTCCTCGGCGTTCTGGGCGTTGTTCACCAGGAGCCAGAGGGGCTTGTGGGGGTCGCGCAGGTGGACGGTCTTGACCATGGCGTAGGCGTCCACCAGGGCGGTGGGTTCGGGGGTGGTCACCAGGAGCACCTCCTGGGCGGCCATGAGGAGCTTTATCACTGAATCATGAATGCCGGCGGCGGTGTCGATGAGCAGCCAGTCGATGCCCTGGGACACCCGCTGGAGGCCCTGCACCAGGCGCAGCTCGGCCGCCGCGTCCAGGCGGGTGAGTTCCTGGATGCCGCTGGAGGCCGGGATGATGCGGATGCCGAAGGGGCCGTCCAGGAGGATCTCCTCCAGGATCTTTTCGCCGCGGAGCACGTGCTCCAGGGTCCACTGGGGACTGAGCCCCAGCAGGATGTCCAGGTTGGCCAGGCCGAAGTCGGCGTCCAGCACCACCACGCGCTGGCCCATCTGGGCCAGGGACATGGCGAGGCCGGCGACCACGTTGGTCTTGCCCACGCCGCCCTTGCCGGAGGCGATGGCCATCACCCTTGAGCCGAAGAGGGTGCCGGCTGCGGGCTGGTTGCGGGAGAGGGCGCGAAGTCGGTTGGCTTGATCGTTCATTTTACCGCCAGGATTTCGAACATGATTAGCAGGCCGGCTGGGGCAGGGGGAGGATCAGGTCCGCCAGGCGGCGGCTGGTGGCCATCTCGAGGTCCTGGGGGACCTCCTGGCCCGTGCCCAGGTAGCTCAGGGGGCGCTTGACCCGCACCAGGGTGCTGAGCAGCGGCCCCAGGGTGCTCGTCTCGTCCAGCTTGGTGAACACGAGGCGCGTGGGCTTGAGGGATTCGAAGCGCTGGGCGATGTCGGCCAGGTCCCGGGGCTTGGTGGTGGCCGACAGGACCAGGTGCACCTCCACGTCGGGGAGCTCGTCCAGGAAGCGGCGCAGCTGGGCCATCATCTCGGCGTCCTTGGGGCTGTGGCCCGGGGTGTCGATGAGCACCAGGGTGCGGTCCTGGTAGAAGCGCAGGGCGCTCTTGAGGTCCTCCACCGTGAGCGCCACGTGGAGCGGCACCTGGAGGATCTCGGCGTACTGGTGGAGCTGGTCGACGGCGGCGATGCGGAAGGTGTCCAGGGTGAGCAGGGCCACCTTCTGCTTGAGCTCGAGCTTGGCGTAGGCGGCGAGCTTGGCGATGGTGGTGGTCTTGCCCACGCCGGTGGGCCCCACCAGGGCCACCACGCGGGTCTTGCCGGATTCCAGCTGGATGGGCGGGGCCACCGGGATGAAGTCGGAAATGATCCGCCGCATGAAGATCCGCGCCTTCTCGGGGTCCAGGGGGTTCTCCCCGTCCTGGTCCAGGAGCGTGCGCTGGGTGTATTCGCAAAGGCGCAGGGCGATGAAGGGGTCCACGTCGTTGGCCACCAGGTCCCCGTACAGTTCCAGCAGGGTCTGGGGGAGCTGCAGCTGGGACTGGGGCATGCCCTGCTTCTGGATGCGGGTGAGCTGGGCCTTCATGAGGTCCAGTTCGCGCAGGATGGAGGTGTTCCTGTTCTCCACGTCCTTGAGGGCCTCCACGGCGCCCTTGATCTCCAGGAGCTCCCGGCGCAGGGGCTGGAGGTCCATGGGGGGCGGGGGGGCCGGGGCGGGCGCGGGGGCCGGGGGGGGCGGGGCCTTCACCTGGAGGGGTTTCGGAGCCTCCGCGGGACGGCTGGCCAGGGGATCCCGGAGGCCGTAGGTGCCGTTGGCGGCCGCGGGCTGCTCGTCCACGGCGGCGGTGACCTCGATGTAAGTCTCCTCGCCCATGAGCGACTTCCGCCGCTTGGTGCGGGTGGAGAGGATGAAGGCCTCCTCGCCCATGTCGCGCTTGACGACGGCGAGGGCCTCCTGCATGGAAGCGGCTTCGAAAGTCTTCACACGCATGGGTCCGTCCGATGAGGGGGGGTGGGTGGCGTCATGAGACCGTCCCGAGGTTGACCACGCGCACGTCCATGGGGATCTCGCTGTGGCTCAGGACGACCAGGTGGGGCAGGGCCCGCTCCAGCAGGCGGCGCAGGTGGGGCCGCACGACGGGATTGGTGAGGAGCACGGGCTGGGCTCCTGGCAGGAGGTTGGTGATGCCCGTGGAGATGCGGCCGAGGATCTCCTGGAGCCGCCCGGGGTCCAGGGCGAGGAAGCTGCCCCGGTCCGTGGTCTCGATGCCGGACTGGATGGTCTGCTCCAGCTGGGGGTCCAGCATCAGCACGCCCAGCTCGTTGTTCTCGGAGATGTGGGGCGTGGTGAGCGAGCGCCCCAGGTGCTGGCGCACGTACTCGGTGAGCGTCAGGGGGTCGCGGGTGATGGGGATGGCGTCGGCGCAGGCCTCGAGGATCCGGCCCAGGTCCCGCACGGGGACCCGCTCGCGCAGGAGGTTCTGGACGACCTTCAGGAGCACGCCCACGGGCACCACGTTGGGCACCAGCTCCTCCACGAGCTTGGGGGTGGTCTCCTTGAGGTTGTCCAGGAGCTGCTGCAGTTCGGGGCGTCCCACCAGTTCCGGGGCCTGCTGCTTGATGAGCTCGGAGAGGTGGGTGGTGATGACGGTGGCCGGGTCCACCACGGTGTAGCCCATGAGCTGGGCGTGGTCGCGCTGGGCCTCCTGGATCCAGAAGGCGGGGAGCCCGAAGGCGGGCTCGGTGGTGGCCGTGCCCTGGACGTCGCCGGTGGCGGTGCCCGGGTTCATGGCCAGGAAGGCCCCGGGGGTGACCTCGCTGCGGGCGATCTCCTCGCCCCGCAGCTGGACCCGGTAGGTGTTGGCGGGGAGCTGGAGGTTGTCCCGGATGCGGATGGGGGGCACGACGATGCCCAGTTCCTGGGCCATCTGGCGGCGCAGGGCCTTGATGCGCTCGAGCACCGTGCCGCCCTGGTTCACGTCCAGGAGGCTGATGAGGCCGTAGCCCACCTCCAGGCCCAGGGGGTCCACCTTGAGGAGGGACTCCACGCGCTCGGGGGCCTCGGCCTTGGCCTTCTCCTTGGGTTCGGCCTTGGCCTCCAGGCGCTGGGCGGCGAACTTCCGGGTGGCGTAGGCCATGATGCCGAAGATGATCCCCATGATCCAGAAGGGGACCAGGGGCAGGCCCGGCACCGCCCCGAACAGGAACAGCACCGACGCCGCGATGGCCAGGGGCCGGTAGTCCATGCCCAGCTGGCCCATGACCTCGGTGCCGAGGTTGGGGGACTGGGAGCCGCTGCGGGTGGTGAGGATGGCGCCGCCCACGGAGATGAGGAGGCTGGGCACCGCCGTCACCAGGCCGTCGCCCACGGTCAGGAGGGTGAAGGTCTCCATGGACTGCAGGACGGGCAGGTTGTACTTGAGGATGCCGATGAGGATGCCGGCGATGATGTTCACCGCCAGGATGAGCAGGGCCGCCACGGCGTCCCGCTGCGTGAACTTCACGGCGCCGTCCATGGCCCCGTAGAAGTTGGCCTCCTCGCCCAGTTCCCTGCGGCGCTTGCGGGCCTCCACCTCGTCGATGTAGCCGGCGTTCAGGTCGGCGTCGATGGCCATCTGCTTGCCGGGCATGGCGTCCAGGGTGAACCGGGCGGTGACTTCGGCGATGCGGCCGGAGCCGTGGTTGATGACCAGGAACTGGATGGCCAGGAGGATGAGGAACACCACCAGGCCGATGATGTAGCTGCCGCCCACCACGAACTGGCCGAAGGCCTGCACCATGTGCCCGGCCGCTTCGGGCCCCTGCTCGCCGCCGTAGAGGAGGATCCGCCGCGTGGTGGCCACGTTCAGGGCCAGCCGGAACAGGGTGATGATCAGCAGGATGGAGGGGTAGGCGTTGAATTCCTGGGGCTTGGCCACATACATGCCCACCATGAGGATCAGGAGGGACATGGTGATGTTGAAGACGATCAGGATGTCGATCACGAACGCCGGCAGGGGCAGGATCATGACGACCATGACGATGAGGACGAAAACGGGCGTGGCCAGGTCCGCCCGCTTCGAGAGGCGGGTGATATACGGAAGGAGCCTGTCCAGGAAGGTCAGCATGTTGACACCGGGATACCGGGGAGCGAAAGGGATGCCAACCGTTCAAGTGTTGGAAAATGAAGGTGTTGACCTTCAGGGGCGGCCCGGGGCCCCCCGGGGGCCGGTGCGGAACCTTGGCTTTGGTAGACTGGGGGCATTCCTGGGGAGACGCACATGGCTCATTCCACCCTTCTGATCCCGGCCTGCCTCCTCCTGGTCCTGGGCTGCGTCGAGCCCAAGGCCATCGCGCCCGTGTCCCCCATGGCCCCCTCGCCCCTGGTGGTGGAACCGGCCTCCGTGGCGGTGACCGCGGGTCAGGGGACGGACTTCAAAGCCCGGGCCCAGGACGGTTCCAGGCCCGCGGTGGCCTGGGAGGCCCAGGGCGGCTCCGTGGACGCCTCCGGGCACTTCACGGCGCCCGCCGAGCCGGGCACGGCCACGGTGGTGGCCAGGGCCTACGGGGGCCGCACGGCCTCGGCCACGGTCAAGGTGGTGCCTCCCCCCCGGGGCCCCGTGACGGCCCCCGCGAGGGTGATGGCCGGCGCCCGCGACGTGCGCGCCTCGGTGCCGGCGCAGGAGGGGGCCACCTACGAATGGAAGGTGGAGGGCGGGGTCCTCAAGGGCGGCGCCCGCGGCGCCACGGTGGCCTTCGACGCCGGCTCCGGGCCCAGGGCCGTCCTTTCCTGCCGGGTGGTCAACGCCGCCGGCCAGGGGCTCACGGCCTCCCTGGAACTGCCCCTGTCGCCCGGGGTGGACCTGTCGGTCACGCCCGCCTCCGTCACCGTGACCGCCGGGGCCAGCACGAAGCTCGGGTTCACCCTGGAGGGCGGCGCCACCGGGGAGGTGCAGTGGTCGGTGCTGGAGGCCGGCGGCGGCACGGTGGACGCCTCGGGCAGGTACCGCGCCCCCGGCAAGCCCGGCGCCTACACGGTCCAGGTGCGCTCCAAGGACGATCCCGCCATCAAGGCCACCGTGCCCGTGAAGGTCGTGGCCGCCCCCGCAGGCGCCGTGAAGGGCCCCGGCAAGGTCGCTCCGGGCGCCAAGGCCCTTCGGGCCAGCGTCGTGGAGCAGGCCGGGTGCCGCTATGCGTGGAAGGTCACGGGCGGAACCATCACCTCGGGAGCCGACGCGCCCCTGGTGGTCTTCGAGGCCGGGGACGGGCCGAAGCTGGAGCTGGTGTGCGAGATCACCAACGAGGCGGGGGATTCCTTCCAGGCCAGGCTCACGGTGCCGGTCAGCTAGACGGGGCCCGCCGCGACCGCCTCCTCCGTCGTGATGGGCAGGGTCCGCTCCTGGCTGTGCTGCCGGATGGGGCAGGGCTCCACTGAGCAGTGGTCGCACAGGGCCCGCTGGCAAGGGTCCACGTGGGTGTGGAGCTCGCCCTCGATGCCAGCCTCGCGCACCACGGACTTCGCGAAGGCGTCGGCCAGGTCGTGGCTCTGGGCGATGCCGTAGAACTCGGGCACCACCATGTGGATGTCCACGTGGATGTAGCGGCCCGAGCGCATGGTGCGCAGCTCGTGGATGGCCAGGATGTCGTCGGGGCGGATCCGGTTGATGGCCGCCACCAGCTTGTCCAGGAGATCGGGGTCCTCGGTGTCGAGCAGGGCCGCGCTGGAGGAGCGCACCAGCTTGAAGCCGGTCCAGGCCAGGAGCCCGCCCACGCCCAGGGCGATGACCGCGTCCAGCCACTGCCAGCCCGTGAGGGCCACCAGGAACAGGCCGATGCCCAGGCCCACGGTGGTGTAGAAGTCGGAAAGGACGTGGTGGCCGTCGGCCTCCAGGGCCAGGGAGCGCTGCTTCCTGCCGCAGTGGATGAGGTACAGCCCCAGCGCCCCGTTGAGCACGCCGGCGGCGAAGTTGATGGCCATGCCCTTGCCCAGGTGCTCCAGGGGGGGGCGGTCCACCAGGGAGTGCACGGCCTCGTAGCCGATGAGCACCGCCGCGAGGCTGATCATGCCGCCCTCGAAGGCCGCGGAGAAGTGCTCGATCTTGCCGTGGCCGTAGGGGTGCTCCCTGTCCGCCGGCTTGCCCGCGAAGATGATGGCGCCCAGGGCGAACACGGCGGCCACCACGTTGACCACGTTCTCGATGGCATCGGACTTCAGGGCGGCGGAATGGGAGATGTGGAAGGCGTAGTATTTCAGGCCGAGGATGAAGAGACCCGCGGTGATGGACAGCGTCGAGACGCGGATCCGGGCTCTCTGGGAATGGGCTTCTTCGTTCATGCGGGCCTCTCGGCCCTGGAACGGGCCTTGGTTCCCATGATGGAGCCAGGGGGAAGGGGGGGCAACTGTCTCCTCCGCAGGCCGGGGCTCCGGCTTCGTTTCCAGGCGATTGAACCTTGTTGAGACTCATTCCTCGCGACGGGTTTTCCCGTCCTTTCTCAAGGGGCCGATCCGCCTTCCGGCGCCTCTCTGGAATTTTGAAAATACATTACGTAATGAGTCTCAATTGCCGATACGCTTTTCAAGGTTCGGTCTAGGGCAGCCTTCGTGGGCCCGAATGACGGATCCCCATCCCCGCCGGAGTCCCGGCGTGGTCAGCCGAGTGATCAGCCACAGGGAGCCCCCTCGTGTCCACCTGCCGTCCCCGTTCCCTTTCCTGGCTGGCCCTGGCCCTCCTTCTCGCAGCGGGGTGCGGAGGCTCCCGGAGGAGCTCCCCGCAGGCGCCGGCGGCCCTGGTCCTGGCGCCGTCTTCCCCCATCCTGGCCGTGGGCCAGTCGGTGCAGTTCTCCGCCGCCCTGCCGCCGGGAGCCGTGGCCACCTGGTCCGTGGAGCCTCCGTCCGCCGGCCTCATCTCGCCCACCGGCGCCTTCACCGCCGCCGGCGCCCCCGGGGCGTGCACCGTCCGTGTCAGCTACGGCCTGGAGGCCCCCTACCGCGCCACGGCCAACGTGACGATCCTCCCGCCCCCGGCTCCGGCCACCTCCACCCCGGGCCAGGAGCAGGCCTCGGGCCAGGGGCAGACCCAGCCCGGCACCGGCGCCGCCAACGCCGCGCTGGTGGGCGAAGTCGTTCCGGTCACCAACGCCGTCAGCGCCGACCCGGCCGTGCAGGTGCGCCACGGTTTCCTGCCTCCCGGCCTTTGAACGTCGTCCCGACCTCCCCCTTGAAGGTGCCCCCCTTGCGATACGCCCTCCGAACCCCCCTCCTCGCCATCCTCCTCGCCGCTCCCGCACTCGCCGCCGATCCGGCCCCGCCGCCCACCCTGGCCTACCAGGGCCGGCTCCTGGAAGGCGCGGCGCCCGTGACCGGGGACCGGAGCTTCACCTTCACCATCCTGGATGCGGCGGGAAGCCCGGTGTGGCATTCGGGCCCCCAGACCCTCGCCGTGAACGTCGGCCTCTATTCCGCGGTGCTGGGTTCCGCGGGCATGCCCCCCATGCCCGCCGAGATCCTGGGCCGGGCCGGCCTGAAGCTCCATGTCACCCTCTCCGGCCTGGCCCTCACCCCCGACGTGGACATCATCCCCGGCTTCCAGGCGCGCAGCGCCTGGGAAGTCACCGGCGCCTTTGCCGGGGACCTCACGGGAACCCAGGGGCAGACGCAGGTGACGGGCCTCCAGGGCTACCCCCTGGACCTGACCACGGCGGCCCCCGTCCCCGGCCAGTCGCTTGTGTTCGACGGCACCCGTTGGGCTCCGTCGAGCCTTGCGGGCATCGCCGGCCCCTCCGGAGCCCAGGGGCCCGAGGGCCCCGCGGGCACGGCGGGTCCCACCGGCCTCCAGGGGCCCATCGGCCTGACGGGCGTCGCCGGTCCCACCGGCGCGCAGGGGCCCATCGGTCCGACGGGCGCCACCGGCCCCGCCGGCACGCAGGGGCCCATCGGTCTGACGGGCGCCACCGGTCCCGTCGGCCCACAGGGTTCCATTGGCCTGCCGGGCGCCACCGGTTCCGTCGGCCCACAGGGACCCATCGGTCTGACGGGCGCCACCGGTTCCGTCGGCGCACAGGGGCCCGTCGGTCTGACGGGTCCGGCCGGGCCCGCGGGCGCAACCGGTGCCGCCGGTCCTCAGGGCGCAGCGGGTCTGACGGGGGCGATGGGACCCCAGGGACCCATCGGCCTGACAGGCTCGGCCGGACCCGCGGGCCCAGCCGGCGCGACCGGACTCCAGGGACCTGCCGGACCTGCCGGTGCGGCCGGTGCGCCTGGCAGCATCGGACCCCAGGGGCTTACCGGGCCGGCCGGCGCAACGGGCGCGACCGGGCCCCAGGGCATCCAGGGGCCTGCGGGGCCGGCGGGCAGTTCCGGTGGCGGTAGCTCGGCCACGCGGTCGCCGCTGCAGATCGCCACGCTCGCCTGGTACGGCGCCAACACCACCTTTCCCGCGATCGCGGTGGGCTCCCATCCCGTGGCGCTGGCGTTCGATGGCCGGAGCATGTGGGTCGGGAACTACTCCAGCAACAACGTGACCCGGATCCTGACGGCCACCGGGGCGGTGCTCGGCACCTATGCGATTCCGGGCAACTGCCCCACCGGCGTGGCCTTCGACGGCGTCAACGTCTGGGTCTGCAGCCTGCTGGGGAGCGCCACCACCAACCTGACGAAATTCAGCGGCGTCGACGGCACCGTGCTCGGCTCCTACAAGATCGGGACCGACAACGCCTTCGCGGTGGCCTTCGACGGGACGGTCCTTTGGGTCGCCAGCATCGACGGGTACGTCTACCGGGTCGATGTGTCCAACGGCAGCCAGCTTGGAGCCTACCTGGTGGGCCAGGGGCCCATCTCCATGGCCTTCGACGGCACCAGCATCTGGACCGCCAATTCGAACGACATAACCGTCACGCGGATCAACGTGGCCAATCCGGCCATCGTGGCGACCTACACGGTGGGCTCCATGGACCAGGACTGGGAGAACGGCGCCTTCCCGGTCGCCGTGGCCTTCGACGGCTCCAACATCTGGGTTTCGCTCCTGGGCTCGGGCTCCGTGCCGAGTTCGGTGAAGAAGCTCAACGTCGCCGACGGCACCGTCGCCGCCACCTGCACCGGGATCAACACTCCCACCTCGATGGCCTTCGACGGCGTCCACCTCTGGGTGGCAAGCGGCAACACCATGGGCAAGATCAAGGTCGCCGACGCCAGTCTGGCGGCCACCGTCCCGGCGGGCCTGGGCGTGTCGGGCATCGCGTTCGACGGCGCCAACATCTGGTGCGCCAACAACACCGCGTCGGGAACCGTCTCCAGGCGCTAAACGGCCCTGCGGCCTCCGGGGCCCTTGCCCATGACCCCCTCAATCTGTCATCACGGGGCGATGGGCGGAACGAAGACAAACTGTGAACAAAGGGCATAGGCGAGGGTGCCCACGGAAATACTCAGGAGACTGTTCCTACCCAGGCCATGGACGGCCAGCACGACTCCCGACGCCAGGATTTCGGGCAGCCCATGGGGATACCTCAAATAGTCCACTTCGCTGAGGCTTTGCAGGCTCAACAGCACCATGATGGCCGCCGGGAGTTTTCGGCCCAGGTTTCTGAGCCGAGGCCTCGCTCCCAGGCGCGCAGCGAGGAGGAAAGGCAGGGTCCGGGTCAGCGCCGTTGTGAGGAACATGACACCTAGGCCGCCGATCAGGTAGCGCATGGTTCTTCCCTTTCCATAAGCAGGAGGATTGTCGCGATGAGCAGGGAAAGAAGAAGCAGCTGCTTTCTGCACATGGCCAAGGCGAGGCCCCCCGCCAGGAGGGCGGCCAGGAAGGGATACCGGGATCTGCTTGCCTGCCACTGCTCCAGGGTAAGAACCAGGAAGAGGGCGGTCAGCACAAACCGGAGGGCAGGGATCTCCACCTTCACCAGCGTCCCGAACAGCGCGCCCAGGGTCGTGCCGCCGATCCAGTAGAGGTGGTTGAGGAGGGTAAGGAACAGGCAATACTCCGCATCGTTTTCGGGCAGAGGCGGACGGGAGGTAAGAATGGAATAGGTCTCGTCGGTGAGGCCATGGGTGAGATACCACTTTCTGCGCCACCGGACAGGAAAGCGTTCCGCCACTGAGAGGGAATAGAAGATATGGCGGAGGTCGATGATGGCGATGGCCGAGAAAAGGGCCAATAGTGAGGCATTCCGGTCGATCATCCCGATGGCCACGAGTTGGGTGGTGCCAGCGTAGGCGAACGTGCTCATCAAGGGGGCCAGCACCCAGGGATGACCGTGGCCCACCAGGAGGAGGCCGAAGACGATGCCAAGTGGAACGTAACCGAAAAAGACAGGAACAGAATCCTGGAAAGCAGTCTTGAGGACAGGACGAAGGCCGCACATGGCGTCAAAGTACCCTTGCCAGGGCCTGAAGCCCCCGCCTGAGAATGGCCGCCGATCTTCCGAACGTAAGGCGAAGGGCATGCTCATCCATGAACACTTCACCTGGCATCACCAACGTCCGTTGTTCGTATAGGAGTCTGCGTGCCAGACAGGCACTGTCCACAGACGGGGGGACCGTCAGGTAAGCGAAGGGCGTGCCTCGAGGAACGGAAAGCCTGAGGTTGGGGTGGTCCACAAGCCAATCCTTCAGGATTGCCAGACCCTCCCGGTTCAAGGTCTGGTAGGTCTCCAGAAACATAGCCCTCTTCTTAAGCACCTGAAGTCCCAGCTGCTCGCACAGGGAGGCATTGCACACCGTGGTGTACCGCTTCATATTGGTGGCGGCCTGAATCGTGGCAGAATCCGAAATGAGCCACCCGATTCGAAGGCCAGGGAAGCCGTATATCTTGGAAAGACCTGAAACCGCCGAAGCGCGGGGCATCCGGTGAATGATGGATTTCGCATAATTGCTAGCGTATTCCTCGTCATTCATCACGCTCAGCCCATGCTCCTCTGCCAACGCTCCCACCTCCTTCCACTCCTCCTCCGTAAGATCGCAACCGATAGGGTTATTGGGGAAATTCAGCACGAGGAGATTCGTGTTCCTGCGTATGCTCCTGCGCAGCTGAGCCAAATCGAAGCGGAACCCCTGGTCCCGTCCGAAACGAAGGGTGGAGATGTCCGCTCCGAGCCAGCGAGGGATTTCCCAGGACTGCTGCCAACCTGGCATCGTGGTCACCACGTGGTCGCCGGAGCCAAGCAGGCTGCAGTAGAAAAGGAAGAGCCCCTCCTGGGCACCGTGGGTGATGAGGACCTGGGACGGATCCACCGAATAGAGGAGGGCAACCTCCTCCCTCAAGGTGGCCTGGCCCCGGTCCGGGGCATAGTCCAAGGCCTGCGTCGGAGCTTGGCGCAGTTCCTCAAGGTGGCGACATTGAATGCCGCTTTCGCCCAGGTCGATGTCGAAGTTGCCCAGGGCCACTTCAAACAGCCAGCTCTGAATGGCGTACTCAGACGGCTTGGCCATGGAGCATCCTTCGGGAAATGGTGAAGATGAACACGTCACGCCTGGCCGGCCCCGAGCGCATGGGGGTCAAGGCCGTGGTGTAGTGTTTGTAGGTACGGTCGTTGAAGATGAAAAGCGTATTTTCCGGGATGGTGGCTTCCAGAACGATCCTCTCGTTGTCCTGCAGATCGTAAAGCATGCATTTGGCGCCCATCCCGTTCTCGACGCCGACCATCAGGATCGAAACGAAGTCGAACCCGTCCTGGTGAACGCCTTCGGGAGCAGGCAGGCCCACCAGGGACGGACCGGCGATGACCCTGATCTGATGGATGCCGACGTCGTACCCGGGGGCGGGAGGAAGAATGGGAAGGAAGATCTTCTTCAGCAGGGTCGTTTCCAAATATCGTTTGACCTGACTTGAGAGCGGCCCGAAAGTTCTGTGCACGCCGCCCTTGAATACGTTGTAGCGCGGGTCCTGGATGAATGGCGGCGCGCCGAGGTATGAAAACCGGCCATCCTCCACTTCGCCGCAGCCGTAGCTCCTGAACCGGTAAGCCCTCGGGGCATCCAGATAGGCGTCCGCGGGAAGCTCGTCGAAACTGCGCTTGACCGACTCCGGTACCTCGCCCACGGGCCAAACCTGGAAGCGGGTTTTTGCGGGATCCAGCTGGAGGCATTGCAATATCGTGTTGTTCCAGTCAGTCATCGCCGCCTCCGGCGCTTGGTCGGGAAGAATTCCGGAGTTTGCTGTTCCGCATTCCGTATCTGAAATAGATGACGATCCCGATTGCCAGCCACAGAGCCAAACGGATCCAGGCGTCCACGGGCAAGGCCGACATGACCCAGATGCAGGCCAGCGCCCCGAGGGGGCCCACAAGCCAGGGCAGGGGTGTCCGGAACGGCCGCGCTGCATGAGGGCTGGTCACCCTCAGGACGGGAATGCCCAGGCAAACGATCATGAACGCCAGGAGGGTGCCGATGGAAACGAGTTCCCCCACCAGGCTCAGTGGAAGGATGCCGGCTCCCAAAGCAATGGCCAGGGTTGCGGTGGAGATTGCCACATGGGGGGTTGCATGACTGGTGTGAAGGCGGTCGAACCAGGGCAGCAGGCCGTCCTTCCCCATCGCGTAGAAGATCCGGCTCTGTCCATAAATGAACGTGATCAGCACGGAGGTCAGGCCCGCAAGGGCGCCCAATTTCACCAGGACACCGATGAGTTTCCGCATCTCCGGGGACCAGCCGTGCAGTGCCACGATGCGGTCGATGCCCAGGGCAATGGGGTCGGAAATACCCAGCAGCTTGTAGGACACCACGCCTGTGAGAACGAGGGAAACCAGCACATAGAGCCCGGTGCACACGGCCAGGGACGCGATGATTCCACGGGGGATATCCCTGGACGGGTTTCTGCATTCCTGGGCGGAGGTCGCGACAATATCGAAGCCGATGTATGCGAGGAAGACGACTCCCGTTCCGGCAAGCACTCCAGGCCATCCGTAGCCGCTCACTTCCCGGCCGTTCTTCAGGATGGAGCCTTCAAGGGGGATGAACTGGAGGAAGCCAACCGCTTGGGGATTCGCCTTCCAGAGGGTCGCGTCCATCACCGACCACCCGGTCAACACGAAGCCTAGAATCACCGCAATCTTGGTACACACCATCAGGTTGTTCGCAAACGTGGATTCCTTCAGGCCGCGATAGACGACAGCCCCCACCATCAGGACGACGATCGACCCGGGCGCATTCCAGATGCCGTGCAGGGTAGAGCCATCGGCAAGGAGGAGACTCTCCCAGGGCCCCCTGGTGAAGGCCAGCAGGCCGTCCGAAAGGTGCACGGCGAATTGCTTTTCCAAGAGCGACAAGAAATACCCGCCCCAGGCATGGCCGACAATGACAGCGCCGAAGGTGTATTCTAGGATCAAATCCCACCCGATGATCCAGGCCATGAATTCGCCCATCGTGGCATACGAGTAGGTGTAGGCGGAGCCGGAAACCGGCAGCATCGCCGCCATTTCGGAATAGCAGAGCCCGGAGAGGAAACAGAGCAGGCCCGCCAGCACGAAACTATAGGCTATGGCGGGCCCCGCATAGTAGGCGGCGCCAGCTCCCGTCATCGTGAATATTCCAGCCCCAACGATGGCCCCAATGCCGATCATTGCTAAATTAAAAGGACCGAGTGAGCGTTTCAACGTTTTGGTGCCATGGGTATTGTCACAATATGGTTCAATATCAACCTTTGAATTTGAAATGGGCTTCTTGATGAATAGATTTTTCATATGCACCCCCGTGACGAAGGCATGCCGTGACACTGATGGATAAGTATGTGCTTCGACTCAGCTTATGCGAATGACGCTGGACAACGCCAAGGAGCGCATCCTGGAAAGTTGATGCACCATCCAGAATCGATGTTTCGTTGAAATATTTAATAAAATAATAATGTGATCCCAAAATGTGATGTGCTGATTGTTATCGTATCGTGTAGTAATGCATGTGCTTACTCATGTGAAACTTCTGAAATCAATTCGGCAGCCAGTTGGTATGGGCCCCTATGAGTCCCATCCAGCGTCCGCAGGGCAGGCCCTTAAGCTCTTGAGCGATGAAGCATCAGGCCGGTTATGGAAAGGAGGTGATAGCATGCGTAGAAATACTAATAGCAACTATATTGGCAATCTTATCCGGTGATTCAACCTGTTTCAGAATCAAGGGAGACGCCAGGGACGCAGCTCCCTTGATTGCTTCACGCAGGAGGCTCTCGTGCTCCATGTGCGCCCACACCTCTACCAGCAACTCGGCGCCACCCTGGGCGTTCACTTTAGGCTCCTGACCAATCCCCGTTTTTCAGCCAGCTTCCATATAGAAGACAGTGATCGTTACGAATCCACAGGCGTCGTCACGTTCATGTGCGAGGACGAGCTGGCGGGTCTTCTCGAAGGAGAAGTGCTTCCGCGCCCCTCGCACCTGCTCGTGGTTGCTCCCGATTCCGGCTTCTCCTCCCCGGCACCCGAACGGCTGGGCCGGGAACGCAAACTGTTGGTGTTGCCCTGCAATTCCAGTTCCATCGAGGAGGAGGACATCCAGCACTACCTCGGCGCCATGGAGGCGACGGATGTCGTGGCCCAGAAGGATTGGAGTGACCGGTTTTTTCGTGCTGGCGAAGCCGCGTCATATTTGACCTTCACGGACGAGGATGCACGGACCTTTGCGCGTTTCGATCACCTGAACGAGGGCTAGGAGTGGTTCGAACAGCTGGGACCCCTGGACTGGGGTGGCCAGCAATTCTGCCCAGCAGGGGAAATAAGTGTTCTCCCCATGGTTCATGGACGATTCGACCCTTCCCGGCGCCTTGCGCTCACGGGGGAACTGGCGCTGCGCGGCCTGCCGATCGTGAACTCCGGAACCCTCTCGTTCCTGCGGGAAGACCAGGACCGGATCTTCGGGGAACTGGCGTGCCTCGAGAGCTCTACCTTGATCGCCACCGTTGAGAATGGGGGCATTCAGACCCTCCGGGAGGGTGGGGCCGGAAGCGGCACCGCCAGGGCCATGCTGGAAGCCCTGTTCAGGGTGGATTCGCGCTACCGGATCATCTGGGAAATAGGTATCGGCAGCAACACGACCATGACTCCTCTCCCGGCCAACCGCACGCCGAATGAGAGCTACGGCCATCACCAGGGCTGTGTGCACTGGGGGCTGGGCCTGACGCCCTGGACCCAGTACCATGTGGATCTGCTTTGCCCCGATACGGTCGTGGCCACGGACCGAGGCGAGCACCTTGCGGGTGGCCACGGTTGGATGTCCAGGAAGGCGAGCCCGGGGTGTCCATGCGTCAGGTAGGATCCGGCAGCCGCCCGGTCCGCATCCGGGAAGTCACCACCGAACCCGGTTTCCGTGCCGCCCGCGAACTTCTCCAGGAGTACGCCGCAGGCCTGGGCATCGATCTGTCGTTCCAGGGTTACCAGAAGGAGCTGGATCTGCTTCCGGGTGCCTACGCCGCCCCGGGAGGGGCCATTTTCCTGGCCCTAAGCGATGACCGCGCCGTTGGCATGGTGGCCCTTCGCCCCCTCCATCCAGGAACATGCGAATTGAAAAGGCTCTTTGTCCGCCCCGCATTCCGCCGCTCAGGGACCGGAACGCAATTGGTGGATGCCGCCCTGTCTGGCGCACGCGTCCGGGGTTATGCCGAAGTGGTCCTGGATACGCTGCCGGCCATGGCCGGCGCCCTCGCCTTGTACCGTCGGCTCGGATTCCAGGATATCCCGCCCTACTATGCGACTCCCATTCCGGGAACGCTGTTCCTGAAAAAGGGGCTCCGTGACTCGGCGCAGGGCTGACGGCCCTGGAAAGCCGGAGGGACTCCCCCTGGAGGCCATCCAGGGAAACGTTTGCCGCTCGTGCCACGCCGGTAGGACATCTTGGGTTCTGCTGGGCGAAAAGCACCTTCGGAACCATGGATGTGAAGAGGCATGGAAAGCCCTTGTGGCGGGGAGTCGCCGCCAGCCGCCATCCGGGGTCGCGACTTCCGTGACAGGGGGTTGAAGACGCCCTTTCCCTCGGAGTCAAGGGCATGCCTCCGGTGGAGACGGCAGGATCCAGTCTGCCTGGTGCCCAATTCAAGGCTATGCCCTGCGGCCTCCGGGGCCCTTGCCCATGACCCGGCCGATGGACCGGATCCGGGCCTCCATGCACCCGTGGCAGACCTGCGCGGTCTCGTGCACGCAGGCCTTGCCGGGGTAGATCTCGTAGAGGACCCGGTACGCGGGCGGCGTCACGTTGGGCATCACCACGTTGGCGCCTCGGCAGAGGCCCAGTTCCCGGCCGGCCTTGGGGTCGATCGTGGCCAGGGCCGTGGTGCTGGGGATGTTGGACTGGGGGCAGACGATGCGGGTGAGGGCCACGGCCTTGAGGGTGGTGAGCTCGTCGTTGGGCACCTGCTGGCCGGGCGGAGCCAGGTAGCTTGCCGCGTCCGGGCCGCCCAGGGGTGTGCGGGGGCTGGGCAGGAAGGGGCCGATGCCGATCATGTCCATGTCGTAGCCGCGGAAGGTGTCGATGTCCTGGGCCAGGATGTCCCAGGTCTGGCCGGGGATGCCCACCATGACGCCCGTGCCGATCTCGTAGCCGAAGCTCCGCATGCGGTCCAGCTGGGCCATGCGGTCCGAGAGGGTGCCCGGCAGCGAGGGGTGGATGACGTCGTAGAGCTTGGGGTCGCTGGTCTCGAAGCGCAGCAGGAAGCGGTCGGCGCCCGCGGCCTTCCAGGCCATCAGCTCGTCGTCCTCGCGCTCGCCCAGGCTCAGCGTCACGGCCAGGGGGGTGGTGGCCTTGATCTCCCGCACGATGGCGGCGATGGTCTCGACCTTCAGGCCCGGGTCCTCCCCGGACTGCATGACGACGGAGCCGTAGCCCAGGCGGTGGGCCTCCCGGGCGCAGGCCAGGATCTCGGCGGGCTCCATGCGGTAGCGCGTGATTCCCTGGGAACAGGCGTTGATGCCGCAGTAGGCGCACTGGCGCACGCAGAAGTTGCTGATCTCGATGAGGCCGCGCAGGTGCACCTCGTCGCCGACGTTGGCCTTGCGCACGGCGTCGGCGCGCGCCCACAGCTCCTCCAGGCGGGCCTCGTCGGTCTCCATGAGCCAGTGAAGGATCTCATTTCGCTGCATGAACCTGCTCCAGGAGGGCTTTCGCCGCGGGGAAGGGCTCCAGGGCCCGCTCGAAGATCCCGAGGGAATACGCGATCGTCAGGCCGTAGTTGGTGAGGGGTACGCCCGCCTCCCGGGCCCGGTGGATGCGGCTGAGCATCTCCCTGCGGTTGCCGGTGCAGTTGCCGCAGTGCACGACGAGGCCGTAGGGGGTGAGGTCCTCGGGGAAGTCCCGGCCCTGGACGTGCTCGAATTCCAGCTTTGCACCCACGTACTGGGTGAGCCAGCGGGGGATCTTCACCCGGCCGATGTCCTCGCCCACGGGGTGGTGGCCGCAGGTCTCGGCCACCAGGATCCGGTCGCCGCCCTTGAGCCGCTCGATGCCGAGGGTTCCCCGCACCTGCTCGGCCAGGTCGCCCTGGAAGCGGCTCATGAGGATGGAGAAGCTGGTCATGGGGATGTCCCGGGGCACGTCCGCGGCCACCTTCAGGAAGGCCTGGGAATCGGTCACCACGAGCGACGGCGGCTCCTTGAGCCGCGCCAGCGCGGGCCGCAGCTCGCGCTCCTGCACCACCATCACCATGGACTCCCCGTCCAGGAGATCGCGGATGGCCATGACCTGGGGCAGGATGAGGCGGCCCTTGGGGGCCTCCTTGTCGATGGGCACCACCAGGACCGCGAGGCCCCCCGGCGGGACCAGGTCGGACACCAGGCGCCGGTTGTCGAAGAAGTCTGCCGGCGCGAGCCGCAGCAGGGCCTCCTTGAGGCCGGGGATGCCGGTGCCCCGGAGCGCGCTCACGGCCACGAAGGGGATCTCCGCCGGGTGGCGCGGGGCGGCGTCGCCGCCCAGGTCGGCCTTGTTGTGCACCACCAGGGCCGGCACCTTCCGGGCCTGGAGCTCCGCCAGGAGCCCCGCCTCGAACTCGCCCCAGCTGGTGCCCTCGGTGACGATGACGCCCAGGTCCACCCGGTCCAGCACGGCGCGGGTGCGGGCCATGCGGAGCTCGCCCAGGGCGCCCTCGTCGTCCACGCCCGCCGTGTCCACGAAGAGCACGGGGCCCAGGGGCAGCAGCTCCATGGGCTTTTCCACGGGGTCCGTGGTGGTGCCTTTCACGTCCGAGACGATGCTCACCTGCTGCCGGGTGAAGGCGTTGAGAAGGGAGGACTTGCCGACGTTGCGACGGCCGAACAAGCCAATGTGCAGGCGGAGGGAGCGGGGGGCGGGCTGGGTCATGGGCGGGGCTTCCTGAAGCCGAGGCGGCCCACCGCCTCGGGGCTGGTGAGCTCGTCGAACTGCGCCGCGGTGAAGTAGCCGTCCTCGATGCCGGTGGCCCGCAGCCCGCGGCCGGCGGCGCGGGCCACCAGTTCGCTGACGCGGTCGTACCCCAGCAGGGGCAGGAGGGCGGTGGCGGCGGCGGTGCCGTTCTCCACCTGGGCTCGGCAGCGGGCCTCGTCGGCGGTGAGGCCCTCGACGCAATGGATCCGCAGGATCATGCAGGCCCGGGCCAGAAGGTCGAAACTCTCCAGGAGGCAGTGGGCGGCCAGGGGCAGGAAGGGGTTGAGCTCCATGGAGCCCATGGCAGCGGCCATGGACAGGGCCTGGTCGTGGGCCATGGCGAGGAGGGCGGCCTGGGTCGCGGCCTCCGGGATCACCGGGTTGACCTTGCCGGGCATGATGGAGCTTCCCGCCTGGCGGGGAGGGAGCTTCAGCTCGCCCAGGCCCGCCTCGGGGCCGCTGGAAAGAACCCGCAGGTCCGTGGAGATCTTGACGAGGGTGGTGGCCAGGGCCTTCAGGAGGCCGGAGACCTCCACCAGCGTGTCGATGTTCTGGGTGGCCTCCACGAGGTTCTCGGCCCGGGCCAGGCCCATGCCGGTGAGGTCGCGCAGCTCGTCGACCACCCGGAAGATGTACTCCGTGGGCGCCGCCAGGCCCGTGCCGATGGCCGTGCCGCCCAGGTTCACCACGCGCAGGCGCTCCTCGGCCTTGGCGAGGCGCCAGCGGTCGCGGTTGAGGGCCTCGGCGTAGGCGCCCATGGACCGGCCCAGGGTCGTCAGCACGGCGTCCTGCAGCTCGGTGCGGGCCACCTTGACCACGTGGGCCAGCGCCTTCTCCTGGGCCTGGAAGGCCTCCTGGAGGGCCAGAACCTGGCGCTCCAGCTCCCGGAGGCCCCGGATGGCGGCGATGCGCAGGGCGGTGGGGAAGGTGTCGTTGGTGCTCTGGTGGAGGTTCGCGTGGTCCAGCGGGGAGACGGCGGCGTAGTCGCCCCGGGACAGGCCCAGCAGCTCCAGGGCCCGGTTGGCCAGGACCTCGTTGACGTTCATGTTGGTGGAGGTGCCGGCCCCGCCCTGCAGGGCATCCACCGGGATGTCGGCGTCCAGGAGGCCGTCCATGAGCTCCCGGCAGGCCCGCTCCAGGGCGTCCGCCTTGAGGGCGTCCGGAAGGAAGCCCAGGTTCCGGTTGGTGCGCAGGGCGGCGAGCTTCACGGCCCCGAAGGCGTGGATCAGCTCGGGGTGCACGGGCCGGCCCAGCAGCGGGAAGTTCTCCAGGGCCCGGGCGGTGTGGACGCCGTGGCGGGCCGAAGCCGGGACGTCCAGCTCTCCAAGGTTGTCCTTCTCCCGGCGGGTCTCGCTCATGGCTCCAGGATAGGATACCGGCGCGGTCCCCGTTCCTGAGATTCCGTTGCAGCCCTGCGACCCCGGTCACAACTCGCCCCGGCCCCGGCCGCGGGGGTGGTTGAATTGAAGCTTGCGCGACTGAGAGGAGTTCAGGAATGTCGGACTACCGGATCAAGGAACACCCGATTCTGCCCATCCCGGCGGAACCCACCCTGGCCTTCACGTGGCAGGGCAGGGAGCTCAGGGCGCGGGTGGGCGAGACCATCTCCTCGGCGCTCTTCTCCAGCGGCATCCGGACCTTCGGCCACCACCACAAGGACGGCGCCCCCTTGGGCATCTTCTGCGCCAACGGCCAGTGCGCCCAGTGCTCGGTCATCGCCGACGGGCTGCCGGTGAAGTCCTGCATGGTCCCCGTGCGCGACGGCATGACCGTGGCCCCCCTGGACGGCAAGCCCGTCCTGCCCGACGTGGGCGAGGGCGACCTGGCGTTCCGGGACATCGAGACCCTCAACGTGGAGTGCCTGATCCTGGGCGGCGGCCCCGCGGGGCTGTCGGCCGCGGTGGAGCTGGGCAAGGCGGGCGTGGGCGTGGTGCTGGTGGACGACAAGGCCGACCTGGGCGGCAAGCTCGTTCTGCAGACCCACAAGTTCTTCGGGTCCATCGACGCCTGCCACGCGGGCACGCGCGGCATGGACATCGGCCGCAAGCTCGAGGCCGAGGTGCGGAAATTCGAGAACGTGCGCATCTGGGCCAACAGCAATGCCCTGGCGGTCTTCTCGGACCGCAAGGTGGGCATCCTGCGCGAGGGCCACTACGTCCTCGTCCAGCCCCAGGTGCTGCTGGTGGCCACCGGCGCCCGGGAGAAGTCGCTCGTGTTCCGGGGCAACACGCTGCCCGGCGTCTACGGGGCCGGCGCCTTCCAGACCCTGGTGAACCGGGACATGGTCAAGCCGTCGGACCGGCTCTTCGTCATCGGCGGCGGCAACGTGGGCCTGATCGCGGCCTACCACGCGCTGCAGGCCGGCATCGAGGTGGTCGGGCTCTGCGAGGCCCTGCCGGAGTGCGGCGGCTACAAGGTGCACCGGGACAAGCTGGTGCGCATGGGCGTGCCCATCCACAACAGCCACACCGTCATCTCCGCCAACGGCGAGGGCGAGGTGGAGTCGGTGACCATCGCCAAATTGGACGCGGCCTGGAAGGTGGTGCCGGGCACCGAGAAGACGTTCAAGTGCGACACCGTGCTGGTGGCCGTGGGCCTGGAGCCGGTGAACGAGTTCTTCGGCAAGGCCAAGGAGTTCGGCCTGCCGGTCTACTCCGCGGGCGACGCCGAGGAGATCGCCGAGGCCTCCGCGGCCATGTTCACCGGCAAGATCCGGGGCCTGGAGATCGCCCGGGCCCTGGGCCGGGACACGGGCGAAGTGCCCACGGAGTGGCACCGCACCGCCGCCGTCCTCAAGTCCCGACCGGGCGCCACCATCACCGAGGAGATCCCCGAGGACGAGAAGGGGGTCTTCCCCGTCTTCCACTGCAGCCAGGAGATCCCCTGCAACCCCTGCACCAGCATCTGCCCGCAGGGTTCGATCATGATCGAGGGCAACGACATCCTGGGGGTGCCCACCTTCAACGAGAAGGACTGCATCGCCTGCGAGCAGTGCGTCGCGGTGTGCCCGGGACTCGCCATCACGCTCCTGGACTACCGCCGGGGCGGGGACGAGGTCCTGGTGTCGATCCCCTACGAGTTCCCCGGGTCCACCATCAAGGCCGGCGACACGGTCACGGTGCTGGACACGCTGGGACGGATCCTGGGCAACGTGAAGGTGGACCGGGTGCGCTCGCCCAAGTTCGCCGACCACGCGGTGCTGGTGAAGGTGCGGGCGCCCTTCGAGATCGCCAAGCAGATCGCGGGCATCCGGGTGCAGCAGCCCTGGGTTTCCGAGCCGATGCCCGAGAAGGTGGAACGCCTGGCCGACGACGAGATCGTCTGCCGCTGCGAGCGGGTCACCGCCGGGGACGTGCGGGCCCAGATCCGGGCCGGGGTGCGGGACATGAACGAGCTGAAGGCCTCGACCCGGGCCGGCATGGGCGCCTGCGGCGGCAAGACCTGCCCCAGCCTCATCCGGCGCATCTTCCGGGAGGAGGGCGTCAAGGATTCCGAGATCACCGAGCTCACCCAGCGCCCCATCTTCATGGAGGTGCCCCTGGGGGCCTTCGCGGGCGTGGTGACGGGGGAGGGTCCCGTGCAGGACGTGGCGCGCGCGCATGCGGTAGGCGCCTTCCAGGGAGGTCTGTGATGAGCACCGCCGTCTACGACGTCATCGTCATCGGCGCGGGCAGCGTCGGCATGCCCACCGCCATGCACCTGGCGGAAAAGGGCCTGAAGGTGCTCTGCCTCGACCAGTTCGCCTCCCCCGGCCAGGGCAGCAACAAGTGCGCCATCGGCGGCATCCGCGCCACGCACTCGTCCCCCGCCAAGATCAAGCTCTGCCTGGACAGCCTGCGCACCTTCGGCCACTGGAAGGAGGAGCACGGGTGGGACATCGAGTGGGCGCGGGGCGGCTACGCCTTCGTGGCCTACCGCCCCCACGAGGAGCGGCTCCTGAAGAACCTCCTGGTCGTGCAGAAGCAGGCCGGCCTGAACATCGAGTGGAAGGACCGCGGGGAGCTGCTGCAGGTGGCTCCGGGCCTGCGGGAGGAAGGGCTGCTGGGCGGCACCTTCTCCCCCGAGGACGGTTCGGCCTCCCCCATGCGCAGCTGCCTGGGCTTCCACCGCCGCGCCGTGGAACTGGGCGTGGACTGCCGCTTCAACGAGAAGGTCACCAGCATCATGCGGCGCAAGGGCAAGGTGGTGGGCGTGCGCACCGACAAGGGCGGCTACGCCACCGGGTGCATCGTCAACGCCGCCGGTCCCTGGGCCCGGGCCGTGGCCCAGGCCGGCGGCCTCGACGCCCCGGTGGTGCCGGACTGCCACGAGGCGGGCATCAGCGAGGCCGTGGCCCCCTTCCTGGACCCGATGGTCGTGGACATCCGCCCCGCCCCCGGCTCCGAGAACTTCTACTTCTACCAGCACAAGCCCGGCCAGGTGGTCTTCTGCATCACCCCCAACCCCCCCGTGGTGGGCTCGGACCGCCGCGAGACCAGCGCCTACCTGCCCATGATCGCCCGCCGCATGGTGGACCTCATGCCCAAGCTGGGCAACCTGAAGGTGCGCCGCACCTGGCGCGGCCTCTACCCCATGACTCCCGACGGCGCGCCGCTGGTGGGCCGTTCCGCCTCGCTGGAAGGCTACATCGACGCCATCGGCATGTGCGGCCAGGGCTACATGCTGGGCCCCGGCGTGGGCGCCCTGGTGGCGCGGCTGGCCACGGACTCCCTGCAGGAGGGCGACGCCGCCATCCTGGAGGAGCTGAGCCCCGCTCGGGCCTTCGGAGGCGTGGAGGCGCTGAAGTAGGCCCTAGGCGAGCGCGTCCACGGATCCCGTGGATGCGTTCGCAAGAGTCGTTGCTGCCTTTGCCGTCCTAGCCTGGGACCGTTGCTGGATCTTGGCCTGGAGGGCCTCGATCTGGGCCTTGATCTCGCGGATCTTCGTGGCCTTGGTGGTCTCGTCCATCTTGCTGGTTTCGACGCGCTGGAGTTCCATCTGCCTGGCCTGGAGCTGGGTCTGGAGCGCGGTGGTCGCCGTGGTTCCGGTGCTGGCGGTCAGGGCGGTAATGTCCATGGGAACCCCTTTTCCGAATGAGTGTCCAGCATAGGTGGGGATGGCCCAGGGGCCAGAAATACCGTCGAGTCGGGTTCAGACACCGCCGAATTGGGGTTTTCCCCGTGCGAGTTCACCGGAGGCCGCGCGGCCCTGTTTTCACGCGTTCGCGAGGGGGGCCCCTGCGTGGAATTAAAACGGAACGGAGGCCCGGCATCCTCAAGACCCAGCTTCTGGACCTATTTCTTGCCCGGCCAGATGTGCCTGAAGGACGCGAATACAATTTCATTATTTGCATCCTTTGGTCTAAATCAAATTTCGAATGGGGACATCCCTTCGACTTCCTTTGGTCAATATTTTTCAGAAGACGGAAAATTGGATTGAATCAGCTCCATAAATGGGTGGGAAGCGATAACCACCTGAGTGGTGAAGTCTATTGCGTTAGGCAAAATTCAAACTGGAAATTGGCACCTCAAGCGATTTCATCAAGGTCCTTGCCAACCGCGACCCTACTTCTCCAGCGCCCCCTTCACCGCCTGGATGAAGGCCTGCACCCGGTAGGGCTTCTGCAGGAACCCCGCCAGGCCCTCGCCCTTGAAGCGGTTCACGGCCTCCGATTCGTTGAAGCCGCTGCTGAGCACCACGGGCGTGGCGTGCCCCCGGGCGCGCAGGGCGGTGAAGGCCTCGGCGCCGTCCATGTGGGGCATGGTCAGGTCCATGATGATCAGGCGGATGTCGGCCTTGTGGGTCTCGTAGAGCATCAGGGCCTCCATGCCGTCCGCGGCCAGGAGGGCGTCGAAGCCCATCTGGGCGAGGATTCCCGCGGCCATGGAGCGGATGCTCTCCTCGTCGTCGACCACCAGGATGGTGCCTGCGCCGCGGAACTCCTGGGGGGCCTCCGGGGCCGCCTGGGGGCCCGCGGCGGCGCCGGAGGCCGGGAACAGGAGCTTGAAGGTGGTCCCCTTGCCCAGTTCGCTGTAGACGCGGATGCCGCCGCCGTGGCCCCTGATGATGCCCTGGATGGCCGAGAGGCCCAGGCCCCGGCCCGAGAACTTGGTGGTGAAGAAGGGCTCGAAGATCCGCTTCATGGTCTCGGGACTCATGCCGGCGCCGTCGTCGGCCACCTCCAGGGTGACGAAGGTGCCCGGCTTCATGGGTTGGCTCTGGAAGGTGCGCTCCAGGTAGTCGGCGTCCGCGCTCATGACGCCGGTGCGGACGGTGACCGTTCCGGGCCGGTCCCCGATGGCGTCGGAGGCGTTGATCACCAGGTTCATCACGACCTGCTGGAGCTGGCTCGCGTCGGCCTCGATCGGGGGCAGCGTCCGGTCCAGGCTGTAGCGGATGGAGACCTTCTTGGAAATGGAGATGGTGAGCAGGTGGGTCATCTCCTCCACCAGGGCGTTGAGCTGGAGGGGCTTGATCTCGAAGGTGCCCCGGCCCGAGTAGGCCAGCATCTGCCGGGTGAGGTTGGTGGCCTTGACCACGAGGCTCTCGATGGTCTTGAGGCGGGTGGAGGCGGAGGCGGCGGGGTTGATCTCCATCTGGGCCAGGCCCAGGTTGCCCAGGATGGCGCCCAGCAGGTTGTTGAAGTCGTGGGCGATCCCGCCGGAGAGGACGCCCAGGGACTCCAGCTTCTGGCTCTGGAGGCGGGCCTGCTCGGCCAGCTTGCGGTCGGTGATGTCCGTGCTGATGATCCCGATGCCCCAGTTCCGGCCCTCGCCGTCCACCAGGGGGAATTTCTGGGACAGGTAGTCGTGGCCGGACCCGTCGGCGTGGGTCCAGCGCTCCTCCACCTCCACGGCCTGGGCCGCCCCCAGGATCTTGCGGTCCAGGAGCGTCACCTCCTCGCCCCGGGGGGGCGGCAGGATGTCCAGGTCGGTCCTGCCCAGGATCTGTTCCGCGGGCAGGCCCAGGAGGGCCTCCATGGCCGGGTTGAGGAGCAGGTAGCGGCCGTCGGCGCCCTTGAAGGCGATAGCCGCGGTGGCATGGCGCACGAAGCCCTGGAGGCGGACCTCGCTTTCCTGGAGCCCGCGGGTGGTCGCCGCGACGGTCTCCTCCAGTTCCTTGGCGAAGGACGCCATGCGGGCCTCGGCGTCCTTCTGCATCGTGACGTCCCGGGTGACCTTGACGAAGCCCTTCAGGTCCCCCCCGGAGCCGCGCAGGGCGGTGATCACCACGTTGGCCATGAAGCGGGAGCCGTCCTTGCGGACCCTCCAGCCCTCCTGCTGGCAGGTGCCGTACTCCCCCGCCAGGGCGAGTTCCTGGGCCGGGAGGCCCGCGGCCACGTCCTCGGGCTCATAGAAAATGGAGAAGTGCCGCCCCAGGACCTCGCCGGCCTCGTAGCCCTTGAGGCGCTGGGCGCCCTGGTTCCAGGAGGCCACCCTACCCTGGGGGTCCAGCATGAAGATGGCGTAGTCCTTGACCTGCTCGATGAAGAGCTGGAACCGCTCCTGGAGGTGCTCCCGGTCTTCGGCTTCGGCCCTGGGGGGCGCAGGGTCGGCGAAGAGCTTCTGGAGGGGTTTCCACATGGGGCGCGTCCGGGGGGCGTTGCCAGGAGTATGGCCCTCCGCGACCCGGATTCAATGTCAAAAAACCGGTCATCCGAAATGGAATCAATTGTTAATTGCCTGTCGGGTGCTCCGCCGCGAACCCTTCGACCCGCCTGAACAGGGCGAGCACCGTGGCGCTGGTCCAGAGGTTCAGCAGGGTCCCCAGGAAATTCCCCACCCACATGCCGGGATGGGTGAGGCGCACCCAGGGCGTCGGGGCCTCGCCCAGGGGCGTGAGGGCCAGGGCGAGCACGCCCATGTAGACCAGGTAGAGGGTCGCCAGGGCCAGGACCACCAGCATCACCCGGCGCCAGGCCTGCACCATCATCCGGAGGCTGGCCCGCGCCGCCACGGGCAGCGGCTCGCCCCGCAGGAGGACCCGCAGGGGCGCCCACCCGAAGGCGAACAGGATCATGAGGCCGGGCACGACGAGGAGGACCATCCCCAGGAAGACCCCCGCGTAGAGGAGGATCCGGGCGGCCATCGCCGGCACCCAGCGCTCCTCGAAGAGCCGTTCCCACCCCGCCACGGGGTTCAGGGTCCGGTCCCCCGCGCTGGCGTCGGCCTCGGCCAGGAACCGGGGGATGAAATACATTTCCAGGGGTACCAGGCATGCGAAGGTGAGGACGAACCGGACCAGGTCGTCGTCGGGCAGGCCCACCTTGATCTGGAGCAGCGGCGGGAGGGCCGCGAGGACCATGCCCAGGGCGGCCAGGGCCAGGGCGGCGAGGGGGCGGCGGGTAAGGAAGGCCATCCCTTCGGAGAAGCTGGCGAGATCGGATTTGGGTGACTTGATCATTCTCTGAGAGTAGCGCGTTATGATCTTGGGCATGAGTCAACTGGCCCCATGTCTGCTTGTGGCGAGTCCAATGCTCCTGGACCCGAATTTTCTCCACTCCGTGGTGCTCCTCGTGGAGCACGACGAGGCCGGCGGCATGGGCGTGATCCTCAACCGCCCGCTGCCCGTGACGCTGCGCCAGATCTGCCAGGAGAGCCGGCTGGCCTTCACGGGGGACGAGGATGCAACCGCCTGGCGCGGCGGCCCCGTGGATCCCCAGCGGGGCATCATCCTGGTGCGCGGCGGGCTTCCCGAGGCCGACGACACGGTCCTGGACTTCACCGACTTCATCAGCTACCGCAAGGACCTGCTGGAGTCCCTGCTGGTCGAGCCGAGATCCACCTTCCGCCTCTTCCTCGGCTATGCGGGCTGGGGCGCCGGGCAGCTGGACCAGGAGATCCAGGACGGGGCCTGGGTCCGCGTGCCGTTGAATCCCGAATGGCTCATGCCAGAGGACCCCCAGGAGCTCTGGTCCCTGGCGATCCAGTCCATCACGGGCTAGCCGTGGGGCGGCCCTGGGGCATCCATCCCGGCGTCGCCCACGGGGCGGCCATTCTCGCGAATCTCGAGCGGAACTCCGGCAGGGGGCCCGAGGCCTGGCTGGCCCTGGCCCGGGAGGCCGGAGCGGTGGACCTCAAGGCGGCCCGGGCCTTTTTCCGGGAGCGGGGCCTCGGCATGTCCGCGGCCGGCTGGCTGGCCGAGATGGCGGCCGGCCAGGAGCCGGAAACCCCGGAGAGCTACCTCGCCAAGTGCCCCGGCTACCTGGACGCCCAGTACGCCGGCGCCAGGGCCGCCCTCCGCCCCCTCCTGGACCGGATCCTGGACGCCGCCTACGGCCTGGGCGCCGACGTCACGGCCTGCCCCTGCCGGACCCTGGTCTCCATCTACCGCAGGCGCGTGTTCGCCGAGGTCAAGCCCTTCGCCTCGCGCCTGGACCTGGGCCTGGTGCTGGGCGACCCCGCGAAGCTCGCGGGCCGCGCGCCGCGCCTCGTCGACACCGGCGGCTTCGCGAAGAAGGACCGGATCACCCTGAAGCTCGAGGTGCGGTCGGCCGCCGATCTCGACGGGGACCTGGAGGGCTGGCTGAGGCGGGCCTACGATCTGGACGTCTAGGCGATGCTCTTGGCGGCGTCCGACGCGAGCTGGTCGACCCGCTCGTTCTCGGGGTGCCCCGCGTGGCCCTTCACCCAGTGGGCGTCCACCCGGTGCTTCAGGCAGAGCGCGTCCAGTTCCTTCCAGAGCTCGATGTTGAGCACCGGCTTGCCGTCGGCCTTGCGCCAGCCCTTGGCCTTCCAGCCCTTGATCCAGGACTGGATGCCCTTCACGACGTACTGGCTGTCGCTGTAGAGGGCCACGGAGCAGGGCTTGGTGAGGAGCTTGAGGCCCTCGATGGCGGCGGTGAGCTCCATCTTGTTGTTGGTGGTCCCGGCCTCGGCGCCGGAACCCTCCTTCTCCCTGGTGCCGTCGGTGGTCTTCACGCGCAGCAGGAAGCCCCAGCCGCCGGGGCCGGGGTTCCCGAGACATGCGCCGTCGCAGTAGAGCTCGACCTGCACTAGACCTTCGCCATGTGGGGGCGGGTGGCTTCCACGGCGAGCCTGATGCTCTTCTGCAGCAGCTCGACGCCCAGGTCCAGGTCCGCGGTGGCCAGGTTCAGGGCGGGACGGAACCGCAGGCCGTTGTGGCCGGTGGAGAGGATGATCATGCCCAGGTCCTGGGCCTTGGACACCGTGGCGGTGCGCAGGGCCGGGGTGGCCATGTCCAGGGCGCAGAAGAGGCCCTTGCCGCGGGGGTTGCTGGTGAACTCGGGGAACTCCGCGTTGATCTCGTGGAGGCCCTTGAGGAGCCGCTCGCCCTGGACGGCGCAGTGGTCGACCAGCTTCTCCTCGACCATGATGTCGATGATGCGGGTGCCGCGGACCATGTCCACGAGGTTGCCGCCCCAGGTGCTGTTGATGCGGCTGGGCACCTTGAACACGCTCTCCACCTCGTCCAGGCGCGCGCTGGCGGCGATGCCGCAGCACTGGGTCTTCTTGCCGAAGACGAGGATGTCGGGGCGCACGGCGTGGTGCTCGTGGGCCCACCACCTGCCGGTGGCGCCGAAGCCCGTCTGGACCTCGTCGAAGATGAGCAGGAACTCGTGCCTGTCGGCGAGGTCGCGCAGGGCCTGCAGGAACTCGGTGCGGAAGTGGTTGTCGCCGCCCTCGCCCTGGATGGGCTCGACGATGAGGCAGGCGATCTCGGCGGGATCCTGGGCGATCACGGCCTCGATCTGGGCCACGGCGACCTTCTCCATCTGCTCGACCTTGGCGAGGTTCTCGGCGTCCAGGGGGAACGTGATCTTGGGGTTGGAGATGCGGGGCCAGTCGAACTTGGGGAAGTACTGGTACTTCCTCGGGTCGGCGGTGTTCGTGAGGCTGAGGGTGTAGCCGGAGCGCCCGTGGAAGGCCTCCTTGAAGTGGATGACCTTGGAGCCCTTCTCGGGCAGGCCCTTCTCCAGGTTCTTGCGCACCTTCCAGTCGAAGGCCGCCTTCAGGGCGTTCTCCACGGCCAGGGCGCCGCCGTCGATCCAGAACAGGTGGGGCAGGTAGGAGGGCGCGGCCTTGGTGGCGAAGGCCTCCACCCATTCGGCGTAGGCGGTGGTGTAGATGTCGGAGTTGGCGGGCTTGTTCACCGCGATGGAGCCCAGCTTGGCCTGGAAGGCCGCGTCGCGGAGGCTGGGGTGGTTGTGGCCCAGGGGCGCCGTGGCGAAGAAGGTGTAGAAATCCAGATACTTCTTGCCGTCCCGGGCGTCCACGATCCAGGAACCGTAGGACTTCTCCAGGTCCATGACCATGTGGAAGCCGTCGACGAGGAGGTGGCGCCCGAGGACGTCGAAGACCTCGGCGGGGAGTACATGGGTTTCCTGCGCTTTTTTCATGGCGGCCTCGGCAAAAAGCCAGACTACCATGGGGTCCCGGGAGGCTTACGTTGCTTAGTATGATCGATGTCACAGACGCAATCCTTGACGCGGCGCGGATCCGGGAGGCCCTGCTGGACCCGGGCGCGGGCGCCGTGGTGGTCTTCGAGGGCTGCGCCCGGGACAACCACCAGGGCCGGAGCGTCGACCTCCTGGCCTACGAGGCCTACACGCCCATGGCCCTGGCCGAACTCTCCCGCATCCGCGAGGAGGCCATGGCCCGCTTCTCGCTGATCCGCTGCGCCATCCACCACCGCACCGGCGAGGTGCCGCTGCTTCAGGCCGCCGTGGTCGTGGGCGTCTCCTCCGGCCACCGCAGGGAGGCCTTCGAGGCCGTGGCCTGGATCATGGACCGGATCAAGGAGTCGGTGCCGATCTGGAAGCGCGAGAACTACAGGGACGGGGAGAAGGCCTGGGTGGAGGGGGAGAACCGGGCCTGAGGTTTTTGGCACGACCTCTGCACTGACCCAGGCCAGAGGTGCCCACCCATGGATCCCGCATACTATGTCGCAGCCGGAAGCCTGAAGGCCCGTTCCTTCCAGCTCGACACCGTATCCAACAACCTGGCCAATGCCGCGACGATCGGCTACAAGCCCGAGAAGAGCTTTTTCGCGGTGTTCAACAAGGCCGTGAATGAAGGCTCGGGGCTGCCCCTTTCCGGGTTCCTGAACGACGGCACGGTCCTGGCCTCAAGGGGCACGGATTTTTCCCAGGGCACCCTCAAGACCACGGGGCGGAACATGGACCTCGCCCTGGAGGGCTCCGGATTCTTCATGGTCAGGACCGCCGCGGGTGTCCTGGCCACCCGGGACGGGCGCCTGGGGCTCTCCAAGACCGGGGAGCTGCAGACCCTGGACGGGGCCCAGGTGCTGGGCAAAAATGGCCAACCCATCCTCCTGGACGTCAACGACCCCGCCTTCACGGTCCTGGCCGACGGTACGGTCATGCAGGGCACGGAGGCCAAGGGCCAGATCGAGATCCGGGACTTCGCCAGCCCGGATTCCCTCCAGCGCATGGGCTCCAACCGCTTCGACCCCGCCGGTTCGGCCACCAGGGCCGCCACGGCCACGGTGGTGCAGGGGTCCCTGGAGCAGAGCTCGGTGGACACGGCCACCTGCATGATCGACATGATCCGCCTGAACCGCCTTTTCGAAATGAGCATGAAGGTGGCGTCCACCATCACCAACGACATGGACAGCCGCAGCATCTCCGACGTCGCCCCGCGCTGAAACCCCCCGATCCTAGGAGCCTCCCATGATGAGAGCCATGTGGTCCGCCGCCGCCGGCATGAACGTGCAGACGACGAACATGGACACCATCTCCAACAACCTGGCCAATATCAACACTACCGGGTTCAAGAAGTCCCGTGCGGAGTTCCAGGACCTCCTCTACCAGACCATCAACACGGCCGGCACCAACACGTCCACCTCCACGACCTATCCGGGCAACATCCAGATCGGGCACGGGGCGCGCCTGGCGGCCATGGTGAAGGAGTTCACCACCGGCAGCCTCAAGAACACCAACAGCCAGTTCGACATGGCCATCGAGGGTTCGGGCTTCTTCCGCATGACCATGCCCGACGGCACCTTCGCCTATACCCGGGACGGCTCGTTCAGCCTGGACCAGAACGGCAACATCGTGAACGCCAACGGCAATCCCCTGGACCCCCAGGTGACCATCCCCCAGGACGCCCTCAGCGTCACCATCGCCACCGACGGCACCATCTCCGTGACCCAGCCCGGCCAGTCCACGCCCCAGCAGGTGGGCCAGATCACCATCTCGAACTTCATCAACCCCAACGGCCTCAATGCCCTGGGCCACAACCTCTACCAGCCCACCCTGGCCAGCGGCGACGCCATCGACGGCACCCCCGGGCTCACCGGCCTGGGCACCATCCAGCAGTACTTCCTCGAGGTCTCCAACGTGGACATGGCCGAGGAGATGGTGAACATGATCATCGGCCAGCGCGCCTACGAGGCCAACTCCAAGACCATCCAGACCGCCGACAGCATGCTGCAGCTGGTGGCCGGCCTCAAGCGCTAGCCGTGCGCCTCCTGGCCGCATTCCTCCTGGGCGCCGCCCTCCTCGGGGCCGAGCCCGACGTCGCGCTCCCCGCCGGGGACCGCCTCCACGCGCAGGCCCTGGCCTACGCCGAGGCCCAGGTGGCGGGCCGGGACGGGACCTACACGTTCAGGGTGGTCACCCCCCCGCTCCTGCCCAAGTCCCCGAAGGGGCCCCTGACCTTCGAGCCGGCCCACCTGAGCCGGCCCGACCTGACCGGGCGGTTCTACGTGTCCTTCAACGCGATCGCCGCGGGCCGCACCCTGGGCATGGTGCGGGTGGACATGGACGGCCAGTGGAAGGGGCAGCTCCTGCGCTTCCGGAGCGCCCTGCCGCGCCGGGCCGTGCCGGAGCCGGGCCAGCTCGAGGCCTTCGACTTCGAGGGCGTCCCCCCGGCCGGGGCGCTGCGGGCGGTGCCCGAGGGCTGCCGGCTGCGCGGGCCCGTGATCCAGGGCAAGGTGCTGGTGCGCACGGACCTGGAGGCCATCCCCCTCATCAACGCCGGCGACCCGGTGCGCCTGGCGCTGGTGGACGGCGACCTGTCCATCACGGTGGACGCCCTGGCCCGGTCCGGAGGCGCCGCCGGGGACAAGGTTAGGCTGGAAATGCCCACCACCCGCAGGATGGTCCAGGCCGTGGTCACCGGCCCCGGAGAGGCGCGCGTCCAGTGGGCCGGATCGAAATAGGTGGCGGGGGAGGGCCAAAGACAATAGTCTGGAGCCTTGACAGGAGCCCGCCATGGCCCACGACCATGATCACAAAGACCCCAATCACGCGTGCGGCTGCGGCCACGACGAGGACCATGCCGATGAAATCGAGGTAGTCGAACTCGAGGACGAAAACGGTGAAAAGGAGGAGTTCGCCATCCTGGAGGAAGTGGATTTCGAAGACCGCCACTTCGCCATCATGGCCCCCCTCGCCGAGGTCCAGGCGTATTCCGAGGCCGGCGAAGCCGGCGAGGACACCGAAGGCGACAGCAACCTGACCATCGAGATCTTCGAGGTCAAGGGCGACGACTTCACCATCCTCGAGGACGAGGCGTTCGCCCAGCGGCTCCTGGCCCACCTGGACGAACTCTCCGCCAAGCTCGAGGAAGAGGAAGGCAAATAGCCACCACCACCTCGTCATCTGTGGCATTCTTGTGACATGAGGACGGATTCTGTAAAGACCAAGGGTCGGGTGCTTCTCCTGTGCGGAGACCCCGCCGGTCTGCAGAGACAGTTCCAGGGGGAGGATCTCCCCCTGGAGCAGGTCCGCCTGCGGGACTACGTGTCCGTGGACGAGATCGCCCCGGGCTGGGTGTGCTACTACTTCGGCCAGCGGCTGGAGGACTTCCCCTACCTGGGCCTCCTTTGCGACGGGGCCTTCCCCGTCCATGAAGGCTTCGTGCGCCGGGGCGGGTTCGAGGTTGCGGTTTCCGGCAAGCGCCACGGCATCGGCAGTCCCCGGGAGGCCGGTCCCTACGCCGAGCGCGCCTCGGGCATCCGCATCGTCATCGCCGAGAGCTTCGACCCCGGCTACCGCCTCTATTGCCATTCCCTGGGCCTTCTCACCTCCACGGACATGACCCTGGTGGACCGCATCCGCGCAGGGGAGGCCATCCCCATGGCCGCCTTCACCGAGGGCCTGGACCCGCTCACCGCCGAGATCGTCCGCCATGGCGGGATCTTCGACTTCACCCGGGCCCGGCTCGAGGGGACGGCGGAGATCCCCGTGCCGGCCCGTGAACCCGGGCCCATGACGTACGGGGAGAAGATCCTGGCCCGGGCCGCCCGGACCGCGGCAGGCCAGGGCCTGCCCGCGGTGGCCGCCGGCGACGGGCTCCTGGTGAAGGCGGACTGGCGCTTCTCCCACGAGACCGTCACGCCGCTGGCCGTGGCGATGCTCCGCAAGGGCCTGGGCGAAGGCATCCCCTTCGCGGACCCCGGCACCATCCTGGCCTTCCGCGACCACCTCACCTTCATGGGCCGGTTCTACACGCAGGACGAAGGGCAGCCCGGGCTCATGGAAGTGGCCCGGCGCATCAAGAAGCTCCAGGAGGAGTTCTGCGCCGCCAACGCCATCCGCCTCCACGGGGACGTCACCGAGGGCGGGTGCGAGGGCATCTGCCACGTCCTCATGGCCGAGCGGTACGCCCTGCCCGGGCAGGTTATCGTGGGCACCGACTCCCACACCCCCCACAGCGGCGCCCTGGGCGCCCTGGCCTTCGGGGTGGGGGCCGCCGACATCGCCTCGGCCTGGGTCACCGGGGACGTGCGGGTCACCGTGCCCCCCACCGTCCTGGTGCGCCTCGACGGCAAGCTCAGGCCCGGCGTCTACGCCAAGGACCTGGTGCTCCACCTCCTGACGCTGCCCTTCTTCAGGGACGGCCACGTGCGGGGGAACATCATCGAATACGCGGGCGAGGCCCTCGGGGCCCTGCAGATCGACGAGCGCGCCACCCTCACCAACATGGCCGCCGACTTCGGCGCCTTCGCGGGCGTCATGGCCCCGGACGCGGAAACCGTCCGCTTCGTGGAGGAGCGCAGGGGCGCCCGCATCGCCCTGGAGCCCTGGATGGCCAGCGACCCCGGCGCGGCCTACGCGGACCGCCTGGAGGTGGACTGCTCCCAGGTCGTGCCCATGCTGGCGTCGCCGGGCTTCGCGGGCAACGGCCTGCCCCTGGATTCCCTGGAGCGCGAGGTTCCCGTGGACATCGCCTACGTGGGCAGCTGCACCGGCGCCAAGCGCGCCGACCTGCAGAAGGTCTACGAGGTGGTGAGGTGGGGCCTGGACCACGGCCTCACGGTGCCTTTGCAGGTGCAGTTCTTCATCCAGCTCGGCAGCGAGGACGTGCGGGCCCACGCCGAGGCCCAGGGCTGGCTCGCCGCCTTCGAGGAGGCCGGCGCGCGCATCCTGGGCCCCGGCTGCGGAGCCTGCATCAACGCCGGCCCCGGCGTCTCCACCCGGGCCGAACAGGTCACCATCAGCGCCATCAACCGCAACAACCCAGGCCGCAGCGGCCCCGGCCAGGTGTGGCTGGCGAGCCCGGCCACGGTGGCCGCCAGCGCCCTGCGCGGCGCCATCTGCGGATTCGACGCGCTCGCGGGAACCCCCTAGGCGCCACCGGCATCGAAGAAACAGGGACGGGGCCCGCGCGGGCCCCCTTGTGGAGCATTCAATGCAATCAGACACCAACCTGCGGACCCTTCTGGAAGCCCTGCTGGGCGCCCGCCGAACCGGGGACCTCCTGGCCTCCGTGGCGGTGCCGGAGGCCCTCCTGGCGCCGGGGGAGCCCAGGGTCTCCCGGGCCCAGCTGGCCTTCGCCATGAACCTCGCCCTCCTCCGGGACCTGCAGGAGCGGGTGCCCTCGGCGAGGGCCTACGTGCTGGACGTGGTCGCCGGCGGCGGCAAGGTGGTCTTCGACCACGGCGCCCTGCGAACCGTCCTGGCGGCCAGCGGCCCGCTGCCCCCCGGGGAAGCCGCCATCACGCGGGTGCTGGGGCCCCTGGGCTACGCCCTGGCCGACGTCTACCCCCTGGACCGGCTCTCCATGACCGGCCGCGCCTACTGCCACCAGGACCTGCCGGAGGACATCCCCCAGTTCTTCCTCAGCGAGCTCCACCCCGAAAGCTTCAGCCCGGCCTTCCAGGCGGCCGTGGCCCGGGTGCTGGGCACCTCCCGGGACCCCCTGCCGCCCCGGGCCCTGGAACGGCTGGCGGAGCTGGCCGGTGAGGGGAGCCTGGCCCCGGAGGACGCCCGGGCCCTCCTGCCCGACCTGGTGGCGTGCTTCGACCGGCAGCACGCGGCCCCCAGCCTCGCCGACTACCGGATCCTCTACCTGGAGAGCGCGGAGATGGCCTGGATCGCCACCGAGGGCAACGCCTTCAACCACGCCACGGACCGCGTGGCCGACGTGGAGGCCCTGGCCGTGGCGCAGAAGGAGCTGGGCCGGGCCATGAAGGAGACCGTCGAGGTCTCCTCCACCGGCCGGGTCCTGCAGACCGCCTTCCAGGCCGATCCGGTGGAGCGGCCCTTCCGGGACATCGAGGGCCACCTGGTGCTGAAGACGGTGCCGGGCTCGTTCTTCGAGTTCATCACCCGCCGGCCCCTGCCCGGCGGCGGCCTGGATCTGGGCTTCGACACGGGCAACGCCCAGGCTATATTCAAGATGACCGCACCCGGGAGCTTCTGAGTGGACGCATTGATGGATGACCTCACCGCCCTGCTGGGCCAGGGCGCGGTGCTCGCCGACCCCTCCGAACTCGAGAAGTACGAAACCGGCTGGCGCTACGGGAAGGGCAGGGCCCGGTTCGTGGCGCGGCCCTCCACCACCGCCGAAGTGTCGGCCTTCATGGCGTTCTGCCACGCCAGGGGCCTGCGCGTCATCGTGCAGGGGGCCAACACGGGCCTCGTGGGCGCCTCGGTGCCCGACGCCGGCGGGGAGATGGCGGTGCTCAGCCTGGAGCGCCTGAACCGGCGCCTGGAGATCGACCCCACGGACCGCACGGCCCTGGTGGACGGCGGCGTCCTCCTCAGCGCCCTCAACGAGGCCCTGGCCGGGCACGGCCTGCACTTCCCCGTGGACCTGGGGGCCGACCCCCAGATCGGGGGAATGATCGCCACCAACACCGGCGGCACCCGGCTCCTGCGGTACGGCGACGTGCGCCGCAACCTCCTTGGCCTCGAGGTGGTGCTGGCCGACGGCACCGTCGTCGACACCCTTTCGGCCCTGCGCAAGAACAACACGGGCCTGGACTTCAAGCAGCTCTTCACCGGAACCTCGGGCCTTTTCGGCGTGGTCACGGGGGCGGTGCTGCAGGTGGCGCCCCTGCCCAGGCAGCGGGCCGTGGCCCTGGTGGCGCTGGCCGGCGGCGAGGCGGTGCTGGACCTGCTGCGCAGCCTGGAGGGCGGGCTCTTCGAGGTGTTCACCGCCTACGAGGTCATCTCCGGGGAGGCCATGGCCGCCGTCTTCCGGCACCAGGAATCCCTGCGCAACCCCTTCGACGAGGTGCCGCCCTACACGGCCCTGGTGGAGCTGGCCAGCTCCCTGCCGGAGGCGAGCCTCGACCTGGCTTCCCTCCTGGAGGAGGCCCTGGGAGCCCACATGGAGGCCCACGGCGAGGGCGTCCTGGACGCACGCTTCGGCAAGCCCGCGGAGTTCTGGGCCATCCGCCACCACGTCTCCGAGAGCCTGCGCGGCGAGGGGAAGGTCCTGGCCTTCGACATCGCCGTGCCCCGGTCCAGCCTTCCCGCCTTCACGGAGGCCGTGAAGGGCTGGCTGGCGGAGGCCCACCCCTTCATGCGGGTCTGCGACTTCGGCCACTGGGGCGACGGCGGCACCCACCTGAACCTGGTGTGGCGCGAGGCCGACAGCCCCGTCCCGGCCGCCGAGCTGGTGCCCCTGGTCCAGCGCAAGGTCTACGACCTCGCCGTCCTGGAGCACAAGGGCAGCTACAGCGCCGAGCACGGCGTGGGACCCCACAACCAGCAGTACCACGACCTCTACACCCCCCCGGCCGTCAAGGCGGCGGGCGCCGCGCTCCGGGATCACTTCGACCCCGCCGGCCTCCTGGGCATCACCCGGCTCTGGTGAGGCCGTTCGTCGGCGGTTTTCCGCCTCCGGTACGATTCCCCGCGCCAGCCTCCTGCCTTCGGAAGTAGGCTTCCTCCATGGATGACCGCAGCCCGAACTCCATCCGGAAGGTCCCCCTCCGGTGGCTCCTCAAGGCCGTGCCCCTGGGGCTTCTCAGCGGGCTTCCCTTCGCGCTGCTCCAGACCCCCATGACCCCGCGCAGGACCCTGGTGTCCTGCCTGGTGGGGCTGATCTTCACGCTGGTGATGTGGTCGGGCCTGGAACTGGGCTCGGCGTGGGTTCGGCGGGCCGGGCCGAGCCTGGTCTCGGTGCAGCTGCGCTGGCTGCTGCTCTTCACGGCGCTGTTCGGGGCCTGCGGGCTCCTGGTGCGCCCGGTCCTGGGCGTGAACCTCTTCCACAACGCGGGCGCCGCCCTTCTGTCCTACCTCCTGGGCTTTTCCATATCGAGCTCCATCGTCACCTACCACACGGCCCGGAGCCTCGCCGAGGCGGAGCGGGCCCTGGAGCGGGCCCGGGGCGAGGCCAACATCCTGATCCTCAAGGCCCAGCTCAGCCCGCACACCCTCTTCAACGCCCTGAACGCCATCGCCGCCCTCATCCCGGGAGATCCCGCCGGGGCGGAGGCCGCGGTGGAGACCCTCTCGGCCTTCCTGCGCCGGATGCTGGAGGCCCTGGGCCGGGACCGCTGGACCCTGCGCGAGGAGTTCGACCTCATCGGGCTCCTGCTGGACCTGGAACGCGCGCGGTTCGGGGACCGCCTCGCGGTGCGCCTGGACCTGCCCGAGGCCGAGGCGGACCGGGAGATCCCGCCCCTGCTCCTGCTGCCCCTCGTGGAGAACAGCCTGAAGCACGGCTTCCGGCCCAAGGTTGGGCCCTGCGTCCTCAGCGTCTCGGCGGACGCGACCGGGGTGAGGGTGGAGGACGACGGCGTGGGCCGGGCCCCCGGCGCGCCCGCGGGGGTGGGCCTGGCGGCGGTGGGCAGCCGCCTCGCGGCCGTGGGCGGGGTCCTGGAGTGGCCCGAGGCCCGGGCCGGCTGCGTCGCATGGGTGCGGCTGTGCCCCTGACCTACGCCCTGGTGGAGGACGAGGCCCCGGGGCGCCTGAGGCTGAAGTCCCTGCTGCGCGAACTCCGCCCGGGCTCGGTGTGCCTGGCCGAGGCGGAGGACGGCGGGGCGGGGCTGCACCTGCTCCGCATGTGCCGCCCCGACGTGCTCTTCCTGGACATCGAGTTCCCCCCGGCCGGGGCCTTCGGCCTCCTGGAGCAGGCCGCGGCCGAGGGGCTCCCCCTGCCGCCGGTGGTGTTCGTCACCGCCTTCGCCGACTACGCGGTGGAGGCCTTCCGCTGGGCGGCCTGGGACTACCTCCTCAAGCCCGTGGCGCGGCCCCGCCTGGAGGAGACCCTCGCCCGCGTCGAAGCGCGCCTCGAGCCCGCCCGGGACCTCGCCCCGCTGCTCCAGGCCCTGGCCGCCACCCGCCGCCAGGAGGCCCCGGAGCGCTTCACCGTGCAGGCCAAGGGCGGCCTGCGGGTGCTGGCCTGGGCCGACGTGAGCCATCTGGTCACCGAGAACCGGCTGCTCTTCGTGCACACCCCGGAGGGGCGCTTCATGCTGGGCCGCACCCTGGAGGAGCTGGAGACGCTCCTGCAGCCCGCCTTCTACCGCTGCCACCGGGGCGCCATGGTGGCGCTGGCCCGGGTGCGGGAGCTGCGGGCCGAGGCCGAAGGCAACGGGGAGGTCCGCCTGGACACCGGGGACCGGGTGCCCGTGAGCCGGGACCGCATGGCCGGGCTGCGCCGGAGGCTGGGGTAGCCCTTCGGAGGGATTTTCCGGCCTCCGGTCCCTTCGTGCCTTCCGGGGCGCCGGCCCCGGGCCAAGCTGGGCGGCAAGGAGCCCCCCATGCGATACCTTCCATCATTCGCACCCGCCCTGGTGCTGACCCTGTCCGCCCAGGACCTCCCGGTCCGCCTCCAGGGGGCCCAGCGGCTCCCGGCCGACGCCATCCGCGCCCTGCAGGGCGAGCTGGCCGCCTCCGGCCAGGACCGTCCCTACTGGGACGCCTGCCTTGCCTACGCACTGGTGAGCCAGCTGGGCGCCAAGGAGCCCAAGGCCATGGAGGCCCTCCTCGACCGCACCCTGAAGGCCCTGGAGCCCCGCAGGGACGCGGAGAGCCTGGCCCTGGCCGGGGCCTGCCTCGGCCTGAAGCTGGGGTTCAAGCCGATGCTGGGCATGACCCTCTCGCCCCAGGCCAGCGGCCTGTTCACCCAGGCCCTGAAAGCCGCCCCGGGCAATCCGCGGGCGCTCCTCTTCCAGGGCATCCACGCGCTCCACACGCCGGCCTTCGCCGGAGGCGGTCCGGAAAAGGCCCTGCCCATCCTGGAGGCTGCGGCCCGTGCCGCCGACGGCGAGCAGGCCCCAGCGGATCCCTGGGCGCCTTGCTGGGGCCGGGCCGAGAGCCGCGCCTGGCTCGCGCTGGCGCTCCACAAGGCGGGCCGGGCCGGGGAGGCCAGGGCGAACCTGGACAAGGCCCTGGCCCTGGACCCGGCCTACGGCTTCGCCCGGTTCGTCGTGCTGCCCCAGGTGGGCGCCAAATGATGCTCGCGGCGCAGGTCCTTCAGGCCGCCCTGGAACTGGCCGGCGTCGTCATGGGCCCGGGGGGCAAGCCCCTGTCCGGCGCCGTGGTCACCGTGGGCGCCCACGCCGTCCGCAGCGACGCCAAGGGCCGGTTCAAACTGCCCCTGACCCGCGGGGACGCCACCGCCACCTTCACCGCCCGGGGCATGGAGCCCCAGGTGCGGGCCATCGTCCCCGGCAAGCCCCTCCTGGTGCTCCTGGAGCCCGAAGTGAAGGAGGCCGTGGTGGAGGTGGTGGAAGGCGCCGGGTACGGCACCGACGGCCCCGGCTCGGCCATCACCCGCCTGGAGATCTACACCACGCCCGGGGCCGCCGCCGATGTTTTCCAGGGCGTGAAGGCCCTGCCCGGAGTGAGCAACGCCAGCGAGGGCGCTGAGCTCTTCGTGCGGGGCGGCAATCCCAGCGAGGTGGGCATCTACCTGAACGGCGGGCACCTCCAGCATCCCTTCCACCACCCGAGCACCCAGGGGGGGATCTTCTCCTCGGTGGACACGGCCCTGGTCACCCACCTCAACTTCGTCCCGGGCGGCTTCTCGGCGCGCTACGGGGACGCCCTGTCGGCGGTGATGGAGCTGTCCACGGAGACGGCCTCCCGGGTCCGGGGCGGCACCCTGCTGCTGGACCTGGCGGGGCAGGGGCTCATGGTGGACGAACCCTTGGCCGGAGGGATCCTGCGCGGCTCGTACCGCCATGCCGACACCACGCCCCTGGACAAGTGGTACGGCCTGGCGGCGAACTTCACCGAGGCGCCCACCTCCCAGGATCTGCACCTGTCCTACCAGCGGAGCTTCGGGGCCACCGGCAGGCTCTCCACCACCGTCCTGCTCTCCCGGGACCACCTGGGCCTCGACTACCGGATCCAGAACCTGGAGGCGGTCTACGCCAACCGCAGCGACACGCGCTTCCTGTCGGCCAGCTGGACCCAGGGGCTGGGGAGCCTGGCCGTGCTGAACCTGGCGGCCTCCCACACCCGCTTCGCCTCGACCTGGACCTTCGACCGCTGGGGCGTGGACCAGGTGGAGGGGGAGACCTTCGGCAGGGCCGAGGTCGTCGTGCAGGCTTCCCCGCTCCTGGGCCTCGAATTCGGGGCGGACGCCGCGCGCACCTCCCTCGACCCCCGGGGCCAGGTTCCCTACGACACGTCCAACTGGGGTCCCGGGGCCGCCCCCAGGACCTTCGGCTACGGCTTCGAGGGCACCCGGACGGGAGGCTACCTGACGCTCCGGTTCCTGCTCGGCGAACGCTGGGGCCTGTCCCTGGGCGGGCGCGCCGACCGCTACGGCCTCCTGGGCGAGAACACCCGGGACCTCCGGGCCACCCTCTCCTTCAAGGCGGGGCCCCGCCTCACGCTCCTCGCCGCCGGGGGCACCTTCCACCAGATGCCCGCGCTCACGCAGCTGGATCCCCACCAGGGGAACCCGGCCCTGCGCGCCCTGCGGGCCACCCACGCCGTGCTGAGCGCCGACGCGCGGGACGACGGCGCACCGGTGCCCTGGCAGGCCCGGCTGGAACTCTACCGGAAGGACTACGGCTCGCTGGTGGTGAGGGACCCCCTGCTGCACTACGCGAGCACCGGGCGCGGGGTGGCCCGGGGGCTGGACCTGCTCCTCAAGGCGCGCAAGGGCGCCTTCCGGGGCCAGCTTGGCTACGGCTACCTGGACACCCGCCGGCGCGAGGACGACCAGTACGCCCTGGGCCCCGTGCCCACCAGCGTCCCCCACAGCTTCACCACCGTGGGCACCTGGACGATCCGCCCGGGGTGGGAATGGTCCGGCTCCTGGCGCTACGCCACGGGAGCCCCGTTCACCCCCGTCGAGGGGGGCCTCCCCGACGGCCAGGGAGGCTTCACGCCCCTGGAGGGCGCCCGCTACGGCGAACGGCTGCCGGCATACGCCCGCGTGGATTCCCGGCTCACGCGGCTGTTCCCGCTGGGTTCCGGAAGGGCCGTGGCCTTCCTGGAGGTCATGAACCTCCTGGACCGGCACAACGTGGCCAGCTACAGCTACAACCCCGACTTCACGGTGCGCAGGGCCCACGAGAGCTACTTCAGCCGCAGGATCCTGGTCGCGGGGTTCTCGCTGTCGTGGTGACCCCCGGCATTTCTGGTACCTTTAGGGCATGACGCCCACCACCCTCCGCGCCGTGATGCAGGCCCTCCGCAACCCCGTAACGGGCTGTCCCTGGGATCTGGAGCAGGACCACCAGTCCCTGGCCCGGTTCCTCCGGGAGGAGGCCGCCGAGGTCCTGGACGCGCTGGCGGCCCATGTGCCGGGGGACCCCGAGAAGGAGCGGCATTTCTGCGAGGAGCTGGGCGACCTCTGGCTGCAGGTGGCCTTCCACGCCCAGCTGGCCCAGGAGCGCGGCGCCTGGGACCTCCACGACGTGGAGGCGATGGTGGTGGAGAAGCTGGTGCGCCGCCACCCCCACGTCTTCGCCGAGGTCGAGGTGGAGAACGCCGCCGACGTGCTGGTGAACTGGGCCGCCATCAAGAAGGACGAGAAGACCGGGCGCGGCCAGGACACCCGCAAGCGGCTCCTGGAGGGCATCCCCGCCAGCCTCTCCCCCCTGGACGAGGCCATGGAGATCGGCAAGCGCTGCGCCAAGGTCGGCTTCGAGTGGCCCGACCTGGACGGCGTGCTGGACAAGGTGCGGGAGGAGATCGGCGAGCTGCAGGCGGAAACGGACCTGGACCGCGTGGAGTCCGAGTTCGGCGACGTGCTCTTCAGCCTCGTGCAGTGGGCCCGCAAGAAGGGCGTGGACCCCGACCGGGCCCTGCGCCGCCAGATGGACCGCTTCAGGGGGCGCTTCCGCGCCGTCGAGGACTTCGCCGAGGGCAACGGCGGGTGGCAGGCCCAGGACCTGGACGGCCTGGAGGCCGCGTGGCAGGGGGCCAAGAAGGCCGCGGAGGGGTCCTGATGGCCCTCCCGCCGCCCTACTTCGTCACCCTCACCCACCCCGACTGGAAGGACGCCGAGGCCTGCGGCCGCAGGCTCCCCGACGAGGCCCTGCCGGAGGTGCGCCTGGACCTCTACCCGGACATCCCGGCCGAGGCGATGGTGCGGTCCCTGGGGCGGAAGTGCCTGGTGACCTGCCGGCGCCGCGAGGACGGCGGCGCCTGGGACGGGGACGAGGCCTCCCGGATCGAACGCCTCGTGGAGGCCGCCCGCAGCCGTCCGGCGTGGCTGGACCTGGAATGGGAGCTGCCCATTCCCCCCCTGCTGGAGGAGGCCCGCTCCCACCTTCGGATCCTGCGGTCCGTGCACGTGGGCGAGGGCGTGTTCGACCTGGACGCGCGCCTGCGGGACCTGCCCGACGGGGACGCCTACAAGTGGGTGGGCCGCGCCGGGCGCCTCGCCGACAACGCGCGGGTCAAGGGCCCCCTGGCCTGGGCCCGCGACCACGAGGTCATCCTCTCGGCCTTCCTCATGGGGCCCAAAGGGATCCCCAGCCGCTGCCTGCAGTTCGCCTGGGGGGGCGCCTTCACCTACGCCGCCGCCGACGACGCCCCCGCCGCGGCGCCGGGCCAGGTGCCCCTGTCCCGGATGCTGGCGTGGCGGTGCCACAGGCTCCACGCGGGCCACGGCCTGTGCGGCGTGCTGGGCAGTCCGGTGCTCCACTCCCGGGGCCCGGCCTTCCACAACCCGCGCTTCCAGGCCGCCTTCAAGGACCTGCTCTACCTGCCCCTGGAATGCGGCGACGCAGCGGAGGCCCTGGAGGCCCTGGAGGCCCTGCCCGTGCTGGGCGCGAGCCTGACCGCCCCCCTGAAGGAGACCCTGCCGCCCCTGGCCGGCCTCCCCGCGCCGCTGAACACCCTCTTCCGGCGCGGCCCCGGCGCCCCCTGGGAGGCCGCCAACACCGACGCCCAGGCCCTGGACGCGGCCCTTGCCGGGCTGGCCCGCGGACCCGTGCTGGTGCTGGGGGACGGGGGCGTTGCCGCCACCACCCGCGCGGTGCTCGAGAAGCGCGGCTGGCCCGTGCTGCAGGCCTCCCGGAAGCCGGGAACGGCGGCGAGGGACGTGGAGGCCTTCGCCCCCGCGGGCATCGTGCAGGCCACGGCCCTGGGCATGGCGCCCGGCGATCCCGCGCCCTTCCCTGAACTGCTGGAGGCCGCGCGGCCCTTCGCGAAGTGGGCGGTGGAATGGATCTACAAGGAGGACACGGCATTTGCCGCCTGGGCGCGGGAGGCGGGGCTGCCCCTGGTGGAAGGCGCCGCGCTCTTCGAGGGCCAGGCCCGGGCCCAGTCGGACCTCTTCATCCGCGGCTGCGGGGGCGGGTGAGCCATGCGCGTGCTGCTGGTGGAGGACAAGGACAGTTTCCGCAGGATGCTGGTGCAGGCCCTGGAGAGCGGCCCCTGGGAGGTGACGGCGGTGGGCGACCCGCGGGAGGCCCTGCAGGCCCTGGCCGGGGGCGCCTTCGACATCCTCGTGACCGATCTCCGGCTGCCGGCCATGTCGGGCCTGGAGCTGCTGAAGGCCGCCAAGCGCGCCCAGCCCGCGCTGCGGGCCGTGGTCATGTCCGCCTTCGGGGAGCCCGCCGACATCGTCGAGGCCATCCGCTGGGGCGCCGACGATTTCCTGCCCAAGCCCTTCGACCTGGATGTCTTCGGCGCGGTGCTGGACCGCCTGCGCAGCCTGCGCATGGCCCCGCCGCCCGACCCCCGGGAACCCTGGGTCGTCCATTCCCCGGCCATGGCGGCCCTGGAGCGCGGCCTGGTGAAGGCCGCGGGCTCCGCCGAGCCTGTCCTCTTCCACGGCGAACCCGGCACCGGCAAGGCCCGGGCGGCGCGCCGGCTCCATGCCCTGCGCCATCCCCAGGCCCCCTTCCTCGCGTGGGATGGCGCACAGGGCGCCCCCGGGCCCGCGGAGCTGGCGCTGCTCCGGGGCGGCAGCGTCTACGTGGCAGGCCTGGAAGGGCTCCCGGCGCCCGCCCTCATCGCGGCCATGGAGGGCGCGGAGGGGCAGGGCGTCCACTGGATGGGCGGCTGCGGGAGCCCGGAGGCGCTGCCCGAGCCCGTGCGGCTGCGCATGGGCGTCCTCACCTTCCGGCTGCCGCCCCTGCGCGAGCGCCGGGAGGACATCCTGCCCCTCTTCCGCACCTTCCTGGAGCTGCACGCCAGGCGCGAGGGGCGGCCCGTGCCCATCGTGGAGCGGGCCATGGAGAAGGACCTCCTCCACCGCGAGTGGCCCGGCAACCTCAGGCAGCTCACCTGGGGCCTGACCCAGGCCCTGGGCGGCACCGCGGGTTCGGTGCTCGCCGCGCTGCCGCCCGACGGCGCCAGGCGCGGCAGCTCCATGGTGCTGCCCTTTCCCGGGCCCGGCACGCTGGAGGCCATGCTGGGCGTCGTGTCCCGGGCCGCAGAGGGCGTCCTTCTGCGCAGGGCCATGGAGGGCCGCGCGTCCGACCCGGCCGCCCTGGCCCGGGAGCTGGGCCTCACGCCCAGGGCCCTCGCCAAGGCCCTGCGCGAGCACGGCATTCCCCTGGAGGACGACTGATGAGCGGACCTGACGACGTGAGGGAGCTCGTGAGGGCGGGCCTGCGGGGCCTCTCCCGGGTGGTGGTGGGCAAGGACGGGCCGGTGCGCCGGTCCGTGGCCGTGCTGCTCTCGGGCGGCCACCTCCTGCTGGAGGACCTCCCCGGCGTGGGCAAGACCACCCTGGCCAAGGGCCTCAGCCGGCTCCTGGGCGGGTCCTACCAGCGGGTGCAGGGAACCAACGACCTCCTGCCCTCGGACCTCCTGGGGATCCACCTGTGGGAGGCCGCGGGCCAGACGTTCCGGTTCCAGCAGGGCCCGATCTTCGCGAACGTCGTCCTCCTGGACGAGCTGAACCGCATCGGGCCCAAGACCCAGAGCGCCCTGCTGGAGGTGATGGTGGAGGGCCAGGTGACCCTCGACCGCACCACGTACCGGCTCCCCGACCCCTTCTTCGTCATCGCCACCCAGAACCCCATGGACACCTCGGGCACCTTCCCCCTTCCGGAAAGCCAGATGGACCGCTTCGCCTGCGTCCTCCACCTGGGCTACCCCGATCCGGTCTCGGAGCGGCTCGTCCTGCGGGGCGAGGCCGGCTCCGGGATCCTGGAGTCCCTGGAACCGGCCATGGATCTGGACGGCTGGCGCCGGGCCCGGGCCGAGGTGCGCAAGGTGCGGGCCTCCGACGGCGCGCTGGACTACGCCGAGCGCGTGGTGGCGCGGATCCGCGAGAACCGGGGCTTCTGCTCCACCCGGGCCGCGGGGCACTGGCTGGCGCTGTCCCGGGCGGAGGCCTGGCTCGACGGCAGGGACTTCGTGACGCCCGACGACCTCCAGTCCACCCTGGGCGACGCCATGGCCCACCGCGGGACCATGGACGACCGCCGTCTCAACCGTGACGAGCGGCGCGAGCAGCTGGGGCGGATGGTGGCCGAGGTCCCCGTGGGCTGGAAGCCTTGAGCGGGCCGGAGGGGGCGCCCCACGCCACCGGCATCGGCGACGCCATCCGGCAGGCCCGCATCGCCCAGGGGCTCTCCCTGCATGCCCTGGCCTTCGACCTGAACCTCAGCGTGCGTGTCCTCGAGGCGGTGGAGGCCGAGGCCTGGGACCGGGTCCCGCCGGGCCGGGAGCGGCCCTACGCGCGCCAGATCGCCGAGCGCCTGGGGGTGGACCCCGAGGCCTACTCCGAACAGTGGAACCAGCTTCCCGGATTGGTGGAGCAGGAACCGCCCGACCCGCGCCGTGAGCACCAGGAGCGCATCCTCATGGGCGCGCTCAGCGCCGGCACGCTCCTGCTGGTGCTCTGGCTCGTGGTGCCCGGGCGCAACCTGCGCCGCCCCCGGGGCCAGGCCGAGGTGCAGGTGGACCGCACCGGCCCCGCGCGCTGGAAGCCCGCCGAGCCGGAGGGCCCCTATCCCGTGGTGGGCGAAGTCCTGCCCGAAGTGCCCGTCAACGAGGAGGGCGTGCTGGTGTCCCTGCGCGCCCAGGACACCTGCGAGGTGACCGTCGCCCCCGGCGGCGCCCCCGCCCAGAAGCGCAGCCTGCGCGTGTCGGACCCCTGGCGCCTGCGGGTGAAGGGGCCCTTCTCCATCACCGTGGACAACGGCGGCGTCGTGGTGCTGGACGTCGCGGGCCGCAGGATCCGCCACGGAACCGCCGTCGGCGAACCGTGGACGGGGAAATTCGGCGAGAATGGGGAATGGATCGTCCCCGAGAGCACGGAGGCCAGGAACCCGCCCACGGCTCCGGAGACCGACCAGGAAGGGGAATGACGTGCATCTGATCGTTCAGAAATTCGTGGATGGCCAGCTGCCCGAGGCGATGGCCAGGTCCCTGGTGGCGGGCAATCTCCCGGTTCCGCCCATCGACCTGCTCCAGGCATTGAGCCACGCCGTCTTCAAGGAGACCCCCTTCGCCGACACCGCGGTGGAGACCGTGAAGGCCATGCCGGAGAGCCTGCTCTCCAACGCCATCCTCGGGCCCCAGGATCCGCCCGATCCCCTGGGACTCATCCTCATCCACCGCAAGGAGCCGGCCCTGCTGGAGACGGCCCTGCTGCACCCGGACATGAACTCCGCCTGGATGGAGCGGGTGGTGCCGTTCCTGCCGGGGGCCGTGCTGGAGATCCCCCTGAACAACCAGGTGCTCTGGCTGGAACGCCCGGTGATCCTGGATCTGCTGGAGACCCATCCGGAGGCCGAGTACCAGATCAAGCGCCGGGTCAACGAGTTCCGGCGGGACGTGCTGCGCCTGGTGACGAAGGAGGTCGCCGAGGAGCGCCTGGAGATCATCGACGAGGTGGAGGCCGGCAGGCTCGACAAGGCCTGGGCCGAGCTGCCCCTTCCGGTGGAGACGCCCGAGGAGCTGGAAGCCCCCGTGCGGGCCATTCTGGCGCCCGTGTTGGACGAAGAGGGCAACGAGATCCCCCTCTCGCTCACCAAGCGCGTGATGCGCCTGCGCACCAACCAGAAGATCATGCTCGCCATCAAGGGCGGCAAGGAGGAGCGGACCCTCCTCATCCGCGAGGCCAACCGCCTCATCCAGGTGAACGTGATCCGCAATCCGCGGATAACCGAGGGGGAGATCGCCTTCATCGCGCAGATGCGCACCATCAACGAGGAAGTCATCCGGATCATCGCCACGAACCGGGACTGGCTCAAGAAATACGTCATCGTGAAGGCCCTGGTGCTCAACCCCAAGACGCCCATCGCCCTTTCCCTGAACCTCCTCAAGCGCCTCATCGACATGGACCTGAAGCTCCTCATGAGGGACAAGGGCGTCGCCGAGATCCTCCGGCGGGAGGCCAAGCGCTTCCTGGAATCCAAGCAGCCCAAGTGACGCGGCTTCCCCTGGCCACTGTGAACATCGATTCATGATGTGAATCGTGGCAATTTTTTCCCGGAGCCTTGTATCATCCGGGGGAAATCTGGGAAGAATGGCGTATCCATTAGGGAATTGGGCCATCCCACCCGTGAATATTTTCCCTGCACAAAGAACGCAGCAGTCCTTCTCTTACCTGATTCTCATGGCGACTTTGGAATTCCCCACCGAGAAATCAGCAGCCTTCGCGGAAAACCCGGACCCTGGACCCGCCACCAGCCCTGGTTACACTGGAACGCTATGGACGAGGCCTCCCGAGATTCCGCACATGCGCCGCTGAAGGCCTTCCAGGACATGGTTTCCACCGGACCGCCCGAAGCGGCCGCCCTGGACCGGGTTCTGAAAATGCTTGAGCTGGAAGGCCAGCTCGAACACGCCCTGGCCCTCCTCCGCCTCGCGGGGCCGGCCTGGGAGCCCGTGCGCGCGCGGCTCCGGGCCGACGTGGCCACCTCCAGGGCCCGCCGCATGAACCGCTGGCAGACGGATCCCAACCGAAGGACCCTCCGGCTCCGCTTCGCCGTCTCGGAGCCCGCGTGCGGGCAGCACCCGCCGGCCCTGGCGTCCCAGCTGGCCCGGGCCATCCTGGACGCGGGGCTCCCGCTTGCCATGGGCCTCGAGAAGGTGCCCCGGCCCGCCCTGCATCTGGGGCACCCGCTGCCCCTGGGCGTTCCCGGCCGGGGGGAATGGGCCGACGCGGTGCTGGCCCATGGGGCCGGGATGCCGCTTTCGGAACTGCCCGGCTGCATCAACGCCCACGCGCCGGCGGGCCTCACCGTCCTCCAGTGCGAGATCGTCCCCAACTACGCGTCGCCCGTGTCCGACCTGTGCCGCTCCGCCTCCTGGCGCTGGCAGTGCCCTGCGGACCTGCTCGAGCGGGCCCTCTTCGCCACCGCGGAATTCATGGCCTCCGAACGCTTCGAGATGGAGAAATCCGGCAAGACCGGCGGCCACAAGGGCGTCAAGCGCGTGGAGATCCGCTCCCTCGTGGAGGCCATGGCCTGGAAGGACGGCGCGCTGGCCTTCACCACCCGCATCGCCTCCGGCCAGGCCCCCAATCCGCAGAAGCTCCTGGGGGCGATCCTGGGAGTCGATCCCGCCGGCGTCGCCTCCCTGGAGCGCACCGGGCTGCAGCTGGCCGCGGACCCGCGCCTCCTGGACGCCGACCGCTACGAACCCAAGCTGCACAACATGTTCGAGGACGCCGTCCTGCTGGACGCCGGGTCCCACATCCGCATCGTGGACGGGGACGACGACGATCCGATCATCCTGGGCGGGTAGCTACTTCGCCCTGCCGAAGTTGTATTCGAGGGTCATCCAGCCCGTGGTGGGCTTGCCGTTCTTCGTGGCCGGGGCGTAGCCCGAGGCCAGGGCGGCGTTCTGTGCGGCGTCGTTGTAGCCGAAGGGCCCGGCCACGCCCTGCACGATGACCACCTTCACGGGGTGTCCCTGGGCGTCCACGAAGATCTTCAGGATCACCTTGATGTCGCTGTCCCGGACATTGGCGGGCAGGAAGGCCTTGTTGGCGATGCGGGGCGCCGTGGGGCTGACGCGGCGCACGAGGGCGGCGGGCGTCTCCACCGCCTCCTGCTGCGCGGGCGCGGCGGCCGCGGGGGGCGGCGCCTGGGGCGCGGGAGTGGCCACCACCGCCGGGGCCGGGGCTTCCTGCTTGGCGGGGGCCGGCGCCGGCGGCGGCGCGGGCTGCGGCGCGGGCGCGGCCTTCTGGGCGTTGAGGGCGATGGTGTTGCCCTGGTTGGTCAACTCCTGCTGCTTCTTCAGGGCCTCGTCCTTCTGACGGCCCAGTTCCAGGGCCTTGGCCTTGGATTCCTCCAGGTCCTTCTTCGCCTTGGCGCGCTCCTCGGTGGTCTTGGCCTCCGTTGCCTTCTTGGCGAGCTGCTCCTGCAGGATCCTCTGGGACTCCTCCTGCTTGGCGATGTCCATGAGCTTGTTCTCGTTCGCCGCCTTCAGCTGCTGGAGTTCGGCGAGCTTGACCTGGATGGCGTTGTTCTCGGACCGGAGCTCGCGGTACTTGTAGCCGAAGAATCCGAGGATGGCCACGGCGGCCGCGCCGGCGTAGACGAAGTACTTCACCCGGCTCTGCCCGTCGGCGTTGACCAGGACGCTGCGCGACGCGCCCTCGGAAGGCAGGAACGGCGTGTAGTCCACGCCCTGGTCCGCCTTCATGGACTGGCCGTCCTGTTCGGCCTCCTCGCGGAAGAGCGTATGCATGTAGAAGGCCATGTTGAAGGTGGTGGGGCTGTAGTCGCCGTCGTAGAGGACGCGCTCGAGCTCCTTGTTGAATTCGCCCATGGAAGGGAAGGCGGAGGGGTCCACCAGCAGCCGGTTCAGGAGGCCCGCGATCTCGGCCGGAAGGGGGCCGTCCTCCATGGCCGCCTTCAGCGTGGCGCGGGACAGCGCCGCGGGGATGGCTTCAGGCGCGGGGAGCTTCTCCAGGGTCAGCAGCTCGAAGAGCACGGCGCCCAGGGCGAAGAGGTCCTGCTGCAGCGGGCTCCTGGCTTCCGGCGCGCGGTAGGGGGCGAGTTCCTTTTCCAGCCCCTTGGCCTTGGGCAGGAGCCCCGCCAGGATGCCGGCGTAGGGCGCGTCGACGATCTGCGTGGCGCCTTCGAAGCTCACCCAGATGCTGTGGGGGCTCAGGGCGCCGTGGTGGAGATCCTTGGCGGCCAGCGCCATGAGGGACATGGCCAGGCCCTGGATCACGGAAAGGGAATGGTCCACCCCCAGGGGGATCTGCTCCTCGCGGGTCTTCCTCAGCACCTGCGCCAGGCTGCGCCCGGGCACGTAGTCGCAGACCACGTGGGGCGTCCTGCCGGGCTCGGCATGGTAGTTGGCGCCGAAGCCGCGGCTGCCGGCGAGGATTCCGGCCACCCGCGCGGCCTCCCCCATGCGGGCGCCGATGCCGGCGTCCACGAGCTCGTCGGTGAACGTCCGCAGCAGGTGGTGCTTCTCGAAGGCGCTGCCGGAAAGGGAGAGCCCGCGGTGGATCCTGCCGATGGGGTCGGCCGTGAGTTCACTGGAAAGCATGTACGAGCCGAGCCGGGTATACGAGGCCATTCCTGTCTCCATGGTGATGATAGGAAGATATCGAAAAGACTAGTCCCTGGCTATGCTTTCATCGCCGGGGGCGTCCCACTGGTCGCCGACGGCCCGCCACAACTGGATCCAGATATTGGCGGTGCCGTTGATCCCATTGGAATAGGAAAGCTGGAGCTGGGCGAAGGGCACCGAAAGCTCGTCCCATCCCCCCTTCCTGCGCCCGGTCGCCTCGTCGAAGCATTCCTGGAGCGCCTGGTTGCGGTCGAACTTGACCTGCGCCCACTGCACCAGCCTGGGCCGGGGGTCCAGGGGAGACGTGACCGCCCAGAAGGGCTCCCGGCTCAGCACGAGCTTCGGAAGCTTCTCGTCGCCGTAGGCCTGGAACGACTCCCGCAGCGACGATACGCCCACCACCGCCGAGGGGTCCATGAGGAGCTGGACCTGGTGGGCCAGGACGCCCAGCTCCCTGGCAATGCGCTCCGGCCGCTTGTGATCCTCCGTGAGGGCCACGATGCGGCGGAACTGCTCCTCCACGTCCTCCACGGTGGGCACCTGGTCGTTGGCCTGCCCCCGCGCGCCGCTGACGAGCTCCCTCGCGTGGGTGGCGAGGAAGGCCGCCATGCGCTTGGGCAGGAGCCGGGCGGCCCGCCCTGTCTGCACTTCATGGAAGGCGGGGCTCCAGGCGCCCAGGGAGGCCCAAGACACGGCGAGGCAGGCGGCGACGTTGAAAAGGTGGTTTCGGATCACTTGGAATCCCGCATGAACAGCCATTTTCTCATGGATCGCCCCCTCGCGTAGACTCGGCTCCATGCTTTCCCGGGACGAACTTTGGCAGCGCCTGAGCGGCGACGGTTTCTGGGCCCTTCCCTGGGCCCTGGGGGCCGCCTGCGCCGTTCCGTGGGCCCTGCCGGAAGCCTGGGACGGCAGGCTCCCCCTGGGGGCGCGGCTGGCGGGGTGGGCCGCCGTGGCCTGTTCCCTGCCCCTGGCGCCGCGCCGGCGCTGGATCGGGCTCTGCCTGGCCATCGCCCTGGCCTGGGGCACCCTGGGCGGGCTGGGGCGCCTGGCCCGGTGGGAATGCGCGCTTCCCGCGGGGCCCGCGCGGATCCGGGGCGTCCTGGCGGCGCCCTGGGCGCTGCGGGGCCGCTCCCGGGCCGGGGCCCTGCGCGTCGAAGCGCCGGAGGCCCTGCGGGGCCTGGCGCTTCCCTTGGACCTTCCCGCCTCGGGCGTGCCGCCGCCCCCGCCGGGCACCCCCGTGGCCTTCGGGGCCGACCTCCAGCGGGTGGAGGCAGGCCCCGGGTTCCTCGCCGAGCGCCCGCGGTGGCGCGCCCGGGAGGCGGGGGCCCCCCGGAGGCTGCGCCTGCCCTCGTCCCTGGTGCTGGAGGTCCTGGGCCCGCCCCGGCCCTCCCCGCTGCTGGCGCTGCGCGCCTGGGTCCACGCGAGGTTCCTCGCGCTGCCGCTCTCCGCCCCGGCCCGGGACCTCTGGGGCGCCCTCACCCTGGGCATCCCTCCCGCCCACGGGGAGGCCTTCAGCCCCTTCGTCCAGAGCGGGACCATCCACACCCTCGTCGTCTCCGGACTGCAGGTGTCCCTCGTCATGGCGGGCCTGGAGGCCCTGTGGCGGCGCGCCCTGGGCCGCGGCAGCCCCGCCGCCGCCATGGCGGGGGGCCTGGCCTACTGCGCCCTGGTGGGGTTCACCGCCCCGGTGTGGCGCGGCTTCCTCATGGGCCTCGCCTGGGCCGCGGCCAGGGGCACCGGGTGGAAGGTCCCCCAGGTCGTGACCCTCCACGGCGCGCTGGTGGCGTGGCTCCTGGTCCACCCCGCGGCCGGGTGCGATCCCGGCTTCCTCCTGTCCTGGCTCGCCCTGACCGGCCTGCTGTGGGGCAGCCGCCCCTTGGCCGGGCTCCTGGGGCCGCTGGCGGGGCGATTCGCCGGGCCCCTGGCGAGGGTGCTGGCCCCCTGGCTCTCCACGTTGCCCCTGCTGGCCCTGTTCCACGGGGGCGCTCCCCTGTGGTCCGCCGCCGCCAACCTGGCCCTCCTTCCCGTGGTGGCCGTGCTGGCGCTCCTGTGCCTCGCCCTGGTCTTCCTGCCGGCGCCCTGGGCCGTGGCGCCCCTCGGCCACGTCCTGGCCTGGGTGGGCGGGACCCTGGTGCCCGCCTTCGCCCGCGTCGTCCCCCTCGCCACGGGCACCCTCTGGCCCTGGGCCGCCCTGGGCCTGGGCTGGGTCCTCCTGGCGCAGCTCCATGCCGGGTTCCGCCGCACCCGCTGGCTCACCGCGGCCCTGGTGGCGGGCTCCCTGGGTCTGCTGGCCTCCAGGGGCACCGGAAGCCCTCCCCGCGCCCTGAGCATCGAGGCCCTGGACGTCGGCCAGGGCGATGCCCTCCTGATCCGCGTCCCGGGCGGCGACGCCACCCTGGTGGATACCGGCCCCGACGCCGGCTCCGCCCGGAGGATCGCGCGGGTCCTGGCCCGGCGCGGCGTCCGGGAGCCCCTCCACCTCATCCTCACCCATCCCCATCAGGACCACGCCGGCGGGTGGGAGGCCCTGGAGAGCCTCTGGCCCCTGGCCTCGGTGAGCCGGCCGGCCATGGCCCCGGCGAAGTGGGAGCCCTTCGGCGCCGCGCCCTCCCGGCTACGCGCCCTCCCGTTGCGCCGCGGCGACGCGTGGAACCGCGGCGGGGCCTCCTTCTCCGTGCGGTGGCCGCCGGGCCCCATGGCCCTGCGGGACGTGAACATGAACTCCCTCGTCCTGCGCGTGGCCTGGCGCGGCCGGGAACTCTGGCTCATGGGCGACGCCCTGGCCACCCAGGAGCGCGACCTCCTGGACCTGGGGGACCCCGGTCCCCCCGCCCCCGGACGGCTCCTGAAGGCCGGCCACCACGGCAGCCGCAGCGCCTCCGGATCCGCCTGGACCGCGGCCCTGGACCCGCGGCTGGCCCTGGTGTGCGCCGGCCGCGGCAACGTCTTCGGCCACCCCCACCCCGAGGCCCTGGAAGCCCTGGCCGGCGCCCACCTGTTCGTCACCGGGGACTGCCTGGGCATCCGCGCCGAGGCCGTGCCCGCGGGCTGGCTCGTGGAGACGGGCAGGGGCCGGAGCCTCCTCCTGGCCTCACCGCCCCCCGAAGACCCCCAGCCCAGCCAGGCGCGCCATCAGCTCCCGGCTCACCCGCTCATGGTTCTCCCGCCACTCCCGGTGCGCCTCGGGCCCCACGCGGTTCGCCACCGCCAGCACGGCCCCGCAGGGCACGCCCGCCTCCGCGCAGGCCGCAAAGACCCCCGTGAGCTCCAGGTGCTCCACGGCCGCCAGCTCCCCCAGGCGCCGCGCCCCCTCCTCCGTGCGCGTAATTCCCGGCGGCACCGCCACGGAATGGGCCGGGAAGGGCAGGGCCGGCACGAGGGTCGCGGGCCACCGGACGACTTCGATGGCCGGCCGGTAGGCCCGCCCCTCCAGCTCATCCAGGGAGATGGCCAGGGCCTCCGAGGCCCAGACGGCGTCCCCCGGCTGGAGCCGCGCGTCGTAGGACCCGCAGGTGCCCACGAACAGGACGCGTTCCGGATCCAGCTCCGACAGCAACCGAACGGTCGCCACCGCGGCCGTGAGCGCCCCGACGCCGGTGCAGGCCACCCGCCAGCCGGCGGGAGGGGTGGCGTCCCACCCGGCGAGTTCGGGGGGGAAGGCTGCGAGGAGGAGGGAGGGGCGGGGGGGCATGGGCCCATGGTACGACAGGGCCTTGCGGGTTGCTCCGGTCTCCTGGCCCCCAAATGAAAAGGGGCGCCTGGGCGCCCCTTTTCATCTGTCTGCCGCAGGAACTACTTCTTCTCTTCCAGGACGGCCTGGGCGGCGGCCAGGATCGCGATGGGCACGCGGTAGGGGCTGCAGCTGACGTAGTTCAGGCCCACGCGGTGGAAGAACTTCACCGAACGGGGGTCGCCGCCGTGCTCGCCGCAGACGCCCAGCTTGATGCCGGGGCGGGTGGAGCGGCCCTTTTCGCAGGCGATGCGGACCAGCTCGCCGATGCCTTCCTGGTCGAGGCTCTGGAAGGGGTCGTCCTCGAGGATCTTCTTGGAGACGTACTCGGGCAGGAAGGAGCCGGAATCGTCGCGGGAGTAGCCGAAGCCCATCTGGGTGAGGTCGTTGGTGCCGAAGGAGAAGAACTCGGCCTCGGTGGCGACCTTGTCGGCGGTGATGGCGGCGCGGGGGATCTCGATCATGGTGCCGATGGGGCAGCTGAAATCGGTTCCCTGCTCCTTGTTCACCGCGGCCAGCTCGTCCAGCATCTCGGCCTTGGTGAAGGCCAGCTCCTTGACGGTGCCGATGAGGGGAACCATGACCTCGGGCAGGGCGACGATGCCCTTCCGGCCCACGGCGATGGCGGCCTCGCTGATGGCGCGCATCTGCATGCGGATGAGCTCGGGGTAGGTGATGCCCAGGCGGCAGCCGCGGTGGCCCATCATGGGGTTGAACTCGTGCAGCTTCTCCACGCGGTGCTTGACCTCGGCGGCACTGACGCCGATGACCTTGGCCATTTCGAGCTGGCCGGCCTCGTCGTGGGGCACGAACTCGTGGAGGGGGGGATCCAGGAGGCGCACGGTGACGGGCAGGCCGTTCATGGCCTCGAAGATGCCTTCGAAGTCCTGGCGCTGGATGGGCAGGAGCTTCTTGAGGGCTTCCTTGCGGGCCTCCAGGTCCTTGGCGAGGATGAACTCGCGCACGGCGATGATGCGCTCGCCCTCGAAGAACATGTGCTCGGTGCGGCACAGGCCGATGCCCTCGGCGCCGAAGGCGCGGGCCACGTCGGAGTCGTGCGGGGTGTCGGCGTTGGTGCGGACCTTGAGCTTACGGACGGCGTTGGACCAGGTCATGATCTTCATGAACCGGCCGAACAGCTCGCTGTCCTCGGCCTTGAGCTTCTTCTCGACGAGCACCTGGTTCACTTCGGAGGGGAAGGCGCTCAGCTGGCCGGCGAAGATCTCGCCGGTGGAGCCGTCGATGGAGATGAAGTCGGTGCCGGCCTTGAGGGTGATGTCGCCGACGTTGACCGTGCCGGCCTTGACGTCGATGTTCAGGGCGGAGGCGCCGCAGACGCAGGGCTTGCCCATGCCGCGGGCGACCACGGCCGCGTGGCTGGTCATGCCGCCGCGGGCGGTGAGGATGCCGTTGGCGGCGACCATGCCGGCCAGATCCTCGGGGGAGGTCTCGATGCGGACCAGGACGACGGGACCGGTCTTGGCCAGCTCTTCGGCCTGCTCGGCGCTCAGGGCGATGCGGCCGGCGGCGGCGCCGGGGCCGGCATTCAGGCCCTTGGCCATCAGCTTGCCGTCCTTCTTGAAGGAGGCCTTCTCCTTGGGATCGAACACGGGGGCCAGCAGCTGGTTGAGGCTGTCGGGATCGATGCGGGTCAGGGCGGTGTTGCTGTCGATCATCCCCTCGTCCACCAGGTCGATGGCGATGCGGATGGAGGCCAGGGCGGTGCGCTTGCCGATGCGGGTCTGCAGCATGAACAGCTTGCCGCGCTCGATGGTGAACTCGATGTCCTGCATATCCTTGAAGTGGCGCTCAAGGCGGTTGCAGGTGGCCAGCAGTTCAGTGAATGCCGCGGGCATGGCCACTTCCAAGGACGTGTGGCCGGTGCCCTCGGCCTGGGCCTTGGTGATGGGCTGGGGGGTACGCACGCCGGCGACCACGTCCTCGCCCTGGGCGTTGATCAGGTATTCGCCGTAGAAGTAGGGCTCGCCGGTGCCGGGGTCGCGGGTGAAGGCCACGCCGGTGCCGCAGTCGTCGCCCATGTTGCCGAACACCATGGTCTGGACGTTGACGGCGGTGCCCCAGTCGTCGGGGATGCGGTTCAGGCGGCGGTAGATCTTGGCGCGGTCGGTCTCCCAGCTGTCGAACACGGCGCAGATGCCGCCGAAGAGCTGCTCGATGGGATCCTGGGGGAAGGGCTTGCCGAGTTCCTTCTGGACGATCGCCTTGAAGACGACGGTCAGGTCCTTCCACTCCTCGGCGGTGATGGCGGTGTCGAGCTTCTTGCCGGTCCTGGCCTTGAGCTTCTCGATCTCATGCTCGAAGAGGTCCTTGTGAACGCCCAGGACCACGTCGGAGTACATCATGATGAAGCGGCGGTAGGAATCGTAGGCGAAGCGGGGGTTGTTGCTGGCCTTGGCCAGGCCTTCGACGGTCTGGTCGTTGAGGCCCAGGTTCAGGACGGTGTCCATCATGCCGGGCATGGAGACGCGGGCGCCCGAACGCACGGAAAGGAGGAGGGGGTTCTCGACGTCGCCCAGCTTGCGGCCGCGGTTGCCTTCGAGCCACTTGAGGGACTCCAGGACCTGCGCCTTGACGTCCTGGGGAAGCGTCTGGCCGCCCGCGATGTAGAGGGTGCAGACCTCGGTGGTGACGGTGAAACCGGGGGGCACGGGGATCTCGAGGCCGGCCATTTCGGCGAGGTTGCAGCCCTTCCCGCCGAGGAGGTTACGCATGGTCGCGTTGCCCTCGTTCCGGTCTCCGCCAAAGGTGTATACGTGTTTTGTCATAAGCTCCTCGGAGAAAAAACCAAATTAGGCTCCAGTCTAGCCGACTGACGGGAAAAGTCCTGCCTTAATTCCGGACCGGGCAGTCGTCATAACTGCTCCGAACAGCAGGGTTAGGTTGGTAAATAACGCTTTGAGGAAGGCGCTGGATGTGAGATGATGATCGATTCGCGTCGTGATGACGCTGGAGGCACACCCATGGCGACCCCCCCCCGCAAGGACTCGAAGAAGCGAGTGAGCGCAAAGAAGCCTGGGGGACCGGTTCGCACCGGTGGCAAGCCCGTATCCCGGGCCGGTTCCAAGCCCCCTTCCCGGACGGGGGCCAAGCCCGCGCCCAGGACCGGTTCCAGGCCGGCCCCCCGGACCGCCGCCAAACCCGACTTCCGGAACGAAGTGAACCCTGCCTACTGGCCTGACGAGACCCCCGCATCCCGCCCCGAGGGCAAGCCCTCCTCCCGGACCGGCGAGCGTTCTGCGAACCGGACCGGCGAGCGTTCTGCGAACCGCACCGGCGAGCGGCCTGCGACCCGCACTGGCGAGCGGCCTGCGACCCGCACTGGCGAGCGGCCTGCGAACCGCACCGGCGAGCGGCCTGCGACCCGCACCGGCGAGCGGCCTGCCTCGCGCAGCGGCGCCCCGGCCAAATCCGGCCTCAAGCCCCGCGCCAAGGCCCAGCCGGGCGCCAAGCCCAAAACCGTCCAATCGGGCGACCGCCTTCAGAAGATCCTCGCCGCGGCGGGGGTGGACTCCCGGCGGGCCTGCGAGCAGATCATCCTGGACGGGCGCGTCCAGGTGAACGGGGTCACCGTCACGGAGCTGGGCACCCGAGCGGATGCCCGCCGGGACGAGATCACGGTGGACCTCCAGCCCATCACCCGGGAGAACCTGGTCTACATCCTTCTGAACAAGCCCAAGGGCTACGTCACGAGCGTGAAGGACGACCAGGGGCGGCCCACGGTCATGGCGCTCATCCACGGGGTTGACGCGCGGGTGTATCCCGTCGGGCGACTGGATTTCAATTCCGAAGGGCTGCTCCTGCTCACCAACGACGGGGCCCTGGCGCAGCGGCTCATGGCGCCCGAGTTCCATGTGCCCAAGGTCTACCTGGTGAAGATCCACCGCATGCCCAAGCCCGAGACCCTGGACGAGTTCCGGGAGGGGTTCCGCCTGGACGGGCGGCGGCTCAAGCCCTGCGGCATCGAGATCGCCGAGAAGGCGGACAACCCCTGGCTGCGCGTCACCCTCATCGAAGGCAAGAACCAGCAGATCCGCAAGATGTTTGCCGCAGTGGGGCACCCGGTGTCCAAGCTGCGCCGCATCCAGTTCGGTCCCCTGGACGATCCCGCGATCAAGCCCGGCGAGTGGAAGTTCTTGAATCCCCAGGAACTCGCGGCGCTGAAGGCCCTCTAGTTCGACTGTGGCGTCTGGAAGCCGGGTGGGCCGGGTCCCCCCATCGCGCCCCGATTCGTTGTCGCCGGCAAGCCGGCGCCAACGGAAAGCCATCGACCAGGTTGGAGGCCTGTGTTGGCACCTGCCAACTCCGATGGATTGCCGAAGCAGCCCTGCCGGCACAGGCTCCCCGGGCCGGCCTATGGCTCGGAGGGCCTGCTGCGAGTTGAGTCTGGCGAATGCCAAAGGCGCCGACGCTGATTAGGCCATGGCCATGCCGAACTAAGCGACGGTCCAGGATCGAGGTGGTGAACGGGGTGTGCCGGTGCGGCCGGAGAAAGGGCATCGGGGTAACCGCAGGATCAGCATTCGGATGAGGTGCGCCAGTCTTGCGACATCGGGAGGGATCTCGCGTCCAGGCCTCAGGCAGGTAGAGTCGATAGGCCACGGGCAGCGCCGCGACGTGATTGGTCAGCGAAACGTTTTCGCCACTTGGCAGTTCTGATGGTTTCCCCGGCAGCCGCAGTATGGGTGGGCCACACCCACGGAATGTCGGCCTTGCCTGGGAAAGGACGTGTCATCGACAATCCACGCCTCGATTCGGCCCCTGGAGGAGATGAATGGCAGGGCATAAGCCCGGCTAAAATCCAGCACGACCTGGGCATCCCACTCTGAGTCGGTGATGAGCCGCTGGATGGAGGCATAGCAGGCTTCAGTGCGCCCCGGATCCAGTCTGGCCGCGATGGGCTCCATGCTTTTGCGCTCCCCGGGAAGCAGGAGCCCACTGCAATACCCGCACAAAGCTCCTTGCGAACCGGACCATCCGGACAAGCGCAAGGCTTCGGCCACTTGGTTCGAAAAGGCGTCGAACCGGGCCTCGCTTTCAGGGTCCAGTGCCTCCATCATCCCCTCCGTGGTGGACCTTCTGGGTGAACCCAACCCCATGGGTTCCCCATGGGGCCGGCTCAGCGACAGGAGAGAGACCGGGCGCCCAAATCCAAATCAGCGTCGGCGCGACCCGGACTGAACCCTGCTCCACTCGCAGCTGGCGTTCAAAACCATAGGCCAGCCCGGGGAGCCAACGCTCATGCAGCGGCCAGAGGCACCCATCGGAGTTGGTGGGTGTGAACATGCTCCTCGCGTCCCAGGTCGGGATCTCTCCGTCGGCGCCGGCTTGCCGGCGACAACGAAACCGGGCGAAATGGGGGGACCCGGCCCACCCGGCTTCCGGACGCCACAGTCGAACTAGCCAGGCCACACGAAGCCGGGCTCCGAGCTGGTCACGTCCATCAGGCCCTTTGACGCGGCCCAGCCCACATCCCAGGTCTTCATGCCCTCCAGGAGCGAGACATCGCCGTCGGGGGGCATGAGGGCCCCCACCCAGCGGTCGCGGCCGGTGTTCTTGGCGGCGTAGAGGCACTGGTCGGCCAGCTTCAGGGCCTGCTGCCAGTCGGCGAGCTCGGGGTGGTGGGGGTGGACGGGGAGGGCGGTGAAGCCGATGGACCAGCTCTTCTGGAATTCCACCCCGCCGGGGAGCACGAAGGTGCAGGCACGGATGGCCTCCAGCAGTCCGTTGGCGATGGCGGGGGCGCCGCTGCGCCGGGTGCGCCGGGCCACCAGCAGGAATTCCTCGCCGCCCCAGCGCACCAGGGAATCGGTGGCCCGGGTGTTGGCCCTGAGGATCTCGGAGAGCTGCTTGAGCACCAGGTCCCCGGCCAGATGGCCGTGGGTGTCGTTGACGGACTTGAAGTGATCGATGTCCATCAGGAACAGGAGGATGTCCTCCTTGTTGAGGAGGGGGTCCTGGCCGGTGTCCAGGTGTTCCCGGAAGGCCCGCTGGGCCTGGAGGGCGTCGGTGGGCAGGGAGAGGTCCAGGAAGCGGCGGTTGTGGAGGCCGGTGAGGGGGTCCACCAGGGACGCCTCCTCCAGGGCCCGGTTGGCTTTTTCCAGCTGCTTCTTGGAGGCCTCCAGGGCCTCGGTGCGGGTGGCGACCATGGCCTCCAGGGCGGCGTTGCGCCGGTGGAGCTGGGCGGTGCGCCGGCGGAAGCCCAGGAGGACCACGCCTCCGGCCGCGAGGGCCGAGAGGGTGCGGAACCACCAGGTTCCCCACCAGGGCGGGAGGATCCGGAAGGAGAACCCGGCCACCGGCCCGGGGGGGCCGTCATTGAAGCGGCTGCGCACCTCGAACCGGTAGTTGCCGGCCGGCAGGGCGGGATAGCGCGCCTCGTAGATCCGCGTCTCGCGCCACTCGTTCTCCAGGCCGACCAGACGCACCTCGTGGCTGATGCGGCTCTCGTTCTGGAAGGAGAGGCCGGAGAAGTGGAAGGAGAGCGTGCGGTTCGCGTAGGGGATCCGGGGGCTGGCTTCGTCCACGGCGTGCTCGCGGCGCAGGTCGGTGATCTCCTGGATCTTGGCCACGGGGGGCGGGGGCGGGCCCTGGTAGGCCCGGGGCTGGAAGTAGGAGATGCCGTTGGCGAACCCCTGCCAGAGGCCTCCGTCGGGGTCGATGGTGAGGCCGTTGGCCATGGGGTCCTGGCTGATGAGGCCGTCGCTCTTGCTGAAGACATCGAGGTCCTTGCCGTCCCAGCGTTTCATGCCCCCGCCGGTGCCGAGCCAGAGGATGCCCTTGGGGTCGAAGCCCATGCTCAGGATGCTGTCCCTGAAAAGGCCTTCGGGCTGGGTGCGGGACTCCGCCACCTGCCAGGCGCCGTTCACGCGGGCCAGGCGGCTGATGCCCTTGGCGTCGAGGTACGAGACCCACATGAAGCCCCGGGGGTCCCGGGCCAGGCTGGCGCAGTTGGTGCCGAGCAGGCCCTGCTCCCGGCCCAGGCGGGTCCATTTGCGGTTCTCCAGGAAATACAGGCCGTGCTCGCCGGCGGCCCAGAGGCCCCCGCCCAGGTCCTTGCGGAGGGAATTCACCCTCTCCTCGGCCTGGTGGCCTGGGAAGGGCAGGTGCTCCGTCTTCCAGCCCCACCTGTCCCGGGAGACCTGGTAGACGCCGTCGGTGCGCGAACCCAGGTAGGCCCCGCCCTCCGGGGCGCTGGCGATGGTGAGGATCAGGTTGCTGGTCTTGCAGGGTTTGATCGAGATCTTCTCCACGCGGTCCGTCTTGAGGTCCAGGCGGAAGACGGTGTTGAAGTCCTCGTTCTTTCCGGATCCGCCGAACCAGAGGGCTTCGCGGCCGTTGCCGCCCCCGGACAGGAGGGTGCGGCCCTCCGTGCCGTGCAGCACGCTCCAGGTCTCGCCCTTGAGCACGGCCACGCCGCTGTCGGTGCAGGCGAAGACCCTTCCGTCGGCGCTGTGGCCGATGTCCCACACCGAAGGGGAGGGCAGGCCCTGGTGGAGGCCGAAGTTCGTCCAGAGGGAGCGCCCCTTGAGCTTGTGGATACCCTCGCTGGTCACCCAGAGGTTGCCCTCCCGGTCCAGGTACGTGAGGGAGGCCCAGCCGCCGGGAAGGCCCTTGGACTCGCCCAGGGTCCAGGCCTCGTCCCCGTCGAAGCACACCAGTCCCTTGGAGGTGCCCACCCAGATCCGGCCCGCGCTGTCCTCGATGGGGGGGTAGGGGTTGTAGGTGTTGCTGGGCAGCTTGGAGGAGAGGTCGACCCAGGAGGCGTCCCAGCCGTTCCGGCGCCAGAGGCTCTTGCGGTCCCGGAGGAAGATCCGGCCCGAGCGGTCCTGGAGGATCCGGCAGCCGGTGCCGTGGAAGGTGGGCGGCAGGTCCAGGCTGCTCCACGCGCCCGCGAGCCGGCGCCAGAGCTGGGTCTCCGTGGTGAGGAGCAGGGTCCGCAGGTCCCGGGAGGCCCATCCGGACGTGATCTGGTCGGGCAGGGTCTTCACCACGGCCATGGGCTCGTTCCCGTGCCTTCCGAACACGGCCTTGCCCTGGACGGCCACGGCATTCCCGTTGGAGCCCAGGGCCAGGAACGGGGACCGCTGGCGGGGCAGGCCCTCCACGGGCTTGAGGTCCCGGCCTTCCAGCCGGAAGATGCCGTCATCCGTGCCGACCCACAGGCCCCCGGTGGGAGATGCGGCCATCTCCCAGATGATGCTCGACTTGAGACTCTGGCCCCAGAGCTGGAAGTGGTGTCCGTCGTAGCGGTAGAGCCCGTCCTCGGTGCCGGCCCACAGGTAGCCTTCGGCGTCCTGGGTGAAACTGTAGACGCTGAGGTTGGTGAGCCCGTCCTCGACCCCATAGCTCTGGAACGAGAAGACCCCCGGCGGCACCTTTCGCCCGGCGGCGGGTGCTCCGAGGAGGGGCAGCAGGAGGATCGAGCCTGCGACTGCGCGGCCCAGGACCGTACGGATGGATGACCTCCTTGGGGTTCAGTTGCGTGGCGGGAGGGCGGGATCGGTTGGGATATTGTTCAAGAAGAACATACTTGCCTTCAGCGGGATGTTCAAGTGGGCCTACCGGGCCAGGGCGAGGATCTCCAGGACCTTCTCGCTGGTGATGTCCTTCCGTTCGCCCATGGGCAGGGCCTTGCGGGCCTGGAGGCGGTCGACGATCTCCCCGAATCGCTCCTCCCCCACCGCATAGGCGTTCAGGTGGGTGGGATTGCCCATGGCCTCGAAGAAGGTCCGGGTGGCGATGATGCCCTTTTCCAGCCGGACGGCCTCGTTGCCGTCGTGGAAGTCCCACACCCGGGTGGCGTACTGGACGAGCTTCTCCCGCTTGACCGTCCGCTGGACCCACAGGAGGTTCGGAAGGACGATGGCCAGGGTCTGGGCGTGATCCAGGCCGTGGAAGGCGGTGAGCTCGTGCCCGATGGTGTGGGTGGCCCAGTCCTGGGGCACCCCGGAGCCGATGAGGCCGTTGAGGGCGAGCGTGGCGCACCACATGACGTTGGACCGGGCCGCGTAGTCCGTGGGGTCGGCCAGGGTCCGGGGCCCCTCCTCGATGAGGGTGCGCAGGATGGCCTCGGCGAAACGGTCCTGGAGGGGCGCGTCGGCCGGGTAGGTGAGGTACTGCTCCACGGTGTGCACGAAGGCGTCCACCACCCCGTTGGCGATCTGGCGCGGGGAGAGGGTGAAGGTGGTCTCGGGGTCCAGGATGGAGAACTTCGGGAAGAGCAGGGGCGAGGAGAAGGCGATCTTGTCCCGGGTGGCGGCCCGGGTCACCACGGCGAAGCAGTTGGACTCGGTGCCGGTTGCGGGGAGGGTGAGGACGGTCCCCAGGGGCAGGGTGGCGCGGGGGGCCATGTGGCGGCTCACGATGTCCCACTCATTGCCCTGCCAGGGCACGGCGGCGGCCATGAACTTGGTGCCGTCGATGACGGAACCGCCGCCCACGGCCAGCAGGAAGTCCACCTTCTCCGCCCGGGCCAGCTCCACGCCCTTCATGAGGTATTCGAAGGTGGGGTTGGGCTCGATGCCGCCGAATTCAAGCAGTTCGAAGCCCTCCAGGGCCTTGCGGACCTGGTCGTAGACGCCGTTGGCCTTGATGCTGCCGCCCCCGTAGGTCATGAGGACGCGGGCGCCGTGGGGCACCTCGCGGCGCAACGAGCCGATCTGGCCGGCTCCGAAGAGGATGCGGGTGGGGTTGTGGAAGGTGAAGTTCTGCATGGTGCCTCGCGAATGGGTTCAACGGTTCACTTGCACTCCAGCCAGCTGTTTCCGCGCCGGACTTCGGCCGCGAGCTTCACGCCCAGGGGGCCCAGGTCGTCGGCGCCCTCCATCGCGTCCTTGAGCAGGGCGGAGACGGCATCGGCTTCGGCAGGGGGCGCCTCCACCAGGAGCTCGTCGTGCACCTGCAGCAGGAGCCGCGACTCCAGGCCCCCGGCTTCCAGGGACCGGTGCAGGCGCACCATGGCCCGGCGCATGAGGTCGGCGGCGGTGCCCTGCACCACGGTGTTCACCGCCTCCCGCAGGGCCTGGGCCTTGAGGCCCTGGTTGGGGGACTGCAGGTCGGGGATGCGCCGGACGCGGCCCCAGAGGGTGCGCACCAGGCCCTCCTCCACGGCCCTGGCCTTGGTGGCCTCGATCCATTCGGCGACCTTGGGCATGCGCTCGAAGTAGCGCTCGATGAAGGCCTTGGCCTCCTTGAAGCTGATGCCCAGGCTCGCCGACAGGGCATAGGCGCCCTGGCCGTAGAGCAGGCCGAAGTTCACGGCCTTGGCGGCGCTGCGCTGCCCGGAGGTGACGGCCTCCATGTCGACCCCCATCACTTCCGAGGCCGTGCGGCGGTGGATGTCCTCGCCCCGGGAGAAGGCCCCCAGGAGCACGGGGTCCCCGGCCAGGGCCGCCACCACCCGCAGTTCGATCTGGCTGTAGTCGGCGTCCAGGAAGACCCAGCCCTTCCTGGGCACGAAGGCGCCGCGGATGGCCCGGCCCTCCTCGGTGCGCACGGGGATGTTCTGGAGGTTGGGGTCGGAGGAGGCCAGGCGCCCCGTGGCCACCGCGGCCTGGTGGAGCCGGGTGTGGAGGCGGCCCGTGACCGGGCTCACCATCAGCGGCAGGGCCTCCACGTAGGTGGAGAGGAGCTTCTGGGTCTGGCGGTGGCGCAGCAGCACCCGGGCGATCTCCCCGTCCTCCCGCAGGGCCAGTTCGGTCAGCACGTCCTCGTCCGTGGCCGGGGCCTTGGTCTTGTCGGTGCGCTTGAGCACCGGCAGGTTCAGCTTCTCGTAGAGGATCTTCCCCAGCTGCGTCGGGCTGTTGAGGTTGAAGGCCTCGCCGGCGAGCTCGAAGGCGCGGTCCGCGGCCGCGTCCCGGTCCACGCGCATGGCCTTGGCCAGGTGTTCGAGGACCCCGACGTCCAGGCGCACCCCGTCAAGCTCCAGGTCCGCCAGGGCCTCCACCAGGGGCAGGTCCACCTGTTCGTAGAGCCTCAGGATGTCGGGGGTCAGGAGCGGCTTGAGCTTGCGGCAGAGCTGCAGGGCCAGGTCGGCGTCCTCGGCGGCGTACTGCACCGCCTGGCCGAAGTCGGCCTCGTCGAAGCGCTTCTGGGCCTTGCCCTTGCCCACCACCGCCTCGAAGGGGATGGGGCGCAGGTCCAGGTGGCGGGAGGAGAGGTCGTCCAGGTTGTGGCGCAGGCGGGAGTCCACCAGGAAGCTGAGCACCATGCTGTCGTCGGCCAGCCCCCGCACCGGCATGCCATGGCGCTTGAGCACCTGCAGGTCGTACTTCAGGTTCTGGCCGGCCTTGCCCACCGACACGTCCAGGAAGAGGGGCCCCAGCACCTCCAGGGCCTCCTCGAAGGGGATGTTGCGGGGGTCCAGGTAGGGGGCCAGTTCACGGAAGAAGGCGCCGGGCTCGCCCCGCAGGTCCAGCAGGCCCTCCGGGAGGCCCGAGTCCGGCAGGAGCCCCGGCAGGGACCCGGCGGTGTCCTCGGAGCCGGGCTTGAGGTGCGCCAGGGGCACGTAGAGGCCGTCATTGGGCTTCCAGGCGAGGCTCAGGCCCACGATGTGGCCCCGCGTGGGGTCGATGGAGGTGGTCTCGGTGTCCAGCCCGAAGGTGCCGGCCTCCCGGCACCGGGCCACGGCCTCCACCAGGTCGGCCTTCGTGGCCGCGGCGCGGTAGGCGCGGGCCGCCGACGGCGCGCTGGCGCTGCCCACCTCCGTGAACTCCTTGGTGAGCTGCTCGAAGCCCAGGGCCTTGAAGGCGGCCCGGGCCTGGGCCTGGTCCACGCCCTTGTAGGCGAGGTCCTCCAGGGTCACCGGCAGGACGAGGTCCGTGACCACCGTCACCAGGCGGCGCACCAGCTCCAGGCGGGGCAGGGCGGCCTCCAGGCCCTCCCGGTGGGCCTTGCGCTTGAGTTCGGCGCGGTGCTCCACGATGGCGTCCAGGTTCCCGTACTGCTCCACGAGGTCCCGGGCGCCCTTCTCGCCGATGCCCTCCACGCCCTTGACGTTGTCGCTCGCGTCGCCCATGAGGGTGAGCACGTCCACCACCTGCTCGGGCCACACGCCGAAGCGCTCCTTCACCCCGGCGCGGTCGATCCACACCTCGCCGTCGCGGTTGTTGAGGACCTGGATGCAGCCCGCGTCGTCCACCAGCTGCAGGAGGTCCTTGTCCGGGCTCACGATCACCGACGGAAGCCCCGCCGCGCAGGCCTGGCGGGCCAGCGTGCCCATGACGTCGTCGGCCTCGAAGCCCGAAAGCTCCACGATGGGAATGTTCAGGGCCTTGATGAGGTCCCGGATGAGCGGCACCTGGGGCCGCAGGTCCTCGGGCATCTCGGCCCGGTTGGCCTTGTATTCCGGGTAGATGTCGTGGCGGAAGGTGGGCTCGGGCCGGTCGAAGACGGCGGCGATGTGGGTGGGCTTGTGCTGGGCCACCAGCGCCAGGAGCATGCGGGCCATGGTCAGGGCCGCGCCGTTCTTCATGCGGAGGTTGCCGTAGTACGCACGGAAGATCAGGGCGAAGGCGTCGATCAGGTAGAGGCGGTCTTCGGACATGGGGATAGTTTGGTCGCGCGGCCCCGGCCTGTCACCTGGATTGGTCAGGAAAGGCCGAAGGCCTTGCGCACCGCCCAGTCCCAGGCGGCGCCGGGCAGGAGCGCCTTGCCCAGGGTCGCCCAGAAGGCGTCCCTGCCGATGAGGATCCGGCGGGGCGGATCCGCCCGCTCCATGGCCGAGACGATGCGGGCCGCGCAGGCCTGGGCGCTGAGGCCGTGGCTGGCGGCGTGGGTGCGCTGGCGGTCCAGGTAGGCCTCCATGGCGGGCGCGAAGGGCGTCCCCTTGATCCTCGCGGGCAGGTCGCCCATGGCCCGGGCGAGGGTCTCCCGGAACCCGGACCGCACCGCCCCCGGTTCGACCAGGATCACCCGGACCGCCGGGGCCACCTCCAGCCTGAGGGTCTCGGCCAGGGCCACCACCGCGTGCTTGGAGGCGCTGTAGGCCCCCGCCATGGGCACGCTCATGCGGCCCAGGATGGAGGCCACGTGGACGATGCGGCCCTCCCCGGGGTCCGCGGCGGCCCGGATCAGGGGCAGGAAGGCGCACGTGGCCGCGTGCAGGCCCACCACATTGGTCTCGAACTGGGCCCGCATCTCATCCGCCCGAAGCAGCTCCAGGGGCCCCATCTGCCCGTAGCCGGCATTGTTGATGAGGGCCGTGAGCCGCAGGGGCCTGCAGGCCTCCGCCGCCGAGGCGAGGCTGGCGGCGTCGGTGATGTCCAGGGGCAGGCGCAGCAGGTCCTCCCCGTCCGGGAGGTCCGCCAGGCTTTCCAGGCGCCGGGCCGTGGCCACCACGCTCCAGCCGGTCCGCCGGCAGGCCTCCACCAGCGCCCGGCCGATGCCGGTGGAACAACCCGTGATCAGCACCCAGCGCCGCATGCGTCCTCCAAGGAGATGCGGCCAGGGTAGCGTGGATTTGCGGACGGGTTCCGCATGAACCCGGTGCGGGACCCCTGGCGAGGCCCCCCGGGAGGACCTAGAATGGCTTCGTTCTGGAGGGCGGATGGGTTTTGCGTCACTTATTTATGGATTATTCTGTTATTTGGTATTTTTGGGTTCTTTTTTTTATCTCATGGCCTTCGTTGGGGACTTCGGCGTTCCAAGATCCGTCTCGGTAGGCCCTGCGGGCCCTTGGTGGCAGGCCCTGGCCGTGGACTTCGCCCTGGTGGCGGTCTTCGGCTGCCAGCACAGCCTCATGGCCCGCCCGGGCTTCAAGCGGGCCTGGCTGCGGCTCGTGCCGCCCCACCTGGAGCGGAGCACCTACGTTCTTCTCTCCAGCGCCGCCCTGGCGCTGCTTTTCTGGCTGTGGCGGCCCCTGCCCGCGGAGGTCTGGCACCTGCGGCAGCCTGTCCTTCGCCTGGCGGTCCAGGCGGGATTCGGCGCCGGAGCCGCCCTCGTGGTGACGAGCACCTTCCTGATCAGCCACGGCGACCTCTTCGGGCTGCGCCAGGTCTGGGCGCGGTTCCGGGGGGTCCCCCACCAGGAGGCGGCCTTCCGCCTCACGGCCTTCTATGCCCGGGTCCGCCATCCCCTGATGCTCGGCTTCCTGGCGACCTTCTGGGCCACCCCCCGCATGACCGTGGGCCACCTGGTCTTCGCCTGGGCCATGACCGTCTACATCCTCGTGGGCACGGCCCTGGAGGAGAAGGACCTCCTCCGGTCCCTGGGGTCCCGTTACGCGGCCTACAGGCGCGAAGTGCCCCGATTCTTTCCGGTGCCCTGGCGCCGGGCGGGGAAGGAATGAACCGAACAACATAGGGTATGATTTTCTTCCTCTGCGATCCTCGGTTCCTTGGCGATAAGCACTTTTTATGAGCGGCCGAACCGTTTGTTCATTGCCCAATCGTTGAGGCAAATTTAGCAAAAAACCTATCGCCGAGCCGCCGAGGAACCGAGGATCGCCGAGAAAGGCAATTAATAGACGGCTGCCCACCCTCGACGGGCCAAAACCTATCAGCGAAGGGTCAGAAAAGCGGCCATGCAGAGCACCCACCCCGCCAACCCTGCCAACTGGGCCTTGCGGCCCTTGAGCGCCTTTACATGGTGCAGGTGCAGGGCCACGGCGAGGATGAGCCAGGAGGTCAGGAGCCACGGCGCCGGCGCGGCTTTGCGCAGGGCGGGGACCGCCAGCGCGGCGCCGCAGGCCAGGAAGAGGATGCGCGTGCCCTGGAGGGTGAGGCGCTCCCAGGCCGGAGGCGGAGCCTTGTCCTTCTTCGGCCTCAGGAGCGGCTTGATCCAGAACATCCAGGGGATGCCCACGGCCAGGCAGGCCAGGCCCGGAACCACCGCCCAGCGGGGGCCGGCGAGGCCCGCCAGCAGCAGCGCGGGGCCGAGGTGGGTCAGGAGGAAGCCCAGGCGGGCCCGGTCGTAGGGGCGGCGCCGCCACGCGATGAAGAGGGTGGACGCGAGGAGGACCGTGACGAGGACCTGGAACGGGAATCCGCCCCGGATGCCCCCGGCCCAGAGCGCCGCCAGCAGGGCCAGTTGCACCGCGGCGCTCGTCACCGAGGCGAGGAGCCGTTCCAGCACTAGAACAGCGCCAGGAGGCCGGCCATGTAGAAGCTCAGCTCCACCCAGGGTTCGAACCGGGGCTTGCCCGCGGAGAACCGCTCCTGGAAGAGCCACAGGTGGACCACCGGGTAGGCCAGGCACACCAGGATGATCCCCGCCTGGATCCAGCCGTGGCGGGACGGGACGCTCATGGTGGCGGCGAGGACGGCGACGCCGGCCAGGGCCAGGGCGGCCAGGAGGAGGATCTTGGTGGTGCGGCGGCCGAAGACGATGGGCAGGGTCTCCTTGCCCAGGATCTGATCGTTCTGCATGTCCTTGAGATTGAACAGGGTGGTGCGGGCGAAGCCCAGGACGGCCACCAGGAGGATGCCGGCCCAGACCCGGGGGCCCCAGGCCAGGCCGTGGTGCCAGAGCGGCAGCGCCAGCGCCACCACGGCCAGGGCGGCGGGGACGAGGATGTCCTTGGAGCCGGGGATGGCCTGGATACTCACGGTCATGTCACCCAGCTGGAGCTTGCGCTTGTAGACCATGCCGAACACCGAGGCCGCGGCCACCACCAGCAGGGAACCCAGGCCCAGGGTGGCCGCCAGCACCAGGGCCACCGTCAGGGCCGCCAGGGCCGTGCCCACCATGAGGGTGCGGTTCCGTTCCAGGATGCGGGCCCGGGCCGGGCCCTTGGAGCCCAGGCCCAGGGGGTTGAGGTACGGGGCCAGCAGGAACATGGTCAGCACGTAGAGGGCGGTGATGGCGGCGTACTTCCAGGAGGGGGGCAGGCCGGTCCAGGCGTGGACGCCCAGGGTCAGGGCGGCCGCGCCCACGGCGAGCTTCATGGGTGTGCCGAAGGCCGCGTCGAGGAGCTTGGTATAGCGCTCTGGGCCCTTGCCGTGCTGCTCGAGGATGTCCACCACCTCCTCCACCAGCCAGGTGGGGGTGGAGGCCCCGGCCATGACGCCCACGGTGGCGATGCCGTCGAAGCGGTCCAGGTCCAGCTCGGCGGCGGTCTCCACGTACTGCACGGGCTTGCCGTAGTGCACGGCCAGCTCCGCCAGGTGCTTGGTGTTCGAGGAGGCCCTGCCACCCACGACGATGACGTAGTCCACGGTGCGGGCGAGGTTGCGCGCCTCCTCCTGGCGGGTCCAGGTGTCCTCGCAGATGGTGTTCTCCGCGATGCACTCCTTGGAGCGCCCGCGGATGTATTCGGAGATCTCCTGGAAGTCCTTGGTGGTGAACGTGGTCTGGGCCACCACCAGGACCTTCTCCAGCACCTCGTCCGGGAGGGCCCGGGCCTCGTCCATGTTCGCCACGATGGCGCTGCCGCTGTCGGCGAAACTCTGATGGGCCACGCTCTCGGCATGGCCGTGGGTGCCCAGGATGACGGTGAAGTAGCCCTTGGGGCTCCACTTCTTGATCTTGCTGTGCACCTTGGCCACTTCGGGGCAGGTGGCGTTGACGATGGTGAGCTCCCCCCGCTGCTGGCGCTCCTTGAGGCCACGCAGGGACTGGATGGGGATGCCGTGGGCGCGGATGACCACGGTGCCCGAGGCCACCTCCTCCGGGGCCGCGGCCACGGACACCCCCCGGCGGCCGATGAGCTCCAGGGCCTGGGGATTGTGGATGAGGGGGCCGAGGGTCTGGACGGGGCCCGAGCTGCTGCGGGTGGAGGCCTCCAGCACCGCATCCATGGCCCTGCGCACGCCCCAGCAGAACCCCGCCGTCTTGGCCACGATCACCTTCATCTGCCCTGCTCCAATCCAGACCAATCCGGTCAGGGTTCCAGTCTACCGTTCCCCGCCTCCGCCGGGCAGGTGTTATTTCCTGGCATTTCTCCGGGTTTTCCAATTAACTTGAAGCAAGGGTTCCCGATGCCCAAGGATATTTGTACATGACCGCTGCTCCCCTGCTTCCCGTCTCCCTCACCTGCAACACGGATCTGAGGTTCATCGACCTGATTCAGGTGGTGGGCTCGGAATTGCTCAAACATATGAATTTCTCGCACGAGGATGGGGAACGCGTCTGGCTGGCCATCCAGGAGGGCATCGGCAACGCCATGCGCCACGGGAACAAGCTGGACAAGCGCAAGAACATCGAGGTCACCTTCACCCCCCAGGCCAACCGGCTGGAGATCCGCATCCGCGACACCGGAAAGGGGGTGGACCTGGCGGCCCTGCCCAACCCCAACCTGCCCGAGAACCTCCTGAAGCCCTGCGGCCGGGGGGTGTTCTTCATGAAGCAGGTGATGGACCAGGTGGTGATGGAGACGGATGCCGGCGGCAGCACCCTCCTGTTGGTGAAGCTACGGCGAACAGCCGATCATGCGGCAGAGGCGAACTGAAGGTTCAGTTGCCCAGGTAGGTGAACCAGAACCTCACGCCCAGGGAACTCCCCTCGAACCCGTCCGGAAGCCTGGGCAACGGATCGGACCGGCGGACGGCCATCAGGGCGCTCTGGTCCATGTTCGCGTTCCCGCTGGGGATCTCGATGCGGGCGCCGTCGAGGCCGCCGTCCCTGCGGATGCGGAAGTAGATCTGCACCCGGCCCTGGCTGGAGGTGACGCGGTTCCAGTTGCCGGTGATCCGGCTCTGCACCTGCTGGAGGTACCACATGAAGGGGAAGTCGCCGTCCAGCTCCCCCACCAGGCCGGTGCCTCCGGCCACGCCGTTGGAGGCCTTGAGGCCGGGGATGCCCGTGGCCGCGCCGATGCCGCCCCCCCCGCCCGAGCCCGAGGCTCCGGTTGAAGGGTTGAGGCTGGGGGTCTTGCCTTTGGAGGCCACGGGGGCCTTGCCCATGCTGTCGGGATTGGTGCTGGTGCCCTGGAGGGGTTTGGAGGCCTTGGTGCCGAAGGCGTTGGGCGAGGCGTTGTAGCCGGTGGGCTCGCTGCGCTTGGGGGCCACCTCCTCCACCCGGCGCTGGCGCTCGCCCTCCTTGCCCTGCTCCAGGGGGCCTTCGCCTCCGGCCACGCCCTCGACGCCGGCGGCGGGGAGGCGCACCCAGGTGACCTTGGTCTCTTCGGGCGGGGGGGGCGCCTTGGGGGTGAAGAGGATGGCGCCCACCACCAGCACGTGGACGGCGACGCTCACGCCGATCCCCAGGCTGAGCCCCTGCTTGCCCAGCAGGGCCCGTTCGTGGAGGTAGGCGTAGAGTTCCTGGCTCACCGGCGCCTCAGCGTTCCATGGGCTCGGATCCCGCGGGGGCGGTGGAGGCCGAGGTGACGAAGCCCACCTGGGTGAAGCCCGCCTCGCGGATGGCGTCGACCACCGTGATGACGCGCCCGTAGGGGATGTTGAGGTCGGCCCGGACCATGACGGGGCGCTTGCGGCTCTCCGCGGCGCGCTGGCGCAGCTGGGCCTTGAGGACGCCCTCCTGGACGAAGTGCTTCTCGAACTCGATGCGGCCGTCCCGGGCCAGGGTCACCACCAGGGCCTCGGATTCCAGGTTCTTCCCGGTGCGGCTCTCCGGGAGGTTCACGTCCACGCCGGTGGTGAGCATGGGGGCGGCCACCATGAAGATGATCAGAAGCACCAGCATCACGTCGATCATCGGCGTCATGTTGATATCCGCCATCTGGCCGCGCTTGGAACCGGGAGTGAATGCCATTCGCCCTTACCTCTGCACCAGTCTACACCTTCGACATAGAATGGTAGACCATGGCCACTCCGATCCGCCTCATCGTCAGCGAAAAACCCAGCATGGGCCGCGCCATCGCGGCCGCGCTGGGGATCCAGGGCACGGGGCGGAGCTTCATCCAGGGCAACGGCGTCATCGTCACCTGGTGCGTGGGTCATCTGGTGGAGGCCCTGGACCCCGAAGGCTACGATCCCGCCCTCAAGCGCTGGCGCATGGACAGCGTGCCCTTCTTCCCCCCGGAGTTCCGCTACGCGCCCATCGCCTCCACCAAGGATCAGTACGATGTGGTGGAACGCCTCATGAACCGGGACGACGTCGGCGACATCGTGAACGCCACCGACGCCGGGAGGGAAGGGGAGCTGATCTTCGACCTGGTGTACCGGCTGGCCCGGGCCACCAAGCCCGTGCACCGCTTCTGGACCTCCAGCCTCACCGACGACGCCATCCGCGAGGCCTACGGGCGGATGAAGCCCGGCGACGCCTACGCGGGCCTTCGGGACGCGGCCCGCTGCCGCCAGGAGGCGGACTGGCTCGTGGGCATCAACTGCACCCGGGCCCAGACCCTGGTGCAGCAGAAGGCCGGCGGCGAGGGCGTCTATTCCATCGGCCGCGTGCAGACTCCCACCCTGGCCCTCCTGGTGAACCGGGAACTGGAGATCCAGAATTTCGTGCCCAGGGATTTCTGGACCCTGTGGGCCGTGTTCCAGGCCGGGGCAGGCGCCTACAAGGGCAAGTGGTTCCGGAAGGAGGACGGCCGGGACCAGGACCGCTTCGACACCGAGGAGGCCGCCAGGGCCCTGGCCGAGGCCCTCAAGGGCAAACCGGGGCGCGTGGCGTCGGTCACGGCGCGCACCGAGAAGAAGAAGCCCGAGCTCCTCTACGACCTCACCAACCTGCAGAAGGAAGCCAACAAGCGCTTCGGTCTCACCGCCGAGCACACCCTGGCCGTGGCCCAGGAGCTCTACGAGGCCAAGCTCATCAGCTACCCCCGCACCAACTCCCGGTGCCTCACCGAGGCCGACGCGGTGAAGATCCCCGCCTGGATCCGCTCCCTGGCCACGGGCCAGCTGGAGGCCCTGCGGCCCTTCGTGGACGACCTGCGCAAACGGTGGCCCCAGAAGCTGGACAAGCGCTTCGTGAACGACAAGGAAGTGGAGGACCACACCGCGCTCGTTCCCACCGAGAACCCCGCCAAGAACCTCACGGGCGACAAGCTCCGCATCTACGAGCTCATCGCCCGGCGCTTCCTGGCGGCCTTCTGGCCGGACCGGGTCGAGGCCAAGACCACCATCGTCACCAGGATCGAGAAGGAGTCCTTCAAGACCACCGGCACCGTGGTCAAGGCCCTGGGATGGTCCGAGGTGGATCCGCCCCACTCCCGCCCGAAGAAGGAGGCCAAGGCCGAGGAGGGCGAGGAGCCCGAGGAGGAGGAGGAGGCCGGAACCCTTCCCGCCGTCGCCAAGGACGAGGCCGTGGAGACGAAGGAACTCTTCCCCAAGGCCGGCAAGACCTCCCCCCCCAAGCGCATGAGCGAGGCCGATCTGCTGGGCGCCATGCAGAGCGCCGGCAAGGAGCTGGACGACGACGAGCTCAAGGGCGCCATGAAGGACTGCGGACTGGGCACGCCCGCCACCCGCGCCAACATCATCGAGACCCTCCTCAAGCGCGCCTACCTGGAGCGCAAGCGCAACATCCTGGCCCCCACGCCCAAGGGCATCGACCTGATCAGGAGCATCCGGGCCGAGCCCCTGCGCAGCCCGCAGCTCACCGGGGAATGGGAGGCGCAGATGGAGCGCATCCGCCGCGGCGAGGCCAGCAGGGACGCCTTCATGCAGGGCATCCGGGACTTCGTCAAGGACGTGGTGGGGCAGATCAAGGCCGCGGCGCCCGCGGCTTCGGCGCGGCCTCCCTCGGGCCCCGTGGTGGGCGCCTGCCCCCGCTGCGGGTCCCCCCTTCACCTCAAGGCGTGGGAAGGGCGCAACTACGTGAAATGCGCGGCTTCCAAGGATCCGGAGTGCCGCGTGGCCTACGAGACCTCCGCCGACGGCAAGCCCGCCCAGACCTGCCGCCTGTGCCAGGGCCCCCTGCGCACCACCAAGGCCGGCTCGAAGGTGTGCGTGCTGTGCGGCTCCTGGGCCGCGGACCAGCCCGAGGGCCTGCCCGAACCGGGCCTGTGCCCCGGCTGCGGGCAGCCCATGCGCATCATCCGCTCCACCACCCGGGGGCAGTACTTCCGCCGCTGCTCCCCCTGCGGCACGGTCGAGGCCCTCAGCCTCCCGGAATCAACCCCTGCGGCGGCTCCTGAAAACTAGTATCATGGGCGGACCTTCCAACGGTTTACGGCGGTCGCCATGGCAAAAATCGACAAGTTCCTGATGCAGATGGTGAACAAGGGCGCGGCGGTGCTGCGGCTGGATCCGGGCGATTCCCCCGTGGTGGAGGTGGCGGGGGGCCACCGCATCGCGCTGAGCTCCCAGGAGCTTCTTGGGACCGTGCTGGACGGCCTCGCCAAGGAGATCCTGCCCGAGGACCATTCCACCGCCTACCTGCGCGGGGAGAACGTCAGCTTCGACTACGTCATGGAGGGCGTCAGGTTCCAGGTGCTCCTCTGCCGGACCAGCCTGGGCACCCGCTTCGTGGTGGCGCGGTTCCGCTCGGCCGCGGAGACCGGCGCGGTGGCCACGGCCCTGGACAGCCTCGATCCGCTCATCCTGACCCTGCTCACCGGCGGCGGTTCGGACCTGTACCTCGGCGCGGACGAGCCCCCCCTGGTCCGGATGGGCGGCGAGGTGAAGTCCCTGGGCGACTACGGGAAGCTCTCCGCCAAGCGGCTCCAGGAACTGGTGCAGACCTGGGTTCCGCCCAAGGTCTGGGAGGCCTTCCTGGCCGGCCAGGACACGGAATTCGCACGCACCGACCCGGGCCTCCCCTGCCGCCTGCGGGTGAGCCTCTTCCATGGCCACGCCGGCCCCAGCATCGCCGTGCGGGTGATCCCGCGGGAGGTGCCCGACCCCGACAGCCTGGGCCTGCCCGACACCGTGCGGCGCCTGGCCGGGCTCAACAAGGGCCTGATCCTGCTCACCGGCCCCATGGGCAGCGGCAAGTCCACCACCCAGGCCTGCCTCCTGGCCCTGGCCAACGCCAGCCGCAAGAGCTTCGCCGTCACCATCCAGGACTCCATCGAGTTCGAGTTCCCCCCGGGGGCCTGCCTCATCCGGCAGCGGGAAGTGGGCTGCGACCCCGTGCGCCAGAAGCAGGCCCTGCGCGCCGCCCTGCGCCAGGCGCCGGACATCCTCGCCGCGGGCGAGATCCGGGACGGCCAGACCCTGGACCTGTGCCTCCAGGCCGCCCAGACCGGGCGCATGGTCATCGCGACCCTCGCCACCGCCACCCAGGAGGAGACCCTGTCCACCCTGGCGGGCTTCTTCCCCCCGGACCAGCGCCGGCGCGTCCTGGCCCGGCTCTCGGAGACCCTCACGGCCATCCTGGGCCACACCCTCCTGCCCATGGCCGGCGGGGGCCAGGTGGTGGCCCTTGAAACGCTGTTCAACAATCCCGGCATCGCCTCCCTGATCCGCGGCGACCGCCTCGGCCAGCTCGCCGACGCCATGAAGCAGAGCCGCTACGGCCAGACCTCCCACAACGAGGCGCTGGTGGCGCTCATCCAGTCCGGCAAGGTGGACCCCATGGAGGCCTACCTGCGCTGCCACGACCGCGAGTCCTTCATCGCCGCCTGCCAGCGGGCCGAGATCGACTTCGATCCGAGGGAGGCCGGCCAGCTCGTGACGGAACACTGATCCTTCCAGCTCCTTGCTCGGCGAACCTCGGCCACCTCGGCGATGCCTTCTGATTCAACAACCCTGCGGCGCTTCGAATCCATGCGCCGCAGGAGCCGAGGGAAGAAAGGCATCGCCGAGGTGGCCGAGGTTCGCCGAGGAAGAGCTAGGCTGGCGGGCCTGTCCTCAAGCTTCGCGGCGACCGGATCGGCGCCAGCTTGCGGGTGATGAGGTGCAGGAGGTGCGCATTTCCGTCACCGTCCGGCAGCAGCACGAGGTTGATCGTCGTCTCCACGTCGCCCATGGCCCGGTGGGCCGTGCCCGAAGGGATCCGGAGCCGCTCGGCCAGGTGCTGGAGGCGGGTGCTCTCCAGGGCGGGGTGGAGCCTGCGCCAGGGGATGCCGCGGCAGGAGCAGCCCCACACCAGGGTGTCGGCCTGGGGCATCACCTGGCGCACGAAGCCCTTGTCGAAGCCGCTGTTGTGGGCCACCACCAGGTCGGCCCGGGCCAGGAGCGCGGCCACCCGGGCCGGGTCGATGCGCCGGCCCCGGACCATGGCGTCGGTGATGCCGTGGATCGAGGTGGCGATGGCGGGGATGGGCATGCCGGGGTCGTTCAGTTCCTGGTAGGCGTCCAGGGTGCGCAGCAGGCGCCCCGTGGCGGTCTCCACTTCCAGCAGCACCACGGCGATCTCCACGAGGCGGTCCCGGGAAGGGTAGAGGCCCGTGGTCTCGGTGTCCACGACGGCGACGAGGGCGGAAGCGGAAAGCGCCACGTATCCCCTACTTCGCCGCGAACTTCTCGAAGGCCTTCATGAGCTCCATGGGCAGGGGGAAGACGATGGTGCTGTTCTTCTCCACGGCGATCTCCGTGAGGGTCTGGAGGTAGCGCATCTGGATGGCCACGGGGTTCTGGCTGATCTTGTCGGCGGCTTCCAGCAGCTGGGTGGAGGCCATGAGCTCGCCCTCGGCGGCGATCACCTTGGCGCGCTTCTCGCGCTCGGCCTCGGCCTGCTTGCCCATGGCGCGCTGGATCTGCTCGGGCAGGTCCACGGACTTCAGCTCGACGCTGGTGACCTCCACGCCCCAGGGCTCCGTGGAGCGGTCGATGATCTCGCGCAGGCGCACGCTCAGCTTCTCGCGGGCGGCCAGCAGCTCGTCGAGGCTCACCTCGCCCAGCACCGACCGGAGCGTGGTCTGCGCGATCTGGCTGGTGGCGAAGTAGTAGTTCTCCACGCCGATGATGGCCTGCTTCGTGTCCAGGACCTTGAAGTAGACCACCGCGCTCACCTTCAGGCTCACGTTGTCCCGGGTGATGATGTCCTGGCTGGGCACGTCCAGGACCACGGTGCGAAGGCTCACGACCACCGCGCGCTGGAAGGGGCGCAGGACGAAGATGAGTCCCGGGCCCTTGGGCACGGCTCCCACCTTGCCGAGCGTGAAGATCACCGCCCGTTCGTACTCGTTGATCACCCGGATGCAGGACGCCAGCCAGAAGATGACGCCCAGGATGATCGGAAAGGTGCAGCCGAGACCTGCGAGTTGTGCGGGCATGTGAACCTCCTTGTTCACACCATTCTCGCAGGGCCGGCGAGGGCCGGCGCCTATTTCATCGGCGGACGTACGGGTTGCCCGCCGCCTCCTCCCCGATGGTGGTGGCCGGGCCGTGCCCCGGGATCACGAGGGTGGCGTCCGGCAGCGCGTACAGCTCGCGCTGGATGCTCTGCTCCAGGTGCTCCCAGCTGCCCCCCCACAGGTCGGTGCGGCCCACGCCGCCCTGGAAGAGGGTGTCCCCGGCCAGCACGACGCCCCCGCGCTCGAACTCGCCGTGGAAGCAGCAGGAGCCGGGCGTGTGCCCTGGCGTATGCAGTGTGGCCAGGCCGCCGTGCACGTCGCCCTCGGCCAGGGGCGCGGTGTCGGGGCGGGGGATGGCGTCCATCCCGAAGATCCCCGTCTGCATGTCCAGGGCGTCCAGGAGGAAGAGATCCGCCGGGTGGAGCAGGGCGGGGCACTGCCAGAGCTCCTGGAGCTCCCGGGTGGCCCCGACGTGGTCGAAGTGGGCGTGGGTGTGGAGGAGGGCGGCCACCTTGAAGCCCAGGGCCTGGACCCTGAGGGCGATGCGGGCCCCCTCGCCGCCGGGATCCACCACGACGCCCTGGGCGGTCCCGGGATTCCAGAGGAGGGTGCAGTTGCAGCCCAGGGGGCCTACGGCAAAGGATTCGAGCTTGAGCACGGCATCTCCGGAAGGGCTGTCCACGGCGCCCCTTTCCGACTAGATTATCCCTCAAAGCCCATTTCCGTGACGCCCACCCTCGAGGTCCCATGGAATTCCTCGCTCCCCAGTCCTTGCGCAGCAGGGTCACCCTGATGCTCCTTTTCACGGCGGGCCTGGCGATGGTGCTGTCGGCGCTGTGCTTCCTGGCCTTCGAGGCCTGGTCCCTGCGGGCCGCCGCCGCCGGCGACCTGCGGAGCCTGGGGAGCATCATCTCCTACAACGCGAGCCCCTCCGTCGCCTTCGACGTGCCCACCCCGGCCTCCAAGATCCTGGGCGTGCTCAAGGAGCACAAGCACCTCACGACGGCCCGCATCCACCGCTCCGACGGGTCCGTCCTGGCCCGCTATCCTGCCGGGTCCCCCCTGTACGAGCCTTTCCTGCCGGTGGCCGGCGCCCGGGAGGAGGTGAAGGCCACCGCCTCGGGGAACCTGGCCATGACCTGCTTCATCCGGAGCGAGGAGGGCCACCCCATCGGGGTCCTGTACCTGGAATCGGACCAGGGGGAGTTCCTCAGCCGGATCGTCTGGGCCGGGATCGTGCTCGCGGCCATCACGCTCCTGATGGGCGTCGCCACCTTCCTGTTCGCGTCCCGGTTCCAGGGCGTGCTCACCCGGCCCATCCTGGGCCTCGTGGAGGTCGTGACCCGCGTCTCGTCGAGCCAGGACTACGGCCTGCGGGCCCTGAAGGGGAGCGGCGACGAGCTGGGCCTGCTGGCGGAGAGCATCAACACGATGCTGGCCCGCATCCAGGACCAGGACGCCAGGCTCGCCGGCCACCGGGACCACCTGGAGCGGGAGGTGGCCCTGCGCACCGGGGAGCTGGTGCAGGCCAACAGCGAGCTCCAGGTCGCCAAGGACCGCGCGGAGGCGTCCAGCCGCGCCAAGAGCTCCTTCCTGGCCAACATGAGCCACGAGCTGCGCACGCCGCTGAACGCCATCCTGCTCTACAGCGAGGTCATCAAGAACGAGGCCGAGGACGCGGGCGCCGCCGACATCCTCGAGGACGCGGCCCGGGTGGACCAGGCGGGGCGCCACCTCCTGCACCTCATCAACGACATCCTCGACCTGGCCAAGATCGAGGCGGGCAAGATGACGCTGGTGAACGAGCCGTTCCAGGTGCGCGACCTGCTGGAGGAGGTCCTGGGCACCGTGTCGAGCCTCGCCGCCCAGAACGGAAACGCATTGAGCCTGGACTGCGGGCCCGGCCTGGACGGGATGGTGGGCGACCCCACCAAGGTGCGCCAGGTGCTCCTGAACCTGCTGAGCAACGCCTGCAAGTTCACCCGGGGCGGCGCCATCCACGTGAATGGGCGCCTGGAGGGCGACTGGCTGAGCCTCTCCGTGACCGACACCGGCATCGGCATCGCCCCCGAGCAGGTGGAGCGCATCTTCAACGAATTCATCCAGGGGGACGACTCCACCACCCGGCGCTTCGGCGGAACGGGCCTGGGCCTGTCCTTGAGCCGGAAGTTCTGTCAGATGATGGGCGGGGACGTCCGCGTGAAGAGCGCCCTCGGGCAGGGGTCCACCTTCACCATCCTGCTGCCCCTGCGGCCCACCCGGGAGTCCCTCCGGAATGAGCCCGGGGCGCCGCCGCAGCAGCGGGGGCGCACCGTCCTCCTGGTGGACGACGATCCGTCCCTCCTGGATTCCCTGTCCCGGCTGCTGGCGAGGGACGGCTATTCGGCGCGGTGCGCCCGGGACGGGCGGGAAGGCCTCGCCCTGGCCCGGGAGCTCCGGCCGGGGCTCATCGTCCTGGACGTCCTGCTGCCGCGCATGGACGGCTGGGAGGTGCTGGCCGCCCTCAAGGCGGACCCCGAACTGGCCGGCATCCCCGTCGTCATGCTCACCATCCTGGACGAAGCCGAGAAGGGGCTCTCCCTGGGCGCCGTGGACTACCTGAACAAGCCCCTGGACCGCGACCGCCTCCGGCGCGTGCTGGCCCGGCATCTGGCCCCGGAACCCCCGGCCTCGGTGCTGGTGGTGGAGGACGATCCGCCCACCCGCGAGGCCATGGCCCGGATCCTCCGGTCCCAGGGCTTCGAGACCGCCACCGCCGGGGACGGCCTCCAGGCCCTGGAACGCATGGCGGAGCGCAGGCCCGAGGCCATCCTCCTGGATCTCATGATGCCGAACATGGACGGCTTCGAGTTCCTGGTGGCCCGGCAGGAGCGTCCGGAATGGGCCGACATTCCCCTTGTTGCCGTTACGGCGCGGGAGCTCACCGCCGCGGACCGGGTGGCGCTGCGCAACGCCGGGGTCGTGAAGGCCCTGCAGAAGGGCGTCTACGGGCGCGGGGAGCTGCTGGAGGAGGTCCGGCGGCTGGTGGGGCGGAGCCTTCCGGGCGAAGAAGCATAACTATCTAGTTATACAATTTAATAAAAAAATATTCTTGCGCTATAAACACGATGGCGCGATCTTCTATTCCGGAAGGTGCGAGCCTTCCCGACGCAGGTGTGAATCCTTTCAATCGAGCAATCCATATCGAATCGCCGACGCCCACGGGCGTTCACGCGGATCCGAAATCTTTCACCACAAGGCCTCCCTTCGAGTCCTTGGGTTACCTCTACCCCAACACGCGCTTCGGCGCCCGGAAGAAAGGAAAACTCATGAAATTACTATCGATCTTCACGCTGGCCGCCCTCCTGGCGGCCCCCCTCGCCGCGGAGCCCAAGGGCAGCGACACCAAGGGGAAGTTCTACTTCAAGAAGAACTGCAAGTCCTGCCACGTGGAGAACGGGAAGGCCGCTGTGGTGACCCCCCTTTCCAAGACCCAGGCCCAGTGGCGCAAGGTCTTCGACGCCGGCAAGCACGGGAGGACGGGCGAGGGCTTCTCGCCGAAGTACGGCACCCCCGAACAGATCCTGGACATCAAGACCTTCCTGATCAACCACGCCTCCGATTCCCCCCAGCCCGAAACCTGCGGCGGCTGATCCTCCCCTGCTCTGGAGCCGAACCATGCGCATTTCCCGAATCGCCCTCACCCTCGCCGTCCTCGCTCCCATGGGTCTTGCCGCCCAGGAGGACGTGAAGAAGCAGCTCGACGAACTCAAGAAGCAGGTGGCCGTCCTGGAGGAGAAATCCAGGGACCAGGAGAAGACCCTCGTCAAGGTGGAGACCAAGGTCGCCCAGGACAACATCTCCTGGGGCGGCGATCTCCGCACGCGCTTCGACAGCGCCAAGTGGCATTTCAAGCCCTACCAGCAGTTCATGGGGTTCGTGCAGAACCCCTCCCCATCGGCCTCCAACCCGTACCCCTTCATGCCCATGGCCCAGCAGGTGGGTGAGCAGGACTACGACAATTCCACCCAGTGGTCCACGCGCCTGCGGCTGCGCATGGGCATGGCCATCGGCGAACACGGCAAGATCTTCGGCCGGCTGACCATGTACAAGATCCACGGCGGCGCCGACGTGCCCATCTTCAACGGCTCGCCCAACACCGTGCAGAACTCCTTCAACAGCGGCAAGGTGCCCGGCAACGACACCCTCAAGGTGGAGCGCGCCAGCTTCGTGTACGACTGGCCCGCCCTGGGCGTGCTGTCCATCGGCCGCCAGAACACCTCCGACGGGCCTCCGTTCGAGGTGCGCGAAGGCGGCGAGCGCCAGGCCACGCCCCAGGCCCTGGCCGTCAACGCCATGGTCGACGGCATCGGCTGGAAGTTCCATCTGGACAAGCTGGGCTTCCCCGAGCACTCCCTCCTGGGCCTGTGCTACGGCGTGGGCTACGAGAGCGGCTTCGGCGGCGGCGGGCTGGTGAAGTCCACCTACGCCCCCGTGGGCTTCAATTTCACCAACGCGACCATGGCCAACCCCGCGGGCGCCGCGATGCAGGTCAACCGGATCGGCAACCTCAAGGACAGCACCGTCCTGGGCGCGATGCTCGACATCCCCCTCCTCTTCGAGGGCCTGGGCACCGTGCACAGCGCGAACTTCTACCTGGGCTTCAACCGGTTCGGGAACATGACGGACATCCCCTTCGGCGAGCTCAACAACTTCCCGGTGCCCGCCCAGCCCGGCATGGGCGGCATGCCCAGCATCCAGTACGTGACGGCCACCAACAACCTGGGCGACATGGACCAGGTCACCGCCACCTGGAAGCACAAGATCGGCGACAGCTTCACCTACTTCGCCAGCTTCGGCAGCATCAAGAGCAACCCCAACGGCAGGACCAGCCAGTACGGCGCCTACTGGGACATGCCCGCGGCCATGGGCGGCGCCAACTACCAGCTCACCGGCTTCGGCGGCCTCCTGGGCGACGCGAACAAGAGCCAGACCGCCACCGCCTACTACGTGGGCGCCCGCTGGGACGTGAAGGACAACCTGGGCTTCGGCCTGGAGTTCAACCACGGCTCGCCCAAATGGTTCACCTACAGCCCCGCCACCGGCGAGGCCACGGAGAAGCTCTCCACCCGCGGCGACGTGATCGAGGCCTACGTCCACTGGGAATTCGTGAAGAACGTGGCCCTGCGCGTGGGCTACCTGGACTACAAGTACACCCATGCCTTCAGCGGCTGGCACATCGCCCCCGCCCCCATGTCCGGCACCTGGGAGAACGCGTACGACCTGAACAACAACCCGATGCTCCAGTACGCGGCGCCTTCGGGCATCAAGAACACCTACGTCTCCCTTGAAGTGAAGTTCTGATCTTCCTCCCGGCGATCCTCCTTCGAGGATCGCCGGGAAAGGCATTCCCTGAGGAGCTCCCATGGATCGCCGTCTGTTCCTGCAGATCGTCGGCGCCGGCGGTTTCGCCGCCACCAGCATCGCCTGCCCGAAATTCTTCGGGAAGGGCAGGCGCGCCGCGGAACCCCCGGTCCCCCTGGGGATCCCGACCACCTGCGAGCTGTGCCCCAACAAGTGCTCGGTCCTGGCCTCCGTCCGCAAGGGCCGCATCCACAAGCTGAACCCCAATCCCGAGAACCCCAAGTCCCGCAACATGCTCTGCGCGAGGGGCAACGCGGCCATCCAGCAGGTGTACGACCCCGACAGGCTCAAGCAGCCCCTGATCCGCGCCGGAGCGCGGGGCGAAGGCAAGTGGAAGCCCGTGTCCTGGGACGAGGCCTTCGACTTCGCAGCGAAAAAGCTCGCCGAGACCAAGGCGAAGCACGGCCCCGAGGGGACCCTCTGGTCAAGCACCGAGGGCTTCCAGGAAGTGTTCTTCAAAAACCTGGGCCTGGCTTTCGGCAGCCCCAACATCCTGCGGCACCCCTCGCTCTGCCTGGCCTCGGTGAACCTGGCCTACTCCATGACCTTCGGGACGGTGCCCAGCTTCGACCTGCAGAACGCCAAGTACGTGATCATGGCCGGGGCCAACCGCTTCGAGAGCATCATCACCCCCGACACCATGGACCTCATCGGCGGCGTCATGGAGCGCAAGGCGAAGTTCGTCTACCTCGACCCGCGCTTCACCGTCACCGCCTCCAAGGCCGACGAGTGGTACCCCATCAAGCCCGGCACCGACATGGCCTTCATCCTGGCCATGATCCACGTGATCATCCGCGAGGACCGCTGCGACAAGGCCTTCCTGGACCAGTGGACCCTGGGCTTCGACCGGCTGGTGGAGCACGTGTTGCCCTACACGCCCGAATTCGCCGAGGCCGAGACCGGCATCCCCGCCCGGGAGATCACCCGCATCGCCCGGGAGTTCGCCGACGCCGGCCACCGGGCCGTGTTCTACGCGGGGCGCCGCTCCAGCTGGTACCAGAACGATTTCCAGATGCGGCGCGCCCAGGCCATCCTCAACACCATCGTGGGCAACTGGGACCGGGAAGGGGGCATGGTGCCCAACCGGAAGGTCGCCAAGGGCGAGTTCATGTTCCTGCCCTGGGACGATCCCAAGGCCGGCCGAGTGGACGAGGTGGAGAAGAACTTCCCCCTGGCCTCCGCGAAGGACGGCGTCTACCTCCAGACCCGGGAGAACGTCCTCAAGGGCGCGCCCTACCCGGTGAAGGCCTGGATGATCTACAAGCAGGACCCGCTCAACGCCGTGCCGGACCAGGGGAAGACGCTGAAGATGATGGAGGGCATGGACTTCATCGGCGTGGTGGACATCGCCATGAGCGACACCGCCTGGTACGCCGACGTGGTCTTCCCCGAGAGCCACTACCTGGAGCGCACCGATCCCATCGAGGTGATGCCCGGCATCTGGCCCGCCGCCGTGCTGCGCCAGCAGGTCATCAAGCCGATCCACGACACGTTGCCCATGCTGGACATCGCCCAGGGCCTCGCCAGGCGCCTGGGGCTCGCGGACTACTTCGACTACACCATCGACCAGTGGATCGAGGCCGAGGCCAAGGAACTCCCCGTGGAGAACGGCCTCGAGTACATGAAGAAGCACGGCGTGGTGGCCTTCAGCGAGCCCAAGTACGGCACGACCCGGAACGCCGCCTACCGCTTCGTCACCAAGAGCGGGAAGATCGAGATCTTCTCGGAGCGGCTGGCGGAAGCGGGCCACGACCCCCTGCCGGTCTACGCCTCCCCCGCCCAGCCCCCCTCCGGGAAGTTCCGCATGATCCTGGGCCGCAAGGCGACGATCACCCACGCCGCCCTGGCCGGCCTGCCGTGGCTCCACGAGCAGGTCCCCGAGAACGACCTCTGGATCAACCAGGACCAGGCCACCCGCCTGGGAATCCGCACCGGGGACCTGGTCCAGGTGACCAGCACCGCCGGCACCGTGCGCATCAAGGCCCGGGCCACCGAGGAGATCCGCCCGGACTGCGTGTTCATGCTCCACGGGTTCGGGAAGAGGTCCCCCTGGCTCAAGCTGGTGCACAACGTGGGCGCGGCCGACGCCGTGCTGCTGGAGACCGCCTGGGACAAGGTGAGCGGCAACGCCGCCATGCACGAGACGTTCGTCAACGTGGTGAAGGTGTGATCATGGCCAAGAATCCCGTCAAGCGCTACGCGATGGTCCTGGACTCCAGGAAATGCATCGACTGCAAGGCCTGCATCGTCGCCTGCAAGGCCGAGAACGACGTCCCCCTGGGCGTCTTCCGCAACCGCATCAACGCCGAGCACGGCGGCGCCTACCCCCGGCTGCGGTCCTCCTTCGACCCCGAGCAGTGCCACCACTGCGACAACCCCAGCTGTGTGCGGGTCTGCCCCACCGGGGCCAGCTTCCAGCGCGAGGACGGCATCGTGCAGGTGCGGGAGGCCGACTGCATCGGCTGCAAGTACTGCATGATCGCCTGCCCCTTCGACGCGCGGTTCTTCAACGAGGAGACGAAGGTGGTGGACAAGTGCACCTTCTGCTCCCACCGGGTGGACCGGGGCGAGCTCCCCGCCTGCGTGGAGACCTGCCCCAGCAAGGTCCGCACCTTCGGCGACCTCAACGACTCCGGGAGCGCGCTGCACGCGCTGCTGGAGAGCCGGCGGTACCGCGTCCTCAAACCCCAGACGGGCAACGGCCCCCAGCTGTACTACCTCCTGTAGGAGCCAACCATGCATGAACCTGTCTGGGAATTCCTCATCGTCAACTACCTGTTCCTCGGCGGCCTCTCCGCGGGGATCTTCTTCGTGTCCGCCTTCTGCACCTGGCTGCAGGTGGACGGCGTCCCCGCCTACACGCGCATCGCCCGGATCGGGGCCCTCCTGGCGCCCTGGCCCGTGGCCCTGGGGTCCTTCCTGCTGGTCTTCGACCTGGGGAAGTGGTGGCGCTTCTGGAAGCTCTTCGTGACCTTCCGGTGGGAGTCGCCCATGTCCATCGGGTCCTGGCTGCTTCTGGTCTTCACCGGCATCACCCTGGTGAACCTCTTCGCCTGGCTCACGGAGGACGAGCGCAACCGGCTCTTCGCGCGCATCCCGGCGAAGACCCCCTGGCGGCCCCGGCTCCTGGCCCTCAACCGCGACCTGGGCGCATGGAAGCGGCGCCTGGCCATGCTGGGCTTCCCCTTCGCCATCGGCGTCGGCATCTACACGGGCGTCCTGCTGGGCGCGGTGCAGGCCCGGCCCTTCTGGAACACCAACCTCGTGGCCCAGCTCTTCCTCTTCAGCGCCCTGAGCACCGGCACCGCCGTTCTGATCCTGGCGCGGGTGGTGCAGAAGGGCCCCAAGGATGTCGCCGAGTTCCGGTTCCTGTACACCCTTGATATCTGCCTGATCCTGCTGGAGTTTTTCATTGTCGTGCCGTACCTGATCCACGGAGAGCTCTCGGTGCTGGCCGTTCGCGAGGCCCTCGCCCTCGTCCTCGGCGGCCCCTTCACCTTCGTCTTCTGGGTGCTCTTCATGGGCGCGGGCCTCCTGCTGCCCCTGGCCATCGAGCTGTGGGAGTTCAAGCCTGTGCTCCTCGGCAAGGGGACCCTGCACATCACGCACCGCCTGGCCATGACGGCCGCGGGGCTGGTGATCTTCGGCGGCTACGTCCTGCGCTACGTCTTCGTCTTCGCCGGCCAGGCCAGCGGGTTCAAGTGACGGCCTTCCCCGACCTCCTGGAGACGCTGGGCGAGGTCTTCCTGGTTCCCGGCGCCACCGCGGACTGGGCGGCTTTCGCCGGAGCGCCCTGGGCGCCGCCCGGATTGCGCCGGGGGCTGGAGGCCCTGGCCGCGGCTCCTTCCGGCGAGCTGGACGTCGCCTACGCCGGGCTCTTCCTGGCGGGGCGGGGCATCCGCCTGGAGCTCTCGGCGGTCAGGACCGGGCAGCTGCGGGACGAGGGCGTGCTCCTGGAACTGGACGGCATCTTCGAGGCCGCCGGCATCCACCCCGACCCCGGCGTCCCGCCGGACCACCTGGGCGTGCTGCTCCTCCTCCTGGGCCACCTCCTGCGCCGGGCCGAGGAGCCGGAGCTGCCCACGGGCCGCCTCTTCACCTGCCACCTCCAGCCCCTTGCGGGCAGCGTCGCCCTGGAACTGGGCAGGCCCGGCGTTCACCCCTTCTACGCAGCGGTCGGAGAGGTCCTCGCCGGCGCGACGGATCTCTGCGCCGATCTCCTCGGGTGACCCCATGCATTCCTTCTCCCATTCGGTGAACTACGCCTTCCGGTCCATGGCTCTCCTGGAGGGACCGCCGGGGGACCTGCGGCTGGTAGGGGACCTCTCCGCCCGCACCGGCGCGCCCCGTCCCTTCCTGGGCAAGGTGCTCCAGGTCCTCCAGAAGGCCGGCCTGGTGCAGTCCGTTCGCGGACGCAACGGCGGGTTCCGGCTGACGCGCCCCGCCGGCGAGATCCACCTGGCCGAGGTGGTGGATGTGCTGGACGGACCGGAATGGCGGAGCTCCTGCCTCCTGGGCATCGGCGAATGCACGGGCCGGGTGGACTGCGCCGCATGGACCTGCTGCCGGGAGGTGCGGGAGCGGATGACTTCGGAACTTACCCGGCTGACGGTGGGGGACCTGGGGCGGTTCCTGCCGGAAAGCGCCTCCCGTTGACACCGCGGCGCCTTCCGCCCCTCATGGGAGGATGCGGCCTCTGTGGGAGATGAGTGCATTGCAGTTCGGGCAATGCCATCTTCCCATGATCCAGTTCCGGAAGCTGCGGAATCCTTGCAGGACAGGTTTCCTTCTCCCGCAACGCGGGCAGGTGGGTCGGGGCAGGAACATGGATGCTGCAGCAACACCAACCAGTGCCCAAATGAGGCCATGGAGGTGATTCGGATTTGTCATCACATGGACTGCGGGTGGGAATTCCAGCGGCCCTGAACCATCCAGGAATTGATGTTCGAAGAAGGCATGGAAGCCATTCCTCCGTGATGGGTGGCGCTGTAGCCGATTCCGGGCGCAAGGCCTCCACTGACAGCACCACCAAGGACTCCGGGACCTCCAGATAGGGCTCCCTTCGCGGCCCCGCCAATGGCTCCCTGACCCATTGCTGTCCCCAGGCCACGCGAGGTGAACGTGGGAGGGCAGGCCGGAGATGCCAGCGGCCTGCCGTATCCCATGGAACTTGCGAACATTCCGCCGTGAACGGCTCCCAATTCGGCGTCACTTCGTTTATGGAGGCTGATTCCAGCGTACATCTTGGTTCTCCTCGGATGAGGCGGGCACAATCCATGCCGCCCCTGTTTGAGGAATCCCATGTCACCAGGCCGCCCTTGGTTCCTGAATAAGAAACGCCTCAGCCCAGCGCGTGGTACGCGGCCTTCACCCGCTCCGCCACATGCCCGCACACCAGGTCGCACACGTCCCCCACCAGGGGCATCACCGGCGTGAAGAACACCACGTTCCCCTGCGGCTCCCGGTTCGCCAGGCCCACCCGCACCAGGAACGCGAGGTGCTTGCTGGCGTTGGCCTGGGAAAGGGACGTGGCCTCGGCGATGGCGCCCTGGCTCATGGGGTCCTTGGCTTCCAGGAGGCACCGGAGGATCTTGAGCCGGGACGGATCCCCCAGGGCCAGGAAGAGACGGCTCACTTCCTCGATCATGGGGTCGCTCAAGGGGGGATGGTCCATTCAATCTCCAGTTTACGCATACAAGCATACTGTCGGGATCCCGGCCTGTCCAGGCGAAGGGCCTTGTTTTTCAGGGCTTCAGGGCGGTCCAGGAGCCGACGTTGTGCACGTCCTGGAAGCCCGCCTTCAGGAGGATCCGGCAGGCCGAGGCGCTGCGGGCGCCGGAGGCGCAGCAGGCGAGGATGGGCTTCTTCCGGTCCAGGTCCCCCAGGCGGTCCTTGAGGAGGGGCAGGGGAATGTTCCGGGCGCCCTTGGCGTGGCCCTGGGAGAACTCCCCCACGGAGCGCACGTCCAGGATCAGGGCCCCCCGCCTGCGCAGTTCGGCCACCTGCTGCTGGGTGAGCGGCGGCTGGCGGTTGCGGTTGCGCAGGAGGAGGAACCAGGCCAGGCCCACGAGGAGCGCGGCCAGGAGGGTGAACTCGGCGTGGGAAAGCTGGGGCATGGCGTCAGGACCGGGAGGAGCCGCCCAGGGCCCAGATGGTGCCCATGACGGCACCGTAGAGCATGGCCCGCAGGGGGGTGGCGGTGAGGGGGCAGGTGCCGGTGGAGCACCCGATGAGCTTCCAGTATCCCAGGCCCAGGCCGCCTCCGATGAGGATTCCCAGGGCCAGGCGCTTGGCGAGGAGGAGGGTCAGCATCAGAGGCCGCAGCTTCCCTGGGTGGGCACGCCCGCCTTGGCCAGGATGCGCGACATCAGGCACCAGTTGGTGATGCCGCTCTGGAAGAGGTTGACGCCCACGAAGAGGGTGAGCAGGAACCACCAGGGGCTCACCCAGTGGCCCAGGGCCAGGCTGATCATGATCATGCTTCCGGCGAAGATGTGGACGATGCGGTCGACGTTCATGGGGTCTCCCTAGTTGGCGGATTCGAGGGCGTTCTTGAGGACGTCGGCGCTCTGCACGCCCACGAAGCGCTGCACGACGTTGCCGTCCTTCAGGACGACGAGGGTGGGGATGGCCTGGACCGCGAACTGCGATGCGAGGTTCCGCTCGTCGTCCACGTTGAGCTTGGCGACGATGGCCCGATCTCCCATCTGGTTGGCGACCTGGTCCACGATGGGACCCTGGGTGCGGCAGGGGCCGCACCAGGGGGCCCAGAAATCGATGAGGACCGGCTTGCCCTGGGCCTTGACGGCGGGGAAGGCGGAGGCGGTGAGGGTGACGACGTTGGACACGGCGGGCTCCTTGGAGGCGGCCTTGGGGAGGAATCCGCAGCCCAGGAAGGCGGCGGCGGCGAGGACGGGGACGAGGTGTTTCAAGACAGCTCCTGCACGTTGGATGCCTTCCGCTGGAGTTCCGCTGCGCGGCCCCGGCGGGCGACGAGGTAATAGAGCACGGGCACGGCGAGGCGGGACAGGAGCGTGGCGGCCACTTCGCCGGACATGAGGCTGATGGCCAGGCCCTGGAAGATGGGGTCGGCCAGCATCACCGAGGAGCCCACCATCACGGCCGCCGCGGTGAGGAGCATGGGGCGGAACCTCACCACGCCTGCCTCTTCCACGGCGCTTTCCAGCGCCATGCCCTCGGACAGCTTCAGCTCGATGAAGTCCACCAGGATGATGGAGTTGCGCACGATGATGCCGGCGCCGGCGATGAAGCCGATCATGCTGGTGGCCGTGAAAAAGGCCCCCAGCATCCCGTGGGCCGGGATGATGCCGATGAGCGAGAGCGGGATGGGCACCAGGATCACGAAGGGGATGGTGAAGCTCTCGAACCAGCCCACCACCAGAACGAAGATCAGCACCAGCACCGCGGCGAAGGCCAGCCCCAGGTCCCGGAATACCTCGAGCGTGATGTGCCACTCCCCGTCCCACTTCATGACCAGGTCCTCGGTCGCGGCGGGGTGGGAGAGGCCCAGGCGCGCCACGGGGCGGCCCTGGGTGCCGGGGATGGCGTCGATCTTCTTCCCGAGGGCGGCCAGCGCGTAGACGGGGCTCTCGATCCTCCCGGCCAGGTCCCCGAAGACGTAGGAGACCGGCATGAGGTTCTTGTGGAAGATGTCGGCCTCCTCGAGGCCCTCCTGGACCGTGACCAGCTGCGAGAGGGGCACCATGCCCTTGGCGCCGGGCACCGCGAGCTGGAGCAGGTCGCGCAGGTCTCGCCGGCGGGAGGAGGCCAGCTGGACCACCACCGGCACCTGGGAGGAGCCGTCGAGCACGTGGAAGCTCCCGGCGGGGAAGCCCTGGCCGGCCATGGAGAGGGTCTGGATCACGTGGGCGGGCGCCACGCCGTGGAGGGCGGCCTTCTCCCGGTCCAGCACGAGGCTGATCTTGGGATCGGTGGGATTGAGGGTCGAGTCCACGTCCACCACGCCGTCCACGGACCGGAAGGCCTTGAGGACCTCGCCGCCGTACCGGGCGCGCTCGGCGGGGGTGGGGCCGTAGATCTCGGCCACCACGGTGTCCAGCACCGGAGGCCCGGGGGGGATCTCGACGACCTTCATGCGGGCGCCGGCGGGAACGGTGTACTTCTCCAGCTCGGGCCGCAGCCGGGTGGCGATGGCGTGGCTCTGCTCCTTGCGGTCGCCCTTGGCGACCAGGTTCACCTGGATGTCCACCTGGCTCGCGTCCTGGCGCAGGAAGCTGTGGCGCACCATGCCCACGAAGGTGTAGGGCGCGGCCTCCTGGGCGTAGACCTGCACGTCCTTGACGACGGGCTCCTGCATGAGCCTCCTGGCCAGCTGCTGGCCCAGGGCCAGGGAATCCTCGCGGGGGGTGCCCGCGGGGAGGTCCAGCTGGACCATGAACTCGGACTTGTTGTCGAAGGGCAGCATCTTGACCTTGACCACGCCGGTGCCCACCAGGGCCCCTGCGCCGCCCAGCATGGCGAGAACCGCAACCAGGAAGCCCAGGCGCACCTTGCCGCTGGTGAGGAGGGCCCGCATCACCTTGCGGTAGATGCGCGTGCTGAGGTCCTCGGGGGCGATGTTGTGGTCGTGGTCGGGTTCGGGAGGCTCGTTCTCGTCGGTGGCCGGGTGCAGGCCGGTCTCGTCCACCTCGGGCAGGTGGGCCTCCTTGCGGAAGATCTTGAGGGCGGCCCAGGGGCTGATGACGAAGGCGATGGCCAGGCTGAAGATCATGGCCAGGCTGGCGCCGATGGGGATCGGGCGCATGTAGGGCCCCATGAGGCCCCGCACGAAGGCCATGGGCAGGATGGCGGCGATGACGGCGAAGGTGGCCAGGATCGTGGGGTTGCCCACCTCGTCCACGGCCTCCACCACGGTGGTGGCGAAGGACTTGCGCGGGCCGGGCAGGTGCATGTGCCGGTGGATGTTCTCCACCACCACGATGGCGTCGTCCACCAGGATGCCGATGGAGAAGATGAGGGCGAAGAGCGTCACCCGGTTGAGCGTATAGCCCAGGAGGTAGGTGAGGAGCAGCGTGAGGGCGAGGGTCACCGGCACCGCCACGCCCACCACCACCGCCGACCGCCAGCCCATGGCGAGAAGTATCAGCGCGATGACCGACAGGGTGGCGATGAGGAGGTGCTCGATGAGCTCGTTGGACTTGTCGCCGGCGGTCTCGCCGTAGTCGCGGGTGACGTCCACCTTGAGGGACCGGGGGAGGACGGAGCCGCGCAGGGCCTCGACCTTGTCCAGGGCCAGGCGGGACAGCGCCGTGGCGTTGGAGCCGGCGCGCTTGGAGAGGGCGACGGTGACGGCGTTCTCGAGGCTTCCCTTGGCGCCGTAGAGCACGACCGGAGGTTCGGGGTCGGGTCCGTCTGAGACCGCGGCAACGTCGGCGAGGTAGACGGGCTTCTGGTTGCGCACGCCCACCACCAGGCGGTTCAGCTCCCGGGCCTCCAGGACGAAGCCGGTGGCCTCGAGGGTGGTGCGGCGGTTGTGGTCCACCAGGGCGCCCGCCGGCAGCTGGGCCTCGGCGCTCTGGAGCGCGGGCTGCAGCTCGGCCAGGGACATGCCCAGGGCCCGAAGCTTGTCGGGGTCGGGCTCGATGCGAACCATGCGCCGCGCCCCGCCGATGACCCGGGCCTGGGCCGTGTCGGGCACGGTGGAGAGCTCGCGGGCCAGCACCTCGCCCATGCGCCTGAGCTGGCCCGGGGTCTGCCCCTCGCCGTGCAGGGTGAGGGTGAGGAAGGGCACGTCGTCGATGGTCTGCAGGCGCACGATGGGCTTCATGGCCCCGGCGGGGAAGATCTCGGGGTGGGCGGCCAGCTCCTGGTGGACCTTCACCAGGCTGGGCTCCTGGGGCTCGTTGACCTTGAAGCGCACGGTGACCAGGGCCATGCCGGGCCGGCTCGTGCCGTAGAGGTACTCGACGCCCGGGATGCCCCAGAGGCGCTTCTCGAGCGGCGTGGTGACCTGGGCCTCCACCTCGCGGGGGCTGGCCCCGGGGAAGGGGACGTAGAGGTCCACCATGGGGACGATGATCTGCGGCTCCTCCTCGCGGGGCGTGAGGACCACGGCCATGACGCCCAGCATGAGCGAGGCGAGGACGATGAGGGGGGTGAGCTTGCTGCGCAGGAAGCCCTTGGCCATCCTGCCGGCGAGGCCCAGCTTGGGAGCGTCGGTCATTTGGACACCTCGACGGGCTGGCCGTCCACGAGGGTGCCGGGATTGTCGATGACCTGCTCACCGGCCTTCAGGCCCGCGCGCACCGGCACCGCGGCGCCCCGCGCATCGCCCAGGGAGAGCCAGCGCAGCTCGGCCTTGCCGTCCCGGGCCACGAAGACCCCGGAGAGCTCGCCGCGGACCACCAGGGCGGACCTGGGGACCGAGAGCCCTTCGGGAGCCGCGCCCGGCGACTTGATGCGGGCGAAGGCGCCGGACCGGAATCCGGTGGCGCCCAGGATGCGGGCCCGGATCGTGCCCCGGTGGGACACGGGGTCCCCGCCGGTGGACAGGGCCGTGATCTCGGCCGTGCCGGGCTTGCCGTCGGCCTCGAAGGGCACCTTCAGGCCGATGCGCAGGCTCCTGGCCTCCTGTTCGGACACGGTGCCCTCCAGCTCCAGGGCGCCCTGGCCCTCGAGCTCCACCAGGGGCTGGCCGGGGCCCACGAAGGCGCCCTCGTTGACCATGCGGCTCTGGACGATGCCCGCGAAGGGCGCGCGGATCTGGGTGTAGGCGAGGTTGGCCTTCACGCCCGCGAGGCCGGCCTGGGCCTGGGCCAGGTTCGTGGCGGCCATCTCCAGCTCGCTGGGGGTGGAGGCGTTGATCTTCGAGAGGGCCTCGATCCGGCGGTGGTGGGCCTGGGCGGCGGCCACGGCGGTCTCGGCCGCCTTGAGCCCGCCCTGGAGGTCCCCGTCGGAGAGGCTCACCAGGAGGGCGCCTTCGGCCACGTGCTGGCCTTCGTTGGCGAAGACCCGGGTGACCGAGGCCGCCATGCGGGTGGAAAGGGTGGCCCGGCGGGTCGCGGTCAGGGTCGCGGCGATCCAGCCGGCGTCGCCGGCGGGGTCCACCGCGGCCAGGCGCACCTTGGCCGCGGGCATGGGGGGGGCCTGGGGGGCCTCGTGCTTGCCGCAGGCGAGGCCCGCCAGCAGGGCGGTGATGGGCAGGATCAGGGTGCGTTTCATCATCTACTCCGTGACGCCTTCAATGGGTTGTCCGAGGGCCAGGGCGAGCTGGGCTCCGCCCAGGCGCCATTCCAGTTCACTGTTCAGGAGGAGGGTGCGGGCGCCGGAGAGCCCGGCCTCCGCGTCCAGCACCTCCACCAGGGGCACGAGCCCCTCGCGGTGCCGGGCGATGCGGATGGTCCTCGCGCTTTCCGAGGCCTCCACCGCCACCTTGGCGAAGGCGATCTTCGCCTGGGCCGTTTCCAGGAAGCGCCGGGCCTCGTCCGTTTCGCGCGAGGCCTGCTGCTCCTGCCACTTCAGGCCCAGCTCCGCGGCCCGGGCCTGGGCCCTGGCGGAAGACACCCGCTTCGTGTCGGAGAAGGAGAAGGTCCACTTCGCCCCCAGGGAGGCGGTGGTCCAGTTCCCCCCTTCGCCCACGGCGTAGCGGGCCGTGCCGGCCGCGAGGCTGAGGCCCACTTCGGGTTTCAGGCTGCCGCGGGCGGCGGCCACGCCTTCGCGGGCGGCCTGCCCCTGGAGCTTCAGGGCCTCCAGGTCGCCCCGGCGGCCGGGAGCCGCGGGCAGGGCCGGAAGGGGCGCGTCCACGGCGGTGGCCAGGGGGCCCGCGGCCTCCCCGCCCATGAGCAGGGCCAGGCCGGAGCGGGCCGAGGCCACCCGGTTGCGGGCCTCGGCGACGCCGGCCTCGCTCTGGGCGCGGAAGGCGCGGGTGCGGTCCCCTTCGGAACGGAGCATCAGGCCCTGGTCCACCCGGGCGGACACGAACCGTTCGGTCTCCTGGGCCTGCCTGAGGGTGTCCTCGGCGTAGCGCAGGCCCTGCTCGGCCACCTGGGCGCCGAAGTAGGCCTGGGCCACCGCGAAGGCCACCTGCTGGCGGCGGTGGGACTGGGAGGCCGCCTCGCTGCCTGCCATGGCGGCGCCGGCCCGGGCGGCCGCGTCCAGGCGCCCGCCGGCATAGAGGGGCTGGGTGACGGTCAGGGTGGCGCCAAAACCGGTGGCGGCGTCGGGGTGGTTGAGGCGGTCGGGGATGAAATCCGTTTGGGCGATGCGGGCCTGGTTGAGGTGCATGCCGAAGACCATCATGGGCTCGGTGGTGCGCGTGAGGCCCGCGCCGAGGCTGACGGTGGGGAGGTTGAGCGCGCGCAGGGCCTCGGCCTCCCCGCGGGCGCGGTCCACCAGGGCTTCGCCGGCCTGGAGGCCGGCCTGGCCCGTCCAGGCCTTGCGGATGGCGTCCTGGATGGTGAGGGGCTGCTGGGCGGTCGCCGCCAGGGCCACCAGGGACGGAACGAGCCGTTTCGCGAGTGCAAACATGGAACGGGACTCCTAGGAGATGGAGGAATAGGCGGCCTTGACGCGCGCGGCCACGTGGGCGCACATCAGGTCGCAGACGTCGGGAACGAGGGGGGAGACGGGAGTGAAGAGCACGAGGTTGCCGCTGGGCTCCCGGTTCACGAGCCCGACCCGGGCGAGGTGGATGAGGTGCTTGCTGGCGTTGGCCTGGGAAAGGCCCGCCGCCTCGGCCACCGCGCCCTGGGACATGGGCTGGCCGGCATCCACGAGGACCTTGAGGATCCGGAGCCGGGACTCGTCGCCCAGGGCGGCGAAGAGCCTGCTGACGTCGCTGATCATGGGCTGGGTGAGAGTCAACTGGTTCATCCTTTATCTATACAACCATAGAATAATAGAGTTCTGAACCCTGTCAACCCGGCATTGCAGAAAATTCAATCGGGCCCCTTGACCATAAATGAACGTTCGTTTACTTTTGATCCTGAGGTGACGATGCGACCCAGGGACCCGGGCAAGGCCGAGAAGATCCGCAGGATGGCGGTGGAGATGCTGGTCGTCGAAGGCATCGACGGCTTCTCGATGCAGAAGCTGGCCCGGGCCGCCGGCGTGTCCCCCGCGACCCTTTACATCCACTTCAAGGACCGGGAGGACCTGCTGTACCAGCTGTGGGTGGAGCAGAACCAGGCCCTGACGGACGCCTTCCTGGAGGACTTCGACCCCCTGGCCCCCTTCGAGGAGGGGCTCTGGATCCAGTGGCGGAACCGGATCCGGTTCTTCCGGGAGCACCAGCTCGCCTGGCGGTTCCTGGAGCAGGTGCGCCACTCCGCCCTCATGGCCACCTACGGCGAGCTGCCCAACATCCCGCTGTTCGAGGCGATGGGGACCTTCGTGACCACCGCCATCGCCCGCGGGGAGCTGTCCGACTTCGGCATGGGGGCCGCCGGGGAGGCGAACTTCCCCAAGGGGATCTTCTGGTCCCTGGCCTACGCTCCGCTTTATGAACTGTTGAGGCTTGAGGCCAAGGGGGAGGCCCGGGGACCCGGCCAGGGCCGCCCCCTGAAGCTGGATGACCCGACCCTCCGCCTGGTCTTCGACCGGGTTCTCCGGAGCCTGAGGCCCTAACCTTCACACCCAACGAATCGACCACCCGGCTTGCCGGCGGGCGGGAGCCTGCCTTGAGAGGAACACCATGAGTCTTTCCAGAACCACCCGGCGGATCCTGACCGCCTTCGCTGCCCTCCTGGCGGTGGGCGCGGGGGTTTCCATCCATTCGCGCGTGGCCCCGGCACCGCTCGTGCTGGCGGGCACCGTGGACGCCAACCAGATCCTCATCAGTTCCCAGACGGCCGGGAGGGTGGCGAAGCTGCTCGTCGAAGAAGGCCAGGACGTGAGGGCAGGGGACGTGATCGCCCTCCTGGACCCGGCGGAGCTGGCGGCCTCCCTGGGGTCCTTCCAGGCCCAGGCCAGCAGCCTGGAGAGCCAGGTGGACGCCGCCCGGGAGGCCGCGGCCAGCTCGGCGGGGGAGGCCCGGCACGGCCTGGCCGGCGCCCAGGCGGCTCTGGACATGGCGAAGGCGACCCTCGCAGAGGCGGCGGCCAATGGCCGGAAGCAGCAGGACCTGGCCCGGCGCATGCTCGTCCTGGCCCAGGCGGGCGCCGTCTCTGCCCAGGACCGGGACGACGCCCTCCGCGGCCAGGAGGCCGCGGAGGCGAGGGAGCAGGCTGCCCGCAACGGCGTCGCCCAGGCCGAGGCGGCGGTGCGCAGCGCCGAGGCCCGCACCCACCAGGGCGTCGCGGCCCGGGAGAACGTGCGGTCCGCCCTGGGCCAGCTGGCCTCGGCCCGGGCGCTGGCGGCCGGGGCTGAAACCCGCCTGGCCTACGCCCGCGTCCTGGCGCCCAGCGACGGGAGGATCGGCATCCTTGCCGTCCGGCAGGGAGAGATCCTGGCGGCCGGGGGGGCCATCGCGACGCTGGTGGATCTCCGGCAGACCTGGGTCCTGGCGGCGATTCCGGAAACCCGGGCGGGCGCCCTGAAGGCCGGGGACCGGCTGGAGGTGAGGATGCCCTCCGGGAGCCAGGTCACGGGGCGGATCCTGGTGAAGGCCGCGGAGGCGGACTTCGCCACCCAGCGCGACACGGGCTCCAGCCGGCGGGACATCCGGGCCGTCCGGCTCAAGCTGGGCATCGACAACCCGGGCAGCGTCTTCGTGCCCGGCATGTCCGCCGACGTGATCGTGCCGGGGAGGCCCCGATGACGGCCGTCCAGGTGGAGGACGTCGTCAAGCGCTACGGCGCCTTCGAGGCCGTCAAGGGCATCAGCTTCGAGGTGGGTTCCGGGGAGGTACTCGGCCTGCTGGGGCCCAACGGCGCGGGCAAGAGCACCCTGATCCGCATGATGACCACGCTCATTCCCCTCACCAGCGGGCGCGTGCGCATCAACGGGCACGACCTGGCCCGACGGCCCGATGACGTCCGCCGGAGCATCGGGGTCCTGCCCCAGGCCATGACGAGCGACCTGGACCTGACGGTGGAGGAGAACCTGATCGTCTACGCCCAGCTCTACGGCGTCGGCCGTGCGGACCGGGAACGCCGCATCGGGGACCTGCTCGAGGCGGTCGAGCTCACGGAGTGGCGCGGGGCCATGACCCGCGCCCTTTCGGGGGGCATGCGCCGGCGGCTGGAGATCGCCCGGGGCCTGATCCACGAGCCGAAGGTGTTCTTCATGGACGAGCCCACCACCGGACTGGACCCCGTGTCCCGGGTGCGGGTCTGGGAGCTCCTCCGGCGCATCAACGCGGAGCGGGGCATCACCCTCCTGATCACCACCCACTACATGGACGAGGCCGACTTCCTCTGCGGCCGGGTGGCCATCATCGACCAGGGCCGGCTCGCGGCCCTGGACACCCCGGCCAGCCTCAAGCGCAGCGTGGGCGACGGCGCCACGCTGGACGACGTCTTCGTGCGCTACGCCGGCCACGACCTGAAAGGAGCGCGGCCATGAACGGCATCGCCGCCATCGCCGGCCGGGAGTTGCGCAAGTTCTTCCACGCGCCCGTGCTCATCTTCGTGGTCGTGCTGGGCCCGCTGGTCCAGCTGCTCATCATGGGCAACGTCTTCGGCGGGCCCATCACGGGCACGCGGATCGGGGTCGTCGACCGCGACCACGGCCCCCACGCGCTCCGGTTCAGGGAGGCCCTGGCCGCCACGTCCAGCGGCACGGGGATGTTCACCACCCTGCCGTTCGCCGACGAGAAGGCGGCCCGGGAGGCCATCCAGGCGGGCAGCCTCAACGCGGCGGTCATCCTGCCCGCGGACCTGAGCCGGCGCGTCTTCAACGGCGACAACCCCCACGTGGGGATCCTGCTGGACAACTCGGACCAGGCCGTGAGCGCGGCCCTGTCGGGAAAGCTCGCCGGGATCACCGCCGCCCTGGCCGCCCCGCCGGCGCCCCTCCACGGGAGCGGGTCCCTGGCCCTGGAGAGCGTCGAGCTCTACCCCTACATCGCCTACATCAAGTACCTGTTCCCCGGGACCCTGACCCTGGCCATCTTCCTTTCGGTCCTGTTCGGCGGGGTCATGCTCTGGATGGAGGACAAGAACCGGGGGGTGCATGAGGGCTTCCTGGTCACGCCCATCACGCGGCTGGAGCTGGTCCTCGGGATGGTCCTGGCCGGTTCGGCCAAGGCCATGATCTGCGGCGGCCTCTTCGCGGCCCTGGGCTCCCTGCTGGCGGGGCTGGATCTCCTCCTGCACCCCGTCACGATCCTGGCCGTCCTGGCGCTCATGGCGGCCACGGCCTTCGCCTTCAACACCCTCTCCATCGCCATGTTCGCCCGGGTGGACGACGTGATGCTGCCCAAGGTGCTGGCCGGGCTCCTGAACACCCTGCTGTTCTTCTCCAGCGGGGCGGTCTACCCCGTCCAGGCCTTCCCCGGCTGGCTGCGGCTCCTGGCGCGGGTCAATCCGATGACCTACGCCGTCCACGGGTTCCGCTCCCTCATCGTCAGGGACGCCCCGGTCCTGGTCGCGCTGCCGGACTTCCTGATCCTCTGCGCGATCGGGTCGGTTGCGCTGGCCGCCGGAACCCTCCTGTTCCGGCGGTCCCTCTGACCTCTATTCGATGACGACCCACACCCGCCGGTTGGCCTTGACCCCCATGGCCAGGGTCATCATGGCTTCGGAAACGGGATCGCCCTTGGAGGAACCGTCCGCCAGGTCCACGACCATGACCATCTCCTTGCTGCCGATGGGCAGGCAGACGCTCCGGGGAAATTCGCGGTCCGTGGAGCCGGGCAGGGAAGGGGAATCGGGAATGTTGAACTCGTTGCCGCCTTCCAGGGCGTCCACGCTCGTGCGGAACAGGGAGGCCAGGGCGACGATGGCCGAACCGGAAGGCCGGATCTTGTCGCGTTCCCAGAAGGAGATGGAGGCCTGGTCCACGCGGAGGGCCTCGGCCATCTCCTGCTGGGACCACTTCCAGGTGCGGCGCACGGACTTGATGCGGTCGCCCAGGGTCGCGAGGGCGCCGTTGGAGTCGGAATCGAGGGTGGTGATGGCCATGGTGGAATCTCCTGGGGCTTGGAACCGGGAAGGCGAGGGAATCCCGGGCTCGCGTGAATACACAATAGGCGCAGGGACCAACCACCCGGGGGTGGCAGGATCTGCGCCTCCAACTTGCAGGTCTGTTACCTGAACGATGAGGAACTCCGCTCCGTAAGCGGAATTTTATTCGATGTATAATTTAACTCTGATCGGGCCCCGGTCAAGAGATTTGTTCGCAACTTCAAATTTTCGCCCCGGCCAGGGCATCCAGGATCTCGCAGACCTCGTCATCGCCTGGGCGTTCGTCAGGATTCTTCCGGGCCAGGCGGCGCACCAGGTCCACCAGGGGGCGGGGCGCGTCGGGGCGCAGGGCGGCCAGGTCCGGAAGTTCGGCGCTGCGGTGCTGGTCCAGGATCTCGAAGGGGGTCTCGCCCCGGAAGGGGGTCTGCCCGCTGATCAGTTCGAAAAGCAGGATGCCGAAGGAATACCGATCCGCGGCCGGACCCACCTGGGTCTTGAGCTGGAGCTCCGGGGCGGCGTAGGAGGGGGTGCCCAGGAAGGCGTAGGTGGTGGTGAGGGTGGCCGAGTCCAGGATCCGCGCGATGCCGAAGTCCATCACCTTGACCTGGTCCCCCAGCATCAGGATGTTCCCGGGCTTCAGGTCCCGGTGGGTGACGCCCCGGCCGTGGGCGTGGGCCATGGCCGAGGCCACCTGCCGGGCCAGGTCCAGGACCTTGGCGAGCGGCAGCTGCCCGCGCTCCTTGAGGTAGACGTCCAGGCGCTGGCCCTCCACGTACTCCATGACCAGCCAGGGGGTGGTGTCCCGGGGGCCCTGGTCCAGGAGACGGACGATGTTGGGGTGGTCCAGGAGCGAGCCCAGGCGCGCCTCCTGCCGGAAACGTCCCAGGAACTCGGGATCGTCCTGGCGGAAGGGGTGGAGGAGCTTGAGGGCCACCGGGCGCTTGTCGCCCTCCTTGCGGGCCAGGTAGGTGGACGCGAACCCGCCCCGTCCCAGCAGCCGCTCGATGTGGTACGGGCCCACCTGCGCCGGCTGGCGGAAGGCCTCGTCAAGGGCCGGCCGCCTGCGTCGACCGGCGAGCCACAGGCCCAGCACCGCCGCGGCCAGCCCGCCCAGGAGCCAGGGATAGACGCCGTGGCGCTGGCGGATCTGGATCTCGGGGGCCCTGGGCGGCTCGGGAACGGGCCGGGCGGGAGGGGCTTGCACCGATGCCGGGGGGCGCTCCACGGGGCGCGGCTCCGCCGTCCTGGGAGGTTCAGGCGGGGGCGCGGGCTGAGGCGCGGCCACCGCCGGCGGCGGGGCCGGGGCGGGTTCGGCGGCCTTCACGGGCGCGGGGGCGGGTGCCGGGGGCGCGGACGGGGCCACCTCGGCGGGGCGGGGACGATGCACGCGCGCGGCCAGGGCCTGGCGCTCCTCCCTGGGTTCGCTTTCGCGTTCCGCCTGGGCCAGGGCCTGGTCGGCCGCATCCCACCGGCCCAGCTCGATGCAGCACCGGGCGATGCGCGTGTAGGGATAGAAGCCCTGGAGCACGTTGTTGCCGTAGATGATCACCTGCCGGGCGGACCGGGGATGAAGTTCGGCCGCCCGCTGATAGGCCGCCAGGGCCGCCTCGAAGTGCCGGGCGGCCTCGGCGTCCCGGCCGTCCTCCCAGGCCGCGTAGAACGTGGGCTGGGTCTGGAGCAGGACCAGGGCGGGCAGGACGAGGCAGGGGTGCACTCAGCCCCCCACGAACAGGTGGCGCAGGAAGTCCTGCACGGGGCGCCGTTCGAACTGGACGATGAAGCTGAAGTCCAGCCGGTGCTCGGTGATGTTCTCCGTGCCCAGGGACTTGGCGTGGCTGTTGGTGAGGAGCTGGTCGGCGTCCAGGAACTGGGAGGCCCGGCGCCTGCCCCATCCGTACCGGTAGGCCGCATCGAAGGTGAAGCGCCCCCGCTTGAGGCCGGACCCGGCGCTCACGCCCTGCATGACCCGCTGCTGCCCCGTGAGGCGGTCCGTGACGGGCTGGGGTTCCCGGGAATAGCCGAAGCGCAGGGGGATGACGTTGCCCGAGGGGGCCAGGAGGATGCGCTCCACCCCCAGGTGGAACTGGGTGGCGTCCGGCGTCCGGTTCCCCTTGGACATGTCGAAGAAGTTGAGGCCGTTGAGGTTCTCCCGGCCGCTCATGTAGCGGGCCTCGGACCAGGGGGTCCGCACCAGGTCCAGGGCCACGAGCCAGCCGTCCGCGGGGCGGTAGGCCAGCCCCACCCCGGTGGTGGAGGGCCAGTGGAGGCCCGTGGTGTAGGGGGGGGCGGTGACCTGGGGCGTGGCGCTGGAGAGGTAGGAGGCGCTGTAGGTGTAGTCCGCGTGGAAGGACGTGCTGCGGTTGATCCCCAGGCTCCAGGTCTCCCAGCGCCACAGGAGGCCCAGGGTGACGTTCGAGCCTTCCATGTGGTTGCTCTGGGTGTAGTGCACGAAGCTGGTGGTGCCGGCCGACGCGCTGGTGCTGCTGGAGCCGAGGTTCCAGTCGCCCCGCCAGTAGTTCACGGAAAAGCCCAGGAGGATCCGCTGGGACACCTCGTAGGCCGTGGCGAAGGAGTAGAGGTCGATCTGCCCCGTCTGGTCGATGCTCTGGTGCAGCTGAACGGGGGCCGACCCGTCCTGGGGCCGTTCCTGCATGGCCCGGGAATTCCCTTCCCGCAGGGGGATCAGGCGCTGGATGGAGAGCTGGATGGCCAGGGTCCTCCCGTCCACCCGCAGCGGGAGGGTGCCCGACAGCAGGAGAGGGTCGAAACGGGTGCTGGAGACCAGGGAGTCGTCCACCACCAGGGTGCGCCTGCCGGAGAGGGTCTGGGCGTCCTGGAAGGCCCCGCGCCGGTTGAAGCCCTGGCCCACGAAGCTCATCTCGGGCTTCACCATCTGGGCCAGCCCGGCGGGATTGAAGGTCACCGCCGTGGCGTCGTCGGCCACCCCGATGAAGGCCCCGCCCAGGCCCAGGGCCCGGGCCCCCGCGCCCTGCACGCTGAAGGCGGTGCGGGACTGCTCGGAGAGGATGATCCCGATGGGCGCCAGGACCCCCTGGGCCCCCAACGCGCATCCCGCCAGTCCGAAAAGGACGGCCGCGCGGATGGGGGTCGAGGGCTTCGGGGTCACTTTATTCCTTGAGAACCTACCATGATGCCCTGTTTGGCCGGTTTTGCGGGCAGGGATCTTCAGGCTCCGAAGGGGGCCAGCTGGATCTTGATCTGGCGGCTCAGCTCGTCCATGAGGGCATAACGCTTCCGGTACATGGCGCGCTTGTTGGACGGGAAGTCCTCCTCAGCCCGCCGCGGGGTGCGCAGGGGAAGCTGGAACCACCCCTCTTCGGCCGCTTCTCCCTCCGCCTCCTTCCACAGCGCGTCGTAGTCGAAGCGGACGTCCTTGGAGGCGTGCAGGATCCGCAACGGGTTGGCGCGGTACACCTGGATCCGGTTGCCCACCCCCAGCAGCCGCCCCACCCGCAGCGCGCGGGCCATCTCCTGGGCCAGGAACACCATGAGGAACTTGGGCCGGAGGCCGTGCATGGCCTTGGTGGCCACCTTCACGACGTCCTCCCCGCCGCCCAGGCGCCCCTGGATGGCGCCCACGTAGGCCACCCAGCGGCTGCCCGCCAGGTGCTCCAGGGAGAGGGCCATGCCCATCACCGGCCCCTCAAAGGCCGACAGCTCCAGGAACAGGCACAGCTCGCCCTCCTTGCGGAACTTGGGATCGAAACCCAGGCGGAACCGCGCCTCCAGCCCCTTGCCCAGGTCCACGGCCGCCAGGATCCGCCCTTCCGGCCGGAGCATGGCGTCCCGCAGGACGCCCTTCATGGAGTTGATGAATTCATAGGTCTCCAGGACCACCTTGGTGCGGCGCTCCCAGGACCAGGCCTTGGACATGTAGGTGTTCATGGGCCGGAAGGCCAGGCGCGGGTTGGCGTGCACGAAGGGTGCCATGCCAGGGGTCGCCAGGAACTCGAACCAGGGCCGGGTGACCGCCTGGCGCACCGCCGCCGTCACCGCCCACCGCAGGTTCCGCTTGAACTTCCGCCGGTTGGCCTTGTACATCTCGTGGCTGAGGGACCAGGCCCTGCGGCTGACCTTCCAGGTGCTCGTGAGTTGCGGTTCCATGGGAGACCCAGGATACACCAGGGGGCCCTTCCGGGCCCCCTGGCTTCACGCTATTCCTCGGTCTCCGCCAGCACCAGCACGCCGTGCCGGTCCTTGATGAAGTCCTTGACGTTCAGGAGCTGGAACCACTTGATGAAGGCCTCCACGAACACGATGGCCATGAGGACCATCAGCACGACGGAGAACACCACCAGGAGCCAGAGGCCCTTGGGCAGGTAGTTGTAGAGGATGTTCTGGACGCCGGCCATGAAGGTGACCGGGACCATGAACAGGCCGGGAACGGCGGTGGTCCAGGCGTAGCGGGCCTTGCCGTGGCGGATGAGCATGGTCGTGCCGACGATCAGGGCGCAGGTGGCCAGGAGCTGGTTGGCCATGCCGAACAGGGGCCAGATGGTGGAGATGTCGCCGGTGTAGACCAGGTAGCCCCAGGCGGTGGTGAAGAGCAGGCTGGTGACGATGATGCCGGGCATCCACTTCTTCTCGTCGAACTTCGGCCAGACCTTGCCCAGCATCTCCTGCAGCATGTAGCGGCCCACGCGGGTGCCGGTGTCCACGGCGGTGAGGATGAAGACCGCCTCGAACATGATGGCGAAGTGGTACCAGTAGGCGGCCAGGTGCTTCATGAAGGGGATGGAGGAGAAGATGTAGGACATGCCCACCGCCAGGGAGACGGCGCCGCCGGGGCGGCCCTGGAGCTGTTCGCCCACCGCCTGGCTCAGGGCCGGCAGGTGGACGGGAGTCATGTGGAGGGCCGCATAGGCCTTGGGCACCGCGTTGATGGCGAAGTAGTCGGAGGGCATCAGGACGCTGGCGGCGATCAGGGCCATGATGGCCACCACGCCTTCCACGAGCATCGCGCCGTAGCCCACGAACAGGATGTCCTTCTCGCTGGCGATCATCTTGGGGGTGGTGCCGGTGCCGATGATGGCGTGGAAGCCGCTCAGGGCGCCGCAGGCGATGGTGATGAAGATGAAGGGGTAGACGGTGCCGGGGATGATGGGGCCGCCGCCGTGGATGTACTGGGTGACGGGGGCGTTGACCAGGTTCGGGTGGACCCAGGCGATGCCGCCCACGAGCATGATGATCACGCCCAGCTTCAGGTAGGTGGACAGGTAGTCCCGGGGGCAGAGCAGGAGCCACACGGGCAGGGCCGAGGCGATGAAGCCGTAGGCGGGGATGATGATGCCCAGCTGGTTCTTGGTGAGGGTCAGCCAGCGCGCCAGGGTGGGATTGGCGGCCACGTAGGGGCCGGCCAGGAGGGTGAGGAACAGGGCCACGACGCCGATGATGCTGGCGCCGAGCACGTCGCCCTTGCGCAGGATGTACATGTGCACGCCCATGTAGAGGGCGATGGGCATGGTCATCAGCACCGTGAAGGTGCCCCAGGGGCTGTTGAACAGGGCGTTGACCACCCCGATGGAGAGGCCGGCCAGGGTCAGGATGAGGATGAAGAGGATGGCGAAGCCCGCCACGGTGCCGGCGCGCCGGCCGATCTCGTTCTCGGCGATGTGGGCCAGGCTCTTGCCCTTGTAGCGCACGGAGGCGAACAGCACGACCATGTCGTGCACGGCGCCGCCCAGCACGCAGCCGATGATGATCCACAGGGTGCCCGGCAGCCAGCCGAACTGGGCCGCGAGGACGGGGCCGAGCAGCGGCCCGGCGGCCGCGATGGCCGCGAAGTGGTGCCCGAAGAGGACGAACTTGTTCGTCTTGTGGTAGTCGTGCCCGTCGGCCAGGGCGATGGCGGGCGGGACGCGGTCGGCGTCCACGTTCAGGACCTTGGTGGCCAGGAAGATCCCGTAATACCGGTACGCCAGTGCGAAGATGCACAGCGTAACGAACACGAGGGTCAGGGCATTCATATCGGCTCCTCCTTATGGGAATGGAATTGAAGACGGATGAGTCCATAATGGAGGCCTCCCCGGCCCGGGGACCCGCCAAGGGTCCCAGGCGACAAATCGAGGCGGTATCCGGTCGTTTTTCCGCCCTGACCGACAATCCTGCGGAGCCTGCCCGTGCTCAAGCTGCTGTTCCCCCTCATCCAGGTGGTGTCGTTCTTCCTCCTGGTGGCCTACGTCTACTGCAAGTCCCCCGCCTACCGCCTCCGGAAGGCCGAGCCCCTGGGCTTCGGGCAGAAGGCGGCCCTGTTCGTGTTCTTCACGCTGATCTCGGTGGGCGGCACCTACATGGGGGTCAAGGTCCACGGCGCCATCGCCAACGCCCGGGCCATCGGTCCCGTGCTGGCCGGGCTCATCGGCGGGCCCTTCCTGGGCACCGCGGTGGGGCTGCTCAGCGGCCTGCACCGCTTCACCTTCGGCGGCTTCACGGCCGTGGCCTGCGGGGTCTCCACCACCATGGAAGGCCTCATCGGGGGGCTCGTGGGCCTCTACTGCGCCCGGTCCGCCTTCCAGGACCGGGCCCTGAGCCCGGTCACCGCCGGGCTCACCATGCTGGTGGCCGAGGTCCTGCAGATGGTCGTCATCCTGGTCCTGGCCCGCCCCTTCGCGGAGGCCTGGGCCCTGGTGAAGGTCATCGGCCTCCCCATGATCCTGGCCAACTCCTGCGGGGCGGCCCTGTTCATGAGCATCCTGCGGGACCGCCGGGACATCTACGACCTGGCCGGCAACGCCTCCACCCGGCGCACCCTGCGCATCGCCGAACGCACCCTGGACCTTCTGGCCAAGGGCTTCAGCCCGGAGGTGGCCCCGCGCCTGGCCACCATCATCCAGGAGGAGACCGGCGTGGGGTCCGTGGCCATCACGGACCGCGAGAGCGTCCTGGCCTTCACCGGCCCGGGTTCCGACCACCACCGCCCCGGCACGCCCATCATGTCCGACTCCACCCGCAAGGCCATCGCCAACGGCGAGGTGGTCTTCCTGGACGGGGTGCGGGATCCCTACCACTGCAGCATCCAGGAGGACTGCCCCCTGGGGTCGGTGCTGGTGGTGCCGCTCCTGGTGGGGCGCGACGTCATCGGCACCATCAAGCTCTACGAGAAGGCCCACAAGCGCTTCCTCACCATCAACCGCACCCTGGGCGAGGGTCTCGCCAACCTCCTGGCCAGCCAGCTGGTGCGCGCCCACTACCAGGAGCAGAAGGAGCTGCTGGTGCTCGCCGAGCTCAAGCTCGCCCACGCCCAGATCAACCCGCACTTCCTCTTCAACTCCCTGGCCGCGATCCAGGCCATCATGCGCCGGGACGCCCCGCGGGCCCGGGCCCTCCTGGACCACCTGGCGGACTTCTTCCGCATGAACCTCAAGCGCAACTCGGGCCTCTCCACCCTCCAGGAGGAGCTGGCCCACGTCAACGCCTACCTGGAGATCGAGAAGGCCCGCTACGAGGACCAGCTCACCGTGGAGGTCGACGTGGACCCGGCGCTGCTCCACGTGAAGCTCCCCACCTTCACCCTCCAGCCCCTGGTGGAGAACGCCATCAAGCACGGCATCGCCGAGATGCTCGAGCCCGGCACCGTGCGCATCCACGCCTACGCGGACGGCGCCTGCGTGCGAATCGACGTGGAGGACGACGGGGGCAACTTCGCCGCCGCCGGCCCCGGGGGCGGCCTGGGCATGAGCATCGTGGACAGGCGGGTCCGAACCCTGGTGCGGGGCTGCAAGGGGCTCACCGTCCACTGCGATCCCGACCGGCTCACCCGCGTCTCCATCGCCGTCCCCGCCGAGACGGGTGCCGCATGATGCGCGCCGTGGTGGTGGACAACGAGCAGAACGCCCGCGAGGAGCTGGAGGCCCTGCTGGGGGAGGTGCCCGAGATCGCCGTGGTGGGGGCCTGCCCCAATGCCATCCAGGCCCTGCGCACCATCCGGGCCACGCGCCCCGACGTGCTCTTCGTGGACATCCACATGCCCAAGGTGGACGGCTTCCAGCTGGTGTCCATGATCGAGCCCGAGCTCATGCCCTGCGTGGTCTTCGTGACCGCCCACGACGAGTACGCCCTCAAGGCCTTCGAGGAGAACGCCGTGGACTACCTCCTCAAGCCCGTGCAGGCCGAGCGCCTCGCCCGCACCGTGGAGAAGGTCCGCCGCTACCTGGGCGAGGGCCGCAAGCCGGTCTTCCAGAGCCCGGCCATCGAGCGCATCCCCTGCGTGTGCGCCCAGGGCACGAAGCTCGTGGCCGCCGGGGAGGTGGAATTCGTGCGCTCCAGCGAGACCGGGGTGCACCTGGTGACGGCCAGGGCGGAGTACCTGACCGAACTCACCCTCAGCCTCCTGGAGGCCAAGGTCCCCCGCATGGCCCGGGTCCACAAGCAGTTCCTGGTGAACCTGGACCACGTGGACGTCGTGGGGAAGGGGGACCCGGCCTCGGTGGTGCTGAGGACGAGGTCCGGCCAGCAGGTGCCGGTGACGCGGCGCTACCTTGCGGAACTGAAGGAACGCCTCGGAATCTGAAACAGGTTCTGTGGAAATGGGTTGACGGGGGGTGCGGCGTTGTCGGAAACTACTCCTCGTGAGGTGTTAGTTTGAGTTCGTCCCTTTATGGCGCCGGCGCCGAGTATGCCCTGCACTCGCTGCTCATCCTGGCCACCCGGCCGGAGCCGGCCTCGGTGAAGGACCTCGCCACCTTCCAGAAGGTCCCTGAGCGTTTCCTGGCCAAGCTCTTCACCCGGCTCAGGAAGGCCGGCCTGGTGGCGGCCCGCGAAGGCATCGCGGGGGGCTTCTCCCTGACCCGGCCCGCGGACCGGATCTCCGTCATGGAGGTCCTCGCGGCCGTGGACCCGGACCGCAAGCTGTTCGCCTGCGGCGAGATCCGCGCCAACTGCGCCCTGTTCGGCGCAACGGCCCCCGAGTGGGCCACGGCCGGGACCTGCCGCATCCACGCGGTGATGCTGAAGGCCGAGCAGGTCCTCCAGGACCACCTGGCATCCAGGACCCTGGCGGACCTGATTTGCGAATTCGAAAAGAAGGCTCCCGACGAATTCCTCGCGGGCACCGGCACCTGGTTCCAGTCCCGCAAGCAGGCCCGGACCCAAACAACCTAGCCAGCCCTCAGGACTGGACGATCAACCCCCCCACTCAGGAGGCCGACATGGTCATGCCCGAAAAACTGCTGGAAGTGCTCACGAAGGACGGCGTCGTCGCCATCGCCACCCTGGGCCAGGACGGCCCCCACATGGTCAATACGTGGAACAGCTACGTCCGCGCCACCGAGGACGGGCGCCTGCTCATCCCCGCCGGCTACATGACCCGCACCGAGGCCAACGTCGCCTTCAACGACCAGGTGCTGGTGACCCTGGGCTCCTCCAAGGTCCCCGGCCAGCACGGCCCGGGCACCGGGTTCCTCATCAAGGGCCGGGCGGCGTTCATCGCCTCCGGTCCCGACTTCGACGTCATGAAGGCCAAGTTCAGCTGGGCCCGGGCTGCGCTGGCAGTAACTCCGGAAGCCGTCACCCAGACGCTCTAGAATGAAAGGACAAGGAGACGCCGCCATGTCCGCCAGCGCCCTGTTCCGCCCCTTCGAAGTGAAGTCCCTGAAGCTGAAGAACCGCATCGTCATGGCCCCCATGACCCGGTCCTTCTCGCCGGGGGGCGTGGTCACGGAGGAGGTGGCGGCCTACTACGCGCGCCGCGCCTCCGTGGGCCTCATCGTCTCGGAGGGCACCGGCGTCGCCCGGAGCGCCTCCCTCAACGACCCGAACGCCCCCCGCTTCCACGGCGAGGCGGAGCTGGCGGGGTGGAAGCGGGTCATCGACGCGGTGCATGCCGAAGGCGGCGTCATGGCGCCCCAGCTCTGGCACGTGGGCGCCGTCTCCGGCGCCAAGGGCGCGCGCGGCCCGGGCCGCATCGACAGCCCCTCGGGCCTCATGGCCCCCGGCCGCGAGGCCGGGGAGCCCATGCGCGACGAGGACATCGACGCCACCATCGCCGCCTTCGCCAGCGCGGCGGCCGACGCCAGGCGCCTGGGGTTCGACGCGGTGGAGCTGCACGGCGCCCACGGCTACCTCATCGACGAGTTCTTCTGGGAGGCCACCAACCGCCGCACCGACCGCTACGGCGGCGCGACCCTGCCCGAGCGCTCCCGCTTCGCCGCCGAGATCGTCCGGGCCGTGCGAAAGGCCGTGGGCGAGGACTTCACGGTCATCCTCCGCCTGTCCCAGTGGAAGGGCCAGGACTACACCGCCCGCATGGCCAGCACCCCCGCGGAGCTGGAAGGCTGGCTGGCCCCGCTGGTGGACGCGGGCGCCGACATCCTGCACTGCTCCCAGCGCCGCTTCTGGGAGCCCGAGTTCGAAGGCTCGGACCTGAACTTCGCCGGCTGGGCGAAAAAGCTCACGGGCCGGCCCACCATCACCGTCGGCTCCGTGGGCCTTTCGGGCGAGTTCCTGGCGGCCTTCAAGGGCCAGAGCTCCGAGCCGGCCTCCATCGGGACCCTCCTGGAGCGCCTGGAGCGGGACGAGTTCGACCTGGTGGGCGTGGGGCGGGCGCTGATCGTCGATCCCGACTGGGCGAGGAAAGTGATGGAGGGGCGCTATTCCGAACTGAGCCCCTTCCACCGGGAGGCACTGGCCTCGCTGGTCTAGCTATTTCAGGATCCCGGCAAGCACCGCCCCCAGGCTCGCCGAGCCGATGATCACCCACAGCAGCAGCCCGTGCAGGAAGGGCCTCACCCCTACCTTGCGCAGGGTCGCGGGCGTGAGTCCGGCCCCGATGAGGAAGAGCGTGAGGACCAGGCCCTGCTTGGCGCCCCTGGCCACCCACTGGGCGGGGACGTGGAGGATGGGCACATAGGTGGCCAGGGCGGCCGCGATGAGGAAGCCGAGGATGAACCAGGGGCGCTTGCCCTTGGCCGCGCCGGGCTCCCGCTTCGTGGCCAGGCCGATGCCGAAGGCCACCGGGACGATCCACAGGGCCCGGGCCAGCTTCACGGTGACGGCGATCTGCAGGGCCTGCCGCCCGTAGGACAGGGCGGCGCCCACCACCGAGCTGGTGTCGTGGATGGCCAGGGCCGCCCAGAGGCCGAAGCCCTCCTGGGAGAGGCGGAAGGCGTGGCCCACGAAGGGAAAGATCACCAGGGCCGCCGCGTTGAGCAGGAAGACCGTGCCCAGGGCCACGGAGGTCTCGTGCTCCTCGGCGTTGATGACGGGGGCCACCGCCGCGATGGCGCTGCCGCCGCAGATGGCGGTGCCCACGCTCACCAGGAGGCCGGTGTTGCCCGCCACGCCCATGCGCCGGGCCAGCCAGAGCCCCAGGGCCAGGGTGAGGGAGATGCTCACCACCGTGTAGCCCAGGCCGTGGATGCCGGCCTGGATGACGACCCGCAGGTCCATGCCGGCCCCCAGGCCGATGACGGACCACGGCAGGAGCCGTCCCGTCCACCGCTTGAAGAGGGCCTGGTAGGGGTTGCCCAGGCCCACGGCCAGGATGACGCCGCCCAGGAGGGCCGTGGCGGCCCCGCACCAGGGCAGGAGGGTCAGGGCGGCGGCCAGGGGCCAGACGATTCTGGGGAGGAGCCGGGTGTCCTCCACGGTCAGGCCTGGCCCGCGAACATCTTGTAGCGCCGGTAGCCGCCGGAGAGGTTGCGCACCTTGTAGCCCAGCTGCGACAGGATCCGCCCGGCGAGGTAGCCCCGCAGGCCCACCTGGCAGAAGACCAGGTGCTCCTTGCCCTTGTCCAGGTCGTCCAGGCGGTCCCTCAATTCGTCCACGGGGGCCAGGACGGCCCCGGGGATGGTGCCGGCCTGGAACTCCTGGAGGGTGCGCACGTCCAGCAGCACCTGGTCCCCGCGCAGCGTTTCCAGCTCCTCGGGCTCCCAGAGCGCGGTGTCCCCGCGCAGGACGTTGGCGGCCACGAACCCGGCCATGTTCACCGGGTCCTTGGCGCTGCCGTAGGGCGGCGCGTAGCAGAGCTCGGAATCCTCCAGATCGTAGACCGTCAGCCCCCCGCGCATGGCGGTGGCGATGACGTCGATGCGCTTGTCGACGCCCGCGGCCCCCACGGCCTGGGCGCCCAGGATGTGGCCCTCGGCGTCGAACAGGAGTTTGAGGGACATGCTCTGCGCGCCGGGGTAGTAGGTGGCGTGGTCGGCGGGGTGGATGTAGACCTTGTGGTGGGCCACGCCCTTGCGCCGGAGCACCTTCTCGGACTGGCCCGTGATGGCGAAAGCCAGGCCGAAGACCTTGCAGATGGCCGTGCCCTGGGTGCCCTTGTAGACGCTGGGCCGCCCGAGGATGTTGTCGGCGGCGATGCGGCCCTGGCGGTTGGCGGGGCCGGCCAGGGGGATGAGGGCGGGCCCGTCCAGGACGGTGTCCTTCACCTCCACGGCGTCGCCCACGGCCCAGATGGCGGGGTCGCTGGTTCGCATGTATTCGTCCACCAGGATCCCCCCGGTGGAGCCCAGGGCCAGCCCGGCGGCGCGGGCCAGGGCGGTCTCCGGGCGCACGCCGATGGCCAGCACGGCCAGCCCGCAGGCCACCTCGGAACCGTCGGAGAGCTTCGCCACCAGGCCGTCCGGGCCCGGCTCGAAGCCTTCCACCGACGTGCCCAGGCGCAGGTCCACGCCGTTGCGCCGGATTTCCCCGTGCAAAGGCGTGACCATGTCGGCGTCAGCGATGGCCATGACCTGGTCCAGCCTCTCCACCATGACCACGTCCAGGCCCCGCTCCCGGAACGCCTCGGCCATCTCCAGGCCGATGTACCCCGCGCCCACCACCAGGGCCCGGGTGGCGCCCGACATGGCGGCCAGGATGCGGTCCATGTCGTCCAGGTTGCGAAGGGAGAGGATCCGCGGGTCCCCGATGCCCGGCAGGGGCGGCCGGATCGGCTCGGCGCCGGGGCTCAGGACCAGGGCGTCGTAGGGCTGCTCCCGCACCTTGCCGGTCTTCAGGTTGCGCACGGTCACCGTGCGGGCCCCGGGGTCGATGGACTGGACCTCGGTGTCCACCCGCACGTCCAGGTTGAACCGGGCCATGAGGCTCTGGGGTGTCTGGACCAGGAGTTTGCCCCGCTCGGGGATGACCCCGCCGATGTGGTAGGGCAGGCCGCAGTTGGCGAAGGAGACGTGGGGCCCCCGCTCGAAGAGGACGATGTCCGCTCCCTCGGACAGCCGGCGTGCCCGGACGGCCGCCGAGGCGCCTCCCGCGACTCCACCAACGATGACGATGCGCTTGGGCTGGTCCATGGTTTCCTCGCCTTCAAAGTGCCGGGCCTTGGCATTTTCCCACAAAAGCACTGAATGCCCAAATAGGAATATGGAACGGGCCGTTCCATCGTTTGGTGCTGCTTTTCCCAACAAATCCATCACACTTGATGGATGCGCAAGGTGCTTCCCTCCTCCATCGGCTTCCGGCTGGTCCCCGGCAATTTCTCCCCCATGAAAGGGGCGGACCGGCATGGGAGGGCCCAGGAGGGCGGCTGTGGCCACGCCATGGACCTATGGCTGAAGCTGGAGGACGGCCGGGTCGCCGCCGGGAGCTTCACCACGGACGGCTGCGAGTCCTTCGTCATCTGCGGCAGCCTGGTGGCCCACCTGGTACAAGGCCGTACCCTGGCGGAGGCCGCCGCCCTGGACGTCGAGGACGTCCTGGAGGCCCTGGGCGACAGCGACGACGCCTCCTACCATTCGGCGGAGCTGGCGCTGGGCGCGCTCAAGGCGGCGCTGGGTTAGCGCAGTCCTTCAAGGCCTGCGAAAAGGATGGGTCCCGGGCCGATCGGCCGGTGCCGAACGCGGGTCCCAGGCTAGTGTAGGCCGCCAGAAATACCTGTAACGCCAATACAGCTCGTCGCATCCAAGCGGCAGGTGAGAACTTTGGCGCAAGTGGGGCGAGTTGATCTAACTGTGGAGCAATTCAGACGCCTTGAGGAAATGGCGCGGAGCCGGACCTTGCCTGCGCGCAGCGTCCTGCGGGCCAAGATTGTTCTTCATCGAGCTTCTGGCGAGTCCTTTCGTGACATCGGCCAGGCTTTGGGCTGTGATCATCGGACTGCTTGGCAATGCCTCAAGCGATGGGAGGAAGCGGGCTTCGATGGCCTCGAGAGGGAACGCCCAGGTCGAGGCCGGAAGTCTTGGGTGATTGCTTTGAAGGGGCAAGAGGTGCTCCATAAGACGACGCAGGAACAGCCCGTCAATGCCACGCACTGGAGCCGGGCCTCCATGGCGCAGGCCACCGGGGTGAGCGAGAGCACGGTGGGACGCATTTGGCGTCAGAATGGCCTCAAGCCGCACCGCACCGTTGGTTTCAAGTTAAGCAACGATCCTCATTTCGAAGAGAAGTTGGTGGACATCGTGGCCCTGTATCTGGACCCTCCGGAGCATGCCATCGTGCTGAGCGTAGATGAGAAGAGCCAGATTCAGGCCCTGGACCGGACTCAGCCTGGCCTACCGATGAAGAAGGGTCGCTGCGGCACCATGACGCACGACTACAAGCGCAATGGAACGACCACCCTCTTTGCGGCCATGAACACGCTGGATGGTACGGTGATCTCGGCCACGATGCCACGTCATCGCCATGAGGAGTGGCTGAAGTTCCTCAAGCGGCTTGAGCGGGGTACGTCGAAGCGACTCGCTCTGCACATCATTTGCGACAACTACGCCACCCACAAACATCCGGCGGTCAAAAGCTGGTTGAAAGGCCATTCGAGGGTCCACGTTCACTTCACCCCCACCAGTTCATCGTGGTTGAACATGGTGGAGCGATTTTTCCGAGACATCACGGAGAACCGCATCCGAAGGGGTATTTTCAGATCCGTCCCGGAACTCGAAGCAGCGATCCACACCTATATCGCGAGACACAATGCCGCTCCGAAACCATTTGTTTGGACCGCGTCCGCGAACGATATCCTCGCCAAGGTGACACGAGCACGGCAGGCCCTCGCGGCCATTCGGACGGCCTCTGCCAAGGGTTGACGGCGAACCTGCCTTTTTCTTTTCCTCGGTATCCTCGGCCTCCTCGGCGCCTCGGCGATGGCTTTCTCAAGTATCAGTTGGCGCAAAGATTACATGCGCCGAAGCACCCGTCGAAAAGCCCATCGCCGAGGCGCCGAGGAGGCCGAGGATACCGAGGAAAGAATTCTGGCCTGAACGTCCCGGCGTGATTGAGCGCACTCCTGACCCGAAGGAGGAAGTCATGGGTCGGCATTGGGGCGAAGATTGGGGCGACAACTATCCCCATCGAGATATCACCGAAGCCATCATCCTCGCTGCCATCAGGGTGCAGATAGTTCTGGGGCCTGGACTCCTGGAAAATGCCTACAAGGCTTGCCTCGCCCATGAACTCAGGTTGGCCGGACACGAGGCCCTACGCGAGGTTCACCTCGACATCACCTACAAGGAATTGTGCGTCGAGAATGCCTACATCATGGATATCGTGGTGGACCACAAGGTGGTCGTCGAGGCGAAGGCCATTGCGAAGTTTTCGGAGGCCGACTTCGCCCAACTGAATAGCTGCCTCCACTTTGCAAATTTCGAAGTGGGCCTGCTGATCAATTTTCATAACTGGCCCCTCGAGGACGGGGGCATCAAGCGACTCGTCAATACCAAGCCCTGAACTGGACCCGAGGCGAAGGGGGGGGGACAAGGTGTTACCTGTTCTTCTGGCGGCCTACACTAGCATGGGGTCATGAACCGTCATCTCCTGCTCGTGATGCTCGCCCTGGCTGGCACCGGGTGCACCCATACCACCCTGGCCCGGCGGTTGGTCCGGGCACCGAATCTTCAATCGGCGCCGTCCCTCCAATCGGCCGCCTTGGCCAGTGCCTTCACGGACGTGTCGGTGCCCAGCCGAACGCCCGGGGTTCTCCTGAATGCGCAGGTCGTCGAGCCCGGAGACTGGCATCTTTCCTACAGCTGTTCCGTGGAGAAGACGAAGAAGGCGTTCGAAGCCAACCTCCAGATGTCCTTCGACAAACCCGACGTCTTCATGGCCCGGCCCAAGGGGACCGTGATCCTTCTGCACGGGTACCGGCAGCAGAAGGAGCAGATGCTCCCTTGGGCCCTCTCGCTGGCCCAGCAGGGTTTTCGATGCGTGATGGTGGATCTCAGGGGGCATGGAGGGTCGTCGGGGGAATGGATCGGCTTCGGCGCCTTCGAGGTGGAGGACATGCGGTCCGTCCTGGAAGCCCTGGTCGCGCGCCGGCTGGTGGCGGGGAGAACAGGCGTGATCGGGGTGTCGCTGGGAGCCAGCGTGGCGCTCCAGTGGGCCGGGGCCGATCCCAGGATCGCCACGGTTGTCGCCATCGAGCCCTTTGCGGACCCCCAATCCGCGATCGGGACCATGGTCCACGCCTTCCCTCCTTTCAGGCGGCTGCTCTGGTGGGCGTCGGAGAGTACGATCCGGAAGGCCATCCAGGAGGCACCCGGGAAGGCCGGATTCACCTGGGCCGAGGTGGATGTGCCCAAGGCCGCGGCGGCCGTCAACGGCCCCATCCTTTTCATTCACGGGGCGGACGATGCGATGGTTCCGCCGGACCACAGCCGCCGGTTGAGTGCGGGTGCCCCGGCCGGAAGCCGACTGCTCATCGTTCCGGGGGAGGACCACATCTCGTTGGCCCTTCGGCTTCAACCCCTGGATGGGATTGTTCACGCCTGGTTCAATCAGAACCTGGCGGAAAGCGCGCCGGCCCCGGACGGGGAGGCTACTTCGGGGCGGCCGGTTCCCCCGCCTGCACCTGGTCCCCGTCCGCCAGGGTGACGGAAGGGTTCAGCACCACCTTCTCACCCGCCTTGAGGCCGGCCAGGACGCGCACCCGGGAGCCCGAGTCCTCGCCCAGCACCACGGGACGCAGGGCCACCCGGGAATCCGGGCCCACCACGGCCGCGTAGGTCCGTTCCGCCTTCAGGAGCACGGCTTCGGAAGGGATCTCCAGCCTCCCGGACTCCCTGGCGAGACCCAGGCTGAGCCGCACGGCGCCGCCGGCCACGAAGGCGCCGTCCCGGTTGTCCAGGTCGGCCTCGGCCAGCAGCGTGCGGGTGCGGGGATCCAGGGCGCCCGAGAAGCGCGCCACCTTGACGGCGCGGGCCAGGTCGGGGCGGTCCGCGGGGCGCACGGTGAGCTCCTGGCCCACCCGGATCCGGGAGGCCACCTGCTGGTCCAGGTAGAATGCCACCCGCAGGTGGTCCACCTGGGCCAGGGAGACCAGGGGCTGGGAGGACGTGCTGTTGCTGGCGTTCTGGATGAGGGCGCCGGGGTCGGCGAAGCGCTGGGTCACCACGCCGGCGAAGGGGGCCGTGACGTTGCGGTAGCCCTGCAGCACGCCCTGGCTGGCCAGCTTCTCCTCGGCGATGCGGGCCGCGGCCTCCGCGTCGTCCTGGTCCCGGGCGCTGACGATGCCCTGGGCGCCCAGCTGGCGCAGGCGCCCGGCATAGCTCCGCTTGTTCCGGGCGTCGGCCTTGAGGGCCTGGAAGTCGCTGTCCACCTCGGTGGACTCGATCACCGCGATCACCTGGCCCTTCTTCACCGGGGAGCCCTTGTCCACCCGGATCTCGCGCAGGAAGCCGGCCACCTTGGAATAGACGGTGGTGGAGAGGTAGGGCAGGGCCTCTCCGGACAGTTCCAGGGTGCGGGCGTCGCCGTCCCCCCCGGCCAGGGCCACCCGCACGCGGGGACCGGCCTCCTGGTCCGAGCGCAGGCGCCGGGCCTCGTGGCGAACACCGGTGCGCTGCACGCCCCACAGCACGGCTATGGCGGAGGCGCTCACCAGCAGGATGGCGATGCCGCCCAGGCGGAAACGGGAGAAGGTCGGATCGTTGCTCATGCTTCACTTCCTTGCTGCTCGGTGTGGAACTTTTCGTCCAGGAGGTGGGCCGTGGGGGGCTTCTTGCGGAAGAGGCTGTAGACCACCGGCACGATGAACAGCGTCACCACCGTGGCCATCAGGAGCCCGCCGATGACGGCCCGGCCCAGGGGCGCGTTCTGGCTGCCGGCCTCGCCCAGGGCCAGCGCCATGGGGACCATGCCCAGGATCATGGCCAGGGCGGTCATGAGCACCGGGCGCAGCCGGGTCCGCCCCGCGGCGAAGGCCGCCTCCAGGGCGGTCATCTCCGGATGGGCCACGCGCACGTCGTTGGCGAAGCTCACCAGGAGGATGGAGTTCGACGTGGCGATGCCCACGGCCATGATGGCGCCCATGAGGGACTCCACGTTCAGGGTGGTGCCCGTGAAGGCCAGCATCCAGAGGATCCCCACCAGGGCGCCCGGCACGGCGAAGAGGATGATGAAGGGGTCCAGCCAGCTCTGGTAGAGCACGGCCATCAGGAGGTACACCAGGGCGATGGCGATGACCAGGCCCCCCGCCAGGTTCACGAAGGCCTCCACCATCACCTCGGATTGGCCGCGGATGCGGATCCGGGTGTTGGGGGGCAGGGGGCCGAGGTCGCGGATCCGGGTCCGGATGTCGCCCACCACGGAGCCCAGGTCGCGGCCCTCCACGCCCGCCATGACGTCCAGCACGCGCTGCACGGTGTAGTGGTTGATCTCGCTGGCGACGTTGATCCTGTTGAGGGAGGCGAAGTTGGACAGGGGCTCCGAGGGCGGCTGCGAGGCGGGCCCGGCGCCCTGGAACGTCGTGGTCTGCAGCAGGGCCGAGCCCCCCGGGAGGCTGAAGGGCGTGGCCATGAGGTCCCGCGGGGTCGCCATGCGGGACAGGGGGGTCTTGACCGCCACGGTGTAGTTCACGCCCGTGACGGGGTCCAGGTAGTAGGACGGCGCCAGCTGGCCGTTGCCCGAGAGCGAGACCAGGAGGCCGTTGGCCACGGCCTGCTGGTTCAGGCCCAGCTGGGCCGCGCGCAGGCGGTCCACGTCCACCCGGTAGCCGGGGGCGTTCACCACCTGCTTGAGCCGCACGTCCACGGCGCCCGGCACCTGGCGCATGCCGGCCTCCAGGCGCCGGGCCACCTCGGCGCTGGCGGCCAGGTTGGGGCCCTCCACCTGCACGTCGATGGCGGCGGGGATGCCGAAATTGAGCACCTGGCTCACGATGTCGGCGGACTGGAAGTAGAAGCCGACGCCCGGGAAGCGCTTGGGGAGCTCCTCCCGCAGGGCCTTCATGTAGGCGGCGGTGGGCCGGTGCCCGTGCTTGAGGGAAATGGAGACGTCCGCGTCCTGGCTGGTGACGTTGTCGGTGGGGATGAAGCCCATGTTGAAGGCGCTGGGCACGCCGATATTGCTGTTGATGGTGGCCAGCTCCCGGGCCGGCACCAGGTCGCGCACCGCGTCCTCCACCTGGGCGATGACGCGCTCGGTCTCCTCCAGGCGCGTGCCCGAGGGCGCGCGCACGTGGAGCTTCATGAGGCCCACGTCCACGGCCGGGAAGAAGTCCCGCCCGAGCACCCCCAGCAGGCCCACGCTGAGGACGGCGAAGGCCACCGCCAGGCCCAGCACGAAGACCCGGTGGTGCAGGACCCGGTCCAGGAGCCGCCCGTAGGCGTCCTGGAAGCGCGTGAAGCCCCGCTCGCGCCAAGCGTTGAAGCGCCCCAGGCGGGTCCCGGGGGCGTGGTGGTCGTGCTCCAGCAGCATGCGGGCCAGGGTGGGCACCAGGGTGCGGGAGAGGAGGTACGAGGCCAGCATGGAATAGACCACCGCCATGGCCAGGGGCGTGAAGAGGTACTTCGCCGGCCCCACCAGCAGCACCACCGGGAAGAACACGATGCAGATCGCCAGGGTGGCCACGATGGCCGGCACCGCGATCTGGCTGGCGCCGTCCAGGATGGCCACCGTCAGCGGCTTGCCCATGGCCTGGTTGCGGTGGATGTTCTCCACCTCCACCGTGGCGTCGTCCACCAGCATGCCGATGGCCAGGCTCAGGCCGCCCAGGGTCATGATGTTCATGGTCTGGCCCGAGAGCTTCAGGCCGATGATGCCCGCGAAGATGGCCAGCGGGATGCTGGTGCACACCAGCAGCATGGCCCGCCAGGACCCCAGGAAGAACAGGATCATCAGCGACACCAGCAGGGAGGCCATGAAGCCTTCCTTCACCACGTCCGAGATGGCCCCGCGCACGAACTGGCTCTGGTCGAAGTCGAAGTTCAGCTCCAGGCCCTTGGGCGCGGCGGCCTTGATGACGGGCAGCATCTCCTTCGCCGCGTCCACCACCGCCAGGGTGCTGGCGTCGGCCTTCTTGAGGATGGCCAGGTAGGTGGCCCGGTTCCCGTTGATGCGCACGATGTTGGTCTGGTCCGTGAAGCCGTCGTACACCTGGGCCACGTCCCGCAGGTACACGGGCGACCCGTTCACCAGCTTGAGGGGGATGTTCCTGAGGTCCTCGATCCTCGAGGGGTTCGAGTTGGTGAGGATGGGCAGCTCGCGCGCGCCCAGGCGCGCCAGGCCCGCGGGGACGATGACGTTCTCCGAGGAGACGGCGGTCACCACGTCGGCGGGGCCGAGGCCCCGGGCCGCGAGCTTGGCGGGGTCGATGTCCACCGAGATCTGGCGGCCCCTGCCGCCGAAGGGCGCCGGCGTGGACAGCCCCGGGATGGTGAAGAGCCGGATGCGGATGAAGTTGAGGGAGTGGTCGTAGATCTGCTGCTCGGAGAGGGTCTCGCTGCGCGCGGTCAGCTGCACCACGGGCACGTTGCTGGCGTTGAACTGGATGATGTTGGGGGGCGTCATGCCCGGGGGCAGGATGCGCAGGATGGCGTTGGTCACCGAGCCGATCTGGGCGATGGCCCCGCCGATGTCGGTGCCCGGCTGGAAGTACACCCGCAGGACCCCCACCCCCTGGATGCTCTGGGACTCGATGCGCTCGATGCCGTTGACCGTGGTGGACATGGCCCGTTCGCTCACGTTGACCACCCGGCGTTCCATCTCCTCGGGGCTCAGGCCGGAATAGCTCCACACCACCGTGACCACGGGGATGTCGATGGCCGGGAAGATGTCCACCGGCATGCGCCGCATGGAGAGCGCGCCCATGAGGAGGAAGAGCATGCACATGACGGCGATGGTGTAGGGACGGCGCAGGGCGAGCCGGACGATCCACATGGGGGCGTTACCTCAGTTCGGACGGGGCCCCGTCCAGGTGGTCCAGGTTGTTCTTCAGCTTGTGGAGGAGCGCCCGCACGGCCTTGCGCTCCCCATCGTCCAGGCCCGCTTCGAGGCCCTCCCGGACGGCGGTCCGGAACCCCACGAGGCTGTCCACCTTGGCCCGTCCCCCGGCGCTCAGCTCCAGGCGCGTCTTGCGCCCGTGGCTGGGGTGGGGCAGCACGTCCACCCAGCCCTTGCGCACGAGCGCCTGGACCATGCGGGTGGCGGTGGGCTTGTCCAGCCCGAGCGCCCCGGCCAGCTGGCCGTGGCAGAGGCCCGGCGCGTCCGAGAGCACCCGGAGCACCTGGTACTGCTGCGGCGTTATGCCATGCGGGGCCAGCAGGCGCCAGGTGACCTGCCGGAGCCGGCTCCGGACGACGGTGAGCATGAGGGGCAGGCTGGCTTCTTCCCAGGGGATCAGGAGTTGCATAAGCAACAAGTATGAACAAAAACGGACGGATGGCCATCTTTTTGCCGGGTGGACTAAGCTGGAGCCATCCCCTTCCCTCCGAGGTGACCATGCTCCGCTTCCGGGCCCTGGCCTTGCTCCTGGTCGCGTCCCTGGCCTTCGCCCAGCAATCGGTCGATCGGGCTATCGCCATCCGGCCCCCGGCGGCGCCCCAGGACGAACCGCGCATCGCCCTGGTGATCGGCAACGGCGCCTACCGGGAGGGGCCCCTGCGGAATCCCGTCAACGACGGCCGGGCCATGGCGGAGGCGCTGCGCTCCTGCGGCTTCCAGGTCGATCTGGTCCTGGATGCCGACCGGGCCGGAATGTCCGCGGCCGTGCGCGAATTCGGCCGGAAGATCGCCGGCGGCGGCGTCGGCCTGTTCTACTTCGCGGGCCACGGCATGGCCGTGCGGGGCTCCAACTACCTGATCCCCGTGGGGGCCGACATCGCCGCGGAGCACGAGGTGCCGGTGCAGGCCCTGGACGTGGCCTTCGTCCTGGGCTGGATGGAGGCGGCCCGGAACCGGGTGAACATCCTCGTCCTGGACGCCTGCCGGAACAACCCCTTCGCCCGGACCTTCCGGTCCTCCAGCCGGGGCCTGGCCCAGATGGACGCGCCCGCCGGCAGCTTCGTCGCCTATGCCACGGCTCCGGGCAGCACGGCCAACGACGGGCTGGGCGGGAACGGCCTGTACACCCAGCACCTCCTGGAGGCGCTCCGGGAGCCCGGCCAGACCGTGGAGCAGGTCTTCAAGCGGGTGCGCGTGGGGGTGAAGCGGGATTCCGCCGATCAGCAGATCCCCTGGGACAGCAGCTCGCTCACGGGGGAATTCCTCTTCCGCCCCGGTTCGGCCCCGGCGGCGGCGCCCGTCCCGGCTCCGGCGAGGCCCCTGCCGGCCGCCTCCCCCCGGCAGGGCGGCCTCCAGGTGGCCGTGGAGGCGCCCGAGGCCAAGGTCTACCTGGACGGCGAGTTCAAGGGGACCGCGGGCCCCGGTGCGCCGCTGGACCTTCCGGGCCTGGTCCCGGGCGAGTCCCTCCTGCTGGTGGAAGCCCCGGGGCACATCGCATCCCGGCAGAACATAAGGATCGAGGCCGGCGCCTGGCTCCAGGCGGCCCCGGTCCTCAGGAAGGCCATGAGGCTGACCGTCTACCGGCGGCCCAACACCATCAACTTCTCGCTGGGCAACTACGAGGTCTGGCTGGACGGGCGGAAGGCGGCGATCCTCAAGAACGACGGCTATGTGGACCTGGTGATCCCCGCGGGCCGGCACACCCTGAACGTCCAGCAGGAGGCCAGCGAATACGGCGTCACCGTGGAAATCGACGAACCCCGGAAGCTGGCGCGGTTCTTCCGGGTGTGGAAGGCCAACTTCAAGGCCAGCCCGCCGGAGTTCACCGAAGTGGACGAGGCCACCTGGAAACAGGAGGCCGTCCGGTTCAAGAGCCGCCCCATGGCGCTGCTCCCGGAGGCCGCTCCACCCAGGCGATGACCCGCCGGGCTCAGATCCCGGCCGCCGGCTCCACGGAGAAGGCCGCCCGCACCTCGTCGCTCACGTGGGTGGGCCGGCCGGTGCGCAGGTCCATGGGGCACCAGAGGGTGCGGGCCCGGGCCAGGAGGGTGCGGTCGCCGGCCCGGAGGATCTCCGTGTTGCGCTCGAACGTGCGCTGGCTGGCCGGACCCACCCAGGTGCGGGCGATGATGCCGTCGCCCGGCAGGGCGGGGCGCTTGTAGTCGATCTCGTGGCGCACCACCACCCAGAAGAGCGCCTCCTGGGCCTCCCGGGAGGCCTTGGCGGTCCAGTGGGCGATGGCGGCCTCCTGCACCCAGCGCAGGTACACGACGTTGTTCACGTGGTTGAGCTGGTCGATGTCCTCAGGCAGGACGTCCAGGGACAGTTCATAGGGGGCGTGGGCGTTTTCCATGCTCCATGGTACCCGGGCGTTTACGCCACCTCCAGCACCACCAGCCCGTCCTGCCGCACGCTCTTCCCCGCCACCGGCAGGATGTCCCCCACGCGGAAGGGCCTTCTCCGCTTGCGGTAGGCGTCCGGGAAGGCCACGGCCTCGCACAGCGCCGTCTCGTCCTCGAAGGTGACGAACTGCATGAGGTCGCCCTTCTCGGTGCGCACGGTCTTCTCGGCCACCACCAGGGCCCAGAAGCGCAGCTGGTGGCCGGGGCGGGCCACGTCGGCGGCGCGGTGGGGGGCGCCGCCGTGGCGGGCCCGCTGGAGGGCGGCGGGGTGGATCTCCAGGGTCAGGCCCAGGAGCTCCAGCTCCAGGGAGGCGCGGTCGAAGGGGTCGGTGGGGCGGGGCCGCACGCCCTCGGGGATGCCGCCCAGGCGCGTCCACAGGAGGCGCGTGCGGTCGCCGTCGGGGGCCCAGCGGTCGAAGGTGCCGCCCGAACCCAGGGCCTCCACGGTGGGCACGGAGAGGCTCACGCGCTCCAGGAGCTCCTCCAGGCTCACATAGGGCCCGCGGCGTTCCCGGTCCTCCAGCAGGGCCTCCACCTCGCCGCGCTGGGCGCCCTTGACGGCCATGAGGCCCACCCGCAGGCCGCGGTCCCCCTCGGCCGCGAATTCCCACTTCGACAGGTTGGCGTCGGGGCCGCGCACCACCAGGTTGTGGCGCCGGGCGTCGCCCAGGTAGGCGATGGGGGCGTAGAAGCCGCCCTGGTTGGTGATCACCGACGCGAAGAACACCGCCGGGTGGTGGGCCTTGAGCCAGGCGCTCTCGAAGCTCACCTGGGCGTAGGACGCCGAATGCGGCTTGCAGAAGGAGTAGCCCCGGAAGGTGCGCACCATGTCCCACACCTCGTCCACCACGGCCGGGGGGATGCCCTGGGCGGCGCAGCCCTCCCGGAACCGCGCCTCGAACAGCGGCAGCTTCACGGAGCAGTCGTCCTTGCCCAGGACCTTGCGGAGCTTGTCGGCCTCCTCGTGACTCCATCCCGCCATGGCCATGCCCACGCGCACCACGTCCTCCTGGTACACCAGCACCCCGAAGCTGTCCGACAGCAGGGACCCCAGCACGGGGTGGCTGGGCGCGTAGGCCTCCTCGCCGCGGCTGCGCCGGACGTAGGTGTCGATCCAGCGGTTGGCCGCGGGGCGGATGAGGGAGCTGTGGATGACCAGGGTCTCGAAGTCGCCCTTGCCCACGCGCTGCTGCAGCTGGCGGGTGGCGGGGCTCTCCACGTAGAAGACGCCCATGGAGTCGCCCCTGGCCAGCAGGCCCTGGGTGGCGGGGTCCAGGCGGGGGTTCCAGTGCAGCGGCGCCGGCGCCCGGTCCCCCAGCACCTCCAGGGCGTCGCGCACCACGGAGAGGCTGCGGTTGCCCAGGAGGTCGATCTTCACCAGGCCGTAGTCCTCCACGCCGTCCTTGTCCCACTGGGTGATCGACACCCCCTCCTTGGCCGGAGCGGGCTGGAAGGGCACGTGGTGCCACAGGGCCCCCGGGGCGATAATGGTGCCGCCGGGATGCACGGAGAGCTGGTGGAAGTGGCCGCGCAGGGCCTCGGCCTGGGCGAGGATGGGGGCCCAGGCGGGGTTGTCCTGGATGCCCTGCATCCCCTCGTCCCAGCCGCGGATGAAGCGGGCCAGGACCTTGAGCTCGGCCTCGGGGCGCCCGTGGGCCAGCGCCACGTCCCGCAGGGCGCCCTTGGGCTTGAAGTACACGTGGTTGGAGACCATGGCCACCCGCTCCTGCCCGTAGCGCCGGAAGACGGAGGCGATGACCTCGTCCCGCTCGTCCCAGGCGAAGTCCACGTCCAGGTCCGGCGGGTCCACGCGGGCATCCGACAGGAACCGCTCGAACATGAGGTTGGTGGCGATGGGGTCCACGTTGGTGATGCCCAGGAGGTAGCTGACGATGGAGGCCGCCCCCGAGCCCCGGCCGCAGGTGCGCGTGGCCCTGGCCTCGCGGATGATGTCGTGCACGGCCAGGAAGTACCCTGCGAAGCGCTTGCGCCGGATGAGGTCGAGCTCCAGGTCGATGCGGGCCTCCAGCTCCGGGGGCGGCGCGGCGTAGCGCTTCGGGATGCCCTGGCGGAGCCTGGATTTGAGCTCCTCGTCCAGGTCCAGGTCGGGCGCGCACATGGGCCGGGGCATGACCCAGTCGCCCCAGTGCATGCGCCAGGCCCGCACCTTCTCCAGGATCCCCTCCGAGGCCCGGGTGATGGCGGGGTCCGCGCCGGGAAAGCGGGTCTCCCAGGAGGCCCGGGTGACGGCGGCGTCCCGGGGCTCCCACAGAGGCTCCACGCGGGTGACCGTGGAGCGCTCGGCCATGGCGCGCTTGAGGCGGTGCAGCTCCAGGCCGGCCTCGCGGCGGAAGCGTAGCACCTGGGGCGCGGCGGCGGGGAGGCCCCGGGAGGCGGCGGCCATGGCCTCCATCCGGTTGCGGGCGTGGGCGAGGAGATAGGGCGCGAAGCCCTCCCGGGCCAGGTACTCCTGGCCCTCCAGGGTCTCGGCCAGGAGCACGCAGTCCCGGGGCGGGTCCCCCTCGCGGCCGTGGGCCTGGTCCGTGAGGAGGCGGCACAGCTCGGCGTAGCCGCGGTCGGTGTGGGGCAGGGCGCCGAAGTCCAGGCCCCGCCAGGTGAAGCGGGAGGCCAGGAGGGGCGCGAGGCCCGCGGCCAGGGCCTCCTCCCGCAGGCGCGGCCACCCGTGGAGGCCGTGGTCCCAGGAGGCCACGCAGCCGTAGCCCAGGCGCCGGGCCAGCGCCACGGCCATGGGCGCGGGGTAGACGCCTTCCCCGGTGGAGAAGTCGGTCACGGCGAGCAGGAAGGTCATGCGGATTCACCCTCCTCCAGGGCCCAGCCGGGCAGCACGGGCTTGTCGGGGAAGCGCCTGCGGAGCCGGGTCAGGGTGTTCTCCAGGGCGCCCAGCTTGCGGGTGAGCGGCGCCTCGAAGAGCCCCCGGCTCCGCCCCAGCCCCCAGGCCATGTGCAGCTCCAGCCGGTGCACGAGGATGCGGCGTTCGGCCCCCTGGCGGAAGGCGGCCTCCACGAGGCGGGCCAGGAGCATGGCGGGCTCGGCCAGGGCCTCGGCGGGGGCCTGCCAGCGGTGGGCCACGCCGTCCACGTCCCACCAGCGCAGGGTGAGCTGCCGGGGGGAGCGGCCGTCGTTCCAGAAGCGCTCCAGGCACCAGAAGGCCAGGGGGACCTCCTCGGGGAGGCAGGCGGGCTCCAGGCGCCAGGGGTGGCGGGACTCCCCCAGGGGATCGGCCAGCATGGGCAGGCGGGGCCGGTCCTCCCCCCGGGCCCGGGAGAGGGCCAGGCGGGCGTCGGGCTCGGGCATGATCTGGCTGAGGGTGGGCAGGGGCACCGGCTGCAGGTCCCCGAAGCGGGCCAGCCCCAGGCGCTGGAGCCGGTAGCGCACCCGGGGGGTGATGTCGGGCAGGCGGCCCAGGGGGTGGGGCGCCAGGAAGACCTGCTCGGAGCCGTCGGGCACCTCCGCCAGGGCCTCCGGGGTGCGGGTGGCCAGGCGCGCCGCCGTGGCGCTCTGGGAGAGCCCCCCCTGGCTGGTCCAGCCCATGGACTGCGCCAGGTCCCGCTGCATGCGGCTGGCGGCGTCCCGGGGCCCGCCGTAGAGGCGGGCGGTGCCGCGCAGGTCCACCAGGGCCTCGCCCATGCGCCCCAGGAGGCCCTGGGGGCTCCAGTGCTGCAGGAACTCGCCCAGGAGCCCCTGGGCCTCCCACCAGGTCTGGGGGGCCGGGTCCAGCACCCGCAGGCCGGGCAGGCGCCGCAGGGCCTGGTCCATGGGCTCGCCGGGGGCCACCCCCTCGGCCCGGGCCAGGCGGTTCACCAGCCAGAGGCAGGGGGTGCGCTGGGCGCCGGGGCTGAGAAAAGCCAAAGGCCGCTCCTTCAGGCCTGCGTCCGCCTGACAGGCCATCTGGAACGGCATTTCGGGAACCCACATCGCCAGCACGCTCGACCTCCGAGCGCTTAAATATGGCGCAAAAAAAACGAAAAGAAAGCGGCAATTTTTACTGCATTGTGTGCATGGCAATTCCGATTGTTTCCCTGGGACGCTGGAAGCCCGAGGCCACCGTGATCCCACTCGACATCCCCCGCCGCATCCACGACCTGGGCCACCTGGTGGGCAACACCCCCCTGCTGGCCGTGCACTTCACGTACAAGGGCCGGCCCCGGCGCATCTTCGCCAAGGCCGAGAACCTCAACATGACCGGCAGCATCAAGGACCGCATGGCCCTGCACGTGCTGAAGATGGCCTACCAGCGCGGCGTGCTGGCCCCGGGGGCGGCCCTCGCGGAGGCCACCAGCGGCAACACGGGCATCTCCTTCGCGGCCCTGGGGCGGGCCCTGGGGCACCCGGTGACGATCTTCATGCCGGACTGGATGAGCCAGGAGCGCAAGGACCTCATCCGCAGCCTCGGCGCCGCCATCCGCCTGGTGAGCAAGGAGGAGGGCGGCTTCCTGGGGAGCATCCGGCTGTCCGAGGAACTGGCCGCCTCCACCCCGGGCTGCTTCCTCCCCTGCCAGTTCTCCAACACCGACAACGTCGAGGCCCACCGCACCACCACGGGCCCCGAGATCTGGTGGCAGCTGAAGTTCCAGGGCCTCACCCCCGACGCCTTCGTGGCGGGCGTGGGCACCGGCGGCACCATCATGGGCGTGGGGGCCTTCCTGAAGGAGATGCACCCCGGCGTGAAGCTCCACCCCCTGGAGCCCGCCAACTCCCCCACCATGAGCACCGGCCACAAGGTGGGCAAGCACCGGATCCAGGGCATCTCCGACGAGTTCATCCCGTCCATCGTCAAGCTGGGCGACCTGGACGGCATCATCGCGGTGGACGACGGCGACGCCATCCTCATGGCGCAGCTGCTGGCCGGCCGCCTGGGCCTGGGCGTGGGCATCTCCAGCGGGGCCAATTTCCTGGGGGCGCTCAAGGTGCAGGAGGAGCTGGGGCCGGACGCCGTGGTGGTGACGGTCTTCTCCGACGACAACAAGAAGTATCTCAGCACCGACCTCATGCGGGAGGAGCCGGCGAAGCCGGGCTTCCTGTCCCCGGACGTGGAGCTGACGGGCTTCGAGGCCTGCAAGCGGGTGTGCATGACCTGCTGCGACGACACGTCCTGCGCCTACGTGGGAACCGGCGCCGGGAGGCCCTGCGGGCGCTAGAAAAGCTCCAGCAGCTTCGTCACCGTGCGCCAGTTCCTGCCGGTGGAGGTGGTGCCCAGGCGGCTGTCGAACCAGGCGTTGGTGAGCTTCGTGCGGGCGGCGCCGTTGGGCAGGCGGAGGTACACCTCCCGGCCGCGCAGGGCGAAGCTGTCCTCCCCGTTGGAGCCGGAGTCCAGGGGCCGGGGCGCCCCGGCCAGGAACAGCACCTGGAGGATCGCCTCGTCGCCGGGCCAGGGGTTGTGCCGCACCACGTCGAGGAGCTCGTCCCGGGTGCGTAGGATCACGGGGGCCGGGATGCCGAAGCGTTCGAGGATGGCGGCGGCCATGCGCTCCGGCAGCTCCGCCGCCAGGGCGGGTTCCGCCGTGAAGAGCACGTTGCCCGACTGGATGTAGGTGCGAACGTCGGCGCACCCCGCCCCGGCGAAGAGCGCGGCCAGGTCCTTCATGGGCAGCGGATGCTTGCCGCCCACGTTGACGCCGCGCAGGAGCGCGACGTGGTCGGTCATCCGACGCCCATGTGGGCGTCCAGGAGCCGGCGCACGTCGGCCAGGTCCAGGACCCGCCCGCGGGTCATGAGGTCCAGGGGGGCCAGGCCCTCGAAGAGGGGGCTGGCGTTGGGTTCCCGCATCCAGGCCAGGGCCCGGGCCGGTTCGGGGAGGAGGAGCTTCAGGCCCTTCCAGATGGCCATGATGCAGCAGATGCGCTGGAGGGTGTCGCGGCCGAGGGCGGCCCGGCCGCCTTCCTTCCAGGCGAAGAAGGTGGCGCGGGGCGGCTGGCCCAGCAGGGCCATCTCCTGGCGCTGGTCCAGGCGCCACAGGGCGGTGACCAGGAAGAAGCCCTTGAGTGCGGCTTCGGCGAGATCCGCGCGGATGTCTTCGGGGAGGAGGGGCAGGGGCATGGTGGCCTTTCGTTCCTCCATCATGCGCGGAATCGGAAAAGGCGGGCGATTTTCAGCCCCGCTTCTCCTCCAGCTCCAGCCACTCCAGCTCCAGTTCCTCCAGGCGGGCCTTGGCCTCGTCCCGGTCGCGCAGCGCCTTGTGGCCGGGGGCCTCGGCGGTGATGAAGGCCGCGGGGTCGGCCATGGCGGCCTCCAGCTCCTGGATGCGGGCGTGGAGCGCGGCCATGGCGGCGTCCACCTCCGCCAGGCGCCGCTCCTCCTTCTGGGAGAGGCCCGCCTTGCGCTTGCCGGCCTCCCGGGTCTCGGCCCGGGCCGCCTTGCCCGGGGCCTCCGCCCTCGGGGCCTCCTGGGCGCGCTCGGCGCGCAGGCGGCGCACGGAGGACGGGTTGCCTTCGTACATCTCCCACCGGGGCTCGCCTTCGGGGTTGTAGGCCAGGGTGTGGGTGGCCACCTGGTCCAGGAAGAACCGGTCGTGGCTCACCAGCAGCAGCGAGCCCGGGTAGTCCAGGAGCGCCTCCTCCAGGTTCTGGAGCGTGGGGATGTCCAGGTCGTTGGTGGGCTCGTCCAGCACCAGCAGGTCCGAGGGCAGCAGCATGGCCTTGGCCAGCAGGAGCCGGTTGCGCTCGCCGCCCGACAGGGTCCCGGCCATGCGCTTCTGCTGGTCGGCGGGGAAGCCGAAGCGGGTGAGGTACACCAGCACCAGCAGCTCCTGCCCGCCCACCTTGACCATGGAGGCGCGCTCGGCGATGTTGTCGGCCACGGAGAGGTCCGCCCGCAGTTCGCCCCGGCCCTGGGAGATGGCCGAGATGGAGAGCTTGGGGTGGCGGTGGATGGTGCCGGAGGTGGGCTCCAGCTCGCCCAGCAGGAGTTTCAGGAGCGTGGACTTCCCGCAGCCGTTGGGGCCCAGGAAGGCGATGCGCTGGCGGCGCTGGAGCACCAGGTCGATGCCCCCGGCCAGTTCGACCCCGGCGCCCGGGTAGCTGAAGCGGATGTTCTCGGCCGACAGGAGCGAATCGGAGCGGTTGGCGCCTCCGGCGAAGGTGAGGCTGGTGCGCTGCTCCAGGCGGGTGCGGTCCTTCACCTCGTCGCCCAGGTCCAGCACGTCCTGGATGCGCAGCTTGGATTTGCGGGTGCGGGCCTTGGCGCCGCGGCGGAGCCAGGCCAGCTCCCGGCGCAGGCGGTTCTGCATGTGCTCGGTGAGCCGGGCCTCCCGGAACTCCTTGTCGCTGCGCTCCAGGAGGTAGTCGCTGTAGGAGCCGTCGTAGCTGGTGACGCCGCCGTTCTCCAGCTCCAGCATGCGGTCCACGACGCCGTCCAGGAGGTGGCGGTCGTGGGTGATGAGCAGCAGCGCGCCGCCGAATCCCTGGAGCCAGAGCTCGAGCTTTTCCACCTGCTCGGGGTCCAGGTGGTTGGTGGGCTCGTCCAGCACCATGACGTCCGGGTCCTGGAGCCAGGCCTGGGCCAGGGCCACACGCTTGCGCCAGCCGCCGGAGAGCGACTCCACCGTGGCCTCCAGGTCCAGCAGGCCCCAGGTGGTCTGGGCCTCCTTGAGCCGCGGTTCCAGGTCCCAGCCCATGTGGTGGAGGTGGTGCTCCACGCCGTCCAGCTCCATGTGGAGCCGCTCGGCCTGGTCGGGGGTGGCGGCCTGAAGGGCCTCGTGGATCTCCCCGTGGCGGGCGATGAGGGCCCGGTGGTCCCGGAGGGCCGCTTCCAGGGCGCTGCGCACCGTGGCGTCCGGGGCGAAGTGGGGGTCCTGGGCCAGGTGGGCCACCCGCAGCCCCTGGGTGAGGACCACCTCGCCCTCGTCGGGTGTGTCCTCCCCGGCCAGGAGCTTGAAGAGCGTGGACTTGCCCGCCCCGTTGCGCCCGATGAGGCCCACCTTCTCCCCCATCTGCAGGCCGAAGGTCAGCCCCTCGAGGATGGGCTGGGCGCCGAAGCGCTTGGTGACCTTGACGAGACTGAGGGCGACGGCCATGGAGACTCCTGAACCCTCCAGCATCGCACGAGGCGGCGCGGGCTTCACCTGGGAAGGGGGAAGGGGCCCCTTCAGCGGGACGCGATGAGCTCCCGCCAGCCCTCGAGCGCGCCCAGGAGGGCATCCAGCTGCTCGGGTTCGGTGGTGCGGAACCGGCTCACCAGCTTCCAGCCCTGGGCCGCCTTCTGGTAGCGGTGCAGCCACAGGTGGGGCCCCTCCCAGGCGCCTTCCGGCGCGCGGGTGCGCACGAGGAACGCCACCGTGGTCCAGGGCCCCCGGGCCAGGACGCGCCGGCCCAGCTCCTCGATGCCGGACTCGTCGTCGTGCTCCAGGATCAGGTCGTCGATGTCGGGGATGATCATGGCGGCTCCGGGTGTGGCCTTCATTCTCCGGCGGCAGGTAGTCCAAGCATATGCTTAATCTATTCATGCATCGGTGATGGTAATCTCAATACATAATTACAATAATAAGGCAAAATAATAAATTTTAAGGGTTGACCCGCACTCAACATAAAAATAATAATTTATTATGTCGAAGAGCCTTCTCCTCCCCCTCTCCCTTCTGCTCCTTGCCTCCGCCTGCGGCGGAGGTGGTTCCCGCGCGACCCGGGACCCCCAGACTCACAGGACTCCCGAGCCTCCCCCGACCCCCGAGCCTCCCCCGACCCCCGAGCCTCCCCAGACTCCCGAGCCTCCCCCGACCCCCGAGCCTCCCCAGACTCCCGGGACTCCCCAGACCCCCGGTAACCCCCGGACCCCCGGGACCCCGCCGGCCACGCATCCCAAGCCCAGCGACATTCCCGTGCTCACCGTGCCCGGGGCCTTCCTGGTGCCCCCCTACCTGCAGCTGGGGCCGGCCCCGTCCCCCAACCGGCTGGCCCTGCTCTGGCAGACCCGGGACGCCGATGCGGCGTGGGCCGTGAACGTGCTCCGGAAGGGGCAGTGGCGGTCCGCGGGCCCGGTCTCCTTCGTGAAGGTCGACGTGCCCTCCGAACCCCACCACCGCGTGTACACGGCCGATCTGACGAAGCTGGAGGCGGGGGCGAAGTTCGCCTACCAGGTCACCCGGGACGGACATGCCGTCTTCCAGGACCACGGCACGGCCCTGAAGGCGAAAGGCCAGCCCCAGCGGGTGGTGGTGGCAGGGGACCTGGTCACGACGAGCCCTGCAAGCCAGGATGCCTTCCGCGCCCTGGCGCGGCAGATGGCCGCCGCCCATCCGGACCTGCTGGTGGTCCCGGGGGACATCGTCAACATGGAGGGCCATGCCGGCCAGTACCGGGAGCTCTTCTTCCCGAACCTCAACGCCGATCCCGGCGCCTCCGCGGGCGGGACCGTGCTGCGCAACACCGTGACGGCCGCGTGCCTCGGGAACAACGACACCGACCGCGTCTTCGAGTTCAGGAACGGCCACCTCAGCTTCACGCCCAGGCCCAACGGCCTCGCCTACTACTACTACTTCAGCCAGCCCCTGAACGGGCCCACGTTCGGGATCAACCACGACCCCGCCAACGCCCACAAGATGATGACCCCCGTGCTGAGCCCGCCCTCCCTCTTCGCGGGGTTCCTGGCCGCCGCCAGGGACCGCTTCCCCGCCATGGCGAACTACTCGTTCGACTCGGGGGGCGTGCACTGGACCTTCCTGGACTCGAACCTGTACTCCCAGTGGGCCTATTCCCACCGCACCCTGCCGGCCCACCACTGGCAGGACCGCACCCCCGAGGCGGACGTCCTGGTGCAGCAGCTCAAGGACTGGCTGGACAAGGACCTGGAGGCCGCCCAAGGCGCGGACTGGCGCTTCGTGGTGTTCCACCACCCGGCGTTCAACGTGGGCCACGAAGCGGGCTGGAAGTACACCGAGACATGGATGCGCCAGATCTGGCCCATCCTGGAAAAGCGCCGGGTCTCCCTGGTCTTCACGGGCCACCTGCACAGCTACCAGCGCACCCGGCCCCTGCGCTTCACGCCCAGGCCCGCCGGCGCCACCGAAAGGGCCCACTTCGGCAACCCCGCGAACCTCGTGGAGGACACGGCCTTCACCGGCCAGAACGGCGCGACCAAGGCCAACGGCGTCATCCACATCGTCACCGGCGCCGGGGGGGCCAACCCCAAGGACTACCCCTACCCGCCGGGCCACCCCGACTACCCCGGCCAGACGCCGCCCAAGCCCTACCCCGTGCATCTCCGCTGGCGGACCACCTGCTTCTCGCAACTGGACATCACCGGGGACAAGGTGGACTTCAGGCAGGTCGGCACGGACGGAGCGGTCCTGGACCACTTCACCCTGACGCGGTAGCTCAGCCCATGGGCACGTGCAGCCCGATCTTCCCGGCGTGCTCCCTCGCGGATTCGTACCCGGCGTCGGCATGGCGGAAGACGCCCATGGCAGGGTCGTTCCACAGCACCCGCCGGATGCACCGGTCCGCGCGCTCCGTGCCGTCGGCCACGATGACCACGCCGGAGTGCTGCGAGTAGCCCATGCCCACGCCGCCGCCGTGGTGGAAGCTCACCCAGGAGGCGCCGCCGCTGCAGGCGGTCATGGCGTTGAGGAGCGGCCAATCGGAGACGGCGTCGGAGCCGTCCTTCATGCCTTCGGTCTCGCGGTTGGGGGAGGCCACGCTGCCGGAGTCCAGGTGGTCGCGGCCGATGACGATGGGCGCCTTGAGCTTGCCCTCCCGCACCAGCTCGTTGAACTTGAGCCCGGCCAGGTGGCGCTCGCCGGCGCCGATCCAGCAGATGCGCGCGGGCAGGCCCTGGAAGGCGATCTTCTCCTGGGCGGCCTTGATCCAGCGGATCATGCCCTCGTTCTCGGGGAAGAGCTCCATCATGGCCCGGTCCGTCACCGCGATGTCCTCGGGGTCGCCCGAGAGCGCGGCCCAGCGGAAGGGTCCGATGCCCTGGCAGAACAGGGGCCGGATGAAGGCCGGCACGAAGCCGGGGAAGGCGAAGGCGTTCCCGCAGCCGGCGCGCTGGGCCTGGGCGCGGATGTTGTTGCCGTAGTCGAAGGTGACCGAGCCCGCCTCCTGGAAGGCCAGCATGGCCTCCACGTGGGCGCGCATGGAGGCCAGGGCCCGCTGCACGTAGGCCTCGGGCTCGTCCTTGCGCATGGCCGCGGCCTGCTCCAGGGAGAGGCCGGCGGGGATGTAGCCGTTGTACTCGTCGTGGGCCGAGGTCTGGTCCGTGACCAGATGGGGCCGCGCGCCCCGGCGCACCAGTTCGGGCAGCACCTCGGCGGCGTTGCCCAGGAGGCCGATGGAGACGGCCTTCTTCTCGCGCACGTAGCGCTCCACCCGGGCCAGGGCGTCGTCGAGGTCGTCGGTCCATTCGTCGAGGTAGCGGGTCTGGAGGCGCTTGTCGATGCGGGTGCGGTCCACCTCCACGCAGAGGGCCACGCCCCCGTTCATGGTGACCGACAGCGGCTGGGCCCCGCCCATGCCGCCCAGGCCCGCGGTGAGGGTCCAGGTGCCTGCCAGCGTCCCGCCGAAGTGCTGGCGCGCCGCCTCGGCGAAGGTCTCGTAGGTGCCCTGCACGATGCCCTGGCTCCCGATGTAGATCCAGCTGCCCGCCGTCATCTGGCCGTACATCATCAGCCCCTTCCGGTCCAGCTCCCGGAAGTGCTCCCAGGTTGCCCACTTGGGCACCAGGTTGGAGTTGGCGATGAGCACCCGGGGCGCGTCGGCGTGGGTGCGCATCACCCCCACGGGCTTGCCGGACTGCACCAGGAGGGTCTCCTCGTCGCCGAGGTGCTTGAGCTCCTTGACCAGCGCGTTGAAGCAGTCCCAGTTCCGCGCCGCCTTGCCCAGGCCGCCGTAGACGATGAGGTCCTCGGGGCGCTCGGCCACGTCAGGGTCCAGGTTGTTCATGAGCATGCGCAGCGCCGCCTCCTGCACCCAGCCTTTGCAGTGCAGGTGGGTGCCGTGGGGGGCGCGGATCACGGGGGCTTCGGTGGCGTGGGTCATGGCTGGGGTCCTTTGCGTCCCCCCATTTTCCCACGGGGGGTACGGACCTTGATCAAAAGTTCCCTAGACGGCCCTTTGCCCGGTGACCCCCATGGCCAGGTGTCCCGCCTTGGCCGAGCCGGCCAGGGTGTCCCCCCCGCAGGTGAGGTCCAGGTCCAGCATGATGTTCATGGGCCGGGGCAGCTTCATGGACCAGCGGAGGTGGCCGTCCTCCAGCACGGGGTCCACCAGGGGCGTGGACTGGCCGTCCGCGGTCACGGTCCCGGCGACGGCCCCGCCCTCCGTGGTGAGGGCGATGCGGAAGGTTTTCGCGCCCATGGGGGAATTGACGGTCAGGTCCCAGGTTCCATCGAAGCTCATGTCGGTTCCTTTACAAGGGTTGAATTGAGGATACTCCGCCCCCGGGGATTTCCGTTCAACCCACCTTTTCAACCGTTCAGGGAATGCCCGGGTCCATGCGGGTGAACGTGCAAAACTCGAGAATCCACCCCTGATCCGGAGGCATCAATGAAGATTCCGCTCATCCTGGCTGCGTCCCTTCTCGCGATCAGCCCCCTTTCGGCCCAGAACTTCGAAGTGGGACTCTTCGCAGGCCAGCAGACGTACAAAAGTCCAGGATATTCCTTCACCAACACGACCCCCTCCGGTTCGGTCAACTACAGCACCGAATCCGCCACGGTCGTGGCGGCGAGGTTCGGGTACACGGTCCTCGGCTTCGGCCCGGCCAGCCTCCAGCTCACGGCCGCCTACCAGCCCAAGGTCTCGGCCCAGCAGACCTACACGAACACCGCCACCCACGCGACGGAGGTCGTGAACTCCAAGGCCGGGTACTATGCGGCCGGAGCCATGCTCCGCCTGCGGGCCCCCCTGGACCTGGGCGCGGGCCTGGAATACCGCTTCGAGGGCGCGAACGTGCGCTATGGCGACAGCACCTACCAGCGGCCCTGGGCCCGCCTCCATGCGGGCTTCAGCTTCCCCGCGCCGGTCGTGAAGCCCTTCGTGGTCCTGGAATTCGCCTTCCCCCTCACCTCGACGAGCCTCGGAGCCGGCGACGCCACCTCCAACAACGACACGCTGGCCAAGGCCTCGGGTCCCAAGGCGCAGGTCGGCATCTACGCGGGCGTCCGGTTCTGAAACGGGCCATTTGAATCCCCAATCCCGCCGCCGCTGGTAAAGTGACCGGATGGACGCCAGACTCCCTTCGATTCCGCATCTTCCCCGCGCCGGCCGGGGGTCCATCCTGCTCGCCACCCTCGCCGTCCTCGGTTTCCTGGGCTGCCGGCAACCCGAGCCGGTCGGCCAACGTCCCGCCGCCCGCCGCTACACCTATACCCCGCGCCCCTATCCCGTGGACGAGCGCGGTTTCTCCCCCGTGGACAAGGCCCTGGCCAAGGCCTACGCCCTGGAGGAGAAGGTGGCGGACGATGCCGAGGGCTCCCTCGGTCCCTACGTGATGAAGGTCATCTCCGGCTATCCCGTCGATGGTTCCTACCCCTATCACTGCGGCTGGGAACCCCGGGAATACGACATCTACAACGGCGTGACCCAGGACCAGTGGTTCAAGGGCATGGTCGTGGCCAAGGCCTATCCGGACGGATCCCGTGTAAGTTATTGCTGCGGCTTCACCTTCGAAGTCTTCATGCGGGCGATGAAGCTGCGCAACATCCAGAAGGGCCTGGATCCGGACGACTTCAACGGCATGACCTTCCACGATCTGTTCAACCTGTTGCAGATCTGGTACATCGAAGGACCGGGCGATTCCGAGCAGCGCGGCATCGTCAGCTACGGCCTGGGCCGCGCCATCACGGACCTGGAGGAGGCGCGCCCCGGCGACTTCCTCAGCTACAGCACCCATCCGGCCGGCGGCCATGCGGTCGTATTCATCGACTGGATCCGGGATGCCCGGAAGAACATCACCGGGCTCAAATACTTCTCGTCGAATCTCAATGGCTCCGCCGGCGTGGGCTACGGCCAGAACCTCTTCAGCGACGCGAACAACGGCACCGGCATCCTCCGCGAAACCCTGCGCATCGGCCGCGTGGGGGCGATCAAGGACTACCGGCCCTTCCAGCGGGTCGAGATCCCGCAGCGCAACGCCTATGCGCCCACACAGCCGGATAGGGTCCTCTACCTCCCGGCGCCGAAGCCGGGGGGAGCAACTCCACGCTGAGGAGCGCCTCGCCGGAGAAGGCGCGTTCAAGGACCCGGCCGATCCAGAGCACCGACATCCCGGATGCGTCCGGGGATCTGCGGTCATCGCAGGTGAGGGTTGGCGGGATCCTCTTGCCAGGAAGGATGGGCGGCCCTGAGATGGAACTACCTACCGCCCCCGTTTTACGTCCAGGCCAAGTGCTGCGCACTAAGCCCGGATTCTGCAGTTGAAGTCCCAAGGCCTGGATTTGTAGGAGGTCCCCACCCCAGCACCCGCTGTCGAGGTGAGATGGAGGAGACGAATTGCGGGTGATTGAATCCCTTTTTCATCCCCGCCCATCCAAATACTATTAGTACAGATATTGACAATTCGCCATAGATGCTTGTTTTTCAAGAAGAGGCGACCATGGCGAGAACCGAGGCAAAACTCCCGGTGGGGAGCCGTATCGCGGACTACATCAGTCTTGGTGTGGTAGCCAAGACCTTCCCCCGGGCCAAGGTGGAGGAGGTTCTCAACAGGACCGGGAAGGCCAGCGCCCGGCAGCGGGACCTTCCAGCCCATGTGGCCATGTATTACGTGATCGCCCTTGGCCTATACATGGAGGTCTCCTATCGGGAAGTACTGCGCTGCCTCCTTGAAGGGATTCAATGGCTGCAGGGGAAGCATCCCGAGCCCAGGGTCGTCGCTCCTTCCAGCATCACGCAAGCCCGCACCCGGCTGGGCTGGGAGGCGGTCCGGCTTCTCCATGACGAGGTGGTCAAGCCCATCGCCACCGAGGAAACCCAAGGTGCCTGGTTTCGCGAATGGCGCCTGGTGAGCCTTGATGGCAGCGCGATGGATGTACCTGATGAGGCGGAGAACCGGGAGGCTTTTGGGGTCCAGACCGGACCCAAGGGCGACAGTGCTTTTCCGGCCATCCGGTTTCTATCCCTAGTCGAGACTGGCACCCGGGTTTTGTTCGGCAGCCGGATGGCTCCCTATCTGACCGGCGAATTGACCTTGGCCGAAGAAGTTCTCCCTCTGCTCCAGCCCGGCATGCTCTGTATGGCGGACAGGGGGTTCTACGGCTTCCGGACCTGGAAAACCGCCAGGGCTACCGGCTCCGAGCTGGTTTGGCGCGTCAAGAAGAGCCTGGTGCTCGCCCGGGAAAAGGAACTGGAGGACGGGAGTTGCCTTAGTCGCGTCTATGAGTCCCAGAATGACCAGAAGCAGAAGCGCGATGGGGTGGTGGTCCGGGTGGTGGACTACACCCTGACAGGTGTTCCGAACCCGGAACCGGTCTACCGCCTGATCACGACCATCCTGGATCCCACGCGAGCCCCGGCTGCGGAACTTGCAGCTCTTTACCCCGAACGATGGGAGATCGAAACTGCCTTTGATGGGCTCAAGACCCATCTCCGAGCCGGGAAGCTCACCCTTCGTAGCAAGACCCCCGACCTAGTCCGACAGGAATTCTACGGGCTGATGATGGCCTATTTCGCCGTTCGCGGCCTAATGCACGAAGCGGCCCTGGTGGGGGAGGTCGACCCGGATCGCCTATCGTTCGTCCATGCCGTAAGAGTGATCAAGCGGAAAATGACGCAGATCGCGTCTCTCCCCCCCTCGGGCCGTCCCCGCCTTCCACGAAAGGGTGTTGCACGAACTCCTTGAGGAACGCGTCATGCCCTGCCGACACCGACAGAATCCCCGGGGCGTATGACGCAGAACGAGGCCCTGGCCAACAGTAAAGCGTTCAGAGCGGGGCCCAACCCGTCGAATGGTGCCTTGCGTCACCATCAGGACTGAACCCTGGGTGAACGGAAATGCACGAAATCACTAAGCTAACAGTCTTACCGCCCATCCCCGTTCATCCCCGGCCCGTTTTTTTGCCGGTGTGAGTCGGCGCGTTCGCGCTCGGCTTCGAACCCCGGCCCCGGCTGCATTAAGCGACTGAATTTGCCGGGGATCCTGCCTTCCTTCCCTGCGGTGGAGCAACCTGGGCCTTGATCAGGCAGGCCTACCAGGCGATTGCCCCCTTGTTCTGGGGAAAACGAATGGAGCTCCATGAAGTCGCTGAAATCATCAGGGCGTGGATCAACCAGGCCCTTTGATCCTGATCCTCTTCATGGGCCGGGGAGCTTATCCGGTGCAGTGCCTTGCTGCCTGGCCCGTGGTCCAGTCCTTCCCCTTCTTCTTCCGGAGCGGCGGGGTGGCCTTCCAGGAAGTGGGCGTGGCCCTGAAGGCGCCGGGCGGGGGGCCCTCCCCCCAGGTTCGCCGCGCGGCCCGGCTCCTGGCCGGCGCCGTCACCCTCCTGCTGGCGCTCATCGTCTTCACGCCCCTGGTGAAGACCTGGTACCGCCAGATCCTGGGCCTGGACGCCTCCCTTCTCCCCTTCGTCCTGGTCCCCTCCCGCCTGCTCCTGGCCTACCCCGTCCTGGAATACGCCCCCAGCTGGCAGCGCACCCGCTGGATCCTGGCGGGCCGCACCCGCATCATCACCGAGGCCACGGCCCTGGAGATCGGCTGCCTGGCCGTGGCCATGGGCGTCCTGGTCCTGGGCATGGGCTGGCGCGGCACCCTCGCCGCTGCGGCCGCCCTGACGATGGTGCGCCTCGCGGCCTGCTGCTTTGGAGGAGGAGGGCGCTGGGTTGAAACAGGGCAAGTGTCCATGCCGTCCCCGATAAAGCACCCAGGGCAGCGTGAGCAGGGAACTCCAAAAAATGTAAACCAGGGTGGTCTTGGGAGGCTTTGCCGAATTTTGCCATGCAGGTTTATAATTCATAATCCCAACGGACCCTGTTCGCCTCCCGGCCCGCTGATTGTTCTGGAGGTTGGCAATGAAGTCCATAAAACCCGCCGAGCTTCTGTCGGGCATCACTGGATTGTTGATTCTCTGGGCAACTGGATGCGGAGGAAGGACGCCGGCCCCGCCCCCGCCCATCATCCAGTCCTTCGCGGCCGCCAAGGCCGTCATCACGGCCGGGGCTTCGACCACATTGACCGCCCAGTTCTCGGGCGGAACCGGCCTGGTTGGCAACGGGATCGGAACCGTCCAAAGCGGAATGGAGTATTCCTCGGGTCCCCTTTCCAGCACGACCACCTTCATCCTGACGGTAACCAGTCAATCCGGCCAAGCCGTTTCCCGGGAGGCCAGGGTGGAAGTGGTCCCCGCTCCCGTGATCACTACGTTCAAGGTCAGCCAGCCAATCCTGTCCAACGGCAATGCCGCGATCTTGACCTATGCATTCAGCGGCGGGACTGGGAGCATCGACCAGGGTGTTGGCGAAGTGATCGATGGAGGTTCCTCTTCCATTTCTCCCGGCTCGGACACCGTCTACACCCTGAAGGTCACCAACCGTGCCGGGGACTCCGCCATCCTGACCGTGGCTGTCCAGGTCGTCGCCCCGCCCCGCATCACCGGGTTCCTGGCGACACCCGCCAAGGTTCTGGCGGGAGGGATGGTCACATTGCAAGCCACGTATGAAGGGGGCGAAGGCGCAGTGGATAAGGGCGTCGGACCCATTCCGAGCGGATTGCCCGGGCTTACGGTTGGGCCCGTCCATGCCACCACCCTCTTCACGCTCAGCGTGGTCAACCCCGCCGGGGACAGGGTTCAGGCCACGGCCACCGCAGGGGTCTCCCCCTTTGTGCCAACCGGGGCCATGGCGATCGACAGCCTTTTTGGCGTGCTCCTTCCCACCGGGAACGTATGGGTGGCGGGAAGGTCTTCCACCCAGACACAGACCTACGACCCTGCCACCGGCACCTTTCGCCAAGGTCCGGACCTGCCGGTTCCATGCGTGGCCGCCACTTGCCTGAAGGATGGCAGAGTGCTGGTGTTGGCTGAATCGACGTATTCAACGGACATGTTCCACTGGCCTCTTTCCGAGCGTGCCTATCTTTTCGACCCTGCCACCCAGGCCCTGACCCGCACCGGCGATTTGAACGACCCACGGAATGGCGCCCCCATGACCACCTTGTTGAAGGATGGGAGGGTTCTCATCACGGGCGGAATCTCAAGCCAGATAACCGGGTACACGCCTTGGACCGCTGAGCTCTACGATCCGGAGACAGGGACATTCAAATTGAGCAATATCGTTTACCGTGGCTATAGGGGTTTCTCTGCGACCCTTTTATCGGACGGCCGCTGCCTTCTCGCCGGGGGGGGCGCATGGGACGCAGAGAGAGCCTATCTTTATGATCCCGTCGCCGACACCCTGGTGAGTACGGGAAGCATGGCCGTGGGCCGGGCATACCATACTGCGACTCTTCTGCCCAACGGCAAGGTCCTGTTCGCCGGGGGTGCCATGGGAACGATAGCTCCTGAGGATTATTCCCTGTTTGAACTCTATGATCCGGAGACGGGAACCTTCAGCAGGGCCGGCTACCTGCCGGATCCGATCGGGGCAGGTTCCGGGGCGAACCTCCTTCCGGAGGGGACCGTGCTGATTACGGGCGGCCTCGGCACCCCTAACGGCTATCGATATGCCCCGGCTCTCTCAATCGTGGAGGCACTCGGTCCCTTGAATGCCGCCCGCACGTACCACCTCTCCATCCTCCTCAAGGATGGTCGGGTCCTGCTGGCAGGCGGATCTGGGGGCTTGCTCACGGCGGAACTTTTCCTTCCACAAATGTGAGGAGCAGGGAATATCCAAGGTCGGTTTTGGACCTGGATCTGGCCTGCCAAGGCCTTGTAGAGCGCCACCTGGTTGACCATCGCGGAGTAGCGGGAGGCCATGAGCTGGTACGCGGCCGCGCGGATGGCGGGGCGGCGAAGGAGGACCTGGGAGGGCTGGCCGGCGGGGACGTCCTTGATCTCCCCCACGGCTTCCAGGCTGGAAGGCATGGCGTGGTAAGAAAAACCCTCTAAGCTATTAACTTAGAGGGTTTAGGTTTGGTGGAGCTGAACAGGATCGAACTGTCGACCTCCTCATTGCGAACGAGGCGCTCTCCCAGCTGAGCTACAGCCCCAGGAGGTTCCATTCTACCGGGGGCGGCCGGTTCGTCAATGGGGGCGCAGGCGGGGGCTTCGGCCTTGGCGTGGGAAAGGTTGGGCTTGCCCTTGCCCGTCCGGGAATGGACACTTGGGTCATGAGAAAATCACCTGTCAAGTTCCTGATCTTTCTGCTGGTTGCCGGCGGATTTTTCCAGGCGCCGGCGGAAGGGCCTCCGACGTACCGGGAGATTCGACTGACGCCGTGGTACCTGGAAATGCCGGCGCCTCGCGCCAAGCGGGTCGCGGGGGTGAAGGGGCTCCGGCAACCGCGGCTGGCGGGATCCGCCCAGGTGGAAGTGTGGGGCGACACGCTGCAGGAGCGCCTGCGGCTGTTCCGGCTGGATCTGGCGCCTTCGCTGACCCAGGCCTTCGTGATGGGCTCCAACAGCACCACCAACTCCCAGCAGTTGGGAGAGTTCATGGGGATGACGGCCGCGGACGTGCGGCCGCCCTCCGTGCCGTCCGTCTACTACAACGGATTCCGGAAGGTGGACGATCCGGAGCTCGCCCGGGACGGGATCCACATCGGGGTCACGGGCAGGTCCACGCTCACCATCAGCGCGGCGCCCAAGCGGCGCTAGGGGCTACATCAGCTCCCGCATGCACTCGGCCAGCACCTCGGGGCCGGGCTTGACCCGGCCCTGGGGGATCGTGGCCAGGACGTCTTCCACGGTGTGGGTGAAGTCGTGGAGGATGGGCTTGCCGGTCTTGATGTGCAGGATGCCGGTGAGGAACTCGCCCCGGTCGTGGGCCTCGTGCACGGCCTTCATGGCCGCGAAGCGGTCGGTGGGGTCGAAGTCCTTGTCGATGGCCCGGAAGGTCAGGCGGGACCCGTCGGGAAGGCCCACCTCCATGGCCTCGCCGGCCTCGATCTCCACTTCCTCGGCGTCGTAGTAGGGCACGAAGCCCAGCTCCTGCAGGGGCATCTCCCGGTCCTTGGCGTTCTTGTAGGACTTGGTGGAGCTGTCGTGGTTGTTGAAGGTCACGCAGGGGCTGATGACGTCGATGAGGGCGGTGCCCTCGTAGGCGAGCGCGGCCTTGAGGATGGTGCCCAGCTGCTTGGGGTTCCCGCTGAAGCTGCGCGCGACGAAGCCGCAGCCCAGCTCCATGGCCAGGGTGCAGGGATCGATGGGCGTGATCTCGTTCACGTCGCCGTGCTTGAGGGTGGAGCCCACGTCGGCGGTGGCGCTGAACTGGCCCTTGGTGAGGCCGTAGACGCCGTTGTCCTCCAGGATGTACACGACCGGCACGTTGCGCCGGATCATGTGCACCAGCTGGCCCATCCCGATGGACATGGAATCGCCGTCGCCGCTGGCGAGGATGTTGATGAGGCTCCGGTTGGCCAGTGCGGCGCCGGTGCACACGGCCGCGGCGCGGCCGTGGACGGAGTTGAAGCCCCAGGCCTGGCTCATGAAGTAGGTGGGGGTCTTGCTGGAGCAGCCGATGCCGCTGAGCTTGGCGACGCGGTGGGGCTCGAGGTTCATCTCCCAGGCGGCCTGGATGATCTGGGCGGTGATGGCGTCGTGGCCGCAGCCGGGACACAGGGTGGACTTGGCGCCCACGTAGTCCTGCCGGGTGAGGCCGATCTTGTTGGTGGGGATGGTGGCGGTGGTCATGGTCGGGCCCTCAGTTCTCGGAGGCGTTGATCTGGTCGACGATGGTCTGGGCGGTGATGGCGGTCGAGTCGTAGTGCAGGACCTTCTTCATCCGCGTGGAGTGCTGGGGGAAGAACTCCCGCAGCAGGTTCGTCATCTGGCCGTCCCGGTTCTGCTCGACGACGTAGACCACGTCGTGGGAGGCGATGAAGGCCTCCACGGCGTCGGTGAAAGGCAGGGCCCTCACCCGCAGGTAGTCGGTGTCCTTGCCGTGGAGTTCCGTCAGCAGGTCCCGGGCCTCGGCCACGGCGGGATCGCTGGACCCGTAGGCCAGGATGCCGCGCTGCACGCCGGGACCGGTGAGCAGGGGCTCCGGCACGGAGGCCCGGGCGTTCATGAATTTCTTCTTGAGGCGGTCCACCGTCGCCAGGAACTCCTCGGGCTTCTCGGAGTAGAGGGCGTAGGGGTTGTGGCCGGTGCCGCGGGCGAAGTAGGCCCCCTTGCCGCCGGGGGTGCCGGGGAGGGTGCGCTGGCAGATGCCGTCGCCATCCACATCCTTGTAGCGGCCCCAGTCCTGGATGACCTTGAGCTGATCCTCGTCCAGGACCTTGCCCCGGTCGAAGTCGCCCTCGGGGTAGGCGAAGGGCTGCGAGGCCCAGTTCTGCATGCCCAGGTCCAGGTCCGAGACCACGAAGACCGGCGTCTGGTAGCGCTCGGCCAGGTCGAAGGCCTGGTACGTGAACTGGAAGCACTCCTCCATGGTGCCGGGGTAGAGGCAGATGTGGAGGGTGTCGCCGTGGCTGCACTTGGCGCAGAGCTCCACGTCGCCCTGGCTGGTGCGGGTGGGCAGGCCCGTGGAGGGGCCCATGCGCGTGACGTCCAGGAAGACGCCGGGGCATTCCGCGAAGTAGCCCAGGCCGATGAACTCGCTCATGAGGGAGATGCCCGGACCCGAGGTGGCCGTCATGGCCCGCGCCCCGGCCCAGCCCGCGCCCACCACCACGCCGGCGGAGGCGATCTCGTCCTCCATCTGGACGATGGCGACGTTCAGCTTGCCGGTGGCGGGATCCTTGCGGTAGACCTTGGCGTAGTCGATGAGGTTCTCGATGGCCGAGGAGCTGGGGGTGATGGGATACCAGGCCACAACCGTGACGCCGGCGAACATGGCGCCCAGGGCGCAGGCGGTGTTGCCGTCGATGATGATCTGGCCCTTGGTCTTGTCGTCGCGAACGATCTTCAGGCGGGTCTGGCGGGGCGCCTCGGCGGCGGCCCAGTCATAGCCGGCCTGCACGGCTCCCTGGTTCAGGTCGATGGCCTTCTGCTTGCCGTCCAGCTGCTTGGCGATGGCGGCCTTCACCTCGTCCATGTCCAGCCCCAGCAGCTGCGCGGCCACGCCCACGTAGATCATGTTCTTCACCAGCTTGTGGAGCTTGGGCTCGGGACAGGCGGCGGCGACCAGCTTCTGGAAGGGGACGGCGCAGAAGCTGAGGTCGGACCTCAGGGCGTCCAGCTTGAGCGGATCGTCGTAGATGAGCAGCGTGCCCGGCCGCACCTTGGCCACGTCCTCCTTGGCCGTCTCGGGGTTCATGCAGATCATCAGGTCGATGCCGGCCTTGCGGGCCTTGTAGCCCTTGTGGTTGGCCCGGATCTGGAACCAGGTGGGCAGGCCAGCGATGTTCGAGGGGAACAGGTTCTTGCCGGAAACCGGGACGCCCATCTGGAAGATCGTGCGCATGAGCACGATGTTCGCGGTCTGGGAGCCGGAACCATTGACGGTGGCCACCTCGATCGAAAAATCGTTGACCAGGGTTCCCCCGTCGACGGCTTCCAGAGTGGCGGATTGCGTGAGCATGGTTCGACCTCCCCAAGGGATTCGGTATTGTGACGCTCGAACAATGGCGCGCGCCTGGGTATTTACAGGGTGGCGCCTCGGTAAATACTACCAGATTGGTCGGATTAGATTGAGGGGGGCATGGAAATTTTTTTGAACATCGAGGCGAAAAAAAAGGGATTGACGGGGGTCGGGGTTTCGTCTATCTTATGGGTTATGAAGCCAATGGACCTTACAAAACGCCAACTTGCGGTGCTCCAGTTCATTCGGAAGTTTCTCGAAACCGAAGAGCGGAGCCCCACCCTCAAGGAAATCGCCGAGGGTGTCGGTTCCAGCGCTGTAAGCACCATTCATAAACATGTCCAGCACCTGATGGATAAGGGATTCCTGGACCGCAGCCATGGGAAGGGCAACAACATCGTCCTCGCCCAGGAACCGGCCGCGGCGCCCCGGGAGCTCTCCTCCAGCGAGTGGGGCCATGACGACGGGAAGCGCGCCCGGTCCGTCCCGTTCTGCGGCGACGTGGCCGCCGGCCAGCCTCTCCTGCCCGAATCCCGGGCCATCCCCCTCGAGGTGCCCAACTGCATCCACCGGGAACGGCAGGAGCTTTTCGTCCTGCGGGTGCGCGGGGATTCCATGGTGGAGGACTCCATCCTGGACGGGGATCTGGTGGTGCTCCAGCGCCGCGGCGACTACCGGAACGGGGACCGCGTGGTGGCCCTCATCGACGGCGAGGAGGCCACCCTGAAGGAGTTCCGGAAGGACCCCCAGGGCGTCTGGCTCATTCCCCACAACCCCGATCTCTCGCCCAAATGTTTCGCGCCCGAGCGCATCGCCATCCAGGGTGTCCTGGTCGGAGTCATGCGCAGCTGCTGAAGCGTCGCACGGCCCAACGCCCGCCTTCCGGCCAGCCGGGGGCGGGCGTTCCCAGCTATTTTCCTAAATGATTGAAGGCGGGGAAGGGTTCTCGTTACACTCACCTTGAGCCCGGAGTCCCAGAAAATGGTGTTTTTCAACCACGCCACGCGTCAGATGACGACGAAGATTGTGTATTACGGCCCTGGCCTGTGCGGGAAAACAACCAATCTCAACACGATCTACGGCCGCACGTCGCAGAAGGCCCGCGGGGAGATGGTGTCCCTGAACACCGAGACGGACCGGACCCTGTTCTTCGACCTGCTGCCCATGGACGTGGGCATGGTGGGCGGGTTCAAGAGCAAGCTGCAGCTCTACACGGTGCCCGGGCAGGTCTTCTACAACTCCACCCGCAAGCTGGTGCTCAAGGGGGTGGACGGCATCGTGTTCGTGGCGGACAGCCAGACCGCCATGCTCGACGCCAACCGGGAGAGCTTCCAGAACCTGCGGGACAACCTCCGCGAGCTGGGGCTGGACCTCAAGGACATCCCCCTGATCTTCCAGTGGAACAAGCGCGACCTGAAGAACATCATCCCCGTGGACGTCCTGGAGCGCGAACTCAACCCGGACGGCAAGACCAGCTTCCAGTCCATCGCCTCCGACGGCACGGGCGTCTTCGAGACCCTGCGGGGCATCACGAAGCTCGCCCTGGCCAACATCAAGGCCCTCCACCTGGTGGAGGCCGCGGGGGTGAAGCTCCCTCCGGAGCCCGCACCCACGGCGCTGCACACCTCCGAGTTCTCCATGCCGGACGAATACCGGGAGTCCGGCGCCCCCCCGGAGGCGCTGAGCACCCTGGACCTGGCCCAGGCCCGGGACCTCCTGGGCGAGGCCGAGACCTCCGGCGGCGCCGCCCCGGTGCGCACCGTGCCCGTCCAGGTGATGGCGCCCCTCCACGTGAAGCTCTCCCCCGCCCTGGGCAAGGGCGCTCCGGCGGCCCCGCGGGTGCACCTGAAGCCGCCGTCAGCCCCGGTCCCGCACAAGGCCTCGTCCCCCGTGGCCCCCGTGGCCGTGGCCATGCCCCGGGTGCCCCAGGCCCGTCCCCATGCGGACCTGCATCTCACCCTCTCCCCCTTCGCCATGGACGGCGACGTGGAAGTGGTGGTGACGGTGCGCCAGAACGGCACCGAGGTGGGCTCCGCGGTCCTTCATCGCTCCGCCCCCGCGTGGGGCGCCTCCGGAGTGGTCTCCGTGGAAATCAAGAGGTCCTGACATGCGGCAAGTGCTGGCCCTCGCGACCGCCCTCCTCGGGGCCCAGGCCCTGGCGGCGGCGGAACCCCCCGCCTGGTGGAAGGCCTTCACCGGCGCCCCCCGCGTGGAGGCGGGCTTCGTCCAGGAGTCCGACAGCGCCGTCTTCGGCAAGCTCAAGCGCACCGGCATCCTCCGCCTGGCCAAGGGCGGTCGCCTTCGGGTGGAGTACCGCAAGGGCCTCCTGCTCGTGGCCGACGGCCGCAAGCTCATCCAGTACGACGCCGAGGCCCGCACCGCCCAGAAGGTGGACCTGCGCAGCGCGGCCAAGGACGCGCCCCTCCTGTACGTCCTGCTGGACCCCGCCGCCCTGGACCAGGTCTTCACGATCAAGGCCGGATCCGTGCCGGACGCCTTCACCCTGGAGCCCCGCAAGCCCGGGCTGCCCAAGGTGCGGCTGGAAGGGAAGGGGGGCATGCCCCTGCGCATCAGCTGGGTGGATCCCACCGGGGCGAACCAGGTGCTGGAGTTCCTGTCGCCCCACGTGCCCGCGCCCTTCGACGCGGCGACCTTCACCTTCAAGCCCCCCGCGGGGACCCGGTGGATCAACAACTAGGCAAGGGCCTTGTTGATGAAGGCCACCACGTCGTCGGTGTTCGTCCCGGGCTGGAAGATGGCCTGGATGCCCAGGTCCTTCAGCGCGGGGATGTCCTCGTCGGGGATGATTCCGCCCGCGAACACCAGCACGTCGTCGATGCCCTTCTCCTTCATGAGGCGCATGACCTCGGGGAAGATCTGGTTGTGCGCGCCGCTGAGGATGCTCATCCCCAGGACCTGCGCGTCCTCCTGCTCCACGGCGGCCACGATCTGGGCGGGCGTCTGCCGCAGGCCCGTGTAGATCACCTCCATGCCCGCGTCCCGAAGGGCCCGGGCGACGACCTTGGCGCCGCGGTCGTGCCCGTCGAGGCCGGGTTTGGCGATGATCACACGAATGGGGGAAGAGGCCATTTCAACTCCAGCGTATGCCTGGATTATAGTTTACCCCCGGGTCCGCGGGGGGCCGGCGGCGGGACACTTGTGACGGATTACTGCACTTCCTTGACCGCCGTGATGGTCACGGGGTTCACGGGGACGTCCGTCATGGTCTTCTGGGTGCTGGTCTTGGCGGCGGCGATCTTGTCCACCACGTTCATGCCCTTGATGACCCTGCCGAACACGCAGTAGCCGAAGTCGGCGAGGTTGCGGGCCTTGAAGTCCAGGGCCTTGTTGTCCTTCACGTTGATGTAGAACTGGGCCTTGGCGCTGTCGGGCAGGCTCTCCCGGGCCATGGCGATGGTGCCGCGCACGTTGCTGAGCCCCTTGGCCTTGGCCAGGTCGGCCTCGCACTTGATGGAGGCGTCGGTGGGCTTCTTGGCCAGGTCGGGGGTGTGGCCGCCGCCCTGGATGATGGCGGGGGCGGACTTCTTCACCCGGTGGAAGATGGTGCCGGGGTAGAAGCCCTTCTTCACGTAGTTCATGAAATTGGCCACGGTCACGGGCGTCGCGTCGGGCTCGAGCTCCACGGTGAAGGCGCCGGCGGTGGTGGTGATCTCCACCTTGGGCTTGGCCGCGAGGAGGGGCAGGGCCAGGAAGAGGACGGTCAGGACTTTTCGCACGCTGGTCTCCATGGGATTGTGGATCTATCCTAGCTCATCCTGGAGACCCGCATGATCCCGCTTCTGACCGCCCAGGAAATGAGGGACCTGGAACACAGGTCCATCCAGGGCTGGGGCGTGCCCTCCCTCGTGCTCCAGGAGCACGCGGCCCTGGGCGCGCTGGAGCTGCTGCCCGCCGGCGGTCCCCTCCACGTGCTGGCCGGTCCCGGCAACAACGGCGGCGACGCCCTGGCCCTGGCGCGCCTGGCGCGGCTCCGCGGCCGGGAGGTGGAGGTCTGGACGCTGGACCCCGCACCCGCCTGGAAGGGCGACGCGGCTCTCCAGGCCCGCCTGTGGACCGGCCTGGGCGGTACCTTCCGCCACGCCGCCGACCCGCGGGAGGCCGCCGCCGGCTTCCGGGGCTGGGTGGTGGACGGACTCTTCGGCCTGGGCACGCGCCTGCCGCTGGAGGGTCCCGCCCGCGCCTGGGTGGAGGCCCTGGAAGGGGCCCGGGTGCTGGCCCTGGACCTGCCTTCGGGCCTCGACCCGGGCTCGGCAGAACCCGCCGGCCCCGCCATCCGGGCCACCCGCACCGCGGCCTTCGGCCACCTGAAGATCTGCCACGGCCTTCGCCCGGCCCGGGACTTCTGCGGGGAGATCACCCTCGTCCCCATCCCCCTGCACGGCGCCCCCGAGGCCGGGATGCGTCTCCTGGAGCGCCCCCGGCCCCGTCCCTCGCGCTGGGACGGCCACAAGCGGGACTTCGGCCATGTTGCCATCCGCGCCGGCACCCCGGGGATGTCGGGGGCCGCCGTCCTGGCGGCCCTGGGCGCCCTGCGCATGGGGGCGGGCCTGGTGACGGTGCTCACCGACGCCGCCGTGCGCGCCGAGGTGGCCTGCCAGGTGCCGGAGGCCATGGTGCGCGCCTGGGACGGCGCCGTGCCCGAAGGCGTCGACACGCTGCTCGCGGGTCCCGGGGGCGTGGCGGACGTGCCCGCCTGGGACGGCCCCCTGGTGGTGGACGCCTCGGCCCTCAAGGCCGGGGAGGGCCCGCGCTGGATGGACCGGGAATCCACCGTCATCACGCCCCACCCCGGCGAATTCGAGCGGCTCTTCGGGCCCGGCGGCAGTCGGACGGTCCGGGCCCGGGAGGTGGCCCTGGGGCCGGGAGTCCTCGTCCTCAAGGGCGCCCAGACCCTCGTGGCCGGCGGCGGCCTGGCCGAGGTCTGGGTGAACCCCACGGGCCATCCCGGCCTCGCCACGGGCGGCTCCGGGGACTTCCTGGCCGGCATGGTGGCGGCGTCTGCGGCGGCCTGGCGCCGGAACCCCGCCGGGCGCACCCTGCGCCAGGCCGCGGCGGACGCGGTTTGGCTCCACGGCGCCGCCGCGGACCGGCTGGGGCCGGGGCCCATCCTCATCCGCGACCTGGGCCCGTCCCTGGCCGCGCTGCTGCGGGACATCCATTCGGAGGACGACCATGCCTGAGACACGCCTCCTGCGGGAGGAAGGGGCCACGGAGGCCCTGGGGGCCGAGCTGGCCCGGCTGACGCCCCCGGGCGGCACGTGGCTCCTGCGGGGCCCCCTGGGCGCCGGCAAGACCACCTGGACCCGCGGCTTCGTGGCCGGCCTGGGGGGCGACCCCGACCAGGTGGCCTCCCCCACCTACGCCGTGCTCCACCGCTACGCCTGCCCCGGCGCGCAGATCCATCACCTGGACCTGTACCGCCTTGGGGAGGCCGGCGCCTGGACCCTGGGCCTGGAGGAGACCGTGACGCCGGCCGACTACCTGGTGGTGGAATGGGCGGGCGGCCCCGGCCCCTGGCCCACCGACTGGGTGGCCGACCTGGAGCTGGACGGAGAAGGGGACGAGCGTACCGCCACCTGGAGCCTCCCTCTCTCGAAATGAAGGCGGCGCCCCGTCAATGTGATTGATCATCGATCGTGGAAGCCCGCCACAGCGCGGTTTCCCGCTGGCATGGAACCTGCTCTCCCCCTGGGTCGGCATGAGCCGGGCCCGAGGGCGGGAAGGTCGAGGCATGCCAACCAGACGGATCGAACGCAGGTTCCTCATCCCGGTGCTCCACGCCGCGGTGGCGCTCTCGGCCTGGAGCGCCGCCCGGGCCGGGGACATCACGGGCTACGTGAAGGACCGGTCCAGCCAGGCCCCGGTGGCGGGCGCCCTGGTCACGGTCATGCCCGCGGGCACCAGCGCGGTGGGGGGCACCGCCACCACGGATGCGGAGGGCCGCTACACCGTGCGCCTCCCGGGACCGGGCTCGTTCACCGTCGTGGTCTCGAAGGAGGGCTATGCCGACCTGAAGGCCGGCGACGTCATCGAGCTGACCGAGTCTGCGCCGGACCACCGGCAGGACATCTCCATCACCCGGCAGGGCGCCTTCAAGGAACAGGGCCGTACCGTCCCCGGGGCCATGTCCTGGGAGACCGGCGCCCGGAAGAGCTACCTCGTACCGGCCCTGGAAATCCCGTCCTTCCTCCTTGCGCTCAACGGCTTCGACCGTCTCGCCCACCCCAACGACCGCGAGGACGGCAAGCGGGTCTACAGCTCCACCTTCACCTCCATGCGGGACCACGCCTTCCACGGACCCTGGGTGGTGGACACCGACGCCTTCGCCATGAACCAGTTCATGCATCCCTACACGGGCACCGTCTACCACACCTTCGCCCGGTCCTCGGGCCTCACCTACTGGGAGGCGCTCCTCTACGACCAGGCCGGGAGCTTCCTGTGGGAGACCGGAGGGGAGACCACCAAGCCGTCCTACAACGACCAGATCGCCACGGGCATCGGCGGGAGCTTCTTCGGGGAGGTGCTCTTCCGGCTCTCCAACCTCATGCTGGAGAGCAAGGGCAGGGACCCCGGGTTCTGGAACCGGACCGCCGCCGCGCTGCTGGCCCCGGCGGCGGCCATCAACCGCTTCGCCTTCGGCACCCGGTTCAAGCCGGTGTTCCCCAGCAACAATCCCGCCCTCCGGTGGCGGTTGCAGCTGGGCGGCAGCCTCCACTCGAACCTGGTCAGCCAGGGCGTGGCCACCACCACCCGCCGCAACGAGGCCACCCTGGACTTCTCCCTGGACTACGGACTGCCCGGCAAGGGGACGTACACCTATGACCGGCCCTTCGACTACTTCCAGTTCGAGTTCCGCACCCTCGGCAAAATGAGCAATCCCGTCGACAGCATCATGATCCGGGGCCTGCTCTACGGCACCGGCTACGAGCTGGGGGACGACCTGCAGGGCATCTGGGGACTCTACGGGGGCTACGACTACATCGCGCCCACCATCTTCCGGGTGGCGAGCACCTCGGTCTCGGTGGGCACCACCCTCCAGTGGCAACCGGCCCCGGCGATCTCCTTCCAGGGCTCCCTCCTCGGCGGCTTCGGCTACGCCGCGGCCGGCAACGTCGCCCAGGTGGGGGACCGGGACTACCACTTCGGAATCGCGCCCCAGGGCCTGGCCGCCTTCCGGTTCATCCTTGGCGACGTGGTGATGTTCGATCTGACGGGGCGGCGCTACTACATCACCGGCACCGGGGGCAACGACCCCGGCGGCCGGGAGGCCATCGAGCGCCTCAACCTCGGCCTCACCTTCCGGATCTACCACCGCCATGCCCTGGGCATCCAGTACATCGCCTCCAGGCGGGACGCCCACTACCCGGACCGCGTCGACAGCCGGCAGACGGTGGGGACCGTGGCCCTTGTGTACAGCCTTCTGGGCTTCGCGGGGTTCGGCGCGACCCGGTGATCAGAACCGGGCCGCAAGGGTCATCCCGTAGCCCCCCTGGAGGAGGGCGGGCGCCAGGGACACCGTGATTCCGGGATGCCGCAGCCCCTGGTTGTGGGCGACGACCACCTTGCCCACGAAGGCGCCGGCCAGGGCGCCCGCCGTGACATCCGAAAGGAAATGGCTGCGCTGCTCCATGCGGGCCACGCCCACCAGGCCGGCCAGGCCGTAGGCGGTCCAGGAGACCCAGGGCCGGTCCGCATGCCCGGCGATGACGGAGGCCAGCGCGAAGGATACGGTCGTGTGCCCGGAAGGGAAGGAGGCTCCCCCGGAGAAGGGATGGAGGTCATGGGTTCCCCGGTTGGCGCTGGGCCTGGAGCGGCCCGCCAGGAGCTTGAGCGGGACCACGAAGGCCAGTTCCGAGATCGCGACGGCCAGCATGGCGTCGGTGCCCGTGGCCCGCACTTCGGGAGCATGGAAGGCGGTGCCGGCGAGGTAGACGCCGATGGCCATCAGGGCGCCCGGAGCGCTGCCGAGGGGCTCCACGGCCTTGGCGGCGCGGTCCCAGTCGTGGAGACTGCCGGAGCGGGCCATGGACCGGTCCAGGGGATGGTCCAGGAGGAGGGCCGTGCCGAGGATGGCGGCGGCGCCAGCCCCCGCCAGCAGCCAGTCCTGGTGGTCCCACCTGGAGCCCAGGACCCGCCGGGTGTCCGACAGGAGCAGCCTGGGAAGGTTCGAGGGCCGGTCGATGGGGCCCGTTGCCCCGGGAGGGGATGGCGACGGGGGATTCCTGTCCGCGGAGGGGGCCTGTGCGCACAGGAGTCCGGCCGAAAGGATCAGGGGGTACAGGACCCGCATGGGGATTGCCTGCCTTCCATGGGGGGATGGATCACTTGGACCAGCGTCCTGCTTCGTAGCGGTAGCCGTCCTTCTCATGGTGGTACCTGGGCTTGATCCACCTGGAGCCCCTGCGGGCGGGCTCCTCCCATCGGCCGCCGGCCCAGGCCCACTGGTCGTTCTGGCGTTCCCAGTAGCCGTTGATCCACATGTGGTTCCGGCCGGGGCGGACGGGGCGGGTTTCCCGCCTGGCCCGGGGCGGCGCGTCGTGGGACATGCGCACGCCCTCGTCGCCCTGGGGCTGCGGCACCAGGGTGTATCCGGGCGCGCAGGCGAAAATCGCCAGCGCCGCGGGAAGGGCGAGTCGCAGAAGGGTCTTCTTCATGGTGGCTCCTTTGCCAAGACCCTGGAGGAGCACGTGCCGTGCCATCGGTCCAACCTGTCCTTATCCAATAATTTATGCCGACCCGAAGACCCCGTTTCCCGGGCGGGTCGATCAATGTGAAAGGGGCGGGGCTCCGAATTGAAGGACACGACCTCCCGCCGGCGGGGCATTCTGCATTAAAAAATGCAAATAAAGAACTTATTCATGTGGCCCGAAAGGTGCGATCCCTGCCTGGCCCAGGAAGAAAGGGGCCGTCCCGATCACCCGGCGATCCATCCAGGAAAGGTCCCCATGCGCACCCATCACCTGCTTCTCCTCCTGTGCCTTCCCATGACGGCCTCGGACCCGGCCGTCGCCGTCGCCCCGGGGAGCCTCCACGCCATCCCGCCAAACCCGAAGACGGGGGCCCATGGGTTCCCCGAGGCGCCCCAGGCCCCTCTCCGGCTTCCCAGGTACCTGTCCGTCGTGGATCCCCTCGCCGAGGAACCGGAACCGGTCCTCCTCTCCCGGAAGACCAAGCCTAAGCCGGAACCCGGTCCCTGACCGCCCTCGATTCCTTCCGGGACAGAACCGGCGCCGGCCATGCCGGCGCCGGTGAAGCGAAGCTGAAATGCTAGCGGTAACGCCCGGAATGTCCCACCCGCACATCCCCGATGTTGGAGATGATCCCGAAGACCGACAGCAGCCAGATCACGACCGCGATGATGACCACGATGTTGATGATCCGTTTGATGGTCGACTGCATGGGGATGTAGGTGTTGATGAGCCAGAGCAGGACTCCGACCACGCACAGGATGATGACGAGGTTGATGAGCGGCATGGTGTCTCCTTGGGGGGTCGTTGGTTCGCCCACCGGGACGTGGAACGATGGGAACCCTCCAGGGAGCAGGAATGATGCCAGGGTCTATTTTGATTGATCCCAACCCTTAGTCGCTTCCGAATCCGGGCCGGGGCGAGCATTCCATCAGATTGGGGGCGCCCGGGGTCAGAGGAGCCGGTTCGCGAACCGGTCGAGCTGGATCCGGTTCAGGCGCTTCAGGGCCTTGCGCACGGGCTGCGGATAGCTGGCCAGGGTTTCCAGGTCCTGGCTGGAGCGGAGCCGGGTGGTGTGCGCCAGGATGGTCTCCCGTTCCAGGGCGTGCATCTGCGCGAGCAGGCCCTCGGGGTCCCGGATCACCAGGCCGTTTTCCAGGTCGAGGTTCCAGGCCCTGGGATTCAGGTTGTTGCCGGTGAGGACGGCGATGCGGCCGTCGATGGCGAGGCCCTTGGCGTGGAAGGTATGCCCGTCGTGCCGCCAGAGGTGGATGATCAGGCGCCCGCTCTCCAGGGCCTCCCGGTGCTTCTGGGTGAAGCGCCGGAGGTTGGCCTCGTAGAGGTAGGGCACCAGGCCGATGAACCGGAAGGGCTCCCCGGGCGGGATGTAGAAGTCGTTGGCGGTCTTGTCCCCCACCACGATGGTGACCTCCCGGCCCTGGTCCAGCAGGCGGGAGACGGCGTGGGCCAGGGGCCGGGGCAGGTTGAAGTAGGGCGTGTAGAGGGTCAGGCTGCGCTCGGTGGCCTGGACCAGGGCCATCAGCGTGTCGTTGAGGGGGTTCCGCGAGCGGCTGAAGCCCGAGAGGGGCGTGACGCCGACCTCCCCGGGGCCGGGCCGGGCCGCGGCAAATTCGTAGCGGGCGCCCCGCAGGTGCCGGCGGAAGGCCTGGATGGCGCCCCGCAGGCTCCGGGTGGCGGGCGGGTGCGGCTGGGTGAGGGAGGTCACGGCGGGGCTGGCCACCACCCGGCGCAGGTAGTTCACCATGCAGTCCGCCAGGGCCGGACTCTCCATCACGTGGTAGCGGTCGAGCCGGTAGCGTCCCGACGTGTTCAGGTAGACCTCGTTGAGGCTGGCCCCGCTGTAGATCACCGTGTCGTCGAGGATGAAGCCCTTGAGGTGCAGGACGCCGAAGACCTCGCGCGTCTGGACGGGCACCCCCAGGACCGCCACGCCGGAGCCCTCCCGGGCCGCATACGCCTCGTACATGGCGGCGTTGCCCCGGCTCCGGGCCTTGCCGATGAGGCCCCGCTGGGCGCGATGCCAGTCCACCAGGACCCGGATCTCCAGGCCCGGGTGGGCGCGGGCCGCGGCATGGAGGGCATCCATGATCTCCCGCCCCGCGGCGTCGTCCTGGAGGTACAGGGCCGTGATGTAGATGCGCCGCCGGGCCGCGGCGATGCCCTCCAGGAGCGCGGTCCGCAGCGCCGCGGGCTCCAGGAGGCACCGCACCCGGGCGGCGGGGACCGGGATGGCCGGAAGGCCGCGGGGGTCCGCGGTGGGCGGCCTTCCCACCCGGATCAGGCGGAGGGTTCGGGAGAGACGGGTCCGGTAGATGAAATTGAAGATCCCCATTCCCGAAGCATACCGCCCCCGCAGGAAGACTGCCGTATCCCGGCCGTGCCCTTTTGGATAGACTAGGTCAGGCACATACCATCCCGGGCAACCGGGGTAATCGGATTACTAGTTCAGGAGCCGGCCAGGAATAAAACGATAGGAAACGGGGGCAAGCGTTGCAGCCTAAAGCGCTTACAAACACCATTATCGCCGTGGACAGGAACTACGTGCCCATGATGGAGGTTGCCCGCAGGAAGGCGATCCGGGCCGTGGCCGCCGGCCGCGCCCAGGTGCTCAACCCCGCCAACCTGGACCGCTCCGTGGACCCGTTCGGGGCCATCTTCCTGATCATCTTCCCCCACGCCCAGGCCTGTTCCGAGAGCAAGCTCCTCATGGGCCGCCTGGACCGCAGGGTGATGCGGCGGGACCACTACACCTGCCAGTACGAGGGCTGCCACAACCGCGCCGACACCATCGACCACATCGTCCCCCTGTGCCAGGGTGGCCGTTCCACCTGGCAGAACCTCGTGGCCTGCTGCCTCCCCTGCAACCAGTACAAGGGCGGCAGGACCCCGGACCAGGCCGGCATGCGCCTGAAGAAGGTGCCCGAGGGCCCCCGGGCCCACCTGTTCCGGCGCTTCGAAGAGATCCTCAAAGAGGGTTCGGCGGCGTAGAATCGATCCCATGAAGACGATTTCGCTGCGCGTGGACGTGGACACCCTCGAGGGCTCCCTGAAGGGCATTCCCGCCCTGCTGCGGATGCTGGACAAGCAGAAGATGCAGGCCAGCTTCTACTTCAGCTTCGGGCCGGACAACTCCGGCAAGGCCCTGCGCCGCATCTTCCGCAAGGGCTTCCTGGAGAAGATGCGCCGCACCGGCGGGGCGAAGCTCTACGGCTTCAAGACCATGATGTACGGGGTCCTGCTGCCGGCCCCCATCATCTGGAAGCGCGCCGCCGCCGAGATCCGCAGCGCCCGCGAGGCCGGGCACGAGGTGGCCATCCACGGCTGGGACCACGTGCAGTACCACGACCTCCTGGACCGCAAGTCCCGGCCGTGGCTGGAAGCCTGGTTCCGGGACGCCCACGCCGCCTTCCGGGAGGTCTTCGGCGAGGCCGCCCGGGGCGCGGTGAGCCCCGCCTGGCGCTGCAACGACGCCACCCTGGAGATCCAGGAGCAGTACGGGCTGGACTACGCCGGGGACTGCCGGGGCCTGTCGCCCTTCTACCCCGTGGTGAAGGGCCGCACCCTGGCCACCCTCCAGGTGCCCACCACGCTGCCCACCCTGGACGAGTACCTGGGCCTGGACGGCATGACCGCGGCCGACGTGAACGAGAAGGTCTGGTCCCTGCTGCGGGAGGACGCGCTCAACGTCTACGCCCTCCACACCGAGGTGGAAGGGGGCGCCCTGGCCGGCACCTTCGAGGCCTTCCTCCAGGGCCTGCGGGACCGGGAGGTGCGGGTGCGCACGCACGCGGACTGGGTGCCGGAGCTGAAGGCCGCGAATCCTCCCGCGCGGGAGCTCTCCCGCATCGAGATCCCGGGCCGGGCCGGGTGGGTCAGCTTCGGGGGCTAGTCAACCTTCAGTGCCGGCGGGGGTCTACCCTTCAACGATCCTTCCCGGAACGAGGTGTCCCATGACCCGCCTCCCCCTGCACGCCTTCCTGGCCCTGGGAATCGCCCTTTCCCACCCCGCCGCCCTGGCCGGGGCGCCGCCTCCCACCCTGCAGGCCCATTGCCGGACCCTGCCTGCGGCCGGGCTCATGACCAGGGCCATCGAGGTCCTCCTCGACCACCAGTACGTCATCCGGTCCGCCGAGAGTTCCCTGGGCATCATCAGCTTCGCCCGGGTCTTTCAAGGCCGGACCTCCGATTCGAAGCACATCGTCAAGGTGGGCGGATCCATGCTGGTGACGCCCCAGCCCGACGGCACCGCCGTGGTCCGGATGCTGATCCACCAGGAATGGATGGATACGACGACGGGTTCCATCACGGGCGCGGGGGTTGAGACGGACACCGACGCGAGCTACTACAAGGACCTCCTCGACGACCTGGAGCAGAGGACAGCCGGGGCGAAGCCGCAGGCCCGTTCGTGACCCCCTGCACTTGCCGGGCCAGGGATAATCCCGTTTGCTGCCCGGAGTCTTCATGAGCACCTTCATCCACGAGCTGGAAGCCTACGACCTGCTGGAATTGGCAGGCCTGCCGGGGCTGCGGCGGGGTCTGGTCCGGACCCGCGAGGACGTGGACCGCCTGCCCTTCAAGGCCGGCGAGAAGGTCGTGCTCAAGGGCGTCGCCCAGGACGTGTGGCACAAGTCGGATATCGGCCTGGTGCGGTTCGAGGCCTTCGACGCGGAGACGGCGTGGGCCCACGCCCAGGACATGGAGAAGACCGCCGGGGGGCCCTGGGTGGGCATGCTGGTGGTGGAGATGGTTGACTTCCGCAAGGTGCCGGGCCTGCCCACGGAGGCCCTGGTGGCCCTGCGCCGCACCCCCGAGGCCGGGTGGACCGTGGTGCTGGGCATCGGCGGGCTCCACACCAACGCCTGGGCCGAGGAGATCCGCCCCTGCCTGTGGCCGCTGGCCCTGGTCACCCCCGAGCAGGCCCTGGCCGACTTCAAGGCCCACTACCTGGGCCGGGTCTGGCTGGGCACCCTGCGCCAGGGCAAGGCGCTCACCACCGAGGGCGCCGTGCTCGCCTACCTGCGCGGCCTGTGGACGCTGGCGGACCTCCTGGACAGCCGCGGGGCCGAACTCCTCGAGATGAACCCCGTGGTCCTGGATCCCGAGGGCCGGCCCGTGGCCCTGGACGGCGTGGGGAGCCTCGGCGAGGCCGCTCCGGCCGCCCCGAAGGGCCTGCCTCCCGCCCACCTCCTGGACCTGCTGGTCAAGCCCCGCACCGTCGCCCTGGCCGGCATCTCCGCCCGGCCCGGCACTCCGGGGCGCATGATCCTCGACAACCTCCTCACCTCCACCCTTGACCGCGCCGCCATCCTCCCCATCAAGCCCGGCACCGCCGAGATCGACGGCCTTCCCTGCCTTGGGGGCATCGAGGACCTGGCCGCGCGGCCCGTGGACATGCTCATCCTCTGCCTCCCCGCTGCCCAGACGGTGGCCGCCATCCAGCAGCTCTGCGAGCAGGGCGGGGGCGCCCAGGTGGTGTACCTGGTCCCCGGCGGCGTGGGCGACGGCGCCGACACCGAAGGCCGCGGCGCCTTCCTCACGGACCTCCTGGCCCGGCGCCGGGCCCGGGGCCTGTGGACGCCGGCCCTGGTGGGACCCAACGGCCTGGGCTTCCTCAGCAGCGACGGCAGGGTGAACACCCTGTTCATCCCCCAGGAGAAGCTGCCCGTGGAGGCCAGGGGCGGTTCCCTCTCCCTGGTGAGCCAGAGCGGGGCCTTCCTCATCTCGCGCCTGTCCTCGGCGCCGGGGCTGCCGCTGCGCTACGCGGTGTCCATCGGCAACCAGATCGACGTGCGCCTCTCGGACTTCATCGCGGCCCTGGGCGGGGACGAACAGACCCGGGTCATCGCCACCTACGTGGAGGGCTTCCAGCCCGGCGATCTCCTGGCCACGGCCCTGGCGGCACGCGAGGTGATCGCCAAGGGCAAGTGGGTGGTGCTCTACAAGGGCGGGCGCAGCAGCGAGGGCCAGAAGGCCGCCAGCAGCCACACCGGGGCCCTGGCCGGGGACTGGGCCCTGCAGAAGGCCCTCCTCAAGCGCGCGGGGATCATCGTGTGCGAGAGCATGGGCGTCTTCGACGCCGCGCTGGCGTGGGTGTCGGCCTTCCCCGCGGGCAAGCCCGCGCGGGTGGCGGTGATCAGCAACGCCGGCTACGAGAGCGTGGCGAGCGCGGACCTGCTGGAGGGGGCCGTCACGGGCCACGTCCTGGCGGAGAACGAGGTGGTGTCCCTGAAGGCCCTGCTGGAGGCCCACAAGCTCTCGGAGCTGGTGAACCCCAGGCTCCCCCTGGACGTCACGCCCATGGCCGACGAGGCGGCGTACCTTGCCGCGGCGCGCCTGGTGGCGGCCACCGCCGCCGACACCCTGGTGATCGGCCTGGTGCCCTTCACGCGGCGCCTGGACACCACGGATCCCGCCGGCATGGATGCCTTCGCCGGGGCGCTGGCCACCCTGGCGCGGGAATCGGGCAAGCGCGTGGGTGTGGCGGTGGAGGGCGGGGCCCTCTACGAACCGTACCGCGAAGCGCTCATGAAGGCCGGCCTGCCGGTCTTCCTGACCATGGAAAAGGCTCTCCAGGGCCTCCGGATCCTCGCGGAGGCTTGAATGATTCCTGGGTGCCGGAGCAAGCAGCGGAGGGCGGAGCACGAAGCGCGCTCCGCGTGCGAGGATAGGGCGCTCTGAGCAGCCGCGTCCCCCCTTCCTCCACGAACCCACCCTCCGAGGTACCCATGCCCAAGACCATGATCGAACCCTTCCGCATCAAGAGCGTCGAACCCATCCGCATGACCACCCGCGCCGAGCGCGACGTGCTCCTGGCCGACGCGAAACTCAACGTCTTCAAGCTCCGCGCCCAGGACGTCATCCTCGACTTCCTCACCGACTCCGGCACCGGCGCCATGAGCGCCAGGCAGTGGGGCGCCATCATGGAGGGCGACGAGAGCTATGCCGGCGCGCGCAGCTTCTTCCGCCTCCAGGCCGTGCTGCAGAAGCTCACCGGCTACCCCCACATCATCCCCACGCACCAGGGCCGCGCCGCCGAGCGCATCTTCTTCGGCGTGGCCACGAAGAACGGCGACATCGTCCCCAACAACACGCACTTCGACACCACCCGCGCCAACCTGGAGTTCGGCGGCGTCGAGGCCGCGGACCTGGTGATCCCCGAAGGCACCCAGCCCCGCACCATCCACCCCTTCAAGGGCAACATCGACCTGGGCAAGGTGGAGGACCTGCTGAAGACCAAGGGGGACCGCGTTCCCTTCGGCATGCTCACGATCACCAACAACTCCGGCGGCGGCCAGCCCGTGTCCATGGCCAACATCCGCGCCTACAGCGAGCTCCTCAAGCGCTACGGCAAGCCCCTCATCCTGGACGTGTGCCGCTTCGCCGAGAACGCCATGTTCATCAAGCTCCGCGAGGAGGGCATGCAGGACCGCACCATCGAGAGCATCGCCCAGGAGATGTTCCGGTACGCCGACGGCTGCACCATGAGCGCCAAGAAGGACGGCATGGTCAACATCGGGGGCTTCATCGCCCTCAAGGACGAACGCTGGGTGGAGGCCGCGCGCAACAACCTCATCCTCACCGAGGGCTTCCCCACCTACGGGGGCCTGGCCGGGCGCGACCTGGAGGCCCTGGCCGTGGGCCTGGAGGAGGTCCTTCAGGAGGACTACCTGCGCTACCGCCTGCGCACCGCCGAGTACATGGGCGAGAAGCTCCTGGCCGGGGGCGTGGCCATCGTGGAGCCCACCGGCGGCCACGCCGTCTACATCGACGCCAAGGCGTTCCTGCCCCACCTGGGACCCCAGGACTATCCGGCCTGGTCCCTGGCCAACGCCCTCTACCTGGAGGGCGGCATCCGGGGCGTGGAGATCGGCTCGGTGATGTTCGGGCGCCGCGACGACGACGGGGTGGAGCACTACGGCCCCATGGAGCTGGTGCGCCTGGCCTTCCCGCGCCGGGTCTACACCCAGAGCCACTTCGACTTCGCCGCCGAGGTGATCTGCGAACTCAAGGCCAAGGCCCACGAGGTGCGCGGCGTGCGCATCGCCAAGCAGACCAAGTACCTGCGGCACTTCACGGCCGAGATGACCTGGGCCTGATCCGCCCGGAGGGGGATGATCCGGGGGCACCCGCGGGTTCTTGAACGCATCCGCGGGGTCCCGGGCGATCCCCGGCTTTCCCATGACCCGCCGGAAAGGCGGGGCGGTTCCCCGTTTGGAAAACTCAACTTTCCCCTTTCTGGACCAAAAAGATAGTTCATAATCCAGGCTGCTCAACACTTTACAGGCAGCCCATGGCCCTCCGGACCGTCCTCTCCCACGCCCTCCTGCTGATCTGCGGCCTTCTCGCGTGCGCGGCCCCGGGGTGCCGGCGGTCCGCGGCCGGGGGTCCGGGGAACCGCATCACCCTCGCCTACACGGTCCAGCCCCAGAGCACCCTGGTCAACGTGGCCGCGGCCAAGGGATACTTCGCCGCCGAGGGCCTCGAGGTCAGCCCGGTCATCCACAGCTACGGCAAGGCCTGCCTCCAGGACGTGGTGGACGGGAAGGCCGATTTCGCCACCGTCGCCGAGACGCCCTTCATGTTCAGCGTGCTCAAGGGCGAGAGGATCACCGTCATCGCCAACATCGAGGCCTCCACCATGAACAATGCCGTGGTGGCCCGGCGGGACGCGGGCATCTCCGAACCCGCGCACCTTCGGGGCAAGCGCATCGCCTTCACGCCGGGGACCACGTCCGAGGTCTTCATGGACGCCATCCTCCTGGCCGTCGGGCTCCCGAGGACGGGCATCCACGGGGTGCCCATGGCGCCCGACGAGATGGAGCGGGCGCTGGTGGAGGGGCGGGTGGACGCGGCCTGCACCTGGAACTACCCCCTGGCCATCATCAAGCGGCGGCTGGGCGCCAACGGGATCCTGATCTTCGACCGGGAGGTTTTCACCGAGACGTTCAACATCGCCGCCCAGCAGGCCTTCGTGCGCCGGAACCCCGCGGCGGCGGAGCGCCTGCTCCGCGCCCTGATCCGGGCGGAAGGCTTCGTCAAGGAGCATCCCGGGGAGGCCCAGGCCATCGTGGCCAAGGCCACGGGCACGGCCCCGGAGCTGGTGCGGGAGGTGTGGAACAGCTTCCGCTACCGGGTCCTCCTGGACCAGACCCTCCTGATCACCCTGGAGGACGAGACGCGGTGGGCCATGAACAACAACCTCGCGGAGCGGAAGGCGATGCCGGACTACCGGGACTACATCCACCTCGACAGCCTCCGGGCGGTGCGGCCCGAGGCCGTGCGGTTCACGCGGTAGCCCGGCATGCGCATCGCGTCCCGCCTGAGGCTCATCTCCGCCGCGACGCTGGCGGCCCTCCTCCTCATGGTGCCGGTGGTGGCGGGGTCCCTGCTGGCCTTCCGGCGCGCCAAGAGCGAATACCTCCTGGCCAACGCCGTCAAGGTCAATTTCCTTGAGCGCAACTCGGCCCGGGACCAGTACTTCCTGCACCGGGAGGAGCGCGCGAGGCGCCAGTGGTTCCTTCACCTGGACGAGGGCGAGGCGCTGCTGGCCAAGGCCGGCGCCCTCTTCCGCGAGGAGGGGGATGCGCGCACGATCGAGGAACTGCGCGTGATCCTGAAGGAGAACGCCTCCATCTTCCAGCGCATCGTGGCCAACACCGGCGCCCTGCAGAGGGCCGGCGGGAACCGGGAGATCCTGGAGGAGCTCGACAAAAGGCTCTACAGCCAGATGCTCCTCAAGGCCGCCACCTACAACGGTCTCGCCGCGAACCTTGAAAGGGGCACCGGGGCCCGGGTGGAGGAAGCCTACCGGCGGCTCGCCATCATCATCGGCCTGTTCGCGTCCGCCCTGGCCGTCGTCACCAGCCTCGCGGCCACGCATCTCGCCCGGCTCATCCGGAGGCGCCTCGAGCCGCTTCACGCGGGGGTGAGGAGGGTTGCCGACGGCGACCTGGACTTCCGCTTCGGCGCCGGCCCCATGGACGAGTTCGGGGAATTGGCCGGATCCATCGACGCCATGACCGACAAGCTCCAGGCGTCCACCCGCGAGCTGGAGCGGGAGACCGCCCGGCGCATCAAGGCCGTGGCCGCCCGGGAGGGCGAGGCGCGCTTCCGCGCCTGGTTCGACCTCCCGCTCATCGGGATCTGCATCACCTCGCCGGAAAAGGGGTGGCTGGAGGTGAACGACCACCTCTGCGACATGCTGGGCTACGGCCGGGAGGAGCTCAAGGGCAGGAGCTGGGCGGATCTCACCCATCCCGGGGACCTCGCCGCGGACCAGGTCCGCTTCGAGCAGGTCATGCGGGGCGAACTGGAAGGCTACGCCCTCGAGAAGCGGTTCCTGAAGAAGGACGGAGGGATCCTGGAGGCGGAACTGGCGGTGCGCTGCGTGAGGACGCCCGGGGGCGGGGTGGACTACTTCGTGGCCCTGATCCTGGATATCACCGAGCGCCGCCAGGCCGAGGCCCAGCGCCAGGTCCTGTCGGCCCAGCTCCAGCAGGCCCAAAAGATGGAAAGCCTGGGCAGCCTCGCGGGAGGCGTTGCCCACGACATGAACAACGTCCTGGGGGCGATCCTGGGCCTGGCCACGGCCCACCTGGAGGTCCAGCCCCCGGAGAGCCCGGCCCACCAGGCCTTCGACACCATCACCAGGGCCGCGGTGCGGGGCCGGGAGCTGGTGAAGAGCCTCCTGGCCTTCGCCCGGCGCAGCCTCGCGGAGGACACGGAACTGGACGTGAACGCGGTCCTCATGGACAACGTGCGGATCCTGGAGCGCACCACCCTCTCCCGGGTGCAGCTGGAACTGGCCCTGGCGCCCGCCCTGAGGCCCATGCGCGGGGATCCCGGCGCCCTGGCCCACGCGTTCATGAACCTCTGCGTCAACGCCGTGGACGCCATGCCCCAAGGCGGCACCCTGGCCCTGCGCACCCGCAACGTGGGCGACGCCTGGATCGAGGTCCAGGTGGAGGACACCGGCACCGGCATGGCCCCCGAGGTCCTGGAGAAGGCCCTGGATCCCTTCTTCACCACCAAGGGCGTGGGCAAGGGCACCGGGCTGGGCCTGTCCCTGGTCTACAGCACCGTGAAGGCCCACCGGGGCGTCCTGGAGCTGAAGAGCTGGCCGGGGCAGGGCACCCTCGTGGCGATGAGATTCCCGGCCTGCGAGGCCGCGCCCGCGCCCTCCGCCGCCTCCGGCGCGTCCGCGGCGCGCCCCGGCCAGGGGACCCTCCAGGTGCTCCTGGTGGACGACGACGAGCTGATCCAGACGTCCACCGGGATCCTGCTGGGCATCCTGGGCCACGGCATCGCCGCCGCGCGCAGCGGCGAGGAGGCCCTGGCCCTGCTTGAATCAAGCAGCCCCGACGTGGTGATCCTGGACATGAACATGCCCGGGCTGGGCGGGGCCGGAACCCTCCCGCTCCTGCGGGCCCTCAGGCCGGACGTGCCCGTGCTGCTGGCCACGGGCCGGGTGGACCAGACCGCCCTGGATCTGGTCGAGGCCTGGCCCCGGGTCACCCTGATGTCCAAGCCCTTCAGCATGGAGGAACTGCAGGAGCGCCTGGGCGCGCTCAGCGCTTCGGATGTCCCACAGGCAGGAGCATGAGGGTCTGGATCCCCGCGGGCAGCTTGAGCTCGGCCCCCACGGCCGCCAGATCCACGCCCGCGGCGGTGCCGGCGCCCAGCCCCAGGGCCGTGGCCTGGAGGAGGAGGGCCTGGGCGGCGGAGCCGGCCTCGTAGTAGGTGAAGGCGAGGGCGGGGCCCGTGCCGGACTTCTCGAGGCGGGTGGGATCGCCCGCCACCACGAAGACAGCGGGGGCGTCCTTGATCCAGGGCTGCATGCCCTTGATCCGGCCCAGGACCTCCGGGGCGGCGTCGCCCAGCCGGGCCAGCCTGTGGCCCGCGGGGAGGTAGTGGTAGAAGCCCGCCTTGATCCCCGGCCCATCGGCGGTGAGGAGATAGAGCTCAAGGGGATACTTCGCCTTGGCGGAGGGGACGGTGCGCCTGCCGGGACGGTTCTCGCCCTGGGCGGCCCACAGGAGCTGGCCGGCCTCGGCCAGGGCGGGCGCGGGTCCGGCCAGGAGGCGCACCGTGGCGCGGCCCTTGAGGGCGGAGGCGAGGGAGGGGCCTTCGGCCGGGACGGCCGGGAGGCTCAGGGGTTCCTGGGCGCCCGCGAGGAGGGCGGCGCAGAGGGCGAGGGACAGGCGGATCATGGCGGACTCCTTCAGGCTTCGGCGCTCGCGGGATCGACCCTGGGCGCGATGATGCGGTCGAAGTGCGGGATGGTCCCGATGAGGGGCCGGGCGTAGTCGCGGAAGGACTCGTCGATGTCGCTGTCGCCCTTGAGGTACTCGGGCGGGAGCAGCTTGGTGTGGGCGGCGACGGTCTCCAGCGGCGTGAGGAAGTAGTCCACGGAGTAGTCCCCGGTGCGGCGGATGGCCACCGAACCGTTCACCTGGCGGTTGAAGGCGAAGTGCACCGCGGTCTCCCCCACGTCCCGGGCCTCGCTGGAATCCGAGTCGGAGATGACGCCCAGGAAGGAGCGCTGGAGGTACCCGAACGTGTCGCACCGCACGCGCTTGATGCCCAGGCGCTGCTTGATGGCGTCGGAGAGCGCGTCGCCCAGGGTGCCGCGGCCGGAGAGCTGCACGTTGCCGAAGGCGTCGAACTCGGACTCGGGCTGCAGGTGCGTGAGCACGGGCCGGTGGTCGGCGCCCACGATGCCCTCGGAGAGCGCCACCACGCAGCGGCCGTAGGCGGAATGGACGCGCTCCACGTCGTCCAGGAAGCGGTCCGTGTCGAAGACCCGCTCGGGCACGTAGATGAGATGCGGCCCGTCCTTGGGGTCGCGCCGGGCCATGACCGAGCTCGCCGTGAGCCAGCCCGCGTGACGCCCCATGACCACGCCCAGGAAGACGCCGGGGATGGCGAAGTTGTCCAGGTCCAGGCACGCGAAGGCCGAGGTCACGAAGCGCGCCGCGGACCCGAAGCCCGGGCAGTGGTCGGTCACCGCCAGGTCGTTGTCGATGGTCTTGGGGATGTGGATGACCCGCAGCTCGTAGTTCACGAGCCTGGCGTAGGTGGCCACGATGCGGCAGGTCTCGGCGGAGTCGTTGCCGCCGATGTAGAAGAAGTACCGCACCCCGTGCTTCTGGAAGACCTCCACCATGCGCGCGCAGTAGGCCTCGTCGGGCTTGACCCGGGTGGAGCCCAGGGCCGAGGAGGGGCTGGCGGCGACCATCTCGAGGTTGTGGGTGGTGGTCTGGGAGAGGTCGAGGAAGTCCTCGTTGATGATGCCGCTCACGCCGAACCGCGCGCCGTAGACGTTGGTGATGTAGCGCCATTTCCGGGCCTCGATCACCAGGCCCACCAGGCTCTGGTTGATGACGGCGGTGGGACCGCCCCCCTGGGCGACCACGGCTTTGCCTTTGAGTTGACGCATGGGCCATCCTTCCGGTAATCGCAAACTGGATAATGATTTAAGGAAGTCTAGGCTGCCTGGAGGGGGCCGCGTCAACGGGCTGGCGGGGGTCGTGACGGAATGCACCCTTGACGCCACGAAAAAAAGGCGAATCATACAGGTATGACGCCGCCGCTTCTCGCCCTCGAGCATCCCAGGGAGCTGTTCCACGACCTCCAGGTGGAGCCCGAGGAGGCCCGGAGCATCCTGCGGCCCCAGAAGGACGACCGCTACGGCTTCGGGTTCGCCCTCAGCCCCTACCGGGGCTGCGAGCACGGTTGCCGCTACTGCTACGTGCGGGACTACCCCCAGGCCCTGCCCGGGGAGAAGGGGAAGCCCGTGGACCGGGCCCTGTGGGGCACCTGGGCCGTGCCCAAGCTGAACGCCCCCGAACTCCTCTGGAACCAGCGTCACCGCCTGCACGGCCAGACGGTGTTCCTCGCCTCCGCCACCGACCCCTACCAGCCCCTGGAGCGGGAGTTCCGCCTCACCCGGGCCTGCCTGGAAGTGCTCCTGAAGTGCCCCACCACCCGCGTGCTGGTGCACACCCGCTCCCCCCTGGTGCTGCAGGACCTGGAACTGCTCAAGGCCTTCGGGCCCCGGGTGCGGGTGGGCTTCTCCATCCCCACGGACGACGACACGGTGCGCCAGGTGGTGGAGCCCCGGTCCCCGCCCATCCCCTCCCGCTGGGCCGCCATGGAGCGCCTGGCCAAGGCCGGGATCGAAGTCAACCTGGCCGTGGCCCCCCTCATGCCCGTGCACAACCCCGAAGCCTTCGCCCGCCGGGCCAAGGACAGCGGGGCCTCCGGGGCCTGGGTGGGCGGCCTGCGCCTGCTCAAGGACGACCCTTTCTATGACGTGCTGGCCCGCAACGACTGGCTGTTCATCCTGGATGGGGACTACGTGGCGCAGGTGGCGGGCGTCCTCCAGGCGACCTTCCCGCGGTCCCGGAGGCGGGAGGCCAAGGAAACCCGGGTCGTGCCGCCGTGCCGCCCCCTCGTCGCCGCCCACCGCAGCCTTTTCGAGAGCATGTGATGTCGGCGCGACGCGGGATCATGGGAGAATGACGGTTCCATGATTACACTCGCCCTCAAATACCGTCCCCGCATTCTTTCCGACCTGGTGGGGCAGGAGGCCAGCGTCCGCGCCCTCGCCAACGCCTTGAAGAAGGCCAAGGCAAGCGGAGGGGCCATCCACCACCAGGCCTTCCTGTTCGCCGGCGTCCGCGGCACCGGGAAGACCTCCACCGCCCGCATCCTGGCCCGCGCCCTCAACTGCATGGAGGGCCCCACCGCCGAGCCCTGCGGCGTCTGCGATTCCTGCAGGGCGTCGGAGCAGCCGGACCAGAACATGGACATCGTGGAGATCGACGCCGCCTCCCGCTCCTCCGTGGAGGACGCCCGGGCCCTGCGCGAGCAGGTTCAGACCCGGCCCGCCTTCTGCCGCTACCGGGTCTACATCATCGACGAAGTGCACATGATGAGCCGCAGCGCCTTTGACGCGCTGCTCAAGATCCTGGAGGAGCCGCCAAGCCACGCCGTCTTCGTCCTGGCCACCACCGAGCTGCAGGACGTGCCCGACACCATCAAGAGCCGCGTGCAGATCTTCCCCTTCCGCCTCATTCCCGTGGCCATGGTGGAAGCCCGCCTGCGGTGGGTGTGCGAGCAGGAGGGGGTCACCTGGGAGGAGGGCTCCCTGCGCCTCCTGGCCGAGGCGGGGCAGGGCTCCATGCGCGACGCCCTCACCACCCTGGACCGGGTCATCTCCGCCGGCGAAGGCCACGTGGGCGAGGCCATGGTCCGCGAACAGCTGGGCATCGTGCCCGCCGTGCGGGTGCAGGCCATGCTGGAGGCGCTGCTGGCGGCCGACAGCGGGGCGGTGCTGGACAACTGCCGGGCCCTCACCGAGCTGGGCACCGACTGGATCAGCTTCTGGCGGGAGCTCATGATGGCCTTCCGGGACCGCATGGAGGCCGACGTGCGCCAGGGGGCCGGCCCCCAGGACCTCCTGCGCTGGGCCCGCATGCTCCAGCTGCTGCTTTCCCGGGAACGGGACCTGCGGGACACCAGCCTGCCCGACGTGGTGGTGGAACTGGCCCTCCTCACCGCCGCGCAGCTGCCCCACCTGGCTCCCCTGGACGCCATGGTGAAGGGCCAGCCCGCCCCCGCCGCCCGCCCCGGCGGCACCAGGCCGCTGCCCGTGACCGGCACGGCCATGGCCGCCGCCCCCATGGCGCCGCCTCCGCCCGTTCGTCCTGCCCCCGGCTCCGGCCAGGCTTCCGTTCAGACGCCCGCTGCCCGGCCCACGCCTCCGGTCCCTCCGTCGCCCGCTCCCGGCACCCGGCCCGCCATGACGGCCGCCCCGACATCCGGGCAGGTTGAGGCACCCTCCGCCGCGCCCTCCCCCAGCGCAGCCCCGGCCCCCGTGAAGGACCCCGGGAACCTCGAGCAGTTGCGCAAGGGCGTGGGCGAGGCCCTCCGCCAGGCCCCCGGCGGGCTTCCCCGCACCCTGGGTTCCCTGCCGCACATGGCCACGGCCCTCACGTTCCAGGACGGCGTCCTCCAGTGGCTCTTCCCTCCCAACGTGCGCAACACGGCCCAGGACCTGGAGCGGGAGCTTTCCAACCCCCACCTCCTGGAGGCCCTGCGCCAGGTCCTGCCGGGCCTCACGCGCACCGCCATCACCTATGAGACCGAGAATCGGGAGCGTCCCGAGGACGTGCTGCGGGCCGATCCCTCCTTCCAGCGCCTGCTGGCCGACACCAGCGGGGAGATCGTGGAGGTGCGCCGGGAGGAGTGATTTTTTCGCGGGAGGGGGAACCGGGTTCCGATACTAAGCATTTATAACGGAACTTCGGAGAAAACCTTCACCATGCGAAACCCAAGATCCTTCCTCCCCGCCATCGGCGCCCTCGTGGCGCTTTCCCCCGCCTGGGGCCAGGTGACCATCGCCCTGGCCACCCAGAAGGGCGTCCCCGTGGGCCCGAACGCGCCGAACCAGGTGCTCTCCAGGCTCACCTGCGGCTTCACGGCGGCCCATGCCGACGGCAGGCCCCGCGCCTGGCACTGGACCCTGGATGAGCCCGACGGGGGCCGCTTCGTCAGCGGCCAGGGCCGGGCCCGCATGGCCTACCAGGCGCCCTTCGTCCTGGCGCCCCGGGTGGTCCATGTGCGGGTCACGGACCCCGCCCGGGGGGAAAGCGCCGTCTACACCCTGAGGGTCCTGCCGCGCGAAGGGGTTCCGCACAAGGTCCAGACGGGGCTGAACACCCTGGCCCAGCCCCAGGTGTTCGGACCCGTCGTGGATGTTCCCACGGTCACGGGGGTGGCGGGGCAGTTGCAGGGTTCCCTGCTGGAAAAGTCCTATCTGGGGAGCCTCATGAAGATCGAGATGGTGGGCGACCCGGATCCCGCCTTGAGGGAACTCCATGGGAAAAGCCTGGCCGTCACGGCGGACCGCCTCTGCCGGATCGATGGGCCCGGGTCCCTCACCCCCATCCGCTTCCGGGGGCAGCTGGCCTCGGGGCTGCCCTCCATGGAGGCCGATGGGTTCCAGGCGTTCCGGTGCGTGGATGTGAGCGTCCGGCCAGCCGGGAGCCCCATCGGCGGCCGGAGGCGGATGGTGGCGGTCCTTACCCGCGTCCATGGAATGGAGGAGGAGACCTATATCTGCGGCCTGGACCCGGACGGGACCGTCTGGCCCATCGCCGGCAGCTCCCAGCCCCTGTTCAGCGGCCCCAGCCTGCCGCCCGAAGGGCCTGGACCGTCCATGCAGTTCTCGCATCTTGCGCGAACGGTCCTGGATTCGGCGGGGAACATCCTGGTCCTGGAGCCCCAGCGGATCCGGAGAATCGACCCGGAGGGGCGGGTGACCCTGCTCGCCGGCGGAGGGGACGGGGTCCTGGCGCCCCAGGATGGCGCCGGGACCAGCGCCCGCTTCGGCTGGATCGCCGGCTCCGCCCTGGACGCCGCCTCGGGCGACCTCTACGTGAGCGACATCAATGCGATCCGCCGGGTCCGGCCGGATGGCGCCGTGACCACCGTCCTGAGCTCCCTGGACGGCAGCCGGTTCGTGACGGCGCCCCCGGCGCCCACCCGGATCGCCGAGGGCGTCCCTTGCCTCGACAACCCGCAGGGGCTCGCCTTCCAGGCGGGGATCCTCTATATTTGCCAGCCTAGGGGGGATCAGATCCTGGCCTTCAACCTCGCGGACCGGACCCTCCACAGGATCCACCAGGGGAATCCCCTGGAATACAACCGCCCGGGTCCCCTGCATGCGTTCGCCCGGCAGAAGGCCCTCAGGGATTGCGCGAACCTCCGGAGACCCTGGCAGATCGCCGTGATGGACCGCCGGGTGCTGGTGGCGGCCGATGCGGGCCTCGCCGGGTACCTGATCGTCCAGTTCGACCTGCCCCACGGGGTGTACGGCGAGGCGGAGCGGGAGCGCAAGGAATAGCCGGACCTGTCCAGGTGATCAGAGCCTTTTCAGGTGGCCTATGGCCGTCTCCAGGTCCCGGCGCATGGCTTCCGGGCTTTCCGCCCGGTAGCTCTGCCCGTGCCCTGGCAGCACCCACCGGAACCGGAAGTCCAGCAGGCGCTCCAGGCTCTTCAGCTGCCGGGGCCAGCTGTGCCAGCAGAAGGACTTCGATGCCGACAGCCTGCCCCGGCGGGGGTTCCACCACAGGTGGTCGCCGGTGAAGAGGAAGGTCTCCCGGTAGAGGAGGCAGACGCTCCCGGCGGTGTGGCCGGGGGTGGGGATGAGGAGCAGGTCGGGGGCCAGGGCCACGGGGTCCTCGCCCTCCACGGGCCACTCCAGGGGAGTCGCCAGGTCGGCGCGGTGCATGACCCGCCGGCAGCCCAGGCGCTCATGGATGAGCGCATGGTCGGCCACGTCGTCCTTGTGGGAGAGGACCATCAGGTCCACCCCGCCCAGGGCCTCCAGGCGCGCCAGGAGGGCGGGGACGGCCCGGGGGGAGTCCATGAGCACGTTCCCGGCTTCCCGGCGGATGAACCAGCTCCAGGCGCCGAAGCTCTTCTCGGAGGTGAAGCCGCAGAAGGACACCTCGTCCTCCACGGGGTCGGGGAAGCCCGCCATGGCCTGGGCCATGCCCTCCTTCTCCGACGTGCCGATGGAGGCGGTGGGGCAGGCCAGGAGGGCCATCAGGGCCCGGTGGCGCTCCGCGGGGTCCCCGGGCTGGCGGTGCACGACGCTGTGCTCCCCCGCGTCCCGGAAGACCGACGGCAGGAAGGTGTAGCAGGTGCCGCAGTCGATGCAGGAACTGTCCACGAACATCGCGCCGGCGGCGTTTTCCTGGAATGCCTTGTTCCGCTGGGCCATGGAGCCTCCCCCGGGGAGCCAGGATACTCCACTCCGGCCGGAGGACGGCTTTGGGGACGTGCGGAAGCGCCTATTGCCAGAGGCTGAAGTCCGCCACCCGCAGGAAGGCCCTGCGAAGGCGGTGCAGCAGCGCGAGGCGCGCGGCCCGGAGGGCGGGATCCTCGCACTTCACCATCACGGCGTTGAAGAAGGCCTCCAGGGGCTCCGCCAGGCCGGCCAGGGCGGCCAGGAGGGACGCGTGGTCCGGATCGCCTTCCAGGCCCGGCAGGGTGGCCGCGAGGACCTTCTCCTCGGGCTCCTGGAGCCGTGCGGCGTCCAGGTCCCCGGGGGTCTCGTCCTTGAGGATGTTGGCGATGCGCTTGGCGCTCTGGCCCAGGCTGAGGAACCGGGGGTCGTCGCCGAAGGCCGCGAGGGCCTCGCAGCGGGCCTTGAGGTCCACCAGGTCGGTCCAGCCCGCGGCCAGCGCCGCGCGGCGCACGGGGCCGGCGTAGCCGGCCTGCTCCAGCTGGTAGGCGACGCGGTCCCGGAAGAAGCTCTCCAGGGCCTCGAGGGTCTCCTGCCTGGGCCGGGTGGCCTTGGCGCCCACCTCGTCCAGGGCGAGGGCCGCGGCGCGAACCGGGTTGAGGTTCCAGCCCTTCTCGAAGAGGATGCGCACGATGCCCTGGCCCGCGCGGCGCAGGGCCAGCGGGTCCTTGGAGCCGGTGGGGATGATGCCGATGGAGAAGCACCCGGCCACCGTGTCCAGCTTGTCGGCCAGGGCCAGCACGCCGCCCAGGTCGGAGGCGGGGATGGGGGCGTCGGCGGAGATGGGCTGGTAGTGCTCCTTCACGGCCTGCCACACCTTGGGGTGGGCATTCTCGCGCTTGAGGTACTCGCCGCCCATGATGCCCTGCAGCTCGGGGAACTCCCCGACCATGAGGGTCACCAGGTCGCACTTGCAGCTCTCGGCCACGAGCCGGCCGTCGGTGCCGTCCAGGCCCAGGGCGCTGGCGATGGCCGAGCTGAGCGCCGCGATGCGCTGGGTCTTGTCGAAGTAGCTGCCCAGCTCCCGCTGGAAGGTGAGGTGCTTGAGCCGCTCCATGCGGTCGCGCAGCGGCGCCTTGCGGTCCTCGGAGAAGAAGAACCGGGCGTCGTAGAGCCGGGCCCGGAGCACCCACTCGTTGCCGCTCTTGATGAAGCCGTCGGGATCGTCGGGGCGGTTGGCGGCGGTGAGGAAGCAGGGCAGCAGCGCGCCCGAGGCGTCCTCCACGCAGAAGGCCTTCTGGTGCTCCTTGAGGGAGACGACCAGCACCTCCTTGGGCAGGTCCAGGAAGTCCACCGGGAACGAGCCCGCCACGATGCGCGGGTACTCCACGATCTCCGCCAGGGTGGACAGCAGCTCCTCGTCGGCCACCACGCGGCCCCCGGCCGCGAGGGCCAGCTCGTCGATCTGCCTGGCCATGCGGTCGCGGCGCTCCTGGAAGCCCACCACGACGCCGGCCTCCTCGAGGACGGCCTCGTAGGCCTTGGGCCAGCCCACGGTCACCTTGCCCGGGTGGTCCATGTGGAAGAGCCGGTGGCCCCAGGTGGAGAATCCGGACTTGACGCCGTCCAGCTCGAAGTGGACCACGTCCTGCCCGTAGAGGGCGACGACGCTGCGGATGGGCCGCACGAACTCGAACTCCGAGGAGCCCCAGCGCATGGCCCGGGGCACGTGGAGGCCCGCGACGAGGCGGGGCAGGACCTCGGCGAGCAGGTCCATGGTGGGCCGGCCCCGCTTGACCAGGGTGACGACCGCCACGGGCTCCTTCTTGCCCGCGGGCTGCTCGAACTTCACCTCGCCGAAGTCCACGCCCCACTTCTCGGCGAACTTCAGGCCGGTCTGGGAGGGCCGGCCCTCGGCGTCCACGCACATGCGCTGGGGCGGGCCCACCTGCACCTCGCTCTGGTCGGGCTGCAGCTCGGGCAGCTCGAGCACGCGCCAGGCCAGCTTGCGGGGCGAATAGAAGCGCTCTACGGGCAGTTCGACCTTCAGGTTCTCCTTGATCCAGGCCTGGAGCCCGTCGGCGAACTCGGTGGAGAGGGGGGAGAGGAAGCGCGCGGGGATCTCCTCGCAGTGGATTTCCAGAAGGAGCTCTCTCATGCCTTCACCTCCGTCCCGGCCGCTTCATGTGCGGCGAAGGCCCTCGCGCAGGCGCAGGTGAGGTCCCGCACCCGCTTGATGAGGCCGGCGCGCTCGGTGGTGGACACCGCGCCCCGGGCGTTCAGGACGTTGAAGGTGTGGCTCATCTTGAGGGCCTGCTCGTAGCCCGAGAGGAAGTGGCCGTGGCCGTCCAGGAGCCTCCAGGCCTCCTTCTCGTAGGCCTCGAAGGTCTTCCAGTGCAGGTCCAGGTCGGCGTGCTCGAAGCTGTAGGCGGAGAGCTCGAACTCCTCCCGCTGGCGCACGGCGCCGTAGGACACCGGGAAGGTGCCGTCGTCGGTCTTCACGTTGCCCCAGGTGATGTCGTAGATGTTGTCCAGCCCGCCCAGGAACATGCAGATGCGCTCGATGCCGTAGGTGATCTCGGCCGACACGGGCCGGCAGTCCATGCCGCCCACCTGCTGGAAGTAGGTGAACTGGGTGATCTCCATGCCGTCGAGCATCACCTGCCAGCCCACGCCCCAGGCGCCCAGGGTCGGGGCCTCCCAGTTGTCCTCCTCGAAGCGCAGGTCGTGCTTGCGCAGGTCCACGCCCATGGCCTCGAGGCTCTCGATGTAGAGGTCCTGCACCCGCGCCGGGGAGGGCTTGAGGAGCACCTGCATCTGCAGGTGCTTGTAGAGGCGGAAGGGGTTCTCGCCGTAGCGGCCGTCGCTGGGGCGGCGTGAGGGCTCCACGTACGCCACGTTCCAGGGCTTGGCGCCCAGGGCGCCGAAGAAGGTGAGGGGGTTCATCGTGCCGGCGCCCTTCTCGAGGTCGTAGGGCTGGCCGATGAGGCACCCCCGGTCGGCCCAGAAGCGCTGCAGTCGGAGGATCAGTTCTTGGATGTGCATGGGAATCCGCAGAAAACCTGGATTTTACCCTGGATCCGGCGATCCGTCAGGGGCGAATGTCCCCCGGGCCCGGGGAGGTTGTGCCCTAGGTCCTTGCTTCCTGGGAAGGCCTAAGTAGAATCAACGTTTTCATTGGGATGACCATGACCCGCAAAATCGCTCTCATCGCCATCGGCGGCAACGCGCTCCTGCAGGAGAAGCAGCTCGGAGTCCAGGAGGAGCAGCTGGAGAACGCGAGGCAGACCGCGGAGATGTTCGGCAACGTCATCAAGGCCGGCTACGCCCTCTGCGTGGTGCACGGCAACGGTCCCCAGGTGGGCAACATCCTCATCCAGCAGGAGGAGGCCGCCAACCGCATCCCCCCCTACACCCTCGACATCTGCGACGCCATGACGCAGGGCTCCATGGGCTACATGATCGAGCGCATGCTCATCAACCGCCTGGGCTTCCTGAACCTCCAGGTGCCCGTGACCACCATCCTCACCGAGGTGGTGGTGGACAAGGACGACCCCGGGTTCCAGAACCCCACCAAGCCCGTGGGCCCCTTCTACCGTGAGCACCGCGCCAAGGAGCTGCAGGCCCAGAAGCGCTGGCACATGAAGGAGGACTCCGGACGCGGGTGGCGCAAGGTGGTCCCCAGCCCCAAGCCCGTGGAGATCGTCCAGCTGGAGGCCGTCAAGCTCCTGCTGGAGGCCGGCCACTGCGTCATCGCCGGGGGCGGGGGCGGCATCCCGGTCATCCGCGACGCCTCGGGGTACCTGGTGGGCGTGGAGGCCGTCATCGACAAGGACCGCCTCTCCTCCCTGCTGGCCGAAAAGCTCAAGGCCGACACCTACGTCATCCTCACCGGCGTGCCCAAGGTCGCCCTGGACTTCGGCAAGCCCACGCAGCGCTGGGTGGACCGGCTCACGGCCACCGAGGCCGCCAAGCACTTGGCGGATGGCCAGTTCCCCGCCGGCTCCATGGGACCCAAGATCGAATCCGCCCTGGCCTTCCTGGCCTCCGGCGGCCACGAGGTGCTGATCACCAGCCCCGAGGCCCTGGAGCGGGAGGACTACGCCAAGGTCGGCACCCGCATCGTGAGGGACTAGGACCGTGCGTCTCCCGGTCCTCGCCGCGCTTCCGGCCCTCGTGGCCTACGCCGGGCCCCAGGGCCTGGACCTCCAGGGCATGGACCGCACGAAGGTCCCGGGCGACGACTTCTTCGCCTTCGCCAACGGCGCCTGGCTGCGCGCCGCCGCCATCCCTCCCGACCGCAGCTCCACCGGCGTCGGGACCCAGCTGGCCGAGCTCACGGCCCTGCGCACCGCGGCCATCGTCAAGGCGGCCGTCAAGGCCCGGCCCGGCACCGAGGCCCGCAAGATCGGCGACTTCTACGCCAGCTTCATGGACGAGGCCGCCATCGAGGCGCTGGGCGCGAGGCCCCTCCAGCCCGCCCTGGCCCGCATCCGGGCCGTGGACGGCCCCCGGGCCCTGGCCGGGGCCCTGGGGCGCACCCTGCGCGCCGACGTGGACGTCCTCAACAACTCCGACTACGCCACCCCGAACCTGCTGGGCCTGTGGGTGGCCCAGGACCTGGACGATCCCGCCCGCTATTCGCCCTTCCTCCTCCAGGGGGGCCTGGGCCTTCCGGACCGGGAGTACTACCTGTCGGACTCGGAGGTCATGAAGGGGACCCGGTCCCACTACCTGGCCCACATCGAGACGATGCTGAGGCTGGCCGGGATCGAGGACGCCGCCGCCAGGGCCGCGCGCATCCTGGCCCTGGAGGGGCGCATCGCCCGGATCCACGTGGACAACCTCGACACCGCCGACGTCCAGAAGGGGAACAACCACTGGAAACGGGAGGACTTCGGCACCCGGGCCCCGGGGCTGGACTGGGAGGCCTTCTTCCGGGCCGCGGGGCTGGAAGGGCGCCGGACGTTCGTGGTGTGGCAGCCCCCGGCCCTCATCGGGCTGTCGGCGCTCGTCGCGGCCGAGCCGCTCGATGTCTGGAAGGACTGGCTGGCCTTCCACGCCATCGAGAAGGCCGCCCCCAATCTGTCCCGGGCCTTCGTGGAGGCGTCCTTCGCCTTCCACGGCCGGGTGCTCCAGGGCACGCCGGAGCTGCGCGAACGGTGGAAGCGCGGGGTGGACGCCACCAACGCGGCCCTGGGCGAGGCCGTGGGCAAGCTCTACGTCAGGCGCCACTTCCCCGCCGCCGAGAAGGCCCGGGCGCAGGCCATGGTCAAGAACATCCTGGCCGCCTTCGCGCGCCGCATCGACGCCCTGGAGTGGATGGCCCCCGGGACCAAGGCCAAGGCCAAGGCCAAGCTCGCCGTGCTGAAGGTGGGGGTGGGCTACCCGGACCGCTGGGCGGACTACGCCGGCCTCAAGGTCGTGCCCGGCGACGCCTTCGGCAACGCCGAGCGCGCCGACCTGTTCGAGTACCGCCGGAACCTCGCCAAGCTCGGCAGGCCCGTGGACCGCGGCGAATGGGTCATGACCCCCCAGACCGTCAACGCCGTGAACCTGCCGGCCATGAACGCCCTGAACTTCCCCGCCGCCATCCTCCAGCCGCCCTTCTTCGACCCGGCACGGGCCGAGGCCCTGGACTACGGCGCCACCGGCGCCACCATCGGCCACGAGATCAGCCACAGCTTCGACGACACCGGCGCCCTCTTCGACGCCCGGGGGCGCCTGAGCAACTGGTGGACTCCCGAGGACTTCGCCCACTTCAAGGCTTCCGGGGCGCAGCTGGTCAGGCAGTACGACGCCTACCGCCCCCTTCCCGACCTCGCCGTCAACGGCGCCCTGACCCTCAGCGAGAACATCGCCGACGTGGCCGGCCTCGCGGCCTCGTTCGACGCCTACCACCTGTCCCTGGGCGGCAGGCCCGACCCGGTGCGCCAGGGCTTCACCGGCGACCAGCAGTTCTTCCTGAGCTTCGCCCAGTCCTGGCGGGAGAAGCGGCGCGAGCCGGCCCTGCGCCAGCAGGTCCTCACGGACGGCCACGCGCCGGACGAGTACCGGGCCGATGCGGTGCGCAACCTGGATGACTGGTACCGGGCCTTCGGGGTGAAGGCGGGGCAGAAGCTCTACCTGGAGCCCAAGGACCGGGTCAGGATCTGGTAGCGAACAGGTCCCTCACCGTCATCCGGCTCAGCACGATGAACGTGAACGCGCCCAGGATCGTGCCGTAGGGGATGCCCAGGCAGCAAAGGCCGGCCACCACCTGGCAGAAGGTGCGGGCCTTCCTCCGGTCCAGGTTCCTGGCCACGTAGAACTTGAGGACCGCCAGCGCCGCCGAGAGAAGGAAGAACGCGAAGCCGAAGCAGCCCATGATCCACCCCACGACGGCGGGGGGCGGCGGGCCGCCGTGGCCGGTCTGGGGCAGGTGGGAGAGCACGGTGGAGAGGAGGACCCCGATGGCCACGTAGAGCAGGCCGAAGAGGGAGATGAACGCGCTGATCCCGGCCGAGATCCGCCAGCCCAGGGCCAGCAGGCGCAGGTGCTCGGCGTCGATGATGCCCTGGCGGTCCTCGTCCATGCACAGCCTCCTAGCCGCGCTCCCAACGGGTGCGCGTGAGCCATACCGTCAGCTCCTTGCCGTTCTCGTCCACGCCCTGGTAGCGCATCTTCACCGGGCCGTCCTTGTCCCTGCTGGTGACCTTCACGCCGGCGGCCTCGCCCTTGGTGAGGAGCTGGTAGAGGCCTTCGGGGCTGCCCAGCCTGGGAAGGAAGGGCAGGCTGAGCCCGGCCAGGGAGGGGGCCCTCTGGTCCACCTCCCGGCGGGGGATCTGCAGGTGGAAGCCGTCCTTGGGGTTGCCCTCGAGGAGGAGGAGGCGCTCGCCCAGGCCCTGCAGCTCGACGATGGTCCTGCCGGTGGCGGGGTCCAGGAGGACGTTGAGGGTGCCCTTGCCCTGGCCGTCGGGGCTGGCATAGCCCCAGGCGTACTGGGCCTTCACGGGGGGGGCCTGGGCGCAGAGGGGGAGGGCGAGGCAGGCCGCGGCGACGAGACCCCTCATAGCGGATCCGGTCCGTCGTCGTCCGCGCCGGCGTCGTCCGGCTCGGGGACGGGCCCGGCCTCCGCCAGGGCCGCGCTGCGATTGCGGGCCACCCGCGTCCGCAGATCGAGCACCTGCTTTTCCAGGCCCTTGCGGTCGGGGAAGACGAAGGCCAGCGCCCGCTCCCACTCGTCCAGGGCCTCCTGGAGGCGGTCCAGCTTCAGGAGGGCCTCGCCCAGATGCTTGTGGATCTCGGGGCTGTAGGGGCTGATGGCCGAGGCCTTGCGCAGCGCCTCCTCGGCCTCCTTGAACCTGCCCTGCTTGTAGAGGGCCCAGCCCCAGCTGTCCATGGTGGAGCTGTTGCCGGGTTCCTTCTCCAGGGCCGCCTGGATGAGGCGCGCGGCTTCGGCGAGGTCGCCGCCCTTCTCCAGGAGGAGGTAGCCGAGGTTGTTCTGGAGGGTGGGGTTGGCGGGATCCAGCCGCTGGCCCTCGCGCAGCACGGTCATGGCCTGGTCATCCTGGCCGAGGCTCTCGAGGGCGTTGGCTTCCAGCAGGAGAAGGTCGACGTTGCGCACGGGACCCGTCCTGCGGGCGGCGCGCACCGCGGCCAGGCACTTGTCCCAGGCGTTGAACTCGGACCAGAGCACCGCCATGGCCTCCTGGTCGAGCTGGGTCAGGGCGCCGCGGGACTCGGACTTGAAGATCATCCCCTCCTCGAAGGTCCCGGGGGGGATGCGGGAGGCCTTCTTGAACAGGTCCTGCTTGGGGAACCGCTGGATGCCCTCCCGCAGGAGGTTCCGGGCCGGCTTCCAGTCGCCGCGCTGGATGAGCGCCTGGGCCTGGAGGGAGGCCAGCTCCGCGTTGGTGGCGGCCTCCGGCCAGGTCCGGACCACGTCGAGGAGGTCCCTCGCGCGGCCTTCCATGAGCAGGCAGGAGGCGTAGAGCACCTTGACCGGCAGCGCCAGGGTGGGATCCTCGGGCTTGGCCTCCTGGATGGAGGGGAGCAGGGCCTTCCACCTCGCCTCGGCCTCCTGGAGCCGGCCCACCTTCATGAGGCAGAGGCCGATGTTGAAGGAGATCCGCATGGAGGTGTGGAGGGCCTCGGCCTTCTCCAGGGTGGCCAGGGCCACGTCGAACCGGGAGGTGCGCAGCTGCACCAGGGCGATGTTCTCCCAGATGGCGGGCTCCTGCGGCACGAACTGGGCCAGGCGCGTGAAGCTCTCCTCGGCGTGGCCCAGGAAGCCCGCGTCCACCTGGTCCCGGGCCAGCTCCTCGAGCATGCGCAGGTACCGCTGGTCGGGATTGGGACGGGAGCAGAGCGCGAGCACCGCCTCCCGGCGGGCCTCGTACTGCTTGCGCTTCATGGCGAGCTCCACGGCGCGCTCGTAGGCGTACTCGTAGAGCAGCTTTCCCTTGTAGCTGGGGAAGGGGTGCAGCCGGCCCACGGCGAGCCAGGCCTGAAGGGCGCCCTCCTCGTCCTTCTCGTTCTCCTCGATCTCCGCCAGGCGCGTCCACATCTCGGCGTCGTTGGGCAGGAGGGCGGTGGCCCTCTTGAGGGCGCGGGCGGCCTGGACCTGGGCGCCGGGGCTGCCCTGGCTGAGGTAGTAGCGGAGAAGGGCGAGGTGGGCCGCGGCCTCCCCGCTGCGGGGGTCCAGCTCGGCGGCCTTGACCGCGGGGGCGACGGCGCCCTCCAGGTCCCCGGATTCGAGAATGGCCTCGGAAAGCCGGAGCTGGGCCTGGGAGCTCCCGGGCATCAGGGCGATGACCTTGCGGTAGAGCGCGGCCGCGCCCTTGGGGTCGTCGCCGCCGCCCCGGCGCTGCATGGACCGGGCCTGGAGCATGAGCGCCCTCGGATCGTCCTCGGAGAAGGCGGGAGCGCCGGTCCCGATCAGCGTCATCAGGGCCAGGGCGGGAAGCAGCTTGTTCGTCACGTGGGCATCTCGGGGTCGATGAGGAGGGTGGTCATGCGCTCGTGGGGGCCGCGCCAGGCTTCGGGGGGGAGCACCTTCTGTTCCGCCGCGGCGCCGGGACGGGGCAGGATGCAGTGTATCGCCGATCCGCCGCCGGGCCCCGGGGACGCGCTCTTTTTGTCAACCCGGAGCAAGGGAAGGCAGGCCTCCCAGGGCGGGACGGCGGGCAGGAGGTGCCTCATGCGGGAGGCTGCGCGCGCCAGGAACGCAGGCGGGAAGGGCCCCAGGCCCTCCTGGTCCGCCAGGGCGCAGGCCGCCAGGGTGCCCAGACCCACGGCCTCGCCGTGCAGGAGCCGGTAGCCCGAGGCGGCCTCCAGGGCGTGGCCCAGGGTGTGCCCCAGGTTCAGGAGGCGGCGCTCCCCGGCCTCCCTCGGGTCGCGGTGGACGATCCAGGCCTTGGCCCGCAGGGCCCGGAGCAGGGTTTCCGGGGAGGGCACGCCGGGGGCGAGGAGGTCCTCCGCCCAGGCCAGGTCGCCCTCCACCAGGGCCATCTTGAAGAGCTCCCAGGCCCCGGATTCAAGCTGGCGCACGGGCAGGGTCTCCAGGAAGGACCGGCAGGCCACGAACCGGGAGGGGGGATGGAAGGCGCCGGCCAGGTTCTTGCCGGCCTCCAGGTCGCAGGCGGTCTTTCCGCCCAGGCCCGCGTCCACCTGGGCCAGGAGGGTGGTCGGCCAGGCCTGCCAGGCGATGCCCCGCATGTAGAGGGCCGCCCCCAGGCCCGCCATGTCCGTGAGGACGCCCCCGCCCACCGCCACCACGGTGGACTGCCGGTCCAGGGGGATGGCGGCCCAGGCCTCCAGCCAGGGGATGAGGGCGGCCAGGCGCTTGCCGGCCTCGGAGACGGGGACCCACAGCGCGCCCGGAGGCTCCGGCATGCCGGCCTCGCGCCAGGAGGCGCGCACGGCCTCGTCGCCCACCAGGGTCCAGGCGCCGGAAGGAAGCAGTCCCGGGGCGGGTTTCTCCTCCACGAAGACGCGGGTGGGGAAGCCGTCCGGCAGGGCGATCTCCATTCAGCGGCCTTTCAGCGAGGCCTCGGCCTGCATTTCCGCGCCCGCGCGCAGCCATTTGACCACGGCCTTCTGGCCGGGCTTGTACTTCCCGAGGGCCGCCATGTAGTCGTAGATGTTCTTCACGGTCACGTCGCCGAACTTCACGATGATGTCGCCGGCCTTGAGGCCCACGGCCTCCGACGTGGTGCCGGCCATGGTGCCGCCGATGCGGAAGCCGTCCGGGCAGTCCGCGAAGTCCGGGAGGATGCCGAAATACACCGCCAGCGCGTTGCGCTCGCCGCCCGAAGCCAGTTTGGCGGTCTCGGGGTCGAAGGCGGGCACGGGACCGGCGGCCAGGTCCCCGACGACCTTCTCCACCATCGTCTCAACCTGGGCCATGGCCGGGTAGTTGATGCGGTCGGAGGTGTCCGTGGGCCGGTGGTAGTCGCCGTGGAGGCCGGTGAAGAAGAAGAACGTGGGGATCTTCGCGGCGGAGAAGGACATGTGGTCCGAGCCGCCCACGGCCACCCCGGTGTCGCCGCCCAGCTTCACGCCCTGGGGGGCGTGGGTCCCGGCCCGGGCGACGGCGGCCTTGGGCGCGCCCAGGCCCGCGATGTTGAGGGTCGGGTTCACGGGATCCAGGCGCCCCACCATGTCCAGGTTGACCATGAACTTTACGGAAGCCAGAGGCACCGCGGGGCGCTTGATCCACTCGGCCGAGCCCAGCAGGCCCTCCTCCTCGCCCCCGAAGTGCAGGAAGACGATGGGGCGCGGGGCGGGATGGGCCTTGAAGTGGCGGGCCAGCTCCATGACCATGGCCGTGCCGGAGGCGTTGTCGTCGGCGCCTGGATGCACCTGGCCGCGGGCGGCGGAGCCCCCCATGCTGTGGCGCTCGCCGTGGCCGAGGTGGTCCATGTGGGCGCCCACGGCGATGTACTCGTCCTTGAGCGCGGGGTCCGTGCCCGGGAGGCGCACGGTGAGGTTGGGCACCTGGGCCTCCTCGCGGGCGAGCCTGAGGGTCAGGTCGAAGCGGGCCGCGGGGACCGGGGCCTCCTGGGCCCTTCCGGTCTGGGCGATGCGGGCCTTGAGGGCGGGCAGGTCCAGCACGCCGGCGAAGGCCGCCATGGGCACGCTCACCACGGGCACGCCGACGGCATTGGGGCCCTCCTCCTTCTGGAGGGGCGCGGGGGCGTCCCCCTCCTCCGCGATGATGACGAGGGCGGCGCCGGCGGCCTGGAGCTTCTGGATGCGCACGGGGAGGGACGTCTCCATGCGCCGGGCCATCTTGAACACCGGCAGGTCGGGGACCTTGCGGAAGATCACGGCGGCCTGGCCCTTCAGGCCGCCCAGGTCGTCGTAGTCGCCAGCCTTCATGCCGTAGCCCGCGAAGCGCAGGGGCAGGTCCTTCAGGGCGCCGTCGCCGGAATAGCCCACGGCCTCGATGTCCTTGCCCCAGGCCAGGGGCCTGCCGCCCAGGGCCGCCAGGCTCTCGGCGCGCCGGATCCGCGCCACGAAGGGGAAGCGCTGCACCTCGGGGCTGAGCCCGAGGCTGCGGTAGCTTGCGGCCACGTACTCCGCGGCGGCGTCCAGGGAGGGGGTGCCGTTGCCGCGCCCGTCCAGGGCCGGGGAGGCCAGGAACGTCAGGTCCCGGCGCATGCGCTCCTCCGGGCTCTGGCCCGCGAGGACGAGGGTCAGGCAGGAGAGGAGGATTGGGCGCATCTAGAGCTTTTCCCGGTATTCGTCCGCGTCGTCGTCGCTGCCGGCTTCCTTGCGGAAGCGGTCCCCCAGGAGGTCCAGTTCGATGTAGCGGTCGGCCACGTCCATGACCTTGTTGGCCATGGCGGACCTGAACCCGGCCACCTCGACCCGGACGCCGTTCTGGGCCAGGGCCTGGAGGGGGTAGGCGAAGTCCTCGTCGCCGCTCACCAGGATGATGAGGTCCACCTTGTCGGCGTAGTTCATCATGTCCGTGGTGATCTCCACTTCCAGGCGGGCCCTGCGGGTGCCGTCGCGCTCGAGCTTCACGGGCTTCTGCACCACCCGGAAGCCGTTGCGGCGCATCCAGTGGAGGAAGCCCCGCTGGCGGTCCGCGGTCTCGTCCACGCCGGTGTAGAAGAAGGCCCGGAGGAGCTCCCGGTCCCTGCCGACCAGAAGAGCTAGCAGGCGGCTGTAGTCCACTTCAAAGCCGAGCTGCCGTGCGGAATGGAAGATATTGTTACCATCGATGAAAACGGCACATCGCATCATGGCTGCCATCCTGAATTCGGGGCTTTCCCCGGGAATTTGAATAGATCCGCACATGCGGATCAAACATGATGGCATGACAGCAATCATGAAAGAATGGTTTCATGGCTGATTCTTCCAGTAGTTTTTTCCAGTCCGACCAGGTCGAGGAGCAACCCGGGCGCAAGGCCCTGCTGGTGCGCCTCGTGGGCTACCTCCGCCCCTACTGGGCGGGCCTCTGCGCCCTCCTGGTGCTCATGGCGGCGGGGGCGGCGCTGGACGTGCTCCCCTCGGAGTTCACGCTGCGCCTGATCGACCACCACCTGGCCCAGGGGACCCTGCGGGGTTCGGGCCCCCTGGTGGCCGCCTTCCTGGGCTTCGTCCTGCTGGGCTTCGTGGTGCAGGTGGTGCGCTACGGCCTCCTGGCCTGGGTGGGCCAGATGGCCATGCTGGACCTGCGCATGCAGGTGTTCCGCCACCTCATGAAGCGCAGCACCCACTTCTTCCACCGCAACCCCGTGGGCCGGCTCATGACCCGGGTCATCAGCGATGTTCAGAACCTCAATGAAATGTTCTCGTCGGGCTTCGTGGCCATCGTGGGGGACGCCCTTTCCCTGACGGCCATCGTCCTCTGGATGTTCAGCAAGCACGTGGGGCTGGCCCTGGTGGCGGTGGGGATCATGCCGCTCCTGCTGCTGTCCACCGAGATCTTCCGCCGCTACGCGTCGGCCGCCTACCGCGAGACGCAGGGCCGCTACGCGGCCATCCAGGCCTACCTGGCCGAGCAGCTCTCGGGCATGTCGCTCGTGCAGATGAACGCCCAGGAGGCCGCGAGCCGCGCGCTGTTCGGCGACCTGAACCAGAAGTACCTGGACGCGTTCCTGCGCACGATCTTCGCGTACGCGGTGTTCTTCCCGGTGGTGGAGTTCATCACCAACGGCACCCTGGCCGCGCTGATCCTCTATTCCGGCTACAAGCTGAAGGCCGGCACCCTCACCCTGGGGCTGCTGCTGGCCTTCATCCAGCAGTCGGGGCGCTTCTTCCGGCCCATCCGGGAACTGGCGGAACGCTACAACGTCATGCAGACCGCCCTGGCCTCCAGCGAGCGCATCTTCAAGCTCCTGGACAACCAGGACGAGATCCGCGAAGTGGCCGAGCCCAGGCAGGTGGCCTTCACGAAGGAGGTGCGCCTGGAGGGCGTCACCTTCGCCTACGAGGCCGGGGGCCGCAAGGTGGTGCGGGACCTCTCGGGCGTCATCCCCAAGGGCCGGCGCGTGGCGGTGGTGGGCCACACCGGGGCCGGGAAGTCCACGCTCATCAACCTGCTCATGCGGTTCTACGACGTGGACGGGGGCAGCGTCACGGTGGACGGCGTGGACGTGCGGGAAGCCGGCCTCAAGCGCCTGCGGGGCCTCTTCGGCCTGGTGCTCCAGGACGTCTTCATCTTCTCGGGGACCCTGGAGGAGAACATCGTGCTGGGCCGGCCCTTCAACGCCGAGCGCCTGGCCTCGGTGCTCGAGCAGAGCCAGCTGGAGGACCTGGTGGGGCGCCTGCCCATGGGCCTCCTGACCCAGGTGGGGGAGCGGGGCCAGAAGCTCTCCGCCGGCGAGCGCCAGCTGGTGGCCTTCGCGCGCATGCTCTACCAGGAGCCCGAGATCCTGCTGCTGGACGAGGCCACCGCCAACATCGACAGCGAGACCGAGCACAAGATCCAGCAGGTCATCGAGCGCGTGAGCCACCGCCTGACCACCTTCACCATCGCCCACCGCCTCAGCACCATCAAGGACGCCGACGAGATCTGGGTCATGGACCAGGGGCAGCTGGTGGAGCGGGGCAGCCACGACGGCCTCATGGAGCAGGGCGGCACCTACGCCAAGCTGGTGCGGCTCCAGTTCGAGGGGGAGGCGGCCGCTTCCTGACGGCCCGCTGCTCCGGATTGAGTGAACGGATCGATCATTGTGATGCTCCGCTGGTTCCAGCGGCCGGGATCGATCGCTATAAACATATGTAAATAGATTGCTTAGATCGTGGCCTGGGGATTGCTCCCGTTGGGCAGGCCCTTCCGATTCGCGCCAGGGCCTTCAGAGGACGGATCTTACCAACCACCGGGACGGCCAACCGGGGCTCCGGCCGGGAGCGCACGGGTGCCGCCCCGTCCCAAGGGGAACTGCGATGAATCTGAAACTGGCTTTCCTGGTGCCCATGGCCCTGGTGGTCACGGGCTGCATGGTGACCGCCCGGCCTGATGGCGGCCTGTCGGTCGTCCCGATCCTTCCGACCGTCGTCGAACTGGGTGACGATTCGTACTACGCCCAGGGCGGCTACCATTACTTCTACACGGACGACCGCTGGTACTACTCCGACAGGCTGGATGGCGCCCGCCGGGAACTGCCCCGCTCCCACTGGCCGCACGAGACCCGCCGCCGGGGCGGGTACCACCGATGAAACCGGCCAGCCTGATCGGCGTCATCCTGATCGTGGGCGGCGCCCTGGTCTTCATCTACCAGGGTTTCTCCTATACGAGCCGGGAGAAGGTGGTGGATGCCGGGCCCATCCGGATCACGGCCGACCGGACCCGGACGGTCCCCCTGCAGCCCATCCTGGGCGCGGTGGCGGTGCTGGCGGGCGTCGGCCTGCTGGTGGCCGGGAGTCGCAAGAGCTGAGTGAGGCTTGAAACCCAAGGGGTGTACCTGGACACCCCTTTTTTTCGGTTCTTCACGGATTTGAGGGGTGGCGCCGACCCACACTCACTTTAGCTTGGTGCTGACGAGGAGGCCGGGTCCGGTCGATAGGGGCCGTTCTGAGCCCGTCATCCAGGTAAGTTGAAACGAAAAGCTTATCGCCGAGGCGCCGAGGGGCCGAGGTTCGCCGAGAAAAGATCTTCTTTTTATTCCTCGGCGATCCTCGGCTCCTCGGCGCCTCGGCGATAGGCCCTTCGATCGAGATTGCCGGATTCATCGGGTAACAGGTCGGCAGCAGTGGACTTCAGGCATCTTGGAGTTGTCGAGAAACCAGGATGAGAGGAGGCCGCTGCTGCCTACCAAGGAGCTTATTGCCCGTTTGGGCGGATGGAAAGGGCATCGCGTCGGAACCGTGGAAAGGTTCGAACCGGGGGAGAAGGGTACCCGCGCCCAGGTCTGGATCGAGTTGCTCGGCTTCGGTGTCCACCCTCGGACCTGCAGCGGCTGCCAGCGCAAGGTTTCAGCGGTGCACGACTGGTCCCAGCGAGAGATCCGGGACCTGCCCGTGTTCGACGCGGATACCGTGTTGGTGGTCTGGCGTGCCCGGGTGGCCTGCCCTGCCTGCGGACCCAAGCTGGAGGCCCTGGACTGGCTGGAACCCTATGCACGGGTCACCAACCGCATGGCCGAGAGTGTGGCCCGCATGTGCAAGGTCATGCCCATCAAGCGGGCTGCCGAGCATTATGGCCTCCACTGGGGCACAGTGAAGGACATCGACAAGGCCTATCTGGAGCGCACGCTGGAGCCAGCCAGACCAGGCAAGGTCCGGCTGCTCATGATGGACGAGTTCGCCCTCCATAAGGGGCAGAGCTACGCCACGGTGTTCGTCGATACCGAAACCCGCCAAGTGCTTTGGGTGGGCAAAGGCCGGGGCAAGGCGGATATCAGGCCCTTCTTCGAATGGCTCGGCAAGCGGCGGTGCCGCAAGATCGCGGCGGTGGCCATGGACATGTCCCCCACTTTCGAAGCGGAAGTCCGCCAACACTGCCCCAATGCCGAGATCGTCCTGGACCAGTTCCATGTCCTGGCCAATTTCGGAAAGCAGGTGCTCGACCGAATCCGGGTCAACGAGGCCAATCGGTGCCGGGACGACAAGGCCGCCCGGGAACTCATCAAGGGGGCCAAGTGGCTCCTGCTGGGCAACTGGGAGAACCTGCCCAACCGGGAGAGCAAGACCAGGCTCAACGCGCTCCTGGAGGCGAACCAAGCCCTCATGACGGCCTACGTCATGAAGGACGCCCTTAAGGCCCTGTGGGGCTTTAAGCGAGAGGGCTGGGCCCGGAAGGCCTGGGAGAACTGGCTGGCCATGGCCACCTCAAGCGGCCTGCCGCCTTTGGTACGTTTTGCGAAAAACCTGGCCAAGCGGATCGAGGACATCCTCTCGCACTGCCGGTGGCACCTGAACACCAGCATCCTGGAGGGGATCAACAACAAGATCAAGGTCCTGAAGCGGATCGCCTATGGGTACCGGGATGAGGCCTACTTCTTCCTCAAGATCCGTGCGGCCTTCCCCGGAAATCCGTGAAGAACCTTTTTTTCTCGGCGAACCTCGGCTGCCTCGGCGATGCCTTTCTGTTTCAGGACCCCTCGGTGCAATGAATCGATGCGCCGGATGGATCAGGAAAAGAAAGGCATCGCCGAGGCAGCCGAGGGGCCGAGGATCGCCGGGAAAAGACGGGAACCTGAACCGGAGCTAGCCGTCGACCAGCTCCAGGGCCACGGCCGCGGCCGGTTCCAGGACCCGGAAGGCGAAGGATTCGGTGAGGTAGAGGTGCACCTCCCGCGCGTCGTGGTTCTTGTAGCCGATGGCCAGGTCCTGGCCCACGGTCAGTTCGAAGTCCCCGCCCCGGCGGGACAGCAGGGCGCCGCCCTCCAGCGCCGGGCTCCAGTGGATGCCCCCGGTGACCATCGCCTCGACGCGCTGGCGCAGAGGGTAGGCCTTGGGGCTGCCCACCATCAGGCTCTTGTAGGGCGCCGTGCCGAGCACCAGGGCGAAGGGGCCGCCGATCTCAGCCTCCTGGATGGCCAGCAGGGCGGTTTCCACGGATTCGGTGAGCCGGTTGGGGTCGGCGTGCAGGGGCACCGGCGGATGGGGGGAGGCTTCCAGCATCCCGAGCATGCACCCTCCGGGGAAGCCCCGGTAGATGGCCTGCTCCTCGAAGGCCGCGGCCTTGCGGGCGGCTTCGCCCAGGGCCTTCAGGTCGGGGTTCTTCGCGCCGCGCTCCACGTCGTCCAGTTCCCAGATCCCCAGGGTGAAGGGGACGCGGATCTCCACGAGGGGCAGGACGCGGTGCAGGCCCCAGGCCACCTCGCCCGCGGCCGGGCCGCTGGCGGTCAGCCGGCCGAGGTTCACGGCCGCGAAGGCCATTCCGAGGGGACCGACGAAGTCCACCACCTTCCGTCCCGACAGGTTGCCCTTCAGGATCCGGGAACAGTGGAGGTCGATCTCTTCCCAAGCTTTGTCGACGATGGGCGCCATTGCGCGCCTGAACAGATCGGTCATGGATTTCCCTCCCGGGCTGGACGCCCAATCACTTCGTGGTTCCAAGTCCCAGCCCGAGCCCCTGGGCCCCGGGTTCCGCCTTCCGGGCGGCCAGGGCCACCAGGTCCCCCGTGGAGAACAGGAACTTGCGCATCTGGGGGTCGAATTCGGGCATGGCCCGGCGCAGCCATTCCAGCAGCATCATGGCGTGCTCCATCTCGTCGTCGCGGTTGTGGGCCAGGATGGCCTTCAGGGACTCGTCCCGGGCCACGTCCACGCGCTGGTGGTAGAAGTCGATGGCTTCGAGCTCCTCCTGCAGGCTGGCCAGGGCCCGGTGGATGTTGTGCGCTTCGCTGGACAGTCCAGGTTCGATGATTCCGCTGCTCATGGTGGTCCGTGCCTCCCGAAGACGTGGCAGGGTGGGGGAGCAAAATCCGGGCCATCCGTTAACGCCTCTGGATGTAGGCCGAAGGGCCCGGGCGGGCGGGGCTTCCAATCAGGGTGATGGATGGCCGCCTTCAAATCGACGGAATCGCCACCGGGCCCCGTTCGTTCCAATTGAAGGATCAACCCAACCATTCTGATCCCCCTGCCGGAGGGAAATCCTCCATGTTCCAACCCTAAAACAGAAATAATTTGACTTAAATTCATGGCCCAATTCGTGCGATGGAGGGGTGGAGACAAACGCTATGGTTCGAGATCCCGAGGCGCTGCGTGGGTTGGTCCGCGGAGTCATCGTGGCTCCCGGCGCCCCTTCCGATTCCGCGAGCGTGGCGTCGGCCTCGGTTCGCGCCTGGACCCGGGTGGTGGCGCAGCTGGCGCCGATCATCGGCCCGCGCGGCGTGGATTCCCTCTTCCGGCGCTCCATCCAATTGGCCCAGGGGGAATTCCCATGGCTGGCGGCCGGGCCGGAAGCGCCCGATGGCGCCTTCCCTGCGGAAGCCTTCGCAGACTGCCTGGCGGCCCGCGATCCGGATGCCGCGGCCGAGGCCAGCGTCGAGCTCCTGGCTGCCTTCGCGGAACTGCTGGAGACCCTGGTGGGGCCGGGCCTGGCCCGGCGGCTGCTGGATCCCGTCTGGCGCGTCCCGTCCCCACCCGCATCCAAGGAGTCCGCCCCATGACCCGAAACGTGACCATCAAGCGCCTGCCCACCGGCGTGCCTGGACTCGATGCCGTCCTGGGCGGCGGCCTCCCCGAATTCTCCTTCAACCTCATCGTCGGCCAGCCTGGAACCGGAAAGACCACCCTGGCCCACCAGCTGATGTTCTCCCTGGCCACCGAGGCCCGCCCCGCGCTCTACTTCACGGTCCTGGGGGAGTCCCCGCTCAAGATGCTGCGCTACCAGCAGCAGTTCGCCTTCTTCGATGCCGCCATGATCAACACGTCGGTACGCTTCGTGAGCCTGGCCGGCGAGCTGGGCACCGGGGACTACCAGAAGGTCCTGGCGCGCATCATGCAGGAGGTCCTGGACCACGCCCCGGGACTGGTGTTCGTGGATTCCGTGCGGTCCCTGATCGGCAGCATCGGCGGATCCCATTCGGACGAATTCGCCCACCGGCTCGGGATGCAGCTGAGCAGCTGGCAGATCACGTCCTTCCTCATCGGGGACCCGCCGTCCGAGGGCGGGAACACCTCCACCCTGACCGTGGCCGACGGCATTTTCGTGCTCTCCCAGAGCGTCCTCCGGAACTCCATCGTCCGCAAGCTCCAGATCCAGAAGATGAGGGGCCAGGCCACCTGCCCGGGAATCCATTCCTTCCGCATCGCCGAAGCCGGCATCGAGGTCTATCCTTCGGCCGTGATCTCCGCGGACGACGGGTCCCTGCAGGCCGCTGACCCGGGTCCGCACCTCCGGCGCCGCCTGGCGATGGGCGTTCCGGGCCTCGACGAGATGCTGGGCGGGGGGCTCCCGGCGGGGTACTCCCTGCTGGTGGCGGGGCCTTCGGGATCCGGGAAGACCATCCTGGCCACCGCCTTCCTGGAAGAGGGGGTCCGCCTCGGCCAGCCGGGGGTGATGGTGGCCTTCGAGCAGACCCCGAGCCAGTCCTGGACCCGCACCATCGACGACCTGGTCCGGGCCGGGAAGATCGGCCTCATCAACACGCGCCTGCCGGACCTCTCCATCGACGAGATCGTCCAGCGCCTGGCGGAGGCCATCCGGCGGCTGAAGGCCAGGCGCGTCGTCCTGGACTCCCTGTCCGGCTTCGAGCTGGCGGTGGCGCCGACGTTCCGGGAGGAATTCAAGGAGTCCCTGTTCCGCATGGTCTCCCAGCTTTCAGGCATGGGGGTGACGGTGCTGATGACCGCGGAACTGGAGGACCGGTTCACCGACCTGCGGTTCAGCTCCTACGGCTCCGCCTTCCTCACGGACGCGATCATCGTCCAGCGCTACGTCGAGATCGGCAGCCGGCTGCGGCGGGTGATGGCGGTGGTGAAGGTCCGGGGCAGCGACCACAGCGACCAGCTGCGGCAGTACGAGATCACGGACGGCGGCATCATCATCGGCAAGCGCCTGGCCGAGTTCGAGGGGCTCCTCGGGGGCCAGCCCGCCCACAGGAAGGCGACCGGCCCCGAGCCGCCGGGGACGGGACCCGAGCCATGGTAGGAGGTCCGGAATGGCCATGCTGGAACGGAAAAGAGTCATGACAGCCTACGAACGCGGGCCCATGCCCGCGACACGCGTGGACCTCCGGGACGCCAACGAGCGCCTCGTGCTCGCCACGGTCGAGGCCCAGCGCCAGGCCGAGGCCGCCCAGAGCGAATCCGCCGGGCACGCGTACGCCGCCGAGCATGATTTCCTGACGGGGCTGCCCAACCGCTCCCTGCTCACCGACCGCCTCACCCAGGCCATCTCGCTGGCCCGGCGCAACGGCAAGAGCTTGGCGCTCATGTACCTCGACATCGACAACTTCAAGCTCATCAACGACACCCTGGGGCACACCCTGGGCGATCAGGTGCTGCAGTCCGTGGCCCAGCGCCTGCTGGCCTGCCTGCGGGCCTCCGACACCCTCTGCCGCCAGGGGGGCGACGAGTTCGTCGTCCTGCTGCCGGAGGTGGAGGCCCTCGATGACGCCGCCCTCATCGCCCGGAAGTTCCTGGCCGCGATGGCCCGGCCCCAGATGATCGATGGGCGGCCGGTCCCCGTGACCCTGAGCATCGGGATCAGCCGGTATCCCGACGACGGCCAGGATCTCGAGGCCGTCGTCAGGCATGCGGACGCCGCCATGTACCGCGCGAAAGCCCTGGGGCGCAACAATGTCCAGGTCTTCGCGCCGGACATGGCCCACCCGGACGACCTGCCCGTCCCGGCGGCTCCAAGGGCCCTGAGGGGCCGGCCGGAGGGCTCCGGGATGGCCCGCACCCGCCACGCCGGCTCCAGGCGCCGGGCCAGTCGCCCCGGAGCTCTGCCCCGGCGCCTGGCCCAGGTGGACCGGCGCCTCGCGTCCCGGCTCCGGTCCGTGGCGCCGGTGGCCCAGGCCATCGGCACGACCCGCGCCCAGCTGCAGGAGGCGAACGAATGCCTCGTCATCGCGGCCGTCAAGGCCCAGTCCATGGCCGAGGAGGCCGACCGCGCCACCGCCGAGATCGCCCGCCTGAGCAGGATGGAGCGCCAGCTCCAGGAGGTCCAGAAGCAGGAATCCCTGGGTGTCCTGGCGGGCGGGGTCGCCCACGACTTCAACAACCTCCTCACCGCGATCCTGGGCAATGCCAGCATGGGCGCCACCGCGGTGGAGGAGCACGGCAACGCGGCCCCCTACTTCGCGGTGATCGAGAAGACCGCCCACCGGGCCGCCGACCTCACGCGCCAGCTCCTGGCCTACGTGGGCAAGGGGCACCAGGACCTGGCCGAGGTGGACCTCGGCGTGGTGGTCAAGGAGATCAGCCTCCTGCTCCAGGCTTCCATCCCGAGTTCGGTCACCCTGGCGTTCGATCTGTCCGAACGCCTGCCCTTCGTGAAGGGGGACGCCACCCAGATCTTCCAGGTCCTGCTGAACCTCATCACCAACGCCAGCGAATCCTTCGAGGGCGCCCCCGGACACATCGCCGTCCGGACCCGGTCGGAGGCGCTGCCGGAGGCGCGGGGGGAGTCCCCGGACTGGGTGCTCCCGGCGGCCCCGGGCCGCTTCGCCACCCTGGAGGTGACCGATTCGGGCGCGGGCATGGCCCCCGAGGTCCTGGCCCGGATCTTCGAGCCTTTCTTCTCGACCAAGTTCACCGGTCGGGGCCTGGGCCTGGCCGCGGTGATCGGGATCATCCGGAGCCACGGCGGGGGGCTCACCGTCCGGAGCCGGCCCGGATGCGGCTCCTCCTTCAAGATCTACCTGCCCGCCATGACCGAGGCGCGGACGGCCAAGGACCTGGAGGTCCGGGTCCAGGAGCGGGGCTCCGGCGCCATCCTCATGGTGGACGAGGATCCCGAGGCGCTGCGGGGGGTGCGGACGCTGGCCGAGGATCTGGGCTTCTCCGTCCTCGAGGCGGGAGGGGGCATGGAGGCCATCGCGCTCTTCCGGCAGCATCACCGGGATCTGGTCCTCGTCCTCATGGGCTTCGCCATGCCGGCCCTCGGCGGGAAGCGGGCCTTCAGGGCGATGCGCGCCATCGACCGCGAGGTCCCGGTGGTCCTCGGCGGACACTTCGAGGTCCCGGACCGGACCCTGGCCATCCAGGGGCTGGCCGGCATCCTCCGGCAGCCCTACCGGGCGTCCGAATTCACCAGCATGTTGCACCGGACCCTGGCCAAGGAGGTCTGGAGCGTCTGAACGCCAAGCTCGACGGGATCGAGGCCAGGCTTGCCCACCTGCGTGGTGGGGGAGCACCACGCCGGCCTGCCCATCGAACAGGACCTGCCGATCGTGCTGGACAGCCGGGAGCACGCCTTCCTGGGGAACACCCTGGGGAGGGAGGCGTCCCGGAGCTTCGACGGCCTGGAGGCATTCGCGGTCTAATGGGGGGATGGTCCTCCACCTGCCCCCCCTGTATCCCATCACCGACCCCCGGTCGCCCGTGCCCCTATCCACCCAGATCCTGAACCTGGGCGAAGCCGGCTTTCCCCTTGTGCAGTTCCGGGGCAAGCCCCTGGACGCCGCCGCCCAATGGACGGAACTGCGGGCCGCCCTGGCTGGCGCCGCGGAGCGGGGCGGGTGGCCGGCCATCTGCGTCAACGACCGCGCCGACCTGGCGGTGCTGGCCGCCGCCGAGGGACTGGCGCCCTGGGGGCTGCACCTGGGACAGACGGACCTGCCGCCCGCGGAGGCCCTGCGCCTGCCGGGCCTGGGGGCCTGCCACCTCGGCGCCTCCACCCACGGACCCGGGGAGTGGAACGCCCCGGACCCCGCCTTCGACCACGCCGGCGTCGGGCCCTTCCGCCCCACGTCCACCAAGGGCGACCACGAGCCCCCCGTGGGGCTCCAGGGCCTCCGGGAAGGCGCCTCCGCCCTGCGGACCCGGGGGGTGGCCCCGGTGGCCATCGGGGGCCTCACGGGCGTGGACGCCTCCGCCTGCTTCGGCGCCGGGGCGGAGGCGCTGGCCATGGTGGGGGAGATCAGCCGCAGCGGCAATCCCCGCGAGCTCCTGTGGGCGGCCCAGGCGGCGCGGTGGGCGGCGCGGCCGGTCCTGGAGCGGGGGCGGGGCGTCGTCATCATCGGGGGCAGCGGGGCGGGGAAGTCCACCCTGGCCCGGGCCCTGGCCAGGCGCCTGGGCCTGCCGGCCCGGGATTCGGACCGGGAGATCGGCGGGTCCATCCCGGACCTCTTCCGGGAGCGGGGCGAGGCGGGCTTCCGGCTCCTGGAGGCCGAGAGCGTCGCCCGGTGCCTCGAGCGCCCCTGCGTGGCCGCCCTGGGCGGGGGCGCCTGGGAGGACCCGGCCACCCGGCGGCGCGTGCGCGAGGCGGGCTTCACGGCCCTGTGGCTGGCGGAGGTGCCGGCCCTGGCGTGGGCCCGGGTGGGGGGAGACCCCGACCGGCCCCTGGCGGCCGAGCGCGAGGCGTTCCTGGGCCGCTACCGTCGGCGGACCGCCGCCTGGTGGGAGGCTCCCATGGTGTTGCCCCTGGGGCGGACTCCTGGCGAACTGGCTGACGAGCTTGTAAAAAAAGATGGGTGCACCTATCCGTGACAATTTCGCTCCCGCATTGGGGTAACCTTTAAATCGTCAATTCCTTACTCCCAATTCGCGCCTCCGGCTCCGGGTCTGCCCCGGTTTTCAGGAAATCTGCGACACTACGGCAGCACTAGACTCCCATGGACCTGATCCTCTCCGACATCCACTCGAATCTGCACGCGCTGCGGATCGTTTTGCGCTATGCAAAAAAGCGCAGCATCGAACGCTTCGTCCTGCTGGGCGATCTGGTGGGCTACGGAGCCAACCCCAACGAGACCCTGGACCTCATCCGCCAATTGGAGCCCCGGGTGCTGGTGCGCGGCAACCACGACCGGGCCTGCATCACCCCGGGGTCCGACAACGCCTTCAGCCTCCCCGCGCGCATGGCGGTGAGCTGGACCCGGGGGCAGCTCTCCGAGGAGAACGCCTGGTTCCTCGAGAACATCCCCATGGGGCCGCTGACGCTGGAAGCGGGCTACACCATCGCCCACGGCAGCCCCCTGGACGAGGACGACTACCTGCTGCATCCCCGGGAGGCCCTGGCGGCCTTCGACGGCTTTCCCGGTCAGGTGTGCTTTTTCGGGCACACCCACCTGCCCGGGGCCTACGAGCTGGATGACCCGGCCCAGCGCCTCACGTTCGTCACCTTCGAAGCGGGCACCTGGTTCCAGCTGCGGGAGGGCTGCAAGTACCTGATCAATCCCGGGTCCGTGGGCCAGCCCCGGGACCGCGACCCGAGGCTCTCCTTCATGACCTACGATCCCCTGCATCGCCGGGTCAAGCTCCACCGCCTGGACTACGACCACGCCGGCGCGTCCCGGGCCATCCTGGCCGCGGGCCTCCACAGCAACCTCGCCGAACGCCTGCACCACGGAATCTGAGGCACCCCCATGAAAGCCCCGCAATCCCTCGATCAGCACCTGGAAGCCATCCTCAAGAAGGCGAAGAAATCCGGAACCTCGGCCAGCCTGCGGGCGGAAGGCGCCGTGAAGATGCTCGGGCATCTGCATGTGCGCAGCCTGGAGACGGGCACCTCCATCCAGCTGGAGGGCCTCAAGCTCAGGGACATCCTGCCCCCCGCGGGCACCGCCGTCACCCTCACCCTCATCCAGGGCGACGAGGTGATCTCCATCCGCACCCGGCTCCTGGAACCCATCCTCACCGAGTCCGAGCCCAAGCTCCCCCCCGTGCTCCAGGCCGCGTGGCCCACGGAACCCCTGGAGATCCACCCCCGGCGCGAGGTGCGCGTGGCCACCCCGGACCTGCCCCCCCTGGAGGCCACCATCCTCTGGCAGGGCCAGCGGCTCGAGGCCAAGCTGCTGAACCTCACGGACATGGGCATGGGTCTCGGCTTCAAGGACGCGCTCACCTTCGCCTACCACGACCAGCTCGAGGTGGTCACGAACCTCCCCGGCAACGAGGTGCTCACGGTCTCCGGCGACGTGCGCCACTCCGAGGCCCTGGAGGGCGACGAGCTGCCGACCCGGGTGGGTCTGGTGCTGGTGGACCTGCCCCCCGAGACCCGCGAGGTCCTGCAGCGGTTCATCCAGGCCCGGCGGATGGACCGGTCCACCTCCATGAGGGGGCACTGAGCCCCTTTCTTGAACCTTGAAATTTATAAATAATAAATTCCGGTTGCGAAATTCTATTTTGAATTTATTTTGAGACGACTTCTCAGAGCCAAGGAGCAAACATGACGCGATTCCGTCGTGCAGGTATCGTCTGCGCCACCGCCCTCCTGGCGAGCGCCCTGATGAATTGCGGAGGAAGTTCCAGCTCATCCCCGGCCGCCCCCCCGCCGCCTCCGTCGGTCAGCCTGGCAGGCGTCTGGGCCGCCACGGACACCCGGAACACCACCTACCATGTGCTGGTTCTTCCCACGTCCTTCACCTTCCGCAGCCTGGATTCGAACATGCTCCAGGGCTCCGGGAAATTCACCCTGAGCGGGAGCGCCCTGGGCGGGACCATCACCGTCTTCCCCACCGCGGCCCTCGTCGCCATCGGATACCCGGTCCAGCAGGGCACCATCAGCGGGACCGGCTCGGCCTCGGCGATCACGGACACCATCACCCTGGCCGCGGGCACGGCCACCACGTCGCTGACGCCGGACACCCCGAACAACGGGACGGTCCAGCTCTCCGCCCTGGCGGGCACGTATGCGGCCGACGCAGCCAACACCGCCTCCTCCGCCGGCGGCACCCTGACCCTTGCCGCCGATGGCAGCCTGACGGGGTCGGACCCGGCCGGGACCCTCACCGGCACGTTCCAGCAGGTGGCCCCGGGCGTGAACGCGTTCAACGTGGCGATCACCTACACCCCCGCGGGCGCAGCGCCCAAGGCCTACGCCGGTCTGGCGTTCTACCGGCCGGGGACCGGTCCTTCGATCGTGCTCATGACCGACAACGGCACGGGGCAGCTGGCAGGGATCTTCACCAAGGTTCCGTAATATTTAATAACCATCAAACCTGCGTCCGTTTGCTCTTTTTGCCCGCTCAAAAGGGGTTAAAAAATAATGTGCCTTGCATTGCGGAAATAAATTAATAATTTATTATTGGTCTTGCCTGCAACCCATGGAGGACGGCAATGACCTTGACTAGATTTCCCCTGGGCGCCCTGTCCCTGGCGCTCGTTAGCCTGATCGGATGCGGCGGAACGAGGAACCTCCCCGCTCCCACCCTGGGGAACATGGGCGGGATCTATTCCGGTAAGGACGCGGCCGGCAGGCTCCACTACGCCTTGATCAAGGCGGGCGACGGGACCTTCAGCTGGCTGGCCACCGACCGCAGCCTGGTCTACGGGACGTTCGATCTGAACGGCAGCATGGTGGAGGGCCAGGCCTTTGCTTTCGCGCCTGGCGCGCCCGACGTCCAGGGGGCCCCCAACCGCTTGACGCTCGGCGGAGGCGCCTCCGCGGGCGCCATCAGCCTCACGGCCACCGACGGCGCCGGCGCCGCGATGTCGGCCGCCTTCAACCTGGAGCCGGACTCCAACGGGACCACCGCGCTCAAGGACCTGGCGGGCACCTACACCGCCTCCGCGCAGGACGCCTCCAATGGAACCGGTGCGACGGTCCACATCGGGGAGAACGGCACCCTTTCCGGAGGGGACTCGGCCTTGGGCTCCCTTTCGGGCACGGTGACGCAGCCCGTGGCCGGGACAAACGGGTTCAACGTGGCGTTCACCTATACGCCCTACGATGCCGCGGACGGGTCCGCCATGACGTTCACCGGGGTGGCCTTCCGTCTCAAGGGCGCGAGGACCGGCCTCGCCCTGATGACCCAGTCGGGGGTTTCGCAGTTCTCCGGCATCTTCGCGTCGGTGCCTGATCCCACCGCCGCCCGCACCGGGGCCAGGTAGCTACTTCTTCCGGTTCTCCTCGGCGCGCCGGGCGGCGTCGTCCCGCTCGGCCTGGGAGGGCTTGCCCCAGACGATGCGGTTGGGCTTGGCCTTGAGGATCTCCAGGAGCTCCTCGGTGGACCGGAGGTTCCGGTCCAGGGCCTTGAGGGCCGCGTCGGCGCCGGGGCCCGCCGTCTTCAGGAGGGCGCGGGCCTCCTTGGCGAGTTCGCCGGATTCCCGGAGGGTGACCGCCAGGTGCGCCACGATGGCGTCCAGGTCCCCGGAGCGCTTGTCCAGGAGGCCCTGGACGGTGGCGAGGCTCTTGTCCAGGTTCACCAGGCTGCGGTCGGCCACGGCCATGGAGGCGTCGCCGTGCCGGGCCAGGGCCTGGCCCTCCAGGGCCAGCCTGCGGAACTCCAGGAGGGTCTCGTCCAGGTCGGCCAGCACCTTGGCGATCCTCGGGCTGTCCAGCACGGCCCCGGCGCCCTTGGCCTTGAACGGGCCGCGCAGGTCGGTGACGGCGCCGTCCAGGTTGGCGATGAGGTGGCTGGCGTCCTCCAGGAGGGTGGCCAGGGACGCGCTGGCGGCGCCGCGCAGGGTGGCGCCGGGCTGGAGCGCCGCGAGGCGCAGGGGGGGCTCGGGCAGCTGCAGGTCCACGAAGGAGCCGCCCAGGGGCTTGGCCACCACCACGGCGCGGGTGCCCTGCCACAGGACGATGTCGGTTCGCAGGCCGAGGGTCGCCAGGAACCGGTACTCCACGCCGTCGCGCTGCAGGCGGATCCCCTTCACCTGGCCCACCCGCAGGCCCTGGAGCTGGACCTCCGTGCCCTCCGACAGGTCCGAGGCGGTCTCCAGGGCCACCTGGTACGGGGTCTCCTTGGTGAGGATGGCCGTGAGGCTGCGGTGGAAGAGGAATCCGGCGAACACCGCCAGGGCCAGGAACACCAGCAGGCCGATCTTGGCGTCGTCCTTTTCGAGCTTCATGGGGTCCTCCCGGCCGTGAGGCGTCCGTCTTCGATGCGCAGCTCCGCTCCCAGGTCACCCATCCAGTCGTCCCCCACCAGGACGAGGGTGGTCTCCGGATCCCGGGCCGCCCATTCCAGCATGGCGTGGGCGGCCCGGCGGCTGCCGGCGTCCAGGCCCCCCGCGGGCCGGTCCACGAGCCAGAGCTTCGAGCCCTTGGCGCCGGCCCGGGCCAGGGCCGCCATCCAGCTGGCCCGGTCCGCGGGGATGCGCGGCCTCGCGGCGGCGGACCGCTCCAGCCCGGCCCGCTCCAGCCAGCGCATGGCCTCCTCGCGGGCCTCGTCCCGCCCGGCTTTTCGCGCGAACCGCAAGGGCAGGGCCACGTTGTCCAGGAGGGTCAGGTTCACGGCGAGCCCGCCGTCGGTGGGCACCCAGCCCAGGTCGCCGGAATTGATGTAGGGGTGGCTCAAGGCGTCCACGTCGACCTCGGCGCCGTCCAGCAGCACCCGGCCCGCCTGGGGCCGGGCCAGGCCCGAGCAGAGCCTCAGCAGGGCGGTGGCCCCGGTTCCCAGGCCGCCCTGGAGGTGCCACCGCGCGCCCTTCTCCAGGCGCCAGTCGAGCCCCTCGAACACCATGCGCCCGTCGGGGGACGCCAGGGAGACCCCTTCCAGGGCGAGGAGCGGCTCAGGCATAGATCAGCACCGACAGGAAGGCGCCCGCCAGCAGCAGGATCGCCAGGGAGCCCACGGCGGCCTTCGTGACGGCCTGGGGGATCTCGGTGGTGCTCACCCTCACCCGCAGGCCGAAGGACGTGCACAGCAGCGGGATGGCGGTGCCGAACACGAGGGCCTTGCACAGGGTCGCCGCCAGCTCCCGGGGGCCCACGGCCCGCACCAGGGCGTCGGCGAAGGCCGAGAACGACAGCGGCAGCCGGAGCCAGGCCACCAGGAATCCGCCCATGAGGGCCACCGTGTCGAAGTAGATGATCAGGGCGAAGAGCGAGATGATGCCGCCCAGGAGCCGGGGAACGAGGAGGTACTGCACCGGGTCCACCCCGTTGAGGTAGAGGGCGTCGATCTCCCCGCTGAGCTGGCGGGAGGCCATCTCGGTGGCGATGGCCGTGCCGCTGCGGCTGATGACCACGATGCCCACCAGAAGCGGCCCCAGCTCGCGGATGACCAGCTGGGCGAGGATCTGGCAGATGTAGTTCTCCATGCCGAAGCCCGAGAGCTGTCCGAAGACCTGCAGCAGCGTGATCCCGCCGATCAGCAGGGCCGCCAGGGTGCAGAGGGGCAGGGCGTCCAGGGCCGTGAACCGGATCTGGGTGCGGGTCACTTCCAGCACCACGCGCACCTGCTCGCCCCGCAGGCGCAGGACCCCCTTCACGCAGGCGATGAAAAGCCAGGCGAGCGAGCCTACCTGGGCGAAGGCCGACCGGATGTTTCCCCCGAGACCGCGGGCGGCCTCCCCGGGCAGCGCGAGCAGCCTGAACGCGGGACCTTCGGATTCCATGCAATCACCCTACCAAGTCCAGGCACGGTAAGCTAATGGGATGGCGACACAAAGCTGGAAATTCACGGTAGACCCCGCCGAGGAGGGCATGAGGCTGGACCAGCTGGTCTCGGCCCATACCGGCCTCAGCCGCAGGAAGGCCCGGGAGGTGCTCCAGCTCGGGGGCGTCCAGGCCCACCGCAAGCGCATCAAGGTGGCCTCCAAGCAGCTGAGGCCCGGGACCGAAGTGGCGGTGTCCCTGGACGACTCGCTGGGCCAGCCCCTGGACCTGGTCGTCCCCGTTCTATTCGAGGACGACTTCCTCCTGGTGGTGGACAAGCCCGCGGGCATGGCCTCCCAGGGCACCCAGGCCTCGGACCTGCACGACCTCACCGCCCTCCTGCAGCGGCAGCGCCCCGGGCAGTTCCTGGCCCTCCAGCACCGCCTGGACCAGGGCACCTCGGGCATCCTGGTCATCGCCAAGGACCCCTCCGCCCACCTGGGCACGCAGTTCCAGGCCCGGACCATCGGGAAGACCTACCTGGCCCGGGTATCCCGGCACCTGGAGCCCTGCACGGTGGACCTGCCCATCGGCCGCGTGCGCGGATCCAGGCCGGCGCGCTTCGGCTGCACCGGGGACCTGCTGGATCCGAGGCCTTCGGTCACGGACTTCCGCCCGGCCACGGCGGAGGAGACCGGGGGCTTCCTCCCCGGCTTCTGGGTGGTGGCCACCCCGCACACCGGGCGCACCCACCAGATAAGGGTCCACCTCTCCCACCTGGGGGCGCCGGTCTACGGCGACGGCCTCTACTTCGGCGAGAAGTCCGACCACCTGTGGCTCCACGCCTGGAAGCTCTCCATCGAGCACCCCATCACCGGCGCGCGCATGGACCTGGTGGCGCCTCCCGGGCGGTTCCTGGGGGACCCTGCGTGATCCGGACGCCCCTGGTCTTCAACCCGCTGTCGGGGCACGGCCGGATGGACCCCGCCGCGCTCCTGGCCCGGCTCCCCCGGGAGGTCCGGGACCGCCTGGAACCGGTGCCCCTGGAACTTCCCTTCGACTACGAGCCCTGGATCCGCCAGGCCCTGGCCGCGGGGGGGCCGCTCCTCGTGTGGGGCGGCGACGGCACCCTCCACCACGCCGGCGCCGCCCTGTCCGGGCTGGGCCTGCCGGTGCCCCTGGGCGCGATCCCGGGCGGTTCGGGCAACGGCATCGTCCGGGGCCTGCGCACGCCCCTGGACCCCGCCGGCGCCGTCCTGAGGCTCCTGGAGGGCCGGGACCTGGCCATGGACCTGGGGCGCCTGGACGGCGCGCCCTTCCTGAACCTCTGCGGCACCGGCTTCGAGGCCGAGGTGGCCCTGGCCTTCGACCAGGCCCACGGCCGCGGCTTCAGGACCTACGCGCGCAACTGCGTGGCCCTCTGGAAGAACCACAAGGACGTGGGCCTGCGCTGGGAGGCCGACCTTCCGGCGCAGGAGGCCGCGGGCCGCATGGACAAGCTCAGGGCAGCCTGGAGGGGCCCCGAGCCCGAGCTGCCGGCTTCCGCCTGGAGCCTGTGCTTCGCCAACCTGCCCCAGTACGGCTCCGGCCTCTGGATCGCGTCCGGCGCGCACCCCGCCGACGGAATGCTCAGCTGGGTCCGGCTCAAGCGCCCCGGCGTGCTCGATATCCTGGCCGAGGTGCCCCAGCTGTTCCGGGAGGGGGGGCGCACCCCCCTGCGTCAGGAGGGCCGCCTCCTGCGGGCCGTGGTGCGCCTGGACCGGCCCTGCCCCTGGCATATGGACGGCGAGCCGGCGCCCGGAAGGGATCGGGCGGAGATCACGGTGGAGAAGGGGGCCTTCCCCATGCGGGTGACGGCGGATTGTCCGTTCTAGACATCATGAGTTGACCCATCCCACACCAAGCTTAAACCGCGTTGCTTGAGGTGGGACGGGTCCTAGGGATGCGGCGTGATCGCGAGGATCGTGATCACGTCCTTGCCTGGCCCGTAGTGCCAGAAGATGCGGTAGGCGGCGGGGGTGCGGTTCTCGGCGTAGGCCTCGAAGACCTTCTCCCCGCCGGGACCCGTGAGAGAGGAATACGCGTGGGTGTTCAATCCCTTGTGGCGAGGGTCCACCTCCAGGATGCCCAGGGCCTTCCTGACGGCCTTGAGACGCTTCGAAAGCCCTTTGTCCCTTTCCAGATCCGATAAGTTCGAATCGGCTTCAGCCGTGAATCTCAGCCTGGTCACTCATCGGGCTCCTGCGCGTGCTTGGCGAAACTGCCGCGCTCCACGATGCGTCCTTCCGCGGAATCCTTCAATCCCTTCTGGACGGCCTTCATGGCCTCGGGGTTGTTCCAGAGCCACGCCTCGATGGCCGGCACCTCGACCTGCGGCTCGAGGATGATCCGGCCCTTGCCGTCCCGGTAGGCCTTGAAACTGCTCGCGCCGGCGGCGAGGCTGCCGAGGGTGATGCGGCCCTTGCTGTCGGGACGGAGCGACTTCCTGGGTTCAGTGACGGCCATTGCCACCCTCCGGGAAAAGTATGGGTCAGGTGGGATACCGTCGCAAGTGGGAATACCCACTTTCCCACTTCGCTACCAGCCCTCCGTCTGCCGCAGTGCCTCGTACAGCCCCACCGCCGCCGCCTGCGCCAAGTTCAGGCTCCGGTGGAACTCCCCCCGCATGGGGATCTTCACCAGCCGCTCGGGATGGGCTTCGATGATCTCTGGCGGCAGGCCGACCGTCTCCCGGCCGAACACGAGGCCGTCGCCGTCCTGCCACCTCACGTCGGTGTGGCGGCGGTCGCCCTTGGTGCTGAAGAACCACAGCCGCATCTCCGGCTCCGCGGCCAGGAAGGCCTCCCAGGAGGCGTGGTGGGTGGGGTTCAGCCGCTCCCAGTAGTCCAGGCCCGCGCGGCGCAGGTAGTAGTCCGAGGTGTCGAAGCCCAGGGGGTGGACGAGGTGGAGCCGGGTGTCGGTGGACACGCAGAGGCGGCCGATGCTGCCGGTGTTCTGGGGGATTTCCGGCTGGTGCAGGACGATGTGGAAGGGCACGGGGTCAACCTTTCGATACCTCCGATCATAATCCGGGCAAAATACAGGGCAACCGGGAGCCACCATGTCCGACCCCAACTGCATCTTCTGCAAGATCGCCGCCAGGCAGATCCCCGCCTCCTTCGTGCACGAGGACGAGGACGTGCTGGCCTTCCGGGACATCTCGCCCCAGGCGCCGACCCACATCGTGATCATCCCGCGGGTCCACCTCTCCGGCCTCAACGACCTCACGCCGGACCTGGCGCCCCTCATGGGGAAGATCGGGCTCGTCGCGAAGAAGCTGGCCGACGATGAAGGACGCGTGGCCTCGGGGTGGCGCCTGGTGTCCAACGCCGGCCCCGACGCGGGACAGACGGTGTTCCACCTGCACTTCCACCTCCTCGGCGGCCGGCCCATGGCCGGAAAGATGGTCTAGCCATGTTCAACCCCCCGCATCCCCTGACCTACGTCGACGCCGTCCGGGCCTTCCTGAGGGAGGACTGGGGCACCCAGGACTGGACCACGGCCTCGGTTCCGGACCGGCCCATGGAGGCGCGGGTGGTGGCCAAGGAACGGCTGGTCCTGGCGGGGCTGCCGGTGGCCGCGGAGGTCTTCCGGGCCGTGGATCCGGCGCTGAAGATCGTTCCCGGGGCCCAGGACGGCGACGCGGTGGAGCCCGGGGCCGTCGTGATGCGCATCGAGGGGTCCAGCCGGGCCATCCTCATGGCCGAGCGGGTGATGCTCAACCTCCTGCAGCGCCTGTCGGGCACGGCGACCCTCACGCGCGCCTTCGTGGACGCCGTGGCCGGTACCGGGGCCCGCATCCTGGACACCCGCAAGACCACGCCCGGCCTCAAGCTGCTGGAGAAGTACGCCGTGCGCTGCGGGGGCGGGTTCAACCACCGCCTCACCCTGGGGGACGGCGTCCTGCTCAAGGAGAACCACATCGCCGCAGCCGGGGGCATCCGCGGGGCCGTGGAGCAGGCCCGGAGCGCGGCCCCCAACCTCGTGCGCATCGAGGTGGAGGCCGAGACCCTGGAGCAGCTTGCCGAATGCCTCGCGACGCCCGGCGTGGACGGGGTGCTCCTGGACCACATGACCCTCGCGCAGATGGCCGAGGCCGTGATCCTGCGGGGCGGGAGCCGGGTCTTCCTGGAGGCCAGCGGGAACCTCGGCCTGGACCGGGCCCGGGCCGTGGCGGAGACGGGGGTGGACTTCCTGAGCGTGGGCGCCCTCACCCACAGCGCGCCGTCGGTGGACCTGAGCCTCAGGTTCTAGTGTAGGCCGCCAGAAATACCTGTAACGCCAATACAGCTCGTCGCATCCAAGCGGCAGGTGAGAACTTTGGCGCAAGTGGGGCGAGTTGATCTAACTGTGGAGCAATTCAGACGCCTTGAGGTAATGGCGCGGAGCCGGACCTTGCCTGCGCGCAGCGTCCTGCGGGCCAAGATTGTTCTTCATCGAGCTTCTGGCGAGTCCTTTCGTGACATCGGCCAGGCTTTGGGCTGTGATCATCGGACTGCTTGGCAATGCCTCAAGCGATGGGAGGAAGCGGGCTTCGATGGCCTCGAGAGGGAACGCCCAGGTCGAGGCCGGAAGTCTTGGGTGATTGCTTTGAAGGGGCAAGAGGTGCTCCATAAGACGACGCAGGAACAGCCCGTCAATGCCACGCACTGGAGCCGGGCCTCCATGGCGCAGGCCACCGGGGTGAGCGAGAGCACGGTGGGACGCATTTGGCGTCAGAATGGCCTCAAGCCGCACCGCACCGTTGGTTTCAAGTTAAGCAACGATCCTCATTTCGAAGAGAAGTTGGTGGACATCGTGGCCCTGTATCTGGACCCTCCGGAGCATGCCATCGTGCTGAGCGTAGATGAGAAGAGCCAGATTCAGGCCCTGGACCGGACTCAGCCTGGCCTACCGATGAAGAAGGGTCGCTGCGGCACCATGACGCACGACTACAAGCGCAATGGAACGACCACCCTCTTTGCGGCCATGAACACGCTGGATGGTACGGTGATCTCGGCCACGATGCCACGTCATCGCCATGAGGAGTGGCTGAAGTTCCTCAAGCGGCTTGAGCGGGGTACGTCGAAGCGACTCGCTCTGCACATCATTTGCGACAACTACGCCACCCACAAACATCCGGCGGTCAAAAGCTGGTTGAAAGGCCATTCGAGGGTCCACGTTCACTTCACCCCCACCAGTTCATCGTGGTTGAACATGGTGGAGCGATTTTTCCGGGACATCACGGAGAACCGCATCCGAAGGGGTATTTTCAGAGCCGTCCCGGAACTCGAAGCAGCGATCCACACCTATATCGCGAGACACAATGCCGCTCCGAAACCATTTGTTTGGACCGCGTCCGCGAACGATATCCTCGCCAAGATGACACGAGCACGGCAGGCCCTCGCGGCCATTCGGACGGCCTCTGCCAAGGGTTGACGGCGAACCTGCCTTTTTCTTTTCCTCGGTATCCTCGGCCTCCTCGGCGCCTCGGCGATGGCTTTCTCAAGTATCAGTCGGAGCAAAGATTACATGCGCCGAAGCACCCGTCGAAAAGCCCATCGCCGAGGCGCCGAGGAGGCCGAGGATACCGAGGAAAGAATTCTGGCCTGAACGTCCCGGCGTGATTGAGCGCACTCCTGACCCGAAGGAGGAAGTCATGGGTCGGCATTGGGGCGAAGATTGGGGCGACAACTATCCCCATCGAGATATCACCGAAGCCATCATCCTCGCTGCCATCAGGGTGCAGATAGTTCTGGGGCCTGGACTCCTGGAAAATGCCTACAAGGCTTGCCTCGCCCATGAACTCAGGTTGGCCGGACACGAGGCCCTACGCGAGGTTCACCTCGACATCACCTACAAGGAATTGTGCGTCGAGAATGCCTACATCATGGATATCGTGGTGGACCACAAGGTGGTCGTCGAGGCGAAGGCCATTGCGAAGTTTTCGGATGCCGACTTCGCCCAACTGAATAGCTGCCTCCACTTTGCAAATTTCGAAGTGGGCCTGCTGATCAATTTTCATAACTGGCCCCTCAAGGACGGGGGCATCAAGCGACTCGTCAACACCAAGCCCTGAACTGGACCCGAGGCGAAGGGGGGGGACAAGGTGTTACCTGTTCTTCTGGCGGCCTACACTAGAACTCGTCCTCGCCCAGGGTGGCCGCGATTTTCGTCACCAGGTCGTCGTGCGTGAAGGGCTTGGTCACGTAGTTCGCGGCCCCCGCCTGCACCGCCTGGATGATGCGCGTGCGGTCGGAATCCGTGGTGACCATCATGACGGGGAGGTGCTTGAGGGACTCGTCGGCCTTGATGGTCTGCAGGCAGGTTATCCCGTCCATCTCCGGCATGTTGATGTCCATGATGACCAGGGCGATGTCGGCGTGGTCCCGGGCCAGGAGCTCCAGGGCCTCCACCCCGTTGGCGGCCTCGGCGAAGTCGTAGCCCAGCATGCCCACGACCCGGCCGATGATCCTTCTCATGGTCGTGGAATCGTCCACCGACAGGATCTTCATTTCTCGCCTCCGGGAATCGAGGGGTCGCACTGGTAGTAGAGCCCGCCGGCGTGGGTCCTGGGCAGGAGGTGGTCGGCGATGCCCCGGAGGGACTCGACCGCGCTGATCAGGAGGTGGCCGGAGGGGGCCAGGAGGCCGGCGATGCCGGCGAAGATTCGCCGCTTGAACTCGTCGGCGAAGTAGATGGTCACGTAGCGGCAGAAGACCACGTCGAAGGGGCCCAGGGGATCCATGGGATCCTGCAGGTTGAACTTCCGGAAGGTGACCAGGCGCTTGACCTCGTCGTTCACGACCCAGGACGCGTCCTCGGCATGGAAGTAGCGGTCCCTCATCTCGGGGGGAAGGCCGCGGCGCATGGCGTTCTCGTCGTAGCGGCCGGACCTTGCGAGGAAGAGGGCCGAAGGGGAGATGTCCGAGGCCAGGATCTCGAACTGGGCAGGGTTGACGCCGGGGTTGAGGCGGCAGAACTCGAGGATGGCCATCGCGATGGAATAGGGCTCCTGGCCCGTGGAGCAGGCCGCGGACCAGATGCGGATCCGGCCCCGGGCCTTCCGGAGGATCTCCTCCGCCAGGGGGGGCAGGAGCCTGTCCCGCAGGATCGCGAAGGGGTGGCCGTCCCGGAACCAGAGGGTCTCGTTGGTGGTCATCGCGTCGATGACCTCCTCCCGGAGCGCCGGGGAGGGGTCGTGCCTGGCCAGGCGGTAGAAGGTGCCGAAGTCGGGGCACCCGTGCTTGGCCAGGAGTCCGGTGAGGCGCGCCTCGATGAGGTACGCCTTCTCCTCTCCCAGGCAGATGCCGCAGTGCTCCTGGATGTAGTCCCGGAGCAGCCGGAACTCGGCGCTGGTGATTCCATCGGGACTCATGACGTTCTCCCGGCCCCCACGAGGCTGGAGATGCGGGAGGCCAGGAGGGGCAGGGGGACGCGCTCGTCGGAGAGCCCCGCCTCGTCCACCACCATGGGCATGCCGTAGACCACGCAGGTCTCCTCGGACTGGGTGAGGCAGTGGCAGCCGGCGCGCTTCATGGCGCGCACGCCTTCGCAGCCGTCGCTCCCCATGCCGGTCATGACCACGGCGAGGATGTTGCCGCCGTAGTGGGCGGCCATGGACCTGAAGAGCACGTCCACGGAGGGCCGGCAGCTGTTCTCCGGGGGGTTCTCGTTCAGGCCGATGATGGCCTGGTCCCCGTCCCTGGACCGGCGCAGGACCATGTGCTTGCCGCCGGGGGCGATGTAGACCTTGCCGGGGAGCACCGGCTCGCCTTCGACGGCCTCGTGGACGGGGACGCGGGAGTTCCGGTTCAGGTGCTCGGCCAGGGAGGCCGTGAAGAGCGGGGGCATGTGCTGCACGATGAGCACGGGCACGCGCAGGTTCGCCGGCAGGGCCGGGATCAGTTCGCCCAGGGCGTTGGGACCCCCGGTGGAGACGCCGATGCCCAGCACATCGAACCGGGTGGGTCCCGGGGCGTGGCGGCGGGGCGGGGCCGGCGGAGGCGGTGGCGGCGCCGGAGGGGCGGGGATCCGGGGGTCCTCCCGGGCAGGGATCCCGGAGGCCGCGACGCGCAGGTTGGCGCGGGTCTGGACGTGGCGCACCAGGGGCCGGAGGATGTCCTTGAGCTCGGCCCGGCTGGCTTCGGCGTCGGCCCCCTCGGGCTTGCTCACGAACTCGAGCGCTCCCAGGGCCAGCGCCTCCACGGTGTAGGCGGCCGCGGCGGACGTGGTGCCGCTGATCATGATCACGCTCGTGGCGGGATGGAGCGACCGGATGAGGCGCAGCGTCTCGAGCCCGCTCATGTCCGGCATCTCCACGTCCAGGAGCACCAGGTCCGTTTCGCCCTGGTCCAGGCGGTTGAGGGCCAGCCGTCCGCTGGGGCAGGCGGCGACCTCGCAGTCGAGCTGGAAGGACTCCACGACCTCCGTGAGGATCCGGCGGTAGACCGCCGTATCGTCCACGATGAGGATCCTGAGCTTGGGAGAGGACATAGATCTCGATGGTAGTGGAATCCCCGGAGGGATGGTCTAGAAAAGGTCGCCCATGCAGGCGGCCATCTTGGCCGCCAGATCATCGGGCGTGAACGGCTTGACCAGGTAGTTGGCGGCGCCGCCCTGGATGAATTCCAGGATGCGTCCCCGCTCGGACTCGGTGGTGAGCATCATGACCGGGATGGACTGGAAGCGCGGGTCCTTCTTCATGGCGGCCAGGGTCTCCCCGCCGTCCATCTCGGGCATGTTCACGTCCAGCACCACCAGGGCGATGTCGGCGTGGTCCCGCTCCAGGACGGCCAGGGCCTCGCGGCCGTTGGCGGCCTCCACCATCTCCATGCCCAGGGTCGCCACGACGCGGCCCACGATGCGCCGGATGGTGGAGGAATCGTCGACGGAGAGGATCTTGCTGGGCATCGGGCTAGCCTTTCCGGCTGCGGTAGTAGGTGCCCGAGCCGTGGTAGATGGGTGCGAAGAGGTCTTCGGAGCTCTGGAGGTTCTCCACGGCGCTGGTGAAGAAGTAGCCGCCCTGGGCCGTGAGCCTGGAGATGCCCTCGAAGATCTGGCGCTTGAAGGCTTCGGAGAAGTAGATGGTGACGTAGCGGCAGAAGACGATGTCGAAGCGCCCCAGGGGATCCAGCGGGTCCTGGAGGTTGAACTTCTTGAGGGTGACCATCTTCTTCACGGCGTCGTCGACCACCCAGACCTGGCCCTCCTGCCGGAAGTACCGGGCCCGCAGTTCGTCGGGCATGCCCCGGCCCAGGGCCGCCGCGTCGTACCGCCCCGCCCGGGCGAGGAAGAGCGCCGAGGGGGAGATGTCCGAGGCCAGGATCTCGAACTGGTCCGGCCTCACTCCGGGATTGTTGCGGCAGAACTCCAGGATGGTGATGGCGATGGAATAGGGTTCCTGCCCGGTGGAACTGGCCGCGGACCAGATGCGGATGCGGAAGCGCAGGCCCGCGACGAGCGGCGCCGCGAGCTCGGGAAGGAGCACGGTCCGGAGGATCTCGAAGGGGTGGCCGTCCCTGAACCAGAGCGTCTCGTTCGTCGTCATGGCGTCCACGATCCTGTCGCGCATCGCGGTGCCGGTCTCGCTGGCGGCGCGCCGGTACAGCTCGCCGTAGTCCATGCACCCCGTCTCCATCAGGAGGCCCGCGAGGCGCGTCTCCACGAGGTAGGCCTTCTCCTCGCCGAGAACGATGCCGCAGTTCTTCTCGATGTACTCCCGCATGAGCCGGAAGTCGGAGGGCTGGATGGTCTCAGTGCCCATGCCTGGATCCTCGGAACGCCGGGCAGGGGTGGAGGCTGGTCATCATGGGTCCTTCCGCATGGCGAAATACATGGGATTACCTGTTCGGCGGGGGCGGGGGTCTTCTTGAGTATAGTAAGCTGGGAGCATGGCCTATACGTCCTTTTTCAGGGATACCGATGCCCTGAACGCCATCGGCGAGATCGTCATTCCGGCCGTCGCCCACTGGCGTTCGATCCGGGTCTGGGACGCGGGCTGCGCCACCGGGGAGGAGGCCTTCACGCTGGCCATCGTCTTCGCATCGAAGCTGAGGCCCTTTCCCTTCCGCAACCTGGACATCCTCGCCACCGACTACGAGGAGAGCAGCTTCCCGCAGTTCGGCGAGCAGATCCGGAGCGGCAGGTACAGCCGCAAGGACGTCTTCTGGGTGCCCCAGGAGCACCGGGACGCGTACTTCGAGGCCACCGCCGACCCCGAGGTGTACCAGGTGGCCACGGAGATCCGCGACCGGGTGCGCTACCTCCAGCACGACCTGCTCACGCTCGAGCCGCCGGAGACCGGGCAGGGCCTCATCGTCTGCAAGAACGTCATCATGCATTTCCAGCCCGACGACCAGGTGCGTGTGCTCGAGATGTTCCATGAATGTCTTGTGCCTGGGGGCTACCTGGCCATGGACGGGGCCCAGGAGCTTCCCCGGGCCCTCGCGGGCCGTTTCATCCAGGTGGAACCTGGCATCCCGCTGTTCCGGAAGCCCGGCGCCTGACCATGCGCGTCCTTCCCCTCCACCGGCCGGACAACGCCGACTATTCATGCATCTCGTACTGGGTGCTGGGGGAAAGCAACCTACCGGCCGATCGAAACACCCTCATCGACACCGGGAGCACCGATTCCGCCAACGTGGAGTATTTCCTGGGGGTGATGGCCAGGCAGCCCAAGGGGGTCGGCAAGCGAGCCGTGGAGCAGGTCGTGCTCACCCACGGCCATTTCGATCACTCGGGGGGCCTGCGGGGCATCGAGGACCAGTTCGCCCCGGACGTCTACGCCTGGCACCCCGCGGGCCGCGCCCCGCGCCCCATCCGGGACGGCATGCCCCTGACGGTGGGGGACCAGGCGGCGGTCCTCCTTCACACCCCGGGGCACTCGGAGGATTCCGTGTGCGTGTTCCTCCCCGCGACCGGAACGCTCTTCTCCGGGGACACCCTCTACCGCATCAGCGACCACCTCGGGTCCTATCCGCAGGCCTACCTGGACTCGCTGGAGCGCCTCTCCCGCCTGGACGTGCGGTCCATCTATCCCGGCCACGGGAGCCCCATAACCCGGGACGCGTCGGACTTCATCCGGGCCTGCCTGGCCAACGTGTCGCACTCGCCGATCCAGGACTGAACCCATGAGGATCGTCTTCGACGAACGCTTCCGCGCCCCCGGGTACGCCGAGGACAACGCGGCCATGGCCGGGCGCATGGAGGCCGCCATGAGCGGGATCGGGGGCGTCTGGGAAGTGGTCGCCCCATCGCCGGCGACCTGGGACCAGCTGCGCCTGGGCCACGACGAGGACCATCTCCGCCGGGTCGCCGAGGACGGCCCCCGCTTCGCCATGGCCAGCCTGGCCGCGGGAGGGGCCATCCTGGCGGCGCGCCTGGCCCACGGCGGCGACCCGGCCTTCGCCTGCGTCCGCCCTCCGGGGCACCACGCCTCGCCGGGCGAAGCCTGGGGCCACTGCACCTTCAGCAACGTGGCCTTGGCCCTGCTGGCCCTGCGGGCCGAGCAGCGCATCGACGCGGCCTTCGTCCTGGACATCGACGCCCACACCGGGGACGGGACCCGCAACACCCTGGCCTCCTGGCCCGGGGCCACGGTCTTCAACCCCTTCGCCGACGATGCCCGGGACTACCTGAAGGTGGTGGAGACCCGCCTGGCCGGCCTCGGACCCACCGGAATCCTCGCGGTGTCGGCCGGCTTCGACGCCTACCGCCTGGACGTGGGCCGCAAGCTCGACACGCCCGACTACGCGCGCCTGGGCGAGCTGGTGCGGGAGGCCTCCCTGCGCCTGTGCCTCGGCCGGCGCTTCGCGGTGCTGGAGGGGGGCTACTACCTCCCGCACCTGGGCGCCAACGTCCTGGCCTTCTGCCGGGGGTTCGCCGGATGAACGCCCTCATCGACGAAGGCCTGGACCTGATCCAGCGCCCCCGCAGCCCCGACCTGGGGGACTACGACTGGTTCGACGTGGAGCTGGGGGGGACGCCGGTGGGCAAGTCCCGCTGCCGCATCGAAGCGGACCGCTTCACGGTGTTCTCGATCATGATCTACCCGGAATACGAGGGCCACGGGTACGCCCGGGCCGTCATCTCGCATTTCAAGACCCGGTACGGCCTGATCGTCGCCGACCGGGTCCGTTACACGGCCCGGGACTTCTGGCTCAAGATGGGGTTCGCGCCCGAAACCATCGACCGTTACACGTGGCGGAGATGAGCATCGTTAAACGAGGTCGCCTGGGTTACCATGGGTGAGTGCGGTCGATCAGGTCGTGCCGATGGGAGTCCCATGCAAATCGGATGCGATCAGCTTGTCGCGGGCTTCGCCCAGCTCTTCCCCAGGACCCTCGGGGACCTGGGCGTCACCCTGGAGCGGGCCGTGCCGCCGGAGCGCGCCGACGGGGCCAGCCTCGTGTTCGCCTCCGACGAGGGCATGCTCCTCACGGCCCTGGCCGCCGGGGCCGGCGCCATCGTCCTCCCCCTGAAGCTGGAAGGGCGCATCCCCGAAGGGGCCCGGGCCGCCTTCCTCTTCACCCGGAACGTCAAGCTCGCCATGGCCCTCGTGCTCCGGCGGCACTTCGACGCGTCCCGCGAGCCCTTCCGCCAGCAGCCCCCCGTGCATCCCGGCGCCTTCGTCTCGCCGGAGGCGGTGATCGGGAAGGGGGCCGTCATCCGCCCCGGGGCCTACGTGGGCGCCGGCGCGGTCATCGGGGAGGGGGCGCTCATCGGTCCGGGCTGCGTCATCGAGGAGGGCGCGCGGGTCGGGGCCGATTCCCTGCTGCACGCCATGGTGTTCCTGGGGCGCGGCTGCGAAGTCGGCGACCGCTGCGAGATCCACCCCAACACCACGGTGGGCAGCGACGGCTACGCCTACGCCCAGGACGACCAGGGGCATCACCACAAGGTCCCCCAGCTGGGCATCGTGGTGGTGGAGGACGACGTGGAGATCCAGGCCAACTGCGCCATCGACCGCGCCGCCTTCGACGTCACCCGCATCGGCCGGGGCACCAAGATCGACAACCTCTGCCACATCGCCCACAACTGCCAGATCGGCAAGCACGTCCTGCTCACCGGGGGGTTCTTCGTGGCGGGCTCCAGCACCGTGGGCGACCACTGCGTCACGGGCGGCCGGACCACCCTCACGGACCACGTGAACGTCTGCTCCGGCGTGCACCTGGGCGGTCTCAGCGCCGTCACCAAGGACATCACCGAGCCCGGAGCCTATGGGGGCTACCCCTTGCAGCCCATGAGGAAATTCCTCCGCACCACCAGCTCGCTGCCGCACCTGCCCGAACTGCGGCGGCGTCTGGCGGAGCTGGAGCGGGCGGCGCTGGCCCAGGGCTCCTTGGCCTGATTCCGGACTGGAGGGGTCGGTATTTCGGGACCGGATCTGTGCGGCCTGCGGGGAGGACGGATGCTTGCCTGGGAGCCGTTCCTCCCCTTGCCCCTCCAGGTGTCCCATGCCCATCCTCCTGCCGCTCCTGCTCCTCGCAGCGCCACCGCGCACCGAAGCCGAACTGCGCGAGGTTTTCGTACGGACCTGCGCGGCCTGCCACGGCCGGGACGGCTCAGGGGTCTCTCCGGAGGGCCTCCGGCTGAAGGGGCGCAACTTCACCTCGGCCGTGGAAATGGAGGGCGTGACGGATGCGGAGATGACCTCCGTCATCCGGAAGGGCCTGCTTTTCGGCCTGAAGATGCCGTCCTACAAGGACCAGTTCACGGAGGAGGAGATCGCGACCCTGGTGCGCATCGTCCGCGGCGCGCGCAAGGGCCGGGACGTGGCGGCCAGGCCGTGAAGGTGCCCCCATGCCCCCCTTCAACCACCTGCATCCGCTCATCGTCCATTTCCCCATCGCCCTGCTGATGTTCGCCCCGGCGCTGGTGGTGCTGGGCCTGGCCTGGCCCGCCCAGCGCAGGGGGATCCACCTGGCGGCGTTGATGGATCTGGCCGCGGGGGTCCTGTCCGGGCTGGCGGCCCTGGTCACCGGCGAGGCGGCCTCCTCCCTGGCCCAGCGGACCCCTGCGCTGCGACTGGCCCTGGCCGCCCACGAACACTACGCCCAGCTCACGGTTGCGGGCTTCGCCGTGCTCACCGCGGCCTTCGCCCTCCTCTGGTTCCTGCCCGGAGCCCTTGGCCGGGCGAGGCTGAACTTCCTGCTGGGCCTGTGGCTGGTCCTATGCGCAGCCTGGCTCACGATGCTGATCCAGACGGGGCGTCTGGGCGGCCTGATGGTCCACGAGCTGGGCACCCATTCCGAGGAGAGACCATGAACGTCCGCGCATCCGCCCTGTGCCTGCTGGCCACGGCCCTCCTGGCCCAGGAGTCGGAAATCCCCCTCGGGCTGAACCTGCCCAACGCCGACCGGCTCCGGGACTGGGACCTCGGGATCCGGTTCACCCACCGGTTCCTGGAGCCCGCCCGGGGCGCGGGGAAGGACCTCTACGGCCTGGACGGCGGCACCTATCCGGGCCTTGGCCTGGACGTGGGGATCCGGGCCGTGCCCGGCCTGAACGCGCAGCTCTACCGGACCGCCGACAACAAGACCGTCACCCTGGCCCTGCAGCAGCAGCTGCTGGACGGGCCCAGCCTCCGCCTGGCAGCCAGGGTGGAGCGGTTCGACGAGACCGTGAAGCAGGTCCGGCTGCCCCAGGGCACCATCGGCATCTCCGGGGCCGCCCTCCAGCTCCCGGCGGAATTCCGCCGGGGCCCCGTGACCCTGCTGGTGGTGCCCACCTGGCTGACGCGCACGTCGTCGTCGGACCGGGCCCTGTTCACGTTCGGCGCGGGCCTGCGGTGGCAGATCGCGCCCAGCCATCAGGTCCTGGCCGAATACTACCCGCGCCCCTCCCGGCTCGACGCCGCCACGTACTCCGCGGGCGGCAGCCTCGGCTACCGCTTCGGCACCCGCAAGCACCGGTTCACCCTGCTGGCCACCACCGCCAACGGCACCACCGCCCACCAGGTGCTCGGGGGCGACTACGGCGGAGGGCCCAGAGGCGTGAACCGCTGGGCCCTCGGCTTCAACCTGGTGCGCGTCTTCTAGAGCTTGAACCGGGAGACGTTCTGCTGGAGCTTCTCGGCCAGCCTGGCGAGTTCCTTCGAGGCGTTGTTGGTGTCGCCGGCGCCCCGCGTGGTGTCCTTGGCCGCGGTGCTGACGTGGGCCACGTTGCGGGAGACGTCGTTCATGCCCTTCGAGGCCTCACCGGCGTTCTTCGCCACATCCCCGGCGCCCTGGGCGAGCTGGTTGATGTTGCGGGAGATGTCGGTGACGCCCTTGACGGCCTCCTGGACGTTGCGGCTGACCTCGTTGGTGCCGGTGGCGGCCTGCTGGACGTTGCGGGCCACTTCGGCCGCGCCCCGGGCGGCGTAGCCGACGTTCTTGGAGATCTCGTTGGTGGTGGCGGTCTGCTCCTCCACCGACGCGGCGATGTTGGCCGAGATGGCGTTGATCTCGCCGATGATCTGCACGATGTCGTCGATGGCCTTGACGGCCTGCTGCGTGTTGCCCTGCATGTCCTCCACCTGGGCGCGGATCTCCTCGGTGGCGCCCGCGGTCTGCTTGGCGAGCTCCTTCACCTCGTTGGCCACCACGGCGAAGCCCTTGCCGGCCTCGCCGGCGCTGGCGGCCTCGATGGTCGCGTTCAGGGCCAGGAGGTTGGTCTGGGCGGCGATGCCCTTGATCATGTCCACCACCTTGCCGATCTCCTGGGCGCTGCGTCCGAGCTTGTTCACGGTCTCTGCCGTGTTCGCCGCGCTCGTGGAGGCCTTGCCGGCCACGGTGGCGGCCTGGCCCGAGTTCTTGGAGACCTCGTTCAGGCTGACGCTCATCTCCTCGATGGCCGTGGCCACCGTGTTCACCGAACCCGTCATCTGCTCCGTGGAGGCGGCGATGGTCTTCATGTTCGAGGACATCTGCTCCACGGCCGCGCCCACGGTGCGCAGGTTGGCGGTGACCTGCTCCGAGGCCGAGGCCACGGTGTTCGCGTTGGCGCTCATCTCCTCGACGCCCGCCGCCATGTTCTTCACGTTGGCGGAAGCCTGCTCCGTCCCCGCGGCGGCGGTATTGGCCTGCATGGTCATCTGCTCAGCGCTGCTGGTCATGGTGGCCGAGGTGGCGGTGAGCTCGTCGGCGCTGGAGGCCAGGGTGTTGGAGGCGCTGCTGATGTCGGTGAGGGCCTGGGCGAGCTTGGAGGCGCTGTTGTTCACGGCGTTGCGCAGGTTCTGGAGGTCCCCCTTGTAGTCGGCGGTGATGCGCGCCGTGAGGTCCCCCTGCTCCATGGCGCCCATGACCCGCTGCACTTCGTTGATGGGGTTGATCACCGCGTCCAGGGTGTCGTTGACGCCCTGCACGATCTTGCGGAAATCGCCCTGGTGGCGGGTGGCGTCGGCGCGGGTGGCCAGCTTGCCTTCGGTGGCGGCCTTGGCCAGCATGGCGGCGTCGGCCACCATGGAGTTGACCGCGTCCACGCAGGTGTTCAGGTTGTTCTTGATCTCGTTGAAGTCGCCGTTGTACTTGTCGGTGATCTTGGGCGGGATGTCGCCCTTGGAGATGCGGTCCACGTAGCCCGCCGAGACGTTGAGGGGCACGATGACCGCGTCCAGGGTCTTGTTGACCCCGTCCACCAGCTGGAACCAGCCGCCCACGAACTTGGTGGCCGTGGCTCGAGTGGCCAGGCGCCCGCCGATGGCGGCCTGCACGAGGCCGTCGGTCTCGGCGAGGAGGTCCGACATCATGGCCACCATGTTGTTCAGGTTGCCCTTGATGACGTTGTACTGGCCCTTGTACTCCGTGGTGATGACGGGCGGGATGACGCCCTTGGAGACCTTGTCCACGTAGTCGGCGGTGACGTTGAGCGGGTTCACGATGTTGGTGATGGTGTCGTTGACGCCCGAGACCAGCTGGTTCCAGCCGCCCACGAACTTGGAGGCGTCGGCGCGGGTGTCGAGCTGGCCGTCCGCGGCGGCCCGGATGATCTTGTCGGTCTCCTTGAGGAGCTCGGACATCATCGTGACCATGGCGTTCAGGTTCACCTTGATGACGTTGTACTGGCCCTTGTACTCGGTGGTGATGACCGGCGGGATGATGCCCTTGCTGCACTTCTCCACGTAGTCGGCGGTGACGTTGAGCGGATTGACGATGTTGGTGATGGTGTCGTTGACGCCCGAGACCAGCTGGTTCCAGCCGCCCACGAACTTGGAGGCGTCGGCGCGGGTGTCGAGCTGGCCGTCGGCGGCGGCCCGGATGATCTTGTCGGTCTCCTTGAGGAGCTCGGACATCATCGTGACCATGGCGTTCAGGTTCACCTTGATGACGTTGTACTGGCCCTTGTACTCGGTGGTGATGACCGGCGGGATGATGCCCTTGCTGCACTTCTCCACGTAGTCGGCGGTGACGTTGAGCGGATTGACGATGTTGGTGATGGTGTCGTTGACGCCCGAGACCAGCTGGTTCCAGCCGCCCACGAACTTGGAGGCATCGGCTCGGGTGTCGAGCTGACCGTCCGCGGCGGCCTTGATGATCTTGTCCGTCTCGGAGAGCAGGTCGCTCATCATGACGACCATCTTGTTCAGGTTGCCCTTGATGACGTTGAAATCGCCGTTGTAGTTGTCGGTGATCACGGGCGGGATGATGCCCTTGGCGCACTTGTCCACATAATCGGCGGTGACGTTGAGGGGTCCGATGACGGCGTCGAGGGTGTCGTTGACGCCCTGGACGATCTTGCGGAAGTCGCCCTGGTGCTTGGTGGCGTCGGCGCGGGTGGCGAGCTTGCCGTCCACGGCGGCCTTGCCGAGCATGACCGCGTCGGCGACCAGCGCGTTCACGGCGTCCACGCAGGTGTTGAGGTTGTTCTTGATCTCGTTGAAGTCGCCGTTGTACTTGTCGGTGATCTTGGGGGGGATGTCGCCCTTGGAGATGCGATCCACATAGCCGGCGGAGACGTTGAGGGGGCCGATGACGGCGTCGAGGGTGTCGTTGACGCCCTGCACGATCCGGCGGTAGTCGCCCTGGTGGCGCGTGGCGTCGGCTCGGGTGGCCAGCTTGCCCTCGAGCGCGGCCTTGTTGAGCATGGCGGCGTCCTCGACCATGGCGAGCAGGTTCGCGCGCACGGTCTTGAGGGCCGGGTTGATCTCGTCCTGGGCGTCCGTTGCGGTCCAGTCGCGGGTCAGGTCGCCCTTGGCGATCTCGGCGAGCCCGCCGACCACCCCCTGGAGGTTGTCGGCGAAGCCGTCCATGGCGCGGGCCAGCTCCCCGATCTCGTCCTTGCGCTCCATCTTCAGGCGCTTGCCGAGGTGCCCCTTGGACATCTCGTTCATCATGTCCACGCCCAGGGCCATGGGCCGGGTGATGGACCGGGCGATGACGATGCCCAGGAGCACGCCCAGGATGGCGGCGAACACCATCAGGATCTCCATGGCATGGATGGCCGAAGAGGCCTGCTCGGTGTTGTGGTCGGAGGTCTGCTTGGCGAGATCCATCTTCGTCTTCATGAGCTCTGCCGAAGCCGCGTTCAGGTCCTGCACGATCTTGTAGTTGCTCTTGTAGAGCATGTCTTCCGCCTGGGCCTTCTTGCCGGCCCGGAGGAGCGCGAAGTAGGTGTTGTTGGATTCGGTGGAGCTCTTCTTGATCTCGAGGTATTTCTTGAAGGCGACCCTGCCCACCTCGGAGACCAGCGTCTTCTCGTAGGCGTCCTCGGCCTTGGCGGCCTGCTGCTCGAGTTCCTGGTACCGGGTCTGGAACCGGTCCAGATCCCCCGAGAGGTAGGCGTCGCGCATGTTCACGCGCATGCGCTGGTTGGACTGCATGATGTCGCCCAGGATGCCGACGGGGACGAGCATCTTCTGGTAGAGCATCTCGTCCGAATCATCGGCGTTCTTCAGCTTGATCGCGCCGAAGGTGCCCACCAGGACGGTTATGAGGGCCGTGATCAGGAACGAGGCGATGAGCTTGGGGCCCATCTTGATGTTGTCGAGGAATTGCATGGGGATCTCCTGGCGTGGGTTCGTGCGTGGCAGTGGAACGGATCCTGGGAGGAGGAGGGTCTTAGCCGCTGGAAAGGAGTTCCTGGACGTTGAGCAGCACCAGCAGTCCCGCGTCCGTCTTCAGGACACCGGAGAGGAAGCGCTCCTCCGCGTCGGTGAGGTTGGCGGGGGGCGCCTCGGCCAGGGCGGCCTCGGCCTCCACCACGTCGCCGATGGCGTCCACCAGGAGGCCCATGAGGTCGGAGGTGCCGCCCTGGGAGTGGCCGTTGACCTGGATGGTGTTGGCGGCGTGCTTGAGGATGACGATGTGGCTGGAGTCCCGGATGGGCGCGGGCTCGTGGCCCAGGCGCACCGACAGGTCGAGGATGGTGACGATCTGGCCCCGCAGGTTGATGAGGCCCCGGATGTGGGCGTCCGCGCGGGGCACGGCGGTGATGTTGAAGACCCGGATGATCTCCCGGACACCGAGGATGTCCAGGCCGAACAGGCGCTCTCCGACGCGGAAGGTGGCGAACTGGCTCATGCGGCGTCACCTCCCATGAGGCCCGCGGCCCGGAGCAGGTTCACCGGGTCCAGGAAGAGGGTCAGGTGGTTCTGGACGACCGCGGAACCCAGGAGGCCCGGGCCCTCGAACTCGACCTTCTTGAGCTCGACCTCGACGTCCAGCGCGTCCAGGATCTCGGAGATGAGGATGCCCGCCGGGGGCCGGGCCGTGGAGTTCTGGCCGGGGATCTTGGGGATGACCAGGAAGAGCTCCTCCAGGTCCTTCGCCAGCGGCCGCACCTCCAGGTGCTGGTCCAGGCGCAGGAGGGGCAGGCCCTCTCCGCGGTATTCGATGTACTCGCGCTCCCCGATGAGCTCGATCTTGCTCCGGAGGATCCGCTCCAGCCGGAGCACGTGGTCCTGGGGCACGGCGAACCGCTCTCCCCTGGCCCCCTCGAAGAGGATGACGGACCGGCGGCGGGAGGCCTTGAGGGCCGCGTTGCGCTTCTCCTCCTCGGCCCGGCGCAGCTCCTCGGCCTGGAGGTCGGAGAAGTGGAGCAGGGCGGCGGTGGAGAGGCCGCCGGCGTCCAGGATCATGATCACGCGGCCGTCGCCCAGGATGGTGGCCCCGGAGAAGCACTTGGTGCCCTGGATGAAGCTGGACAGAGGCTTGACGACGATCTCCTCGATGTCGTAGAGCTCGTCGACGATGACGCCGTACTGGTTCTTGCCCACCCGCAGCACGATGATGTTGTGGTCGCTGCGCCAATCGGCCCTGCGGTCACCTTCCCGGGTGAAGGCCTCGGCATCCTCGGCGGAGGCTTCTGCGCGGCGGTCGGCGATGGAGGTGCGGCGGTCCGGGAGCTCCTCGCCGGTCGCCGGATGGGTGAACACCCGCTGGATGCCCAGCACGTCCGCGAGGCGCACCAGGGGCAGGAGCTTGTCCCGCAGGCGGAGGACGAGGGCGCCCTGCACCTGCTCGATGCGCTGGACCACTTCGGAGGCCTTGACCCACACGAACTCGACGACGTTGACCTGCGGGATGGCGAAGCGGTGGTCGGCGACCCCCACGATCATGGAAGGGATGATCGCGAGCGTCAGCGGCAGGCGCAACCGGACGGTGGTGCCCATGCCCACCTCCGTCTCCACCTCCACGTGGCCGCCCAGCTTCTCGACGTTGGTGCGGACCACGTCCATGCCCACGCCCCGGCCGGAGATGTCCGACACGGTCTCGGCCGTGGAGAAGCCCGGCGCGAAGACCAGGTGGACGATCTCCCGCTCCGTCATCTCGGCGGCCTGGGCCTTGGTGACCAGGCCCTTGGCCAGGGCCTTCTCCAGGACCTTCTTCGAATCGATGCCCCGGCCGTCGTCGTGGACGGCGATGTTGATCTGGCCGCCCTCGTGGAAGGCGTGGAGGTGGATGGCCCCGGTGGGGTTCTTCTTGGCCTTCTTGCGCTCCGCCGGGCCCTCGATGGCGTGGTCGGCGCAGTTGCGGATGATGTGGGTGAGGGGGTCCACCAGCATCTCGACGATGGACTTGTCCAGCTCCACCTCGGCGCCCTCGATATGCACCTCGATCTGCTTGCCGAGCTGCCGGCTCATGTCCCGGATGATGCGGGGGAAGCGGCTGAAGACCGTCCCGATGGGCTGCATGCGCGTCTGCATGATGCCTTCCTGCATCTCGGTGGTCACCTGGTTCACGTTCTGCAGGATCGCGCCCAGGCCGGGGATCTCGCCCTTGTACTCGGAGATGGCGCGCACCAGCTGGTTGCGGCCCAGCACCAGCTCGCCGGCGAGGTTCATGAGGTTCGTGAGCAGGTCGACGCGGACGCGGAGGGTCTCGTTGCCGCCTTCCTTGGCCGCGGGCCCCCGGGCCTCGGGCTTGTCCTCGGGGACGGCCTCGGCCTCGGGCTGGGCCTCCTCCCCGGGGGGCGGCGGGGGCGGGGGGGGAGCGGCCTCGGAGGGCTTGGCCGCCTTGGTCTTGGCTTTGAGCATCTCCTTGAGGGCCTTGACCTCCAGCACCTTGACCTGCTCCACGGGGAGCTTCAGGGCCAGGGCGGCCAGATCCGGTTCCAGGACGCTGGCGAAGAGGAGGGTCACGGGCAGGTCCTGCTCCAGGCAGTGCTCCAGGTCCGCGATGACCTCGATGTCGATGAAGGCGTCCAGGCAGGTGCCCACCGACATGGCGTTGTTGAGGAACTGCAGGGGGGCCAGGCCCTGGTCCTTGATGTCATGGTGAAGGTAGGCGATGGCCCGGTAGAGGTTCATTCCCCGGCGCAGGGCGGAGCGGACCCCCTCGGCGTCCAGGTCGAAGTCCCGCTTGGTGCCCTTCTCCCGCCCCTTGACCGTCTCGGACAGGTTCACGCCCTGGCCGCTGAGGATGGCCTCCAGGCCGGCGAGCTCCTTGGCGTAGGGAACGCTGTCGCTGGCGTGGATGTCGTCGAGCATGGCCCGCAGCCGGTCCACGCCCGTGAACAGGCTGTCCATGAGCTCGGGGGTGGGATGGAGCTTGCCGTCCCGCACGAGCATCAGCACGCTCTCCATGGCGTGGCTGAGGCGCTTGAGGGCCTCGAAGGCGAAGAATCCCGCGCCGCCCTTGAGGCTGTGGATGGCCCGGAAGACCCGGTTGATGACCTCCTGGGAGACCTTGGATCCCAGGTCTTCCATGGCCAGGAGGTCGGGCTCGATGGTGCTGAGGTGCTCCCTGCTCTCGGCCACGAAATCGGCGATGATGCTTTCATCAGCCAGGCTGGCCATCTATCTCTCCTTGATGGGGAACAGCTTGGGGAGGCTGAACAGCTTGAACACGCGCATCAGGTCCGCGTTGGCCCCCTCCACCCGGAAACCGATCTTCCGCTGCTGGCAGGTCTTGAACAGGCCGAGGATGAGGGTGATGCCCAGGGAGTCCACGACCTCCGACTCGGAAAGGTCCAGGACCGCCTCCGTGCAGGGGGCCGCCAGCGCCTCCATGGCGGCCTTGCGCCGGGCTTCCACGGTGCTGGCCACCAGGTTCCCGCCGGAGGGGATCCTGAGGGTGCTGGAATCGGTGGGGCTGGGGTTGTTCGCTGGCATCTCGATCCTCCGGTTCATGGGGCTGGTTGAAATGGAAAAGGGGGCCCAACCCACGGCATCCCTGAAGGTCCGTGAAATTGCGCCCCCAACTTGCAGGTCCTGGCCCCGCCCGTCAAGACAGTCCGCACCGAATGGGCGGTTGAAATCGAAGTCAGTATCGGACGGTGGCCGGACATGTCAATCGATAAAAGAGGGTTGGTTCTGGCGGAAATCCATGGTGAGCTCCCCGCCGACCATCGCGACCCGGGTGGCGAAGAACTGGATGAGCGGGATCCCGCGCCCCCGCTCCGAGGAGGCGGTGTCCGGGGGCCTATGGGCGGCCAGGTCGAACCCCTGGCCCTCGTCCACGACCGCGATCCGGAAGCCGTCTCCCGGGAACCGGTGGGCCCAGAGCTGGACGAAGGGGGCGCCTTCGCCGGGGGAGCCGTGGAGGACGGCGTTGGAAAGGGCCTCCCGCACGGCCAGGAGCGTGTCGTAGCGATCCTGGGCGCCCGGGGCGGCGGTCCAGCCCCGGCTGTCCAGGAAGGCCTCCAGGGCGGCGCAGGCGCCGTCGATGGCCTGGAGGTCGGCGGGCAGGTCCAGGGTCAGGTGGTCGGGGTCGGGGGGCAGGGGGGGCTGTTCCAGGGCCACCACGAGCAGGTCGTCGCCGAAGTTGCCCCCGGCGTGCGCCCGGGCCGCCTCGGAAACCAGGTTGATGGCCTGGAAGATGTCGGTGCCCCGCAGGTTCTCCCAGATGGGCCCGGCGAGTTCGAGGAAGGCCTGCTTCTCGGCCGAGGGGGCGTCGAAGAAGCCGTCGCTGCCCAGGAGCAGCCGGTCCCCGGGGGCGAGGACCACCACCTTCTCCTCCACGATGGGTTCGTCCAGGATGCCCAGGGGGGCCCCGTTGATGGCGATGGGCCGCGTCGCGCCGCGGGTGGCCCGGTGCCACAGGGCGTGGGGGATGCCGGCGTTCAGGAGGTGGAGGCGCCCGGTGCCCGGGTTCCAGTGTCCGAACAGGCCGCAGATGGGCACCTCCGAGAAGGGACCGGCCTGGATGGCCCGGTTCAGCTTGAAGGCCAGGGCCCGGAGGTCCAGGTCGGAGGCGAGGAAGTTGGTGAGCATGCCCAGGTAGGCCGCCACCGCGTAGGAGCTGATGACCGAATGCCCCGCCACGTCGGCGATGGCGAAAAAGATCGAGCCGTCCTCCCTGCGGAAGGCCCTGAACACGTCGCCGCCCGCGTCGGTGAGGGGTTCCGAGATGGAGTAGATGGGCATGTCCTTCTCGGGGATGGCCTCCATGGCGCGCTGGGCCATGCGCACGGCCTGGGCGGTCTCGTGGCTGCGCATGAACTTCACCCGCGTGGCCTGGTCCGCGCAGAGGCGCTCCACGGTCGAGACGAGCATCGCCGACTCGAAGGGCTTGGTGAGGAATTCGTTCACGTGCAGGTGGAGGGCCTCCTTGACGGATTCGGTGTCGTCGGAGGAGGAGAGCATCAGGATGGGGATGGAGGCGTCCAGCTTGCGGACCCTGCCCGAGAGCCGCAGCCCGTCCAGCCTGGGCATGACGATGTCCGTGACGAGGATGGAGTAGCGCCCGGGGTTCTTCTCCATGGCCTCCCAGGCCTCCTGGCCGTCCCGGGCCTCGTCCACCACGTAGCCGGCCTTCACGAGCCAGCTGCGCAGCAGGCTCCTCGTGGTCTGGCTGTCCTCGGCGAGAAGGATGACCGAGGCCCCTTCGGGCCGCGGCTCCGCGGCCTGGTCCTGCCGCGAGCGCGCCGCGGGACGCAGGTTCATGACCTTCCGGATGGCCTTGGCCATGTCCAGGATGGTCACCGGCTTGAGGAGCACCTGGGCGAAGGGCGTGGACATGCCCTCCAGCGGCATGGGGTCCTGGAAGGCGCCGGTGATGAGGATGGCGGGCATGTCCGGGCGGATCTTCCGGATCTGCTGGGTGAGTTCCACGCCCGACATGTGGGGCATGGAGAGGTCGGTGACCAGGAGGTCGAAGTCCTGGGGGTGGTGGCTGACCTCCTCCAGGGCCTCCTGGCTGTCGGAGCGGGAGGTGACGCGGTAGCCCAGCATCTGCAGGCCCTGCTTGCCCAGGGCGCTGAGCACCTCCTCGTCGTCCACGAAGAGGATGCGTTCGTGGCCCGTGGGCTCCTCGGGGACCGGTTCGAGGGACGCGGGCGCCTCGGGGATGCTGCAGGGGAGGACCACCTGGAAGACGCTGCCCTGGCCCGGCTCGCTGCGCACGGAGATGGACCCGCCGTGGGCGTCCACGATGCCGTGGACGACGGACAGGCCCAGGCCCTTGCCCTCGGTTCGCTCCTTGGTGGTGAAGAAGGGCTCGAAGATCCGCTCCATGACGGCCGGCTCCATGCCGCAGCCGGAGTCCTTCACGGTGAGGACGGCCGACGTGCCCGATCGGTCCTCCAGGCTGAACTCCAGGGTGCCGCCGGCGGGGAGCATGGCCTGCAGGGCGTTGATGGACAGGTTCATGACGATCTGGTGGATCTGGCTGGCGTTGCCCGTGGTCCAGAGGCCGGGCGTGAGGGTCGAGCGCACCTGCACCGTGGCGGGGAACGTGGACCGCACGAGGTGGATGGCCTCCTTCACCACCTGGGAGAGGTCGAGGGGCGCGGACTTCTCCTCGCTGTTGCGGCTGAACGCGAGTATCTGCCGGTTGAGCTCGCTGGCCCTCATCACGGCCTGGTAGATCACCTGGAGCTTGAGGCGGATGGGGCTGTCGGCGGCCAGCTGCCATTCGATGAGCTCGGTGGCGCTGAGGATCGCGGTGAGCAGGTTGTTGAAGTCGTGGGAGACGCCTCCGGCCACTTCCGCCAGGGCCTTCATCTTCTCCATCTGCCGAAGGCTGCGCTCGGTGTCGGCCTCGCTGGTCACGTCGTGCACGATGCCCACCCGGGAGGTGGGCGTCCCGGAGGCGTCCCGCACCGGGGCCAGCGTGCATTCCAGGATCTGGGAGCTGCCGTCCGCGGGCTGCCCGGGGAAGCGCCCCTGCCAGGCGGAGCCCGCGTCCTCCAGGGGGAGGCCCGGCAGGACCCTGGCCACGGGCTGCCCCAGGGTCCCGCCGGGAGCGGCGCCCAGAATGCGCTCCAGGGCGGGGTTGGCGTAAAGGAGGGTCCCCTGCAGGTCGGCGATGAAGATCCCCTCGGTGATCTGCTCCACGGCCGTGGCCAGCCTCTCCTTGGTCGTCTCCAGGGCGAGGGTCGCGGTGACGTCGTTGAACAGCACCGCGAAGTGGCCCGGCTGGGGGCAGAAGGCGATGCCGGCGAAGGTCCGTCCCCGCAAGCTCCGGTAGTCGTCGACCGCAAGCGGTTGACCGGACAGGGCCACGTTCCCGAATTTCCGGATCCAGGTGCGGGAGAGCCCGGGGACGAGTTCCAGGGCCGTGCGCCCGACCACTTCCGAGGCCCTGATGCCCGTGAGCCGCTCGTAGGCCGGGTTCAGCTTGACGAAGCGGAAATCCACGGGCTGCCCCTGGTCGTCGAAGATCACCTCGTGGAGGCCGTAGGCCTCGTCCATCAGGTCCTCGAGGAGGCCGGTGTCAGCGGCTGGGAGGTCGGGCGAGCCCAGGCTCCGGCGGGGCGTGTTGGCGAGTTCCCGCTTGACCGCCTGGGGCAGCCTGGCCAGCCGGCCCATGGAGATGAAGTCCCGTGCGCCCAGGCGCAAGGCCCGGCTCACCAGGTCCTCGTCGCCCGAATTGGCGATGACGATGCAGGGCAGGGCCGGGGCGAGGGCCTGCACGTCCGAAAGCACCTTGGTGTAGGAAAGGCCCGGCAGGGCGTGCTGGCACAGGATCAGGTCCCAGGTCCCGCGGTCCAGGGCCGCGCGGAGATCCTGGGAGGAGGCGACCCGCTCGCTGGCGAACTCGAGGCCGGCCTCCCGGAGGGGGCGCAGGACCAGCTGCGCCTGGGCCTCGGAATTCTCGACGAGGAGGATTTTCACGTGCATGGGGGATCCCGGATCTCAAGGCGTCAAGAGGAAGCACGACCCGGCAGCCAGAAAAACGGTAGCTCCAGGTGGGCGCCTTCAACTTGCAGGACTGGATCCTGCCCGCCAAGACGGGTGTCCCCAAGGGACGGATTGAACAGGCCAATTATCGGAAGACCGTTCAAATTGTCAAGAACCAGATGCCGCTAGACCGTTCCCTCGAGCAATGCCGAGAACTTCTTGCGCAGCTCCCCGAGTTCCTTTGATTTGAAGGCGCTCTTGGTGTGTTCCAGGGTCTCCACGCCCGAGCGGATGGTCTCCTGGTATAGCCCGAGCCTGGGGCATTCGCGGATGCCGCACACCCCCTGGCCCGGGTTCGCCTGGAGGGCCAGATCCAGCAACTGCTTGAGTTCGAGGGTCGAGGAGGCCAGGTTCCCGAGCACCAGGCCCACCAGGCCGCTGAGGGGCATGACCCCCATGGAGGCGGGGGCCGAGCGGATGTCGGCCTCGATGGCCTTCATCTCGTTGGCCCAGGACTGGAGGCGGATGGAGGACTCCAGGGCGAGCGCCTGAACCTTCCTCAGGCGCACCCCGGTCTGGATGTGCATCACGAGTTCCTGGGTATCCACCGGCTTGACCAGGTAGGCCAGGACGGCGTTGCCCATGGCCTCCAGGGCGGTGTCCATGGACGGGTGGCCGGTCATGAGCACCACCGGCAGGCCGGCGTTCAGGGCCGGGATCTGGCGCATGAGGTCCAGGACCGGGGGGCCCGGCATCTGGATGTCCGACACCAGGACATCGTACCGGCAGGCCTCCAGCCTCTCCCTCGCCTCCGTGGCGCTGGACGCGCAGTCCACGGTGAACCCATGGAGGGTGAGGAGCTGGGCGATGGTCCGGAGGTACGCTTCCTCGTCGTCGGCAATGAGGAGATGGCCTTTGGTTTCCATGGAGGACCTTGGGAATTCGGGGGATGGGGGGAGTTATGCGGTTATGCAGTTTAACCGCCTCCGGGGGCGTCCGGGGATTCCTTTGCGGGGCCCCGGCCGCGCTATCATCGCCCTGCATGGATTCCCTGATCCCCACCCGCATCGAGCTCGCCAGGCCCCTCCCCCCGCTCACGTACCTCGCTCCCGCCGGACTCCAGCCCGGAATGCGGGTGGAAGTGCGCCTGCGCGCGGGCCGGACCCTGGGCGTGGTGCTGGGTCCGGACCCGGCCCCGCCGGCCGTGAAGCTCAAGCCCGTGGACACGGTCCTGGACCCCTTCCCGCTCCTGCCGCCCCGGCTGTGGGAGCTGCTGGACTTCGCCGGGCGCTACTACGGCTGCGGACTGGCGCACCTGCTGCCCCTTTGCCTGCCCCACGCGGTGGTGGCCGACTGGGAGACGCCCCTTCCTTCCGGGATCCGGCTCTGCGACCTGCGGGAGGCGGGGGACTGGGCGGGCCTGGCGGAGGCCGGAGCCGCGTGGCAGGCCGGGACCCTGGACCTGCCCACCCTCTTCCACCGCCGGGGCCTGCGGGGCGCGGGCGTCACGGAGGTGCGGCGCACCGCCGCGCCCAACCCGCCCCGGGTGACCCCCTCCCAGGCCAAGGTCCTCCTGGCCCTGGAGGGCGCCGGGGGGGCCATGCTGGAAACCCCGCTGCTGGAGGCCTGCGCCGTGGGCCCGGCCGTGGTGGCCAACCTCGTCAAGCAGGGGGTGCTGGAGCGGGTGAAGCGCCTGGACCTCATGAGCCAGCGCCGGGAGGAGGGCGCGGACCGCACCGTCGTCCTGAACGAGGAGCAGCTGCGGGCCGTGGCCGCCGTGGACCTGGACGCCTTCTCCGGCACCCTCCTCTACGGCATCACGGGCAGCGGCAAGACCGAGGTCTACCTGGAACTGGCCGGCAAGGTGCTGGCGCGGGGCAGGCGGGTCCTGTGGCTGGTGCCGGAGATCGGGCTGACGCCGCGGCTCCTGGCGAGGCTGGAGGCCCGTTTCCCGGGGAAGGTGGCCGTGGGCCACGCGGGCCTGAACGCCACCGAAAAGCAGGCCGACGTGCTGCGCCTGCTCCAGGACGAGGCGCCGCTTTTCGTGGGGGTGCGCAACGCCGTGCTGGCGCCCCTGAAGGACATCGGCCTGGTGATCGTGGACGAGGAGCAGGAGGGCTCGTACAAGAGCGAGGAGCATCCCCGCATCAACGCCCGGGACCTCGCGGTCAAGCGCGCCCAGCTCGAGGGGTGCCCCGTGGTCCTGGGCAGCGCCACCCCGTCCCTGGAGAGCTGGCACGCGGCCCAGAACGGCCGGTACAACCTGCTTCGCCTCATGGAGCGGCCCGCGGGGGTGACCCTGCCCACGGTGAAGGTGGTGGACCTGCGGGAATGCTACAAGGAGGAGCGCAGGAAGGTGGTGTTCTCGCCCATGCTGCTCAAGGGCATGCGGGAGGCGCTGGCCCTGGGCCAGCAGTGCATGCTCCTCCTCAACCGCCGGGGCTTCGAGAACTTCTGGATGTGCCGGGCCTGCGGGAAGACCTTCGACTGCCCCCACTGCGCGCTGAGCCTCACCTACCACAAGGGCGCCTTCCGCCTCCGTTGCCACCTCTGCGGCTATGAAACGGCCCCTCCGGAGGTCTGCATCCACTGCGGGGCCGAGCACCTGCGCGGCGTGGGCGAGGGCACCGAGCAGATCGAGGACCAGCTGCGGCTCCTGTTCCCGGAGGCCCGCATCCTGCGCCTGGACCGCGACACCACCACCCGGCGGGGCTCCCTGGAGGCCGGCCTCCTGGCGGCGGAGTCGGGCGAGGTGGACATCCTCGTGGGCACCCAGATGCTGGCCAAGGGCCACACCTTCCCCAAGCTGACCCTGGTGGGCATCCTCAATGCGGACCTGGGCCTCAAGATCCCCGACTTCAGGGCCGCCGAGCGCACCTTCCAGCTCCTCACCCAGGTGGCGGGCAGGGCGGGGCGGGCCGAGCTCAGCGGGCGGGTCCTCCTGCAGACCTACAGCCCCGACCACCCCGCCATCGTCCACGCCGTGGCCCAGAACTTCGAAGCCTTCGCCGCCGAGGAGCTGCCCTACCGGGAGGCCCTGGGCTATCCCCCCTACGCCGCCATGAGCCTCTACCGCAGCGAGGGCGACAGCCCCCGGGAGGCCCTGGAGCCGCTGCGCAGGCTGCGGGCGCGCCTGGAGACGGTCCCGGGCCTGCGCATCCTGGGCCCCCTGGAGTCGCCCATCCCCAAGGTGAAGGACCGCTACCGCATGCAGCTCATCCTCAAGGCGGCGGCCCGGGGCCCCCTGGGGGAGGCCATGCGCGCCGCGCCGCTGGAGCCGGGGGGGCCCGTGACGCTGGACCGGGATCCCCTCAATTTCGGCGTCTAGGCTAGAATCTGGGGGTCGAAGGGATTTCCATGCGGCCTGCCCTGATCGCGGTGTTGATGCCGGCGCTTTGTTTTGCCCAGGCCCCGCCCCGGATGGTTCTGGACACGCTTCGTCACGATTTCGGGAAGGTGGAAAGGGAGAGCACCAGCCGGTTCCGGTTCAAGGTGACCAATGCGGGTGGCGGCCCGCTTCGGATCCTGGGCGTCAAGCCGTCCTGCGGGTGCACGTCCACGGTCGTCGGCAAGGAAATCCTTCTGCCGGGGGAGTCCACGGAACTGGAAGTCGCCTTCATGGCCGCGGGGCTCCGGGGCGAGGTCACGAAATTTGTCGAGATCCACTCGGATGACCCGGCGAATCCGATCCAGACGCTCACGCTCAAGGCGGAAGTCCGGATGGACGTCCTCATCGGTCAGGACATTGTGTTCTTCCAGGACCTGAAGGCGAAGGATCGGCGGAAGGCCGTGGTCAAGCTTGAGTCGGCCACCGGGCAGCCCATCCGGATCGACGATGTCCAGCTTTCGCCCGCGCCCTGGCTGGGAGTGGCCACCCGGGAGAGCGGCACCGCGGCATTCCTGGACCTGGTCCTGGTGGCGGACCGCCTGCCCTCGGAGAAGTTCTCCGGGACGGATTTCATCGACCTCCACCTGTCCAACCCCCGGGAATCGGTCATCACGGTGCGGGTCAACTGGGACCGGCGGATGCCGATCCTTGCCTCCCCGGCCCGGGTGGCATTGGCGGGCAAGGCCGGCCTGGAACTGTACGGACGAATGGTGGTGAAGCACCGGCAAGGGAAGCCCTTCCGCGTGCTCTCTGCCCGCACGACCAGTTCGCTCCTTTCTGTGCCCACCCTGCCAGGGGGGGCTGCCCCCAGCCACGCGATCAAGGTCGTGCTGTCGGGAGCGGCCTCGCCAGGGACCTATGACGAGAAGGTGATCCTGGGGCTTGATGACCCATCCCAGCGGTTCCTCGAGGTCCGGGTGACCGCGGCCGTGGATTGAACGGCCGGCCCCCGCGGCCACCTTGCGGTGGCGGCGGGGGCGCCGTCAATAGGAGCCTAGTGGACGGTTCGCCAGACCCGGGCCTTGGGATACCGGTCGGTGCTCTTTCCGGTGATGGTCTTGGTGGCCAGGGTGGTTGCGCTGGCACCCGCCCCGGGGTTGTTGACGGCGGTGGTGCCGATCTGGATCACGCCGCGGGTCCCCAGGGCCGAGAAGTCGGACGCGATGCCGATGGGCTCCCAGACCACGCCGCTGGTGCAGTTCTGGTTGGTGCGGGAGTCGGCCACGATGGGATTGAGCAGGTCGCACATGATGCTGGTCTGGGTCTTGCCCGAACCGCCCGTGCAGGGATCGGCGGCCGTGGGGACGAAAACCGAGTAGTAGAGGCTGCCTGAGACCACGGCGGGGTTGTTGATGCCTTTGGGAATCAAGCCTGGGGGCGTCAGGATGTCGGGGAAATTTGCGAAAAACCCGAATTTGGTGTCCGCCGAGTTGTTGGGACCCAGGAAATACGTGCTGCTGTAGGGGGTGATCAGGGCATTGTTGGCCTGGTAGGAGGTGTGGCCCGGATAGACGTCCAGGACTGCAGTGGACGCGGGCGAAATGAGGATCGGGTTGACCACGGTGCCCCAGGCGAGGCTGTCCTGCCGGTCGAAGACCACCGAGATCCGGTGATGGTTGGGCTTCGTGGCGGGGTTCGCCGTCGATCCGGTGGTCGCCGTTGTGGTGTAGTTGTAGTCGAGGGGGTTGTTCCGGTCGCCGCTTTCGATGGCGATTCCCACCACGGCGGGGATCGGACTGGTGGAGGACTTGGGGTGGCCCGGGAACGAGCCGACCCGGAAGGGCGCGGGAAGGGTCGTATAGAGCGCTTCACTGTAGAATTTCTGGCTGTCGGTGTAGCCGTACTGGGTGATCAGGCTGCCGCTGATGTCCTTGGCGACCAGACGGATCCCGGGGTCGGAGGTGGCGGCCCCATCAAAGGTCCAGGCGGAGAGGTCCGAACTGTCCATGCGGTACTGGTAGGTGGGATTGGGCGAGCCGTTCGCCGGAAGCGTGGATGCGGTATCCGTCTTCTGGCAGCCCCACGACCACAGTCCGCCCCAGTAGTCCAGGAAGTAGGCGCGCTGGGCCATTCCTGAATTGAGAATGAACTCGAAGGGCACGACGCCGCGGGCGATCGGGCCTGGGCGCAGGATGCCGCTTTGGCCGTCCGAGGCAGTCCTGCCGCTGAGGTCGACGGCGGCGAGGATCAGGCCGGAATAGGCATCCAGGACAAGGACGGATCGCCCCATGGGCGTGGGGTTGCCGGATGCGTCCGGGAAATTGGCTTCCACCTCGGGGAGACTGAAGCCGCCGCCGAGGAAGACGGCGTCCCGCACCACGGGGAGGCCCGTGGAATCCGTCAGGGTTATGCGGCCGATGCCCGGAGTGCAGGTGGAGAAACCCATCTTCCTTATGACTTTCTGAACCGTGTCGATGGAGGGTGCCCCGGGCCGGGCGAGAATCCGGGCCTGGAGGGCCGGGTTGCCCGTACCGTCCTTCACATCGACCTCATCCGGCACGATGGACCACCTCAGGGTCGGGGTGTAGGGGTTGTGGATATCCAGGGCGTAATAGCTGCGTCCGCCCTTTCCCAGACCGATGATGACCATGGCGCGTTCGGGACCCGGGGCGGAGGTCACTTCGACCACCCCGTTCGCGGCGCCGCCGGTGGCTGGAGGAAGGTCGAGGTGGTAGATGGCGGGAGCGCCGTCGACCAGGAAGCGGTGCGGGTTGCTGCTGACCGTCAACTGGTCCAGATAGCCCAGGAAATCCGTGGGCATGAAGGCCCAGAGCTCGTCGACATCACCCTTGACGATCTTGGGGGTGGACGTGTCGCCCGTGACGGCGTTCTCCTGCTTGGTGACTTCCCCGAAGGCGTGGAGCCAGCCCTGGTTGGTGCCCACCAGGATGAGGCGGAAGCGGTTGCCGCCGACGGCCGCGAGGTTGGAGGTCAGGCCCGAGGAAACATCGCCGAAATTGTATTCCAGGACCGCGGGCGAGGAGTTGATGATGTCGCCCATGATGTTGGGGCGATTGGCCGTGGCTCGTGAAGAGGAGTCCAGGAGGGTGGTGTCGCCGCCCATGACCCACTGGGTCACCAGCTTCTGGGCCGTGCTGCCCACCCCGTAGGAGGCCAGGCTAGGACTGTCGGCGGCCCGGCTTATGAAATTCTGAAGGCCTGTGGTCGGGGCCGTGAAGGCGGTGCCGGTATCCGAGAAGGCCGTGAGGCCGGGTTCGGGGGTCGTGGCGTTGCCGGGAATGCGGGTGTAGAGGTGGCGGTCCTTCCACAGGCGGTTGTTGGCCAGGGCCACGCCCGCCGACCACTGGGCGGTGGAGGAGTCCACGGCCGTGGTGACCGTGCCGCTCTTGTTCAGGATCTGCAGGTTGTCATTGACCAGCCTGGTTCCGAACATCAGGAGATCCCCGGTCCAGATCGCGCCGCCGTTGAGGGGCGGCTGGAACTTGCCGATGAACATCTCCCCGCCCAGGGCCGCACCGATGTAAGGGGTGCTGGGACTTGACGAGGTGTTGATGTTCGAGGCGCCGATGGCGGAAAGGATCGCGTAGTCCAGGCTCGTGCTCAGTTTGTCCGGGTTGGTGGCATCGAAGTAGTAGATGGACCCTGACACGCGGCCACCGTTGCCGGAATTGGCGGTGGGATCCCACTTGAAGGGGGACAAGGTGCTGGTGTCGGCCCAGGTCGACAGGGTCGGGTCGCCCACGGCCGCGGCGATGAACAGGCTGCGCTTGGGGCCGCCGGCCGCCAGGGTGCCGCCAAGGCTGACTCCCACGGTCATGGTCGTCACCAGGTGGGGCTTGGTGAACAGCGTGGCATTGCGCTTGTAGAGGGAAAGGGGAAGCAGGCTGGAAGGGGAAACCGAACCGGAGGGCGTGGACCCCGGGTCGATGGGCGGAAGGTAGTCCGTTCCGGTCACGCCCAGGGACGTGTCGCCCAGGTGGGCCGCGATCCCGGCGAAGGTGAACAGGTTCCACCATGATCCATTGCGGTTTACATTGGCCGGGCTCCCAATGACCGAGTGATTGCCGATGAGGGCGTCGATCTTGAAGGTGGAGCCGGAGGCGATGTAGTAGGGGCAGTCCGCGTTGTCGTTCAGGTTGTTGGTGGCGTTGTTGTCGAGGCCGTCCGTGAACAGGATGAGGAAGTGGTTCATGCACTGGGAGGGGGCGTCGCTGCCGGTCTCAACGGCATTGAAGACGCTCCTGGGATCCGTGAACTGGGCGAGGCCGCGGGCCATGGCGTAGGTCAAGGGGGTATTGTTCCCCGCGAAGAGGCTGGCGATGCGCCCCATGCCCGTCACCGAGTTGCCCGAAGTCGAAGTGATCCCCTGGCTGCTGGTGTTGTTGAGGACGGTCCACGCGGAATCCTTACCCGTCTGGTACGTCGTGACGGCGCCCGCGGTCACGTTGAAGGTGGTCGAGGAGTTGTTGTTGATTGTAGTCGCGTTGCCACTTGCGGCTTCCGTGCCGGCATCGAGGAAACGGAAGGCCCAGAGCACGTCCGCCTGGTGATTGATCCAGGTGGTTATGGCCGCACGCTTGACTGCTTGAACGCGGGTCAGGGCAGGGACGATATTGACCGAGGCATCCGAGGATGTTTCGGTTCCGCTATAGGTGCCATCGATATTGTAGTTGGGGACCTTGATGGAACTGCCGGTGGCGGCGTTCCCGTAGCCCTGGCCCCAACTCACCGCGCCCTGGACGGGCGACAAGGTGGCGTCGGCCGCGTCAAATACGATGTAATTCTTCGCGAGGTTCGCATAGGTTCCATCCTGGTATTTGCCGGTGAACAGCCAAACCACGTAGTCGGGACGGTACGTCACGGTCAGGACCTGGGTGCCGGTCTGGGTGCCGCTGGTGCCGACGTTGGTGGAGTTGCTTGCGGAGCTGAAGACCCGGGTGCCGTTGGCGATGGACCAGTTCTTGTCCAGCTCGATGGCGGCTCCGCTGCCGTAGTTCGTGACGTTTCCATTGGGGGCCGTCTTGACCTGGAGGTCGAGTTTTGTCACTGAGCTTAGGGGATTCCCCGTGGAACCGGCGTTGGTGATCTTCCATGCGATGGGTACGTCAATGGTTCTCAGGACCGAAGAATCCACCGTGGTCGAGAAGCGCACGTGGCTGGCCGCACGGACCCAATTCCGCACATCGCCGGCGCCCTGGCCCGAATTGGCGCCGTACTGGGTCGAATCGGTGGTGGCCGCGGCGTCGGAGGCCGTGACCTGGGTGCCGTCGGGCTTGACGAGGATGGTGCTGGTCAGGGAGGACTTGTTTCCCACGGCGACGGGGAGCGTGGCGGTGACGTAGGCTGGCGTTCCGGGCGTGGTGGAGCCGTCGTAGGCCGGCACCGTCCAGTTGCAGGACTGGTTTGAATTCCAGCTGTTGACGGCGGTGTCGACGGTGGCCGAAGTGGAGGCGGTGGAGGTCGAACCCCCGGTGACCGTCCAGGTCAGGCCCCCGTTCAGGGTGGCCGCAGTGGAGGCGGAGGCGTAGGTTCCCAGGGTGATCGCGGTCCCGGAGGAGTTCGTCGCCCTCATTGCAAGATTGGCGTTGAAAGTGTAGGTCGCATTGCCTGAGATCGTGCCGCCGACGGCGGTCCCGGTCACCGTGGTATAGAGGTACCTGACGGTTCTGGTTCCCTTTTGCTGCGACTGGGCCCCGCTGGAGACGGGCGCGTTGACGGTTCCGCCCACGGTCAACGTCCAGCTCACGTAAGCGTTCGTGTTCTGGATGGACCTGGCCGTGATGGTGTAGGTATTGTTGGCAGGGACCCCCGCAACCGCGGGCGTGAGAACGAACCGCATGCTCACGCCACTGGTGTCGTTGGTGTCGCTGTTCACGAACAGCGGGTGGAACATCAAGGCTTCCATTGATCCCGAAAAGTCGAAGATGGTGAGGACCTCGGGCTTCACCCGCGTGTTGGTGGACTGCTGGTAGAGGTTGAGGAAATCCGTCTTGCTGGTCTGGAGCTTGGGGCTCAACTGCGCGCCCAGGGGCTGGCAGAGCAGCGCGAGACCCAGCATGAGGACCGTGATCGGAGCCAGGAACCGGTTGGACATGGTGTTCTCCTACTGCACTGGGGTTGAGATCCAGAGTTCCTTGGCATGCACGAACGACACCGCCCCGACGCCAACCCGGGCGTCGCTGCGAACCGCCCAGAGGTCGGGAGCCTGCTTGGATTCGTTGCCGGTCGCCGGCGCGAAGGCACCGCTTCCGAGGCCCTGGCTCATGTTTGTGACGAGCATCTTGCCCATGGAGGTCAGGCCGATGGCGTAGCCCTGCGTGACCGTCGTTCCGCCGGACGTGGTGATGGGGTCGAGGGTGACGGCCTGGGTGGCGGATTGGGGATTGTAAATGGAGGGCGCCGTCAGATCCGTGGACATCACGTTCCAGGAGCGCCCGGAAAGGGAAGGGGTCGCGAGCAGGGTGGCCTTGAGATCCTTGAGCTTGGCCGAGGGCCCGGCGGCGTAGGGGGCGTTCTCCAGGGTCATCCAGTAGATCGACCATTCGACGCCCGAATCGGCCACGTTCCGCGCCAGTGCCCCCTGGCGCGTGGTTCCGGAGATGACGACTTCCCGGAACGAATTCCGCGACATCCCCACGGCGGTCAGGGTGATGAATACCAGCAGCATCAGGGCCACCAGGATGGTGATGCCACCGGTCTCCCGGTTGCTGCTGGGGCGTTCGCAGTCATTGCGCATGGCGAGCTCCGCTTAGTTGATGGAAAGGCCGAAGTGGCGGGGGACCATGACGATGCTCTGCAACTGCTCCTTGTAGGAGAGCGTGTTGTTGCCGGGGGAATACTCCGCCCGCTGCACGGCGGTCCGGGTCGTGACGTCCACCCTCACCAGCACCGGAGTCGATCTGAACCAGTTGAGGTTGGTACCCAGGGAGGTGTACCCCGTGCGGCCGGAGGTACTTAGTTGCGTGTCCAGGCCGGTCTTGATGGCCGCCCAACTGGTGTAGCCGGGTCCGCCTACCCAGTTCCGTCCCGAATCGGCGCTCAGGTAGACCCGGAATCCAGCGATGTTCTCCGTGACGACCTGCTGGGGGATGTTGGGGTCGGGCGTGAAACCCGAGGTGGAGTAGGTCCCCTGGTCGCGCACGAGGCACAGGGTCGAGGCCGCTGAACTGGCCGGATCGAGGCTGAGGGCCTGGAGGGAATACCTCACCATCTGGGCGGGCCGGACGAAGACCACACCGCACCCGGGGGTCGTTCCGCTCGCGGTGATATGCTGGAACCGGGGAGCTTCGCCAGAAAGCCCGGAGCCCGTAATGGATGCCATGGGATCGGCCCCCAGCACCACCGTCACGGAGCTTCCGGACGATGTGACGGAGTTGACATATCCGGCATCAAAGGAGTCCTTGAACAGGATCACCTGGCCCGGCTTGACGAGGTTGGCGTAGGACAGGTCCTTGCAGTCGATCGAATAGGTGAAATCGGTCGCGGTCGCAGCCTGGCCCGCCAGGGCCAAGGCCCCGGCGACCCGGGCGCTGGTGCTCGTCAGGGACCCTTCGAAGGGAAGGGGTTCGTCCATGTAGAAATAGAGTTCGTCCGCGCCCTGCGTGACGCCGGGGATCGGTGTTCCGGCCTGGGCCTGGGGATCCGGCATGACCCGGAAGCCTTCGTTGGCCGTGGAAAATGCCGGGGCCGACGCCAGGTCCACGAGATACATCCCGGCATTGTTCAAGTCGTCATAAACCATGTCGAGGGACATCCGGTTGCGCCGGGCGCTGGAAAGCTTCTCACCGGCCGTGGCGAAGGTCGTCAGGGTGGATTTGAAAACGGCTGACATGCCAGCCATGAGGATGAGGGTGAAAACGAGCGCCACGAGCATCTCCACCAGCGAGAAGCCTCGCGAGGCCTTCCTGGAAAGCCGCTTAGCCATGGATGATTCTCCGGGCGATGTTCACGGTGCGCAGAACGGCCGTGCCGGTCTTGTTGACGTCATCGGCGAACTCAACCGTGACGCTGTAATCGGAGGTTTGGCCGATGCCCCCCGCGTTGTTGACGTTGTTCGCCTCCGTGAAGGTGGCGATGTACCTCACCGTTGACGACAGCTCCGGCTTGGACCCGACGGGGGCCGTGGAGACCGGGGTAATCTTGACCAGGTTGGTCGAAGCGTCCAGGACCTCCCCGAAGCCCTGATAGCGGGTGCCCTGCCCGATGTATTGAAGGTCCGACAAGGTCTCCGGGATCTGCAGGGGGGTGTTGGTGATGGACAGCCAGCTCAGGCGGCCCTCCGCTTCAACCTGGTCCATGATCCTGTCCGCGATCTTCACGGCGTTGGCCATGCTCTGGCTTCCGCGGCCGGCCTTCAGGGACATGGTCTGGAGCATCGAAAGGCCCAGGATGCCGATGGCCAGAATGAACGCGGCCATGAGCATCTCCACCATGCTGAATCCTGCCTGGCTCCTTCGCCGGGTTTCGGTTGGATGGCTGGTCATCAGAGCTTCCTCCACTGGCCGGATCTCCCACTAAGGACCCCCGGGTTGTAGAACTTGTAGATCGTCGCCCCATTGTTGAGGCCCACCAGGAGGCCCATGGGGCCACCGGAAACGGGCACGCCGTTGCGAAGGGAAACCACCTCGATCCAGAAGGTGGAGGTGAACCGCTTGCTGAATCCACTGATGCGGATGGCGTTGACGTTGCTGCCTCCCTGGAACAGGTTGTCGGCGGGGAGGGCCAGGATGCCATTGAAGCCGGAAGTGGTCAGGTTGAAGGGACGGACCGTGGTGATGTCCTGGGAGCCCGTCGCGGCCGTTGCCCACCATGACGCGTTGGCATTGGTGACGATCCCAGCGCCTTGATGCACTGCCTGGAGTCCGGTGGCCGTGGTCGCCACCCGGAACGACTCAGAGGAGGTCCCGCCGTTGGCGAGGACCGTGGCGGTACCCAGGTTGGCATTTCCGAAGGCCAGGAGAAGGGGGTTGGTGGCCGCCCAGTCGCCCCGGGTCGCCAGCAGCACGTCATTGCCGCTTGCCACCGAGGTTTTGTGGGCGTTGGCCAAGGTGCCCTCCAGGTCGTCGAGGAGGGACCGCACCGCAGTGCCTGGGCGGTCTCCGAGCATGGTCGCGCCGGCAATGGCAAGGATGCCGACGATGGCCAGGACCACGATCATTTCGACCAGGCTATAGCCGTCGTAGTTTCGGGAGGGAGGGGCCATGGAGCATCCTTTGAGCTTCATAAAAGAATGAATTACGGGGAAAAGCGTTCAAAAAATTTTTAACATCCCTTTTTACAATATTTATATTTTGTCAAAATCCTCCTGGCGATAGGAGAGGAGGGGTATGACTATTTTTTATACATCGCCAATGACGGGATTTGTCACTCAGGGAATTTCCCTTTTCCGCGTTGCGGGAGGCCTGGGTGGATTATCTTTATGGTTGATCCCTTATCATTGGGGGCGACGGTCCCGCAGACTGCACTCAAGGAGCCCAGGCATGAACCGTACTCGAGCGTCAGCAGGCTTCTCCCTGATCGAGCTGCTCCTGGTCCTGGCCATCATCGGGATCATTTCGGCCATCGCCATCCCCTCCTTCCTCGGCCAGCGGCGCAGGGCCCGCATGATCGGCGACGCCAAGGCCAACGCAGCCGTCCTGCGCATGGCCTTGGAGACCCGAAAGGCCGACGCGGGGATCTACGGCCCCGCCAACGCCACGTATGACTGGACGGCCACCACGGCCCCCGCCGCCTCCGTGAATCCGGCCCCGGCCTTTGCTGTCAACAAGGCGACCACCATGATGAACTACACCGTCACCGTGGGCTCCCTGGGCATCACCTACCGGCTGGACGTCAAGGACACCACCCTGGGCGGAATCACGGTCTACACCACCAACCAGAACGGCTCCTCCGTGTACGAACTCCACTAGACCGTTCGCTGGAAACTAAGGGAACATCCGCCCCCGCCCACCGCGGAATGGGTCGGGCTGGCGCAGGCCGAGGTTCCGCGCGTGCATCACCTGCGCAATCCGGGCCCGGCGGTGGTTCCGGGCCCATGCTGTCCACCGGAGGTGGGCGATGGGCGGGCGCGGCGGGTTCTCCTTGATCGAGGTGCTCACGGTCATGGCGGTGGCCGGCCTGGCCCTGGGGGGAATCGTCCGGCTGGTGGAAGGAACCGCCCGGGCCGGCGCAGGCGTGGAGTATCGCCTGAAGGCCCGCTGGGAAGCCATCGGTGCCTTGGAACGGGGGACGGTCCGGGCCTCCCGGGAGCCCATCCGCGTGCAGGTGGCCGCGGAAGGGGGGTGGCGGGAGGCCAGGGCGTCCTGGCCCGAGGGCGCCCTCCGGCTGGAGGTATGGGTGGGTTATGAATGAACGGGGTCACTCCCTTTTGGAACTGGCGGTTTCACTCTGCCTGCTTTTATGCCTGACTGCTGGCCTGCTCCGGTTCCTTGGGGCCTGCTACGGAACCCTGGGCCGGACCTTGGAGCGGGTGGAACTCCGGCGGGGCCTGCGGCGGGCCGCGGACCAGCTGTCGGACGACCTTCAGGAGGCGGGGTTCCAGGTGCCCTGCGTGGCTCCCCCCGGGGAACCGGCCCTGGCCCAGGGCTCGTCCGGCGACTTGATCATCATTATGGACGAGGTGGTACCGGTTCGGGGCCACCTGTGCGCTCCGCTTCCGGTGGGGGACCCGGTCCCCCTCTCCCGCCGGGTGCGGCTCAGCGCCGAGGGGCGTGTGCGGCTGGTGGCGGGCGATGTCCTGCTCGTGGAGGACGGGGCCTGGGAGGGCCTCAGGCTGGCGGGCCCGCTGGAACTTCAGCCCCGGGAGGTGGGGGAGGGGATCGGGACCGTCCTGGAGGGGGAGGTTCCCCGGGCCCACGGAGATGGGGCGCCCGTTTCCTTCCTGCGTCCGCTTCACAGGGTGGTTTGGCGGCTGGAGGGATCGCTTCTGGTCCGCCGGTGCGGCGAGGAAAGGGGGCGGGTTCTGGCGGACCGCGTGGCGGCCTTCCGGGTAGACCTGGGAGCGCCCCCGGCGGCGTTGGTGACCCTGGAGGCCCGGGGCCCCGCCGGGGAGCGGTGCGCCTTGACCCTGACCCGGGTCCCCCGCAACGGGGCCCCGCCATGAGGGGGGGCGCGACCCTGCTCATGGCCGTGGCGGTCCTGGCGCTGTCCGCGGCGGCAGCCTGGATGATGCAACGTACCGTGCTCCGGGAACTGGCCGTGGAAGGGGAGGCCCTGCGGGGTGCCTGGGCGGCCCTCGCCGCCGACAGCGCCGAGGCCTGGTTCCTGCAGGAGGGCTGGAAGGCCCTTCCGCCGCGGCCGGCGCCGGGGCAGGGATGGGACGCAAGGGCCGGCTTGGCCCTGCGGGTCCCGCCCGGGGTCTTCCCTCGGGAACCCGCCCAGGACGGGGAGGTGCTTGTCCGCTTCCTCGGCCCCTCCAGCCGGTGGCCATGCACCTGCCTCTGGCGCCTGACCGTGGTGGGCCGGGTGCGGGGCCCCCGGCTCTTCGTGAAGACCCGGGAAGTCTACGTCACCGTTCCGGATGAAAGGGGACCACCGACCAAGCGTGCGTGGCGGATCCTCCGCTGAACGCGTGAGCCTGTTAAGCTGAACCCGTGGAGCTTGATATCGCTGAACCCCTGAAACTGACACCGAAGAAAGGGTTCGGCCAGCATTTCCTTGTGCAGGCATCCGCCATCAAGGCCATCGTCGGGTCCGTGCTGGCCAGCCCGGCCACCCGGATCCTGGAGATCGGCCCCGGCCCCGGCGTGCTCACCGCGCCGCTTCTGGAGGACGGGCGTCCCCTGTGGGCGGTGGAGCTGGATCCGGAGGCGGTGGCCGTCCTGGACCAGCGGTTCCAGGGGGTCGAGCGCTTCCACCTGATCCCGGGGGACGCGGTGCACGCCGCCCTGCCGGAGGGCCCCGCCTTCACCGTGGCGGGGAACCTGCCCTACAACGCCTCCACCGCCATCCTGGGCCGCTTCCTGGTGGAACCCGTGCCCTGGGAGCGGATGGTCTTCATGTTCCAGCTGGAGGTGGCCCGGAAGATCCTGGGCCGGCCCGGCACCAAGGACTACGGTCCGCTCTCCATCCTGGCCCAGCTCTGCTGCCGGGTCACCCGGGTCCTCAAGCTGGGGCCGGGGGCCTTCCGGCCGGCGCCCAAGGTGGATTCGGCCGTGCTGCTCTTCGAGCCCCTCCCGGACGCGCCGGCCCTGGAGGTCCGCGCTTCGCTGCTGGCCCTCCTGCACCGCAGCTTCAACCACCGCCGCAAGACCCTCGCCAACAACTGGCAGGGCTGGCTGCCCCCCGAAAAGATCCAGGATCTCCTCGCCTCGCAGGGCCTCGCGCCCGCCATCCGGGCGGAAGCGATCCCCCCCCGCACGTGGCTCGAACTGTTCCGTGCCCTTTCCTGAAAGCATTAAATGGATTTCGCCTCACCCCCCTTCATCGACTGGCAGAACCCCCCCGCGAAGGACGAGCTGAGGCTCATCCCCATCGGCGGCCTCGGGGAATTCGGCATGAACGCCCTGGTCGTCCACACCGCCAAGAGCCTTTTCCTGGTGGACTGCGGCCAGCTCTTCCCCTCCGAGGACCAGCCCGGCATCGACAGCATCATCCCGGACTTCGCCTACCTGGAGCCCTTCGCCGACCGCATCGACGCGGTGCTGCTCACCCACGGCCACGAGGACCACCTGGGCGCGCTGCCCTACTTCCTGGAGCGCTGGCCGGTGCCGGTGTACGGCACCGCCTTCACCATGGGCATCCTCGAGGGAAAGCTGAGGGAGCACGAGCTCTGGAGCTCCCGGCACATGCACGTGGTGGAGGACTTCGCCCGGATCAAGGTGGGCCGAGGCGAGATCCAGGCGGAATGGATCCCCGTCACCCACAGCATCCCCGACGCGTGCGCCATCGCCCTGCACACCCCCTGGGGCGTGGTGGTGCACACCGGCGACTACAAGCTGGACCCCACCCCCGTCGACGGGCGCCTCACCGGCACCGCGCGGCTGAAGGAGCTCGGCGACGCGGGCGTGGCCGTGCTCCTGTCGGACTCCACCAACATCCTCAACACGAAGCCCACCCCCAGCGAGGAGGACTGCCGCGGCGGCCTGCGGGACGCGTTCCGCGCCACCAAGGGCAAGCTCTTCACGGCCACCTTCAGCTCGAACATCCACCGCATCCAGATCTTTTTGGACCTGGCCTACGAGGAGGGCCGCAAGGTCTGCCTCCTGGGGCGCTCCATGGAGCGCAACGTGGCCGTGGCCCGGACCCTGAAGCGCCTTTCGCTTCCCGACGACCTCTTCATCGAGCCCAAGGAGGTCCCCCTCTTCCCCCCGAAGAAGGTCGCCGTGCTCTGCACCGGCTCCCAGGGCGAGGAGATGGCCGCCCTGCAGCGCATCCTCAAGGGCGAGGTCAAGGGCATCAAGATGGTCGAAGGCGACCGGCTCCTGCTCAGCTCCCGCGCCATCCCCGGCAACGAGGTGAGCATCTCCCGCACGCTGGACACCGCGGCCCGCCTGGGCGCGGAGACCACCCTGGAGGGCCTGGGCGTCGTCCACGCCACGGGCCACGGCCACCGCCCCGACTCCGCCGAGATGATCGCCATGGTGCGCCCGCGCCACATGGTGCCCGTGCACGGCACCTACCGGAACCTCAAGGTCCACGCCCAACTGGCCGCGTCCATGGGCTACGACAAGGAGCACATCCTCTTCCTGGACGGCGGCGAGTGCCTGCGCCTCTTCAAGGACGGCAGGGTCAAGGAGGCCGGCAGCGTCCCCGTGGGCAAGTGCTTCGTGGACCAGGGCGTGGACCACATGGTGGACGCCCGGGTCATCCACGACCGCCTCATCCTCCAGGAGGACGGCATCGTCATCGCCACGCTGGTCGTCGACCCCGAGACCGGGGACCTGGCCGCGGAGCCCTCCATCCTCACCCGCGGTTTCGTGGTGCTCAACGACGACCAGGCCTATTCCGAACTGCTCCGGGCCACCGTCAAGAACGCCTTCGAGGAGGCCCCGCGGGAGATCCGGAAGGACAAGGACCTCCTGGTGGAATTCCTGCGCCAGTCCCTGCGCCGCACCATCCGCAAGACCACCCAGACCCGGCCCGTGGTGGTGCCGATGATCCTGGAGACCGGAAGCGGCGAACCTGCACCTCCTGCCGCGAAACAGAAGAAACGAACCCGCAGGTGACGAGCGGTTCCGCCGGGAAAAGCAGGGCAGGCAAAGCTTCGAACGGCTACTTCGCGTCCTTCAGCCCTTCCCTCAGCCGCTGCTGGATCTCCTCCATCACCAGGATGAGGCGGGCCTGCTGGGCGGGGGCGAGGCCGGAGCGGATCTCCTCCTCGAACTGCTTGCGGCCGGCCTCCTGGGCCCGCCGCAGGGTCATGTACTGGTCCACCACCGGCTTGAGCCGGGCGTTCTTCTCGTCCTCGGCCTCGGGTCCCATGAGGATCTGGTGGAACTGCCTGCGGAGCTCAGCGGTCTGCTGGCCCCGCTCCATGTGCTCGCGGTCCCAGCGGCCCCACTTCTCGGCCATCACCCGGGCCCGGTCCTCAGGGAGGCCAAGCACCTTGGTGATGCGGCTCACCCGCCACTGGAAGAGGCGGGCCATGAAATGCGGATCCTGGACCCGGCTGGGGGAGGGGGCTTCGGTCCGGTGGGGGGTCTGCGGGGCCCGGGGCGCCTGGGCGGCCAGGGTGGCGGAAAGGCCGAGCAGCAGTGCCATTCTCATCACGGGCGCCTCCGGGTGGGTCATCACTTGGAATCCTTGGCCGGCTTGGGCTCCAGGCCCTCGAGGACCGTGGCGGCCTTGTCGGGGGGGAGCCTGCGCAGCTGGGCCACCTCGTCATCCCCTTCCATGAAGGGGGTCTCGGGCAGCGCGGCCGGGAGCTCCGCGGCCGGCGGCGTGTAGGTGGCCTCCACCAGGGGCTGGCGGTTGGCCCGGCCCAGCCAGAAGCCGCCGAAGCCCACGGCCATGAGGAGGGCGGCGGCCAGGGCCCAGAGGGCCGCGGGGCGGTCGCCCGCGCGGGGGCGGCTGGGCAGCTTGCGAAGCACGCGCCCGGGAAGCTGATCGAAATAGCCCGCCGGCGCCACGGCGGCGGGGGCGTCCTCCATGGCCAGCCAGATCACCCGGGCCTCGGAGCAGCCGGCGCAGGCCTTCACGTGGGCCTCCACCTCGGGCGGCAGGTCCAGGGGATCCACTTCGATGGCGGCGAGGGCTTCAAGGCAGTTCATCATGGCCTTCCCCCTTTGATGAGTTGCGATAGGTTCTGGATGGCGTGGAACACATGGGCCTTCACGCTGCCCACGGAAATGTTCATCTCCGAGGCGATCTGTTCATATTTCCAATCATTCTCGATCTTGAGCGTGAGGGCCTGGCGCTGGCGCTTGGGCAGCCGCGGGAGGGCCTCCCGGAGCAGGCGCCTGGACTCCTGGTCCAGGAGCGTGGACATCTGGTTGTCCTCCACCCGGAGCGCCAGATGCTCCGGGCCGTCGGGCGTGGCGTCCAGGCTTTCGTGGCTGGAGCGGGTCCGCCCGAGGAAATTGAGCGCCTGGCGGGTGGTGATGGTGATGAGCCAGGTGCGGAAGGAGGATTCGAACCGGAAGCCGGGCAGGGCCCGGTAGACCCGGAGGAAGGTCTCCTGGACCACGTCGTCCGCGTCCAGGTGGTTCTTGAGGATGGAGAAGGCCTTGCCGTAGACGTCCCGCTGGAACCGCTCCACCAGGTTGGCGAAGGCGGCCTGGTCTCCGGCCTGCGCGGCCACGACCCATTCCTGGATCTCGGGACCGTGGTACGGGGAATCCAGGGCGGCCTGCTGCATCAACCTCTCGTCTCTGGCTGGGATAGCTAGGGATATCATCAAGGGCCCACCCGCAAAGCACAAGACCCGGACTTGGGTCCTGCCTACTAGACCCCGGGGGCCGGGCCCGGGTTGAATGGTATAAAGAATCTGGAGAAACCCATGTCCGCTTCCCTCAGCCGCATCTACCCCCTGCTCACCGAAGCCCAGATCGCCGCCCGCGTCCAGGAGCTGGGTGAGGAGATCTCCCGCGACTACGCGGGCAAGGACCTGGTCGTCATCGGCCTCCTGAACGGCGTCTACCCCTTCTTCGCCGACCTGACCCGGGCGATCAAGCTCGACATGGACGTGAACTTCATGCGGGTGGCCAGCTACGGCCACGGCCTGGAGTCCACCGGCGAGGTGAAGATCCTCACCGACATCGACAAGTCCATCCGGGGCCGCCACGCCCTGGTGGTGGAGGACATCGTCGACACGGGCCTGACCCTCCACAAGGTGCGCAACCTGCTGCTGGACCGCGAGCCCGCCAGCCTGAAGATCTGCACCCTCCTCAGCAAGCCCAGCCGGCGCCGGGTGGAGGTCCCCGTGGACTACACGGGCTTTTCCATCGAGGACCACTTCGTGGTGGGCTACGGCCTGGACCTGGAGGGCAAGCTGCGCAACCTCCCCTACGTGGGCATCTACAATCCCGCCTGAAAGGGAGCCATGGCCCGTCATTTCGCGCCGGCGCTGGCCGGATTCCTCCTGCTGGGCTGCGGCTACCACCGGCTGGACAACCGCCCCCGGGCCGCGGCCTGGATGGTGAAGGGGCAGACCGTCCGCATCGCCGCCTTCCGCAACAACACCCCCAAGCTGGGGGCCGAGGAGACCTTCCGCAAGGCCCTGGAGAACCGCATCGTGGCCGCGTCCCCGTGGCGCCTGGTGCCCCAGAGCGCCGCCAGCCGCTGGGTGCTGCAGGGCGCCATCGAGCGGTACGAGGTGCGCGCCCTGGGCCTCTCCCTGGGCAGCGACTCCGTGAAGGGCTCCGCCGGCAGCGCCACCCGGGTGGAGGTGGTGGTGGTGGCCTCCGTGCAGCTGCTGGACGGCGTCACCGGCGACGTGGTCATCCAGCGGCCCCGGCTGACCTTCTCGAACCAGTACCGGGTCGACCAGAACTTCGCCAGCTTCAACAACCAGGAGCTGCGGGTGCTGGGCACCCTGTCCGACGACTTCGCCGAGAGCTTCCTGACCCAGCTGCTGGAAGGGAGCGACTGAATGGCCATTCCCAAGACCTGGCTGGACTCGCCCTTCGCCCTCCTCCACGGGGAGGACAGCGACGGCCGCAGGGCGGCGGTGGAGGCCTGGAAGGCCGTGCACGTGGACCCGGAGTGGGAGGTGTTCTCCTTCACGGTCTGCGCCGAGGGCTGCCCCTGGGCCGAGGTGGTCAACGCCCTCACCGAATCCGCCCCCCTGGGCGCCGACCGCGTGGTCCTGGTGCCCCAGGCGGACAACCTCCTGGAAAAGGCCAAGGAGCTGCCCCCTTCCGTGAAGCGCCTCATCCTCGAGCCCCTGCCGGCGACCCGCCTGCTTCTGGTGGCCCGGGGCACCCTCTCCGCGGGCCCCGGCAAGATCCTCGGGGCCAAGCCCTTCAGCGACTGGGCCAAGCAGGGCAGGGTCCTGAAGCTGGGCGCCATGGACGACAAGGAGGCCCCCGCCTGGGTGGAGGCCGAGGCCGCCCGCATGGGCCTGCGCCTCGGTTCGGGCGTGGCCAAGCGCATCGCCGCCCGCATGGGCGGCAACCCCGGCATCCTGCGCCGCTGCCTGGAGGTCCTGGACCTGCTTGCCGACGACCGCCGGGTGGAGGCCGATCTGGTGGACAAGGCGACCTTCCGACTGGGCGAGCAGACCGCCTTCGCCTGGTCCAAGGCCTGGCAGGGCGGTTCCGCCCCCACGGCCTTCGCCGCCCTGCGGCAGGCCGTGGAGGACGACCCGAGCGGCGCCCCCCTGATGCTCCTGGGCCAGGCCCGGCGCGAAGTGGAGCGCCTCTGCCGGCTCACCGACGCCCGGCGCAACGGCGTCAAGAGCCGCGACGGGCAGGTGGCCGCCCTGGGCCTGGGGCCCAATCAGGCATTCCTGTTCGACGGCTATGACCGGGTCCTGAACCGCATCGGCCCCGAGGGGGCGGCCCGCCTGCTGCACCTGGTGAACCAGACGGACATGGACCTGAAGGGAATGGCCATCAGCCGCAGTCCCAGCCCCCTTCTGAACCTCACCACCGCCCTGTGCCGGGCCTGGTCCTCCTGAAACGAAAAAAGAGTTGTTAATCTTTTGAATCGGACCTACACCTAGAGCACGCCAAGGGGGACCCATGACCGCCTGTTCCATGCCCAACCTCACGTCCCTGGGGACGGTCGAATCCAAGTCGGTGCTGCCGAAAGGCTGGAAAGCCGACCTGACCGACCTCGCCAGCCTGGACCTGACCCTCCCCGTGATGGAGCTCATCCGCCGGACGACCAGCAGGCTGCCCCAGGACATCATCGAAGCCGTGGTGGCCAACCGGAACCTGGAGGCCGAGGGCTCCCGGGCCGCCAACACCCTGGACACGATGATCGAGAACATCACCCTGGCCGACGACCACGTGTCGCCGCTCTGCCAGGACACCGGCACCATCATCTTCTGGGTGCGCCATCCCTTCGGCCTCTCCCAGCGCAAGGTGAAGGAGCAGATCCGCAGGGCCGTGGCCGACGCCACCGCCCAGTCCTGGCTTCGCCCCAACTGCGTGGAGAGCCTGTCCGGGAGGAACCCGGGCAACAACATGGACCCCTTCCTCGAAGGCCACCCCGTCATCCACTTCGAGGAGCGCGAGGAGCCCGGCGTCGAGGTCTCCATCATGCTCAAGGGCGGCGGCTGCGAGAACGTGGGCGCCCAGTACCGCCTCCCCGAGGCCTCCCTGGGCGCGGGCCGCGACCTGGGCGGGGTGCGAAAGTGCGTCATCGACGCCGTCACCAAGGCGCAGGGCCAGGGCTGCTCCCCGGGCATCCTCGGCGTGGCCATCGGCGGTGACCGGGTCACCGGCTACGAGCGCAGCAAGGAGGTCATCCTCCGCAAGCTGGGCACCCCGAACCCCGATCCCAGGCTGGACGCCTTCGAGCGCAAGCTCACCGAGGAGATCAACACCCTGGGCATCGGGCCCATGGGCTACGGCGGACGCACCACGGTCCTGGGCGTGCTCGTGTCCGAGATGTTCCGCCATCCCGCCAGCTTCTTCGTGAGCATCAGCTACATGTGCTGGTCGAGCCGGCGCATGGACCTGGTCGTCGATGAAACCGGCTCAGCCCTGTACCGCTAGGAGACTCCCGTGAAGCGCATCACGACCCCCATTTCCGAAGCCGTCGTCCGCGACCTCAAGGTCGGCGACGAGATCCTCCTCAGCGGCCGCGTGGTCCTCTCCCGGGACATCGGCCACAAGTTCATGGTCGAGAAGAAGCCCGACTGGCTCAAGCCCCTGCTGCACGAGGCCGTCATCTACCACTGCGGGCCCGTCGTGGCCCACCACGAGGACGGGCACTGGTCCTTCGTCTCCGCCGGCCCCACCACCAGCATCCGCGAAGAGCCCTACCAGGCGGATGTCCTCGAGACCTACACCGTCCGCGGCGTCATCGGCAAGGGCGGCATGGGCAAGAAGACCTCGGACGCCCTGGGCAAGGTGGGCGCCTGCTACCTCCACGCCACCGGCGGCGCCGGGGCCCTCCTGGCCGAGCGGGTCAAGCGGGTGGTGGACGTGAAGATGCTCGAGGAGTTCGGCAGCCCCGAGGCCTTCTGGATCATCGAAGTGGAGGACTTCCCCCTGGTCGTCACCATGGACAGCCACGGCGGCAGCCTCCACGAGGAAGTGGCCCGCACGAGCCAGGAGCGCGCCAAGGAATTGATGGCGGCAAAGTAAACGGAGATCTTTTATCATCCTCTGCATCCCCGTCCATCCCCGTACATCCCCGGCAAATCAAGCGCTTGATTTGCCGGGGATGAACGGGGATGGACGGGGATGAAAAGGATAAAAAAATTCTGTCCCTCCCCGGAAGGCCCGGACTGCCTATGCACATTTCCTACTCCCAGCTTGCCAGCGACCTTGCCTCGGCCCTGGCCGGGTTCCTCGACCTGGCCGAGGCCCGCGCCGAGAGCCGGCGGTGGTTCCAGGAGGGGCTGGGGCTGCCCGCGTCCTGGCTCCTGGTCCACGGCGACGACCCCGTGCCCGAGGAGGACGCGGCCAAGGTGGGGCTTTGGCTGGAACGTCGCAGGCAGGGCGAGCCCTGGTCCTACATCCTCGGCTGGTGCGAGTTCCGGGGGCGCCGGTTCCAGGTGACCCGGGACACCCTGATCCCCAGGCCCGAAACGGAGCTGGTGCTGGAGGCGGCCCTGGAGGTGGGGCGGCGGCTGGGCGTGCTCCACGCGTGCGACGTGGGCACCGGCACGGGCATCCTCGCGGTGTGCATGGCCCTGGAGACCGACTGGGAGGTCCAGGCCTCCGACATCAGCCTGGGGGCCCTGAAGGCCGCCCGGGCCAACGCCGCGGCCCAGGGGGCCAAGGTGGCCTTCCAGCGGGGGCACCTCCTGGCCCCTCTCAAGGACCCCCTGGGCCTCGTGGTGTCCAACCCCCCCTACGTGGACCCCGCCGACGCCCCCGGGCTCCAGCGGGAGCTGGCCTTCGAGCCCGCCACGGCCCTGTTCGCCCCCGACCGGGGCCTGGCCCTGTCGGCGGAGATCCTGCGCGAGGCCCGGCGGCGGGCCGCCCCCGGCTGCGTCCTGGAGATCGGCGCGGGGCAGGGGGAGGAACTCACGGCCCGGGCCCTGGCCTCGGGCTGGAAGCGCGCCGTGGTGCACCAGGATCTGGCAGGCCACGACCGGTGCCTCATGGCGCTTCTTTAACTGGCACGACCTCTGCCATGACTGGGAGTGGAGGCAGGTCATGCGGTATCTTTTGCCCATCGCGATCGGAGTTCTGGTCCTGGGGTGCTCCATTCCCAAGGCCCATGATCCCAGTCTGACCAAGCAGCCCCGGATCCCCTACGCCGAGGAGGGGCCGGCCGCCGCGCCGCTGTCGGACGGCTCCCTCTGGCAGGACCGGCAGACGGTGGCCGATCTGCGCGCCCACCGCCTCAACGACCTGGTGACCATCAAGATCACCGAGTCCACCACCGCCACGTCCAAGGCCGACGTCACGACCTCCCGGTCCGGTTCCAACACCCTCACCGCCCCGTCCCTCTTCAGCCGCCTGGCCAGCGTGGGCGTCGGCAGCGGCGCCGCGGCCACCGGAGGGTTCAAGACCGCCACCACGAACAAGTACGCCGGAAACGGCGTCACCGACCGCAGCGCCCTCTTCACCACCACCATCACCGCCCGGGTGGTGAAGGTCCTGGGCAACGGCAACCTGATCTTCGAAGGCTACCGGGACATCCAGCTCAACAACGAGAAGCAGCGCCTGTACGTGGCCGGGATGCTCGACCCCGCGCGCCTGGACACCGCCAACACCATCGGCTCGGCACAAGTGGCCGAGTTGCGCGTGGGCTACGGCGGCCAGGGCGTGGTGGACGAAACCCTGAAACCGGGCTACATAAGCCGTCTCCTGTCCTTCATCTGGCCGTTCTGAGGCAGGCACATGCGCAGACTCCTCCTTCTCCTCGCCCCCCTCCTCCTGACGGCGGCCATCCCCGACAAGGGGATCGGCCTCCCCCTGCGGGAAGTCGCCTCCCTCCAGGGCGTTCGCGGCAACATGCTCATGGGCTACGGCCTCGTGGTGGGCCTCAAGGGCACCGGCGACACCATCCAGTCCAAGTTCACGATCCAGAGCCTGGCCAACCTCATGGCCCGCCAGGGCATCAGCATCCCCACCACGGGCGTGAACGTGAAGAACGTCGCCTCGGTGATCGTCACCGCCGAACTGCCCGCCTTCGGGAGGCCCGGCCAGCGGGTGGACGTCACGGTCAGTTCCAACGGGGACTCCTCGTCCCTGGCCGGGGGCACCCTCCTCATGACCCCCCTCCAGGGCCCCGACGGCCAGGTCTATGTGGTGGCCCAGGGCTCCCTCCTGGTGGGCGGCTTCTCCGTGGCCACCGCCGGGGCCTCCAACACCAAGAACCACCCCACCGCCGGGCGCATCCCGGAAGGGGGCCTGGTGGAGCGCGAGGTGGGCGGCAACTTCAACGACCGCAAGGTGCTCCGGTACAGCCTGCTGATGGAGGACTTCACCACCGCCGTGCGCGTGGTCAAGGCCATCAACCAGGAGCTGCCCTCGGCCTCGGCCCGGGCCCTGGACGCGCGCACCATCGAGGTGCCCGTGCCTTCCGAGTTCCAGGGGCGGATCGTCGAACTGGTGGCCCGGCTCGAGAACCTGCAGATCGAGCTTCAGTCCCATGCCCGGGTGGTGGTCAACGAGAAGACCGGCACCGTGATCATGGGCTCGGACGTGCGCATCGGCGCCGTGAGCATCGTCCAGGCCGGCCTCTCCATCTCCGTCACGAGCGCGAGCCAGGTGAGCCAGCCCAGGCCGCTCAGCAAGGGCAAGACCGCCACCACCACCACCGGCGAGGTGAAGGCCGAGGACGAGAAGGTCAAGTCCCTCACCCTCGAACCCGGCACCACCGTGGGCCGGCTCGCCGAGATGCTCAACAATGTGGGGGTCACCCCCCGGGACCTGGTGGCCATCCTCCAGGCCATGAAGGACGCCGGCGCCCTCAATGCCGAGCTGAGGGTCCTGTGAGCTCCCCCATCCTCAGTTCCACGTCCGCCCCGGCCCAGGATCTGGTGGCCCCGGCCATCCCGGGCGGGAAGGACGCGAAGGAGGCGGCAAGGCAGTTCGAGGGCCTGCTGATGGCCAATCTTTTCAAGGAAATGCGCAAGACCGTCCACCCCTCCGGGCTGTTCGGCACCAGCGACTCCGCCCGGGGCACATATGAATATTTGCTTGACCAGGCCGTTGTCAACCACGCCATGGAAAGTGGGAAAACGTGGGGCCTGAGTGAACGCCTGGAGTCCTCCTTAAAGTCTGCCAAGCAAAATAGATGAACAGGACTTAATTGGAACCCCGTCTCTGCCGATACTAGAATCGAGTTGAGGTGAGTGATGAGGGTTTCAATCAAGACCGGGGCGCCAGCGGCATCCCAGAAGGTGGGGGGCGGACCCCAGCCGACCTCGGCGGGCCCTGTGGGGGCCACCGTTCCGGCGGATGCGTTCAGCGTCTCCAACGGGGCCCATTTCATCGCCGTCGCCCGGGCCCGCCTGGACGCCATCCCCGATGTGCGCCAGGAGAAGGTCGAGGCCATCCGCGCGAGGATCGACGCCGATGCCTACAACCCCGACGGGGAGGCTGTGGCCGACGGCCTGGTGCGGGAGCACACCCCGGCCCGGCAGGAGCCCTGACGGGCCGCAGATGAACCCACTCACCCTGCGCCAGTCGTTTCAGAACGCCAATCTGGAAGCCCTCCGGGAAGCCCAGGGGGTCCATGAGCTGCAGGCCAGGGACGCCGCGCGCAGGCGGGACGTGGGCGAGCAAACGGCGCTGGAGCAGAACAATGTTCCATTAATTCCCAAGGCCGACGCGCTCCGCACCGAGGAACGCAAGGGCAGGCAGCAGCAACCGGGCCAGGGAAAGAGCGAGCGCGAGGACGAGGAACCGGACGCCGAGGACCTGGAGCAGGCAATTCCTGCCGAAGGACACCTGGATTTGCTGGCCTGACGGCTCCGGCACAGCCTTTGCGCAGGGAGGGCCTGGAGGCTCTTCATGCTGCACTCGCTGCCCGCCCTGCTCAACGACCTTGAGGCCAGGCTCATCGCGGGCGAGGATCCCATCCCCCTTCTGGCCACCGTCCGGTGGCAGGAGGTCATCGGGTGGCCCAGGGACCGGGACGAGGCCCTGCGCCTGCAGACCCGGCTCCGGAACCTGAGGCTCCTCATCAACACCCTGGAGGCGCCGCTTCGGGCCACCCTCTCGAAACTGAGCGACGGCGCCACGTACGCCGCCCGGGGCGGCGTGCCGCTCCCGCCCACCGTCTCCATCCGCCTCCACCAGAACGCCTAGGAGATCCCCATGCCGGGCTTGACCGCAGGACTGAACATCGGCCTCTCGGGCCTCACGGCGGCCCAGAACTCCCTGGACGTCATCGGCCACAACATCGCCAACGTCAACACTCCCGGCTACAGCCGGCAGATCGCGCAGCTGGCCACCGCCGGCTCCTCCAGCTTCGGCGGCCTGGTCTACGGCACCGGCGTCAACCTCCAGGCCATCCAGGGCATCCGCGACCAGCTCCTGAACCTCCAGATCACCGTGAGCACCGCCCAGCAGAGCGGGGCCCAGGCCCGGTACCAGGGACTCCAGACCATCTCGAGCATCTTCACCGACGACGGCACCTCGGGCATCAGCTCCCAGCTCAACGCCTTCTTCACGAGCCTCCAGAAGGTCTCCGCGCAGCCCGAGGACGCCTCCCTGCGCACCAACCTGGTGGGCTCGGCCCAGAACCTGATCAGCACCCTCCAGACCAAGTACCAGTCGCTGCGGGACGCCCAGACCAGCGCGGACCAGCAGGTGGCGACCCTGGTCCCCACCGTCAACACCCTCACCGCCCAGATCGCCGCCCTCAACAAGAAGCTGGCCGGCGAAGTGAACCCCTCCCAGGACAACACCTCCATCGACCAGCGGCAGGACCTCGCCAACCAGCTGGCCAAGATCGTGGGGATCCAGACCTACATCGACGGCAAGGGCCAGATGAACATCAACCTGGACGGAGGCGTGGCGCCCCTGGTGATCGGGGGCACGGCCTACACCATGACCTCGATCCAGAACAACACGCCCCCCGCCACCGCGCCCTTCTACAACGCCGTGGAGGTGAGCCTCGGCGGCACGGCCCCCTTCACCGACGTCACCGCCTCCATCACAAACGGCGAAATGGGCGCCCAGCTGGACCTGAGGGACAACCTCATCGCCGGCTACGAGAAGCAGATGGATGAGCTGGCCGCGGGCGTCGCCTACAACATGAACGTCCTGCAGAGCGGCGGCTACTCCCTGGACGGCGTCCAGCACAACCTGGACTTCTTCCAGAACGCGGGGGGCAACACCAACCACCTGCCGTCGGCCATCCAGGTCCCCCCGGACGCGGGCGCGCAGGTGCCCGCCAACGACTACAAGGGGATGGTCCTGGCCCTCTCGGTGAACGCGGCCATCGTGGCCAACCCCTCCCTCTTCGCCGCCAGCTCCACCGGCGCCGTGGGCGACAACCGGAACGTCCAGGCCATGGTGGCCCTGCAGACCTCGGCCTCCACGGTGGACAGCACCGGCGTGGGTCCCGCGGGCGCCGTCACCGGCCCTTTCAGCACCTTCATCACGGGCCTGGTCACCAAGGTGGGCACCGACGCCTCCCAGTGGAAGATCACCTCCACCAACGTGGAGAACATCACCACGGCCCTCACGACCCAGCGCGACAGCGTCTCCGCCGTGGACCTCGACACCGAGGCCGCGAATCTCATCACCTACCAGCGGGGCTACCAGGCCTCGGCCCGGTTCGTGTCCGTAATCAGCCAGCTCACCGACCAGCTCATCAACAACCTCGGCGTCTAGGCGGGAGAGGAACCATGACCATCCGCACCCCCAACCCCATCAACTCCTCCCAGATGCTTCTGGACCTGCAGCGCTCCAAGGAGCGCTACTCCAACTACGCCACGCAGCTCACCACGGGCAAGGCCATCGTGAACGTCGGGGACGACCCGGCGGGCTCCGCCGCCATCCTGAACTTCCAGGCCTCCATCGACCAGAACAGCCAGTTCATGAGCCAGATCGACGCCGCCACCGGGTTCCTCCAGAACTCGGAGACCGTCGCCACCTCCGTGCAGACCCAGGTCACCCGCCTCATGGAGCTGGCCCAGAGCGGCATGAACGGGACCCAGAGCGCAACCAGCCGCGGCGCCATCGCCTCCGAGGTGGACGGCATCTTCACCAGCCTGGTGAACCTCGCCAACACCAAGGTGCAGGGCAAGTACATCTTCGCCGGCACCAACACGACCACCGTCCCCTTCGATTCCGCCACGGCCCCTGCGGGCTCCCCCAATTCCATCACCTACAACGGCAACAACGCGACCATCAACTTCACCGTCGGGGCCAGCGCCACCTCCGCCACCAACATCGCCGGCGACACCCTCTTCCTGGGCGGCGCCGCGCCCGCCGCCTACGGCGGCAACCTGGACCTGTTCAACGCCACCAAGTCGCTGAGCCAGGCCCTCACCGCCGGCAACACCGCCGCCATCCAGACCGCCTACACCAACCTCCAGGCCATCAGCGCCCACCTCAACGACTCCATCACCCAGCTGGGCGGGCTCCAGAACGGCATCGACAACATCAAGACGAGCCTCGCCGACATCAACACGAACCTGAAGGCCGTGCAGGACACGGTGGAGGGCGTGGACTACCCCAGCGCCATCACCGGGTTCACGAGGGAGAGCACCGCGCAGTCCGCGACCCTGAGCGTCATGGCGAAAATCGGCAGCAAGAGCCTGTTCGACTACCTGGCCTAGGAGCCTGTCTACGTAATAGGAGGCCCCGCGACGGCGCCCAGAAGCGTGATTATCGAGCGCAAGGCACGCAGGAGGATTAGGTCGATCCTTCAAGGGACTTGCACACGATAAGCGCGCTTCTGGGCGCCGCCCTTCGGGTGATGGCAGCGGGGCCAGCAACTCTGCGTCAGGCTCGTCAACCGCAGTCCCGCTGCGGCTTTCCTCGCCTTCCTTGATTTGCTAGCCCCGGTGCCATCATCGCGGGGCCTCCTATTACGTAGACAGGCTTCTACAGCTAGCTCGCACAATTCTTGAAGGGCAGGGACCCCAACGGCAGCCACCACCCGGCCCGGCTTCCTTCCAGCAGCATGGTGCCGGCCGCGGGATGCAGCACCGGCGCGCCCAGGGCCACCTCGGGCGGCGGGTTCAGCGAGGCCCAGGCCTGGCTCCAGAGCAGGCGCTCCAGGCCCTCCTTGTCGGGGTTCCAGCGATAGACCCGGCCGAGGCCCAGGGCCGCGTAGGCCGCCCAGTCCTCCATAGCGGCCGGCTGGGCGACGGGCATGGCGAGGCCGAACCAGAGCCGCCCCGAGGCGTCCGCCCCGAGCAGCCGGAGCAGCTTGGCATCGCGGGCGAGGACATCCTCCGGCGCGAAGCCCGTCACCTCGCGGTCCGCCACTACCGAGCCGTCCTGGGCCACCTGCACGACCTTGCCCGGCGCGGGCTGCCACCAGAATCGCCTGCCGGCCTGGGCCAGCGAGGAGCGCCAGCCCGCACAGGGCACGCCCTTGTCCTCGGGGGCCGGGACGTGGCTCCAGCCCCTGGTTCCAAGGAAGGCCGACAGCCCGTTGCGCGTGGAGGCCAGGAAGGTCCAGGCCCCGGTGGGCAGCAGGTCCTCGAGCTCGGGCACTTCCGGCGGCAGCTCGATGTCCTTGGCGATGGGGCGCCGGACGTCCCCGGCCAGCGGCAGCCGCTGGACGGGGCCCTTGGCCCCGAAGAGGAACACCGCGGACTCCGTGCCGCCGCCCACCGCCATGCGGTCGTAGAAGCCGCGGTGGACCCAGCGCGGCTCGGGCGCGCCGGGCTCCAGGGCCATGGCCAGGGCGGGCTCCGTGCTGGAGGCCTCCCCGCGGTAGAGGAGCACCACCGTGCCGTCCGGAGCGACCCACGCGTCCAGGAGCTGCGCGAAGCGCCAGAATCCCTCGCTGACGCCCTGGGGCCGGGCCACCTGGAGGGAGGCCGCCGCCGACCCGTCGCGGAAGACGGCCACCAGCTGCCGATCGCTCTGGGTCTGCACCTGCGCCACCAGGATCCCGGGCTGCCGGGGAGCGAGCCATTTCAGGGCCCGCAGCGGGATCTGGGAGTCCACGAACTTGACGCGCCACCCGGGCTGGGCGGCCTCGACGCCGAAGGGGTTGGCCGGTTCGTCAAGGAGCGAGCCCGACGGCTGGTGGCGGGTGCCGAGGTAGACGCCTGCGGCCAGCAGCAGCATGACTCCCAGCCCTACGGGAAGGATCGGTCTCACAGCTTCGCCTCCGCGATATGGGCCTCCAGCGCCGCCAGGGCCCGCTCACGATGATAAGCCCCCTTGGCCTGCTTGAGGCCGCGAAGTCCGCCGGCCCTTTTCAGCATCCTGTGGTCCAGGATCCCGTCGGGGATCTCGGGGAGCAGCCCGATCATGGCGTTGGTGGGGCAGAAGTCCTTGGGCGAGGCGTGGGCCAGGTAGTGCAGCAGCGACCCCAGCATCGTCGCCCTCGGGAGGGGCGCGGGCTCGACGCCCAGCGCGTGCTGGCGCATGAAGATCGACGCCGCGAGTCCGCCCGCGGCCGACTCCAGGTAGCCCTCCACCCCGCTGACCTGCCCCGCGATCCAGAGTCCTGGCAGGGCCTTCACGCGCAGCTGCGCGTCCAGCACGCGCGGGGCGTTGACGTAGGTGTTGCGGTGGATGCTTCCCAGGCGCGCGAACTCGGCGCCCTCGAGGCCCGGGATGAGCCGGAACACCTCCTGCTGCGCGCCCCAGGTGAGCCGCGTCTGGAAGCCCACGAGATTGAAGTGGTCCCCGGCCAGGTCGTCCTGGCGGAGCTGCACCACGGCGTAGGGGTAGCGCCCCGTGCGCGGGTCGTCCAGGCCCACGGGCTTCATGGGCCCGTGGCGGAGCGTCTCGCGCCCGCGGTCCGCCATCACCTCGATGGGCAGGCAGGCCTCGAAGTAGGGCGTGTCGAAGTCGTGGAGGGGAGCGCGGGGCGCCGCCAGCAGCGCGTCCAGGAAGCGCTCGTAGGCCTCCTGGTCCAGGGGGCAGTTGTAGAAGTCGCTGCCGCCCTTGCCGTAGCGGGAGGCGGCGAAGACCACGGACAGGTCGATGGAGTCCCGGTCCACGATGGGTGCGATGGCGTCGTAGAAGTAGAGGCGTCCCGAGCCCACCGCCGTGGCCAGCCACTCCGCGAGGGGATCGGCCGTGAGGGGGCCGGTGGCCAGCAGGGTGGGGCGGTCCGGATCGGGCCGGGCCACCGTCTCCGTGGTCCACCGGATGAGCGGATGGGTCCGCAGCGCGGACGTGACGGCCGTCGAGAAGGCCAGGCGGTCCACGGCGAGCGAATTCCCCGCGGGAACCCGGGTCTCCCTGGCGCACCTCAGGATGAGGGAGTCCAAGCGCTCCAGCTCGGCCTTGAGGATGCCGGTGGCGCTGTTGGGGTCGTCGCTCTTGAAGGAGTTGGAGCACACCATCTCCGCCGCCTGGTCCGTTTGGTGGGCAGGGGTCTGCGCCTCAGGACGCATCTCCTTTAGATTCACTACATGTCCATGGCAGGCCAGCTGCCATGCGGCTTCCGCCCCCGCCAACCCCGCCCCGATCACATCGAATTCCATCCAGGCACTCCCATCTGGAAACCATGGTAGGGGCCTGTCCTGGAAAGGCTTTCACAAAAAAATCCGTTCCCCGGGAAAAAAAGGTGTTGCGATTCTGCACCCCAGTGGTAATCTGATTGTCCGCTGCGATCGAGGTTGCAGGGTCGGAAGGAAAGCGAGCCGGGCTGCTGAAGCCGG